>NZ_AP025635.1:0-2500 GCF_022846515.1 Enterococcus innesii
GTCATTCAAACAAATCATTATGAGAGTTTGATCCTGGCTCAGGACGAACGCTGGCGGCGTGCCTAATACATGCAAGTCGAACGCTTTTTCTTTCACCGGAGCTTGCTCCACCGAAAGAAAAAGAGTGGCGAACGGGTGAGTAACACGTGGGTAACCTGCCCATCAGAAGGGGATAACACTTGGAAACAGGTGCTAATACCGTATAACACTATTTTCCGCATGGAAGAAAGTTGAAAGGCGCTTTTGCGTCACTGATGGATGGACCCGCGGTGCATTAGCTAGTTGGTGAGGTAACGGCTCACCAAGGCAACGATGCATAGCCGACCTGAGAGGGTGATCGGCCACACTGGGACTGAGACACGGCCCAGACTCCTACGGGAGGCAGCAGTAGGGAATCTTCGGCAATGGACGAAAGTCTGACCGAGCAACGCCGCGTGAGTGAAGAAGGTTTTCGGATCGTAAAACTCTGTTGTTAGAGAAGAACAAGGATGAGAGTAAAATGTTCATCCCTTGACGGTATCTAACCAGAAAGCCACGGCTAACTACGTGCCAGCAGCCGCGGTAATACGTAGGTGGCAAGCGTTGTCCGGATTTATTGGGCGTAAAGCGAGCGCAGGCGGTTTCTTAAGTCTGATGTGAAAGCCCCCGGCTCAACCGGGGAGGGTCATTGGAAACTGGGAGACTTGAGTGCAGAAGAGGAGAGTGGAATTCCATGTGTAGCGGTGAAATGCGTAGATATATGGAGGAACACCAGTGGCGAAGGCGGCTCTCTGGTCTGTAACTGACGCTGAGGCTCGAAAGCGTGGGGAGCGAACAGGATTAGATACCCTGGTAGTCCACGCCGTAAACGATGAGTGCTAAGTGTTGGAGGGTTTCCGCCCTTCAGTGCTGCAGCAAACGCATTAAGCACTCCGCCTGGGGAGTACGACCGCAAGGTTGAAACTCAAAGGAATTGACGGGGGCCCGCACAAGCGGTGGAGCATGTGGTTTAATTCGAAGCAACGCGAAGAACCTTACCAGGTCTTGACATCCTTTGACCACTCTAGAGATAGAGCTTCCCCTTCGGGGGCAAAGTGACAGGTGGTGCATGGTTGTCGTCAGCTCGTGTCGTGAGATGTTGGGTTAAGTCCCGCAACGAGCGCAACCCTTATTGTTAGTTGCCATCATTTAGTTGGGCACTCTAGCGAGACTGCCGGTGACAAACCGGAGGAAGGTGGGGATGACGTCAAATCATCATGCCCCTTATGACCTGGGCTACACACGTGCTACAATGGGAAGTACAACGAGTTGCGAAGTCGCGAGGCTAAGCTAATCTCTTAAAGCTTCTCTCAGTTCGGATTGTAGGCTGCAACTCGCCTACATGAAGCCGGAATCGCTAGTAATCGCGGATCAGCACGCCGCGGTGAATACGTTCCCGGGCCTTGTACACACCGCCCGTCACACCACGAGAGTTTGTAACACCCGAAGTCGGTGAGGTAACCTTTTTGGAGCCAGCCGCCTAAGGTGGGATAGATGATTGGGGTGAAGTCGTAACAAGGTAGCCGTATCGGAAGGTGCGGCTGGATCACCTCCTTTCTAAGGAATATTTCGGAAGACTACACATCGTTTGCCTTTGTTCAGTTTTGAGAGGTTTACTCTCAAAACAAATTTGTTCATTGAAAACTGGATATCGAAGAAAAAATCAAAACAAGTAACACACACCGAGTTGAAATGTTAAAAGAGTTTTTTAATAAGTTCAACGCTTATTTTCTTGAGCAACCTTCTATCGCTAGAAGAAGTACTCAAAACCGACCGTAAGGTCAAAGGTTAAGTGAATAAGGGCGCACGGTGGATGCCTTGGCACTAGGAGCCGATGAAGGACGGGACTAACACCGATATGCTTTGGGGAGCTGTAAGTAAGCTATGATCCAGAGATTTCCGAATGGGGGAACCCAGCATCTTTTATAGGATGTTACGTCTGCGTGAATACATAGCGCAGTCGAGGTAGACGCAGAGAACTGAAACATCTAAGTACCTGCAGGAAGAGAAAGAAAATTCGATTCCCTGAGTAGCGGCGAGCGAAACGGGAAAAGCCCAAACCAACAAGCTTGCTTGTTGGGGTTGTAGGACTCCGATATGGTAGTCTATTCAGATAGTCGAAATACTTGGAAAAGTATGTCAAAGAGGGTAAAAACCCCGTAGGCGAAATTTGGATAACACCTAGGAGGATCCTGAGTACGGCGGAACACGAGGAATTCCGTCGGAATCCGGGAGGACCATCTCCCAAGGCTAAATACTCCCTAGTGACCGATAGTGAACCAGTACCGTGAGGGAAAGGTGAAAAGCACCCCGGAAGGGGAGTGAAATAGATCCTGAAACCGTGTGCCTACAACAAGTTAGAGCCCGTTAATGGGTGATAGCGTGCCTTTTGTAGAATGAACCGGCGAGTTACGATAGCATGCGAGGTTAAGTTGAAGAGACGGAGCCGCAGCGAAAGCGAGTCTGAATAGGGCGAATGAGT
>NZ_AP025635.1:5000-1605000 GCF_022846515.1 Enterococcus innesii
CTTTTTATGGAAAAAAATGATACACTAGTAGTGAAGTATTTTTAGGAGGGATCATATGACTGACGATGCCAAAAAAGAACAAAATGTTGTTCAAGATCAAGACGTTGTTTCAGTTTCAGCGAATGAAGAAATATCCTTTGGCGATATCAAACAAGTAGCCTCAAAAAATATCGGTCAAATGCTGCAAGACCTGCAAGATTTTGAAGTAGCGATCGAAAAAGAGGATATTCCTGAAATTTATCGTATATATAATGGTCGATTGCACAAACAGTTAAAAGAAACATCAAATCAAAATCATGAGATTGATGAATTGTTATCAAGGAAGTTCCACGATAACTTCACCCAAGCTTTCCCATTTATGATGCATTGTGCCAAAATATCTCCTACGGTGCATTACTATCAGTTAGGAACCTATTATCATGAGCGAGCGACGATTGGTATCGATGCGAGTATTCCCGAAATTTTTGTTATCCCTGAGATAGATGAAGAGTGGGAAAAGTTCCAACGAGGTAATCGTGAGATGCTGACAGCAATCGAACAGCAGATGGACAAACTAGAAGCCAAACGGATCACAGCGTTATCTGAGGTAAAGGAAATCCAAAATCAGATCGATCAACTTACAGAAGCCGAAAATGAATTAACTGAATCAAAGGGTTTTTTCAATCGGACAAAAATCGATGAAGAACTAGAACATTTAACTTCTGAGCGAAAAGCATTAGAAGCCAAACGTAGAGAATGGGAAAGATATTCAAATAATAATGAAGAGGTTTTTGCTGAAAAAGAACGCCTACAGCAGCAATATCAAACATTGCGCTTAAAGAAAGCGATCGTAGAAAAAGAATTTCGTCAAATTGATACTTTTTTTGGTTCTTTTGATGAATTTACGACAAAAATAATGGCTTTCTTAGCTCATTATACGGGAAAGGAGCTGACTGATATTGACGAAAGAAACGCAGACAAATCCTGATGAATCACAGCTGCTGGAGCAGGAACCGGCGCAAACAGAAGGTGCTAATGAAGTTGAGGAAAACGTACCAACAAATGCGACGGACTTAGTGAATGACGGTCCTTTAGTAGAAGATAGTAGAAATGTAGCGGATGATTCTTTTGATTCAGCGGAAGAAGAATCTGACTACGAAGATGATTATTACGCTGTAAAAGCGCAAGATCACCAACGAATCGAATCGCTTATTGAGCAAGCCGAAAACGAACTAGCTGATTTAAAATTGCGAAAATCAATCATGGAAGCTGATTTTTCTGGATTGCTTGCTCATTACCGTCAGTTGATTTTAACAGATCAAGATATTTCGGTGATCGCCAAAAAGACATTGCTTGAATACTATGCCTATGAATTCTTGAAACCATTAAAAACGATTCATTTAACTGCTACCGATAACTATGACACATGGAAGACAAAGCATTTCAATGTCCGTTTTCGTTTAACAGAAACAAAGGAGCTCGAGTTTAGTTTTAAACTGAATCCAGTCAATTCTACGTATCAATCTAGTTATTTGCCATTGTTGACTATCAATTCAAACTCCCAGTCGGTGGTTGTCAATGATGAACAGATTTTGCATTTAATCAGTCAATGGCATGCGGAGAATATTTTCTCGGTCAATCAGCTTTCGCTCTTTAATTATGATGTCAACTTGGTATTGGCGCATTTAAAAGAATTAGGCTTTACGGTTTCACCAAGCTTGATCGACAATACCCAAACCTTAGCTGTCGATATGGAAACAGATTTTCCTGTTGCAGCAGAAGTTCTCGATCAAATTTTTATTATCACGATGGAGAATCAGCAATATGATTTTATTACAGAAAACAAAGGCGAAATTCTTATTTTACTTGATAAAAATCAACGATTGACGATCCATTTGTATACAGAGTCCACTTTACTAACGATTGACTCGGATCAATGGAAGCGATCCTTATTAGATTTCTTCACAAGCTATCCTTTTTTAGTTCCACTTGTGGTAAAAGGTGAAGAATAAATGTTCTAAATTGGTTAAGAGTGCTAGAATGGTTTTTATAACTATTCAGCACTTTTTTTGGAAGGAGCAGTATGATGAAAAATAAAGCACTAGGTTTTTATGAAGGACGATCTTTAGATGATCTAGAAGTATTTACTGAAAAGGAAATTCCTATACCGATTTGCCAAACACATGATTTACTGGTGGAAGTACAAGCAGTTTCGGTCAATCCAATCGATACGAAACGTCGGCAAATGACTGTTTTAAGTGAAGATTTCCAGATCCAAGGGTATGATGCCGTTGGGATCGTTAAAGAAATCGGCTCAGCAGTTAGTGGCTTTGCTGTTGGTGATCGGGTATTCTATGCCGGAACCACACAACGACCTGGTGCGAATCAAAGGTTTCAAGCTGTTGATTCTCGAATCGCAGCAAAGGCACCAGCCGGCTTTTCTGACGGTGATCTTGCGGCTTTACCATTAACGAGTTTAACCGCATGGGAATTGCTATTTGAAAAATTTGGATATATTCCTGAAGAAAACGCCAATCAAGGATCGATTTTGTTGATCAATGCCAGCGGCGGTGTGGGTTCGATCGCTGCACAATTAGCAAAATGGGCAGGTTTAACCGTTTATGGCACTGCTAGTCCTAGAAACAACGAGTGGCTAAAAAACAATCAAGTGGATCATGTTCTTAATCACCGTTTACCTTTAGCCGAACAAATAAACAAACCTTTTTCAGCCATTGCCATTTTTTATGATGCCTCCACCTATTTGCCACAATTAACGAAAGCAATCGTCCCATTTGGTAAAGTCGGAATGATCGTCAATACGAAAGAAGCGCTCGATTTAAACCCATTTAAAAACCTTAGCATCGATTTTTATTGGGAGTACATGTTTGCCAAAACAGATGCTCAACTGATGTTTGAAACCCAAGGAGCGATCTTAAAACGAATCGCTTCGCTGTTAGTTGAGGGCAAAATTCACACCACTGCGGTCCAAACGATTGATGGAGGAATCACGATCGAAAACTTAAAACTCGGTACCGAAGCGGTTGAGCGGGGAAATAGAGGCAAGACTGTGATTACAGGGGGCGTCTTATAGATGGAAGAAGAGGAAGCAATCCTGTTTTGGGATGAGTTTGCTCAAGATTATGCACAAATCCAGCAGGAGTCTTCATTGCAGATTGCGAAAGAGGTAGTTGCTTACTTATTGGATCAGCAAGTGTTCCCCATATCTATTTTTGTTGACTTTGCTGCTGGTGCCGGTCGCTATATCCCCGCATTTTATCCTTATGTAAATGAGTATTATGCGATTGATTTTTCAAAGGAAATGCTTAGAATAATTGAAGAAACGATTGATGATCCACAGAATAAACTACACCTGATCCAACAGAGCCAAAGCGACTTTTTAACGACGGACCAGCACTGGCCCTGTATTTTCATGGCCATGAATCCAGCACTAAGAGACAAAAAGACATTGCTGCAGTTGCGAAAGAAAACCGATCAATTGATTATTCTTAGAACAATCGCTGAAGTAGAAAATGTGTTTCAGCCCTTTGAAGAAGACCCCGTAGCTGAAAAAGAGTTACAGCTTAATACCTACTACAAGAAGTGGTTATCAGAAGAGGCAATTGAATGGCGGAGCTGCCAGTTTGAGTATATGGTGAAAGAAGAGATCGATCGGGATTTCTTTCATCTTTATTTTGAGGATGAGTATTCATTGGAACAGCGGAAACAAATGGTTCAACGTATCTTTGGTGAATCGCTGACTGTTGAAAGCCATACGAAAATAACCTTTGAACTTCTTTTATCTCGATAGTAATCCCTCAAAGAGATCAAAAAAAACGAGATTCTGACATAAGAGCGAAAAACAGAAACAGTAGTTATGCCTCTTTTGACTACTGGCTGCAAATGTCCTTATGCTGGAATCTCGTTTTGCATCGCTTTTGTTATAAGAAAAGATAGACAGTCGTTCCTAAGATCAGTAAGAAAAGTAGATTGACGATAAAGAACCATTTTTGAAATGCTTTGGCTTCTTTGGCTCGAGCTTGTTTCAGTAACTTATAGCCAATCAAATTGGCTAGTGAAGCAATCAATGTACCCAATCCGCCGACATTGACCCCTAAAAGAACGGCTTTTTCCAAATCGGTGAAGGGAGCGATCAAAATCGCTGCTGGAACGTTAGAGATTCCTTGAGAGAGTAAAATACTGCCTAAAAAAGCGCGATGTGTCTCTTGAAAATACGGTCGAATGCGATTGATGATCCACGTTTGGTCTTGAATATTGCCAACGATCAAGAAGAAGCAAATGAAGGTAAGCAATAAACGATAATCAACTTTGGAAAATAACCGTTTATTGCTGAACCAAACCACGGCGACGACGATAAGAACGGCTATCGAGAGGGGTAGAACACTAAAAATACCCAAAATCATGATAACAAACAAGCCTGCATGGCGCATCGCTGCTTTTTTTTCATAGGCGTCTTCTTGAATAGGGATTTCTAGAGGCGATTTTGAAATAAGCTGAACCGAAACAAGCAGTAATAGTAAGGAAAGCCCCACGAAAGTACCGGTTGTCCACATGAACTGTCCTAGTGAGATGTGATAATAAGAAAATAAAAATAAGTTTTGCGGGTTTCCAAAGGGAAAAAGGCTACTTCCTAAATTGGCTGCGACGATTAAATAGACGGCGCCTAATATGACACTAGTTCGCTGTTGTTCTTGTCTCGTTAAAAGCAGATAGATGGGCAATAAGGTTAAAATAGCTACATCGTTCGTTAAGAACATCGAACTAAAAAAGCTTAGAAGAACGACTGCACGAATCAAATCCCGCAAACTACGGCTCTTTTCCACCAATTTTTGACCAAATGCCCGTAATAAGCCAGCTTCTTCTAACCCATTGATCACTAGCATTAATCCAAACAGCGACAAGATCACTTTGAAGTCTATAAACGACCAACGGAAGGTGCCAAAAAAACATGCAATGAGTGCTAGTAGCAGGGAAATCGAAAATAATCGATCGGTTCGAAAAAATGCTAACATTCGTTTTCCCATAGTTCACCACCTTTCTTCTCAAGAATTTTACCATTCCTATGCTTTAGGAACAATAAATAACGCTTTATCCGTCTAATTCAAAGTCATTCAGGCAATTTTTATAGTTGACAAATGAGTCATTAATTGGGAAATTAGTATGTGAAAGGTGAAGGAGGTTCAAAAATGAATGTTATGCAGCTGCTTGAAAAAAATCAGCAGGTTCATTTTCAAATTTTAGCTGTTTTTTTTCAGAATGGCTCAGAGATCTCTTATAAGAAACTTGCAAAAACATTATCCATTTCCGCCCCCACTTTGCAAAAAGAGCTTCAAAATCTTCATCAGAATTTAGTCGCTTTCCATGAGGATGCGACATTGACTTATTTAGAAAATGATCAAGTACAGTTAACACTTCCGCTTGATTTCTCACTAAAAAAATTCTTTTATTCGTATCTGTCAGAGGCGATCGATTTTCAGATTTTGTCTTATTTGTTTTTTCATCGAGATGAGTCAACGACGAAAATGATGTTAGAACTCATGTTGAGTGAAGCATCTTTGTTTCGTCGATTCAAAGCCATCAATCAATTATTAAAAGAGTTCGATATCCAATTAAAAAATAAAAAATTAATTGGGGATGAAAAGCAAATTCGTTTTTTCTATTATCAATTTTTTTCACAAAGTTATCCCAATGAAGAATTGATTACCCGCTTGAATGCTCCAGCCATCAATAATTTGATTCGAGTTATTGAAAAACAGTTACAGACAACGTTTAGTCAAGCTGAGCGTTGGAAAGTTGGGTTATGGCTAGGCATTATGGAAGCTCGTTTTGATTATCGTGGCTCACAGCAGCATGAAGCATCGTATCACCTATTAAAGTCTCTAGAAAATGAAGCCATGTTCCAGATTCTGCGGAATATCTTAGGACGCTACCTCAGTCGTTTTGCGGTTTCCTGGAGCGATTATGAAACGGTTTATTTCTATTTGTTTTTACTAGCAGAAGGCTTGATTGGTCCTTCTGAGGAGGGATTAAGCCAGAAGTCACTTTTCTTCCGAGAAATCGAAGCATTAAATGAAGAGTTGTTGCAGGCGATCGGTGATAGTGAAAGAAAGTCTGCAGAAACTTCAGTGGAGTTGGGTGTCTTCTTAACCAGCGTAACGATCCAAGCGTTATACATTCATGGCGGTATTATTGCTTTTGCTGAATTTCAGCCGCAAAGTGTTGCGAATGAAAGCTTGATTGTAGTGGCACAACAAGCAATCGAACAGTTGGAGAAAAACGTAAACCAGTCTTTTTCTCTTGAGAAAAAGCAGCATTTAACCAATGAATTGCTTTTGATCCGTCAATGGATTCAAGTAAAACAGGAAAAAGCATTTACCGTAGGCATTTTGTTGACTCAATCACGATTACGCAGTGGCTTTTTGCGGCGTTTTTTGATCAAAGAATTGGCTGGCTATCCGAATATTCACTTCGATGGGACGAAGGAGAAGGACTATGATTTATTGATTGTTGATCATTCTGAGATCTCGGAAGGCTATCGTTATAAGAAGCGATTGATTTTAACAGGTGGTGCAACCCCATTTGAAGAAGAGCGACTTCATCAAATCGTGGATGAAATACGCAATGAGAACCTTGAAAGTGAGTTGGAAAAGATATGAGAATAGTGATTATTGGAGGCTCTCATGCAGGAATTGCTGCTGCCCGTCATTTAAAAAAAGTTGACCCCAAAGTCGATGTGATTATTATAGAAAAATCAGGTGTCCTTGGTTACGTTGCCAGCAGCTTGAATTTAGTTTTAGAAGGATATATCTCGCGTCTGGAAGACTCACGGACCACAACTGCTAGCGAGCTTCTTTCAGAAGGAATCAATGTGATGCTGAACAGTGAAGTCATAAACATTTTTCCGCAAGAAAAACTGGTTCAATTTGTGACGTCAACGGAATCATATCGACAAGAAGATGAAGTGAGTTATGATGGCTTAATTTTAGCGATGGGATCGAGTACTTTCCGCTCGGAGTTCGCCTCAGATGTTGAAGCACATATAACGACCTACAAAACGATTGGTCAATCAAAGCAAGCACTAGAAAAAATCGAAATGGCGCAAACCGTGGCGATCGTCGGCGCTGGCCTGATTGGGTTTGAATTGGCGGAATCGTTAAGTGGACAGCAAAAAGCGATTCACTTAATCGATCGAATGGATACGCTGTTGTTCCGTTATTTTGATCATGAAGTTGCAGAAATTTTGATGGAACGTTTTCCAGAGAACTTACAAATTTATCTTAACAGCAACGTTGCCCATACGATCAAAGACGAGAAGGGCGAATATCAAGGAATTGAGCTTTCAAATGGAACCCAGATTCAAGCTGATGTAGTCGTTTATGCTGTAAATCCGCGACCGAATGTCGCCTTAGTAGAAGACTTTTTAAAACTAAATCTCGATGGCACGGTATTTACAAATGAATACTTGCAAACGTCTGATCCATCCATCTATGCGATCGGCGATCTCGTCTCGATTCCTTTCAATCATTCGGATAGCTCTTTGTATATCCCTTTAGTGACTAATGCTTATCGGACGGGGATCGTAGCTGCTACCAATGTATTGGCTAATGAGCAGGGAACGACGAAAATTCCTTTTCCCAAGATGCAGCGCACGGTTGTTAGTAAATTGTTTGGCTATTTTGTCAGCAGTTCAGGTATCAATGAGACTGAGGCACCGTATTACGGCTTTGAAGTAGATTCAGTGACGCAGACATTTCATTCTCGGACATTTTTCGCGACAGATGAGGATTTTGAAGTAACCTTAAAACTGATTTTTGATCAGCAAACGAAAATAATCATGGGAGGGCAAATCATCACGAGTGATCGTGGAAGTTTAGAGATCATCAACACGATTTCAACGTTAATCAATAGCAAAACGTCCTTGCACCAATTAGCAACAATGGATTACTTTTTTAATCCTACCATTTCTTTTCCGTTGCATTTTTTGAATCAATTGGCCCTGGATGGCTTGTTAAAGTAAATTATGTAACCTTGGTAAACCTACGATCATCGTAGGTTTATTTTTTTTGCACGTAACGATAATCAAGGAAGACTATCGCTTTCCATCAGTGACTGGTTTCGGTAATTAAAAATCAGGTGGGCTGCTGTTGGAGGTCGATGTCAACTACTATCATGATTTTTTTTGATGAAGAATCTCGAAACGAAAACGATAAAGCTTGTTCGATGACTGAACTGCTTTTGCTTATAGATTTTTATTGATAGACGATGATTGTTTAGGTGGAGGGGACACACGTCATTTGCTTTTAACTGATAAAATACATCATCTTGGGTAAGTGGTGATTTTACATGGTTTTCAATAGATGAAAACAAGTGCAAATCTAAGTGATCTGTTATTGAATGATACTCAGAAAGTGAATGTATCATTCGTAAGTATTTTTATAATCCAAAGGATAAAATAGACATCCTTGAGATAAGAATACGCTTATCGGCAGGTTTATAAGAGAAAAACATCACATAATTTCCTTTCCTCGCATACTCAATTTCCAAAAATTGCGATGGGAAAGGGATTTTTTAAAAAAACTTCTTGTGATTTTAAGTGAAATACGTTACCCTATTAAAGAGAGTGAGAATCATTCTCAATAACAAGGGGGCGGGGCATGTTGAAAAAAATCGGATTACTGCTGATCTTTATTCTTCTAGTGGGTTGCTCTTTGTTGGCAGGTACCCATGAATTGTCTTTAACAGGTTTACAGCAGGGTGATCCGAATCATTGGCTTGTTTTGGTAAAAGTTAGGCTCCCACGGACGATCAGTTTGATTATTGCAGGTGGGATCATTAGTATCTGTGGAAAAATCATGCAGCACATGATGCAAAATAAATTTGTGGCCTCTGAGTCGATTGGGCTGACGGATAGCGCTCGCTTAGGAATTTTGCTGGTTATGCTCTTTCTGCCAAATGCCTCAAATTTGATTCGTACGACTGCAGCATTTGTGTTTGCTTATGCAGGGGTGTTGTTCTTTTTATTTTTAAGCCAATTTCTACCAAAGAAAGATCCAATGATGCTGCCTTTAACAGGGGTGATGTTCGGTAATATCATCGGTGCTATTAGTAGCTTCTTAGCCTATCGCTTCCAATTGGTTCAAAACGTTTCTTCTTGGCTACAAGGAAATTTTGCCACCATTATGGTTGGACAGTATGAACTTTTGTATTTGACGATTCCTGTTTTCGGTTTGCTGTATTTCTTAGCTTATGAGATCACGATCGCCGGTTTAGGTGAAAGTGCGGCTAAGAGTCTGGGGATCAATTACTTGTTCTTGCGTTTTGCTGTATTTGCTCTGGTGGCGTTTGCCAGCAGTGTCGTTTTACTGACCGTTGGACAAATCCCTTTTCTAGGGATCGTTATCCCAAATATGATCGGCATGGTCTTCGGGGATCATTTGAAAAATAATCTGGTCTTGATCAGCTTTGCCGGAAGCGCGTTCTTGTTATTGTGTGATGTATTGGCGAGAGTCGTCATCGCGCCGTATGAAATGCCGGTCAGTGTTGTCGCCGGCGTACTGGGTGGGTGCTGTTTCTTGATTTTGCTTCTAGGGAGGAAATTTCGATGAAGAAAAAACTCTTTCTCTTGTTATTTCTAATCCTTTGTGCATGTATGGCCTATCTGACCTATAACACCTATGGTAACTGGTCCTTTGCCTTTGCATTACGAGGACGTCGCATCACGGCTTTTGCTTTAGTTGCCATTGCAATCTCCTTTAGTACAATCACGCTACAGACACTGACAAGCAATCGTTATCTAACCCCTGGGATTTTAGGCTTAGATCAACTGTATGTCCTTGTTCAAACCCTTTGTTTCTTTTTTATCGGTGGGATTCAGATGTTAAGCCAAGAAACAGCAGCGATGTTTTTGTTCTCTGTCGGTTTAACTGCCGTTCTAGGAAGTTTCTTGATTGGCTTTTTCTATCAAAAAGCAGTCGCCGGACTATTTTTGTTATTGATGGCAGGGATGGTCTGTGGCACGATGTTCGGTAGTCTCAGCACCTTTTTACAAGTATTGATGGATCCAAATGAATATGATTTGCTGCAAGGCCGCTTATTCGCCAGTTTTGGCAATATCAACACCCAACATCTTTTGATTGCTGCCGCGATCATTTTGGTAGGGAGTATCTGTCTGATTCTGCTGATTCCAGAATTAAATTTGCTCCATTTAGGAAGCGGACAGGCCAAAAGTTTAGGCGTTTCTGTTCAATGGCTTCATAGAGGTGTTTTATTTTTGATTGCTTTACTGACAGGCACTGCCACTGCTTTAGTTGGTCCAGCAGTTTTTCTAGGATTTGTGGTGGCAACGATCACCTATCAGCTTTTCCCAACTTATCGTCACGGTTGGCTGTTTGCCGGTGGTAGTTTGATTGGCTTTCTCCTGTTGGTAGGAGGTCAATTCCTAGTGGAACAGGTCTTTCAATGGCAAACGACCATCGGCACCGTGATCCAATTATTAGGTGGTATCTTCTTTATAAGCAAATTGCTGCTGGAAAGGAAAAAATCATGATCGAAACCAAAAATGTATCCAAGAATTATGCAAAAACACAAGTTTTGACGAAATGTTCCTTAGCGTTGCCGGAGCAGAAAATGATTGCTTTCATTGGGCCCAATGGTGCCGGAAAAAGTACCTTGCTTTCTTTAGTCAGTCGGATGTTGGATCAGCGCACCGGTGATATTTATCTGGATGGAACGGAGATTCGTCAATGGAAATCCAAAGAGCTAGCAAAAAAAATGGCTTTTTTGCAGCAAAGCAATCGCTATGCTGTCAATCTGACCGTAAGAGAACTAGTGGCATTTGGTCGTTATCCATATAACCGGGGACGACAATCGGCAGCAGATGATGTGATTATTGATGATTCTTTGTCTAAGTTATCTCTCACCGAATATGCTGGTCAATCGATCCATGAACTTTCAGGTGGGCAACTGCAAAGAGTTTACTTGGCGATGATCTTAGCCCAAGATACCGATTATTTATTATTGGACGAACCGTTAAACAATCTAGATTTGAAACATGCCAATCAGCTGATGAAATTATTGACTACATTGGTGGAAGAGTATCAGAAAACCGTTGTGATCGTTTTGCACGACATTAATTTTGCAGCACGATATGCCGATCACATCGTCGCTATGAAAGATGGTCAGATTTTTAAAGCAGCTGGCACAGAGGCAGTGATTCGAGAAGAGGTATTAGAAGCACTATATGAAATTCCAATCAAACTGGTACAAGTGGATGGGCGGCAATTTTGCTACACCTTCCAATAAAATTTTGTTTCTAAGGAGGAAAAAATGAAAAAAATAGTAGTAAGTTTTATGAGTATTTTCGTACTAGCGGGGTTGACCGCTTGCGGATCAAATAATACAGGGACAACAGATTCAACGGGGACAGCTCAAACCCAAGTGGAAGAAAGTGCACAAACGCCGACAGAAGTCGAGATCACGGACAGCAATGGGACTGTCACTGTTCCTTATGCGCCGGAAAAAGTTGTTGTCTTTGACAACAGTGCATTAGACACAATGGATGCCCTTGGTCTTGGAGACCGAGTCGTTGCTGCAGCAACCAGCAATCTGCCAGATTATTTATCAGCGTATGCAGATGTTGAATCAGCAGGGGGAATCAAAGAACCGGATCTAGAGAAAATCAATCAATTACAGCCGGATCTAATCATTATTTCAGGTCGGCAACGTGATTTTCAAGAAGAATTATCTGCCATTGCGCCAACCGTTTTCTTAAGCGTCGACAATAGTAATACGTGGGGATCGATCGAAGCTAATATTACGGCTATCGGACAAATCTTCGGTGTGGAAGAAGAAGCGAAAGAACAGCTGAATTCGTTGCAAACACAGATCAACACCTTGAAAGAGCAAGCACAAAGCGCTGACGAAAAAGCTTTGGTAGTTATGGTGAATGAAGGTAATCTTTCCGCTTTCGGTCCAGGATCTCGTTACAGTATCCTATATGATACGTTTGGTTTTCCGGCAGTTGATGAAGAGCTAGAGGCGTCAACTCATGGACAAAGTATTTCTTATGAGTACTTGCTTGAAAAAAATCCTGACGTCATCTTCGTGATTGATCGGACAAAAGCGATCGGTGGTAATGAAAGCGAAAGTGAATTTGTTGCAAACGAAATCGTACAAGAAACAAATGCTGGGCAAAACGATCAAGTGATTGAATTGGATGCTGCGGTTTGGTATTTAGCTGGTTCCGGATTGGAGTCGATCCAATTAATGATGGATGATGTCAAACCAGCCGTTGAATAAGTATGTGAGAACAAAAATCAAGTAACAAGGGGCACGCGTATCAGTTTACTGAGAATGCGTGTCTTTTTTTCATTTTCTAGGACCTACGACTGATTTTTGAGAACTTTACCAGCTTTACTTTACCTGTCGTAGTAATTGTTTTATAATTAGTACGACAGATGAAGTAATTTAGGAGGCGATTGCGTGATCTCGAGTGACGGAATTCGCGGCTATAACGACGCAATCATTTTATCCATTCTTTCAAAAGAAGATTCTTATGGATATGAAATATCCAAGCGTATTCGCGAAGGAACGGATGCCGTATATGTGATCAAAGAAACGACGTTGTATTCCGCTTTTACTCGGTTAGAAAAACAAGGATTGATTCGTTCCTATCCTGGAGAAGTGACGCATGGCAAAAAGCGGACGTATTACCAGATAACTGCAGACGGAAAAGCGAGCCTTACACAGAAACGATTGGAGTGGCAACAGACAAAGATCGTCGTTGACCAGTTCTTACAAGGAGGAGAAAAATGAAAACCATTCATGACTATTTAGACAGCTTATTTTTATCAGTACCCATCACACCGGAAACGAAGAGGGCAAAAGAAGACCTCTTAGCCATTATGGAAGACCACTACTTGGAATTAATCCATCAAGGGAAAAGTGAACACGAAGCCATCGGTGCGGTGATCAGTGAGTTTGGTTCGGTGGATGAATTGCTGCAAGAATTAAATGTTTCTAAAGAAGAGCCAATTGATGATTGGTCCGATGCTATCACAGAAGATGATGCATTTGATTATTGGGGAACTGTGCGCCACTTTGCTTTCTCGTTGTCTTTGGGAATCGGCTTTTGTATCGCAGCTTTTGCAGCTTTGATGCTTTTTGTTAGTTTCTATGCGGAATTATTTGGTGTAATGGTGATGATCCTTTTTATCGCCATCGGGGTTGGTTTTATCATCTCTAGCAGTTTGCACTTTTCCGGTGCTCGTAAACAGTTGGATGATCGTCCGATCAAAAGGGATGCTAAACGAGAAGCCGCTCAGCAACTCGCAAATTATGAAAAAAGTTTTCGAATTGGTCTCGTTTTAGGAATTGGCGCCTGCATTTTTTCGATTGCGCCTGTACTGTTAAGTGAGCTGATTTATTACTCTGTCGAATTCGGTATAGCGCTATTTTTCTTGACGGTTGCAGTAGGTGTGTTCTTTATTATTTATGTAAGTATTATTCGGGCAGGGTTTGCGAAATTGGCTTCGGAAACGTATTTTATTCGCGACGAAGATCATCCTGGTGATCGAGCAACACGTCATAAATATGGCGAATCCGCTGGTAGAGTTACCTTTTTTCGAACAGTCTATTGGCCAGTGATTTTGGTCGTTTACATGCTTTGGTCCTTCATGTTTCATGCATGGGCTTACTCTTGGGTCATTTTTGTTATCGGTGGTGTCTTAGAGGACTACTTTATTGGTCAGACAAAAGCCAAAAAATAAGAGAAGTTTCAACCGAGAGTGCTTTCTTTACTTTTAAAAAAAGGAAGACTATAATACGCCTTGTAACTGAATTAAGTAGAAAAAGAACGGCGAGAAGTGAGATGTTCTCATTGCTTTTTTAAAAGTTCAGAATACAAGAAAAGAGGCAATGGATATGTTAGAAATTCATTATCTGAAAAATGGCAGCAAAGAAGTAACAACAGTTGAATCCCCGGAGCGCTTTCTTGCGAGCCAATACTTGGAAGTCCCACCTTTTCAAGACCATTACCCAGTCGAAGAAGTTTTTCTAGACGGCAAGCGGATCACGTTGAGGGAGCGAACAATCGGTGGATTGTTCAACTATTTCAATACTAAATGAAAAAATTGTCTTTTTCTATGACTCACTTTACATTGTGAGGAATCATAGGGAGAGGCAATCTTTTTTTGTTTAATTGAGAATAGGAGATGTAATTGAGAATCTAACAGGTAGGAACTTTGCTTAGATATGATTACCCAACCTTATTACTATACTCCATTTGCTTTGAATAGAAAATAAATATGCTCATTTCTGAGGAGGATAACATTTTTTTTGACTATTTCTGAATAAACTATTGCATTTTGTAGTTAGATATACTAATAATTAATAGAGATTATTCTCAAATAATTATTCTAATTGGAGGAAATGATATGTCATTAATTGGAAAAGAGATTGGTTCATTCGAAGCGAAAGCTTACCACAATGGAAAATTTATCGATGTTTCATCAGAAGATTTTAAAGGAAAATGGAACGTTGTTTGTTTTTATCCTGCAGATTTCTCATTTGTTTGTCCGACAGAACTTGAAGATTTGCAAGACCAATATGCATCATTAAAAGAATTAGGCGCAGAAGTTTATTCTGTATCAACGGATACCCACTACACACATAAAGCGTGGCATGATCATTCTGATGCCATCAATAAAATCGAATATATCATGATTGCAGATCCTTCTCATGTGATCTCAGAAATCTTTGATGTATTAGACGAAGCATCAGGTTTGTCTCAACGTGGTACATTTATCATCGATCCAGATGGTGTGGTACAAACGGTTGAAATCAATGCGGATGGTATCGGTCGTGATGCTAGTGGCTTGATTGACAAAATCCGTGCAGCACAATATGTTCGTACTCATCCAGGTGAAGTATGTCCTGCAAAATGGAAAGAAGGCGAAGAAACATTAACGCCAAGCTTAGACCTTGTAGGCAAGATTTAGGAGGCTCTCATGGCATTAGATAAGGCAATCAAAGACCAACTGACCCAGTATTTAGCGATGCTGGAATCAGAGGTTGTATTTGCAGCAAGTTTAGGTGAGGATGATTCTTCCACAAAAGTACGTGAATTTTTAGAAGAAATCGCAGAAATGTCGCCAAAAATCACGATTCAAGCTGTAGCAAGCGAACGAACACCAAGCTTTTCGATCAATCGTCCCGGTGAAGAAAGCGGCATTGCTTTTGCTGGTTTACCGTTAGGACATGAGTTCACTTCATTTATTTTAGCGTTGCTTCAAGTAAGCGGTCGTCCGCCGAAAATTGATGAAGCACTACAAAAGCGCATCAAAGCGATCGATAAGCCATTACATTTTGAAACCTATGTCAGTTTGACCTGCCATAACTGTCCGGATGTTGTTCAAGCGTTAAACATTATGGCAGTGCTAAATCCTTCCATCAGTCACACCATGATCGAAGGTGGGATGTTCAAAGAAGAAATTGACAAGAAAAAAATTATGGCTGTGCCAACAGTCTTTCTAGATGGCGAAGAATTTGCAAGCGGCCGTCAAACGATCGAACAATTATTGGAAAAAGCAGCTGGTCCAACGAGTAAAGATGACTTTGCTGAAAAAGAGCTTTTCGATGTTTTGGTCGTCGGTGGCGGACCTGCAGGTGGAAGTGCAGCGATTTATGCGGCGCGTAAAGGTATCAATACCGGGATGGTCGTAGAAACGATGGGTGGCCAAGTGATGGAAACCCTTGGTATCGAAAACATGATCGGTACTCCTTATACCGAAGGACCAAAATTAATGCGTCAGGTAGAAGAGCACATCAACGAATACAAAGTCGATGTCATGAAAGGGCAGCGTGCCAAGGATATTCGTCGCAATGATGTCATCGAAGTTGAATTAGAAAATGGCGCAGTATTAAAAACCAAAACGGCTATTTTAGCAACCGGTGCTCGCTGGCGCAACATCAATGTTCCGGGAGAAAAAGAATTCAAAAATAAAGGTGTTGCCTATTGTCCACATTGTGACGGCCCGTTATTTGCTGGGAAAGAGGTTGCTGTCATTGGCGGCGGAAACTCTGGGATCGAAGCAGCGATCGATTTAGCTGGCATGGCAAAACATGTCTACGTTCTTGAATTTTTACCAGAACTAAAAGCGGACCTTGTGCTACAAAACCGTTTGAACACGTTAGAAAATGTGACTGTTATTACGAATGCCGCAACGAAGGAAATTGCTGGATCCGATCATGTCGAACAATTGACCTACGTTGATCGCGAAACGAATGGCGAATTCACATTAGCTGTGGAGGGTGTCTTCATTTTGATTGGCTTAATGCCGAATACTGAATGGTTAAAAGACCGCATCGTTTTAAACGAGCGTAATGAGATCGTGGTAGACAAACATGGCGCAACCAACATTGAAGGCGTCTTTGCAGCGGGAGATTGTACCGATAGTGTATACAAACAGATCATCACTTCAATGGGTTCAGGTGCTACTGCTGCGTTAGGTGCGTTTGATCATCTGATTCGCTCGTAAGCAGTCAACAGCTACTCATATATGATTTAAATCAGAAACGTCTCAGGAACTTCTAGGAGCTCCTGAACGTTTTTTTGTGGATGAGGGAATTTTAGGGCTGTTGACAGCAGGACAGTTTCTATATTACAATGAAAAAAACTCGTTCAAAAAAGAAAGAGGTATATTGATGAGTGTCGTAGGTATCTAACCAGCCAATTAAAACAAATAAGCAAAAACAGACTGTTTATTTGTTGTGCCTGTAGATACCGATAAAAATCGTTATTGATGAATCAGGTGATGGGAGACTGTCGCTTTTTTTGTACACTTTTTTGGACGGGGATATTACCGGGATCCTCAGGCACAAGAAAGGATCACACATGAATATACCAAAAGCAACTGAATTTGAACAAATCAAAGAACAAGTAAGTAAAAAAATAATCAGCGATTACGGCAAAGCGCGCTTTGTGAATGAAAAACCAGCAGCTACGATCCACTCTGCACAAAAACGAGTGACAGAGACCACTGAAGCGATGGCGCTATTAGCCGCCGGTCGTCAAGTGCCTTTTATGGGGCTGCAGCATGTCTTACACCATACGGAGAAAATTGAAAAAGGGTTTGTTTTAGAACCACAGGAGCTTATCGAATATGGAGACTTTTTACGGTCTTTTCGAATCATCCGTCAATTGTTCGAAAAGAATCAATCGATCGCCCCAAAATTGCATCAATATGCGCAAGGTTTAGAAGACTTTTCTGAAATCGCCGAAATGATTTTCCAAAAGATTCGCAATGGTCAGGTTGATAGTAATGCCAGCCGAGAATTGCGGAAAATTCGCGGTACGATCGAAAAATATGAAGCTGATCTGAAAAAAGTTTTTGCAAAGTTTTTTAAAGAAAGTCGTTATTTACAAGAAAATCGTGTCATCAAAAAGAATGACCGATATACGTTACCCGTGCGTGCTGAATTCCAACAGCAATTTAAAGGAACGATCATCGAACGTTCCAATAAGCGTGCGACTGTCTTTATTGAACCGGAAGCAGCTGCCCGTCTGAATGATCGATTGATCTTGGCACAGGCGGAAGAAACGGCCGCTCAATACCAAGTTTTATCAGAATTGACCGGGGCGATCGCCGAACAAATGAATGCAGTATTTGCCTGTCTTGATATTTTAGTGGTACTAGATATTATTTTTGCTCGCGGAAAGTATTGTCGGGAAATCAATGGGCAACCGATAGCGATCACTGAAGAAGAAGTTTTGCTTCTTGATCAAGTCCGGCATCCTTTGCTGGGCACTGATGCTGTTCCTCTATCTTTAAAACTAGGAGAAGAGAACCGATGTATGGTCATCACAGGGCCGAATGCTGGTGGTAAAACGGTTGTCTTAAAAACCGTCGGACTCGTTTGTGCGATGGCACATTACGGCTTGTTTCCAGCGCATAATGGCAACAGCAGCGTGCCGTTTTTAAAAAGTCTTTGGATGGATATTGGGGATCAGCAAAGTCTAGAAAATTCTTTAAGTACCTTTTCTGGACACATGTCGAATATTGCACAGATCATGACGAATGCCGGCCGGAACAGTATCGTTTTGTTGGATGAAATTGGCAGCGGGACTGAACCAAATGAAGGGGCGGCTTTAGCAATCGCCATTATGGAATCGATCTATCGTTCAGGGGCATTAATGATCGCCACGACTCATTATGGTGAAATCAAGCAATTTGCCCTTGACCATCAAGACTTTGAAACGGCGGCGATGGCGTTTGATGCCAAAACACTGACGCCCAAATACCGCTTGTTGACCAATGCGGTTGGCGATAGCAATGCGTTTTGGATCGCCGAAAAAATGGCGATTCCAGCTGAGGTCGTGCAAACGGCTAAGGAGTATTTAAAGGATAAATCCTATTCTTTTGAAAAGCAGCCTTTTGTGTCGACCAGAAAACGAACCGATCCGCAGGAAGTAAAGCCTGAGCACATTTTCCAAAAGGGAGACCAAGTCTTTTCAGCAGAACATGAAAAACGGGGACTCTTTTATGAATATTTAGAACAGGGGCAAGCGAAAATTTCGATTGAGAAACAATTTTTCGTTGTTGCTGCTCGACGATTGCAACTTCTCACAAAACGAGAAGCACTCTATCCAGCCGGCTATGATCTAGATCAATTATTTTTCGATTTTGCCCAACGTAAATTTACCCGAGATATTGAACGTGGGTCTAAAAAAGCGCAAAAGCAGTTAAGAAAAGCAGCACAAGAGCGTCAAGCCAAACGATCATTTGATTGATCGGCACGGATATATTTATTCAGACAGTGCAAATCAAGAAAGCAGTTCTTTTTCAATCTCTAGAAAAAGAACTGTCTTTTTTTTGGAATGACCGTTTTTTAATAACGTATATTATCGAAGGGGATCCGGTGTTGATCGAATGATTTTCATTGGTTTTTCTTTAAAGGTCGGAAAATATTCGAAATATCTAATTTCTTTAAGAAAAGTTAAAGAAAAATAAAAATAACAAAGAATAGGTTGTATCTTTATTCGAGGAAGGGTACCATTCATATTGGATTGAAAAATAACATATAACCTTGTTAGGTGAGGCTCCTATACAAACATAAGCTATTGCGCAGAAACGTCGAAAGACGCCAATGTGTAGAACAGGAATTGTCGGATTAAGGCTTTTCATAAAATAGCTAAGAAAGGAAAGAACTTTCTTTACGTTGTATAGTGCTAAAACTCGGACGATGAGATTGCTGCGAAAGTCTGACGTCCTAAGAGAAGTGAGACTTTTTTGCTTTTCTTTTGATGGATGAATGAGCTCAAAAGGCAAAATAACTGGTACCGTCTGAACACCTACTCCAAGGCAAGAGGAGTGGAAGCAATGATAGAAAAAAAGAAGATCGATTGGCTGCTGATCATAGCTTATTTGCTATTGAGCCTTATCGGTCTTTTAATGATTTATAGTGCAAGTTCTTACCGTTTGTTAACGAGGGATCAGCCACCAGCGAGTTTATTCTTGCGTCAGCTTGTTTTTCTACTACTTAGCTGGGTGCTCCTTTTCATTATTCAAAGAACACGTCGAGAGATACTGCTTAGTAAGTACTTAGCGATCGGTTTGCTGGCATTTGGGATCTTTACATTGCTCTTAGCACGTGTGCCTTTTTTCGGCGTCTCTGTTAATGGTGCCCAACGCTGGGTCTCAATCGTAGGGATTCAATTTCAACCTTCAGAAATCGTGAATGTCGGTATGGTTTTGTATCTGGCTCATTACTTTCAAACAGCAAAAACCACCCTGCAGGAAATGAAGCGTCCCCTTTTGGTTTTGTTTTTGTGCTGCGTGTTGATCTTGATTCAACCAAAAGTAGCTGGGGTAATGATTTTACTTTTTTTAGCATTTGTCATGATTACTACGGTACAAGTGCCCGTGAAACTAACAGCTCTTTTATTTGGTGGCTTATTGATCAGTCTGTTCTTGATTGCCATGTTGATCATTTTTTTAGGAAACAATGATTTACTGCCCCACATGTTTATGCACGTTTATAACCGCATACGGTTAGTGGGGGATCCATTTTCCGATCCGTATAATCAGGGGTTTCAAATGATCCATTCCTACTACGCTTTGTTCAATGGTGGTCTTACTGGTCTTGGCTTAGGAAACAGCATCACTAAAAAAGGCTTTTTACCAGTAGCAGAAACAGATTTTATTTTCTCAGTTTTAGTAGAAGAACTAGGCTTGATTTTTGGTATTTTTGTAATCGGCTTATTATTCGTGATCATCTTGCGTTTATTTATGCGATCTGCTGCAATTGAAAACCCTCAAATAGGCTTGATTTTATTAGGGACGAGTACGTTGCTTTTGTTGCAAACAAGTATTAATATTGCCAGTATTTTAGGTTTGATGCCGATGACGGGGGTTCCGCTACCATTCATTAGTTATGGTGGTTCTAGTTACTTTATTCTTTCATTTGCCTTTAGTTTATGCCTGAAACTAGAACGAGAGGAGGGCATCCTTAATGAAGTTCCTCAAACGTCATGAAGCAAACTATGCTTTACTGCTGCCGGTTTTCCTGCTGTTTTTGTTAAGTATCTGGGTACAACATCAAGCATCTGTGATGGATGGCAATGATCCTTCAAGGATTGTTTTGCGGCAGATCCTCTTTTGTATTCTTTCGGCGATTGCTCTTTTTGTGACGAGTTTGATTCCTACGAATTTACTCCTCCGCTTTTCTGGTCTTTTGTACTTACTATCCCTTGGTTTGATGGCCTCTCTTCATTGGTTTTATGATCAAACGATGTTCGAACAAACGAACACCAAACGATGGATCAGATTTGGTGCGTTCACGATTCAGCCTTCCGAGTTTATGAAAGTGGCCTTTATGCTGTTTATGGTCTATCTCACCTTAGTTTATGAAAAACGAAAAGCCGAACGAACGATCAAATCCGATTTGATCTATGTCACTAAGATCCTGCTATACAGCTTACCCACGTTTTTATTGATGTTTATGCAGCGGGACTTTGGAACGAGCTTGGTGTTTATCGTGATGTTAGGTGCCTTATTCATCATTTCTGGTGTTCATTGGAAAATACTGACTGTCGTGATCGGGTTGATTGCCACTCTTGGTGCTATTTTGTTGCTGCTCGTATTCACGGAATGGGGCAATCGTGTGTTGTTTCGACTGCACTTCTCACAATACCAATTGGATCGTGTAAGAGCTTGGGCAGATCCTTTCGCTTATCAAGATTCCATCGCTTTTCAACAAGTCCGCAGTATGTGGGCGATCGGTTCCGGAGGCTTATTGGGGGCGCCAGCTACCCATACAACGGTGTATGTGCCGGTTCGTGAGTCAGATATGATCTTTACAGTCATTGGAGAAACGTATGGTTTTTTAGGAAGTACTTTAGTCATCTTCCTTTATTTTTATCTGATCTATCAAATCATTTTTGCTGCTTTAAAAACAAATAACAAAGCATCGGTCTATATTGCGATCACTTATGTGTTTGGTTTAGTTTTTCAAATTTTTGAAAATATCGGAGCGGCGATCGGTTTGCTGCCTTTAACCGGTATTCCTTTACCATTCTTAAGTCAAGGAGGCACCTCACTGATTGCGATCAGCATTGCTATGGGAATTATCTTTGGGTTAGATAAATTTCCGACAAAAGCCAAAAATAGGTCGTATACATTAAAAGAAAGTAGGAGCTTAACATGAGTAAAACAGCAAAAAAAGGAGTGATAGGTGGAGTACTCTTCAGCTGTTTTGCATGGCTGTTTTTCCTTGTTGCATTAGAACCACACTGGTTCCAAAGCATCGACAACCTGTTTTCCCAATTGCCTCAATGGCGGACACCTGCTGTGGAATCGATTTTTCTCCCGCTTGCCAGTACGGCCACGATCATTCCCGTAGCGGCCATTCATTTTCTCTTAGCAAGTATTTTATTTATGCGCAAGCAGCATTTAGAAAGTTTATGGTTGATGGGGAACATGATTGTGATCAGTGGGGTCGGTCAAGTGATCAAGAAAGTAGTTGATCGCCCGAGACCGGATTTTGCTGACAGCATGGAGCGGGCATCAGCAAGTTTTCCAAGTGGACATACATTATTAGCGACCACTTTGATTATTTCTCTCCTCTTTTTCTTAGGGCAAACAGTTCCCGCTAAAAGAGGCAAGCGTCACTTTATCCAAAACCTGGCACTATTTCTTGGAATGATCTATTTGTTGCTGATCATGATGAGTCGGTTGCTATTCGGGGTTCATTATCCCAGTGACTTGCTAGCAAGTATTTTATTGGCAAGTGGGATCAGTTACATCACCTATGCTTTCGTCTTTTCAATCAAAAAACGTGTACTTAGGGGGAAATAAAATGAGTACAGCAAAAAAACTAATAATCATTTTCCTAGTATTGCTGACGGGAATTATTTCAGCAGGAACCGTCTATGCCATTAGGGTGTATTTTCAAGTAGAGGATGTTGCTCACTCGATCCATCGTCCGATCGAAGGACGAGAAGAGGCGGAGGTCATCGAAAATGCTGAACCTTTGAGCCTTCTTTTGTTGGGGATCGCCAATGATTCCCGGCGCAAAACCGATTTTCGTGCAAACACCATCATGGTGGCAACGTTGAATCCTGCCACGCGAAAAACCACCCTCACGAGTATTCCTAGAGATGCCTATGTGGAGATCGTGGGACAAGGATACCATGATAAAATCAATCATGCTCATTCTTTCGGTGGAGCAAAAATGATGATTGAAACCGTTGAACAATACCTTGATATACCGATCCATCATTATTTCTCCTTAAACATGGATGGGATGGCAGATCTTGTCGATGCAATTGGTGGCATCACGGTTGAAAATGAATTTGCTTTTACTGCCGAGAAGATCGATTACCCAGAGGGTACTCTTGAGTTAGATGGCTGGGAGGCACTCCAGTATACCCGTATGCGAAAAGATGATCCAGAAGGCGACTATGGACGTCAGCGCCGTCAAAGAGAAGTGACTGAAATTTTGGCCAATGAGTTAGTTTCACTTTCAAGCGTGATGCGGATTCAGGATCTGCTAACGATTATTGGAGATAATGGCGAAACGGATTTAACTTTTTCACAAATGAGTCGCCTATTCACTCAATATCAATCCGCATTAGGGACCGTCGAGTCTTACCAAATGGCTGGCAGTGGGTTCACGGGTGATGGCTTTAGAGGAGAATATGGGATTTCTTATCAAGAAGTAACGCCTGAAGAACAACAGACGACGAGCCAACGTTTAAAAAATGAGTTGTTGATTGATTAAGCTTTTGGTTTAGAAACAGAGCTAGTGTATTTTTGTTCATCCAGTAAGTTAGTAATTAGAGTTGACAGCCGCTTTTCCTCAGGATACTCTTTAGTCAAGCAAAGCATTACGGCTTGGCGGATAGCAAGAGTTTGTTTGGAAAAGAGCTGTCAGCTCTATTTCTATTGTGCCACCTTTTCGCTATGCTGTCACAAGGAGGAGAAGTATGAAAATCGTTTTTCAAGACCACTTACCATCTGATTCAAATCAAGTACTCGCCTTGTACGAAGGGGTTGGTTGGAGCGCCTACACCAAAGAACCTGAGCGTCTTCTAAAAGGGCTAGCTCAATCACAGGTGATAACGGCCTATGTTGAAGAGCAGCTAGTGGGGCTGATCCGTTGTATAACCGATGGACAAACCATTCTTTATATTCAAGATCTATTAGTTGCACCCGAGTTCCAACGTCAAAAAATCGGTCAGCGATTACTCAAAAAAATGTTGGCGAATCATCCATCGATACGGCAAAAGGTTCTGATTACGGACAACACAGAAAAAACGCGTCGTTTTTATGAAGCGTGTGGTTTTTCTTCTGTGGAAGAGCAACAAATTGCCGCATTTATCTATTTACCAACAAGCGAATAAGGAACAAGAAAATCAATGTGTCACTGAGAATGGCTTTATTTTTAGTTGGTTTGGGTTTGAAGAAGGAGTGGAGAAAAATGAAGATGCGCTTTGCGTTGCTTTTTTTGTGCCTCTTTATCGGTGTTGGCGCCTGTGGGGGAAGTCTGTTGGCGTTTAAAAGCATTGAGCCGTTAAGTCAAGGACAGACATATGCTGGTTTGGAGGCGGCCATGCTGCAAGGAACCCCCTTCACGACCTTCTTAATTCCCGGCTTGTTTTTGTTGGTTATCTTAGGCTTGGGGAATCTGATTGTCGCTATCCTGTTGTGGCTTAACAAAGGATACTACGGGGCAATGCTTTTAGGCATGAGTTTAGTAGTCTGGATCATCGTGCAAGTCATCTTATTACGAGGATGGAATGTCTTGCATCTGATTTTCTTTTTATTAGGTTTATTCCAGTTTGCTTCAGCAGTCTACTTTGTCAGAAGCATGCATCTCCCGTTGCCGTTTTCAGCTCATCAAAATTGATTAGACTTGTGAAATAAAGATGAAAAAAAATTAAATTAATTGAAAGTTTGCTATGGAAAACGTGGATTTTTGAAAAAAATCTTCTTGAAATCACCCTTCGTTTTTAAAATTATGCTAAACTGAAAGAAGTTGAATTATTTTCTAGAATCAGGAGGATTTATTATTGGAGTTTCTTAAAAGATCAAAAATTTTTGCAGGTCTAGTGATTGTCTGTCTCTTAGGGATCGCGGTCTGGATCTATTCAAATATACTGTTTGTCTTTCGACCACTGGAAGCCATCTTTTCTAGTGTCTTTTTACCAGTATTGATTTCGATTTTTATTTTTTACATCTTTTTACCTTTCTTTAATTGGGTGAAAAAAAGAACGAAAAAGAAAAGTATTGCGCTATATTCGACATTGCTGCTGATCGTTTTTGCAGCGTATTTGATCGTTCAGGTGATTGGACCAGCATTAGCCTATGAGATGGGGCGTTTTATCAATCAAATTCCCATCATCATCAATTTGGTGATCGATACTATTGATCATTCTTATTTAGAAGAATTATTTGGTCCTTTTATTGATTCGATTGATATTTCCCAAGCTAGCAACTTTGCCTTACAGTTTATTACCGGGGCAACCAATAGTCTGACGAGTTTGATCTCCATCGTTTCTCATTCAGCGATCGTCTTGTTTACGATCCCACTGTTATTAGTGTATATGTTTAAAGACGGTGAGAAAGTTCCTGATTTTTTGGCAAGTAAGACACCGAAAAACTATCAAGGCTTAATGCGACAACTTTGCAGTGATTTCCATCAAGCAGCGTCAGCGTACATTGGTGGGAAATTGTTGGTTTGTTCTTACGTTGCAGTTTCTAGCTATTTGATTTTTTCTTTGCTAGGTTTGCAGAATGCGTTGCTTTTAGGCTTAATTTGTGGTGTTCTGGACATTATTCCTTATTTTGGTCCCTTTATCGGAGCGGCACCAGCCTTTTTATTTGCGTTAAGTCAAGACATTCGAACAGCTATTTTTCTGATTGTCGGAATCACGATCATTCAGTTAGGTGAATCGTATCTTGTTTCACCATTAGTAATGAAAAAAGTACTGCATATCCATCCAATCATTGCGGTGTTTTTATTATTGATCGCTGGCAACTTGCTTGGATTTGTGGGCATGATCGTGGCACTGCCAGTGTATTCGATCGTGATGGCAATGTCTGGTACATTGTTGCGCTTTTTTCAGGAGCGGAAATTAGAACGATCTGTAATTGATAAGGATTCATTATAACGAAAATGTTCTACCTTGCTGTTGGAGCGATCTCCATCAGCAGGTTTTTTTGTTTTTAAGCACTACGTAGCATGGCTTTAAGACAAATGCTATACTTATTGAAACGAGAAGGACGATAGGAGTGAGGAAATGAAGGTTTTATGGAATGATCAAATCGTTGATCGAGAAGCGGTGAAAATTGACATTGAAGATCGCGGTTATCAGTATGGTGACGGAATCTATGAAGTGATTCGAATCTATAATGGTCGCTGCTTTATGTTAGGGGAACATATGACTCGCTTAGAAAGTAGTGCGCAAAAAATTAAGCTGACGTTGCCTTATACGATTTCCCAATTAACTGAAAACCTTAAGTTACTGGTTAAAACCGAAGGAATCACAGAAGGAGAGATCTATCTTCAAATCACCAGAGGAATCGCCTCTCCCCGCAATCACGAGTTTCCGTCTGCTGGAGCATTCAAAGGAGTCGTAACCGCAAATGTGATCCCCTTTGAACGACCTCTGGAAATGCAGCATGCAGGGCTATCTGCGACTGTTCTTCCAGATGAGCGGTGGTTGCATTGTGATATCAAATCATTGAGCTTGTTAGGGAATCTGTTAGCGTTAGATCAAGCGATCGAAGCGGGGTTCGATGATGCACTCCTTCAACGAGATGGCTTTTTCACGGAAGCTTCGGCATCAAATCTCTGGTTTGTCATTGATGGTATCGTCTATACGCATCCCGATGGACGCTTAGTACTACAAGGTATCACAAAAATGAAGGTGCTACAGTTGTGTCAGCAATTAGAAATTGCTTATCGAGAAGAACCTGTCCCTGTTGAGTCACTAAGCAACGTGCAAGAATGTTTTTTGACCAATTCTGTCTGGGAAATTGTGCCTATCGTCAATGTAGATGGGAAATCAGTTGGCAATGGCACTTTGGGTTCGATCACGAAACGTTTGCAAGCCGCCTATATCGCTGCTACAAAGAGTACGTGCGAATCCTAGTTAACAAGCAAAAGAAACGATGCAAAAAACTTTGGCCCACCCAGCATGTTTTATGGCTAGGTGGACCAAAGTTTTTTTCTTGGATACAAGTGCAGATTTTACCATTCACTAGGATTCCACAATTTTCCGTCAAGTTCTCCTTGTGTCAATTCGATTCGAATTTCTTGCTGATGAAGCAACTTCTCTAGTTCTTGCAAAAATGCTTTTTCGTGATAGTCAGCTGTTTCTTTTATTGACTGCTCTATCAGTGGCTTTAGCCATTCGTGATCCATCACAGCACCTCCAATTCAGTTAAAGCGTCTTCTAATTCGGTCAACGTTTCATGGTTTTCCTGCAGCAGTGATAGCAAAGGAGCAAGCTGCGGTTTTTCAGAAACCAAATGCGCCAGTTTCTCGCTAAACCATTGTTGCTTTTGATCAAATGTAAAGGGAGCCGGCATTGATAACAATTGTTGATAGGCAATGACAAAGGCTCGTTTCTCTTGCTCTGTTTTATACATCAGTTGATCGAGGACAATGATGGGGAGTACCGTCATTTGGTGTTTTTTTGCCATAAGTACCAGTGGGTGTAAAATTTCATTGAAGGTCGTATTTTCGCGGCCACCTAGCTGAAATTCTTTGGCGGCAACGCCAGTAGAAACGGCGAAACTGATTTCCTTGCCCGCCAATGCAGGGGCACATTTTTCCCAAACCGTATCAATCCAATCTTTCATTTTTGCTGGAACGCTGTACCAATATAAGGGGAATTGTAAAACCAAACGATCGCATGTTTGTAACAGCATCCGTTCATCGGCAAGAGAAAAATCAGAAAGACCATCAAGAAAATGCATGGTGACGTTAGGAAGCTTGGCACTTTCACTAAAGAATCGTTGGGAAAGCGAATTGTGGAAATCCGGATGGCTGGCTACCACTAAAGTTTTTATCATGAGACTGATCATCCTTTCCTATTACATGTACCATATTTTACCAAAAAGAGAAACTAGTCTGCTTTTCTTTTTGTCGAAGTTCTTCTTTTTTAGTTTCGTTTAAGGTACTTCTTTTATACTTGTTTATAAGAAAAGTCAGTACCGGCTTAAGCGTGATAGAAATGGGGGAATAGAGGATGGAATCAAATGATCCCTTGATGAAAGGTCTAGCAACTATAATAAGGATCGTTGCAAATACAGTGAACTATGTCGAAAATGGACTTGCCAGTTGCAAACAACGAATTGATGGAAAGCGTCATACGCAAGAAAATGATTACGGAAACGGACAAGAGTTTACTGAAGTGACTGTCTACAGATGACCAATGCAGAGAAAATAACAAAGATGGCTCACTCCTCAAAGGGTGAGTCCTTTTTTGCAGGACGGCAAATTGTCTTCAACTGGGGTGTTTGCTTGGGTAACGATCGATAAAGAAGTAAAAAGAATCGTAGAGAGAAAATCGCTGAAGCAACAATGTGATGTGGAAATTATTCAATTTCTCGTAGAAATAGAGCCAATCAATATAGTCAGCCTTTTTAGTTTCTTAGTCCAACTGAAAGAAGCCGATTGTAGGATTGCAGCAACGAATGATTCGTAAGGGAAAAGTTGCGATTATGTCAGGAGAAATCTATGGGAAAGAGGGGAGAAATTTTTTGCGCCTAAACATTGGCTGTTCGCGAGAAAAACTCATTGATGGCTTGAAACGATTCACATTGAGTTTGACCTAAAAAAAGAACCCACTGAGCAATCAGGAAGATCCTGTATTCTTTCTGATCGCCAGTGGTTTTTTTATTTCGTCGTGCGGGGAGTCATTGCAGTAGTAACGGGGATTGGTTCAACGACATGGAAATAACCTTCTTTGTCTTGAATGATCAGCATATCTTGCTGACTCTTGCTCTTGATGATCTCACCTTTAACAATTTCGTTGGTGACAGTCCGATAAATGCTTGTAGTCATGTTCATTCCTCCCAACGGTTTTTACCAATTGGTCTTCCATAGGGGGACCAGTACAAATCAATTGCTTGATTTGTACCAGCAAGGAAAAAGAAAACGAATTGGTATCTTTAGTATAGGAGAACAATGTTTAGATTGCTGCAATTCCATGTAAAGTTTTTGTTAATCCTTTTATTTTCAGCGATTGACTAATCGGCTAAAGAAAAACGCAAGGCCATTTTATTACTGCCAGACTCCACCATTTTTCCTAGTAACGTTGTTGCATTTTTTAAATACAGTTCAGCCATCTTAGCGTTGGCTTCTTCAAGCAGACGAGTAGGCTCCTTTTCAGTGGAAGCTTTACAATCAGTTTCTTGTTGGATGCGGCGACAAGCCGCCATCGTTTCCATTTCAAAACGGTTGGCAAGATCACTATAGCGATCGTAGTCGCTGTCCCCAATCAACGCCAAGGTGCGTCCTAACCAATAGCTATTTGTTGGATCGTAGGTCTTTGTCGTATCGCAATAGCCAAGTGGGGTCTTAGTGATAGCTGCATAAAATGGCACAACGCCGTTGAAGGTATTGGGACCAAAGGCGAGCCAATGAATGCCAGCGATTGCTGCAGGCACGTGGTTGCGGATCTGCAAAATATGGACTTGCTGGTTGCGATTGAGAGCAATCGATCGGAATTGTGTTTTTTGTGTCTCGGTCCCTGTACCGTAAGGGTCAAAAGGCGTATTTTGGAAGTGGGAGCTCAATGCCCATTTTACATCTTCCACGGATAGCTTTTGTTTTGGGTAGCATACAAACGGGAGCTCTTGATCGATCGGTTCAGCAGCTGTTCCGCTAAAGTGTTTTTGAATGTACCATGCCCGCGGGTTATTGTAACGGGTATCTTTTTCTGATGAGCTGCCAAAAATATGGCGTAGATTGAAGCCTTCAAAATCAGGATTTAATTGATAGTCTTCAATCAACTGTTCGAGATCCTGCGAACACAACGTCATTTCTGAGGCGAAATCGAAGTGATCAATGTTTAAGCGATTGGGTGCCACGACATAGGCATCATCTGGTATACGAACAGCTGCCCAGTGATGTCCACCGATGGTTTCCATATACCAAATTTCCTCGGCATCAGAAAACGCGATCCCGTTGGCTTCATAGGTACCATAGGTTTCTAAGAGTTCCCCTAAACGTAAAACACCTTCTTTAGCGGAATGGATGTAAGGCAGTACGATGCTGACGAAATCAGCTTCCCCGATACCATCTTCCACATATGGATCAATAGCCAAAACGCGTGAATTCGTTGTGATCGTTTCTGTCGCAGTCATGGCGATATTTTCTTCATTGATTCCTGAAGCTGCCCAGACTCCTTGGGATTCATCTGCTTCAGGTGTCGAAGTATAACGTAAGGGATCCTTAGGTAAACGGATTCGACAGCCGCTTAAAACGGCGTAAAATTCATTTCCTTGCTGTTCTGGAGTGATAACGACGAATTTTTGCGGTTCCGAACCGCTTCCAGAATCTTCATTACGGGCAATCATGGTCGAGCCGTCGATCGATGCTTTTTTTCCTACTAGTAAAGTGGTACAGGACGCTTTTTTTCTATCCATCTTTCCAACACTCCTTCATTTCTTCTTACGAATGATTGAAGCTAGTATACCCATAGTCTCATGGTTTTACAATGCTTTCTATAGAGAGGAACAAAAATATTTCGCCTTTTTTATTTATTTTTAGTACAATAAGGTGTTGTAAAAATAATCAAAGGAGCCATTATTATGAAGAAAACAGTTATCTTTAGTTATATTTTTTTACTTAGTCTGGTTTTTGCCGGCTGTGCCAAACCATCGATGGATGCGGGAAACTCCTCCAGTGACTCTTCGTCAGTCCAACAAAATGCCGAAGAGCGCACTGCCCAAATCAGCTTCAATAATAAAAGTGAAGAGCAAGACCAGGAGATTGAAACCAAAACGGTCACTTTTAAAGAAGGGGTTTCTTTGATGACTATCATGAAAGAGAACTTTGACTTGGAAGAAAATCAAGGGATGATCACTAGCATCGACGGTTTAGCGCAAGATGAAAAAGCTGGCTATTATTGGACGTATACAATCAATGATGAAATGATTACAACTGGGGCGGATGATACCTTTTTAGGAAACAACGATAAAGTGGTTTTCACCTATGAAAAATTCGAATAAACCACTTTCATTTGCTGGAAAAGAAATTGCTTATTTAGGGCTGCTTGTGGCAGCGGCCGTCGTCGGCAGGACTCTTTTTCAACCCTTACCCAATGTTCAACCAATGACGGTGATCTTTTTATTAGTAACCATCCATTTAGGTCTTCGTCGTGGATTGATCGTTTGCCTGCTCTCGATGCTGATTACCAATTTTTACATGGGAATGGGAATATGGACGATCGCTCAATTAGTTAGTTATGCAATCATTATTTTGGGGATGTATCTGTTGTCAAAAAGCAAGCTGTTTATGAAACGGTTGCTTTTACAAGTCAGCTACAGTGTGTTTGCAGGGTTTGCTTATGGCTTTGTGATATCTTGGATCAGTGTCAAACTTTACGGGTTTCCTAGTTTTTGGGCTTACTATTTTCAAGGATTGAGCTTTGATGCCCTGCACGCAGTAGGCAATGGCATTTTTTATTTGTTACTAGCACCGATCTTTCTACGGCTTTTCCAACACTACTATCCAAAGAAAAAAAGCGAAGGGCACTAAGCGCTTCGCTTTTTTGTTGTGTTTGCTAGTGTCAGGCAAAAACGTCCATGACTAGAGGAAAAGCCTTTGACGATCAAATGAGATAAAAGGGGCTATGTGAGGAAACAAGCAGGCATATTGTTGTGCAAAAGCGGTTTCTGCAGGTATCCTTAAGGTATCTAAGGAAGGATGTGGCTTTTGATGAAATGGATCGTGAAAAAAGATGATTTAGAAAGCTACCGCGCGAAGTTCCATGGAAAACTGGCTGGTTATGCCGAGGAAGCCAAAATGATTGCACTGCCAACCCCAAAGTATTTTATCGTGGTGGTTGACGAAGAAAAAATCCACTTGATTCAGTTAGATCTGCAATTTCATGAAAAAGGGATGCAGACAATTATGATCCATGAGATCACAAAATTACAATTAGGCGGTGTGGTAAATAAAAAAGTCCAGATTCAGACACCTTCGACCACTGTCAAATTAATGATCAAACCGTTGGCGATCGGTATCAAAGAGGAGCAAAAAGCCTTGATCGATCGGTTTACCAGAATGTCGCGATAGACTTCGGAGGAATAGAGAGGAAAATCAGCTGGATTTTTTCAGAAAAAAAGCAAGGGCAGTTGCCTGCACTTGCTTTTCGTTAGTACTATTATTCTGGCGTACCGACGATTTTAATAAACTCATCGATATTCTTGATTTTCATATGCTTGATCACTAACTGTTCCCGCTTGTTCCATTTCCCTTCGACTTCTAATTGGTATTTATTTAATGGAAGGCGTAAGACATAGCTGGCTAAGTAGCGATCCTTAATAATGCAATTTACGATTTTGTGGTCTTCTAAAAGTTGGATACCTGTCAGCATCATTGGCGTTTCTTGAAAAACGCGGCTATTGACTAACAATCCAGTGTGGGTTTCGTTCATGGGATCTTCCTTTCTGATAAACCTGGGATAAATCATCTTTCTGTCTGTTATGTTACCTGATTTGCATCAGAAAGGCAATTCCTATAATAAATCCTCGTTATTATGTGTCACGTAAAAAGAAAGGAGGTAAAAGGAGTGGTTGGGTATAACCGTTTCTCAAAAGAGTTTCAAAAGGCTTCGAAAGAACTCCGTGAAGGGAAGAAGTCCAAAAATGCCAATAAAGGGCTGCGAACACGACAAAAAATCGCTGCTGAAAAAGAACAAAAAGCACAAAATGCTTTTTCGACTGGGTTTTTGATCGGTTCCTTCAGAGAAATATTCCGCAAGAAATAAGCAAGTTCCGCTGCCAAAGCGGGACTTGCTTTTTGTTTAGAATAAATAATTGAAGAAGACACCGTTGAGAAAGGAAAAGCTCAGATAAAATAGAAAAAGTGTCACGATGTCCAGGGGTAAGCCTTTTAGAATTGGCGGAATTGCGGCAATTTGATTCCGTGTATGAACCCCTGACAAAGCACAGGAAAAGAGAAAATACATGCTTACAGCAACAAATAAATTGGTTAAATAATCGGTATAGGGAAATTGGGTCACAGTGGCGACCGTCAGCAAGAGCACACTGACTAGGATCGTCTTTTTTAGATCAGTCGTCAAGAAATGCTTTTTTGCAGGAACGATCAGTAAACACAAGCCCGCCGCGATCAAGGCGATGATGGCAGCACTTACCAAGTTGGTGACCACTTGATTGCCATAGACGAAACGATTTTGAAGTAAAAGATAAAAGCTTAACCCACTGAACAAGTAAGCGACCGCAATGATCCCTGAGAGGAAAACCACCCGTGTCGTCACGTTCGGTTTTTTCTCTTTGACGGTCGGCGCCAAATTTTGACAGGCGTAATTTGTGAGTAGAATGACTAGAAAGACCACTAGCCGATTGGCGATCATCATAAGGAACCCTCCTTTTTTGCGATTTAGCTCATAATTTTAAGGTTGAACGGGGTCTTTTTTCCTTCCCCTAATATGCGAAGGCGTAAGAAGCGATCAATAAGTGGGGTGAAACAATTCATGATCAAGATGGCATAGCTCATGCCTTCATTCGTAAAACCAAAGAAACGGAAGAGCACAACGAGGAGGCCAACGCCTAAGGCAAAAAGATTTTCTCCTGCTTTTGTTCCTGGGGTCGAAGAATAATCAGTCGCCATATAGATGGCACCCAACATGGCACCACCACTGATGATATGACCGATGACCGTTTGCCAACTGCCAGTAAAAAGTCCTTCTGGACCAAGGATAAAAGCAAAGAGCCCGATCGTCGCAAAGATAATCAATGGGATACGAGGGGAGATGATTTTCTTGTAAACCAGAAAAATTCCACCCAACAGTAAAAGTAAGGCACTGGTTTCACCGATTCGCCCCCCGGTAAATCCTAAAAAGGCATCCACTAGTTCAGAGCCACTCAACGTTTCTCCCGCTTTCATGACAGCTAACGGTGTAGCACCGGAAACAACATCGTTCGCTGTAGCCTGCGAAACGACATCTGGTGCGATGCTACCGAATGGTGGATCAGGCCAACTGATTAGAAACATTTGGTTATAAAACAAGCCAATCAACAGGGCTCGACCGCCGAGGGCTGGATTTAGGAAATTATAACCGATTCCGCCAAAAAATTCTTTGACGATGATTACGGCAAACGCTACACCAATCACTGGGAAATACCAAGGTGCGGTTGGTGGGAGGTTCATGGTTAAAAGCAAGGCCGTCACGACGATGCTTAAATCGAAGCGAAACGGCCGTTTGACAAGATAGGACCAAAGACCGTCGGCAGCAAACGCCGTAGCTAGCGCAATGAAAAACAAACCGTATACCTTGAGCCCAAAAAGATAGCCAGAGAATAAAACTGCTGGTAATAGGGCTAGTACCACACACCCCATGATCTTAATGGTCTCGTCATTGCTACGAATATGGGGGCTGGGGGGCGTTTCTTGACTTTTCCGCTGTTGAAAGAGGCGCTCACTATCAGAATCCTTGTAGTAATCAGGCACTTTCCTTCGCCTCCTTTTGCAGCTGGGCAACTTTGCCTTTTGCGGCAGTGATATTGGCAGCTAAGGAACGTTTGGCTGGGCAGACGAAGGTACAGGCACCACAATTGATACATGCTTCTGCCAACAGTTCTTCACATTTTTGATAATCCCCCGCTCGATAAAACTGATCGATCTCCATCGGCATCAGGCGCATCGGACAAGCTTCGACACATTTATTGCAACGAATGCAGGGGTTTTCGGCATAGAGCCAATCGGTTTCTTCATTAAAAACAACGATGCCGTTGCTGCCTTTGGTGACCGGAACTTTCAAGGTTTTTACGGATTTTCCCATCATTGGTCCACCAAGAATCAATTTGCTGGGGGCGCCTTGAAAGCCGCCGGCAAAGTCGATCAATTCTCCTGCGAGTGTTCCTAACGGATTTTTGACGATGCAGGGATTTTGAACATCGCCGGTAACGGTTGTATAGCGTTCAATCAACGGTTTGTCATAACAGACCGCTTCGGCGATGGCAAAGCTGGTGGCAACATTGATCAAGACGATGCCAATATCGGCAGTCAAACCACCTAATGGCACCTCTTGATCGGTCAATAACTCTACTAACTGCTTTTCACCACCGGTTGGATAAACAGTTGGGACAGTAACGACTTCTATCGTGTCATCCTCTGCACTTGCGGCTTGCATGGCTGAAATGGCTCTTGGTTTGTCATCTTCGATGCCTATTATAATTTTTGGACCAGCTAATAATTTTTGGGCGATCTTTGCGCCGTGAATGATTTTTTTGGCTTCTTTTTGCATTAAGAAAGCATCACTGCGTAGGAACGGTTCACATTCAGATCCATTTAAGATCAAAGTATGGATTTTTTTTGTTTCATCAATACTGAATTTGACATGGGTGGGAAACGTTGCACCGCCTTTGCCGGCGATGCCGCCTTGACGGATTTTGTTGAGGATGGTTTCGTTAGCAGCAGATTGCCAGTCGAAGGGGACAGACAAAAAATCATTTTGGTAAGCATAATCGTTTTCAATGATGATGGTTTTTCCTTCTTCATTGTTTTGATTCGGCCAATCGACCATGTCGACGATTTTACCCGAAACAGATGCATGAATTTTGGCAGATACAAACGCATCAGTCTCAGCGATCACTTCCCCTTGTTTGACATAATCGCCAACGGAAACGATCGGTTCCACCGGGGCACCGATATGTTGTGCAAAAGGGATAAAAACCATCGTGGGTGAAAAGGTAAGAATTTCATCTTGTTCGATCATTAATTTTTCTTTTAACATTTTTAATGGGGGACTTAGTGAAATACCGCCAGTAAATGTTCTCATAACCAACACTCCTTTCTCTCCTAAGTTTATTCTAGCATGCCGTAAAGAATCACAAAACCCAAAACGCTTACATTTCACAAGAAAAACTTCTTTCGGTTGACATATGATTGTTTATTCATATATAATAAGTGTGTAAATATGATTGATTGTTCATATGTTAGATGGACTAGAGGAGGTTTTGATGATGGCTGAACATACTTGTCAACATAATCACACAAAAACGGAGGGACATTCTCATACTCACGATCATGGGACTCTTCCGCGTAACGTTTATTTTGCAGGCTTACTGCTCTTTATACTGGCACTTTTTGTTCCGAACCAATGGGTAAAAGATGGTTTTTATTTTGCAGCGGTTTTATTAGCGGGCTATCACATTTCTTGGGAAGGGATCGAAGATACCATAAAAAGTACCAGAGCCAATCGGCGCTTCACACCGAATGTACATCTTTTGATGTTGTTGGCAGCGATTGGTTCCATGGTCATAGGAAATTTTAATGAAGCCGCTTTGTTGATTTTGATTTTTGCAGGTGCTCACTTCTTAGAAGAATACGCCGAGGGACAAAGTCGAAGAGAAATCACCAATCTTCTCAAACTGAATCCCACGGAAGCCCGTTTGATGGGTCCAGATGGAAAAACCAAAAAAATTGCCGCTTCAGAGATAAAAAAAGGGGATATTTTGCAAGTGCTGCCTGGTGATCAGTTAGCAACAGATGGCGTAATTCTTTCTGGAACGAGTGCCATCAATGAAGCCTCGATCAATGGGGAGAGTATTCCTCGAGAAAAGACTACAGGAGACGAAGTCTATGGGAGTACGATTAATGGAAACGGCACATTTTTGATGGAAGTCACGAAAGACAGCTCTGAAACAGTCTTCGCAAAAATTCTTTCAGTGGTGGAAGCGGCGCAATCAAATCAATCACCGACCGAAACACGAATCAAAAAAATCGAACCAATCTATGTAACAGTTGTTTTCATTGCAGTCCCTTTGTTCATTTTGACTGCACCGTTTCTATTTGGTTGGGATTGGTATACAAGTTTTTATCGTGGGATCGTAATGATGATTGCCGCTTCTCCTTGTGCTTTAGCGGCAAGCGCTGTCCCTGCTAGTTTGTCGGCGATCTCAAATTTAGCAAAAAAAGGGATTCTTTTTAAAGGGAGCAATTACTTGACTAATTTTGCTCAGATCAAAGCGGTGGCTTTTGACAAAACGGGAACATTGACTGTCGGAAAACCTACAGTCACGGAAGCCGTTTTCGCTGATACGATCGATCGAGCAGAGGCAGCAGCGGTCATCGTTTCGATGGAAAAGCAAGCCAACCACCCATTAGCAGATGCGATCGTTACTTATTTCGAGAAAACAGAGAAAATACGAGAAATCGAACAGTTGACTGTCACAAACGAGATTGGTTCCGGGTTAGGTGCCGTCGCAGGAACAAAAACCTATCGATTAGGAAAAAGAACCGAAAACACCCAGTTCACAGGTTTGATGGAGCAACAGTACCGTCAATTGGAAGCGCAAGGAAAAACAATGGTCGTGTTTTCCATCAACGAAGAGGTTACGGCGATCATCGCATTGATGGATGAGCCGAACGAACAGGCAGCTTCTGTGATTCATTATTTGAAAAATGAAGGTATCCATACTGTTATGATCACCGGAGACAGTGCCTCTGCTGGTGAAGCAATCGGTCAGCGCTTAAAGGTTGACCAAGTGGCTGCCAATGTTTTGCCTGAGAACAAAGCGGAAGCGGTACGAGCACTCCAAGAAGCATACGGACAAACCGCCATGGTGGGTGATGGTATCAATGATGCTCCTGCACTCGTTCAAGCAGACATCGGCTTTGCGATGGGGGAAGGGTCAGATGTTGCGATTGAAGTAGGAGACGCAGTGATCATGAAGAATGACCTTTCACGTTTTGCATATGCCTATCGCTTAGCGAAGAAGATGGATCGGATCATTTGGCAAAATATTTTCTTCTCCATGTTTATCGTCGCGTTATTAGTCGGCTTGAATCTATTCGGCATGATGAACATTGGGTTGGGGGTATTTGCCCATGAAGGCAGTACATTGATTGTATTGTTCAACGGGTTGCGCCTTTTGCGTAAACTGCCAGAAGCATAAAAAAAGCGGCTATCGAAAGATAGCTGCTTTTTTTAATGACTGAATTGTGTCGAAGTTGGAAAATCAAAGGCATCGATTTTTTGTAATCGATTTTCGATCCTTCTTAGAATTCCTTCAGAGGATTCTAACGGTTTGATTGCATGATAAGCAGTCAGCAATAGGACTTTTTCTTTAGCAGGACGATTTTCGATGCGATAGATATTTGCTAACCGCTCAACATATTCGTAATGACTATAGTCCGTTTTATTGATCAAGAAATGCAAGAGATCTTTTGCTTTCGCATAGTCTTCTTGAAGATAGAAACTGATCGCTTCACGATACAATTTGATATCAAGTTCTTCGATTTGGTCTGGATTCGCTTTTAACGCACGCCACTCATTGATCGAGATTTTTCGTACGACTTTGCCAGTTGCATCGGTCAAAAAAATTACCGGCACATCATTTGGATGTTTTGCTTCTTGCTTGATTTTCTTCATGTCGCACCTCCCGCCTCTCAATGGACTGACTGTTTGATATCTCCTATTTTAAAAGGAATAGCGGGAAAAGTCTACATGTAGATGTTAGATTCAAAGGAAATTTTAAAACATTCTCATTTATTAAGCTCTTTTTCGTTGAAAATGGTTAACAGCGTCGGATGCCCCCATGAAAATCAAGATACCACCAAAAATTTGGAAGAACAGGAGCCAAGTCGCAAATGGATTTAATACAAGAACGAGTCCAGCAGCAATAATCAAGAGACTGATGATTAAGCTCGTGATGTAAGGTAAGCCAATGCGTTTTTGGTTAAAGCTTGCCATTAAGCGGGTGCACCCGCTGATGGTGATCATGATTCCCAAGAAAAATGGTACGATAGCAAGTAACCCTTTAGCAAAAACTAAAATCGCAGCTGCAGCGATCAATAGTAAGATACCAGAGACCGATTGCACATTGTAATAGCCCTTTTGTTTTTCTTTGTAGCTCGTATACAAGCTGATGATCCCTAGACATGCGATGTATCCGGCAACAAGATAAACGATCGTGTTAAAGACAGATCGTGGTGCGATCAAGATAATGAAGCCGAAGACGATATATACGACGGCACGAAGCAAGTCATAGCGTTGTAATTTATCAAAAAATGCATTCATGATAATTCCTCCTTTTTTTCTTATTGTACCGAATTCTGGTGAAAATAGATATCAAAAAACCTAGGAAATAGGCTAAGCCTTTTGTAACAGATCATTTTTTGGTAAAATAGGGAAAAGAAAACAGAACGGAGAGTTTTATGAGTGGGTTAACGCTATTGATGTGTGCCTTTACGATCGTTTTGTACCTCTATTTATTGGTGGTACGCAAAGAGATTCACTTTATTGCTGTTGAGCGCAAACTAAGCAAAATCGCTATTACGATCTTTTCAGTAATGATTATCGGGTCCATGTTGATGATGGATGACCAATTGGATAATCAGGTGCGAGGAATCGTTTCAGGTTTTGTCTTTTTAAGCTTTGTGCTAGACAGCCGCGGGTTAGCCCTTGATCGAATTATTGTCCATCCAATGAGTATTAAAGGGGTACTGTACCAAGAGATCGATCGGGTCGTTTTATTTCAAGAAAAGGAAGGGCAGCCTATTAAGATGAACTATTTTCGAAAAGGGATGCGGGGACCATTAATGAAATTCAAACAGCCGTTAGCTGAATTAGTGGTTTTTTTGTCGGAGCACTTGAATGAAGGAACGCCGATCGATATTCTGGTCGACCATGATCAAGGAACCAACGACTAAAAGACCCTTGATTGCTGCCGTATGTGGCCGTAATCAAGGGTCTTTTTTAGGTCGCGCATTGGATTAATGGAACACGCGGAAGCGCTCATCATCACTTAGAAATTCTTTTTCGTTCGGTTCGCTTTCTTTTGAACCAAAGACTAGTTGCGCCCGCAATTGCCAATTTTCAGGAATTGACCATTCAGCTGCAACAGCGTCATCGATGACAGGGTTGTAATGCTGTAAGTTGGCACCTAATCCAGCTTCTTCTAAAGCGGTCCAAGCGTTCGCTTGAGCGATCCCATTCGATTGTTCCGCCCAAACCGGGAAGTTTTCTGCATAAAGGGCAAATTGGTCCTGCAAGTTCTTAACGGTATCTGTGTGAATAAAGAATAAAACGGTTCCGTAACCTGCTTTAAAGCCAGCAAGTTTTTGTTTTGTCGCTTCAAAAGCCTCGGGTGGTGTCAATGGTTCTAACGCAGCCTCTGTTAATGTCCACAGTTTTTCGTGGGCTTCGCCAAATAAAATTACAGCTCTTGGCGATTGTGCGTTAAACGCAGTTGGACTATTTTTCACTGCTTCTATCACAATGTCTTCGATTTCTGTGTCGGAAAGAGCAACATTTTTACCTAACCCATAGATTGAACGGCGTTGTTTGATCGTATCAAGAAATTTTGTCATCGTATTCCCACCTTTTCTATTGTCATAGAGTGAAGTATACATTCTTACTTAATGTTAGTAAAACAAAATGCTTTGTAAGAAAAAAAGTCAGGAAAACGCGCCTGACTTTTTTTCTTACTGGGCATCAATGGCGATAAATTTGACAGTCACATATTCTTCGGGACCATATTTGCCATTTTCACGACCAAAGCCAGAATGCTTGACGCCGCCGAAGGGAGCCGCCGGGTTTGAGATCGCGATGTCATTGACTCCAACCATCCCATATTGGAGGTTTTGGGCTACATCCGAGATTGTTTGCAGATTCGTTGAAAAGAAGTAGGAGGCTAGTCCAAATTCCGTATCATTTGCCGCAGCGATGACTGCTTGTCGATCCGTAAATGAGATCAATGGGATGACGGGTCCAAAGGTTTCTTCATAGTAAATAGTCATGTCAGGAGTGATGTCATCAATGACTGTCGGTGCAAAGAAATTGCCTTTCTCATATTCGCCTTCAGTAAGTTTTGTACCGCCACATAAGACTTCAGCCCCTTTGTTTACCGCATCTTCCAGCTGTTCGATAACTTTTTCAACGCCAGCTTGATTGATCAAAGGACCAACGGTGGGGTTATCAAGACCATTACCGACCGTTACGGTTTCCATTTTCGCTAATAGTTTTTTAGTAAAAGCGTCTTTGACGGATTCTTCGACAAAAATACGATTTGGTGACGTACAAACTTGACCGTTGTTACGGAATTTAGCTGCAACTAATTTTTCAGCAGCTAAATCTAAATCAGCATCGGCAAAAACAAGAAACGGGGCATGGCCGCCTAACTCCAATGAAACTTTTTTCAGAGTTGGTGCAGCTTGTTCATATAATTTCATCCCTACTTTCGTGGAGCCGGTAAAGGTGATTTTTTTGACTTGTTCATTCTCAGTCAATTCTTTCCCGATTTCAGAAGAATCCCCTAAGACGATATTGACGACTCCGTCAGGAAGGCCCGCTTGTTGAAAAAGTTCACCTAAAGCCAATGCTGATAATGGTGTTTCTTTAGATGGTTTCATAACCAGGGTAGAGCCAACTGCCATAGCAGGCGCAATTTTTCTAGCAATCATATTGGACGGAAAATTCCAAGGTGTGATCGCACCAACAACGCCGATGGCTTCTTTGCGTACCAGCCAATGATTGTGTGCAGGAGCTGGAATCACTTCACCATAGACTCGTTGTGCTTCAGCAGCATTCCAACGGAAATTATCAACGTTGGATTGGATTTCTGCCTCCGCTTCCTTGAATGGTTTTCCTTGTTCCATACTCATAATCTTTGCCAGTCGGTCGCTTTCTTGCTCCATTAAATCTGCAATCTTGTTCATCAAATCGGCTCGTTCTCGAGGCGAACGTTTTGACCAGTCTGTGAAGGCTTTCGTGGCGGCATTGATCGCTTGCTTCGTTTCTTCGATCCCTCCTTGGCTGACTTTTACCAGTTCTTCATTCGTGGCAGGATTGGTAACTGAAACCGACTCTTTTGTTCCTTCAAGCCATTTTCCGTCAATCAATAACTTCGTGGGCACTTGTGGTAACTGTGGGTTCATTTTGGCACTTCCTTTCATCAATGGGTGCTATTTCAACCGTAGCACGGATCAGAATAGATGACAATTCATATGCAAGTCTAATGATTCCCCAAATTTTCATAAAGAACCAGAGAGGAGATGTTCTGCTTCTATCATTTTATGGTAGAATAGAAAATAAGAATGTTTGTTCGATTCTTTTAAAAAAATAGTAAAAACATTCAAGGAGTGAAGGACACGTGCAACAGATAAAAGAGCTTTTAAAAACAGTGGGATTTGTCGTGATCTTCGCCTTATTCCTTTTGTTATTAAGACAATATGTCTTTACCCCCGTTATTGTAAAAGGAGATTCGATGGATCCAACCTTACATGATGGTGAGCGAGTGATTGCTTTAAAGAACACGGAAATCGAGCGTTTTGATATCATTACATTCGAAGCGCCGGATGAAGAGGGGAAAAATTATATCAAACGAGTGATCGGTTTGCCGGGGGATAGGGTTGCTTATCAAAACGATACCCTGTACATTAATGGACAAGCGTATGATGAACCCTATTTGGATGAATTCAAAGCGGCTGTCACCGATGGCTTTCCTTTGACCAGTGACTTTGACATGAGTCTATTTGGTGTGGAAGTCATTCCTGAAGGCCAAGTATTGGTTTTAGGTGATAATCGCCGAATCTCTAAAGATAGCCGTCAATTAGGCTTGATCGATGAATCAACGATTTTGGGGGATGTAAAATTTGTTTTTTGGCCCATTGCCGATTTTGGCATGTTAGGAAAAGATTGAACGAGTATTACCGATTTTGTAACGTGTTTCTGAAAATGACCACTAGACAAAAACGTCGCTTTCGAAGAAAAGCTGCTCATTGTTTTTTGGGGATTTTTTAAAACTATGTAGAGAAGGAGTCCTTTCATGAGTTTACGATTTATCCTTGGTGATGGCCGTTGTCGTCATGATCAAGCTGTGATAGAGCAGGCAAAAAGCTGGTTAGAAAAAGACCATCAAGAAGTGTTTTTCCTCGTTCCTAACTACAATAAATTTGAACGAGAGCGTGAGATCCTTCAATTACTTAAAAATGATCAATTAGGGGATTTCGCTTCCATTCGGGCCCAAGTGTATAGTTTTCACCGTTTGGCTTGGTTTTATCTGCAGCAAACAGGATTGCTTTCCCAAAACGCTATTACTGAAAATGGTGCCTCCATGATCATGCGCAAGCTGCTTTTGGATTTAGAAAAAGAACTTGTCTTGTATCGCGGCGAAATTAATAAAGCGGGTTTTATCCAACAATTGTTGGCTTTTTATCAAGAAATGCATACAAGTCGATTGGGGATCGAAGATTTATTAGCTGGTGGTGCTGCCCCCAGTGCAACCCAAGATGAAGAGAAGAAATACAGTGAATTGGCGATAATTTTTCAACGATTTGAACAAGAACTTCTAGAGCGTGCTTTGCAAGTCGAACAACCGCTCACCTTATTGACACGCTTTCTGGAAGGTTCCTTGCTGGGTGACTCCCGGGTGGATCAAACGATACCAACTGCTGTGTCTTTGAACAAAGCGCCAGATCTTTCTCACGCCTTATTCATTATCAGCGGTTTCTCCGCATTTTCAACCCAAGAGCAACAGCTGATACAAGTACTGATGAAGAGAAGTCATGTAGTGATTGATCTTATTTTGGATCGCGGGTACCCACAAGAGATGCCCACGCCATTAAATTTATTTTATGAAGCAGGACGGACCTATTATCAGTTGATCAGTTTTGCTCGTGACAATCAAGTGAACATTTTCTTAGATCAGAAACTTTCCGTCAACCAAGAGGTGGACAAAGAAGACGAGGGATCGATCCCGCAGGCGTACAAGGAAGTAGAAACTTTTTGGCGGCAGACCCAATCACAAGCCAATTATCATCAGCAGACCTCCGTCAAAGACTTTCTGGCAGTCTGGAAAGTTGGGAATCCCGAAGAAGAGATCCGTCAAATCGCAGCGTCGATCCGCGGGATGATGAGTGATAAGAAACGGTACCCAACATTACGGTATCGTGATATCCAATTATTGATCGCCGAACCAGAAGTCTATCATCAGTATATTCCTAAAATTTTTACTGAGTTTGAGATTCCTTATTATATCGATGAAGAGCAGATGATGGCACAACATCCATTGGTTGAGTTTTTGAATGCTTTTTTTGCTTGTCAATCCTATGGTTTCCGCTTAAATGATATTTTGCGATTATTAAGAACGGAACTTTATTTACCGGCAGCCTATCGCTCCGAAGCAGATTGGCTCGTTGGGCGTGACCAGTTTCGTAAGTTAGTGGATATTACTGAAAATAAAGCATTAGCCCATGACTTTCAAGGAGCGAGTTGGACAAGAAACGAAGATTGGGAACTGATCGAGTATTTACAATCAGAAGAAGAGCAGACGGATAAAGTGGATTTGACGGCGTATACCAACCAGTTGCGTAGGGCCTTTAAGCAAGATGTTGCTGATACTCTTGACTGGCTGACGGCTGCTAGAACAAATCGAGATGCCGTAGAACTGCTGTATCGCTTTTTACTGAATGCCGGTGTCGAGCAGCAACTACGACATTGGCGAGACCAGGCAATCCAACAAGGAAAATTGGATCAAGCTCGCAACCATGAACAAGCATGGCAAGCTTTAATGGATTTGCTAGATGAATATGCCACGATCTATGGAGAAGAGCCCTTTGATTTTGCGCTCTTTGAAGATGTCTTATTGACTGGCTTAGAAAATGTCACATTCGGGAAGATCCCAACAGCGATCGACCAGGTCAACGTCAACCGCCTTGATTTGGCTCGTCCAAAACAAGCGAAGATCACATTTGCACCGGGATTGAATGAAACGGCGTTGCCAAGAAAAATAGAGAACAAAACATTGTTGACGAATGAAGAACGTCAGCATTTCAATCAGTTGTTCAACGGTGAAAAATACCTTAGGGATACAGTGGTGGAAGGCAGTGTCAAAGAGCCATTTGCCTTTTATTCGGTCTTGCTTTCAGCAACGGAACACTTATCACTGTCCTATGCCGTTAATTTTGATACCCAGCAAAACATCAAAATGTCGCCTTATTTAGACCGCGTGATCAAACATTTGGATGTACCACTGCAAGAGCGGGGGATCTTGACGCTAGTCAGTGACCCGAGAGACTATGTTGGCAGTTATCGTGGCCTGATCTATCAAATCAATAACCTCAGTCAGCAAGCGCAAAAAAACAAAGAGAATTTGCCTCGAGTTTGGGAGCAGCTGAAACAAGCACTGCTGCGTTCGGAATGGACAGATTTAGCTGCCCAAGTATTTGAAAGCCAAACTCATCAAAATATTCCGATTCCTTTGTCTCAAGCACAAGCTGCGGCACTATATGGCCCGTCGATCTACAGTTCCATTTCTCAGATGGAGACGTTCTATCAGTGTGAATACAAGTATTTCGTCAGCTACGGATTACGGTTAAAAGAACGGGAAGTTTATGGCTTAAATCCAGCAATGACGGGTGAGTTTTTCCATGATGCGTTGGACCGCTTTGTCAAAGTCCTGATTGCTGAAAATATTTCCTTGACCCAGTTAACTGCTGACCAACGCGTGCAATTTGTGGAAGTCGTTTTGCAGGAAATTTTTGGCGAAAGCCGTTACCGTTTGCTGACAAGTTCTGCACGGATGAATTTTATTCGGTATCAATTAGGCAAGACGATTCAGCGAGTAGCGTGGGCTTTAGCGAAACAAGGTCAAAAAATGCATTTTAGTCCTGAAAAGACGGAGGTACTGTTCGGCCAGATCGCTGGCTCAAATGGGATCAACGGGATCGAATTGCCTCTAAGCTCTGGTGGGAAACTACATGTACGGGGGAAAATCGATCGAGTCGACACGGCGAAAACGGAAGAAGAACAATGGCTTTCTGTTGTTGACTATAAATCTAGCAGCCGAGATTTTGACCTTTCTGAAGCCTACTACGGACTTGCGATGCAGTTGATCACCTATCTCGATGTCGCATTGAAGGATGCTGTCCAACTGGTCGGCTCCCCAAATGTCCGACCAGCTGGTGCATACTATCTGCATGTGCATAATCCACTTCTGGACGGACAAGAAAACAGTGAAGAAGAACGTTTAAAACGTTTCAAGTATGATGGGTTGTTTATTGACGAACCGGCTGTTTTCCCATTACTCGATGAGGAAGTTGAAGCTAGCAAAAATTCACCGATATTTCCTGTTCGAAAAGACAAAAACGGCGATTATCAAAAAACGACGCAGGCGAAAAACAAGTTTTATACAGAAGAAGAACTTGAGCTGTTAAGAAAACACAATCGTAAAAACATGCAACAAAGCGGTGAGAAGCTATTAAGCGGTGAGATCGCCTTAAACCCGTCTTATAAATTAAAAGACAAGAAACGGGCGTGTGAGTTTTGTCCGTTTCGCAGCATCTGTGATTTTGATGTATTGTTGAAAGAAAATGAGTACCACCGTTTAGAAAACTTATCTAAAGATGAGATTATCCATCGCTTAAGGGAGGAAGAAGATGAGTAAGATCCCTTTAAAACCGCAAAATGAAACCTTTACGGATACCCAATGGCAAGCCATTTTTGATAAAGGGGATAATATCCTCGTTTCCGCTTCAGCGGGTTCAGGAAAAACCACCGTTTTGGTTCGGCGAGTGATCGAAAAGTTAAAAGCAGGAACGACGATCGATTCTTTACTGATCGTGACCTTTACCGAAGCAGCTGCTCGAGAAATGAAAGAACGGATTCAAGCGGCATTGCAACAAGCCATCAACCAAGAAAGTGATGAGCAAAAACGCCAGCACTTCGTCCGTCAGCTGCAGCTATTGCCGACAGCTAACATTTCTACTTTGCATGCGTTTTGTTTAACGGTGATTCGGCGTTTTTATTATTTGATCGATTTAGATCCAAATTTTCGCATGATGACCGATGAAACCGAAATTTTATTGATGAAAGAAGAAATCTGGACACAGCTGAGAGATCAACAATATGAAGCCAATGATGAAGCCTTCTTTCGTTTGACAGAAAATTTTTCTAGTGATCGTTCTGATGAAGGCGTCGGGGATCTGATCTTGTCTCTTTATGACTTTGCCCGAGCAAATCCGGATCCCGTCAACTGGCTAGCTCATCTAAGTGATCACTATGTCGGTAAAGAAACCTTTGCTGAAAATATCCTGTACCAATCGCAAATCAAACCGACTTTGCAAGAAAATTTGAAGACAGCGGCGCATTTGCTGCAGGCGGCGCAAGACTATGCCCGTTCTGATGAAGCGATGGAAAAAGCAGCACTATTGATTGATACCGAATTGGGAATGGTGGAAACCTTAAAGGCTCTGCTTGATGCAGACGATGTTGATGGCTTCTATGAGCAGATCCAAGTGTTGCGTTTTGGTCGCTATCCAGCTTTTCGCAAACCAGAACAAAAGGAACTCTCCCAAGAAATCAAGCCTTTGCGAGATGATGCGAAAAAATTGGTCGAGCAATTGAAAGTGGCCTTTCCATACCCGCCGGCTGAAATGATGGAACTGCTTCATCGATCAGCACCTGTCGTTGAGAAAATGGCGGCCATGACCGAAGCGTTTATGAAAGCATTTCAAGAAAGAAAGCTTTCAAAAGGCCGTTTAGACTTTAATGATTTGGAACATTTCACCTTGCAGATTTTACAAGGTGACGGCAGTGGAAGTGAGGCGTCGGTCTATTATCGGGATCGCTTTGAAGAGGTTTTAGTCGATGAATACCAAGACGTCAATCGGCTGCAAGAGGCAATTTTATATTGGGTGAGACAAGTTGATCATAACCCTGGCAACATGTTTATGGTGGGGGATGTGAAGCAGTCGATCTATTCGTTTCGACTAGCAGATCCGACGCTGTTTATCGAAAAATACTTGGCATTTGAAACGGAGAATGGTGGGCGGAGAATCGTCTTAGCAGAAAATTTCCGTTCTCGCTCCGACGTATTGGATTTTACGAATCTAGTATTTCAACAGCTGATGGATGAACGGGTTGGCCAAATCCCTTACGATGAGGCGGCAGCCTTGATTACCGGTTTTCCTCATTTTCCAGAAAGCGATGCCTTTGACACAGAGCTCTTGTTATATGAAAAAGAGCATGAATCTGAAGAACAATTGATCGATGACAAAACAGAAGGTGAGATGCAGATTACTGCATTGAAGATTCGAGAGTTGATTGAATCAAAATTCATGATCTATGACAAAAAAGCCAAAACAAATCGACCAATCACTTACAATGATATCGTCTTATTGACCCCTACACGTAAAAACAATCTTGTCATTTTAGATGTCTTTAAGCAGTTTGGGATTCCGATGGCGGTCAATGATGCTCAAAACTATTTTCAGGCAACGGAGATCCAAACCGTCGTTTCTTTGCTGCAAATCATTGACAATCCGTACCAAGACATCCCGCTTGTGGCGGTCTTGCGCTCGCCAATCGTCGGCTTAACAGAAGATCAATTAGCTGAAATCCGTTTAGCCAATCGTTCCGGCGACTACTACGATGCAGTATTGGATTATCATGGTCAACATGAAGCGTCAAACTTGTGGCAAACGGTGGATGGGTTTTTAGCTAAACTAAATCAATGGCGAGAAGAAGCACGCAGACTGCCGATCCCGACCTTGCTTTGGCAAATCTATGAAGATACTGCTTACTTGGATTATGTTGTGGGACTTCCTGCAGGACAGCAGCGTTATGCAAATTTAGTGGCATTGATCCACAGAGCCGAAAAATACGAAAAGAGCAGTTTCCGTGGTTTGTACCAATTCATACGCTTCATCGAAAAAATGCAAGAAAAAAACAAGGATTTGGCGGAGCCTGTGGCTACTCCTGTAGAAGATGCCGTTCGAGTGATGACCGTTCATGCAAGTAAAGGCTTGGAATTCCCTGTAGTCTTCTTATTGGATACAACAAAATTCTTTAACTACCAAGATTTTCAAAAACGCTATATCTTTGAAGAACAACTGGGAGCTGGAATCCAATATGTGGAACCCGCAGAAAATCTTAAATTTGAGACACTGCCGTTTCAAGCCATCAAGCAAGTTCGTTTGAAAAAAGCCTTATCAGAAGAAATGCGAAAATTGTACGTAGCATTGACACGAGCAGAGCAGAAGCTTTTCTTAGTGGGCTCCTATAAAAATCAAGCGGATGCCTTTAAGACGTGGCAATCAGGCTTGACGCAAGCCGAAATGGTTCTTGACCCTGCATTGCGCCTTGTTGCCCGGGGGAGTTTGATGGATTGGGTCGGACGGACCCTGATGCGCCATCCAGATATGGAAGCAGTATTCTCTGAAGCGTCAGAGCGCAAGCGGACGATCGATCATCCTGCTCATTTTCGTCTGTCATGGTGGAATCAAGAAACGATCACGCAACAAGTCCAAGAGACCCTTGCGCCAGTCGAGGAGCCTAAACGATTGCTTGTGCCAGATAGCAATATCGATGATCTTTTGAAACGCCTAGCCTATCGCTATCCTTATCAAAAAGCGACCCAAACGACTAGTTATCAATCTGTATCAGAATTGAAAAGACTCTATAACGATCCTGATGATCAACAGACCACTTTGTTGGAATGGCGGTCGGTTTCCGAGAAGACGAATCCTCAGCAATATCGCTACGTACAGGATGAATTGGCGAAACCAAAATTTCTGCAAGAGACGAAGCCTCTCGCCAGCAGTATCGGGACAGCAACCCATACGGTTTTGCAAATGATCCCATTAGGAATGACGCCAAATCAAGATACTTTGGAGCTCCTGATTGCTGAACTCGTGAAAAAGCAATTTTTTTCTGAAGAAATCGCCAAAAAAATTGACCGATCGAGCATTTTGTGGTTTTATCAAACTGAACTAGGTGAATTGCTGAACCGATCCTCTGATTTGGTGAAGCGGGAACAACCGTTTTCGATGCTAAAAGAGGCTGATACGATCTTTGAAGAGTTTGACGAACCAGATGCGCCGCTTTTGATCCACGGAATTATCGATGGCTATATAGAATTGGCGGATGAAATCGTTTTGTATGACTTTAAAACAGATGATGTTTTCGGTAGTCAGGCTCAGATTGAAAAGAAAATGCGCGAACGATATTATGGTCAATTGAAACTCTATTGCCAAGCATTGGAGAAAGCGTTGAACAAACCAGTGAAACAGACCTATTTAGTGCTGTTAAAACCTAAGATGATCGTGTCATTCTAACTGATCGATCCTAGTTTCTTACAATTCGTAAGTCATATGCTATAATAGGTAAAAGAGGTGATGGAGAATGATAAAAGTAGAATCGGATTATGCCCTTTGTCCTAAATTTGAAAAAGCTTTTTCTATTTTAGGCAAAAAGTGGAACGGCTTGATCATTGATGTCCTTCTTGAAGACGGCAAACAAAGATTTGTTGAGTTAGCAAACAAGATTCCTCAAGTGAGTGATCGGGTGTTAGTCGAACGCTTGAAAGAATTAGAGCGGGAAGAAATTGTCTGCAAAGAAAACAATCTTTACTGCTTGACGCCAAGAGGTATTGCTCTTGAAAAGAGTATGATGAGTGTGAAGCGTTGGGCAGAAACATGGGTACGTGAGGAAGAATGCAGTTGATTTCTCACCAGAAATTAGGTAAACTAACCTTAAATGAATAGTTAAAAAGCGTTGATAGAAACTAGTAATTTGGCTGAATCAGAAAAAGGGAGACTTGTCACAGACTGAAAGCAAGTCCTGCATTCGAAAAATGAATTTCACTTCTGGAGCTTGCTGATTACAGTCAGTCGGCAGTTTTGCTGTCGTTAGCCGAAGTGAGTGCGCGGTTTTTTCGCGAATGAGGATGGTAACACGAGACGTCGTTCCTTTTTTAAGGGATGATGTCTTTTTTTGTCTTTAAATGAATGATATTCCCTTTATTCAGTCAATCCAGTCTTGTTATTCTTACACTATTCACAGTATAGAAGGAGGAAACACATGTCTTTACAAGAAAAATTAGAAGCATTGAAGGAAACGACATTGCTTAAAATCAAAGAAAGTCCAACCATGAACGACTTGAATCAAATTCGAGTGGAAGTGCTTGGAAAAAAAGGACCCATCACTGAAGTTCTACGGGGGATGAAAGATCTTTCTGCGGAAGAACGGCCGAAGGTGGGGAGCTATGCCAACGAGATTCGTGATATTTTGACAGAAGCGATCGAAGAAGCCAAGACGTCTATCGAAGCAGCAAACTTGGAAAAAGCCCTCGCTGAAGAATCCATCGACGTGACGTTGCCTGGTAAAAAGATGGACCGAGGAACTCGCCATGTGCTGACACAAATCATGGAAGAAATCGAAGATATCTTTGTTGGTATGGGCTACCAAGTCGTTGAAGGCTATGAAGTGGAAAAAGATCATTACAACTTCGAGCGGATGAATCTGCCAAAAGATCATCCTGCCAGAGACATGCAGGACACCTTTTATATTTCAGAGGAAGTGTTGATTCGAACCCATACATCACCCGTTCAAGCGAGAACAATGGAGACCCATGATTTTTCAAAAGGGCCGTTACGGATGATCTCTCCCGGGAAAGTTTTCCGTCGTGATACAGATGATGCGACCCATAGCCACCAATTCCATCAAATTGAAGGATTGGTAATCGATAAAAATATTACGATGGGTGACTTAAAAGGAACCTTAGAAGTCATGATGCAAAAAATGTTTGGGGAAGATCGCCAAATTCGCTTGCGACCAAGCTATTTCCCTTTCACAGAACCATCGGTCGAAGTCGATGTCAGTTGCTTCAAGTGCGGTGGTGCCGGATGTAATGTTTGTAAACAAACTGGCTGGATCGAGATCCTTGGTGCCGGAATGGTCCATCCTAACGTCTTAGAAATGTCAGGGATTGATCCAACCCAATATTCGGGATTTGCTTTTGGTTTAGGTCCTGACCGAGTGGCAATGTTGCGCTACGGCGTGAACGACATTCGCCAATTCTATCAAAATGATGTGCGTTTTATTCGCCAGTTCAAGGGGGAACAATAAATGTTAGTATCATATAAATGGTTAAATGAATACCTTGATCTGTCTGAGATCACACCCAAAGAGCTGGCGGATAAAATGTCAGTGACGGGGATCGAAGTCGAAGGTATTGACGTGCCTGAAGAAGGCTTAAAAAAAATCGTTGTCGGAGAAGTGACCGACTGCCGACCGCATCCGAACTCTGACCATCTATCGATTTGCCAAGTAAATATTGGCGAGGATGAAGACTCACAGATCGTTTGCGGTGCGCCGAATGTCAAAAGCGGCATCAAAGTCATCGTGGCATTACCCGGCTCTCGAATCGCGGGCAACGTTAAAATAAAAAAGGGCAAGATGCGGGGAGAAGTTTCCAACGGCATGATTTGTTCGTTGCAAGAGTTGGGATATGCCGATAGCGTGATTCCCAAAGAATACGCGGAAGGAATCTATTATTTACCAGCAGAAGCAGAACCAGGATCACCGGTTTTTCCTTATCTGGATATGGATGATCACATTATCGAATTGTCGATCACTCCGAATCGTGCGGATGCGTTGAGCATGCGGGGGGTTGCTTATGAAGTCGGTGCGATCTATCGCCAAACACCGAAGTTTCCTGAAATTTCGCTTACTGAAAGTGAAGTAGCTGCTGCCGATAAAATTCAGGTGAAGGTCACTGAAGCAACAGATGCACCCGCCTACCAAATTCGAATCATTGATGGTGTAACGATCGCCCCAAGTCCACAATGGTTGCAAAATCGCTTGATGAATGAAGGTATTCGTCCAATCAACAATGTCGTGGACGTGACGAATTATATCTTACTATTATTTGGCCAACCATTGCATGCCTTTGATTATCAAAAGCTCGACAGCAAAGAAATACTTGTCCGTCGTGGTAAAGAAAATGAAAGTTTGGTGACTTTAGATGGAGAAACACGTCAGCTTTCCCCAGAAGACATCGTTATCACCAACGGAACCACGCCCGTTGCGCTCGCAGGCGTCATGGGAGGGCTTGATTCAGAAATCACGGAAAAAACGACTACAGTCGCTTTAGAAGCGGCCTTGTTCGATCCGTTAGCGATTCGTTTGACCTCAAAGAAATTCAATTTAAGAAGCGAATCCTCCGCTCGTTTTGAAAAAGGGATCAACCAAGCCACGGTTGCAAAAGCTTGTGATGCAGCAGCAGCACTGATTGCGGAACTTGCTGGTGGAACGGTCTTAAAAGGGGCAGTAATAGGTTCCCAAGTAGCAGTAGAACCTGTTGAGGTTACAATCACTTTAGCTCGAATCAATAGCTATTTAGGCACAGAAATCACTGATGAAGAAGTGCAAGAAATCTTTGATGCATTAGGCTTTGGTCATCGTCAAGAAGCAGACAGCTATATTGTTTCTGTCCCACCTCGTCGTTGGGATATTACGATCGAAGCAGATATCATTGAAGAAGTGGCGCGTATTTACGGTTATGATCGTTTGCCATCGACTTTACCGCAAGGAGAAACGGTTGCCGGTCATCTAACCAAAGCGCAACGTCTGACTAGAGAAGTTCGGACGCTATTGGAAGGCAACGGGGTCAGTGAAGCCATCAGCTATGCTTTGACAACGGAAGAGAAGGCACAACAATTTACGGATAAATCGAGCCAAGTGACTCGATTGGATTGGCCAATGACCGAAGAGCGTGCCGTCTTGCGCTTGAATCTGATTTCAGGTTTGTTAGACGACGTTGCGTACAACTTGGCACGTAAAAACAATCGTGTTGCTTTGTATGAAATTGGTCGCGTCTTTTATCAGACAGGCGACAGTAAACACGAGCTGCCAACAGAAGTCAATCACTTGGGGCTAGCTTTGACAGGAAATATCTATGAGAAAGACTGGCAAACCCAAGCTCAAAAAGTTGATTTCTTCCATTTGAAAGGCATTTTAGAAAATCTATTTGATCCGTTGGCATTAACCGACCGTATTCGTTATCAAAAAACGGCAGCTATCAAAGAGATGCATCCTGGCCGTACGGCAATGATCCTGCTAGATGACCAAGAAATCGGCTTCTTGGGACAAGTCCACCCATCGATCGCCAAAGATTATGAAGTGAGTGAAACCTATGTTGCTGAATTGAACTTAGATCAACTGTTAGCAGCGAAAACTGAGCAATTGGTCTATCAACCGGTCTCAAAATTCCCATCAGTAACGCGGGATATGGCACTCTTACTTGATGAAACGATCGATAACCAGTCCGTGATGGAGATCATTCGCGAAAGTGCCGGTCGCTTCTTAAGTGCGATTCGTTTATTCGATGTTTATCAAGGGAAAAACATCGAAGCAGGCAAAAAATCATTAGGGTACAGCCTGACCTTTAGCAATCCAGAAGCTACCCTGACGGATGAAGAGATCAATCAAGCAATAGCGAAAATTACTCGTAACTTAGAAGAAAAAGTTCAAGCAGAAATCCGCTAATCAAATAAGTAGAAAAACGTTCTCCACCATACAAAGAAGTTGGGTGGGGAACGTTTTCTACTATTATAATAGATGCTCAGATGACACAAAAATGTTAGGAGTTGGGTTGGAGCTGTAAAGTATCTCACTATCAAAGGCAATCCAGCTTTTTTGATCTGTTCTTTTTTAGCGCTGTCAAGGTTGAGAAAATGATTCTCTAATCAGCATTTTCGAAGTTATTTTTAGGGCAATTTTCTAGGTTTTTTCGCAAGAAATCGCATCAAATCAAGTTGCCTAATGGATCGGTCTGTGGATGAAGTTTGCTCGTGAAACCTAACACAGAGTGTGCTCGTAGGTTTAGCATTAAATTGTATTCTCGATTTGTGAACAAAAAAATAAGCCGCTAAGGCTTATTTTTTTAAGCAAAGTAATTGATGCCCATTACATTTTTGACTTCAGCTAACGTTTGGGCGGCAACTTGTTCTGCTTTTTCGCTACCAAGTTTTAATAAGTTCATCACTTCACCGGGATCTTTCGCAAAAGCTTCACGTCGTTCCCGAATCGGTGCAAATTCGGCTTCCAGAACATCGATCAAATAGCGTTTGATTTTGACATCTCCTAATCCGCCACGGGTGTAATGTTCTTTTAATTCAGTAATTTTTTCTTTTTCGGTACCAAATACATCAAGATACGTAAAGACCATATTGCCTTCGACTTGTCCGGGGTCTTCGACATGGATGTGATTTGGATCAGTGTACATGCTCATCACTTTCTTTTGTAACACATCAGCTGGATCTGCTAAATAGATACCGTTATTTAGTGACTTACTCATTTTTCCATTGCCGTCGATCCCAGCCAAACGTCCCATACCTTTTGGCGGTAAAACAGCTTTTGGTTCGACTAATACTTCACTATACGTAGAATTAAAACTATGCACGATTTCTTGTGTTTGTTCCAGCATTGGTTTTTGATCTTCACCAACGGGGACTAAGTTTGCTTTAAAAGCAGTGATATCCGCTGCTTGAGAGACTGGATAGATGAAGAAACCAGAAGGAACGCCTTCGCCAAATTTCTTTTGTTCAATTTCTGCTTTGACCGTCGGGTTGCGTCGCACGCGTGCTACACTGACTAAATTTAGGTAGTACATCGTCAATTCAGAGAGTTGAGGGATTTGCGATTGAATAAACATCGTTGTTTTTGATGGATCCAATCCAACGGCTAAATAATCCAAAGCGACTTCTAAAATATTCGCTGAGACCTTCTCAGGTGTTTTCGCATTATCTGTTAGTGCCTGCATATCAGCGACCATGATATAAAGCTGATTTTCAGGGTCAGCTTGCATTTCGACCCGTTTTTTTAAAGACCCCACATAATGGCCAAGATGCAGTTTGCCAGTTGGGCGGTCGCCAGTTAAAATCGTATTCACTTTTTTTCCACCTTTACCTTTGTTATATGGTTTATCTTACCTTTTTTTAGCAAAAGAAACAACAGGTTCTCCTTGTGATCTGTCGAGGTTAGAAAAGTTTTCATGGACAAAAACCTCACATCAAAGTAAAATAGCACTTGTCTTTTCAGAAATAAGGGGGGAACATTGGAAAAGCACCTTTACAAATGAAAAAAGATTGGGCTATAATATGAATCAAATCTTTCCATTTACTCATTTAATTTTAAAAATAGCTAGGAGTGTGAATCAATGGCAATGATCGAATTTAAGAACGTAGAGAAATATTACGGAAAGTTCCATGCATTAAAAAACATCAACCTTGAATTTGAAAAAGGTGAGGTCGTTGTTGTTATCGGACCTTCAGGTTCTGGTAAAAGTACAATGCTCCGTACAATTAATGGACTAGAAACCATTTCAGGTGGTCAATTGTTAGTCAACGGCAAGAACTTATTTGATAAAGATGTCAAAATGACAGAAGTTAGAAAAAACATTGGTATGGTGTTTCAACATTTTAACTTGTATCCAAACAAAACCGTGTTAGAAAACATTACGTTAGCGCCGATTAAAGTATTAAAACAAAATGAGCAAGAAGCCATCAATTTGGCGGAAAAACTACTTGATCGAGTTGGGATGTTGGATAAAAAAGATTCTTATCCGTCTATGTTATCCGGTGGACAACAGCAGCGGGTCGCAATTGCCCGAGGCCTTGCGATGAAACCAGAGATGCTGCTTTTTGATGAGCCAACTTCAGCATTGGACCCAGAAATGATTGGCGATGTACTAGATGTCATGAAAAAAATCGCCAGTGAAGGAATGTCCATGATCGTCGTTACCCATGAAATGAGCTTTGCTCGTGAAGTAGCAGATCGAATCGTCTTTATGGCAGAAGGCCAAGTGCTAGAAGATCGACGGGATGTCGATGGATTCTTTGACGCACCAAGGGACGAGCGTGCAAAACAATTCTTGAGCAAAGTCACAAATCATTAAGCGACAGGAGGAACCTATATGAAAAAGAAAATTTTTTCTTTTCTAGTTTTAGCCTTTGCCCTTGTGACTTTCTCAGGTTGTAAAGGACAAAGTGCCGCAGATATTGATATTTTAGAAAACAGCAAAGAGACGAATCAGATCGTTTGGGGCGTAAAAAACGATACCCGTCTATTTGGGTTGATGGATATCGCGACTAGAGAAGTGCGTGGCTTTGATATTGATATCGCTCGTGCGATCACTGAAAAAATCTTAGGGCGTGATGGCAATGCAATTTTTGTTGAAGTTACCTCAAAAACTCGGATTCCGCTTTTGAAAAACGGCAATATCGATGCGATCATCGCAACGATGACCATCACGGAAGAGCGTAAAAAGCAAGTTGACTTTTCGGATGTTTATTTTGATGCAGGACAATCTTTATTGGTCGCAAAAGATAGTCCAATCCAAGGGATTGAAGATTTGACCGCAGACACCACTGTATTGGTCGTGAAAGGCTCTACGTCAGCTGTAAACATTCGTGAGGCTGCACCAGAAGCGCAAATCCTAGAACTTGAAAATTATGCAGAAGCCTTTACTGCTTTGCAATCAGGACAAGGGGATGCTATGACTACGGATAACGCAATCCTATTAGGGATGGCGAGTGAAAATCCAAATTATCATTTAGTTGGCGAAACATTTACCGAAGAGCCTTATGGGATTGCCATCAACAAAGGTCAAAAACCATTTCTAGATGCTGTCAATCAAGCCTTGCGGGAAATGCGCGAAGATGGAACCTATGATGAGATTTACAACAAGTGGTTCCCTGAAGACGAATCAGGAAAAGTAGAGTAGGAGGAAACTGAATGGTTGAATTATTTCAAACCTATACCGGTCAGTTTATTGAAGGCTTTAAATATACAGTCATGGCGAGTTTGATCGCACTGTTTTTTAGCCTTTTGATCGGAACTTTAATGGCAATTTTTCAGTTGTCAGACAATCGCTTCATCAAAGGGATCGCCAAAGCATATGTCGAGTTTTTTAGAAATATTCCCTTATTGATCATCGTGATGTTCTTTTATGTTGTTGTGCCAATGTATTGGGTCTCTTTCGACGGATTTCAAGCTGGAACGATTGGTTTAACGATCTATACATCGGCATTCATCGCCGAGACGATCCGTTCAGGAATCCAAACGGTTCCTAAAGGACAGATGGAAGCTTCTTTGTCTTCTGGCTTTACTTATAGTCAAGCGATGCGCTACATTATTTTGCCTCAAGCATTTAAAATCGTTGTGCCGCCACTAGGCAATCAATTTATTAACCTCGTCAAAAACTCCTCAATTTTAGCGATGGTCGCAGGATTAGATATCATGTATCAAGGGGATTTGATCGCAAGCGAGACCTTCAATACATTTGATACCTATATCATTGTTGGTCTTTTCTATTTGATTATTACCCTGCCATTGTCTTATTTGATGGTTTACTTGGAACGGCGTTGGGCTGTCCGCTCATAGAAAGGAGCTAAAGAACTATGGATTTTTTTGAAGCTTTTTCAGCGATTAACATTCGCTTTTTGATCGATGGCTTACGTGTTACGGTTGAAGTGTCGATCCTCTCGATCTTATTTAGCTTTATTATTGGAGGAATCGCCGGTATTTTACGCTTCAGCTCGATTCCGGTCTTTTCTAAAGTATTAGGTGTCGTGATTGATGTTATTCGTAACTTGCCTTTGCTCTTGATCATTTTCTTCACTTATTTTGCCTTGCCACAGATTGGCATTCGCTTTAACATTTTTTGGTCAGCGGTGGTGGCGTTGACGATTTTTGAATCAGCGATGCTTTCTGAGATCTTTCGAGCGGGCTTGAATTCTGTGCCAAAAGGTCAGATGGAAGCTGGTTTATCAACGGGATTAAGTTATGTTGAAGTATTGCGCAGTATCGTCGTGCCACAAGCATTTAAAGCGATGTTGCCAGCGATCGTCAGTCAGTTGATCTCTTTGATCAAGGATACATCACTAGCCGTGATCATTTCTTTACCAGAGTTGACCCATCATGCCCGGATCATTTATGGTCAAAATACAAACTATGTTTTGCCAATGTTTTTGGCAATGACTGTTTTATACTTTTTGGTTTGTTATGCACTGTCATTGCTTTCAGGTTTTTTGGAAAAACGTCAGTACGATTACTAAAAATGAACAATCGACAAAAATCCCCGCGATCGGTCTTTCAACCATGCAAGTGCAACTTGCTGGTTGTGAGCCAATGGTTGGGGCTTTTTTTGTACCGATTGGTATTTTTTGGGAAAGCTTTCTTTAGCAAACGAAAGGAATACTTGAAAAATAGACAAAAAAAGTCCAAAATGAATAAGAGAGAAAAATGCATCAAACTCTTTCTTTAATGTAAAGGATGGAAACTATGACAAACAACAGACCAATTGGCTTTATCGATTCTGGTGTTGGTGGGTTGACGGTCGTCAAAGAGGCAATCAAACAACTGCCCAACGAATCGATTCTTTATCTAGGCGATACTGCCAGATGCCCTTATGGCCCAAGACCTGCTGAGCAAGTCATCGAGTATACGTGGCAAATGACCCGTTTTTTATTGGAAAAAAACATTAAAATGTTGGTGATCGCCTGTAACACAGCAACAGCGGTCGCTCTTGAAGAAATCAAAGAACAACTGGATATTCCAGTGATCGGCGTGATACTGCCTGGCAGTCGAGCAGCGGTCAAAGCAAGCAAAAATCAACGAATCGGTGTTATCGGGACAAACGGAACGATTAAAAGCGACTCGTACAAGCGCGCCCTTCATGGGAAAGCCCCCCATGCGTCAGTCGTCAGTTTGGCTTGCCCAAAGTTTGTACCGATCGTAGAAAGCAAACAGTACCACAGCTCGGTTGCCAAGAAAATTGTGGCAGAAACGTTACGCCCCTTGAAAAACAAGCGGTTAGATACGGTGATTCTGGGCTGTACCCATTATCCTTTATTGCGTCCTTTGATCCAAAATGAATTGGGGGCCCATATCCAGCTCATTGATTCAGGCGCAGAAACGGTGGGGGAAGTCAGTACCTTGTTGGACTATTTCGCCATTGCAGCAACGAGCCAGGACGATCCGCACCCGCAGCATGCATTTTTTACTACTGGTTCACCGAAAATATTTGATGAGATCGCCAATGATTGGCTTGATTTAGACACGATCTCATCGGTTCACACTGATTTAGGAGGCTTTTAAATGCGACATGATGGCAGAAAAGAAACAATGTTAAGACCAGTTAAAATTCAAACCAACGTCTACAAACACCCCGAAGGATCGGTTGTGATCTCTTTTGGTGACACAACCGTGATCTGTTCGGCAACGATTGAAGATCGGGTCCCTCCGTTTTTACGAGATACGGGAAAAGGCTGGGTCACAGCCGAATACAGTATGCTCCCGCGAGCGACGAATACCCGTAACCGTCGAGAAAGTGCCAAAGGCAAGCTTTCTGGTCGGACGATGGAGATCCAACGGCTGATCGCTCGTTCCTTGCGAGCCGTAGTCGATTTAGAAAAACTAGGGGAACGCAGTATTGTGGTCGATTGTGATGTCGTTCAAGCAGATGGTGGTACCCGAACAGCTAGTATTACCGGCGCATTTGTTGCGTTGCGTTTAGCTATCGATACATTGTTGCGTGACAAAGCATTGACGGAAGACCCGATCAAGGAGCATTTGGCAGCCATCAGCGTTGGAATCTTACCAGATGGCACCTGTGTGACTGATCTCGATTATCAAGAAGATTCTTCAGCTGCTGTCGACATGAATTTGGTGATGACAGAATCCGGTCGATTTGTCGAATTGCAAGGAACTGGGGAAGAAGCGACCTTTGATGGTCAGCAGTTGAATGAGATGCTGATCTACGGAAAAACAGCTATCGAAGAATTGATTGCCTATCAAAAAGAGGCACTGTTTTTACCAGATGAACCCCCTTATGAGATTCCCGAAAAAGCGATCGTCATTGCCACAGGCAATCCAGGAAAAGCCAAGGAATTTAAAGCCGTCTTTGGGGCAGCAGGGTACGATGTCCGCACCTTGAAAGATTATCCTTCCTTGCCGGATGTTGAAGAAACCGGCACCACATTCGAAGAAAATGCCCGCCTTAAAGCGGAAACTATCGCCAGAATTTTGGGAAGACCGGTGTTGGCTGATGACTCAGGACTGAAAGTCGATGCATTAGGGGGACGCCCAGGCGTGTACTCTGCTCGATTTGCCGGTGAGCAAAAAAGTGATGCTGCCAATAATGCAAAATTGCTTTATGAATTGACGGATGTCGAAGATGACAAACGCAGTGCTCAATTTCACTGTACGTTAGTTTTCGCAGCACCAGGAAAAGATAGCTTGGTGGTTGAAGCCCAATGGCCGGGGAGAATCGGCCGTATCCCTCGTGGAGAAAATGGGTTCGGTTACGATCCATTGTTTATTCCTGATGGTTCAGAGCAAAGCGCAGCCCAAATGAGTCAAGAAAAAAAGAACCGAGTGAGCCACCGTGGTCAAGCAATCAAAAAACTCCAAGAACAGTGGCAGGTGTGGCTAGAAGGAGAAAATGTATGAAATATTTAGTTGTCAGTGACAATCATTCAGATCGTGAGATTCTTGTTGATCTTAAAAATGAATTCGAAAATCAAGTCGATTTATTCCTGCATTGTGGAGACTCTGAACTGCCTGATACAGATCCTTTATGGGAAACATTCCAAGTCGTTTGCGGCAATTGCGATTACGGTGGTGGTTTTCCCAATGAGCGTATCGTTAAAACGTCGCTGGATACCATCTATATGACCCATGGCCATTTGGCGGATGTTCGTTTTGGCGTAACCAAATTAGGATTAAAAGCGCAACAAGCAGATGCCTCGATCGCTTTGTTTGGTCACACGCATCAAATTGCTTGTGAGAAAGTCGGGAATCGACTTTTCTTGAATCCTGGCAGTATTTCCCAACCGCGAGGGCAAATTCAAATCAAAAGCTTTGCGATTATTGAAAGTACGCCAGAACAATGGGCAATCCAATACTATGATCGTTCCTTTCATAAAGTCCCAGAGCTAGCTTTCGTTTTCACACGTTAAGTAAGCGGAATCAAAAAGTAAAAATTTCATTATAATTTTGCAGGTTTCTACTTTCTATTCTCATTTTCAAGTAAAATAGAAGAGTAGCTGTGAAATGGAGGCAATTAGATTGATAGGACAGACCGTAGAAAAAATATTACTCGAGAATCAAGAAAATTTCTTGGTGCCTGCAGAGAATGTGGCATCGGTATTTTATAACCACCCTTTGAGTCACGCATTGCTTGTTTTATCAAAAGTGGGCTATTCAAAGATCCCTGTACTAGATAGTGAGGACCATTTAGTCGGCTTAATCAGCCTCTCAAACATCGTGGAACGAATGATGGATCTCACTGGCTTCAGTATGGAAAATATTGAAGGGCTGACTGTGGCAGACGTCATGGAAGTCAACGTGAATTGCATCAAGGAAAACGATGAGTTGGAAAGTATGCTGCATCTTTTAGTAGATCAAGCATTCTTGCCGATCGTTGATGATGACAATGTCTTTGTAGGGATCATCACCCGCAAAGAGATTTTAAAATCCGTCAATCATTTGGCACATGAAATTGAAAGACGCTATTTGCTGATTTCGAAAGAAGATGCCCCAAAGATGACAGATGAACTTCATGTGGTATAGAAAAAAGGTTATCCCAGTTTTGGGATAACCTTTTTTAAATACCGACGATGGGCGCATTAGGGATCGTATAGCCTTTGGCTGTCAAAGCGTCGATCGATGCTGCTAAAAATTCCTCTTTGATTTTCCATTGCGTACCGTTGGTCACATACATGGTGGTTCGAATCGCAAAGTTGTTGTTCCCTAGATCCACCAGACCGAAGACCGTAGGGGCCGTTTGAATCTCTTCTTCATGCTGCTGAGCAATCTGTTCATTGACTTCTTCAATGATGGCACGTATTTCATCTAGGCCTTCAGATGGTAAGATACGTACGTCGACAACGACTTGCATATTGGCTCTTGATGTATTACTGATAGTCGTGATGTTACGATTTGGGATATAATGAACGGTTCCATCAACGGATTTTAATTGGACCGTTCGAATCCCGACTGCTGTCACCGTACCTTCAAGCGTCAGATTGGTCAAGCGGACGTAATCACCAACATTGATTTGTTGCTCGGTAATAATAAAGAAGCCAGTAATCAAGTCATTCATAAAACCTTGGGCACCTAAACCAAGTGCGACCCCGACGACTCCGGCACCGGCTAGTAACGAGCCTACAGGTACGCCGATGGTGGAAAGGAGTGCATAGACAAAAAAGAAGCCTAATGTGTAATGAACCGTATTGCGGATCAGGGTATGGATCGTGTTGATTCGACTCACATTGAAACTGGCTTTTTTTTCATAGGAACGATAGATTCGATCGATGATCATATTGCTTATTTTCAATAAAATACCAAATAGGATACATAAAAAAAGCAACATCAATGCTTTTTGGATCAGTAAGCCAATGATCGATTCCCAGTCGATGGACGCCCACCATTTTTGTAATGCATTGAGTTGAGCAGCCGCTGGTTCGGTAATGCTGGAACCACTTGAATCGGTCGTGCTAGCTGCAAGTAGCAGTTGTTTCATAAAATCCCTCCAAGTCTTACTGCATCTATTTTAACCAAGATAAAATAGAAATGCAAAGGAGGTTTTCTGAAATACCTGTTTTTTTCAGAAAAAGCCTGCTCAGCCAACGGAGAGGCAAATAGCAGACTTTTCTATGACAATTATTGATTAAGATAAATGAACGCCTTTATCAACAAAAATCACTTCGCCGATAATCCCGCTTGATAATGGACTGATCAAGAAGGCACAAGTATTACCTACTTCTTCAATCGTCACACCAATATGATCAGGTGTTCGATCCTCTGACAATTGGATCAGTTTTTGATAGTCTTTTACACCAGTTACTGCCAGCGTCTTGATGGCACCAGCTGAAATCGCATTAACACGGATTTTTTGCGGTGAAAGTTCGGCAGCTAAATAGCGGACGCTTGATTCTAAAGCGGCTTTTGCAATCCCCATCATATTGTAGTTCGGTACTGCCCGTTCGGCACCTAAGTAGGAAAGGGTAACGATTCCAGCATTTTCAGCTAAGATTGGTTTGGCATATTTAGTGACGGCAATCAATGAATAACTGCTGATGTCTTGCGCCAAAGCATAACCGTCACGAGAAATATTCAAAATATCGCCAGATAGATCTTCTTTATTGGCATAAGCAACGGCATGGACAACACCATGGATCTCACCTGCATATTCTTTGATCGTTTCAAAGGCGGAAGCAATGCTTTCGTCATTGGCGACGTCACATTCCACTACAAATTCATCAGATTCCAATAAGCGTTCTAAAGGCTTTTTCATGCGGTCGTTTTGATATGTGTAAATCACTTCGGCTCCTTGGGATTTTAGTGCTTGTGCACAGCCCCAAGCAATACTGCGTTTGTTAGCAACGCCCATGACGACAACTTTTTTACCGGTTAAAAAACTCATAATTCCACTCCTTAATAAATTCAACAATAAAATACGTATAATGACAAATAGTAAATCAAACTATCTTGATTTCTAATTATTAAGCATAATTGTTTGATTGTCAAACTATTTTTTTCTTAATAAATATTTAGTTGCGAATTTCCTTGAACTATGATACTTTGATAATCAAACTATAATAAATTCTTAAGCAAGGAAGGGACACCATGAAAAAACTATTGACTGAAACGGAAGTCATGGATTTGATACCAAATCGCTACCCAATTATTTATATTGATTATGTTGATGAAATCGAATCTGGTAAAAAAATTATCGCAACGAAGAATGTCACCATCAACGAAGATTTTTTTCAAGGGCATTTTCCGGGAAATCCAGTGATGCCAGGTGCCTTGATTTTAGAAACATTGGCACAAGCAGGATCGATCTTAATATTGAAATCTGAGGAATTCCAAGGGAGAACGGCGTATATCGGCGGCATTAATAAAGCAAAATTCCGTCAAAAAGTTGTTCCGGGAGATACCATGAAACTTGTTTTTGAAATCACCAAAATCAAAGGCTCTGTTGGAACTGCTGATGCAGTAGCGACAGTGGATGGCAAAAAAGCTGCGGAGTGCGAATTTACCTTTATCGTAGGCGACCAAAAATAAAAGAAAACCGCTGGAGCATCCGATAATCGGGGCTTTCAGCGGTTTTTTATTTATTCTTTGGCTTCTTGTAAGACCTTGATCGTTTCGATCTTCACTGGCTCAACCGGTTGAGAATTCTCACCATTGCCAGAGTCTTGGGTTTCTGCTTGCGCAATTTTATCGACGACATCCATGCCTTCGATCACTTGACCAAAGACGGTATATTTACCGTCCAAAGCCGGCGTGCCACCATTTTTATAGGCTTCGATGATTTTTTCGGGATAGTGTTGGATCGCTAGACCGTCAGAAACATCTTGATCATTTTGAACGATGTAGAATTGACTGCCTTGGCTATTTGGTGCACTTGATTTTGCCATTGCTAATGCGCCTCGCAAGTGGTAGAGCTGGTTTGAGTATTCTTCGCCGAATCCTTCACCCCAGATACTTTCTCCACCAGTGCCATCACCATTAGGGTCGCCCCCTTGGATCATAAACTCTTCTACGACACGATGAAAAGTCAAGCCGTCATAATAACCATCTTTGGCATGGGTCAAAAAGTTTTCGACGGCTTTGGGCGCGATCTCTGGGAAAAGTTTGATTTTGATCGAGCCTTCTTCCGTCACCATTTCAACTAAAGCTTCATTCTCTTGCACATCCGTTGATAATTGCGGCAATTCAAGGGCATTCAAGTCAACGGATTCTGAGGTCGACGTGCTTTCTGCCGAGTTGTTTGATGAGGAACCAGTGGTACTTGAACCTGTACAAGCAGCTAATAATAAAAGGCTAGCAGCTGCTGTCAGTGTGAATAGGATTTTTTTCATTCTTTCATTCCTTCCAGTTTTCTTAATGCTAATCATAACAAAAAAAAGATGTAGAAGAAAGCGCAGATTTTTTGGAATGAGAAAGAAACAGATGGAAAGGTGTAGACCACTTTTTAGATGTTTGCTATAATGAAAGAGGATTCATTATAATAAACGGATAGAATATACAGGAGGTTTTTTTGATGGGAAAATTAGGGATATCGATTTATCCAGAGCGCTCAACGTTTGAAAAGGACAAAGCGTATCTAGACTTGGCACACAAATACGGCTTTAAACGGGTATTTACCAGTTTGCTGCAAATCAACGATGACAAAGAAAAAGTCTTGGCAGACTTTAAACAAGTCGTGGATTATGCCAATCAGTTAGGAATGGAAGTCATGGTAGATATCAATCCTGGTTTATTCGAACAGCTAGGTATTTCTTATGATGATTTATCCTTCTTTGATGAGATGGGGGCTTACGGTGTTCGGTTAGATATTGGTTTTACTGGTTCAGAAGAAGCCAAAATGACCCGCAATCCTTACGGGATTAAAATAGAAATCAATATGAGCAGTGGTACGAGCTACGTGGATAACATCATGAGTTATTCGCCTAATACTGAAAATTTACTAGGTTCGCATAATTTCTACCCTCATCGCTATTCAGGGTTAGGCTATGACCATTTCGTTTTTTGTTCGGAAAAATTCCGCAAGTACAATTTAAATACGATGGCTTTTGTGAATTCACACGAGGCTGATTTCGGTCCTTGGCCAACACAAGATGGCTTATGTTCTTTAGAAGACCATCGTGATCTGCCGTTAGCTACACAAGTCAAACATTTAGTGTTGACTGGTTTAATCGATGATATCTCTATTGGTAATGCCTATGCTTCAGAAGCAGAATTGGCGGCAATGGCTGAAGCATTTCACGCGGATTATCCAACATTAAGAGTTGATGTGGTTGATGGAATCACTGAAGATGAACGCATCTGTTTGTTTGATAATCTGCATAGTTACCGAGGAGATCGTTCAGAATACATCTTGCGTTCAACGATGACCCGGATCTATTATAAAGACAAAGAATTTCCACCCCATGATACCCATGATATGGTAAGAGGAGATGTCTTGATCGATAATGCTGGCTATGGACAATACAAAGGGGAGACGCAAATCGCCTTGAAAGAAATGAAAAATGACGGCCGGGTCAATGTCGTTGGGAAAATCGCTGAAGAAGAGCTTTTCTTATTAGAATTTTTGAAACCTTGGTCAAGTTTTAAAATGGTCGAAAACAACTAGCCATTACGAGGAATCAACCATTGTCAACACCTATTGTTGGCAATGGTTTTTCTTTTTGGGCGCTTGCGATTGACAAACACGAGTAAAAAACGGTAATTTATGTAGTGGGTTCTTACCATGAGGAATGTTGAGACCATAATAATATTATGTAAACTATATACTTAAGAGGACGTGACAAGTGTGAAATTGCGCTGGAAAATTGCCATCGGAGTAGCTGTATTAGCGATTGCGGGATTAGGATATGCTGGAAACTATTTTTACGACTATGCGGTAGTTCCTTCAGAAAAAGATTTCTTGGAAGGAGATACCCCGGGTACTGATGAAAATCAGACGGGAAGCGAAGCGCAAAATTGGTTTACAGATGCAGCAAATCGTGAGATGTGGCAGCTGACTTCTGAAGATGATTTAAAATTATCCGCCATTTATCTACCGGCGGAGGAGAAGAATCAAGGAAAAACGGCGATCATCGCGCATGGCTACATGGGGAATGCAGAAACGATGGCGGACTACGCCAAGATGTATCATGATTTAGGTTATAATGTGTTGGTTCCAGACGCTCGAGGGCATGGTCAAAGCGAAGGGGATTATATTGGTTTTGGTTGGCACGAACGTAAAGACTACTTGCAATGGATCGATGAAATACTTGCAAAAAATGGTTCTGAAGAGACGATCACTTTGTATGGCATCAGTATGGGTGCGGCCACAGTGATGATGACCAGCGGAGAAGACTTACCAAAAAATGTCACTTCTATCATTGAAGATTGTGGGTATACCAACGTCAATGAAGAACTAGGCTATCAACTCGATCAATTGTTTGGGTTGCCCGCATTTCCATTGATGAATGTCACTAGCCTTGTCACAAAAATCCGAGCGGGGTATTTCTTTGGTGAAGCAGATGCAGTCAAACAACTGCAAAAAAATACGCGTCCAATCTTTTTTATTCATGGCGATGCGGATACATTTGTTCCTTATGCGATGCTGGATATTTTGTATAACGCGACCGATGCGCCTAAAGAAAAATGGGTCGTTTCAGGAGCCGAGCATGCGAAAAGCTACAAAACTGATCCAGCGCTTTACAAAGAAAAAATCGCGGCTTTCTTGGAAAAATACGATCATCCAGCAAGTGAATAAAAAAAGTGCCGGTTCTTTTTTCAGAACCGGCACTTTTTGCCTACTCATTGACTTACAAACGAGCAAATTCTTCGAGTAAACGAATCATCTGGCAAGTAAAGCCATATTCATTATCATACCAAGCGACGGTTTTCACCAATTGGAAATCGCCGGCAGTAGTCACTTCTGTTTGCGTCGGGTCAAAGATAGAACCTTGAGTGGTACCAATGACATCACCCGAGACGATCTCACGGTCATCGTAACCGAATGACGGATTATCGACGGTGTGTTTTCTGATGGCTTCATTGACTTCATCGGCGGTTACTTTGGTTTTCAAAATTGAGACTAATTCTGTTAAAGAACCATCGACGACCGGAACCCGTTGGGCGTGGCCTTGTAATTTGCCATTTAATTCTGGGATAACCAAACCGATTGCTTTGGCGGCACCCGTTGAGTGAGGGATCGTGTTGTCTGCAGCGGACCGAGCGGCTCTTAAGTTTCCGCCTTTTACAGGACCATCCAATAGCATTTGAGTAGAAGTATACGCATGAACTGTCGTCATCGTACCAACTTCGATCCCAAATTCTTCATTCAAAAAGTAGGCCATCGGAGCTAGACAGTTGGTCGTACAAGAGCCTGCGGATATGATAGTATCATCTGGTGTTAACGTGTCGGAGTTAACATTGTATACGATCGTTTTCATATTGCCGGCGGGAGCGGAAATGACCACTCGTTTGACACCTGCATCAAGATGAGCCTGTGCTTTTTCTGCGGAAGTGTAAAAACCCGTACATTCTAAAACGATATCGACGCCATTTTCTTTTGCCCAAGGAATTTTACTTGCATCTGGTTCGGCATACACTCTGGTTTCTTTGCCATCGACAACGATAGCATTATCCGTTGCAGTTACAGTGCCAGGGTAAGTGCCATGGGTCGAGTCAAATTGCAACAAGTGTGCTAACATGACGGGGCTTGTTAAATCATTGATTGCCACAACTTCAATATCGGCAGAAACTTCTTTGATCCTACGAAAAGCCAAACGTCCAATTCGTCCAAAACCATTGATTCCAACTTTTACTGTCATTTCTTGTTTCCTCCTTTAATTGTGTCTAGTACACTTAAAAGTTTGCTACGATTTGATGTGACTGTCAAAGAATAACCCTTAAGAATTCACGATTTCTTATGGAAACCCATGAGAAAAGATAGACAAAAGGCGTTTCGGTCGTTACAATAAAATAGACTTTCTTATTAGAGAAATAGTAACCACTTAAGGTGAGATAACTGATAATCAAAAAGTATAGAAGGTAGTAAAAAAAGAATGGAGGACAAATAATGTCCATGTTTTTAGATCAAGTGACAATCGATGTCAAAGCAGGAAAAGGCGGCGACGGAATGGTTGCTTTTCGCCGAGAGAAGTATGTCCCAGACGGCGGACCCGCAGGTGGTGACGGCGGACGTGGTGGTGACGTCATTTTAGTCGTAGACGAAGGTTTGCGTACATTAATGGATTTCCGCTTTAATCGTCATTTTAAAGCACAACCCGGGGAAAACGGCATGAGTAAAGGAATGCACGGCCGTGGCTCAGATGATACTTACATCAAAGTGCCCCAAGGCACCACCGTTCGTGATGCTGAAACAGGAGCCTTATTAGGGGATTTGATTGAGCAAGGTCAAACATTAGTGATCGCAAAAGGCGGGCGGGGCGGCCGCGGGAACATTCGGTTTGCCTCTCCGAAAAACCCAGCACCAGAATTAGCTGAGAACGGAGAACCCGGTCAAGAAAGAAAAATCGAGCTCGAATTAAAAGTCTTAGCAGATGTTGGTTTAGTTGGTTTCCCTTCGGTTGGGAAGTCCACATTACTCTCTGTGATTTCCTCTGCTCGGCCAAAAATCGGCGCGTATCATTTTACAACACTGGTGCCAAATTTAGGCATGGTAACGACCACTGATGGTCGTAGTTTTGCAGTAGCCGATCTGCCGGGATTGATCGAAGGTGCTTCGCAAGGTGTTGGTTTAGGGACTCAGTTTTTACGTCATATCGAACGGACGCGGGTCATCTTACATGTGATCGATATGAGTGGCATGGAAGGGCGCGATCCATACGAGGACTATTTGTCCATTAACAATGAATTGTCGACCCATAACTTGCGCTTACTAGAGCGCCCACAGATCATCGTTGCCAATAAGATGGATATGCCGGATGCTGAAGAAAACTTAGCCCTTTTCAAAGAGCAGCTGGCAAAAGAAAAAACGGATGAGTTCGCGGATGAACCAATGATTTTCCCAATCTCTGGTGTCACTCGTAAGGGAATCGATGCCTTGCTGAATGCGACAGCGGATTTATTGGAAGTCACTCCTGAGTTCCTCTTGTACGATGAAGAAATCGAAGAAGATGTGGTTCATTACGGCTTCCAATCGGATGAGCCGGAGTTTTCAATCGATCGCGATCCTGATGCAACTTGGATCTTGAGCGGTGAGAAAATCGAAAAACTATTCCAAATGACGAACTTTGATCACGATGAGACCGTGATGCGCTTTGCACGTCAATTGCGTGGATTGGGTGTTGATGAAGCATTGCGTGCGCGAGGTGCCAAAGACGGCGACATCGTGCGTATCGGTAATTTTGAATTCGAGTTTGTCGAATAAGCGTTTAAAAGAACATCATTTGTAAAAAAAAATCCTTCATAGTTGAAGTGGTTATGACTGTTGATCATTGATTTTCTCTAAGAAATCAATGATCAACAGTCTTTTTGGTTTCTTTTTTCATTTAAATGATTTACTGTTAAAATAAAGAAAAGAACAAATAAACCAAAGGGAGCGATTTTTATGTCAAAACGAGTCATTGTAATGAACTTTGATGCTAGTGCCAAAGCGTATCAAGCCTTTTCTGAAGTGAAACGGATGCATATGGAACGTAAGATTAAAGGAGAACAAATGGCGGTCCTTACCCACACCAATGAAGGTGTGCATCAATTTAAAGTCGAGGACTTTCTTGATTTTACTGGGAACAATAAGACATCAACGGGTGGTTTGATCGGGATGCTCGTTGGTGTGTTAGGCGGACCTTTAGGAATCATGCTGGGCTGGTTTGGCGGCAGTATGATCGGTGCTACTCGTGATGCAAAAGAGATCCAAAATGCGCAAATGCTTTTTGAACACGTCGGAAATCAAATTGGTGTAGGTGATACAGGGTTATTATTGATCGCCGATGAAGAAGACAATCGTCCTTTGAATCAATTGATCATGAATGAATTGGGCGGCGATATCACGCGCTTTGACTACGATGAAGTGGAAGCAGAGATTGAAACAGCTAAGAAAGTCGAAGAATCCACAAAAGCACGGGTTCAAGAGGACTGGAAAAACTCTCATAATGACGCAGAAGATCGCCAATCTGAGAAATAAAAAACGCAAGCTTCAATTGCAACTTGATTTCTTTTCCGCTAAAATTGGGAAGAGATGAAAGGAAAGAAGCTTATGGAATTAGAATTTTTAGGAACAGGTGCGGGAGTGCCTGCAAAACATCGAAACGTGACCAGCATTGCGTTACGACTCTTAGATGAACGGAATGCCGTTTGGCTTTTTGATTGTGGCGAAGGAACCCAAATGCAGATTTTGCATTCTACAATTCGACCACGAAAGATTGAAAAAATCTTTATCACTCATCTTCATGGTGACCATATCTATGGGTTGCCGGGATTGATCAGCAGCCGCTCCTTTCAAGGGGGCGACACGCCTCTAGAGATTTATGGCCCAAAGGGAATCAAAGCATACATTCAAACCGTTTTGCGGATTTCCCAGACGAAAGTCAGCTATCCATTGCATTTTTTCGAGATTGAAGAAGAAGGGATTCTTTTTAAAGATCAGCAATTTGAGGTATCTTGTCTGCCCCTTGATCACGGCATTGATAGTTTTGGCTATCGTATTGTTGAAGCAAGCCATCAAGGGGAATTGCAAGTGCAAGCATTGCTTGAACTTGGTCTGAAACCTGGTCCCGTCTTCGGACGTTTGAAAAAAGGTGAAGTAGTTACCCTCGACGATGGACGTCAAATCAATGGGGCTGATTTCTTAGGTCAAGCGAAAAAGGGTCGGATCTTGGCAATATTAGGTGATACGCGTAAATGTCAAAACGCCGTGCTTTTAGCGAAAGATGCGGATGTGTTAGTGCATGAAAGTACCTTCAACAAAGAAGAAGCCAAGCTGGCTCGCGCTTATTTTCATTCGACGACACGCCAAGCTGCTGAAGTGGCCCAAGAAGCTCACGCCAAGCGTTTGCTATTGACCCATATCAGCGCGCGCTATGTTGGCAAAGATATTACAAATTTAGTAAATGAAGCAAAAGAAGTATTTCCGAATACGTTGATCGTCAAAGATTTTGATGTTGTCGAGATCCCTTTTGCCGGAGAGGAAGAATCAGATGAACTTGGAGAATAAAGTTGTCGTTGTAACAGGTGGTTCTGCCGGACTTGGCGAACAAATCTGTTATGAAGCCGCAAAACGCGGTGCGATCGTTGTGACTTGTGCTCGCAGAACAAATTTGATTGGGAAAGTCAAAGAACAATGCATGGAATTAAGCGGCAAAGAAGCTTATGCGTTTCAATTGGACGTAGCAAATCCTGAAAGCGTGGCGCGCTTATTAGAAAAAATTAGTGAGAAAGTCGGAAAGATCGATGTCTTTGTCAATAATGCCGGCTACGGGATCTTTCAAGAATTTACCGAGATGGATCCTGCGGTCATCCGTAATATGTTTGAAGTCAATGTGCTTGGGATGATGGTTTTGACTCAGCAAGTTGCGATTCAAATGGCTGAACAAAAGCATGGTCATATCATAAATGTTGCTTCAATCGCGGGTAAAATCGCTACGCCGAAGACAGCAGTCTACTCTGCAACGAAATTTGCTGTACTTGGTTTTTCTAACGCATTACGTTTAGAACTAAAACCACTGGGAATCAACGTAACAACAGTCAATCCAGGGCCGATCGAAACGGCATTCTTTGACCAAGCAGATCCTAGCGGTAGTTACTTATCATCGGTGGGTAGCCTTGTCCTTGAACCAAACAAATTGGCACAAACGATCGTCAAAGCCATGATTCATCCAAAACGAGAAATCAATCGCCCACATATTTTAGGGGCGGCTGCAAAACTTTATACACTGTTCCCTGCAATTGGGGATTATATGGCAGGAACGATGTTCAACAAAAAATAGGAGTTGAAACCCATGAAAAATCAATGGCGTGTTATTGTTGGTATTTTACTGATTTTAGTGATCGTTTTATTTGCGGTTGCAAACAATATGACTGTTCCGATCAATTTTGGCTTCACAACGATTCAATCGCCATTGATCTTAGTCATTATTGGTTCTGCTTTGTTAGGCGCATTGATTTTGTTGCTGGTTTCCACAAGCGCAATGTTCCGTCAAAAAAAAGAACTAAAACAATTGAGAAAAGAGCTCTCGGATTATCGCTCGAATAACGAGAAAGTTCTGCAAGAACAACGAGAAGCCTTGGAACGAGAATATACCAACAAGCAGGCGGAGTTAGCAGCTAGGCAGCAGCAACTCGACGATCAAGAAGCGCAACTTTCATCCCGTGCAGCAGGTGCCTCAACGCCGCCAACGATCGATGAAGAAATGAAGTCTTTTGAATCGCAAGCCTAGAATACATGAGCGTAATGAAGAAAAGAGTTTGCAGGTGCATCATTCGCTGCAAGCTCTTTTTTGTGATATGAAAAAATAAATTGTTTCTTTCGTTGTTTTTCCTTTTTGCATAAACTTTGCTATAATATCCTAGTTAGGAGTGATTTGGTGAAACGTGCAAATTTTCATTGGGTGCGTCCGCAAGATAGCGAAGCTACCCCTGAATTTAAAGAATTGATCCAAGCAAGAAAGATTCCTGAGCGGATCGGCGCATTGCTATGGCAAAGAAATATTCGAACAGCAGAAGCGCTAGACGCTTTTTTATCCACTGATTTGCAATACCTTCATGATCCGTTTCTCTTTCATGATATGGATAAAGCCGTGGAACGAATCCATGAAGCCATTTTAAATGGTGAGCAGATCTTGATTTATGGCGACTATGATGCAGATGGGATTACGAGCACCACCGTATTAAAAGAAACGCTGGAGCTGCTGGGGGCTGAGGCTGAGTATTATCTGCCCAACCGTTTTACAGATGGCTATGGTCCCAATATAACTGTCTATCAAGAAAAAATTGCCGCAGGGACACAATTGATCATCACTGTTGACAACGGAGTGTCTGGACATGAGGCGATTGCTTATGCTCAAGGACAAGGCGTCGATGTGATCGTGACGGATCACCACGAACTTCCTGTAGAACTCCCAGAAGCCTTTGCTATCGTTCATCCTCGTCATCCTGAAGGAAATTATCCGTTTGGTGATTTGGCAGGAGTCGGTGTCGCATTTAAAGTGGCGTGCGCCTTATTAGAAGAAGTGCCCGTCGAACTGCTTGATCTTGTTGCAATTGGGACGATTGCTGATATGGTTTCTTTGACAGATGAGAATCGACTACTAGTCAGCAATGGCCTGAAAATGATCCAACAAACTGATCGGCTTGGTTTGAATGAGTTGCTGAAGATCAGTGGATTGAAAAAACGAACAGTCAATGAAACCGACATTGGTTTCGCTATTGGCCCGCGCCTTAATGCGATCGGCCGCTTGGAAGACCCAAATCCTGCTGTTCGTTTGTTAACCACATTTGATGAAGAAGAAGCAGTAACCTTAGCCAAGACATTAGATACGATCAATCAGCAGCGAAAAACTTTCGTTGAAGAAATCATGAAAGAAGCGCAAGAAAAAATCGACCCTGCCAATCATGTTCATCTAGTCGTAGGTGATGACTGGCACGAAGGGGTTTTAGGAATCGTAGCCGGACGAATCATGCAAAGTACCGGACAACCTGTGATCGTTTTGACCAAAAAAGAAAATGGCTTAGCAAAAGGATCAGGAAGAAGTATTGCTGCGTTGAATCTGTTTGAAATGTTGACCACGATGAAAGACATGTTTACTAGTTTTGGCGGCCATCATGCAGCAGTTGGCTTAAGTATCCCCATCGATCATTTAGATATGCTACAAGCCCAAATGAATCGCTATGTGGAAGAAAATGGAATTGATCTTAGCCAAGGGATCCCCTTGACAATTGATGAAGAACTGCCATTGACAGAAGTATCGATCAATTTTATTGAATCTTTAAACGTTTTAGCGCCTTTTGGCACGGATAATCCGTTACCGAAATTTCTGTTTTCCAATCTGTCGACTCAAAATGCTCGCCAGATTGGTACTGAAAACCAACACTTGAAGTTAGTGATGACAGATGAGTCCAATACACAGCTAGATGTGATTGGGTTTGGTTTTGGAAAAGACTTAGTAGAGTTTGAAAATGATCGACTTTCGATCGTCGGTCAGCTTTCAATCAATGAATGGAATGGCAACAAAAAACCGCAGTTGATGTTGGATGATTTTGCTGTGGAAGGTCTGCAGTTGTTTGATTATCGTTCGAAAAGGAGTCGGCAAGGTGTCTCTCTGGGAAATCAAACAGTAGGGGTCGTTTTCAATAAGAAAATTCCTCGAGAGCTACAAGGGTTTTGTGGACAAACGATCTTATTCGACTCAGTGGCTAACTTGAGAGACACGTTTCATGAAGCTCAATTTCAAGAAATCGCCTTTTTAGATTGTCCTACTGATCCTGCAGTGATCAAAGAAATCATCCAAACGCTTCATGCTTCAAGAATTGCGTTTGTGTTTTACTCGACCGAAGATGCTTATTTAGATGGGGTAGGCACCAGAGAGCAATATGGTCGGCTTTTTCAATTGATCAAGCAACAACCTCGTTTGGATATTCGCTACAAATTAAGGATGGTTGCTGACTATCTAAAAATTCCAGAAAAATTACTTATTTTCATGATTCAGGTGTTTTCTGAGCTGGAATTTGTTACAATACAAGATGGTGTTTTGAATAAAACGGCTGATCCTGTTTCTCGTCCGCTGACAGAGAGTCATTTGTATCAGCAACGACAAAAAATGATCAAAACAGAAGAATTTTTATTAATGAGTGATTTATCAACCCTGCGTCAGTGGTTGACAGTCTAGGAGGAAAAAAAATGGATTTAAAAGAGTATATTGCTAGTATTCCGGATTATCCCCAAGAGGGAATTATTTTTCGGGACATCTCGCCGTTAATGGCTGATGGAGAAGCGTATCGTTATGCGACACAGCAGATCGTTGAGTATGCACAAGAAAAAGGCATCGATATGGTGGTAGGACCAGAAGCCCGCGGATTTATCGTTGGTTGTCCAGTTGCGTACCAGTTAGGTGTCGGCTTTGCTCCAGTACGTAAAAAAGGCAAATTGCCACGAGAAACCATTGAAGCAGAGTATGAAAAAGAGTATGGTGTGGATGTTTTGACGTTGCATGCCGATGCTATCAAACCAGGACAACGTGTCTTGATCTGTGACGATCTACTAGCAACTGGCGGAACGATCAAAGCAACAATTGAACTCGTAGAAAAATTAGGCGGTATCGTTGTTGGCTGCGCCTTTTTGATCGAACTAATGGATTTACATGGAAGAGATAAAATCCAAGGTGTCGAAATTAAGACGTTAATGGAATACTAAAAAAGCAGAAACAAAAAAGGACTCGCTGGAGTCTTTTTTTGTTTCTGCTGCCTTATGGGCGTATGCGTATGTAGGGGAAGGATCATGGTTCATACCGATAAAAATCATGATCGTGATAATAATGGCGGTTACGTTTGCGCTCTGCTTGGCGGAATTTCTTTTCATCCCATAGCATGAACCAAAGCATCATTAGAGGACAAAAAATCAGAACAGCACTTAGAACGCCAAAATAGCCAATAACGATACCCATCAATAATACCCACAACATAAAACCAAATCGACGAACTGCTTTCATCTCATTCACTCCTTAAATAATACGAACTTATGTTTGTATACCTATTATACGAATGTTTGTTCGGTTTGTAAAGAGGAAAGAAAAAAATCTTCGCAAGTACGAAGATTTCCTAGGTAGGCCGATTAGAATCAAAGCAGATGGCGATACAAACCAACAACTAATCCTAAAATCGTTACGTCAGGCAAAATGATGGGCTCTAAATAATCATTTTCTGGCTGTAATCGAATGTAATTCTTTTCTTTATAGAATCGTTTGCAAGTAGCTTCATCTTCATCTGTCATAGCGATCACGATATCACCATTTTGCGCACTTTGTTGTTTGCGAACGATCACTTGATCGCCGTCAAGGATGCCAGCATTAATCATACTTTCTCCTCGGATCGTCAACATAAACAAACTGCCGGTACTATTTGCTAAATCTGGCGGAATCGGAAAGAAATCGGATGCATCTTCCACTGCTAAAATCGGTTCTCCCGCAGTTACGACACCAAGCATCGGAATGGATGCTGGTTGAACATCGATTTTTTCAAGACCGGAAGCAGTTAATTCAATGGCTCTGGGTTTTGTAGGATCTCGTAAGATCAACCCTTTTTTTTCAAGTCGGGACAAATGGCCATGAACAGTTGAGGTAGAAGATAACTGAACGGCTTCGCCAATTTCGCGAACAGTCGGCGGATAGCCTTTTTCAGTGACACGGGTATGAATGAACTTAAGAATTTCGATTTGTCGATTTTCTGTTCGTTTTGCCAAAACTGACACCTTCTTTCATTTGATAACATTAGTGTACCATAGGTATATCGAATATTCAAACAAATGTTCGCTTTTTGCGCTATTGTTTTTATTCGCTAGTTTGTAGTAAAATCAAGAGGGAAAAGGAGGAACGAATATGCTATCTCAAGAAAAATTAGCTCGAATCAATGAACTTGCCAACAAGAAAAAAACAGAAGGATTGACCGAGGCAGAAACGAACGAACAAAAAGTTCTACGTGAAGAGTATTTAACCGCCTTTCGTGGAGGAATGCGTCACCATATCGAAGGAATGAAAATCGTTGATCCTGAAGGTTCTGATGTGACACCAGAAAAATTGAAAGAGATTCAGAAGAAAAAAGGTCTCCACGGCAGATAATTGTGAATTCCTTTTCATTGCTATTGAAATAAGTATCTGAATCACGTATAATAAGAGATGTAATAAAGGTAAAAAAAACCTAAATTAGGAGGAACTACCATTGTTTGATAAAATCGATCAATTAGGAGTGAACACCCTTCGTACATTAAGTATCGAAGCCGTACAAAAAGCCAATTCAGGACATCCAGGATTACCGATGGGGGCAGCACCCATGGCCTATGCCTTGTGGACGAAACACTTGAAAGTCAATCCAACGACTTCTCGCAACTGGGTGGATCGTGACCGCTTTGTTTTGTCTGCTGGACATGGTTCGGCGCTATTGTACAGCTTGTTGCACGTGTCTGGTTACGATGTGACCATTGAGGATCTAAAAAACTTCCGTCAATGGGATAGCCGCACGCCAGGACATCCAGAAGTCGATCACACAGACGGCGTGGAAGCAACCACTGGACCTTTAGGACAAGGGATCGCTATGGCAGTCGGTATGGCGATGGCCGAAGCCCACTTGGCTGCAACCTACAATCGCGACAAGTATCAAGTCATTGATCACTATACTTACGCTTTATGTGGCGATGGGGACTTGATGGAAGGTGTTTCGCAAGAAGCTGCATCCATGGCGGGTCACATGAAATTAGACAAACTGATCGTCTTGTACGATTCAAATGACATCTCCCTAGATGGTCCGACCTCAAAAGCCTTTACAGAAAATGTCGGTGCGCGTTTTGAAGCGTATGGCTGGCAACACATTCTCGTTGAAGACGGCAATGATTTAGAAGCGATCTCGAAAGCGATCGACGAAGCAAAAGCTGAAAGCGACAAACCAACCTTGATCGAAATCAAGACTGTGATCGGATACGGTGCGCCAAATCAAGGCACCTCTGCCGTCCATGGTGCGCCGATCGGTGCCGAAGGCATTTCAGCAGCCAAAGCGATTTATGGCTGGGAATACCCAGAATTTACTGTACCTGACGAAGTTGCTGCGCGCTTCAAAGAAACCATGATCGATGAAGGGCAAAAAGCTGAAGCAGCTTGGAACGAAACCTTCCGTGCCTATGAAGCAGCCTATCCAGAACTTGCGGCGCAATTCAAAAAAGCCTTTGCAGGTGAATTGCCAGCAGATTGGGATGCAGCATTACCAAGCTACGAAGTTGGCAGCTCACAAGCTAGCCGGGTATCCAGCAAAGAGATGATCCAAGCGTTGTCCAAAGCCGTACCTAGCTTATGGGGCGGATCGGCTGACCTTTCTGGTTCCAACAACACGATGGTAGCAGCAGAAAAAGACTTTGAACCTGGCCAATACGAGGGCCGCAACATTTGGTTTGGTGTCCGAGAATTTGCGATGGCGGCAGCGATGAACGGGATCCAATTGCATGGCGGTACGCGAATCTATGGTGGAACCTTCTTCGTCTTCGTTGATTACTTGCGTCCAGCGGTGCGCTTGTCTGCGATCCAGCATGCGCCTGTGATCTATGTCTTGACGCATGACTCCGTGGCGGTTGGAGAAGATGGACCGACCCACGAGCCGATCGAACAATTAGCTAGCGTCCGTTGCATGCCAAATGTCCAAGTGATTCGTCCAGCAGACGGCAATGAAACCCGTGCTGCTTGGAAACTGGCCATGACAACAACCGATAAGCCAACGGTCTTAGTCTTAAGTCGACAAAACCTACCAGTGATCGAAGGCACGCAAACTGGTGCGGATGAAAATGTCGCAAAAGGTGGCTATGTGATTTCAAAACAAGCCGGTGAAACACCAGCGGGTATTTTGATCGCCACAGGTTCAGAAGTGAATCTTGCGGTCCAAGCACAAGCTAAATTGGCAGAAGAAGGCATCGATGTATCGGTGGTCTCCTTACCAAGCTTTGATCTGTTTGAAGCCCAAAGCTCAGAATACAAAGAAAGTGTCTTGCCAAAAGCAGTGAAGAAACGGGTAGCGATCGAAGCGGCTTCCCCATTTGGTTGGGAACGTTACACTGGCTGCCATGGAAAAGTGATCGCGATCGATCATTTCGGTGCATCAGCACCTGGTGACAAGGTATTAGCAGAATTCGGCTTCAGTGTTGAGAATGTCGTGAATACCTTCAAATCGATCAACTAATTGGTCGATACAAAGAAAAAGCTGCACGTTCGAGAATCTTTTCGATTTTCGAACGTGTTTTTTTTCGAGTTATTATCACTCTGAAAGTGCCAGAGTGATGGATGTAGATTAGCAGTGGCTAAGATTTTGAAAAAAAGGTTTCATAGCAAGATACAAAGTTTTTGAATACGAAGAGGAAAGCAACAGGATAAAAGCAAATAGTTTTTTAAAAAACTCGGCGATGGATCGGAAAATGAGGAGGGGGACTGAAAAGTTTTTTTAAAGTTTTTTTAGCGATCGAAAAGGAGACATTGTTTGCATAGCTGAAAGTTTTTCCGTATAATAGTTTTATTGATTTATTTGAAAAAACGTACACTTAGTGGAGGGTAAAATGAAAAGCTATCAAACTAGAAGCGAAAGACATCATCAACCAAAGAAGTCGAGTAAAAAACCTAGCAAGAAGGCGGTCGTTTCACTAATGAGCGCCGGAATGATGTTAGCTCCAACGGCGATCTCTTTCGTTCCTCAACAAGTACAAGCTGCTGAGAACCAATATGCGACGCAAGACATCTCAGGTTTCATCGAGCAAATTGGCTGGTCAGCACAAGATGTTGCTGCCAACAATGATCTGTATGCTTCTGTGATGATCGCTCAAGCAATTTTAGAAAGCGGCTATGGTTCTTCCGCATTATCCAATGCACCTTATTACAATTTGTTTGGGGTCAAAGGCAGCTACAACGGTCAAAGTGTGTATATGCCTACCCAAGAGTATTTGAATGGTCAGTGGGTAGAAATGAATGAACCGTTTCGTCAATATAACTCTTATTGGGAATCGTTTCAGGATCATGCGAACGTCTTGCGAAGTACAAGTTTTGCGACAGGGACTGCCCATTACAGTGGTGTCTGGAAAAGCCAAACCACCTCATTTTATGATGCGACAAATTATTTGACGGGGCGCTATGCTACCGATCCAGGTTACGCACAAAAACTGAACTGGTTGATCGAAACCTATCAGCTTACACGGTTCGATACAGGAACGACACAAAGTACAGCATGGTCAAACACAACGAGCACAACGACCAGCGAAACAACGACGACCACGTATTCAGGTAGTACATCTTCAGCTCAGAGCTATCAAGTTGCTTCTGGGGATACGCTTTGGGATATCGCCAATCGATTTGGCACAACCGTTGATGCGTTGATGGCATCGAATGGATTATCCAGTGAGACAATCGTCATCGGACAAGAGTTGATCGTATAAGTATATTAAAAACCTTAGGATGGGTTGCTACAACTGCAGCTAATCTTAAGGTTTTTTTGTCGTGACAATCAAACTCTAGTCAGTGGAAAAAGACCAAAGTAGAAAACTATAAGAAAAAAAATTTGAAATTGCTTACTTTTTATTCGCAACTCCGAGGTATTTTAGGTAGAATGGAAGAATAAGAACGGGAGGGATTTTCAATGACAAAAATCTATCAATCGGTCAATGAATTAGTTGGTCATACGCCAATCGTCAAATTAAATCATATCGTAGAAGAAGGTTCTGCTGATGTGTATGTGAAATTAGAGTTTTTCAATCCTGGGGGTAGCGTAAAGGACAGAATTGCTTTAGCCATGATTGAAAAAGCTGAAAAAAGTGGCTTATTGAAAGCTGGCGATACGATTATCGAGCCAACCTCAGGAAATACAGGGATTGGTTTAGCCATGATCGGTACGGCAAAAGGCTATCGCGTTGTGTTGGTTATGCCAGAAACGATGAGTATCGAAAGACGCAAAATCGTACAAGCTTATGGCGCAGAGTTGATTTTGACCCCTGGATCTGAAGGGATCACAGGATCCATCAATAAAGCAAAAGAATTAGCAGAGCAAGACGGCTACTATATGCCATTACAATTTGAAAATCCGGCTAACCCAGAAATTCATGAAAAAACGACAGGTAAAGAAATTGAGGATGCGTTTGAATCAAAAGGTTTAGATGCTTTTGTCGCTGGGATCGGCACTGGTGGAACGATCACTGGAGCGGGTAAAGAACTGAAGCGCGTCTATCCCAATTTGAAAATAGTTGGTGTTGAGCCTGCCGAATCTGCGATTTTAGAAGGTGGCAAGCCAGGACCGCATAAGATTCAAGGGATCGGTACTGGATTTGTCCCTAAAGTATTAGACACCGAAATCTATGACCAAGTCATTGCAATTGCTAGTGAAGATGCGATGAAAACTGCACGCGAAGTTGGAATGAAAGAAGGAATCTTAGTAGGTATCTCTTCAGGAGCTGCGATCCAAGCTGCTTTACAAGTGGCAAAAGAACTAGGTTCCGGGAAAAAAGTCTTAGCAATCGTGCCCGACAATGGCGAACGCTATCTGTCCACAGCGCTCTATCAGTTTGAAGACTAACAAGAAGGAGAAAGCAGACATTGGATTGTCTGCTTTTCTTTCTCAAAAGGGGCATAAAGACGGGCTGAAAAAAGCGCTATACCTTAGAAAAAAACAAGGAAAGCTGTTTGAATTTTTGGGTTTTACATAGTATGATAGGAAAGATAAGAGAAATGGAGGAACTCCTGTGAGTACGATCTACGATGAAGCGATCAAACGATTAAAACATGAGAATATTCGTATTACACCGCAGCGAGTAGCGATATTAGAATTTTTGGCCAGTCACGATGCTCATCCAACTGCTGAAGAGATTTATCGGGCGATTGAAGTTCATTTTCCTGGTATTAGTGTCGCAACGGTCTACAATAATTTACGTTTATTCACAGAAATTGGCTTTGTAAAAGAAATGAATTATGGAGATGCCTCCAGTCGATTTGATTTTACAACTGAGCCTCATTATCATGCTATCTGCCAACAGTGTGGAAAGATCGCTGATTTTTACTATCCAGGGCTTGAAGATGTCGAAATGGCTGCTTCAAAACTAACTGGGTATCAAATAAATAACCATCGATTAGAAGTTTATGGTCTATGTCCAGAGTGCCAAGCGAAAGAGGAGGAAACAAAATGAAAATAATCGCTACTGATCAAGCGCCACAAGCAATCGGTCCTTACGTTCAAGCAAAAATCGCAAACGGCTTCTTGTTTGCTTCTGGTCAAGTGCCGTTAGATCCTGTTTCAGGGGAAGTTGTCGGCACGACGATTGAGGTTCAAACACAGCAAGTACTAAAAAATATTGAAGCGATTCTTGAAGCGGCAGAACTGACACCAAATGATATTGTAAAGACTACCTGTTTCTTAAAAAATATGAATGACTTCGTTCCTTTTAACAATACGTATAGTACGTTATTCAATGAAGAGTTACCGGCACGTTCTGCTGTAGAAGTTGCTCGCTTGCCAAAAGATGTTTTGGTTGAAGTTGAAATCATCGCGGCAGTGAAAGAAAAAGCGTAACCAACAAGGAATCGTGGGACGTCCGCATTTGCGTCGTCCCCTTTTTATTGGATTGATCCTGAACGAAAGGATCATAGGGTTTCAGGTGAATCAAGGAGAAGAGGATGCAGTATGGTTTCGTTAAAGGAATATTTAGCAAAAGGGCAAACAACAATTTCAAATTTGCTTTTAGAGAATTACCATCATCTGGGATTGACGAATGATGAATTTTTGTTATGGCTGCAGTTGTATCGGAGTCATGAGCAAGGAAATGATTTTCCCGATTTACGTGAGATTGCCTCTGTGATGGGCAGTGATCAAAAAGAAATTTATCATTGGTTAAATCAATTGCTAAAAAAAGATGTAGTGCGGATGGAGTCAAAAAAAGATACTGCTGGGAAAATGGTTGATTATTATGATTTTACAGGGATTTATGAGCGTCTAGAATTTCTCTTAAAACAGCAATCAAAAAATGAAAAAGCAGAATCAAATGAGGAAAAAATTCGTGGGTTATATCGTTTGTTTGAAGGAGAGTTCGGTCGGCCGTTGTCAGCGATCGAATACCAGCGGATCGGGCAGTGGTTGGATGAGGACCACTACGATCCGGAACTGATTCAGTTTGCTTTGCGAGAAGCGGTTTTGAATCAGGCTTATAGCTTGAATTACATCGATCGTATCTTACTTTCGTGGGAACGTAAGAATATTACGTCGAAAGCGCAAGTTGAGGAAGAACAAAAAAGAAGAAAAAAACAATTTCTTCAAAATGAGAATGCTTCACAGGAAGAAGGACCAATGCCCAAAATCCCTATGCATAATTGGTTAGAAGGAGAGTAACAGACAAGGAGTTCAAATAGTCCTATGATCAGTAAAGAAAAAACAATGTCCGCTATCGAAACAATGTATGAGATGTTTCCCGAAGCGCATGGCGAATTGGTATCTAAAAATGCGTTTGAATTATTGATAGCAGTCATCTTAAGTGCGCAAGCAACAGATGTCTCGGTAAATAAAGTCACCCCTGCGCTTTTTGAGGCCTATCCCACACCGCAAGCATTGAGCGAAGCACCTTTAGAAGACGTGATTGCAAAAATCAAGTCGATCGGTTTATATCGAAACAAGGCAAAAAATATCAAGGCTTGTGCTTCAGAATTGCTATTGCGTTTTGGTGGGGAAGTGCCAAAAACGAGAGAGGATTTGGTTTCGTTACCAGGTGTCGGTAGAAAAACTGCAAACGTGGTTTTAGGTGATGCTTATGGCATACCGGCAATTGCTGTTGATACTCACGTCGAACGGGTATCAAAAAGATTACGTATCTGTAAATTAGACGCCAATGTATTAGAAGTTGAACAAACGCTGATGAAAAAGATTCCCGAACCATTGTGGGTCAAAACCCACCATACAATGATTTTTTTCGGCCGCTATCATTGCACTGCAAGGGCACCAAAGTGTGAGATTTGCCCGTTGCTGGCGATGTGTCAAGAAGGGAAGCTCCGGATGAAGGGAAAAAAAACTATCTAAAAAGTACGCAAAATAAACTAGTTATGATTAAAAACGTTAGGCAATTTTGCTTAGCGTTTTTACTTGCTAAAAAAGAACAAATGAACAGAGTGCAGCGGAGTCTTAGTCTTTGCTAGAAGAAAAGCAAACCGAGTGATTCAAGAGGCAAAGATCAGACCAGAACAGATGATTCTTAAGACCAAAATGCGAATCGAGGGGATTCATGATCATTCCAAAGAGAGTTTATTAAGTCAACAAGGCGAAAGAAAATGTGATTGGTTTGTTTGATGAAATGCACAAGCAGGTCTATCAGTTATCTGATAAGAGATTATTTTTTAAGAGCTTGAAAAGTAAGCTTCTTTTTTCATGGTAGTGATTCAAAAAAAACAGTAGATCAAACGTTGATCTACTGTTTTTCGCTATTCACAGTTATTCGGAATTGCCATCGTTTGGCTCTGGCGGATCCGGCGGTGAGGAAGGATTTTCTTCACTGCTGGAAGGTGTTGTTGAGCCAGGGTCCTGACTAGAAGCAGGAGGTGTAACGACCGATGATGAATCATCCTCATCCGGTGTCGATACTGGTGGTGTCACTTCACTTGAGGACTCGGTTGAACTAGATTCGGTTGACTCACTGCTTTCTGTAGAAGATGTCGAAGGTTCAACATAGGAACTACTGCTAGAAGAACTTGGTGCCGAATAGGTCGGCTGGGTATAAGTTCCTTCAAGATAAAGTTCATTTCCGATCCGTGTCAGACCATCTGGCATTGTCCAGTCTTTGTTTTCTACAGAAGCAGAAACATATTGCATCAATTCTCGATAAACATCAGAAGCCACATGGGTACTACTATCAGTGATAGGTGTCATTTTGTCGTTGTATCCGGTCCAAACCGCCAATGAGTAGGAGGGAGTATAGCCGGCAAAAGTAATATCAGGGTAGGCACCATTCGATGTATCAAGTTGTGCTAGCTGGTCATCGGTGTAATTGGAAGTTCCCGTTTTCCCTGCTTGGTACAAACCATCGATTTGCGCGTTGGTTCCAGTACCGACGGAGATAACATCTTTCAAGATATCTGTCACCATATAAGCAGTGGTATCATCCATTGCTTCTTGACCATCAACTTTAAAGGATTCTTCATCTTCTGTGCCATCTTGCATGACGATTTTATTGACATACTGAGGTTCATAATAGGTGCCACCATTTGAAAACGCAGCATAAGCAGCGGCCATTTTCAGGCTGGAGATTCCATATTTTGTGCCATCTAATTTATCCGTATTGCTGGAAATCGCATTAGATTGAGTGATCGTGTGGTATTCGATACCTAGACCGCTAAGAAAGTCTGCGATATTATCCGCACCAACTTCATCAAACAATTTCACTGCTGGTACATTTCTAGATTCTGCTAAAGCAGTTCGCAGCGTGATGTTGCCCATATATTGGCGATCCCAGTTGTACACAGGGATATCGGTTCCTTTGTAAGTATAAGGTTCATCTAAAATCATTCTACCGGTAGAGTCTTGTAAAAATTGGAAGGCAGGGCCGTAGTCTGTGATCGGTTTAACGGTCGATCCAAAGTCCCGAGCGACGTTGACAGCCAGATTGTTTGCGAGAACATCATCAACGTTGCGGGCACCGATTTGAGCCGTGACTTTGCCCGTATTGACATCAACTAAGGTAGCGGCAACTTGCATCTTGTCGTCTGGATAATTAACATAGTCATCGCTGTTGACGATATCATATAACCGTTTTTGTGCATCGATATCGACATTGGTGTAAATATCTAAACCATCTGTATAAACATCTTTGCCGGTTTTTTCTTTAACTTCTGCGATCACTTCGTTGAAGTAATTATCAAAGTATTTCCACTCTTGATTTTCTCGTGGGTTTTTCTGCAAGCCTTCTTGAATATCCTCGGCAACGGCGGCATCATATTCTGCTTGCGTGATTTTCTCGTTTTCAAGCATTGCGCCCAAAACCACATCTCGACGACTTTTCGCATTATCAGGATGAGCGAAAGGGTCAAAAGCAGAAGGGGCATTTGGTAAACCAGCTATTAAGGCAGTTTGGGCAAGGTCTAGTTCAGCCAAAGGTTTGCCGTAAAACTTCATGGCGGCTGTTTGCATTCCATAAACCCCGTTGGACATATACACCTTATTAATATAGTAAGTCAAAATTTCCTGCTTTGATTTCATTTGTTCAAGACGAACCGCCATCCATGCTTCTTGTGCTTTTCTACGTAATGTTTGGTCTTCAGCGCTGGTAGAAAAGAAGGACAGCTTGATCAATTGCTGGGTCAAGGTACTTCCGCCTTGCATACCGCCGGTTGTGGCATTGGATAATGCAGAACCAACGATCCGGATCGGATCGACCCCGATATGCTGATAGAACCGACGATCTTCGACAGAGACGATCGCGTCTTCTAGCAGTTGGGGGATCTCACTCGCCGTGATTTTTTCTCTCGTTTCACTTCCGAATTCAGTGATCAATTCACCGTTGGAGGCATAAAAACGTGAAGAAACAGTCGAATCCAAACGTGTTTCATCAAGTGCTGGCGCATCTTTGGCATACCACCAAAACAGCCCCATTCCTGATAAAATTCCGATACAGCCTAAGAAAAATAGGCCTATAAACACTTTTAAAATAATACTCCCAATCCTTCGTTTGCCTTTGGCTTTAGGGGGCTTTGATGCTTTTTTAGCAGTACCTTTCTTAGAATCATGCCGAGAGGTTCTCGATTGTGATTCATTTGCCATACTCATCATTCTCCTTCATCGTTAAAAATTGATCAACTGCTTTTAAATAAGGAATACGCGGCGCAATGGTAGGGATGATTTCGATCCCATTGGTTTCGATATAGGTCAACGTCATTGATTTTTTTCCGGTTTCCTTTTGCAGGTGCCACTGAGAAACTAAGCACTTGCTATCTAAGAAAAAGCAGCGTTGTAGACTAGAAAACCATAAAAGAACAAAACATAATCCTGCTTGTTCCAAACAGTCTTCCATATGCTTGATTTGGTGTGGATGAAAATTTTTAAAGGGAAATGACGTTTTGTTTTGAGTCTCTTTCGCTTCAAAGTCGATATATTGCCCTTGATAAACACCGTTGTAATCGGTGGTAGAGGCCTCTCGAAAGTAGGCTTCCTTAATTACTGCGGCGCTTCTTCTCGGATAATCTACCTTGACGATTTGAACTGGTGTCGGTTTCTTATGAATGACCGCAAGTTTACGATTTAAATAATAAAGGTTGCTTTCATTGATCGCTTCTTCAAAACGCATCCCACGATTGGCATACGTTTTTGGCTTTATTAGTTTTTCTTGCATTTTTTGTTTTTTGCCGTCATCATAGGTAGTAGATTGTCCATTCGGGTAACGAATAACCATGTTGTTCACACTCCTAGGCAACATTATACCAAAAAGTCGTTTGGAAAGAAAAGAGATGACCAGAGAAACAATGAAAACCTTATACTTTACTGGCTATCGTAATTATGAATTAGGTGTTTTTCAAGCAAAAGATCCCAAGATTGCAGTTATTAGGAAAGTAATAATGTCGGCCTTGACAAATTATTTGGAAGAAGGCTTGGAGTGGGTCTTGATCAGCGGAAATCTTGGGGCAGAGCTATGGTGCGCAGAAGTCACAGAACAATTGAAACAAACATACCCCGAACTGAAACTAGGAATCATTTTTCCCTTTGAAGGATTTGGTGAAAATTGGAACGAAACAAATCAGCAGGCACTGCAAACAGCGAAGTCATTTGCCGATTATGTCAATGCCACCAGCCATAAGCCTTACCAAGATCCTAGTCAATTAAGAAATCACACCGCGTTTTTGCTTGAACATACCGAAGGTGCGCTCGTGTTATATGATGATGAATTTCCAGGAAAACCTAATTATTTCTTAAGAGATGCCAAAGCCTATAGTGAGCAAAATCCCTACTTTATTCATCAAATAACAATGGATGATTTACAAAACGCAACATTTGATAGTAATTTACTTTGATTTTCGTGTATTTTTTGTTAGAATGGTCTAGAAAGTGAAAACCATTTGGAATAAACAATGAGGTGTAAATAATGGCAAATTTAATTTATAGTCCAAAAGATATTCTGCAACAAGAATTCAAAACAAAAATGCGTGGATACGATCCAGTGGAAGTGGACGAGTTTTTAGATAATATCATTAAAGACTACGAAAGCTACAATAAAGAGATCTTAGCCCTGCAAGAAGAAAATGATCGTCTGACAGCGAAAATCGATCAATTGTCGAAAAACCAAGCAATCGCTTCTCGTGTTCAACAAGAAGCACCGAAAAGCCAAACAGTCACAAACTTTGATATTTTAAAACGTTTGTCGAATCTTGAAAAAGAAGTTTTTGGCAAAAAGCTTGATCGTGAATCAGAACCTGTCACTCGTTCTTCTTCATACAACAGCAATTATACAAATGCTGATTTTGAAGATGATAACGAAAAAACCCGTCAATTCTAATTTAGCAAAGATAGTTGTGGTTTTCGGGTAATTGCGGCATAACTCGATTATGCTGAGGAAAGTCCATGCTCGCACAAGCTGAGACGCTTGTAGTGTTCGTGCCTAGCGAAACCATAAGCTAGGGTACTTGAGAAAGTAACGGCAGGAAAAATGGCTAAGGTGCAAGCTATGCCAAAGTATCCTTGAAAGTGCCACAGTGACGAAGCAAGCCGGGAAACCGTCTTGGTGGAACGCGGTAAACCCCTCGAGCGAGCAACCCAAACAATGGTAGGGGCACTTTTTGCACGGAAATGAACGGAGCAAGAAGGCAAGTAATTGCAGATAGATAATTACCCAGTGTTTTCTTCTCCCTGAGGAAAATACGGACAAAACATGGCTTATAGAAAATCACAACCTATCAGGGAATCCTTCCAGCAACGGAAGGTTTTTTTATATCAAGAAGGAGAGCGTTATGACTGAAAAAACATTTAATTGTATTGCCACCGCTGCGAGCGGTTTAGAAGCACTTGTGGGCAAAGAATTACGGGATTTAGGGATCGAGTGTGAGGTTGAAAACGGCCGAGCGCGCTTTAAAGGGACAATGGAGACCATTGCTACCGCGAATTTGTGGCTCCGTACAGCAGATCGGATCAAAATCGTCGTCGGAGAATTTGACGTATTGACTTTCGATCAGCTGTTTGAAGAAGTTAAAGCGTTACCGTGGGAAGACTTTTTACCTTTAGATGCTGAATTCCCAGTAGCCGGAAAGTCAATCAAATCAAAACTGTTTAGTGTGCCTGATTGTCAAGCGATTACCAAAAAAGCAATCGTCAATCGCTTAAGAGAAGTATATCATCGTCCGGCAAGTGTGCCGCTGACTGAAACGGGCGCTTTTTTCCAATTAGAAGTCGCTTTATTGAAAGACCATGCAATGATCACATTGGATACGACCGGTCCTAGTTTGTTTAAACGTGGCTATCGTTTAGAAAAAGGGGGCGCGCCTCTGAAAGAAAACATGGCCGCGGCTTTAGTGATGTTGACAAATTGGTATAAAGATAAGCCTTTTGTCGATCCTGTTTGCGGATCAGGGACCTTATGTATTGAAGCAGCTTTGATCGGCCATAATATCGCCCCTGGATTTAATCGGGAATTCGTATGTGAAACGTGGGATTGGTTCCCAGCAGAAGTCTTTGAAAAAGTACGAAAAGAAGCAGATGAAGCGGCAGACTATGATGTCGAATTGGATATTACTGGCTCAGATATCAATGGTCGAATGATTGAGATCGCCCGCCGAAATGCAGAAGAAATCGGTCTAGGAGACTCGATCACCTTCAAACAACAAGCCGTTAAGGACTTTAAAACAGAAAAAGAATATGGTGTCGTTGTGGCTAACCCTCCTTATGGTGAACGCTTAGGGGAAGAAGAATCTGTTCAACGATTGTATCAAGAAATGGGCCAAGTGTTTCGGCCCCTTAAAACATGGAGCAAGTACTTTTTAACTAGTGATTTGACCTTCGAGACGCATTATGGTGAGAAAGCAACGAAAAAACGCAAATTATACAACGGTGCGATTCGTACCGATCTCTTCCAATACTGGGGACAACGTCCGCCACGCAAAAAGGAGTCTGCTGAATGAAAGAACAAGAATTTCTGAAAGAATTAAAAGAAATCGATCTATTACAACAAGCAATGGGGATCCTAGGCTGGGATAACCAAACGGGGATGCCAGAAAAAGCCAGTGATTACCGGGCGGAAGTTGACAGCTATTTATATGGTCTCTATTTTGACAAAAAAGTTGGGGAACCAATCCAAGAAGCGATCAGCTATTTTGGAAAGCACCCAGAAGAATTATCTGAAGTAGGGAAAGCGGCGTATCAATTAGTCAAAGAAGAGTATGAATTGCAAAAAGATGTGCCCAATGAGTTAGCGATGGCCGCTTCAGCAGCTACGTCAAAAGCACATACTGCTTGGTTGAAAGCCCGCAAAGAAAAAGATTTTTCTTTATTTAAAGACGCACTTTCTGAAAACATTCGCTTGACGAAAGAATTGATTCCTTATTGGAAAAAAAATGAGCGAACGAATTACGATGTGCTGTTAAACCAATACGAGCCGAATATGACGGTTGAGATCTTGGATAATGTTTTCTCGCAAGTGAGAGACGGCATCATGGATATTCGTCGTCAATTGGCTGAAAAAGGAACAGCGCCAGATACTTCGATCCTCTCACGTAAGATGACCGAAGCGCAACAACGCAAATTTATCTCAAAAGTGATTGCCGACTTAGGCTATGACTTTTCTCGTGGTCGTTTGGATAATACGGTCCATCCATTTGCCACTGGGATCAACCACAACGATGTGCGCTTGACCACTCGTTGGAGTGAAAACGACTTTTCAATGGGACTGTTCGGTGTGATTCATGAAGCCGGTCATGGAATGTATGAGCAAAACATTGACGAAAAATACGAAGGAACACCGGTCCATGAAGGGGCGTCAATGGGGATCCACGAATCCCAATCGCTGTTTAATGAGATCATTATCGGCAGCAACCGCAATTTTTGGGCAAAGCAATACCCGTTTTTCCAAGAATGTGCGGAAGGCACGTTTAATGATGTGTCTTTTGACACTTTCTATGACTCTTTAAAACACTCAAAAGCTAGCTTGATCCGTATTGAAGCTGACAGTTTGACCTACGTGATCCATATCATTATTCGTTACGAGATCGAAAAAATGATCTTTAACGAAACCGTATCGATCGATGAACTACCGAAAATCTGGAATGACAAATACGAGGAATATTTAGGAATTCGTCCAGAAAATGACCTTGAAGGGATCCTACAAGATGTTCATTGGTCAGGTTCAAGCTTCGGGTATTTCCCATCCTATGCTCTAGGGTATATGTATGCCGCGCAATTACTCCATGCCATGGAAAAAGAAGTCAATGTCGATGAAGTCTTGGCTTCAGATGATTATTCACCGATTCGTAAATGGTTGACTGAAAATATTCATCAATATGGCGCATCAAAGAAACCAAATGAATTGATTTTAGATGCAACGGATGAATTATTGAATCCTCAATACCTATTAGACTATTTACGTAAGATCTATTTTAGTGTCTATAAAATCAGCGAGACGCAAGATTTCGCTTAAAAGTAACAAGTGGAAAGAAGCTTCGCAAGGCGTTGCCTCCTCAACTGTTTAGTGGGAGCTCGTTTTGTTGAACTTCTTTTCGTTTTCGCGCTATCATCAATTGAAAAAAAGGCAGGTTAGCTGCTTTCGCATCGAAAGAAGGAGAAAGATGAACAAGGAAAACAATGCGGCAGATCTTAGCAAAGTAATTGCTTATGCCAAGAGTATACTGGGGAACGATTACACAGGACATGGGTATGATCATGTCAAACGAGTGGCGGGATTAAGTCAAGCCATCATCGATGCCGACAAATTAACGGTTGATACCTTTGTCGTTCAGGCAGCAGCCTACTTACACGATACAGTGGATGATAAAGTTGTGGCGGATGTCACAGCGGCGTATACCGAGGTGCGAGCTTGTTTGACCGCAGCGAGAGCCAGTGAAGCACAAACGAAAGAAATTTTTTCTATTATTGAGAATCTATCTTTTTCAAAAGAACTTTTACAAGGGGCACAGGTAGCCTCAGTAGAAGGACGTGTGGTCCGTGATGCAGATCGTCTCGATGCTTTAGGTGCGATCGGTATTTTACGAACGAGCTATTTTGGTGGCAGTCATCAACACCCGATCCATGACAGTAACTTAGCACCAAAGACGTTTCAAGATCATCAGGATTACCGTAAAGGAACCACGGTGATCAATCATTTTTATGAAAAACTATTTTTGCTTCCCGAAAAGATGACCACGGAGTATGGCAAAAAAGAAGCCCAGCGACGTGTGGCTTTTATGAAAGATTTCTTGCAAGAATTTTATACAGAATGGGATGTATAGCTTTGTTTAGAGTTTTTTAAACGAAAATTCGATTATTTCCTTTTTCTTCCGTTGTTCTTTATAATAGTAAGTACAAAGGAGGGATGGAAATGTACTACCAACAGGCATTACAACCGAATGAACTATTGCCAGCAATTTCCAATTCAGGGGAATGTTTTTTTGTCATTCAGGCTGAGCTACCCATCCGGCAATATCAAATCGCAGTCTATCTTTACGACGATCAATTCTTTTTGTTGCAAGATGATCGCTTGTTTGATCAAATCGACCATATCTCTAGTGAAACATTAGGGGATGAGGAAGAGATTTTACCATTTATCGAAGAAGCGTTGGAAGAAAACCATTATTTATTAGTGGAAAAAGCGTTTATTCGTTTAGATTTATCTACTTTGCAAAAGATGACCGATCTTACTAGTTTCGATATCTTGTTTTATGAATTTTTTGATTCATGGGGGGAAGAAGAATGAAACGGACTGAATACGTAACGCTACAAGACCAAACATTGATTGACCTATTCCAGCAGTTAGGAGAGGATGTTTCGAATCTGGAGCTGATCGATGAAGAAAAAAATATCGATGTTGTGGTTGTTTCAAATAGTGACTGGCAGTATTTGTTGGAACAAGTCAATGATGATGTAAAAGAATCTTTTGCTGATACGTCAGAGACAGACCCGGATGAAGGACTAGCCGACGAATAAACGCTTTTTGTGGTTGATAAACTGTTTTACTACGGGAGTGGCGGTTGGATCTTTAGAAGGGGTTTAACAATCTAGGCAGCTTACCAAAAAAAATACGAAGCAATTTCATTCCTCAAGCAAGAGGAGCAGATTGCTTCGTATCACAAGGTAGGCTGCTTTTATTTTGACTGCAGGCGCACTTTTTTGACTTTTAGATAGCCGCGAACCAAGTTAACTATAAGTAAAAGAATCCCCACAATCAATGGAATCGCTAATAAGTAAGGTGAGTAAAGATGGGTATCTTGTACGTGCTGAAAAGATGTTTTAGCCACTTCATTGATGGCTTGTTGAATGACTTGTAAACTAAACCCAGTCAGAAAACCAGCAATGATGAATAGAACAAATCCTAAGTAGGGTATATCGGAAGACCGGCGAAAAAGAGCAAAAGCTACATATAAAACCAAAAGGAATGCCGGTACGCCAAAGGCAAAATAGGGATTTAACATGGTTTTTTAACCTCCTTTTCTTTTATGATACTCCAAAATTTACGTTTTGGGAAATAGCGTGTAAGATAAAAAGAAAACGTGAAGGAGTTCTTTATGTCCGCTTATATTACCCCAATAAAAGTTGCCCTGCTGGTTTTTCCTTTCCTAGCATTGGCGATATCAATGATTTTTTTTGTTATCCAATACCGAAAATACGGTCGTTTTATCTTGTCACGCGCACTGGTTCTGTATTCGTTTGTCTTCTATTTATTGTGCGCCTATTTCTTAGTTATCCTGCCATTGCCCTCGATCGAAGAGGTAGCGCAGATGACTGGCCCTAAGATGGAATTGCAGTTAGGGGCATCGTGGCAACATTTTGTCCAACAGACCGTCTTAAACATTCACGATCCGCAAACCTATATTCCCGCTATGAAACAAGGGGTCTTTCTAGAACCTCTCTTTAATTTATTGTTGACCTTGCCATTCGGGGTTTACTTACGTTATTACTTCAAGTGTTCTTTTTTTAAAACACTGGCGATGACCTTTTGTCTGACGTTGTTTTTTGAATTAACGCAGTTGACGGGACTGTATTTTATTTATCCTCGTCCGTATCGTTTATTCGATGTCAATGATCTCTTTGTCAATACAGTCGGAGGGCTTGTGGGCTGGACGATCGCCCCACTTTTTACGTTCTTATTGCCATCAAGAGAAGAAATGGACGCCGACTCTTACGCCAAGGGTACTCGGGTAACCGTGACACGAAGGGTGGTTGCTTGGTTGATCGACTGGGGAATACTGAATGTGATCAGTTTCCTTGTGGTGATCGCTGTTCGTTTGCTCACTCAACAGACGGTACGAGACTTTAGTGGGGACTATTGGTACTTTGCTCTTGAAGTGTTGCTGTACTTTGTGTTGTTGGCTTATCTTGCCAAAGGACAAACGATTGGAAAAAAACTCGTACGGATCAAAATCATGCAAGAAGATCGTGAGCGTGTTAGCTTGGGGGCTTTATTGAAACGCTATGGCTTGTTTTATCTGATTTATGCCAGCATCAGTCGGGTCAATATCTTTTTCGCACCGTTTCTTGAGTCGAATAATATGCTGCTTTTAGTCGTTAGTTTGTTGATGGTGGTTATTTTTGGGTTGATCCAGTTTGGCTTTTACTTGAATCTCGTGTGGGCAGCAATAAAAAAAGAAAGCCGCTTTTTCTATGAACGCCGCAGTGCAACGTATACCATCAGTACGATCGATCCTCAATCGATTACAAAAGAAAGTTAGGAAAACAAGGCAACATATGCTATAATCCAAAGGATGCTAAAAGAAAGAAGGTGTTTGAATGTCTTTTGAGTCATTTAAATTTCAACCATTTATTTATGAAGCACTTGCTGATAAAAAGTTCTCTAAACCAACAGAAGTGCAAGAAAAACTGATACCTGTTATCCAAAAAGGCCGTAGTGTTGTAGGGCAATCACAGACCGGAAGTGGTAAGACCCACACATTTTTACTGCCATTGATGGATAAAATCGATGCCGAAAAAGATGAAGTGCAAGTAGTGATCACTGCACCGAGTCGTGAATTAGCCACGCAAATCTATCACGCCGCAAAACAAATCGGCGGATTTCATGATCCTGAAATTCGAGTGTCAAATTTCGTTGGAGGAACGGATAAGCAACGTCAATTGAGCCGTCTGCAAAACCAACAGCCCCATGTCGTGATTGGGACACCTGGTCGTATCTTGGATATGATCAACGAACAAGCGTTAGGGGTTCACACTGCCAATGTATTTGTCGTGGATGAAGCAGACATGACCTTGGATATGGGCTTTTTAGAAGAAGTCGATCAAATTGCGGGGCGTTTGCCTGAGAAACTGCAAATGCTGGTTTTCTCCGCAACGATTCCAGAGAAATTGCGACCTTTCTTGAAAAAATACATGGCCAATCCATTGATCGAAGAAATCAAATCGAAAGCAGTCATCTCTGATACGATCGAGAATTGGTTGATTTCTACCAAAGGGAAAAATACCAATAAATTGATCTACCAATTATTGACTACAGGCCATCCCTATCTTGCCATCGTTTTTGCCAACACGAAGAGCCGTGTGGATGAAATTACGGATTACTTAAAGGAGCAAGGTTTAAAAGTGGCGAAGATCCACGGCGACATCAGCCCTCGTGAAAGAAAACGGATCATGCGCCAAGTGCAAAATTTGGACTACCAATATGTGGTCGCAACAGATTTAGCGGCGCGAGGGATTGATATTGAAGGGGTGTCTCATGTCATCAATGCTGAGATTCCAGCTGATTTGGATTTCTTTATCCATCGTGTTGGTCGGACAGGTCGAAACCAAATGGATGGGACCGCGATTACGTTATATGATCCAAGTGATGAAGGGGCAATCCAAGCCATCGAAGATCTAGGGGTTGTTTTCCAACCGAAGGAAATCAAAAATGGCGAGATCGTTGCGACTTACGATCGGAATCGTCGACAAAAGCGGGAAAAATCTCGTGATGAATTAGACCCAACCTTGATTGGCCTAGTCAAGAAGAAGAAGAAAAAAATCAAGCCTGGCTACAAGAAAAAAATTCAATGGGCTGTTGATAAGAAGAACAAAGAAAAACGGAAGATCGAACGCCGTCAAACGACTCGAACTGCCCGCAAAAACAAGAAAAATTCGAATAGTTAATGGTTACCAAAACAGCAGTCATGTAAGGGGTGTTCTCTTACTTGACTGCTGTTTTTAATTGTTTGGTCATTTCTACACACAATACACCATCTTCAGTATAGGGCTCGGACGTTTTTTGATACCCGCAGGCTTCATAAAACGCACAAGCATCGATCTCTGCTGATAAAACTGATTGGATGGCACCCTCTTGGATACCGCGCATTTCGAGATAATGCAGGAGCTTCCTTCCATAACCTTGATGACGAAAAGCCTTAGCTACGCAAAAGCGGTCAGGTTGCAGGGTATTTGGCGTAGAGAATTGATATCTGATGGTAGCGATCGGTATGTTTCCATCATGCCAAAGAAAGTATGGACAGGTTTGGTCTTTTTCATCAAATTCCCATTCTATAGGGATGTGTTGTTCTTCCACAAAAACGGCTTGCCGCAAGGCGAAAACCGCTTGTAGCATCCACGGACTGCGTCCAAAATAAAGCATCAGTCGTTTTCCTCCTTTTTCGTGGTATACTCGTCATATAGTAATTGTAGCAGATGAGAGGAGAAATGACGTGGATTTTTTTGAGGCGTTACAATGGTCAAATTGGAAGACACTGTCCTTTGAAATCAAAGAACAGCTGATCCAGCAAATTTTAATGTATTTTGTCAGTCCTTTAAAGGAGATCACCGATGTCCATTTTAGTCAATTGACGTATGCAGGGTTGAAATGTGCTACCTTTGAATTAACGATCGATGGCGAAGACTTTGTCTTTATACCAGGGAACTCTGAGGCGATCTTAGGTTGGGATCTCGGTGTGCAAGGGTTACCGGCTACTTGCTGGAGTAAAAATTGGCAGTCAGCACCCAACGAGATCATTCACCAGCTGGAAACAATCTATGAATTAGAAACCAGCCAAGATTGGGGGATTTTTGTCAATGAGTCTACGAGCCCTTTGCGCAAAGCTGTGATTGATCCCATGCTAGTCCAAAAAAGTGCGCTGCCTGCTGGCGCAAGGTATATCGGGCAGCTGAATACGATCACTGGGGAGTTTCACGGGTTAGTCGATCAATTCAGTGTTTTCGAAAAAGAGCTAAAGGCAAAATTCACAGCACCAGCGTCCTTTGAGGAAAGCTTGCGTTGGGAATTACCCGCTTTTTATCACGAAGAGAATCGCTATTTTGCTGCACTCGAGCCGTTATCGGAAACCTATCAGTTATTTACCCACGAATCCGTCAGTCAAACAGAATTGAAACAGCAGTTAGACAAACAAGGCTTTCAGCTGCTATCAGAGGATCAATGGGAATACGTTTGCGGTGCTGCGACTCGGCGACTTTTTCGCTGGGGCAATGAAAAGCCCTGCGATGATGGCGTCTCTTTGTCAACCGCTGAATTGCTTGAACCGAATTTATTTGGCTGCACCTATGGGCTTGCGGATGCGTGGGAGCTGACAGATGGCTTGTCTTTAAAAATGGAGAATTGGCAAATTTGTGGTCATCCCTTATTCGATGCCTTGCCGTATGCCAGTTATTACCGTTCACGGAAAATGTTGCAGCCCGATCAAAAGCTTTCTCCCCAGAACTATCGTTACCGCAAAGGGATCCTAATCAATAAAGAGCGGATTTGAGGATTGACTTTTTCAAAACATTTCCTTATACTTTGAATGACGAAGGATATGGTCGGTTTGATGATTCATTACAGAAAGTTTTTCATTGCTGAGAGAAAAACATGAATTCGGACGGATTGCTCCCTTTGGTGCTCAACTGCAGCAGAAATGTTGCCGTCCACTCCGCGTTAACGAGTCTAAGAGGTAATGAGTCACATCATTGCAAGCAAGGTGGTACCGCGTATCGACGTCCTTGCTCTGCAATGGTGTTTTTTTATCGTCAAAATGTCTCGACAGGCATAAGAGCGCCTTACCAGCAATTTTGTCAGCCCCTGTATCTTAAGCGAACACAGAAGAAAGTAGGAGAATAACGTGAAACAATTATCCAGTGCAGAAGTACGCCAAATGTTTTTGGACTTCTTTCAATCAAAAGGTCATTCAATTGAACCAAGTGCGTCCCTTGTCCCAGTCAATGATCCAACCCTATTATGGATCAATTCAGGGGTGGCAACGCTAAAAAAATATTTTGATGGCAGTGTTGTTCCTGAAAACCCAAGAATTACCAATGCGCAAAAATCGATTCGGACCAACGACATCGAAAACGTTGGGAAAACAGCAAGACATCATACGATGTTTGAAATGTTAGGCAACTTTTCGATCGGCGATTACTTTAAGAATGAAGCGATTCATTGGGCCTGGGAGTTTTTGACCTCCCCAGAATGGATGGCTTTTGATCCAGAGAAATTATATGTCACGGTTTATCCAAAAGACACGGAAGCAAAACGGATCTGGGCAGAAGAAGTCGGCTTAACACCAGAGCATATCGTTGAGATTGAAGACAACTTTTGGGACATCGGTGCAGGCCCCTGTGGACCGGATTCAGAGATTTTCTATGACCGTGGTCCTGAGTTTAATGACGTAGCGGAAGATGATCCCGAAAACTATCCTGGTGGCGAAAATGAACGCTATTTGGAAATCTGGAATCTGGTCTTTTCAGAATTCAATCATCAACCAGATGGCTCCTATGAACCACTACCACATAAAAACATTGATACGGGGATGGGGCTGGAACGAATGGTTTCCATCGTTCAAAATGCACCAACCAATTTTGAAACAGACTTGTTTCTGCCGATCATCAATGCAGTGGCAGATTTAAGCGGTCGTGTGAACTACGGCGACAGCAAAACGACAGATATCTCCTTTAAAGTGATTGCAGACCATATCCGCGCGCTTTCTTTTGCGATCGGCGATGGGGCACTGCCTTCAAATGAAGGCAGTGGCTATGTTTTACGTCGTTTATTACGTCGTGCAGTCATGCATGGGAAAAAATTAGGGATCGATGCTGCCTTCTTATACAAATTAGTACCGATCGTTGGCGAGATCATGGAAAGCTACTATCCTGAAGTATTAGAGCAGCAAGAATTTATTGAAAAAGTGATCCGCAACGAGGAAGAACGTTTCCATGAAACCATCAATGAAGGGTTAGATATTTTAAATCAAGTGATCGCCCAAGTGAAAGCAGACGGTCAAGATACGTTAGCTGGTCAAGATATTTTCAAATTGTATGATACTTACGGCTTCCCAGTTGAATTGACAGAAGAAGTGGCGGAAGACGAAGGGTTGAAAGTGGACCATCAAGGGTTTGAACAAGAAATGGATGCACAACGTGCCCGTGCTCGTGCGGCTCGGCAAACGGAGCTTTCAATGGGCGTACAATCCGCTTTATTGACGGATATCAAAGTGGACAGCCGTTTCGTTGGCTATGATTCACTTGAAGCAAACAGCGAATTATTAGTGATCATCCAAGACGAAGCGTTACATGATTCTGTTTCGACAGGTGAAGCAAAACTGATTTTTGCCGAAACACCATTTTATGCAGAGATGGGTGGACAAGTTGCAGATACAGGGACGATCGTAGCAGAGGATGGCACGATCGTAGCAGAGGTGACGGATGTCAAGAAAGCACCGAACGGTCAGTTCTTGCATACTGCTACAGTCAAAGCGCCACTACAAGAAGGCGTGAACTATTTCTTACAAGTGGATCAGCATCGTCGCAATAAGATCATCAAAAATCATACGGCGACTCACTTATTGCATAAAGCGTTAAAAGAAGTATTAGGCAGCCATGCGAACCAAGCAGGTTCATTAGTTGCTCCAGGACATTTACGCTTTGACTTTAGTCATTTCGGGCAAGTGACCAGCGAAGAACTGAGTCAAATGGAACAAATCGTCAACCAAAAAATTTGGGAAGCCCTCCCTGTTGTGACGATCGAAACGGATATCGATACCGCAAAAGGCATGGGAGCGATGGCACTCTTTGGTGAAAAATATGGGCATGACGTTCGCGTCGTCAATGTTGCCGATTGGTCGATCGAATTATGTGGGGGAACCCATGTAGCAAATACGGAGGATATCGGTATTTTCAAAATCGTTTCTGAATCAGGGATCGGTGCTGGTGTTCGTCGGATCGAAGCAGTGACTAGTCAAGAGGCCTATACGCTATTGCATGAAGAAGAGACGCAATTGAAAGCAATCGCAGGGATCGTTAAATCCGCTCAATTAAAAGAAGTCGTTGCCAAAACAGAACAACTGCAAGCGCAGCTGCGTGAACTGCAAAAAGAAAACGAAGCTCTTGCCAGCAAGTTAGCAAACCAGCAAGCAGGGGATGTTTTCAAAGATGTCAAAGAAGTAAATGGTCTGCGTCTGATCACAGCAAAAGTGACTGTAAAGGACATGAACCAATTACGTCAACTAGCTGACCAATGGAAACAAAAAGACCATTCTGATATTTTAGTGTTAGCTACCGCGAATGATGGCAAAGTGAATCTTTTAGCTGCCATGAACAAAGCAGCCAATGAAAAAGGATTGAAAGCGGGCGATTTGATCAAAGAGATTGCACCTAAAGTTGGTGGCGGCGGTGGCGGTCGTCCTGATATGGCGCAAGCCGGCGGGAAGAATCCTGAAGGAATCGCAGCAGCACTTGAGTCAGCAGCAACGTGGTTAGCTGCCAAGTAATTACACTCACTGGTTGAATCTGTGCAGCAAGTTTCTTTCGTTTGAGAAGATAGATGAAAGAGGAGCGCAGGTCTTTAACACATTCCTTTTTTGAACGAAGATGACGGAGGGGGAGACCCTTCCGTTATCTTTTTCTTTTTTCCTACATGTTATCTGAAAATGCGTTTGATAATTGAAGGGAATTCGCTTTTTTTTCGAAAAAACGATACGAATAGTTGTTTAATTGAATTCCTTCGGGGTAAAATAAGAAAGATGGTTTTTTGAGAGGGTGATGATTTGCTAAACTTTTTTTTAAAACGTAGCAAAAAAAATGGTGTCTACGAACGTACAGCCATCGGGAAGTTAGCAGGTAGTCTGGGGGTGCTTTCGAACCTCCTATTATTCGCAGGGAAATTTATCATTGGCTTATCTGCGCAGTCTGTTTCGATTATGGCCGATGCCATCAACAGTCTTTCAGATACCGCCTCGTCTATTTTAACATTGATCGGTTTTCGGATCTCTGCGAAACCAGCCGACAGTGAACATCCGTATGGACATGAGCGTTTTGAAGCCATCAGTGGGTTCGTGGTATCTTTGATCATCACATTTGTTGGTGGCCAATTTCTCATCAGTTCTGTGCAACGCGTCATGGAACCGACGAGTATCCGTCTTTCCCCACTATTGTTTATCATTTTGGTTTTATCGATTTTGATCAAAGTCTGGCAAGGAGCAATGTACCGCAGATTGGCTAAGTTGATCGGCTCTCAAACACTAAGTGCCAGTGGGCAAGACAGTCTCAACGATGTGTATACAACAGGGGCGGTTTTGTTTTCAGCGACGATCGAGTGGTTGACCGGTTTACGAATCGATGGCTATGTTGGTTGTCTGATTGCGCTCTACATTTTGATCAGCGGCATTAAAATGATTCGGTCTTTCATCAATGAATTGCTAGGGGCACGACCTACGCAAGAAGAAGTCTCCGCCATGGAGCAACGCTTGGATCACTATCCGACGATTCTCGGTTACCATGATTTACTGGTTCACAATTATGGGCCGAAAAATCGTTTTGCCAGTGTGCATATCGAAGTAGATGAAACCTGGTCACTACGAGAAGCGCATGAGGTGATTGATGCGATTGAACAAGATTTTCGCCAATCCTTGAAAGTCGACCTGGTCTGTCATCTTGATCCAGTACCAATTCAAAATCAGCAGTATCGGCATCTAAAAAAAGAAGTGTCAAAGATCGTTCGCTTCGTTGACCCACAGTTACGGATGCATGATTTTCAGGTCAAAGGAGATCTGTTGGCTTTTGATTTAGTGATTCCTGCAAAATCTGTTTATAGCGATCGAGAAATCGAAGAAATGTTGAAACAAAAAATCAAAGAAACACTAGGGGACTATGATTTAAAGCTTGCTTTCGACCATAGTTACCTATTATAGGGTTACAGGATATAGGAGGAAACTATGATAAAAATGGATATGAGCATGATTTCCACGGTCTTATTGGCACTTTTGTTTATTAATACGATTGCTGCTTTTATTACTGTTTTTCGGAAACCACGCTCGATTGCAAGTGTCTTTGCTTGGATGATGACGTTGGTATTCATCCCCGGCATTGGGTTCTTGTTGTACTTGTTTTGCGGACGGGGAATCGATGGAGAAATTATTTATAAATTCAGTGAGCATCATCAGAGTAGGATCAATGAGTTGAATCGAATCATCAAAGTGCACAATTATTCTTTTCCAGAACATCCTTACTCAGATGATAATCATTTATTGGAGCGCTATTTTAAAAACCTGGATGAATCGCCCTTGACTAAAGGAAACAAGGTGGAATTTTACACAGATGGCAAAGAAAAATTTGCAGCATTATTCGAAGATATGAAGCAAGCTGAAGACAACCTGCATGTGGAGTATTATTCATTTTTTAATGATGAGATCGGTGGCCAATTCTTGTCTATCTTGATCGATAAAGCCCGTGAAGGCGTGGAAGTCCGTTTGGTCTATGATCCATGGGGTTCACCGAAAGCCAATCGCAAGTTCTTCCAACCGCTGATCGATGCTGGAGGAAAAGTCGTGCCATTTATCACCTCGAAAAATCTGATTCGTAACACACGGCTAAATTACCACCTTCATCGGAAAATCGTTGTGATCGATGGACAAATTGGCTGGACTGGCGGGTTTAATGTTGGTGATCAATATCTTGGCAAAAAGGCCAAGTTCGGCTATTGGCGAGATACCCACGCAAGAATCGTCGGAACCGCTAGCTTTACGCTACAAGAGATTTTTATTCGTGATTGGAATGCATCGGTGCAAAAGGAAGAGGATCAGCTAGAATACGAAGATCGTTATTTTATTTTGCCACCGAAAGAGCTTGCTGGAAATGTTGATCTGCAAATTGTCGCCGACGGTCCAGAAACAGAGACCCAAATCCTTAAAGGCGGTTTTGTGAAAATGATTTTGGCTGCGAAAGAATCGATTTGGATCCAAACGCCTTATTTGATTCCTGATGACAGTATGATGAATGCATTGGAAATTGCCATCCACTCAGGTGTAGACGTCCGAATCATGATTCCATGTATGCCGGATCATCCATTCATTTATCGGGCAACACAGCACTATGCCAATTACTTGCATCGCCGTGGTGCAAAAATCTACATCTATAACAACGGTTTCCTCCATGCGAAGACGGTCATGATGGATGATACCATTAGTTCCTTTGGGACGACGAATCAAGACATTCGGAGTTATGCCTTGAATTTTGAAGTCAATGCCTTCGCCTACGATCACGATGTCACGCAAACGTTGAAAGGCTTCTTTGAAGAGGATATGACACAATCAACATTACTGACGGATGAAATTTTGGCTAAGCAATCTTACTGGTTGCGCTTCAAACAAAACTTCTCTCGGTTATTGTCTCCGATCCTTTAATTTCATCGCTTTTGCTAATCCTTGGCGGGCCAAATGGTCGGCACCTTTGTTTTGACTCTCAGGGACCCATTGGATGATCGCTAAAGAGAACTGTTTCAACAAGTATTGAATTTCTGTTAAATAATCAGAAAAAGCAGGGTTTTTGGTATAATTCTTGTCGATGGTCTGCGCAACGACTTTGCTGTCGGTATAAAGCATAATTGTCTGTTCCTGTAACCCTTTGTCAATCAACAGCTGCAGCGCGTTGACCATCACAGCGAACTCTGCTTGGTGGTTGGTGGAATCAGGTAGCGGAAACGCAATTTGTTCATGCAGATCAGTACCGACAATGACGATTCCACCGCCACTAGGGCCGGGGTTGCCTTTCGTGGAAGCATCAAGATAAACTTTTAACATTGTCTCACCCTTTTTTGATATGATAAAGATAGTATACTAGAAATTTTATGTTGTGAGGAACTTTTATGAAGCGTAAATTGTATTGGCAACCGGAAGCTGCTACAGCGATCATTTATTGGTCGTTCACTATGATGATATTATTTATCAGTTTGATTCTTTCGTTAGAAAATACCAGACCTTATTGGAAAAGCAACCTCGTTTTAGCCGTCTTCTTCTTTTTTGTATGGCTGGGGCTCCACCGGAGTCTGCTCATTAGAAATGACGTGTTACTGATTCGCTATGCACGTATATGGAAGAAAAGAATCGTCTCTCTGTCTGAGATAGAAAAATGGCAAATTAAAAACCGTTTAATAAGCATTACCGATCATCAAAGAACGTATACCTTCACGTTACGTAAAAAAGATGTGGTATGGTTAGAAACTTTTTTTCAAGAAAAAATCCCTGAAAAAAGGGTGCAGGTCGAAACCCACGACTAATTCATAGGAATCTAGAAAACAGCGATCACTCCTTTTGGCGGTACAGCCTTAGGAGAGACGCTGTTTTTGTTTACGTAAAGGATCCGTGAAACTTCTTGTAAAAGTGTGAAAAATCTCTCTTTCTTTCTGAATAAAATCAAGTATAATAAGACCATAGCAAACAAAACCTTTTTTAAAGTGCTAAATAGTTCGTGAATTGAGGGTAAAAATGAAATCAGATATCGAAATTGCACAAGAATCAAAGCCTAAACCGATTATTGAAATTGCTGAACCACTTGGTTTAACAGGGGATGACCTGGAACTTTATGGCAAATATAAAGCAAAAATCGAATGGTCGGCAATCAACGAAAAAGCAAACAATCCACTGGGGAAGCTGATTTTAGTCACAGCGATCAGTCCGACACCAGCAGGAGAAGGCAAGTCAACTGTGACCATTGGACTTGCAGATGCGTTAAATCAAATCGGCAAGCAAACCGTCATCGCCTTACGTGAGCCATCATTGGGACCCGTAATGGGCATCAAAGGCGGCGCCACTGGCGGTGGTAAAGCACAAGTACTACCGATGGAAGACATCAACTTACATTTCACAGGTGATATGCATGCGATCACGGCTGCTAATAACGCCTTGTCTGCGTTGATCGACAATCATATCCAACAAGGCAACGAATTAGGGATCGACGGACGTCGGGTTACATGGAAACGCGTTGTCGATTTGAATGATCGTGCGTTACGCCAAGTGATCGTTGGCTTAGGCGGCCCATTACAAGGTGTTCCTCGTGAAGATGGTTTTGATATTACTGTCGCAAGTGAAATCATGGCGATTTTGTGTTTGGCAAAGAGCATTGATAACTTAAAAGAACGATTAGGAAAGATCTTAATTGGTTATTCTTTTGAGAAACAACCAATTTACGTAAAAGATCTGGCGGTCCAAGGTGCTTTAGCCTTACTTTTAAAAGATGCTCTCAAACCGAATCTCGTTCAAACGATCGAAGGAACCCCTGCGCTGATCCATGGCGGGCCTTTTGCGAATATCGCCCATGGGTGTAATAGTGTGATCGCAACCGAGACAGCTTTGCACTTAGGCGAATACACGGTGACCGAAGCTGGTTTTGGTGCCGATTTAGGTGCAGAGAAATTTTTAGATATCAAAACACCAAATCTATCAAAAGCACCGGATGCGATCGTGGTTGTGGCAACGATCAGAGCATTGAAGATGCATGGCGGTGTCGCTGTCGCTGATCTAGGGACTGAGAATACAGAAGCATTAGAGCGGGGCTTCAGTAATTTAAAACGGCATGTTGAAAATATGCGCAAATATCAGATTCCAGTGGTAGTCGCCCTCAATGAATTTTCACAAGATACCGAAGCGGAGCGTGAATTAGTTGAAGCCTTGTGCCAGCGAATCGATGTCACCGTCGCTCGGACAGCTGTTTGGGCAGATGGTGGAGCGGGTGGAACGGATCTCGCAAAAGCGGTAGTCCAAGTGATCGAGGAAAAACCGGCTAACTACCAACGCTTGTATACGGACGATTTGCCTTTAGCGGATAAAGCTTCTTTGATCGTGCGGGAAATCTATGGCGGGGCTGAGGTTGAGTTTGCACCAAAAGCCAAGGCGCAGTTGCAAAACTTTAAAGAGCAGGGCTGGGATCATTTGCCGATCTGTATGGCAAAAACCCAGTATTCCTTTAGTGATGATCCAAAGCAACTGGGTGCACCAGAAGGCTTTTCTGTGACCATTCGTGAGTTCGTACCCAAGCTAGGTGCTGGTTTTATCGTAGCCTTGACTGGTGCCGTGATGACGATGCCGGGATTACCGAAGAAACCTGCCGCCATCAATATGGACGTGACTTCTGATGGACAAGCGATCGGTCTTTTCTAAAAGAGCGGTCGCAAACAAAGAAGGCATTCGCGGCATTTGAAACGAAAGAACGTAAAGAGATGATTTGATAGGACGGATGCACGCTGCATTCGTCTTTTTCTCGTTCATTTGACGTGATGGAAGATAAAAGTAGGGATTCTTGTTATAATAATCAAGGAAGCAATCAAAAGTCTATTTTCTTTCTTTTGATAATCAAGTATACTTAACCAATTGAGGTGATCTTTGTCAATGGAGCTAGAACTAACTAGGAGGACTGGTTTTTATGGAATGGGCAGTCCCTTAGAGATCATGCAAGGGAAAAAAAGAATCGCTGCCATCAATCATCAGCAAACGATTTTTTTGGCGCTGGCTGAGCAGACGCCGATTCGTGTGCGCATGTTTTTTTTAGAAAGTCAGCCTTTTCAGCTACCACAAGGCCAATCAGCACTCAAGCTGGAGGTCGTGATGAATCCTGCGCTTAAAAGAGTATATATCGGCTTTTATTTAAGCCTTTTTCTCATGATAGGGGTTTTGGGCTTATTATCCATCTACCTCTACTCGTTGATTTTTGTTGGTGTGTATTTGGTGGCTTATTTTGTCTTTGTTTTGATTTATTTAAAAAAAGCATATCTTATCAAGGAGGTTCCTCATGGCTAGTGGTGCAGATCAATTTTTGAGCAGTTTTAATCGAATCGAAAAGCGTCTTCGAGACGAATTGGATAATCCGCGGAATATGGGGTTTTCTGAAATGGTTCGTCGCTTATCAAAAAGTAAAAATATCAATGTTAGAAGAGCAGAAGATGATCTATTACAGATGGCTCAGCTGCGCAATGCCATCGTTCATGAAAAAATTGGTGAGAACTTTGTCATTGCAGAGCCAAATGAATGGGTCGTCAATCGCATTCAAGAAATTGAACGATCTCTACTGGCGCCTGAAAAAGTCATGCCGCGTTTTGCGAAACGAGTGACTGGTTTTGAAAAGCACCTGCCATTACCAGAGTTATTGAAAATCGTTGCCCAAAAGCGCTACTCACAATTTCCAATCTATGATAATGGTCGATTTTTGGGCTTGATCACTTTGCGAATGCTGGGGTACTGGTTAGCGAAAGAAAGCCTCCATGGTGAAATCAAGTTAGCAGGCAGAACGGCCGATGAATTATTAGCAGGAGACGGGAAACGATCGAATTTTTGTTTCGTTTCGGCAGAAACAACCATTGTTGAAGTCGAGGAACTGTTTCAAAAAAATGCCCTGCTTGAGGCGGTATTGATCACCAAAGATAAAAATCCGAATGGAAATCTCTTGGGCATCATCCGTCCACGAGATATTTTCAAAGAAGAAAGAGTGGAAAATTTATGATCGCGTTGTTTTTTTTGTTAAGTGCTGTTGTCATTGGCTTGGATCAATGGCTGAAAATTTGGATCGTTGCCAATTATCAACTAGGTGAAACACATTCTCTGATCGACAATGTGTTGTCCCTGACCTATCTTCAGAATACGGGTGCAGCTTGGAGTATTCTAGAAGGAAAAATCACCTTTTTTGCGATCATCACCGTTATCGCGGTTGCCGTCGTTGTTTATCTATTGTTTCGCTACCAAAAAAGCAGCCTATGGTTTCGTTTCGGACTGGCGTTTGTTCTAGGTGGCGCTATCGGGAACTTCATCGATCGCTTGCAGCATGGCTTTGTAGTGGACATGTTCCAGCTTGATTTTATCAATTTCCCAATTTTCAATATCGCTGATATGTCATTAGTGTTTGGGGTAATCTTGATTTTTATTTATGCACTAGTAGATGATGTAGCAAAAGGGAAACAAGGAGAATCAAATGGAAAAGCAAATTGAAGTAATCATTAAAGAAGAAAAAGGGCGGGTCGACAAAGTGTTGGCCGAACGCTTGCCTGACCATAGCCGTTCACAAGTCCAACAATGGCTGAAAGAAGATGCCGTTACTTTGGCAGGTGAGACGGTCCGGGCTAATTATAAAGTAAAAGCAGGCGATCACTTGGTCATCCAAGTGCCAGAGCCGGAAGTAGTAGATTTAGAGCCAGAAAATATTCCTTTAACGATCGTCTATCAAGATGCTGATGTGGCAGTCATCAACAAGCCGCAAGGGATGGTGGTTCATCCATCCGCTGGTCATCCGAGTGGCACCTTAGTCAACGCATTGTTGTACCATATGGAGGATCTATCGACGATCAACGATGTTGTTCGGCCGGGTATCGTTCATCGAATCGACAAAGATACGTCGGGTCTGTTAATGATTGCCAAAAATGATCAGGCGCATGAGTCGTTAGCGAAACAATTGAAAGACAAAACCTCGTTACGCAAGTATGTGGCTTTGGTCCATGGCAATATCAGCCACGAAAAAGGCACCATCAATGCACCCATCGGCCGCTCGAAAGTCAATCGTAAAATGCAGGCGGTGATTGAGAACGGCAAACCCGCAGTGACTCATTTCACCGTGTTGGAACGCTTTGATCAATTTACCTTGGTGGAATTGCAATTGGAAACTGGAAGAACCCACCAAATTAGAGTGCATATGCAATATATCGGGTTTCCGTTAGCCGGTGACCCAATCTACGGACCAAAGCGTACCTTAAAAGGCAACGGCCAGTTTTTACATGCCAAGCTTTTAGGCTTCACACATCCCACAACGGGTGAGTCAATGGTCTTTGAAGCCCCATTACCAGAACTATTTGAGGACACCCTAAAAAAATTACGAAAAAATGATTGATTTTTTTGTGGTGGAACTGTATAGTAATTGTAACAACTAAATAGCTCCTTTAAATGTAGTCCCGTGAGGCTAAGAAGGAATGAGTAAGCAGACGACTCCCGCGTTGGAGATTCGAACCCTTACTGGATGATAACGTGTACCCAAAATCCACAGAATGGGATTTTAGGCAACGATCGGAAAACATGACTCCTACCTCAAGCAGGTAGGAGTTTTTTTATGTTCAAAATTAGGAGGGAACAACATATGGCAGCGAAAGAAGTAGTAGATGCAGTAACAATGAAACGAGCGTTAACACGGATCACCTACGAAATTATTGAAAGAAATCGCGGCATTGATAATTTGGTGCTAGTAGGAATCAAGACAAGAGGCATCTATATCGCCCAACGGATTGCGGAACGTTTAAAACAATTGGAAGGCGTAGAAGTACCTGTCGGAGAATTGGACATCACCTTGTACCGAGATGATAAAAAGAGCGAAGATGATCCAGAGATCCATTCATCAGACATCCCGACGGCCATTGACGGCAAAGAAGTGATCTTGATCGATGATGTCTTGTTTACCGGACGGACGATTCGAGCAGCTTTGGATGCAATCATGGATATAGGTCGACCAAAACGAATCTCACTAGCCGTTCTAGTTGATCGCGGCCATCGGGAACTGCCGATTCGGGCAGATTTTGTTGGGAAGAATATTCCAACTGCTTTAAGTGAAGAAATTATCGTTGAGATGGAAGAATCAGATGGTTCTGACCGGATCATGATCAATAAAGAAAACGACTAGGAAGAAGAGTGACAGCAACATGCAGAAGCAAGAATTTCGTAATCCAGACGCAGTTTTAGACATCAAAGATCGGCCCAAAGCACTGCCTTGGTTAGGCCTTAGTTTACAACATCTTTTCACGATGTTCGGTGCGACAGTTTTAGTACCGATCTTGGTAGGGATCAACCCCAGTATCGCTTTGGTAAGTTCCGGTATTGGGACATTGGTTTACTTGGTCACAACGAAAGGGAAAATCCCAGCGTATCTAGGCAGCAGCTTTGCGTTTATCGCGGCGATGCAAATGCTGATGGAATCAGACGGCTACCCAGCCATCGCCCAAGGCGCCATCACGACTGGATTGGTCTACGTGATCGTTTCTCTGATCATCAAACGTGCTGGCGCTGCTTGGTTGGATAAGATCTTACCACCGATCATTGTCGGTCCTGTGATTATGGTGATTGGTCTAGGATTAGCCGCCAACGCCGCCCAAAATGCGATGTACAATGACTCAGTTTACGATTTCAAGTACATTCTAGTAGCTTTGGCTACCTTGGGATTAACGATTTTCTTCAACATGTTTTTGCGAGGGTTCTTAGGGCTGATCCCGATCCTGCTAGGGATCGTTGGCGGATACTTGATCGCCTTAGCGTCAGGGATCGTCGACGTACAACCAATCATTGACGCCAACTGGTTTGGGCTGCCAAGTTTCGAAATTCCTTTCATTAATTATGAACCCAAACTGTATCTAAATGCGATCACTACGATGGCACCGATCGCTTTCGTCACCATGACAGAACATATCGGACATCTGATGGTCTTAAACAAACTAACGAAGCGGAACTTCTTTGAAGAGCCGGGCTTGAACCGAACACTCTTAGGCGACGGTTTTGCTCAAATCGCAGCCGGTCTCGTTGGGGGACCGCCAGTGACAAGTTACGGAGAAAACATCGGGGTTTTAGCAATTACACGGGTCCATAGCGTGTTCGTCATCGGTGGTGCGGCAGTTTTAGCCATCGTACTAGGCTTCGTTGGAAAACTAAGCGCATTGATCTTAAGTATTCCTGGCCCAGTCATCTCAGGGATCAGCTTCCTGCTCTTTGGCGTCATCGCTGCCAGCGGGTTGAAAATTTTGATCGACAACAAAATCGATTTTGATCGTAAGAAGAATTTGATCATTGCGTCAGTGATCCTTGTGGTAGGAATCGGCGGTCTTGTGTTCACGGTCGGTACCTTCACCTTATCTGCAATGGCGTTAGCAACTGTCCTAGGAATCTTCTTGAATCTTATTTTACCTGACAGCTCTCGCAGCGAAGAAAAATAACTTGTGCCAACTCATCGTTTAAACAGAAACAAAGGAGGAATTCATTCATGATTATTCAATCCGAAAGAATCAGCTTAAAGCATCTTTTGACGGTCGAAGCATTGACGGACCGTGAAGTGATGGGACTCATCCGCAGAGGACAAGAATTCAAAAGAGGGGCGAAATGGATGCCCCAAAAGGAACAGTATTTCGCAACAAATCTCTTTTTTGAAAACAGTACTAGAACCCACAAAAGCTTTGATGTTGCTGAGAAAAAACTAGGGATCGAAGTCATTGAATTTGAAGCCTCCACCAGTTCTGTTCAAAAAGGCGAGACCCTGTATGACACAGTCTTGACGATGTCAGCTCTGGGCGTAGATGTGGCAGTCATTCGCCACGGCGATGAAAACTACTACGACGATTTGATCCAAAGCAAAACGATCCAGTGCAGTATCATCAATGGCGGGGACGGCAGCGGCCAACACCCAACACAATGTTTGTTGGATCTAATGACGATCTATGAAGAGTTCGGGCACTTTGACGACTTGAAAGTCGCCATCGTAGGTGACATCACCCACTCACGGGTCGCAAAATCAAACATGCAAATGCTCAAGCGACTTGGCGCAAAAGTTTTCTTTTCAGGACCGAAAGAATGGTACGACGAAGAGTTTGAAGTGTACGGTCATTGGCTGCCATTAGATGAATTAGTGGAAGAAGTTGATGTCATGATGATGCTTCGTGTCCAGCACGAGCGCCATGATGGAACGGAAAGCTTTTCCAAAGAAGAATACTTAAAAAATCACGGGTTGACCGTCGAACGGGCAGCCAGAATGAAGGAACATGCGATCATAATGCACCCAGCGCCGGTCAATCGCGATGTGGAATTGGCTGATGCGCTAGTTGAAAGCTTACGCTCACGAATCATTACACAGATGTCGAATGGCGTCTTCGTTCGAATGGCGATTCTTGAAGCAGTATTAAATGGTAAAGCCTAACAGTCAAAAGGAATAAGAGGAGGAAGTTTACATGAAAACACTCATTAAAAACGGTAAAATCATCAAAAAAGACAATCACTGTGTTCCTGCAGCAATTTGGATCGAAGAAGGAATCATTCGCGGGATCGGTACAGCATTTCCCGAAACAGATTTTGACGAAGTCATCGATGCCAAAGAGCAATTGATCACACCAGGGTTAGTGGATGTTCATGTACACTTCAGAGAACCAGGCTTTGAATACAAAGAAACAATTGAAACGGGTAGTAGGGCAGCAGCTCGTGGTGGGTTCACAACAGTTTGCGCAATGCCTAACCTTGACCCAGTTCCTGATACACCAGAAAAATTAACAGCTTTATACGAAAAAATCAACGCAGATGCGTCAATCAATGTCTTACAATACGCGCCGATTACAGAAAACTTGCGCAGTGAAACATTGACGGATGCAGCTGGAATGAAAGCTGCTGGCGCTTTCGCCTTGACGAACGATGGCGTGGGTGTTCAGACTGCTGGCACAATGTATCTGGCAATGAAGCAAGCAGCCGAAAATGACTTGGCTTTGGTTGCCCACACAGAAGATGATTCCTTACTCTTTGGCGGCGTGATGCATGCTGGTAAAAAAGCGGAAGAACTTGGATTACCAGGGATCTTGAGTGTAACGGAAGCATCTCAAATCGCTCGGGATGTGCTTTTGGCGGAAGCAACAGGAGCCCATTACCATGTCTGCCATGTCTCTACGAAAGAAAGTGTTCGGGTGATCCGAGATGCCAAAAAAGCTGGCATTCATGTGACAGCCGAAGTTTCTCCCCACCATTTACTTCTGATCGATGAAGATATTCCTGCCGATGAAGGCTTTTGGAAAATGAACCCACCATTACGTGGGCAAGAAGACCGTGAAGCGTTGATCGAAGGTCTGCTGGATGGCACGATCGACTGTATCGCGACGGATCATGCACCGCATGGTTATGAAGAAAAAATGCAAAGCTTTTTAAAAGCTCCCTTTGGCATCGTCGGATCAGAATATGCCTTCCAATTGTTGTACACTCATTTTGTAAAAACAGGACGCTTTACCTTACAGCAATTAGTGGATTGGATGACCGTGAAACCAGCATCAATTTTTGGTCTAAGCGCCGGAACGATGATGGTCGGAGACAAAGCCGATCTCGCAATTTTTGACTTAGAATCAGCTTATAACGTGGATCCTAAGCAATTCCTATCAAAAGGAGTCAATACGCCTTTCGGTGGATGGACGTTATATGGGGATACAAGTTATACATTTGTAAATGGAAAATTAGTATGGCAAAAAGGTGGGCAATAATATGAAACGTTGGCTTATTTTAGAAGATGGAACATACTTTGAAGGCGAAGGCTTTGGTGCCAGTATCAATGTTTTTGGTGAGATTGTTTTTACCACCAGCATGACGGGCTATCAAGAAGCCATTACGGATCAAAGCTTTAACGGACAAATCATTACGTTTACGTATCCGATGGTAGGAAATTACGGCGTCAACCGAGACGACTACGAATCAATTTCACCGACTTGTAAAGGGGTCGTTGTGAAAGAACACGCGCGTCTAGCGAGTAATTGGCGGAAGCAGCTGACGTTAGATGAATTTTTAAAACGCAAAAATATTCCAGGGATCGCAGGAATCGATACACGCGCGCTGACAAGAAAGATCCGTCAACACGGAACCATGAAAGCGAGCATCGTTGATGCGGGAGATGTCTTTGACCATGCCTTTGATCAATTAAAAGCAGCGGTTTTACCAACCAATCAAGTGGCACAAGTCTCCACCTCAAAACCTTATCCAAGCCCTGGAACGGGTCGCAATATCGTGGTCATCGACTTCGGCTTGAAGCACAGTATTTTACGAGAGCTGTCACGTCGCAACTGCAATCTAACTATTTTGCCATACAATACGACAGCGCAAGAAATTTTAGACCTCGCACCAGATGGCGTGATGCTGACGAATGGACCGGGCGATCCTAAAAGCTTGCCAGAAGCAATTAAAATGATACAAGGGATTCAAGGCAAGGTACCAATCTTCGGGATTTGTTTAGGCCATCAGCTCTTCTCATTAGCGAATGGGGCAGATACCTATAAAATGAAGTTCGGTCACCGTGGATTAAACCATCCAGTAAGAGAGATCGCCACTGGTCGGATCGATTTTACCTCACAAAACCATGGATTTGCTGTGGATGAAGCATCCATCGATCCTGAAAAACTAATGGTGACCCACGTCGAAGTGAACGATGGCACGATCGAAGGGGTTCGTCATCGCCGCTACCCAGCATTCAGTGTCCAATACCACCCAGATGCGGCACCGGGCCCGCATGATGCGGTCCACTTATTTGACGAATTTTTAGAGATGATCGATGCATGGAAGGAGCAGAACTAATATGCCAAAACGTACAGATATCAAGAAAATCATGGTTATCGGTTCTGGACCGATTATTATAGGACAAGCGGCAGAGTTTGATTATGCCGGCACACAAGCTTGTTTAGCTTTACGAGAAGAAGGCTACGAAGTGGTGTTAGTCAATTCGAATCCCGCAACGATCATGACGGACAAAGAAATTGCTGACAAAGTCTACATTGAACCAATCACATTTGAATTTGTCTCACGGATTTTACGTAAAGAACAGCCTGATGCAATTTTACCGACATTAGGCGGACAAACGGGCTTGAATATGGCGATGGAATTAGCCAACTCAGGTATTTTGGATGAATTAGGAATTGAGTTGCTAGGAACCAAATTAGCAGCAATCGACCAAGCAGAAGACAGAGATCTATTCAAACAATTAATGGAAGAATTGGATCAACCGATCCCAGAATCTGAAATCGTGTCAACGGTGGAAGCAGCAGTTGAATTTGCAAAAAAAATCGGCTTTCCAATCATTGTTCGTCCAGCATTTACGCTAGGGGGAACAGGCGGCGGCATGTGTAACAATGAAGAAGAGCTGCGCCAAATCGCTGAAAACGGCTTGAAGCTCTCGCCAGTGACCCAATGCTTGATTGAACGGAGTATTGCTGGGTTTAAAGAGATCGAATATGAAGTGATGCGAGATTCTGCTGACAACGCGATCGTCGTTTGTAATATGGAAAACTTCGATCCAGTCGGCATCCACACCGGCGATTCCATCGTCTTTGCCCCTAGTCAAACACTGTCAGATCATGAATACCAAATGTTGCGAGATGCGTCATTAAAAATTATTCGCGCATTAAAAATCGAAGGTGGCTGTAACGTTCAATTGGCGCTTGATCCTCATAGCTTCAACTACTATGTCATTGAAGTAAATCCACGGGTCTCACGTTCCTCTGCGTTAGCAAGTAAAGCTACAGGGTATCCAATTGCCAAATTGGCAGCGAAAATTGCCGTCGGTTTAACATTGGATGAAATGAAAAACCCAGTCACAGAAACTACCTATGCAGAATTTGAACCGGCACTAGACTATGTGGTCGCAAAAATTCCTCGCTGGCCGTTTGACAAGTTTGAAACTGGGGAACGTCGATTAGGAACCCAAATGAAAGCAACTGGAGAAGTGATGGCGATTGGTCGTAATATTGAAGAGTCATTACTGAAAGCTGTTCGTTCATTAGAAATCGGCACACATCATATCGAAATGAAAGAACTAGAAGCTCTTTCTGACAATGATCTGATGGAAAAAGTCATCAAGGCGCAAGATGATCGCCTATTCTACGTCATGGAAGCCATCCGAAGAGGGTATACCATCGAAGATTTGAATGAAATGACGAAAATCGATTTATTCTTCTTAGATAAAATGCTTCACATCTTTGAGATCGAACAAGCATTAGCAAACGACCCACAATCCCTTGATGTGTTGAAAAAAGCCAAGCAAAATGGCTTTACGGATAAAAAGATCGCTGAGCTGTGGGAAACCACAGAAGCTGAGATCCGCACGCTGCGCCATGAGCAAAAGATTTTGCCCGTCTACAAAATGGTGGATACATGTGCCGCAGAATTTGAATCAGCAACGCCTTATTTTTACAGCACCTATGAGTTTGAGAATGAAAGCAAACGTAGCGCAAAAGAATCTGTTCTTGTCTTAGGTTCTGGACCGATCCGAATCGGACAAGGGGTGGAGTTTGACTATGCAACAGTGCACTCGGTGAAAGCGATCCAAGCTGCTGGCTATGAAGCAATCATCATGAACAGCAATCCCGAAACGGTTTCGACTGACTTCTCTATTTCCGACAAGCTGTACTTTGAACCATTGACCTTAGAGGATGTCTTACACGTGATCGATTTGGAACAACCCATTGGGGTCATCGTCCAATTTGGCGGGCAAACGGCGATCAACTTAGCAGAGCCTTTAGTAAAAGCTGGGGTCAAAATCTTAGGCACCAGCATTGAAGATCTTGATCGTGCCGAAAATCGTGATCTCTTTGAGCAAGCATTACAAGCGCTAGATATTCCGCAACCACCAGGGGATACAGCGACGAACGAACAAGAAGCAATCGCCATCGCTCAAGAAATCGGCTATCCTGTTTTAGTCCGCCCAAGTTATGTCTTAGGAGGGCGCGCGATGGAAATCGTGGAAAACCAAGCCGATTTAGAAGATTACATGCGTCATGCAGTGAAAGCATCACCAGAACATCCTGTCTTGGTCGATCGTTACTTGGTCGGTAAAGAATGTGAAGTCGATGCTATCTGTGACGGCAAAACTGTTTTGATTCCTGGAATCATGGAACATATCGAGCGTGCAGGGGTCCATTCAGGAGATTCAATGGCGGTCTATCCACCGCAAAATCTTTCGGATGAACTGATTGCTACAATCGAAGAATATACCAAACGCTTGGCATTAGGTTTAAATTGTATCGGTATGATGAATATCCAATTTGTCATCCATGAAAACAAAGTGTATGTCATTGAAGTAAATCCTCGTGCTAGCCGAACCGTACCATTTTTAAGCAAGGTAACAGAGATCCCAATGGCCCAAATTGCCACGAAGGCGATTCTCGGAGAAGAAATCACAGCGTTAGGTTATCAAGACGGACTTGCGCCAACACCAAATGAAGTACACATCAAAGCACCGGTCTTCTCCTTTACAAAACTTTTAAAAGTCGATACTTACTTAGGCCCTGAAATGAAATCAACAGGTGAAGTAATGGGATCAGACAAAGATTTGGCAAAAGCACTTTATAAAGCTTTTGAGGCATCAGGCCTGCATATTCCTGAATTTGGAAAAGCACTTTTCACCGTTGCAGACGAAAGCAAAGAAGAGGCAGCAGCGCTGGCGGCGCGTTTCGTAGAGGTCGGCTTCACCTTATTGGCTACCAATGGAACCGCTGATTACTTTGAAGAAAAAGGCCTGCAAGTGACACGAGTTGCTAAAATCTCTGATCAACAAGCAGAAGAAACGGTTGTTGATTTGATCCGTAAAGGAACGACCCAAGTAGTAGTCAATACCATGGATAAAGATCGCCAAAATGCAACGGAAGACGGATTTATCATTCGTCGAGAAGCAGTGGAACATGGTGTACCGACCTTTACTTCTCTTGATACAGCGGATGCAATTCTAAAAGTGATGGAATCCCGCAGTTTTTCAACAAAAGCAATTTAACGCAGATAAAGGAGTTTTTTGATGAAGCAAGAAATCATGACCATCAGCAAACAGCGTCAACTGGCACCGCGGATTTTTGAAATGACATTGACGGGTGAGTTAGTCAATGAGATGAGGACCCCTGGGCAGTTTCTGCACCTACGGGTTCCTCAAAATGCCTTTCTTCTTCGCCGACCGATCAGTATCAATCATATCGATGCTGAGAAAAAAGAATGCCGTATCATTTATCGGGTCGAAGGAGAGGGGACACGAATTTTTTCAGAAATGACCATTGGTGATCCAATCGATGTGATGGGGCCGTTAGGAAATGGGTTTCGCTATCATCATTTAAATCAAGGGGACACTGCATTTATCGTAGGTGGCGGTATCGGTGTACCGCCGCTCTATGAATTATCGAAACGTCTGACCCAACAAGGCGTCCACGTCATTCACTTTTTGGGTTTTGCCAGCAAAGACGTCATGTACTATGAAGAGGAATTTCGCGCACTGGGAGACACGAGGATTGCTACCGATGATGGCAGCGCTGGTTTACAAGGTAATGTTGGCAACCTGTTATTAGCTGCAGAGCAAACACCTGCGGCGGTCTTTGCCTGCGGAAATAACGGTCTTTTAAAAACCACCGCCCAGCTTTTTGAAGACCTCCCAGATGTTCAATTATCCATGGAAGCACGAATGGCTTGTGGGATGGGTGCCTGTTATGCCTGTGTTTGCCATACGAAAGATGATGAACAAGGCACAAAAAGTGTCAAAGTTTGTGACGAAGGGCCTGTATTTCAGGCGAGAAAGGTGGTCATTTAATGTCGATCAACGTCGAACTACCCGGATTGAGTCTGAAAAATCCGATCATGCCTGCCAGCGGCTGTTTTGGGTTTGGTGCAGAATATGATAAATATTATGACATCAGTCAATTAGGTGCGGTGATGATCAAAGCGACCACACCTGAACCACGTTTCGGCAATCCAACCCCAAGGGTAGCAGAAACGCCTAGCGGTATGTTAAATGCCATCGGGTTACAAAATCCTGGGTTAGAAACGGTCATGAATCAAATATTGCCAGACTTAGCTCAAAAACACCCCGATTTGCCAATCATCGCGAATGTTGCCGGTTCGACTGTCGAAGATTATGTTCTTGTGTGTCAGGAAATCAGTCGAGCAGAAAATGTCAAAGCGATCGAACTGAATATTTCTTGCCCTAATGTCAAGCATGGCGGTATCACGTTCGGCACCGATCCTGCGGTTGCTGGTGCATTGACTGAAGCGGTCAAAAAAGTCTCGCAAGTGCCGATTTATGTCAAACTATCGCCGAATGTGACGGATATCGTCCCAATTGCGCAAGCGATCGAAGCAGGCGGCGCCGACGGGTTTACGATGATCAACACACTTTTAGGCATGCGGATCGATCTAAAAACACGGAAACCAATTTTAGCCAACCAAACCGGAGGCTTATCTGGACCAGCTATCAAACCGGTGGCGATCCGTCTAATCAAACAAGTGGCGCAAGTTTCTCAATTACCAATTATTGGCATGGGGGGCGTGATGTCAGTGGATGATGTACTTGAAATGTATCTGGCAGGTGCTAGTGCTGTTGCAGTCGGAACCGCAAACTTTACCGATCCTTACATTTGCCCGAAATTGATTGAAGAATTGCCTATCCGAATGGCAGAATTAGGGATCCCTTCTTTGGAACAGCTGATAAAAGAAGTGAGAGAGGAGCATATGTGATGAGTGAACGGCCAATTATTGCCCTAGATTTCCCCAACAAACAGGCTATTGAAACATTTTTAGCGCAATTTCCTGCGGAAGAAAAATTATTTGTAAAAGTGGGAATGGAGATTTTCTACCAAGAAGGGCCAGCAATCGTTACTTGGTTAAAAAACAGTGGCCATGATATCTTTTTAGATTTAAAACTACATGATATTCCCAATACAGTAGGACGAGCAATGGAGCGCTTAGCTTCTTTAGGTGTTGCTTTGACGAATGTTCATGCAGCCGGCGGGATCGAAATGATGACTGCTGCTAAAAACGGCCTACAAAAAGGAACCCCGACAGGACAAAAAGTCCCTAACTTGATTGCAGTCACTCAATTGACCTCCACTAGCGAGGCACAAATGCATCATGATCAGCAGATCATGACGTCACTGCAAGAAAGTGTCATCCATTACGCCACTTGTGCCCAAAAAGCTGGATTAGACGGTGTTGTTTGTTCCGCTCACGAGGCAAACCAGATCAAGCAAAGGACAACCGATGCCTTCATACGCTTGACGCCTGGTATCCGACCAGCTGGCAGTGAAGTTGGCGATCAAAAACGGATCATGACACCTGCACAAGCTCGTAAAGCAGGGGCTACCATGATCGTTGTAGGACGTCCGATCACCCAGTCTAAGACACCCTATGAAAGTTATTTGCAAATTAAACAAGAATGGAAGGAAGCTAGCCAATGAAGGAACAATCCAATCAAATCGCCAAAGATCTTTTAGACATCGAGGCGATTTTCTTACGACCCAATGAACCATTTACGTGGGCCAGCGGTATCAAAAGCCCTATTTATTGCGACAATCGAATCACCATGAGTTATCCAACTGTGCGACGTGCCATTGCGAAAGGCTTAGCTGCAGTCATCAAAACCACTTATCCAGAAGTAGAAGTGATTGCAGGGACCGCAACAGCTGGGATTCCCCATGCTGCATGGGTCGCTGAATTGTTAGATTTACCAATGGTTTATATTCGCAGCAAAGCAAAGGAACACGGCAAAGGCAATCAAATTGAAGGACGTATTCAGCCAAATCAAAAAATGGTCGTCATTGAAGATTTATTGTCAACAGGTGGCAGTGTCTTAGAAGCTTGTGAAGCTGCCAAAAGAGAAGGAGCCGACGTATTAGGCGTTGCTGCGATCTTTACTTACGAACTGCCACAAGTTCAAGAGAATTTTGAGCAAGCAGATCTACCATACGTGACTTTGACAAACTATACGGCTCTGATCGAGTCGGCTTTAGAAACGGGTGCTATTCAAGAGTCTGATGTTGCCCTGTTACAAGAGTGGCGAAAAGATCCTGCTGCTTGGTTGAGTGAATAAGGAATTGAAAAAGAAACGGATATGTGAGGGAATGACCAAGCATATTCGTTTTATTTTTACCTATTTTCTGATAGCATTGGGAGAAAGTTTTTTGATAGGAAGGGCTGTTCCTTGCTGTCAACTTGAATTAGGAGGCTGTTTTTTTTGAAAAGAAATATGGACGTTCCCTGGAGTTATTCCGGAGACAATGGACCTGAACATTGGCACACTTTGTGCGACTGGTATGCACAAGGTGCCGAATTTCCGTACCAATCCCCAATCGCTTTAGTCCACGATGAGACCGAAGAACCCATCGATCAGGACTTGGCTTTTCACTATAAACGAGAGCGGTTTACGGAAAAAGAATTCAAAAATACGATTCACTTCGTTCCTTATAATAAAGAAAGCTATGTCACGTTTAAAGGGATCAACTACTATTTGACGGATATTCATTTTCACATGCCGTCTGAACACATTATCGATGACGAGCAGCAAGAATTAGAGTTTCATCTCGTTCATATGAATGATGACGGAGAAAACTTGGTCGTGGGTGTCTTATTCAAATTGACGGATAAACTCAACTGGATCTGCAATCAGCAAGACGACAGCATCTGGGACTTTGAGAACCATACCCAATGGTTTGATCCGAGCATGTTCTTGCCAGAGCGCACTCATCATTTTCATTATGTGGGTTCCTTGACGACCCCGCCAACGAAAGGTCCAATCAACTGGTTTGTCTTTGACTGGATTGGTGAGATGAGTCGTCGCTTTATTTTAGAATTCCGCGAAGAAGTATTAGAAAATAATAATCGTCCATTACAAGACCGCAAAGATCGGCCTATTTATTTCTATTGATTTATAAAAATAGTTCCTTTTACGTAGTTTTTCTTGGAATTCTCTAATGATTATCCTATAAAACACGACGTAATGAGAACTTTCAAGGAATACAATAGTTTAAAAATGAACTGACAAAAAAAAGACGAAAACGCTCGTCTTTTTTTATTTTTATATCCATCGAGTTCAAAGACTATGCTAAACTAATCAATAAGCAGTTTCTAAGCATAAGTTCTATTGTGAAATAAAATACAATTAAATCAATTGAAAAAGAGCAGACACGGTAAAGCTTTTTTGGCTGAATATTTTATAGTGAAAGAAAGGAAATCCATATGCATGCATGGGAAGCAATCCAAAAATCAATCGATTATATTGAAGACAATCTTGCCGAGCCATTAGAGATCGAAACGTTAGCACAAGTCGCATCCCTTTCTGTATTTTATTATCAACGCTTATTCACCCGTTTAGTTAAAATTTCTGTTAGGGAATATATAAAACTGCGTCGTCTGGCCAGAGCCGCTCATTTATTAAAAGACAGAAAAATTCGAGTAATTGAAGTCGCTTTTGAGGTTGGTTTTAGCAGCCATGCAGTATTTTCAAGAACCTTTAAAACCGTTTATGGACTTTCGCCTTCTCTTTACCAAAAAGCGCCGATCGGCTTACAAAATTTTGATAAGCCGGATCTATCTTTAGGGTATATTGTCACAGAAGAAGGTCACCCATTGATCAGTGAAGGGGTCGTTTTGGAGATTCAGAAAAAAAGAAACAAGCAACCAATGGTTTTTTATGGCGTTATTGGTTATTATCCATTTAAATATGGAAAAATGCTGGGTCAACGAACAGGAATCGACCCTATTGATGAAATTTGGCATGATTTTTATCAAAAGATTGCAAATCAGCCTCGCACTGATCATTGCCTGATTGGTGTTTCATTTCCGGGAGATGCGCCAGAAGGCTACTCAAGTTACTTTGTTGGCCAATTAAGTGACGGTACGCAATTATCGACCCTCATTGAATGGACGCTACCAGCTCGTGATTACATTGTTTGCAGCTTTGATACGATCTCAGAGCAACTGATCATCAATATGGGAAAGGCGATGCGTTATACCCGTTTTTGGCTCAAGAAAAATGGTTGGATTGCTGAGGATTTTTTTCCAGAGCTATATCGAAAAGGAAACAATCGGGTTACACATGTCGAATTATGGATTCCTTTTAAAAAAAGAAGAGAGATGCAAGGAGGAACAGAATAATGACCCACCAGTATGAAGAAGGAATAAAGCTGCTTGAAGAAAAATTTGGGCATTTCAAAGACAATGTGATTGCCCTTGCGACGACAGCTTGTGACAAAACTGCAGAGGGACACATACAACCAGTCGTTCGAGAAGTTGATGCTTTTTATGAAGAGGGCATTTTTTACGTGTCGACGCACGAACAATCCAATAAAATCAAGCAAATCAAAAAGAACCCAGCAGTTTCTATTGCTGTCAGTGGTGAATGGTTTACCGCGATCGGTCAAGGGGAGAATTTAGGTTGGGTGCTAGACCCTAAAAATGCAGAATTAAGAAGCAAAATTCGCAAAGCCTTTGTTTGGTACGACGAAGTCAACAACGAGAATGATAAGGGCTGTTGCTTTCTGGCGATCCGTTTGACTAAAGGAACCTTGAATATCAATCACTGGGAAAAGCTGTATCATTTTGATTTCGAGAAGAAAGTCACTATGGAGGATGGCGGTATTTATTAGCTAGCAGAAGCTATTTTCTGACGGTGATTTTCAATTGCCTTTCTAGCGAATCTTGAAGAGGAAGCAATGGTTAAGTTCTGTGAAGGTTTGCCTTTGGTGTTTCAAGCTGAGTAAAATTACTGCTAAAAGAGTAGTAGATAGAATAAGAACATAAAAACCGACCACAAGCGCGTGTATCTTAGTGAAGCACCCCCAAAAAGTTAGACCAAAAAACTAACTTTTGGGGGCAATACACTTCTTAGCTGCACTTTTGTGGTCGGTTCTTGTATTGCTTACTCTAAGATTTTTTGATTCGAATAGACTTAGGAATAGCTAGGACTGCTTTAATCGCAAAATATCTTCGTCCGGTGTCACATATAAGGTTTTTTGATTCTCATAAATGACGAATCCAGGTTTAGCACCATTCGGTTTCCGAATATGTTTGACTTGCACATAGTCCACCGGTACTTGGGCAGATTGACGATATTTTGAGAAATATGCGGCAAGCTCTGCAGCTTCCATTAAGGTTGTCTCGCTAGGATCGTCCGAACGAATGATGACATGCGAACCAGGAATGTTTTTAGTGTGCAGCCAAATATCACTCTTACGAGCTGTTTTTAAGGTCAGTTGGTCATTTTGTAAATTGTTTTTTCCGACGAGAATTTCTGTTCCGTCTGAAGAAACAAATCGTTCCGGTTGCGAAGGGGCGACTTTTTTACGCTGCTTCGTCCGATTTTTGACATAGCCTTGTGCGATCAGTTCTTCCCGAATAACCGCTAGATCCATTGGAGAGGCAATTTCTAATTGGGCTAACACGGATTCGAGATACGCGATCTCTTCTTTCGTTTCGGCAATCTGCTGATGGATCAATTTAACTGCGTTTTTCAATTTCTGGTATCGCTGAAAATACTTCTGAGCATTTTGATTAGGAGAAAGAGCGGGATCTAATTTGATCGTCAAAAGCCGATTCTCCTCATAATAATTTTCCAAATCAACAGATGTAGCACCACGAGGCACTTGGCTCATAAAGGTCGTCAAGAGTTCACCCTTTTGGCGAAACTCCTCGGCGTTTTCTGAATCCCTCAAGGTTTGCTGACGTTTCTTTAACTTCAGCTGGTTACGCTTCAGTTCATTTTCAACCTTTTTCAGTAGTTCGCCACCTTGTTGTTTGACCCGATCTCTTTCCGCCTTATCATGGTAAAACGCATCTAAAAGCTCGCTCAGAGTCTGATAATGGGTGACAGTGGTGGTCGCATCAATCAATGATGTATAGGGAATCGGTGTAAAATATTCCTTTTTCTCTGACTGGAGATAACTTGGCGCTAGCTCCTGGGTAAGCTCTGTAAAGAAGGTTTCCCACTGACGCAGTTTTTCATTAGGATTGGCACTGATTCGGGCAATCAATTCTTCTGCGGTATCACGGCCTAAGCCTTGGAATCGTTGTTGCAGTTCTTTTGCCGTCAAGGGATCGAGAGTAGATAATTCTTCAAAAATCTTGGTGCGAGAGGCTGTGAAAGGATTAAGCGTCGATTGCTTTGGTGGTGCAACATAGACAGCACCTGGCAATAAGGTACGATACGTATTTTGTGAATGACCAATGTGTTTAATTGTATCGACAATTTTTCCGCTTGTCTTATTCATTAATAAAATCGTACTGTGACGGCCCATTAATTCGACGATCAAGACGAGGGCTTGCAAATCACCTAATTCATCTCGTCGGGTAAAATGAAAATGGATCACACGGTCATTGTCGATTTGTTCGATTGATTCTAGGATCGCCCCTTCTAAATATTTCCGCAGCATCATCAAGAAATTCGGTGGGGTCTCTGGGTTGCTATAGGCGATCGTTGTGCATTGCACACGGGCATAGGTGGGGTGAGCGGATAGCAAAAGTTTGTGATTTTTCCCTTGGGCACGGATCACAAATACGACCTCGTTTTCATAAGGTTGATGAATTTTGTTCACGCGTCCACTAGTTAATTGACTCTGTAATTCTTTGACCATTAAATGGGTAAAAACACCATCAAAAGACATATTGTTCCCTCTTTTCTTTTAAGGATAGTTTGACTGAGGGATTGATCCTTCTAATGTCAAATATTCCTATCTATTATACCGAAGAATCCGTAGAAAAGCCATGACAGCTAGTTTTCCTTTTTCTTGGCAGGCTGATGATCGGTGGTTTGCAAAGCCCGTTCGATCTCTTTGTTCAAGAAATAAGAGATGACTGTTCGAATAATAACGACTGCAGCTAGACGTACGATGTCTTCGAAGGTGGGGTGGATGATTGTCTCAATTATATCTGCGGCAATCAAAATCTCCAGACCTAACAAGACGTAACTTCCTAAATAATTGCGAATAAAATTGTTTTCTCTAGCTGCTACCAAACGATCCTTTTCTGTTAATTCGTAACGCACAAAATCAATGCCTGCAATCAATACACCCCAAACGATGACGAAAATGGAGAGAAAGTTCAAACAGACAACGATGAAATCGAAGATTGGATTGGCTCCAGTCATCAATGAATCAGCTAAATTATGCATAATGACTCCTTTACCGTTTTCTTTTATCTTACCGAATTATCGAGGAAATGTGAAGTTTCTTGACGTTCTAGAAGGGAATTGATAGTATGAAATAATAGTAGTATTTTTAAAAAGGTGGGCAAATTATGGAGCAAGTGAAAAGCTTTGTTCATTACACGAAAGAAAAAGCAGTAGAAAGCTGGCAAGCTTTTTTAGATGATCTCTACCGAGATCAGAAAAAAACGATTTTCACGCTGATCGGGGGGATTCTTTTCGCGTTGATTTTCGCCGGTTTGATCCTCTTTTCTCAAAATCGTATTAACGCTTCTCTAGTGGATCGGATCGCTTTTGATAAGCTACCTTCAGAAAAAGTACAACCATTGCCTTATCTGACAGCTGACAAGACGATTCGCGAAACAAGAGCGATTTCTGTGATGTATAGTAAACCGAGTGGTGCTCAGTTGGATCAAGTGTTTGATCTAATCCAAGCACAAGAAGATGAAATGAATCGGACATTTTTTTATTATCCAATCGTCTATGATGCGGCTTTTTTCTCCAATGAATATGATATTGATCCTGATAAAGTAACCTTTGTCTTTTATGAAGAAGGAGTCGAAAAAAATCGCTTTACCTTTGATTCATTTGACCAGCCAACGACGGAATTTATCCCAGAATTGAATCGTTTACCGATGTGGACGATTCGTACTTCTGCCAATGATTGATAAAAAAATCTGACAATTTGACAGAAAATTGTTGACGTTTTTTTATCAATAGGCTAAACTGAATTCAATCAAGAAAGAAAACAAGTTGAGAAGGAGGAACAATCATGAAACTATTTATTCCATTGCAAGTGAAATCATGGCAAAACTGGCGTAGATAGTTGTATTGATGGAACCTCATTCCATAGATACAACTTTTTAGAGAACCTTCTAAAGTGCTGTATCTATGCTGGTAGTTGAATTTATCGCCGCATAGGACAAGCTTCTATGCGGCTTTTGCTTACTTGCAATTGCCGTCACATAGGCAGTTGCTTTTTTTGTTCTCAAAAACCATAAAAAGAAAAACTCGAAAAATGTAAGCAAAAAAAGGAGAATAAAAAATGAAAAACAAGGGATTAATTGCATCAGTTGCCGTTATTTTATTATTTTTAGGAGCGACCTTCGTCTATCAGTTAGGAATGAGAAGTGGGACCAATCAAGCCAGTGAGGCTTCAGAACCAGTAGAGAAAGCTGAAAAAACAGTTGGGATCCTACAATTTGTCAGCCATGAAGCATTGGATGCGATCACCGAGGGGATCAAAGAAGGCCTTAAAGAATCAGGCTATACCGAAGGGGACAACTTGACAATCGAATTCCAAAACGGCCAAGCGGATCAAAGCAAATTGGCAACGATGAGCCAGCAGCTGCTAAATAAAGATGCCGACGTTTTGGTTGGGGTTGCAACACCCGCAGCACAAGCATTGGCGAATGTCACTCAGGATGTACCAATCGTTTTAGGGGCGGTCACTGATCCAGTTGGGGCCAATCTGGTGGCAGATATGGACCAACCCGGCGGCAATATCACTGGCGTTTCAGATAAAGCACCAGTAGCTGCGCAAATCAAACTAGCAAAAGATTTGTTGCCAGAGGCAAAAACAGTCGGTATTTTGTATTCTTCGACCGAAGACAATTCGAAATACCAAGTGGCAGAAGCAGAAGCTGCTGCTGAAGAGAATGGCTTGACCAGTAAATCCTATGCCGTTCCTTCGAGTAACGAAATTGCGCAAATGGTGCAAGTGATGGCACGAGAAGTCGACTTTATCTATATTCCTTTAGACAATACGATCGCAAATGCTATGCAGACGGTAGTCCAAGAAGCCAATAAATCAAAAACGCCAATCATCACATCTGTTGATACGATGGTGGAACAAGGCGGCTTAGCAACGGTCGGGCAAGATCAATTTACGATTGGGGTCGAAACTGGGAAGATGGTGGCAGCAATTCTTGATGGGACAGCAGAACCTGCGACAACGCCGATCTATACATTCAGCGATGGCGAAACGATCATTAATGAAACACAAGCGCAGTTATTGGGCATCACTATCCCAGAAAATCTCAAAGACGAGGCAAAATTGATTACAACGACACCAGAAACCGAAGCAAGTGATGAGTGATCAAGAATCTTAAGACCATCTAGGATCACGACGAGGGTTTGAAAGAGAAAACATGTAAGAAAATGGAGGAAGAATGATGATTGTTTCAGCAATAGGGCAAGGACTACTTTGGGGAATCCTGGGATTAGGGATTTTTATGACCTATCGAATTTTAAATTTCCCGGATATGACGACGGAAGGGTCCTTTCCATTAGGCGGTGCTGTCTGTGTGACAGCAATCACCCATGGGGTTTCCCCCGTCTTAGCGACTTGTTTAGGAGTATTGGCTGGGATGTGTGCCGGATGTGTGACCGGACTTCTTTATACAAAAGGCAAAATTCCCGTGATTTTGGCTGGTATCCTGGTGATGTCTTCATTGAACTCGGTGATGCTGTTTGTCATGCGGTCTCCTAATCTGTCGCTGTTAAACCAGCCCAAGATCCAGGATTTCTTTACTAAAATGAACTTACCGAATTATTATGATACCGTCATTATCGGGCTGATCATGGTCTTATTGATCGGTGGCGTACTGGTTTACTTTTTTCATACCAACTTGGGTCAAGCTTATATTGCTACAGGGGATAATGAACATATGGCGAAGTCGATGGGGATTAATACGGATCGAATGAAAATCATCGGTCTGATCGTCTCTAATGGCGTGATCGCACTTTCAGGCGCATTGATCGCTCAAAACGACGGCTATGCCGATATCAGTAAGGGAATCGGTGTGATCGTGATTGGATTGGCATCCATCATCATTGGAGAAGTGTTATATGGCGAATTGACCTTGCTAGAACGTTTGATCGCTATCGTGATCGGCAGCATCATCTATCAATTATTGATCCTATTTGTGATCAAAGCTGGTTTTGATACGACTTACTTGAAAATCTTCTCGGCCATCGTCTTGACGATCTGCTTGTTGATCCCTCAATTTAAACAAGCCCTGCATCTACGCACTGGTTTTGAAACGGAGGATGAATAATGTTAGCCTTAAAAAAAGCCTTTAAAGTTGTCGGCAACGGACCGAATGAGAAAAAAGTACTCTTGAACAAAATCGATCTTTCTTTAAAACCCGGTGAATTCGTTACGGTTGTGGGAGGAAATGGGGCCGGCAAAAGCACGTTATTCAACTGCATCTCTGGTACCATGCCTTTAACGAGTGGCCAAGTGACCATCGATGATCAAAATGTGACCACGCTTTCGGAAGAAAAACGCGCCCGCTTTTTGGCACGGGTCTTCCAAGATCCGAAAATGGGGACAGCTCCCCGTATGACAGTGGCAGAAAATCTGTTGTTAGCACAAAAAAGAGGGCAAAAACGGTCACTAGGTCTTCGTCAACTGCAAGGACAAAGAGAATCGTTCTATGCCCTTTGTAAAGAAATCGGCAATGGGTTGGAAAATCATTTGGATACGCCAACGGGTAGTTTATCCGGTGGTCAGCGACAAGCACTAAGTTTATTGATGGCAACGATCCAAACCCCTAAACTATTGTTGTTGGATGAACATACGGCTGCCTTAGACCCGAAAACTTCCAAGCAGCTGATGCAGATCACTGCAAAAAGGGTAGAAGAACAAAATCTAACTTGTCTCATGATCACCCATCGGATGGAAGATGCATTAAAATACGGAGATCGCCTGATCCTTCTTAGAAAAGGGGAAATCGTCAAGGATCTTTCAGCAGATGAAAAAGCACGCTTAAGTTTACCAGAACTATTACTGTTCTTTGAAGACGACTTATAAAACCCTTGATAGAACGGTGTTTTCAAAAAAATTAATCAAATAAATGAAAAAAATAAGAAAAAATCATTGACATCTTTCAAAGTTAAACCTATACTTAGGTCAATCTTACATCAGTTTGGAGCGAAGGACTATGCAAAAATTATTGCTAACGAACCCCACACAACTGAATAAATATTACTTTAGCTATTTTAGATAGGTTTGTATTCATGAAAGCATGGGTACAAACGCTAAGTTTGTATCTATGATGGCTAGAGCATTTCGTAATGAATTCGCAGCCACGTAGATCGTAAAATCTATAGTGGCTATTTTTTATATTCACATATCTGGCTTTGCCGATATGTAATGTTTGAAGGTGTTCACTGTAGATTCTTAAATTTACGGTGGACATCTTTTTTTGTTGAAAGGAATGAACCAGATGAAACAAATGATAACCGGTCACACACGGTTGGCGGCACTGTTTGCCAAACCAGCCAAACACAGCATCTCTCCAGCAATGCACAATCTTTCTTTTGAAGAACAAGGGATCGATGCCGTGTATCTGGCCTTTGATGTTGAGCCGGATGATTTGGCAGCCAGTATTCAAAGCATCCGTCAGCTGGATCTCTTAGGTGTCAATCTATCAATGCCCCATAAAATGGCGGCAGTACCGTTGATGGATGAATGCTCACCCGCAGCAGAGCTGATCGGCGCAATCAATACAATCGTCAATCAAGAGGGACGATTGATTGGGCACAATACAGATGGCATCGGCTTTATGCGCGCACTTGAAGACATTCAAGTGTCGATCATTGGCGACACCATGACTGTGATCGGTGCGGGTGGTGCAGCGACAGCGATCATTAGTCAAGCCGCACTAGACGGTGTCAAAACGATCCATGTCTTCAACCGCAAGGATGAGTTTTATCCAATCATCCAGGATAAATTGACACAGATCGCAGAAAAGACCGCCTGTGAAATCACATTAGCGGATTTAGAAGATCAGACGGCTTTAAAATCAGCCATCGATCAAAGCAGCCTTTTAGTTAATGCTACTGGCGTGGGGATGAAGCCGAATGATACGGTGAGTCCTCTGAAAAACAAAACCCTCTTGCGGGAATCATTATCTGTCTATGATGTCATCTATAATCCAAGAGAAACGCAGCTTTTGAAAGATGCGAAAGCAGTCGGGGCCAAAACTGCAAACGGCTTAAGTATGTTGCTGTATCAAGGTGCAGCTGCATTTAAACTTTGGACCGGCCAAGAGATGCCCGTTGAAAAAGTAAAAGCACTCATTGAATCCATGTAAAAAAATAAAAAGACGAAAGTAGGAAGAAAAAATGATCGTAATTATGAAACCAGGTGCTACCCCAGAACAAGTTGAAGTCGTAGTAAAAAGAATCAAAAAAGAAGGGTTGGATGTTCAAGTCAACCAAGGAAAAGAACAGGTTGTTATCGGCTTAAAAGGAGATACACGCCGCATCCAAGATGTCGCTTTTCGCAGCTACGAAGGTGTCGAAGATGCCATTCGGATCTCAAATACCTACAAGTTGACCTCTCGTGAATTCCATCCACAAGATACGGTTGTTGATGTAGATGGCGTAAAAATCGGTGATGGCAACTTTGTCACAATGGCTGGTCCGTGTTCGATTGAAGGCTTAGACCAAATTCGTGAATGTGCCCGAATCGCCAAAGCTGGTGGTGCACAAATCTTACGTGGGGGTGCTTTCAAACCACGGACTTCACCATACGCCTTCCAAGGGCTTGAAGAAGAAGGGTTAAAATACATTCGTCAAGCAGCCGATGAAACAGGTATGAAAGTCATCACAGAAGTCATGGACGAAGGACATATCGATATGGTTGCGGAATACAGTGATATTTTGCAGATTGGTGCTCGGAACATGCAAAACTTCAAATTGCTAGCTGCAGTTGGAAAAACTGGTAAACCAATTGGCCTTAAACGAGGCATCTCTGGGACGATCGACGAATGGTTGAATGCAGCGGAATACATCGCCGTCCAAGATAAAAGTGAAGTGATTTTCATTGAGCGTGGAATCAGAACTTACGAAACAGCGACCCGTAATACTTTTGATCTAAGTGCGGTACCAATCATCAAAAAACTGAGCCACTTCCCGATCATCGTTGACCCTAGTCATGGAACAGGCATTTGGGATCTCGTACCACCAATGGCAAGAGCAGGCGTTGCTGCCGGCGCCGATGGCATGATCGTTGAGATCCACCCAGATCCAGCCAATGCATGGTCTGATGGTCCGCAATCGTTAAACGAAAAAACATACATGAATATGATGAAAGAAGTCCATATCATGGAAAAAGCGATGAAAGAAATCAAAGCGTTGCAAGACTAAGCGCTAAGACAACCAATAAAAGAGGTGCAAAAATCAATGCTACACATCCATTTAGAAGAACATTCCTATGACATCCTCATCAAACGTGGGGCGTTTCAAGAAGTCGGAACCTGGGTCCAGCAATTATGGAACAAACAGCGCATTGCCGTCATTACTGACAGCAATGTCGCCCCCCTGTATGGCGAACACATCATCGAAGCATTATCTGCCGCAGGCTTTGAAGCAACACTGTTAGCCGTGCCGGCTGGCGAAAACAGTAAATCCCTTGAACAAGCTGCTTTTTTATATGACCGTCTTGCTCAATCAGGGATGACTAGAAGCGATGGAATCATCGCTCTTGGTGGCGGTGTAATTGGAGATCTTGCAGGCTTTGTTGCTTCTACGTATATGCGAGGCATTGATTTCTTGCAGATTCCGACGACGTTATTGGCACAGGTCGATTCAAGTATCGGCGGAAAAACAGCTGTAAATACTAGCAGTGCCAAGAATCTCGTTGGCACATTCGCCCAACCAGTCGGTGTGATGATCGATCCGGATTTGCTTAAAAGTTTATCCCTTAAACGTGTGCAAGAAGGCATCGCTGAAATCATTAAGTCAGCCGCTATCGCGGACCCTGAACTTTGGCAAACGTTAGCAGGTTTGAAAGATGAAGTCGATCTTTTGGCCCATGCTGAAAAAGTGATCACAGCTTCTTTAAAAGTAAAGCAAAAAGTAGTGGAAGAAGATCCTTTTGATCATGGCAGTCGTCTGACACTGAACTTCGGTCATACGATCGGGCATGGCTTAGAAAGAACAGCTGCGTTTGACACCAGTCATGGCGAAGGGGTTGCAATGGGGATGATTATGATCACCCGTCATGCTGAAGCCATTGGACTAACACCAAAAGGGACCACCGCGCAGTTAACGAAAATGATTGAGAAATTTCATTTGCCGACCAAACCAAGAGAAATTGAGAAAGAGCAATTATACCAAGCAATCACTCATGATAAAAAAGCCCGTGGACAACAATTAAAGATTATTCTTTTAGAAGGGATCGGTCAGGCAAAAATCGTGACGATTCCCACGGAAGAAATCAAAGACTACCTATTATAAGAAAGGAAGGTAACGGATCATGCGTTATATTACAGCAGGCGAATCACATGGACCAGAGTTGACCGCCATTATCGAAGGGTTACCGGCAGGATTGCCATTAACGGCAGAAGACATTAATTTTGAATTAGCGAGACGACAAACCGGCTATGGCCGTGGGGGACGGATGCTGATTGAAAAAGACCAAGTCCGTATCACTTCCGGTATCCGTCATGGAAAAACATTAGGCTCTCCTGTGACTTTAGTGGTCGAGAACAAAGATTGGAAAAATTGGACTAAGGTCATGGCGATTGAAGAAGTACCAGAAAAAGACCGCAAGTTACGACGATTGGCACGACCAAGACCTGGTCATGCTGACTTAGTCGGCGGGATGAAATACCATCATCAAGATTTACGAAACGTCTTGGAACGTTCATCTGCCCGGGAAACGACCATGCGGGTAGCCATCGGCGCAATCGCGAAGAAAATTTTGAAGGAACTCGGCATCGATGTGGCAGGTCATGTAACGATGTTAGGCGGCATCAAAGCAGAAATTCCTGAAGGGTTGACCGTCAAAGAAATCGCACAACGCTCAGAAGCTTCGGAAGTAAGGGTCTTAGATCCATCTGTCGAGGAAGAAATCAAACAGTTGATCGATCAAACAAAGAAAAATGGTGATACGATCGGCGGCGTAGTGGAAGTGCTTGTTGGCGGGGTTCCTGCTGGTCTTGGTAGTTACGTGCAGTGGGACAAAAAACTTGATGCGAAGATCGCCCAAGCCGTGGTCAGTATCAATGCCTTTAAAGGGGCTGAGTTCGGTGTTGGTTTTGAGGCCGGTGTTTTACCAGGTTCAAAAGTCATGGATGAGATTTTATGGGACGAACAACGGGGCTACACCCGTCGCAGCAACAACCTAGGTGGGTTTGAAGGTGGCATGACGAACGGGGAACCAATTGTGGTTCGCGGGGTTATGAAGCCGATCCCGACCTTGTACAAGCCGTTGCAAAGTGTGGATATCGACAGCAAAGAACCGTATAAAGCTAGTGTGGAACGCTCGGATAGCACTGCCGTTCCGGCAGCCAGTGTTGTTTGTGAGAGTGTGGTGGCAACAGTGGTGGCCAATGAACTATTAGAAAAGTTTCCAAGTGATTCTTTCGAAGAATTGACTGCATCTGTTCAGGCGTATCGGGAATACTTGTTAACCTACTGATTAAAGAAACAGCAAAAATTCCAGTAGAAATGAGGATTCTTTTCATGAACCAAAATATCTTCGTCGCCGGTTTAGGATTGATCGGCGCTTCCTTAGCAAAATGTATTAAAAAGTCACATCCCCAAACCCATCTAATGGGGTGGGATCACTGTCGTAAAACCAATGAGATCGCATTAGCAACAAGTTTAGTAGACGAAGTACCTCCTTCATTTTCTGAGGGTGCTGTTCGTGCCGACGTGATCTTGTTGGCATTGCCGGTAGAGATCACCAAAACGTATCTTGCTCAACTTGGGACCCTTTCACTAAAGCCTTCAGTCCTGGTGACAGATACAGGCAGTACCAAAGCAGAAATTACGCAATTTGCCGAGTCCTTTTCCTTTGATTTTATTGGGGGCCATCCGATGGCTGGTTCTCATAAATCCGGGATCACAGCAGCCGATGAGAACCTCTTTGAGAATGCTTACTATATCTTTACGCCGACGAAAAGTCAGCGGGTGGAAGAATTACAGGTGCTTTTTCGAGGGACGAGGGCCAAGTATGTGGCACTTGCTCCGCAAGAACATGATCAAATCACGGGGATGTTGAGCCATTTGCCCCATATTATTGCTTCGGGATTAGTCAATCAGGCAGATGCCTTCAACCATGAACACCCTAGAGCACAGCAACTCGCAGCAGGCGGTTTTCGCGATATCACTCGCATTGCTTCTTCAGACCCTCGTATGTGGACCGATATCTTATTGAGTAATCGACAGGAACTGCTGCAGCTGATCGATGAGTGGCAAAAACAAATGATGACCATGGCTCACTGGTTGCAGGAAAAAGACGAAACGGCGATCTTTCGGTTCTTTGAATCCGCGAAGGAAACACGGGACCAATTGCCGGTTCATCAAAACGGAGCGATCCCGGCATTCTACGATCTATTCATCGATGTACCGGATCATCCCGGTGTTGTCGCTGAAGTGACGGGGCTATTGAGCGATCATCAGCTCTCTTTGATCAACTTAAAAATTCTTGAAACTCGAGAAGATATCATTGGTGTTTTACAGATTTCATTCAAAACGCAAAATGATTTGCTGCAAGCAGAGCAGCTGATTCAAAAAAAGACGACCTATTCATGTCGAAAAAAATAGGAGGCCGCGATGAAACTAAAAAAAGCAACACATTTAAGAGGGACGATAGCTGTTCCCGCCGATAAATCGATCTCACATCGCAGTATCATGTTCGGGGCATTAGCTGAAGGAACAACGACTGTCCGTAATTTCTTGCGGGGAGAAGACTGCTATAGCACTCTTCATGCATTTCAATCATTAGGAGTTCCAATCCATGATGACGGTCAGACGATCACGATTGAAGGACAGGGCTTTAATGGCCTTAAGCCTGCCCAAGACCCAATTGATATCGGCAATTCTGGTACAACAATTCGCTTAATGATGGGAATTTTGGCTGGGCAGCCGTTCACAACCACCTTATTCGGCGATAACTCTTTGAATAAACGTCCGATGAATCGCGTGATGCTGCCATTAAGAGAAATGGGGGCAAATGTTACAGGGCATGAACAGACGGAATTCCCACCGATCACCGTTAATGGTACTGCTTCTTTACAGCCCATCAATTATCAGATGCCCGTTGCAAGTGCCCAAGTAAAATCGGCGCTGATTTTTGCGGCATTGCAAGCACAAGGTACCTCGACGATCATTGAAAAAGAGGCGAGCCGTAACCATACTGAAGAAATGATCCGTCAATTCGGTGGTGTGATCACCACCCAAGGCAAAACGATTACCGTAACCGGCCCACAAACACTGCACGGCCAAGAAGTAGTCGTTCCGGGAGATATTTCTTCCGCTGCCTTCTTCCTAACCGCAGGTACGGTTATGCCCGATAGTGAGATCATTTTAGAAAATGTCGGAATCAACCCGACACGTACAGGGATCCTTGATGTGTTAGAAGAAATGGGGGCATCGATTGCTTTTTCTAATCAAGATGATCAAAATCAATCGGCTGACCTCACTGTTCAAAGTTCTACCTTGCAGGCAGTAACCATCGCCGGCGACATTATTCCGCGTCTGATTGATGAATTACCGATCATTGCCTTATTGGCTACACAAGCTCATGGTAAAACGGTCATCAAAGATGCAGAGGAGTTAAAAGTAAAAGAAACCAATAGAATTGATGCAACTGCCGAAGAGCTGAGAAAATTAGGGGCGGATATCACTCCTACCGAGGACGGCTTGATCATCAACGGACCTACTCCTTTGCATGGCGGAAAGGTCTCAAGTCGGGGAGATCATCGTATCGGTATGATGTTGCAGATTGCCGCCTTATTGACAGATGAAGAGGTAAAATTAGAAAAAGCCGAAGCCGTAGCAGTTTCTTATCCTGATTTTTTTGAGGATGTCGCGCGTTTGGCCAAAGGAGGAGACAGCGAGTGAAAAAAGTGATATTAATTGGCTTTATGGGTGCCGGAAAAACCACGATTGGTCGTCTTTTGGCTGAAGAAACGAAACAGTCCCATGTGGATTTTGATGACTTGATCGTTGCTGAGATCGGCATGACCATTCAAGAATTTTTTGACCAACACGGTGAGGAAGCCTTTCGCAAAATCGAAACGGATATTTTAGCTAAAACTTTGGCAAAGGAACAAATTATTTCCACAGGTGGGGGCATTGTATTAAAAGAAGAAAATCGTCAACTTTTAAAAGAGATGCCCTTAGTCGTGTATTTAAAAACAGATCCCGAGGAACTGATCCACCGTTTAAAGGCGGATACTGGTAGTATTCGTCCCTTGGTTGTCTCGAAAACACCCGAAGAAATATTGGCTGTTTACCGACCTCGGATCCCTCTTTATGAAGAAACTGCTTCATTGATCGTTGAAACGACAAACAAAGCACCACAAGAAATCGTTCAGGAAATTTTAACTAAAGCGGGTGCCTAAAATGAAGATTGGTTATTTAGGACCTGAAAGCTCTTTTACGTATTTAGCTGCGCAAGAAGCGTATCCAGAAAATACATTTATGCCCTATGGATCGATTCCACTTTGTATTCAAGCACTAGCTAACGGCGTAATCGATCGAGCGGTCGTTCCCAATGAGAATGCATTAGAAGGGTCTGTTCATGCCACGATTGATACGCTATTTCGTCAAAATCAATTGAGCATTGAACAGGAAATTATTTTACCGATCAATCATCAATTGTTAGTTTCTCAGCAAACAGCAAAAGACAACCGTCCCATCACTAAGATAATTTCTCATCCGCAAGCATTGGCGCAATGTGCCGACTTTATCGAAGCCCGATTTGCTGGAGCTACTGTTGAGGCGGTTGCTTCCACAACGACTGCAGCAGCCTACGTAGCAAAACATCCAGAAGAAGCAGTTGCGGCGATTGCTTCCAAAGAAGCAGCTTTCGCTTATCAAGTAACGATCAAAGAAACCAATATCCAAGATGTTGCCTTTAATCAAACCCGCTTTTGGGTTTTGACAAAGAAAACAGCCAACACCGAAGTACCAGAACAAACAGCCGAAAAAGCAACCATTTTTGTGACATTGCCAGCAAATCGTCCGGGGATCTTGCACAAAATCTTAGCAACTTTTGGCTGGCGGGAAATTGATTTAAGCAAAATTGAATCGCGTCCGTCGAAAACTACCTTAGGTGAATACTTTTTTGTCATTGATCTGGTGATGGACAAACCGTGGCAACTGATAGCTAACGCCTTTGAAGAAATTCAGTTGTTGGGTGGACACGTCCATCTTCTCGGCGTGTATGCGGTAAATGTTGTTGAGGAAGTGACAAAAAATGACTCAAGTCAAAATAAAAATTAGCCAAGATGAAAAGCTTTTAGCAACGTTTCATAAAGAAATCCAAGCACAGCACCATCAATGGTACCCAACGCTTTTTAAGTCCTTTGATCAGTCAAGATTTGAACAAGCAATCACACAACAGCTACAAGAGCCAAGCCACCACTTTTTTATCGCTTGGTTAGCGGAACAGCCTTGTGGCTTTGTGCATCTTCAAGAGGTCTGTTTGCCCCAAAATGCGATAATGCATGAACGAAAGTGGCTGGAAATTGCGGCGATTGCCGTTGACACTCGGTACCAAGGGATGCATATTGGAAAACAATTATTGGCATTTGCTGAAAACGTTGCGTTGGAAAAAGGCTTCGATGATCTTTCACTAAATTTTTGGTCGGCAAATCCAGTGAAATCATTTTATGAGCAAGCAGGATTTGTGAGCACACGACAAGGTGCATCAAAGCATCTAAGGTAAAAAAATGAAGAAATTTCCTAGAAAAAGGTTAAAATTTCAGAAAATAGCTTTCTTTCTATAAGGTCTAGGGTATCCTTATAGACAGAGAGCTATTTTTTAGTTGGAGGATCAGAAGCAATGAGCAGGATGGAAAAAAATAAAAAACTGCATGAGCGGCTAGAAAAGGAATCCAGTCAGGCAGCCAAAGAAAGTATCTTTGCCCGCAGAGAAGCCAAAAGAAGAAACCAGCGCGTCAGACCGAGCGATTCTACTCCGTCTGCTGATGAGGAAGTAGGAGATATTTCTTATCAAAACACCCAGCAGTCTAGGGCAAGCGACCCTCGTGTGGCCCAAAGTTTCCGAGAACAGACACAAGTAGGATCAAAAAAAACTGAGGGACGAAAAGGCGCAATTCCCCCGCTATCTGCTCAGGGGCCTGCGATACATCAAAGTCAGGAACAAAGCAAACAAAAAGCGCAAAAGCTTAAGAAGAGCAAGCCACCCAAACAAAAGAAAAAGCGGAAGCACCCAGTTCTGCGTATTGTGATCCGGGTACTATTGGTGCTTTTTGCCTATTCATTGATTGCATTTCTTGTCGGCCAGCAAGTCGCAAGAAGTGACGCTGCTTTTGCTACAACTGATGAGGAGACTTTTAATGGTACGGCCGCTGCAAATGGTGCTCGTAATATTTTGCTCATTGGTAGTGATAGTCGTGAAGGAGAAGCTGGACGAGCAGACACCATTATGGTTTTGCAATTAGATGGACCTAGCAAAAAACCGAAGCTCATTTCCTTTATGCGTGATACCTTGGTGACCATCCCTGGTTATGGCGAAAACAAGATCAATGCGGCGTACGCCTTTGGTGGTGCTGATTTAGTCAGAGAAACGTTAGCAGAGAACTTCGGTCTAGAAACCAATTATTATGCAAAAGTTGACTTTCGTTCCTTTGAAAAAGTGATCGACACACTGTTTCCCTCAGGCGTTGCTATCAACGCGGAAAAAGATATGAGTAAAAATCTTGAAGTTGCCATCAAACAAGGGCAACAACAAATGAATGGGCTTGAGCTGTTGCAATACGCACGTTTTCGGATGGACGAAGAAGGTGACTTTGGTCGCGTAAGACGACAGCAGCAAGTAATGGATGCGATCTTTAGCGAAATGAAAAATCCTTTAGCTATTTTAAAATTGCCTTATGCAGCAGGAAAAGTCTTAGGCTATGCTTCCACCAACCTGCCAATGTCTTTCCTATTAAAAAATACCTTATCGATTGCTCGTGGGGCAGGGGGGATCGACAGCTTGACGGTCCCAGTCGCTGACTCTTGGCAATACGGTTCAAGTGCGAGTGCCGGAAGTGTGTTAGTCGTTAACCTTGAAACCAATCAACAAGCAATCAGGAATTTTCTTAATGAGTAAGCAGAATGAAAAGTTCTGAAAACCATTTGAAAGTAAGTAAATTTATGCTATATTATTAATGACGTTTGAAATTTGTTGAAACGAGGAAAAAGAATGAAATTAGCCGTTGTTACTGACAGTACAGCTTATCTGCCGGAACGGATCAAAAACCATGAAGATTTGTTTATCATACCGATCCCTGTTATTTTAGATGGAAAAGTCTATAATGAGGGCATCGACATTGAAGCTGATGAGTATTACGCTTTGCTGAAAAACAGCAAAGAATTCCCAACCACTTCTCAACCGGTACTAGGTGAAGTGTTAGCCTTATATGAGTCATTGAAAGATCGCGGTTACGACACGATCATTAGTATCCACTTATCAAGCGGTATTTCTGGATTTATCGGAACGCTTTATGGAATCACCGATGAAATCGAAGGCGTTCAAATCATTCCTTACGATTCGAAAATCACAAGTATGCCGATGGGCCACATGGTAGAAACCGCTCTTGATCTGTCAAGTCAAGGCAAAACCGTAGAAGAGATCATTTCCCATCTGGACACTATCAGAGATAATACCTATGCCTATCTGATCGTGGACGACTTGAATAACTTGGTTCGTGGCGGTCGCTTAACCAATGGAGCAGCCTTAATTGGCGGATTATTAAAAATCAAACCGATTTTGACTTTTGATCAAGGAAAAATTGTGCTTTACGAGCGCATTCGTTCCAGTAAAAAAGCATTCAATCGCGCGGAAGATATCATTGGTCAACGGGAGCAAGAAATCGCATTGCCTGTTAAATTTTATGTAATCCATGCCAATAATTTAGAAGTAGCCAAAGAAGAAAAAGCAAAACTACAAGCGAAATACCCAAATGCAGAAATTGAGATTGGCCACTTCGGACCAGTTATCGGCTCGCATTTAGGAGAAAAAGCCATCGGGATCGCCATATCAGCGCAATAATTTTTATTTATCTGTGTTTACAAAAGCAATTATCTTTATGGAGACAGTAAAGGAAAGAACCAGTTAGACGTTTGTCTAGCTGGTTTTTTTCAACAATCTTTTTTTGAGTTTTGCTTGTAAAAAAACACACAAACTCGTACAATAGGATCAAAATGAAGCACTGGCAAAGGAGGCGTTGAAATGAAGTGTTCCTTAAGAAGGTGGCAGATGAGTGATGCAAATAATCTGGCTCGAACTCTAAATAACCAGACAATTCATGGCAATTTACGAGATGGACTCCCCTTTCCTTACACTGTTGCAGATGCACAAGCCTATATTCAATCTGTCGCAAAGGCAGAATTCGCCTTTGCGATCACTGTGGATGATCGAGCTGTGGGGAGTATTAGCGCCCTTCGCAAAGAAAACATCCATTTTAGAACAGATGAGATAGGGTATTACATCGCAGAAGAATATTGGGGAAAAGGCTTGATGACCAAAGCTGTTCAGCAACTATGTGACTATGTATTTACTACATCAACTATCGTTCGTATTTCTGCTGAATCTTTTGCGAAGAATCATTCCTCTTGTCGTGTGTTGGAAAAGGCAGGTTTTACGTTAGAAGGCGTTTTGCGAAAGCATGCGGAGAAAAACCAACAGCTGTTCGACATGAAGCTCTATGCGTTGATTCGTCAAGAGAAAGAGGGGCAAGATGACCACAATCAAAAAGGAGAAACCTATGAATGAACTGCAAAAATTACCAAATGTAGGTCAGGTTTTAGCGGATCACCTGGTTCGTATCGGCATCAATACTCCTGAACAACTACGCACAAAAACGGCCGAAGAGGTTTTTCTAGCTATCCGCCACCAATGTGATGCGGGCGCTTGCTTGCATATGCTCTACGGCATTGAAGGGGCGATCCAAGGCATTCCTAAAGCGCAGCTTACATATCAGAGAAAACAAGCGTTACGCCTTTTTTTCAATCAATTGAGTTAGTGAAGTAATGCGTCATAAAAAAGCACTTTTTAAGAGCGTTTGTTTTTAGATGCTTCTTATCAAGTGCTTTTTTACGACTTGTTTCCTTATTCAGCGAAGACACATTGGTCACATTGGTATTGGTTCCTGAAATCGCCGCAGTCATGGATAGAATCGTTTGCCACTGAAAATCAACTAGACATCTGTCCCTAGCTACTAGAAAAGACCTTTTGCTTGTTCCAGAACAGCTTCCTTATTATACTTACTCTATCTAGTAAATTACTAATTTACTAAACAAGGAGTGAAAATAATGAAAATACCAGAAAACTTGAAGCATAAACCTGTCATTAAAGTAGAAGACTATGATACTGTTGACGGAAAAAATGCGTTACATACAGATGCAAAAGGCCTTTCCCTCGGATTGGCGCAATGGAATGATCGCGGGAAAGTCGATATCTCCGGCAAAGTCTGGCGCCATACTGGTGAAAAATGGTCTCGACAATCCGAAGAATTGCCGCTTACGAGAATTTTGGATTTAGCGATCTTAGTGGCTCAATCCAGTTTGTATTTTCAAGAGGCCTATCGCCATGAAAAGTTTTACGATCCTGAAAATCCTTTGATTGAAATCATTGGCCTACAAGGAAATCGCATGACCGTCGAAGTAGACACCGAAAATCCTAAAATCGATGAAGACATTCTGCTTTTCTATGATTCCTTGCAAAAAGATGGTGAGCTATACGGCGAACGCTTCAAAATCCTGAAACGGCTTTTAGATGAGCTAGGTTATTAAGAAAAGGAGCAGATTGCCATGACACAACATCAACCATCTTTTGTCGTAACGGAAGGACGCGCTTTTAGTAAATTAGAACAAACAATGATTTGGAAAAAAACACAAAGTCATCAGACCAGTGATGAGGAACTACGAATTGCATCAGAGATCGCGCTGAATTGGACGGATCCAGAAATGAAAATTTTCAATGTGTTGCTGGAAGGCGATGCTGGGTCTGGTAAAACACAGTTGGCAAAGGCACTTTCTGCCGACCTGCAACTGCCCTACACCAAAATCACCTGCTTTGCCGATATGGATAAGTCAGATGTGTTTGGTGCTTTATTACCAGTGATCAACACCGACCAAGAAGAGGATAAGGACTTGCTGGATGCGATTTATCAAAGTGATTGTTTTGAAGATGTCTTGGCGTTGATCCAGCGGCATTTTTCCCTGACTCGTGAACGGGCACGGGCAAAATTTGCGGAACTGATCGAGCGGATCGAAACCAGCGATCAGCAACCAACAATTCAATACAAATTTTATCCCTCGGAAATCGTACGGGCGCTGGAAAAAGGTTATTTGCTTGAGATTCAAGAGCCAACGGTCATTCGTGATGCTTCGGTACTAGTGGCCTTAAACTCTGCTCTTGAACAAAACGGAATGCTGAATATTCCCACTGGCTTTGTTCGCCGGCACCCTGACTGTGTCGTAGTCATCACCACGAATCGAAATTACCAAGGCAACCGTCCTTTGAACGAATCCTTGCGAGACCGGATGCAGCATGCTGAAAAAATGGATTTACCTGAGCTGGCAGTCATGGTGCAGCGAGGCATTGCCAAAACCAATTATCCGGACAAAACGACTGCGGAGAAAATGGCTGAGATCATACGCTTGCTAGACGTGACCGCCAAAGCCAATGCCATCAAAGGGGTGGCGGGCATGCGCTCCTATTTTTATTGGCTAAATGCAGTCAAGCAAGGACAAGATCCCTTTACAGCAATTGATAGCAAAGTGCTCTACAAAATCACCACCGATCCAAATGAGCTTGCTCTTTTACAACAGGCGCTAGAAGCTTCAGGGTTATTGGCGCAATTGCGGCTTTTGTTTTCTGGACAACCGTTAAATGCCTTTAAAGAACAAATCAAAGGACGCCGAATCAGCAGCGAAGAGGCGGACCAGCGCAATGTAGTGGAAGAAGGCACGACCGTCCTAAAAAATGAACAAGTCCTTGAGACCCCCAATCAAGAAACTGAGGCGGAAACGATGGAAACCAGTGATTCTGACAAACAAGAAGCGAAAGACGCAGCAACTGAGGCGACGTTTTCAGAAGAACTAGAACGCAATAGTCACGATGGCCAAGCAAAAGCTGGGAGTGAGACACAAGAGACCGCTCCTACTGCTCATTCTTTGTCGATCGAAGCGTATGAAACCCAGGAAAAAGAAAAGAAAACCACGGCATCAAAGGCGGCTCGACAAGCATTAAAAGAATCGATCCATGCCAAAGAAGGGCTGATCGTTCATCGACCACCCGTCGATTTAGAAAAAGCGGCTGAAGCCCAGCAGCGTTTGCAGCCGTTGTTGCCGATCGTAGAGTCATTGATCAAGCAAACCCAAGAAGTTTTGGAAAACGAACAAGCTTCGGCATACAGTAAAGGTAAGTACAGTGGCACACGCTTTGATGCCAGTAAGGTCGCGTATCAAGATTTTCGGACCTTTGACAAGAAGAATCCACCTCACGAACAGCCTTCCTTAGCTCTCGCTTTGCGCATTGATGAATCAGGTTCGATGATTAGAGATGATCGGATACAGTATGCGCAACAGGCGGTCTTAGCGGTGAATGCGTTCGCGGAGCGTTTATCTTTGCCATTGATGATTTATGGCGATACAGCAGATGTGACCGCTCGTGAAAAGACCTCGCTTTTTGCTTACAAAGAATTTAACGAAGGTTTTGAATTTGTGCCAGAGAAACTCATGACAATGAAGCCTCGGCAAAATAACCGTGATGGGGCAGTCTTGCGCGTACTAGCTGAAAAGCTCGCTCATCAGCCGGCAACTACTAAATTACTCTTGAATATCAGTGATGGCCAGCCAAAGGCTCTTCCTGATTATACAGGGGTAAAAGCCAAAGAAGATATTCAGCAGGTGATCGCTGACTACGAACGACAAGGGGTGCTGTTTCTGGCAGCTGCCATTGGCCAAGACAAAGAAGTGATCAAAGCGATTTATGGGGAAGAACGCTTCATTGATCTTTCCAATCTAACAGAATTTCCGCAGCGTTTGTTGCAGCTACTAACTAGGTATTTGTAATAGACAAAAAAGAATGTAGGCCGAGTGCCGCATTCTTTTTTGTCTATAATTATATTATGTAAACAAGATGGTGTTTGTCTAAATTCGGAAAATTCTGTAAAATAGATGCCAAAAGGAGGAGTACTATGGACAAATGGCGTTATTTCTATCCTTACCAGTTTGGCTGGCACGCAGCTCTTCGCAGACGCAGTTTACTAATGAGTGGTTTATTGGCTGTTTTCTTGCTGATTCTTACCATCTTTGCAGAAAATTGGCTGTTGTTTTTTCATGACTGGTTGCAGTATGAATCAAATAACAGCGAAATCCAGACGGATCTCACCTATGCCAGTTGGATTTTCTTCTTGCAATTGTTGCGCGTTGCGTTAGGAATGTTAACATTGGGCTTGATCAGTGCTTTTTTGTGGCAGTGTAACCACATGTATCATTATCACTTGATCGGTGAGGAAGAGCAATCCCTGCATATACGTTTATTATTGGACAAACACCTTTACTGGTCACGTTGGAAGAACTTGTCTTTATCACCATACAAAGCACCGTCATTTATTTAATGGGATTTGTCAGTGGTTTGTGGCTTAGTCAAAAAGCACTGCATGATTTTTTCGGGTTCTTTCATCTTCCGGCAGGCTTTACATTTGAGCTTCCTTTTAAGCGTCTATTCCTAGTTCAACTTAGTGTGCTCTTGTTGCTTGTCGTGTTACGTTTCCGCGGTACAAAGAAGACGGTTGAAGAGATTCTCGTTAACGGATGCCCGAATGGGTGAGGGAATAGGCTGCCTTTATTTCCCTCTTCCAAAATGCGAACATATGTTTTATAATAAGTGAAACAAGACAAAGGTCGTGAAATTGTGAAGACATCCTTAACTTTAGAAATGGAAGAGGCACTTTATTATTATTGTCGTGAAAACAGTGATATTGTGGTAGAAGAGGTAGTCATGCCGGACGATCATGGCATCGTGGATACCTTAAGTTGTCGCTTGACGGCAGAAAACACCTTTGAATGGCGTTGCTATGAACTAAAAGTCAGTTTGGCAGATTTTCGCTCAAAAGCAAAACTATCCTTTATTGGGAATTATAATTATTTTGTCTTACCCAAGGCATTGTATGAAAAAGTCAAAGATCAGATTGCTCCTACAATTGGTGTCTTGGTCTATCATGCGTTTCTTGAAAAAGAAACGGGCAGCAAAGGGTATTTCAGTGTCGAAAAGAAACCCCAACGGCAAGAGCTGCAGGTTCCAGAAAAAGCCTTATTGTTTCGGTTGATTTCGGCACAAGCGCGAGAAGTCGGCAAAGCAAAACAGACTGCTCGAGGATTGCGGGTATTTTCAACAGAACGTTTGTACCAAGAACTGAAGAAACGTCAGCCTGAGTATGACTTGTTCGGTGGTGGAGTGAATTACTACGATCGATTTATCGAAGACACTCAGCTACAAGCGATCGAAGCATTGAAGGAAGAATTGGACGCTACCAGAGCAGCCTATGAAGCGCTGGAAAAACGTTTTTTATCAGGCGAGTAAGAAGGAGAGAAGCAGATGTACTTCCCATATATTCGTGGCAAACAATTTGATTTGTTGGCATTAAAAGCTTTATTGGAACAAGATCGCTTATCAGAAGCGATCCAGCCGATCATTGAACCAGTCAAGCAATCAAAAACGTTCTGGACAACCATCGAATTATTTCAAAAGAAACAACATCCTTTTTATTTGATTCGCAATCCCCAGGCAGGGGCTTTTCTGACGGCAGAAGGGTTATCAGAGTTACAAAATGTTGCTGCCCCTAAAGCAATGATCGTGGATCGTCCCATTGAAACAGTGGAAGAAAAGCCTGACCTTTGGATTGTTCATCAATCGGATCAAGCACTCGCTAGTGATTGGCGGGAAAATACGCTGCCGGTGTTGGTAGGTAAAGAATTTCGATTGTTAAATAAAATCAACGGTCCCAAGCTACTGATGGAAGATTCGTTTACCCGTTTACCCAAAAATAGTTTCTATACAGAATGTTTGGACGAAGGATTTTCAAATGCCCATCACAGTTATCAAAAATTGGGCTACGCGGGTTTTAGTGATTTTTCTGTCGATAGCAAAATTTATTATGAGCACAGTTATCCTTCAAAGCGGTTGGTTTTGCATTGGATTTATCCAACAACTGAGCAAGCATTGCGTATCGCTCACTTATTTTCTGAGGAAGAATTACCAAACCAGAAAGAAAAGTTTTTCCAAGTCATGGAGGCTTTATTGCAGCACGAAGAGCAACATCCTACCCAAACCGCTGGGCTACAGCTATTAGTTGCTGCTTATCAGCAAGGCTCATTTCCAGGCATGGGGGTTATCCGAAAAGCTGCCGTTATGAATCACTTGGAGCTCGTCAGTCGACTTATTTAGTTTCTATAAGATACGATTGTAGGTTCTCAGTCAGATCCTGCCACTTTAGTTAATCGTACAAATTGCCTTGATTGCACCATATGATTTCAGGATAGCGATAAAATCAGGGAAAAGGAGTTGGCACTTATGGGAACAAAAGATAGAGAATATTATCGAAACGAAGTAAAAAAATCTGAAAAAAACAAGAAAAACCTGCTTATTCAACGTTTAAATCAACTAGCATTTGTTTTGGTCGTTTCGATCATTGTTCTTTTGGCGATCCTGTATTACATAGTTTGAAACTTTTCGTAGCTGTCATTACATTATCGGCGGCAATAGGAAGAAATTGTACTTAAATGACTGTGATCCCTTGATTAGGACTCGCTATGGGAATCTGATCCGTTAGGTGAAAACTGAACGCAACGAAACTTTTCTTGTTTATCGTTGCTGGTTTATCTGTGATCAAGATTCCCATAGGCTATATAGTTAGAACAAATTTGCTGGGTTATGTACGAATCATTACGAGTCATTTCTGATAAGATCGTGAACAACGATTCATTGAGTGATTCATTGAGATTGGCCAGCAGCTGCAAACAAAGTTTGAATTCAAAGATTCAAGGATCAACAAGATTAAATATAAACGTTGCATTTCGTTTCCCTCGTAGAAGAAACAAAAATCAAAAAACTATCGCTCAAATGAGCATTTATTTTTATTATGCTGCCAATTCGCTGAATTTGAAGGAAATAATCATGAATAAGAGGGAGGAGAGTCGTAAAATTACCAGTTAAATACGGTGTTCGAAAAATTTTATATTCTAGTTTACATAATATATATTATACAAAGATGTATCTGAAAAAGAGTTCGTGCCATTCTAGACAGCTCATATCAATTCTGCATCATTTTACCTCCCTCCGAATAACTTTTATTAGTAAATTGTCATTAATTCACCTGATATTCAACTAAAACCAAGAATTTCTTATTATACAAGTTTTTTTATTCTTTTTTTGATTTGCTGCTCAACAGATTGATAACTGTCTTGTAGCAAGTTACTTGCGGATTCGTCTTTTTTATCTCAGCAAATACAGATTCAAGCTATCAGCCTTGATTCACGAACCAATCGGTTTGATTGTATGCTATAATCATTTTGAAAATCTTTGAGCTTTTACCTAGAACTTTATTCATATATAGCCAATCCGTTTCAAAGTTCTTATACAGGTGCTTAGACGTTGCAACTGCTAACACATATCTATTACATGATTTGATAAAAAAGAACCCTAAAGTCATGTAGATAAATTGGGTACTTTTGTTATTTCATATAATTGTAATGTTCATAGGTCATCATAAACGTCCATATTTTGCTAAAAAAGTCTGAATAAAGCGCCGTTGATCATTCTTTGGAAAAATAGAATCATTTGCCAATAAGATCAAACCTGCTGCTGTCCACTAGCTTTTCGATGGCTAGTGAATGGATTTTGCTTTAAAGTGCCGCTAGTTAGGATAAAATACATAAGGTTCGGATTGATCCAAAAGCAATTATTCTAACGATTCAACGCCCCTTCTCCTTTCTAAACCTCTTTATCAGCTGATACAAATTCAAAATTAAAAACAGAAAACCAATTGTTGCTGCCCATTAGCTGCAACAAGTACGGAACAGAATGTATCCTATTACGTATTGAATTTGCTTTGTGTTTGATTGACCAATTGATAGCCAATACAATGGACGTAGCTGTAGATTTTCCTAATACGGGTTGTGAAACCCTATCAAATAGTGCAGAGCTAAATACCCGAAAATCATAAAGCCAAACGACGAAGTCACGATCCGTCCCCACCGTGGGATTTCTTTGATAAATAAACCCAGCATACATATCAATAAGGGGAACGAATAATTAAACAGTAAATCGCTGCTGATATTTTGGTTAAGAGGATCCTTCATTATTTTATCATTTAAGCCCCAACTTATGCCGACGATCATAAACATAAGCGCCAGAATAGTCAATCGCTTGCGATCAAAAAGCCACTGTTCTTTATCCTGTCTATTTGCAAGGTATATTGTAAGTATGACCACCACTAATCCAGACATCATATTCCCTTCTCCCCAGCTGCTTTTCTTAAAAGTTGATTGTTGCATTCGAGTGAATTATAGCAGATATAGTATAAAAAAACGACCTACCTTTACTTCCTTATCTGCTGGGCTTTGCAAGGGTTCCATAGAAGAATCAGAAATTTAAAAATCTGTTCGCTTTACAAATGAGAACGTATGTTTGTATTATATAGATAAGAGGTGATTGCTATGGGTATGCTGCAACCATATGAAGATCGAAAAAAGCTAAAGTGGCAAGGATTCTTTTTATCTGAGCATACAACTGAAATTGAAGAAGAGCCGACACGTAAATTTGATTGTCCACCTAAGCCGTCACTCACAACGGAAGAAATCAATCAGTGTTTATTTGAAGCCATGAAAAAGAACCTAACTGTGGCGATCCAACGAGAAGAAGTCAATGAAGAAGGCGGCTATCCTCCAGATATTATCGGGAAAATCAGTGGTTATGATCCATTAGGTATTTACTTGACGGGAGAAACAACAGAAAAAATCCATTATGATGAGATTCGTCATGTTGCTTTTTATGAAGAGAAAAAATGGTTTGATCTCAACGAATGATGCCGCTTTTTACTACTTACTAAAGGAGGAACACCTGATGCAAACACAAAAAGGCACTGTCTCAAAAATAAGGATCGTTTCCTTTGCCCCCTCCCCTTTGGTCCGCTTTACACTAGGTACCACCAACTGTTTGATTGCGAAACACAGTTTGAACTTTTTAGGGGATGTTGATGACGGCATGTTTCTAACTGTAGGTGGCTATTGGAATAAGCGCCACCAATTCGTGGTGCAAAAGTATACGGTGTACGGCAAAACAAAAATCATGTTGGATATCGATGCCTATCGACAAAAAACAGTAAAGGCGGGTTCATTATGAGAGCAAGAGACCTCTTAACAGCACTGACAACGTCATCGAGTGCAGCGGATTACCAAGGAATTTATTTAACGTACAAAGAAAACCTGATTCCTTTTACGACGATCGCTCAAGATAGCCATAACCAATTGATTTTATTTTTCGAACCAAAAAAGCCTGCTCTGACGCTGAAAGAATTATATACACAGCTAATGCTGCATAAGAATTTGGACTTGCTCTATTGGGATGGCGAGTCACGTCAAAAAGTACTAGGGTTTCGTGAACAAGAAGAAAAGATCATTCTTTAGTCCCCTCGCCTATTTTTGGCACACAACAAGTGTCGAAAATCTCGGCAAAACGAAGAAAATAAAGTATACTTTGTGTAAAGACTAAAGGAGCATATCATGAAAAATCAAAAGATCACCCAAATGAGTTTCGCGAAAGTCTATCCCCTATATATTGCCAAAGCAGAGCGGAAAAATCGAACAAAAGAAGAAGTGGATCAGATTATTACGTGGCTAACTGGTTATGACCAAGAAACGCTGCAACAGATGAATGAGGAGCTTTCTTTTGAAACCTTTTTTAGTCAAGCCCCACAGCTCAATCCAGCGCGAAAACAGATCACTGGTGTCATTTGTGGGATTCGGATAGAAGAGATCGAAGAGCCAATGGTTCAAGAAATTCGTTATCTAGATAAACTAATTGATGAACTGGCGAAAGGAAAAGCCATGACGAAAATTTTGCGCTCTGTCGAATGACCCCCTCTTTTTTCAAGTTGTCATTTGCAGATCAACCCTTTATACTGGAAAGTACCTTGGCAGGGGCAAATCATTGCTCAAAACACAGTGGGAAATCACCCCACTGTGTTTTTTATGCTGCGCTTCTTGACGACAGCTTGTAACCAGCTAGGCAACCTTAGCTTAGTTCAACCACTTAGCATGTAGTGCCCTTTGGAATTGGCCGACTTTTTCGTGAAAACATAAGGACATTGTCTATGGCTCTCTTCTTCTCCACTTAACCAGACTCTCTAGAAACGCACAAAAAAGCACTCCCAAATGAAAGGAGTGCTCATTGTTACTTTTTCAATTCTTTGATCTGTTCTTTTCGCTTCAAATACGCCAGTTCTTTTTCCATTTTACGGTAGCGGGCGAAGGCGTCTTCTGAAAGCTCACCGGCAGCAATGGCTGCTTTGACCGCGCACTTCGGTTCTGTTTCATGACGACAGTCTCGGAAGAAACAACCTTCAGCATACTGGCTGATCGCTTCAAAGGATTGGTCGATCGAAGCTGAGCGGACGGTACTGATGCCAACTTCCCGCATACCAGGAGTATCGATGATCATTGCGCCAGAGGGCAAAGTGAATAACTGACGACTCGTCGTCGTGTGTCGTCCTCGACTATCCTCTCGTATGTCATTGGTTTTTTGAACGTCTTGCGCCATAAGCTGATTTAATAAGCTGGACTTCCCGACCCCAGATGAACCGATAAATGCGCTGATCTGTCCGTCAGAAAAATACGTTTCCATCAGCAATTCGTTTGGTTCAAAAATGGACGTAGTAAATGTTTTCACACCAAATGCATCGTTTAAGGCTTGCAGCAGCTCTGCTTTTTCATCAGCTGTGACTTGATCGGCTTTGGTCAAGAGAATCACCGGATTAGCCCCGCTGTCCCAAGCGATCGTGACAAAGCGCTCTAACCGAGCGAAATTGAATTCTTCATTGGCGCTAGTTGCAATAAAAACCGTGTCGATATTCGCCGCGATCCCTTGTTCATCCGTCCGATTTCCGGCTACTTTTCGTTGTAAAAAACTCTTTCGTGGGAGCAAAGCATCAATCAAGAAATGATCTTGATCATACACCTGCCCTTGTACAAAATCACCAACAATAGGATAATCCTTGGGTGCTAGTGCCTGCTGGCGAAATTTTCCTGTAACTGTTGCTAAACATTCTTCTCCTGTAGTCAAGCGGACTTTTGCGATATCTTTGGCCTGAAAGACCACAATTCCTTGTTTTTCCATGATTTCCCTCCAGTTAGTTAGGAGGCCGCACTTAAAAAGAGAAACCTCCGAGTTGATGATGCTTCATTTGATTTGTCATAAGACATTTCCCCTTTCTATTTTGTGCTCATCATGTGATGTCGCTTTATTATACCATCGGAACGGACGGATGGCTAAAGTAAATGTCCCAAGAGAGCATTTACAGAAACAAAGTAGATAAACAAGCCGGCAATATCTTTGATTGAGGTAATAATGGGTGCCGAACCGGCTGCTTGGTCGATGTTCAGTTTAATAAGTACAAACGGAACTAAGAAACCAAGTGCTGCGGCTAAGGTCATGGCAAAAACTAACGAAACACCAACAGCCACACCTAACATTGGGATCCCTTGCCATAGTGAAGCGGCGGTGCCGGAGATGATCCCTACGATCAAACCTAGACTCAAGCCAATCCAAACCTCTTTAAAGAAATGGCGGGTGAAGGTCGAAAGATCAATATGCCCTAATGACATCCCGCGAACAAAAACAGTTGAGGACTGTGTTCCAACGTTCCCCCCCATATCCATGATCAAAGGAATAAAGATTGCAACAGCTGCCACCGATTCCAATGTTTGTTCAAATTCATCAATGACTACCCCAGCTAAAAGACCAGCAACCAAAGTGATCACTAAAAACGGCAATCGGACTTTCCAAATTTGCCAAAGGCTGCCGTTGATCAGAACATTACTACGGTCTGCTTCATTAGAAGCAACATCGACTAAACCTGCGGCATTAAACATGTCTTCCGTCGTTTCTTGCTCGATGACATCGATGGCGTCATCGACAGTGATGATCCCAACGATTCGTGATTCCTTGTCTACGACTGGTAGCGCAATGATATCTAGTTCATTTAGCAAACGTGCCGCTTCTTCTTGGTCCGTGTCAGTAGTCACATAGATTACTTTTCGTGACATGATTTCACTGATGAGTTGCTCCCCTTGTGCCATCAAGAGATCTTTCAGTGACAAGACCCCTTCTAAGGTTTTCGTTTGGTCAGTCACATAAAGCGTATAAATCGTTTCTTTTTCTTTGGCTTGCATCCGCACTTTTTCTAACGCTTGATTGACTGTCATGTCTTTTTTCAGTGTGATGAATTCCGGTGTCATTAAACGGCCAGCAGTCTCAGCTTCATATCCTAATAAGAGGTTTGTCGCGGCTCGTTCATCAGGTGCCAACGATTGTAAAAGTTTTTGCGTGACGGTGGCTGGCAACTCATCCAAGAGCCTTACACGGACATCGGGGGCCATTTCGTTTACAAATTCGGTTGCTCGCTCATCGGTGAAAGAGCGTAACAAGTGTTGTTGTGTGGCTGGTGTCAAATCTTCAAATAGGATAAGGGCTTTATCTTTCGGTAATAGTCGGAAAACGATCACTTTTTCATCCGCGGATAAATTACTGAACAATTGTAACAGCGGCAGCTCTTCCATTCCTGATACGAGTTTTTTTAATTTTTCAGAGTCTTTCTTATTTAAATAATGTAAGATAGTTTCTTGCTGGTTCATGGGATACACTCCTTCTCCTATAATTTTGTCCAAAGAAAGAAAGGAAATCGTTCAGAAAATTGTCCGGATTTCTTTCGTTTGAAGGTTGTCTGCTAGACAGCTGAAATTTCGTTCCGCAGCTGGAGATACCTGTTATTAAAACAAGCACCAAAGGGATAGAGCAGCAACTTTACTCATTATATCACATAGTTTTTTTAAAACCTGAAAAATATGGCTTGCAGACGAAAAATTTTATTCGAATATATTCCCTTTGTAAGGAGCGTTGATTGGAAACAATCAAGAGTAAAAACAAAAACAGCAGGAAAGCTCTGTAAAACGCTCCATGCAAATGGTATGATGAATGGGTTGCAGTTTTTTTACTCCCCGTTTATGCTAACTATACATCAATGAAAAGAGAGGCAAAAAAAGATGGCAAAGAAAAAAACATTTATCGGATCGGTCACTGCGCTTCTCGCACTCGCAGCAGTTGGCTTTGGTTTCCTACAAAATAATGAGCTATTCCCAAACCATAACACACCATCATCAGAGGTGACTGCCACTTCTGCTAAGGATATTCGTGCAGATGAACTAGCACAGTTAACGTACCAAGGCACCCAAACGATTGAAGTCAATCAGAACATCCCTGAGTTTTCAGAAGATGATCTTTCACTTGAAAATGGTGCCTGGGAAGCATACGGCGACCTTGACCACCTCAATCGTGCGACCTCTGCTGAAGCAATGTTGAATCAATCCTTGATGCCAACGGAAAAGCGTGGCGATATCTCTAGTGTGAAACCAACGGGCTGGCGTAATAAGCAACTCCCCAATGGAAAATATTTATATAATCGGACCCATTTGATTGGGTTTGCTTTAGCTGGCGAAAATGCAAACTGGAAGAATTTGATCACAGGAACTAGTCAGTTGAACAATCCCGAGATGTTGCGCTTAGAAATGGATATCAACTATTATCTCAAGCAAGATAAAAAGCATTATGTCCGATATTCCGTCACTCCGATCTATCGCGAAGACGAACTGGTTGCTCGTGGTGTCCAGATGCAAGCAAAATCCATTGGTGATGACACGATCCAATTTAACTGCTATATCTTTAACATCCAAGACGGCGTCACGATCAACTATGCGGATGGTACCAGCGAGATTTCAAGCGAAGAAATGCCACAATCGGAGAAGGATGCTTCAAATAGTGAAAAAACCACAGCTTCGACTTCTGCCGGCAATAAAAGCAATGAAGCGGATGAGAAACAGAAACAATATGTCGATGAACAAGGCAACGGTTTAATTAAAGGGTCAAAAAGTGGCATCTATCATTTGCCAGGATCTAAATACTACGAGGATACTACCAACCCGAAAGAATGGTTCAAAACGATCGCTGAAGCGGAAGCTGCCGGCTACCGTGCACCAAAATAAAAAAGCCTTAGGTTTTTTATTTTGGTGTTTATTTATTCTTCATTGCCTTGCGCTTGCCGCAACGCTTTGACATAGGCCTTCCCTTCATCTGTAAAACGTACCGAGCGTGACTTATAACGGTAAGCTCGGTAAATCAGGCCTCTTTTTTCAAGACGCAATAAATGACGATAAACCAAAGAAGTTGTTTTTATCTCTTCATTGGCACAGATTTCCCGTATGGTAGGTGCACAACCCTGTTCTTGCATATAGTCGTCAATAAAAAGTAAAATTCGGTCTTTTCTCGGCATAATTCCTCCTTTCCACGAAGCAGTCCTCGCTGCTGCAAATTTGTAAAAACTGATAAACCACTGCTTCGTCTGCTTTTTGTCCGATCAATACACTGAAAATCTATTGATGCTGTCTCTTTTCCCATTCTTTCAACGAGTAAAAGTTCTTATTATACGCTGAAATTTTCCCCTTATCGAGAAAAGCATCGGCAAGCAACACTCTTTGCTATTGATTTTATCAAATTTAACAGCAAATAATAGCAGATTTACCGACTATTTTTATTTTTATTGACACAAAAGCAAATAGAGCTATTATTTTTTCTTAGAATTTGTTATTCTAAATTTAATTAAAGGAGGATTTTATGTTAGGAATTGGCTTATTTTTCGTAGGAATCACCTTGATAATCAATGGTTGGGGCAGCTTGCTTCACATTGACTATCGCTCACTTGCTTTAATCAATCTTTTTACAGGTTCGTTATCTTTTATTATCAATCTAGTCTATATGCTTCAAGGCGCTTATTATGAAGCAGGCACTGGCTTTCTCTTTGCATTCACGTATTTGTTGGTAGGGATCATTTACCTCTTTGATTTAGATCTACGTATTTATGGGATTTTTGCGCTATTCGTAGCCATCAATACCTTGCCATTTGCCTGGGTTTCTGGGCGACGGGAGCAAGATCCCCTTTTTGCACTGATTTGGTTAACATGGGGAGCATTATGGTTTTGCGGCTTTTTAGACACAATCGTAAAGGTAAACTTTGGTCGTAAGATTCATTATTTTGCGATTGCTTGCGGTATCTTCACTACGTGGGTCCCGGGTTTGCTGATGCTATTAGATCTCTATTAAAAAAAGAGTGATTATCTCAATGATAATCGCTCTTTTTTTTAGTAGGAAAACTGTTTTTTTCTAAAAAGTGTTCAATCTCCTGCATCGCTTTCTGAGGACCATTTGGCAGGAGCAAAAAGAATCGTTAGCATGAAATCCTCCTCATGTATCGAGTCCATCCACTCGTTTCTTTCAAGTATACTAAAAGTAGGCACATGTAGGAGAAGTTTTTTTTACAGACTTTCTCGTTCATCTTTTTACATTATTTAACTAAAAATTTGCTATAATAAAGAAAACCTTTCAAGGAGTAAACCAATGCGAAAAAAAATATCTTCCTTGCGGCTTAGTACATTCTCAAGCGGGCTGATTCTCTTTGCTTTCTTTTTCTTGATTCAACAATTGAGGGAAATGGTTGTTTCTGGCTTTGCACTTCTGCCTTCGCTGGCATTCATCCAAATTCTCTTGATGATCCTTTCAACCTTTCACATTAGCAAGTTTGTTAAAAAACGCTCGTGGCGGCAAGTGCTTTTTGGCAGCTACTTATTGATCATCGGTTCGCTGTTTTCTTTCTGGCTAGCAAATAATCCAATGGAGCTGCAAGCAGTCACTCTTTATATGATTGGTGCTTTTTTTGGCGGCATTCTTTGGGAGTATTTAGCACAGCGCTTGGCAACAGATCTTCTGGCCAAAGAACATAAACCTCGTTAACAGAGGTTTTTTTCTTTTTCTGATAGAAAAGGCAAAAATTCTTCGTATATAGTGTGAAGGGGTGAAAAAGGTGCAGGATGAAGAAATCATTGAACGAATCAAAAAGAAAGACTATGCCGGCTTAGAAGAACTGTTAGTGGTTTATGGTGATAGCATGCTGAGGACGATTCATAGTGTCCTCTCGCAACCGCATGAAGTGAGCGAGCGACAAGATGTAGCGAACGAAGTTTTTTACGAGGTTTGGCAAAAGATTGCTGCGTACCAACCAGAAAGAAGTCGTTTGATTACGTGGCTGCTTTTGATTAGTCGCAGTCGTGCGATTGACCACAAGCGGAAGCTGAACAAACGCTCGCTGGAAGAAAAGCCGGTTGATGAGCAGGAACTAGCGATCGAAGATTCACCTTTGACAAAGGAAAACTTTTTGGGTTTTATTGAAGACCTTGAAGCCCTCGATCAAAGGATCTTTCTGCTCTACTATTTTTATCAGGAATCACCCGAAACCATCGCAGAACAGACGGACTTAAATATCTCAGCAATTTACAATCGTCTTTCCCGTGGCCGCAAACGCTTAAAAGAAAGGATGACTATCGATGGATTTTAAACAGTTAGTTTTAAATGAAAATAAACCACTGACAAAAGTATCTGAACAAGAAAAAGCAACAACCTTCGAGCTGTCCAAACAATATGTTTTCTTGCAAGATCTATTAGAGGAGCTTCGGACGCTTTTAGCAAAAGACGAAACGATTCTTGGCTATCTGCCCTTGACGCCAGATGGAAACCTCGCCTTCGCCAATCAAGGGCTTGGCGCCTATGCCTATGCAACAACCGAAAAAGCAAAAGCATACCGTGACATCTTTCATGACACCCGTGGCAATCGTTTGTTGGTTTTCACAGAGACCCGAATGCTTTTTTTGGTCATCATCGACTATCTAGAAAGCAACACCTATTTCAGTTACCCCTATGAGACCATCAAAGCCTTCACCATCAAGCCAAGAAAGCTGATGAAGCATGAATCGCCAGATGATAAAGAGCAATTCCATTGGGGCTATTTCGACTTTCAAGCGGGGACGAACATATTCTCAGAAGTGCTGACAAAAAAAGACTACGAGTTATTTACGTCCTATCATGAATCCATTCCTGCACTCAAGAAAATTCCGATTCAAAACAAAATTTACCGAGCAGCGAAATATCAGTATTTCTTGAGTAATTGGCATTTCAGTTTTCGCTTAATGACCATTTTCAACCTGCTCTTCCTGCTGCTGTTTGTATTAATGATTCTCGGATTTTTCTTACACTTTGGGCCACTGAAAGGATTTTATTATAAGGATCTATTGGACATAGGTATGGTCATTTCTCTTTTTTATAGTAAGAACATCTTGCCATAAAAAAGACTGCCGTTCCTTCCTAATCATTTCTTTACTATCAATTGAATAAAGCACCAGATTTTCTACGAAAAAGCACCTCTTGTAGCATTCATTTTCACTTGAATCCTGCAAGAGGTGCTTTTTTCTCGACCTATTGGGACATTCCTAATCGCTCGATTTTCATTTCCTTTTGAAATTCTCAGATTTCTTGTGAACTTTTCAGAAGACTCCACTCATAATTTCATACGTGCCTAATGGGATTATTTTTTCATTCACGCTTGCTTTTTAGGAAGAAACGTTATGATGATTTTACTTGCTAGGAGGTGTGAAAAATCGAACTTATCGGACATCTGATCTTCTGGGTCCCATTCTGTCTTTTTCTAGTGATTGGATCGTTTTTCATACAATGGCGGAAACGTTTCGTTTCAACCCTTATTGCAGCGATCCCGTTTCTCTTTTTTATGATAAAAATATTCAATTATCGGCATTATGAGCCGGATTTTATTTTCATCATCTATTTGATCGGACTCTTCTTGTCATCGATCGTACTAATCATTGCGGTACGCCGGCTTTCAAAGAAAGCCTGAAAATCTACTTTTACTAGGAAACAAACCCGTTTCTTAAATAATCCCCAGACCAACTTTAAGGTTCATTTAAGGTTGGCAGACTATAGTCAATTCGGACATAATAATTTAGAGCCTGTGCTAGCGGAAACTAGTGCAGGCTTGTTTGATTATTTATAGAAAATAGGACAAATCGCTAGCAGGTGTTGGGTAGGCAAAAATCATTTGGGCCAGCGCTTCTTTCGATAGCTGATTCTCCAACACAAAAACGAAGTGGTTGATCAACTCATCGGCCAATGCAGAAACAATCGTGACAGCAACGATGGTATCAGATGTATCATAAACCAATTTGATTTTTGCATTTTGATCATTGATTCGTCGATAGGTATACCAAGAAGAAAGATCTATCACCTCGCTATGATACTCTGAGGCATGATCGGCAATCTCTTGCTCACTGATCCCGATTCTTGCTAGTTTTTCCTCACCAAAAACCAGCGTAGGGATCAGCGGATAGCGGATGGGTGTTTTCTGGTCATCTATATGATCGACAAGATAGGCGGCTTCAAAGCTGGCAACAGGCGTCAGTTTGGGCTGCTTTTTCGCTAGCACATCCCCGATTGCATAGATGTGTCTTTGACTAGTCTGCAAAAACTCATTTACTACGATCCCTTGTTTTGACGTTTCTACTCCTGCCTTTTCCAGTTGCAGCTGATCGCTATTGGGTCTGCGTCCCGTGGCACCAATCACTGCTTCTACGGGTAGAGACAATGCTTGTGTCTGGATCGTATAGTGGTTTTGTTCTTTCGTGATTCGCTGCGTGTTCTGATTAAAGTGGAACGAAACGCCTTGGTCCTGCATTGAACGAACCATTTCTGCGGTCAATTCAGCATCAAATCCTTTTAGCGGCTGGTCATTATGATGGATCACATGAACTTCAGCACCTGCTGCTTGAGCGATCATTGCCAATTCGAAGGTAATATACCCAGCACCTATGAAAGCAATCGTTGCTGGCATCTTTTCAAAGGAAAGAAAATCAGTACTGCTTTGTAAATGCTCCTTGCCGACGATGGGCAGTACGGCTGGACGCTGTCCTGTCGCAATAATTATTTTTTCTGCTTGAATCTCTTCTGCGTCCACGACGACCGTATGGGCATCACGAAAAGCGGCTTGTCCGTAGTAAGTAGTGATCCCTTCTGCTAGTAACCCTTGTTTGGTTGACTCTGGCACCCGATCGGTATACGAGCGCTTAAACGCCATCAGTGCCGGCCAATCAATGGCTACCTGCCCTTGAACACCATTGCCTTGCATACGTTTCGCCTCTGTTTTGACTTCTACGCCTCGCATCAGTAGTTTTTTTGGATCGCACCCGCGATTGGGGCAAGTGCCACCCCATAAATCGGCTTCAACGATCGCGACTGTCTTACCTTTGGCTTTTAACCCATAGGCAGCAGCCGTTCCAGCTGGACCCGCTCCGATAATCAGTACATCCACCTTTTTCATCTGTCTCCTCCTTCTCCTAAAAAAATATTCCTGCGCTTTCTCTTCCCTTCAAGTATAGCGAATCACGGCCAGTCGACAAAACAATTCGCCTTTAGCGGCTCCTGCGAAAGATCACATTCAGCCCTTGAAGTTGCATTTGATGTGGTATACTTTTCTTGTCAGTTTAACGACAAAGGAGAATGAATGACTGTGAGTTTTAAACGTTTTTTTCAGCTCTTTCTTTTTTATTTTCTCTCGATTCTGGTGGCATATGGCCTGATTGCATTTCTAGCAGTAGATAACTTTTGGCTGGTGGTCTGTTTGATGACGATTGTCGGCTACCTCACCTTGGGTATCCCACTAACCTTATTGAGTTTAAAGAAGAAAAAATAAGACAACAGACAAAGACACCAGCAACTTTTCTAAGAAGCTGGTGTCTTTCCTCATTGATGCGATTATCCTAATACGATCTGGGCATCTGCCAATGCTTTTTCCACGACTTCCATCACCAGCTTGCTATGGGCAAGACGTTCCTTGACAAAGGCCTGATCATTTTCGTGAATGGCTTGTGCAAAACGGACAAATTCTTCAAACATACGATGTCCGTGAACGCTGCGATCCTGATGGCTTTTTGCCCCATGGACCGGTTCAACGTCATAGCTGGCAAGCATATTCGTCGGCCCATTGACGATGATCGATCCTTTCGTCCCTTGGATCGTTGAACGAATCGTCGCTGTCGAATCTTTGGCGCCGATACAAACGACTTTTGTTTGTTTATAGTCTAAAAACAGCATGCCAGAAGTATCGATCCCCTGTTCGACATTAGCAAAATAGCGGACACTTTTTGGTTTTCCTAAAAGCCCGACGACAAAATGAATATTATAGATATTGATATCCATCAATGCCCCACCACCCATTTTCGGGTTAAATGCAGGTAAAACGGTTCCCTCTTTGAATAAATCATAACGAGAAGAATACTGCGAATAGTTGCATTCAATCACTTTCAGCTCTCCCAATGTTTCAAGCTGCGCTTTTATTCCTTGATAGTTGGCTAAGTACTGATTTGTGATGGCTTCGATCAAAAGCACCTTGTGGGCAGCAGCCAATTCTGCTAATTCTACTAATTCTCGTGTCTGCAACGTAAATGGCTTTTCACAAATGACGTGTTTGCCAGCGAGGATTGCTTCTTTGGCAAAGGAATAATGCAATTGATTGGGCAGTGCGACATACACGGTGTCAACGGATGGATCCGCCAAACATGCCCCTAACTCTGTGTAGACGGTTTGAATCTTGTATTGCTGTTTTAAGTGATTCATTTTCTCTAAATCATTTTCTGTCCCAAAAATAGCGGACAGTTCAAGCTGCGGGACATCCCCTGCCACCGTCAAAAAATCATGGACGATCATGCCTGCCCCTAAAATCGCTAAGTTCATCTTGCTTCCCCTTTTCTATCTTCTTAAATCATTTGTTTCAATACTTCGGTGATCACTTTATGATCCTCTAAATGGGCCAAACCTGACACACAGATAGCACCAGTGACTTTCCTGTCTTCGATAATTGGAAAACCACCACCACAAATTGCATAATGTTCGTTTTGTGCCCATTTAGCAAATTGTATATCTCTATCTTTTTGCGCATAGACGTATAGTGAACTATGCCCGCTTTCTAGTACCGTTCGTTCTTTTCTTTCAAGCCAAGGGCTCTCTTTTCGCCCTGCCATTAAAAATCGAATGATCGGCAAGCCCTGATGAACAACTTTGATCCCTACCGGCTTCGGGTAATTCCTTTTAACGTACTGATCGATGGCAATAACCAACCGCAATGCGAGGTCATTGTCAAAATGAGCAAACTGCAGTTGCTGTTCTTCTTGCAGGATTTCTGAAGGTTCGATTCGTATCTCCTCCTTTACGTTGAGTCAGTTGATGCCTTCAGGCGCTTTGTTTGTCAAAAGCCCCGTAATCACTCTGCCTTATGACTCAGTGATCACTTGATTGATGCCTGTTTCTAGCATTTTGATTTGCAAAATTGTTTCTTCGTCTTTTACGATTTTCTCTTTGCCATTGATGATCGTTTCATAGACGCCCTCATACACACGGCTATAATCACCAATTTCAGAGATGACTTTTTCTTCATGGTAGTCACCGTTAGCATCCATATAAGTTAGTGTGCCATAGTGCTCTGGCAAATCGATCCCAAAATCTGCATGATCTGGGAGATAAAACTGTTTTAGATGCTCTTCTTGTCGATCCTTCGTTTGTTTTACAAAAACGCCGTTTTCGCCATAAACGACAAAACTAGGCCGCTCTTTTAATCGGAAGTAACTAGATTTGACTGAGACTTTCATTCGACCATAAAACAGATCCAAATCGAAGTAATCGTTCATGCGATTTTTCCCAAGCAATTGCCGAACCTCATAATGGACATCGTCAGGTTGCCCAAAATAGGAGATCACTTGATCCAGTGTATGACAAGCGTGTCCGTATAAGTAGCTAGTATTCAGTGAAAATTCGGTCACTGACCGTGGAACCTCTGGACGAAAATAATCATAATGCATCTCTACTTCTAAGAGATCTCCGAGCACGCCGCTTTCGATCACTTTTTGCGTGGTCAAAAAATCAGAATCAAAGCGGCGATTTTGATAGCATTGCACAAACAAGCCTTTCTCCTGCGCCAGTGCGAACAATTCCTTTGCTTGTGCCGAGGTTTCCGTAAAAGGTTTTTCGATTAAGACATTTTTCCCATGAAGCAAGATATCCTTGCCTAATTCATAATGCAAATGACTGGGGGTCGTGACCACAACTAATTGAATTTCAGGATCACGGTAAATATCCTCTAAGTCAGAGGTGTAATGAACGCCTTCCAGTGTTGGCCAGGTCAGCTTGCCGCTTGGTGAATAGATCGTCTTCACTTTGATCTTATCCTGCAGCTTGGTTGAAAAAGGCAGATGGTAGCGATTGGTGCTTTTCCCATTTCCGAGATATGCGATAGTTAACATTGTGACGCCTCCTATAAATTGATAGCTTGATTATTGATGAAATTCTTCAAAATGGGAAGTCTTTTGCCAAAAACAGGTGCTTTTGACCAGACTTTTTCGCAAACTGCTGAGTGCTTCTGAACATTTTTACCAAATTACCAAAAAGGCACAGTTTTTGCTTTTGGTTTTCTTTGTCCTAGGCTATGATTAGAAAGAGGTGGTTTGATGTTATTAGGAGATAAATTACGGCTTCAAGAAGGATTGACCAATACGGAGAAACGGATTGCCGATTATATTTTGCAAAATATCAATGATGTGCCTTCGTTGACGATTGAAGTCATCGCCAAGCATACGTATACATCCCACTCTTCCGTCATTCGTCTAGCCAAAAAGATGGGTTATGAAGGATTTAAAAGTTTTCGCTTAGGTCTGGCTGAAATTGCCCATAATCAGATGTTCAACCCAACCTTTGTTGACGCGAATTTCCCCTTTTCGCCCAAGGATCAAACACCTGACATTTTGAAAAAAATGGCCGATCTAGCGATCAACTCGATCCACAAAACCCATGCTCAGGTCGCTCCGGAAACGATGGAAGCAGTGGTACAATCGTTGGAAGCTGCGCAGCGGATTTTCTTATTTGCTCGTGGTGATTCTCAGATCCGGGCAAGAAGTTTTCAAAATAAGTTGGTCAAGATCAATAAGTATCTGATCGTTGCTGATGAGTATGGAGATGATGCGTGGAATGCGTCGAACGTCACGAAAAAAGATTGTGCCGTGTTTATTACCTATCGTGGGAAAAATACGCAATACGAAAAAATCATGCAGCACTTTCGTGATGTCGGGGTACCAGTGATCGTGATCTCTGGCAACGCCCATGCAAAAATCATCCCATTAGCGACCCATGCGATCATCGCTTCTCATGATGAACGTGATTTCCTCAAAGTCGGTACCTTTTCTTCGCAGGTCGCCTTTGAGTATATTTTAGATTCACTGTTCGCATTGCTGTATGCCAAAGAATACCAAAAAAATATTGCTGAACTAAGAAAAAAACAAACTGTTTTGGAATCAGGGATTCTCTCAGAATACCCGTCAACTGAAGAAAAGAGGGAAATGAAATGATCAATTGGGGAATTATTGGTGCCGGAAATATCGCCAATCGCTTTGCTGCAAGCTTAGAAAATTTTCAAGATGCCCAACTTTATGGGGTTGCTTGTCGTACGATGGAAAAAGCGCAAGCGTTTCAAGCAAAATTTCCGTGTGATGCTGTCTTTGATGACTACCAAAACCTATTAGATGATCCAGCTATCGATGTCGTTTATATTGCTTTGCCGCATTTGTATCACTATGAATGGATCATCAAAGCCTTTCAAGCGAAAAAAGCTGTTTTATGTGAAAAACCAGCAACCTTGACTGCACAAGAAATGTGCAACGTACAAAAACAAGCCCAAGCACACGAAGTCTTCTTTATGGAAGCTATGAAACCGCGCTTCACTCCGGCGTATCGCAAACTAAAAGAACTTGTGGATGGTGGTCATATCGGTGAGCTAACAAGTGTCACGACTACTTTTCGCCGCCATTTACCAGTCGAAGGCAGTACTTATCATTATCTGCCAAAACAAGGAGGTGCTTTATTGGATATGGGAATCTATAACTTAGCCTTTATCCAAGATTTTTCACCAGAAAACTTAACTGCCGAATTGATCGATTACAGCCTGTATGAAACTGGGGTCGATACCTACGTTGAAGCACGCTTTGTCAGTGAAGACTTTGTTGCAGTGATTGAGACCGGATTTGACCAAACAAAAGAGACGGTGGCGGAATTACAAGGAACAAAAGGGAAAATCACGGTCCCAAACTTCCATCGCCCCGCTTCTTTTACCGTGACGATTGACCAAGAAGACACGATCTATGATATTGGGTACGAGATCGATGATTTCCATTCAGAGATTCAAGCAGTTCACACCGCACTTGCACAAGGACAACTCGAAAATCCCTTGATGTCCTTAACAGACAGTATTGCCTGTATCGCTTTAGCTGATGAACTAAGAAGCTTACTAGATGCAGAAAAAAAAGACAATTAAGATCATACCCCATCGTTTTTGAATAGAACTGACCAGTGGCTACCATTCGGTCAGTTTTTATGTGTCAAAAATTGAGCGCTTTCTTTGACGGTTTCGAAATGGTTATATTATATTTATTGAGTATATTTTTATACAAATAGAAAAAGAAAGGAAAACGCCCATGACACCAGAAATTATTACGTATCTTATTTGTTTATTGACCTTCGCTTATCTAGCTGTGACGATTTTTACTTTTGTAAAAAATCGCCGGACAGGTGACGGTTATCGCCTCCGAATTTTTTACGTGTTGGCAGCAGCCCTCGTCTTTTTGCTTTCCGTTTATGCAATCGCTACCGGTCAAACCTATGACGACTTGGTTACATCGATAAATGATCTTTTTCAATAAAACACCGTTGGCACGAAGCCCTGCGGATCTCTTCGCTTTTGAACCTCTGGTTGAGGGAAGGATCAAAACGGAAACGAGCCAATGAACGACTGCTATTCGATGGCTTTTTCATCAGGACCTTCTATACCGAATCAATGTCTTTCAACAAATGATGTCTGACTTTTTATGGAGGTGTGCATGCTCATTCAGCTTAAAGAAGCGAAGCTTTCCGATGTACTTTCTATCTACTTGATACAAAAAGTTGCCTTCAAGCCACTCTTTCTCCGTTATCAAGACGGAGAAACTTCTCCCTATTTACAAAGTTTCGAGAAGCTAAGCGCAAAGTTTTCTGCGTCGAATACAACTTATTATTTAATCATGACCGCTCAGAAAATCGTGGGTTTCCTAAAACTGACGGTTGAGCAGGAACATACGACGAAGCTATCTTCCATCGCCCTTCTTCCCTCCTACGAGAACCGTGGGATCGGTAGACAAGCAATGACCTTGATTGAAAGGAACGTACAAACAGATACGTTACGTTTGAATACGATCCTGCAAGAACCCAAGCTGGTTCACTTTTATCACTCGTTAGGGTATTCAGCAACAAGCGTATTTCAAAGCCCCTCTTCAGCAATCTGCTTTGTCTCCTTTACGAAAAAAATTGCTGCAAAATAAAAAAGCCATCTCGCCTTTCATCGGCAGAGATGGTTTTTTCTATCAATTGGCATCCTTTACAGCAATCATTTTTATTGGTCCTGCAAGGTGTCATCGTTTTTTTTACGCAATCGCGGAATCTCTTTCACATTCATTAAATCTAAAAAGAAAGTGAACAATGGGATCCCGATGATCAAGCCCCACAAACCAAAGAGGTGTTCGCTAAGATACAGGAGAATAAACGTGTAAAACATCGGGATCTCTGTTTTATTGGCCATCAAGCGGGGATTTAAGATATAGGATTCCAACGCATGAACAAACACAATGATCAGTAAAATGTAGATCACATCATTAAATCCGCCGATAGAATAGGCAATAAACGTTAATGGAATACACGAGATGATCACACCAGCAACAGGAATCAAGCTGAGAAAGAAAATCATCAACGCCAAACTCAATAGTTGCGGAAAGCCCATCACCGCTAAGGCGAAGACAGTGATTGCTGTATTAACTAAGGCGATCACCAACTGCGTCTCAATCACATTTCCGAAAGCCCGCGTAAACTTAGCTCCTAAATAGTAAACATCTTCAAAGAACCACGCCCCTCGCCCTTGCAAAAACAGCTGAGAAAACGCAACGGTCTTTTTGTTATCGATCATAAAGAAGAAACTAAGCAGAAATGAGATCAGCACCGTTAATGCCAGTTCACCGAAATTATACAGATAATTGATCACAACTAAAACGCCACTTTGTAATTTCTGAATATATTCACTGGTTTGCAATAAATTTAAGACATATTCGATCAATTCATTATTGGAGTCTGTCCGTTGGTAGAAATCAGCAACGGAATTGACTAATTGGACGGATTGTTTGATGATGATGGGAACATAATTTGTTGCTACTAAATAAAGAATGAACACAATCAAGCTGTAAGTCAGGATGCTCGTAAGCTTGATGGGCAGTCGGCTTTTTCGATGGAGCAAAAGAACCAGCCGATAAATCAAATACGTAAAGATAAAGGTCAGCAAAAGAATGGTCATCATACTGCGAAACAAAAAAAGAATGCCCGCAAGCATAAACAAGACCGTCCAGCGCCGCAACACAAGATTTTGAAGAAAAGCATTATAATATTTCATCTGTAACTCCTTTTTTTCGTTGCAATGAAGCAACGAAGCATTTCAGTAGTGCCTAAGAATTATCTAATCATTAAACTATGCAAATAGCAAGAGATTTTATTTTTCTTAAACGAGTAAAAAAATGAAACAAAAAATCCTTAGAAGAATCGTTGCCTTTCTTCTAAGGAAAAGATTTATTGATAAACGGTCTCCCCTTCTTTTATGGGTAAAATCGAGTTGATGGACAACAAAAAGAAGCTGGCAGCCAACAGATCCGCACTGCCTCCGGGAGATACATTTTCTGACTGGCAGAAGGCTGCTAGTGCCTGAAATGCTGGATTCGGCAACGCTTGTTAATTGGCGTTTTGTGCGAGTTGCTGAACCAGTGTCAGTACCTCTTGATTGCTGCGGTATAAAATGCACGTATCGTCCAGCGTAGCGATGATCGCCAACAGCATGTGGAGCCTTTTTTCAGTCTCATTGGTACAATCCCGAGAAAAATAATCCGCTAGAGCTAAAGAACTAGCAATCACGTTCTTTCCTAAAATTACTTGGGGTTATGAAGATGAGGCACCTTTTGTTCTGCATTCACTAACGGACATTCCCTTATCGCGGACGATTTATTTAGCTTCAAGCTTTACTAAAGGTCATTCCATGACGAAACTAATTGCAAAAACGTTGATTGAATTTTATCTTGGCTAAATAAAAATAAGCTCCCACTCGCGTATTGGTTATGCAAGTGGAAGCTTATTTTCTCCTACGTATTTACCAAGGTTGGGAGGTTGGCCCGACGGTAAATTCATTCACATTGACATCTTCTGGCTGGTTGATCGCAAAAGCCACGATATTGGCTACTCGATCGGGTGATATCCCATGTTCTTTGTATAATGCGTTCATACCTTTGGCTGCTGCTTCATCTGTGATCGTGTCTAATAATTCAGTATTGATCGCTGCTGGATAGATGGTGGCAGTTCGAATGTTTGTTCCTTCTTGTGCCGACTCCATCCGCAGAACTTCCATTAGATTACGCACAGCCCATTTTGTAGCCCCATAAACTGCTGCGTTCGGATATGCTTTTAATCCGGCTACGGAAGAGGTTGCGATCACCTGTCCAGATTTTTGGGAAATAAAATCTGGCAGAACAGCAGCTAGACCATGCAATACCCCTTTGATATTGATATCGATCATTTGATCCCACTCCTCTGTTTTTAAAGCAGACAAAGGAGAACTAGGCATAATGCCCGCATTTAAGAAAATCACATCGATTTTCCCATAGATCTCTTTTGCATAGTCGATCAGCGCTTGATTATCCGCTGGTTTGGTCACATCGGTTTCCTTATAGACAGCCTCTCCATTTTTCTCACGTATTGTTGTAACAATCTCCGCTAGTTTCTCTTTCCGCCGAGCAGCTAAAACCAATTTGGCACCTTTTTCTGCTAAAAGTAACGCTGTTGCTTCACCAATTCCGCTTGATGCACCCGTAATGATCACGACTTTTCCTTTGATTCGATTCATCCCTTTTTCCTCCTTTATGCGTCAGGCAACTGATCATATTCTTCATCACTGACTGCTTCTAACCATTCTGAAGCACCAGCAGTAATCGCTACATGGGCAAACCAACTATTTTTCGCTGCACCATGCCAATGTTTGACCCCTTCCTTGATGACTACGACATCACCAACAGTAAGTTTTTGCGGTTTCTTCCCTGCTTCTTGGTACCAGCCTTCTCCTGAAGTCACCAACAACAATTGATACCCACCATCGATATGCCGATGCCAGTTGTTGCGGCAACCTGGTTCAAAGGTCACATTGCCAACGTTGACTGGAATCGCTGGATCAGCTACTAAAGGATTCAAGTAACTCTGACCGCTAAAATATTGTGCATAGGCGTCATTTGTGTTGCCCAGTGAAAAGATTCCTGCTTCTTTTACTGCATCGAGTTCTGACATTTATTTTTCCTCCAATTCAGCTAGCTCTTCTTGATAAACCGTTTTGGCGATGTTAAAAGCAGACCAAGCTTTAGGCCAGCCAACATAGAAAGCCAGATGAGTGATTACTTCTGCAATTTCCTCTACAGTGATCCCGTTCTCCTTGCCAATCGTTAAATGGGCAGTCAACTGTTCAAAATTGCCACCGGAAATCAAGGCAGATATCGTCAATAAACTTCTCGTATGAGGAGCCAATTCTGCCTCACGTGACCAAACTTCACCAAATAATACATCATCATTCAGTTGCGCAAATTTCGGCGCAAATTTGCCTAAGTTATCTCTTCCTGCTGTTTGTTTCTTTACCATATCGATCGACTCCTTCATCTATTTTAATAAAATGCTGATTTAACCAATTTCGAATAGCTATATCCGCTTTAGCTACTCTTGAACCACGAACAGCTAATCCAGGATAAACAGTTGCTTCAGGACAAGTCTTTTTAAAGTCTTCTAGGCTGTTGCCAAATCCTGAGCCTTCATGAGTACAAAACGGAAAAATACTCTTCCCTTCCAATCGATGATCTTTTAAAAAACTCGCTAGGATCATCGGGTATGTGCCCCACCAATTTGGAAAACCGATAAACAAAACCCGTTCTTTAAAAAACGCTGCCGATACCTCTTGATAGAGGGGGAAATCATTAGCCGCTTTTTCTTTTTTTGCTAGCTCGACCATTGCTTGGTAGCTTTGAGGGTAAGGATAAGCCGGTTCAAGAGAATAAAGCGGACATTGTAATTTATCTGCTATTTTCTCTGCTAGAACCCGGGTATTTCCCACTATCAGCTTTTTTCGCTGCCCTTCAATAAGATTCTCTCCTGCTCGTGAATACACAAGTATTGCCGGCATTTTGTCACCTCCTTGGTTTCACTTCTTGGTATATTTAATAGTAAGGCAAAGCGGAGCCTTTGAATAATGCTTTCTATAAAAAGTCCCTATGCTTATGAAGCATAGGGAGAGGTGGAAGAAAAAAGAAGCGGATTACTCCACTTCTTTTGGCTTTTAGGATGCAATTATTCAAAAGCTTCACGAAAGCGGGCAATGAACGCCGTCACAACAGGCGACATCACACGATTTCTTTTCCACACCAGGACACAGCTGGTTTCGATTTGAGGGACTAAAGGCAAAAATTTGATCGTTTCATCCCTCCGTTCTCCGACTGCTCCGCTGATGGTCAACGCCGATCCAACATGGTTTTCTACTAAGGAAAAGACATTGAAAATCAAGTTATATGTTCCAACGATCGGTAATTCTTCTATTGGTATTGTTGACCATTGGCTGAACATTTGCTGCACTTCCGGACGCCTTGACACTAGCAATGGCACCCCTTTGATATCTTCTGGTGTAATCTCTTCTTTATGGGCGAGAAAAGAATCAGCCGATGTTAGTATGCCCCAAGTTTCTTTTCTTGGTAGAACGATTTTTTCGTATTTCTCGATTTCGATGGGTTCGATCAAAATCGCCAAATCCAATAAGCCTTTCTCCAAACGCTCGTTGATATCATCTCCTGTGCCACTGTGGATATGAAAGCGGACATCTGGAAAGTCACTGATAAATTCTTCCAACATCAAGGAAAGCGTGTCGGAATTATCTGCTTCGACACAGCCAATTGTGAAATGACCACTAAACAACTGTTTCTTACGATCTTCAAACTCTTGCATGGTTTGATCCGTTAGACTCAATATCTCCTCGGCACGGCTTTTTAAAAAACGACCGGCTTCCGTTAAGAGCATTGTACGATTATCACGAATGAAAAGAGCCGTTCCTAATTCATCTTCTAATTCTTTTAATTGGCGGCTCAATGTCGGTTGGGTGATGTGGAGCACTTCTGCGGCTTGTGAGATCGTTCCCTCCTCTGCAATCGTGAAGAAATATTTTAATAAACGAAATTCCACTAAATCGCCTCCTCTTTTTTGCAACATTTTAACTCTTAGCAATGAAAAGAATCATCCTTCTTTTTGGTCTATTCATTTCTAATAATAACAAAGAATCGCTATTCCAGCGAATCATACTAATAAAAAAGAATAAAACTGCAGAAATTTAAGAGGATCGTTTTATGGAATGACATGAAAAATTGTTCGCACAAACGAACAGGTTTATCAGCTATATACTTTTGCGACATTTGGTATAGTTTATATGAGTATCTTGGTATGATTATTCTTACAATGACTTGAAGGAATACTATTTTCTCGTTCTCATAGGATTCATGAGTCAAACACACTTGTTTACCATAATAACATTATGTTTCTTTTGGTTTTAAAACATAATGGACTATTAGCCGGTCAAGAAATATCTATTAAACCGTAATGTTCCTAGTACCCAAGTTCATCGAGCCAATTCAACAGATTGGGTTCAGCGTCTTCAACACTTCCCGCTCTTGCTGCAAAGCCTTCAAGAAAGTCATACGCTGGATACAACGTTTGAAGTTCATTTTGACTATTGGTCAGTCCACTTCCCCCATGAGTTGCAAAAGGAATAATTTGTTTATCCGTAAGATCATAGGCTTCAAGAAATGTTAACACGGCTCTTGGGGCACGGTTCCACCAAACGGGAAAGCCGATAAAGAGAACATCCACTTCAGTCATTTGGGCAACGTCAGTCATCAATGTTGGTCGGGCATCTTCTTCCACCTCTCTAGTGGCAAAAGCTGTATGTTCATCGTAAACGTTAGGGTAACCTACTTCTGTTTGAATCGAAAATAACTCACCTCCTGTTTGTTCAGCGATCATCTCTGCTATGACTTGGACATCTCCTACTAAAGTGTTATCGATCACATTAAAACTACTTCCAGAAACTGCTTCGACTGCTGGTTCATGCTCTAAATTTTCTGGTCTTGTGAAGTAGGCGATCAAAATATCGGCCTCCCCATCAATCCCTGCTTCTCTCATTTGTTGCGTAACGGTGTCACTAGTACTTGTTTCCGTTGTACCAATGTCTGGCTCGTCATTCATTGAATCACTGCTGCATCCTGCTAGAAAAATCATTGTCAGAAAAAGTCCTTTTGTCCATTTGTTCATTGAATTGCTCCTTTCATCTTCCATAAGTAATGGTAGTTTCAGTATATTTCTTGAAGTGGACTTTAAGGCAAGGCATTCAGATATATCTTGTCTTAATTTTTACACTTTTCTCACAACTCCCTCACAAAAAGTCATTCCTGCAAAAGCACTTAAAAAGCCGTAAACAGTATTTTGTCTAACAACTTTTCCATTTATCTTTCGGATTTTCTCAAATATGCGACGAAAAAGTCAACGCATTTATGGTAAAAAACGTTAGAAAAGCAAAACTAAAATAGAAGCACGTAAGACGGATTTTAAAGGGATCATTATATGATAAACTAATCCTAAATAGGATAGGAGTGATGGAATGAACGTTTTCTTCAGACCACCAAAAGAAGAGGATATTGATCAAATCATGCAGATTGAAAATGCAGGATTTACAGCGGATGAAGCAGCATCCAGACCAGCGATGATGGATCGAATACATACAATAAGTGACAGTTTTATTGTGGCAGTAAATGAAAAGGATTGTCCGATCGGCTACGTTGTAGGACCCATTATTTCTAAACGTTATCTCTCTGACGATCTTTTTGAAAGTACTCGTCCTAATCAGCCTTTTGGTGGCTACCAAAGTATTCTTAGCTTAGCTGTCGCTCCTGGTTATAGAAACTGCCAGATTGGTAGTAAACTACTGTCAGTTCTTGAACAACAATGTCGTCTTCAAAATAGAAAAGGAATCACCTTAACTTGTTTAGAATCATTGATTCCATATTACAAAAAGCATGGCTATCAACTAGAAGGACTGTCAGAATCACAACATGCAGGTGTTGCTTGGTATAATATGGTACTAGAGTTGGACGATACGCCTAATGAATTCTAATAAAATTTGTATACTAGATAAAACACCCTTAAAAGCACTAACACAAATAAGCCCACACTCATAAGAGCACGGGCTTATTAATATCATCTTTCATTACATATACTTCTCAACTTCATCAATTTCTTTTTGTAGTGCTTGTTCATCGTACTTTTCATACTTACCGGCTTCGTGTGCGATCTTTTTGATTTCATGAATCGCTTTTTTCTCAACGATCCATTTCTTCATACTATGTTTTTTTGCGTCTGCATCTAGTGTGTCTAATTCAGCTAAATTCTCATCTAACTTATCAAGAACCTCTGCAATCTTTACCAATGCTTTTGCTTCCTTTTCTTCATAGTTTGTCATAGATATCACTCCTTAAGTATTTGATATATTTATCTTACTGCTGTAATTAAATGTTTTCAAATTAAATGTACTGTTTATCACAAAGTTTTATCTTATTCTCACTGACGAAATAGAAAACATTAGATTCTTGCAATATTCTATTCATTTTGCATTTATTTTTATCCTTAAAGATTTATCATAAGAGAAGTATCGATTATATAAAAAGATGATTTAGTGAATTAGCAAACATTCGGTGTATCTTTTATGATAAAGTCATTTAGCTTTTTTACTTTCTTATGGTTGCAGCAAAATTTTCCCGACACTTTTTCCAGATTCTAAATAATCATGGGCAGCTTTTCCGTCAGCTAATGAAAAAATGGTTGGTTGACTGATTTTAATTTGATTCTTGCTAAAGTAAGTAAATAGTCGGGTGCTTCTTCTCTCCCGCTCTTGAAAACTTGTTAAGTAATCCCAGAGATCCCCGGTCAAAATACTTTTTGATTTTGATAACAAGGGAATAAAGTCGATCGCTGGCGGATTTCCGCCTGCCATGCCAAAAAAGATAACCTTCCCTCTATTTTTGAGCAAGTCGACACTTTCGGCTAATGTATGTCCAATGCCATCATAAACGGTATCAAAGAAAAAAGTATAGGTTTCTTGCCATTCTGTGTTTCTTAAAAAGACTTGTTTTGCTCCTTGGTCTAAAGCCAGTTGTCGCTTTTCTTCCGAAGAAGTGACGCCGAAGACTTCTAGGCCATCTGCGGTTAAGAGTTGCGATAAAATTTGTCCGACGCCACCACTTATCCCATGGACGAAGACCTTACTATTATTCACATTATTGCCAAGATCATGAGCTAAAAAATCAGCTGTCAACCCTTGCAGGCCAATACTGGCTGCTAATTCAGGTGGTATACTAGATGGAATACGGATGGCATTTTTCTCAGGAACAGCCACCAATTCTGCATTAGCAAAAGGAACATCCACAAAAAGAATCGTTTCCCCTAGCTGAAACTTAGAGACTGATCTTCCTTTTTGAATAATCTTCCCTACACCTTCATAGCCATTAATTAGAGGGTTTCGGGATTCAATATGATAGCTGCCCTTTCTTCGATAAATATCTGCATAATTCAAACCAATATACATCATTTCTATCAATAGCTCATTTTCTTGAATGACGGGATCAGGCAAATCCCCATATGTTAAAACAGTTGAATCACCGAATTCATTAAAATACAACGCCTTCATGCGCAAATCCTCTCCTATCTTCAGTCTATCGAAATCGTCCTGTTCTGTCTAAAATCAGAAATCTATCAATCGCCAAGCTTTCATAGAACGGAACGGTATAACAATCAACCGTTTGAAGTTTCATTAGCTATCTTTTGTTCGAACCCCCCTATTTTGAAGGTACTCTCCTTCTACGCCACTAGATGCCATGCGTCAAAAGAGAAAGTTTTTTTGGTTCGTCATTATCCATCTTAAAACGGTTATGAATGGATCCTGCATATTAATTGATTTATTAAATAGTCAATCTAAGAGATGTCTAGCTATATTACTATACTCTTAAACGAAGTAAAGACTAGAGTAGTAATCATTGATTATTAAAAAAACGTTTATGTTATGAGGAAATCATTTTTTATAAAAGCGAATTCGATCTGTATGTGCTGGTATCTGATTATAAACTGATTCCCAAACACCCTTTCGATAGACTTCATATTCTTCAAATAAAAAAGGCAAACCATTCGACTGAGCAATATCCGCGCTATCCATCAATTGAAAATGTAAATGGGGGGACGTAGAGTTACCTGAATGTCCAACATTTCCTAGTTTCTCTCCTTTTTTGATTCGATCACCAACTACTCCTTTTATCGAATTCGTTTATAAATGTGCAAATGCCATATAGATATTATTTTGGCATTTTAAAACCAGATAATTCCCGGCAATTTGACTGAAGTCGTCATTATACTCGTTAAATGAGTTAGCATTTTTTATAGCAATTGCCGAATCCACTATCCAATGCACAACAGCACGTTCTGGAATACCATCTCTAATCGTTACGATCTCACCATCACAAGGCGCAAAAATCGGTTTCCCCCAACCATAGCATTTATCTAACGGTACTCCAAAGAAAAAATACCTAGTAAAACTAGTATTGTAAAACGGCTTTCTTGCATTTTCCCAATCAACTTGCACAAAATCAAACGCAAATTTTAATCCCATACGATTTGTACTGTGACTAGGGATTTTCTTTACTGGTGTAGTAGGTGCTTGCCATTCCCCTCTAAGTGGAAATTCTATAATAATCGATCGGTGCTGGTCTTTTATCACCACTGATTCCTCCTTTCAAAAAAGCCTCTTCAGTCTCTTTTTGAAAAATTATTTTTTTGAAGTCCACTTTTCTTTTGGTCAAATTTTCCCAACTTCGTAGAAAGAGTGTCTTGTTTCTTTTTTATTTCAGGAAAGAGTGAGCGATTGGAAACCTAAATGGGTTCTATTTCTTGCTAATTCAAATAAATATCTTTATTTTTTTGCCGGTGTTTTTCATTAATTTATCAACATACTGATCATTCAATCAAAAAATTTTTCTTGTATCTCCAGCATAATTTCATCTTCTGTTTTTTTATCGGTATCGTTGGCGAAATCATAATAATGAGGCTTCTGATCGTAGTATATTTCTAATTTTAAGCAGGATTCACTTTCATCAGTAAACAAATCAATGGGAATGTCATAAGAATCTGTAGGAATAAGATAGTAAAATAGATTGGATCCACAATTTCTGCAGAATCCTCTCTCTGCCCAATCAGAGGATTTGTATCTTGTAACTGATTCCTCAGAAGTGATGGTGATGTCTTCACCGCTTCCTGCTGAAACAGAAAGAAACGGCCCGGACCCCCATTTTCGACACATGGAACAATGACAAGCACTAATCTCCGAATGAAAATCTTTGACAATGATAGAAACTTTTCCGCATAAGCAAGTGGCTTTTTTCAATGAAATTCCTCCTTTTAAACAAATTTCCTTTGTCATTTTTAAACAAATCGTTTTGCAGCAACTTTTTTCAAATTATTGATACATTTGGCTAGTTCGGCTGTATTCATTTTAGCCTTCTCTAAAGAGAGGATCAGCATATCACAGACAGAAATGATATCCTCTGACGGTTCAGGATTATTCAAAATAGCTCTTACATCATGTTCTTCTTGATGATCGATCGAATGAAGTAAGCGCAAAATGGCTTCTAATGAATATTTTGCTGAGCGTAATATACGAATGATTTTTAATCGCTTTAGATCGTCTGCTGCATAAATGCGATACCCATTTTCACTTCGCTTTAGCGATAACAAGCCGTTCAGCTCCCAGTTTCTTAACGCATCAGTTGTTACGCCTAAGTATTTAGCTGCTTCACTCCGCTTTAAAGAAATGTCTTCCTCTTCAGTCGTTCCTTTGATCATATCTTCAACGATATGAATTGCTTCATTCGCCTCATCGATTTCTTGATCAATAGCCAATACATAATCATGGAGCAATGCTGTGGCTGAAGCAAATTCATATTTTGCCAAAGCTTTGATCAGCTCTCTCATCATTGCTCTTAAACCAGATTGGAGCACCTCGACCTGAAAAGCAACTTTTGCTGTTCTTATCAATTCAACATGATATTCATTGTAAATTCTATAGCCATTTTTCGCTCTTTGAGGCTTAGGAATCAGTTCCCATTCCTCATAGCGTCGAATCGTGTTAGGATGAAAACCCACTAGTTTTGCTACCTCAGATGTTTTATATGTTTCCATCCGTTTCTCCCCCATCGTTCAAAATAAAAAGTGTTAATTCATGAAGTGCTCTGGAACAGCTTGTATACAAAAGATTGCTTTTTGATGATAATTGTTCCTTCCTAATATCAGTCAGGATAACTTGGTCGAACTCCAAGCCTTTAGCATATTGTGGCGTCGTGACAATGATTCCTTCCGTCATGGCTGTAGACTGCTTCCCAAAACGAGTGACCTCATAAGAAGATAAGCTTTTTTCGATTTTAGCAACTTCATCCCAAGTTTGGCAAATGATGCCGCAGGTTTTATGAGCTGACGATTCAAATCTTTCTATTATTTTTGTCAGCTTTTCTTGTTTTTCCTGTTGGTGATCAATATAGTTCAACTCAACTTCTTTATTATGACGTTCAATCGGAGTAAGTGCATTATTTGCCGTAAATTGTTTAGCAAATTTAATTATTTCATAGCTGGACCGATAACTGGTATTGAATGTGACTACACGGTTGTTTGAAACAACGGTTTGTAGCCGCTCCAAAAAATTCATTTCCGATGTCAGTAAATCTTGATTGACATCTCCACAAATTGTTTTTTGGCAAGGAAACAAACGATCCAACACATAAAAGTGCAACAGCGAATAATCCTGCATTTCGTCAATAACAATATGTTTGATTTGTCGGTTGGGAAGGATTCCCTCAATGTTCATTTTGAAATAGAGATATGGAAATAGATCTGCATAATCAATCTTATTTTTGTTTTGATTAAAAGGAATCTTTTCTGACGTCAAGAAGTTCACGTACTCATTCAAGCTAGTTGTTATTTGCAACCTGCTTAGCAACTCTTTTTCTATTGCTTCGCTTATATGATTTTGGTCATTTTCAGGCACGATCTTACTTAATTGCCGTGCTAATTGCTTAGTTCTAACGAATAATGCACTTTCAGAAAGAGTAATATTTACTTTTTCCAATTCTTTTTTTGAAAATGTGTAGTGATGATCAACGATAATATCTTCGGAAAATAATCTATTATTGAGCTGTTGGATATGGTTTTTCAAAGACAAAAAGAATTTCTCAGATCTTTTATATAAAAAGGTTTTTGCCTCTTTTGACATTGGCTTTTCTATCATTTGATCTATTTCATCCTGTTTATCAGTTACTTTTAACTTTTCTTCGACCATTGGTTGGACAAGCTGGGTGATTTCAAGCTGATTTAGCTCGTCTTCTCCTAATTCAGGCAAAACAGTTGAAATGTAACTGGAGAAAACATCATTAGGTGATAGAATCAAAACATCTGAAGCCTGTAGTTCTTCTCTTTTTTGATAGAGTAAATAAGCGATTCGATGGAGCGCAATAGACGTTTTTCCGGAACCAGCAACACCTTGGATAATCAAGTTCTTGGCTTTTACATCTCTGATTACTTCGTTTTGTTCTTTTTGAATCGTGTGGATAATGGTCTTCATTTCACTTGAAGTGTTTTTACTCAGCTCATTCATCAAGAATTCATCGTTTACTGTGTCATCTGTGTCGACAACAACTCTAAGCGCTCCATTTTCAATTTCAAACTGTCGCTTTCCTTTTAAGTATCCATGAAATCTCTTCCCTAATGACTCATAGTAGGCAGAACCTAAACTAAAATCATAGTATAATGAGGAAATCGGTGCCCGCCAGTCATAGATCAGCTGCTGTCCAAATTCATCCGCAAACCCGTACCTACCAATGTAAAAATTTTCTACATCTTCGTCATCCTCAAACTGAAACTTAATTTTTGAAAAGTAAGGTGCTCCTTTTAAATACGCTAACTTTTTACTGATATTCGTTTCAAAGTTGTTACGCTTATCAATAAAACTTAAGTTTTGCTGGTGATTGTAAACTTCATATTTGTCTAATTCATTTTTATAGTCAACTGTATATTTTTTGATATCTTTATAAGCTTGTTCATTAGCATTGACAGTTCCATCAATTTGTTTTATTTTTTTCTCAATTTTTGTTATAACTTCTTTTAAATGCTCATTTTCTTTCGTATTTAACATGATAAATTCCCCTTTCTCAATGATCTTATCAAGAAAGGGTACATTGGTGGTTTAGTGTAGGGTTTGGAAATTTTAAAATAGATTGCTTGTTCTTTTTCTAATTTTCTTTTAAAGTGATTCTCTCATTTTCAATCAGTAATCATACGTATCAATTTCACTAACAGCTTTTTCAAAGTCTGATTGATGTGGTAGAACTTTTTTTTCTTTTGGTGGGAATGTTTTGTCAAAATCATTTAAGATGGATTCATATGGATACATTGCTTCTGAAAAATGAACACTGCCGCTTATGCCATCTAATGCACCTTCAAATAGAGGCAATGCCATTACGCCAGTATAAAATTTACCATCAGGCATTGATATATTATATTTCTTTGTTCCTACAAATCCATATGGATGGTAATGATACGTAAAGCCGCCAAGAATAATGGCATTAAAGCCTAGTCTTTTCGCTTCAGCAAGTGAGTGCTCAATCAGCATGCGACCAAACCCTTGCCGTTGATACTCTGGCGAAATGCTTACTGGTCCGAAGGTTATAATTGGATGTACTCCGCCATGCTTATCGATCACTTTCGCTTTTGTATAAAAAATGCTGCCGATGATCTCATTGTCTAATGCAATAACGAAGGACAACTCGGGGATAAAGTCAGGATGTTTTCTAATGTTGTGAACAAGTAAATGTTCGACTGCTCCTGGGAAATATAAATTCCAAAATGCTTCTCGTGTGATTTCTTCCACTATTCTATGGTCTTTTTCTTTTTCATGCCTAATTGTAATAGTCATAATTTCCTCCAAAAGTATTTCTTTTCTTTTTTTACAAAAGATAACTGACTTAATTGTCTAATCCTCGAAATAGTAGGAGAAGGCCTAGACTATAGTCAAAGATCTTTATTTCGTTTCTATACTATCATCGTTGAACTAAAATACCACAAGATAGCTCGTTTAAATACTATCCATATGAAATACATCATCTAGTTCTATTTAGGACGAACAAAACTGGTATGTCCATCTTGAACTCCTTTTTTATCGTCGTTTTTATTCTAACTGAAAGAATATCTCTAGCTCATTCTCATGGAAAAAGACATTCCCAATGTTGAGATGTGTAGAGAATGGTGAAACTTTCAGTACTCTTAAACGTGGCATTTACTTAAATAGTGTTATCCAGCTATTACCTCTTATTTAGGCAATGGGTCTTTATGACTAGCAATTCCAAATCAATTATTTTTGATTTGGAATTGCTAATAAGAAGTAAAACTAAATGATTACTATTGAGTAATTATAGGTGCACATTTACTGTCTTTTTAAATTCAACCTTGTCTACAATCTTAGACGATAGTTTTCACCAATCGTCTAAGCTATAAAAATTTGATAATTCTGCAAATACTTTTTCTATTAGCATAAAAATAGACCGTACTTTATTCGTTTTTCAACTTATTGTTCAGATACTTATGATACTCATCGGACAGACTCCATTCAATTTTTAGTAGAACAAATCATGCCTTCGCACAAAGTTTATCCAAACTATTTTTCACATATAAACAACTGGCTATAACCGATTATCCTTATTCCCATCTAAAATAGCGCACCGCAATAAAAATACCAATAATGGAAATAGCTGTTAACAATAAAACCATATAAAGCAGTCCATTTTCTTCTGGAAACGTAACCGTCTTTAATAACTTGATGCCTTGCGTCAAAGGCATAATATCCGCTACTTTCTGCAATCCCTGCGGCATGATTTCATAAGGAACTGTCGCTCCTGATAAAAAAAACATTGGAAAGAAAATTGCTGAATTTATCGCCCCGGTTGCTTTCTCACTAGGCGATAAGCTGGCAACGATCAAACCTATAGCATGAATGGAAATCATCACTAACAGATACGCTGGTATAAAGTACAGCCAGTTGCCAACGTAAGAAAATTGAAAGAAAACAACTAGCACGCCTAATAGTAACAACATCGACACGATGCTGATCGTAAAGCAAAAAAGTAAATGAGCCAAAAGTAATTGAATCGGACTAATTGGTGTCACCTGATATCTTTTCAAGATTTTTCGCTCACGGTAGGAAGATAATGCAAGAGGAAGCCCCATCACACCTGCTGAACAAATCCCTACAGTCGAAACGGACACAAAAGCTGTATTCAGCGAGTCATTACTAGAATCCATAACCCCCATAAGACAAACAATCCCAAGGGGAACAAAAATGCCAAATATAATGGAGGACATTTCTCTTATCGACAGTTTTGCTTCTGATTTATAAAGTAACCAAAATGTCTTCATCTTAATATTCCTCCCCAATAAGTGTTAGAAAGGCTTCTTCAAGTGTGTCTTTTTTGCTTTTCAATACTATTTCTTCGACTGTACCGCTTGCCACTTCTTTGCCCTCTTTTAGGACTAAAATTCGATCACATAAAGTTTCTACTTCGTCCATATAGTGTGAAGTTAGGAAAATGGTCACACCTTTTTCTTTAAGCATCAGCAAGTATCGCCAAACTTCTCTCCTTGCTTTAGGATCCAGACCCGTTGTCAGTTCGTCTAAAAAGATGATCTCCGGATTCCCCATAATCGCTAATAGGATACATAGCTTCTGTTTTTCTCCGCCGGATAATGTAGCTAAAAACGAATTTTTTTTTGCTGAAAGACCAAATTCATCCAACGTCCTCATCCAATCAATCGGTTTTTCGTACAAGGAATGAGTAATTTCACAGATTTCTTTGACCTTCAACTGATTTTGAAAAGCTGCTTCTTGAAACTGAACCCCTACATATTGAAAGAGCTTTTTTCGCTCTTTTCTTGGATCTTTGCCTAACAAGGTGATATCTGCAGAATCATATTTTTGCGTACCTAAAAGGCAATCGATCGTCGTTGATTTGCCTGCTCCATTATGACCGAGCAAGCCAAATATCGTTCCTTTCTCTACAGCAAAACTCAAATTGTCTACTGCACGTTTTTCTCCATATGTTTTGACCAGATCTTTCACTTCTATTGCATTGGTGTTTTTATCGATCATTTTATCCCTCCAATCATTTTCTAGGTTCATTCTAGCCGAAAACGATTTGAAGGTGGTCTAGTGGAGGGTTCTCAATTAGGGGAAAATCCTATCTCGACTTCCAATAAATAATACATAATAGCAATGCATCACTTAAATACTCGATTACATCCATCTGTTCTTGATCTTCCAAATAAAGAAAAACCAGTTAGGGACGCTGCCTAACTGGTTATAACTTTACTATCAGTTGTATCTTTCTATTCGATAACTTTCTGTTTAAGAACCGAATAAGAAGTTTTTCGTAAATGTTTGCAGACAATCCGAGTAGTGAAATAAGTAAAGTGAATACGACTTTTAAAACAGTGTTTTCTATCTAAAGCCTTATTTCTTCGGTTCATCCTCATCCATCTTCAGAACTGCCATGAAGGCTTCTTGCGGTACTTCGACGGAGCCAATTTGTTTCATCCGCTTCTTCCCTTCTTTTTGTTTCTCCAGAAGTTTGCGTTTCCGAGAAACGTCACCGCCATAACATTTCGCCAATACGTTCTTACGCAAGGCTTTGATGTCGGAACGGGCAACGATTTTTTGTCCGATGGCTGCTTGGATCGGTACTTCAAATTGTTGTCGTGGGATTAGTTTTTTCAGTTTTTCAACGATGGCTTTGCCGCGTTCATAGGCAAAGTCACGGTGAACGATAAAGCTTAACGCATCGACTTTTTCAGTATTCAGCAAGATGTCCATCTTCACTAGCTTGCTAGTGCGGTAACCAGACATTTCGTAATCGAGTGATGCATACCCTTTGGTGCTGGATTTTAATTTATCAAAGAAGTCAAAGACGATTTCCGATAATGGGATCTCATAAACGACGTTTACGCGATAATCATCCAAGTAATCCATCGTGACAAAGTCTCCCCGTTTTCGTTGGGACAATTCCATTACTGCACCGACGTAATCATTAGGCACCATGATTTGTGCTTTGACGTAAGGCTCTTGTACGTTGTCGATCGTGACTGGTTCAGGAAATTCTGCTGGGTTATCAACGACGACCATTGAGCCATCTGTCTTGTTGACGTGATAGATTACGGATGGTGCAGTCGTAATCAACTCAAGGTTAAATTCACGTTCTAGCCGTTCTTGCACGACATCCATGTGTAATAAGCCTAAGAAGCCGCAACGGAACCCAAATCCTAATGCTTGAGAGGTTTCTGGTTCAAATTGCAATGCTGCATCATTCAATTGTAATTTTTCCAATGCTTCTCGAAGGTCGTTGTAACGTGAGGTATCGATTGGGTACAATCCGCAATAAACCATCGGATTCATTTGACGATAACCGGCTAAGGCTTCTTCTGCTGGATTGTTGGCTAAAGTCACCGTATCCCCGACTTGGGTATCTTTAACAGTCTTGATGGCAGCAGTGATATACCCAACATCGCCCACCATCAACGCATCTCGTTGAATGGCTTTGGGTGAAAAGACGCCGACTTCTGTGACATCAAAGGTCTTGCCATTACTCATCATTTTGATCTTGTCACCTGGTTTGACCATCCCGTCCATGATGCGGACGTTTAAGACCACCCCACGATAGGAATCGTACACGGAGTCAAAGATCAACGCTTTTAACGGTGCTTCAATATCACCTGCTGGAGCTGGGACATACTCAACGATTTGTTCCAAAATGTCTTCGATCCCAATACCTGCTTTGGCACTCGCTAAAACAGCTTCACTGGCATCGATACCGATCACATCTTCGATCTCTGTTCGTACTCGCTCAGGATCGGCAGCTGGCAAGTCTATTTTATTAATGACTGGTAGGATCTCTAAATCATTGTCTAACGCCAAGTAGACGTTTGCCAATGTCTGTGCTTCGATCCCTTGAGCCGCATCAACGACGAGCACGGCGCCTTCACAAGCGGCCAAACTGCGGGAAACTTCATAGGTGAAATCGACGTGCCCTGGAGTGTCGATCAAATGGAAGATGTAAGTTTCTCCGTCTTTGGCGGTATAGTTAAGTTCCACGGCATTTAATTTGATCGTGATTCCTCGTTCACGTTCAAGATCCATGGAGTCTAATAATTGGTTTTGCATTTCCCGTGACGTCACTGTATGGGTTTGTTCCAAAATACGGTCCGCCAATGTTGATTTCCCATGGTCGATATGGGCGATAATGGAGAAATTACGAATCTTCTCCTGTCGTTTTTTCATTTCTTCTATGTTCATGGATACGTTCCTCATTTCTTTTAGTCAGCTTTTCTATTATACCAACGAAATGCCAATAGTTAAAGTATTTTTCTTAACCGTTATTTAGACATATTCATTCAGGTTTTGCTATACTAGAGCTAGCAAATAAATTGGAGTTGAAAGAATGGACAATAATTTTCATCAAAATCTACATATTCGAGCGGTGGATGAAAAAGACGTTGATCAGTTCAATGAACTGTTAAGCTACGTTTTTCAGATCACTGAATCGGATATTGAAGAAAGCGGCTATGAGAGCAAACGGGAAATGATCAAATCTAAGCGCCCGATTTTAGAACTTTCCAAGGTCTTTGGTTGGTTCAATGAAGACAAATTGATCTCGCAAATCGCCGTTTATCCTTGTGAAGTCAATATACACGGTAAATTGATTAAAATGGGCGGAGTGACCGGTGTTGGGACCTACCCTGAATATGCCGGACATGGCCTGATGAAAGACTTGATTAAGCTTGCCTTAGAAACGATGCGGGAAGATCAGCAATGGATCTCCTACCTTTATCCATACAATGTGCCCTACTATCGTCGCAAAGGCTGGGAGATTATGTCCGACAAGCTGACTTTCAAAATTCGTGATACCCAACTTCCGAAAACCAAAGAAGTCCCTGGGATCGTAGAGCGCAAAGAAGTGGATGATCCTGATGTCTTTACTGTCTACAACCAATTCTCCCGCGACAACCATGGTGCCTTGCAGCGGACCTCTTTTCACTGGGAGGAGTATTGGCGCTATGAAAATGAAGAAGAGCGCACCGCGGCTGTCTATTACAATGCCAGTGGTCATCCGACTGGTGTACTTTTTTATTGGGTAGCCGAAGAAGTCTTCCACGTAAAGGAAATGTTCTACTTGAATCAAGAAGCCCGCAATGGTCTATGGAATTTTATCTCTGCCCATTTCTCAATGGTTTATTGGGTCAAAGGAGACATTTATTCAAATGAACCCCTGTCCTTCTACTTGGATGATAGCCAAATCAAAGAAACCATCGAGCCTTATTACATGGCGCGGATCGTCGATGTTGAACAGTTTTTGACAAACTTCCCATTTGAAGCCTTCCAAACACCCTTTCACTTTGTTGTATCCGACCCAGTTGCCGATTGGAACAACGGAATCTTTGGTGTCCAATATAATCACGGGGAGATCGTAGTTTCAAGAGAAGCTATCGGAAAAGCGGTCCAGTTGGATATTCAGACATTGTCGTGTCTGTTGATGAATTACCGCCGTCCGGCTTACTTAGAGCGTGTGGAACGACTAAATACCGATTCAGAAACACTGGCATTACTGGAATCGATCATCCCTGATATGGAAGCCTATTTCAGCGATTATTTCTAAACAATGAATCAACAAAACGTACAACTATGAATGATTAAGGAGTGTTTTTGAATGAAACTATATTTTGCTGCTCCCCTGTTTGCTGCTAGTGACCTGCGCTACAACGCCGAACTTGTTGCGTCGATTCGCCAGCAGTATCCGCAGCTGGAGATTTATTTACCTCAAGAAAATGCCGCGATCAATGATAAATCCGCCTATGCGGATAGCAAAATGATCGCTTTGGCAGATACCGAAAAAGTACTGGAAAGTGATTTGATGATCGCATTACTGGATGGTTTGACCATCGATGCTGGGGTTGCCTCTGAGATCGGTGTCGCCTATGCAAAAGGCATTCCTGTTTTAGGGCTTTATACAGATAGTCGCCAACAAGGAGCCGACAATCAGCAAAAGCTGGCAGCATTACAAACCGTTGCGGAAAACCAATTCCACTATGTCAATCTTTATACGGTGGGTTTGATCAAACTAAATGGTGAGATTTATTCCTCTGAAGCAGACCTTTTAGCTGGCTTAGCCGACTATCTTTCGGAGGACAACTAAATGGGACAAACTTATCAGCGACTGCAAAAGGTATTCACTATTTTTGGTATTCTCGTGTTTTGTTTTTCTTCGTGGGAATTTTTCCGTGGGGTCTATCCGCAAACACAAGGATTGATTTTCTTAGGTCAAGCATTGCTTGGGATTTTATTGATTTTCGTCCCAGAAATGAGTAAAAAGTTCTTAAAAATCCAGCTACCAAATGCCACCGTCTACTTTTATTGGTTTTTCTTGCTGATCTCTGTATTTATGGGGACGATTCTGCATTTGATTGAAACCATTGCTTTCTGGGATAAAATTCTACATGCGGTGAGTCCTATGGTCTTGACGGCTGTTGGCTATGGATTGATCTGTCTCTTACTAAAAGAAGTCCCCGTTTCAAAAGTTTCTCCATGGTTATTTTTATTAATGGGCTTTGCTTTTGCTGGCTTATGTGGTGTTTTCTGGGAGTTTTGGGAATTCATCTGCGATTCCGTTGGTGGAATGAATCTCCAACGTTATGCAACTTTAGATGGCACACCGTTTATCGGCCGTGAAGCATTGATGGATACGATGGGCGATTTACTGACCAACACGATTGGTGCTGCTCTAATGGGCGTGATCGCTTACGTACAAGGACGAGGCAAACCTGATTACTTTGAAAGTTATCGGATTCAGAAATTATCATAGTCTACCTTTAAAAGCCGGTTGAAAAGCATCGTTTTTCAACCAGCTTTTTTCTGTTGTTCTTTTATTGATAAAGAAAAATTTATAAAAATACTTAAATGGTAGCTCTTGTTTTTGCTGATTCACTGTATACCAAGGGTTCCTATCGTGTGTAGAAACTAATAAAACGTTTACAATCTAAAAAAATTCCCTCGTTTAATCATTTTTATTTCCCCAAAAAACCTTGGTCTGTTATAATTACATTATTCATTTGACATTGCGTCAGTAAAGGAGAGGCTTATGGTCCTAACAGTGTTTTTCATTTTATGCTGCTTGATTTTTTCATCGATCACCTATGCGTTCTCTAAAGATGCCCGGAAATTTGTCCAACCTTTATCAATCAAAATTATTTTTATTGCATCAGCTATTATTGCGGTTTGGACAATGTTCTTCTCAATGGTTGCCTTTGTCGCTTGGGTGATCTAAAAAACATTCTTACCAGTTGCGGCGTTTTCGCTGCATTGGTAAGAATGTTTTTTTTGGTTAGAAAAGTTTGATTTGATTCAATGGCCAAAAGCGCAGCAGCACTTTCCCTTCCATTTGATCTTCCGTTACAACTCCGAAACTGCGACTGTCCCGAGAGATCAAACGATTGTCTCCCATCACAAAATAGCTGCCTTCAGGAACCGTTACCGTGAAATCATCGGTAAAGTGTTCGGCACCAGCGGCGATTTGCTGAAACATTTCGCGATAAGAATATTCATCTTGTAATTGATCGTCCGCAAATTTTTCTTTAAAATCATCTAAATAGGGTTCTTCGTATACTTCTCCATTGATTGTTAAGACATCATCTTTCATTTCGATGGTATCACCGGGTAAACCAATCAGCCGCTTGACAGCGATTTTGCTTGGATCATCTGGTTCAACGCAGATCACGATATCTTGCCGGTCATATGAAGAAATTTTTGATGCAATCAGCCGCTGTTTATCGGCCAAAGTCGGGTCCATAGAATGGCCACTGACTTGAACAGGCGTCAGGACAAACAGACGGATGAGAACCACGGCGACGATAAAGAAAAGCAGTAACCAATTCTCTTTTAGGATTTTTACCATAGCTGCTCTTTCGCTCCTTTACTGCATCTTTTGTCATTATCAAAGCTAGTTTCTGGCATTCTGACAAAAGATATCTTCCTCAATCTTACGTGGAATTTTTACATTGAGCAAGAGAAATCATCGATTTTTAAAAAAATATGACATATCTAGTGGCCATAAAGAACCTTTTACGTTCGATCACGACTCAAGAATGCAAACACATCTTTTCGACTTAGACTTCCAACCAGTTTCTGCTCTTCTTCAATCACTACCGTGTCATGAGTTGCAAATAAGGTATACAACTCATTTAAAGTAGTAGATGCAGCGATTTGAGGAGCCCCAGGGTTGACTTCATCGCTGAAAAAGTTCATCCGCATCAAATCCCCTGCTGTGACCAGTTTTGCTTCGTCTTCACCGGTCTCTTCAAAAAAGCTTTTCACAAAAGCAGTTTTTGGTTGCGAGACAATCACTTCCGGTGTATCACATTGGACGATCTTCCCTTGATTCATGACAGCAATGCGTGTACCTAATTTTACCGCTTCTTTCATGTTATGCGTGACAAAAATAATCGTCGTCCCAAGTTCTTGGTGCAGATCAAGGACTAACTCCTGCAAGGAATTACGAGAAATTGGATCAAGAGCACTAAAGGGTTCGTCCATCAGAATAATTTCTGGGTTAGCAGCTAACGCTCTTAAGATCCCGATCCGTTGCTGTTCTCCTCCTGACAACTCTTTAGGCATTCGATGGCGGTATTGCTCTGGGTCAAGTTTGACCTGTGTCAGCAAACGATCCACGGCTTCTGAGCGATCTTTTTTTGACCACCCTAACATCTCTGGGATCACTTCGATATTTTGTTTGACATCCATCGTCGGAAACAGAGCGATTTGTTGGAGAACATACCCCATTTGCCAACGCATTTTTTGAATATTGTATTCTTTGATCCGTTTTTCTTTGAAGTAAATATCACCATCTGTCGGTTCTGACAACGCGTTGATCATCTTCAAAGTCGTCGTTTTCCCACTCCCAGAAGGACCGACCAAAACAAAGATTTCCCCTTTATTGATGCTCAGATCTAACTGATCGATCACTAGTTTTTGATCAAACTTTTTACTGACGTTTTTAAATTCAATAATTGGTGTCATTCTTGTCCCTCCTCAATTAATCCTTCGTCTATCAGGAAGGTACGCGCGACTTCTGCTGGATTTTTTCCTTCGACATTGACCTGATAATTCATTTCACTCATTTGTTCTTCAGTGATTTTCCCTGCCAACTTTTCCAATGCACGGACGACTTCTGGATGTTCCTTGGCAAAGGCTTCTTTCATCAAAGGCGCTCCTTGATAAGGTGGAAATAGTTCTTGATCGTCTTCTAGAATAACTAAGCCATATTGACGCAATTCACTGTCCGTGGAATAGGCATCCAGTAGATTGATATCGCCATTATTGATGGCTTGATAACGCAATGCTGGTTCCATACTTTGGACACTTGGAAAATCTAGCCCATAGCGTTCTTGGATGCCCGCATAACCGTCCGTCCGATCAATGAATTCGAGGGTGAAGCCGGCTTTGATTTGATTTTCGATTTTCTTCAAATCAGAGATCGTGTTTAGTCCATTTTCCTCAGCAAATTCTTTTTTCACAGCCAACGCATAGGTATTTTGATACGCCATCGGCTGAAGCAAGGTCATCTCAAACTGATCCTTCAATAGATTAACTGCTTCGGTATAGGTTTCGTCGGAGTCAAGGTTTTGACTCGCAAGCTCTTCTGGTACCTCAACTAAGCTCTCCAACACGGTACCGGTAAACTCCGGATAAATATCAACTTGGCCATTGTCTAATGCACTGAATAAGAATGAGGTCTTTCCGAAATTTGGCTCTAGTTCAACTTGGGCATCAGGGTCTTCTTGTTCAATCAATTCTTTGTACATGTTGATCAAGATATCAGGTTCAGACCCTAGTTTCCCTGCGATGGTAATGGTTTTCGGCGCGAAAAATCCGCTCTGTGAAAAAGAAACGCCGCCAATCAGCAAGATGATGGCTGCCAGCGTAATCAAGGTATAGCGCGGTTTCAGGTGTTGTAGATATCGGATCAACGTACTGAAAATAATAGCCAGTAAAGCAGACCCGATCGCACCGATCAGCGTTAATTCAGGGGCATTCCGATCGATCCCCAACAAAATAAAGGAACCTAGCCCACCAGCGCCAATCAGAGCGGCTAAGGTCGCTGTTCCGATGATTAAGACCAACGCCGTGCGAATCCCCGAAATTATGACAGGCAAGGCAATCGGCAATTCGACTTTGATCAATCGGCGCATCCGAGACATACCAAATGCCGCCGCAGCTTCTTCGATTGATGGATCGATCTCCGAAAGGCCAATATAGGTATTTTGAAAGATCGGCAATAACGCATAAATAACTAGTGCGATCAACGCAGGTGGCGTTCCGATCCCCACGAATGGAATCAATAAACCTAACAGTGCCAGTGATGGAATCGTTTGTAACACACTCGTTATTTGTAGGCCGACTTCCGCTGCCCGTTTATGATTAACCAGCCAAATGGCTAACGGGAAAGCAATAACGATCGCGACCAGCAGCGCAATGATCGACAATGACAAATGCTCAAAGACAGCTGTTAGCAATTCCCCTTTCCGCTCATTCAACGTTTCAAAAAAAGTATTCATCTTTTCATTCCTCTCCTACTCCATAAGAACAGTATAATCGAAGTGCGAATTTCCTCCAAACAACAAGCAAGGAGAACTTTTTTGTCATATATTGAGCGACAAAAAAACGATGGCTGCCACTTAAACGGCAACCATCGTTTTGCATTTATCCATTTTTTATCTTTTTATTCTTCGGTAATTGGCGTATTTTCAAAAACCAGCTGATCGTTCAATAATTCGATCGTGACTTGGGTCTTTGGTAAGACTCTGCCAGCAACGATTTCTTTTGCCAATGGGGTTTCGACTTCTCTCGTGATAAACCGACGGAGAGGACGCGCACCATACGCTGGCTCATAAGCATTTTCAGCGATCCAGCGTTTGGCTTCTTCAGTGATCGTCAACAGTATATCTTGGACTTCCAGTCGTTGTGAAAGCTGTGCGATGATCTTGTCGACGATGCCTGTCACATCGTTTAGACTAAGCGGTGTGAATAAAATCGTATCGTCGATCCGATTTAAGAATTCTGGTTTGAAATGCCCTCTCAAGAGATTACGGACATTTTCAGCAACGTTTTCTGGGATCGTCCCTTCTGCGGTCACGCCATCTAGCAAGACTTGAGAGCCGATGTTGCTGGTCATGATCAAGACTGTATTTTTGAAATCAACGACCCGACCTTTTGAATCTGTCAAGCGGCCATCATCAAGCACTTGTAACAAGATATTAAAGACATCAGGATGGGCTTTTTCGATTTCATCTAACAAAACGATCGTGTAAGGATTGCGGCGGACAGCTTCAGTCAATTGCCCACCTTCTTCAAACCCTACATAGCCTGGAGGGGCACCGACTAAACGAGACACTGAATGTTTCTCCATGTATTCGCTCATATCGATCCGAACCATATGCTCTTCTGAATCAAAGAGGTTGACCGCCAACGCTTTCGCTAATTCGGTCTTACCGACGCCGGTCGGACCTAAGAACAAGAAGGAACCTAATGGTCGATTTGGATCTTGCAGGCCAGCTCGTGAACGAATAACTGCATCACTGACAGCATCGACTGCTTCGTCTTGTCCGATCACTCGTTGATGTAAGGTCTCATTTAATTTCAACAGTTTTTCTCGTTCGCCTTCCACTAATTTAGCGACTGGAATCCCTGTCAAACGTCCCACGACTAAGGCGATCTCATTTTCGGTCACTGACTCTTGAACCATCCGAATGCCTTCGTCTTGGTTTTTTTCTTCTAGTTCAGCTAGTTCTTTTTCCAATTGGGGAATCGTCCCATGGCGAAGAACAGCGGCCCGTTCCAAATCATAGTTATTTTCAGCATCTTCCAACTCATGCTTGGCTTTATCGATCTCTGCCCGTTTGTTGGAAACTGCATTGACTTCTTCTTTTTCCGTTTCCCACTGCATTTTCATGGTATTGACTTCTTCACGCAATTCCGCCAATTCTTCTTGTAAAATGCCTAAGCGTTTTTTCGATGCATCATCGGATTCCTTTTTCAATGCGGCTTCTTCGATCTCAAGTTGCATCAAACGACGGGTAACTTGGTCGAGCTCAGTAGGCATCGAATTCATTTCCACCCGAATTGTGGCACTCGCCTCATCGATCAAGTCAATGGCTTTATCTGGTAAAAAGCGGTCCGTGATATACCGATCAGATAAGGTCGCCGCAGCAACAAGCGCGTTGTCATGTATGTTGACGCCATGATGGATCTCGAACCGTTCTTTCAAGCCACGTAAAATCGAAATCGTATCTTGAACGGTTGGTTCCTGTACCAGCACTTTTTGGAAACGACGTTCCAAGGCTTTGTCCTTCTCCATGTATTGTCGGTATTCATCAAGAGTGGTTGCGCCAATCGTATGCAATTCTCCCCGTGCCAGCATTGGTTTCAGTAAGTTTCCAGCATCCATGCTGCCTTCCGTCTTACCAGCACCTACAATATTGTGGATCTCATCAATAAAGAGAATGATCCTGCCATCGGCTTTTTTCACTTCTTGTAAGACGGCTTTCAAACGCTCTTCAAATTCACCTCGGAATTTAGCACCTGCGATCAAGGCACCCATATCCAGAGAAAAGATCGTTTTGTCTTTTAGGTTTTCTGGGACGTCTTTTCGCACGATCCGTTGAGCCAATCCTTCAACGATGGCTGTTTTACCAACCCCCGGTTCACCAATCAAAACGGGATTGTTTTTTGTCTTCCGAGAAAGGATGCGAATCACATCGCGAATTTCTTCGTCTCGTCCGATAATGGGGTCCATTTTTCCGCTGCGGACTTGTTGGACCAAGTCAACGCCGTATTTTTCTAATGCTTTGTATTGTTCTTCTTGATTTTGTGAGGTCACACGATCCCCTCCTCTTAATGTTTCGATCGTTTGCTTGATTTCTTTTGCGGTGATTCCTTGTTTCTTTAAATACACCGTCAAGGGATGATTTTTCAATTTCATCAACGCATAAAGGACGATTTCTGTGGAAAGATACTCGTCTTGAAATTCATTTTTTAATTGATCTGCCTCAGACAAAAGATGAAACAGATTTTGACTCATGGATTGACCATAACGAACATTTCCTCCTTCAACGGAAGGCAGTTCATCTAATAATCGGTCGACTTCTTTTTCAAATGCATCGACATCGAGCCCTGTGTCCGTATAAAAATTGCGGCCGAATTGATTGGCTTGCAATAAAATCTTCCATAAATGCGGAATATCAATTTCTTGATGGTGACGGGTCATGGCAATCTGCTGGGCTTCAGCGATAGCACTTTGTAATGTAGTCGTCATTTTTTCTGGGTTCATACTTTTCCCTCCCAAAATGGTAGTCAGAAAAAAGTACGCTGCAAGCAGTATCCTTTTTTCTACTCTTCTATTATACAATATTGGTCAGTAATGGTCAAAAGATTTCCCTCGAACATCAAAAATTTTTTCAGTATTATTTCATGAAAATTGACAGATGGGAAGTAGCAATGGTATGCTAGGTCGTGATTGGTCAGGAACAACCGATTTTCCCGATCTTTTTAAGCGCTTTTTGGCGTATTTTATTCAGTAAGATTATCTACTTAGCTGTAACGTCTACTGTTTACAGCTTTTTTATATGGAGGAAACGATGTTAACATTAACGAATATTAGCCAACAATTTGGCGACAAATTGCTTTACGAAGATGTTTCCGTTCAAATCAACCGTGGGGAAAAAGTCGGTTTGATTGGACGGAACGGCGCTGGCAAAAGTACTTTAATCAAAATCATTACAGGAGAAATTCTCCCCGACGATGGCTTTGTTCAATTTCCGAAAAATTTGAAAATGGGCTACTTGGATCAATACGTCAATGTTGATGAAACGCAATCGATCCGTGATTTTTTGCGCTCTGCCTTTGCAGAAGACTTCGAAAAAGAACAACAGATCGCAGACCTTTATACTGCTTATGGCGAAAGTCTCGACGATAAGCTTTTAGAAAAAGCGGGCGAATTGCAAAATCAATTGGATCAAGGAAATTTCTATCAAATGGATACATTGATCGATGATTTAGCTGAAGGGTTAGGAATTTCGGTTCTTGGAATGGATACGCCCCTTGCTTCCTTAAGTGGTGGTCAACGCTCGAAACTGATTTTAGCGAAAATGCTCTTAGAAAAACCCGACATGCTGATTTTGGATGAACCAACCAACCACCTAGATGATGAACATATCAAATGGTTAGTTGAATTTTTACAAAACTTTACTGGTACCTACTTAGTCGTTTCTCATGATCGTCAATTCTTGAATGAAATCACGACCCATATCATTGATATTGAATTTGGCAAGCTTTCTAAGTATACTGGGAATTTAGACAAAGCATTAAAACTAAAAACGTTGCAAAACGAAAGCTACATGAAGCAATACGAAGCACAGCAAGAGCATATCAAGAAAACTGAAAGCTATATTCGTAAATACAAAGCTGGTTCTCGTTCAACGATGGCGAAGAGTCGTGAAAAGCAGTTGGCAAAAATTGAACGTTTGACCCCACCGCAAGATGTCCCTAAACCGCATCTAGGATTTGATTTGGCACCAATCGTTACCACCTTGGCCTTGGAAACCACCAATCTAGTCATTGGGTACGATCAAAAGCCCTTACTCTCCCCAATCAACCTAACGATCCGCTATGGCGAAAAAAATGCGATTCGGGGATTTAATGGGATCGGTAAATCAACATTGATCAAAACGATACTTGGTGTGATCCCTGCAATTGAAGGAACCGTTTCTTACCCGCAGCATACAAAATTCAATTACTTTTCTCAAGACCTTGACTGGGAATATCCCTTGCAGACCCCTCTTCAATACCTTGAGGATCTTTTCCCAAAGGCCACTAACAAAGAATTGCGGCGGCAACTTTCTCGGGCGGGATTACCTAGCCAATTAGCCCAGGAAGAATTGAAATTATTAAGTGGTGGCGAACAGACAAAAGTGAAGTTAGCTGAAATGATGTTGATCAAAAGCAACTTTTTGATTCTTGATGAACCGACCAACCATATCGATCAAGACACGAAAAACAATTTGGAAGAAACCCTGGCAGCTTTTCCCGGAACCGTTCTGATCGTTTCCCATGAAGCTGAATTTTATGAACCCTTTGTTGATCGGATCATTGATTTGAAAGACTAAAAAACACGCTTATCCTCTACTCGAAGATAAGCGTGTTTTTAACTTTCCACTTTTTCTTTTCTTAATTCAGTCAACTCTTGGCTGATATCTTTGCGCTTTTCTTTCATTACATAAGCAAAACCAATAATGAAGGGCCAAATGAATGTTGCTAAGCGGTACAGTAGCATGGAAGACGCAGCATCGACCGTGCCAACTAATGGACCAAAAAGCAGCATATAAATAAATTCAAATGATCCGATCCCTGCCGGTGTTGGAATCACCCCGGACAAGACGACGGCAAAGCTGATGAAGGATAACGTCAACAAGAAATCGATCTCTGGATGCTGCACAACAAGAATCACATAAGGAATCACATACCAAGGTAGCATCTTCAAAAGATTCCAAAGGTAGATGCGCAAGAAAGCGGTGCGGTCGGTAATGATTGCATTGACCGTTTCTCGCAAAGAATAGATCTGGGTGTTGCATTTGTCAACGATCCCTCTTAACGTTGCACTTTTGAACAGCTTATTGCTGATGATCACAAAAAAGACTTGAATGTTGATACTGACAGAAAGTGCCAATAAAGCGGCAATGATCAAAAAGACGAGTACGATCCCCACCAAAATTACCCAAATCATATTCGGCGCATTGTCATAGAATAGCGAGAATTGAATAATCAACCCAGCGATTGCATATGTCAATATGGCAAACTTATACATCACCATGTGTAAGGTGGTGACACCAACCCCTTGTGACAATTGCAAACCATTTTTACGATAAAAATTCACCTCTGAGATCAAGGTGCCCGCCCCAAACGTCACGATCCGGTAAAAACCACTGTAACAAACCGTTAAAAAGCCTGCCTTAGTAGTAAATTCCGGTTGAAACGTCACAGCGATCTCTTTCACTGTCCGTCCTTCGATCACCAGGTACAATGTGCCAAGTCCCATAACTAATAAGACGACGAGAAAGCTGGTCTCTCTTAGCCCCGCCAAAATATCCATCATCGAGTTACGGACAAAAAAATACATCACACCCAGAATCCCTACTAGTAAAAGTAAATTAAGGGCGAACTTCACTTTAGTTTTCATATTAACTCCTTGCTTGTTATACCGAATTTATGCAAAAAAGACCATCAGCAGGATAGCAAAAACGGTGCCAAAAGCAAAAAAGAGGTGAAACTTCTTCTTTCTTGTTTTGTGGCGAAATACGCGTTGCGCAATTAAACCGCCTAATCCGCCGCCAATCGCCCCCATAAAAAGGAGATTTGCTTCGGGAACCCGCCAACCTTGTTTCACTGCCTGATATTTATCATACCCCATCAGACAGAAAAGATAAAGATTGACTGCAATTAAATAAAACCACAATGGATTGTAAATCAGTGCATTCATCCATTTCCTCCATATGATTGATCGTAGGGACCATTATTTTGATTCTTTTGCTTCCTCAGGTACCAGCATCGTCAACCCATGTTTGATGACTTTCATCTCAATCGGCAGATCATCCGTTGGGTCGCCATCGGTTCGAGTATGAACCGTTTTTTCTTTGGCCTTTATTGAGACCTTTGCGGCAGTGAAATATTCAACACTTGGTACTTTGGCAATTCTACCACGAATAATTCTTGGTAGATACAAAATAAACCGTAAAATATTCAGTTTTGGCAAAAGAATGACATGAAACAACCCGTCATCAGGTTTTGCTTCTTCATCAAAGTTCTTAAACCCACCTGCTGAATTCGACATGACGATCGTCAGTAATTGACTTTTCCCCTGCCATTTCCGTTCGTCAGCAATAACTTCTAATTTGTATTGTTTCTTTTTGATCAACAGATGAATGAACCGTTTCATAAACGCTAACGGCCCATACTGCTGTTTTTCTTCTTGGGAAGTTGCGGCGGCGGTATCTGCCAGAAGACCAATGGTCATCGTCGAGATCATTACTTGATCATTGACCATCCCATAATCGATCGGACGTTCACCCCCTGTTAAAACATTCTCAAACGCTTCTTCTGGCTTGACTGGTATACCCAACATTCGAGCGAAATTATTTACCGTTCCTCCAGGAATGATCCCGATCTTCAGCTCATCCAGCTTTTCTTTGAAGGTTTGCAGCCCATGATGGATCGTGCCATCTCCGCCGATGATCACAATCGTATCGACTGCGTGTTTTTTGGCAGCCTCTCGAACGTCTTTTGGATCCACGTCTGGATTTGAGGCCTGCAAGAACGCTTGATGCTCTTCGCCTTGTTCTTTCACATAGGCTTGGAATTTTTCTGCTGTTTCTTTTGCTTCACTTTTCCCCGCTGTATCATTGTATAAAACGAGAATTTTCATCCTATTCACATCCTAAAAAGGCCGGGTCTTACGCAAGACCTGCGTGAAGAGTTCCCAGCCCAAGAGTTTTTCATTTATTCCATCAAATCAAAAGCAACGTTTATGCTTGAGCATTCAGTTCGGCGATTTTCACGATCACATCGGTCGCCTTCATCATTGATTGTAGCGAGACGAACTCATAACGACCGTGCATGTTTTCTCCACCAGCAAAGATATTCGGTGTTGGAATCCCTAGATAGGAGATTTTCGACCCATCGGTCCCACCACGAACAGGTTCTGTTACTGGAGTGATTCCCACTGCTTCCATCGCATCTTTTGCTAAATCAATGATACTCATATCTTTTTCGATGATTTCTTTCATGTTGTAGTATTGATCATATAGATGAACGTGCACTCGCGGTTCATCAAAGCGGGCATTCAAGCTTTCTTGAACCGCTAATAATTGTTCTTTTCTTTCTTCAAAACGGGTCCGGTCATGGTCTCGAATAATGTATGCCATTTTCGCTTCTTCTACTGAGCCGCTGAGACTCATCAAATGGAAGAACCCTTCTGTCCCTTCGGTTTTCTCAGGAACTTCATCAGCCGGTAGCGCATTTTGAAAATCGACTGCTAGTTGCAAAGCGTTGATCATGGTGTCCTTCGCAGTTCCTGGGTGGACATTTTTTCCTTGGATCGTGATTTCAGCTTGCGCCGCATTAAAGGTTTCATATTGCAATTCTCCTACTGGACCGCCATCCATTGTATAGGCAAAATCAACATTGAAATCTTCAACATCGAACTTATCTGCACCAACACCAATTTCTTCATCAGGGCCAAAAGCGACTTTGATTTCCCCATGTTTGATCGTTGGGTTTTTAAGTAAGATTTCCATAGCTGTCATGATTTCTGCAATACCAGATTTATCGTCAGAACCTAATAAAGTGGTACCATCAGTAGTGATCAAGGTTTCGCCAGCATAATTTTTTAAATTCGGAAAATCTTTTGTGTTTAATGTGTATTTTCCTTCTTTATCTAATTTAATGGTCGATTCGCCATCGTAATTTTCGATGATCTGCGGATCAACATTTTCTGCATTAAAATCGGCCGTATCCATATGGGCGATAAATCCAATGGAGCGTACGTCATGATCCAAGTTACTTGGCAATGTCCCAATCACGAAACCATTGGATTCGTTGTAGTGAACATCGCTTAATCCTAATTCTTCTAGTTCTTTTTGCAGTTCTTTGGCAAAAGCGACCTGTGTTTCGGTGGAAGGTGTTGTCGTGCTTGTCGCATCCGAACGGGTTTCTGTTTTTACATAGTTCAAAAAGCGAGGCAATAAATTTTCGTACATAAATAATTCTCCTATCTATAGTCAAATGGATTTGTTGAAGTGGTGGAAGGAACAAAGGTCACAGCCCAGTTCTCTTCTGCTTTCCACTGGTTGAATTTCTCAATAAACCGAGGAATACATTCCTTTTCGATGTTATGCCCTGGATCGATCCCAATCAACCCATTGGCTTGCATGTCATGGGCGAAATGGTAACTGATATCGCCAGTGATGTAGACATCCGCTTGATGGTGTAAGGCATCCGAATAAAAGGATTGGCCACTGCCGCCGCAAATGGCGATTCGCTGAATTTTTTCAGGTGCATCAGGAAAGCTGACGAGGCGTAAAGCAGACAAACCAAAGCGTTCTTTGACACGTGCAACAAACTGATCAAGGGAAAGAGGTTCAGCAAGGTTACCAACCCGCCCGATCCCATAAGTCTTCGGCAAATTGTCTAAGGCATACAGATCATAAGCCGGCTCTTCATATGGATGCGCGGCGATCATTGCCGAAAGCACCTTTTTCTCGATCGTTTCTGGAAAAATGACTTCGATTTTCGCTTCTTGCACCTGTTCTTCTTTTCCAATCTCACCAATCGCTGGATGAGCAGCTTGTTGCGGCGTAAAGCGACCGGTGCCAATCAAGGAATAGCTGGTATTTTGATAATTTCCTTGCTGACCGGCGCCAGCTTTACCTAATGCCTTTCGTAACGCTGGTGCCGATTCAACAGGGGTAAAAACAGCTAGTTTCTTCATTTTTACTTGATGGGTTTGCTTCAAATACGTGTCGGGTTCAACTTCTAATAGTTCACAAAACCAATCGTTCAAACCATCTTCAATAATATCCATATTGGTGTGGGCAGCGTAAACGGCGATATCATGCTTGACGAGATCCATCAACATCTTTTGTTGCGGATCATCTGCCAGCAAGCGGTTCAAAGGCCGAAAGATCGGTGGGTGTTTGGCAATGATCAAGTCGATCTTTTTCTCGATGGCTTCTGCCACCACTTCTGGACGTACATCAAGAGTCATCATGACTCGCTCGAGGGGTTTGTTTAATGTGCCAACATGTAGACCAACAGGATCGCCTTCTTCTGCCAACCATAACGGGCAGTATGCTTCAAAGCGTTTGATAAATTCTTGACCAGAAATCATGCCAACACCTCCTTGATCCATTCGATTTGTTCCTTCAATTCATTCATTTTCTCAGCAGGTGGTTCTTTGGCTTTCTCTAACTCTTTGACCACTCGTTGACGCTGGTTCAATTCATGCTGCCATTTTTTTAGGAAAACTGGATTTTTTTCTTTTAATAAAAAAGGACCAAAAAATAATTGCTGGGTCGTGTACGTCGCTTTTCCAGTTTCCGCAACGATGATTTCATAATTTTTATCATTTTCTTCTAACAGCACTTCATGAATGATCGTAAAATTGTGATCAACAAGCCATTCTCGCAAGGTCCTTTCGCCAACATTCGGTTGTAAGACCAAACGTTTGACCCCCGCTAAGCGATTTTTCCGGCTTCCTTCTTCTAAAATCGAACGTATCAGTGTGCCGCCCATTCCAGCAACAACAACCGTGTCGATTTCATCTGCTGGCTGAACAGCGTCCAATCCGTCTGCTAAGCGCACCACGATCTTCTCTGTGAGCCCGTTTTTACGTACTTGTTTACTGGCAGAATCATAAGGTCCTTGAACGACTTCTCCAGCTACAGCATAAGTGATTTTGTTCTGCAGCATCAATGCCACAGGTAAATAAGCATGGTCGGAGCCGATGTCGGCGATACGTGCTTGGTCGGGAATTTGTTCGCCCACGCAAGCCAAACGATCCGATAATGCATGTTCGTTCATATTGTCACTCCTTCTTTGGTAGTATAACACGCTTTCCATAAATAGAAAAAAATGTGCGTCTTGACTGTGGTGCCATTGCCAAGGCGCACATTGCATTAATCGTTCACTAATTCAACCTTTTGAATCGAGTTACCGGGAATTTGCGGTGGGATCGACATCGTCATGATCGGGACGCCTTGCAGCGACACTTGGACTTTGTCTCCTTCAACTAACTCCTCGATCTCTCCTGAATAGGCCTCGACAGGGACATGGAGAATGACCCCATCATTTTGAAAACTTTGGACGACTTGATCCTCATCTTCAACTGCCGCTACGTCTTTCAAAAATAATTGAAAGGTATCATCCGAACCTGCTTGGGCATCTTCTTGGATAATACCAGTAAAAACCGTCGCTGTTTCGCTCTCTGAAGAACTATTGGCGACGGAACTAGCATTCTCACTTGATTCAGAAGGCGTGTTATCGCCACTTGATGCATTGTTGTTTTCGGGACTGCCACAAGCCGTTAGCAGCAGCACTGTTGCTAAGGACAAGCCTAGAATCAGTTGTTTTTTCATCATCTTCTTCCTCCAGTAATGGTCATTTTTTAGGCATCATTTCGTCGATTTTTGCCCGTCATTTGGATCTCTTGTGTCAAGTAACGAATACGCTCCATAATACGTTTGGCTTTCAATGGTTCGGATTCGCCGCGTTGCGTTACCGAAAGATGCTCTTCCAACTCATGCATGGTAAAATTCGAGGTGAAGAACGTCGGGAGTTGCTCTTGCATTCGGTATTGCAGAATCACACCGAAGACTTCATCACGAATCCAACTACTCATCGCATCCGCACCGATATCATCCATCATTAAGATTGGGGCTTTTTTCACTGCATTCAGCTTATCCCCCACCTGATCTTTGCCGATTGCTTGTTTCATCTCTACTGCAAATGTCGGGAAGTGAACCAATGTCGTCGTATAGCCTGCCTCCGCTAAATCTCTGGCGATCGCGCCAAGCAGATAGGTTTTTCCGATCCCAAAACTCCCCACAAAGTACAGTCCTTTATGAAACTCCTGTGGATTGGCTGTCAACTCACTAATAAAATCAACGGCAGCTGCGATGGCCTCCATTCGGCCAGGCGTTTGCTGATAATCTGCAAAACTTGCTTCTTGTATATCTTTAGGCATATCCATCGCTTTGATGCGACTGCGGATCTCTTCTTGCTTCTGATATGCCAGTAGTTCTTTCGTTGGTACATAGGTGACGTCAATAAAATGAAAATTTAACGCTAAGCGCGGCTCATAGCCCGGTGCGATCATGGATGGATCATTGATGCGGAATTTCCGCTTTTCTTGGACGAACTCATACAGTTTCGCATAGCTTTTTTGAATATCTGCTTCGGTCAATACCTCTTCATTTTCGGCAATAAACGCTTTAACATCAGGATCTTGTAAAACCTCTGCCATCATTGCTGAAAACTGATCACGGTAATTGCGTTTATCCAATAGTTTTCCTAAGTTTTTCCCTACATCTTCCATTACTTGTCACCAGCTTTCTTATGCAAGTAGTTTTGCAGTTTTTTATCTAATTCTGCTTGTCGCTCTGGTGTTAATGCTGTCTCTTCCACTGGTTTTTCAGCCCAAGAAGGCAGCTTTTCTTCGCGAATGATTTTTTTTCCGTTGGTTTGTGGTCGGCTGCGCTTTTCCTTGGCACTTCGAACAAGACTCCGGACATGTTTGATCGCATCTTCTGCCGTACCGATTTTTAATTCTGACCACTGAGCGGCAATATTATTTACATAATTTCCTGACAAAGCGGCGTTGTTTTGGACTACCAAAACGTAATGAACCAAAACATTGATCACACTATTCGGTAATGGTGATCGTTCGACAAGGCTTTTGATCAACCATTGTTCTGAATCTGTCATAAAACTGTTTTTCTCCGCTTTGATCGCTTTTAAAAAGGCGATTGGCGCATTGTTTTCACTTTCTTGAATCAATAATACATCATTTTCTGAAAAACCATTCTGCTTTAGTGTATTGAAGCGGCGTAATTGGCTTTCTGCTTGAGGATCTTCCCTTTTTGTTGTTTTCGTGAAGGTCTGCCGCGATTTTTTCATGATCGCTTGCTCCAGCTTCTTCTGATCGATCTCGCCTGTTGTCAAAGAAACATTGTCCGCCATCAAATCCAACAATTCCAACACATCATAGCCGTATAAAGAATGGTATAGAACTAACTTTTGTCGAAAACTTGGCGTGAAATTAGCGGCACGGATATACCGGCGCTGCGCTTCATATAAAAGAAAGTCCCAATCCAACTGCTTTTCGTCAAGCACCAAGTTCGCATTGGTTTCCTGAAAAGAATCACTGACTGCCTGTAGCGTTTCTTCCTGGGAAGCAAAACGAGCGGTATTTAACCCATAAGCGGCTGAGAAGGATTGAGTCACTTCCTGATAATCGGTTAAAGAACATTGTTTTGGTTGATACAGCTTGACCAGTTGATTAAATTTACGCTCCCCGACTCTTTCCAACAAAAGATAAGCATACAATTCATCTTGAAAAAACGCTGCTGGATGAACCGGTTCTTGCAACCAATACAGATACGAGCACCCGTTTTGAGCATCTGCTTTCTCATACGACTTTAGCAAGCCGATGCCCTCTAAGTTTTGCTTGGCTTTTATGAAGCGAGGCATTCCGGCATTCATGGCATTCAAGATATCTAAATGCACCGTCGTTATCGCCTCCTCACCATAAAAGGTTTGGGCTTGGACATCACTTGCGAGTGTCAAATACAATGCTAAAGCATCACTTTCAATAATTGGTTGATACAAATAAATGAGGGCGTCTTTTCCTTCCGTTGTAAGTGGACGGCTTTTAAACACTTTGTACGTTTGATTCGGTAAACTATTGCCCACTTGCTGTCCCCCTCTATTCTTGTGGTTCTTTCGCTTTCTCGACAATGTCTTGCAGTTCTTTTAAGAAAACTGACATGTCTTTAAATTGCCGATACACACTGGCGAAACGAATATACGCGATCTCATCTAAATCAACTAAATCTTCCATCACATATTCACCAATTTGCGTAGTTGAAATTTCGTTTTCTCCAAGAGCACGAACACGGCTTTCAACATGATCGACGATCGTTTCCATCTGATCCATTGTCACTGGTCGTTTTTCAGCAGAACGAATCAAGCCCCGTAAAATTTTTTCTCGGTTAAATTCTTCACGGGCACCATTTTTCTTGATTACAAGAAGGGGTGCCTCTTCAATACGTTCAAATGTTGTAAAGCGATAGCCGCAATTTTCGCATTCACGACGACGGCGAATCACACGTCCATCATCGGCTTGTCGACTATCAACTACCCTCGAATTGTTATGATGACATTTTGGACATTGCATAGTTCCACCTCATTTTCTCTCTTATGCGCTTACGTTTTCACGTAAAGTCATCGATTTCTATGATTAATTATAACATGAAATCCATTGGTACAATAGCCAAAGTGGTTTATTCTGTTCATTTAATACAAAATTTAAATAATGTTATAACTGTTGTTTTTTTCAATGTAAAAAAACGACAGAAATCTTTCTGCCGTTTCATTTCGTTATTTATCTTTCATTTGCAGCAAAGAAACAAACTCATGCAAATTCTCCGGCTGCTCCAACTGCTGATTACACTGTTGACTATCACGGCAAATATAATTTCCGCGTTTCGTATACGTCCCATCGCCGTTGCTCTTGGTCAAAGAAAGAAACATTGACACATTTCCTTCCTGCTGGCACAAGGGACAAATTCCTTTTTTGACTTCCGTTGACACATGACCGTGAAGCCCTGTAAACCCTTGTTCAGTGGCTATGATCATAAACTTACTTTGACTACCGATATCATCCCAGGCAAGATAAGTGGTTTCCTTCAAATCCACGGAAGCAAAATCAGGTACTTTCAGTTTTTTTACTTTCCGAAACATTTTTTCAATTTGCTTCGTTGTCGGCACCTGAAAGGGGCGAACGTATTCTTTAAGTTCAGCTAACAGCTCGTTACTCCGGCTGATCGTCATTCCTGGTTGGAAGAAAGCAGTTAAAATGGCTCGGGGTGCGGTTTCTTCTTCAGGAAAAAATTGTTCTATGGCGTCTTTTGTCATCGTTTCAACCGTTTTGATCGTTCGAGGATCATTGACCGATTGATACGTTCGTACTAATTGGTATACTTGGTGTTTAATCGCATGAAATTGGTAAGGTTCAATCATTGAAAAGCCTTCTTTCTATTTTCTCATTTATTCTCGCGGCTGTTCTACTTTCTTGACAGTCGTACACAATGCATAAATAAGCATTTGATGACCACCTCCCAATTTCTCTGCTTCTCGCTATGCGATCTTAATGGATTATAATGAGATGTTGAGCAATTGTCAACTGAGCAGTAGTCTCTTGACTCTTCATCCACTCTGGTTAACCAAAAAATGCCTCGTCTAGAAGACGAAGGCATCCGTGTTCAGTTATAATTTATCTTCAATTCCAGTATAATGTTTCAGCTGGTCTGCATCTCGACGATCGGCAGAAGAAATTTTATTGGCATCAGGATTTTCGGCTCGCAACAATTCTTCACTGCTGACATTTTCTGGGGTAGTTCGATCATTGCGGGCATCGCGCTCGTCATTTTGATCTTCTAATTCGTTGACTCTTTTTTGATCGTGCTCTTTCTTGATCTGTCCTTCGTGTGCTTGTTCTTTCCCAGAATGGGCAAGTTCTTCATTATTGGTCCATTCACCGATTTTTTCTTTAGCCTTGCCAACGATCACATCTTTTTCGTCTTTAAAAGTACCCATAGTTTTCATCCCTCCTGTATAGTTTCATCATAACAAGCATTCTGAATTCTGACAAAAGATATGAATGCGATACCAACCGACCAGCGAAATTTGGAAGGATGTGTTATAATAGCAGGTATTATTTTCTGAATATTCTTATAAATGGAGGTGAAGAACCTAATTAGGTTCAATTATCGATGACAGTCCTTGATTTTCAACAGGTTTCATTCATTCGCAACCAGCAATTTTTATTAGAAACTATCAATTGGCAAGTGAAAAAAAATGAACATTGGGCGATTTTAGGCCTGAATGGCGCAGGCAAAAGCTTACTATTGCAACTGATAACAGGAACCTTATGGCCTTCTTCTGGTCAACGAACAGTCCTAGGTGAACGATATGGCAAAACATCTGTCCCGGATCTTCAACGGCGCATCGGTTGGGTTAGTTCCGCTTTACAAAATAAATTTTATGGACGAGATCTTACTGAAGAGATCGTTCTATCTGGGCTTTATTCCAGTATTGGTCTTTATGAAACTTATGATGAAAACCAATTAGACCAAGCAAAAGCGCTTTTGGCTGACTTGGGTCTGACTCATCTGATCCATCGTTCCTATCACGTCCTTTCTCAAGGAGAAAAACAATTTGTCATGATTGCACGTGCCATGATGGCACAACCAGAGATCCTGATTTTGGACGAACCTTGTACGGGTCTTGATTTATTTGCGCGAGAAGAACTGTTAGCACGATTGGAGGCTTTTTCAAAGCTGACAAATACACCCACCATTCTTTACGTTACCCATCATACAGAAGAGTTGCTACCGATTTTCACTCATTTGCTGATGCTAAAAAACGGCAAGGTCCATGCTGCAGGTAAACGAGAGGCCATTTTTACTGAGGAGGTTCTCACTACTTTTTATGATCAGCCGATCCTTCTTCACCCCTTCACAGGTGACCGAATCATTGTGACACCCAAGTAAGAGGTACGCATCAATGCATGGTAAACATTAGACACACAATGATTTTTGCCACAAGTCAACTTTTTTCAGAAACGATAGTTCTTTGTAGGATTACGAAGATTTGCTGTTGTACAAAAAAAGACAGCAGGTTTCCTTTGGTGAAAGGGAACCTGCTGCTTTATCTATTTGTTTATAGATGCAAACCAATCATCGATCTGCTGATTGAGTTGGGCGATCGTTCCTTGATTGTCAAAGACAATATCGGCCCGTTGTTTCTTTTTCTCAATTGACAGCTGACTGTCGATTCGCTGTTGCGCTTCTTGCTCAGTCAACTGATTGCGTGCCATCAACCGCTCTTTTTGAATGGCTTCTGGCACATAAATGACTGCGGTTTGATCCATGTATTGGTCATAGTCGGCTTCATAAAGCAAAGGAATGTCAACGATCAACAATGGCACTTCCTGCTTTTTTTCTTCGATCTGAGACAAAATCTCTTGTCGAATAAAAGGAGATAACGTCTGATTCAGTATCCGGCGTTTCTCTGGATCGTTAAAAATCAAAGCACCAAGGGTTTGCCGATCTAGGTGTCCATCATCGGTCAAAATCTGCGGACCAAAGGCTTGCGTCACCGCCTGCAAGCCCTCCGTATTCGGTTCAACGACTTCTCTTGCGATGATATCAGCATCAATAATCGGTAAACCCAGTGATCGAAAATGCGCGACTGCGGTACTTTTTCCGGTGGCAATCCCCCCCGTGACTCCTAAGACAAAACTCATTTGCTGGACCTCACATGCAATTTTTGGCACTGAGGACAAAAATGTGTCCCCCGTTGGGCAACTTTGATCTTGACGATTGGTGTACCGCATCTGCCACAAGGATTGCCCGTCTGGCCATAGACATTTAATGACATTTGGAATTTCCCGGCTTCTCCTAGTGCATTGAGATAGGTACGAATGGTGGTTCCGCCTGCTTCAACAGCTCGTTCTAAGACATCGATAATTGCTTCATGCAGCACATCTACTTCAGTTGGCATTAATGAATCCGCTGGTTGCTCTGGATGGATTTTCGCTTGCCACAGCGCCTCATCTACATAAATATTGCCCAAACCAGTAACGAGCTTTTGGTCAAGCAATAACGGTTTGATGGCTTTTTTAGACCGCTTCAATCCTTGTTCAAATGCTTCTAATAAAAACAATTCAGGCTTAGGCTCAGGACCTAATTGCATGATCCCTTTATAGGCTGCGCTTTGGTCTTTATCCACTAAGGTCATACGACCAAATTTTCTTACATCATGATAATTTAACTGACTGCCATCTGTAAAATGGAAAATGACATGTGTATGTTTATCAACAATTGGTTCTGACTCAAAATATTCATACTTGCCTTCCATTCGCAAATGTGAGATCAAATCATAATCTGTCAATTTAAAAATCAGAAACTTTCCGCGTCGTTCGAATTTTTCAAAGCGTTGCCCTTTCAAAAGCGCCGAAAAGATCGGCACTTCAGGACTTTCGATGATTCGCGGCCACAGGATCTCGACCGATTCGATCGTTTTATTCAAAACAAGTTTTTCAAGTCCTTTACGGACCGTTTCAACTTCTGGTAATTCCGGCACCTCTGTTCACCTCATTTATTTAGCATCGTACCATGTTTTGCCCCAATTGCTGTCTGTCAGTAAAGGTACATGCAATGCAACGGCTTGCTCCATCACTTCTTTCACTAAAGCGTCAAGACGAGGCAATTCAGATTCAGGTACTTCAAAGACTAATTCATCGTGTACTTGCAGCAGCATCGTTGCTGCTAATTTTTCTTCTTTCAAACGTTTCGCCAGATCGATCATGGCAATTTTTAAGATATCCGCCGCACTGCCTTGAATCGGTGTATTGATGGCAGTTCTTTCGGCAAAAGTTCGAATATTGAAATTGCGCGAATTGATATCAGGTAGGTAACGACGGCGATGATACAAAGTTTCAACGTACCCTTTGTCCTTCGCCTCACGAACGACATCCTCCATATACGTTTTCACCCCAGGATACTTTTCAAAATACGTATCGATGTATTGTTGGGCGGCTTTTCTGGTGATTCCTAGATTCTGGGATAAGCCATAATCAGAAATACCATAAACGATACCGAAGTTGACTGCTTTGGCTTGACGACGCATATTTGGTGTCACATCTTCTGCTTTTTCGATACCAAAGACTCGCATCGCTGTGCTTGAGTGGATATCTTGACCTTCGATAAAGGCTTCTTTCAAATGGGTATCATCTGAAATATGTGCCAACACCCGTAATTCGATTTGAGAGTAGTCAGAAGAATAGATCACCCAATCAGCTTCGCGTGGCACAAAGGCTTCGCGGATCTTTCGACCTTCTTCTAAACGAATCGGAATGTTTTGTAAGTTTGGATCGACAGAACTTAAACGACCAGTTTGGGTCAAGGTTTGCACATATCGCGTATGGACTTTGCCATCTCCTTGGATCACTTTTAATAAGCCTTCTACATAGGTTGATTGGATCTTAGCGATTTGACGATAAGTCAAAATGTCTTCAACGATTGGTGCTTGCTCTTTTAGTTGTTCTAACACATCGACTGCGGTCGAATAGCCAGTTTTGGTTTTTTTGATAACTGGTAAGCCCATTTTTTCAAATAAAATCACACCCAATTGTTTCGGTGAGTTTAAGTTGAAGGTTTCACCTGCTTCGGCATAGATTTTTTCTTCAATTTCATGCAACCGTTGCGCAAATTCGCCCTTCATCTGATGCAAGCGAGACGCATCAACTTTGATTCCAGTGATCTCCATCTCAGCTAAAATCATTGATAAAGGCAATTCCATTTCTTCAAATAGCGCTGTTTGATTCTTCGCTGCCAATTCTTCTGTAAGTTTTGGGGTTAGGTTTGTAATCGCCGCTACTTTACGGGCTAAATGAGCAAAGAAGTCTTCCTCATCCGCCGGCAGCCCTTTTTTCGCGCCTTTTCCATAAATCGCTTCATCCGATTGGATCGCATCATAGCCATAGTGAGCGGCAACACCTGCGATGTCATTATTCGTATCATTCGTGTCTAAAAGATAAGCTGCCAATAAAACATCAAAAGCGATTCCTTTTGGTGCTGTCGTGTACCGATTTAACGCCACGTACGTGCGTTTGGCATCATAGACGAATTTTTTACGTTTCTCGTCTTTTAACCAATCGGTAAAGACTGGACTTTCAAACAATTCTTCACGATTGCTGACATAAATTTTTTCTTGATTGCCCCAAGCAACACCGACGATGTCTTCCAAATGATAGTTATCCCCCATCATCTCGACATACAATGCTGTGTCTCCCTGGAACATATCCTCTGTTACTTCTTCAACGACCGAAAACAAAATGTCTTCCATCTCAACTGGTTCAGCTGTAATCTGCAGCTTATCTAAGAAGCTATTAAAGTTCATTTCTTGGTAGAATGGCACCAATTTCTCTAAATCTTTGCCTTCATATTTGAGTTTGTCAACATCGACCTCAATGGGCGCATCCACATCGATGGTTGCTAATTGTTTTGAAAGAAAGGCGATCTCACGATCATTGATCAAGTTTTCTTTCATCTTGCTTTTTTTCATTTCATCGATGTGTTCATAGATCCCCTCAACAGAGCCATATTCTTTCAATAGCTTGATGGCTGTCTTCTCACCAATTTTGGTGACGCCGGGAATATTATCGGAAGCATCGCCAGCTAGTCCTTTCATGTCGATGATTTGTAAGGGCGTTAGGCCGTCATATTTTTCAGCCACATGAGCGGGCGTATAACTTTCAATTTCGCTAACTCCTTTGACCGTAATGTCAACTTTCACGTGCTCCGTTGCCAGCTGGGTCAAATCGCGATCGCCAGATAAAACGACGACATCAAATAGCTCTTTATCGACTTTATTTGCCAATGTGCCAATGATATCATCGGCTTCATAGTTATCTAATTCGTAGTATTGAACACCTAACGCGTTGATCAATTCGCGAATGTAAGGCATTTGTTCTTTAAATTCCCCAGGGGTTTTTGAACGTCCACCTTTATAATCTTCATACATCGCTGTCCTGAAGGTGGTTTTTCCAGCATCAAAAGCCACTAAAACATGTGTTGGCTGTTCTTTTGCCATCACATTTTCAAACATAGTATGAAACGCATAGATGGCATTTGTGTGCAGCCCATTGGCATTTTTAAACCGTTCTAATGAATTATGCAACGCAAAAAACGCACGGAAAGCCACACTATTCCCATCAACGAGTAGTAATTTATTTTTTGGCATTTGATTACTCCTTTTCTCAAAAAGTTCCTCTTTATTCTATCAAAGAACGGGCACAAAAGCGATGAATTGCTTTGTTTTCTCTCTCATTTTATACAAAAAAAAAGGCGAGTTTCCTCGCACTTTTTTTAGTTGTTTTTTCCAAAGATTCGCAATAACGCAAGGAATAAGTTGATAAAATCTAAATACAGTTGTAGTGCCATGAAAACGGCCACTCCAGTATTTGCGCCACCATTCGTTGCGAAGTATACATTGCGGATTTGTTGATTGTCATAAGCGGTGATTCCCATAAAGACAAAGACGGTCACGATCGATAAAAAGAAATCAACCGGTTGACTGCGTAAAATAAATACATTCAAGAGCGTCGAGATGATGATCCCGATCAACAGACCATAGCCGATACGTCCAACCACACTTAGATCCCGTTTGGTCATGATCCCAAATGCTGACATGACACCAAAAGTGACAGCTGCGGAAACAAATGCCCCCACGATCGATCCAAAGTCATAGATCATCAGTGTCACAGACAAGGTCAATCCATTCAAGAGCGAATAGACTAAAAAGCCAGCAACGGTCAAGGACGGATTTTTCTGCGCCTTCACACCTAATACAATAACTAGAATGATCTGTAAGATCCAAAGACCGGTAAATCCTAGCGGAAAATTGTCGATAAATTGCAGGGTTTGCGCTTTGAAGACTTCCCCAAAAATATAGGCCGAGATCGCACTGATCGCAAGCCCAACGCCGAAGAATAAATACACTTTTGAATAAAAGCGATTTAAGCCTTGGGCTTGGACAGTTTCATTGTTTAAATTATTCATCTTGTTGTTCCTCCTCATTTTCTGCTACTGCTTTTGGCGGCTGGACCATGACCACAGCATCTAAAATACGATGATCTTCTGTGTTGATCGCTTCAACCGAAATAGTTACCACGTCTTTCATTTTATCCACTTTGATCACTTCGAATTCAAAGGTCAACGTTTCATAATGATATACAGGTTCAATAAAGTTTACCGAAAAATTGACTACATGAGAGCCAGGACCAGGCAAATGTTTCGATACGGCACTAGTGATGATCCCCATCAACATGATGGATGGCACGATGGGACGCTGATACTCAGTTTTTTGCGTGTAGTCATGTTGTATATACAAAGGATTTGCATCATTAGTAAGCCCTAAATATAACAACAGTTGATTGTCTTCGATCGATTCTGTTAAGGATAACGAATCGCCTTCCTCGATATCTTCAATACTTTTTCCTATTTTTCGCGGTTTCCCTATATTCAAAATTTAATTCCTCCAAAAAGAATAGTTTCATCTGAGTATATTCTATCAGATGCCGACAAAAGTGCAAGTTCGCGGTGCTGCTTTTGCAAAAACTTCAAAGGTAAAAAAACTCTTGCAGCAAACACGCCACAAGAGTCTTTGATTACAATACGTTACGAGTTGTATTGCTTAATAGTTTTTCATAGGCTGTTTCAAATTTTTGCACATCGCCTGCTCCCATGAAAATCACGACAGCATTTTGATGATCCAATAGCGGAGATACGTTCTCTTCTTTGATCACAGTTCCGCCTTTTTGAATTTTATTGCCTAGATCTTCAATTTTAACATCTCCTCGTGATTCACGAGCAGATCCAAAAATGTCACATAGATAGACATGGTCTGCAAGATCCAAGGCTTCCGCAAATTCATCCATTAAAGCGATCGTACGAGTAAAGGTATGCGGTTGGAAGACAGCAATTATTTCTTTCTCTGGATATTTTTGGCGAGCGCCATCGATCGTTGCTTTGATTTCTGCAGGATGATGGGCGTAATCGTCTACGATCGTCATATCCGCTACAATTTTTTCACTGAAGCGACGTTTCACTCCAGGAAATGAAATCATCTCCGCAGCAACTTCTTTCATGTCCAATCCTTCTTTGTAAGCAACAGCGATCACACTGAGTGCGTTGTTGATGTTATGTTGACCAAAAGCTGGCAAGACAAAATGGCCAATATTTTCACCATGGATAAAGACGTCGAACTCTGAACCTTGGGTGGTGCGTTCAATGTTTTTAGCTTGCACATCGTCGTTATCGTTGACCCCGTAATAGTAGATTGGGACATCTGCTTCAAGTTTACGCAAGTATTCATCATCCCCAAAAGCAAAAATGCCTTTTTTCACTTGATTTGCCATCGATTGAAAGGCTGAGAAGACATCCTCGATCGAGTGGAAGTAGTCTGGATGATCAAAATCGATGTTGGTCATAATTGCATAATCCGGTGAATAGGCTAAGAAATGACGACGGTATTCACAGGCTTCAAACGAGAAGAATTCCGCATCGGGTTCCCCATGACCGGTACCATCGCCAATCAAGAAACTTGTGGGACGGATGCCGCTTAAGACATGAGAAAGCAAGCCTGTCGTACTGGTTTTCCCGTGAGAGCCCGTCACAGCAATACTCGTATAGGGCTGAATGAATTGGCCGATAAAGTCATGATAACGAGTAACTTCTAAGCCAAGTTCTTTGGCTCGTACGATTTCTTCGTGGGTATCAGGGAAAGCATTTCCTTGGATAATGACCATTTCTGGTTGAATGTTTGCTTTATCGAAAGGCAACAATTTGATCGCTGCTTTTTCTAGATCACGTTGAGTGAAGAAATATTCTTCCACATCAGAGCCTTGTACTTGGTAGCCTTTTTCGTGCAGAATCAAAGCCAATGAACTCATACCGGAACCTTTGATTCCAACAAAATGATGTATTTTGTTTTGATTTTCCATTATTATAATCCTCTTTTCTCAAATCCGCGTCGTAAAAAAACGCGTGTATTGACAAATATCAGGTTGTCACACGACCTACATTATCATACAAAATGAAAAAAATAGCAACGAGTTTTATTTTTCGACTTGACTTTTCTCATCATTTCCTATTTCTAGCAAACGTCCGCGACATTTTCCACAAACATATTTTTTGATATCCACACGTCGCTGCCGCCGAATCACACAGCCGCAATTTTGGCATTGATAGCGATGTTTGGCTGTCCTTTTGGCAGGAGGTGCATATCGCAAGCCTCCCGTTCTTGCCAGCAATGCCTTGAAGGCAGGGTCTTGGTGACGGTGACCAAGACCTGCTAAATGCAAATGATAGTGACACAATTCATGCTTGATAATGCCGATAAAAACCTCCATCCCGTGTTCTGTGAGCATGGCTGGATTGAAATCCAAGTGATGATCACTTAGATGGTAACGGCCACCGGTTGTTTTTAAGCGAGAATTAAACACCGCTCGATGCGTGAATGGTTTATTGAAAACAGACAGCGACAGCTCTTCCACCAAGCGCTGCAATTCTTGTTGGGTCATTTAGCATTTCCTGGATCGACCATTGTTAAACTGATACGGCCTTTTTTGACATCTACTTGCTCGATCCAAACGGTTACGACATCACCGACGGAAACAACATCTTTCGGATGTTTTACAAACGAACGGCTTAGCTTCGACAAATGGACCAGTCCGTCTTGTTTGACACCGATATCGACGAAGGCACCAAAGTCGATCACATTTCGAACCGTTCCTTTCAGTTCCATTCCCGGTTTTAGATCTTCCATACTCAACACATCTTTACGCAATAATGGAGCTGGCATTTCATCTCGCATATCGCGTCCAGGCTGCATTAATGCCTTTAAGATATCCGTGATGGTTTCTTTCCCGACTGACAATTTTGCAGAAAGCTCTGCTGGGCGCAGTTGGGCAAGCTTCGCTTTATTTTCTTCCATTTGTTCTTTCCCTAGTTTCGCTAAAGAAATGCCGGCGATCGCCAAAATTTCTTTAGCAGTGTCATAACTTTCTGGATGGATCCCGGTATTATCCAAAATGACTTTTCCGCCAGGAATCCGCATAAACCCGATTGCCTGTTCATAGGCCTTTGGCCCTAAGCGAGGGACTTTTTTCAGTTGATTTCGCTGCGTAAATACCCCGTTTTCTTCTCGATAAGTCACAATATTTTGAGCGGTCGTTTTATTTAGACCAGCCACGTGCTGTAAGAGTGCCGCACTTGCGGTATTGACATCAACGCCTACTTGGTTGACGACTGTTTCAACGACAAAATCCAATTGTTCGGCTAAGCGTTTTTGTGAGACGTCATGCTGATATTGCCCGACGCCCACCGATTGTGGATCAATTTTGACTAATTCTGCCAGCGGATCTTGCAGACGGCGACCAATACTGATGGCACTGCGTTCTTCCACTTGCAGATCAGGGAATTCTTGCCGGGCGATCGGACTGGCCGAATAAACAGAAGCCCCTGCCTCATTCACGATCACATAATATACTTCTTGATCGATCAATTTTAATTGTTCAGCGACGAATTGCTCTGATTCCCGACTCGCCGTCCCATTACCGATTGCGACCATCTCGACTTTATAGGTTTGCAATAAGCGACGAAACGCTGGTCCAGCCGCTTCTCGCTTATTCATAGGCGCTGGTTTATGAGGATAGATCACTTCGATTGCTAGTACTTTTCCTGTCTCATCAATGACTGCTAGTTTACAGCCTGTACGATACGCTGGATCAAAACCTAAAACGACTTTGCCCTTTAGTGGCGGCTGCAGCAACAGATTGCGAAGATTTTCGCCAAAAATCGCAATGGCTTGTTCGTCGGCTTTTTCTGTTAATTCATTGCGGATCTCTCGTTCGATGGCTGGTGAAATAAAACGTTTCAGCGCATCAGCAGCTGCAGCTTCAACAAAACTGGCTGCGGGTGAATCACTATTTGTAATCAGTTTACGCCGTAGGTAATCCATGATTTTTTCTTCATCTGCCACAAGCGCGACCTTCAAGATGTCTTCTTGTTCCCCACGATTGGTGGCTAAAATTCGGTGGGATACCATCTTATTGATAGGATGCTGGAAATCGTAATACATTTCGTAAACGCCTTTTTCATCTTTTTCAGCATTTTTGACCGTGCTTTGATACAGCCCCTTGTTTGTGTAATAGCTGCGGATCCAACTACGAAACTCTGCAGTGTCACCAACGCCTTCTGCAATGATCTCGTGCGCGCCTGCTAAGGCATCTTCTACAGTAGGAACAGCATCACTCATAAATTCGGCCGCTTTTTCTTGTACGTCACCTGTTTTTGGAAAGCTTAACAGCCACTGAGCAAATGGTTCCAAGCCGTTTTCTTTAGCGATCGTCGCTTTGGTGCGTCGTTTTTGTTTATAAGGACGATACAGGTCCTCGACGGCCTGCATTTTTGTCGCAGCTAAAATCGCCTGAGATAGTTCAGGCGTTAGCTTTTCTTGTTCTTCTATCAAACGCAAAACCTCTTGCTTGCGCTTCTCTAAGTTTTCTAAGTACTGGTATCGCTCGTCGATTTCTCGAATCTGAACTTCGTCAAGTCCATTCGTCATTTCTTTACGGTAGCGGGCAATAAAGGGGACGGTATTTCCTTCTTGCAATAACTGCAACACCGTACTGATTTGTTTTTGGGTAAAAGCGGTTAATTCTTGTTTCACTAAATCAAGTACCTCTTGATTCATTTCTGCCATTTGTTCTCACCTTTCCTTTGTTGCTTTTGCTAGTTTAACATAAAAAAGACAGCCATTGAGCGAACAAGATTGCACGAAAACAACATTGCTTTCACGACTCTTGTTATGGCTGCTTTTGACTTTTCAAAAAAAGACTTTTAAAAGTCTGGTTGCCAAGGGCCTGCTAAATTTTGGTATTCGATGTCCTGAACGATCCCTTTCTCATCAAAAATCACGCCATGCACCGATCCACCAAATACTGCCCCGCCATCGATGCCGATTTTTTCATCTTGTTGCCAAAGATCCGTCGTCTGCATATCTCCATGCAGCATTGGCGTGATGGTATGACCAAAAACGATCGTTTTTCCTGTACGGTTTTTTCCTTTATGAAATGGCTCGCGAATCCAGATAAAATCGTGGTCAGCGGTCTTCCGCCAATCTTTTTTACTTAAATCCACGCCCGCATGGACAAAAAGATACTTCCCCCATTCGTAATAAAGCGGCCGCTCCATCAAAAACTCTATTAAGTCTCCATATCTACTTCGGATCATCAAGGCAATTTCCGTTGGAGAATACTCTTCAGTAGCTCCTGAATGTAAAAGACTTTCAATCGTTTCTTTACCGCCATTGCGTACGTAGGCGGCGAACCAATCCTCTGGGGCATTTAGAAATTGCAGAAAATACTCTTCATGATTGCCACGTAAATAAATCGCTTGATGTTCTTCAACTAATTTCTTTCCGAGCATTAAACACTCTTTGGACTTTGGTCCTCGGTCATTTAGATCACCAATCAAAAGCAACTGATGGATTTTAGGATCATATTCCGCAAGAAGACTTTTAAAAAGATCGGCCATTCCATGAATATCACTGATTGCATATAGATAGTTTTGCATAGTCATTCCCTCCTTAAAGGCAATTGAGTCTCTTATTATCAATTTTAGCCCTTTGGCTGCAAAATGTCTTGCATTAAAATCAAAAAACAATCATTCGTCTTGAACGGTTCGACAGCATAGAGTCGGGTTCATAAAGACGAATGATTGATTACGATCGGTAAAACCTATTTTCCTGAAACAGCAAAATAATTGCCATCCGGATCGGCAAAATTGAAAACCAGCTGTTCTTCCATCTGAATCAATTCACCGACTTCTGCTTCCATCTCTAGAAGCTTCTTATAAAGTGTCGTAATATCTTCTGCAAAAAACATGATCGATGGGGAATTTAATGCGACTTCAGGTGAGTGCGTTTCGATGAACTCACGGTCATATAAGACAAAATGAGCCTCTGCCTCTTTTGATGGCGCGATTTCGACGACGGATGTTCCATCAACGGTTTGTTGTTCAATGATCGCAAACCCTAGTTCTTGCCAAAACTCAACTGCTTTCGTCACATCATCGACGTATAGCATCACTTGCATTTGATTGGAAAACAATGGGCATCCCTCCTATTTCTCGTTATTTGTCTTCTTCCTTCGCTTCTTGCGCAGCATTCGAATTGGTATTAAAGTTCAATTGTAAACCTGGTTTGTCGGTTACGATCTCTGTCACTTCATAAGTCAAGCGTTTGACGATATCAAACAATGGTTCCACCAAGCGGTCAGTTTCGGCTTTTGTTAGATCTTCTCCGGAATTGACTTTACGATTCAAAATATGATTGACCTGTCCGACACGTCCTGACAAAACATAATCAGGGAACACCAATTGGAATTCTAGCCGAGCGCCAATAATACTATTTTTTTCCATATATTCTTCATCTTTGACTTTTAACGGCGCAAAGCCGACATTCAATTTGGTTTCCATTTCTTTGTCTTTCGGTTTCATATCGAAATGATATGCTTCAACGATCGGTTGTTGTCTTTTTAATTCCACTAGATTCACACTCCTTATCTAAAAGTATAGCATAACCTTTTCTTTGAGCCTACTGTATTCTTTAGACAATAAAAAAAACGGCGAGTGCCGTTTTAATTTGCTTCTTTTAGTGTTGCTAGATAATCCAAGGCATCTTGGACATTAGCGATCGGAACGATTTTCATATCCGTGTCTAACTTCTTCGCTGCTGCCACTGCCTCTTCATAATTCGTTTTTATGGAAGGATCTATTTCACGCTCTTCGTCAGTGATCTCATCATCTGGGGCAAAGAAGATTTCTGCACCACTTTCACTGGCACTCGCTACTTTTTTATCGATCCCACCGATTCGACCAACGGTTCCGTCAGCTGAGATCGTTCCTGTCCCAGCTATGTTGTGGCCTTTACGTAGGTTATCTCCGGTCAACTGTTCATAAATTTCAAGGGTGAACATCAAACCAGCGGAAGGTCCTCCGATATTGCCAGAATCGATCACGATCTCTTCATCAGAAGTGATCTCTGTATGATCGACGAGGGAGATGCCGATACCGGCTTTTTGATTGCTCTCCAGTTCAATTAGTTTGCCCGTTGCTTCTTTTTCTTCGCCATCTTGCAAGTAAGTCACGGTGATTTCATCACCAATGGTTTGACTTTGGACGTAGTCGATAAAATCTTGACTGCTTTTAAATTCTTTACCGTTGACTGCGGTGACGGTATCTCCAACGGATATTTTCCCAGCAAAGCTGGAATTTGGATCGATCCCCATGACATAGACCCCTTTATAGGTCATTTCATAAGGTAAGTCTGCCAGCTTTAATGCTTGCTCAATCGCACTATTTTGCGAGGATTCCATATAGTAACGTTGAATGCGGTTGTACTCCTCATCTGTCGCACCGCCTAAAAGTTCTTCCTCACTGATCAAGTCTTGGAATTCATTGAATTTCGTTCCAATCGCTGTGAACACGGTAGCTTGTCGAATCCCAACACTGGTCAAAGAAAAGGAGCCGGCTGAGGTGTCTTCTTTTTGATTGACGGTAATCAGCTCTTTTAAATCGATCGTTGCTCCTGGTTGCTCGATATAATAGGGAATCGGCAAAAAAGCACAAGCTGCGATGATCAGCGCTAAAACAAACAGAAGAAGATATTTGATCGTTGATTTAAGATTCATTGGTATCACGCTTCTTTACTATAGCATCGTAGATATTTTGAGGTAAATATTCGGCAACATCGCCGTTAAAGGTTAAGATTTCTTTCAACAAACTGGAACTGATGAAACTGTGTTTTGCGTCTGCTAAAAGAAAAACGGTCTCTAATGAGGGTTCTAGGTGATGATTCATCTCCATGATGTCCCGCTCATATTCATAGTCTTTCACACTGCGAATGCCTCTTAGCAGAAACTGAGCACCTAGTTTTTTTGCGATCGTAACCGTCAGCTCCGTTTCTTGTGCCAGAATCTTGACGTTAGGAATATGGGCGAGGGCTTCTTCGATCAAATGAACTTTTTCTTCACTCGTAAAAAAACTTTTTTTATTGGTGTTTGTAAAAACGCCGACGATCAATTCATCAAAAAGCGTGGCTCCTCGCTCGATCAGGTCAACATGACCGGACGTCAATGGGTCAAAACTCCCTGGAAATAAAGCAATCTTTTTCACGTTATCCCTCATTTCTATAGATCGTCACTGCCGATATGCCATAGGTTTGGGCACGGACCAAATGCAACGAGCCGATTTGTTCTGGTAAGTCGATGGACTTGTCTGTTTCGCAAACTACGTATGCAGACGGGCGAATCAATTCATCCTTCAGCATAGCTTCTAACTGTTGCAGAATCTCTTGCTTTGCGTATGGCGGGTCTAAAAACAAATAGTCAAAACTTTGTCCCTCAGCTGCAAACTGCCGTAAAGCTTGATTCGCATCCATTTTTAACACCGTGAACTTTTCGGGTTCTTTGGTTATAGCAATATTTTCGCGGATCACTTTGGTTGCTGGAAAACTACGGTCGACACAAACCGCATGATCAGCTCCCCGAGAGACCGCTTCGATAGCTAAGCCCCCGCTTCCGCTGAATAAATCCAGTACAACACCTCCATCTAAATATTGCCCTAACATGTTAAAAATCGCCCCTTTTACTTTGTCTGTCGTGGGGCGAGTGTTGTCTCCAGCGAGACTTTTTAATCTGCGGCCACCATATTCTCCGGCTACTACACGCATGCTTTTTTCCCTCCAAGATCTTCGTAAATACAAATATAGCACTGTTTCTATAAATAGCAATAAAAAAATGGCGGTGACTCAAGGCACCCCCACTTTTTTATTACACGTTTTCTGCCAATCGAATCATCGTATTTTTTTCTTCGATATCAAACCCTTCATCTTTCACTGGATAGGCTGCTGAAGTACCAATTTTTTCAGCAAAATCCATTTCGACATCTGGTCGATAGGAAGCTTCAACTTGTCGAACAAAGTGAAACTGCTCGATTTTTGCTTTTTTGCTTTCGTATTCTTCTTCGTTCAAATACATGACCACGTATTTCATTTTACGTGATACATAATGAACAAAACCAAAACGACGCAAATTTTTTAGTTGGCGTAGGCTGTAAACCCATACGATCAATCCTCGACGCTTTTGCATCGTAAAAGGCTCTTTATCCTCGTGCATGACAATTTCCTCCACAACTTGATTTTGATTGAAAAAAGGGACTCCCAGCGTCCACTTTGACAGAGGGAGAAAAACAAGTAGAGATCGCCACAGTCAGTTCATCCAGCAAACGCTGTAGTTGTGTTTCACTCCAGCGATACTCACTTACTTGTTCATTAAGATCCAACTGCCGCTTGGCTGTGCGCAACGCCCGTTTTTTTTCTTTGAAATCAGGCGCATACTCACCATAAGCTTCAATTCTTTCAAAATCCAGCTTCTTTTCTAAAAACGATCGCATCAATTCCTGAACAACAGGATCTTGATGCATAATTGTTTTCGCTTTTTGATAGGTTCTACACGTTTCACTTGCTTTGATCGCCATCACAAGTGAATCGATTTGATCTTCAATCTCGAAAAATGCTTCATCGTAAATCATCTGACGTACTATCCTCGGTCCCTTCCACATCTTCTTGCACTAAGACTACCATATTTGCTTCAGAAAAAGCAATTCCTATCTTTTCTGACTGTTCATAGGTCAGGCGTTCAGCAAATCTTGGGTTACTGAACCAAGACAAAATCGTAAAAGTCGGATCGTAAACAGGCGCTTCGAAGATCGAAGCAGATGCTTCCAATTCCTTATCCGCCAACAACTCTCGCCACTCGTCGTTCGTTAAAACAAAATTACTCGTTTTTTCTGAAGAAAGAGCGCGTTGATAAGAATGGATTCGTTGAGAAGTCAAATAGTCTGATAGATTATTCGTCAAATCAAATAAAAGTCCAGCTGCTTCTTGATGTGTTTGGGTATCCTGTGAGAAGCTTTCTAAGCCGATTTGCTGGCGAATTTTATCGATGATAACAAACGCCAGGGTCTCTTTTTCAAGGTTGGCTTGGGCTTGGTCAATTGTTTGCGAAACTTGAAACAGCGGTCGCTGTCCTTCCGTCAAGGGATAAGGTGCCAGTTTAAGTAGCGTGGTCTGATCCAAGTAAGTGACGGCTTGCAGTTGGGCAGTCTCCTGATCGAAGAACAAAACAGCAAAAGTCCCGTTGTCAAAAGCCACTAATGGACGATAGTTCATATCTTCTTCCATCAATTCGAAACCGATCGCACGATCATTTTGTGTCAAGGTAAAGTTAGGATAAATCATGGTCAACTCCGTCAAGTCAGTCAAGGTCATGCCCATCGTAAAAGGTGCCAGGGAAGAGCCCCCGGCGCCGATTACTTTGATTGCTTGCACACTTTCACCATCGGTATTGATCTCAACATACTGTTGATCGTCTAATTGATTGTAGACTCGAATTTCAAACTCGTAGCCCGAGCGATAGGTTTGAATGGGAAGACCGTAGACTTCTTCAAAATCCGAAACAGGCTCCCCAATCATTTCAGCTAATCCTTGGGCTGCGATCGGTTCGTAATTCATGGTTGTTGGCGCTTTGATTGGGTTTTCGATCGTCATTCTTGAATCTGAAGCGTTTTGCATGAATACTGGCTGCAAATACACGATTATTAGGGCCAGGACAAATAAGCCGCAAAACAATAATCCTCTCCGCTTCATCTGTGGATCGACTCCTTACTTCTCTTTGACTTCAATCAAAAGGTCTCCTGACTGAATTGGTTCACCATTGGTTACATACACATGTTCAACCACACCTGAGAAGCGAGCTTCGACAGAAGTTTCCATCTTCATTGCTTCCGTGACCATCAAGGTCTGTCCACGTGCCACTCGGTCGCCTTTTTTGACTAATACTTCTAAGACTGAGCCACTCATGGAAGCACCGATCTGTTCTTTATTTGTTGGCTCCGCTTTACGTTTTGTTTGAACAGAGCTGATGATAGAGTTGTCCTTAACGACGATTTCTCGACGTTGCCCGTTCAAGTTAAAGAAGAGGGTCCGGTTGCCTTCAATGTCTGCCTCACCGATCTCATCGAGACGAATAATCAAGATTTTGCCTTTTTCTAATTCAACATTGATCGTTTCACCTAAGCGCATGCCGTTAAAGAAAGTTGGCGTATCAAGGACTTTCACATCGGCAAACTGATCATAAGCTTTTCGATAGTCAAGGAAGACTTGCGGATACATCAAGTAGCTTAAGACTTCTTCATGTTTTGCTTCATAGCCGATTTTCTCCGCTAGTTCTTGCTTCACTTCAGCAAAATCAACTGGCTTCGCAAATGTTCCGGGACGTTCTGTAAAGGCTGGGCGTCCTTTTAAGATAATGCGTTGCAATTCTTTCGGGAAACCACCAACTGGCTGACCTAACTCGCCTTGGAAGAAGGTGATCACTGATTCTGGGAAGCTCAATGTATCGCCTTTTTCAAAAATATCTTTTTCTGACAAGCCATTTTGTACCATAAAGAGTGCCATGTCACCAACGACTTTCGAAGAAGGTGTCACTTTTACGATGTCTCCAAACATCATATTGACTTCATGATACATTTCTTTGATTTCATCCCATTTTTCGCCTAAACCAACGGCTTTGGCTTGCTGCTGGAGGTTGGTATATTGTCCCCCCGGCATTTCATGCTTGTACACTTCTGTTTGAGGTGCGTTCAAGCCATTTTCAAAGGAATGATAGTACATGCGGACATCTTCCCAGTAGTGGTTCAACTGTTGGATGTTGTCTACATTGATTTCTGGGCAGCGTTCGCCGTTCAATAGTGCATAATACAAACTACTCATACTTGGTTGACTCGTTGCTCCACTGACCGCTGACATAGCGACATCCACGATGTCAACACCGGCTTTAGTAGCTGCTGAGTAAGTAATGATCCCATTTCCACTGGTATCATGGGTATGCAGATGAATCGGCACATCGATCGTATCCTTTAGCTCACTGATCAAACGATAAGCTGCTTGCGGTTTTAATAATCCAGCCATATCCTTGATAGCAATGATATGGGCACCAAGGTTTTGCAATTCTTTCGCCATATCTTTGTAGTATTGTACTGAATATTTTTGACGGGTCGGATCATTGATATCCCCGGTATAACAAATCGTTGCTTCTGCGATTTTTCCTGTATCGCGAACGGCTTGAATACTTTTCTCCATTTGTGGAACCCAGTTCAAACTATCAAAGATTCGGAACACATCAATTCCTTGCGCTGCAGATTCTTTGATGAATTCTTCCAATACATTGTCTGGATAATTGGAATATCCCACAGCATTGGAGCCTCTAAACAACATTTGCAACAAGGTATTCGGCATTTTTTTCCGGAACATCCGCAATCTTTCCCATGGATCTTCTGTTAAGAAACGGTAGGCAACGTCGAACGTTGCTCCACCCCACATCTCACTTGAGAACAATTGCGGCAGACCCGCTTCTGTCATCGCGGCAATTTTCTTAAAGTCATGGGTTCTTACACGAGTTGCTAACAAGCTTTGATGGGCATCTCGGAAGGTTGTATCCGTCAGCAAGACATTCTTTTGTTGACCGATCCATTCAACGACTCCCTCGGCACCTTTCGTATCTAAAATATTTTTGGCGCTGACGAAATCAGGCGTTGCTTGGATGTGTTGTGGCATCCGTGGTTCATTGTAGAAAGGTTTCTTTTGTTTTTCGATTCCCGGGAATCCATTGATCGTGATTTCACCGATATACTTCATGGTTTTGTTTCCACGGTCACGAATCCGAGGGAAATTGAATAGTTCTGGCGTATTGTCGATAAAGGTGGTTTTGGCTTCACCTGAACGAAAGGCTGGATGAGAAACAACATTACGCATAAAGAGGATGTTTGTTTTTACACCACGTACTCGGAATTCTTTCAGACAGCGCATCATCTTTTGAATCGCTTGATCAAAGGTTGCCGCATGTGTACAGACTTTTACAAGCAGCGAGTCGAAATAAGGGGTTACCACCGCACCGGCATAAGCATTTCCAACATCCAAACGAACCCCAAATCCACCTGGAGAACGGTAAGTATCGATCTTACCAGTATCTGGCATAAAATTATTGGCTGGATCTTCCGTTGTCACCCGACATTGAATCGCAACACCCTCAAAGCGAATGTCTTTTTGTTCAGGAATCCCGATTTCTTTATGCAAGTCTTTGCCTTGTGCAATCAAAATTTGTGTCGTCACGATATCTAAATTGGTGATCATTTCAGTGATCGTATGTTCCACTTGAACCCGAGGATTTACTTCGATAAAGTAAAATTTGTCGCTTTCAACTAAAAATTCCACTGTTCCGGCATTGATATAGCCAACATGCTTCATCAGTTGAACAGCAGCTTGACAAATTTTTTCCCGCTGTTCAGTCGTCATTGACACACAAGGTGCCACTTCGACTACTTTTTGGTGACGGCGCTGAACAGAGCAGTCACGTTCAAATAGATGGACGACATTTCCGTGCGTATCCCCTAGAATTTGGACTTCAATATGTTTTGGATTACTAATATATTTTTCAACGTAAACTTCGTCACTACCAAATGCCGCTTTCGCTTCACTTTTGGCACGTTCGTAGCCATCACGTGCTTCTTTTTCATCATGAGCGACACGCATGCCTCGACCACCGCCGCCAAGAGCTGCTTTGATCATGATTGGATAGTCATGTTCGTCAGCGAATGCTAAAACGTCGTCAATCGATGCCACTGGACCGTCAGATCCGGGAATGGATTGAATTCCCGCATCGATCGCCGCTGCTTTTGCTTTGATCTTGTCGCCAAAAATATCTAAGTGGTGAGTGGATGGTCCGATGAAAATCAAACCTTCTTCTTCACAGCGCTGCGCAAAGCTCAGGTTTTCTGATAAAAAGCCGTACCCTGGATGAATCCCTTCGGCCCCGGCTTTTTTCGCTGTGCGAATAATATCTTCAATGTCTAAATACGCATCGATCGGTCGTTTGCCTTTCCCTACTAAATACGCTTCATCTGCTTTAAAGCGATGGACGGAGTATTCATCCTCCGCAGCATAAATACCGACTGTTTTGATTCCTAACTCCGCACATGCGCGGAAGACACGAATCGCGATTTCTCCACGATTGGCAACAAGAATTTTCTTCATCTAATCCACTCCATTCAATTGATCAATAATTCAAATAATATTGTTTCCTCTTTTCTTCGGCACTGATATTTAATACAAAACCAATACAAATCGACAGCATCAGCAAACTTGATCCTCCCTGACTTAGAAACGGAAATGTGATTCCCGTCAATGGGATCAAACCAGTGATCCCCCCTAAGTTGATAAAAATCTGGGACATAAATAGAGCCCCTATGCCGATACACATCATGGAATTAAAGGGATCTCTTGAACGAATACCGACAAGAAAGATCCGTCCCACCATATAGAACAAAACACCTAAAATGATGATCGATGGGATCAAGCCTAATTCTTCCATAACGATCGAAAATATATAATCGGTGTGCGCTTCGTTTAAGAAACCACGTTTTTGGATACTATTTCCAAGCCCGCGCCCGAACAGCCCACCGTTGAACATTGCGTAATACCCATTGACCATTTGATGACCAGTATCGTATTCATCAGCAAACGGGTTCAAAAAGGATGAAAAGCGACTGTAGACATACGCTGGCAAAAGCTTACCGCCGGTTAGATTCACAAATAGGACGATCAATGCGCTACCAACGATACCTGCCACGCCTAATATCAAGGTATACAGGTAATTCAGACCACTAGATAATAAAACGACAAAAGCCAGTAACATGACGATCACGGCATTCCCAAAGTCTGGGTAAAGGGCCATGATCCCGGTATAGACGAAAACGATTCCGATTGGGCGCCAAACCGTTTTCCAAAACTCCTGTTGAATGCCTTTTTGCCGATAAGATAGCGTCACAGATAAGAACCAAATAACAATAAACTTCAAGTACTCAGCTGGTTGAATGGAAAAACCAGCAATCGACAACCATCCTAGTGCCCCATTTCTTCTTGGAAAGAAGAAAGCAGCGATCAATAAGAATAAGATCACGATCATGGCGATCTGGACAAATTTTTTGTTCCGAAAAACATCCGTTTTCATTTTATACATGACAGTGATCGCTACTAGACTCAACAACCAAAAAATTGCTTGATTGATGACATAAGAAGCAGCTGTAGTTGGATTTGTAGCAGTCATCGCGACGTAGGACGTGGAGCTATAGACCATCATCAAACCCGTGACACACATAAAAATATACGGCAAGAGAATACTATAATCTAATAAATGTCTTTTCTTTACTTTTTCTGGCAAGTTTATGCCTCCTTGCCGATGTCAGGTGTCCGCTGGTCTTCATAGACCTCGCTGTACAATTGGTTCAAATCTTTTTCAAGATCCGCCATCAATTGTTGTCCTGTTTGATTATCGACGATCCCCAAGCGGATCGCAAATGCCACTTGCCGTGATAGACCATACATCTGAGTATCAACCACTTCTTCAAATGCTTTGCATTGTGCGATACATAAACTATTTTCTTGGTTTCGGATCAGCTTTTTGATTCGTTCTGCGTCATCTCTCAGCAGATCAAGCGCTTTTGTAGAATCGATTTGCTCCATTCCGGTCCCCCCATTTCTTCGTTTCACCATTATAGCATATTCTCCTCCGCTTTTGCATCCTTAGATTGCATAGAAATACGGAAATAACGAACTTTAATGAGCATATATTCTTAACGTTCGTTTTTTTAGGATAGAATGTCCTTTTTTCGTAATTTTTATTCGTTTTATCTTTGACTGCCTTCGACACTTTCGTGAAACAAACACACTTCGTGAAACACCGTTCGAAAAACGTCCTTTACAAAAATTTAAGAAAAGCTGTTCTATCAACTTTCCGAAAAAAAAATCCTATTACTTTTTCCACAATTCATTTTAAAAAAAGAACAGGTCCAAAAGTCCCTGTTCTTCCACTTTGCATGAAAAGAAAATCCTTTACTGTGTTTCGTCGCCGATTTTGCCATCGCCATTGATGTCCTCATCGGAAAGACGTTCGACTTCTTTAATAAATCCTTCGCTCATTTCTTGATAGTTCTGCTCACCTACGACCGCATCATCAGGGATTTGATCAACATTTGCAAAAAATTCGATATGATTGTGTAGATTTTCAAAGCGCATAGGAGCATCTCCGCCATATTCACCATCAAGGTTGATCATTAAACGATTAACCTGTTCTGGCGCGTCTACTTCAAGAAAAGATGTCTTCGTATAAATCAGACGACGATCGTTGATGTGCTTGCCACCATTCATCATCAAAGCGACTAAATGGACGATCTCAAAAATATTGGCTGTTTTGACAATAATCAGTGAAAACTTCCCATCGTCAAGCTTAGCGTCAGGGGCAATCTGTTCAAATCCCCCTACAGAATTCGTTAGTCCTAAAAAGAACATTGAGGCTCCGCCAATGTATTCTCCGTCTTCATACTTTAGATGCATTTTGATTGGTTTGACGCGGGGCAGTAATTCGGCTCCTTTTGCTAGATAAGCTAAGTAGCCAAAAACACTTTTCAACTCAGAAGGAACATCATAGGTCAGTTCCGTTAAGTGTCCACCAGCAGCAATGTTGATAAAATACGTATTGGGTGTTTTTCCGACATCCATCTTCACCGTCTGCTGTTTTAAAATCACTTCCGCAGCTGCTTTGATATCGGTCCGAGGAATCTTTAGTGCACGTGCGTAGTCATTGGTGGTTCCTCCAGGAATAATCGCCATCTTCGGGCGTTTTTCTAATGGAGCGATTCCGTTGACGACTTCATTGATCGTACCATCGCCACCGGCCGCTACCACCAAATCAAAACCAGCTTCACCGGCTCTTCTTGCTTCATCACGGGCGGAAAATGGTGCAGCGGTCGTGGCAAACGCACTCGCCTCATAACCGCCTCTTTCCAAAACATCTAAAATGTCTGCTAAATTTTTTCGAATCAATTCTTTCCCAGATGTCGGGTTATAGATTACTCTTGCTCTTTTCATCGCTTGCCTCTTATCGCTTTGCTAGTTCTTCTTGCAACAGCTTGTTCACAACGCCTGGATTCGCTTGTCCTTTGGTTGCTTTCATGATTTGACCAACTAAGAAACCGACTGCACGGTCTTTTCCGTTTTTGAAGTCATCGACGGATTGTTGGTTGTTATCTAGTACTTCATTGATCATTGGTAGTAATTGCGCAGGATCTGATAATTGGATCAATCCTTTGGCTTTTACGACTTCTTCAGCGTCGCCGCCGTTTGTGATCAATTCTTTGAAGACTTTTTTCGCAATCTTCGAACTGATCGTGCCATCGGCGATCAAACGAATCATTCCCGCTAAATTATCTGGTGTCAATTTCGTTTCTGGCAGTTCCAATTTCTCACTGTTCAGATACGCTGAAACTTCACCCATCAGCCAGTTAGAAGCTTGTTTGGGATCCGCACCGGCATCAATGGTTTTTTCAAAGAAATCGGACATTTCTTTTGATAAAGTCAAGACCATTGCATCGTATTCTGGTAAGCCCAATTCAGAGATGTAACGAGCCCGGCGTTTTTGCGGCATTTCTGGCAAGCTTTGACGTACACGTTCAATCCATTCATCATCGATCACAAACCGTGGGATATCTGGTTCTGGGAAGTAACGATAATCAGAAGAACCTTCTTTGACACGCATCAATAATGTTTTGCTGGTTGCTTCATCAAAACGACGAGTTTCTTGTTGGATCTCGCCTCCAGAAAGCAATACTTTGGCTTGGCGTTTTTCTTCAAATGCCAGACCTTTTTTCACGAAGGACATAGAGTTTAAGTTTTTCAGTTCTGTTTTTGTTCCGAATTGTTCTTGGCCGTAAGGTCGCAACGAAATATTCGCATCGCAACGCATAGAACCTTCTTCCATTTTCACATCGGATACTTCTGTAAACAAGATGATTGAACGCAATGCTTCTAGATACGCATATGCTTCTTCCGGTGAACGCATATCCGCTTCGGAAACGATCTCGATCAAAGGGGTTCCTTGACGATTTAGATCAACATAAGAATAACCGCCTTTGCCGTGCATGTTTTTCCCGGCATCTTCTTCCAAATGAACTCGCTCGATGCGGATTTTTTTCTTTTTACCTTCCACTTCGATCTCGATCCACCCATCATGACCGATCGGTTGATCGAATTGTGAAATTTGATAGGCTTTTGGATTATCAGGATAGAAATAGTTTTTGCGGTCGAAATGTGTTTCTTTTGAGATTTCACAATTCAACGCAAGCGCAGCTTTCATCCCAAATTCGATAGCCGCTTTGTTCATTACTGGTAAAACACCTGGATAGCCCCAGTCAATCACATTCGTGTTGCTATTTGGTTCAGCGCCAAAGTGAGCAGGTGCTGGAGAAAAAATCTTTGATTCTGTTTTTAATTCTACGTGGACTTCAAGCCCAATGACTGTTTCGAAGTTCATGCCTTATCCCCTCCTAAAATCACTGGTTTTTTCGTGTGGAAATCAGTTGCTTGTTCAAAGGCATAAGCCGCTTTATACATGGTTGCTTCATCAAAATGTTTCCCAATGATCTGCAAGCCGACAGGCAGTCCTTCAGAAAAACCTGCTGGAATCGACATCCCTGGCAGTCCTGCTAAATTCACAGGAATGGTTAAAATATCATTCAAGTACATAGTGATCGGATCATTGATATTTTCTCCAATACCAAATGCTACCGTTGGGGAAGCTGGGCCAATGATCAAGTCGTATTGGCTGAAGACCTTATCGAAATCTTGTTTGATCAACGTTCGTACTTGACCGGCTTTTTTGAAGTAGGCATCGTAGTAGCCAGCACTTAGTGAAAACGTACCTAACATGATCCGACGTTTTACTTCTTCCCCGAATCCTTCACTGCGAGAATTAACATAGACATCTTCTAAATTGCTGACATTCTCTGAACGGAAACCGTAACGGATGCCGTCAAAACGTTGCAAATTAGAACTTGCTTCTGAAGAAGCGATGATATAGTAAACAGCTACCCCATACTTTGAATGTGGCAAGCTGACTTCTTCCACGGTCGCTCCTAACGCACGGAAAGTGTCTGCAGCTTTTAAGATCGCTTCCCGGACGCCCGTTTGAATTCCTTCGCCTAAGTATTCTTTTGGCAAAGCGACTTTCATGCCTTTGATATCACCAGTCAAACCTGCTGTAAAATCAGGAACAGCTGCCCCGGCTGACGTACTATCTTTTGCATCAAACCCACTGATGGCATTTAATGCGATGGCATTGTCTTTCACCCCACGGGTCATTGGACCAATTTGATCTAACGAAGATGCAAACGCGATCAAACCAAAACGAGAAACCCGTCCGTAGGTTGGCTTCAACCCGACGATTCCATTGAAAGCTGCTGGTTGGCGAATCGAACCACCCGTATCGCTACCTAATGATAAAGGGACTTGTCCCGCTGCAACTGCAGCCGCCGAGCCACCTGATGAACCACCAGGTACTTTTGTCTCGTCCCAAGCGTTTTTTGTTTTCTTAAAGAACGACGTTTCCGTACTCGCCCCCATCGCAAATTCATCCATGTTTAACTTACCTACTGGAATCATGTCTGCTTGGTAAACTTTGTCCATGACGGTTGCATCATAGATTGGGTCAAAGTTGCCTAAAATTTTAGAAGCAGCTGTTGTGCGTAGATCTTTGGTAACAATGTTATCTTTGATCCCAATGGGAATCCCTGCCAACATATTGCTTTCAGTGATACCTTTTTGATCGATAGCTTGCGCTAACGCATGGGCTTTTTCTTCGTTCAATGCAAGAAACGCATCGACTTTCGGCTCTGTTTCTTTAATGCGAGCAAAGGTTTCGCTCGTTAGATCTGTCGCAGTAATTTCCTTTGACACTAATAAGCTATGCAATTCTTCTAAGCTTTTATTATATAGTTCAGTCATTAGGCACCCGCCTCCCCATTGTCAATGATTGCAGGCACTTTAATAAAGCCTTCTTCGGATTCTGGAACATTTTTCATTAATTCATCACGGTCCCAGCCACCTGTCGTTACATCTTCACGCATCACATTGATCGTTTCTGCGACATTCGATGTAAAGGGTACTCCTGTAGTATCCACTTCTTCAAGTGTTTCTATCATATCAATAATTTTTCCTAGCTGAGAGGTAAACTCATGTAATTCATCATCTGAGAATGAAAGTTTTGCTAGTTTGGCAACGTGTTTGACTTGTTCTTCGCTGATCGCCATAAAATCCTCCTCTTTCTCGCATCCGTAATCTACGTTTACGTTTTTCCAATGTATTGTATCATTTTTTTAACAAATCATGAAATAGAATTTGAAAATTATCAAATATAATTGCAAATAAAAGCAGAAATCATTTCTTTCCTCGTATTGCAGGGAAGAAATGATTTCAATTAGACAAGAAGAAACAACTGCTTCTCGTCTGTGACAATACTTAACAGTTATTGATCTGCCGAATGACTGCCTTCGATCGCAGCCACCATTTGAGCTTCATCCCAAACGGTGACACCTAGGGATTGTGCTTTGGTCAGTTTGCTGCCTGCTTCTTCCCCAGCAACAACGATATCGGTCTTTTTCGATACACTGCCTGTTACCTTCCCACCGAGATTTTCAATTCGTTCCTTGGCTTCTTCGCGGGTGAAATGACTCAATTTCCCTGTCAAAACGATTGTTTTCTCTTTAAATGGCGACTCCACTTCTTCCAATTGATCCGTTCTCAGCCCTAGATAAGCAAAGTTGACACCCGCTTTTTCAAGTTCATCTAAAAGGTCGTGAACTTCTTGATTGTCAAAATACGTAACGACACTTTCGGCAATTGTAGCACCAATGGTTTCCAACGAAATGATTTCTTCTTCTTTGGCTTTGCTAAGGGTTCGAAGATCACCAAAATGTTCCGCTAAAATCCGAGCCGCTTTGGCACCAACATGACGGATGCCTAGCCCGAAAATCAAGCGCTCAACTGAATTTTCTTTGCTTTGATGGATGGCACGCAAAAGGTTATTAGCTGATTTCTCTTTGATTTTATCGAGGGTCAGCAATTGTTCTTCTGTTAAAAAGTACAAGTCGGCCACATCTTTGACTAAGGATTTATCGAACATTTGCTCTAAAACACGTGGCCCTAAACCATCAATATTCATAGCGTTTCGGGAAACAAAGTGGCTTAACCCCTCTTTGATCTGCGCTGGACACTTCGGATTGATACAACGCAAGGCAACTTCTTCATCTAAATGGATCAGCTCACTCCCGCATTCGGGACAATGTGTAGGCGATTCAAAGGGTTGACTTGCTTCCGTGCGCTTTTCTTCCAAGACTTTCGCAACCTCTGGAATAATGTCCCCCGCCTTATAGATGATGACCGAATCGCCAATGCGAATGTCCTTCATTTTAATGAAATCTACATTATGCAAACTGGCACGGCTGACCGTAGTTCCGGCAACCCGGACAGGGGTCATAACAGCGGTCGGTGTCACAACACCCGTTCGTCCCACGGTCCATTCGATCGTTTCGATCACTGTTTCCGCTTCTTCCGGTGGAAATTTATATGCCGCCGCCCATCGGGGTGCTTTTACGGTAAAGCCTAGCGCATCTTGATCTTTAAAATTATTGACTTTGATGACAACACCATCTATCTCGTAAGGAAGCTCACTGCGCTTGTCATGAAACTCTTCGATATATGCCCATACCTCATCGATGGTGTGGCAAACTCTGCGTTCGTGATTTGTACGAAAGCCTAATTGATCTAATTCATTCAATGCCGAAAATTGATCATTGGCTTCAATCGGACCAAAATCAGCCAGTGTGTACAAGAAGGTGCTTAAGTTTCTTTGGGCTGCGATCCGTGTGTCTAATTGTCGCAAGCTTCCAGCAGCTGCGTTTCTCGGATTGGCGAAAACTTCCACCCCTTCTTCTTCTCGCTGTTGATTCAACTTCAAAAACGAAGCCTTTGGCATATAGCATTCGCCACGAACTTCCAACGAGATTGGTTCTTTTAATTTTAGTGGGATCGATTTGACGGTCTTTAGGTTTTCTGTAATGTTTTCACCTACCGTACCATCCCCTCGAGTTGCTCCCCGAACAAAGCGCCCTTCTTCATATTTTAATGAGATAGACAATCCATCGATTTTTAACTCGCAGACATAATCTACCGCTTTCCCCAATGCTTTTTGAACACGGGCATCAAAAGCCACGATTCCTTCTTTATCAAACACATCGTTCAAACTATAAAGTGGGATATCATGGGTGACTTTTTCAAAGCCAGGTAAAATGATGCCACCTACTCGTTGGGTGGGCGAGTCTTCGGTTACTAGCTGCGGGTAGTTGGTTTCAATTTCAACCAGTTCTGCATACAGCTGATCATAGAGATAATCTTCAACAGAAGGTTGATCTTTAACATAGTATTCGTAGGCGTACTGATTTAATTGCGTACGTAGCTCTTCTGCTCGTGATTGGATTTCTTTTGAAGGGACATCCATCCTAATATCCTCCTTATTTTTCAACTTTTTCAATCGGCGCAAAGGCCGCCAACAGTCGTTTGACGCCTTGTTGTGGGAATGCCACATCTAATTCGATGTCTTGCGCGCTGCCAGTCGTCCGAACGACCGTACCGATTCCCCATTTTTTATGTTGAACTTTCTCGCCAACTTGCCATGTATTCCCCGCTGCAGAAGTCTGTTGCTTAGAAGCGACGGTCGTTTGACGCGGCTGTGTATAGCTCGGTTTAAAGACTTTTGGTTGAAACGGTGCAGCAGCTTTAGGCTGTGAACGCTCGCCTAATGATTGCAGCAGATCTTGTTCGATTTCTTCGATAAACCGTGACGGACGATTGTATTGGGTACGGCCGTATAATGTTCTGGAAAAAGCGTTGGTCATAAAGAGCTCTTCCTCGGCACGAGTGATCCCCACATAAGCAAGGCGCCGCTCTTCTTCGAGTTCGCTTTCTTCCATTAAAGCTCGAGAAAGCGGGAAGATATTTTCTTCCAACCCAATTAAGAATACCACTGGAAACTCTAGTCCTTTTGCCGCATGCAAGGTCATCAAAGTCACTTGACTACTTTCTTCTTCATAACTATCGACGTCTGACAATAAAGCTAAGTCATTTAAGAAAACACTCAACTTCTCATCTGGTGCATCTGCATCGTCTTCGTTTTGCGCCTCAAACCGTTTGTCGAATTCTTGGGTAACCGATAAAAATTCTTCCAGGTTTTCAAGTCTAGCTTGTGCTTCTAAATTATTCTGGTTGACTAACTCTTGACGATAACCCGTTTTTTCTAATATTTCTTTCGTCAGTTCGGTTACTGAGAGGTAAGGAACCATTTGGGCGAAGCCATCCATCATCATCCCAAAGCTTCCTAATTCTTTGCCGGCCTTCCCCGAAATATTTGCTAACTCGACGTTCATGGCTGCTTCTAACAATGACCATTCATGAAGATTCGCAAACTCTCGTAGTTTCTCGACGGATGTCGCACCGATCCCACGTTTTGGTACATTGATGATTCGTTCCAAGCTGATGGAATCACGAGGATTGGCGATCGCCGATAGATAAGCCAAAATATCACGGATTTCTTTGCGGTCATAGAACTTTCTGCCGCCGACCATCGTATAAGGAACGTTGGCTTTTAAAAGCATTTCTTCAATGATCCGTGACTGGGCGTTGGTCCGATACAAAATCGCAAAATCACCGAATTTACGGTTCTTTTCTGCAATTTGTTTCTGCATTTCACTGACGATAAATCGCGCTTCATCTCGTTCACTATCCCCGCGATAATAAGTGATCTTTTCCCCATCACGATTTTCTGTCCACAGATTTTTATCTGGACGGTTGCGGTTATTTTTGATTACTTGGTTTGCCGCATTTAAAATCGTTTGCGTTGAACGATAGTTTTGCTCTAACAAAATCGTCGCGGCATCTGGATAGTCCTTTTCAAAGTCTAAAATATTTTGCATGTTGGCACCACGCCAACCGTAAATACTTTGGTCCGCATCCCCAACAACACAAAGATTTCGAAAACGAGCGGCCAACAAATTGACCAGCGTGTATTGGGCGTGGTTGGTATCTTGGTATTCATCGACATGGATATAGTGGAATTTCCGTTGGTAAAATTGCAGCGCATCTTCATTGTCTTGGAAAAGGCGGATCGTATTCATGATTAAATCATCGAAGTCCATGCATTGATTATTGCGCAGCTCTTTTTGATATTTTTCATAACAACGACCTACGATCTGCTCAAATAGACTACCTTCCATGGCTTGGTAAGCTTCAGGTGTCAATAGCTCGTTCTTTGCATGAGAGATCGTTCCCAAAATGGAACGAGGATCATATTTTTTGGGATCGATATTCAATTCTTTTAATACCCGTTTCATCAGGGTATTTTGCTCAGAAGAGTCAATGATGGTAAAATTCTTCGAATAGCCAATACGATCAACATCCCTGCGCAAGATTCTGACACACATCGAGTGGAAGGTTGAAACCCAAACGTCTTCTCCACCTGATCCTAATAGTTGACTGACCCGTTCCTTCATTTCACGTGCCGCTTTATTCGTAAATGTGATGGCTAAAATATTCCATGGATTCACATTTTTTTCTTCTATTAAATAGGCGATTCGGTGGGTTAGGACACGGGTCTTCCCGCTTCCTGCACCTGCCATCAGCAGCAACGGTCCTTCCGTATGCATAACGGCTTCTTTTTGCCGTGGGTTCATGCGTTCAAGTAATTCACTTTTGGATGACATGGTTTTAAACATCCTTTCTTTCTCAATCTTCTCAATTATAGCATTATCCGGGAAAGGGGAAAACCGAACGCTTTGAAAACTTTTAATTAAAAGCGCTTTGATTTTTTCCCTTACGATTCATGCGATTTTTCAAGAGAAAGCAGGCTTGGTTTGTTTACATAATAAAAAGGCTGTAAACCTGCCAGCCTTTTTATTCGTTTGAAGATTTTGGTTAACTAAAGTACTTCTCTACTAGTTTTTCATTTACATAAATCGAGACTTGCCCATCATTGACCGGGAAAACACCTTTTCCGGTATCATCTAAAACAACTTTCGCTTCATTATTTCTCAATATATCCACGAAAGTCTCTCCACCATGGATCGCACTGATAGTCATTTCTTTTTCCGCTCCTTGGGCATTGGTCATCACGACCGCTAATCCAGAAAGCTCATGTTCATAATCGCCAGTTAATACCCAGCCAATACAGTTAGGATCATCAAAATAGTCCACTTGATTCCCAAATGCAAGCTTCTCTCGAAGTTTCAGCATATGGACCAAAGCATCACCAACAGGAGCGATTTCTTGCGCGGGAATCCCAAATAAATCCCCCCAGAAAACTACGGGTACGCCAGCTTTACGTAAAAGGATCAATGAATAGGCATGGACTTTAAACCATCCGTCTATCCAAGATTGTAAACTTTGTCCGACTTGCGTATCATGATTGTCTACAAAAGTCACCGCATAATCTTCGCGCGCGGCAGTCAGTGTACCGGCAAAAATTTGACTCATATCATATTCGCCATTCGAGTGAGATGCTTCATATAAATTATAGTGCAAAGGCACATCGAATAAATAAATCAGATTTCCTGAAGAATCTAAATACTCTTCTAATTTTGGCAGATCCCCTGACCAATATTCTCCGACAACAAATAGTGGTTTGCCTTTTTCTTCCCGACGATTCAAGATCCAATCTGCGTAATAGTTGAACTCAATGTGTTTCACCGCATCTAGTCGATACCCATCAACGCCGGTCAGTTCTTGGTACCATTGGCCCCATTTATTGAGTTGTTCCACTGTTTCGGGATTTTCCATGTCCAAGTCACAACCCATTAAATAGTCGTAATTGCCCATCTCATCATCCACTTGGTTTTCCCAGCCCTTATCAGCGAAGTTAAAAATCCCGTGGTCTTTGTTGCGGTCATCATAATCGACACCAGAAAAATTATGCCACGTCCAAACGTAATCATTGTACGTCCCCTGACGTCCTGGGAAGGTGAACTTGGTCCAGGCTTCGATTTCTTCCTCATCACTGATCGGTTCATTCCGGTTTTCGGTATTGTATTTGACCGCCGGAACGACTTCTTTTTCATCGGCACCAATCAAGTGATTGAAGACGATGTCGGCATAAACCTCTACTCCTTGTTCTTGCAGTGCTTTGATAGCTTCTAGATATTCATCCTTTGTCCCATATTTTGTTGGCACCGACCCTTTTTGATCGAACTCGCCTAGATCATAATAATCATAGACACCATACCCAACGTCTTCGGACCCAGCTGTCCCTTTATAGGCAGGCGGCAGCCAAATTGCGGTAAATCCATACTCTTTGATTTCTTTACTCATTTCTTTCAATTTGTTCCAATGCTGGCTATCTGCCGGCAGGTCCCATTCGAACCCTTGTAAAATGACTTTGTTATTCATTTATTTATCCCCCCTTACTTCAATTAAGCCAAATAATAGTAAAAATTGTCAAATATAAGGATAGCGATCAAATCAAAATGACGGTTATCATGACCGTTTATGACCGATTATAATTATTCACGCTTACATTTTGAATGTTTTTTACTGTTTATGATTGAATTTGGATGAATCATATGGTATCATTTCAAGTGAAGAGGTGATGAAAATGCTTACAGAGGAGCGTCATCAAGCAATTTTGGCACGATTGGAACAAGAAGAGATCGTCAAGGTCAGCGAACTGATTCAACTGTTGGATGCTTCAGAATCAACGATCCGTAGAGACTTGCAAGAATTGGAAGACAAAGGATTTTTAGTCAGAATTCACGGTGGAGCCAAGAAAAGCCAGCAATTAGGCTTCGAACCAAACATGTCAGAAAAAACGGCGAAGTTTCAAACGGAAAAGCAAAAAATAGCAAAAGCAGCTGCCCAGACGATCAAAAATGGTGAAGTCATTTACTTAGATGCTGGAACAACGACCCTCGAAATGATTCCTTTCCTATCGGCTATCACAAGCCTTAAGGTGGTCACAAACTCCGTCAAGCACGCTTCCCTACTGATTGATCACGGGATCGACACCATGATTTTAGGGGGAACCATTAAGATAGCTACGAACGCTGTGTTAGGGATCAATGCTGGAGAACAACTGCGAAAACTACGCTTTAATCGTTGTTTTATGGGCATGAACGGGGCTCACTCTGAGGCTGGGTTCACCACACCCGATCCTGAAGAAGCCCTGATCAAGCAGATTGCATTAGAGCACAGTCAACAAGCCTATGTCTTGCTAGACCATTCCAAGTTTCAGCAAACAACTTTTGCTCAAGTTGCCTTTATCGAAGGGGCTACGATCATCACCGATTATTGCCCAAAAAACTATCTAACGAAATTCAGAGCAAAAACAACCATTATGGAGGTAATACAATGATTTACACAGTAACACTCAATCCATCGATCGATTTTATCGTCCACGTCGATCATTTGGAGATCGGCGCCCTCAATCGAATGAAACAAGACTTTAAACTACCTGGTGGCAAAGGAATCAATGTCTCACGGATTTTGAAGCGAATTGGCATCTCCTCGACTGCCCTTGGTTTTGTTGGCGGATTTACTGGTCGTTTTATTGAAGAGTGGCTGACCAAAGAGGAAATCAACAGCAACTTTACACAAGTCGCTGCCGATACCCGAATCAATATCAAATTAAAATCTGGCGAAGAAACTGAGATCAACGGGCTTGGTCCAGTGATCAGTGACAAGGAAATCGGAGAACTAAAACAACAACTAGCCGCTCTTTCTGCCGAAGACATCGTCATCCTATCAGGAAGTAAACCAGCTGGTCTTCCAGCCGACTTTTATAAAGAATTGATCAAAATCGTTAAAGAAGCCGGTGCGGAATTTGTCATTGATACGACCGGTGCGGAACTTTTTGATGCTTTAACGGATCAACCTTTGTTGATCAAACCAAACAATCATGAATTAGCCGAACTATATGAAACTTCTTTTTCAACAATCGAAGATATTTTGCCTTATGGTCAAAAAATGTTAAAGGATGGTGCTAAAAATGTCATCGTCTCTCTAGGTGGTGATGGTGCCCTGCTCTTTACTGGCAATGAGATCTATCGTTCCAATGTGTTGAAACGACCTTTGAAAAATTCAGTTGGTGCTGGAGATTCCATGATTGCTGGATTCATTGGACGTTACGCGAAGACCAAAGATGTGGTTGACGCATTCAAATGGGGTGTCGCTTGTGGCAGTGCTACTGCTTTTTCTGATGATTTAGCTGAGGCGTCATTTATCGAAGAACTACTACCGGAAGTCATTATTGAACAAGTAAATTTATAGGAGGATGGAAAAAATGAAAATCAACGAGTTGATGCTGAAAGATGCCATGATCATGGACTTGCAAGCAACAGACAAAAAAGGTGCCATTGATGAAATGGTCGCAAAATTATATGCTGTCGGACGAATTTCAGATATCGAAGTCTACAAAGAAGGAATTCTTGCCCGAGAAGCCCAAACATCAACAGGGCTAGGTGACGGCATCGCAATGCCCCATGCCAAAAATAGTGCGGTCAAAGAAGCGACGGTCTTATTCGCAAAAAGTAATGCGGGTGTCGACTATGAGGCGTTAGATGGACAACCAACGTACCTCTTCTTTATGATTGCAGCACCAGAAGGAGCAAATGATACTCATTTACAAGCATTAGCAGCTCTCTCTCGCTTATTGATCGATCCAGATTTCGTTGCTAAATTAAAAACAGCGACAACTGCTGATCAAGTACAGCAACTTTTCTCAGAAGCTGAGACACAGCAAGAAGCCGATGCTTTAGCAGAAGAAGCGGCAAACCAAGAAGCAGCACCTACTAGCGAACGTCCCTATATCGTCGCAGTTACAGCTTGCCCAACAGGGATCGCCCATACCTACATGGCAGAAGATGCTTTGAAAAAGAAAGCCAAAGAACTTGGCGTTGACATCAAAGTTGAAACAAATGGTTCAGAAGGAATCAAAAATCGTCTAACAGAAGCTGATATCGCCCGAGCTACTGGTGTGATCGTAGCTGCCGATAAAAAAGTTGAAATGGATCGCTTTGACGGCAAACATTTAGTAAACCGTCCAGTCAGCGATGGTATCCGTAAAACCGAGCAATTAATCAATGAAGCAATGAGCGGAACTGCTCCTGTTTTTCATGGTAGCGGCCAAGCTTCTGATAAAGAGGACGCTTCTGCTGATGGTTCAGTCGGTCAACGAATCTATAAAGATTTGATGAATGGTGTTTCTCACATGCTACCATTTGTTATTGCCGGTGGAATCATGATCGCTATTTCCTTCATGGTTGACCAGTTCATGGGTGTCCCTCAAGATGCCTTGAGTCAATTAGGAAACTACAACCAAGCAGCTTCTTGGTTCAATCAAATCGGTAGCGCGGCATTTGGTTTTATGCTACCTGTCTTAGCTGGATTTATCGCTTCAAGTATCAGTGACCGACCTGGATTGATCGTCGGTTTCGCAGCAGGTGCTTTAGCAAATACAGGTGGTGCTGGTTTCTTAGGTGCCTTGATCGGCGGTTTCCTAGCTGGTTACGTCATCAAGTTCTTACGTTCATTATTCAAAGGCTTACCAAAATCATTAGAAGGAATCAAAACGATCCTCTTCTACCCTGTTTTCGGTCTTTTGATCACTGGTTTCTTGATGTTATTGATCAACGTGCCAATGAAAGCCATCAACGATGGTTTAAACAGCTTCCTGACCGGCTTAAGTGGCACAAATGCTGCTTTGCTTGGTGCGTTGCTAGCAGCGATGATGGCAGCCGATTTAGGTGGCCCAATCAACAAAGCCGCTTATGTTTTCGGTACTGCAACATTGGCAACCACCGTTGCTGAAGGTGGTAGCGTCGTGATGGCATCAGTAATGGCCGGCGGAATGGTTCCTCCATTGGCAATTTTTGTCGCAACACTATTGTTCAAAAACAAATTCACGAAAGACCAAAAAGAAGCAGGTTTGACAAATATCGTCATGGGGCTATCATTCGTCACTGAAGGTGCAATCCCATTTGCAGCAGCAGATCCACTACGGGCGATCCCAAGCTTTATCGTCGGTTCTGCCCTGACTGGTGCGCTTGTCGGTGCCTTTGATATCCAATTAATGGCCCCACACGGTGGGATCTTCGTTGTCCTATTATTATCTAAACCAATTTTGTTCTTGCTATTCATCTTGATCGGTGCAATTGTTTCTGGCGTCGTATTCGGTTTGTTGAAAAAAGCGCCTGAGCAAACAGCCTAATTGAAAAGACCCGCAAGATCCTCGTGATCTTGCGGGTCTTTTTCATTCTTGATTGGTAAAAAGCTGCTGTTCGACTAGCTTTTGGGTATTCATAAAATATACTCGTAGTTTTTTCCCATCCTTCTTTAGGTTAACCCACGTATATTTGCGCGTGCGGTGCAAATACCCAAAATGAACATCCGGCATCGCTGCTTTCAATCCGTCTATCGGCAGCTCCTTCAAGGCTGTTTCTGGTAAATAAAATTGTAAGCAAGCCGTGTAGTCTTTAAAGCGATCCTCTGAGTAATCAATTTCGAGGTGATTCCGAATATAAAAGGCATATGCCTCGACCCCATCATCTACAGTCAATTCCGGTTTTAATACGATATAATCCATCATGCGCAACCGCTCTTGATCAATCCAAGGAAAATATGCTTGTGCATTCAAGTAACCTTTTACCCGACGCTCCTGGTACTCTTCATTCACCAGGTCGAAGCTTCGAGTGACGAAATGTGTCGCGTTACGCTTAGTTGTCGGCTGCATCCGATCATTTTGGTATTGGATGGTTTGGATCAAGTGATCGCCAAAGGCGTATTCAATATATGGTTCTCTTAAAATACCGACGCCGTTATCCCATGTCAATTGATCGATCCCAGTTTGATCACGAAACAAACGCTGGTAAGAAAGATTCAACTCGTGATCCCACTGAAATGGATCGCGATACAATTCCACCATCACGATTCCTTGATCTCTCACTTGGACTTGCTCAACTTGTTGCGCATCCGTAATGATCACCTGAGGAATGATATGCGCGTAGAATGCCGAAAAGTACATTCGCCAGCAAGAGGTCAGTGTATAGCCATTGTAAAAAACATCGTAACCAGAAAACTGATTGCAGTCGATGACGATTTCTTGTTCAAAATTTTTCCGCTTCGGTAACGCGTTGATTTCAGCAATCGATTGAAAATTTTGTCTTTTCTCGATTCGCTCGACGTTATGCATCAAGTACTCGTCATATGAACGCAAATAGCCGAACAAGCCATCTCTTTGCATCGTTTCATCGAAGTAACTTAAAATAACTGGTTTTTGCGTGGAAAATACGTCTTTCGTAAACAGATGTCGTTGCAACACTGCTTCTTGAATGACATGGATACTGGACTCATTTTGGCCATCCGTCACAATAATTTCTGTATTGATTTCTTCAGGGGCATTATGCAACAACCGACTGATTTCATTAAAATCGTAGGGTTTCTTTTCTTGCTGATTGTAGTAATATTCCGTCGGCTGATAGCTAAGACGAACCAAAGTGAACCAATTCTCAATCAACAAACGCAACTGTGATGCTTCCATTTGTGTCGATTGTAGAAAGCCATAGATTTTTTCAGTTTTGATCATCGCTATCCCTCTTTTCTATCCCCTTTCTTTAATTATAGTAAAGGGAGAAACGATTGAACACTATTTCGCTTTTTTTTGATGAAATCTCAGACCTTTCGTGGTAAACTAAAGGCGCTTGGAGGTGAACCTATGGGCTTAAAATTCCAACGAGAAGACTCGCTAGATAAAATGTTTGATGATTTTGCCTTTCTTCCCGATAACGATAAGGACAATAAAAAGCAACAAAACGATATTGAACGTTTCTTAAAAAACGAACCTGATAATGAGAAAAAAACACAAACAAAAGATAGTAAGAAAGCAGACTAATAAAAAAGGCAAAGGACGCTTCCGTCCCTTGCCTTTTTACTTATGCGAATAGAAAATGAGCCACTGAGTCTACTTAAATGCAACAATCAGAATTGGCATCTAACGATTTCCTTATAGCTCTTCATACATCATGCTTTGACGTAAGCGCACCAAGCCAATGGTCAACAAGCAGAGAATAAGGAAGACGGCTACTAAGATCGTCATCACGAAGATCACCACAAAAATCGGTGAATTTGTAAAATGAATCATTGGTTCAAAGATAGTGGTCTTGATCAAGTCAGGGATCTCCGAGGCTAAGAGTTGTTGAATCGCTTGGTTAAAATCTTCCGTGGTTGAATTTGATGGCAAAACAGCCATAAAACTCCCCACACCGTAATTGGCAACCCCAATCCACGCAATTGCAACATTCGCTAGAGCGAGCCAGCCAATGCCAAGATTACCGACAACAATCGAGCCGACAGCAAGATTGCCAATCCCAACTAAAAAGCCAAAACAGAGGTTCCCTATTGCAATAACACCGGTGCTGACTGTCCCAATCCCTACCATTCCGAAGGACAATAAGCCAATCGATAAAAAACCTAAGCTGACAATTCCCAAAGCAATAACCCCTTTGGCTTTGACACCAAGGCTAAACCAGCCGCTGGCAGTTGGTAACTCTTTTATCAGAACAAAAAACTCTCGAACGCTCGTCACTTGATTCAGTAATAAGAATAAATTGGGAATCAAAATGTGCATTAACGGAAGCCGCAGAACCATCCGTTCACTTTTGTATTCATAATAATAGGTTTCTTTCTTTTCTTTTAGTAACTCTTCCACTGGTGTCCCTAGTAAATCGGCTAGATGAACCAATGTCTCGATATCTGGCAATCCATTCCCTCGTTCCCATTTTGAAATGGCCTTATCAGAAACAAATAACCTTGCAGCTAATTCCTTCTGAGTTAAGTTATGCCTTGATCGATACTCTTTTAGTTTTTTACTCAATGTTTCATGCATTCGACCACACCTCCTTGTTACAAGTTTAACAAATAACAAGGAGATTTTCGCTAAAATTGGGCAAATTTAGTACTCTACGCTACGTAGAGTAGCATAAATCAGCTAATTTCCACTATAAAATGGGAAAACCGAAACGAGTGACTTCCTCGCTTCGGTTTCCGAATTAATAATTATTTTATTGCTGCTTCAATCGCTTTCCAGGCTTCTTCTTTTCCTTGTTTGGTAATAGAAGAAAATAGGATAAACGTATCTGCTGGATCAAAGGACAATGATTTTTTGATCATACTCTCGTGCTTGTTCCATTTCCCACGAGGAATTTTATCTGCTTTGGTAGCAACCACGATCACCGGGATCTCATAATACTTTAAAAATTCATACATTTGAATATCTTCTTGAGAAGGTGCATGACGTAAATCAACCAAAGATACTACTGCTCGCAGCTGCTCTCTTTGTTCGAGGTACGTTTCAATCATTTTCCCCCATTTCGCTCGCTCGGTTTTCGATACTTTTGCATAGCCATAGCCAGGGACATCGACAAAATGCAGCGTATTTTCAATCAAATAAAAGTTCAACGTTTGGGTCTTCCCCGGTTTTGACGAGGTACGGGCTAAGTTTTTACGGTTAATCAATGTATTGATAAAGGATGATTTACCGACATTGGAACGCCCTGCTAAGGCAATCTCCGGTAAGGGTGTGTCTGGGTATTGTGCTGGTGATACAGCACTGATGACGATCTCAGCATCATGTACTTTCATTAAATCGCTCCTTTTCATTTTTTTTCAAAAAGAAAGCCGGATAGCAATGAAACTATCCGACTTGGTCTCGATTAGACTGCTTTTTTGGTCTCTTCATTGTAAATGATTTTTGGTTCGCCAAGTCCTTTCGCAGCTTCTTCCGTAATAGTGACTTTTTGAATCGACTCATCAGAAGGAACATTGAACATGACTTCCATCATAATATTTTCGATGATCGAACGTAATCCACGAGCTCCGGTGTTTCGCTCAATTGCTTGCGCAGCAATCGCACGTAAAGCCTCTGGCTCAAATTCGAGTTCTGTATCATCTAATGCCATCAATTTTTGATATTGTTTGACAAGGGCATTTTTAGGTTCAGTCAAAATATGCACTAAATCATCTACCGTCAATTTCTCTAAAGCAGCCATCACTGGCAAGCGACCGATAAATTCAGGGATCAAACCGAATTTAAGCAAGTCTTCAGGAATGATCTGTTGCATCACGCTCTCGCCTTCTTCAAGACGTTTGTTGTTTGTACCAAATCCAATAGTTTTTTCACCTAAGCGGTTTTTAACAATTGTTTCGATCCCGTCAAACGCCCCACCAACGATAAAGAGGATATTGGTCGTATCGATTTGGATCATCTCTTGATGCGGATGTTTCCGTCCACCTTGAGGCGGCACACTAGCAGTGGTTCCTTCTAGGATCTTCAATAAAGCTTGCTGAACACCTTCACCAGAGACATCACGAGTAATCGATACGTTTTCACTCTTACGGGCGATTTTATCGATCTCATCAATATAGATAATCCCTTTTTCGGCCATCTCTACATTATAATCAGCAGCTTGTAACAGTTTCAAAAGAATATTTTCCACATCTTCACCGACATAGCCGGCTTCTGTCAAACTAGTTGCATCAGCGATTGCAAATGGCACATTCAGAGAACGTGCTAACGTTTGTGCTAAGAATGTTTTCCCTGAACCCGTTGGTCCAATCAAGCAAATATTGCTTTTTTGTAATTCTACATCTTCAGCTGTCGTTTCTACATTGACCCGTTTGTAGTGATTGTAAACCGCTACAGCCAATGTTCGTTTGGCACGATCTTGTCCAATCACATATTCATTGAGAACATTCAATAGTTCTTGCGGTTTCGGCACTTCAGTAAATTCCCGAACTGCTTCTTCGTAAAACTCTTCATCAATGATTTCTTTGCACAAATCGATGCATTCATTACAGATATAGACCCCAGGACCTGCAACGATCTTTTTCACCTCTTCTTGTGTTTTTCCACAAAAAGAACAACGAACAGCTTCATTACCGTTTGTATTATCGTACATACTGTTCACCCCTTGAAAATTTTCCAACCTATTTAAAGGAGTGGAATTTGGTTTACTAACTTTGCAGTCTTAAACAATCATATCATAACTTTTTTGAAAGAAAAAGTTCTTTTTACTTTGCCTAATGTTTTCTTATCATTTGTTAGTAATTCCCAAAATCTCCATTTTTACTCCCATGAAAAAACGGCAAACACCGGTAGATGTTCGCCGCTTTTAAGAGTTTTGCTTACGCTTCTTTTGCAGTACCTGTTACAAGTTCAACTGCTTTTTTCATTGTGATATCATGTTTCAACATGTCTTCTGTTAAGACGCGTTTGATTTGATCCACTGGCATGTTGTAAGCTTCAGAAAGTTCTTTGATTTCGTTTTCGATATCTTCTTCTGTTGCTTCCAAACCTTCTGCTTTAGCGATTGCTTCAATGACAAGGTTTGTTTTCACGCGTGTTTCTGCTTCGCCTTCGAATTGTGTGTGAAGATCAGCTTCAGTTGATCCAGTTAATTGATAGTACATTTCTGGTGAAATTCCTTGACGTTGCATGTTGTTTAAGAATTCATCCATTGAACGGTGAACTTCGTCATGCACCATTGAATGTGGTAATTCAACGATTTCTGCGTTTTCAACTGCTTGACGGATTGCAGCTTCGTCTTTTGCATCTTCTGCTGCTTTTTCTTTTGTTTCTGTCAATTCAGCACGGTATTTTTCTTTTAATTCAGCTAATGATTCAACGCTGTCATCAACGTCTTTTGCGAATTCATCATCTAATTCAGGAAGTTCTTTTGCTTTGACTTCATGAACCGTTACTTTGAAGACTGCTTCTTTACCAGCTAGATCTTCTGCTTGGTAATCTTCTGGGAAAGTCACGGTAACGTCTTTGCTATCGCCAGCTTTTGTTCCCACTAATTGTTCTTCAAAGCCAGGGATGAATGAGTTTGAGCCAAGTTCAAGTGAGTAGTTTTCACCTTTGCCGCCTTCAAATGTTTCTTCCCCTAAGAAGCCTTCAAAGTCGATAACGACTGTGTCGCCATTTTCAGCTGCTTCGTCTTCTTTGATAACTAATTCAGCTTGTGCTTCTTGTTCACGTTTGATGCGTGCATCCACGTCTTCTTCTGTTACTTCACGGTCTTGTTTTTCAACTGTTAATTCTTTGTAATCACCAAGTTTAACTTCAGGTTTTACAGTAACTTCTGCTTTGATTACCCAATCTTGGCCTTTTTCCATGCTGTCAACGTCGATTTTTGGTTGCGCAACAGGATCGATCCCTGCTTCTTTTACAGCAGCTTCATAAGCTTCTGGAAGAACAGCGTTCAATGCATCTTCATACAACGCTTCTTCGCCATACATACGGTTAAATACTTGGCGTGACACTTTTCCTTTACGGAAGCCAGGTACGTTAAGATTGCCTTTCACTTTATTGAATGCAGTCGTCAAGCCTTTTTGGATTTCTGCTTGAGCGATCGTAAATGTCAAAACACCATCATTGGTGCCTGTTTTTTCCCATTTTGCAGTCATTTATTTCCCTCCGAATATTAATTGATTTACATATGAAATAGCTTCATGCATACCTTTAAATAGTACACTAACGTTGTTTAATTGTAAACATTTTACCATGAAAGTTGCGAATTTTTCTTTCAGCGAATGCTCAATCGTAGGATATTGCGCAAGTGTCGTTTGCGCTCTTCTATTTCATTCGCTGCTTTTGGCTGTTCTTTTTCTTCAAATAACCCGCGATAATCTGCAACGTAGCTTGCCACCCACGCTTTTGCCTCTTCTTTTGCTGGTAAAAATGGGTAGCTGATAGCTAAATGATCATTGATTTCTGCTGAGACACTTTCTGCTAAAATCGGATCCTCTTGGGCGATCGTTTCGTCAATCTCTTTCTTGATCGCCTTAACAGCGTCATCCTCTTGCAAAAGTTTCACCTTTTTCGGAACGATCTGCTGCATATTCCCAAGGTAATCGATCAGTTCAAATGGTTCGTCTACTTCTAAACGCACCAGCTCATCCACTAATTTAGGCAGTAAATACGGATTTTTGATGGAAGCCAGCGTTTCATGCATTAGTGTGACAAATTGTGGTTTGGTAATGGCTTGGGTAAAAACGTGCCATTCTGTTGCACTCACCGGTTGATTGGCTTCGTCCAGTGCACGTAGATGCTTGCGTTTCCCATGAAAATCTTCCAGCCCTAAAATTTGCTGCACTTCTTCTACTTTAGCTAATTCACTTGCTAACTGTTCCTGATAGCGGCTCGCAATTTTTGTTTTTTTACCTAATGTAAGCCAGCGCCGAGCTTTTAGATACTGTCCATCCAAGATCAGCAGATGACCAATTTGTAAATACCCATCGGTTTCTTTTAGATAGTCATCCAAATAGTCTTCCGCCAGATCTAACGCTTTGGCAAAATCATTCAGCTGCTGCAGACATTCAACCAGCCATTGATTGATCTCAAAATTGGCGTTTTTTTGATAGAGTTCATTGTACAGGCGAAAAGCTTGCAAAAACTCTTTTGACTGGTAGGCTTTTTCTGCCGCCAGACGAAGCCGTTCATTTGGTCCTGGAAAATCAATCGTCTCACCCATTCACGATCCCTCCTTTACTACTTGCTTGATCTGCTAGTTAGTTCTGTGCACCAACCATTACATGATTGGCATCTACCTGTTTATTAAAGGCTTTGATCAGATTGATGGTCACCACACTCGTCTCAGCAAAATAATCCGCAGCTTGTTGCTTATTTTTATTAAAAATGATTGGCAGGTAACCGAGATAAAAGAAAACATTGAATTGCAGCACATAGCGCCCGCAAAGTTCGCGGATCAAGACCGTTTGCCAGCTGAGTTCTTCTTCGACGAAAGAAATAACGCGGATGCCAAAAAGCATTTTCCCAATTGTTTGACCATGATTCAGCTTCGTCATCAGAACAAAATAGCCGAGATAGATCACTAAGGCACAGATGTTGTAAAGGCCAAACCGCTGGTTAGTTGCCGTTAGATTCGCTAGATTATAGATACTGCCGATCGTTATTTGCGTGATTGCCCGGATCACTAGAAGATCCACTAAAAAAGCAAACAGACGGATCCAAAAACCGGCAAAAAAGTAACTAGGAAAGTCATTAAAGAACCGTTTGTCTTCGGTCTGTTTTTCAGGTTCTTCAAAATGTTGCCACGCTTTTTGTCTTTCTTCGATCTCGCTTTGGGTATACTCTTCTTCCTTAAAAGACGTCAAGACTTGTTGATAAAAATCATCGGGATGGTTTACTTGTCCGTTTCTCATCGCTTTGCTGGCGTTTACTGGTTCGGTTGTTTCTGAAACCTGTGCTTCAGTTGGCACATCCGTTTGACCGGTTGCCGGTGTGGAAGTTTCCCGCTGTTCCCTTTGATCGATTGACGTACTTGTGTGATTGTCATCCGTTGACGATGCGCCAGCGGAATACTTGTTTTTCTCTGTCATAGTTATTCACCTCCATAGTAATAAAGAGGTTTAGGAGCATCGCTGGTTCCAAGGCTTTCCATCAATTGGATCACTCGCTCTGTGTTTGATTCTTTTAATCCTTGCAGTTCGGCTAAACTTGAACCTAACCAAGTAGAAGCAAATCCAGTAGATGAAACGTCATAGCTGAAAATCTCGGCATCTTCCAAGCCTAGATCTGCTTGCATTGCTGCTAATGTATCTTCAGGAAAGCCGATTTCATCTACTAAGCCAACAGACACTGCTTGCTGACCATCAAAGATGCGGCCATCAGCGATTTTTCTGACAGCTTCTTCTGTCATGCCACGTCCTTCTGCTACGATTTTAACGAACCGACCATAGGCATTGTCGACATAGGTTTGCAAGACTTCTTTGTCGGCTTCTGTTGGTTCTCTCGTTGCTGAACCTACATCTTTTAGTGCACCACTTTTATACGTATTGTCTTCGATCCCTAGCTTTTCGAATAAGCCGGCATAGTTGAGCCCTGACATGATCACTCCGATTGAACCGGTAATCGTTTCATCCGTTGCAAAAATTTTATCAGCACCTGCCGAGATATAATAACCGCCACTAGCTGCCATATTTTTCATGCTGACATACATCGGAATCCCTAACTCTTTGATTTTTGCTAACTCACGAGCAATCTCGGCACTTTCATAGACGCCGCCTCCAGGGGTATTGACTTCCATCAAAATGCCCCCAATAGTTGGATCTTCTTGGATCATCCGTAGTTCTTCTAAAAACCGCTGATGATCATAAGATTCTGTCGTGAATAAGCCGCCACTGGAGCTGCTGGCGATCGTTCCTTCTAAAGATAAGCGAACGATGCGATTGTCTTGATCTCCGGCAACTAACGTTGTCTCTTCGATCGCATTACTTCCATAGAACAAAGCATTTAACCCTTGCAGCGTCTGAGTTTCCTCTTGCTCTGGACGATTTGTGATTGCTGAAAAAATCCCCGAGCAGATAAATAACCCTGCTGCGATCGCCACTGCGATCCATCTTCTTTTATTCATTTTCCCACCTAACTTTTCACCTTTCCCATAATTAGTATAGATTTTTAATGACGATCACTGCTTCTTCGTCTCCAACCGCATCAAATTTTCCACTTTTTTCAGCTAACACATAGCCACCAAAAAATTCCTTTGTTAGTTCATCCTGGACTTCGAATGTTTGCGCGGTTTCAACGGTGACTGACCCGGGCAAAATTTCTTGCAAGCTGTCCCAGCCCGTATCCAACATGACCTTTGTTTCATCTGTGACATTAGGATCTGTTTCTATCGAAGCTACCATTTTCTTTAGCTCTGAAAAAGTCATACAATTTACAAATTCTGGCATTTCATTCCCTCACTTTCTTACTTTTTTATTGTATCGAACTTAAAAAAAAAAACATAGCTTTATGAGGAAATTTCTTGGGAATCTTATTCGACAAAGCTTTGTCAGCTGTTTTGATTCCCTTTAGACAGGTTCAGATCAGCCTTACCAATAACTATACCAATTATTTTTATATAACTTTCAGTTGACAGAAACAGGAATAGATATTATGATATTGCTTGTATTTCTATAAAATATCTCACAAGGAGGATAGATAGACCAATAAGGATAGCGCCTGATCTGGAAACAGATGACGAGGAAAGAGTTTATCGAAACATTCGGCGGATGACTCTAGGGACTGCACTCTACAGGCAAGAACAAATCTCATCGCAAGATGATGACAAAGACTTGCTACGCAGATAGAAATACATAATGTCAAACTAAATTTTTTGAAAGTAGGATTATCATTATGTGTGGAATTGTAGGAATCGTAGGAAAATCAAATGCAGAACGGATTATTTTGAACGGATTGGAACGCTTGGAATATCGTGGCTATGACTCAGCAGGTCTTTATGTCGCTGATCGCACTTCAGATCATTTAGTGAAAGCCCAAGGAAGAATCAAAAACTTGGAAGAAAAAGTGACTTCTGAAGTAACAGGAACGATCGGTATCGGACATACCCGTTGGGCGACCCATGGCAAACCATCAGAAATGAATGCTCATCCTCACACTTCAGCAAACCAAGCACTCGTTTTGGTTCATAACGGTGTGATCGAAAACTTTGAAGAGCTTCATCAAGAATATTTAAGCAACCACCAGTTTGAAGGTCAAACAGATACCGAAATCGTTGTTCATTTGATTGAAGTGTTGAAAGAGCAAGACAACAGCACGACCAAAGCAGCCTTCAAAAAAGCTTTGTCCTTGATTCGCGGCTCTTATGCCTTTGCTTTAGTCGAAAAAAATGATCCAGAAACCATTTATGTTGCCAAAAACAAAAGTCCTTTATTGATCGGTTTGGGAGATGGATTTAATGTCATCTGTAGTGATGCCTTAGCAATGCTTGATCAAACGACTCATTTTGTTGAGATCGAAGATGGCGAAATGGTGACCGTAACCGCCGATGCGATCGAAATCGAAGATCCAAAAGGAAACCTTGTGTACCGTGAATCTTATGAAGCACAACTAGATCTGACTGACATCGAAAAAGGAACGTACCCTTACTACATGTTAAAAGAAATTGATGATCAACCAACCGTCATGCGCCGCTTGATCCAAGAATATCAAGGTGAATCCGGCGAAGTGGTGATCGATGCAGCGTTAAAAAATGAACTTTTAGCGAGCGATCGGATCTACATCATTGCTTGTGGTACCAGTAATCATGCTGGTTGGGCAGCAAAATCCATTTTAGAAAAACTAACACAGATCCCTGTTGAGGTTCACTTATCTAGTGAGTTTGGTTACAACATGCCATTGTTGTCAGCAAAACCCTTCTTCTTGTTCTTATCACAAAGTGGTGAAACGGCAGATAGCCGTCAAGTATTAGTGACGATCAACCAGTTAGGTCTTCCTAGTCTGACGATTACCAACGTTGCTGGTTCTACTCTTTCTCGAGAAGCGAACCATACCTTGTTGCTTCATGCTGGTCCAGAAATCGCTGTTGCCTCTACAAAGGCGTATACTGCGCAGATCGCAGTGATGACGTTATTAGCAAAAGCCATTGGTGATGAAAAAGCCGTCCCTGAAGCATTGGACTTTGATGTCTTCCATGAACTAAGCATCGTTGCTTCTGCAATGGAAGCTCTAGTAGATGAAAAAGCTGTTATTAGTCAATTTGCTGAAGATTTCTTATCTGATACCCGCAACGCCTTTTATATTGGTCGTGGGAATGATTACTATGTATCGATGGAAGCGGCATTGAAATTAAAAGAAATTTCTTATATCCAAGCGGAAGGTTTTGCGGCTGGTGAATTAAAACACGGCACCATCGCGTTGATCGAAGAAGGTACACCAGTGATCGGTGTGATCACGGAAGAAGTGACCGGCTCTCATACGCGAGGCAATTTAAAAGAAGTTGAATCTCGTGGGGCTCATACCCTTGTGATCGTTAGCCAAGAATTAGCAAAAGCGACCGATCAAATCATCTTGCCAAACGTCCACCCATTGGTAACCAGCTTAGTGGCAGTCGTTCCAACGCAACTGCTAGCATACTTTGCTACTTTACAACGTGGATTCGATGTTGATAAACCAAGAAACTTAGCAAAATCCGTTACGGTCGAATAAGTTTTTTAAAAGATTAAAAGCAAATTGATTAGACTCTACAAAATAAAAAGACCGGCTAAGTGGATCTCTCGATCTTACTTAGCTGGTCTTTTTCCCTTGATGCTTGCCCAATAAATACAAAAAGACTTTTAAAAAACTAGCTCCACTTGTTGAAACCGCGACTTACCTTAAATGAGCACCCTTCATTCCGGTGATAATTAGGACGATCCTTTTTCACTTTTTTCTGACTAGCAACTGAAAAAAAGACGATCAAAGCCTTCCTCTGATCGTCTTTTTTTCGTTTAATTATTCCGCACCGATTTCTTCTCGAACGACCGCTGCGATTTTTTCTACATAATAGTCAACTTTTTCAATCGTTGGCGCTTCCGCCATCACCCGAAGCAATGGTTCTGTTCCGGAAGGACGAACTAAGATGCGGCCTTCACCGTTCATTTCTGCTTCTGTCTCTTCTACGATTTTACGGATTGCAGGAACATCCATCGCACCATTCTTATCAGTCACCCGAATGTTGACCAGTTTTTGTGGATAGATCGTTACTTCTCCTGCTAATTCAGACAATTTCTTTCCTGTCTGTTTCATGATATTCAATAGTTGGATCCCCGAAAGCAAGCCGTCTCCGGTCGTATTAAAATCTAAGAAAATCATATGTCCAGATTGCTCGCCACCGAAATTATAATCATTTTTACGCATTTCTTCTACGACATAGCGATCACCAACTTGTGTGATCACATCTTTCAAACCAATGGCTTCGACTGCTTTATGGAAGCCTAAGTTACTCATGACCGTCGTAACGATCGTTCCTTGGTTCAAGCGTTTTTGTTCTGCTAAATATTTTGCACAGATATACATAATTTTATCGCCATCAACAATGTTCCCTAATTCATCAACTGCAATGACCCGATCACCATCTCCATCAAATGCAAGACCAGCATCTGCACCTTTTTCAACGACGAACTCAGCTAATGCTTCGGGGTGCGTTGAACCAACACCATCATTGATGTTCAATCCGTCTGGGGAAGTACCCATCGTGAAGAATTCTGTTTCTAGATCGGCAAACAGTCGATTGACACTGGTAGCTGTTGCGCCATTTGCTGCATCAACGCAAACCGTGATCCCTTCCAAATCGTCAGGAATCGTTTGACGTAGAAATTGAGAGTATTTCAATAACCCTTCTGGGAACTCATCCACCGTTCCTAAGCCATCGGCAGAAGGTCGCGGAAGTGTGTCTTCAGGCGCATCAAGCAATGCTTCAATTTCAGCTTCTTGTTCATCAACTAATTTAAAGCCATCATTTCCGAAGAACTTGATCCCATTGTCTTGTGCGGGATTGTGAGAAGCAGAAATCATTACACCTGCGCTTGCTTTTTGTACTTTCGTCAAGTAAGCCACTCCCGGTGTGGAAATAACGCCTAGCTGGAATACTTCGATCCCAACGGATAATAGACCAGCAATCAATGCGCTTTCTAACATCTGTCCAGAAATCCGTGTGTCCCGCCCAACCAATACGCGAGGACGACGGTCGCCGGTTTCGTGCTGACTTAGTACATAGCCGCCATAACGACCCAATTTAAATGCTAATTCAGGTGTCAACTCCTTATTCGCTTCTCCTCTAACACCATCTGTACCAAAATATTTTCCCATTTTAATAACCTCTCTTATTCATTCTCTACAGTCAAACGACTAAGGACTACTTGTCGTTGTGCTGCTTGCGGAATTCTCTGTTTGCTCGTTTGTCGTGTCGACTGCCGAAGAATTATCTTGAGAATTCTCACTATTCTCTGCTTCATTGCTATCATTGTTTGATTGATTCTCCGTAGTAGTTTGTGCAACTGGTGTGATTTGGATCGTCACGACCGTCGGATTAATCGTCGTCCCATCAGGCACTGGAATGGTTACTGTCCGTTCCGTCGTTGTCGTGATCTCACTAACGTCCACCGGCACACCAATCTGCTGTGTTTCATCCAAGATACTTTGTGGTCCTGTCAAAACGGCACTAATACTGCTCATGCGGTAGATATAATGGGAGACCCCTTCTGGTGTTGTCCCTTGTTGCGTAACAAACAACTCAATTTCTTTACTTGGTGCTTCCATCATCAAGGCAACATCTACCGAATCAGGGTCAGCGATGATCGCTAGTGGATTGTTGTCACTATCCCATGCTTCGATCGTTCCACTGACAGTGATTGAATCACCTGTGATGTCATCGGGATTGACGATTGCTACCACTCGGTCGATTTCCGCTAACGTTTGATCGCCGGTCGTGATTTCTACTTTCTGCGGATCGACACTCATTGAATCGACGCCGTAGCCGCTGGTTGCTCCGTCGGTGGAGATGACGGGTTCAACGGTAAAGGTTTGGGTGACTTTTTTCTCGATCGTCACAGTGACTGTTTTTGGTTCGATTTCAGCTGTGACACTTGAACTAAGATTTTTTACTTCTAAAGGGACCTCGTGCGTTCCTTCATCGAGACCAGTCAAATCAGCTACGACTCGAAAGCTCCGTGTTTCCTCACTACGTTCTGCATTCAATTGTACACGATTTCGACTAGATAAGGTCACATCCACTGTTGTTTCAAATCCTTGGATGAAGTATTCATCCGTATCGTAGGTGGTCTGAATCGGTACATTATCGATCTCTTCCTCATAAGGATTTGATGTTCCCGCAAGATTGACTTGCAGACTTGATCCGCTGGCAATGAAAAACAGAACCAGACTAAAGAACAGCGCTAGTATACCATAAAATACGTTTTGACGACGTTCTTTCTTGATCATTTTCTTCCTCCTTTGTTGACCCCTTCAAAGAAAGATTGCAGCAAGTTGCGTTTACCAGGTTTTTCTTCCGGCACTAATTCGCGATTCAACACGTCAAGATACTCTTGGCGAGAAAGTTCGGTCAACATGCGATTATTTAGCGTAATACTAACATCACCGGTTTCTTCTGAGACGATAATGGTCAATGCGTCACTGACTTCTGAAATCCCGACAGCCGCTCTATGGCGTGTCCCGAATTCTTTCGGAATCAGCGGACTTTCCGACAATGGCAAGTAGGCACTAGCAACAGCGATCTTATCATCTCTTAAAATGACTGCGCCATCATGAAGCGGTGTATTGGGAATAAAAATATTGATCAGCAATTCACCCGTCACATCCGCATCTAAAGGAATCCCGGTTTCGATGTATTCTTCTAATCCCGTCGTCCGCTCGATCGTGATCAACGCACCGATCTTTCGTTTAGCCATATATTGAACAGCTTTGTCTAACGCTTGGACCAAAACTTCATCCCGTCGTTTTTCATTCTTAGAAGTCTTGAAGAAAGAGCTGCGTCCGAGATGCTCTAACCCTCGTCGAATTTCTGGTTGGAAAATAACAATTGCAGCAATCACACCATAAGTGATGACTTGATCCATCAACCAAGATAGCGTCTTTAATCCTACAATACCTGCCAAAAACCTTAGAACAATGAACAGGCCGACACCTTTGAACAACTGGATCGCTTTTGTTCCTCGCACAAGCTGGATCAGCTTATAAACCAAGTACCAAACAACGATCACGTCTAAAACATTTACTAAAAATGACCAAGAAAATATATCAAATGAGAGCAATTCTCTCCAATAATCTAAATTAAAAAAATCCCTGAAATTTATCAACATAAACAGCCTTCCTTTATTCTTAAGACTTCAGATAATAGTATAACATAGGACTTCTTCAAAGATTTGAAAAAAAACAAATTTATGAAAAAGTTTTGAAAAAAAAAACAGCTCTTTTATTTAGTTTACCATTATCCTGAAATCATTGTTTGTCAAAGGTCTTCGAAGATTTCATCTAAGGAGTCATCGGCACCCATTTCATAGAAAAAAAACAAACGACCCTGAAAAAACAGCACAAACCGTTTTTCAGGGTCGTTTCTCCGCAATCGATTGATTCCTCAAAGAGCGATTAAGACCACTTAGCTTACTCTTGCTGACGGCGCTTCGCGCGTGCCGCTCGCCGCGCAGCCCTTTCAGCTAACTGTTCTTCGCTTAGGGTCTGTCTTTCTCTACGCACACGAGTCGATTTTACAGCCGATGTTTGTTCCGGGTGACCACTTTCCAATGGGCTATTTTCGTCCGTAACGTCTGTTTTTTCAAGTTTTGCTCGTATTTTTTCTTCTTGACCTGCTAAACGAGCATAGTTATAGAAACGAGTTTTGGCATCTGAAACGGTTTTTTCAAACAATGCTTGCGCCGCATTGGGGTTGGCACTGTGTAAAGATGCAAAACGAACTTGGGTCTGCATAAAGGCGGGCATTTGGTCAAATGCCGGCTTTTTGAAATCAAGGGTCATTGGCTGTTTCCCTTTTTCTGCCAGAAGCGGATTATAGCGGTAGAGACTCCAATACCCCGATGCAACTGCTTCTTGTGCTTCCTTCAAGGATTGACGCATTCCACCAGCAAGACCATGAGTGATACATGGTGTATAGGCAATAATGATTGACGGCCCAGGGAATCGCTCGGCTTCTTCAAAGGCTTTGATTGTTTGCATTTGATTGGCACCAGATGCGATTTGTGCGACATAAACGTGGCCATAGGTCATCGCCATCATTCCCAAGTCTTTTTTGGAAACAAACTTGCCACTCGCAGCGAATTTAGCAATTGCCGAAGTCGGTGTTGCTTTAGAGACTTGTCCCCCTGTATTAGAATAGACTTCATTATCTAACACGAGAATGTTGACATCTGCACCAGAAGCGAGGACATGATCAATACCAACAAATCCGATATCGTACGCCCAGCCATCCCCGCCAATCATCCATTGGCTTGGCTTAACGAATAAATCTTTCTCCTTCAAGATTGGAGCCAGCTGCGGAGTATCGGAGACTTCCGCTTCTAAGGCGGCGATCAGTTTCGCTGCTCGCTGCTGGGTCCCATCACTTTCTTCTCGATGAAAGTCCCAATCCTCAATCAAAGCCTGCAATTCTTCTGATACAGCGGCTTTCAATGACTGCAACTGGGCTGCTAATTTCTCCCGTCTCGTTTGATTGGCTAAGAACATGCCATAGCCATATTCGGCATTGTCTTCAAATAACGAGTTTGACCAAGCTGGACCTTGTCCTAAGTGATTGGTTGTATAAGGGGATACTGGTGAGGTTCCACCCCAAATCGAAGAACAGCCGGTCGCATTGGCGATCATCATGCGATCCCCAAACATTTGGGTCAATAATTTGACATAAGGGGTTTCCCCACAGCCCGCACAAGCACCAGAGAACTCCAATAAAGGTTTATTGAATTGGGAGCCTAGGACCGTCCCAGGTTTTGCTGGATTTTCTTTTTGACGTAAAGTCATCGCAAAAGCCCAATTTAAAGCTTGTTCCTTTTGTTCTTCGTAAGGACGCATCGTCAAAGCTTTCCCTTTGGCGGGGCAGGCTTCCACACAAAGACCGCAACCTGTACAATCTTCAACGGAAACTTGAATTCGATATTTTTGCCCATTCGCGCCTCGCATCTCTCTGACGATAAAGCCTTCCGGCGCTTCGGCTAATTCATCTTCATCTGCCAAAAACGGACGGATCGCCGCATGAGGACAAACAAAGGCACACTCATTGCACATGGTACAGCGATCTGATAACCACTCGGGCACTTCAACAGCGATGCCCCGCTTCTCAACCGCTGTTGTCCCGACAGGAATCACCCCTTCAGTCATTTGATTCCTTACGAGGGTACCCACGCTTAGTTGATTGCCTTCTTGACGGTTGATGGGTTCCACGATTTCTCGCACAAATTGTGTTGTCGCAGTGGATGTCCTTTCCGGCACTTCGATCGTTGCCCACTTGCTTGGAACAGGGATTTCTTGTAATAATTCGATGGTGCGATCAATGGCTGCTTGGTTTTTTTCAACGATCGCCATCGATTTGTGCCGATAACTTTTCAGCGCCTCTTCTTTTAAAATCGGCAAGATTTCCTCGGTCGGAATGATGTTTGCCAAGTAAAAGAAGGCTGTTTCCATCGCGGTATTGATCCGTCCACCTAAACCAACTTCTATTGCCAACTGCATGGCGTTGATGGTATAAAAACGGATCTCGTTTTCAGCAAGATAACGTTTCATCTTCTTCGGTAGATTTTTAAAGATTTGCTCTTGTGACCAGGTCGTATTTAATAAAAAGGTTCCGCCTTTTTTGAGTCCTTTCAGCAAATCATACGTATGCAAATACGCAGGCGTATGACATGCAACGAAATCCGCGTGTTCGATCAGATAGGTGGAACGAATGGGGGTATCCCCAAATCGCAGATGGGAAACCGTTAGACCGCCAGATTTTTTCGAATCATAGTGGAAATAGCCTTGCACATATTTTTCGGTATGGTCACCGATGATTTTGATTGCTGACTTATTCGCCCCGACGGTCCCGTCAGAGCCGAATCCCCAGAATTTCGCTTGGAATGTGGATGGATCAGTTAGATCTAGCGTTCCCTTTGATGGCAACGACAATTGCGTCACATCATCCGTGATCCCAATAGTGAAGCGTTTCTTTTGACTGGCTTTTGGCTTGAGCAATTCGTCATAGACAGCAACGATTTGATCAGGTGTCACATCTTTTGACCCCAGACCATAGCGTCCACCAATGATCGTCGGCCGCATCGCTGCATCATACATGGCACTTTGCACATCTAAAAGCAAAGACTCGCCATTGGCGCCAGGTTCTTTGCTGCGATCCAATACAGCGATACTTTTAACGGTAGCAGGCAGTTTTTCTAAGAAGACTTCTAATGGGAATGGTCGATACAAATGGATCGACAAGACCCCAACCTTGCGGCCTGAAGCGCACAGATGATCCACCGTTTGCTGGATCGTTTGCGTCGAGGAGCCCATCGAAACGATCACTTCTTCGGCATCTGAAGCACCATAATAATCCACTAAATCATAGTTGGTTCCTCTTAAAGCATTGATTTTTTTCATGTAAAAACGAACGATCTCAGGCAATGTTTGATAATGCTGATTGATCGTTTCCCGCTGTTGAAAATGGATATCAGGGTTTTGATTCGTTCCACTCGTTGTTGGGTGATTCGGATTCATGGCTTTTTGACGAAAAGCAGCCAATTTTTCATGATTAACCAGTTGTGCGAGTTCTTCATAGTCCAAAACCTCGATTTTTTGAATCTCATGACTGGTTCGGAAACCATCAAAAAAATTTAAAAAAGGTATATTGGCTTCGATAGCTGCTAAATGAGCGACTGGCGCTAAATCCATTACTTCTTGAACACTGCTTTCCGCTAACATAGCAAAGCCTGTTTGTCGGGTGGCCATTACGTCGGTATGATCTCCGAAAATATTCAAGGCGTTGGTCGTCACTGCTCGGCTGGCGACATGAAAGACGCCTGGCAGCATTTCACCAGCAATCTTATACATATTCGGCACCATCAGTAAAAGTCCCTGTGACGCCGTATAGGTTGTCGTTAAGGCACCTGTTTTTAAAGAGCCGTGAACCACTCCAGCAGCCCCTGCTTCGGATTGCATCTCAACAACCTTCACCGGCTGCCCAAAAAGATTATGCTTTCCTTGAGCAGACCACTGATCCACTAATTCGGCCATGGTTGAACTAGGGGTTATCGGATAGATCGCCGCAAGTTCCGTAAAGGCATAGGAAATATAGGCAGCTGCCGTATTGCCATCCATTGTTTTTCTTTTTCTCATCTATATAACTTCCTTTAATCATCATTTTGCACAATAAAACACAATTCATTATAGCTGAAAATTAAGGAATATAAAAGCATTCCCAGTATAATTCTGTTAATTTCGTGAAACGAAATACATAGATTCTCGCTCTTTTTTACTCTCATTTCACAGAGTTTGATGAAAAGACCTGTGGCTTTTCTTTCAATAGAAACTTCGGTAAACTAAGAGAAAAAGGAGGAATTTAAATGGATATTTCAATTATCAAAGCACAAGAAACAAATGCGGTAACAGGGATACATATCGGAGACCCGTCTGCAAAACCAATCGTAGAATTTATGAATTTGCGCTGTCCTTATTGTCGGCAATGGTTTGAGGAATCGTTACCGATCTTAAGTGAAGCTGTCGCAGCTGGGAAACTACGCCGTGTCATCAAATTATTTGACAAAGAAAAAGAATCCTTGCAACGAGGCAATGTGATGCACCGCTTTGTTTCTAGTACAGACCCACAAGCAACGATCGCTGAGATCACAAAAATTTATCAAACACAAGACGAATGGGGTCATTTGTCTTTACCTGAAGTGGCAGAATATGCGAAAAATACCTTAGGGCTAGCTGAACAAAACCATCCTGCGATCGCCGGAGAAATTGTGGAAGAAGCAAAAAACGCCAACATTCAATTTGTGCCAACGATTATCTTAGGTGGGCACATTTTTGATGAATCGATCTCTGCTGAAGAATTAACTGCATTGATCAATGAATAACCTCTAACAAAAAAACAGGAGCTGATTTGACACTAAAATCCATGTCAAATGCAAGCTCCTGCTTTTTTGATTTCATTCACTACTTAGATTAACTCACTTGTTCACGCAAATGATCCGCAAATTCATTGATTTTGCGAATACGATGATTGATCCCTGATTTCGAGATCGCTCCTGATGGAATCATTTCTCCTAGTTCTTTCAAGCTGACCTCGGGATGTTCCAGTCGTAATTCGGCGATTTCTTGCAGCTTTTCAGGTAAAGCTTGCAAGCCAACTCGATCTTGAATAAATTCAATATTGTCGATCTGCTTCGAAGCAGCGTCGATCGTTTTGTTCATATTGGCGGTTTCACAATTCACCAAGCGGTTGACTGAGTTACGCATATCACGCACGATCCGCACGTCCTCAAATTTCAACATGGAATTGGTGGCACCGATCAGGGTCAAAAAATCAGCGATTTTCTCAGCGCCTTTCAAGTAAGAGATATACCCGTTTCTACGCTCTAATGCACGGGCATTCAATCCATATGCGTTTAGCATATCGCAAATATCTTGGTTATGCTCCTCATAGATGGAATAGATCTCTAAGTGATAGCGGCTGGTTTCTGGATTATTGATCGATCCAGATGCCATAAAAGCTCCTCGTAAATAGGAACGCATTTTTTGAGTATTGCCCATGATCTCATCAGAAACATGGCTTTGAAACATCAGCCCGTCCATGATATCTAAGTCCAAAAGCACGCGCTTTGTCTCTTGCTTCAAACGAACGATGTAGACGTTATTTTTTTTTAATTTCATTTTGCGACGGACCAGCAATTCGCTGCGCACGTCGTAATGATCTTTTAGTAAAGAATAGATGCGTCTGGCAATCGCCGCGTTTTCTGTTTGAACGTTTAAAACAAATTGCTGGTTGTTGATACTTAATGACCCATTCATCCGAATCAAAGCTGCCAATTCTGCCTTGGCATGTTCGCGATGAACTTCTAATGCAGTCAATTCTTTTTTCACTTCTGCTGCAAAGGACATAAAAAAATCCCTCCTTTCTTAGATTTTGGCCCCGTAAACGATACGTAGAAGTTCTTCAATCACTTTATCTCCGTCATGAAAAACTCCGCCATCTCTAAGCTCCAGAAAGTCAGCTGAAATGACACGGCTGGCTTCTTCTCGCAATCCTTGGAAATCGTGTTTCACTTGTACAAGATATTCATCATAAATCTCTGGGTCCATATACCCTTCTGGAACTTTCTCGGTATTAACTAACACCGTATCAATAAAGGGTTTGCCTAAATGCTTATGCAGGACCTGCACATGGTCGGCATCACTAAAGTGTTCGGTTTCACCTTTTTGGGTCATAATATTACAAATATAAACGGTTTCCGCTTGGGTTTCCAACATTGCTTGGCCAATCTCGCTGATCATGAGATTGGGCAAAATACTAGTAAAGAGACTACCAGGACCCAAGACGATCATATCTGCCTCCATAATTGAAGAAACAACTTTACGAGCTGCTTTCGGCTCATCATTATTTTCTTGATTACGAACAAAGACTCGATCGATTGTTTTGCGATCGACCGCGATCTTGGACTCGCCTACCGCTTCAGTGCCGTCTTTAAACACTGCATGTAAGACTAACGGCAGATCAGAGGAAGGAAAAACCCGTCCGTCGATATGCATGATTTTCGATAAAATCTGAATGGCTTCGTAGGTGCTGTTGCGCATTTCGGCAATCGCCGCAATAATCAAGTTCCCAAGGGCATGATTGGCTAAAAATTTGTCTTCTGCTTTAAAACGATATTGAAAAATATCGTTATACAGTTGCGGCATATCAGATAGAGCCGCCAAAACATTGCGCAGATCCCCCGGAGGTGAAATCGATGAGACCAAATTGCGGATTTCGCCGCTGCTGCCACCATCATCAGCGACCGTAACGATCGCTGTGATGTCAACACCTTGGTTTCGTAAACTTTTTAAAATGACTGGTAACCCAGTTCCGCCACCCACCACAACGATCTTCGGCTTTCTGATCCGGTATGTTTTCATTTTCATGAGCGATTCACCGTCTCTTTACGCTTATCTTTGTCACGATGAGTAATATTTACACGATAGTCTTCAGACAAAGTTGCCCCGATTCGCTCCGATAAAGCAACCGATCGGTGTTGCCCACCGGTACAACCAATGGCAACCGTCAAGCTGCTTTTTCCTTCCTTGACATACCCTGGCAAGATGGTTTGCAACAGCGTAGTAAATTGCTGATAGAATTCTTCCGTTTCCGGAAAAGACATAACGTAGTCATAAACCGGCTCATCTTTACCAGTTAAAGGACGCAACTCAGGAATGTAATGAGGATTTGGTAAGAAACGCACATCCATAACGATATCAGCATCGATCGGCAAACCGTACTTAAACCCAAAAGATACGATCTCAACACGAAAACCCGTCTCATGGGAAGCCCGAAACTCTTGATTGATTTTTTCTCTCAGTTGCCGTGGAGTTAACGTCGTTGTGTCGATAACGATACTGGCACGAGTCTTCAAATCATCCAAGATCGCACGCTCTTTGCGGATCCCTTCCGTAATTAAGCCATCCATCGCTAAAGGATGAGCTCTTCTCGTTTCTTTGTATCTTGATACCAGTTCATTGTCCGATGCATCTAAAAAGAGCATCCGGGTGTCGATAAAATTCGTATTTTCAATATCGATCAGCATACTCTGGATTTCTTCAAAAAACGATCTAGAGCGCAAATCGACAACTAAGGCAATTTTTGTCACTTTCCCTGATTCTTTGATCAGTTCCCAAAATTTAGGAATCAAGCTTGGGGGCATATTGTCGATACAAAAGTACCCCATATCTTCAAAACTCTGGATAGCGACCGTTTTGCCGGCTCCGCTCATCCCAGTAATAATAACCAATTCTAAATGATCCACTTCAGTCATAGGTAAAACTCCTTTCTGAAACAACTCTATTATATCATGCCGGGCGTATCATTGGAACACCGGCATAAAAAAAGACGTTAGCTCAAAAGATGCCGCTAACGTCGCTATCAGCTTTAGATTGCTTGGCGATCTGCCAATGCTTTTTCGATCGTCCGATCAACCAATATGGATTGAGCATCCACGACTGGATAAGGATTGTCAGTCACAAACTCATCCATCAAGGACAACTCGGTACATCCAAGCACTACGCTTTCACAGCCGATGCGTTCGGTGACTTCTTCCAATATCTCAAAGTAAAGCCCTTGATCAAGATGATCATTTTCTTTGATTCGATCATAGATCAATGTATTGACCTTTTTTTGGATCGCTGGCTCTGGCAGATAGACATCAAGTCCCAACTGGCGCAGTTCTTTCTCATAGATGCCGGCTTTGACGCTGCCTTCTGTCCCAAGAAAAGCCACTTTGCCAGTAACGCCTTTTTCAAAAACGACTTTCGCCGCCTCCCGAGGCATATGCAATATCTCAATCTCAGTGGCTGCTTGTAAATCATCAAAGAAATAATGAGCCGTGTTACAAGTCAGTACAATAAAATTGGGTTTTAATAGATTTTGCTTTTCGATATCATCCATTAAATAAGGAACCGGATTTTCTAACGTATTATCTAAAATATACGCGGTCCGATCTGGAACTGTCGCATGATTGAATAAAACATAGTTCAAATAGTCTTGGTCTTTATGGGTCTGCGTCCGTCGGTTTAAGATGCGAACAAAACTTTCCGTCGCTAACGTTCCCATGCCGCCTAAAATACTAAAAAAATTCTCCATCTTCTAGCCTTCTTTCGTATGGAAATACGTTTTGAATCGTTTGTTGTACAGATGGAACATTCTCTTTAATAGAATCCAACGCTTTAAAGATAAGTCTTCTTTGTAAAAAACAGTCGTTCCCCAACGATCTTCTGCTAATAATTTTTTTGCCCGTTCTTTCGCAGGATTTTCTTTTGCATAGGTCAAGAAGATGTTTTTTGGTACACCTAACCATAATTTCGCTTCTGGCGCGTCAGCTTTGCCATAAACCGTTTCTGTGTAAGGTTTATCGAAGACTAAATCTTCTGTGATAAACTTCGCCAGATTCAATCCGCTTAAGGTAATAAAGAAACTGCTTCTTCCTTGACGCAAGTTGATTTCAAATAATTTGTATTGCCCGTCTCGTGCATCATATTTCAAGTCAAAATTGGCAAATCCAACATATTCGATCTCTTTTAGAAACTTGCGGATCATTTGATAAATTTGCTCATTTTCGTCTGGAATAATCACGACATAGTTCCCAACAGCACCTGGGGTTGGGTCTTCTAGTAACGGATGACCTAAGCCCATCACGCGAACTTCATGATTCTCATCAACATACGCATTTAAAACCCGCATGTTGCTGTCGTCACCAGGGATAAAATCTTGGACGATCATTTCATATTGATACCCCGCTTGATAAATGCGAGAAACGATTTCTTCAAATTCTGCTCGATCATCAATGATGAAAGCTTTTTTGCGACCTTCAAAATCAACCGAAAGCCACGCGACACTATTTGCAGGTTTCAAGGCTACAGGAAAATCAAACGGCAACTCTCCTTTAAACGTTCCTTCCGTCAACAGTTCAGGCGTTAAAATGAACGTCTTTGGATAAGGCAAACCATACTCCTCGCAAACTTCGTAAAAACTTACTTTATTGATCAACCGTTTTAATAAGGAATAATCATTGGCGATAAAGGTATAATAAGGTTGCAATTCTTCTTTGTGTTTTGCCAACAGTTCCGCATAGCCATCGCCGCAAGGAATCAACAAATACTTCATTGTAGGATCGTTGTAAGTGTTTTTCCCTAACTCGATTAGCGTCTCAGTGAATCCGGGATCATGGTCAAAACCTTCCACTTGATTGATTTTTACAATTTTACTAAAGCGGGTTGGCGCAAGTTCCGCACCAGCATAGGCAACTGATTGAATGCCATAAGCTTCGTGGAATGCTCTGGCCATACCATAAACATTCATATCGCTTCCTAATAATATGGGAAGAAAATTTTCCTGACTCATCAAAAATCACTCTCTCTTTTGAATACGAAAAACGACCGCTCTCGTTTCGTTTAATTACAATAGCATTATCATACCACAAAGAAAAAAGCAATCAAAGTATCTATCTTTGATTGCTTTCTCCCACTTTGAACGGATAGAACTTATAGGCAGTTTATTCAATGCGAATATACGTATACCTATTGCTATTCTATCAAATAAATTTTTGATTTCAAGCCTTTATCATGAAATTTACAGATATTTCAGGCTTCCTTAAACTTTAGCGAAACCTATTGACAGATAAGTAAAAAAGTGGAAGCTTTCCCTCTTGATCATAGGACTTTTTTCAAATAATGACCGGTATAGCTTTCTGGAACGGCAGCAATTTCTTCTGGTGTACCAGTTGCAATGATCGTTCCACCGCCTTCGCCACCTTCTGGACCTAGGTCAATCACATGATCCGCTGATTTGATGACATCCAAGTTGTGTTCGATCACTAAAACAGTATTGCCTGCGTCAACAAACCGTTCCAAAACTTTCAACAAACGGGCAATATCATCCGTATGCAGACCTGTTGTCGGCTCATCTAAAATATAAAAACTCTTGCCATTGGAATTTTTGTGCAGCTCACTTGCAAGTTTCATCCGTTGCGCTTCCCCACCAGACAAGGTAGTAGCTGGTTGTCCCATAGTGACATAACCTAAACCGACATCAACGATCGTTTGCAATTTCCGATGGATTTTTGGAATATGTTGGAAAAATTCCACTGCATCTTCCACGGTCATATCTAAGATCTCAGAAATATTTTTTCCTTTGTAATGAACTTCTAAGGTTTCTGAGTTATAACGTTTGCCATGACAAACCTCACAAGGTACGTAGACATCAGGTAAGAAGTGCATCTCGATCTTGATAATTCCGTCCCCTTTACATGCTTCACAGCGTCCACCTTTTACATTAAAACTAAAGCGGCCTTTTTTATAACCACGGACTTTCGCCTCATTGGTTTTAGCAAATAAATCACGAATGTCATCAAAGACACTGGTATATGTTGCCGGATTGCTTCGAGGTGTCCGACCGATAGGGCTTTGATCGATATCGATCAATTTCTCGATAGCTTCATAACCAGTAATGGTTTTAAAGCGACCAGGTTTGTTCGAATTCCGATTGATTTTTTGCGCTAACGCTTTTTTCAAAATTTCATTGACTAATGTTGATTTACCAGAGCCAGAGACCCCTGTAACTGCGACGAACTTTCCTAGTGGAAAATCGACTGAAATGTTTTTCAAGTTATTCTCAGAAGCACCGGTCACACGAATCTTTTCACCATTGCCTTTGCGGCGTTCTGCCGGTGTTGGGATTTGTCGTTTTCCAGATAAGTATTGGCCTGTTAAAGAAGACGCATTGGCTGCAACTTCATCTGGAGTACCGGCAGCCACGATCTCACCGCCTGCGTGTCCCGCACCTGGACCAACATCAATCAAGTAGTCCGCTGCCCGCATCGTGTCTTCATCATGCTCAACGACAATCAGGGTATTCCCAAGATCACGCATTTTCCGTAATGAATCGAGCAAGCGATCGTTGTCTCGTTGGTGAAGACCGATCGATGGCTCATCAAGAATGTAAAGTACTCCAGACAAATTGGAGCCGATTTGTGTTGCCAAACGAATCCGTTGCGCTTCGCCACCAGAGAGCGTGCCTGACGCACGGCTCAAGGTCAAATAGTCCAATCCGACATTTTTTAAGAAGCTTAAACGATCATCGACTTCTTTCACAATGGGACGTGCGATCATTTGCTCTTGTTCCGTTAGTTTCAATTCTTCGACAAAGTTCAAGGCATTGTTGATGGCCATCTCACTCATTTCACCAATGTGCTTCCCGTTGACTTGCACGCACAGCGCTTGAGGGTTCAAACGATAGCCATGACAAGTTTTACAAGTCAATTCCGTCATGTACAGACGCATTTGATCCCGAGTGAAATCAGAGTTGGTTTCATGATAACGGCGTTTGATATTTGGTAAGATCCCTTCAAAAGCGACCTCAACATCACGTACCCCACCAAAATCATTCTCATAATGGAAATGGAAAATTTCTCCATTCGAACCATTCAAAATAATGTCTTTGTGTTCTTCTGGCAGTTCTTCAAAGGGTGTGTCCATATCGATATTAAATTCTTGGCAAGCCTGTTCTAGCATTTGCGGATAATATTGAGAACTGATTGGGTTCCATGGCAATATGGCACCTTCACGTAAGGTTTTGGTTTGATCGGGAATCACTAAGTCTACATCGACTTCGAGCTTCACACCAAGACCATCACAGTCTGGACAAGCACCAAAAGGCGCATTGAATGAAAAGAGCCGTGGTTCTAATTCCCCAACTGTAAAGCCACAATACGGACAAGAATAATGCTCACTGAAAAGCATCTCTTCTTGACCAATCACATCGACTACCGCATAGCCATCCGCTAAACGTAATGCCGCTTCAAAGGAATCAAACAGACGAGAACGGATGCCTTCCTTTACAACGATTCGGTCAATGATGATAGCAATATCATGCTTTTTATTTTTTTCCAATTCAGGCGCTTCGGAGACATCATAGACTTCGCCATCCACCCGCATCCGAACATAACCTTCTCTTTGGATACGTTCGAAGACTTTTTTGTGCTGCCCTTTCTTTTGATAAACGATCGGTGCCAACAATTGGATCTTGGTGCGTTCTGGTAATGCCAAAACTTCATCCACCATCTGCTCAACCGACTGACTAGTAATCTCAATATGATCATTGGGACAAATCGGGTGACCGATTCTGGCGTAAAGAAGCCGCAGATAATCATTGATTTCAGTAACCGTTCCTACTGTTGATCGCGGGTTCTTGCTGGTGGTTTTTTGATCGATAGAAATCGCTGGACTAAGTCCATCAATGCTATCTACGTCGGGTTTATCCATTTGCCCTAAAAACTGACGGGCATACGCCGATAGACTTTCGACATATCGGCGCTGTCCTTCGGCATACAATGTATCAAATGCTAAGGAGCTTTTCCCTGAACCCGAAAGACCAGTTACCACAACGAGCTGGTCTCTGGGAATCGTCACATCGATATTTTTTAAATTATGGGCCCGTGCCCCATGGATCACAATTTTATCATTTGCCATATTGTTTCTCCTTCTAATCAGCAGCCTTCAGCTCAAGAATAGTATCTCTTAAGGTAGCAGCCGTTTCAAAATCCAATGCTTTTGCAGCATCTTTCATTTCTTTTTCTAATTTCAGCAACAAGGTTGCTTTTTCTTCACGACTTAGTTCTTCATAAGATGTCGTAGTGTATTCACCGGTCTCTTCCGCCACTTTCGTGATCGCAATCAGATCGCGAATCTCTTTAATAATAGTTTTCGGTACGATCCCATGTTCTTTATTGTACGCTTCTTGAATACCACGGCGTCTGGCTGTTTCATCGATTGCTCGCTGCATCGAATCCGTCATTTTATCGGCGTACATGATTACTTTTCCTTCTGAGTTACGAGCTGCCCGTCCAATAGTTTGGACTAATGAACGTTCGCTTCGTAGGAAACCTTCTTTATCGGCATCAAGAATCGCAACCAGAGAAACTTCCGGTACGTCAAGACCTTCCCGTAGCAAGTTGATCCCCACTAGTACATCAAATTCACCGAGACGTAGATCGCGAATGATTTCTGTTCGTTCCAACGTTTTGATATCACTGTGTAAATACTTGACTTTGATTCCTAATTCTTTGAAGTAATCCGTCAAATCTTCTGACATTTTTTTCGTCAAGGTCGTAACAAAGACCCGTTCGTTTCGCTCAACGCGCTCATTAATTTCTCCCACGAGATCATCGATTTGACCCATAATAGGTCGTACTTCGATTACCGGATCTAACAGACCAGTTGGACGAATGATTTGTTGAACGACGGTATCGGTTTGATCGTACTCATAAGGACCAGGCGTGGCCGAAACATAGACGATTTGATTGACATGTTTCTCGAATTCTTCCAAACGCAACGGACGGTTATCCAGCGCAGAAGGCAAGCGGAAACCGTAGTCCACTAGCATTTGTTTTCTCGCCCGGTCACCGTTATACATCCCACGAACTTGCGGCATCGTTACGTGTGATTCGTCGATTACTAATAGAAAATCATCTGGGAAGAAATCCAATAACGTATAGGGCGGTTCCCCTTCTTTTCGTCCATCCATGTGGCGAGAGTAGTTTTCGATCCCTGAGGTGTACCCCATTTCCCGCATCATTTCAATATCATAATTGGTTCGCTGCTCTAAACGCTGTGCTTCTAGCAGCTTATTTTCCGCTCGCAAGACTTCCAGTCGGGCATCCAGCTCACTTTGAATCGAGGCGATCGCATGTTCCATATGGTCTTCATTGGTCACAAAGTGGGTTGCCGGAAAGATCGACACATGTTCGGTGTCACTCATGATCTCACCCGTCAAGGCATCGACTTCACGGATCCGATCGATTTCATCCCCAAAAAACTCAATGCGTAATGCTCGCTCGTCACGAGAAGCTGGAAAAATCTCCACAACATCGCCACGCACGCGAAAACGTCCCCGTTGAAAATCGATGTCGTTTCGCTCAAATTGGATCTCGATCAATTCTTTTAATAGTTGGTCTCGAGACTTTTCCATCCCTACTCGTAAAGAAACAACTTGTCTCGCATACTCAATCGGCGAACCTAAACCGAAAATACAGGAGACGGACGCTACAACGATCACATCGTTTCTTTCTAATAAAGAACTGGTTGCCGAATGCCGTAGCTTGTCGATTTCATCATTAACACTGGAGTCTTTTTCAATGTATGTATCACTGGAAGGAACATACGCTTCTGGTTGATAGTAATCATAGTAACTGACAAAGTACTCGACCGCATTATTTGGAAAAAAGTCTTTGAACTCGCCATATAATTGTCCAGCCAATGTTTTATTATGGGCAATGATCAATGTCGGTTTATTGACTTCCTTGATTAGATTAGAAATCGTATAAGTCTTACCAGTACCAGTGGCTCCCAACAAAATCTGTGCTTTTTTTCCACCGACCACCCCGTCAACCAACTGACGTATCGCTTCCGGCTGATCACCTGCTGGTTGATATTTTGATACTAAGTCAAATTCATGGGAAGTTGTTCTTTCGATCATCTTCATTCCCCCTCGATTATTCTAAACGACAACAAAAAAAGAAAAACTCGCTGTCGCTTTTCCATAAATAAGTATATCATAGCGAACATACTTTCGCCATCATTTGCTATGAAAGTTTCATGCGATTTAGCATAACTTAACATGTTCGTTTTTCTAACATCCGATGTGAGGTTTGAAGGAATTTGTCACATTTTTAAAGAGAAAGACTTGTGTGTTGAAGAAAAAATCCATATAATTTATAGATACGTTATATCTAAAGGAGGAATTTTCTTGAAAAGAAAACACATGACCTTCGCTATAATCGCGCTGATTGTCAGCTTTTTTACTTTTTCGGTAAAGTCAGCGAATGCGGAGGAAACTACGTATAAGATAGGAACAGATTTAACATTTGCGCCTTTCGAATTTCAAAATGAAAACAATGAATATGTTGGGATCGATATAGATTTATTAAACGCGATCGCTGAAGATCAAGGTTTCGCAGTCGATTTACGTCCTTTAGGTTTTGACGCCTCCATTCAAGGAGTGCAATCAAATCAGCTAGATGGCATGATCGCTGGGATGAGTATTACAGAGGAACGTAAAGAAACCTTTGATTTCTCTGACCCTTATTTTGATAGCGGGATCCAAATGGCTGTAGCTGCAGATAATGACAGCATTACTAGCTATGAAGATCTTGAGGGCGAAACGGTCGGTGCAAAGGTTGGTACCGAAAGTGCCCGCTTTCTAGAAAGCAATAAAGACCAATATGGCTACGACATCAAATTATATGATGACGCTACTGGACTATATGGCGCTGTACGCAATGGTACTGTGGCAGCCGCTTTCGATGATTTTCCAGTGCTTGGCTATGCTATTAACAATGGCGAACCGATGAAACTTGTCGGCGAACCTGAAAAAGGTGCTTCTTACGGATTCGCTGTCAGAAAAGGCCAAAATCAAGAGCTACTTGAAAAATTCAATGCTGGTTTAGCCAATATGAAAGCTTCCGGCAAATACGATGAAATCGTCAATACTTACATCACAACGTCTGATTCAGATGCAGACACTAGCGAAATGGTGAAAGTCGAACCAAAGAAAGATGTTTACCGCATTGCCAGTGACTCCGCTTTTGCCCCATTCGAGTTTCAAAACGAAGACAACGAATATGTGGGAATCGATGTTGATTTAATGAATCGGGCTGCAGAATTGCAAGGATTCAACATTGAATTCAATTTCATCGGTTTTTCAGGAGCTTTGCAAGCGTTGGACGGTAACCAAGCAGATGGGATGATTGCTGGGATGACAATCACTGATGAGCGTCGTCAATCCTATGACTTTTCTGATTCTTACTTTGAAAGTGGTATTCAGATTGCTGTAAAAGAAGGCAATGATTCCATCAAATCTTATGAAGATTTAGATGGGAAAACCGTCGGTGCGAAAGTTGGGACAGAAAGTGCAGACTTCCTGATCGCCAACGAAGAGAAATATGGCTATTCCATCAAATATTATGATGCCGCCGATCAATTATATGCGGCTGTTAACGGTGGGCAAATTGATGCCATGATGGATGATTATCCAGTGATTGGTTATGCCATCAGCCAAGGACAAAAACTAATGACACCGATTGAAAAAGAATCTGGCGGTCAGTACGGATTTGCGGTGAAAAAAGGCCAAAATCCTGAATTGATCCAAATGTTTAATGAAGCATTGAAAGAAATGAAACGTACTGGGGAGTACGATCAAATCATCAACAAATACATTGAAGATGGTTCTGCCACAGAAAAACGAGTAGATGAATCAACGATCACTGGTTTGATCAGCAACAACTATAACGTCTTATTAAAAGGATTATGGAATACCCTTTTACTAGCCTTGATTTCATTTGCTTTAGCATTAGTGATCGGGATCATTTTTGGACTATTTAGTGTCGCACCAATCAAAGCTTTACGGGTTTTTGCTGGAATCTATGTAGATATCATTCGTGGTATCCCAATGATGGTATTGGCTTTCTTCATCTTCTTCGGTCTTTCCGATGCGATTGGTATCACAATTCCGGACTTTGCAGCCGGGGTCATTACATTGACCTTAAATGCCAGTGCTTATATCGCTGAGATCGTTCGTGGCGGGATCAATGCGGTGCCAAAAGGTCAGATGGAAGCTTCTCGAAGTTTGGGGATGACCTACACTCGGACGATGCAGAAAATCATTTTACCGCAAGCGATCAAAATCATGATTCCATCTTTCGTTAACCAATTCGTTATCTCGCTGAAAGATACAACGATCATCTCGGTTATCGGAGTCGTAGAATTATTGCAAACCGGGAAAATCATCGTTGCTCGGACCACGCAAAGTACCTATGTTTACTTGATCATCGCGATTATTTACTTAGTCGTGATCACAGCTTTAACGAAACTTGCAAAAGTTTTAGAAAAGAAGGTGAAATAGCATGAAAGAAAAAATCTTAGTTGAAAATCTTGTGAAAAAATACGGAGACAATACCGTATTGAACAATATCAATGTTTCCATCGCTGAAGGAGAAGTTGTTTGCGTGATCGGTCCTTCAGGATCTGGAAAATCGACGTTCTTACGCTGTTTGAACCGCTTAGAAGAACCAACCAGCGGTGATATTATCATTGATGGCGCGCATCTGATGGATAAAAACACCAACATCAATGCTGTACGACAACATATCGGCATGGTGTTTCAGCATTTCAATCTCTTCCCGCACTTGTCAGTTTTAGAAAACATCATTCTAGCCCCGATGGATCTAAAAAATGCTTCTCGGCAAGAAGCGGAACAAAACGCGATTCGTTTATTAGAGACGGTAGGTCTGGCTGATAAAAAAGACATGTACCCTGACAATCTATCTGGAGGACAAAAACAACGGGTGGCGATCGCGAGAGCTTTAGCCATGAATCCCGATGTGATGCTTTTCGATGAACCAACCTCCGCACTCGATCCCGAAATGGTTGGGGATGTACTGAATGTTATGAAAGACCTAGCCAAACAAGGAATGACCATGGTGATCGTCACTCATGAGATGGGCTTTGCCAAAGAAGTAGCGAACCGCGTGATGTTTATTGATGGCGGTAATTTCTTAGAAGACGGCACACCTGAGCAAATTTTTACCACCCCTAAGCATGATCGTACGAAAGATTTCTTAGACAAAGTATTGAATATCTAAAAAAATCCTCTGGAACAGCTCTTTTCTCGGACTGTTGCAGAGGTCTTTTTTCATTGATTTTTTCTTTTTGTTTCTTCTGAGATCCGTTTTTGATTTTCACCTAAAAATACTTTTGTATCGATCGGGTTTGCTTGGTTTGCCCCACCGATGCCGGTATCAACCATCTTTCCCCAACCTTTCAATGGCTCTTTTCCTTGCGCACGAAGCCTCGCATTTTTTAAACGTAACGCTTGTTTTTTCGCTTCTTTTTTCGCTTGATGTTTTGCTTGCCATTGCTTTAAGATGCTCATCTTCTTTTCTTCCTCTCCTTCTTTATTAAAAAAAGATTTGCTTACATACATTCTTGGCAAACCGCGTGCTACTTCCTACCGACCTGGTAAGAGCCACTAGGATTCACCTTTGATATAGCACATTTTTATTGAGTAGTTAATTCTATTATAACATTTCCTTTTCACCCGCGTAAGCTGCAGCTAATAATTTATTAAAACTATCAAATAATATTTGAAATCCAGTGAGCAGATCAGAAGCGACATATTACACTTATTTACTAACGTTCACCCCAAAACTAATACGCCTTACAAAAAGATAACAAAAATGCAGCTTATCACTTTGAAGAACCCCAAATATTGAATCCTCTTCTTATTGCTTAGTCATCAAAAAAAGTGCCCGTGTATACAAACACAGGCACTTTTTTCTATGATCTTTTTCGTTTAGGCAAAAACGGTCGACCAATTGTCACGTTCATCAAGAAATTCTTGCGCTAATTTTTGCGCACCTTCTAAGGTATGGTTCGCCGCCCAACCGCATTGCACTTCATTGCTGGCAGGTACTTCAGTTGCTTGCAAAACATCCTTCATGGTTTTTTCAAGGACTGTCAAAATCTCTTCATAATCGTCATGATTCAAGACAGTCAAATAAAAGCCGGTTTGGCAGCCCATTGGTGACCAATCCACGATATAATCTGCATGATTACGAATCAATTCTGCCGTCAAATGTTCTAAAGAATGCAGACTTGCCATATCCATATGCGCTTGGTTCGGCTGCTTCAAACGGACATCATATTTGATAATGGTATCATTCGTTCCTTGTTTTTTATCGGCAACCCGTACATAAGGTGCTTTGACTTTCGTATGATCCAAATTAAAGCTTTCAACGTTCATTTTCATTGTACTTCTCTCCTACTCTCTTTGTGCTTCCACAAGCCAAACATACTCATTGATTTGCTTAAAACGACTGGTAAACCCCTGTTGGCGAAAGTACCGTTCGATATCCGCAGTAACTGGATAGTACTCCCGTTCCAGATCAGCGGCTAGTCGCTGGTGACCAGCTTGACGCGCTTCGTCGATTAGTTCCATTTTGCGGGCTAAAGAAAGAAACATCGTATCACCGAAAAGCACTTTCCCGCCTTTTGGCAGCATCGCTGCATATTTGCCGATCACCCGTTGTTTTTCGTCCTCCGTAAGATGATGAAAAACATAGGTAGAAACGATCGTATCAATCGCATCCGTGATCTCAGGAAAAACCTCCATATCACCATCAACAAAAGTCACTTTAGAAAGACTGGGTTTTGACTTGGCGATCCGCCGCATCTCTGGCGATGGCTCGATCGCCAGCACATTTTTTCCTTGATCAAGTAGAGCTTGTGTTAGATTTCCAGTTCCACTACCAAATTCTACCACAGACCGCCCTGCCTTTTCAGCAATTTCTGCTAGTAACTGTTCATATTTTAAAAAAACTGCTCGATATTCTTCATCCTTACCTGCAACTGTTTCATCGTACTCAGCTGCCCAGTCTGAAAAAATTGGAATAAACTCTCTCCCCATCACTAGTTACCTGCCTTTTCAAACGCTTGCTCTAAATCTGCTTGTAGATCCTCACCGTCTTCGATGCCGACCGACAATCGAATCAAGCCATCTTTGATCCCAGATTGCTGGCGAATTTCTTTAGGGATTGAGGCATGGGTCATCACGGCTGGCACTTCTACCAAACTTTCCACGCCACCTAAACTTTCTGCTAAAGTAAAAATCTTTAATGCTTCAACAAAGCCGGCTGTTTTCGTTTCATCGGTTAGTTCAAAAGATATCATACCGCTATACCCAGACATCTGTGATTTGGCGATTTCATGTCCTTCATGGTCAATCAATCCTGGATAATAAACCTTTGCGACAGCTGGATGTGCTTGCAAGTAGTGGGCAATTTTCATCGCGTTGTTTTGATGTGCTTCCATCCGCAAAGCAAGTGTTTTGATGCTTCGTTGGATCAACCAGCTATCATGAGGCCCCAATACACCACCAATGGCGTTTTGTAAAAAAGCAATTCTTTTGGCGATTTGTAGCTCTTTGGCAACCGCTAACCCAGCTACTACATCACTGTGTCCACCGAGATACTTGGTAGCGCTGTGAATCACAATATCTGCGCCTAATTGTAGCGGCTTTTGAAAATATGGCGTCGCAAAGGTATTATCCACGATCGTCAAAATGTCCTGTTTTTTAGCTAGTTGGGCAACGATTGCGATGTCCGTAATCTTCAATAATGGATTCGTCGGTGTTTCTAGAAAAATCGCTTTGGTCTCAGGAAGAATTGCTGCTTCTATAGCAGCTAAATCATCGGTTTTGACTAGCGAATATGTCAACCCGCTTTTTTCTAATACTTGATGAAGCAAACGAAACGTCCCGCCATATACATCATCCCCTAAAATGACGTGATCTCCTGTCTGAAACAATGAGAAGACCGCATGGGTGGCTGCTAATCCAGAGGCAAAAGCAAACCCTTGGGCGCCTTCTTCAAGATCCGCAATCAATTCTTCTACGGCAAAACGAGTTGGATTGCCTGAACGACTGTATTCATATTGCTTTGGCTGACCAAGTGCGTTTTGCTTGTAAGTTGATGTTTGATAGATCGGCACACTGACCGCCCCAGTCGTTTCGTCTTCACTGATACCACCGTGGATTACTTTTGTATTAAAGTGCATTGTATTCTCCTCCTGTAAATGGTGTAATTGTGGATTCGCCAGCATAAATTTGTTTTGATAGATAGCGGTCGCCACCATCGGGAAAAACTGTGACGATCGAGCTGCCCGTTGGCAAAACAAAACTTTCTTTGACGGCTGCTGCCATGGCGGCTCCACTTGAACTCCCAATAAGCAGACCATAGTTTTTTGCCAAGTAACGAGTAAAGGCAAAGCCTTCCGCATCACTGATCGTATAAATTTGATCAATACGTAAATCGTCGAAAAATTGTGGAATGAACTCAACACCGATCCCTTCAATCTCATGGCCGTGGGCAGGACCGCCATTCAAGATTGATCCTTCTGGTTCAACAACAGCAAGACGAGTACTAGATTTTTGTTTCTTTAAGTATGTTGCGACACCTGCGAAGGTTCCCCCGCTACCAGCGCCGGCAACGAAGCTATCAATTTTTCCAGATAGCTCCTGAGAGATCTCTGGGCCTAAGGTTGCTTGGTAGGCTGCAGGGTTGTTTTGATTGTGAAATTGCATTGGCATAAAACTATTTGGCACCTGTTTTGCTAGTTCCTTTGCTTTTTCAATCGCCCCTTGAATGCCTGCTTCAGTGGGCGTATGAACGATGGTCCCGCCTAATGCTTCAATCAATTGCTGCTTTTCAAGGCTGAATTTTTCAGGAATGACAAAAATCATTTTTAAGCCATACTCGATCCCGGCTAAAGCCAAACCAATTCCAGTATTTCCCGCTGTCGGTTCGATAACGGTTGTCTCATGATCGATCACATGCTCACGAAACGCTTCATCGATCAAATATTTTCCTAATCGGTCCTTGATACTTCCACCAGGACTTAAATACTCAAGTTTTGCGTAGATGGTACTTCCCTTTTTGCCGCCAAATGCTGCGGCATCAAATTCAAAGAATGGGGTTTGCCCAATCAATGCTTTTATGTTATTAACGATCATCGCTCGACTCCTCGCTCAAGTTTTTGGTACAACTCGTATGCTTCATGTACTCATTTTCGTTTGCAATCATCAGCCGTCGCCAATGAAAGCGGTGAAAAATAGCAAACAAAAAGGGGTACTGACTATTACATCAGTACCCCCAAAAATGTCGTCTTATCCGGATAGAAGCGAATCACTAAAAAACTCAGCGATCTGCTGCGACAAAGGAACTAATAATAGGCATGACAAATGGGTATGCTGCTTTTTGCACCATACAACAACAACATGTAGTTTGTGTGTTGAAGTTCGTCATGTCTTGTTCCCTCCTTTAATTTGCTTGTTAACAAAATAGCACGACTCTTTTTCATTGTCAAACGTTTTTTTTAATCAACAAGTATCGATCAATGAACGTTAATAAAATAACATCATAGAGGATAATAAGCGGTCACATAGGCATCCACGGCTTTGATCGCGGCTACAACATCTTCTGCAGATACCGTGAACGGCATATTGTGGATCGTCTCCCCTTCGATGGTTGCTTGTTTGCCGACTTTCATAAGGTCTGCATCACTGACATCCGCAAGATGCATTTCAGCTAATGTCGTTGGTAATTCCAACGCCTGATACAACTCAATATATTGGTCAATTTCATCAGGATCCGCGTTTTCCAGCATCAATTGTGTAAGTGTCCCGTAAGCAACTTTCTCTCCATGAGTCAAATCATGGACGTCTCCTTCAAGGGCTGTCAAGCCATTATGGATCGCATGAGCTGCTGCCAGACCAGCACTTTCAAAACCTAAACCACTTAACAGAGTGTTGGCTTCCACGATTTGTTCAAACGCTTCGGTAACGACTTGTTTTTTATTTGCTTGATAGGCTTTCAGCGCATTCTCAAAAAGGATCTCTTCGCATTTTTCAGCGATCGCCATGCCGGCAATTGGTTGAATGCCGCCAACCATATTCTGACTATGGCTTCGGGCAACGGCGCGTGCTTCGACATAGGTTGCGAGTGCATCCGCAATACCCGCTGCCAATAACTTGGCAGGCGCTTTCGCAATAACAGCTGTATCCACTAAGACAAGTTCAGGATTTTTGTTATAAAAACGATACTTTTCAAAGCGACCTTCATCTGTATAAATAACAGAAAGTGCAGAAGTTGGTGCATCAGTAGAAGCGATCGTTGGCAAAACGGCAATCGGTATGTTTAATTCATCTGCAACAGCTTTCCCAGTATCGATGGCTTTCCCGCCACCTAATGCAGCAACCACTTCAATGGATTCGCTTTTGGCTTTAGAGACGATACGATCGATTTCATTTGCAGAAGCTTCTCCACCAAAAATTTCTTTTACCGGATCTAAATCAGCTGCTTTGAGATTATCAAATAAGTCTTCACCGGCAATTTTCCAAACTGTTTCATCGGTCAAAAGCAGCACTTTCTTCCCTAGATCTTTAATGTGGGATAAACCATCTTTCAATACACCTTTTCCTTGAACGTATCGTGACGGACTCGCAAATATTCTTTCCATTGTATCTCCTCCTTTAATCGGTCTACTTTCATTGTGACATACTAAGCAAGCGATTTCAAAGGAAAAGAAAAAAAGATGGACAAGAAGATTCGATTCTCGTCCATACTGCACATTTATATTCTTTCAACCACTCATGCCCTGATAAAACGGATGGTTTTATCAGGGCATGAATTGGATTATTGACTTGTTATTTCTTTTTCCCACCAAAAGCATCTTTCATTTTATCAAAAAATCCTTCTGGTTGTTGTTCGGTGGTTTCATGTCCACTAGCTTTTGCATAAGCCCGCAATGCTTCTTTTTGTTCCTCATTTAAGTTCTTCGGTGTGATCAGCTTCACTTTGACTTGTTGATCGCCATTGCCGCCTCCCCGTAAGCGAGGGGCTCCTTTACCGCGTAAGCGGAAGTTTGTACCTGTTTGGGTCCCAGCTGGGATTTTTAACTTCACATTCCCGTGAACCGTTGGTACATTGACTTCGTCACCTAAAGCAGCTTGGACAAAGTTCAGCGGTAGCTCGTAATAAATCTCAGAACCGTCACGATCAAAAATATCACTTTCTTCCACACGGAAAACAACGTATAAGTCCCCGTAAGGACCACCGTTGGTCCCAGCTTCTCCCTGGCCAGATAAACGCATTTGTTGTCCATCTTCGACACCTGCAGGCACGTTGACTTTTACATTATGTTTTTTCTTTTCATGGCCAGTACCATGACATGTTGTACATGGTTCCTTGATTTCTTTCCCAGTTCCATGACAAACATCACAGGTTTGACGGCTCATCACACGACCAAGTGGTGTTTGACGTTCAACATTGATAGTACCTGCACCATGACATTTATGACAGGTTTCTGGTGAAGTACCTGGTTTTGCCCCGTTCCCACCGCAGGTATGGCAGGTTTCTTCACGATTGTATTGAACAGTTTTTTCCACTCCGAAAATCGCTTCTTCAAAGGAAAGATCGACCGCATATTGCAAGTCCGCTCCTTGTCGAGGTGCATTAGGATTGGCTGCTCTGCCGCCTCCACCCCCGAAAAATGATTCGAAAATGTCTTCAAATCCACCAAAACCGCCTCCGGAGAATCCGCCACTGTTAAAGCCGCCGAATCCACCGCCATAACCGCCTCCGTAGTTCGGATCGGTACCAGCATGACCATACTGATCATAAGCAGCTCTTTTTTGGGAATCACTTAATATTTCATAGGCCTCAGAAATCTCTTTAAACTTTGCTTCTGCATCAGGTTCTTTATTGATGTCTGGATGATATTGTTTTGAAAGCTTACGATAAGCTTTTTTGATTTCGTCATCCGAAGCCCCTTTTTGTAGACCTAAGACCTCATAATAATCTCTTTTGTCTGCCATTGGCTTCCCTCCACTCTATTCTTGCGTCTCTCGTATTTTAGCATATAATTCGCTCTAGAAAAATACGTTTCGCAAATTCATAAGAAAAAGCCAAAGCGGTGACTTTGGCTTTTTCACAAACAGCGATTATTTATCGTCACCGTCTACTTCTTCAAAGTCGGCGTCAACCACATCGTCTGCGCCGCCTTGTGCAGCTTCTGGATTTTCTTGTGCTTGTTGTTGTGCTGCTTGTTCGTATAATTTAACGGTTAAGTTTTGTACGATTTCATTCAAAGCATCACGTTTGGTTTTCATTTCTTCTAAGTTGTTTGCTTCAACCGCAGCTTTCAACTCATCACGAGCTTCTTCCGCTTTTTTGACTTCGTCTGCATCCACTTTGCCTTCAAGCTCTTTCAATGTTTTATCAACAGTGAACAACAATGCATCGACGTCATTGCGTAGATCAACTTCTTCTTTGCGCTGTTTGTCGGCTTCAGCGTTTGCTTCAGCATCTTTTACCATGCGTTCGATTTCTTCATCTGATAAACCTGAAGATGATTTGATCGTGATTTTTTGTTCTTTTTGTGTACCTAAATCTTTTGCAGAAACATTGACGATCCCATTTTTATCGATATCAAATGTTACTTCGATTTGAGGGATGCCACGAGGTGCTGGTGGAATATCCGTCAATTGGAATCTTCCTAATGTTTTGTTGTCAGCAGCCATTGGACGTTCCCCTTGCAAGACATGGATATCAACGGCAGGTTGATTGTCTGCTGCAGTTGAGAAGACTTGTGATTTACTTGTAGGGATCGTTGTGTTACGATCGATCAGTTTTGTAAAGACAGCACCCATCGTTTCGATACCTAATGATAATGGTGTAACGTCTAGTAAGACAACATCTTTCACATCCCCAGTGATCACGCCACCTTGGATCGCAGCACCCATCGCTACCACTTCATCTGGGTTTACTGATTTGTTTGGTTCTTTATTGGTTTCTTTACGTACAGCATCAACTACTGCCGGAATACGAGTTGAACCACCAACTAAGATCACTTCATCGATTTCTGATTGTGATAAGCCAGCATCTTTCAAAGCTTGGCGTACTGGAATTTTTGTACGCTCTACTAAGTCTGCTGTTAATTCATCAAATTTCGCACGAGTCAAGGTCATTTCCAAGTGCAATGGACCAGCATCGCCAGCTGTGATAAACGGTAAGCTGATTTGGGTACTTGTTACACCTGACAAGTCTTTTTTCGCTTTTTCAGCAGCATCTTTCAAACGTTGCAAAGCCATTTTGTCTTTTCCAAGATCAATGCCGTTTTCTTTTTTGAATTCTGCTACCATGTAATCGATGATTTTGTTATCAAAGTCATCCCCACCTAGGTTGTTGTCCCCAGCAGTTGACAATACGTCAAAGACGCCATCGCCTAATTCAAGGATCGATACGTCGAAAGTACCGCCACCTAAGTCAAAGACTAGGATTTTTTCATCTTTATCTGTTTTATCTAACCCATAAGCTAAAGCTGCAGCAGTTGGTTCATTGACGATTCGTTCTACTTCAAGACCGGCAATTTTACCAGCATCTTTAGTTGCTTGACGTTGTGCATCGTTGAAGTATGCAGGAACAGTGATGACTGCTTTTTCAACTTTTTCACCTAAATAGTCTTCAGCAAATCCTTTGATGTATTGAAGAACCATTGCGGAAACTTCTTGTGGTGTATAAGATTTGCCTTCAACTTCTACTTTGTATCCTGCTTCACCCATATGGCGTTTAATAGAAGAAATCGTATTCGGGTTTGTCACTGCTTGGCGTTTTGCAACTTCCCCTACTTGGATCTCACCATTTTTGAATGAAACAACAGAAGGTGTGGTACGGTTTCCTTCTGGATTCGTAATGATTTTTGCTTCGCCGCCTTCAAGGACAGCAACAGCTGAGTTTGTTGTTCCTAAGTCGATACCGATAATTTTACTCATAAGTAATACACTCCCTTTTTAATTTAAACATCTACTTATAGATAGAAAGAACTATTGTGCAACGATGACCATGCTTGCACGCAAGACACGATCATGCAATTTATACCCTTTTTGCAAGACAGTAACGATTGTGTCTGCCGGTGTTTCATCAGAGGCAGGTACAGTCTGCACCGCTTGATGCAAGTTCGGATCGAACATTGCACCTTCAGCAGGAATCTCTTCGATTCCCTCTTCTTTTAAGGCTTGACGCAGACTTTCAAGAACCATTTCAACGCCTTTTTTCAAATTCGCCGCTTGGTCTTGATCGACATCTGCTGCCATCGCTCGTTCCAAATTGTCGATTGCTGGCAACAGTTTTTTGCCAAGATCTTGCGAGCGGTATTTTTGTAAAAGTTCCCGCTCATTGCGGTTACGTGAAGTGATATTTGCGATCTCTGCACGAGCACGCAGGAATTGATCTTCCAATTCGTTATTCTTTTCTTGCAAAAGTTCCAATTCGCTTTTTTCCACTGCTTCTTCCTCTGGTTGAGGAGTCTGTGCTTCAGTTTCAGTTGATTCATTTGAAGATTCAGGTGTTTCTGCGGTTTCTTCAGCAGTTTTAGCTAATTCTTCATCTAAACGCTCTTCTTTTTCCGTCACGTTTCAACCATCCCTTCTACGATTTGTTTCATTGCCGCTTATTCATTGGCAGCGTCTAATGCGCGATAATAATCGGCCAATTTTTTTGCTAACTCGCCTCGAAAAACTTCCATCAGTCCAAACATCCGTGAATACGGCATACTTGATGGACCTAATAAAGCGATCGTTCCTTGTCCATGACCTTCGATTTCATAGCTGGCTTGGATCAAACTCATATTTTGTAACAAGTCATTGCCAAGCTCAGAGCCGATTCTGATTTGAATCGCAGAATCTCTTGGCGCCAGCAGCTGTGTCAGCTGATCTGCGTTTTTCATAAATGAATACATCGATTTGAACTGACTAACATCTTGCGTCGGTTCAAAATCCAGAAGATTCATTCGCCCGCCGACGAAGATTTTTTCTTCAAAAATATGGCTCAGCATCGTATCAAAGAGATCAACGATTCCGTCAGTCGTTTGAAAATACTTATGCAGAATCATCGGAATCTCGGTTCTTAATCGATGGTAGACCGTCATTAGAGGTTCACCGATCAATTTGTCGTTGATGATCCTTACCATTTTTTCCAAATCTTCGCTACTCATCGATTCAGGAAGGGTAAAGACTTGATTTTCGACATTCCCTTTATCCGTCACGATGATCGCGATGATCTGTCGTGCATTCAAAGGGACGATTCGAAAGCCCGTCAATTTCCTTTCCTTCATATCTGGCCCGAGAGACAACGCTGTATAGCTAGTCAAGTTGGACAAGATCGTGGCAGACTGCTGGATGATTTCATTGATTTCATGAAAATCTTTTCCAAAAGAATGACGAATGGTTTGAATTTCGTTTTGGTCAACTTCAGATGGCTTCAATAAGTGATCAACGTAATAGCGATACCCTTTTATTGATGGCACACGCCCTGAAGATGAATGTGTCTTTAATAGAAGTCCAGCTTCTTCCAGCGCCTTCATCTCATTACGAATGGTGGCAGAGCTAGCTTCAACCCCATCTTCCATCAATCGCTTCGAGCCCGTGGGCTGACCAGTATTCGTATAGTTTTGGATGATGAGGTGTAAAATCATTTGTTGTCTAGGTGTCAACATTTTATCCACTCCTCCGTTAGCACTCATTCCTATTAAGTGCTAACACGATTATAAATATACCATATTTGCTAGGAATGTCAAGTATTTGCATCACTTTTTTAGCACTCTTTCTAAGAGAGTGCTAAAAAAAGAAAGCAAAAAAGAAGCAGCGCGAAATGGCTACTTCTCTTCCTTGTTCTTTCTTATTTTTCTCCATCCAAGAGAAATGCTTCAAACACTTCGTTGCCAATGAACATCCCAGCTTTCGTTAAAAAGACACGATCACCTTGACTAGCCAACCAGCCTTTTTGAATCAACTGTTCGCTAGTTGAACCATAGATTTCCTGAAAAGACTTCCCGAATTTTTCTGCAAAGCGTATTTTTGAAATGCCAGCCTTTTTACGGAGGCCTAAAAAAAGTTCCTCTTCCATTTGATTGCTGGTTGTCAATTCTTCGATTTCGTGGATTGGCAACTGATTTTCCTGCAATGGTTTCAAATAATGCTGGATCGGTCCTTTATTCTTGTAGCGAGACTGTCCAAGATAACCACTAGCGCCTGCCCCAAAGCCAAAATAATGTTCATTGTTCCAATACACTAGATTGTGCAGGGACTCATACCCTGGTCGGGCAAAATTACTGATTTCATATTGGGTCAAGCCAGCTTTGTTCATCGCAGCGATCGCCTCATCAAACATCTGCGTTTCAGCTTCTTGAGAAGGTAGTGCCATTCTTCCTTGGCGAACCCAGTTCATAAACATGGTTTTGTTTTCTAAGATTAAGGAATACATCGCATAATGAGGCAACCCGAGATCAATCGCTCGCGTCAGCGTATCACGGAAGCTTTCAATGCTTTGTCCCGGAAGTGCATAAATCAAATCGATCGTCACATTCTGAAAATCATGTTTTTCTAGCAGTTGGATGGTTGAATAAACATCTTCAGCAGTATGCTTGCGACCAATTTTTTTTAGCAAGCGATTATCAAAGGTCTGGACCCCCATAGACAATCGATTGACTTGGTGGTTTTTCAACACCAGCATTTTGTCTTCGCTCAAATCACCAGGATTTGCTTCCACTGTAAACTCTTTCGTTGTGTGGGTCGGCAATAATTCGTGTACGCCTGACAGCAATCGATCCAGCTGGCTTGCTGAAAGCGACGTTGGCGTCCCACCGCCAATGTAAATCGTTTCTGCTTCACTGACTGGCTGGTGGAAAAGAGTCAACTCAATTTCCTTCAACAGTGCTTCGATGTATTCATCCACTGGCTGGCCTTCTAAAAACACTTTGTTGAAGTCACAGTAGTAGCAAATATGTTCACAGAAAGGTATATGTAGATACGCGGAAATATTTCCTGCGCTTTTTGTAGATGGATCATTTATTGTTTGACCTTCAAGCATTACTAAGTGATTCTCCTCTATCTTCTTTTTCACTCGCATTGCTGAGAGTATCGGCACTTATTGTAGCACAGATCTGTGAATTCTCCTATCACTTGAAATAGCAATAAGCAAAAAAACACCACTTCAAGAAAGTGATGTTTCAGAACAATCATAGAAAAAACCAAGAGGACTACTCCTATTAAGTACGGTAAACTACCGTTTTTGTTCTTATGGCAAACAGAAAAATTGCGGTCTGCTACAAGAACTAACACTTCCCCCAAATTGTTAGCGCCACAAAAGATAAGCTGTTGTCGGCGGCTTACTGAATAAGAGTAGCTCTCTTCTTGAAAGACAATCGCTTGCCTTATCTGACTCTAGTATACCTTGATTTAAAAATTAAGTCCTATCATCTTTTTCATCAGTCTATGAAAACAGTGAGGAATGTAAGGACGCTTGATCGATTAAAAAACATGAAGCAAGATGTCGATCAAGTAACGGATCAACCGATAGGCGATAAATAAGAAAAAAATATTTCCTAGCAAAAATTGAAAAACATTTCCGATAGATCCTTTAAAGGAGCGAAAACTGAAATACCGGGACCAACGACTGAACCCATTTTGGCGATTTCGCTTTAATCGATACGCTTCATCATACTTCATCTCTAAGAGGTCATAATAAAAGATCATTAGGGGTTGTCGCACAAAAAACACTTTCTTATACCCTGCCATCAGCGTGTACTGCTTATTATTGGAAGGAAAGTTGCGATTGCCGTTTTTCTTCACGCGCATCGTTGTTCCATCCTTCATGTGGAATGCATAATGATCCTCGAATTCTGTCAGTTGATAAATTTGCGGCACCTGATTTTCTTCTTCGAAAGCAAGTACGACCTCACTCGCTCGCTGATAAAGTGAAACTAACCATGCCATCATCCCTAGCAAAATAACCAACAAAATGATATTTAAAAGCAAACTTTCTTGTAACAAAAATAGGTAACCTAAGATAATCAAAATCGCCACGCCAATAGCAAGCATTCTTCTACGGAAATAACTACGATACATCAATTCAAAAGAGCGCCGATAGTAGGCAAAATCTTCTTTTACAAAATCCATTCTTACCACATCTTTCCAGCTTGAGGTTGCTGCTACTGTATCAAAGATCCCTTTGAAAGTCAATTTACCGAAAAAGTTTCAGCGTCAGATTTGTATCAAACAAGAAAACGTTTTATAATAAAAGATGTAACTAAAAAAGCGACGAAAGTAGGTTGAAATACGTGATATTACAAGAAACATTTACTTTGCAGAACAAACTGACGATTCCTAAGATCGGCCTTGGGACCTGGCAATCTTCGCCAGAAGATGCTTACAATGCAACAAAATTTGCCATCCAAGATGGTTATCGACATGTCGATACAGCTGCTGCTTATAAAAATGAAGAAGCAGTTGGGAAAGCTGTCCGCGATTCAGGCGTTGCTCGTGAAGAGATTTTTGTTACCACGAAAGTACCTGCTGAGTTAAAAACTTATCAAGAAGCGGTTGATAGCATTGATGCTTCTCTAAAAAAACTTGACTTAGGGTATATCGATTTGATTTTGATCCATGCCCCTCGTCCTTGGAAAATCATGGGAAACAATCCAGAAAATAAAGATTTTTATCTTGAAAACATCGATGTTTGGAAAGCATTAGAAGAAGCCTACTTAAGTGGAAAAGTAAAATCGATCGGTGTTTCAAACTTCGATCAAAAAGATTTACAAAATATTTTCGATCATTGCGATGTGAAACCAATGGTCAATCAGTTTATTTACCATATTGGTCGCACAAATGAAGAATTATTGGCATTTTGCAAAGAGCACGAAATTTTAGTGGAAGGCTATTCACCAATCGCTACTGGTCGTTTACTAGACAACGATGCGGTCAAAACGATTGCGGAAGCCTATGGAAAATCGATTCCACAGCTTTCTATTCGTTACCTACTACAAAAAGATATTTTGCCATTGCCAAAATCAGTTCATGAAGAATACATTTCAGATAATGCCAAAGTTGACTTTGAAATTTCTGAGGAAGACATGAAGAAATTAGATGAGCTGCAAGCATAAGAATTCTTGCATTTAAGTAAAAAAGCAGTCCGATCAAGTCCAGCAAATGCTGGTCATGGATCGGGCTGCTTTTTTATCTTTTACAACTCTGTTTAGAAAAACAACCGACTCTTAGTCTGCCAGAATTGGCTTCTTTTTACGCTAGTTGCTCAAAGGTACCCCATACTTTCACTTCTTGTTTTTCTACCATCGTTTTGCCTTTTGCTAGAACTGTTTCTACAGCGAATGATTCTTTGTTCAGCAAGCAAATATCAGCATCCATCCCTGCTGCAAGGCGCCCCTTTTGATCAAGCTTCAATACTTTCGCTGGATTAGAAGTGATTGCACGAATGGCGATCTCCAATGGAATCTGCTCTTTTTGGACTGCTTCTTTGATGCCTACCATCAGCGCTCGCGAACTGCCGACACCCAGACCTATGAATTGATTGTTTTCATCAAAGTACGGGAGGCTGCCTTGCCCATCAGAGGTCATGGTAAATTGATCCAGCCCGATCCCTTCTGCTAACAAACGTTTCAATCCTTTACTGAAGCGAACCTCATCGTCTTCTTTTTCCCAGAAATCAGGATCTTCACTCGCCGTAAAATCGATCGTTCCACCCATTTTTGCAAAAGCAATACTTGCTTCGAAAAGCTCGCTGGTCCGATTGGCATGTGTCGGTAAAAATTGGCTGATTGGAATCTCTGTCTCTTCGATGGTTCGTAAAAGCAGCTCATATTTTTTCTTTCCTCCACCTAGGTGGACGTTTACGATGCCTGCTTTTCCAGAAAGCATCCCACCGACACGAGCATCCGCAACCGCGCGGGTAAATTCTTCGAAACTTGGTTGTGAAGAACGATGGTCAGAAACGGCAATTTCACCGATACCAATAATTTTATCGATAGTCAAAAAATCTTGGATGATGGAATCCGTGACGGGCGTCAAAGGCAATCGATACGAACCGTCATAAAGATAAGTCGTGATGCCTTCCGCCTCTAGTCCACGGGCCTTACTGATCAAGGCAGTCATATCTCTGCCTACTCCGTCAGTACCTAAACAGCCAACCACTGTCGTTACCCCCGCAGAGGTCAGCTGAGACAATTTCACTTCAGGTGTCCGGTTTTGAAAACCACCTTCCCCGCCACCTCCTAAGATATGAAAGTGACAGTCAATAAAACCGGGCACAGCAAGCAACCCTCTGCCATCGATTTCTTCAAGAGCAACGCCTGAGAATCCTCCTTGAATCGAATCTTGAATGGCAATAATCTTGTCTTCATTTAATAAAATATCTTTTTTTCCTAAATAGTCAGGAGCGTAAACCTCCGCTTGTCGTATCACCTTCATGAGTGCTTCCTCCTCGTGTCTGATTGCTTCTTATTGCAAGCCGATCGCGACTGCAATAAAGATGAAGATCGTTCCTAATACAAATAAGAACCCTTGCATTTTGATCTGGAATTTCGCCCATTTCACCCATTCGATTCTTGCGACACCTAGCACACCGATCAGACTTGCCGATACAGGAGTGAAGGCATCCATGAAGCCTGAGCCTAATTGATAAGCCAATACAGCGATCTGTCTTGAAACACCTAAAAGATCAGCTAATGGCGCCATGATCGGCATGGTCAATGCAGCCTGACCTGAATTGGAGGTCACGATCAAATTGAAGAAGCTTTGGAAAATGTACATGAACCATGCCCCAATAAATGCTGGAACATTGCTTAACAAACCACCGATGCTGTGCAAAATCGTATTCAAAGCTGACGGCACGTTGGCATCAGAACCGCCGAGAACCAGAAGAATCCCTTTGGCCATCCCTACAACGATTGCAGTTCCTGCCAATTCTGAGGCACCTGATTGAAAAGCACTCGCCACGTCATTCAAGCCCATATTTTCTAATTTGAAGAGAACTGCTATGATTCCTGCCCCTAAGCCCATAACAAAGAATTGGGAAGCAATCTCAGGAATATAATAGCCTTTTTGTGTCACACCCCAAACGATCCAGATCAAGACTGCTAGCATTTCAACCAAGATCAATTTATGACCTAATAGAAAGGGTTTTTGCTCACTAGAGGTTTTCTCAAGATGATTTCTAAAATATGCATCCGATTGATAGGTTAGTGACTTCTCCGGATTCTTGCGGATTCTTTCGGCATAGATCATGAGGTATGCTGCAGATAATGCGGTAACCACGACCCACATGATGATTCGGAACGTTGCCCCTGAAAGAACCGGAATACCTGCGATCCCTTGAGCCACTGCCACACTAAATGGACTCATCCACGAGGTGGCATTCCCAATCTGGGAGGCGACATAAGTGACAGTGACCGCCACGATCGAATCATACCCTAATGCGATCACGAAAGGTACCATGACCATCGAAAACGGAATGACTTCTTCTGCCATCCCAAAAGTAGCACCCCCAAATGAAAAAGCAAAGAACAATAACGGCAATGCCAAACGTTCTAATCCACGGGTTTTGCTGATAAACGCAAAGATCCCTGCATCGATCGCTCCGGTTTGCATGATAATACCAAATGCACCCCCGACCACTAAGATCAGCGCTGCGATCCCAACTGCTGATCCATATTTATCGCCAGAAACCAACCCTTCAAAAACAAAATTTAAAAAGCCGAAACCGTTAAAGTCATCAGTTCCCCAAACCTTGGCTGTTTTATGCAGTTTTTCAGAAGTATCATAAATTTTTTCCCCGTAAAGACTGTAAAGCGTATCATCGGTTAGTCCCACCTCATCTAATTGACTCTGGGATATCTCTTTAGGACCTTCAGCCAGAACAGCTGCTAAAGCCTCAGGATCGACATCTAATTCTTCCAGCTCTTGTGGATCGTCTTCCAATTGATTCAACTGTTGATAGACGTATTCGTTATCTAACGGGTAGGCATAACGAAACGAATCTTGCATTAAGACCGTTCTGGTACTGATTTCCCCATTTGCATCGGTATACTCGATTTCTTGTGTACTAAATTTCCCAGCGGGAACTAAGAAAGTCAGCAACCATGCCAACAGCACAACCCCAAAGATGATGACATACGTATGCGGCGTTTTCATTTTGGTTAAATCTTTCTTTTCTTTCCCCTTTTTTACTTTTTTTCCAATTGTCACTTTTTCTCTCCCTTTCCCTTTGCAGCGTACTGCATAAATTATCATTTTAGCCTATTTTTTAGTATATCGAAAAAACGTTTTTTCCTCATGGGGAAAGCATTAGAATTCAAATAAACTACGTTATAAAAAGAGAGAAAAAGAAAAAGTGAAAAGAAGCCAGAAGCGCTTCTTTTCACTACGAATGATTAGTTTTCTTCTGAAAGGCCATCAAAATAAGCTTCAGTGTCTCGTTCGTCTTGCTTTAATTGTTCGATCAATGCTTGCGCACCATTGAAAGCCACTTGATCACGCAAGAAATGATGCCAGCGGATTGCCACAGTTTCCCCATAGATATCTTGGTGAAAATCGAGAATATAGATTTCAACTGTTAACTGGCGCCCTTGACCAAAGGTGTCATTGTGACCAATCGATCCCATCGATGGATACCACTTGTCACCGACTTTGATTTCCGTCACATAGACACCTTCTTTTGGCAACCGAACAGTGCTCTTCACTTTGATATTCGCGGTTGGAAACCCAAGTTCTCGTCCTCTAGCATCACCGTGAACGACGGTTCCTTCAAATTCATAAATATACCCTAACAAGCGATAGACTTGCGCCATATCGCCATTTTGTAGCGCAGAGCGAATGCGTGTGGAGCTAACCTTTTCTTCATCAAACGATTCTTGCGCGACAGTCACAACTTCAAAACGTCCTTCTGCATAGGTTGGCAACAGCGCCATGTTGGCAATTTCCTTCTTGCCATAGGTATAGTCAAAACCTGCAACAACAACTTTTGCATGCAGTCCGATCATGTATTCATCTACAAATACTTGCGGTGCCAAATTTGCAAAAGCAGAAGTAAATTCAATGATATAAAGAATGTCTACCCCAAGTTGTTCCATATGCGCTTCCTTTTGAGCCAAACTGGTCAGGTATTGCATTTTTTCAGGATCGACTTTTTGAAACACGATCGAGGGATGTTGATTAAAGGTCATCAACGCCAATTTTAACCCTTTTTCCTCTGCAATCTTGCGCCCTGTTTCAATGACTTTCTGATGGCCTAGATGCACGCCATCGAAAAAGCCTAAAACTAAGACGATCTCCTCTTCAGGAATCGTTGCGTGATCATAAGGGTGTCTCATTTCAATGATTTCCATGTTCATTCTCCTATTTCTGTACGGATGACTTTTACCGGTTTCATCATATCGTGGTATTTGTCATGAGCTTTATAAATACTAATTAATTGTTCTTGATAGAAAATCGCCACTAACTCTTCTGGGTGCTCTTGTAATCCAAATGCACGAAACGGCAAACGCATGCCATTTTTTACTTTCTGCCAGAGGTCCGCATCGATCGTCACTTGAACAAACTCCGATACCCCGTATTCTAAAGGTAGTAGTAGTTCCGAAACACGTTGTTCATCGACTGCCTTTTGAACCTCTGCAATCGTGTAAGATTGTTCTTTAGAAAAACCACCGCTTTTTAGGCGAGTCAAATCAGACATATGCGCGGGTACGCCCAGCAATTTCCCTGTGTCGACCGCTAATGTGCGAACATAAGTCCCTTTTCCACAAGAAACTTCAAAACGCCAGCTTTGCGTATTGTCCTCATGAGTAACCGGCTCTGAAATTCGTTCAAAGGAATAAATTTCGGCTTTGCGTTGTGGCCGCTCGACAGTTTCATTGTTGCGGGCATATTCGTAAAGTCGTTTGCCATTGACTTTGACCGCCGAATACATCGGGGGGATCTGGGTAATCGTCCCCGTCAACTGTTTCATTGCCTGATCGATCTCTTCCTTCGTAAAAGGACGAGTTAGTGCTTGTTGTTCAACGATATCCCCCGACCGATCTTCTGTAGTGGTACTGAAGCCCAAAGTGATTTCCCCGGTGTAGACTTTTCCAGAATCAACCAAGTATTCGACGATCTTCGTTCCTTTTCCGATACAAATGGGCAAGACACCATCCACGTCAGGATCTAGTGTGCCGCTGTGTCCGATTTTTTTTGTCTTTAATATTTTTCGTAATTTAAACACGCAGTCGTGACTTGTTTGTCCACGCTCTTTCCATAATGGTAAAATCCCGTCCATCGTATTCCTCCATTTCACTTCAACTTGCTTATTATAACATATAAAAAAAATTCATTGCACGACAAAATCCTTTTCGCACCTTCTCATTACATGATAAACTAAGCATATAAGGAGGTCCTAAAATGGTTGTTTTAACGATAGGGTCATTTATTGGATTTGCCATTTTTTTGATCATGATTCAGCTCGGCACGATGCAGCGTTGGGAAGAAGCGTTTGCTTTGCAGATCATCCAAAGCCGTACGCCCTCTTTGACGCGCATGATGCACTTTTTTACCAATTTAGGAAAAGCCTTTCCGACAGTTGCGATTGCTTTACTGTTGTTTGCCTTTCCATCATCGCGGGCAGATCTTGCACCAAAAACAGCAGTCAGTATCTTCATAGTATCAGCAGCTGCTTACTTGATCAAACGAATCGTCCGACGAGATCGTCCTATTGATCATCGTTTAGTTGAAGAAAAAGATCACAGCTTTCCTAGTGCTCATGCTGCCACATCAGCCGCTATGTACGGAACGATTGCTTTGAATCTTGGAATTTTGGTTCCCACAGCAGTCCTTCCGATGACTCTACTGGCAATTTTGTTGAGCTTTATGATTGGCTTTAGCAGAGTCTACTTAGGGATCCATTTTTTAACAGACGTGATTGGCGGTTGGCTTTTGGGGACAGGCGTTGCTGGACTGGTCACTTTACTGATGAATACCTGATGCTCATTTCAAATAAAAAAAGAACAGCTTCGATTGGAAGCTGTTCTTTTTTTATTCTTCTGAGTGCAATGAACGAATCATTTCATCAATTTTATTCCCGTATTGTACAGATTCATCCAGTTCAAATTGGATTTCTGGGACTTTATAGAGCGTTAACGCTTGACCTAATTCACGACGAACTAAACCAGTTGCTTTTTCCAGTCCTGCTTGGGCTTTTTGCTTATCTGAAGCTAAGTCCGTTAGAGTGCTGTAAAAAATCGTTGCTTGCTGCAAATCTCCAGTTACTCGTACATCTGTGATCGTCACATCTTGCACGCGAGGATCACGAACTTTTTTACGAAGAATTTGATTGACTTCTTTTAAGATTTCTTGTGCCACTCGGCGATCTCGATAATTAGCCATTCAAAAAGCCTCCTTGTATAGTTGTCATTCCGTTATTTTGTCGGTACTTCTTCCATCACATAGCCTTCGATCACGTCATCAACTTTAAGATCGTTGAATTTCTCGATCATCGCGCCACATTCAAACCCTAGCTTCACTTCTTTGACATCGTCTTTGAAGCGTTTCAAGCTGGCAAGTTTGCCTTCATAGATAACAATACCGTCACGGATCACGCGGACGCCACTGTCACGACGAATGCTGCCTTCCGTCACATAGCAACCAGCAATCGTACCCACTTTAGAAACTTTGTATGTTTCACGAACGATCATTTGACCAGTGATTTTTTCTTCGAATTCAGGATCAAGCATCCCTTTCATCGCAGTTTCGATTTCTTCGATCGCTTTGTAGATGATGCGATGCAAACGAATATCGACTTTTTCCGCTTCCGCTTGCTGTTTGGCTTGCGGTGTTGGACGGACGTTAAATCCTATGATGATGGCATTACTTGCCGCTGCTAGCGTTACATCACTTTCATTGATGGCGCCAACGGCTGAATGGACGATGTTTACTCGCACACCTTCCACATCGATTTTCTTCAATGACGCAGCTAATGCTTCAGCTGAACCCTGTACGTCTGCTTTGATGATGACATTTACTTCTTTCAGTTCGCCTTCTTTTAGACTTTCAAACAAGTTATCTAATGTCACACGACTACTTGATGCGCGTTGCTCCATTAAAGCACGTTTTGCCCGTTCTTCCCCTGCTGCCCGAGCTGTTTTCTCGTCTTCAAAAGTAACGAAACGATCACCTGCTTGAGGGACATCGTTCAATCCTGTGATTTCGACAGGTGTAGCAGGTCCTGCTGTTTTATCACGACGACCTAAGTCATTCGTCATTACCCGAACACGACCGAAGGTATTCCCTACAACGATTGGATCACCTACATGAAGCGTTCCTTGTTGAACCAATAGGGTAGCCACAGGTCCTTTTCCTTTATCAAGGCGTGCTTCAATGACGGTACCGATTGCCCGTTGGGTAGGATCAGCTTTCAAATCTTCCACTTCTGCTACTAAAAGAATCATTTCAAGCAATTCTTCAATGTTTTGCCCAAATTTCGCTGAGATTTCAACAAAAATCGTATCGCCACCCCAGGCTTCTGGGATCAACTCATGTTCACTTAATTCTTGCATCACGTGTTGTGGGTTGGCACCTGGCTTATCGATTTTGTTTACTGCAACGATGATCGGCACTTTTGCTGCTTTCGCATGGTTGATTGCTTCCACCGTCTGTGGCATCACACCATCATCAGCTGCGACAACTAAAATCGTGATATCGGTGATACTTGCTCCCCGTGCACGCATACTGGTAAAGGCCGCATGTCCAGGAGTATCTAAGAAAGTGATTGGTTTGCCATTGATGTCGATTTGGTAAGCCCCAATATGCTGGGTGATTCCTCCAGCTTCACCACTCGTCACTCGTGAATGGCGTAAAGTATCAAGCAAGGTTGTCTTCCCATGGTCAACGTGTCCCATGATCGTCACAACAGGTGGTCGTGACACCAAGTTCTCTTCGACTTGTTCTTCTTCTTCAAAGAATTTATCGATGTCTGCGATATCCACTTGGACTTTTTCTTGTGGTTCAATTCCGTAATCAGTAGCAAGCAGTTCAATCGTATCTTTATCTAAAGGTTGGTTTTGATTGACCATAACCCCCATCATAAAGAGTTTCTTGATGATTTCAGCTGGTTCACGGTAGATTTTTTTCGCGATATCCGCTACGTTCATGCCTTCTGTGTATTCCAATACTTCTGGTAACTCACGGAATTTACGTGCTGGAACTGGCGGTTTCTTTTCCGTCTGCTGACGGCCTTTTTTGCCTTTTTTGTTAAATTTGTTGCGATTGTTATTGTTGAAATTGTTATTGCGTCCACCGTAATTTGACTTGCCGCGGTTTTGATTTCCTCCACGGGAATCATTCGATCCTTGCGTACGGTTATTGTTACGGTCTGCCCCTTGCGTATTTCCTGCAGATTGAGCGGCCGGACGGTTTTGCTGCCCTTGATTGTTCGGACGGTTTTGTTGTCCTTGGTTTGTTGGGCGGTTTTGTTGCCCTTGGTTGTTTGGACGGTTTTGTTGCCCTTGGTTGTTTGGACGGTTTTGTTGCCCTTGGTTGTTTGGACGGTTTTGTTGCCCTTGGTTGTTTGGACGGTTTTGCTGTCCTTGGTTTGTTGGGCGATTTTGTTGTCCTTGGTTATTCGGGCGGTTTTGTTGCCCTTGGTTATTCGGACGATTTTGTTGTCCTTGATTGTTTGGACGGTTTTGCTGTCCTTGGTTTGTTGGGCGGTTTTGTTGCCCTTGATTATTCGGACGATTTTGTTGTCCTTGGTTTGTTGGGCGATTTTGTTGCCCTTGATTGTTACGATTCTCTTGGTTATTCACTCGATTATGACTTCCTTGGTTATTTGGTCTGTTACTTCCTTGACTGTTCGTGCGATCTACTTGTCCTTGACCAGCAGGACGGTTATTACTTTGCGCAGTTCGCTGTTGACTTTGATTGTTATGACGGTTTTGGAAGTTAGGATTATTTCTTTGCGTTTTAAATTTCTTTTGTTCTTGTTTTTCCGGCTGGTTGGCTGGTTTCTGATTTGCGGGATTTGAGTTTGCAGATGTTTTACCATTTGGATTGCCGCCTAACGACTGCTGCAATTTCTGCGCCTCTCCATCTGAGATCGCGCCCATATGATTTTTGACATCAAAGCCTAAAGATTGTGCTTTTTCAACAACCTCTTTGCTCGATTTGTTCCATTCTTTTGCAAGTTCATAAATTCTTTTTTTCCCCATGCAATCACCTTCCTAACCTAATATTAATTCCTGCACCTTCCTTGCAAATCCTTGATCTAAGATGCCAATGACCATTCTTGGTTTCCCAATGGCCGTACTGATTTCATCAGCAGAAAATGCATCTAGGAGCGGAATTTCGTAATAAGAACTTTTGTCCTTAATTTTCTTTTGTGTATTTTTACCAGCATCACTGGCGACAATGACCAAAGCAGCTTTCTCATTGCGAATCTCTTTTAAGGTCATTTCTTCACCAGTCACTAATTTCCCAGCACGCATGGCTAGTCCTAACATATTTAATGCTTTGGTTTTATTCATTTGCAAATAACTCTTTTCGCGCTTTTTGGTGCGTTACATAGTCCAATAGTTCTTGGTAAAATTCATCTGTCAATTTCGTTTCCAACACTCGATCTAAAATACGCTTATCCCAAGCTTTCTGGGCTTCAGCCGGTTCGATCGCTATATAGGCACCACGACCAGGCATTTTTCCGGTTGGATCAATAGAAACCACGCCTTCTTTTGAACGAGTGATACGAAGCATTTCTTTCTTAGGCAACATTTCACCTGAAATCACTGATTTTCGTAAAGGAATTTTTCGTTTTTTCATCACGATCTCACCTCAACTATTTTTCGTCAAACTCAACATTTTCATAATCATCCGCAGTCATGTCTGATGAAAGGATCGCTTCATCGAGCGTTTCTGCAGGTTCTGTTGCTTCTGTGCTGATTTCTTCAGCAGCTTCTGAAGCATTGGCATCATACTCATCGATATAGTCGCCTTCATCCAACTTCGCATAAAACTCTTCCATGTCTGTTTCTGATTTGATATCGATTTTGAAGCCAGTCAATTTCGCTGCCAGGCGGGCATTTTGTCCCCGTTTACCGATCGCCAATGACAATTGGTAATCAGGCACGACAACGGTACAAGACTTCGGATTATCAACATCGAAAATAACGTCGCTAACTTCCGCTGGATTCAATGCATTGGCAATGAAGATCGCTGGATCTTCATTCCATTCCACGATGTCCATGTTTTCGCCTTTTAGTTCATTGACGATTGCTTGAACCCGTTGCCCTTTAGGACCTACACAAGTGCCGACAGGATCAACGTTAGCATCAAAAGAACGAACAGCCACTTTGGCACGATCCCCTGCTTCACGAGCGATACTTACGATCTCTACAGTACCATCATATACTTCTGGCACTTCTTGTTCAAATAATCGGCGTAGCAAATCTGGATGGCTACGGCTAACGAATACTTGAGGCCCTTTAGACGTATTTTCAACACGAGAAACGAATACTTTGATCCGATCATGGGGTTGATAAAACTCATTTGGCATTTGGTCTTGTTTTGAAAGTACTGCTTCAATTTTACCTAAGTTCACATAAATATAACGATTGTCTTGACGCTCTACGATTCCTTGTAGAATGTCTTTTTCATAAGCACTAAATTCGTTATAGATAATGTTTCTTTCTGCTTCTCGAACTCGTTGCAAAATGACTTGTTTGGCCGTTTGCGCCGCAATACGACCAAAGTCTTTAGGTGTTACTTCAAAGCGGATTTTGTCGCCGATTTCATAAGCGGGGTTGATTGTCATCGCTTCTTTTAATGAAACCTCTAGTTGCGAGTCCATGACTTCTTCTGTCACTTCTTTGACTGCATATACGTGGATGTTGCCTTTTTTCTGATCAAATTCCACTTCCACATTTTGTGCTTGCCCGTAATGACGTTTGTACGCTGAAACCAATGCCGCTTCCAAGGCATCGATGACAATCTCTTTTGAAATGCCTTTCTCTGCTTCTAATGCATCCAATGCATTCAACATTTCTTTACTCATGATTCTTTCATTCCTCCGTGTTTAAAATTGAATGGCTAAACGAGCTTTGGCAATATTTTTCCGGTCGATCGTTCGTTCTTTTTCTCTGGTTTTGATTCGGGTCTTCATAACTAGCTGATTTTCGTCGAATGACTGTAAAAAGCCTTCGAACTGTTTTTCTCCATCAATCGGTTGATATAAAGAAACATGAATGTACTCGCCGACTGCCCGTTGATAATCTGCTTCTTTCTTCAATGGACGCTCGGCGCCAGGGGAAGAAACTTCCAAGAAATAGGCTTGTGGAATAGGATCAGGATCGCATTGGTCTAATTGTTCACTAAGTTGTTCACTGACAAAGGCACATTCCTCGATATCGATTCCGCCTTCTTTATCGATGAACACACGAAGAAACCAATTTTTCCCTTCCTTCACGAATTCTACTTCAACTAATTCAAATTTTTGCGCATCCAGAATAGGGGTCACTATATCTGTAACAGTTTCCACTACTGTACTCACAACATCGCCTCCTTTATTTCTCAACGAAACGAACTTCATTCCATTAAAAAGAGTGAGCGAAAAAACCGCTCACTCACTCTAAGTATCATTACATTGTAAATATAACACAATTTTCATAAAGATTCAACTACTGTCGCATGTTCCCTTCGCTTTCAGAAAAAAACAAAGCATTTTCTTAATGTTTTTTAATGCTTGGGTGAATGGCTGTTAGTGAATCACTTGACCAATCCGACGTAGTAGTTGTGGGAAAATACTTTCTGGATCAAAGTCCATGGGCGCTTCATGTGGGAAATGAAGCCAGAGCCGACCGCCATAAACCACTAGTACTAAAAGTGTCAATGTCACCCACAGGTTTTGACTGTGGTAAAGTTTGCCGATTTTCGGATTTTTTTTGAATAAAACGATCCCGAATACGATCGGCACTAACCAAAACAAGGGATGAAAATGTAGCGCGCCTTGAAGATCGCCTTGGAATAAATGTAAATATGCGCGCGTCATGCCACAACCTGGACAAGGAACCCCCGTTATCCATTTAAACGGACAGATCAATAATCGACCCAATCATCTGAATCAAACGGATCATTTGAAGCATCAGATGATGTCATAGTATTTTGATCAGCTGCTTCCCACATTTGGTTCATGTCTCCTTGTAAAATCGCCATATTGATAAAATCAAAATTAAAGAGGCTTAAGACAACAAATAGAATTTTGTTGTCACTCAAACGAGGCATTTTCGCTCGTTGTTGCGCACTCATAAAGATATCCGCGATTCGATACCACCAATAAATTTGATACAACCCACAAGTAAGGATCGTTAATAAAATCGACGTCTCTGGTGAAAGACGATTGTCCCCACTGTACTCTGCTAGCTCTTTGGTTGTTTGGTACATCCAAAAGAATGTATAAATGCCACAAGTAATAAATGTTAATAGAATGACCGATACAACCGATTTTTTTCTTACTCCATAATTATAGTTCATCACATACCCCTTCTATTTTTCTCCTTGTTGCTACCGGTTAATTATATATGATTTTATTCACAAAAACAAACTTTTCTGCATTTTCCACAGTTTTTATAGAACAAAAATAGATAAACAGCACCTGCTAAAAAGCAGGTGCATATACTATAAGACAATTATCTTCTTTGTAACAAAAACTATGCGCGACTATAGTTTTTCACTTCTGCAGCCATCGCATCAACAAAAAGATTCAACTCTTCCACTTGGGTTTCTTTGCTGCCGTAGCGACGGATATTGACTGTCGCGTCATTGACTTCTTGATCCCCAACAACGATTTGGTAAGGAATTTTTTGTGTTTGCGACGCACGGATCTTGTATCCCATTTTTTCATTGCGATCATCTACTTCTACTCGCAGACCTTGCGCTTGCAAGCGTTCTTTGATTTCGTAGGCATAGTCGCTGTGGGCTTCGACTGAGACCGGAATGATCGATGCTTGGATTGGTGCCAACCAAGTCGGGAATGCCCCTTTATAGACTTCTGTCAAATAAGCCACAAAACGTTCCATCGTTGAAACGATCCCGCGGTGGATCACCACTGGACGGTGATTGTTTTCGCCATCTTCACCAACGTATGTCAAATCAAAACGTTCTGGCAATAAGAAATCCAATTGGATCGTTGACAATGTTTCTTCCATACCTAAAGCTGTTTTCACTTGGACATCTAGTTTAGGTCCGTAGAAAGCTGCTTCACCGTCAGCTTCAAAATAATCCAATTCTAATTCATCCATGGCTGCTTTTAGCATTGTTTGCGCATTTTCCCACATCGCATCGTCATCAAAATATTTGTCTTTATTTTGTGGATCGCGATAGCTTAAACGGAAACGATAGTCAGTAATATTAAAGTCTTCGTAAACGCCCACCATAAGATCCAGTGTCCGTTTGAATTCTTCTTTGATTTGATCAGGACGAACGAATGTATGACCGTCATTTAAGGTCATTTCACGAACCCGTTGCAACCCTGATAGCGCGCCTGATTTTTCGTAGCGATGCATCATTCCTAATTCAGCGATACGAATTGGTAGTTCACGATACGAATGGATGTCATTTTTGTAAACCATCATATGGTGTGGACAATTCATTGGTCGTAGAACCAGCATTTCGCCATCACCCATATCCATTGGTGGGAACATGTCCTCGTGGTAATGATCCCAATGCCCTGATGTTTTGTATAAGTCCACGTTTGCCATGATTGGTGTGTATACGTGTTGGTACCCAAGGCTAACCTCTTTATCAACGATATAACGTTCGATCGTACGACGGATCGTTGCTCCTTTTGGCAGCCAGAAAGGCAGACCAGCGCCGACTTCAGGAGACAACATAAACAATTCTAATTCTTTCCCTAGTTTACGATGATCGCGTTCTTTTGCTTCTTCCCGTAAACGGATAAATTCCTTCAAGTCTTTTTTATCGAAAAAGGCTGTTCCGTATACTCGTTGCATCATCTGGTTATCAGAGCTTCCACGCCAGTAAGCACCTGCCACTGATAACAATTTGTATACTTGGATACGACCAGTTGATGGGACGTGAGGACCGCGGCAAAGATCGACAAATTCACCTTGCTGATAGGCAGTAATTGTTTCGTCATCTGGTAATTCAGTGATCAACTCTACTTTGTATGGATCTTCGGCAAAAAGGGCCAACGCTTCTTCTTTTGTTAATACACGTCGTTCGATTGGCAGATTTTCTTTGATGATCTTCATCATTTCTGCTTCGATTGCCGGTAGATCTTCCGCAGTTACTGGGTTTTCCCCATTATCTGTATCATAGTAAAAACCAGAATCAATTGCAGGTCCTACCCCAAAATGGATCGATGGATAGAGTCTGCGCATAGCTTGAGCCATTAAATGAGCTGTCGAATGACGAAGTAAGCCTAAGGCGTCTTCGTGATCAGGTGTCACGATCTCAATCGTTGCATCTTCTTCGATCGGACGATTAAGATCGATCAGTTGTCCATTGACTTTTCCAGCTAAGGCTTTTTTTGCAAGACTTTTCGAGATACTTTCAGCAATCTCTTTGGTTGTTACCCCAACAGCAAATTCTTTTTTTGCGCCATCAGGAAATGTAATAAATAATGACATATGAATGTCCTCCTTTGAATGATTTCAATCAATAAAAAAAGTCCTAGTATCGGTTACGATACTAGGACGATCACTCGTGGTTCCACCTATTGTTTAAAAACAGAAAAAGTCTGTTTTCCTCTTCATGAGATAACGGTTCAACCGCCTCCGTTTCGACAGAGGTCTAAAAAAAGTGGTCATCCTTTGGTTTTCTTCTAGGAAATTTTCAGCCAAGATTTCCCTCTCTTATCGAAGACTCTCAAATTCAGGTGTCTTTTTTATTGATCGATTATGGCTCAATTAAACCACTACCTACAAGAAAAAGCAAGAGAATTATTTCCAATCGCCATTCACAGCATAGGTTCCTTGTTTCATTTCATTGATGATAACGTGGATATGCTCCTTAGGGGCACCCGTATTTTTATGGACTGCCTCAGTGATTTCTTTCATCATATTCGTCAGTTGTTCTTGTGAACGCCCTTCAACTAGTTCGACATGGATAAATGGCATACGATTTCCTCCTTTGTTTGCTTTTGATTATACACCTTTTTCAAAAAGACAAAAGCGATTGTCGCGCTTTTCATTGAAAATCATGGCCTTCATCTTCTTGATACACAACAGAAAACTTCTCGCAAACACACAGCATTTGAGCATGAAAAGACAAACCCGCTGAGGCATAAGCTCGTCGAAAAAAAGCTTCATGAACACGGCGCCAATAAGCCAAAGTGCGATCTCCTTCCCCTTCTAAAAAGGCGAACGCTGCTGTCACCTCATCAAAAGGCACGATCGACACTGACTCTAAATAAAGAACAGCTCTTGGGACATCCGAACCATCTAAAAGAACACTATACGTTCCTGATTGCGGCAATGCTTCTTGCTCGATTTCATAGAGGGCAGCGGCAGATGTCGTTGCCGTCTTTTTGCCAGCTAAAACCAGTGCTGCCAGTTCATCGGCCATTTGTGGGGTATCACCAAAGGACCAAGCATCTTCATAGGTCAGAGCAGATTGGTTTCTTGAGTTTACTTTTAAAAATCGTTGCCAAAAAGCCTGAATCTGACTGCCTTTTATTTTTGGTTCTCTGGACTCATCTGCCAATTTTTTTCACTCCAATACTTCGTATATGTTTGGACATTCTCAGCTTCTTGCCAATCATAAGCCAATCCCAATTTCTCGCTGATTTTCTTTGCTTGGTCATCAAAACGTTTTTGCATCTTCAAGAGGGACTGACCACAAGCAATGATCGTGGAAAAATCAAGCAATGAGGTCAATTCCCGCCACTCCTTTTCCGTGAGAAACGACTGCAGGTATTTATGATTTTTTCCAGTACTCACCTGAAATTGCTGAGTGTGGGCAACAAACAAATCTTCAATCCATAACAATTCTTGCCAACAAATGGTGTATAAATGATCCGCAGCATAAATCAGCTGCTTTCGAAGCAGCCCTTTCACGACATACGTGCTTACCCACCAAAATTCGTTGCAGTGTTCCCGAAAAGCGGCTTGGGTCGGACGCTTGATCCAGTAATGCGAATGATTTGCTTGATTAGTAAAACTTAGTAATTGGTCTGGATCAAGCAGCGGCTGCAAGCCTGGTTCGTTAGCCAGCCGATCGACCAGTGCAAGAGGACAAAGCATGAGATCGATTCTTACTCCGTCTAAAAAATGCATCAAGTAGGTAAAACAACCACCTAGACTGGGCGGATAGATGGTGCTAGCTTCCGGTGTTTGCCTGATCATGAGCGGTCCAAAGGCTTCTAACCATGAAGGATCATTGACCAAGGGCTGAATATCATCCATTACATAAACCACATCAAAGTCTTGCAAAAAATCTTTTGGCGCCTGCGGATCGGTCCGTGAACCAGATAAACCGATGGCACGTGCCCCAACACCTTCGCCCACCGATTGGATCAGTCGGAGTAGTTCTGCTTCTTCCCTCACTCTTTCCACCTCTAATTCGACTAATTTTTGAATTACTATGCTCTTTCTATAAATATTAGCATAGTTTCTTTTTTTCCACGACATTCGCAGGGAAAATATGCTATAATTTTATGTCGCAATTTTTTTAAGGAGGATCCTTCGTGAACGAACGTCAAAAAGAACAACAACATGTTAATGAAACCATTGCTCTGATACACAGAGAACAAGCGATCCTTTCGCAGCAAAAACAAGAATTAGCCGCTAAAATGGATGATCAATTAAAAGAAATCGCCGATAAGAAAATTCGCGGGGGCGACAGTGAAGCCTTTTATGAATCAGTTATCGAGTACCAGCAGCATGAACAAGAATTGCTGATAAAATACCAAACCGCAGAATCGCAAGAAAAACGCGTCAAAACCTTAACAACGATGGCGGGCAATCCGTATTTTGCTCGAATCGATTTCAAAGAAGAACAAGAGATCGAGACCCTTTATTTGGGGATCGCTTCATTACGAGACAAGGATGAAGAAACGATCGTCATTGACTGGCGCGCACCGATCGCCAATCTTTACTATGAAGGAGAGCTTGGTGAGACCTTCTACGAAACAGACACTGATCGGTTTACGGTAGAATTGCTCTTGAAACGCCAATTTAAAATTCAAAATGGTGAAATCTTGTCGATGGTCGATACTTCGGAGATCATCAATGACGAATTTTTGTTGGAAATTTTGGATGAAGCCTCTTCTTCTCAAATGCGTAACATCGTTTCAACGATCCAAAAAGCGCAGAACCAAATCATTCGTGATACCACCAATAAATTCTTACTGATCGAAGGGATTGCTGGAAGTGGAAAAACCTCTGCTTTGTTGCAGCGGGTCGCCTTTTTACTTTACCGTAATCGCAAATGGCTGGATGAAAAACAAGTCTTGCTGTTTTCACCCAATCATTTGTTTTCTGACTATATTTCCATGGTTCTGCCTTCTTTAGGTGAAAGTGAAGTGCCCACAAGAACCTTCCACCACTTTATCCAATTGATTCTGACTGGCTATGAAGTGACGAAAGAAACCCAACAAGAAGAAACCTTTTTAAGCGGCGACGATGATGCCATTGAAAAAATCAAAAGCAGTCTTTTCTTGGTGGAAAAAATCAACCATTATGTCCGTTCGATTGCACCGATCGGTCCCTTGTTCCGTGATCTAAAAATCCAAGGACAAACCTATTTGACAAAAGAACAGATTCGCCGCTGGTATCAAGAAACCAATAACGAACTGCCGATTTACCAAAGAACCCAACTGCTTCAAACGAAATTATTAAAAAAAATCGGCGGCTTGGAAAAAGATGAAGCTAAAAAAGACTGGGTCAAAGAAGCGACCGAAGAACAATTGCAACAAGTATTTGCCAATGATCCACATCAAGAATACAGCGAAGAAAACGAACGCCGTTTGCGGAAGAAGCTCAGACAGCAAATCGTCCGCAAGAAGTTCCGTTCCTTGACGCGGGGAGTGAAAAACTTTCAGTTTATCAACCAAGCCAAACAATACTTACACTTTCTACAATCGGTTGAGTCTGCTGCAGTCAAAGAAACTGGTATCGAGGCTGCGGCTTGGCAGCAAAGTATTGCCGACATTCGTCAAGGTATGCGCCAAAGACAGATCAAACAAGAAGACGCCGTTTTGTTTTTCTTACTGATTAAACAGCTCTATCCTGTTCACGTCGAAGAAAAAGCTCGGTTTATCTTTATTGATGAAATGCAAGATTTCCCACCTGCCCAAGTGGCATTGCTGCGTCAGCTTTATCCAAAGGCTGGTATCACCCTTTGCGGCGATTTGAATCAAAAAGTGTATGGCAATGAAACGATCGTCGGGGCATTAGCAGAATTATTCCCCCACGAAAGTGTGAAACGTTATCAATTGAAAACCAGCTATCGTTCGACTAAGGAAATCACAGATTTCGCCAATCAATTTTTAGTGGGCAGTGATCAAGTGGAATTGACGGCTCGTAAAGGGGCGGTACCAGTAATTACTAAAGGAACTGCAACTGAAAATCTGGCTTTCCTAGAAACTAGTATTCGTGACGCAGCTGAGAATCAGCGTTGGCGCACCGCGATCATTTGTAAAACCGCAAAGGATTGCCAACAATTATATGAACAATTGGCAGAAACAATGCAGGATCAAGTGCAGTTGATTACTTCTGAAGAAGACTTCATGAAACGCAATGTGATGATCTTCCCCGCCTTTTTAGCAAAAGGGCTAGAGTTTGACCAAGTCTTTGTCTGGACGCTGGGGGCCGCTTTTGAGACCGAACAAGACCAATTGATTTTCTATACGATGGCGACACGGGCCATGCATCAGTTGACAATTCTTACAAACGAAGAATTGCCGCTTTTAGCAAAAGCCAATCCTGCCACTTATCAGTTCCAAGAAGCATCAAAGATTGACTAAAAAACTAACAAAAAACATCACGATCGGCTTGTTTCATTTGAAGAAACAGTCGAAAGTGATGTTTTTTAGCCTTTTAATTCGCCGATAAACAAGCGGGTTTCTGGATAACGCATCCCGACGATGGTTAAAATCATTTGCAGCTCAGAAACATGTTCTGGATCTTCTGGAACGAATAATTTTGTATGTCGGCCGATACTGCCGTTATCGATCAAGCGATGGGTACGATTCCATTGACTGAATTCCTCAATCGTCGTAAAGCGACTAAGAGGGAAGCCAGCCCCATCAAGAATTTCTGTCAATCGAAAAAGTACATATGAACTATCGATAACAAATTCTTTTCTGTGAGGCAAAGCACGCGTTCGTTTATAATCAATAATTGCTTTTTCTGGTCGGTGCTCTAAAAGCCAATCCAACAGCAAGAAGAACCCTTCCATTCGGTACTCATCGATAAAAAGTCGTTCAGAGTATTCCGACATGCGAAAGACTAATGGAATCAAAAAACGCTCTTTATAAATCAATAATGGTGCGCGATCAACCACGACGTTTAAATAACGATTTAAGTAGGAAGAACCACGATAATCGCCCAAACGATACCCCTCTACCCCATACTTTTTATATTTTCGGCAAAGGGCCGAACAGTCAGAAATCGATACAGACACTTCTGCTAGCTTCTCAAAACCACTTAAGATTCGATTAAATGGCTCTAAAACGATTTTTTCTTCCATGTCTGCCCTCCTAACGAGTTGTTTGCTTATGTAGTAAATCATAACATATAAAATGCCTAGAAACCAACTGAAAAGATAATGAATCTGGAAGAATTTTCAAGAGAAGTGCTTCTCGCTCTCTTGTTTTTTCACTTGGCTAAGCAACGGAAAACCCATTGAAAAAAAAACACCAAAAAATGGCAGCCAGATTACCTCTAGGCTGCCAAGTGCGTTTTATTCTTCGGCGTCTGCCACATTGTGATAGACGTTTTGTACGTCTTCAAGATCTTCTAACACATCGATCATTTTTTCGAATTTTTCTAGATCGTCACCCGTCAAGGTTACTTCATTTTGAGGAATCATTTGCATTTCTGCAATTGAGAATTCAGTGATTCCTTTTTCTTTCAAGGCTTCTTGAATGGCATGGAAGTCACTTGGTTCACCGTGAACGATGATTTGTCCATCTTCTTCAACAACATCACGAACATCGATCTCTTTGTCCATCAAGTATTCTAAGATCTCATCCGCATCGTCACCGGCAAAGCCAAATAATGCTGTGTTATCAAACATATAAGCAACTGCACCTGAAACGCCCATGTTCCCGCCGTTTTTACCAAACGCGGCCCGAACATCGGCTGCAGTCCGATTGACGTTGTTTGTCAAAGTATCGACGATCACCATAGATCCGTTTGGTCCAAATCCTTCATATCGAAGTTCTGAGTATTGTTCATCGCCAGAACCTTTGGCTTTTTCAATCGCACGGTCAATAATGTGTTTTGGTACATTGTAGGTTTTCGCACGTTCGATAACAAAGCGTAATTTTTGGTTCGCGTGAGGATCAGGATCACCCGATTTTGCTGCTGCGTAGATTTCGATTCCAAATTTTGCATAAACTCGGCTATTGTTTGCATCTTTAGCAGTTTTCTTCGCTACGATATTTGCCCATTTACGACCCATGATTTCACTTCGCTTTCTTGTTTTTAAAAATCCTTATTCATTATACTTGTCAAATGGCGTTCTGTGAAGTAATTTTCACTTATTTATCAATAAAAAGCGGAATTCTTCGAAAATTTTGTTCTGTGATTTGAGCATTCCCTTGTTGATAGATCTGGTCGATCCGCAATGACAAGCCATAGCGCTGTGCTTCTTGCTTACCGAATTTAGCGATCAGCGGCAGGGTCAGCTCTTTTTTGACCTCTTTTAAATAGTGCTGCCCTTGCTTCGTATACCCTAAGACCCGAATAAAGGGATGTTCTTGGGCTTCCTTCATTTCAGCTTTTGTCACTTGGAACAATACATAACAAGCAAGACGCTGCAGGCGCGTTTGGGTATAACGTTTCGTCTTTAACAACTTGATAAAATCTGCAAAAGAATCCGCCGCCGTCACATATTGTTTTAGTCGATATTCTAATCCTTCTTCCATCTGGTAAATAGCCGCTAATTTTTCAAGAGGGGCAGAAATGATCTGGTATTGAAGATACGGCCAAAAGGCTTCCCAGTCGACTGTTGCTTGTGAAAGAAAGTTTTGTGTGGCTTCAGGAACAAAATCCGCAACAGCTGCACCTTGTTTGATTGCTTGGCGAATGGCTGTTGCACTGGCGATCGTTGGATGATCGAATTGTTCTGAATGATAGGACGCCGCAACACGTTGGATGGGGACCAAGCGCAATGGTTTTTCATAATGTAACACTTCCCGTGCATACGCCATACCTAACAGATGATTCGGCTGATCTTTTTCTACATGGTACTCAGGATAAAGCTCACTGAGGACCGCACTCATATTTTGACTATAGGTAGCATTTTGCCTAGCTATGCGTTGGAATGCGTCATCGATCATCCGCTGATTTTCTTTTTCAAACTGAGCGAACTTTGCATAGTCAAAGGGTTCTTTCGCATCTGTTCCAAAACACAAAGAATCACATTGCAGATCTTGTAAGATCTTAATCGCTCCCGCTGCAAAAAAATCAGCAGACTGGACGGCCCAAGCGGATGGCAGTTCAACGACCAAATCGACGCCATTTTGCAATGCCGCTTGGGCTCGCTGCCATTTATCGATGATTGCCGGTTCACCACGCTGTAAAAAATTTCCACTCATCACCGCAACGACGACATCAGCGTTCGTTACTTGCCGGGCTTTGTCCACGTGGTATTGGTGTCCATGGTGAAAAGGATTATATTCTACGACTAGTCCGCAAGCCTTCATCGACATCCCTCCTGTTTTACATAACGGTTACTTATGGCAGACAAAAAACCAGCGACGGCTTTTTTCATTTGGTTTCGTATCGATAAAATCGGCGTAGCATTCAACATTAGCAAAACCAGCATTTTCTAACATTCTTAAATAGCTTTCGAGAGGATAGGTTCTTTCTTGATGAAGCTCATCTAAGCGTTCAAACAAGCCACTCTCTTGTGCAACAAAAAAGGTCAAGAAGTGTTCAATGCTATGGTCTTTTTCGCCTTGATAGCTTTCCCAAAGAAAGGCAAATTCATCGGTTTGGTAATGATAGCTATAATCAGGAAAGACTTCATCGATTTGATATAAAGAATGCACATCAAATAAAAACACGCCATCTTCTTCTAAACAACTGTAAACACCATCAAAAACTTGCTGCACACTCTGCTCGTCTTCCATGTAGCAAAGGGAGTCAGAATAACAGGTAATTGCTTGATAGGTGCCAACATCTACGAGATCCAGCATGTCACCCGCAACAAACTGCACAATTGCCGCTTCTTTTTCAGCCCGTTGACTAGCGATCATCAGCATCTCTTCTGAAAGATCCAACCCAGTCACATCAAAACCAGCCTTGGCAAATTCAACGGCTAACGCACCGGTTCCACAAGCCAATTCTAACAGCTGTTTTCTTTCTCCTAAATGACGACAAGAAAAATCCAGCCACTTTTTATAGAGACTGGAATCCATTACTTCGTCATAGACAAATGCGAAGGTTTCGTAAGCCATTACGCCACGACCCATTCATTAAGATCCACAAGCGGCGCATCAGACCATAATTTTTCTAGGTTGTAAAAAGCACGTTCTGAGGCACTGAATACGTGAACGATCACGTCACCTAAGTCGATCAAGACCCATTTTCCACCATCTTTTCCTTCGACACGACGAACAGATACTTGATTTTCTTCTTCTTTATCGATGACTTCATCAATGATCGCATTGATTTGACGTTCGCTATTTCCTGAACAGATCACAAAGTAATCTGCTAGCAAAGAGATTTCCCGCACATCTAATGCCATAATATCTTCGGCATGTTTTGAATCGGCGGCTTTTACAGCAATTTCTAATATTTTCTGACTATCTATGGTAATTCCCTCCTATATTTGGCTACCCAAAAATTGTAGGTTTCGATCGTTTTTGGGTAAATAACTGCTTCTGTTTCGATCAAATGAAGCAAGGTATGTTTCGTTTCGTAAGCAACAGCGGCATCTAAGTCAATCATTGCGATCTCTCTGGCTTCAACGACTCCAGGAAACGTACGTCCGGGTTCGATATAATCTGCCACATAGATGATTTTATCTAACAGGCTCATCTTAGCAGCTCCGGTGGTGTGCAAACGGATCGCTTGTAAGATTTCTTCGTCATCGATCTCTAATTCTCGTTGAACGAAATCAGCACCGACAAGTCCATGCCAGATGGCATTGTTCCAGTTCAAGAGATCCAAGTCGAATCCGTCTCTACGAATGACTAATTGAAATTCTTCATCGCTGCGTTCTTTCGCATAATCATGCGTCAAGGCGGCGATGCTGGCTTTGACCGGTGAAGCGCCATATTTTTCCGCAAGGGCAACGGCCGTTTTTTCGACACCTAACACATGCTCAAAGCGCTTTTGACTCATCTGCATTTGGACCTTTTGCATCAAAAGTTCCCGTTCTGCTTGTGTGTAGTGTTCACTCTTCATCCAAGTACAACCCCTTTTCTTGAATATAGTGTAACACATTATCTGGCAATAAGTAGCGAACGGAACAACCTTGTTGTACTTTTTTACGAATTGTCGTTGAGCTGACATCCATTAGCGGGATATCGATCCAAATAATCGGGTATGGGCTATCGATCGGCACTTCTGGACGACGAACCCCCACAAACGTTACCAATTCCATCAGCTCATCGATTTGATGCCATTTTGGTAAATAGTTCACCATATCCCCGCCAATGATAAAATAATAATTAGTATCTGGATTCTTAGCTGTCAATTCCCGCATCGTATCAACCGTATAACTCTTCCCTTTTCGTTCCAACTCAATGGTCTCTACAGCAAATCGCGGATTATCGGCAATCGCCAACTCCAACATCGCTAAACGATGCTCAGCAGGGATCGTCTTTTTCTCATCAACATGAGGCGGTAAATACTCAGGCATGAAATAAACTTTATCCAGCCCTAATGCTTGCCCTACTTGCTCACCCATGACCAGATGTGCGTAGTGTACTGGATTAAAATTTCCACCAAGAATGCCCACTTGCTTTTTCGGTACCAGTTCTTGTGTTTGTGTTTCTAAAACCGTTTGTACCTTGCCAAATGTTTGTCCTTGCATGCCTTTTCCCTCCTAAATTGAACGAACTTTGCTTGAAATCGTTTGGTATTTTTCTTTGCTTGACGGTTTGAATAAAACGATCACTCGTCCGATGATCTGTACCACTTCACAGCCGACTTTCTCACGGATCGTTTCAGCTGCTTCGTCAGCAACCTCATCGGTATTTTGGAGCAATGAGACTTTGATCAATTCTCGTTTTTCTAGTGCTTCTTCAATTTGCGCCATCATTGCGTCATTCAAGCCGCCTTTGCCGATTTGAAAAATCGGGTTTAAATGGTGCGCTTCACTTCGTAAAAATCTTTTTTGTTTTCCTCGTAAGTCCATACTCTTCCTTCTTCCTTATACTAATGCTTTACGTCTAAGCACATCGACACCCTTTGGTGCCCACCCGGCGATGACACACGGTTTGGTGATCGTGATCCAGCCAAGGCCAGCAAAAACGATATCGGTTTTTTCTTTGATTGAAAATTCAAAGCGGACGAGTTCAGGAAAATCCTCCACTTCATCTGCTCGTGGCGGCTGCAGCAGCCCACCAACATGTTTCTCATAAAATTCATCGGCTTTCGTTAATTTGGTCCGATGGATCGCCACATCATTTGCTACATAAGCAATAAATGAACTGCGTTCTCCTTGAATGAAATCAAACCGGGCAAGTCCTCCTAAGAACAAGGTTTGTTCTGGATTCAACTGATACACCTTTGGTTTGATCTCTTTGGCTGGTGCCACGATTTTTAGATCTTTTTTACCTAAATAATGCGCCATTTGATGACGATGAATGATTCCTGGTGTGTCGATCAAGAAGTGTCCGTCATCCAAGGGAATCTCGATTTTATCCAATGTGGTTCCTGGGAAACGCGAAGTCGTGATCAATTCGTTGATCCCCGCTGTTTGTTTGATGATTTGATTGATCAATGTCGATTTCCCAACATTTGTCACACCAACCACATACACATCGCGTCCTTCACGATACGTTTCGATTGCTTGCAGTAAAGCTTCCGTTTCACCTGGTTTCTTGGCGCTCGTCAATAATACATCGACGGGTCTTAAGCCAGCTTCATGGGCACGTTCCTTCATCCACTGGGTCATCTTCGATTTTTTCAAAGATTTCGGTAAAATATCCACCTTGTTGCCCACTAATAAGACAGGATTATTCCCAACAAAGCGGTGTAGTCCTGGGATCAATGAACCATTAAAATCAAAAATATCGACGACATTAACGATCAAGGCATCTTTTTCTCCGATTTCATTCAGTAAACGCAGAAAATCATCGTCTGTCAGCGAAACATCTTGAATCTCATTGTAATGGCGCAAGCGGAAACAACGTTGACAATAGACTTCTCCTGATTCAATTCCTTTTTCTAATGCAGATTGCGGGGTGTACCCCAATTCGTTAGGGTTTGTTGTTTGAATCAATGCCCCGCAGCCGATACAGTGAATTTCTTCGATTCCTTCTGTCATATTAAATTCCTCCACGCCATTTTAACTCTGGGTTATGTTTCAATAGATAGTTCATGATTTTTCTTTCTGCCGCTCGATTAAACTGGGTTTTCCAAGAATCCGTTGGGATCACTGGTTTCACTAAAATACTGCGAACACCGGCACGATTGGCACCTCGTACATCCGTCATGATTTGATCGCCGATCATGACGACCTCTTCTTTTTTCAAACCTAATTGCTGATACCCTTGTTTGATGCCTCTTGAAAAAGGTTTTAGTGCGCGGTGTACGTACTTTAAGCCAAAGGGGGCAACTGCCCGTGCCACTCGTTCACTATTGTTGTTAGAAACCACTATCACCGGTATGCCAGCGTTTTTCATTTCCAATAACCAGTTTTTTAATTCTTCGGTTCCATCAGGATTGTTCCAAGCAATCAAGGTATTGTCAAGGTCAGTCAAAATCCCCTTGATTCCCTGTGCCTTAAGTTGGCTGGGCGTAATTTTATAAATCGCATCGACCATCCAAGTCGGTTTATAATTTGAAAACATAAAATCTCCTTTGCTGCATGATTTCTTCGCATATTAAAAATCGGCGACTCGTCAACGATCCAAATTGTCGATCCTTAAAAAGAAACAGTCCGATCTGCATAAAATCACGCAGATGGTTTCTATCAAGATCAGACCTCTTCAACCTGTAATTATACAATAGAATCTTTTTGAATACTAGCAAGTGCGCCAGTTTCTGCAGGTTTCTTGTAAAAGAACTGAAAAAGGAACCTGCCAAGACAACCGTTTGTTCTATCACTTCTTCAATGTAGTCATTTTTCCGTCAAAAAAGCATCCTTTTACTGAAAGGATGCTTAGGAAAGGTCCAAATTTATCACTAACAACTGCGAACTTCTCGCAGTTTACAATACTTTACTCAAAAAATCAATGGTTCGTGGATTTTTCGGATGATCAAAGATCTGTTCTGGCGTTCCTTCCTCCATAATGATTCCCTGATCCATAAATAAAATCCGATCCGCGACTTCCTTCGCAAAGCCCATTTCATGAGTGACGATGACCATCGTCATTCCTTGCTGAGCCAAACGCTGCATAACGGACAATACTTCGCCAACCATTTCAGGGTCTAACGCAGAAGTCGGTTCATCAAAGAGCATCACATCCGGTTCCATCGCCAAAGCTCGTGCGATTGCGATCCGCTGCATTTGTCCACCAGAAAGACTTTGAGGATAAGCTTTTGCTTTATCTGGTAAACCGACATCATTCAGAAGTTGTTTTGCCAACTGATCCGCTGCCGATTTTGCTACCTTTTTGACTTTCGTCGGGGACAAGGTAATGTTTTCTAAAACCGTCATATTCGGAAAAAGATTAAAATTTTGAAAAACCATACCCATTTTTTCCCGCATCTTATATAAATCATTTTTTGGATCGGTAATATCGGTTCCTTCAAAAAAAATCTTCCCGCTTGTCGGTACTTCTAATAGGTTTAAACAGCGTAAAAACGTACTTTTTCCTGACCCAGATGGCCCAATCACCACCACAACTTCTCCTTGATCGATCGTCGTGGTGATCCCTTTTAGCACTTGATTGCTGCCAAAGGTTTTGTGTAAATCTTGAATATCTAACATCATAGCTTGTCTTCTCCTTTTAACGACGATAGCCTTTGCCTAGTTTCTTTTCCCATAAACTCAATAGTCGCGAAGTCGTAAACGTCAAGATGAAGTAAATGACCGCCGCTACATAAAAAGGCGTTAACGGTTGGAAAGAACTGGTGACAACGATCTGAGCACTGTTCATTAACTCATAGATACCGATCGTTGAAAGCAAAGAGGAATCCTTGATCAAAACGATAAATTCATTGCCTAGTGGCGGCAAAATGTTGCGTAGTGCTTGTGGTAGCACGACATAACGCATCGTTTGAAAAGGCCGCAGCCCTAAAGATCCTGCCGCTTCTGTTTGTCCGTAATCAACGGCATTGATCCCCCCTCGGACGATTTCAGCAACGTATGCCCCGGAATTTAGTGATAAGGCAATGATCCCTGGAAAGAGCCGCCCAAAATCAAGACTCAGCACGCCGATTGAGACCGTCGGCAAAGCAAACATTCCTTGCAAAAGACCAAAAGCGATCAAAATTTGCACCAGCATCGGTGTGCCGCGGATGACTTCAATATACGCATTAGCAAACCAGCGCAAAGGCGTCACTTTTGATAATTTCATTAGGGCAAAAATCACCCCTAGAATCGTTCCAAAGATCACGGTGATGATAGAGATCACGATGGTGATCACCACACCAGAAAGAAAATAAGGGTAATATATCGCTAAAAAGGATAAATCCATAATTGTGTCTACTCCGTTCTATCTATTGCGCCGCATTTTCATTGGCTAGATCTGTGTTCTTTTGTACATACTCATCGATTGTACCATCTTCAATCAATTCTTTCAAAATACTGTTTAGATCTTCTTGTAGTTCGGTACTCCCTTTAGGTAAAGCAATTGCATAAGAATCACCTTCAGATGCTTCTAATGCTACATCAGTGATCACGAGGTCATCATTTTGTGCAACATACGATTCAGCAACCGCACTTTCAAGAACCAAACCGTCGATCGAGCCTTGTTTCAATTCATTGACTAGATTGGGAACTTTGGCGATGGAAACTAACTGCGAATCAGCTAATTGGTCTTGGACGATCATTTCTTGGATGGATCCTTTTTGAGCGCCAACCTTTTTACCAGTTAAGCTTTCGATTGAATCAAATGCCGACTCGTTATTTTTATTGACAACTAATTTTTGTTCTGGTGTAAAATAGTTGTCGGTGAAATCAAAAGTCTGTTTACGTTCGTCAGTTGCTGAGATGCCTGAAACAGCGATATCGGCTTTTCCTTGTTGCAAAGCAGTCAAAACAGCATTGAAATCAAGGTCCAAAATATTTACTTCAACACCAAGACGATCAGCGATCTCATTGACCATATCGATATCTGCCCCAACGATCGTGTCTTTGCCATCGATCAAGGCATGGAATTCAAAGGGAGCAAAATCAGCAGAAGTTGCCACATTTAACACACCAGCTGCTTTGATGGCTTCCAATTGATTATCCGCCGAACCGCTGGCACTAGAACTTCCAGTACTCGATGAGCCGCCATTCCCACAAGCTCCTAAAACCAAAATCCCCGTCAATACAACAAGTGCTCCAAATAATTTTTTCATTAAAAACGCTCCTCTTCAAAACAAATATTTATGCAATATAATCTTCTTATATTCAGAATATATACATAGTAGCACAGAATAATTAAATTTTAAACTAAAAACTTTGTCATTTGCACGATTTATTCAATAACACTTTCAATAAAAAAATACTAGGATATCCTTCCTCTAATTAGAGTGGATATCCTAGTTTTTAAAATCGGCGAAAACGCTGATACCTTGCCTCAAGCAATTCTTCTGTTTGTAAGGTAGAAAGTTCAGCAAGTTTCGTTGAGATTGCCGCTTTCATCTGTTCCATCAATTGCTCTTTCGGTAAAAAGGCCTCTTCATTGGTTTCAGCAATCACTTTTTCAATAACGCCTAATTCATATAGTTCTTGGGCAGTGATCTTCATCAAGCCAGCAGCTTCTTTGGCAAGGCTGCCATCTTTCCATAGGATCGAAGCAAAGCCTTCGGGAGATAAAATGGCATAGATCGAATGTTCCATCATCCAAACCTCATCGCCTAATGCCAGTGCTAAGGCACCGCCGCTGCCGCCTTCACCAATGATGATTGCCAAGATCGGCACAGTTAAATCGGACATTTCCATCAAGTTACGGGCAATCGCTTCGCCTTCTCCGCGCTCTTCCGCGCCAATACCGCAAAATGCCCCTGCTGTATTGATCAATGTGACCACAGGTCGCTGAAATTTTTCGGCTTGCTTCATTAAGCGTAACGCTTTTCGATAGCCTTCAGGATGTGGCGAGCCAAAGTTTCTGCGTAAGTTTTCAGGCAGATTACGACCTTTTTGAATACCGATCACGGTCACTGGCTTGCCATCTAAACAAGCGATCCCACCAACGACAGCTTCATCTTCGCCAAACAGACGGTCTCCATGAAACTCTTCAAACTCAGAAAAAATGCCTTCAAAGTAATCCAGTGCCGTCAAACGGTCTTTGCTGCGAGCGAGTTCAACGATTTCGTGGGCTGCTCTAGTCATTGCGATCCCATCCTTTCCGCGTATGCAAAGAAATCAAATGGTGGATTTTCTCCCGCAAGTTCGTCCGTGGAACGATTTGATCGACAAAGCCATGATCTAGCAAGAACTCTGCTTTTTGAAAATCTTCAGGTAATTCCTGACGAATGGTTTGTTCAATCACTCGTCGTCCAGCAAAACCAATCAAGGCTTGCGGTTCTGCTAGAATGACATCCCCTTCCATCGCAAAGCTAGCGGTGACGCCACCGGTGGTCGGGTCCGTTAAAACCGTTAGATAAAACAAGCCAGCTTTACTGTGGCGTTTTACCGCCGCAGAGATTTTTGCCATTTGCATCAGTGACAAAATTCCTTCTTGCATCCGTGCACCACCTGAAGCGGTAAAAAGAACGACTGGTAGCTGTTTTTCGATCGCTCGTTCAAACAAACGGGTGATTTTCTCCCCTACGACCGTTCCCATACTGCCCATGATGAAATTCGCATCCATGACACCGATTGCTAACGACAATCCTTGCACTTTGGCCTCTCCTGTCAGGACAGCCTCATGCAACCCAGTTTTTTCTTGCATTTGTGCGACTTTATCCAGGTACCCTGGGAAATCAAGGGGATCTTTTGTGGTTACATCTGTATCCCATTCTTCAAAGCTTTTCTCATCAATCGTGATAGCGATCCGTTCCCAGGCACTGATTCGGAAATTATACCCGCAGTGAGGACAGACTTTTTCCGCCCCCATCTCCTTCGTATAAAGCGTTCGTTTGCAACTAGGACATTTCGCCCAAAGATTATCTGGGACGACTGGTTCGTTCGTTGGCAGCTGACCTCGATTAGGATTGATGCGAATGTAGTTTTTTTTCTTAAATAAAGCCACTCAACTTCCCTCCTATTGTTCAGGTGTCCAATTCGGCAAAAATTCCTCTTGTAAAAAGGCGGTAGTATAGTCTCCCGCAATCACTTTCGGGTGACTGATCAAGTCCATTTGGAATTCTGCATTCGTAATGACACCATCGGTCACTAATTCGGCTAACGCCCGCTGCATTTTCATCAATGCTTCAAAACGATTCTCACCGTGAACAATCACTTTAGCGATCATCGAATCATAATAAGGTGGGATCGTGTAGCCGGAATACATGGCACTGTCTACACGAACGCCTAGACCGCCACTTGGTAAAAACAAATTGTTGATCTTACCAGGAGAGGGTGCAAAATTGAAGGCTGGATTTTCTGCATTGATCCGACATTCGATCGCCGCGCCCGTCATCTTGATGTCAGCTTGCGTCAAGCCTAGCGGTTCGCCACTAGCGACTTCAAGTTGTTTTTTGACTAAATCAATGTTTGTCACCATTTCGGTGATGGGGTGTTCCACTTGGATTCGAGTGTTCATTTCCATGAAATAAAACTCCCCAGTGTCCGCCATTAAAAACTCGATCGTGCCAGCATTACGATACCCTACCGCTTGTGCGGCACGTACCGCTGCTTCTCCTAGTTCTGCTCGCTTGCTTTCAGAAATCACCACAGAAGGGGATTCTTCCAACACTTTTTGGTTGTTGCGTTGTAGCGAGCAATCGCGTTCACCAAGGTGGATAATATTACCAAAAGAATCACCTAACACTTGCACTTCTATGTGTCGAGCAGGATAAATGATTTTTTCAATGTACATTTCATCGTTGCCAAATGCCGCTTTCGCCTCTTGCTGTGCGGAAGCAAAATGATGCGGCAACGCTTCTTTATCTGCGACTTTCCGTATCCCTTTACCGCCACCGCCGGCTGCTGCTTTGAGCATGACCGGGTAACCAATCTCTTCAGCGATCGTTAAAGCTTCTTCCACATCAGAAATCGCGCCTTTGCTTCCGGGAATGACCGGTACTTCTGCTTCGATCATCAAGCGTCTTGCATTGATCTTGTTTCCCATTGCATCGATAGTCTCACTCTTTGGCCCAATAAAGACGATATTGCATTCCTCGCACATCGCAGCAAAGCGGCTATTCTCTGAAAGAAAGCCAAATCCGGGATGGATCGCCTCAGCCTTTGTGACGATCGCAGCGCTTAGGATCTGCTGTACATTCAAATAAGAGTCGGCTGCTTTGGCAGGTCCGATACAAATCGCTTCATCGGCAAGCTCTGTGTGCAACGCTTCTCTATCTGCTTCTGAATAAACGGCGACCGTTTGAATACCTAATTCGCGACAAGCGCGAATGATACGTACGGCGATTTCGCCACGGTTTGCGATCAATACTTTAGAAAACATGTCTCACCTATCCAATCATGAAAGTCAATTCTGCTTCCGCCACTTTTTTCCCATCAACATAGGCAATTCCTTTGCCGATGCCGGCTGCAGATTTCACTTTGATTATTTCTACTTCTAAGATCAAGGTATCGCCCGGTGTTACTTTTTTTCTGAATTTCGCTTTGTCTAAACCGCCAAAGTAGGCAGTTTTCCCACGAAAATCTTCCAATGATAGCAATGCCACAGCACCTGCTTGCGCCATTGCTTCCACGATCAATACTCCGGGCATCACTGGTTCATGGGGAAAATGACCTTGGAAAAATGGCTCATTGATAGTAACGTTTTTCTTCGCAACGACCCGTTTGCCTTCTTCTAACTCCTCTACCCGATCCACTAAAAGCATCGGATAACGATGAGGGATGATTTCTTTGATTTCTTGAATCGTTAATGCGCTCATTGCTTTACCCTTCTTTCACACGGAATAATGGTTGATTGTATTCAACGATTTGTTCGCTTTCAACCAAGACTTCAACTAATTCGCCATCGACGTCGCTGACGATTTCATTCATGACTTTCATCGCTTCAACGATACAAAGAATATCGCCTTTTTTCACATGATCGCCGATTTGTTTGAAGTTGTCTTTGTCAGGACTTGGTTTCAAATAAACGACACCCACTAATGGAGAGACAACTTCTTTGCCCTCTAAGACAGGTTTTGCCACTTCTACTGTGTCAGGTGTTGCTGAGACAGCAGGCGTTGGTGCAACAGGAGTTGGCGCAGCATTCGCTGCAGGAGCAGGCGCAGGTGCAGAGGATGCACTTTGTAGCCCACTTGTCGTATTTTTATTAAAATAAAGTTCAAAGGTCTCTTTTTTTAATTGAAGCTCAGTTAACGTTGATTGATCGAATTGGCTGAGCAGCTCTTTTACCTCATGTGTTTCCAATTACGCTTCCTCCCAACGTTTCAGCAAGATCACTGCATTATGACCGCCAAACCCAAGTGAATTACTCATGGCATAGGTCAAATCTGCTGGTTGGCTTTGATTGATAACAACGTTCAAGTCGATCTCAGGATCTTGTTCTGTCACGTTGATGGTTGGTGGAATAAATTGATGTTGTAATGCTAATAGTGAAGCAATGGCTTCGATTCCACCAGCCGCCCCAAGCAAATGACCAGTCATTGACTTTGTACTGCTGACATATGGTTTTTTATAGTCTTCCCCTAATCCGTATTGGATCGATGTCGCTTCTGCACTGTCATTGGCAGGTGTGCTTGTACCGTGGGCATTGATGTAGCCAACTTCAGCTGGGGTGATCGCCGCTTCTTGCATCGCCAATTTCATTGCTTTTCCAGCACCTGATCCATCAGGGTTTGGTGCAGTCATATGGTAGGCATCACAGTTCGCACCGTACCCTACGACTTCACCTAAAATCGTTGCCCCACGTTTTTGCGCATGCGCCAATGATTCTAAAATGAAGACGCCAGCGCCTTCACCCATGACAAACCCACTACGATTTTTATCAAACGGAACGGAAGCTTTGTCCGGGTCTGATTCAGTGGTTAACGCCGTCAGCGAAGCAAAACCAGCAATACCGATTTCACAGATCGTCGCTTCTGAACCACCAGCGATCATGACATCTGCATAGCCATGCTTGATGTTCCGAAAAGCTTCACCGATTGAATGGGTACCAGAAGCACAGGCGGAAACAGTCGTCGTACAAATGCCTTTCGCACCTACCCGTAACGCAATGTTGCCGGCAACCATATTTACGATCGACATCGGTACGAACATTGGTGATACTCGATTTGCTCCTTTGTCATGCATCCGAATCACTTGGTCTTGAATCGTTGGCAAGCCGCCGATCCCTGAACCAACCATCACGCCAAAACGATCCACATCAATGGTTTCTGTATCTAACTTCGCCATTTCCATCGCTTCTAAGGCCGCATAAATTCCATAAATGGAAAAAAGATCCATCCGCTTCGTATCTTTTTTAACGAAGTACTTTTCTAATGGAAAATCTTTGACTTCAGCAGCAACTGAGATCCCTGTTGCTTCTGCGTCAAATTTTGTAATCGGGCCGATGCCGTTGGTCCCGTTTTGTAAACTTGCTAAAAATGTTTCTGGGTCATTTCCGATTGGAGAAGTGACGCCGTATCCTGTAATTACTACTCGATTCATCTATTCTTCCTCCTACCCTTGCATTGCCATCCCGCCGTCTACACTGATCACCTGACCAGTGATGTAGGGGCTTTTTGCTAAAAAGACTGCTGTTTGCGCAACATCCTGTGTGGAACCAAAATGCTGTAATGGAATATTTGCCAATGATTGTTCTTTAACTTTATCCGACAGCACTTCAGTCATCTCTGTTTCGATAAATCCTGGGGCGATCGCATTGCAGGTAATCCCCCGAGCGGCACCTTCACGAGCAGCAGATTTCGTAAAACCGATCACGCCAGCTTTACTTGCCGCATAGTTGGCTTGCCCGATATTTCCCGTCAAGCCGACCACACTCGTCAAATTTATGATGCGGCCTTCTCGCAACTTCATCATTTTTTTCAACGCGTGTTGCGTCATATTAAAGGTACCAGTCAAATTGATTTTGATCACTGAATCAAAATCTTCCGGTTTCATTCTCAACAATAATTTGTCATTCGTGATCCCGGCATTATTGACTAAAATGTGGATCGGTCCGACTGCCGCTTCTGCTTCCGAGAGCATGGCAGCCGCTTGATCAAAATCAGAAATGTCCCCATTGATCGCTACACATTTCACGCCGTAGCTGGTGATGCGATCGATCAGTGATTGGGGAATTTCTTTTCGTCCATTTAAAACGATATTCGCTCCTTCTTTGGCAAAGGCTTCCGCGATAGTAAAACCGATCCCTCGCGAACTACCAGTTACAAAGACGTTTTTATTTTGCAGATCCATAAATTCCTCCTAGTTGAATCGGGCTAGTGTATCTGCCAACGTTTGGCTATCTTCTACACGCGCAGTCTGGATTTCTTTGTCTATTTTCTTCATAAAACCGCTCAATACTTTTCCTGGTCCGATCTCGATGACTTGTTGGATGCCAAGTTGCTTCAGTGTCGCAATGCTTTCGTAAAAACGCACTGGCGATTTCACTTGCAGCGTCAACAGTTCCTTGATTTGGTCTTGCTGCATTGGCTGTGCGGTCGTATTGCTGATGACAGGTACTTGCAACTCATCAAAGGTGATTTGAGCTAATTCCTGTGCTAATTGCTGCGATGCGGGTTCCAACAAAGCAGTATGGAAAGGACCACTGACATTTAAAGGAATCACCCGTTTGGTTCCAGCAGCTTGTAACAATTCCACCGCTTTATCCACTGCCGGCGCTTCACCGCCAATGACGATCTGCTGCGGCGTATTGTAATTGGCTGGTGTCACAATCCCGGCTTGACTTGCTTCTTTACAGATTTCTTCAATCGTTTCAGCGGGTGTGTTCATCACAGCGACCATTTTCCCAACACCTGCTGGCGCCGCACTTGCCATATACCGACCGCGCTTTTGCACCAATGCGACTGCGGTCTGGAAATCAAGCGCACCACTAGCGACTAAGGCTGTATATTCACCTAAACTCAAGCCAGCAACAGCATCTGCTTTGATTTCTTGCGCATCCAAAAGTCGCCAAAAAGCCGTGCTTACTGTTAAAATGGCAGGCTGTGTATATTCCGTCTGGTTTAAACGTTCGTTTTCAGTAAAGCATAACTCGGCCATATCATATCCTAGAATCGTGCTGGCCTGTTCAAACGTCTCACGAACGATCGCTTCTTGGTGATAGAGCTCTTCCCCCATTTTGGGGTACTGTGCACCTTGACCGCTAAATAAAAAGGCTGTCTTCATTTTGCACTCCTTCATTACTTTGATGGTTATCGTTGGAGAACATGGATTCTTGCAGTTCGTCTATGAATCAGCAAAAACACGTTCTTAAAAAGGAAAGGCTAGGCTGTCTGCCTAGCCTTTGTTTTATGCTTGTTGTTTTTCTACATATTTAACTAGATCTTCAACGGTTGTGATACCATCTTCTGTTTCGATCTTCACATCGAATTCATCTTCGATCTCGTTAATGATTTGGAAAAGATCCAAGCTATCTGCTTCTAAATCTTCTTGGATGTTCGTGTTCAATTTGATTTCTTCTTTTTCTTTTCCTAATTCTTCTGCTACGATTTCTTGAATTTTTTCGAATACCATGTGTATATTCCTCCAATGTGTTTTTCAATAGTAATTTTGTTTCGTGAACAAGTTATAAGGTGGCTAACATAGTTCCCCATGTCAATCCGCCGCCAAAACCTGAGAACACCACTTTTTGACCACTGCCAAGGGACAGTGTACCTCGTTTGATTTCTTCATCTAGCAATAACGGAATCGAGGCTGCCGAAGTATTGCCATAATCTTGCATATTTTGCAAAAATTTCTCACGGGGCTGCTTCAGCTTGCGAGCAACTTTGTCTAAAATACGAGAATTTGCTTGGTGAAGCAAAAAATAATCGATTGCTTCATCTTGTGTCAGATCATTGATCGAGGCGACCACATCACGCGTCGCAAAATCAAAGATTTCTCGTCCAATCATTTGCATACAAGCACTATACGCCGGAGCGTTTTGTGAATAAGGATTCTCATTCGTGCGAAAACCAGATGTCAAGGACATGCCTCGCTTCCCATCTGCTTTTAAAGACTCTTTGAGCAAATGCTGCTCTGAAGATGCTTCCAGCAATAGACCACCGGCACCATCTCCGAATAAAACAGCCGTCGAACGGTCGTTCCAATCCAAGACTTTTGAAAGTACTTCTCCACCGATGACCAATCCTTTTTTAGAGCCCGTTCGAATCAGTTTTTCAGCCATAGACAATGCATAAACGAAACCAGCACATGCTGCACTGATATCAAAAGCAAAGGCATTGACTGCCCCAATCGCTCCTTGGACTTGGCAAGCAACCGCCGGTGTATTGAAATCCGGTGTGATCGTCGCTACCAAGATAAAATCTAGACTTTCTGCTGAAAGCTGAGCATCTTGCAAGAGCGTTTGAGCGACGCGAATACAAAGGTCAGAAGTGTTTTCGCCAACAGCGACTCTTCTACGTTTGATTCCCGTACGAGAATGAATCCATTCATCTGAAGTATCCATCAAATTTGATAGATCATCATTTGTTACGATTTTTTCTGGAACATAACTTGCAGTCGCGGTAATTTTTCCAAACATATTCATCCATTATTCTCACTTATAATCTTGTAAAAAGTCATGCAGATTTTTCAGTGCTTTCAACAGTGCCTGTTCCTCTTCAGGAGACATCTGACTCAAGACACCCTTCACCATCTCACGATGAAAATGCTGATGAACACGATAAAGGAGTTTTCCTTTCTTCGTCAAACCTAGTTTGACGACTCGCCGATCATCTTCACTGCGAATCCGTTCTACATATTCTTTTTTCACCAAACGATTGATCGCGATGGTCAAAGTCCCAACAGTGATCGAAAGCTCTTTGGCAACTTCAGTCGTGGTCTTTTTTTTGTACATCCCGATGGCTTCGATGGTATGCATTTCGGTAATTGAAAGGTCTTTGAATTGAGATTTTTTCAATTCAGATTCTTCAATCACTAAGATGTCATTAAAGACGCTGACTAAGTAGTCATTAACTGTTTCTAAATTGGGTTCCATAACCTTCACCATCCGAATACTTTGATAATCAAATCATTTGATAGTCAAACTATATCGGAAGTTATTGAGAAATGCAAGAATTTTTTCGAACTTTTTTGATTTTTAAGCGCATTTTTATTTAAGAATTGATTTTCTAAGATTTTAAAAGCTGCGAGTTGACAAAATAATCCGTTTCCGTTATAGAGAAATTTCCTTTGAATGTCAAAGTTTATCATTGCGTTGCCTCCACTCTATTTCTAATTTTTTCTTGTCAATGGCCAGCAAACGTTGCTCTCTTACACTTCATCTGCTACTCTTTGAAGGAAGGAGAGGAACGATCGATGAATCCGAACAAAGAGTTTTTAAAAAACAAAGCAAATACCCTGCCTGAAAAGCCTGGTGTTTATCTAATGAAAGATCAGCACAACGAAGTCTTGTATGTAGGAAAAGCCAAATCATTGAAACAGCGTGTCGTTTCCTACTTCCGAAAAAACCAGCAGCATGCCAATAAGGTGCTTCGCCTTGTTTATAATGTTGTTGATTTTGAAACGATCGAAACAGATACAGAATTGGATGCACTTTTACTTGAATGTCGTTTGATCCAAGCTTTTCATCCTATCTACAACCAACAAATGAACCATTCAGCCAACTACTGCTTTGTTGACTTGACGAATCATACCTTCACGATCACTCAAACACCACAAATTGGCAGTTATGGCCCCTTTCGGCAAACAAAAAAATTGCCGATGTTGTTTCAATTATTGTCAGAAACCTTTCAATTGCCGACTGTCAACGAACTGACACTATTGACCTTACGTAAGCAACTCCCTCAAATGGATGCGTATCCCTTGGAAGAGAAGTGGCGAGAAATCGGCTGTTTTTTTGCTGGACAAAAAACCGAGTGCTTCTCACTTTTGGATGAACGCTTAACCTATCTTATTGATCATTTATTATTTGAACAAGCAAGTTTGCTACAGGGAGAAATCCATTCGGCGCAAAGCTTTTACCAAGAAATCGTGAGGGTCAATCAGTTTATTCAAGAACCAGAAGTGATTTTTTCTATACCCCTTGACTTAGAGGAGCCAGGATCACAGACGACTCAAATCAAATACTATCAAGTTAGCTTTGGCAAGTTGATCCAAACAATCATTCTTTCTCCTGAAGAAACATTCCAGCCACTTCCGCCAGCAAGCGCTGCGCTTCCTTTAGCCCCGAAAGATCTCGATCCATTAGGGATCATCCTCAATCACCTGTATCGCCAAGAAAAAGCAGCAGATAAATAAAAAACAGCAAGCCCCAGTAGGCTTGCTGTATAGAAATGAGAAAGCGACGACGAACGTCTCACTCATTCTTATTGGATCAAATCATAGATTTCCATGGCTACAATATCAACGTTATCAAATTGATAAGATTGACTTGATTCTGCTTCCGTTAATTCAAACGTTTCTGTCGAATTGTCATAAGTAACGGTACATTTTTCGACGCCTTCTTTTTCAAAACGACGTACTTGAACTTCATTGTCTTGCGCTTCGACCATCGCTTCTAAACGTTTGATGATAGCGACTAATTGCGAACTTTTCATTCGTAAGCCTCCTTTTTCTGTCCGTTATATTGTATCAAAACATCCTCTATCTTGCATTGATTTTTCGTATTTTTTTTGTCATTTTAAGATTTTTTTCCATCTTGCCACCAAAGTTTAATCAGCGCCTGCGTTCCGTCATTTTCGAAGCCTTTTTCAGCCAACTGATCATACAATTTTTTAGCTAAAGTGGTGCTCGGCAAATCCAATCCCATCTTCTTGGCCTCATCCAAAGCGATTCCCAAATCTTTGATGAAATGTTTGACAAAAAAGCCTGGTGAATAATCCTCTTTTAGGATACGAGGACTATAATTCGTCATGGACCAATTGGCTGCCCCACCACCAGAAAGGGTTTCAATCACTCGTGGTAAATCAAGACCGGCTTGGTTCGCATAGACCAGCATTTCTGTCATCCCCGTCATCGTCCCGGCAATCATGATCTGATTGGCCATTTTCGTATGCTGACCCTTCCCTGCCCCTCCTTGAAGTTGAAACGTCTTTCCTAAAACTTCAAAAAGTGGTTTTACTTGTTGGTAAGCTTCTTCATCGCCACCAACCATAATCGTTAGCGTGGCGTTTCTCGCACCAAGATCACCACCAGAAACTGGCGCATCAATACTCGCTGCTCCTTTTTCCTTCGCTGTCTGGTAGATTCGTTCTGCCAAATCAGGGGTGCTGGTGGTAAAATCCACCAATGTTTTGCCCGTCACAGTCGTTTGAAAAATCCCTTGAGGCCCATAGTAAACCTCTTCAACGTCAGATGGATAACCAACCATTGTAAAGATGATTTCACTTTCTGATGCAACTTCTGTTGGGGTGTCACACCAAATTGCTCCATTCGCAACGAGTTCATCTGTTTTTGCTTTCGTCCGATTGTAAACATTCACTGTATGTCCTGCAGCTAAGAGATGACCAACCATCGCTTGACCCATGACACCAGTACCGATAAATCCTAATTTCATGCAGATCCCTCCAAAATAAAAAAGTTCATGTCTTTAGTATACGCTAAAAACATGAACTTGCGAAAATTTTCTGTTTAATCGACCGTTCGGCGAAATGCTTTCAATTTAACTTTGAATTTTTCTAATGTTTGCTCGGTTTCTTTTTCGATGCGTTCTGTTTCATAATAAGCGACCATGTCATGGTAGAAAGATAGCATCGACTCACCAAAACGTAGTGCCGAAATCTCATACATCTTCCTAGCAAGAACTTCGGGATCAGCAGGAATCTTTCGTTCATAATAATCAATAAATGCTTTTGCGAAATCCCGATCACTCTCATAGGTGACACCTAAAGACGGATCGTCAATCAAAGTATTTAAGTAGTCATTGCCTTCAACGACTAACGGTGTTCCAGCAGCCATTGCTTCCGTGTAAGTCAAACCTTGTGTTTCTGAGGTGGAGGCACTGACGAAGTAATCTGCCGCATGGTAATAGATCGCTACCTTATCATTCGCCACTTCACCGACAAATTGAACATGGTCAGATAAAGCCATATCCACCACTTTTTCTTCTAATTTTTCTTTATGCGGACCTTTCCCAACGATCACTAATTGCGCATCAGGAATCTTCGTTAAAATTTCTGGCATGCCGTCGATGATTGCTTGGATATTCTTTTCATAAGAAATACGACTGAGGGAAAGCAGCATGGGCTGATTCTCAGTGATGCCCAATTTCTCCCGCAATTCTTTTTTCATGTCAGTTGTAATGTCCGGTCGACGAAACTTCTCAACTTCGATCCCTGTGGGGATGATCCGCATCGGTGAAACCACGCCATACCCTCTCAGTGTATCGATGACTCGTTCACTAGGACAAACAACACCTGTCGAGTGGTTGGCAAAGAGCCGTGAAAGATATTTCACGTGAGATGGCCGCAAGACCTTTCCGTTGGCGATGTAGTGCAAGTAGTCTTCATACATCGTATGGTAGGTATGGATCACAGGAATCTGCAATTTGCGCCCCACCATTTTCCCCAACATCCCAGAGCCAAACTCGGTATGGGTATGGATCAATTCCAACTCTAATTCTTTGGCGATCAAATAGGCATACAACATGCCGCGCACTACGATTCGCCGGTCTTTGAAGGACACAAACGGGACACTTGGCATGCGAATGATATCTTCTTCATCCAGATCAGCATTTGGATCGGTCGTAGTAAAGATATAGACTTTATGGCCTTTTTTCTCAAGCTCTTCTTTCAATGTCTTGATCGATGTCGCCACACCACTTACCTGGGGGAAGTAGGTGTCTGTAAAAAATCCGATTTTCAAAACGGTCCCTCCAAACTTTCCATTAGTTTCTTCATTCCGTATTCATCACTTTTGTATAAACTTCTTTTAGTTCATATCCGATTTCATCAATACTTTTTTGCTTGGCCGTTTCATAGCCGGATTCACTCAACTGTGGCAATGTGCCTTCCACGATTCCTTTGATTTTCTCAATAAATCCTTGATTGTTTTTTTCCATGTAAGCATTGTGCCCATTGCTTAGCCAACCTTTATAAACAGGAATATCCCGAACAAGCACATTTTGGTGGCTGGCTAACGCCTCAAGGACCACGATTCCTTCTGTTTCTTCATAGGATGGAAAGAAGAACAGATCAGCCGCTGAATATGCCCCTTCGATGATGTCTCCTTTGATATAGCCGGGAAATAGCACGTTTTCTGGATGGTCTTCATTGACAAGGTCGCGGATCTGCTTAGGAATCGTCATCATTGGTGTATGACCAAACCAGATAAACGTATACTCAGGCAATTGTCTGGCTATCTCTACAAAATCAAGAATGCCTTTTCGTTCAAAAAACAAACCGACCGATATAATCACTTTTTGATCTGGTAAGAGATTGAAATACTCGCGAAAGGCTTTTTCTTTCTCTTGATCCGGCTGATATTTGTCAAGATCGATGCCGTTTGAGATTGCCTCGATCGGTACTTGGATACCATACCCTTCCAAAAGTTCTTTCGAATAAGGAGTCGGGGTGATCAACTGATCGGCTCTAGAATAAAGATTGATCAAATATTTTTTATATAATGGCGAAAGTTGGTTCGAGCCGATAAATGAATTCCGAAAATCCTCTTCTGTAGAATGGGCATGGTAAATCACTTTTTTCCCTTGTCTTTTGGCTTTGTTGACCATATGCATACTATTGATTCCATACGTGTTGATGTGAAGAATGTCATAATCCTCATCATTTTTATCAAGAGTAAAAGGAATCCCGACAGATGTCAGCGCTCGTTGCTGATGAGCCAATGCGCGACCGATACCTGATTTAGCTAATAATTTTTCTCCTTCAAAATAAAGAAGTACTTTCAAAGATGATTCCTCCTTGGAAATGCTTATATCTGATATTAGTATACCATAGGCGATCGCAGAGATACTCCTACCATGGTCCTAGATTTTGTTCCCCATTTAACCATGATACGGGAAAAACTCAGGGAATCATAGCTTAATTCCAAGATATGACAAAACTGTTCGTTTTCTGAAAAAAGTAGTAAGTTGTTGCAAGTCTAATCAAACAAAATGTCTTCTTAAAACAAAAAAGGCAACAAGCAAAAATTGCTTGTTACCTAGAAATGATTAGTTTACATACTGTTCGATTAACTCTACAACTTCTTCCATTGTATCGCAATCTTCTAAAGCACGTTTTGCTAATTCTTGCATGTCAGTCGTTGACAAGCGTTTCATTAAGCTACGTGTTTTCAGAACAGATGTTGCACTCATTGAGAACTCATCTAAGCCCATACCTACAAGAAGTGGCACAGCAGTTTGATCGCCGGCCATTTCTCCACACATACCAGCCCATTTTCCTTCAGCATGCGCTGAGTCGATCACGTTTTTGATCAAACGTAAAATTGATGGGTTGTATGGTTGGTACAAGTAAGACACGCGCTCATTCATGCGGTCTGCAGCCATTGTGTATTGGATCAAGTCATTGGTACCAATACTGAAGAAGTCAACTTCCTTGGCGAACTTGTCTGCTAAGACAGCTGCTGCTGGAATTTCGATCATGATTCCGACTTGGATCTCGTTAGAAATCTCAACGCCTTCGTCAATCAATTTTTGACGCTCTTCTTCATACATTTTCTTCGCTGTACGGAACTCTTTCAATGTTGCCACCATTGGGAACATGATACGCAAGTTGCCGTGAGCAGAAGCACGTAACAACGCACGAAGTTGGGTACGGAACATGTCGTCCCCAAGTTCAGATAAGCTGATACGCAATGCACGATAGCCTAAGAAAGGATTCATTTCGTGAGGCAATTTTAGGTAAGGAAGTTCTTTATCGCCACCGATATCCATTGTACGGACAACCACTGGTTTGCCAGCCATTCCTTCTAAAACTGCTTTGTATGCTTTGTATTGGTCTTCTTCTGTTGGGAAATCAGGAGAATCCATGTACAAGAATTCAGTCCGGTATAAACCGACTGCTTCTGCACCATTGTTGTGGACACCTTCTAAATCTTTTGGCGTTCCAATGTTTGCAGCCAATTCAAAGTGCTTGCCATCAGCCGTAACTGTTTCAGCATCTTTCAATTTTTCCCATTCTGCTTTTTGTTCTGCGTAGGCTTTCCCAGCTTCAACAAATTCAGCTGCTTGGTCATCTGTCGGGTTGACGATAACGTCACCGATAATGCCGTTAACAGCTAAGATGTCGCCCGCTTTCACTTTTGCAGTGATCTCCATCGTTCCAACGATTGCTGGGATTTCAAGAGAACGTGCCATGATTGCGGAATGAGAAGTACGTCCACCGATATCTGTTACAAAAGCTTTTACAAAGTTGCGGTCTAATTGTGCAGTATCACTTGGTGTCAAGTCATGCGCAACAACGACTACTTCTTCGTTGATCATTGAAGGATTAGGCAAAGTCACATTTAACAAATGCGCCAAGATACGTTTCGCAACATCTTTGATGTCAGCTGCCCGTTCTTGCATGTAAGCATTGTCATCCATTGCTTCAAACATACCAATATACATGTCAGTAACTTCTTTCAACGCAGCTTCTGCATTGACTTTGTTATCTGTCACGTTTTGTTTGATTTGACCGATCATCTCAGGATCTGAAAGAACCATTAAATGAGCATCAAATACTTGTGCTTCTGCTTCACCTAAAGTTTGTGCTGCTTTGTCACGGATTTGTTGTAATTCCGCTGTTGACTTCGCTAGCGCATCATCTAAGCGTGCTTCCTCTGCTGCAGTATCTTCAACTGATACTTTTGAAAAAGATAAATCAGGTTGTACTAACAGGTAGGCTTTCGCAACGGCTACACCATCACTAGCAGCAATTCCTTTTAGCATCTCAACCATTATTCAGACAAACCTTCTTTTTTCATTGTTTCTACGATTGCAGCGATTGCATCTGCTTCGTCAGCACCTTCAGCAGTGATAGTAACATCAGAACCTTGGCCAACACCTAATGACATTACGCCCATGATTGATTTAAGGTTTACTGATTTACCTTTGTACTCTAAGTTGATATCAGAGTTAAATTTGCTTGCTGTTTGAACCAATAATGTAGCTGGACGTGCGTGAATCCCTGTCTCAGCAACTACGTGAAAATCTTTCTTTTCCATATTGATCAATCTCCTTTATGATACGTTTTTTTGTGTGAAGGCAAAATTTCCATGCATGCAATGACACCCGAAAAAAATCGCCCTTTCAACTGTTAAGATTACCATTTTTTTCATCGATAGACAACCGTTTTCTCTTAAATAAACGATTGAAATAAATGTCCTATTTATTTTCTTGTACATAACGGTAGATGATCTTCCCGTTTAACCCCGCTTCTCCGACAAAAGAAGACCGATCTTCCAGCTGGAGCCAGACATCTCTAAATGCCAGAAATTCCGGCTGTTGAACAATCAATTCTTTGATCTCTCCATTGCGTAAACGCACTACTTCTACAGCAAAATCTCTGTTCTCCATCGTCCATTCTCACCTCTTTCTTTCTATTATAATTGAATTGATTTCTATTTAAAAGACGCTTTTGTAGATGAAAAAGCAGCGAGAACTTTTCAGAGTAAAATTCTTGCAGTCTGACAAAAAGTTAGTATAATAGAATTATGGTCAGTAAAGGTCAATAATACATTGCCTCGAAGGTGACCGTTTCTTTGCCCACAGCCCCTTTTCTTTTACAAGCGATCAAAAGCGCCGTAAAATAGGGTTGTTGGAACAAATATGAAAGGTCGTGAATCTATGCTTTGTCAAAATTGCGGCAAAAATGAAGCTTCAATTCATTTATATGCCAATGTCAATGGTCAAAGAAAACAACTCGATTATTGTCAAAGTTGTTACCAAAAATTAAAAGCTCAATCTGGGAATGCTGCAGCTGCAATGGCGCAAGATCCTTTTGGATTTGGCAATCTTGATGATCTATTCCGTCAAATGTCTCGTCAAATGCAGCAAGGAAATACCCCTTATGAACAAACTCCACCGACACAAACCGGCGGTAACGGTTTTGTCGGCGGTCAGCCTCCACGCAATAACCAAGCACCTGCAGGTTTGTTAGGAGAATACGGCATCAATATTACCCAAATGGCTCGTGATGGCGAAGTCGATCCAGTCGTTGGTCGTGATTCAGAGATCAAACGAGTGATCGAGATCCTTAATCGCCGAACCAAAAATAACCCTGTTCTTATTGGTGAACCCGGAGTTGGGAAAACTGCCGTCGTTGAAGGGTTAGCCCAAAAAATCGTTGATGGCGATGTGCCACAAAAACTGATGGACAAAGAAGTCATTCGCCTAGACGTTGCCTCTCTTGTGCAAGGTACAGGTATTCGTGGCCAATTTGAAGAACGCATCCAAAAATTGATTGAAGAAATCAAGCAAGCAGAAAACGTGATTTTGTTTATTGATGAAGTCCATGAAATCGTTGGCGCTGGTGCAGCTGGCGACGGAAATATGGATGCTGGAAACATTTTAAAACCAGCGCTTGCCCGTGGAGAACTACAAATGGTCGGAGCAACGACGTTAAATGAATACCGCATTATCGAAAAAGATGCTGCTTTAGAACGCCGTTTGCAACCAGTGCGTGTGGATGAACCTTCTGTTGAAGAAACGATCCGCATCTTAAAAGGTTTGCAACCACGTTATGAAGATTACCATCATGTGAAATATACCGATGAAGCGATCGCAGCTGCCGCTACCCTTTCTAACCGATACATCCAAGACCGATTCTTGCCTGATAAAGCGATCGATCTACTAGATGAAACAGGTTCGAAGAAAAACTTGACGATTCAAATCGTTGATCCAAAAACGATCGAAAAGAAATTACAAGAAGCAGAAGAACAAAAGCAAGCAGCCTCTCGAGAAGAAGATTTTGAAAAAGCTGCTTACTATCGCGATCAAATCAACAAACTGCAAAAAATGAAAGAACGTCAAATCAGCGAAGAAGAAACGCCAGTCATTACTGAAAAAGACATGGAACAAATCGTTGAAGAACGGACGAATATTCCAGTTGGCGAATTGAAAGAAAAAGAACAAACCCAATTAAAAAATCTCGCGGATGACTTGAAAGCAAAAGTTATCGGACAAGATGAAGCGATCGACAAAGTAGCCAAAGCGATCCGCAGAAATCGGGTCGGTTTAGGCAAACAAAATCGTCCGATCGGCTCTTTCCTTTTCGTCGGTCCAACTGGTGTCGGGAAAACGGAATTAGCCAAACAATTAGCTTATGAAATGTTTGGCTCCGAAGAAGCAATGATTCGTTTCGACATGTCAGAATACATGGAAAAACACAGTGTATCAAAATTGATCGGCTCTCCTCCTGGTTATGTTGGCTATGAAGAAGCAGGTCAATTGACTGAAAAAGTTCGTCGGAATCCTTACAGCTTGATTCTATTGGATGAAGTGGAAAAAGCCCATCCTGATGTATTGCATATGTTCTTGCAAATTCTCGATGATGGTCGTTTGACGGATGCCCAAGGACGTACGGTCAGCTTTAAAGATACTCTGATCATCATGACAAGTAATGCCGGAACCGGCAAAGTTGAAGCCAACGTTGGCTTTGGTGCCGCACGCGAAGGCATCACTCGTTCCGTGTTAAATCAATTGAACAATTACTTTACGCCAGAATTTCTCAACCGCTTTGACGGGATCATCGAATTCAAGGCACTAAGCAAGGAAAACTTGTTATCGATCGTGTCACTTATGCTGCATGATGTCAATCAAACCCTTAGTCATCAAAAACTGCATATCGATGTTCCACAAGACGTGCAAGAAAAATTGGTGGATCTTGGTTACAGTGCAACGATGGGTGCTCGCCCGCTGCGTAGAACGATCCAAGATCAAATCGAAGATGGGATTGCAGAATTCTATTTGGAGCATCCGCAAGTGCGTCAGTTAAAAGCCCAATTGGAAGATTCAGATAAGATCATTGTAACTTCCGCTGAATCCCCTGCACCTTCTTCAGAAGCCGACACGACTGAAGAAGAATCTTCGGAAACTAACGAGTAACAAGCTTTAAAAAAGTGTCGTGAACCGTTTCCTTTGCCAGACAACCATGTTTTACCAAAAAATTGGGTAATTCCGAGTTGTCTGGCTTTTCTTTTGAAAAAAAACGCCCTATAATGTTATTAATAAATACATAGAATGTGAGGTGAGTCTGGTGAAATTAATCAATGTTACGAACAGCCATTCTCGACTAGTATTGAATCAACTTGAAAATACCGACGCAGAACTTGTAAAGGTTTACACAGCCGGAGATACGACCGTGATCTTTACCTCAGCGCCGAACCACAATGAAATTCTGCTGATCAATAAAAAACGAAATATTCGCCCGACAGAAGTAGAAGAAATCAAAAATTACTTTCTAAAAAAATTACCTGATGGCTCGTACGATCCTTCAACCATCTCTGTGATCCAAATGCCTGAAGTGGTTGAAATCTCCATCAAAAAATCCTTATCCTCATCCCATTAGTTTAGCCTAATTACGTCTTAAAAAAATATCTATAAAAGATGACTGTCGCAGCCTTCTTTTATAGATATCTTTTTTGTTTGAATGTAACCAAGAATTTACTTAGCCTTTTAATCAAAACTGTACTCTTTCCGCTAATACTAGCTGATTTTTTCTATCGTATCTGATCGAATTCGTCCTTCAATAATCTTGCTATTGATAAACTCCCCTAATCTTTTCCATGTCTCAATATTATGGATATCTTCAAGAAAGAAAAAATACTGATTTTCTTTCGACTCAACGAACCGATCAGAAATAACAAGATCTGCATCTGCAAAATTTCCTACCATGGTAACTGTCTCTGGTTTGTATACACCTGTTATATAATTTTTCACTAACACGGCATAGTTGGCATGGTACGTAATATGGATCATTACATGCAAGGGTTTTGCCATGACATGTCCAACATAAGAATAGAGCAGCTCAGTTAACTGGGTACTAAATATATCTAAGTCTCGCTCTGATATACTTTCTTTGTAAACAGATTTTAACATCTCTTTTATGGTTAAAAATTTATCATTCATCAGTAATTTTTTGTCTTCAAGATAAAAGAAAGAGCTTAAGCTTAGTTTATCTGTGATTAAAAAGCGATAGACCAGCTGGAAGACAAACGTGCGATGAAGATTATCAGGAATGCTATAACTCTCTTCCATTTTTTCTAATGCTTCAACCGCTCTATCCACGATAGGATTTTTTGTTAGTCTCATTAACCCTTCCCCTAAACGCTCACAAATCTCAGGAGTTAAGAATTCTGGAAAGAAATATACAGCAAAGAGATAGTAAAGAAATTTTTCTGATTGAAAAGCAGCATCATTTATTTTTTTATTTAAAGGATAAAACGTTTGGGAAAAGCTTAAATGAAGTTCTTCGTACAAGCACAAACCAATAGACATCTCCTGATCTGAGATCACATCGGTATAGTGGCCCATCTTGTGCGCATCTAAAAAAATTCTAGTTATTCTAGAAAGTTTGTCCCGTTGAATCTTAGTAGGACTCTTTTCGTTTCTATAAAGGTAATTGTTGTCTTCTGCAAATGTCGTAGAATGGCTATTCAAGATATATGAAAGCATTCTGATTTGACTCTCCCTTCCTTCCACAATCAAATAATTCATTCGCTTACTGATTTGACACTCTATCCCCATAGATCGTATGATATCGTTTGCCCTATTGACTAATTTATAACAATAAGACTGACTATAATTAAAATGAGTGGATAGTTTGATCATCCCCACTTTTCGATGCCTAAGAAAGTAAATCAAGACTTGGAAAACGGCACTTTGCTTAATATACGTTATTTTCAAATTTGAATACAGCGAAGGATAAGTTCCTGATGCTTTCAACGTGGATATCCGAAATAATCGATTTTCGAATCTGATCAGTGCGTCTGTCGTGCTTGTGTTTTCTATGTAATCTTCGTTTATCTGCATGATTAATGATTTCACATTGCGGTTCGTAAGTGAATGCTTACAAGCTAATTCATCGATTGATGCTTCCGTCCTTGAAATAATATCCTCTAATAAATTCAATTTTTGTTCTTGCCGCTCCGTTAGAAACAACTTCCATAAATCCATGGTAATCTCCTTCTTAACGATAGTTACTTCTGTGATGTTGGTTAACTCATAGTTAACAAGAAAACATATAACATTAATTATTAATAAAAAAGAATATCCCTTTTATGCTAAAATCTGCTTCTTTTTAATAATAAAAAGCAAAAAGAAATGATCCTGCCGTTCATAAAAAACTACTGCAAGGATCATCAATTACTCAAAGGACCAATGAAGCCATCCGATTTGTAAAGTCCTTTAACGATTTACAACCGAATCTTTTCCCTGATCAAAGTGAAAAAAACTATAGAAAATAAGCAAGTACAAAATAAAAACAGCTTTTTTCGAGACAGTCCTGTGGGAGAGCAAAATCAGCGGCCGCCCAACTGTCTGTCAAAGGATTAAGAAAGATTTTACGCAACAAGAAAAGTCTAGGGGTAACGATCTCCCCTAAACTTCTCTTATTTTTTTAGCAATTTTACAAGCGTCAAAATAAGCAAAACGGAAACGAGTGATAAGGCGATGACCAACCAAAGATTGGCTTTTGATTGAACAGTAATTGTATTGCTAGAATCAGCAGCCTCCTCAATAAACTGGTCGACCTCTTCCTTTGTATAATGAAAATACGTTGTCGTTTCGTCGTTGCCATCTGATCGTATAAATTGATACTCCCCAGACATCAATTTGGCCCCATCCAACAATGGGACATTAAAGAGCGTTTTTATATAGGGTGAAAGAACAATCTGTTCCGACTCTATCTTCCCTTCAGCGATAATCTCCTGATTGGGATTGATCACACGATAGGTGCCACCCTCAGCATAGGTCACAAGCGGATCATTATTATATAGATAATAAGATAGAGTCGTTGTGTCTCCAGTAATCGTAAATTCAAAATCCCCGATAGTCTGTTTTGTTCCTTTAGCCAGTTCATTCAGTTTTAGGCGAACGACGATTACTTTCTGATAGACTTGCTGAATATCTACAGAATCTTTATTTTCTTGTATGCCGATTACCTGAGAAAAATTGATCCCACCTAATACTTCCCCATGAATCCTTTTATTTACATTAATGATGATTTGAACATCTCGACTTTGCTTTGCATCTAATTGCAAAAAATCATCAACGAAATTCCCATCTTGCGGTTGGATTTTTACATAATTTTTTAAATCATAATCTTGGTTCAGTAAATTTTCTGTTTCCGCTACATAAGTCATCGAATTCCTCGTGGAAACAGCGATACTTGGAAAAACCGAGACTTCAATGGCATAGTTTTCAAGATTGGTAACAGTTGCCGTATAGCGATATTCCTGATTCAATTGAGGTGTAAATTGAATATCCTTTACCTGACTTGTCTCATCATCAGCTTGGATCGAAACATCAAATGAAGAGCTGATCTGTTCTTCCGCTGCTACACTTTCAGTGTAAAAGAACATTCCTAAGAACAGGCAAAAAAAGACCACCTTAAAAAAACCGTATTTCTTCTCGCAGTCAGAACTAGACATGAAATTAAGGTGTAACGTCCGTAGCTTCTGATGCAGTCAAAGTGATTAGATAATCTGCTTTTTTGGTACTGTCAAATGTTGCTGGATCGATCGTATAGTCAAAAGTACCTGTTTGAGTTGCTTCGTATCCTTGCTCTGCTTCCACACTGAATACTTCACTTGTAGCAACGGTTAGACCAGGTGCAATCGTTTCTCCCGGCACTTGTGCTGTGATCACCACTTTTTTTGCACCAAAGGATTTATTCGCTAATGTTCCCGATAGTGAGAAAGTACCTGATAGCGGATCTGCTTTTGCATCCGTAAAACTAATCTCTGCAAAGTCAACCGTTTTTGTTTCAGCAGGTGTTTCTAACGTAAATGTTGCTGTTCCTTCGTTAACAGTTACAGCAACTTCCTCTGCTGCTACAGGTACGGACACACCAATAGAGAGAGCAAATAAGAACGCTGTTGCTAAGATAACCTTTTTCATTGATTTCATTCCTCCTTATATATTTTTTTGTAAGAATCGAGCTTACAAAAAAACTATACACTATTTTTTTTGGCAAACTTCTCTTCTTTTTGCAATTTTTTTCACCAAAAGAATAAAGGTTTTTTTAATCTTATCTCGCGAAATTTTCATTTGCCTCCATCAAAACTGGTGGCAGTTAATGAAAATAAATAGACATGAAAAATGAAATTTTTTCAGATAACAGTCGTAACTCTTATTACTTTGACCCACTCTCTCTAGCAAACAAGGAAAAGCCAAGCCACTATTTGTTTATTCCGGCATGAAAGAAGTATCAGTCGTTTCCATTTCTTCCATCAGAGAAGAACGTTCACTACTCTGCAAGAGACTCTCTGTGGAAAAGGTTGTCTCTGTGGAAGAGGTGCTTGTCGTAGCTGATTCCCCTACACTCTCATCACTCTCGACGATGGATGCATGGTCTTCTTGCTTGTTACTTGACGGCAAAAGTGAAGACGGCAAATTTTGATTCGTCGCTGCAGAAGAGATTTCCGTGATAGTAAAAATTACTTTATAGTTACCTTGATCTGCCGTCAGAAATTTTTTAGGATCTAATGTAACATAAAAATGGTGGTCATCCATCGTTTCTGTTGCCACCATTTCTGCCGCATTTTCAAAAGCAGCGCTCAATCCACTGCCATTTGAAGAGATCTCCAAGTGATAAGCCGTTGCCACATCACTGGCAGAACTTTCAACTTTTAGACTACCTTCATAACTCAGTAATTCATTGCTAAAATCAATCTCCTGAAAATCAAAAATGATTGGTTCTTCCACCGTTAGCGAAAAACTCGCTTCTGCAGCATAAATTCGTTCCGTATACAATAAAGAAAAACACGAAACCATTAAAAGACAGCTTGCTTTAATCCGTTTCATCATTCTAGTTCTCCTTGAGTAAAAATACCTACTGTTTTAAGGCAAGACACGATTCACTATTACCAAACAAATGACATCCTTCCCTTTCTTGCGGTATCCCTCCGCTTAGAAAGGTGGTCTCTACTCGACAAAGGTAAAAAAACTGATCGTAAAGAGAGGGAGATCTTTTGTTCATCATATTCCCTTACGCATGTTCTCTTCAGTCAATTATCGTCAATAATTCCTTCAACAATCATTCATCCAGTCAAAAAATAGTTATTGATTTTGGTCTTGTGAATCCTTCTCCGCTTAAATCATAGCATAAATGGAAAACCCTCAATTCTCCACAAAACACCGATATTTACAGTCTAGGGAGAATTGATTTCCTCAATGATGCAAAATGACGCAACAGTTTATTTGTTTTAAGTCAGAGCTATTCTTCTATATAGACAAAGGAACTTTCACTTTTATGGTTTCACCACCCAAGCCTCATCATAGTAATCGATCGTAAATTCAGTATTTGGAAATTCAGTCTTCACAAATTGCTTTATTGCCGCCAACTCTGTTTCAACATTTGTAATCAAAGTGATATATTCTACCTTGTTTGTGTCCTTCAACTCGACTATGTACTGTTCTGCATCTGTCCAATGGGCATCAATAAATGTGAAAGCTACCTCTTCAGAGGCATGTTTAAACCCATCCATTATCAAAACGTTAGTGGAATCAACGATTTTCAACGTGTCTTTCAGGATATTCAATGAATCAACGATATATTTTTCTACTTGATCTAGGCCAAAGTTTATCGGAAACACGCAATTTCGATAGAAATGATCGTATCTTTCGTTAGCAAAACGTATGGAATACATTCTTTCACTTAAGCGTAAATTTTCTATTATTTCCATCATCTTCAAATCACCTTCAGGTTTATTTATTACAAATAAAATTACTATAGTTAAAATACCGCAATTCCGACTATTTTATTTATCTTTTTTTGTCAAAAATTTGCACATTATTTAGCAATTTTTTTTAATGCGGTCTCAAGCAACTCAAAGTAAGCGGTTCTTTCTCAAACGAGAAAAGCACCTGAGGCTAATTTCCATTTCGTTTTTTAGCACTCATCTGCCAGCAACCCAAAACAAATTTTGAAACGACTCAAAAAAAGAGAGCGCCACATGCGCTCTGCTTTATGTATATTTCGCCAAGATCGCTGATTGGATCATGGCATTCAAATTATCCCAATCTCTTGTATTATGAACATTGCCAAAAAATGCAAATTTTTGTGACGCATTATGGATCAGCACACCATCTGAAACCAAAATATCAGAGTCAGCTAGATTGGCATTAAACTTGATAACTTTCTCATTATAGATTTTCAATAGCGTATTTTTGATAACAGGGATATATTCCGGATGATTCAAAAGAGAGATACCAATATTTATTTGATCTTCTTTTTGGATAGGTAGGTAGGAAGTAACGATTTGGGAAAGCTTACGAATAAAAAGCGGCTCTCTCTCGATCCATCCCCGATGATTATTAAGGACCCGATCTATGATAACCTCCACTTCAACCAGTCGATCATTTGTATAATCAATCTCCCCGATTGACAAAAAATTATCTAGATACAGATGGATATAGCCCCAAGTATTGATCACTACTTCATAGATAAAAACTGATGAAGCCTGCTTTGTTAGAGCATATTTCTTTGAAAGTTGTTCAAGAATCTGAGAAGCAAAATCCACATAATCATTGTTTTCAAGCATGAGGAATTTTTCCCCGATCACCTTTTTTTCAGACTCTCTCACTGTTTCTGGGATGAAAAGCACCCGCCAAAAATAATAGTAGACAAGTTCTTTTTCCACATCAGATTGATTGCGAATAGGAAAAAGATTTGCCAGCTGTTGATCATTTTCTTTCTTTAAGCAATGATAAAGCGCTAATGTTGACGCATCAACTCCAGGAACAATATTCCCTCGGAGAATGGCATTTTCAATAATAGAAAAAACGATCGCATGCTTGACCTTTGTCGTACGCAACGTCTCATAATCTTTGGCGATCCACTCCATACTAGAACGGATGGGATGTTCTGTATAAACATTACAGGCCATGACTTCGACGAGATAATGATACATGCGAATACATGATTCTTCCCCTGTTAATTGAATCGAATCACTGCTATTACTGATTTTTATCGGTACATTTTGGACCGCGAACATTTTTTTTAAATAACTAAGCAGTTTATAACAATAGGAAACACTAAAAATCAGCTCTTCTGAAATATCCACCATTCGTGTTTTTCGTTTTCTTAATAAATAGATAAGGAGTTTGTAATAGGGAGATTCCAAAAAATACTTTTTTTTGAGGTTTACAAAAATATACAGACTTTGTTCTTGATTTAAATCATCAGACAGATGAAGTGTTCTTTTTTCAAGAAAAAAAAAGGAGTCCTCCAGCGTTGAAATACCGGCTAGATCATCATCGATCTCAGTTAAGAGGATTTTCACCTGATAAAGTGACTTACTGAGGGATTCTCCAATCGCATCTAAAGAAAGTTGTTTTTCAACAACGAGATTTCTTACAATTGTTAGTTTATCAACTTGTTTCTTGGTTAAGTAAAACCTATACAATTTTTCTATATAATCCAATTTTTTAACCGCCTTAATAAAAAAATATCCCAGCTTCCAATTATAATAAAAAAACTTTAAGTAACTGCCAAATCATTCACAAAACGGTCATTTTTAATTATTTCTTCAACTTTAACTCATTTTAAGATTTTTCTCTTAATCTGAAAAGTATTCTGACTGAGCGTAGTATTCACTGTTATGATACCCATTTTGATATTGTAGCTCTGACTTGATCGATCTGCTTTTGGTATCAAAAATGAATCTACATACGAAGCTTGTTCTTCAAACTCCGCAAATATGTGAAGAAAAAAAAGCCTTTCTACACTTTCTGCTACTAACTGATTCACAAAAAAAACGCTTGATCCAGCAGCGCATCATTTATAGAAAAACTAAGCTTGCTCACTAAGATCCTTTCTACTGGCTAGGAGTGTTAGTCATAAGAAAGGGAAAATCAGCAGTCACAATGATGGTTCACTCTGTTCATGGAATCAAAGTTCTTTCGTCCATTGTAAAAAAAAAGCAAGCTGGCTTCTACAGGAATAGTGGATTTGTAGCCTCTCGCCTATTCGATTGGCCAATGGCTCTCCTAGGGGGCTGAGAAAGCTTGCTATTAATGTCTCAAGAAATTGACTGCTAACTTTGTCGTTCTATCCACTTGCCGAAGACAATCTAAAGCAACTCCCTTTTACTAAGGCGTAAAAAAGCGTGGTAAAATGTCAGAATATTCAAACATAATTTCCGATAGAAAAGATGAACTTCTAGAAAGAAGGATCAAGTTCCTTTTAGAGTACTGCGTTCTCGTTTTATCCAGCAATCTTTGTATTCATAGATATTCAAAATGACCAAGTCATCCGTCAATTCATTAAATGCGTCAATCAACTCTTTATCCCCCGCATCAACATTTCCTACTACCTTAAAGTCATAATAGTTGCCCGATTTGTCTACACATTCGATCACATAACAAATAACATCTCCCCAAAAATGCTCTAGTCGATGGTGACAACCGGCTTGATCTAAGCGTGCATGTTCCGCGATACAAAACACATGCTGGATCGTGTGGGTAAGGATGTTGATCTCCCCTAAAGAATCTTCCAAATACGCTAGCGTTTCAGCGATATCTGCTTTTTGATCAACAATAAGATTTCGCTCTAAAATCGAATTTACTTTATTACTGAAAAAACGAACGCTTATCATCAAAGCCTTTTGCTGTTCAATATTTTTTTCTTTAGACTGCAGCATATTTTCACACTCCTAAAAAGAACTTTAATCCTCTTTAATAAGCATATAGCATCTTCTTTTTTAATTTTATCGTCTTTTGATGAAAAAAACTAAAAAAAAAATAATCATTTATTATAATAAGAAGAATTTGCCACTTACAGAAAAAAATGAGTGTTGAATTTTTTAAACGAAGCTCTGTCCTGAAAGTCAAAGGCTGTCCCAAGAGTTGCTAATTCCCTTCACGATCCATCCTGATAAAACAGGAGGCATCCGGTTTTTGAATTGACAGTTCTCATGAATTGCACTTTCAAACAATGGGGTACTATTGACCTTTCGATTATATCCAGAAACCCTAACTCTGTTAGCTTTCTTCACCAGACCCTGCTGGTCATTCCTAAAAATGATTCCGCTGAAATCCCTCTTTTCTTTGTAAGAATTTCATATCGCTAGCACTCCTTCACCCGTCATCACAACAAACATAATTTTACCTATACTTTTTGGGACTGTTCAATCATAAATGATTTCTCAGCCCCAGATTGATATGAAATAAAAAAGCCGATCTTTCTCAAATAAAACCTTAACCTGACACAAGAAAACAACAGAGAAAGTGAAATGCTCTACGAGGTCATTCTACCAAGAAATCCCTACGATTAACAGATAAAAACGCATATTCTATAATTTATTCCAATAATTTTGACAATATTCACCAATATCTTTATTCTATGTCAATTTTTGTATTACTTAAAATGATTCCTGATAATGCAGGAAAAAGCAATCTTAAGGACAATTGTAGAGAATAAAAGCGATAACTTAAATAAAGCCCTCAGAAAACTTGTTCTGTATTTCAGTGAATCTTGGATTTTTAAGAGACTAAATCAAAGGGTTGAAGTCAAGTCATTTGTTGACTTCTGCACTTCTTCTAGCCTACCTGAAAAACCTCCACAAATTAGTGGCTGACTTTTACGCTGGGCATACTACTTTGCTTATGAACGAAATCGACTTAGATAAAGAAAATGGCCTATGATCTTCCTAGAGAAGCGCCAATGCCGACAAATCACAGCAATTACTCCGAATAGCATCGGAAAAGTGCTTTTTTACCAATAGATCATGCATCATAAAATGGAGAGATGCCCTGGATGCCACCAGTTTGAAGCAATGGTTTCATTTGTTGTTCGTTTAATAGGCTATTTTTGCTTTACTCCTTCGTTTTAGTTATACAGGGACTTCCATAGGAAAAACAACCTATCCCTCCTTCAAAAATCCCCAGCAAAAACAAACAACCCTAATTTTAATCAATTTTCTACACTATTTATTGATAATTTGCAAAAATATAGATAATATTCACGATAATTTCCCTTTATACTTTTTATATTCAGAAAAACATCTGAAAATCTAGAACGAGGTTTAAAAATGAAAAAAACTTTCTTAAGTATCACTCTCGGAGCCGCAATCTTACTAACGGGTGGAGTCAATACGACCGCCTTAAGCGTCAGCAATCCTAATAGCGAACCCCTCAAAGTTACCATCTTAGATGGAAATTCTGCTTTCGCTTTTCACAACGAAATGCGTTTAACGAATGGGGGAAGGTTTACTATCGGAGATGCCTTTTTCGAAAACAGCCCCCTTTCTGCGCGAGGAGGAATTTCAAATGTGGGCGGCGCACTATTTAATTACACTCGCTCACCCATTGAGGTAATCGTTGAAGTCAAAGCCCCTGAACAAAGTGGCATCCAAATCACTGATAACCCTACAGTGACGATCAAAGCCGAGGCTATTTCTCGTGGAGAAAACACGATCAACTCCACTTATTCCGTTAGCCGTGAGACTGCTTTCTTAACAGAGCCACCAATAATTACTGTTACAGCCAGACTTTCAGGGGAAAGTGAAAACTTTTCTTGTGTATCACTATAAGCAAAAAAGATAGCCAATTTTTGTACACAATCGAACCATCCGAATCTTTTCTATAAAACGACAGAGACTTATTTATCAAGTCTCTATCGTTTTCATTTTATAAACAAAAACCGACGCAGTAGTTTGCAGATCGTTGCTGCCAGCTTCAAATGAACGAATGATAATCGCAATAATAAATTTTAACCACAATAAAATATTCCAGCGTATATATTTTATATATTTTCAAAAAAAATAGCACTAAATCGGATAATCGCTACCCTAAATTGCATATTATAATTCATTTAAGCAGTGCAACAACTGCAATAATTAAAGTGAGGTTTTGAATATGAAAAAAATTGTTCTAGGCAGTACATTCATTGCATCTTTGTTGTTAGCCGGAGGAGTCAACGCGTTTGCTGTGACAGATGTCCCTGACCCGATAACGATTCCGATTGAACTCGAATATGGAGATGCATCTTTCGTGTTTAATGATATCTCTTTGACAGCACCAGTTATTAGTGAAAGTATATTTGAAGGACCTGTTGAAGGGACTATTTCAAATGTAGGTGGTACTTTGACCAATTTAACTGCTTCTACAGCAATCGTTAATTTTGCTGTTAACGCGCCTGATGACTTTGATGGAATCGTTGTCGACGCCACTAATCTTAACACTTTGACTGCTGACCCTGTTGATATTGAATCCCTAGGAACAGATATAACTTTTACAATCGATCAAACATTTGCACAAGCTTTTGCTGCATTAGCAGAAGATGCAGACGCTCCTGTGATCACTGTAACTGCACAAGATGGTACCGATCCTGGTCAAACTCCATCACTATAATTTTCAAAAGGAAAAAAATCATGAATCATACATTCAAACACAGAAATTCTTTTCTAAGGATTTCTGTGTTGCTTCTCTTTATAGCATTCATTAGCAATGCAAGCATCTGTCGCGTAAATGCCGATGAAACTGCGAATTCATTAAAACTTACACTTAGTGAAACGGAGTACAAAACTTCTGATAATACCTTGAGTATTTCTCCTGAGATGGAGACGGCGTATATTGTTGAAATTACACTAGAAAATATTGGATCCGGTGATTCATCCATTGTTGTCACACCTTACACCTCTATTGCTCTCTCACGAGAATCAGCTATTATCTATAGCGATGACCTAAACTTACTGCTAGATGACAAGTATAACTTTTCCAATTATGCATCGATCGAGTCAGAGGCATTAGATGACGATAATCAAATTGAGATCCCCCCGAATGAATCCGTTCTGGTGACCGTTACAATTACTCTTCCAGAGGAGCCTGCACGTGAAGGAACCGTGATGGGGGCAATCAATTTTAGTCAGATCATGGGTCTTGAAACAGCAGAAGATTCAATCGGTATCAAATCTGTGTATGAATCACTTATTTTTATCAACTTACTTTTTAATGAAGTGGAAGAGCTCAAAGACGTCGTTTATGAAGATTTCTCCTTTGTTGCGCTTCAAGATACGGTAAACCTACAATTTTACGCCCTCAACTATAATCCTATTTTAGGCAACTTGAACAATGCACTCTACGAACTAATAAACCCAGATGGAGAAACAATTGCCTCTGGGGAGTTAGCAGATTCCGTTCTTTTAACGCCGTTAACCAAATCAAGAATGCAGATTCCTTTAATAGACAATAGTGAACTTATTGAAGGCGAATACCGTTTGACAATAGAAACAACTAGAAAAGCAATCACCACTCTTTTTTCTTATGAAAAAGAAGACCTGGATGACTTCAAAAAAGAAAGCATTCCAACAAATACTGTCACTATTCAGTCAGACAATCAATTGTTTATCTGGATCATCCTAATTCTCTTAGCAGCACTTACAGTGGCAGTCATATATATAGTGAAATCAAAAAGAAAAAGAGAGGGCTAGTTCCTCTCTTTTGTGCTGTTTCTGCTTACTCCACTGCTCATCAATTATTGATAGCTTCCTTTTTGAAGTAATGTTGCGTATCTCCTCGCCGAAGTGGGACAAGAAAAACCGCTCATATCAAATAAGCGGTTTTTCCTGATATATGCCTAAACATTTTTTCTTCAATGATCATTTCTTTTGAAAAAAAAGTTGCTTTCTCGTACTGGCTTTTCTTCCCTAAAAAAACCTCAGCACTAGCCTCATCCTCGACATCACTGATCGAATCTTCTAGTTTGGTAGAATCATTATCAAGGGAGTCTTCTTCCAAGTTTGCTTGCTCGTCGTAATTAGATTCTGCTTCTTCCTTTTGGCTCTCGGATTCATCTTCGATGCCATCGTCTTCTTGCTTTTCATCGTCTTGGTCTTCATCTGTCAAGTTTTCATCCGGTATCTCTTCTTTTTCCTCATCCGTCTGATTCATTTTTATCTCTTTCGTAAAGGTCTCTGAATCATCAATTGCTGTAAAAGTGACTGATAAGTAGTACTCAGAGTTGGAATCAAGATATTCCTTTATGTTCAATGTTGCAGCTACGTTAAGAATCATTGATGCTTCATCAGCATCCTCAATGTGAATGATCATCTCTTCCGAACCGTTCACGCTGTTTAGTTCTGCTGAAAATGCTTCCCCAACAGCAGTGATTGTAACGCCAAAAGCACCTTCACTGCCGTTGCTATCGACAGTCAGCTGAAGATCTTGTGTGGTTCTTAACAAATAATAGTGTTCATCCTTAAAGTCAATCGTGTTTAAATCAAAAATCAAAGTTTCGGAAACGTCATCAGCCGTAGCCTCTAGTGTTGGAAATAAAATCATCACCGAAAAAATGAATAACAAACTTTTTAGCACTACCTGGTCCCCTTTCTTCTTTCAGAAATCACTTGTATTTAACAAATAATTATTCGCTTTAGCAAAATCGATCTATAGATAACTAGTAGCATCTGACAAAAAGAAGATGTCCCTCAATCAATGAATTAAATGCCCTCAAACACTGGCAATCTCTTCTCTGCTTTTCCTCTACTTTCAAACAAGAAGAAAATTTCCTGAATCATTAAATGTTGCCTAGGCTATTTTTCTATTCATTTCAAATGCAATTCCTTGCTGTCATCTTTAATACTACGCTCTTTTCCCGACTCAATTTTATCTTCTTTTAAAAGAATGTTTATGAATTAGGATAATTTTTTCAGAAAATTCTTCAATCAATGAATCATTCACGACTAATCCCACATTTCATTCTGCATCAAAAGCACCCTGCAGCACAAAAAAGCCCCTTCTTATCCATTTTGATAAGAAAGGACCTTTTACGATCGTTCACCTAAAAAAGATTCACGCTACCCACAAAGCTGAGTATACCTAAACAGTCTAGCGGGAAACAGCTATTACATCAAGCTCTTCAATTCGACATCTGGGTACTTGTCAGCGAACCAACGCATTGCAAATTGATTTTCAAATAAGAACAATGGTTGATCGAAACGATCTTTCGCTAAAATATTACGGCTTGAGCTCATACGCTCATCTAAGTCTTTCGGATCGATCCAGCGAGCGATCTTGTGGCCCATTGGGGTCATAATGACTTCTGCATTGTACTCATTCATCATGCGGTATTGGAAAACTTCAAATTGCAGCTGCCCGACAGCACCAATGATATACTCATCACTAAGATACGTCTTGTACAACTGGATGGCTCCTTCTTGGACCAACTGATAGATTCCTTTGTGGAATGATTTTTGCTTCATCACATTTTTTGCAGTGACTTTCATAAAGAGTTCCGGAGTAAACGATGGTAGCTCTTCGTAAGCAACTTTGAGTTTTCCTTCATAAATCGTATCACCGATTTGATAATTTCCCGTATCATAAACCCCGATGATATCTCCAGCGACTGCTTCTTCAATATTTTCTCGGGTATCTGCCATAAATTGTGTCACATTGCTGAGTTTCATTTTTTTACCGGTACGCTCTAGTGTCACGTCCATGCCTCGTTCAAAGGTTCCTGAACAAATACGGACAAAGGCGATCCGATCACGATGGGCAGGATTCATATTTGCTTGGATCTTGAACACAAACCCGGACATTTCTGGTTCATAAGGACTGACTTCATCACCGGCCAAAGTTTTGTGACCATAAGGTGCTGGTGCAAAGGACAAGAAGGTTTCCAAAAAGGTCTGTACACCGAAATTCGTAAGGGCAGAACCAAAGAACACGGGTGTTTGATCGCCACGAGCGATTTTTTCTGTGTCAAAGGCATCGCCAGCTTCTTGCAGCAATTCCACTTCTTCTAAAACTTGTTGGAACAGCCCATCTTCGGCAAATGGATGGTCTGCAGGAAATTGTCCATTTTCATCTAGGGCAACTAAACGTTCCCCACCGTGATTGTCTGGACGGTAAAATTCGACCCGTTGGTTATGGATATCATACAGCCCTTCTAAGCCTTTCCCCATGCCGATCGGCCAATTCATTGGAAATGATTCGATCTCTAAAAGATCTTCTAGCTCTTCTAGTAATTCTAATGGTTCACGGCCATCACGGTCGAGTTTATTGATGAAGGTAAAAATTGGAATGCCGCGTTTTTTAACCACTTGGAAAAGTTTTTTCGTTTGCGCTTCGATCCCTTTTGCGCTATCGATCACCATAACCGCACTGTCCACCGCCATCAAGGTACGGTAGGTATCTTCAGAAAAGTCCTCATGCCCAGGAGTATCTAAAATATTGACCCGTTTGCCTTGGTAATCAAACTGCATAACGGAACTGGTAACGGAGATCCCCCGTTGTTTTTCAATTTCCATCCAGTCGGACTTTGCGAAATTGCCAGTCTTTTTTCCTTTGACCGTACCGGCTTGGCGAATCGCACCACCGAATAGTAATAATTGTTCTGTAATGGTTGTTTTCCCCGCATCCGGGTGGGAAATAATCGCAAAGGTACGGCGACTATCAACTTGTTGTTTTAATTTTGGATTATCCATTGATTCTATTGCTCCATTTCTTGTATTTACAATGCGAACAGTGACCATTTTAGACTGTCGCTAGTTTTCTGACCAAATCAGTATATCATGGATAAGGGTGATAAAAAAGCAAAAAAAGACAAGAAATCCCTTTGACTGGTCTCTTTTACAGAGTTAGGCAAAGGGCGTTCTTTCCATTTGATAGAAACAAATTAAAATGCTGGCAATAACGTATCACTATGCTCGTTTTCTAAAAACTCACGAACTTTATCGCTAGTCATGGCACGGCGCAATACAGCGATTTTTTCAGAATCTTGATTGTCTTCTCGAGCAACCAATGAGATAGCAAAGCGATCATCGATGGTCTTTTCTAAGAAAAGGGCATCTGCTGGTTTCAAACCGATTTTCGCAATATAGGTTGGGTAATTGTATACCAAAGATACATTTGGCTCATCATAGGCTTCCGCAAGATTCAGTAGATCGACAGATAACCATTCAAAGTTTTTCGGATTTTCTGTAACGTCTTTAAGTGTTCCATTGACACCAACGCCATCTTTGAGAGTGATCAACCCTTCTTCTGCTAAAATCGCTAACGCTCGACCTTCATTGGACACATCATTCGGCAATGCGACTTTCGTTCCCTCTGGAATATCATTGATATCCGTATACTCTTTGGAATAAAAGCCAACTTTTGCGTTGTAGATTTTATCTAATGCCACTAGGTTCGCATCTTTTTCTTCATTATACATTTGCATATATGGTTCATGTTGCGCAAAGTTGGCATCGACCTCGTCATTATTCAGCAACTCGTTGTACTGGATATTGTCATTGACTTGAACCAATTGGATCTCCCAACCATCTTCGACCGCTTCAGCAGCAACTTTTACGACATCGGTCATTGGTGTCGTTTGTGAAGCGACTTTGATGATTTTCTCTTCGCTCGCCTCATCAGAGCTGGAACCGCAAGCCCCCAATACACCTAATGCCAATACACTCAATCCTAAAACAAATCCTTTTTTCACTTTCATTCCTCCTATTTTCGTTTATCAAGTTTTCTTGCTGCTTGATTGCCAATCCCTTGCAGGATAAAGACCAAAAGAATCATGATGATAATTGCAAAATACATGACGCCATATTCATAGCGTTGATAGCCATAGCGGATCGCAAAATCGCCGATCCCGCCGCCGCCAACGATCCCCATCACCGTCGAATAAGAAACCATGCTGACTGCTGTCGTCGTCAAGGATAAAATCAAGCCACTTCTGGCTTCTACTAGTAAAAATGACCAAACATACTGCCATTGACTGACGCCCAAGGATTTTGCCAAATAAGAAACTTCTTCTGGGACATCCAGCAGTACTTGCTCCGTCAAGCGAGCAAAAATACTCATAGCAACGATGCTCAAAGGAAAACTGGCGGGGATCGGTCCAAATGAGCTACCTAAAAGCATCCGCGTCAACGGGATCAAGGCTACGACAAATAATAGAAATGGAAACGAGCGAATGATCGTCACGATTAAATTCAGACACTCATAAAGAAATGAGATTTTTTTCCCACGACTGCGACTGAGAAAAAGCCAGACACCTAACGGCAGGCCTAAGGCAACGGCTGCAAGCATCGAAATGCCCATCATGATCGCTGTTTCTTTCAAAGATTCCAGCAATTCAGGCAGATAATACAAAATACTCTCACTGATCGTCATGCAGCAAACTCCTCTCCACTTTGTTCACATAAGAGCTTTCAATGCGGACAATTGGCTGGGGCTGATTGGCAAATTCCGCCGCAAAGACGGCATCTTCCAATACAAACACACGTTGACAAATTTGTCGGACGGCCGATAGCTCATGACTGACAAAAACGACTGCTGGCTGGAACGTCTGTTGAACTTTTTGCAGCAAAGCAAGTACATCCGCTTTGGTATCTTCATCCAGCGCACTGGTGGGTTCGTCACACAATAAAATTTTCGGCTCACGGATCAATGCTCGTGCAATAGCCACTCGTTGTTTCTCCCCACCGCTCAACTTGGCTGGGTAGATGTGGGCTTTGTCTTCCATCCCAACAAACGAAAGCATCTCCAACACCTTCTCCGATGATTTCCCCATTAATTTCAAAGGCAAATAGACGTTTTCAAAAACGGTTCGATTGTGTAACAGATTGTAATTTTGAAAAATCATGCCGATTTCTTGTTGCGCATGTAGCAGCTGCTTTTTGTTCGATGCATCGATTTTTTTGCCATCAAAAAGTAATTCCCCGCTGTCTGGGGTTTCAATCAAGTTTAAAAGCCGAAGCAACGTCGATTTTCCTGAGCCGCTTTTGCCTACGACCCCAACGATTTCCCCTGCCTGAACCGAAAAAGACAAACCATCGAGAACCTTTCGATCGTAACGCTTTGTGAGATTGATCGCTTCTAACATCTTTTTCCTCCTAATCAAACAGCAATGCTAAAAATTCAGAAGTGGTCATCTGATGGATAAATTGCTCGATGGCGATTCCCTCTAGCAAGCGGCTGATGGTACTTTGTTCAAAATCAACCCCTTGCAACATTGCTTCCAGTTCACTGATCTCTTTTTGCCCAAAAAAGTCACCCGTAATTTGGAGTGCTGCGATCTTGCCTTTGTTCACAGTAAAATCGACTTCAACGATCCCTACTTGTTCAAACCGCTTTCTTTTTTGCCATTCAAATGCTGGGGCTTCATTGAAAATCCACTCATTATTCGCATACCGCTCTTCAAACAACATTTGGATCGCTTGTCGATCGGTTTCCGTCAAGACGATCTCTTGATCACTGATTTCATCGATGGTGGCTACTTCGTAGATATGGCAAAGGAGTGTATCTCGAAATTCCTTGGTATCCATTGATTGGTATTGCTCTGCCAAATAAGGTTTGATATTCGTCACACTTTTCCGCACGGATTTCGTTGCTTTAGAAGCAATTTTTTCTTGGGCAACGTGTAGAACGTTCGTCAATTCTTCCAGGTTCACATCATACATCAATGTGCCATGAGAATACGTCCGGCCTTTTTTTGTATACATCGCATTGCCAGAAAACTTTTTCCCATCAATGAACAAATCATTGCGACCGTGTACTTCAATATCCTTGGCTCCCATTGCCGCTAACCCCTTCATGATAGGTTGCGTCGCACTTTGATAATCGCCAAAACTTGTGGCATCTTTTTTAGTGACAAAACTAAAACTCATGTTGCCTAGATCGTCATAAACCGCTCCACCACCAGATGTCCTGCGAGTCAAAACGATATTACGGCTTCGCAAATACTCAAAATCGATCTCTTGATACGCATTTTGATTTCTACCGATTATAACACATGGTTTTTGTATGTATAACAGAAGACAAGGTTCTGAAACATCTATGTTATCCATCAAGTACTCTTCAGTTGCCAAATTGTAACGAATATCTTCACTAAGCATACGGTAAAATTTCATTATAAGCCCCTCGTTCTCATTAGATTTCTATGGACATTCTCGCTTTTCTTTCGAAAAAATGCAATCAAATTGCTTGATGATAAGATACACATGTTTTTTTATCTGTTTTTAAACTGTATTATTGATTAGATTTATCGTAACCGTTTCTTACAAACAAATCAAGGGGAATAAGTAAAAAAGGGACAAAAAAGACCAAAGCAAATGCCTTGGTCTTCCTCATTTCATTTATACGGAGCTTTAACGGCGCGGCTCGTCTTCCTCAAAATCTTTGCGGAAATAGCGGCGTTCTTCCTCCGGTTCCACTTCGCCGTCTTCAGGGTCGTGGAAGATCACCCGAATCTTCAAGACCCGTGAGCCTTCCATTTCTTCAGAGATCAGCTTTACGTTGTCCACTTCAAAGGAAAGTTTTTCTCCTTCATCAGGGATCAATCCTAAAGCAGTGATCAAATATCCCGCCATCGTGTCCACATCACTCATATGCAAGCTCATGTTGAAGGCTTCATTAAAATCATCGATCAACATGCGGCCTTGAATGACATATTCTTTATCAGAGATTTTTTCATAAAGTTCTTCGACTTCATCTGATTCATCATCGATCTCGCCGACGATTTCTTCAAGCAAGTCTTCTAGTGTAACCAACCCAACGACGCCGCCATATTCATCAAGCAAAATCGCCATTTGGTTTTGGGTTTTCTTTAATTCATAAAGCAAATCATCGATAAAGACCGTTTCTGGCACAAACAATGGTTCTTGTAGAATTTGTTTGATGTCCATCGTATCAAAGCCGTATTTGTACGCACACTTCAATAGATTTTTGGTATGTAGAATCCCTACGACTTTATCTTTATCTTCATTATATACAGGAATACGAGAATAATTTTCTGCTAAAATTTCAGTCAAAATTTCTTCTACTGAGTCATTGATGTCCACCATAAAGGCTGAGGTTCTAGGAACCATGACTTCCCGGGCGACTTTCGTGTCTAATGAAAAGATCCCTTGCAGCATCTCTAATTCATCTTCTTCAAAGACCCCTTCTGTTTCCAACATATACCGCATTTCATCACGGGTCATCTTCGTGTCTTCATCGTCAAATTCCATTGGAGTGATGCGCGCCAATAAACTTGTCGAAGCTGATAAGAACCAGACGAAAGGTTTGGCAATAATCCCGATCGTTCGAATGACACCAGAAGTGAACTGGGCAACTTCTTCTGATTTGTTCATAGCGATCCGTTTTGGATACAACTCACCGAAAACGATCGACACATACGTCAAGATCGCTAAAACGATAATATTCGCTAAGCTTTTAGCCGCCGTCCCTCCACCTAATAAAGGTGCCAAACGGGTCGACAAGGTATCTGCCAGAGATGCCCCAGATAAAATATTCACCAAGGTAATCCCAACTTGGATCGTTGACAAGAAATTTGTTGGATTATCAATGATTTTCAATAATTTTTGTGATTTGACATTTCCTTCTTCCGCTTTTTGCTCCACACGGTTTTTGTTGACTGAGACGACTGCGATCTCAGAGGCCGCTAGAAAAGCGTTGATCAATGTCAAAACGATCAATAATAAAATTTGCGCTAGAAGCGACTGACTCTCGGGGTCAGCATTCATAATAGCATTCTCTCCTTATTTTTTCATTTTCTAAAAAAAATCGTGGGCTTAGCCCACGATAAAATCCTATCACAAAGTTTTTTTCTTTGCAATAAAAAACACCAGTCATTGATTATTCAATCAACCGTTCCTGATTTTTCTTAATTTTGTCATCTTTGATTAGGCGAACAATAAAGACGACGATCGTTCGGCAAATCGCATAAAATGGCACACCTAAGAAAATTCCTAATAAGCCAGCTAGATTACCAGCAACTAATAAGACCAAAATGATCGTTAACGGATGGATCGCCAATGATTTGCCAATCACATTCGGGTAAATAACATTTCCGTCTAATTGTTGGACGATCAGAACCACGATACAGCATAGTAGCGCTCGGAAAGGTTCATCAAAGACCGTCACTAATACCGCCGGAATCAAGCCAAGATAAGGACCTAAATATGGGATCAAGTTCGTAACCCCTGCGATCACACCGAATAAAAAGGCATAATTGACGCCAATCATCCAGTAACCGATGAAGGTGAAGGTACCAACAAAGATACATTCGATCGCTTGCCCACTGATGTAGTTGGACAATGTTTTGTTTAGGTCGCCCAGCAAGCCAACGATCTGCTCTCGTCTTCTTTCTGGAAAGACAGTTTTCAGATTAGGAACCAGCTTTTCCCCATCCTTCAGCATGTAAAACAAGATAAAAGGTACGGTCACGATGATCATTGTTGCGGAAGCGATCGTACTGACGATCGATCCTAAACTGGTGGATAATCCACTAAGAAACTGCTGTAGCAATGAGCCGTAAGAAAGATTTAGGTTTTCTAATTGCTGGGCGATATCGATTTGTTTGAAGAATGGATCATCTGCGATTCTTGAGATCCAGCTCTCCATATTCTTGGCAAATGTTGGAATATTTTCTGCCAATGAAGAAATCTGACTCACCAAATTAGGAATAACACTGACGAAAATCAAGATGATGGCTGCTACTAATAACAACAGAACGAGTATGACAGCAAACAGCCGTTTTATTTTGGTGGTTTTCATCAAAAATAAGACGATTGGATTTAGCAGATAATAGAGAAAGCCAGCAATCAATACTGGTGCAAATAAAGTAGAAAAAAACGTGCCGATCGGTGCAAATAGAAAATTGACTTTACTTAACACAAATACAAGTGTCACTAAAACCAATGCTTCCAAAGACCAAAAGAACAGTTTTGATTGTTTGAATTTGTCGAACAAAAGATTCCCTCCCTTTTTTATAACATTATAGATGATTTTGAAAAAAAAAGCTTGCGACTTTAGCCGCAAACAAAAGAAATTTGTAAAAAAAGTGGTATACTATTAAAAATAACGGAGAAATATTAGCTGAGGTGAGTTTTTTATGCATATTGCACAAACAAAAGATACGCTAAGTGACATTTATCTGGCGTCATTGAAAATACGAAATCAAGTGTTCGTGAAAGAGCAAGGTGTTCCATTAGCATTGGAAGTAGATGAAAATGAAGCATTGGCAGTCCACTTCGTCTTATATGACGATGATAATGAAGCAGTCGCAAACTTGCGTTTCTTACCTATCTCTGATCATGAAGTGAAGTTGCAGCGAATGGCAGTCCCCGCTGCTCATCGTGGTTCAGGTTACGGCAGACAACTGATCGAAGGTGCGGAAGCCTTCATTCAAAAACAAGGAATCAAAAAGGTCACTTTAGGCGCACAATTAACCGCCAAAGAGTTTTACTTGAAGTTAGGCTATCAGCCTGAAGGCGATGTCTTTTTAGACGCGGACATGCCCCATATCAAAATGAGCAAAACCTTTAACGAGAAGTGATTCCTTCAAACAGCGACCATAAAACAGATCCTTCCTCTGTTTTGTTGTCGCTGTTTTTTTATTCCTCTGCTTCCACGATCTCTTTAATCGCTGCCAGCAACGCTTGCGCCACCTTTTGATCATAGCCGTCACTCGTGATCACTGACAGATCGGTGTCACTGTTCAAATAGCCTAACTCCAATAAAACTGCTGGAATATATTGTTCTCGCAAAACATAATAGTTACCAAAACGGGTACCGTTGGAACTCAATGCAACCGAGGAACTCAAATTGGCAGTGATCGTTTCTGCCATCTCTTTTGCCCCAGTATAGTAATAGTATGTTGTCAGTCCTTGATTGCTGTTTGGTATTTCTGAATTATCGTAATGAATGCTGATAAATAGATCTGGTTCTTCTGAAAGAGAAGCAGCGGTAATATCTGACAGCGAGAGATAACGATCTTCGGTGCGTGTAGAACTGACTTGAATACCTGCTTTGGTCAGTGCTTCGCCGATCGTTTGGACTGTTGCTAACGTCAAATCTTTTTCCATGATCGTTTGATCCGTCGAAAGTGCCCCAGAATCTTCGCCGCCGTGACCTGCATCAAGGACGACTTTGAAGTTCGATAAATCTTTTGGTACTGCCGAAAGCGCGACTTCTTGAATCGATGCTGATTGCTTTTCAATGTAACCTGTTACCCCATCATCTGTTTGAATTTCAACCATCTCTTCTGTTTGACTGATGAAGGTTGCCCAACTTCCTCGATGGATTTTCCCAATGACTGTCTCTTGACTTGTTGTCTGATAGATCGATACATAATCGTTCTCACTTTCAACCGCTGCATCGTATTCTGAGGGATCTACATAAATTCGGACCATACTGACAGTCTGAGCGGTCTCTTCTGTTTGAGCGTTAGGCTCAGTTTGAGAAGTACTTTCTTGACTCTCCTCCCGAGCGGATTGGTCATTTCTCAACACAGCAAACCCCGCTGCAAAAAGCAGAATCATGGTGGTCCCGATAACAAGCTTCCCTTTTTTCTTCATGTGCTTCCCCCACTTATTTTCTTAGTCTCTTTATCATGGGACTATCAGCTTAAACGGAACTTAAAGCCTGCTGATGGAAGCATTCCTTTAGAGACACAAAAAAACTCCAACCAATTTGGTTGAAGTTTCTTGGGAAAAATGAGCGATCCGACCCATTTTACTTATTTTTGAGACAACTGCTTGTAGCGATCATACCAAATGTCCACATACCCTTGCGAAAAGGGTCCTTTGCCATTATTGATCCAATCTACTAAAATTTTGACATTTTCTTTCAAGATAAAATCAATGTCTTGCGGATATTGCATAATCTTACTGTGCAATTCATACTCATCCACATCTAGTAAACGTTTCTCGCCATCAGGAAATACTTTGATATCAAGGTCATAATCGATATATTTCAATGCCTCTTCATCAAGTAAATACGGTGAAGCAAGATTACAATAATAGGAAACCCCCTTCTCTCGAATCATTGCAATAACATTAAACCAGTATTTTTTATGAAAATATACAATTGCTGGTTCACGGGTAACCCAGCGTCTTCCATCTGATTCGGTCACTAGTGTATGATCGTTGACCCCTATCACTGAGAATTCACTGGTCTTTAAGACCATCGTATCCCGCCACGTTCGATGCAAATTGCCGTCATGTTTGTAGCTTTGAATGCTGACAAACTCTCCTTCTTTTGGAACTCGCATAGCAACCCTTCCCTCAGCAAGAAAACTTGCGTTTTGTTTGGGTGTTCATTACACCGACATCGTTAATATTATAGCAATAAAAGAAAGCTTTGCCTAGAAATCTTTATCGAGTTTCTGATATTTCTTTAATTGCTCGACTAATTTCTGCTGAGGTTTTGGAAAAACATAGTTTTGAAAGGACTCTTTGGCAGCCCATTCGCTGTCTTGTAACGTGAGCTCTCCCCGTTTTCTGCCATAAAATAAAAGGACATGCCATTTCAAATGACTAAAGATATGCGTGATCTCACCAAAATGTCGTTTTTGCCAAACGACAGGCAGATCAGGAAAAATCTCGAGTGCATCATCTTCGGCAATCAAATCTAACTGCAACTGCTCCTCTTTTGCCCATGTCCGCTGCAAAGCCTCATATTGTTCTTTCGTTACTTCTACCAACGGGAAATGCCACATAGAGGCCAATAAGCCTGTTTCAGGTCGCTGCACAAGTAGAAACGAGCCTTGATCTTCGATGGCGCCTGCGATGTAGTAGACATCCTTGGGCTTGGCTTTTTTCGATTTCACTGGAAAGTCTGTTTGTCGATTCTCTGCATAAGCAAGACAGTACTGGCTGATGGGACACTCTTCACATTTCGGTGTGGTGGGTGTACAGATTCGTGAGCCAAGATCCATCAAGGCTTGATTAAACTCACCGGGTTCATCGGGGGAAATGATCGTTCTCATCGCCTCGTCGAATGGTCTTCGGCTGCTAGCTTTCGCAATATCTGCTTCGATACAAAATAACCGACTGACGACCCGCATCACATTTCCATCGATCGCCGGTTCTGGTAAGCCAAAAGCAATACTGCCGATAGCACCAGCTGTATAGGGACCAATTCCTTTTAGTGAACGAATCTCCTCAATTGAATTGGGCATTTTCCCGTCGAATTCTGCCACGATTTGCTGGGCAGCCGCCTTCAGATTGCGGGCACGAGAGTAATAACCTAGACCTTCCCAAACCTTTAACAGCTTTTGTTCTTCAGCTTCAGCCAAGTCTTGGATCGTTGGGAATTGCTCCATAAAACGGTAAAAATAGCCAATCACTGTTTCCACTCGTGTTTGTTGAAGCATGATCTCTGAGATCCAGATTGCATACGGATCGTTGGTCGCCCGCCAAGGCAGATTGCGTTTTTCTTTATGATACCAAGTTAAAAATGTTTCTTGGAACGTCTTGATTTTTTCTTCATCCCAAGTTTCCCATTGCTTACTCATCCATTACTTCCTCATCTAAGAATCGTTGTATATCATCGATGGCAAACCCTTTTTGATAAAGACCTTGCTTGATTTTCATTTTTCGTTTCATCAAGGGCAAACGTTGATGCCGCCGCATAAGGCGAGCACCTTCTCTTTGGAGCGCTTCATTTTCTTGGTCCTCATCTTTTTCCATCGGTAATTCATCCAAAATCATTTGAATGACTCCTTGATGAAAACCTTTTTGCATCAAATGCATTTTTATCTTTTGGATCATTTCTTTATGGCTTTTATTGTGAAAACGACGCATCGCTTTTTCAGCCGTATGATACCCGACTTCAAACTGCATTTCCTCGGTATACAAAGGCAGTACTTCTTGAATCACGGGATCTTTCAAGCCTTTTTTTCTCAATTGCTGGCTGATGACCACGGGGCCTTTATCACTCATACGGACTTGGGTGCGAATGTAGCTCTCTCCATAGTTTTTGTCATCGATCAAATTCAGCTCTTTTAGACGTTCAACAACTAAGTCTCGGTCTTGTTTTTCGATTTCTTTGTCTTTCAAATAGGTACGGACTTCCATTTCAGAACGCAGCTGATAGCTGATATAGTTCATGGCTTGCTGCAATCCTAAATCAAATCCCGCACTTTTTTTGATTTCTTTTAATTCTTCTTCACTCAGTTCCTTGCCTTTTAATAGCCGAAAACGGACCAAAAGATCTTCTGAGACCCGCAGCGTTTCACCTTCTGATGTCGCCACCTCATAAAAGGGTCCTTTTCCTTTATTGATACGAATAATTGTATTCATCTTCTTCACCTCGCGAACGTACATTCTATTTTACCACAACTACAATGAAATTCCTTCTAATCAAGCTGAAAAAATGTGGTAAAATGAACTGACTATTTTATTTAAGGAGTTCACATGGCAAATACACAAGTCCAGCTTGGACAAAAATTACAACTAACGATCAAACGCTTAGGGATCAACGGAGAAGGCATCGGGTATTACAAAAAGCTGATCATCTTTGTTCCCCGTGTTCTACCGGGGGAACAGGTTATTGCCGAAGTCACCAAAGCATCTCCCCGCTTTGCTGAAGCCAAGATGACCAAAATCGTCAAGCCAAGCAGCGATCGCATCCAACCACCGTGCAAGTTTTACGACCGGTGCGGCGGCTGCCAATTGCAACATTTAGTCTACGATAAACAATTAGATTTCAAAAAAGACCTCTTGAAACAAGCACTTGAAAAATTTAAGCCAAATGGCTACCAACAGTTTGAACTAAGGGATACTTTAGGCATGGATGTTCCTTGGCATTACCGCAACAAAGCGCAATTTCAATTGCGTTACAACAGTCAAACCAAACGTATCGAAGCGGGTTTATACGAAATGGAGACCCATCGCTTAGTCGCCATTGATGATTGCCTCGTACAAGAACAAGATACGCAAAAAGTGATCAACGGCATCGTCCAGTTGTTGAATAAATACCAGATCCCCATTTACGATGAACGCAAAAACAGCGGTATTCTACGAACATTGATGGTTCGTATCGGGATCGCGACTGGCGAAGTCCAAGTCGTGTTCATTACCAATTCTGTCAAACTGCCGCAAAAAAATGCGCTGATTCGCGAGATCAATCAGCGCTTGCCGCAAGTCGTTTCCATCATGCAAAATGTGCAAAACAAAAAAACATCCGTCGTCATGGGAGAGGAAACGATTCATCTTTGGGGCAAAGAAGCAATCGAAGAACGGTTGAATGAACTGACCTTCGACTTGTCCGCCCGCGCATTCTTCCAGCTGAATCCGCAGCAAACCAGCGTCTTGTATCAAGAAGGGTTAAAAGCCCTTGACTTGAGCAAAAATGAAACAGTCGTTGATGCCTACTGCGGCGTGGGAACGATTGGGTTGAGCGTGGCTCCTTATGCCAAAGAAGTCCGCGGTATGGACATTATTCCTCAAGCAATTGAAAATGCCCAAGAAAATGCGCGCCGCATTGGTGCCCAAAATACCCATTATGAAACGGGTACTGCGGAGGAGCTATTACCAAAATGGTTCAATGAAGGCTTCAAACCTGATAGCATCATTGTTGATCCGCCAAGGACAGGCTTGGATGAACGATTATTGAAAGCTTTGCTGAAACAGCCACCGAAGAAGATGGTCTATATATCTTGTAATGTTTCTACTTTAGCAAGAGACTTAGTCCAACTAGCCAAAGTGTTTCACGTAGAATATCTGCAATCAGTAGATATGTTTCCACAAACCGCCCGCTGTGAAGTGGTAGTAAAATTGACCCGCAAGTAAATATCCACCCGTGAAACGGGTGGCTTTTTAACAGCCCTAGAAGGGCTCACCACTCGCTAGCCCCTTAAAAGGGGCTTTTTAAATGACCACCAACCGCTCACAGCCCTATCTCTCTTTCACTATTTAAATGGATCTACATACTCTTGTTTACTTATACTATCTCTTATTCGATCATCTGCTTCTTGTTCTCGAATATATTTTTCAATTGTTTTTTGATTTAAACCAACCGTACTCACGTAGTATCCTTTGGACCAAAAGCTTTTATTCCCATACGTATATTTCAAATTCGCATGTTTTTCATGGATTAAGGTTGCACTTCGTCCTTTTAAGTAGCCCATAAAACTAGAAATACTAATCTTTGGTGGTATTCTTACTAACATATGAATATGGTCAGGCATGGCATGAGCTTCGATGATTTCAACATCCTTCATCTCACACAATTTTCTTAATATCTGACCAATACTTACTCTTAACTTTCCATAAATCACTTTTCGTCGATACTTCGGGGTGAAGACTATGTGATACTTACAATTCCATCTAGTATGTGCTAAACTTTTATCGTCGTTAGACATAAAAAAACTCCTTTCGATCTGATATGCGGTTGGTAGCCACTATTAGTATATCGAAAGGAGTTTTTTATCGCTAAAGCTATCTCGTCCACGCGTAGAAACGCGCGGTTTTTTTGTTTCGTACGCTACGCGAACGAAACTGACTAAAGTCAATAATAATAAACATTCGCCTGACAACTCATCTTATGATCTGTCAGGCGAATATTGTTTTCGTTGTCTTTTAAGCATAACGATTAATTGATTTGTAAGACGAGGACTTTCGTTGCAATGAAGGTATCCCCTACTCGCTGCCCATACAGACTTACCGATCGTTCAAGCTGCAGATCTGCACGTGACCCCTCCACAATTCGAGAATTATGTGATTGTGCATCATATAGAATTACTTTTATCTCAGTCTCGCTAGTAATCGTAAAGGATAATCTTTCCTCAGATGCGATCGCCATATCAAAGACTTCGCCGTCTTCCCCTGTTCCTTGAGAAATGTTCGTCAACTCCATCTCAAAACGATCACCATCAATAAGAATGAGTGTGCCCGTTTCATCTGCTTGTGCCAATTCCTCATTCGCTCGCTCTGCATCTGTCTGAGTCACTTGTTGCGCTTTTGTCTGATCGGTTTGATCGATTTGATCGTGATTATTTTGCGTCTCGTCTCCACTTTGACTCGATTGTGTTTGCGCTTGTGGCGTATTGATTTGGTCGTTGATGGGTACGTTGTCGTTGTTTGTCTGTGGGTCATTCGCAGCAACACCGCAACCACTAAGTAATGCCACAAACAAAATAATTACTGTTTGTTTTTTTTTCATAAAAAACACCTTCCTTTTATTCATAGCGTAATGCTTCGATCGGTTTTAACTTCGACGCTTTATAAGCGGGTAAGTAACCAAAAATAGTACCGATCAGCATTGAAAATGACACACTGATCAAAATGGACAACAATGAGATCGTCATCGGATACTCTAACAGACGCAAGGCGATCAGACTGATCAACAGACCGACGAAGATGCCAATCAGCCCGCCGATCACCGATAAGACGATTGCTTCTGTCAAAAATTGCTGCAAAATCACTTTACGTTTGGCACCCAATGCTTTCTTCAAACCGATCTCTCTGGTACGCTCTGTCACACTGACCAGCATCGTATTCATTACACCGATCCCACCGACGAGTAAGGAAATGCTAGCAATCCCCCCCAGTAAAATCATATTCGATCGATTGATATCATCGGTCATTTTCTGCACTTCATCATAGTTGCGGATGGAAAAAACAAAATCTGAAGGCGGAATACTCTTGGTCAATTCATGGCTGGCTTGAACGACTGCTGATTCTAAGACGTCCGCATTCGTTGCCTGAAACAGCACTGTTGGCCTTTGGTTGAGCTTTCCTTCGACGAAACTTTGGCTGCCTCGAGGGATGAAGACATATTTCCCTGACAGTTGCTCCGTGTCAGAAACAGCTACGCCAACGATACGAAAGGGCGTCCCATTGATTTCGATCAGTTGATTGATAGGATCACGATACGAGAAAAAAATTTCCGCCAAATCTTTCGTAATCAGCGCAACTTGCTTTTGTGTCTGCAATTCGGTTTCAGTCATTGCTCTGCCAGCAAGGATCGTATGGGGCAAAATTTCAAAGAACCCGCCATCCATGCCTAACACTGTCGTATCGGTTTGCTGGTCTCTTTGGAAAACTGTCAGATTGGCTTCATAGAACAAGCTAACGTTCTTGGCGTGATCAATAGTCAACAGCTTTTGCAGCTCTCCTTCTGATAGTTGCGGGGCGTAATCAGGCAAACGATCATTTCTGCCGCTTTCGCCCGCTAAAAAAGCACTTCTAGCGTCATATTCGATCCGCATCGAGTTAGTATCACCACCAATCAGCTGCTTTTTCATGTTCTCAGTATTTCCGTTGATGATACTCACAATGGAAATGATGGAGGCAATCCCGACAATGATTCCTAGCATCGTCAACAAGGAACGCAAACGATGCTGGTAGATTGCTTGAATGGCTAAGCGAATATTTTCGGTCATCTTGTGCCCTCCTCAACAACTTCACCATCTTTAATGACGATTTGCCGCTTTGCATAGTCCGCGACTTCTTGTTCGTGGGTAATCAAAACCACTGTTTTTCCTAGATGATTCAGCTTAGTAAATAACGCCATGATCTCATGACTATTAGCGGTATCTAAAGAACCTGTCGGCTCATCTGCTAAAATCACATTTGCTTCTCCTGCTAATGCCCGAGCGATCGCTACTCGTTGTTTTTGCCCCCCTGACAACTGATTGATCCTAAAATCGATCCGATCCCTCAATCCGACACTTTCTAAGGCGTGAATTGCTCGAGTCGTTCGTTCTTCCTGATTGACACCAGCATACAAGAGCGGTAAGGCAGCATTTTGTAAAACGGATAGTTTGGGCAACAGTTCAAAATTTTGAAACACGAAGCCGATTTTTTGATTGCGGATCTCGGACAGTTCATCTTCACTCATTTGACTGGTATTTTTACCATCAAGTAGATAGCTGCCCGTTGTTGGCGTGTCTAAACAGCCAATAATATTCATCAAGGTCGACTTGCCTGATCCTGATCGGCCCATGATGGAAACAAACTCGCCAGCATTGATTGTTAAGTTGATTTTTTTCAAAACGTGAATTTCGCTAGTGCCCTGTGGGAACGTTTTGCAGACATCAATCAGTTGGATCATTTGGTTTCACATCCATTCCTTCTTGGATCCGAACTGTTGGGAAGACGAGCACCACTTGCATATCCAGTTCACTTTCTAACAGATACATGGCTTCATCCGTTTCATCTTCCATGATTTCCACGGATAGTTTACTGATTTTATGGTCCTCAACGACGTAGATGAAGGGCCTATCTTCTTCATAAAACACGAAAGATTTGGGCAGCTTGATCGCGGTTTGCTCTTCCTCAATGCGTTCTACAAAACAATGGATGCCAATACTAGGTGGCTCTTCACTTTCATCTAAAACGACCTCAAAACTAAATTGCGACAAATTAGGGTTTGCGCCTTGTTCTTCAACCACTACCGAAGGCTCTTTCATATCCCCAACTCGGGTGATTTTTCCAGTCCATCGCTGACTGCCGCCATTACGGTCTCTAAGTTCAACTTTTTGACCAGGCTCAAGTTGATTGCGGCGAAATTCATCCACATTCCCTTTTAAAAAGAGCCGACTGGTATCAACGATCGTCATAAAAGGATTCTCTGGGGCCGCTTCACTTGCGCTTCGATTCATTTGTCGTTCGTCCACGTCTTTAACGATTCCATCAATTTCGGCTTCCACGACATCTGAGCCATGTTGCTCTTGGACTGAACGTAGTTCTAATTCTGCCCGTTCCAGCTCTAATTCGGCATCGCCAATGCTGCTTTCCAAGTTTTGCGCTTCCAGCAACAATTGACTTTGCTGCATTTCCAAATCGGTTTTACGATCTTCCAACCCTTCTTTGTCCTCTTCTTCCGCACTGGCAATTTTTTGTTTCGTCTCCTCCAGCTGATTCGTGACCTTATTGTATTGTTCCCATTTTTGATTCGTTTGCCGTCTTGCTTGTTCCACAGCTCTCGAGCGATTTGCCGTCGCCTGTTCTGCTTCTTTAATGGCCAAAGCCCCCTCAGGGTTAGAGTAAACAAAAAGAGCTTGCCCTGCTTTGACTTGATCCCCTGCCTCTACTTTTTTCTCAACAACTGATCCTCTTGAGCTATCCACTTTGACTTCAACCGTTCTTGCTGGTTCAACGACTCCTACTAAGTAAAAATCTGCTCTCGGTTGCAGATCTTGCAAAGTTATTTGAGTGATGGAAGGTTCTTCACGACGAACACCCCCCCAGGCACTCGTCCAGCCTAAACTGCCGATGATCAGTAAACTACTGATGATCATGAAACTCTTTTTTGATTTGTTCATATGCTTTCTCAAAAATCTCACCTTCCTTATTGGTTAATCGAATGACCACCTTTATTTAACCATTGAATCAATTTCCGTTTTGAACGTTTCTCTTAATATCTGCTAAAGATTTCTTAAGAAAATAGATTTTTTTCGATCTTTTTTTATTAATATGAAGATTTCTTAAGAAGAATTAGCTATTCGCTCCTACTCCTCTTTGCTATAATCAAGAAAGAATCAAGAACGAGTTAGAAAGGACTGTTTCATGCGTAAAAAAACCTCTTTATTTATTTTTTCATTGTTTGGTCTTTGTTTATTGGTAGGTGCCTTATGGCTATTAAAGGAAACGAGACTCATTCAAATGATGCTAGATAATTTTTTGTCAAACCTTGTTACAGATGGCATTGTGGAAACAAGTGATGGCGAAGGAGGGATGATCGTTGGTACCTTTGTCGACTGGCGCCCCATTAAACAATTGTTCTTGGCATTCGCCCTCTTTCTCGTTTTTACCGTTACCTTGATTTGCTATTTTATCTATCGTTATGTTTCAAAGAAAAAAATTGCAAGAATCGCCGAAGGAATTCAGCTCTTTTTCTCTCAATCGGAAGCAAGTTCGACGGGCAGCCTAGCGATCGATCATGAATTATTAAAAATAAAAGATACGATGAACCGCAATGAGGCTCTTTTAAAGGAAGAAACACAGCGCACCAAGGACTTGATCACCTATTTGGCGCATGACTTGAAGACTCCCTTAGCTTCAGTGATCGGCTATCTCAATCTATTGTTGGATACGAAAAACTTGACCAATGAACAAATGACGCAATCCTTGACGATTGCTTTAGAAAAGTCTGAGCGTTTGGAAGCGCTGATGAATGAATTTTTCGACATCACCCGTTTTAATCTGCAAGACATCCAATTGTATCAACGGGAACTTGATTTCGTCTTCTTACTTAAGCAAATCCAAGAAGAATTCTATCCACTGCTGAAAGAAAAAGAACAAACCATCTGCTACACTGGACCAGAGAGCTTGAAATTAAAAGCTGATAGTGAACAATTGGCGCGAGTGTTAAACAATCTGTTAAAAAATGCCATTGCCTATGCGCCTGATCAAACCACCATCACAATGCAGCTAACCGTAGACGAACAAGCAGCCACTTTCATCCTAGCGAATCAAAGTGAGCCGATCGAACAAGAACAATTGGAGGCATTATTTGAAAAATTTTATCGTCTGGATCAAGCTCGTTCAACCAAGACAGGTGGAGCAGGTCTCGGATTGGCGATCGCCAAAGAAATTATTTTGGCGCATCAGGGAACGATCCGAGCTGCTAGCAAGAACAATGAGATTCAAATGATCGTCACATTGCCTTTAGTGACAAATCAACTCGAAAAAACTAGAAAGTCAGTTAACTGAAAAGGAAGGTCAATACGAGTGGAAAAGATACTTTTAGTTGAAGATGAAAAAGAAATTTCTGATTTGATTGCCTTTTATTTACGAAACGAAAATTTTTCTGTCATCACTTGTGCAGATGGGCATGAAGCTCAGGTACAGATCGAGCAAAACAGCTTTTCTTTGGCGATTCTTGATGTCATGCTGCCAGATATCACAGGCTTTGACCTGTGTAAAATCATCCGCAAAAAGCATCATTACCCAATTATTATGTTGACAGCTAAATCTGAGGAAATCGATAAGATCACTGGTTTGACAATTGGTGCCGATGATTACATTACGAAGCCCTTTCGTCCGTTGGAAGTGATCGCTCGGGTGAAAGCTCAGATACGTCGCTCGACCCAATACAACGGCTCAGATCAAAACAAATTGATCGTGAGGGAGTTGGAATTAGATATCAATAAGCGAAGATGTTTCTTGCAAGAAGAAGAACTTTCCCTGACGCCCATCGAGTTTTCCATTTTAAAATTATTGATGGAGCGAAAAGGCCAAGTGGTAAGCTCTGAGGAAATGTTTCAAGAGGTTTGGGGCGAAAAATATTACACGTCTTCCAATAATACCATCATGGTCCACGTTCGAAACCTTCGGGAAAAAATGCACGATACCCACAAGAAGTCCTCTTATATCAAAACCGTTTGGGGAATCGGCTATAAAATTTAACACCAAAAACCGTCCTTTCATTGTACGAAAAGGACGGTTTTCTTGGGTCTGAATACAAGCAAATCGAGAAACATAGAAAAAAACCAGAACTGATTCTTTCAGTTCCAGCTTTTTTTATTTAGAAACCTGCAACTGCAAGCTTCCTTTTTATTTCGTAATCAAAGCATCTAAACTAGCCACTGCCAAACTCATCTTCGCGATTTTATCCAACAAGGCAAAACGATTACGGCGAATATTTTCATCTTCAACCATGACCATTGTTTGATCAAAATAAGCTTCGATCAATGGGCGCAGTGCTACTAAGCTTTGGTAGTTTTCTTCCATCGTTTGATGTGGGAACTTGTCCTCTACGGTTAAGACCGCTTCATACAAGGCAGTTTCAGAGTCGTTTTCAAACAAGGCAGGATCAATGGCTACTTGTTCCAATTCAGCTTTCTTCGCTAAATTGATGACTCGATTCAAGGCTTCCATTGATGGTTTGAAGTCGGTGTCTTGCAGATGTTCTCTTAACATCTGAGCCGTTTCAAATAACGAACTGATATCTGCTTGACGAGCGCCTAAAACAGCTTCAATAACATCATGACGCGTATTTTTGCTGAGTAAGAATTGACGCAGACGGCCTTTCACAAAATCAGTCACTTGTTCTTGACCTGCGGCAAGTTGAATCCCAAAAACTTCCGGTTGGGCATTAATGGCTTCGCGAATCTCTTCTTGCAACTGAACAAATGGGAAGTACCAGCGTTTTTCAGCTAGGATGCGGATAATCCCGTAGGTTTGACGGCGTAAAGCATAAGGATCGTTTGAACCACTTGGAACCATATCAACGGCAAAGAACGCAAGTAAGCTGTCTAATTTATCCGCAATCGCTAATACAGCCCCGATTTTCGATTGTGGCAGTTCGCCTTCTGCCGAGATCGGCATGTAGTGTTCACGAATCGCTTGGGCAACTGCTGGTTTCTCTCCTTGGATCAGGGCATATTTTTCCCCCATGATTCCTTGCAACTCAGGGAATTCCCCTACCATATTGGTCACTAAATCAAATTTATAGATTTGAGCTGCCCGTTGAAGGTCGGTCAGTTCTTCTTCTGTTAAACCAACCGTCTTCCCGATGATTTGTGCAGCTAATCCAACGCGCTGCATTTTTTCATACAAGCTGCCGATTTTTTCGTGGAAGGTGACTTGCTTAAGCTTTTCCACGCAATGGTCGATGGTCAGCTTTTTGTCTTCATTGTAGAAAAACTCAGCATCTTCTAGACGAGCGGTCAGGACTTTTTGGTTTCCTTTGATGACATTATCGATCTTCACAGCATCCCCGTTGCGGGCAGAGATGAAGTGCGGCAGCAATTCTCCGTCAAGGGTGCGGACATCGAAGTAACGTTGATGTTCTTTCATAGAAGTAACTAATACTTCTTCAGGGACAGAAAGATATTTTTCTTCAAAGTCCCCTACAAAGGCTGTTGGGTATTCAACTAGATTTGTCACTTCTTCTAGTAAGTCTTCATCTAAATCGATCCGCCAGTTGTTTTCTTGAGCGATCGCATTGATTTGTGCGGTGATCATTTGTTGACGTTCGCTTGGATCAGCGATGACAAATTGATGCTTCATTTTTTCCAAATAGTCGTCCGCATGATCAAACGTGACCGCCTCACCTAAGAAACGATGACCTTTTGACTCGCGACCGGTAACAATATCAAGGATTTGGAAAGGAATGACTTGCTCACCAAAGAGTGCAACGATCCAATGAATGGGTCGGATGTATTCAAAATCGTAATCTGCCCAGTGCATCGTTACTGGGAACGTCAAACTTGTGATTACTTCCTGCAATCCTTTCAATACCTCAACGGTTGCTTGACCTTGGGTATGTTTCGTTACATAGACATACTCAACCCCTTTTAATTCACGGAAGGTGATGTCATCGGTTGTCAATCCTTGTCCCCGAACAAATCCTTGAGCTGCTTTCGACCAGTTGCCAGCTTCGTCTAAGGCGATTTTTTTCGCTGGTCCTTTGACGTCTTCTTGTGTATCGGCTTGTTTTTCAGGAATACCGGTGACATAAACTGCCAAGCGGCGAGGTGTTGAATAGGCTTCGATCGTTGTATAAGGCAATGCATGAGCATCTAAGAAAGCTGCCGTTTTTTCTTGTAATTGTTTCATACTTGGGGTTACGACATGCGCAGGTAATTCCTCTAAGCCGATTTCTAATAATAGGTTTTGTGCCATCTTATTTTCCCTCCTCAATCAGTTTTTGCGCCACTTCTGGATCAAGCAATGGATAACCGAGGTTTTCCCGTTCTGCTACAAATAGTTTTGCTACTTGACGCGCCATATTCCGGATTCGTGCGAGGTACCCAGCACGTTCAGTGACGGAGACTGCGCCACGAGCATCCAACAGGTTGAAGGTATGGCTGCATTTTAAGATATAGTCGTAAGCTGGATGAACTAACCGTTCATCGATACAACGTTTTGCTTCTTGTTCAAAACGATCGAAGTTCCCTAAAAGCAAGTCTTGGTCACTGACTTCAAAGGAGTATTTTGAATGTTCATATTCAGGTTGGCGGAAAATCTCACCATATTTGACTCCTGCAGACCATTCAAGATCGTAGACACTTTCAACTTCTTGAATATAAGACGCTAGACGTTCTAAGCCGTAAGTGATCTCTGATGTCACTGGCTTACATGCTAGGCCGCCAACTTGTTGGAAGTACGTAAACTGAGTGATCTCCATCCCATCTAACCAAACTTCCCAACCAAGACCTGCACAACCCATTGAGGGATTTTCCCAGTTATCTTCGACAAAACGAATATCATGTTCTAATGGATCGATCCCTAAAAGACGCAGGCTTTCTAAATAAAGCTCTTGGATATTTTCAGGAGAAGGCTTCATCACGACTTGGAACTGGTGGTGCTGATACAAACGATTTGGGTTTTCCCCGTAGCGGCCATCAGCTGGACGGCGAGAAGGTTCTACGTAAGCAGCGTTCCATGGTTCTGGACCGATTGCACGTAAAAATGTGTATGGGCTCATGGTTCCAGCCCCTTTTTCTGTATCATAGGCCTGCATCAGCATACAGCCGTTTTCGGACCAGAATTTTTGCAGGGTCAAAATCATCTCTTGCACAGTTAGTTTACTCATCTTTTTCTTCCTTTCTTATAACGCATTGACGACAGGATAAAATTCGACAACTGATCCGGGGATCAATTTCACTTCGACCACGACATCTGCTTCTAAAACATCAGATAAGTCGTAAAGCATTTGGTCTGGACTCGTTGTAAATTCATGGATAAGCTGTTCATCCTTTAAAAGGCGAACCTGCAGCGGAATACTTGCTAATACTTTGAGCTTTTTTTCGGTAAACGCACTTGCTGGAATCGTCATATCAAATAACATAAAAAAACCTCCTTTGTTTTTGGCTATTCTTGGTGTGAAACATAAAAAAGTCCCTATATCTATACAAAGTGTATAGATATAGGGACGATACATTCGCGGTTCCACCCTACTTCCGACAAGTCGGCAGCTTCATTGATCATGCTCACGGACGCCTGCGAAATAAGGTTCCAACTTGGCTTTCACTCTCCCAAGTTCGCTTCATGGAATGGACTTCTTTCTTTCTTCCGGTCATAGCACGGATTCGATTACCCTTATGATAGTTGCTGATGCTAGGGTTTGTCAATGACTAATTTGAACTTTTATGCTTCTGGGCCTAAATCCGCGTGATCATGAAAGACGATCTCATCAGCGATTTTCCCATCACTTTCAAAAACGATGATCTCGTTTATTCCAGTTTTCAAAAACGGTGCCGGGACGTACAAGCGTTGCTGCGGTCCTTTTTCCCAGAAACGGCCGATCATATGACCATTGACTTGGACAAACCCTTTACCCCAGCCTGGCAATTCGATAAAGGTATCTGCACATTCATCAAAAACACATTCAAAGCGTGAGAAACTTGGTTGTCCTTTTTGCCATTTTCCTTGGAAATCAATAGCATGCAAATTATCCATCGGTAAGGGATAGATTTCCCAGTTGCTTTGGAAGGCGCCATTGATGATCACACCGTCTTTGATGCCTTTGTGCTGGTGGTTCATTTTTACGGAATAATTGACCCGCCCCATATTCTCCACCAAGATCCCCAACTCGTTTTCTGATTCTGATAAATCGAAACTGTAGGTTTGACCGATTTCTTGATCATAATCGATGCGCAAAAGTTCCTGGTTGATAAATGTATGGGCACGATCCATCGTATTGATCAGACGGTAGTCGGCAATCTTCCGAGCAGACCCAATCAGTGAGCGATAATAGATATAACCTGTCGCTTGATTGCAGGCTTCCATCGATAAGGGGTAATTACATATGATCGGTTGACTGATCGTGTCGATCGTCGAAAACAAGGAGACTCGTTCTTTCACTGAGAATGTTCCATAAGCTTTTCGCTCAATTTCCATACTCAAGGGAAACTCAGGAATTTCCGTATAGTCAGCAATCACCTTTTTGAAGGCTTGGTATTTGGCAGTAGGTTCTCCCCATTCTGTCAGTAAGGCATCGTAATCATAGCTAGTGACATCCGGTGCTAAGCGTTCATAATAGTTTGACCCGTTCATAAAGCCAAAATTGGTCCCACCATGAAACATATAGATATTGACAGAACCCAATGCTAAACAATCCTGTAATTCCTTTACTGCATCTTCTGTGGAGGTCGTATGATGCTGGTCGTCACCCCAGGCATCAAACCAGCCGATCCAAAATTCCATGACCATCAATGGCCGTTTTTCTCCGTGAAATCTTCGAAGTTTTTCAAAGTTTTCCTTGATGTTGGAGCCGCAGTTGATCGTAGGCAAAGCCAAGTCTTTGATACTGCCGTTTTCTAGCATATCGTGCCAAGGTCCGTCAGAGGTCACTAACGGCGTTTCTACACCATGCTGCCGCATCGCAGCCACCATTTTTCGCAAATACTCTTTGTCATTGGCGTAGCTGCCGTATTCATTTTCTACTTGCATCATTAAAATCGGACCACCTTGGGTGATCTGCAGATCCCGCACTTGTGGAAACAAATGGGCGAAATATCGAGTGATTTTTTCCATAAATGGTGGATAATCAAACCGAAGCTTCATCATAGGATCTTGCAATAGCCAATAAGGCAACCCACCAAATTCCCACTCCGCACAAATATAAGGTGCTGGTCGCAAAATCACATAAAGCCCTACTTCTTGTGCCGTTTGGATAAATCGCCGCAAATCAAGGATCCCCTCAAACTGATAGACACCTTCTTGTGCTTCATGGAGATTCCAAGGAACATAGGTTTCCACGGTATTACAGCCCATCAAGCGTAGCTTCTCTAAACGATCTTGCCAATATTCAGGAACGACTCGAAAATAGTGGATCGCTCCAGAGATCACTTTAAACGGCTTGTTGTCTAAATAAAAATCATCTGCAATAGCAAAAGTTCGCATCAGTTACGCTCCTCTTTGACGATATAGGTGGTGTACTGTGCCAGTTTCGTTTCTGAAGAAAGAACCTCACCCGTCAGGAGATCCGTTTCTCCGACGAAAATTTCTGGTAAAGGTTGTGCTTCTTCGTGGAAATTGATGATAACGAAGAATTTCGCCTCTGCATTTTCACGACAGGCAACTTCCAGTTTTGTTGCCTCCTTGATCACTGGGGTAATACCGGTTTCTTCGACGATCATTTTGAAAAGCTGATCTTGTAGCTGATCTTCCAACTGGCCACCAAAGTAATAGACAGTTCCTTCACCAAACGTATTTTTCGTCACTGCCGGCATTCCTGCATAAAAATTGCTTGTATAATGCGCTAGTGCTTCGGCGGTTTCTAAATGGATCAAATCGCTGACTAAATTACTGGTTCCTGTCAGTTCTTCATTGACTAAGGAAACCCCGTTTGATTGTTCTGGGGCTAATGCATCGATTTCTTCCACCCAGATGCCAGCTAACTCCCGCAATGGCCCAGGATAGCCCCCTAAGTGAACATTGTCAGATTGATCAACGATACCGCTCATATACGTGGTAAGTAAAGAACCACCTTTCTTAACGTAATCAGTGAGCCGCTCTTGCATCCCTTCTTTGATCATGTAAAGAACCGGAGCTGCAACTAGCTTGTATTTTGATAAGTCAGCATCCACGGGAACCAAATCGACGGCAATATTTTGTTCATAAAAATACCGATAGTAGCGATGGATCTGTTCTACATACTTCAGGTCGACTGTCGGACCGCTGGTGTATTCTAATGCCCAGTAATTGTCCCAATCAAAAATCAAAGCAACTTGTGCTTGAGATTGCGTCCCAATGATGTCTGAAAGCTGCGCTAATTCGGCACCAAGAGCGGCTGTTTCTCGAAAAACTCGCGTGTCTTCATGACCGACATGTTCGATGACCGCGCCATGGAATTTCTCACAAGCGCCAACGGAACGTCGTAATTGAAAGTATTGGATCGTATCCGCCCCATGAGCGATGGTTTGGTAACTTTGTGCCCGCATTTGTCCCGGTTTTTTCAACGAGTTATAAGGTTGCCAGTTTTGTTGCGAAGGTGTTTGTTCCATCAACATAAAGGGCTGTTGTTTCAAGCCACGCATTAGATCATGGGTCATGGCTACTAAACTCCATGGCGTATTATACGATGGATAATTATCCCACGAAACAAGATCCATTTCCTTTGCCCATTTGAAATAATCCAGTCCTTTAAAGGTTCCCATCAAATTCGTTGTAATCGGAGTTGTCGGATCAATTTTCCGAATAGCGTCCCGTTCCATCATATAGTTTTTTAAAAGACTATCCGAGTTGAACCGTCGGTAGTCAATGGAAATACCCGCAAATGCTGTCTTCTCATAGCCGATTCCTTCTGACAGCGCATTTGGCAGCACGATTTCATCCCATTCATACACAGTGTGTCCCCAAAATTCCATGTTCCAGGCTTTGTTCACTGCCTCGATCGTTTGATACTTGTCTTTTAACCAAACACGAAACGCTTTCTCACAGTTTTCGCAATAACATTCTCCACCATATTCATTGTTGATGTGCCAACAAGAGACTTGCGGATTTTCACCGTAACGTTCGGCTAATTTCGTCGCCAATCGCTCAGCGTATTTTTGATAGACTAAGCTGTTAGGGCAGGCATTGTGCCGTTGCCCAAACTTATGACGGCGTCCATCATAATCGGTGCGAGCGACTTCTGGATATTTCTTGAACATCCAAGCTGGCAGCGCCGCCGTCGATGTCGCTAAGACGATATCGAACCCTTCCTTGCTTAATCTGTCAATGATTTGATCCAATTCCTCAAAATCATAATAATTTTCAGAAGGCTGGATCTTTGCCCATGAAAAGACGTTGACGGTCGCACTATTGATACTCGCTTTTTTAAAGATTCGAATGTCTTCTTCCCAAATCTCTTTGGGCCATTGATTGGGGTTATAATCGCCGCCAAATAAAATTCGATCGAAAAATTTTGTCATAAGAATGAACGCTCCTTTAAAATAAAATGATTTCTACTCTCTTATTGTAAGGCTTTTCATTCTGTTGTAGTATAATACATGAAACACTATTTTATAACTTTTCGAAACATGGAGGTTGGATATGCCTATTTATTTTTATCAAACAAACCAGCAGCTGCCTTTGTCGCTTGAAAGTATCGGAAACGATTGGCCACAAGATGACGTTGTTCGTCCCGATGGCTACCCTTACTTTCATTGGCTGCAGACAGAACAAGGAGAAGGCCGCGTCACCTTTGGTCAAGAATCCTTTATCTTACGTCCCAGTGAAGGCATCTTGATTTTTCCTTTTACTCCACATCGCTACTATCCCTTGTCTGATTGGAAAACCTCCTTTGCCACTTTTCAAGGACCTTTGGCAGCTGAGATCTTAAAAAAATTTACAAGTAAACCTTATCTTTTAGTTGAAGAGTCTGAAACTTTTTCCTATATGACTTGGATCAAACAACGCATTAAAGAAGACCCAAAAATCAGTTGGGATCCGTTACAGGCTTCTAGCGAGTGTTATCGTTTTTTGCTGGCGATCATGCAAGAGAACTCGGGGAATCCAACCGAAAAACACCCCTTGTTTCAACAATATCTGATCCCTGTAATACAAGAAATCGAAACCAATTACGATCAGGCGATCACGATCAGAGACTTGGCTGGTTTAGTCTATGTTTCGCCCCAATATCTCTCGCGGTTGTTCCAGCGTTTTCTAGGACAATCCACCGCCCAATACTTATTAAACTATCGCATGGCCCGCGCCAAAGAACTTTTGGTGGCACAGCCGGATCTGCCCATTCAGCAAGCCGCCTTCGCCGTGGGTTTTCAAGATGCGAGTCACTTTACCGCATTGTTCAAAAAAAGAGTCGGCTTAACTCCATTGAAGTTTCGCCAACTCTATCATTGATTTTTCGGTTTTAAGACGTCTTGCCATTGCCCCATCTGATCGATAAACTTCTTGCTTTTCAAATGGATGCCGACATATTCATCATACAATAGATCGATCACTTGTCGAATCGCTGCTTTCGTTTCTGACTTTAATTTGATCGAAGCAATCTGCTCATAGGATATTTGCGAAAACAAGCGAATAAAATGGATCGCACGAGAATCCGCATGATAGCGACGTTCGTCCATCCCCCAGTGCTGTTCACATAAAATACCGCTATATTTTGAGGAATAATCAAACCGACCGTCGGTTTTTCCGCAGATGGCACAATGCGTCCAATTTGGAGTGATCCCGAAACGGTGTAAAATCTGAATCTCAAAAATATTGGTGATGATCTCTGCGTCGTTTCCTTGATCCATCAATTGTAACGCCTCGTGCAGAAATTGGTAAAGATGTGGATCATAGACCCGATCATCGATGGCAGAATCAGCCAGATTCAACAGATAAGTCGCATAGCCAGCGATAAAAATATCACTTTGAATCGTACGAAATGGATGGATGTCTTTGGCATTATTTAAAAAGGACAAGCCTTCCGCTTTGATGGTTCCCATGTAAGTCGCTTCAGTATAGGAGAGCAACGCTGGTGCCAAGGGGTTGTTTTTCCGATGAGCCCCTTTGACATAAAACATTTGCTTCCCAGCTGACTCCGTAAAGATTTTGACTAGCTTGTCCTTTTCTTTATGGTCTTTTGAAAAAAGTAAGATTCCTTTTGTTTCAACAAGATTCATCGTCGTACCCCATTTCTTTAAAAAAACTGATCCAGTTAACTAACTGCATCAGTTTTTTCTTTTTAAAGCAGACCATGATTGATCTAAATTTCCTTAATACTCATCTTTGCGATAGCCGTAGTCTGTTAAGAAGGTTTGCTTGTCGCGCCAATCTTTTTGAACTTTTACCCATAGTTCCAAAAAGACTTTGTCATCTAACAAGTGTTCAATGTCTAAACGAGCTTTCGTACCGATCTGTTTCAGCATTTTTCCGCCTTTACCGATGATAATGCCTTTTTGACTGTCACGTTCGACAATGATCGTCGCTTGAATGTGCACCTTATCATTATGGTCCCGTTTCATGGAGTCAACAACGACCGCTACCGAGTGAGGCACTTCATCTCTGGTCAGTAGCAAAACTTTTTCCCGTACCAATTCGGAAACGATAAAGTATTCCGGATGGTCCGTGATTTGATCCTCTGGGAAGTACTGAGGCCCTTCAGGCATTTCATCGATCAGTAGTTTCATTAACGTTTCGAAATTATTGCCTTCCGTTGCGGAAATCGGTACGATCTCAGCAAAGTCCATTTGTGAAGAGTAATCTTCAATGATTGCCAATAAAGCATCCGGATGGACTTTATCTATTTTATTGATCACTAGGAAAACCGGCGTCTGGCTTTGACGCAACCGTTCGATGATAAAATCATCACCCTTACCGCGCTTTTGATCGGCACTGATCATAAATAGTGTCACGTCAACTTCACGAAGTGCACTATAGGCGGTTTCCATCATAAAATCGCCTAGACGGTGTTTGGGTTTATGGATCCCTGGTGTATCGATAAAGATCAGCTGTGCGTCATCTGTCGTATAGACCCCTTGAATTTTATTTCGAGTCGTTTGCGCCTTGTCACTCATGATCGCGATTTTTTGTCCTACGACTCGATTTAGTAGTGTTGATTTTCCAACATTTGGCCGCCCGACGATCGCAACGAAGCCTGATTTGTGTGTTGTCATTGTTGTTCCCCTTTATCTTGTGGTTTTGGTGCATCTTTTAGAAGAGCTGTAGCAATTTTGGCAAGAAGATGATCGCGGCGACCACTAATGCAAACACAGCGGTCATCAGCACAGCACCAGCTGCCATATCTTTGATTTTTTTTCCGATAGGATGGAAATGAAAGTCCGTAAACATGTCAACGACATTCTCAAAGACTGTATTGATGATCTCCACGATCCACACTAAGAAAACAGCTAACAGCAGCCAAAGCCATTCCATTTGATTCAAACGGAAAACAAAGCCTGCAATGATCGCAACGATACCTAACGCAACATGTTTACGCATATTACGCTCCTCTTTAAAGACGGTTTTTATACCGGTGAAAGCAAATTCGATTGACGAGATAAACTGTTTGTTTTTCCCAATATTCTTATCTTTTGAGTCCATAGGCATCCAGTATTTCCTTTTGCAATCCAAACATTTCCTTTTCATCTTCTGGTGTCATATGATCATAGCCGTTGATATGCAAGAAACCATGCAACGCCAAGAAACCAAGTTCCCGATCATAAGTATGCCCATATTCAGCAGCTTGTTCCTTTGCCCGTTCAATGGAGATCATAATGTCTCCTAGATCACGAGGCATCTCTTCAAGGACTTCATCAAAAATGATCGGCATCTCCTCTGGCGTTTCTTCTTCGAAGGCAAAACTGATGACATCTGTCGGCATATCTTTGCCGCGATACTCCCGATTGATTTCTTGGATGGCTGCATTGTCCATAAACGTGACCGACATCTCTGTATCCTCTGGAAGGTCTAAATGTCCTGCAGCAAATTGTAGAAGGCCTTCGATCTCTTTGATCTTGGTTTCCCCTACTGAATTTGTCTCATCTAAAAAGGTAATCTCCATTAGCGCTCTCTTCTTTCTTGTTCTTCTTTCATTTTCTCTGCTTCCGATTTCATCTTTGGGTATTTGATCCGTGAATGGAAGGTACTGCAAAGTCCATTGACCAGTGATTTTTCAATCATTCGGATTTCTTTCAACGTTAACCCTGTTTCATCCAGTTGACCGTCCAAGATCCGGTCATTGATGAGATTCGCAACAAATTCTTGAATCTTTTGATTGGTCGGATTTTCCATCGCTCGAACCGCTGCTTCACAGCTATCAGCGATACTCACGACACCCGCTTCTCGTGTTTGCGGTTTTGGCCCGGGATAACGGAAATCTTCTTCCGTCACCTCGGGATTACGCTCTTGGGCTTTGACATAGAAATAACGCATCAGGGTCGTGCCATGGTGTTGACGGCAAATATCGATCACCATCCGCGGCATTTTGGCCTCTTCGAGAATTTCCGCCCCATCAATCACGTGACCGAAGATGATTTGTTTGCTGTCTTCAGGTAGCAAGAAATTATGTGGATTCTCAGCACCTGCAGGTAAATTTTCGACGAAGAAATTGGCATGTTTGACTTTACCAATGTCATGGTAGTAACAAGCCACGCGGGTCAGTAAGCTTTGCCCACCGATCTCAGCTACAGCATTGGCACTAAGATTGGCAACCATCATACTGTGATGATAGGTCCCTGGTGCTTCTTCCAACAACTGCTTCAACAACGGATGGTTCGGATTACTCAATTCATTCAACACGATCATACTTTCGTCCGTTACCAATAGTTCGATATACGGATGCAGGCCCATTGTCAGCAAATAGCTTAGGAGCGAGCCGGCCAATCCACAGACGAGTGTTGTCCATGTGTTGCCGCGGGCCAAATCCATTCCTTGGAAAATGACCAGCATGATGCTTAAGAGTAATGGGAAAACGATCACCCACATGACTGCGATTTTCCCTTGACTGGCAATACGTGCTCGTTTGATCATCGTCCCCATTAAACCAGAGAAAAGGTAGGTCACTAAAACAGTCGTCAACAAGTTGGTCCCACTGGAATCAAAGTAAATGAAGAGTGCACTGACCACTTGGAAAATCGCGGATAATATTCCTAAACGTCTGCTGGAGAAAATGCTCAGAATCAGCGGTGTAAAGGCTGCTGGGAAAAAGAGCGGGATAAAGGTCACTAATTCTGATTGGAACAGTTGGAAGAATTTCATGATCAAAATACTGAATGCCATCGCCAAAATATAAAAAGTGACGGCGTTCATACGTTTTTCAACGTCTTTTGTCTGTCTTGTATAATAAAACAGCATCAGCATTTGTAAGCATGTCGCTAAAACTAAAGCAATCAACGGAAAAACTGAGAAGGTTTGATTGGTCATTCCTAAAAGCTGTAATTTTTCCAATGCGTTGGCATCGATCTGTGAGCCTTCACGAACAATGATTTCTCCTTGATAGATCATTACCGGTGGAACAGCGTCCATGGCGGTTTGTCTCGCTTCTTCCGTCCGCTTTTCATTGGGAATATCATTGACGACGATTCCTTGATTGACAATAAAACGCAATACTGATGCCATGTCTGAAGTAACATCTAGAAATTGGATCTTGTCTTCTGCCTCCGAGCGGAAAGTGCTGAGTTCTGTTTGACGGATCTGCTTGGCCATTTGCTCGTCCACTAGCTGTAAGGCATAGGTTCGTACCGTATTCAATTCATCGCTACTTAAAGAAAACAACGTCGACAAAAAATTATTCGTCAATGACTGATAAAAATCAAGTTCGTCATCACTCATTTTTTCAAACTCTTTTTTTAAGGCTGCGATGTATTCATCCGTACTCGGTTTAGGGATATTTTCATCCTCATCAGCCTCAGCAACTTCTTTAGCGTGGGCATCATCTACCGACTTTTTGACTGAATCAACTAAGTCAAATAAATGGTCGATGCGATCGTGCTGTGTTTGCGCCAGTGTATCTTGATAAGTATACTCTGGTGGGACCGCTTCTGCTGCTAATTTGCGCTTTTGTTCTGTCGCAGCGGTATTTTCAATCGTTTTATTGGCACGGATGTTTTCTTCCGCCACCTGACCTTCGCTATAATCGACATTGTTCTGTTTGACGCTGGTGTACATGATACCAATCGAAAAAAGAAAGAATAGAAACATTAAAACTGGCAAATAGAACTTTCCAAGTCTTTCTCTAAATTTCCGTAGTGGTTGAATGATCATAGTTCTCCTCCTAAAAGACGATCAGCGCTTGTCTTTAAGATCTGCTTCTTCATAAGCTCGAATGATTTCGGCCACAACTGGGTGCCGTACCACATCTCCTGCTTCAAAATTAGCAAAAGCAATTTTGGGGATCTCTTGCAACGTTCGCTCCGCATGGATCAAACCGCTTAAAGTTCCCTTTGGCAAGTCGATCTGACTCGTATCGCCATTGACGATCATTTTGGAGTTAAATCCTAAACGTGTCAGAAACATTTTCATTTGAGCGATCGTCGTGTTTTGGGCTTCATCTAAAATTACAAAGGCATCTTCTAACGTGCGCCCTCGCATATATGCTAATGGAGCGATCTCTATGACGCCACGTTCCATTAAACGATTCGTATGATCCATCCCGAAAATTTGATACAACGCATCATAAACGGGTCGTAAGTAAGGATCGACTTTTTCTTTCAAGTCTCCCGGTAGGAAACCAAGGTTTTCTCCTGCTTCCACAGCGGGCCGTGTCAAAATGATCTTTTGCACTTGGCCTTTCTTTAAAGCGGCGATCGCCATGACAACGGCTAAAAAGGTTTTTCCTGTTCCAGCTGGTCCGACACCAAAGACCACATCATGTTTGCGAACAGCTTCGATATATTTCTTTTGACCGGCATTTTTCGCCCGAATCGGTTTACCATTACGGTCCTTGATGATTTCTTCCTCATACATATCTTTGAAATAATCAAGACTGCCTTTGTTCACCATATTCAATGCTGTGATCACATCAGGGGTACTGATATTGATGCCTCGTTTGATCAACTCTTGCAACGCTCGAATCACAGATTGTGCTTTTTCTGCTGCATCCGCTTCGCCGACGATTTGGATTAGCTCACCACGAGTGTGAATGACCGTCCCTGTCGAGTCTTCAATAATTTTAATGTTTTTATCATGAGCACCTAATAGCAAACGAACATCATCGTTTTCACTAAGTGTTATCTCGATCGTCATAGTTTTGTCTGTCAAATATGTTACAGCTCCTTTTTTGGCGTTCTTATTAATAATAACATAAGATGGAAAAAAGAAAAATTACTTATAAAGCCCAGAGGTAGTTTCCTTTTGTCCTTATGCTTTTTTTAAGTTTTCGAAATCAGAAAAAAGCCGCAAGCATGTCATCCATACTTGCGGCGTGAGCTTACATTTGATCCAATAATTCTTTAACGATCGCATTGACTTGATTGCCGTCTGCTTTGCCTTTGACTTGCGGCATTACAGCACCCATCACTTTTCCAAATTCTTTGGAAGAAGAAGCACCAGTCTTTTCAATCGCTCCAGCAACGATTTGGCGGATTTCCGCTTCATCAAGTTGCGCTGGTAAATATTTTTCAACAACTGCAATTTCAACTTTGACTTTCTCGGCTAGATCTTTTCGGTCAGCTTTCTCAAACTCATTTAAAGAGTCCCGACGTTGCTTCATCTCACGAGATAAAACAGTCAACTCTTCTTCTTCATTCAAGTCAGTACCTTTTTTGATCTGCTCATTTTGAATTGATGCTTTCAACATGCGGATCACCTGCAAGGTTTCCTTGTCTTTGGCTTTCATCGCTGTCTTCATGTCATCATTCAGTGTACTTAGTAGTGTCACACTACCAGCTCCAATTCTCAAAACAGTAGAAAATTAGAATTTTTTGCGTTTTCTAGCTGCTTCAGATTTTTTCTTACGCTTTACGCTAGGTTTTTCGTAAAATTCACGTTTACGAGATTCCTGTAAAGTACCCGCTTTTGACACGGAACGTTTGAAGCGACGAAGAGCATCGTCAAGTGATTCGTTTTTGCGAACGACTGTTTTTGACATGTAAATTCCCTCCCTCCGAGCTTAAAAAGTAACCGTAGTTGTTATTGAAATAAAATCCCAAAAAACACGACTGTCCTTTAAAAATTATAGCTAACCCCTGAAAAAGTGTCAAGGCATTCTGGTAAAAAAGTCTTCGATACTGTCAAGTTTGTTTGGGTTTTCATTGACATTCTTCACAACGCCCCAGAATCTCGAAACGATGACCCTCGATCAAACAACCAGGAAGCTGTTCTTGAAAGAAGTCCATTGGACAAATATGCAGTTCTTTTGTTTTGCCGCAGACTGTACAAATGAAATGATGGTGGTGATGGTCTTCTAATTCTGCACAGCAGTTATAGCGAAACTTCATCTCACCGTTCAGCTCTGTTTCTTCTAAAATACCGATCTCAGAAAAATCGTGCAAATTCCGGTAGATCGTATCATAACTCAAACCAGGATACTTTTCCGACATGTATTCATGAATTTCTTTTGCTGGTAAATAGCGATTGCGTTTGACTAAATAGGTGATGATCGCTTCTCTTTTTTTGGTGTATTTAAAGCCATTTTCTTTCAATGTTGTCATGGCATGCTCAATAAGTGTTTGATTTTTCATCGTAGGCCCTCCTGATAAATCAAAATCATTCCGATTCTATCGATCTTAAGTATGGTATAATGAAATCAATAAAAAAGCAAGAGAGGATTTTTCTTATGAAGCCAACTGAACCTGAACAACCAGACTTGCAAGAAAAATTGCAAACCAGTGCCGCAGTGACGATGTTCGTATTGTCTGACTCTGCCGGCGAAACGGCATCGAAGCTTGCACAAGCGACAATGGCCCAATACCCCAGCGTCGAATTCAACCTTTTCAGACGCACGTTTATCCATACGAAAGAGCACTTGATCAAAGCATTATCAGATGCAAAAAAACACAATGCCATTATTCTTCATACCTTGATCAAAGAAGAGCTAGTGGACTTGACGAATCATTTTTGTGAAGAAGCGGATCTCTATCATTTTGATGTACTGACACCGCCTGTGAGTGAAGTTGAACGCCGCACTGGGGTGGCACCGTCACGAGAACCCGGCGCTTTGCATCACTTGAATGAAAATTATTTCAAACGCATCAAAGCCATGGAGTTTGCTGTGATGTATGATGACGGGAAAGACCCCCGTGGCTTTTTAGAGGCGGATGTCGTTTTATTGGGTGTTTCTCGGACCTCAAAAACGCCTTTGAGTCTATTTTTAGCGAACAAAAACTTAAAAGTCGCTAATTTGCCTTTGGTTCCGCAAGCCCACATCCCGAAACAGCTCTGGGAAATCGATCCGAAAAAAATCGTTGGGTTAACAAACGATCCGAATGTATTAAACAGTATCCGCAAAGAACGGATGCGCTCCTACGGCTTGAACCCCGATTCTGCGTATTCCGATATCGAAAAAATCAAAGCGGAGCTGACGTTTGCCAATGATCTTTATGAGAAATTAGGTTGTGTCGTGATCAATGTCGCTTCTCTTTCCATCGAAGAAACCGCCTCGATGATTTTAAATGCATTAAACTTAGAAGATCATAGCTATTACACCTCAGAGACGAAAGATTAACCACTATTAAGCAATAAAAAACGATGAGCGGACTGAGTCTGCTCATCGTTTTTGGTATATTTTTCATTTTAAAGCTCTTTAGAAAACTTGTAGCCCTTCACGATCGATTTGCAATTGTTCGATATACGCATTACTTTCCAGCGCATGCAAAAGTTTTGAGATACGTTCTGCCTTGTCTTCTGGGACGATTGCTAAGACAGTGGGACCTGCGCCACTCAAGAAACAGCCATAACCGCCTTCTTCTTCACAAATCTGGCGAATGGTCGACAAGTGTGGAACAAGTTTCTCACGATAGGCTTCATGAAAACGATCTTGCTGCATCAATTTCCCAGCAAGAGGCAGATTGCCATTGATGACTGCTGCGATCATAACATTGGCGATCGCACTGGCTTCGACTGCTTGCTCGTGAAAAAGTGTCTGGGGCAAGACTTGGCGACTTGCTTCCGTCAACAACTCATCATGAGGAATATAGGCGATGATCTCACATTCAGGAAAATGATGTTTGACTAAATACGTATGCTTGTGCTGATGATCATAGGCAGCAATCGCAAAATCTCCATAGATCGCTGGTCCGACGTTGTCAGGATGCCCTTCAATGGCGGTTGCGATCTCAAGTTTTTGTGCTGCACTCAGATTCATATGCGCCATGCGGTTGGCTAGTTCAATCCCAGCAACAATAACAGAAGAACTGCTGCCTAAGCCTCGTGCCAATGGAATATCTGAGCTCATACGAATCTTCAATGGTTTCATGTCTGGTGCTAATTTCAAAGCCACACGCAAAAGTAAATTGGTTTCATCGGTTGGAATCTCTGAGCCTAACTCATGGATGATTTCCCATGTATCGTTTTCTTTTAAAACTTCGATGAACAAATACTTTGACAGGGCAATCCCGCAGGAATCAAAACCAGGCCCTAAATTCGCACTGGTTGCAGGAACGCGGATCTTCATAGATTGGCAACTCCTTCACGAAGATGCTGACGCATTTCTTCTAAATCACTCATTTTATTGATGGTTACTTCGGTTGCTTTAATTGCTGTATCCGGATCTTTCAGACCATTTCCAGTAAAGACAGCAACGACAGTTTCACCTGATTTGATTTTTCCTGCTTTCACGTGCTGGATAACGCCGGCAAGTGATGCGGCTGAACCTGGTTCAATAAATACACCATCTTGTGCAGCGATTTTACGGTAAGCATTCAAAATTTCCTCATCGGTAACTGCATCAATATGTCCATTTGATTCATCACGAGCGGCTTCTGCCAACTGCCAGCTGGCTGGATTGCCGATTCGAATCGCTGTAGCGATGGTTTCCGGCTGTTCGATGACTTCACCTCGGACGATGGCAGCAGCACCTTCAGCTTCAAACCCATGCATTCTTGGCAACGTGGTGCCTTTTTTCTCATGCCATTCTTTGAACCCTTTCCAATATGCCGAGATATTTCCTGCATTACCGACAGGAATCGCAAGAACATCTGGCGCTTGTCCTAATTGTTCGCATACTTCAAAGGCCGCTGTTTTTTGTCCTTCTAAACGATAAGGATTGACTGAGTTTACTAGCGCCACGGCTTCCGTTTCTGCAATATCCCGGACCGCTTTTAACGCTTCATCAAAGTTTCCTGGAATCGAAATGATATCGGCTCCATAAACGATTGCTTGCGCCAATTTTCCCATAGCGATCTTGCCATCTGGAATAACAACGTAGGCTTTGATCCCCGCTCTGGTGGCATAAGCTGCTGCTGCCGCACTAGTATTTCCTGTCGAGGCACAGACGATTGCTTTGGCGCCTTCTTCCACCGCTTTTGCCACCGCCATGACCATCCCGCGGTCTTTAAATGAGCCTGTTGGATTCAGCCCTTCGTATTTTCCATACAATTGGATCCCTAATTCCTTGGAAAGGCTTGGTAAGGGAATCAACGGCGTGTTACCTTCTGCCAGTGACAATGCTGGGGTATTTTCGTTGACTGGCAGATATTCCTTGTATTGATGCAATAATCCTTGATACATGTTTATTCCTCCATCACTTTCAATATTTGTATGTCTTGTGCATCGGTATAAGTTGCGAGTTTTTCTGTTAGCTCTTTTTCGCTCATTGGATTGGTGATTCCAGCGATTCGTTGGTCTGCTTCGTTGAACACCGTTTGCTCAAACGCAAACCATTCTGGAAGAGCGTTCCCTTTGATCTCTTGACTTGAAAACGACACATAATGTCGGCTGGGAACTTCTCGGACAGTAGCTAATGCTGTTTCTTTTTCAAAGGTTAGAAATGGTTCCACGATCCCATAGCTTTTATTTTTTGCTAGCACGGTTAAATCCGCAACCACGCTGGTGGCCGTCGGTCGCGATCCTGCTCCTGGTCCATAAACCATTGATTGATCAATGCCTTCGCTCTCGATAAAAATACCATTAAACTCGTTTTGGATCGTCGCCAACGCATGGTTTTTCGGTACTAATACAGGTCCGACTGACACAGTAAGGGAACCGTCAACTGTCTTTTGAGCTGCGCCGATCAACTTCACTTCATAACCAAAGGTTTGCGCCTGCTTAATATCTGCCACAGCTAATCCGCGGATGCCTTTCGTTGCAACATCATCAATGCTGATCGTTTTCCCAAAGGCAAATTTCGTCAAAATCACCATTTTGTAAGCAGCATCAATGCCATCGACATCATTGGTAGGATCTGATTCCGCAAAGCCTTTTGCTTGAGCTTGCGACAAAGCATCTTCATAGGTCAGGCCATCTTCTGTCATTTTCGTCAACATGTAATTGGTCGTCCCATTGACGATACCAAAAATCCCTGTGATGGTATCAGGTAGATAGTGGGTGCTCAATGTGCGCAAGATTGGAATGCCGCCACCCACACTGGCTTCATAATAAAGAGAAACACCGGCTTTTTCAGCAATTGCCAGCAGTTCAGGTCCATGGGTGGCAATCAAATCTTTATTTGCCGTCACAACATGCTTTTTATTTTCTAAAGCAGCTGAAATAAACGCTTTTGCCGGATCGATCTTCCCGATCAATTCCACAATTACGTCGATGGTCTCATCTTCAAACAACTCATTTGCCTCATTCGTCAAAGCAAACCCATACTTAGCCGCTAACGCAGACTTGTCCTCATAAGGCGATGCTAGTGCTTTCGTGATTTGCACATTGACTCCTGTCCGTGCCAGAATGGCTTCTTTTTGTTCCGCCAGCACTTGACAGACTCCACTGCCGACAACACCCATTCCTAATAATCCAATGTTTAATCGCTTACCCATAATGCCCCCTAACTGAAAACGTTATTAAAAACCGTTCATCTAATTTTAATATTTCCACTAGCATACCAAAAACAATAAGAAAAAACTAGGACTTTTGAGAAATTCTCGCCCTAGTTTTAACGGTGATGGATATGTTCAAATGTTTTTTGCAAAATATCCACAACATGTTTGTCATCGAGACTATAAAGAATCGTTTTTCCTTGTCTCTCTGACTTTACGATCCGATTATCTTTCAAAAGTTTCAACTGATGAGAAACTGCTGATTGTTCCATATGTACTTGTTCCGCAATCGAAGTGACGTTGCGTTCACCTTCTTGAAGGGACAACAAAATTTTTAGTCTGGTGGGATCACTAAGCATCTTAAAAATCTGTGTTACTTGCTGAATTTCCTCTAATTTCGGCGTAGTCATCGCGCCACATCCTCTCTTATTTCCTTTTGCATTTTAGCCCTTGGTTGACGGCTTGTCAATCCACCTTTGATGAGCAAGGGAAAGAAAATAGATAAAAGACACGAATAGATCCAAGTGTCAGAAAATTTCTTCTCGAAGCTTTGATTCCTCAACAGCGAGGTGCTGAGGAATCGAAGCTTCGTTTCTACCACTCGGATCATTCAGTCAGTTGCAATTTCTTGGTATTGGAGACATCAGGTAGTTTTATTCCCCAGTGATCTCTTCGATGGCTGCTTGCAGATCAGCAATTTTTTGTTCTGCCTCTTCTGCCGATTCGCCTTTCACACCAATATAAAACTTGATTTTCGGTTCAGTTCCAGAAGGACGCACAGCAATCCAGCTTTCATCTTCTAATGTGTATTTCAAAACATCAGAAGGCGGTGTCGTCATTTTTTGCAGGTGTCCATCTAAGCCCACACGAGTCAACAGTTTAAAGTCTTCTGTTTGAACGACAGGAGTTCCTGCGAAAACAGAAGGAGCTTTTTCACGGAAAGTCTTCATCAAGGCAGCAATCTTAGTTGCCCCCTCCATACCGCTCATCGTTACTGAAATGGTTTTTTCTGCGTAATAACCATATTCTTCAAAAATATCTTGCAGACCATCATAAAGGGTTTTGTCTGATTGTTTGTAAAAAGCCGCCACTTCTGCTAATAAAACGAGCGCTTGGATCGCGTCCTTGTCCCGTACAAATGGTTTCACTAAGTAACCATAACTTTCTTCAAAACCAAACATGAAGGTTTGCGAATGATCTTTTTCAAATTGTTGGATTTTTTCGGCGATGAATTTAAAGCCGGTCAAAACATTGATCATATCCACATTGTAAGATTTGGCGATCGCTGTTGGCAATTCACTAGAAACGATCGATTTTAAGACTGCTGCATTTTCAGGCAAGGTTCCTGCTGTTTTATGAGCTTCTAGAATATAACGGATCATCAATGCGCCTAATTGGTTTCCAGTCAATACTTGGTAATTGCCATCTGGCATTCTTACTGCAGCCCCCAAGCGATCGGCATCTGGGTCCGTGGCGATCAATAGGTCCGCTCCTTCTTTTTCTCCTAAAGCAATCGCATATTCAAAGGCAGAGTGCTCTTCTGGATTTGGTGATTTTACTGTACTGAAATTTGGATCAGCAACCGCTTGAGAAGGTTCAATAATGAATTGTTGGAAACCAGCTTGTTTCAATGCTTTCTCACCAAGCATCCGTCCCGTTCCATGAAGTGGTGTATAGACAAGTTTCAAATCTTTGCCCACCGTATCGATCAATTCTTGATCGATCGTGACTTCTTTGATCTCTTTCAGATAGGCAGTGTCGATCTCTTCGCCAATAATAGAGATCAAGCCGCTGTTTTTGGCTTCTTCTTCACTTAATACAGGGATCTCCAATGGATTTTCAATTTCTCGAACGAATTTGGTCAATGCATCCGCATCTGCAGGTGGCATTTGTCCACCATCTTCCCCATATACTTTGTAGCCATTGTATTCGGCTGGATTGTGAGAAGCAGTGATCATGATTCCGGTGAAAGTTTTTAGGTAACGCACAGCAAAAGATAATTCTGGCGTCGGACGTAAGCTTTCAAAGACGAAGGCTGGAATATCATGTTTTGCCAATGTTTTCGCTGCTTCCATCGCAAACTCAGGTGAAAAATGACGGGAATCATAGGCGATCGCTACGCCACGACGTCTTGTTTCAGGATCTTGTGTATCCATAAAGCGAGCCAATCCTTCGGTTGCTTGACGAATCGTATAAATGTTCATCCGGTTGATCCCAGGCCCTAAAATCCCTCGCATACCGGCAGTCCCAAATTCCAAAGGCATATAAAAAGCGTCTTCTAGCATCGCAGGATCTGCTTCTAATGCGGTCAATTGTTCTTTTAATTGTGGATCTAAGTGTTCACTGTTTTTCCATTGATTAAATGTTTGTTCCCATGCCATAAAATAACCTCTCCTTTTTCCGTTAAAATGCTCTAAAATTAGTATAACACTACTTACAGATTTCTCAAAGAATAACCAAACGAAAAATAAAAACAGCTGCTATCAAAAGTGATTGACACTTTAAAAATAACAGCTGATTCCATTAGGTTATTTCGTTAATTGAGCATCTTTTTGTGTTTCAATAAAATCAAACACTTGTTGACCAGCAATACTGCCATCGCCGACTGCCGTCGTGATTTGACGCAAGCCTTTTTCACGAACATCGCCAACCGCGTAAACACCAGGAATTGAAGTTTCCATCTGATCATTTGTTAAGATCCAGCCAGCATCATTCGTGATACCGCTGGCTTTGAATGGCTCTGTCAACGGATCTAAACCAACATAGATAAAGACACCGCCAGCAGCTTCTTCTGTCACTTCATCCGTTTTTACGTTTCTGATTTGCACGCCAGTTACGACCATCTCATTGCCTTTGATTTCCTCCACAACAGAATCCCAAATAAAAGAGATTTTCTCGTTGGCAAATGCGCGGTCTTGGATGATTTTTTGTGCTCGTAATTCGTCACGACGGTGAACGATCGTTACTTCAGAAGCAAATTGTGTTAAGTAGATAGCTTCTTCAACTGCCGAGTCGCCTCCGCCAACAACAATCAAGCGTTTGTTACGGAAAAAGGCACCGTCACAAACCGCACAGTATGAAACACCGCGTCCAGCGAATTCTTCTTCGCCTTTGACGCCTAACTTTCTATGTACACACCCTGTGGCAATAATGACTGTTTTTCCTTGATAAGTTTTGTCTTCGGTCACAACTTCTTTAAACTCACCTTGGTCAGTGATGTTTTGAACGATTCCATAGGCATTTTCAACACCAAATTTTATGGCACCTTCATACATCTTGAATGCTAGTTCAGGGCCTAAGATAGACTCGTATCCTGGGTAGTTTTCAACTTCAGCCGTATTATTCATTTGACCGCCAGGTGCGCCTCGTTCAATCATTAGTACTGATAAATTCGATCTTGACGCATAAAGCGCTGCTGTCATCCCCGCAGGGCCTGCGCCGATGATAATTACATCATACATATATTTCCCTCCAATTTGGACTACCCATACTTTACTTTCAAAAGCAAATTCTTTCAACTCATCTGCTTACAAAAAATAATAAGATATTCCTGCTTTTACTTTTGAAAATTACATTGACTTTCTTTTCAATTTTTGTAAAATTTTCACGATACGTCTATTATATAGAAAATAAGGAGTCCTTACAATTGAATAAGAAAAAACTTTTAGGAAAATCAGATCGCGAACTGCTTTTCCTCAGCTGGCCGATTTTTGTTGAGTTATTTTTGCGGGTCGTTATTGGGAATATCAACGTTTGGATGATTTCTCATTACTCCGAGCCAGCAGTAGCGGCTGTCAGTGCCGCCAATCAACTGTTAAATTTAACGGTCTTTATTTACGGTTTCATAACCGTGGGTACTCAGATCATTATCGCCCAATTAATTGGTGCAAAAAAACGGGACCAGATCCCGAAAGTCATCAATACCGCTCTTTTTGGCTCATTATTCATTGGAATTTTAATCAGCTTAATGTTCCTTTTTGGCTCAACCTATCTCTTGCGTTTCATGGGACTGGATGCTGAATTAGTTGCCCTCGGGCATGGGTACTTACAAGTATATGGCGGAAGTCTGTTCCTTTCCTCGATCACGGCGGTCATAATTGCTGTCATGCGTAGCCACAGTTTCACAAAACCTGCGTTATTGGTACCGATGTTTGCTAGTATTCTAGCCGTGATTGGGAATTATTTTGTCTTATACAGCCCCTTCGGATTGCCGAATTTCGGTGTGACTGGATTGGCATTTTCTAGCGTCTTTGGTAATTCGATCGGTTTAGTAATTGCCGCAGTACTACTGAAGAAGCACGTGAATTTTTCTGTTTTGTCTGCCCGTTTTTCGAACGTCTCTTGGGGTGTGATGAAAAACATTTTGACTTACGGATTGCCTTCTTCTGGCGAATCTCTTTCCTATCAAGGTGCGCAAGTCGTGGTGACGATGATTGTGGCTCAACTTGGTGCAAGTGTCTTGATTGCAAAATCTTACGTAACAGCTATCACCCAATTTGTTTATTTGATTGCCTCCGCATTGAGTCAAGGGAATCAAATCATGATTGGCCGCAATGTCGGTGCTGGAGAATTCGATCGCGCGCATCAGCGAGGCATGCGCACGATGGTGATCGGGATCATTGCCTCAGTGACGATCTGTCTATTGACTTACTTGTTTATTGAGCCAATCATGGGAATCTTTACCTCCAACGCGGAAGTGATCGAGATTGCTAAAGGTGTCTTTTTGGTAGAGATCGTCTTAGAAACAGCTCGTGCAGTCAATATGATCCTTGTGGGTTCCTTGAATGCAAGTGGCGACGTGAAGTTCCCATTGATCTGCAGTCTGGTTGTTCTATGGGTCATCAGCTTACCGTTTTCTTACTCATTGGCCATCGTCTTTAAATTCGGTTTGATCGGCGTTTGGATCGCTTATGCCATTGACGAAGCACTCCGCAGTATCTTAATGATCTATCGCTGGCATTCTGGTGTCTGGAAAACCAAAGCTGTCGTTCATCCCCAAGAAGCCGAACCAGAAGTCTTACCGGAAGCATAATTAAAGTCCAGCGGTCTCGGTGACTGCTGGACTTTTTTGTTTTCCATAAAAAATAAGATACGCCAAGAAGTTTGCTTGGTTTTTTTGAAGACTTTGCTCTATACTTGTCTCAGAAGCTATCGACTATGATTTACATTAAAAGGAGCGTTTGCTATGTCAATCTATGACTACCAAGCAACATTAGAAAACGGCGAAACCTATTCGCTAGCAAAATACGAAGGTCAACCGCTAGTGATTGTCAATACAGCTACGAAGTGCGGTTTGAGTCCGCAGTTCAAAGAATTACAAGGTCTTTATGAAACCTATAAAGACCAAGGGTTGGTCGTTTTAGGATTTCCTTCTGACCAGTTCAAACAAGAAGTCGGTTCAGCCGAAGAAGCCGCAGCCGCTTGCCGAACCACCTATGGTGTTGATTTTCCGATGCACAAGTTAACGGTGATCAATGGCAAAGACGCGGATCCCTTGTTTCGCTATTTGGAAGAAGAAGCACCGGGCACGCTAGGCAAAGCCATTAAATGGAATTTCACGAAATTTTTGGTGGATCGCCAAGGCAGAGTCGTTGAGCGTTTTGCTCCACAAACCAATCCTCAAAAAATGATTCCTGAAATTGAAAAAGTTCTTTAAAAAATTGATAAAGGCGACCTTAAGGGCAAAATATGTCATCCTTAAGGTCGCCGTTTTGTAATTGCTGCAACGCAAACATTTTACAACACTCTCATTGTTGGTTATCAAAAATATTTGAGCCTCCATTTCTTCTTAAAGAAGCCATTCGTTACAAAAGTTTTTAAAAAGACTTAAAAAAACTGCCGTTGATCTCCTTAGATTTCTCTAAGAGATCAACGGCAGCTTCTTTTGATTAGTTATTCGACAAATCTTCACCGTTTGAAGCAATCACTTGTTTGTACCAATCAAATGATTTTTTCTTTGTTCGTTTCAAGGTGCCGTTTCCTTCATTGTCACGATCCACATAAATGAAACCATAGCGTTTTTTCATTTCACCGGTTCCAGCTGAAACTAAATCGATACAACCCCATGTGGTGTAGCCCAATAAATCGACACCATCTTGTTCAACCGCATCTTTCATTGCTTGAATATGCTCTGCCAAATATTGGATTCGATAGTCATCTTCCACATAACCATCTGCATCCGGTGTATCGACAGCTCCTAAGCCGTTTTCAACGATGAACAATGGTTTTTGGTAGCGATCATAAATGTCATTCATCGTGATCCGCAAACCAAGTGGATCAATTTGCCACCCCCACTCACTTGCTTCCAAGTATGGGTTTTTCACAGAGGCAAAAATATTGCCAGCCGTTTGTTCTAACAATTCAGCGTCCGTTGTTGATACGCGGGAAGAATAGTAAGAGAAAGAAATAAAGTCAACGGTATGAGCTTTCAACAGCTCAAGGTCGCCTTCTTCCATTTTGATTTCGATCCCATTGCGTTCCATTTCTTTCAGCGCATATTGTGGATATTCCCCACGTGATTGAACATCAATAAAGAAATAGTTTTCGCGATCTGCTTTGCGAGATTCCCAGACATCTTCTGGTTTGCTTGTATATGGATAGTATGCGCCAGCAGCTAACATACAACCTACTTTGTTCTCAGGATCGACTTCATGAGCGATTTTCGTTGCGATCGCAGAGGCCAACAGCTCATGGTGAGCCGCTTGGTATTTCACTTGCTCAACGTTATCGCCTTCTTCAAAGTACAAACCTGCTCCCATAAATGGCGCATGTAGAATCATGTTGATCTCGTTAAAGGTCAACCAGTATTTTACTAATCCTTTGTAGCGATTGAAAATCACATTACACAAGTTTTCATAGAATCCGACTAATTCACGAGAACGCCATGCTCCGTATTTTTCAACTAAATGCATCGGACAATCAAAGTGAGTGATCGTTACTAACGGTTCGATCCCATATTTGTGGCATTCTTTGAAAAGATCTTCATAGAATTTCAAGCCGTCTTCATTTGGTTCTGTTTCATCTCCTTTAGGGAAAATCCGACTCCAAGCGATCGACAAGCGGTAGGTTTTAAAGCCCATTTCGCCAAATAATGCGATGTCTTCTTTGTAGCGATGATACATATCGATCGCTTCTTTTGCTGGGTAGAAATGTTCGTCATCAAAATCAAACATTTTCATTTGACCAGTAATCACTGGAAAACGATCTTTGCCGATCGGTACCACGTCTACGTTTGCTAAGCCGCGTCCGCCTTCTTGGTAGCCTCCTTCACATTGATTGGCAGCTGTTGCGCCGCCCCATAAAAAGTCTTTTCTAAATGCCATGTTTCTTTCCTACTTTCTCTTTATTTAACTAGTTCGCGATCAAGTTCGCGGGCTACTTCATCTTGTACTTCGACGCCTTCTTTTTCAAGACGTGCGATTGTTTCCTTAAATTTCGGCAAGTGATCTTTGTGGGCAATAAACAGTTCGTCCATGACACGTTTTGCCGTATCCCCTGATGGAACCAGTGGGTTGATGGTGAATGCTTGTAATGCGATATTGTAATCCCCAGTCACAGCGGCTTCGATCGTCAATAATTCCATTGCTTTCATTACCTGTAACCAACCTTTTTCAGCTGTCGGTAACTCACCAAAGGCAACATTTCTCGCGCCTTGTCCACCAACGTAAGCGGTCACTTCAACTACGCAATCGGCAGGTAGATCAGGAACGGCGCCTTCATTTTTGGTTGAAACAACGATTTGGGTATTTTTATTGGCATAAATGGAAGCAATCGTTTCACACGCTGCATCTGAGTAATACGCACCACCACGTTTTTGCAGCTGTTCAGGTTTATGATCCAATTCAGGATCTTTGTACAACTCAAACAATTCGGCTTCAGTTTGTTTTACTTGCTGTGCGCGTGTACCGACGGTCTTATATTCTTCAATCGCATGATTCAACATTTCTTCTTGACGATAGTAATAACGGTGATACCCACAAGGGATCATCTTCATTTGTTCCAGCTGTTCTTTGTAAAATGGTACATCAAAGATATTCTTCGGTAAGCCATTGTCTTCTTCATACATTTTATCAATAATGTCCATCGTTACATCGTTGCCGTGTGAATCAGCAACTTTGTGCCAGTGGAAGTGGTTCAATCCTGCAAATTTGTAAATCAATTCATCCGGTTCTTTGCCAATTAAGGCTGGCTCAATCATGGTTGCCATGACTGGCACATTACACAACCCGATGACTTTGTCCCATTTTCCGTAACGCACGATTGCTTCAGTTACCATGCCGCTTGGATTCGCAAAATTGATCAACCAAGCATCCGGACATAAACGTTTCATGTCTTCAACAATTTCAAGAATGATCGGTACCGTCCGGAACGCTTTGAACATTCCCCCAGGGCCATTGGTTTCTTGACCAATCATGCCGTAATAGGCAGGAATTCGTTCATCTTTGATGCGGGCATTCAGCAACCCTACTCGGAATTGAGTCGTAACGAAATCGGCATCCTTTAACGCTTCTTCTCGATCCAACGTCATGTGGATTTTTACATCATAAGGCGTGGCGTCCCACATTCGTTGTGCCATCGCACCTACGATTTCTAATTTCTCTTTTCCTGCTTCGATATCTACTAGCCAAATTTCACGAATCGGCAATTCTTCATAGCGTTTGATAAAGCCTTCCATTAACTCCGGGGTATAGCTGCTGCCGCCACCAATGGTTGCAATTTTAATTCCTTTTGTCATTGTATTGCTCCTTTGCTATTTTATTTACATTCTTATTATCATTCATAAAAACATTTGATTCAATGTAAATAGCTTATTTAGAAAAAGCGTTTGCAAATCTCGCTTCTTCTAGCAGGTGTTTTGTAAAAAAGATTTACAAAGAGCATAAAATAAGGAATAATTAGGATATAAACGATTAACCAGGTACTTAATAAAGAAGAAATTCTGTAAAAATCATTTACAAATTATAATAAAAAAATGTAAAAAGGAGTCTACATACCATGTTGCTACAAGAAAAAATGCGCCAAATCAAATTAGCACCAGCGGAACGATCGTTGATCGATTATTTATTAGCCAACCCGACTGCGATGGCGGATCAAACCATCAAGGAATTGTCAGAAAAAACCTATGTTCATCCTTCTACTTTTATTCGGATCGCCAAAAAATTAGGCTTCAATGGTTGGCTCGATTTAAAAACGGCCTTTGTGGAAGAGCAAACTTATATGAGCAGCCATTTTACCGATGTGGATGCGAACTTTCCTTTTTCCTCCCATGACGGCATTATGACCATCGCCAAAAAGTTGGCAAAGCTTGAACAAACAACGATTGAAGATACACTTTCCTTGATCCATCATGATGAATTACAAAAAGCGAAACAATCGTTGCTCAATGCCAACCATATCAAGATCTTCGCCAGTAATGCCAATACCTTGATTTCTCAAGACTTTGTTTTGAAGATGCGACGTTTAGGAAAAAACATCCACGTCTGCGATACCTTCGGCGAAAGTGCCTATGAGGCTTCCAACTGTACCTCCGATACGACTGCGATTTTGATCTCTTATACTGGCGAAAATAAAATGGTCAAAGAAATTGGGAAGATCCTTGCCGAACGGCAGGTTTCCATCATTGGCATGACGAGTATCGGGGAGAACTCCTTGGCAAAATTAAGTAATTGTGTTTTGAATATCACGACAAGAGAAAGACTCTACTCAAAGATCGCCAACTTTACGATCAATACATCGGTTTGCTACTTGCTGGATTTGTTGTATGCAGTCGTTTTTTCGGAGCATTATGAGAAAAATCTGCAGCATTTGATCGATATTGGCATGGCTTACGACAAGCGCCCTACATCATCAACGATTATTGCTGAACCAACCTACGATAAAAATCTTCATTATAAAGACTCACTGTTTCCCAATTAAACAGCTGCCAAAAAGCGATCGCTTCACATGGGCGATCGCTTTTATACTTACTTAGCTCTTGTTAATAAAGTTTTGGCTAAACTAAAGCCGTGATCAAATCATCGGAACAGCCAACTTCTCGTTTGTCAGACTCGATGATATCCAAATAATCGGCGGAGTTGGTAACTAATACTGGCGTCTCAATATTGAATCCAGCTTTGATCAATGCATCTTTATCAAAGCTGATCAGTTTTTGCCCACGAGTGACTTTATCTCCTTGCTTCACATGCGCTTCAAAGAATTCGCCATTTAACTGAACCGTATCCAAACCAATATGAATCAATAGCTCTAAACCGTTATCAGAAATCAAGCCAATGGCATGTTTCGTTGGGAACAAGGTCATTACTGTGCCATCAAAAGGAGCCACAACTTCACCTTTTGAAGGGTGGATCAAGATTCCTTTTCCTAGCACTCCTTGAGCAAAGGCTTCATCTTTTGCGCTGCTCAATGGTGCGATGGTTCCTTCCACTGGAGAAGTGATCACTTCTTTTCGAACAGTCATCGCTGGTTGTCCTTCTGCAATTTCTTCTTCCACTGCATCATCTTTCCAGAAAGCCATCGTCAAACCAAAGCCAATCGCTGCAGCGATCAAGATTCCGAAGACAGAGAACCACATGCCACTAGCGTCGCCTTCTGGAGTGATATAGTTGAAAATGCCAAAGACCCCTAACCCACCAGAGGTGTAGCTCGTTGTACCATTGATCATCAAGAAGGCACCTGCGACCGCACCACCAATCATTGAAAAGAAGAACGGCATTTTTTTCGGTAACGTGATCCCATAAATTGCTGGTTCTGTTACACCAAAAAGTCCTGAAATAATGGCTGGTGGACATAGAGCTTTTAGTTTCTTATCTTTCAGTTTAAAGTACATCGCCATCACAACTGCTGTTTGAGCAAAGCTGGCACCAAATGATGCTACTAAAATCTGACTGTAGCCTAGTTGTGTCACTTGCATAATATGTAGCGGAACAACTGACCAATGCAAGCCGAAAATAACCAAGACTTGCCAGAAGAAGCCTAATAACAAACCATAAATCGCTGGAGAGAAGTCCATCAACGCTTCAAATCCCGAGCTCAAAAGATCCGTCAACATACTGATCACAGGTCCAATCACCAAAAAACCAATTGGCAATGCAATCAATAAAACCAAGAAAGGCACTAAGAACGTTTGGACAACAGACGGAATGATTTTTTTCGCAAATTTTTGAACTTGCGCAGCAAAGGCAATGATAAAGATGACCGGCACCACACTGCTAGTATACGTTGCGCCAACCCACGGAATTCCTAAAAACGTTTCGTACGCAGGCAAGCCTAACAAGCTATACGGTGCAGCAGCTCCCTCGCCAGCTCCGGCAACAAACGCTGCTTGCAAGGCTGATCCTTGAATTGTTGGGTAACAAAGCGCTGACCCGATCACGATTCCTACCATTGGATTTAAGCGAAACTTTTTCGCTGACGTATACCCTAAAATCACCGGCATAAACATGAAGATCGAATCGCCGATCGCATTGAACATCACATAGGTACCAGTCGTTGTTGTATAATCGATCAAGCCTGTTGTACCAATAAAAAGTAACAGTGCATTTAGACCTTTGATCATCCCGGCCGCACACAAAGCCCCTAAGAAGGGTTGGAAGCAACCGCTCAAAATATCGATCAAACGATCAAACAAGTTGCCACCTGAAGCTGTTTCTTCAGCATCACCACTGATTCCTGCAACATCGATCACTTCTGCATAGACATCTGGCACATGGTTTCCGATAACCACCTGGTATTGACCGCCACTCTTCATGACCGTCACGACCCCATCCATGTTCTTTAAGACTTCATCATTTGCGACGCCTTCATCCTTTAATTTAAAACGCAGGCGTGTGATACAATGCGTCAAGCTATTGATGTTCTCTTTCCCACCAACATTTGCTACGATTTTTTCTGCTAATTCACGATATTTTCCCATTTTTGATTCCTCCAATTTTTTTGTATTGAAGGTTTAGCCAACTGAATGTCACTATCCAAAATGTTTTCTTTTTTTGATTTCTTGCTACATGGTCAGATGCCTTGAAGCTGACGTTTGATAAGAATCATTGCGAAGAAATTCTTCTTTTTCGACACCTTCTCATGAATCAAGAAATCCTTCTCCTTTCTTGTTTTTTTCAATCAACGATTCTTTTGCACAAGTCTGGCAATATGAATCGTTAAATACAAACTTTCGTCACTGGACATTTGATACTGATACTGATTTTCTAATAGCTCAGCGATTTTTTGTACGCATTGATACGCATTTCGATACTTCACTTTGACCATAGCCAAAAGATCTTCATCGGTTTCATCCACATGAGTAGTATGGTTTTGCATTCTTGAGACAAAAAATTTCAAATGCGTAGTGAAGCGATAAAAATAAACGGACTCTTCATCAAAGGTTGTTTTGAAAAAATATTTAACAATGTTTATGATGTCTTGCATCGTTTGGGTTAGTTCAGCAATATTGCCTTGGTCACCATTCTCAGTTTGCGCATTGACGAGATGCAGAGCAATAAAGCCAGCTTCGTCATCTGGCAGCTGAATCCCGTAATGTTCTTTGATTTTCTCTACTGTTTTGCAGCCTATTTGGTACTCATCGGGGAAAAAACGCTTGATATCCCACAATAAGACATTTTTGACCGTCATTCCTTTTTTTGATCGTTCAATGGCACAGTGCATGTGATCCGTCAATGAGATGTAAATGGAATCATTGATTGGGGAAGACAATTCTCGCCGAGCATACTCAATGATCTCATTGGATAATTCAAGATATTCCAGTGGTAAGTCAGCAAGCAGCTCTTGAAATTGAGATAAGATCGTCTGATTTTCTAAGCGATACACTTTATCGATCGCTTCTGAAGAAATGTCATCCCCCACTTTTTTCTTAAAGGCAATCCCCCGCCCCATAACAATAATCTCGTTTTGACTTTGATCGGTAGTGATCACAACATTATTGTTTAACACTTTACTGATTTTCATGTCCTACCCCCACTTACTTTATCATTGCGGATATGGTTCATTGCTTATCTTTATTGCTGAGCCAACAGTCAACACAGAAAAAACCTCATGAAAGCAGCGCAAATACCGCAGCTTCATCAGGTTTAGCTTGTTAAAAATCAACAATCACTATCCATTAGAACCAGTTTTATTATCTTTATCATAGCAAAGGTAGAAAGCGCTGTCAATCGTTGTTCGTTATTTTTACCGACACCTAATACAAATCTATTGATCGTTTCTTAAAAACACCAGCGATCAATTTTTATTCGTTCTTATCTTAGATAAAGACAAAACCCTTAGCGAAAGAAAAAAAACCGCTCCCCAAAGATTTGACTGGTCAGTCTAATAATGGGGAGTCGGCTATGGTATCATTTGCTTCTTGTTTTTACAAAAAAACCTAATCATCTTGTTTACGATAATTTTTTTTGATGTAGGGCTGATTTTCTTGGTTCATACGGATAACGATTTTGTCAAAACTATTGTCACTCACTTGTGTCGAACCACTCATTTTGATTTTTGGCTGTACTTCGATCACCTTTGGTTTATACTGCATTTTCCCTTTTGAGATCCGCTTGACTAAAAGTTCAGCAGCTTGTGAACCAATCTCATACGACGGTTTTTCAATCACAGACATTTCATGATGATAAAGTTTGTTCCAGCCTAAATCATCATAGCCCCCAATCGCAACATCTTCTGGAATCCGTAAGCCCAAGCTATAGATCACATGGATCAACGCAAACATCAACTCACTGTTTTCAGCTAATATTGCTAAACGATAGCCTTGATTTTTTTTCAACAATTCGTTTAGTGATTCCTTACACGCGTCAAATGCCGCTTGTGTTTCTTCGATCTCAAATGCTAGTTGTTCAGGATTTCTGACTGCGATTTTAGAACTTTCCAGAAAAAGAGCAAGCTTTTTCTTCCGACTAGGCGTTATGAGCGGTGGTGTAAAGTAAGCGACTCGATCAAAGCCTTCTGAATAAATACGTTGAATCATCTCGGCCGTCGCTTTTTCATTATCAACGATGACTGTATCAATCATCAATTCTTCGATCGTGCAATCAGCCAGCACGATCTTGACCTTTTGCTCAGTCAAGCTTTTCACGAATGCTTCGTCCTGATTCGACGACAGAATCAGCCCTTCCACTTGACGGTCGATCAACGCTTGAATTTGATCCTGCTGAGAAATATTTTTGTGATCGGTTTCAACAAGAATCACCTGAAAAGATTTTCGTATACAATAATCATTGACACCTCGAACTAAAGCTGCTACTTCCGGGATCATGATATTGCTGACAACGATGCCGATCAATCCCGTTTTATTGTTTTTCAACCCCTGTGCTAGCGCATTTGGACGGTATTCAAGCTCTTCGATCACTTCTTCGATGCGCTTTTTTGTCTCTGCTGACATAAATTCATATTTGCCATTCAAATATCTAGAAACGGTGGTTTTTGAAACATTTGCTTTTTCTGACACCATCTTAATGGTGATTTTCTCATTTGCCATTCAATCCACGCCTTGCTTTTTGCTGTTGGTCAATTATATCATGGAACCCTTGAAAAATGAACAAGGACTGATTTCGTTCGACACGGACTGTCCTGACGGATCGTAAAGAAGCCGCTAAGTGAGCGATTTTCACAGAACTAGCCCATTGCTTCAATGTGGCGCATTTCTTGCTGCACGACTTCATATATACTTTTTGAAAAGTCGACTTCCAACGGATAAGAAAGCAAAATATCTAACATTTGAGGCACAAAGTCTGTCTCACACAGTTCTTTTGCAAAGGCCATCGCCGCAATTTCCGAAGCACAACCAACCGTTGACCGATGCTCGTAGGAAAAAAAGCGCCACAGTTGAATCGTTTTGGTGACATGGTACATCGTTGCCCCATGTTGCTCTTCTAAATAGTGAAAAATTTCATGGGCGATCAAGACTCCTCGGATAACTTCTGGTTTAGGCAATATTTGCGAAGATTGAGTCAGATCGGTGTAGGCAACAATGGGTTCAGTGATCAATTCAATGGAGCGCTCCATGATAAACTGCGCAAAGACCATACGAAACTTCGTCGGTTTTCCAGATCTTTCCGTAATCGATAAACCAAGCTTATTCGCCAAGTACCAGGCACGATCTGCCTTTTCCTGTTTTTTCAAATCAAACTGGTCGAGCATTTTTTGCGCCCATGTTCTACCACATAAGATGGCTTCTTCAATGATTTCGTTTTTTTCCTCTTCACTCACTTTATTACGCAGCATCTCGCGGGTAAACTCAAATACTCCCCAACTGGATTCGTTGATGGGCATGAGCTGTTCATACCACGTTTCTAACAATGCCAGATCAACCGTATGTTGCTGTTTCAAGAAAAACCTCTGCTTGATCATAGGGAATTCGCCGCCAGAACCATCACTTCTTCATTTGGATCTAAAGTCGACATTTCGATATCGATCAACAACATCAATGCCTCCAAATCGTTTACTGAAAAATCCATCACCCGAGGTCCGGCACAAATATAGAAATCTGGACGCAAAATCACTTCTGTCTGATAGATCGCCAAGTCATCCCACAGTTGCTCGACTGCTTGCACATAATTCTCCGCGGTGGTTTTGATGACCTTCCCTGAAGCTCGTTGTACTTTAATAAAGCCTTTTTTATCAAGGATTCGAATTGCCGGATTGTCTCCTGTAGAAACACGGGTTCCAAACACATAAAAATGCGAGCTTTTCTCTAAAAGATCAATTTCGTTGGGAGGTAGCCCCAAATCGCCTGCTGCTAATTCTTGGGCTTCCTCAACGGTTGCCTCTGCTAAAAGATCCGTCGTCTTGACTTCGGTGGAACCAGTCGCAATGGCTGTGACTTTAGACGTTTGAGGATCGATTTCGATAAAGACTTCCACACTTTCTGGCGTAGCCCCACTCTCAATGGCTTTGTTGATAGCTTCTGTTTTGATTGATCGCAAGTCTTCTTTCGAAGGGGAAGGAATAATCCGTTCAACGACATCTCGCACCATCGCTAGGGCGACACCAATTGAGGAAATCACCTCAGCATTCTCCGGAATCGAATATTTTACGCCCATTTTTTCTGACAAGTAGATAATTAATGACGAAGCGCCGCCACCAACTCCTACTAATGAAATTTGGCTTTTTTCCAATTTGTATTTTTCTGCTAAAGCCAAAATGACTGGCTCTAATTTTGCGTAAGAACGCTCCATGATTTGAGTCGCGATATCTTCGATCGTCGTGCCACAATATTCCGCTAATACGCCCATCGCTTTTCGAGCTGCTTCGATATTCCCATAAGAAAAATGTTCCGGTTTGATCAAGCCCAACACGTTAGCTGCACATGAGTTGGTGATGGTTACCCGTTCACCATTATCAAATTTGATTGCAACATAATCTGCGGGATCGCCTTCTTTCGGACTAAAGAATTCAACCTCTCCTCCTGTCCAATTGATTGGATCAGAGTAGACAGCGTAGTCAAGACCGGCAATATGTGCAGAACGAGGCCCTACATCTACCACTCCATTAGCAGTTGCACGAATCATGGAACCCCCTGCACAGCCCGTGATCCGAACGTCCAAACTGGAAATGTATGTTTCATGTCCACCAACGACAGAATAGTCGATCGCTGGCCGTCCGTTTTTAATGACACCGATATTGGTGGTTGTACCGCCTACTTCAAAATACACGCCATTTGATGCTCGTAAATACATCAGTGAGCCCATTACTGATGCTGCTGGACCCGAAAGCATAGTCAAAACTGGTCGCTTTTTCATCTCAGCAATCTCCATAACCCCACCATCGCCGCGCATGATCATCAAGGGTACATCTACTCCTGACTCCTTCACAGAGACTTCCGTTGAATTTGCGACAGATAACATTTTAGGTAAAATGCTTGCATTGATAGTAGCAGTTCGTGTTCTTCTGGTCAATCCGTAAAGTTTCGTGATATCCGAAGCAACGGTACATGGAATTCCTTTTTCTGTACAAACTTCCATCACTAGATTTTCAGCATCATTATTATCTACTCCAAAAGCCATACTAGCGACGATCACTTCTGATCCTTGCCTCACTAGATCATCGATCATCTCTTCCACACTCGCTTTATTCATTCCTTTGAGTTTTGAGAAGGCATTGATGATCTTAATGGATCGCTGATTCCCTAGGACGATATCGGCAATTTTTAATTGACGCTTTGCCAGAAACCCTTCGAAACCACCACGAGCCATACCGAAAACACCAATGTCAGCCACATCCCCTTCAATCAAAGCGTTCGTGGCTTGGGTGGTTGAATGAGCAACAAAAATCACACTTTTTGGGTCAATATCATTTTCTTTCATACAATTTTGAAAACTCTCGACAACGCCAGCAGCTACCCCCCGTTCATGATCATGGGTGGTCTTCACGCTGGATTTTCCTATGATCTCGTGAGTCAGATTGTCGATAGCGACAGCTTTTGTATGGGTACCACCTACATCGATCCCCATTCTAACTTTTCTTAATTCACTCATTTCCACTTTCCTCCTACATCCATAGTTGCATGATTTATTGATTAGCTATGTTCTTTCGTCGACTAGTTATTCAATCCGAACAAAATGAGCGCAATGATACACAGGATCGCACTAGAAAGCCACCCAGCTGGTATCGAAAACTTCATGAAATCTTTCGAACCCACTTTATGATGTCCTAGCCCCCATGCTACCCATGACTGAGTAATATCCAAATGCTGAGGAGCGATCGTGACCACAGCGAAAAGTGGAAAAATGAATGCCAGATCCCAATTTGTGGCAGCTAAGATCACTGCCGCTACTGCTCCTCCTGATCCGACTAAGTTCAAAGGACCACGGAAGAAACCGAGGGGTGCTAAGATGGCAAATAAGATCGCAAGAGCCACGGTACTATGAGGAACTAGACCGCCAACGATTGGTTCAAAGAAAGGAACCGCTAGACTTGCAGCTGAATTAAACATAGCCAGCACTAATAAGAAACCTACCAGGGGCGCAACATCGACAGCGCCATCTGCAAATTGTTTAGCTAACATGCGGCAAATATTCACAAAACCACCTTTTAATTTTCCGCAAGTCAGTAAGGCGTACAAAGCTGCTAGAATAAATGCAGGAATAATAGGAAACTCAGCAAACACTACGAGTAAGACTGGTGCGATCACAGCAACCCAAGAATACCAAGGAGCATCGCCTGAAGTTGCACCAGGTGTGGAAGCCCACGCTTTGACTTTTGATGATTTCGCACGACTTAAAGCAATATTGGCAAAAACCAATGTCACAATTAAGGAAACGACTAGTGCGATCATGCCGAATGTGAAATAGTCGGAAAACCCATATTCCATCATAGATTGACTTCCTTCAGGTTGTAATGCTGCTAAAATACCTTGGTATTGCACAAAATTTGTTACATTGGCAAAAATTCCCGCCATGATGGAACCCATAAAAGCGAATAAAGCGATCGCTGTTGGAATACCCAACGCTTGCAAAATCGGCATAACGATCACTGCGATAGAGATTACAGGACCAATGCCTGTCATGGAAGTGAAACATAAGGCAGTAACAGTACATAAAAGGGTCATGGTGATCCGTGGTTTATCTCCACCAAGCTCAACAACCTTTCGAATAAGCGTTGCAGCGATCCCTGTATCCATCAAAATCCGACCAAAGAAGGAACCGAAGAAAATATTGACCAGAATCGAACTAGCAAAACCGGCGGGTCCTGTTTGATAAATGTTCGTGATCGTATCGACAAAGTTCAAAGCTGTTAAATCCGGACTCAACGCATTGCCAATAAAAGCTAAAACGGTCCAAAGTGTTGCCATAACGAAGAAACCCACCATCAGGTTGAACCCTTTGACGCAGTACCAAACCATTCCTAAGAAAGAAACGATCATTAAAATACCAATTATAATTTCTACCATAAATTTTCCCTCATCTTTCCATTTGAACTATTTTTTTGTTCATACATCGTGCTGCAAGTTTCTACGTTTGCTACTTCCCCTATTCTCGCTGAATGCGACCTTTGTCATGAAAAAAACGGCTAGACTTGTGACCATTTCCCACGTTTTCTTTCCTCCTCTTTTTTTGTTAACCGTTTTAGTTAACCGGTTAACAAAGATTTTAAAAAAATAAAACAACGAATGATTTCTCGTGTTTATCCACTCCACTATCTTTGAGCTCTCAATACATTCCTATTCGCCCCCTTTCTCAATGGGGCTACCATTATTCCAATCACCCTCCACAATCCTCTCTTGTCGGTTGGGCTTTTCGTAAAAGATAGGCTCAGGATGCTTGCCTTTTGCTTAGATCAGCTTCCCTCCTATTTATCCTCTATGATTTGATCCTCCTATTTGCGCAACATTTCACATGAAGCTCCTTTGCCACTCGCTTGACCACGCGTAATTCCTAGTCTAAACCGAAAGGAATCGCGACCGTTTGATCTGTTTGTATGTCTAGGAGCTAGTTGCTTTAATGTCTACATAATAGCAAAGGGTGAAAACGCTGTCAATCACAAATAGAAATTTTTCCCTTCATTTGTTCAATTTATACAAAATAGACCTTAAAATACCTAGGTGGTATTTTAAGGTCTATTGGTCGTTTAAACTTCACTTGCCTGCAAACGATACATATCGGCATACAACCCTTTTTGAGCCAAAAGTTCATCGTGGGTGCCTCGTTCGACGATCGAGCCTTTATCAAGCACCAAAATCAACTCGGCATCGCGGATGGTAGACAACCGATGGGCGATCGCGATCGTGGTTCGCCCTTGACGCATATTGGCCAATCCTTCTTGGATCAGTCCTTCTGTTTCAGTATCAATATTGGCAGTTGCCTCATCCAAGACCAGAACTTTCGGATCGGTCACCATCGTGCGAGCAAAGGAGATCAATTGTCGCTGACCGCTTGAATAACTGGCACCCCGTTCAATCACTTTGGCGTGGTATTTACCAGGTAGTTTTTGAATGAAAGCATCTGCTTGAACAAATTTTGCTGCTTTTTCAATCTGTTCCTCATCAATGTCCTGATTTAATAAGCGGATATTATCAGCGATGTCCCCATAAAACATGAAGGCATCTTGCAATACGAGTCCAACTTTTTTCCGAAGCTCTTCCATCGTAAAGTCGCGGATATCTTGATCATCGATCAAAATTTGTCCTTCCCCGAATTCATAAAAACGCATCAGCACATTGATGATCGAGCTCTTGCCACTTCCTGTGTGACCGACTAAAGCCACGGTCTCACCCGGATAGGCGATGAAAGAAATATGATTCAATACGTTGTTTTTTCCATCATAGGAAAAACTGACATCACGAAATTCGATTTTTCCTTTGGTGATGGTTTGACTGGCATCGGGGTTTTGCTGCGGCGTATATTCTTCATTATCCATAATCTTCAAAATACGGCTGCCGGCTACCATCCCATCAGTAAAGACGCTGAGAAAATCCATCATCTGTGTCATGGGATTAAAAAATCCTTGAATATAGGTCGTAAAGGCGAAAATCAACCCGACTTCAATGGGCGATTCTAAAGCATCAAACCCAAAGACCGTCAATGACAAGGCGATCGCTAAGGCATACAACAAACTAATGATTGGTGATAATAGCAGCGCATTCGTGCGGATCATGGCGTATCTAGTTTTCAAATAATCATCGTTGGTCGCTTCGAATTCTTCATTCAGCCGCGCCTCTTGGCGGAATTGTTGAATGATCTGCATACCAGAAATCGATTCATTCAATTTCGTATTCAGCTGACTCAGTTTTTCCCGCATTTGACGATAGATACGAGAGCTGAATTTTTGATAATACCAGATGACTACCATTAGGATTGGCAGAAAAATCAAGTTTAATAAGGCGATTTTGACGTTGATGCGGAACATGGCGGCAAAAGAAGAAACCACCGCAAAAATTCCTGTCAATACCATCAAGAAGACATACCAAAATTCATACAATGTTTCTGTGTCGTTGCTGACCCGTGAAACGATTGACCCTGCTGGTGTCTGATCGAAATAACGCATCCCAAGACTATGCAATTTTTCAAATAATTTTGCTCGAATATATTGATAGGTTTTTAAAGAACCCATCGAATAAAGGAACCATTGGAAAAACCAAATCACAGCTTTTACCAAAACCCCAAAGAAATACAGCGCAGCAAAGAAATAAATGACTTGCTGGGTCGCCGTTTGATTGGTCAAATAATTATCCATAAAGGTTTGAATGATCAAAGGCAACAAGATATTGACGATCGATAGCACAAAAGCAAAAAAGATCGCTGCATAGAAGGTTTTTCGAAATGGCTTGGCAAAAAGAAACATTCGTTTGATGATGTTTTTTTGCTCTTTAAAGGGAATCGATTTGCTCCATTCTGATTCTTGCATTAGGCTTCACTCCCTTCGATTTTAGCTTCTAATTGCTGTTTGTCCCACATTTTTTTATACCAGCCATTTGCAGCCAATAATTGTTCATGGGTCCCGCGTTCACTGATTTTCCCATTGTCGATCACCAGAATTTCTTCTGCGTGCTTGACACTGCTTAGGCGGTGAGCAGCAATGATTGTTGTTTTATTCTGACGGAAGGTCCGTAACTGTTGTAAAATAGCTTCTTCCGTTTTGGCATCTACTGCTGAAAGGGCGTCATCTAAAATCAATAATTCTGGATCAGTGATCAAGGCACGGGCAATGGATAAACGCTGTTTTTGTCCGCCGGAAAGAGAAACACCACGTTCCCCCACCATCGTTTCGTATCCATCAGGAAACTGACTAATATCCTCATGGATCACTGCTAATCCAGCAGCCGCTTCCACTTCTGCTTGAGAAGCTCGTGGTTGCGCAAAGCGGATATTGTCTCGAATCGTCATGGAAAATAAGAAATGATCTTGCGGAACATAGCCAATCGAACCCAAAAGAGCATTCAAGGAGTATTGCTTGCTATCGATGCCCCCGAAGGTGATCGCTCCATCAAATGAATCATACTCTCGCAACAAGAGCTTCATCAAAGAGGTTTTTCCAGCACCGGTTTTCCCGACGACACCTAGTGTTTGCCCGGCAGGCAAAGTAAAGTGGATGTCTTGCAGGGCAAAATCATCTCCTTGATAGTGAAACTCATTGATTTGAACGTTCACCGTTCCTTGGGCTGGGGCATTGACCGCATCTTTGGCTTCAATAATATGGGTCTTTGCCGCCAACAATTCGGCAACCCGATCATAACTAGCATTGCCTCGTTCCAGCACATTAAACAGACGTCCGATGGCAAACATCGGCCAAACTAACATACCGATATAACTGATGAAGGATACCAATTGACCGATCGAGATGGTACCGTCCATAACATAATTGCCGCCAACGATGATCGTCAGCACATAGGAGATTCCGATGATGATCGTAATAAACGGATCAAACAAGGCATCCAGAAAATTGACTTTGCGGTTTTTGATGATGGCATGGTCGATTTTGGTTTGAAAATCAGCGATGTCCTCTTTTTCCTGTCCAAAAGTTTTGATGACTTTCATCCCAGTAATACTTTCTTGGGCTTTGTCGTTGATGGAAGAAAAGGCTTCTTGCGAGTCACGAAACGCATCATGCAATTTGCTACCAAGAACCCGTGCCATGACTGCTAAGAAAGGCAGCGGCAATAGAGCAATGATCGTTAACCGCCAGTCGATAAAGAGAACCATCGCAATGATGGTTGCCCCTCCCGAGATGAAGGAATCGGCAAAGGTTAAGATCCCCGCCCCTGCCACATTTTGGATGGCATTCAAGTCATTGGTGGCATGGGCCATCAAATCACCTGTCCGATGCTTTTGATAAAACAACTGATCCATCCTTGTAAAATGTGCAAATAGCTGTCTGCGTAACGTTTTTTCTAGCCGAGCAGCACTGCCCCAGATATGCGTCCGCCAGACGAAACGGAACACGTATTGAGCGATAGCTGAAGCAATCAAGATCATGACCCAAAAAAAGATCGTCTGCATCGAGATCTCTTTTTCCGCAATCTCATCGATGATGATCCCAATAACTTTTGGGGGTGCCAACTGTACCAAGGCGACTAGGACTAAAGAGCCTACGCCTAACAAATAATGTTTCTTTTCTTGTTTAAAAAACCAACCTAACTTCCTAAATATTGACATAACACTCTCCATTTCTTTGTGACCTGTTGCCTAAATTTTGCGATTTTTCCGAATATTTATTAGATTCAGATTCGATTGCTACCCCGCTATTCACAGAAAGTAAATAGCAAAAGCAGCATGCGGCCATTTTTTTATTAGTTTCTACATTTTGCCGCAATAAAAAGCGAGCTGATAAAATCAGCCCGCTTCTTAGAAAAAAACCTACTTTTGGTTTTTCATTTGCTGCATCATCTGACGAATTTTTTTCTCAGAAGGTTTTTGACCCATTGACATCATCATCGAGCGAAGCATATCCTCATTAACGGGAGGATTTTTCTTTAGATAATCTTGCATATATTTACGCGCCAAAAAGAAGCCGCCGACAGCGCCTAGTAATGCTGCAACAACAGCGATCACGATTACGATTCCTATATTAATAGTCATTTGAAAACTCTCCTTTCTCTTGTACTCTCAATGAATCATTTTACTAGAAAAAAACACAAAAAGAAAGAGTGAAAGCTGGATTTATCCAAAAACTTTCACTCGTTTCCTCAACTTAATACGACATCTCTTTTGTTGAATAACCAATTTGTTAAAAGGTAGATTAAAACACTGTAAACAAGGATCCCGATCGCCATTTGCCAATAGCCCAATCCCGGATCAAAGGCAGTCATCTGCATGTCAGGACTATTTAATAAACTCGGTATCTGCTCTTTGATATTCATAAAATTAAATGGATTCCACTTCAGCCATGAGTATTTTTCTTGCGCAAAAAGCATGATCGAGTTGATGATGCTGCTTCCGAACAACATACCCAAGCCTAAGCCTACCGCCAGGCTTTGAGAGCGAATGACGGCTGAGATAAAGATGGTCAATGCAATATAAAAGACAATCAATAGCAAGTTGGTTCCCGCAAAAACAAGGGCAACGAGAATCGCCGCTAGCCCGTTGTAGCCAGTAGCAGCAAAAGGTGATTCAGCTGCTAAAAATAAATTGGCAGCTGCTAAACTACTGATGAGTAAAACAGCAGTCCCTAAAAGCGCAAATAAAAACGTGTTGATGGCTTTTGCTGCTAAGATTTGGCTTCTGGAAAAAGGCCGAATCAATAAGAACTTGATCGTTCCACGACTGAACTCTTCCGCCACTGAAGAAGCTGCCACAATCACTACAAATAAGTTTAAGAACGAAGTCATGTCGCTCAAAGAAGCAAACAAATCATTGGCACCAATTTCTGGACTACCTAAGCGTACAACATAGGTCAAGCCAAACGTCATTAAAACCAATAAAAGCAACATGATCCAAGTAGAACGCTTTTTGGTTAATTTGATCCATTCATTTTTAATCAATGTCAGCATGCTTACAAACCTCCTTCTTCGGTCCAAGCCAAGAATGTATCTTCTAGAGAAGATTGCTTTGTCCGTAGTTCTTTCAAGCCGATACCCGCCGTCACGATCGCTGCAGCGATTGCCGAACGCTGATCGGTTGCTAGAGTGACTTGCAATTCATCTGCAACCTGCAGGACCTCGACCTCAAAGGAAGCTTTTAACAGTGCTTCTGTTTGCGCATTATCATCTGTTTTAATAATCAGTACATTTTTCTCTGCTTTCAACTCTGCCATTGCTACTTGATGAGTGACTTTTCCTTTTTGCACCACGATCAAATGATCGGCAATTTGTTCGATATCGCTTAATTGATGACTGGAAACTAAGACAGAAACTCCTTTTTCTCTCAAAGAAAGAATCATTTCTCGAAACTCCCGCATGCCTTTAGGATCCAGACCATTCATCGGCTCATCTAAAACTAATAAGTCTGGTTGATGGACCAATGCCTGGGCAACACCTAAACGCTGACGCATCCCTAATGAATAGGTTTTGACTTTTTGATGGATATGTCCTTCTAAATGTACCTGACGAATAAGTGCTTCTAATTCTGCTGTCGTACTTTTTTTCTTCGCCATGCGCTGATACTGCATCAAATTTTCATATCCGGTCATGTAATTATAAAACTCAGGATTCTCAACGATCGCTCCGACTGAGGCAATCGCTGTTTTAAACGAAGAATCCAATAAATTTCCCATAATGGCAATCGATCCTGTGTTGTGCTTCATCAAGCCAACGATCATCCGGATAATCGTCGTCTTCCCAGCCCCATTAGGCCCTAATAAACCAACGACTTGTCCTTGGTCCACCACAAAGGAAACATCATCAATGATTCGTTTGGTTCCAATCAATTTGGAAACATTTTGCAGTGCTAATACTTCTGTCAAAGTTACCCCTTCTTCCTAACACCATTTCTGCAACGATTTTAAATAAAAAACGTTATGATAATATGTATACCATGCCATCTCTGTAAAAAAAAGTCAAGAAGCGAAAAAGGAACATCGATGCTCCTGTTTTTGCTTCTTGTCCTCTTCGTCTATCACTGTCACTTTTCAGGTTTGACCTATTGCTACTGGTCAAAAACTTGGCAAAATTATAAGTTCTATTTGCTCGATCTTATAGCGGGATCACTCCGTTCGGGTGAATGCCAGCTGGGCGAACGCCGCCTTATTCTTGGCACTTCTGATCTGTTTGATCACTTGCTTGAGCTGTTTCCACTCCTTTGCGCTTGGGTGACCATTCCAATAAAAGAGGTACGGCTGTTCTTCCTCAGAAAATTCCTGATGGATCGGATAATCGCTGATCACCAAATCTGGCTTTTGAGACAGCGAATAATGGGCCATCGCTCGATGCGTGGCGTTCATCAAGCGGTTCTTGATCCAAAGCTCTTGCGTTTTTCCGTATTTCGAATGGATCGAGAACGTGACCGGCTGTTCATATTTTATAAAAATAACTCTCAGTAACATACAGTATTGGAAAATCAAGCGATCATTCATTTGCAGTAATCTACGCAACTCTGGTAAAGAAACAGTCGCTTCCAAAAAAAAACGTTTCATGGTTGGATAAAGCACCGGAAAAGCTGCTTGCAGCTCTTGCTCGTCGGTTGTTTTGCCAAAACTATCGCTTTTTTGTCGCGTACCAAAACAGCCAGAGGCGGAATGGATCATTACCAGATTAACCAGTAAATAGTTTTTTTCGGCTTCTGTAAACGTCAACCGAAAATACACGGCTAGTTTTTCAACGAGCTGCGCTTCTTGCTGGTACTGTGGTTGAGTCAGCCACGAGATGTTAGCAGCATCGAGATCCTCCTCAAGATAGGTGTTAATTACGCCAAACATATAATACAAGAAACTGCGTTCATCCTCCGAAATATCAGAAAAAGGCAGATGATTCCTGTTAAACAATGGTTTCAAAAAGACCTGATCAAACTGATTTTTTTCAATTAATGGGTGCTCAAACGTAAGTACTTCTTTTGGTAAAAATAAAAGCGGATGCTTTTGGTAGATTCTTTGCACGGAGATAGCGAATAGATGAAGAAATTTCTCGATATCGATTTTTCTCATATAAGAAGCATGGTTTTCAAACAACGCTACAGCCTGCTCTTTCTCCTTGAGCGATGCCAAGACTCGTGAGTCCTTCTCATCAAAAATTTGCCAATAGGTAAGATGATAAAAATAGCGGATCGCATATTCAGCACCTGCCAAAGGATCACCTTTTTTTAAACTATACGACAAATGATAGTTCGCCAAAACATGATTTAACTCCTGCAATTTTCGTTGAATCGTGCGGGGACTGCTGAAGGTTTTTTGACTGAGTTGTTCAAGGGAATGATAGTCCCCCTGAAAGAGTGCATCCAGCAAGATAAATCCAACGGTTCCCCGCAACAATACACTATAGGCTTGACTCAATAGGAATCGTGGAGAAAAAGCAATGGACACTTCTTTCTCCAGCCGATCATAGGTCAAAGTAAACTGAGGATAGCGTGCACGAAACACCTCTACTTGCTGAACGATCGACTGCATTTTGTTGGTTTTCCTATCGAAAACACTTGAGAGCTCTTTCATTGTATAGTCTTTCTTGTTCGTTTCGTAACAATAACTTAGAAACGCATAAATTTGTTTTTCTGTCGTATCCAAAAGTGCCTGTAACATGAAATTTCCCTCGCTTGTATAATCAGCAAACGCTGTTTTTACCTTAAATTTGTCATCTTACAAAATTGTAAGATGTCAATGTTTGGTGATCGTACCACCGTGCGCTCTTTTCTGTCAAATCACTTTTAACAAATTTTCCTTTCGTTATCTGTGTATTTTCATAAAAAAAGTCTGACGCCTCAAAACGATCGTCAGACATTTTGTTAAACAGTAAAACAAAACGTGATTGTGCTTTCTGGGGAAGAAAATTCCAATCGTGGGTTATCAAGCCTCTCATTTTCCTTGGCTTTTTTCTTTACTGCCTCTCATCAGAAAATAACTTTCGATTCAGCCAGTAAAGGAAGACAGCAAGGATAACCACGCCTAGACCAAAGAGGATATAGTAAATACTCGTATTTTTGCTGCCGGTTTTCGGTAGTACGGCTCCATTGACCTCCTTAGCACTGCTTGTCTTCGTACGTTGTTCCTGTTCCTTTTTCATTGAAGACGATGCTTTAGCGAGTTGTTTGCCTGCGGGATCATTGGAGGAAACACTTAGCTTGCTTGACTGACTTTGGTTCGGCGCTAATTTGTTTGGTTTCGTTTCTGAATCTGAAAGCTCCTCAGATGCAGCTTCACTAACGGTCGTTGTTCCTGTTGTTGCGGTGGTTTCTCGACTCCTAGTTATCTGACTTGATTCGCTCTCACTGACTGGTTGAGTGTTCAAACTTTCTGACTCACTTGAATTGTGACTACTTTCTATACTTTGAGAATCCTGACTTGTGTTTTCCGTAGTAGAAGTCCTTGGATCCATGGATTGAGAGTCGCTAAATTTCGGTTCGATACTACTAAAGGAAGAGCCCGTTTCTTCAGTCACCTTAGAGCTTGCGCTTATCTCAGAGTTCGTGGTTTCGCTAGAGCTCGGGGGTGTTATTACCTGCCATTGACTGGGCTTCAAGTTCTCAGTTATCGTTGTTTCACCATCATATATGACAACTAAATCAACTTTATCCATACTTTTTATCTCATCAATAACCATCTCAGCTTGAATTCTTAAGTAGTTTTCAACACCTGAAAACCAATCGACATTCGTTAAAACTGTTTCGCCGATCACTTTTTCGCTGTGACCGTTCCCATCCCAACCATAAGTTAGTAGGACACGAACCTTTTGTGAAGTTAGTGTTTTGTTCGGACGCACCGGAACCGTGATCATTTTCAAGGTTTCGTCATAGATCACTCGGTTGGTTTGAACAGAAAACGATAAATTCCCTCCGGCTCGTTCTTTTGCTGAAGTATGATCGAAACCAAACACCAGTAGCAATAATCCCGCTAACAGCAAAATTAACACGATTCCAATCAGTTTTCTCATTTCCTCACTTCCTAAATGAATATTTCAAGATAACTTGATAAGGAAATTATAATAAATTCTCAGAGAAAACATGCGCCGAAAAAAAAAGGAAAGTGGCCATAAAATGGCATCTTCCCTTTAAATAAGTCTTTATTAATTTTTCTTCCTAGTAATAATACTGCCTCCAAAATTTCAGTTTCTATCTACCTGATAAATTTACACCAACTTAACTTCAACGCGCATCCTGCTAAAACCATTCCTATTGCAATCCATAAATGATTAGACGCTTCATTCGTTTGAGGAAACTGCTGTTTTTCTGATTGATTATGCAAATTATTTGATTGGGATACCTGCATGTTCCCAGGGGTTGAACTTTGATGTGTCATCGCCCCATTATTACTAGAACTACTCCCGTTATTTGATTCTGAACTACTAATCATACTGTTTCCACTACTTGGTTCCGTGCTACTACTTGTACTGCTTTCGCTACTTGTTTCCGTGCTATTACTTGTACTGCTTTCGCTACTTGGTTCGGTTGTACTACTGGTGCTGCTTTCACTACTTGGTTCCGTGATACTACTTGTGCTGCTTTCGCTGCTTGGTTCCGTGCTATTGCTGGTGCTGCTTTCGCTACTTGGTTCCGTGCTACTACTTGTACTACTTTCACTACTTGGTTCCGTACTACTACTTGTACTGCTTTCGCTACTTGGTTCCGTGCTACTACTTGTACTACTTCCACTACTTGGTTCGGTTGTACTACTGGTGCTGCTTTCGCTACTTGGTTCCGTGCTGCTGGATTCTCCTGGTTCACCGGTTCCACCACCACCGCCACCATAGCGTGGTGTATAGCCAGTAATACTGCTTGTTCTTGGCACATCATTGACCACGGCATCAAGGATGCCCCGATTGGTATATTGTTCCAATGAACCATCCGTTTCTGTTTTGTAGGTAATGTAGATCCGTTCCTCTGTATCCCGCAAAGGAATTTCAAAGGAGCCATCACTGTTTAAAACGATCGGTACTTCATCAACATATGTTGGGTTGGAAACGCTGGGTCCGTAAACAACTCGAGCAGTCGTACTGACGAGTGTCTGATGGGGACCTAAAATATCAATAAACGTTCCATCTTTGATCGTCACTTGGTTTGTATCAAACGAGTTGATGTACACACGCCAATCAATAATCCGTTTGGGTTCTTGCGTACCTAAATACAGTCCTTGTTTGGTGAGTAAGGCACCCTCCCCTGTATCATCCACTGCTTGAATAAAAATAGGCACCGATTGCGTTCCATTTACTGTTTCGAAGTTAATGTTGTTGATTTGGTTCTCTGTCACTTCATCGCTGAACTTTGTCCAAAAATAAAAGTCCCCATGTACATTGGTATTTTTTTCGACAAATTCCGTGAAAACAAAGGTCAGCTGATTGCCAACTTGGGTAACATTGACCACTAAGTTGTTATTTTCATCGTATAAAGCATACGTATTATTGACGCCTTCAATCTCAACTGGCAAGGTGACTGTTGCTTTGTCACCGGCTTTTACGTCACCCAAATTTTCTAAACTCCACCTCATATCTATTTTAAACGAGTCATCTTTTTCGATACTTGTAATGACTTCATTGTGGCTATTGACGATCGACACATTTGTGATCAGCTTGGCTCCCACATCGGTTTCTCCATAAACAATCCGCATACCGGCAAAAACAGGAAGTAACAGTAGCAAGACAGCAAATGCTTTTCCTAGTCGTTTGATCATTGGTTTCCTCCTTAAGTGAGCGCTTAGCTAAACCTACCGATCACAGCAGTCACTGTGCTCGACATGAATATTGTACTTAACAATTGTCTTTTCGTTTCACGTTGAGAAAATAGACTTCCAGTTGCCACATTCTAGCAGCGAATCGGCGACTGCTTGATAGAATAAGTGTTAACTAATTTTATCTGCATATTAGTGATTTACACAATTAAAACGCTTCATTGCCAAAGGAAAATAACATTGCAGCAAATAAAAAGCCAAATCCCAATCCGTGTTGACTGAAAGGGATTTGACTTAAAAATTAAACTACTCTGTAGGATCGGCGATCCTATCAATTTGCTGGAAGTATCGATATTGACAAATCAAGTAAAAAACGATTTGAAAAATCAAAAAGAGACTAGCGATCACACCGTAGTATTGCCAAACAGGCAATTCTACTAAGATACGCAAAGCGGTCATCGCTACCGCAAAATGGATCATTGCCACGACTGTTGGCAAGAAGTACATCACTTGCAGCTGGCGTCTCAGAACGTTGTGCCGCTCCTTCGGCGACACACCTAAGATATGCAAGGAACGATGGTACGCCCCATCTTTATCTAAATCTGCAAATAAACGGAAATAGATAATTGAAGCGGAGAAAATAAAGAAAACCGAACCCAGTAATACCGTGATCATTAAAATGATGCCATTTCCCTGACGATTTTCTTGGAAAACTTGGTATTTCGAGGTATAAGACGTACGCATCGGAATGTCTTTTGCCGCTTCTGACCACTCTTCATCCGTATAGTCTCCTTTGGCTTCAAACTCCTGACTGAGCTCTTCGTATTGCTGATCGATCAAGGCATTTTCTTTATCTAAATTCCCATTGAAATCAGATACCAATTCAGGTGTTTCAGCCCATTCTGGATAGTCTAACCAAATAAAACCAGATTCCATATCATCGTTAGAGTTTTGTAAGAGGGCTTGCCACTCCTCAAAGGTCTTATCTGTCACAACTGACAGTCCAAAGAAATCCAGAGAAAGCATTGAAGGGCTGTGGACAATCGTAATATCCTTTTTTATACCGGTTTCTGAACCCAATTCAAGTGGGTAGATACTTGTGCGTTCGTTCTCAGGGACTTCTAGGAGCTGTTTTCGACGTGAATAATTAGCACTAAGTGTCATTATTTGATTATCTGCAACGGAATCAGCTTCCTCACCGATTTGTTTCATCATTTTCTGATAGTCGCTTTCTCGCATAATTGAAAAGCCATTCGTCGTATAAAATGAATCATTCATAACTGCAGATTCATCAAGATTCGCATAGGCCCATAGTAAGGAAACACTATCTGATACAGGTGCATACCCTTTTTCTTCTATGGCAGTTTTAATTTCATTCATTTTCCTCTCAGAATGATCGAGGTCTTCTGGCCCAGACCACGGAAATACATAGGCTACACTAATTCCTTGGATCGAAGAAAAAGAAGAACTGCCAATCGCCAGCATTACGGAAATCCCAACGAATGCCACGGAGGTACTAATAGCAATCAGACTATACATCGCCGCATTGTCTCGCATGCGAAAAATCCATTCGCTGATAGTCAGCATCCGAGTCCCTCGTAAGAAGGTCGGGCGTTTCTTTAATCGTTTCAATAGAAATACGCTGAACTGATGGAATGACAAAATCGTGCCCGCAACAGTCAACAAGACTCCTAGCATAAGTGGCAGCATCGAGTACGTTTGGTAGCTAAAATAAAAGACCGATCCATAGCCCGCCACCAATAATATAATTCCTGAAAATGCCAATGCCCAATGACTTTTTGGCTCAGGACGTGGCTTTTCATTTTCCTTGATCAATGAGATGATCTGTTCTCCTTGCAAGGCGCGGGTACTGAAAAAGGAGATCAAGAGAAAAATAAAGACATAGATCCCAAAGGTCAATCCTAAACCTTCCATAGGAACCATAAATTTCAGTCCTTCTGTTAGATACATGACATTTTGCGCAATCAGCAGCAATAATTTCGTCAATAAAATCCCTAACCCAATACCGGTCACTGTGGCACAGGTTCCTAAAAGGGCATTTTCGACAAACAAAATCTTTCGCAGATCTTTTTCTTCGATCCCCAAAATCAAGTAGATTGCCAGATCACGTTTGCGTCGTTTTAAAAAGACCACAAATGTATACCATAAAAACAACAGCGACAGTAAAGCGATCACCACAAGTGCGACGGATAGACCGACCTTCGCCAATTCTGAAAGTGTACCGCTATTGGACAAATTTTCTTCCAATTGCGGATGAAAGAGCAAAAGACTAAAGATATAAAACACCATCGCCGCAAAGGCGCTACTGACGAAGTAGGCCGCATAGGTTCGAAAATTCCCCCGCAGATTACGAATGATCAACTGTCTGAAATTCATGACGGCGACCTCCTAAATGTGCTAGGACTTCAAGAATTTTTTGATAAAATTGCTGTTGATCAGCCCCGCGATAGACTTCGTTATACAGCTTTCCATCTTTGATAAAAACGACCCGATCAGAAAAGCTGGCGGAATAAGGATCATGGGTGACCATCATGGTGGTCACCTTGCGCTGCTTGTTCATCTGACTTAGTATTTCCATGACATCTCGTGCTGCCTTGGAATCAAGATTACCCGTCGGTTCATCTGCTAAAAGCAATTCCGGCTGATGGATCAAAGCTCTAGCGATCGCAACCCGCTGCTGCTCCCCACCGGAAAGCTGATAGATGCGTTTGTCTTTTTTCTCATAGATCCCAAGTTCACGTAATAGCTGTTCCGAACGTTCTTTCATCTCAGGAACCGGCACCCGATCCAATGTCAGTGGTAAAATAACATTCTCAAGCACACTCAATGGTGAAAGTAAATTGTAGTTTTGAAAAACAAAGCCCAGTTGCCGACGACGAAACTCTGCGAGTTTTTGCTTAGATAATTCCAGCGGCTGCTCTCCTTTGATGATCACTGAACCTGCAGTCGGTTTATCCAATGTTGCTACCAAATTCAACATAGTAGTCTTTCCACTGCCAGAAGGACCCATTATGCTGATAAATTCTCCTTCTGGCACTTTGAGATCGATTTGTTGCAACACCTCAACAGAAACTTCTCCCGCATAGGTTTTTGTTATATTTTTCAATTCTAGTAAAGCCATCATCTTCACTCCTTTGCTACCAGTTTAGCAGGTGGCAGCGCAATCAGTTATCGATTTCGTGATAGAAAGCTTACAAAATTGTAAGAAAGCCTTTACGTGCGAAACGTTAATGTAACCGTCGTGCCTAGATTCTCCTTAGAGACCAAAGCGATATCGATATCCAATTGCTTGCTGATCGTTTCGACTAAGTAAAGTCCGATTCCAGTTGCCTCGCCTGTTTGCCGACCATTCTGACCTGTATAAAAGGGGCGAAAAACCCTTGGCAGATCCGCTTCCGCAATCCCACATCCTTCATCGGAGATCGTCAAACTTCTAGAAAACGGATCAATTTCAAAACATACTTTGCTCTCTGGCTTTGAGTACTTAATGGCGTTGCTGATGAGTTGAAACAGCAAGATCCCTAGCCATTTTTTGTCTGTTGTGACCGTGATATCTGCATCACTCAACAGTTTCGGATAGACTTCGCTGCGAATAAAATTCCGCTTCTGTTCACCAATCCCGTGCTTGACCACTTCCAGCAGGGAGACGGACTCAATAACAAAGTCCTCCGTGAAATCTTCCAAACGCACAAAGTTCAAGGCGGTCGCCAAGCCGCTCTTCAAGCGATCTGTCTCAGCCAAAAGATCGTAGCTGTCGACTTCCTCACTTTCAGCCATTAGCGCCAAGACCGAGACAGGTGTTTTCATTTGGTGAACCCATATATTCATAAAACGGATGTGGTTTTGATGATGCTGATTCAGTTCGGTGAGTTTCTCTTGCATTTGCTGTTCTCTTGCATCGAACTGCTTACGCCATTTCTTGGAAAGAGAGCCATTGCTGCCACGAACAGCTTTTCCACTCTTGAGATAGTGATAAAAAGCGGCATTGGATAGATACTCCGCCAAAGAGACAAACAAAAGCAACAAGCAAAATAGTAACAGACCATACCCAATGACTAAATAATTTCGATACCCATCGAGCCAAATCACTAAGACGAACAGTGAAATAGCGAGAACGGTGATCAAAATTCTCGCTATATGAAGCTTGACGTATTCTCTCATTGTTCGGTACCTACTACCGATAAGGCGTAACCCTTGCCGCGAATCGTTTGGATTTGATCATCGATGCCCATTGCCGCCAATTTTTTTCGCAAACGGCCAACATTGACAGAAAGCGTATTGTCATCAACGAAACGCTCATCATCCCATAATAGATTTAAGATCCGTTCTCGTTTGACCATCTCTGGGTGTGCTGACATTAAAAGAGTCAATAGTTCTCCTTCTCGAACAGTCAGCCATTCACTGGCTTCACGATAGACCATCTTCAATGCTTCGGGATAGTAGATCAATTCGCCGGCTTTCAAACTTCTCGCCCGATCAGACTGTGCATAATCCCCGTAGACTCTGCGAATGTGGCTTTTTACTTTTGCCAGCAGCAAGTCATAAGAAAAAGGTTTGACTAGATAATCATCAGCACCATATTCTAGAGCCATCACTTGATCCATATTGCCGTCACGGGCGGAGATGAAGAGAATTGGAACCAACGAACGTTCCCTGATTTTTTGGCACCAATAAAACCCATCATAATAAGGTAGATTGACATCCAACAAAACCAAATCAGGTTGGATCATCAAGAATTCATCTAAAACCGCAGCGAAATTTTCTGGAACAAAGGTTTGATACGTATAGCGGGATAATTGATTTTCCATCATTTTTACTAACGATTTGTCATCTTCGACCACGAATATTTTCATAGAAATCCTCCTGTTTTATCTAAAGTTTACCAAATCTGTGTGAAAAAAACTGCAAAATTCCAGCTTTTTTAAAAAAAGTGTACTTATTTATTGTAAGCAAAATTATTTTATAGTATACTACATTTTGTGATTAAAACTTACTTAAAGTAAAGGTGGAAAAAAATGAAAAATATTTTAGTTGTTAAAGCCAATAACCGTCCTGATGGAGTATCTGCAAAAATGTTTGATACCTTCGTTGAAAATCTTGATACCAACAATGTGGACGTTGTAACCTTTGATGTGTACGCACAACCAATGCCTTATATCGGTCAAACGTTATTTGAAGCATTTGGCAAACTTTCACAAGAACAAGAATTAAACCAAGAAGAACAAGAATTGATGACTGTCCGTCAAGACGTGATGAACAAATTCGCAGCAGCGGATACCATCGTTTTCGCTTTCCCAATGTGGAACTTAACGATTCCTGCTGCCTTGCACACATTCATCGACTATATCTTCCAAGCTGGCTTTACTTTCTCTTATAACGAAGATGGTTCAATGAACCAATTGTTGAAAGACAAAGAAATCGTTCTATTGAATGCCCGTGGTGGTGTTTACTCAGGCGAAATGAGCGCAATGGAAAACGCTGTAACCTTTATGGAAAAAGTTTTCGGTGGTATGTTCGGCATGAACATCACAGAAGAAGTAATCATCGAAGGCCACAATGCAGATCCTTCTAAAACAGCAGAAATCATTGCTGAAGGTTTAGAACGCGTAGCAGCAGCTGCGAAAAAATTCTAATCATTGCTATCGATCAACTCCTCAACAAAGCGCTATTGCTGATTGAGGAGTTTTTTTATCCAAAAACGTTGATCGTTTATTGGATTGATAATACAAAGATGCCCCTTCAAACACAGCGGTCTAAGGGGCTAAGTCTCTTTTTATTTTGATGCTTTCCAATCACAAGGCAACAGCTCTGCTATCGTCATGATTTTTCCTGCTGCAATCATCACTTGCGTGTTCTGATTGGCAGGATCTAGCTGGCTGATGAATTCACGGCAACGGCCACAAGGTGGGATCGGCTCACCTGCTGAATTGATTGCAACCATCTGTAACACCCGCTGCTGCCCATCCGTGATCATTTGCGCAGCCGCAGCCTGTTCGGCGCAAAAGCCCATGGAACAGCTGGTATCGATACAGATCCCCGTATAGATCTGTCCATCTGCAGTAGCTAGTGCTGCTGCGACACTCCCTGCTTCTGCAAATTGAGAGAGCTGTCTGAATCCCAGTTTTTGTTTCGCGGCATTGATCAGCAACTGAAAGTCCATTTTCTTCCTCCCACAACAAGATAGTTCCTATTAAATGAACCGTTTAAGCACCGGCCATGATTTTCGTCAAGAGCTCAGGATCAAAGTTCTTTTCCCGCAGCATCGCAATTTCATAACCATAAGGGGCTTTTTTGTTCTTTTTGTCTTCTCCGACATACGGTGTTTCCAATATTTTCGGCAACGCTGTTAATTGCTCATGATGAACGATCTTATTCAACGCTTCAAAACCGATCGTCCCAAAACCAATATTGGCATGTCGGTCTTTATGACTGCCTTGCGGATTTTTAGAATCGTTGACATGGATGACTTTCAATCGATCCAAACCGATAATTTTGTCAAACTCGTTTAAGACGCCGTCAAAGTCTTCTTTGACATTATAGCCGGCATCATTCGTGTGACAAGTATCTAGTGTAACGGATAATTTTTCATTTAAAGTAACGCCATCGATAATTGCTGCCAGTTCTTCAAAGCTGCGACCAATCTCGGTGCCTTTACCTGCCATTGTTTCTAATGCGATCTGGGCAGTTTGATTTTTTTCAAGGACCTCGTTCAAGCCTTTAATGATCTGTTTGATCCCAGCTTCGGGTCCTGCACCGACATGGGCACCGGGATGCAACGTGATTTGAGTCGCACCTAAAGCTTGCGCTCTTTGGATTTCCTCTTGTAAAAACGAAACGGCAAAGCCAAAGTTTTCCGGCTTAATGGTATTGCCTAAATTAATAATGTAAGGAGCATGGACGACGATATTCGAAATTCCTTTTTCCGTCATAAAATCTTGTCCGGCTGCGATCTGCATCTCTTCGATCGGTTTGCGCCGCGTGTTTTGCGGAGCTCCGGTATAAATCATAAACGTAGTAGCTTGATAGCTAGCCGCCTCTTCTGCTGCTCCTAAAAGCATTTTTTTGCCGCTCATTGAAACGTGTGAACCAATCAACATTTTTCTTTTCCTCCTAAATCTAGTCTTCTCTATTATCGATAAAAGCGCCTTGTAAAGCGATTATTTTGCTCATTGCCGTATTTTTTTATCAAGCGAGTCCAAATAACATCAGGACACCCGTCATTAGCGGCATACTTATCAAAAAGCTAATGGAAGAAACGAACCCTACTGCTTCTTCCTCCATCCCAGCAATCACGGAATTAATGACACCGAACAAGGGAATCGGAGCAAACACTAACAAACAAAGAACTGGCTTTAATAAAACTGGGATTGGTAAAACATAGAAAGCCGCAAACAGCACGAAGGCCAGTCCGTAGCGCAAGCTTAAAATTTTGATTACCGTTGGCGTAGTGTGCTTCGGTAAGCGGAAATCCAAAAATAAGCCAATCATAAACATGGACAAAAACGTATTTGCGATCCCGATTGGTTGGACAAGCGCCAATGCCGCCTCAGGGATCCTCCAATCCGCACTGCGGATAATCAGCATCACTAGATAAATGGTAAATGTTGGCGAGCGTAGGAGATTCAAAAAGATTTTCCCTGGTTCAAACGTCGTCCGCTTTCCAATCAAGAATTCGATAAAAATCGTCGTTCCCCCTGCCAACATGATACTGTTCCCCATATCAAACAGCGAAATCAGCGGAATCCCTAAAGGATAAAAGCTTTGGGCAAAAGGAATCGCAAAATTGCCGATATTAAAACCTGACCCGCAGTACATCGCAAACTGCTGCAAGGTACTTGATTCGTTTTTGGTCAAGAAAAATGCGAAGAGGATTTGGACGATCGTAATGATCAACGCGATCACAATCAAACTAAGGGCACTGACTTTTACTTGCATTGTAGCTAAATTCAATATGATTGCTGCCGGTAACGTTACATTCAAAATAATTTTGGATAAGATCGAGCCATCGGCTTTCGAAAGGACTTTCAGTTGCTTAAGAAAATATCCTAAGAAAATCATGGCAAATAAGCCGGCGGCATTCAACACTATGTTTCCCATTCCAACAAAAACCCTTCCTCTACAAAAATTTGAAAAAAGCGAACCAACAGGGCGGTTCGCTTTTTGCGATTAAAATGTTAGTAAGAAATATTTTTTCTTGCCACGACGAATCACGACGTATTTCCCACCGATCCGATCACTTGCTTGGATCTCGTACGTTAGGTCTTGGACGCGTTCCCCATTGATGTAGATCGCCCCATTTTGTACGTCTTCTCTTGCTTGACGTTTTGATGGTTCGATTTTAGCAGTTGTCAATACTTCAACGATGTTCAAAGAATCATCAGTTGTTACCTGGTGGCTAGGAACCCCTTTAAAGCCTTGTTCGATCTCTTCAGCGTTCAACTCTTTGATGTTGCCACTGAATAAACTTGCTGAGATGCGTACAGCTTGTTCATAAGCCTCTGCCCCATGAACCAATGTAGTGACTTCTTTTGCCAAAGCTTTTTGCGCTGCTCGAGATTCTGGTGCAGCGTTAAATTCTGCTTCGATTGCAGCGATCTCTTCTAATGATAAGAAGGTGAAATATTTCAAGAATTTAACTGCATCACGATCATCGGTATTGATCCAGAATTGGTAGAACTCGTAAGGTGTCGTTTTCTTGGCATCCAGCCAAACGGCATTGCCTTCTGTTTTCCCAAATTTGGTTCCGTCTGCTTTTGTGATCAATGGCATAGTCAACCCAAACCCTTGGACTTCCCGTTCACGACGCAATAATTCGATTCCAGAGGTGATATTCCCCCATTGATCGCTACCGCCTAATTGCAACAAGCAACCGTGGTTGTCGTAAAGGTTCAAAAAGTCATAGGCTTGTAAAAGCTGGTATGCAAATTCGGTGTAGGAAATTCCTGTTTCGATCCGACGTTTGACACTTTCTTTGCTCATCATGTAGTTGATGGTAAAGTTTTTCCCAGTGTCCCGTAAGAAATCGATCAGTTTCAATTCCCCTAACCATTCATAGTTATTGGCAATGATGGCAGGATTTTCTTGGTCATCAAAATCAATAAAGCGAGATAATTGGCTCTTGATACTTTGTGACCATTCCAAAACGGTATCTAATGTGTTTAATTGACGTTCTTGATCTTTAAAGGATGGGTCACCGATCATTCCTGTACCGCCACCAACTAATGCGATCGGCACATGTCCGTTTTGTTGGAAACGGCGCAACATCAAAATAGGCAATAAATGACCAATATGCAGGCTATCTGCGGTAGGATCAAAGCCGATATATAGTTTCACAGACTCTTCATTTAATTGTTTGGTCAAGGCTGCTTCGTCTGTGGTCTGATGAACTAATCCGCGTTGCTTTAGTTCTTCAAAAAAGTCTGTACTCATTCTTTCTCCTCCTAATAATTGCTTCATTGTTCATCTTAACTGAAAAAGAGGGCAATGAAAAGTCTTTCTCTCAAAGTCCTTTACCAAAAAAGAAATTTTTAGGCAAATCCTTTCGTTTTCCTTTGTTTTCACTGATCAGATCCAACCGTGAAAAGGAATTTCCTGATCCTCTTCTTGAGATAACGGATAGGGTGCTACCCAAGCGTCTTGTTTTTTGCTATAATTACACGGAATCTATTCTAATTTATTGAGGTGACTCTTTTTGTCCCAGAAAACGAAAAAACAAAAGAATACAGAAAACAAAAATAGAGGCTGGTTCTATTTCAATATCAGTCTAAGGGTTTTACATGCCTTATTCTTAGTCGCTATTTCTTTGCTGGTGCTTGGCGGCTCTTTAGCCTTAGGGATCGGTGCCGGCTACTTTGCTTTTCTTGTGGAAGATACCGCAGCTCCTTCTAAAGAAGAGTTGCAGAAAGAACTGACCGACATCACAGAGACTTCTCAACTCGCGTACTCAGATGGCAGTAAAATCGCAACGATTCGCTCAGATCTGATGCGAACGTCGGTTAATTCTGATCAAATTTCGGACTACTTGAAAAAAGCAATCATCGCAACCGAAGACGAATATTTTAATATTCACAATGGCGTCGTACCAAAAGCGGTCGTGCGAGCATTATTATCTGAAGCGACAGGTTTTGGCGGCAGCGGGGGTTCCACTTTGACCCAACAGCTGGTAAAGCAACAAATCCTTTCCAGTGAAACGACCTTCAAACGCAAAGCCAACGAGATCTTATTAGCCATGGAAGTAGAGAAGTTTTTTGATAAAGACGAGATCGTCACTATGTATCTAAACATCTCTCCTTTTGGTCGGAATAATAAAGGGCAAAACATCGCAGGTGTGCAAGAAGCGGCGCAAGGAATTTTCGGCGTTAATGCAGCTGACCTAACTTTACCACAAGCAGCCTTCATTGCAGGACTGCCACAAAGTCCGATCGTCTACAGCCCTTATACAAATACGGGGGAGATCAAGGAGAACCTGACTGCGGGCTTAGAACGGAAAGACTTTGTCCTCTTCAGTATGTATCGCAACCACGATATTACGAAAGAAGAATACGAAGAAGCACTTAACTATGACTTAAAACAAGACTTCAAAAAGCAAGAAGCTATCGAACAAACGGATCAAAGCTTCCTCTATTATACTGTTTTAAATGAAGCAAAAGATATTATTGCCAAACAACTGGCAGATGAAGATGATGTCAGTGATGAAGAATATGCCAAAGACGAAACCTATCAAAAATACTTCGAATTGGCGCAACAAAAACTCGTTAATGGTGGCTATACCGTCACATCAACGATCGATAAAGACATTTATAATGCGATGCAAGATGCCGTTGATAAATACGGCTCTATGTTAGACAATTGGGGCGACGCCACCATCGAAGTCGGCAATGTCATGATGGATAATGCCACTGGGAAAGTCTTAGGCTTTATTGGTGGTCGTAACTATGCTGAAAATCAATTCAATCATGCCTTTGATGCCAAACGTCAAGCAGGATCAAGTATCAAACCAATGCTGGTCTATGGTCCGGCCATCGAAAGTGGTTTGATGGGCTCAGAATCGATGGTTTCTGACTATGCCGCAAAATGGCGGACGGGAGAAAACGCTGGTGAGTCAATCGTCAATGCCACAAACCGCGGAACCAATACCTTCATGTCGATTCGCGAATCACTAGAAGTTTCCAGCAATATCGCAGCGACAAATATTTTCCAAGATCTTTGGGAAAAAGAAGGCGATCATTTTTACGCCTACACAAATTATTTAAGCAAAATGGGCTATCCGGAAGATAATAGCTGGGCATATGAATCAGCGCCATTAGGAGTTACGGATGTCACAGTGTTGAATCAAACGAATGGCTTCCAAACATTTGCCAATAATGGTGTCTATCAGCAAGGCTACATCATCGAATCCATCAAAGATAATGAAGGCGAAGTGCTTTATCAGCATGAAGCCAAACCAGTACAGGTCTTTTCTGAAGCGACGGCTTCTATCATGACCGACATGATGCGTAGTGTCATCGATGAGCAAAAAACCAGTACCTTTAAATCGGTTATCAGTGGATTAGATTGGAATCTCGGGAATGCCGATTGGGTCGGTAAAACTGGTTCCACCAATAACTGGTCAGACTCTTGGCTAGTCGTTTCCACCCCATCGATCACTATTAGCAGCTGGTCAGGACGGGATGACAACAAAGCTACTGATAGTGCTGCAGGAACTCGGACAGCCAATTACATGGCTTACTTAATCAATCGGATCTATCAAACAAATCAAGAAGTTTTTGGTGTGGATCAGAAGTTTGAGCTTTCTAATGATGTGAAAAAAGTCAAAGTTTCCAAATTTACAGGGACCCAACCAGGAGGCACCGTGCGGGTCGATAATCGAACCTACACGAATCCAAGCGATACCGTCAACTCATATTGGGCCACTGGCGGACCGGATACGGTCGACTTTAAGTTTGGGATCGGCGGTTCGGACGCTAATTACGCTGACTATTGGAAAAAAGCATCGTCTAGCCGTTCAACCAATCGCTCTTCAAATACATCGTCTAATAATACTTCAAACAATGCCACGCCTACAGCAAATGATGATGATGACGATGAACAAGACAATGACCAAGCAAATACAACGAATAATGATGACTGATCAGCCTTGTGCTGATCAGTTTTTTTATGCAAAAAACGTGTGGGTAAAAAATCCGTAGATTTTCTACCCACACGAACGATCGTAAAAGTAAAAAGCGGAACAACGTAGTGTTGTTCCACTTGTAAAGGTTCCGTGAATCGCTGCTTATTTCGTAGAGCTTTTTTCTGAAATACCGTAAGGCAAGACGATCGTTTTTTGTTCTACATCTTCTTTGTTCATCATTTTTGTCAATAGACGCATCGCAACGGCACCCATATCATACAATGGTTGGGTAACACTTGATAAGCGTGGACGAGCGGCTTCAGCCAATAATGAATTGTTGCTGGTGATGATCTCGAAATCTTCAGGAACTTTAACACCTTTATCTAACAAACCATCTAAGACACCGATGGCTAACTCATCATCTGTAACATAAGCTGCTGTTGCACCACTGTTGATGATGCGATCAACTAATGCTAAGCCTTCTTTAAAGCTGTATGGTGATTCAAAGATCAACCCTTCAGAATAGTCAAGGTTGTTTTCTTTCAAGGCTTCTTTGTAGCCTTTCAAGCGGTTTTGGCCATTGATTGGATCGATCAAAGCACCGCTAACAAAAGCGATTTTTTGATTGTTTTTCGCCAATAATGAAACAGCATCTTTGGCAGCTGCTGTGTAATCGATATTGACACTTCCTACTTGTTCATCAGGATCGATCGAACCAGCTAAAACGACTGGTGTTTTTGAGCGAGAGAATTCCCCGCGAATTTCATCCGTGATGCGATGACCCATGAAGATAACGCCGTCCACTTGTTTCGCTAACAAGTTGTTCAATACGTTGACTTCTTTCATTGTATCGCCATCAGAGTTGGCTAAGATGATATTGTATTTATACATGGTCGCTACATCATCGATCCCACGAGCAAGTGATGAAAAGAACATATTGCTGACATCAGGAATGATGACACCTACAGTTGTGGTCTTTTTACTTGCTAACCCTCGAGCAACTGCGTTTGGCCGATAATCCAAGCGGTCGATCACTTCCAGCACTTTCTTACGAGTTGCTGGTTTTACATTTGGATTTCCGTTGACTACCCGTGAAACAGTTGCCATCGATACATTCGCTTCCCGTGCAACATCATAAATCGTAATTGTTTGTTTTTCCATGATATATCTCCCTTATTCTATTTTCAGAAAATCTTATTTACATTTCTTTGTTAGAATAGCAAATTTTTTCCGGATTTGCAACCGTTTTAATTTTGTTTTCATGAAAACTTAGCAATTTCCTACTTTCCCCGCCCCTATTCTCTTCCAAAGCATGATAAAATAGAAAAAGAATACTTGAAAGAAGGTTTTTTCAAATGAATGAGAAAAAAATCAATGAGTTAAATGGCTGGTTGAAAACCAATGGCGCCGATGTTGCTTATATTTCTAATCCAGCAACCATCGCTTATTTTTCCGGTTTTAAAAGTGAGCCTCATGAGCGGGTCCTTGCTCTGTTTGTCGCTCCTGGAAAAGATCCCTTTCTTTTTACACCAGCTCTGGAAGTAGAAGAAGCAAAAAATAGCGGTTGGCCCTTTGACATTATCGGCTATCTCGATAGTGAAGACCCTTGGGCGAAAATCTGTCAGGAATTGACCTCTCGTTACCAAGTCTCTTCCTTGGCGTTAGAAAAGAATGATCTTTCCGTCGAGCGTTATGAAGCATTGAAACGCTTTTTGCCACAGACCGATTTTTCATTAGATGTGACCCCGATCATTCAAAAAATGCAGTTAACCAAAACGGCGGCTGAGATCGACACCTTGCTAGAAGCCGGTAACTGGGCAGATGTTGCTTTTGAGATAGGGTTTGCTGCCATCAAAGAAGGCGTCAGCGAAATGGCAATCGTGGCAGAAATTGAGTACGAGCTGAAAAAGCGTGGGGTCTCCCATATGTCCTTCGATACGACCGTATTAGCTGGTGCCAATGCAGCAAGTCCTCATGGCGTACCTGGTGACCGTAAAGTGACTGCTAATGAACTCGTCTTGTTTGACCTAGGGGTCGTTTGGAAGGGATATTGCAGTGATGCAACCAGAACGGTCGCCTATAAAGAACCGACTGCATTACAAAGAAAAATTTATGACATCGTTCTTGAAGCAGAATTAGCGGCGCAAGCAGCGGTTAAACCTGGGATCACTGCTGGAGAATTAGACAAGATCGCTCGTGATGTGATTACTGGCTATGGCTACGGCGATTACTTTAACCATCGTCTAGGTCACGGCATCGGGACCACGGTTCATGAATTCCCCTCTTTGATCACTGGCAATGATTTAGTGATCGAAGAAGGCATGTGCTTCTCTATCGAACCTGGCATTTATTTACCAGATCAGGTCGGTGTCCGTATTGAAGACTGTGTGTATGTCACTGCAGATGGCTGTGTACCTTTTACCAAAACAGCAAAAGAATTGCTGGTTTTATCTTGATTTTCTAATGAAACGGCGCAACATGTTGAAATTACATGAAAAGGAGTGTTCTTATGAGTAAAAAAGTGTTGGTTTTAGGCGGCACGCGTTTTTTCGGTAAATATTTGGTCCAATCTTTAGTAGATCAAGGCTGTGATGTCACGATTGCTACCAGAGGAAAGACGACAGATAATTTTGGTGATCAAGTCAACAGACTTATCTTTGATCGCACAGATGAGCAAAGTATCAAAACGACGTTGACACAAGAAACCTATGATGTGATTTACGATAATATTGCTTATACTTCCAACGACATTGAGATCCTACTGCGTCATGTCACACCGAAACGCTACATCGTTACTAGCTCAATGTCTGCCTACCATGAATTACACTTGGATTTGAAAGAAACGGATTTTGACCCTGCCAAAGAAGCGGTCAAAATTGTCCGTTCTGAGGAAGTCAATTATGCTGAAGGCAAGCGAACCGTGGAAGAAATTCTGACCCAAAAATACAGTCAGATCCCGTCCGTTTTTGTCCGCTTTCCTTATGTGATTGGTGCAGATGATTACACAAAACGTTTTACCTTTTACATTGACCATCTGATAAAGCAAAAGCCAATGGCTGTCGATAATCTAACGCATCAAATGGGCTTCGTGGATGCCCGAGAAGCTGGTAAATTTTTAGCGTTTCTAGGTACTAGCTCATTCACCGGACCCATCAATGGTGCGTCAAAAGGTACGATCTCTTTAGAAGAAGTGCTGCAATACGTATCGAAAAAAACCGGTCTTTCCCCGCTCTTTTCAGAAACAGGCGATCAAGGCCCTTACAATGGTACACCTGCTTATTCGATCAATGTGGCGCTCGCTGAGGAAATTGGTTTTTCATTCAGTCAACTGCAGGATTGGCTCTATCAACTTTGCGATTGGGAAATCGCCCAAGCATCAAACGAATAACTACTGAAATCACAAAAAAACGTTCGCCGATTTAACTGGCGAACGTTTTTATCTTTTAAAGCAATCAAGTTTTATCCTTACTTATGCTTCTGGGTTGTTTTTTTCTAATGTGTCTTTTAATTCTTCTTTCGCATCTTCCAAGTCAGCTTTGGCTGCTTTTGTTTCTGCTTTCGCTGTTTTTTTGGCATCATCTGCTGCTTTTCCAGCTTCTTTTTTCAAATCAGCTGTGGCTGCTTGACCATCTTTTTTGGCTTCTTCGACAACAGGTTTCGCTTCTTCTGCCCCTTCATTGACAGTTTGTTTCATATCTGCTGCAGAAGATTTTGCATCAATGATGATATCTTGGACTGTATCATCTGCATCTTCTTTGGCATCTTTGGCTGTTTCTTTTACATCGCTCGCCGATTTTTTGAAGCGTTCTGATAGATCCCCTGCTTGTTTCTTTAATTCTTCAATAGTTTCTTCTGAAGAACCAGCTGCTGTTTCTTTTAAGTCATCAACTTTCGCTGTTAAAGAATCGGTAAAATCAGATGCTTGCTCGCTTAATTTTGCTGCTTTATCTTTAGCGATATCAACAAGATCCGTACTTCTTTCTTTGGCTAAATCACCATAATCAGATGCTTTATCTAATAAATCGTCTGCTTGTTTTGCTAATTTATTTCTTAATGTTTTACCAGATTCTGGCGCCAACAAAAGTGCTGCTGCTGCTGCCGCTGTTCCTCCGATGATTGCTCCTAATAAAAATCCGCCTTTTTTACTCATTGAAAGTCCTCCTTTTATTTTTGGTTATTTTTGTCTTTGAAAAATTTCATGGCTGTTTGACCGACTTTTCCAGCTACCGTTGCTTTGGCAGTCGTCCGGCCAAGACTACCCACACGCGTAATTAAATTTTTTCCAGAAACATTTAATTCTGAAACACTGGTACTTAGATCTGCAACTGCTGTGAACAAAGGATCGATGGTTGCGACTTTTCCGTTCACATCTTGTAAAAGCTCATTCGTTTTTACCAATAGACCTTCAACCTCTTTTGAAAGAATATCAACATCTTTGGTAATGACACGGATGGTTGTGTTTGCCTCTTCAACCGTTTTGTCGACTTTGGTCATTGTCTTGCTGACTTGCATCAACAAACGAACGACGAAAATAACCAGTACGACAAATGCGATCGCAGCAATTAATGCAGCTAGTTCTCCTCCTGACATAGAATGGCTCCTTTCCCCATTTACTTATATTAAGAATAGCATTTCACTGCACTTTCTACAAATAAAAGACTGCATTTTTAAGAAAATTATCCGCTTTCAACAGGAAATAATAAAAAAACAAAGCAATTTCATCAGAAATTGCCTTGTTTAGGAGTTTGTGTTATTTTTTTGACGCGTTCGGTGCTTCTTTGACTTCTTTTTGAGCCGGAGCTAGTTCTTTTCCTAACTCGATCAAATACTCTTTCAGGTTGTCTTTGACTTCAGGGTGCACTAAACCATATTCAATACTTGTTTTTAAGAAACCGAATTTGTCTCCTACATCGTAACGTTTGCCGGTAAATTGATGGGCAAAGACGCGTTGGGTTTTGTTTAATGTGTCGATGGCATCCGTCAATTGGATCTCGCCGCCAGCACCTGGTTCTTGATTGGCTAAAATATCAAAAATTTCAGGGGTCAGCAAGTAGCGGCCAATAATCGCTAAATCACTTGGCGCATTTTCTGGCGCTGGTTTTTCAACAAAGTTTTTGACATTGAACAAGCCTTTTTCAACTTCCATACCAGGATCAATGATTCCGTATTTTGATGTATCTTCATGAGGAACATCCATAACAGCGATCGTTGAGGCATGCGTTTTTTCATAATTATCGATCAGCTGTTTGGTCAATGGTACTTCATCTTCCATCAAGTCATCACCTAGCATGACTACAAATGGTTCGTTGCCAACAAACGCACGGGCTTGTAAAACCGCATGACCTAGTCCTTTCGGATGGGACTGACGAATGAAATGAAGATTTACGTCCGTTGTTTCTTCCACTAATTTTAAAAGCTCTGTCTTGCCTTTTTCTTTTAGATTCATCTCTAATTCTAAATTGGCATCGAAATGGTCTTCGATCGGACGCTTTGCTTTCCCTGTTACGATCAAAATATCTTCGATTCCTGATTGTAAAGCTTCTTCCACGATAAACTGGATCGTTGGTTTGTCAACGATCGGCAACATTTCCTTTGCCATTGCCTTTGTAGCTGGTAAAAATCGGGTACCTAGACCGGCTGCTGGGATAACTGCTTTTTTGACATTCATGTGACTCGCTCCTTTAATCATAATGATTGATCTACCGTAAATTCGTTTTCTTCTTTGCCGTCTCGCAGCATAATATCTTTCGCTGCTTGCTTGATGTCTTTGCCTTCATACAAGACCGAATAAATCGTTTCTGTGATTGGCATTTCCACCGACAAAGCTTCTGCTAATTCGCGGGCAGCTTTAGTGGTTGAAACTCCTTCAACGATCATGCCCATATTGTCTAACACTTCATCTAAGCTATGGCCTTTTCCTAATAGGTTTCCGGCACGCCAATTCCGCGAATGGACACTGGTACACGTAACGATCAAATCGCCAACCCCACTCAATCCGATAAAGGTTAAAGGATTGGCACCCATTGCCACACCAAGACGACTGATTTCTGCTAACCCCCGGGTCATGATCGCAGCCTTCGCATCATCCCCAAAGCCCAGTCCAGCAATCGCACCGGCACCAATAGCGATGATGTTTTTCAAAGCGGCGCCAGTTTCGACACCGATCACATCGTTATTGGTATAGATTCTAAAGTAATCATTCATAAACAGCTCTTGTACATATTTAGCAGCCGTTTCATTTTCTGAAGCTGCCGTGATCGTGGTGATATCATGGACAGCGACTTCTTCAGCATGTGATGGTCCTGACAGGACAACGATTTCTTGGCGTTTATCAGCTGGGATCTCTTCAGCAAGTACTTCTGAGATTCGTTTATGGCTGCCTTGTTCTAATCCTTTTGAGGCATGGATGATAACTGGTTTGCCGGTTGTCTTTTCAGCGAACTCTTGTGCCACGGCACGAATCGCTTTGGTTGGTACCACAAACAAGACAGCATCTGCTCCTTGGATCGCCTCTTCTAGATTTTTGCAGCCTAAGATATTTTCAGGTAATTTCAAATCAGGCAAATAATGCCGATTGGTATGATACGTATTGATTTCATCGATTTGGGCGGGATTGTTCCCCCAAATAGTCACTTCATGTCCATTTTCGGACAAGACTTGTGCCAAAGCAGTCCCCCATGATCCGGGACCTAAGACGGCGATTTTCTGTTTCACTATGGAAACCTCCTCTATCCTTTTCGCAAATTCATGCACTTTATCATTTTACCATAATTTCAATAAAATAACTGTTTAGATAATCGTTTGGTTTTTGCCAAAGCTACGGTTGTAGTCTTTTAAGGTTTGGTTTTTCCGGCGCCAGATCAATAGTCCGATCGCTCCAAAGAATAATAATGCGGAAAGTGCTTGTGACACACGGATATCCCCAAATAAGTATAAACTATCGGTGCGCATTCCTTCAATAAAGAAGCGTCCGAATCCATACCAAATCAAGTAGCTTAAGAAGACTTCGCCTTCTTTTAATAACCCAGTTTTCTTACGCAAGAAGATCAAAACGATAAATCCAATCACGTTCCAAACCGATTCATAAAGAAAGGTCGGCTGCCGATACGCTTCATCGATATACATATTATCGATAATAAATTTCGGTATATACAAACTTTCTAAGAAGGAGCGGCTAACTTCTGCGCCAAATGCTTCATGGTTCATAAAGTTGCCCCAACGCCCGATTCCTTGTGCCAATAAGACACTTGGTGCGGCGATGTCTAAGAAGGTCCAGGGAGAAATAAAATTTCGTTGGCAGAAAAAGTACAGCCAGATCCCCCCGGCGATCAGAGCGCCGTAGATGGCGATCCCACCAGAGCGAATATTGAAAATTTGACTTGGGTCATCAATGTAGTATTGCAAGTCAAATAGAATATAATAAAGCCGCGCACCAATGATCGATACTGGCAATCCAATCAACATAAAATCAGTCACATCATCTGGCTTGAGCCCGACACGAACCGCTTCTCTCGTACTTAACCACATAGCAATGATCACGCCTGATACGATAATGATCGCATACCAATAAATCGGCAAACCAAATAGTTCAAATGCGACTCGATTTACTAAACCTAACATCTATCTTATCCTCTCTAGTTTCCAGAATTTTCTTCGATCAATTGCGTCAATCGATTTTCAAAGGTCTTCGTTGCATCGTAGCCCATCGTTTTCGCCCGGAAATTCATGGCAGCAACTTCGATAATAATCGCAACATTTCGACCCGTTTTTACCGGGATTTTGATTTGTGGTACATCGACGCCACCAATTTCAACCGTCGTATCATCGGTTCCTAGTCGATCATACTTTTTGTCTTTCGCCCAAGCTTCTAAATACACCGCTACTTGAACCTGCATATATCCTCGTACGGCACTGGCACCAAAAAGATTCATGACATCGATGATCCCGATTCCGCGGATCTCGATCAAGTGTTGCAAGATTTTCGGCGGTTCCCCCACCAAAGTCAATTCATCTTGCTTATACACATCCACCCGATCATCAGCAATCAACCGATGCCCACGTTTGATCAACTCTAATGCTGTTTCGCTTTTCCCAATTCCGCTATCGCCTTGGATCAAAACGCCTAAGCCATAGACATCCACTAATACCCCATGAACACTGGTTCTTGTTGCTAAACGCCCATCGAGAAAACTAGAAAGCTCTCCTTGCAGACGTGACGTTGAGATGGGCGAACGTAGAATCGTGATCTCATGTTCTTTGCAAGCTTGAATCATTTCCGCTGGTACTTCCAAGCCGCGAGAAACGATAAATCCAGGTGTATCATCGGCACACATTTTGCGCATCACCATCAAGCGTTCTTCTGGCATCATTCGTTCCGCAAAGGTGATCTCTTTGCTGCCGAATAATTGCAGACGATCATGGGAATAGTAATTAAAATAACCCGTCAATTCCAAACCAGGTCGGGAAATATCGCCGGTAATGATTTCTCTTTCTAAACTGTTTTCAGTTCCTTCCACTATCTCTAAATTTAAAGCCTCCGCCAGCTCGCTGACTTTGACGGTTTCTGCCATAGGTTTTCCCTCTTTTCTCAATGATTCTTGCCGCTGCTTCTTGTAAACGACACTCTGGTTCTATTTTATCATTCTATCAGTAAAGTTACTACCTTCGCCAATAGAAGTCCTCATTCTTTTTCGTTTGTGTTATTATTTTACTAAGGAGGGATTTTTAATGAAATTTTCAGCATACACGTATCAACGCCCTGATTTTCCAGTCTATCAAGAAACATTCAAAAAAGCCTTAGCAAACCTTCATTCAGCCGATACCTTCTCGGAGGCGAAGCAAGCCCTTGATGCTTTGAACGAACTAAGAGGAACGATCGATACTGCAATGAACTTGGCTTCGATCCGCTATTCGATCGATACCAACGATGCCTTTTATGAAGCAGAAGATACTTTTTGGAATGAATACCAGCCTCATTTTGAAGCTCTGGATTTTCAATTCTATCAAGCACTCCTGGCTTCACCGGTCTTAGATGAATTAAAAGCCGAATATCCAGAAACACTTTTCTTGTTTGCCGAAAGCCGCGTGAAGCTTTTTGATGATGCCTTGATCGAATTGTTTCAAAAAGAAAACCAATTGGCTTCCGATTACAGCAAATTGGTCGCTTCTGCGCAAATCGACTTCCAAGGAGAAACCTATACCCTCGCACAACTGCGACCATTTACCGAAAATAAAGATCGCGGCGTTCGAAAAGAAGCGTTTGAAAAACAAACGGCTTTCTTCACGGAAAATGAAGACCGTTTTGACCAAATTTATGACGAGATGGTCAAGGTTCGTACCGAGATCGCCCACAAGCTCGGCTTTGAAAATTACGTCGCCTTTGCGGATACCCAAATGAATCGTTGGGACTATGATCGTTCAATGATTGAGACCTATCGTCGGGAAATTTTAGAAAAAGTCGTCCCAATCACCCAAAAACTGTACCAAAGACAGGCACAGCGTAATCAATTGGCACAAGCAACTTTTACCGACTTGCCGCTTGTTTATCCTAGTGGCAACGCAGAGCCTAAAGGAACACCTGAAGAACTAGTGGAAAAAGCCCGTGTGATGTATCAGGAACTATCCCCTGAAACTGGCGAATTTTTTGACTTTATGGTCGAACATGACTTGCTTGATCTCCTCAGCAAAAAAGGCAAACAATCTGGCGGCTACTGTACCTTTATCCAAGACTATCAATCGCCATTTATCTTTGCCAACTTTAACGGCACTTCGGGTGATGTCGATGTTTTGACTCACGAAGCTGGCCACGCCTTTCAAGCCTTTCGTTCTCGTTGGATCAAAGAACCGGAAATTCTCTTTCCCAATTATGAATCTTGCGAGATCCATTCAATGTCGATGGAGTTTATCGCTTGGCCATGGATGGACGCCTTTTTCGAAGAAGAAACAGAAAAATATAAATTTGCACATCTTGCTAGCAGCCTGCAATTTCTGCCTTATGGCGTTTTAGTGGATCACTTCCAACAAGACGTTTATGAGCATCCTGAGTGGTCACCAGCACAGCGCAAAGCCCGTTGGCGGGAATTAGAGCGCCAATATTGCCCAGAACGGGATTATTCAGAATATCCAGACCTTGATCGTGGCTTGTATTGGTTTAGACAAGGACATATTTTTGAATCACCTTTCTATTATATCGATTATACATTGGCGCAAGTGTGTGCGTTCCAATTTTGGTATCGATTCATCGTGGCAAAAGACGAAACCGCTTGGCAAGATTATTTGGCCATCTGCGAAGTCGGCGGCACGAAAACATTCCTTGAGATCCTGGCTCTTGCTCATTTGCGATCACCTTTTGAAAAAGGGGCGCTTGATGAGACGTTACAGGCAGTAGATACGTACCTTGCTGCTATCAAAGAAGAACAGTTAAACTAAAAAAAGACGTTTCCGTTTTTCCACTAGCTTCATAGCTAGTGGAGAAAACGTGAAACGTCTTTTTAACGTGAATATTTTTCGATATGGTGTTCGGTCACGATCATATTGATTACTGACATGATCAACGCCACTAAGAGCGCAGCTCCAAACGAGGAGAAGCCGAAGTTGGCTGACCCAACAAAATACGAAGTCAAATTCAGCATGAGTGCATTGATCACAAAGGTGAAAAACCCAAGCGTCAGTAAAGTCAATGGAAATGAAATGACGATCAGAATTGGTTTAATCAAAGCATTCAGGATCGACAGTACGAAACTGGCGATCACTGCAGTCATAATGCTTTGAACGTGGATCATATTTGGTAATAGAACCGCCAATGTGACAAACGTCAGTGTATTCATGATAAGCCGTTGAAAATAAGACACTAGAAGTCACTCCAGTCCTCATCCTCCACCTTTTCCGCTTCTTTACGGGGACGATTTGCTTCATTGTATTTGTTTTGTTTGTAGTAGTGATTGTCGTGGCCATATCCTGAGGTGCTCTTGCGTCCTGAAGGAATCAAGACCGCCATGATGATATATAAAGTGATTCCAGGAAACGCAGCAGTCACTAAAGATAGAAAGACATAGATCACGCGAACGATGGTTGGATCAATTCGCAAGTATTCTGCCAGCCCCCCTAGAGTACCTGTAATGACAACGTTGTTGGCTGATTTTGTTAATTTTTTGTTCATTTATCTACACCTTCCTTCTTTTCTTTAATGAGTGTAAACCCAGCGATTCTTATTTATCTGTATCTTTGATAAAGACATTTCCTGTTGTTGTGGATAGATCGATTTGAGCGACTTTATCGGCAACCCGACGGAATTGCAATAGTTGGTTTAGGCGTTCTTTTTTCTCACGCACAACTTCCATCTCGCTTAAACGATTGTTGATGCTACCTAAACTTGTTTTGGCGATCCCTTCGAAACCGATCCCTGCAGGTAATGCTACTTTGACATTCCCATTTACAGAACTGGCGTTTAATTTTTGGACCGTTTCTTCTTTATAGGTCACGCGGATATTACCGTTAACTAAAGAAATGCCGGTATTTTGTGGCGTTGCTGTCAACGTAACGTCGCCGTTCACCGTTTCGATGATGGCATCTAAAATCTCACCCTCTTGAACAGTGATCGTTCCATTCACGCCTTCAATCTCTAACATCGATGCATTTACTTTGCGGAAATCGATATTGCCGTTTGTTGATTTTGTATAGACATCTTTTGCATCTAATTCATTGAATGTAACATTGCCGTTCAATAGTTTTACTGCCACATGATCATAGGTACGTTTTGGCAAGTAAAAAACGAGATCGGCACGAATGCGTTTGTTGGGAATTTGGAAAGAGATGCGTTCATCATCAACATTGATTTGGCTTCTTGCTTCAAAAGCATCGAAAGGCTCCGCCGCATCCATTTTACCATATAGTTTGATTTTGGCATCTACTTTGACACCTGGTTCATCCCATAATTGGAAGGAAACATTGCCGTTTGCTAATTTCACATCGATCAATGTCGCTGCCGTTTCGTCATAGCTGAATGTATGCTCAAATTTTGTCGCTGCAACACCGGGAACTTTTAAGTTGATGTCTTTCCATTCCATGTTGTCATTGACTGACTCTGTCACTGCCCGAACCGTTTTCTTCAAGAAATGTCCGAAGTGTGTGCTGGCATCGACCATTTTTTCACTTACTTGATTGATAGTATCGGTCGCTTGTTCTTTCCAATCTTCTGGAATATCTAATTTTTGAGAGATTTTCTCTTTCGTTTGAGACCATTGGTCTTTACGAATATTTTTTAGTTTAGCTTCCAATTCTGCTTTTTCTTCGGTTAAACCATCTAAGGTTTCTTCTAAGCCAGTAATGGTCGCTTCTGTTTCATGACGTGTTGCCAATTCATCTTCTGACAATTGATCCAATTCTTCTTTGGTGTTCAATTGCATCAGTGTTTCTTGTGCTTCTTTTAATTCTTCTTTGACACCAAGAATTTCAGCATTGATTTCGTCCAACTCAGCAGATGCTTGGTTGGCTTCTGTTGCTAAGCCATCGAGAATCTTTTCAAGATTTTCTTTGTCTTGCGCTTCGTTTTGACGAAGCTTTTCTTCGCCGTCAAACGTGAACATCTCATCGTTATTTTCAGTATCATCAAATGGGCTTGTCGCATTCTTATCCGCGGTTACCTCAGCAGCAGCTTTGTTAATTTGTTTTTCGTCTTTGGCTTTTGCCATACCTTCTAGTAAATCTAAGGCTTCTTCTGTAGAAAGCACACCTTTTTTTACTAGATCCAATATACGTTCTCTTTCGTTCATGGAAATTGCCTCCTTCAGCAAATGTGTGATTGCAAGTTTAGCTTACGAACCTATTATGCCTTGTTTTTGCGAAAGTGTCATAGGTCTTAAGTACCAAGTTTTTCTCAATCTGCAGATTGGCAAGCAGAACCGGCACTTTTTCTTGATTACTTTAGGCACAAAACGTTCTTCCTTATCTTAACAGTATCACGAAAAACCATTGGAAACAAAAGTTTCAGCTAATAACAACTCTGAGGAATAAAACTGCTACTGTGAAGGATTTTCGAGGTCATTCACAACCGTTTTTTTCCGCTGTTGGTCGCTACTCAATCAATAATCGACTTTTCAATGCATGGAAGGTCAAAAGCATGCTTACTTCTGTAACTCTTAGTAAAAAACTAACGATCCTTTTCAATGAATCATCCGTAGCACTTGCTTCACATCAAAAAGACCGCCGAGAGAAGTTGTTTCCCGAAGGTCAACTTCTTTCGTCGGTCTGTCCCATCTCTAATAAAAGAGATAAGTGATCAAGAATCTAAGCTGGTTTCTTAGATCATTTCCGTACGGTTGGTATTCAATTCACTGATTTTCCCAGTAGCAAGATACACGATCCATTCACAAATATTCGTTACATAGTCACCGATACGTTCTAGGTACTGAGCAACAGATAAATAATCGGTTCCACTAACAACGGTTTCCGGATTTTCTTTCATACTTTCGATCGTTTTGTAATAGATATCTTTGTAATACTCATTGACCCGATCATCCATTTGGGCGATCATACGGGCATCTTCTTGGTCGGTTTTTACATAGGCAACTAAAACATTATCGACCATTTTCTTGACATAATCCGACATATCAGAAATTTCTTTTTCGATTTCGGCGATCCGTGTTTCACCTTTGACCCGAATCGTGGACTTCGCGATTGATACTGCATGGTCTCCCATTCGTTCCAAGTCAGAGCTGGCTTTCATTACAGTGATGATCATTCGTAGATCGGTGGTTACTGGTTGTTGCAAAGCAATCATTTCAAAGCTCTTTTTCTCCAAACGAACTTCCATATTGTTGATCGCCAAATCATTTTCGATCACTTCTTGAGCAATTGCTTTATCATGTCTGACATATGCTCGTACGGATTTGTGGATCGCACTGCTGACTAGCATACCCATCTCATAAAATTGATTGTGTAGATTTAATAATTCTTCTTCAAACTGTGTACGCAACATCCCTTTTCCTCCTAACCAAATCTTCCTGAGATATAATCTTCTGTTTCTTTTTTGCTTGGACTTAGGAACACTTTTTTCGTGTCATTGAACTCGATCAAGTTGCCGTCCAAAAAGAACGCGGTTTTATCTGAGATTCTTGAAGCTTGTGACATGTTGTGAGTCACGATGATCATGGTATAGCGTTCTTTCAGTGCCAAAAGGGTATTCTCGATTTTCCCAGATGAAATTGGGTCTAACGCACTGGTTGGTTCATCCAGCAAAATGATTTCTGGATCGACAGCCAATACCCGAGCGATACATACCCGCTGCTGTTGTCCGCCGGATAAAGATAGCGCACTTTGGTGAAGTTTATCTTTGACATCTTCCCAGACAGACGCTGCTTTCAGGCTTTCTTCCACTGTTTTATCAAGAATCGCTTTGTCGGTGACTCCTTTTAATTTTAACCCATAAATCACATTTTCGTAAATTGAAAAGGGAAATGGATTCGGTTGTTGAAAAACCATCCCGATTTCTTTACGCAAATCAACGATGTCTTGCTTCGGACTATAAATGTCTTTCCCTTTATAGACAACACTTCCTGTAATTGTCACACCAGGGATCAAATCATTCATTCGATTAAGAGAACGCAAGTAGGTCGATTTCCCACAACCTGAAGGTCCGATCATCGCAGTGATCTCGCCTTGTTTGATGGAAAGGTCGATTCCTTTTAATGCTTCTTTTTTTCCGTAGTATAAATGCAGATCTTTCGATGTAATAATTTCTTCTGCCATTGTTTTGCCTCCGTTTACTGATCGAATCGGCTCAGCCAAAGTGACCGGATACGTAATCTTCTGTTGCTTTAATTTTTGGACGAGTAAATATCTTACGGGTCTCATCGTACTCGATCGCATTTCCTAAGTAGAAAAAGGCAGTATAATCGCTGATCCGAGCAGCTTGTTGCATATTATGGGTCACGATGATGATTGAATAGTCGTTTTTCAAGTTGATGAGGGTTTCTTCCACTGTCCCGGTCGAGATGGGGTCAAGGGCGCTGGCTGGTTCATCTAGAAGTAAGATATCTGGTTTCATCGCAATGGCTCGAGCGATACACAGACGTTGCTGCTGTCCACCAGATAATGCCAAAGCACTTTTGTCTAAACTGTCTTTTACTTGATCCCAAAGAGCCGCTTGTTTCAAGCTGGTTTCGACTGCTTCATCCAATTTCTTTTTGTTTCTTTCTCCATGACGACGTAAAGCAAAGGCAATATTGTCATAGATCGATTTACTGAAAGGATTTGGTCGTTGGAAAACCATGCCGATCCGCTTGCGCATTTCGAAGACATCGACTTCTTTTGTGTTGACGTCGACTCCTTTGTACATAATGTTTCCTGTGACTCTCGTGTTTGCGATCCCATCATTCATTCGATTCAAAGAACGCAGATACGTTGATTTTCCGCAACCGGAAGGTCCGATCAATGCGGTGATTTTGTTTTTTTCAAATTGTAGATCAATGCCTTTGATGGCTTCATTTGATCCATACCATACATGCAAGTCAGTGGTATAAAGCGCCACATCTTCTGGTTTATCGAAGGTAATGATATTTCGATCGTCCCAATTGTAATCGTTCATACTGTCATTCTCCTTATGCTGACGTCATTTTCTTGTACAACCGTTTGCCAGCTGCACGGGCGCCAAAGTTAAATAGCAAGACGGCAATGATCAATACCGCCGAAGCCCCGGCTGAAACTTGCGCGCCATCAGGCATCGTACCTTCTGTATTGATTTTCCAAATATGGACTGCTAGCGTCTCCGCTTGTCGGAAAAGACCGATCGGGCTGGAAACACTCAATGGATTCCAGTTTGTAAAATCAAGGGCCGGTGCACTTTGTCCTGCAGTGTAGATTAGCGCTGCCGCTTCACCAAAAATCCGACCAGAACTTAGAATGACCCCAGTCAAAATCCCTGGTGTTGCTTCTGGAACAATAATACGTGTGACAGTTTCCCAACGTGATAAGCCTAAAGACAAGCCCGCTTCACGCTGCGTGTAATGAATCGCTTGTAGAGATTCTTCCACGTTTCTCGTCAATAGTGGCAAATTGAAGAAAGTCAATGCCAAAGCACCTGAAATGATCGAAAAGCCATAACCAAACTGGATAACAAAGACTAAGAAACCAAAGAGACCGACAACCACAGAAGGCAGTGAACTCAAGATTTCGATCGATGTCCGAATGATATCCGTCAACCAGTTTTTCTTTGCATATTCGGATAAGTAGATTCCCGCTCCTAAAGAAATCGGAAAGCTAATGATCATTGTCACTAGAAGCAAGTAAAGGGAATTGAATAATTGGATGCCGATCCCGCCACCTTCTTGGTACGCTTTTGAAGAAGAAGTCAGAAACTCCCAATTGATATGGGGAACCCCCCGAACCAAAATGTACAGTAATAAGGAAGCCAAAATCAATACAATGATGCCAGCAACGGCATACAAGACGCCGGTAGCAATTTTATCTGAACGTTTTGCATTCATTATTTCAAGGCTCCTTTCTTCCCAATAAAGCGAATCACAATGTTAAACAGTAAGGACATCAATAACAAGATCAAGGCTAATGACCACAAGACATTATTTTGGACTGTCCCCATGATCGTATTCCCAATACCCATCGTTAGGATAGAAGTCAATGTTGAAGCTGGTGTCACTAAGCTAGTTGGCATCAATGCCGCATTACCGATAACCATTTGGATCGCCAATGCTTCCCCAAATGCGCGAGCCATTCCGAAAACAACCGCTGTTAAAATACCAGGAACAGCTGCGCGTAGAACCACTTTGTAAATCGTCTGCCAGCGCGTTGCACCCAAAGCTAACGAAGCTTCACGGTAATGCCGAGGGACTGCCCGCAGCGCATCGACCGTCATCGTAGTCACTGTCGGTAAGATCATGATAAACAGGACAAAGGTCCCCGCCAAGATCCCAAACCCAGTACCGCCAAAAACGGAGCGGACTGCTGGTACAACGACAGACAAACCGATAAAACCATAAACTACAGAAGGAATACCGACTAAAAGTTCGATAACCGGCTGCAAGATCTTCTCTCCGTTACGAGGGGAAATCTCCACCATAAAGACGGCTGCACCAATGGCAAAAGGTGTTGCAACGATTGCTGATAGGAACGTTACGAAGAACGAGCCAAGAATCATCGGTAAAGCACCAACTAAAGGTTGGCCATCAGGACCAACAGCACTTGGATTCCATTGGGTACCAAACAAAAAGTCAAACACATTGACTTTGTCTACAAAGAATGTCGCTAATCCTCGGCTAGCAACGAAATAAAAAATGGAGATCACAACCAATACAATCAACGCGATACATAGAAAGCTGACCAGCTTTCCTCTTTGCTCCATTCTTGCGCGCTTAGATTTTTTTGTTAACACTTCTTTTACATTTTCCACGAGGGTTCCTCCTCAAAAATCAAACTAAACTCATAACCATTAGTTTATCGGTTCAACATCAATTTCTGTTAAAGCTTGTGTAAATTTTGTGTAAAGATTATTCGACAATGTTGCCTTCCCAGTCTCTTTCCACCTGCATGATCGAGATTGGAATATAGCCTAGATCGCCAACGATATGCTCTTGGACTTCGTCAGAAAGCATATATTCTAAAAACTCAGCAGTTAATCCGGTTGGTTCTCCTTTTGTATACATATGCTCATACGCCCAAACTTTCCAATCATTCGTCGTCACATTTTCAATCGTAGGTTCAACGCCATCAATTGAAAGGACATTGACTTCATCAGTCACATAAGAAAATGCAACGTAGCTAATAGCCCCTGGTGTATCAGAAACAATCGAGCGTACCATCCCACTAGAATCTTGCTCTTGAGAAGGAATAGCGGTTTCGCCATCCATGATCCATTTTTCAAACGTGCTTCTCGTACCACTACCGGTCGCCCGGTTCAATAAAACGATCGGCAGATCATTTCCACCGACTTCACTCCAATTGGTGATCTTTCCTAAGAAGATATTTTTTAGATCTTCTGTGGAAATGTCTGTGATACCAACTCCTTTGTTAACGATCGGTGTGATACCCACCGTTGCGACCCGGTGGTCAACGAGGGCATCCGCATCGATTCCCGGCTTTTCTTCTGCAAACAAATCAGAATTCCCGATATCGACTGCGCCTGCTTGGACTTGACTTAATCCGGTTCCGCTTCCGCCCCCCTGGACATTAATGAACCGTCCCGGATTTGAATTTTGAAATTCTTCCGCAACTGTTTCTACTAGCGGCTGCAAAGCAGAGGAACCGACTGCGGTGATCGATTCTCCTCGATCTGCCCAGCTTGCACATCCTGAGAGTAAAATAACCAATCCGATAATAGGACTTAGAAGTTTAATTTTTTTCATCATAACGCTCCTTGTACTTTCGTAAGTCATTGATTGTAAAAATCAATTATTTTCATTTTACCATTAGTTGAATTTAATGAAAATTATTATTTGCTTTTTTTTCTGGGACTACGATTGTCCGTTTATTTAAAACGCTTTTTTTCTTTTACAAAATAACTGTTTTGTAAATAAAATGACAGGATTTCTTAATTAAATTACGTGCATCATGAACGTGTACTATGCTATACTGTGAGAGGAAACGTATTTTAAAAGAACATAATTATTAATCTTGCTTCCCCAATCAAGTACAATATGTTGTTATGTTCAGCGTTTTCACGATTTCATCAACATTTCCCCAAAATGTCTGTTGAATCGAAACGGCAGAAAGAAGCATTTCTATGCATCTTCTGCCGTCTTTTTTACTCTAATTCACTTAACCATGATGCCATCTGCTCAATGATGGCTTTTTGCTGTGCTTCATTTGATAAATCAGCAGCTGCCTCTCCTTTTTGTAACCCATAAGTACCAAAGCCAGCATGATTGCCGCCTTCAATTGTTTCGAAGATGGTCGAATCTGGTAGGAAGCTGCGGGCGGCTTGCCAATTTTCTTGATTTACTACTTGATCTTGACTACCTGATAGTGACAACACAGAAATCGATTGATCAGCTAACGAACCTTTTTCATCGGGATAACTTGCAAAGAAAAAGACCCCTTTTAAATCCTTGTCATTTGCGGCCAACTGATTCGCTGCAAAACGGCTTGCCATGACGCCACCTAATGAATGACCACCTATCACATAGGAGTCATGGGGAATTTCTTTCAAAACCGCTTCTGCACGATTGCCTGCTAAAACAGCCATGTTAAAGGGCATTTTAACGATCGCGACAGGATAGCCTTTTTCCGCTAAACCTGCTGCCCATACACTATAGCTTTCCGCATCGACAAGCGCACCAGGATAGAAAATAACCAATGGCTTTTCTTCATCTCCAGCAAAATAAAGGACATTTCCCTCATCATCTGCCTCTTTCGCAGCTGTAACTGCAGCATCCACTGCGGGGTAATGGAGTTGTTGCCAACCGACCCAACCGGCAATTGTTAAAATAACAACGGTGATCAATACACCGATCAAAACTTTTGTTCTTTTTCTCATCATATCCTCCTGCAAAAAAGAAGATCAGGAAAGGATGACAGACGAAACTTACGGGTCCATCATCTCCTGACTCTTTTTACGAATGTTTCCCAATTTTTATCGGTGTGCCAGTGCCAATAGTTCTCGTGCATGTTCGATCGTTAAATCGGTGATTTCTGCACCTGAGAGCATACGGGCAATCTCTGCCACTCGTTCTTCTTTAGATAGTTTACGGACATGGGTTTCCGTCCGTCCTTCTTGAATTGCTTTTTCAATAAAATATTGATTATCCGCTACAGCAGCTACTTGCGGCAAGTGCGTGATACACAAAACTTGCGAATTGGCTGCGATCTTGGCGATTTTTTCGGCGATCGCCTGAGCTACTCGGCCACTAACCCCAGTATCCACTTCATCAAAGACAATGCTGGTGATTCCTTGTTTCCGAGAGAAAATTGATTTGAGAGCCAGTAAGATCCGTGAAAGTTCTCCCCCAGAAGCAACCCGCACTAACGGCTTCATGCCTTCACCGGGGTTGGTGGTCAGATAAAACTCCACAGTATCAAAGCCGCTGCTACTCAATTGTTTTGAGCCAGGTGCGAACCGTACTTCAAACTGCGCGTGTTCCATATACAGCTCTTTTAACTCTTGAACGATTTCTTTTTCTAAACGATGAGCCAATTCACGACGTTTGACGTGCAAGGCTTCCGCCAGCTGCCAAACTGCTTCAGCTTTTTGGGCAAGCTCTTCTTCTAATTGCTCCAACTGACCTTCCGTATAGGCTGATTCGCTGATTTCTTTACTGATCTCATCATAATAAGCTAGGATCACAGGAATCGACTCCCCATATTTGCGCTTCAATTGACGAATCGTTTCCAGCCGTGAAATGACTTCTTCCAGTCGGCCTTCATCTAATTCAAGGTTGTCGACTTGTCGCGAAATATCGGTGGCTGCATCTTGCAACAAGTAATACGCGCTTTGGATCGCTTCACTGATTTTTTCATACGCAGGATCAAGATGGGCGATCGACTGGATCTCTGACAATGCCACACTGACCCCATCTAAACTATTGACTTCCTCAGCTGATAGAGCACCATAGCTTTGTCCCAAGGCATCCACGATTTTTTGATAGTTCGTGAGTTTTTCCCGTTCGTCGATCAGCAGTTCTTCTTCGTTTTCCATCAATTCGGCTTGGGCGATCTCTTCTTGTTGAAAACGCAGCATGTCCATTCGCTGCACATAGAGCTGTTCATTTTCTTGAATGGTTCGGACATGTTTTTCTAAGGAGCGATAGCTTTGATAGGCTTGACGGTAATCCGCAAGTTCCGCTTTAAAGCTATCATCCCCAAATCCATCCATCAATGCCAAATGTTTTTCCGGTTGCAGCAGCTCTTGATGCTCATTTTGTCCTTGGATATCGACTAAGAATAAACCGATTTGACGCAAAACCGACAAGGTAACGGTTCGACCATTGACACGACAAATAGTTTTCCCCGATTGAGAGATATCTCGTTGTACGATCAAAACTTCTTCTTCATCAATACCTAAATCTGCGGTCAACTCTTTGAACTCCTGCTGATTCGGCCATTCGAAGATCCCTTCTAAACGACATTTCTCTGCTCCTTGACGCAAATAGTCGCTGGAACCTCTACCGCCTGCTAGCAAACCCATCGCATCGATAATAATTGATTTCCCGGCACCTGTCTCACCTGTCAGTGCCGTCATTCCCTCATGGAAAGATAAGTGTAAGTTGGAAATAATCGCAAAATTTTGGATCGACAATTCTAAAAGCATCCCTTGCCTCCTCTTCTAAACGTAACGTTGGAAATCCCTGAATAGATTCTCGGTATCTGCTTCTGTTCTAGTGATCATCAAGACGTTGTCATCATCGTTTAACGTGCCAAATAATTCCTTGGCATAACGTTTATCGATTAAATTCGCCAAAGCCGAGGCATTGCCGGGCAGTGTGCGCAGGATCACAAATTTGTCCATTCGATCGACAGAAACAAAAGCTGTTTTTAGGATTTTATCTAGTTTACCACTCACGTCTTCCGTTGTCTCTTGTGGGATACTGTAGCGATAGCCGCCTTTTTGGGAAGGAACTTTCACTAACTTCAATTCCTTGATATCTCTTGATATAGTTGCTTGTGTAACTGAGACGCCGCGATCTTTTAGCAACTCCACAAAATCTTCTTGTTTCTGAATATCTTGTTCACTTAACAATCGTGTAATCAAGCGATGCCGTTCTTTTTTTCTCATCTCTTGTTCCTCCTGAATGAATTCCTACTAATTTTATCCTATTTTGCGCAAGAAAGAAAGAGAGCCGACAAGTAAAATGTCCACTCTCTTCCATTCTTTATTTTGGTTGATGAAAGGTCTCATGTGCTGATGCAACAACTTTCGGGATATCGATCCCTGCTGCGGTACCTTCTTGTAGGCTTTTCTTTAAATGTACGATAAACTCGATATTCCCTTCGCCGCCAGTGATTGGTGAAAAACTTAGATTTAATACATCAAATTTTGTTTCTTGCGCAAAGGTGAGTACTTCCTCCAACACTCGTTCATGGGTTTTGGGATCACGAACGATCCCGTTTTTCCCCACCGCTTCTTTACCTGCTTCAAACTGGGGCTTGATTAGCGCCATCACTTCGCCGCCCGCTACCAAAATATCATACAGCGGGGGTAAAATCAGTTTAAGTGAAATAAAAGAAACATCGATCGTAGCGGCTTCAGGAAGACCGTCTAAGAAATCAGTGGGTTTTGCATAACGAAAGTTGACCCGTTCCATTACGATCACTCGCTCATCTTGCCGCAGCTTCCAGGCTAATTGATTGTAACCGACATCTAGTGCATAGCTTTTTTTGGCACCATTTTGCAACGCTGCATCGGTAAAGCCGCCGGTGGAAGCGCCGATATCTAACATGATTTTATCGGTTACGTCAAAATCAAAGACTTTTAGCGCTTTTTCTAACTTGAGACCACCACGAGAAACATACGGCAGCTTCTTGCCTTTGATCTGCAACAGTGTATCTGCAGCAATTTTTTCTCCCGGTTTATCAAGTCGTTCATTATTTTTTTCTTTGTAAACCAATCCAGCCATCACTCCTCGTTTGGCTTGCTCGCGAGTCTCAAATAGGCCTTGCTGGACAGCTAAAACATCTACTCGTTCTTTCTTCATGCGTTCCCTCGAATCTCAAATCGTTCCACAAATGCCAATAAAACATCCGGCGTAAATTGACCGTATTGACTTAATTGCGCCAGAATTTCTTTAGCCTTGGATAATTCCTCTGTCAACGCTTGCTGCGCCCCTGCTAAGCCAAGTAAAGCAGGATAGGTACTTTTCGCCAATTCGTCATCTCGACGGACAACTTTTCCTAGCTCTTCGGTCGTGCTAGTAGCATCCAACAGATCATCGCGAATTTGAAAGGCTAACCCAATATGCTGGGCAAAGCGATCCAATTCTTGCAGAACTTCTTCCGTCTGGTCGGCTAAGACACCACCGGCAATCACCGCAAAGCGAATCAATTCGCCGGTTTTCCGTTCGTGAACAAACATCAGTTCCTCAAGACTAAGGGCTTGGTTTTCTCCTTGAATATCAGCTGCTTGACCGGCGACCATTCCTTGCGTCCCCGCCGCTTTACTCAATTGCTGTAGCAATAAGACTTTTTGATTGGCTTCGATTTCCGCCATAGCGACTAATTGAAACGCAGCTGTCAAAAGACCATCTCCAGCTAAAATCGCTAAAGCTTCACCAAAAACCTTATGGTTGGTGGGTTTGCCTCGGCGCAGATCATCGTTGTCCATAGCAGGCAGATCGTCATGGATCAGCGAATAGGTATGCACCATTTCTAAGGCTGCCGCACACTGGTACACCGCGGTATTGATAGGTTTGTGAAAAGCGGCGACTGTTGCAGCCAATAAAAGCGGACGAATGCGTTTGCCGCCGGCTTGGATCGAATACTGCATGCTTTCAAACAATCGTTGATCAGAGGTGTGTTCTTTGACAAAGCGTTCCATGACTTCTTCAATCAAAGAGGCGTGCGCTTTTGTGAATTCGGTTAAGGCATTCATTGGTTTTCCTCTTCAAAAGGCACTTCTTCGTTGGATTCAGTCATCATTTTTGTTAAGGACTTTTCCGCTTTACTCAAAGTATCCTTGCATTGCTTGCTCAAAACCATGCCTTTTTGAAAAGCATCTAACGCTTCTTCCAATGGAACATCGCCTTGTTCCAAACGGGTTACGATTTGTTCTAATTCTTGTAATGATTCTTCAAATGTTGGATTTGCCATGATTAACTCCTTCTGTACTAATAACTTCGACAAGTGCTTGGCCATCTTGGTAATGGATCGTCAGCTGGTCTTCTGGCTCGATCGCATCAATCGATTTGATCACCTGCTCATTTTTCGTGGTATAGCTGTAGCCCCGACCCATGATTTTTAGTGGGCTTAGCAAATCAAGGGATTGGACTGCATTTGCAAATTGATTTTCTTTTGCTGCATAGATATCTTTCATGGCTTTGGTTAAGCGTTGGGAAAGATAACTGACCTCTTGGTTGCTGGCTTGTAATCGCGCTTTTGGTTGTTGTTGTGCCAACCGTGAAATCAATTGCTGTGCATGGCGATCCTTGTCATAAAGCAAGGTTTGTAAGCCTTGCTGCATCCGCTGCTGCAACTGATCGAGTTTGATGGACTGTGCCTCATACAAGCGCTCTGGTTGCCGAAAAACATACGATCCAATCACTCGCTGATAGCGTTCTTGTTTGTACTGGATCTGGTGCATAAATGCTTGCTCTAATCGGGCTTGTCTTTCTTCGATCCGCAAAATCTCCTCCGACAGCACCGGCACCGCTAATTCGGCTGCAGCGGTCGGAGTTGCCGCCCGAACATCCGCCACTAAATCGGCAATCGTCGTATCGGTTTCATGCCCCACTGAAGAAATAATGGGGGTTTTTGCATCAAAAATGGCTCTTGCCACTCGTTCTTCATTGAAAGGCCAGAGGTCTTCGATCGATCCACCCCCACGTCCGATGATCATAGTATCAAAGGTCCCATCGGCTTCGACTCGTTGGATATTTTTCACCACATCGTCCGCAGCTTTGTTGCCTTGTACCACGGTTGGGTACAAAACGATCTGAGCAATGGGATAACGCCGCTGGGTCGTCGTGATGATATCTCTGATCACCGCCCCACTAGGACTGGTCAAGACTGCGATGCGTTTCGGGTATTTCGGCAATGACTGCTTCGGTGCAGAAAATAATCCTTCCGCTGCCAATTTCTGCTTTAATTGTTCATAGGCTTGATAAAGGGCACCGACACCGTCTGGTTCCATGTGATCGATCACCATTTGGTAATTTCCGCTTGCCTCATACAAGGTGATACGTCCAACCGCCATGACTTTCATGCCCTCTTCTGGTTGAAAGCGCAGCTTGTCAAAAGCGCCTTTGAACATGACGGTCGAAATTTTTGCACCATCATCTTTCAAACTAAAGTATTGGTGATTGGGGCGACGACGAAAATTAGAGATCTCCCCCGTCAAATAAACTCGCTCTAGATACGGATCGACGTCAAACTTACGCTTGATATATTTTGTTAATGCGGTTACCGTTAAATATTCTTGCGCCATTTAGTTTTTCATTGTCTCCTTTGCTGCCTCGATCGTTTGGGCCATCAACATCGTGATCGTCATTGGTCCTACACCTCTAGGTACCGGTGTGATATAGCTAGCGATCGGTTCAACTTCATCAAATTTCACATCGCCGATCAACTTGCCATTGGCATCCCGATTCATTCCTACATCGATCACCACAGCCCCTTCTTTTACGAAGTCTTTTGTGACAAAATGACCGCGGCCGATCGCCACGACTAAAATGTCCGCTTGCTTCGCTAACTCAGGTAGATTTTTGGTTTTTGAATGAGCGATGGTCACAGTGGCATTTGCCCCTAAGAGCAAGTGCGCCATTGGTTTTCCGACAATATTGCTGCGACCGATCACTAAGGCATTTTTTCCTTCTAATTCGATCCCATACGCAGCAAACATTTTCATGATGCCATAAGGGGTACAAGGAATTCGGTCAGGTACACCGGCAAATAATTTTCCTAAATTGATTGGATGAAAGCCGTCGACATCTTTTTCTGGTTTGATGGCTAACAGTACTTTTTCTTCATTGATATGTTTTGGCAAAGGAAGTTGAACCAAAATGCCATGAAAGGCGTCATCGTTATTGAACTGTTCGATTTCTGCTAATAATTTTGCCTCGGTAATGGATTCAGGATAGCGGGCAACACGGGAATTGATGCCGATTTTCGCCGCAGCTAGTTCTTTATTTTTCACATAAGTCTGACTTGCTTTGTCTTCTCCAACAAGCAAAACAACTAATCCCGGTGTCACACCTTGCTCTTTTAGTGATGCTGTCTCTGAAAGAAACGCTGCTTGCATTTTTTCAGCCAATTCTTTTCCATTGATCAATGTACCCATTCTGACAACTCCTCCAACCTGATTATACTGACTTAGTTTGTAAAAAGAAACGCACCAATCGTTTGTCGATCTGCTTCTTCATGTGTTCTATCATAGCATTTTCTGAAAAGAAAAACACCGTCTAACGCTCCCTTTTTTCGGAAAATACGAGGGTAAACCGACAAAGTATGTGCGAAAAAACCGAACGATCAAGCAAGACCGTCAAAACAAGGCGGTTGCTCATAAATCGTTCGGTTTCTGACTCGATCGAAAAAAAGCTGTGCTCTTTTGATCGATATGGTTAGGGCTGAAAATTACTCACTTACTTGGTTGTTTTTTGTTTCTAGCTCTTGATTGACTGTCGATAAAATACCGTTGACAAACTTTCTTGACTGATCGTCACTAAAGGTTTTCGCTAATTCGATCGCTTCATTCAATGCCACACGATTCGGCACATTATCCACATAGATCATTTCATACAAAGCGATTCGTAAAATCGTCACGTCCATTTTTGATAAACGCTGGATTTTCCAACCGGCTTTTAAATGACTTTGAATGACTTCATCCAAAGCTTCTTTGTAATGACAAACACCTGCCACTAATTGATCTAAATAAACAGGCACAAAATGCTCTTGTTCTTCATCAATCAATTCATGGTGTTCCAACTCGATGGCATGCATGATGGCATCTTGTTTCGTTAAATCTTTATTAAAGTCTAGTGGAAATAAAGCTTGTAACGCCATTTTCCGTATTTCATGCCGTGATAATTCTTTACTCATTTTCTTCCTCGTCGTTTCCAAATAATTCTTCGATGTCTGGTAAATCTACTTTTTCTGGCACGACTGCCACAACATGAACATTTACTTCAGCCAGTTGCACATCTGTCATAAATAAGACTTGCTGTTTGACCCGTTCTTGGATCTCCATTGCCACTTTAGGCACTGACATCCCATAAGTGATATAGCAGTAGATATCCACTTTGATCCCTGTTTCATCGATCGTTAAGTAGACCCCTTTGCCATGAGCTGCGCGACCTAATAATTCAGTGACACTGTTTGCCAGTGTTCCTCGCATCCCATAGACACCTTCAACTTTAGAAGCAGCGATCCCAATAATGATCTCGATCACTTCTGGCGCGATGACGATCTCGCCTAATTCAGGACTTGCATTTAATACAAGGTTTTTATCTTCATTCATACGTTTTTGCCTCCATTCTAAACAGCTGTACCGTATTGTTTGTAAAAAAATCGCTCGTTTTTTCCGTTTGAAGCAAACCAACGCTTGATTCAATCAATAACATCCATGGCACAGTGTTTCTTCTCGCTATAAGTTTATCATTTTCTGCACTGAGAATCTATAATAACCCACTATTCTCAATGAATTTTCTGAAAAACAAGGTCGATGAATCAGAGAATGATCAATTCTTTTGGTGAATGTGTCAACACTGTATTGCCCGTTTCGGTGATCAAAAGATCATCTTCGATACGAACGCCGCCAATTCCTGGAAGATAGATTCCTGGTTCATCTGTAATGACGTTTCCGACAACAAATGCTTTATCAGCGCGGAAAGATACATTTGGTCCTTCGTGGATCTCTAAACCAATCCCATGACCTGTTGAATGACCAAAGGCATCTCCGTAGCCAAAGGAAGCAATGTGATCCCGAGCGATCGCATCTAGTTCAATTCCGGTCATTCCAGGTTTTGCTGCTGCCAAGACTTTTTCTTGTGCTTCAAGTACGATTTGATAGATTTCCTTCAATTTATCGCCAGGATCGCCTACTGCAAAGGTTCTAGTCATATCCGACACATAGCCTTGATAGTAACAGCCAAAGTCTAACGTGATCAGATCACCTTGTTCAATCACTTTTTCACTGGCAACTCCATGGGGCATTGCTGAACGCAGACCACTAGCCACGATCGTTTCAAAAGATACACTTGTGGCACCTAATGAACGCATAAAGAAATCCAACTGATTCGCCACTTCGATTTCCGTCATTCCTGGGCGGATCATTTTCAAAATATGTTCAAATCCTTGATCGGCGATATGGCAGGCTTGTTGGATCAATGCGATCTCTTCCTCATCTTTGACTTCCCGCAAAGCCTCGATCATCCCCGATACAGGGGCTAGTGATGATTCCTCGATCAAGTCTTCTAAGACGGAGTATTCAGCAAAGCTGACGAAACTTTCTTCAAATGCTAAGACATTGATTTCTTCATTCTGGCAGATGGTTGCAACTTCTTCAAAAATCGGCCCGCTATTTTTTACGATCTCAAATCCTTGGGCTTGAGCAGCTGCTTGTTCTGTATAACGAAAATCTGTTACAAAAAAGGCTTTGTCTAACGTAATGACTGCTAAACCAGTTGTACCAGTAAAGTTTGTCAAGTAACGCAAATTGTATGGGCTGGTGATCAAGAACCCATCAATCGAATCTTTTCTCATTGCTTCACGTAATTTTTCGACTCTTAACATGTATCGTTCCCTACTTTCTTTTTCTATACGATAGTATTATAACAAACTTCCAGAAAAAGCGGAAAGTAAGCGAAAAGTTTTCTAAAAAATCAAACAATACGAATGAAAAGAATGGTATTTTAAAAAGACTCTAGTTTACTCTCTCGTTATTCTCTTCTAAATAGCTTCAATGCAAAAAAAAGCAACCCAGTCGATGGATTGCTTCTTTGATAATTATCTTTTCCGTCCCAAAAAGAACGATACGACAGCCACGAAAATGACTGCGCCAATGATTGCCGGCACGATTGCCATTCCTGCCACTTGTGGTCCCCAAGTGCCGAATAAGCCTTGTCCGATTGATGCGCCCACAAGTCCTGCGACGATATCAAAAATGCAACCGCGTTTTTCTCCTGCGATAGCACCGCCGATCGACCCGATGACCGCTCCCACGATCAATGTCCATAAAAAGTGCATAATAACCCCTCCTAAACTTTCTTATAAAAAGGGTAACACATTGAGAATCAATTGGAAAAACATATGCTCTCTTGTTATTTTCTACGGGTAATTGCCCGTTTCAAGATATCGAAAAAGCCAAGAGAATGGACCATATGATCTGGGTCAACGTATTCCCGAATTGCCCGCAGAACTTTTTTTGGTTCTTTTGATGAGAAGGTATACGTCCCATTCTTTTTGGTCCGAATCGCATAACGCGGGATCCAACGTCCTTTGAACAAGACCGAAGCGATCACATAGTCGACGTCTTCCCAAGGAATTTGAATAAACTTGCGTTTGTCACGATCATTGTAAAACTCAAAGGCATTATCGCCGATCATGATTTTGCCGTATTCATTGATACCTAAAAAAGACGTAGCATCGATCGTCAAATCAACTTTTGTATTAAGAGATTGTACCATTTGCGCTTACTCCATTCTATATCGTCTTATTGTTACCTATTATACGTGTTTGCGGCATATTTGGCGAATAAATAAAAAGATGCTTGGGTTTCCCCAAGCACCTATCATTGAAAAGATTATAACAATCCGATCAAGTGTCCACCGATACCGACTAAGAATAGACCGATAATAATGACGATTGGAGAAACTTTTTTCTTCAATAACCACATACATAACAAAGTAAGCAATAGTGCAGCTAAACCAGGAATCAATTGATCCAAGTTGTTTTGCAATGTTGTTACTTTTGTATCAGTCAATGCACGGCCTTCAGCTACTTGTTGGAAGGCTTGTTGCAAACCAGCTGAACCGGAAGGCAAGTTTGCCCAGTCGACATAGGCACCTTCATCAAGCGGTACGCTTGAGACAACTGGTGCAAAGGAAATCGAAACCCAACGTTGAACAAGTGACCCTAATACGAACATCCCTAAAATAGAAGCACCTTTTGTTACATCTTGTAGCAAACCACCTGAAAGGTCATCTGTGATTTTAGAACCAGCACGGTAGCCGAATTCTTGTGTGTACCACATAAATGCCCAACGGATGATGTTCCAAGCAACGAAGAAGATGATTGGGCCTAAGATGTTTCCGCCTAAAGCAAGAGAAGCACCTAATGCACCTAACATCGGACGGACAGTAAACCAGAACACAGGGTCACCGACACCGGCTAAAGGACCCATCATCCCAACTTTTACCCCTTGGATCGCTACGTCATCGACAGGCGCGCCATTGGCACGTTCTTCTTCTAACGCTAGTGTTACACCTAAGATTGGTGATGCGATATATGGGTGAGTATTAAAGAATTCTAAGTGACGCTTCAAAGCAGCGGCACGGTCTTCTTTTGTTTTGTATAATTTTTTGATTGCTGGAATCATTGAGAATGCCCAACCACCATTTTGCATACGTTCATAGTTCCATGAACCTTGAATGAAGGTAGAGCGCCATGCTACGGCTAAACGATCTTTTTTATTTAATTGAATTTTTTCTGCCATTTTTTTCTCCTCCTTCGATTCTAATAGTCATTCAAGATATCGCCTAGAGGGTCGCCAGTGTTACTGCCGCCTCCTCCATTTGATGATCCGCCCATTTTAGTTAGGTTCAAGTAGATCAAAGCGATTGCTACTGCCAAGGCACCGATAGCGATCAATGTCAATTCAGAGATAGCTGCGATAACGAAACCGATAATAAAGAATGGCCATACTTCGCGAGTTGCCATCATGTTGATAACCATTGCGTAACCAACGGCAACAACCATACCACCACCGATAGCCATACCATCCGTCAACCATGCAGGCATTGATTCTAAGAAGTTTTGAACAGTTGCAGCAGGGATTGCCAACAATGCAGCTGCAGGAATCGCAATACGAACCCCTTGCATACATACAGCGATCACGTGCCACATTTCAATTTTACGAATGTTGCCTTCTTCAGCAGCCGCATCCATAAAGTGAACGATTGGCACAGCCAATGTACGAACGATCATTGTCAAGAACAAACCAGCAACAGCTAGAGGGATTGCAACGGCAATCGCTGTATCAACACCAGCAGTTCCTTGTCCACCTAAAACTAAAATAATTGCAGATGCAACAGACGCCAATGCAGCATCAGGTGCAACAGCGGCACCGATGTTTGCCCATCCAAGTGCGATCATTTGTAATGATCCGCCCAAAATGATACATGCTTCCAAATTACCGGTCACTAAACCGATCAAAGTACACGCGATTAGCGGTTGATGGAATTGGAATTCATCCAAGATTCCTTCCATACCAGCTAAAAAGGCAACGAGTACTACTAATACCATAGATATAATAGTCATGATAGACCTCCTATTTAGTTGAATACGTTTCTATTTATTTGCCAATTCATTTTTGGCTTTGCGTAAGATTTCGTCCATGTTGTCTCGAGAGTCATTTGGTACTTTACGCACATCGAATTTGATGCCGCGTTCTTTTAGATCTTCAAATGTCTTCACATCGTCCGTACCCATCGACAATACTTTACTTACAACAACTTTCCCAACAGAGTGAGCCATTGAACCAACGTTCACTTCAGTGATATCAACGCCGCCTTCAACTGCACGCAACACATCTTGTGGGTTTTCAAATAAAAGTAAAGCTTTCGTATTCCCGAAACGAGGGTCTTTAGAAACTTCAATCATTTTATCCACTGGAATGACGTTCGCTTTTACTCCTGGAGGAGCTGCTTGTTCGATCAGTTTTTTACGCAAGTCATCTTTTGCCACCGCGTCAGAAACAACGATGATCCGAGATGGATTGACTGATTTTGTCCAAGCTGTTGCGACTTGACCATGCAACAAACGTGAATCGACACGTGCAAGTACGATTTTGATTTTGCCATCGCCTAGAACAGTTCCCGGAGGAAGTGATCCTTTAGGTTGATCGTCTTGCACTGCTTTTGGTGCTGCCGCTTCTTCTGGTTCAAGTTCTTCTGGTTTGACCTTGACCCCTTCTTTAGCTGTTTCAACGATATGCGCAGCGATTTCATGCGCTGTATTCATTGAAAAACGTGAAGCATAGGCTTCGATCACCATTGGTAAATTCATACCAGCAACGATTGCCCATTTGTCTTTGTGATCTTCAAACAAGCTGTTCGCTTGGTTGAAAGGAGTACCACCCCAAAGATCAACTAAGAATAATACTTCTTCTTGATCGTCAAATGTAGCAATTGCTTCTTGCATTTTTGCCTTGATGTCATCTGGACCTTCACTTGGCATCAATGTAACAGCTTTAACATTTTCTTGTTCGCCGAAGATCATTGAACCAGATTGCAAAATGCCGTTAGCAAATTCTCCATGACTTGCTAGGATAATTCCTACCATCTTTTTACCTCCTATATCAAAATTGAAAAATGTGACACGAATACGAAAGAAAAAACAACATCGAAAAACTAAGGGTGACTACCTTCTTTTTCCAAAATATCCTTCAAAAAGATTTTACGATCAGCTGGAACTTTGCGTATCTCCACTTCAATGCCTTGGTTTTGCAAGTAAAGCAATGAAGCAAGATCTTGATCATTGACTGACACGAAATTAGTGATCATCCGTTTTCCCATTGAAAAGCTCATGCCGCCGATATTGACGGAACGAATGTCAATGCCTCCTTTGACCAGAGTCACGACATCTTGAGGGTTGGTAAATAATAACATGACTTTTTGCGTATTAAATAATGTGTTATGCGCCACCTCAAGCATTTTTGCTACTGTCACCACATTAGATTTGATTCCTGGTGGAGCAGCTTCTTTCAAGAGAAACTTCCGTAATTGGTCATTTGCGACCTCATCACTGACCACGATGATTCGATTGATACCAGTCATTTTCGACCAAGCTGTGGCGACCTGACCATGAATCAACCGATCGTCGATTCGGGCAAGACGTATATCCATTCCCATTGTGCAAGCCTCCTACATCCATCGATCCGCTTTTCATATTGAGGATCTGTTCTTTTTTCAATCACCTCCTGTATCCACTTATATAGAAGCAAGAAGCGTGCCAAGTTTTTACGATACACTATTCTTGAAAAAACCTTAAGAATCAGCATTTGAATAATACACTAAAAAAGATACACTAAAAAATACTGTATCTTTTTTAGTGTATCTGTATTATTTTTCATGATTATTGGTATTGCTCTTTTTCCCGATGGTTCTTTACGAGTTCCATCAAGTAATACTCTTCCGCATCAGGAATCTCAATATTCATCAAACGACTAAACGACTGGACATGGACATGAAGCAGTGCGTAAAGTGGGTCCGAACGCATCGCCTCTAGCTCTTTCTCCCCAACTGTCAACGGCTGCCGCAAAATGATTCGTTCCAGCATACCTGCACTATGCATGACAAAGTTGATCAAAAAGCCTTGCTGCGCTTGCCCTAATTCAAGATCACGAATGATCTCCTGGCTGAACTTCCATAAAGGATCGACCACTTTTTTCGGATTGATATACGTAAAGTTTTCTTCTAGATACTGGACGCAGATTGCTTTCGCCTGTTGGTCATCCAGCTGAACTTCATCTTCAAAACTCAAATCATTCTCTAATAGGATATCATCTAACAAAAGATCGACATCTTGGTCAATAAAACGTTCCAGCGAAATAAATGGCGCATCTATATGGGGATCGATGATCCCCGTTGCAGCAATCAATCGATAACGCTGTTGAATCTGTTCCAAATCCGTTCTTAGATCCGCCACCGATAAGGTCACCACTTCAACATTTTGGTTTTGCCGTTTTGACAATGAACTTTGGATCAATTCTTTGATACGCTGCGCCGTTCCTTTTCCTGAAGCACAGACCGCTAAGATCGCTTTAGGGTGGTGGTTTTGTGTCACTGGTTCTTCCACAGTGACCGCTCCATATCCACGGAACTTCCGTAACGAATCATACAGTTGATCGAGGTCCGTTCCAATAACCGATGCTTTACGGACCGTCTCAAGGACGATGGAGGTGGTCACCATGTCGACTGTCCGCACAGCCACGCCTGTTTCCCGCTGGATCTCATTATTAAAGGTCGCTAAAGACCCCATGTCGACTAACAGGATCACTCCGCTACCGTCATTGACAGCACGCACACTATCCACGATTTTTTTCAACGCCACAGCCGGTGGCATATCTAACGGCATGTCCACCGCGGTAACTTGATCAACTTCCAGCAACTGTTTGACCACTTGTACCATACTACTGGCTGTGCTGTTGCCGTGGGCTGCAACGACGACCCCAATTTTCCCAGAGGAATGAGAGGTCCTAAGAGAAACCAGAAGAACCGCTAAATAATAAGATTCGCTCTCCGGAATCGCCACTTGGAAACTATCACCAATAAAATCGCGGACTTCTTTGGCGACTTCAAACTCTTGCGGGTAGTCAGCTACCATCTGACGAATATTGTCATTGGTTTGTCGTTCTTCTCCTAGATGGATTTTTTTCAAAAAGGAGCTGATGTGTAAGCTCATGGCATAGATAAAGTTTTGCTGAAAATCGTAATTTAAGCGTTGCCGAACCATCTCGTAGATTTGATTTGTTACACTGATCACTTTCTGGTCGACAAACTCACTTAGTTTATTGACCGAGTTAAAGGAAAACCCGTGATCTTTATAAAAAGACTTTAAGTGAACATTAATATCTGTTGAGATAAAATGATTGATCGCCTCTTGGTCTAACCCATCTGCTTTTAGCAAAGCAGCCTTGTCGCCGATAATATCGTAAAGATTATAAGGCAATTCATAGGAATCTGATTGGATATTGTTTAAGTTTTGATTCGGCTGAACACTGATTTTCGGTTCAAGGATCTTTGAAAGCTCTGCCAGCTCATTGCGACGATTTCCCAAGACGATCAACCCTGAACGGATCCCTTCTGGAAGATCTAATAAATCGATTTCAATTTCATCCTGCTGCATATGGTTTAGAAATCCACGGGCACAAACAAGCTGCACGTTCGACTTCAATTGCCCGATATTCCCAAAACTAACACTGCCGATCAGTGCTTTGACCACATCCTCTGTCAAGGTGATCGTCCGTTGGATGCGGGTCGCCTCTTGCCCAACTAATACCCGAACAAGGTCGACTTTTTCTGACGCCGGTCGTTTTTCAAAGAAAGGCAATTGAATGTTAATGGGAATCCGCCGGGTGAAGGTATCTAAGAGTGTTGAGTTGGGGTCTTCCGTAGTCGCTCCAACGATTCGGACATTCGCTTGATGGTTTTTGCCCGTCTCTCCTAGACGACTGAAGGTTCCATGATCCATAAAGTAAAAGATCATTTCCTGACCTTCTGGTGGTAAGCGATGGATCTCATCGAGAAATAGCATACTTTCATCTGCTTGATCGATAATACCGATTTTCTCTTGATCGGCACCCGTAAATGCGCCTCGCACATAACCAAACAAATGACTCATCAAAAGTTCCGGATTATTCGCATAGTCCGCACAGTTAAAGACAATCAATTCTTTGTCTTCGGCAATCACCTGATTGCTTTTGGCAAACTGAAACATCGCATGGGCAAAGTAGGTTTTCCCAGAACCTGTAGGACCTGTAATCAAGCAGTTTAGCCCCTTTGGCGGATACAAAATCGCTGCTTTGGCTTGCTCAACGGCGTTTTTCATACTGCCATTGGCACCAATGATTGTCGCAAAAATATCCCGGTCAGAAGGCTGTCCTTGTACTCGCTGAGGGAAAGCTTTTTCCCTTTGGGGACGATTTTCTTTATAGCTTGGGACATACTTTTCAGAACTGCTTGCGTCAATACCTGCTGCCCAATAGCGCACAGGACGTGAATCACTTTTTTCAACGCGTCCTTCTTTGACAAGCTGATTTAAATCTTTACTGGCATTACTGCGCTGAATGGCTAAGTGATCGGCAACTTCCGAAGTAGACAACCCCTTTTTCTCCCCTAAGCCGCTCCGCGTGTTTTCAAGGATATATTGATAGATACGTTCGATTCGCTTGCCCAACAGCTTCGCCTCCTTGTTTTTCCACTTGAATACTTTACTCATTTTTCTATAAAAATGCAACTTTTTTCCACATAGAAAAAACAAAATGCTTTGCATTTAGTAGCAATAGAAAAAATTTCCACCTGTTACTTTCAGCATAAAGCATTTTGCCAAAAAAAGATATTCAAAAGTCAGGATGCGTTAGGCTTTTTCATTAGGAATGAACGCTGGCACCTGGTCTGGAAATCGTTGTAGTTCTTTTTGCATCCATATCACATCGTGCCATTGATTGAACTTATAGCCGACATGCGCAAAATCAGCAACTTTCCGATACCCAAGTTTCTCATGAAAAGCCTCGCTTTGTTGATTGCCTCCTGTAATACACGCAGTCAGATTGACCACGTTTTGCGCTTTTAATTTTTCCTCAAGCGCTTGGTAAAGAGCGGTACCGAGCCCTTTTGCTTTTGCATCCGGGGCTAAATAAACGGTTACTTCAACGGTCCAATCATAGGCTGCTCGTTCTTTATAGGCTGATGCATAGGCATAACCGACGATTTCACCAGCCTCTTCTGCAACGAGATACGGGTAGCGTTTCAAGGTCTTGGCGATGCGTTCCGCGAATTCTTGAACCGTAGGCACCTCCGTTTCAAAGGTAATCGGTGTATTATCTACATAATAAGCATAGATTGCTGTCAAGGCTTGGGCATCTGCAATGGTGGCAGAACGTATCGTCATAGAATCCCTTCTTTCAGTAAATTTTTTCCAGTATACTCTTTCTAAAGAAAAAAAACAATCCGCTTTTGACGGATCGTTTCCTAATAATTGATGATTTAGCGGGTTTTTTCAGCGCCGCAATACACGGTGAGATGTTGTGGCAGCACCTGTACTGTGATTGGCAACTCAGGTCCTGGATCGCCATCGACACTCGTTTCGATCGTTGCCCCATCCTCCAAACGAATCGCAGCTTTATCAAAGGTTTGATAACCAAGAACATCATTTGATTCCGTAACTCCTTTGAGAAGCTCAGGCACACTTTTGACAGTTTCCCAAAGATTTGTATCCTTCAAGTAGATCAGATGCAATTTGCCGTCATCGGTACTCGCTTTAGGTAAAAGAGATTCAAAACCGCCAATCGTATTCGATGACCCAACGATCATCGTACTACTTTCCACAGCGATCGTCGTTTTTTCGCCATTATTTTCGGCGATCACTTCAAACTGATGACTTTCATTTTTCCGCACTTCCCGTAGACCAGAAACAAAATAGGCCATTTTTCCCAGCTTGGTTTTTTCTTCAGCTTCCACATTGTTGATCGCTGCTGGAATCATACCGATCGCCACCACATTGGTAAAATAAGCTTGATTGACCTGCCCAATATCGATTTTGCGGGTGCGATCCACTGCAAATGATTCGATGGCTTCCTTAGGATCTAGTGGAATCGCTAATGCTCTGGCTAAATCATTTACTGTTCCCAGCGGGAAGAAACCGAAATTTGGTCGTTTGTCATGAGGGGCTAAGCCATTGACCGCTTCATTGACGGTACCATCACCGCCCATTGCGAAGACACTGTCAAATTCTGCTGCCGCTTCAGAGGCAAAACGCGTGGCATCTCCTTCTTTTTCAGTATGTTTGACTACGACTTCCGCAAAGCTTTCCCGCAACTTGTCTGCTGCCATTTCCTCAAATTCTTTCGCTTGTTCACCACCAGAACTTGGATTGACAATCAATAATGCTTTCATAAAACAGCCTCCTTGTTTAGGTTCATTTTCTATAAATCCAGTATAACAAGTTTCACAAAAACTGTCTTAAACAACCTCCACTCCTCCGCTGCAAAAAAACACAGCCTATTTAGACTGTGTTTTTTCGAGCACTCACTTTATTTTATTAAACCAATCGTTTACGCAAGCGCCCAGAAATAAAATCAATGATCGTGACCGTCACAACGATCCCCAATAAAATGATCCCCACGCGGCTCCATGAACGTGCATTGATAGCAAAGATCATCGGTGTACCGATCCCGCCTGCCCCTACGATCCCTAAGATCGAAGCCGAACGGACAGCCAGTTCAAATCGATACAAGGTAAAAGATAGAAATTCTGGGATCAGTTGCGGCAATGTCGCAAAGCCTAATACATCCCAGCGGCTTCCTCCCGCACTAATGACGGATTCCGAGGGACCATGATCCATGTTTTCGATCGCTTCGCTATAGAGTTTTGCCAACATCCCAACGGAATGGACACTGACCGCCAGCACTCCGGCAAAGGAGCCGGGACCTACCGTTTTAATAAACATAATGGCTAAGACGATTTCTGGAAACGTTCGAATCGCCGTCAGTACGATTTTCCCAACTCCCGATAACCAGCGAGGACTATTTTTGCTGCGCGCCGCCCAAAAGGCAAAAGGAATACTTAATAGTGAGGATAAAAACGTACCCACAAAGGCGATCGCAACGGTTTCGATCATCAAACTGATCAAATCTTCGCCATCACCGGTATAAACATAGCCCCAATCAGGATGGATCAGCCCATAAAAGATTGAGCCGACAATTTGACCGACATTTTCTTTGACGCCGGCAAAAGGTACACCAGCGAAAGCCCAAATATAAAGGAAGATAACGACTACTGCGATCAGCCAATTCCGTATTTTTTTCTTTTTCGGTTCTGCTGGCAACATCATAACAATCGCTCCCTTAATCTATTACTGATGGTATCAATCACCAAAACAACTGCAAAAATCACTAAGACGATAATCGACGTCTGGTCATATCGAAACTGGCTTAAAGATCGTTGTAAGAAAACACCGATTCCGCCTGCGCCGATATACCCAAGAATCGTCGATGCCCGCACATTGATCTCAAAGGCATAAAGCAAGTAACTGAGAAAATGGCTCATGACTTGCGGTACGACTGCATAGCGGATGATATCAAACTTCGATCCTCCAGAAGCCGTGATCGCTTCGATTGGACCTTCATCAATCGTTTCAATCGACTCATAAAACAATTTGGTGATCATCCCAAAAGAAAACACAGAGATGGAGATCACCCCGGCTACGGGACCGATTCCGACAATGGCAACAAATAAAGCCGCCAGCATCAAATCAGGTACTGTCCGAATGATATTTAAAACAAAACGGAAACAACCGCTGATCCAATGATTCGTCATGATATTTCGTGCTGCTAAAAGTGAAAACGGAAAGGCCGCCAGTGCACCAAAGGTTGTACCGATGATCGCCATTTGGATCGTTTGCAAAATCGGCTCAACAATGATTTTGGCATATGCCCAATCAGGATGAGCCATCTTTTGTAAAATGACATTCATTTGACTGCTGTTGCTAAAGAACCGTGCCAAATCAACGCCAGAAATAGAGCCGCTAACGAACAATACCACTAAAAAAATGACGAGCCACAGAACATTTTTCCATAGTCCGCTGCGTTTCGGCAACGTATTTGTCGTCATTGTCCTGCCCCTTCCTGCTCTTCCATGATCTCGCTACCATAAATCTGTTTCAATCGCTGATCAGTCGCTTCACTGACAGGGCCATCAAAAACCAAGCCCCCATCTCGTAACCCGATGATCCGTGTGCCGTATTCTCTTGCCAATTGGACAGAATGTAAATTGACTACGATAGTGATACCCAGATCTTGATTGATCCGTTTTAAGTCATTCATGACTTTTTCAGTGGTTAATGGATCTAATGATGCAACCGGTTCATCCGCTAAAATAATTTTTGGCTCTTGCGTCAAAGCCCGAGCAATCGAAACCCGTTGCTGCTGACCGCCAGATAATTCATCGGCTCGAGTATAAACTTTTTCTGCAAGGTTGACCCGCTGCAGTGATTGATAAGCCAACTCCTTGTCCGCTTGCGGAAAGAGACCCAGCAGCATTTTGATCGTGGGATGATAAGCCACTCGCCCCGTTAAGACGTTTCGCAAGACACTCGAACGTTTCACCAAATTGAAGCTTTGGAAAATCATGCCAATGTCTCGACGAATCAAGCGTAGCTCTCTTCCTTTTGCTTTTGTGATCGACTTGTTATCGATTAAAATCTCGCCGCTTGTAATCTCGTGCAGTCGATTGATGGAGCGCAACATCGTTGATTTGCCTGCACCGGATAAACCCACGACGATGACAAATTCTCCTTTTTTGATATCGATGTTCAAATCCTTCAACCCCAACACCCCATTTGGGTATTGCTTGGTCACATTTTGAAATGAAATAATCGTTTCGTTCTCTAGAGCCATGATTCTCCTACTTTCTTTCCATTAGATAAAAATTGCTGTCCATTCGAAAAGGGTACCTCAAGTACCGGTACCCTCCCGATCTATTCATCTATTATTGTCCGACTTGTTCCGCATACTCTCTTACAATGTCGAAATTGCTGTCTTGTGAAACAACGTATCCTTCATGCGAGTATATATCAGAAATGATTTGTTTTCCTTCTTCATCTTTTCCGATCGCGATAAAGGCATCTTGGATTTTTTTGTCCCACTCTTCACTCATATCGCTGCGAACACTGATCGTATCGTTCGGGATCGGTTCGGTAAAGTACATTGGTTCTACCTCATCCATGATTTCAGGGTAATCATTTTTGACCGTGTTACGGGCATCTTCAAAAACGAAGGCCGCGTCAACGTCGCCATTCAAGACAGATAAGACCGCTTGGTCATGGCCTTTGACTTGAACAGTCGTCACATCCGTATTGATATCGATGCCTGCTTTTTTCATTTCTGCTACTGGCCAAACATAACCGGCAGAAGAAGTAACATCTTGCGTGGCAATCGTTTTGCCTTTTAAATCTTCCAACTCTTTGATGTCACTGCCGCTTTTTACGACGATCATTGAACGATAGCTATCAACCAATTCATCCGTTGATTCGCCACCAGGCTGCTTGATGCCATAACGCTGCGCTTGCAACAGTACCCTAACATTGCTTTGTTCATTTGCTAAAACGTAGGCATTCGGCGGTAAAAAGCCGACATCTACTTGTTTCGAAGCCATTGCTTCAACGATTGTATTGTAGTCAGTGGAAACACTCACTGTGACTGGAATCCCCAATTCATCACTTAACAATTGCTCAAGTGGTTTTGCTTTTGCTTCTAATGTTTCTGCTGCTTGTGATGGGACAAATTGAACGGTCAACTTTTCTGGTACATATCCTGCTTCCTCAGCCGCCGAGTCAGTGCTTGCTCCACCTGAGCCACATGCCGCCAGCGTAACTGCCGCCACCAAACCTAAACCAAACATTGCCGTTTTCTTCCAAACTTTCATCACTTTTTCTCCTTTTCATTAAAAAAATCGAACTCATGGAATTCCGAACTTTCCTTTTTGATTATAAAAAACCAACGAATTAAAAACAATCTTTTTCGAATTACGAACGTTTTCTTTTTTGATAATGTTCGTGTTTTGACAGAAATCATTCGTGAGCAGATTCTCAATAATCAACGTTTTTCGAAAGTTTCTTTCCATTTGTTCTACTTCCTCAGAGTATCAAATGAATATAAGGTTTATGTTATCAACGTGTAAAGATTCCGTTAATCGCAAAAGGAACTTTGTGAAGAACAAAGCATGGATATACTTGCAATTCTTGCCCTAAGTGCACAAAATTTCTTAAAACGTCTAACCAGAAGATGCCCGCACACTTTTTTGAACGAAACAACACAAAAAAAAGCAGAGAATTCCCTTAAGAACCTCTGCTTTTGAACTCATTCTCTTACTATAGAAAGAGTACGTTATCCTTGATCCGTTGACAGCTGCAACAAGAGTACATGCTCGTTATCAATCATTTCACCCGTCAAACCAAAGCCATTGCGTTCGTAAAGCTTCGTTGCGATCTCGTTGCCATTCACAGCGGAGATCCTTAATTCTTGCGCTTGGATATGGGTTTTGAACCAATCTAACCCAGCAAGAAACGCCTGAGTGCCTAACCCTTGATTTTGGAATTTTTCTGCGATCATAAACCGCTCGATCCACCATGAAGTTTTTGGATAATCCTCATCCGCCTCGTAAAAACTAAATAGCATAAAGCCGACCATTTCCTCCTCATTGTATAGGGCAAACGCCTGACGAGGTTCCTCATAGATTGCCTCTAACATTGAGTACCAATTGGGCGCAACAAAGTCTTCTTGCTCCTTCGTTGTCTTCAAATTCATACACGCACGATAGTTTTCCTTCGTGATTTCTTTTAATTGAATCATTGCTTCGCTCCTTTTAAAAGTCATTAATATTGACTACTTTGTTAAAACGGTTTCATTGATGTATAAAAAAACACCCAGGTTACTTTTACGTAATCTGGATGTCATTTTCTTATGCTTCTTGCGCTACTGGATAAACAGATACTTGTTTTTTGTCGCGGCCTTTACGTTCGAAACGAACAACGCCGTCAACTTTTGCAAACAATGTATCATCTCCACCGATACCTACGTTTACCCCTGGGTAAATTTTAGTACCGCGTTGGCGATAAAGGATTGATCCGCCTGAAACGGTTTGACCGTCAGCACGTTTCGCACCTAAACGTTTTGATTGAGAGTCACGTCCGTTAGAAGTAGAACCCCCACCTTTTTTGTGAGCGAAGAATTGCAAATTCATTTTCATCAACATGAGATGCACCTCCTAGTTTTCTTTAGTAGTTTTGATTTGGATATAATCGTTGTACTCTTCTTGAACTGATTGCAAGCCGATCAACAAATTCTCTAAAAGAATTTGTGCGATATTCGACTGCTCTTGGGTCAAACGAGAAGGCAGTGTGACTAATAAGTACCCACCATTTTCGTTATCTGCTTCAACTTTTGGCGCAACGCCAGCCAAAGCATCGATCCCATTGACTGCACTGATCGCTAAAGCGGATGCTGCAGCACAGACGATGTCTTTGCCGTATTCTCCTGCTTGTGCGTGTCCAGCCAGTTCAAAAGAAACAATCCGACCAGAGTCATTTCGTTTGAATGTCCCTTTGATCATATTCGTTACCCTGCTTTTCGTAAGAATTAAGCGTTGATCGCGTCAATAACAACTTTTGTGTAAGGTTGACGGTGACCTTGTTTACGGTGTGAATGTTTTTTAGGTTTGTATTTGAAAGTTACGACTTTCTTTTGTTTGCCGTGTTTTTCAACAGTCCCTTCAACAGTTGCTCCTGCAACGATTGGGGCACCTACTTTTGTTGATTCGCCACCTACTAAGATAACTTCATCAAAAGTAACCTTTTGTCCAGCTTCAACGTCTAATTTTTCAACGTAGATTGCTTGACCCACTTCAACTTTTACTTGTTTCCCACCAGTTTTGATAATTGCGTACATGCTCTACAGCACCTCCTTATAATATACTTAGACTCGCCATCCCAAGTGACTTTCGTACTTACTACTTGTTCTGTGCGGTTGTAGCTGTGGAGTCCACAATTACAACAGATTAACTTTATCAAAATGTTTTCCTAAAGTCAATCACTAATTAGGGAAAAGACAGAATTCTTTTGCTACTAGTCATTTCCTTTTGTGCATTTTTTATTTTCTATTACTATAGAAGAAAGAGCACAAGTGAAACAGAATTGGAGGAGTTTTCATGCAATACCCCAAAGAATTAGCCATTGCCGTTCAACAGGCGTCCCGCAATTATCCATTGGAAGGATTTGTTCCCGGTCAAGGACCGCTGCAGCCAAAACTGATGATCGTTGGTGAAGCCCCTGGTCGAACCGAAATCGAGAATTTTATTCCTTTTAGCGGACAAGCAGGAAAAGAATTGATGAAATCGTTGGCTTTAGCCGGTTTGACCCGTGAGGATGTCTACATCACTAGCGCTGTCCGCAGCCGCCCATATTCCGTCAAAGAACGGATCAACAAGCGCAGCGGTGCCCATGAGATCGTCCATCCCAATCGTACACCTACCAAAAAAGAAGTCTTGCTACACGCACCGCTGCTTGACTACGAGTTGTCCGTTGTAGATCCGCCCGTCATTGCAACTGTTGGCAATATCGGACTGCAGCGATTATTAGGCAACGCCTATTATATCAAAGACCACCATGGCGAAGTGATCCGTTCCAAAATACAAGAAAGCAATCCGACAAAGGATGGCTATCAATGGTCGGAAAAAGAATATTTGATCGTGCCGATGTATCATCCCGCTGCGATCTTTTACAATCGAACGTTGACTCCGCAAATCGAAGCTGATTGGCGAGGGTTAAGAAACATTCTCTCACAAATAACAGCCGACGAATAACGACCAGTCCCCTAGCCCTATTGCCAATACGCTGGAATCGTCTGCTCATAGGCGGTGATTTTCGCCTCTTCCTGCAAGGTGATACTGATTTCATCGAGACCGTGGATCAATTTGTGTTTCCAGGTAGCATCGATTGCAAAGAAATGCTCCTCCCCGGCAACGATCACACATTGCCTCGGCAAGTCGATGCTGATTTTTTCAGAAGCAGGCAGCGAGGCGATCCTTTGGCGAACAGTCAAAGGCAGCTCGATGGGCAGCAGCCCGTTTTTGGTGGCATTCATATAGAAAATATCACCGAAGCTACCAGCAATCACGGCTTTGAAGCCGTAATCCAACAGCGCCCAAGCCGCATGCTCTCGAGAAGAGCCAGAACCAAAATTATCACCAGTGATGAGGATTTGAGCGGTCTGATATGCTGGATCATTCAAGATAAATGCTGGATTAGGCTTGCGTTGCGGTAAATAGCGCCAATCGTCAAATAAAAATTCGCCAAACCCCGTTTTTTCGACGCGCTTCAAATAATTTTTCGGTAGGATTTGATCGGTATCAATATTGTCATTCATCAAAGGCAGCGTCGTACCTTCAAATTGCGTAAAAGCTTCCATTAACCAACACCTCCAACCACTTCTCGTACATCGACAAAACGACCATGAATCGCAGCAGCTGCTGCCATCGCTGGACTACAGAGGTGCGTCCGCGCGTTTTTCCCTTGCCGTCCAACAAAATTGCGATTTGACGTGGAGGCACAGTGGACCCCTTCTGGTACTTTATCAGGATTCATTCCTAAGCACATGGAACAGCCAGGCTCTCGCCATTCAAAACCAGCCTCGATAAAGACTTTGTCTAAACCGATCGCTTCCGCTGCTTTACGGACAGGGCGTGAACCAGGAACGATAATACCCGTGACCCCTTCTTTGATGGTTTGACCTTTCAAAATCGCCGCTGCCTCTTGCAGATCAGACAACCGACCATTAGTACACGATCCAATAAAAATGTATTCAATGGGGATATCAGCAGCTGTCTGTCCAGGTTGCAGCGCCATATATTCATAGGCTTGCTGATCATTGTGATCCCGCACTTCAGGAAACGCTTCGCTGACCGGTACCCCCATTTCTGGATTGGTTCCCCAAGTGATGTAAGGTTCTAAGGTTGCTGCGTCTAAGGTGATCAGGGTATCATAATTGGCATCTTCATCGGTATAAAGGGTTTGCCAATCAGCCACCGCACTGGCAAACGCTTGTGGCGCAAAGCGTCGATCCTTCACATAAGCAAAGGTCGTTTCATCAGGTGCGATCAAGCCCATTTTCGCCCCACCTTCGATCGACATATTGCAAATGGTCATGCGTTCTTCCATCGTCAGGCTACGGATCGTTTCGCCAAAGAATTCTACGGCATAGCCACCACCAAAATCAGTGCCATGGGTCGCGATCAATGCCAAAATAATATCTTTGGCGTACACCCCCGGCTGTAGCTGACCGGTGATCTCAACGCCCATCCGTTTCGGTTTCCTCTGCCAGATGGCTTGCGTCGCAAAGACATGCTCCACTTCACTCGTACCGATCCCAAACGCGATCGCGCCGAAAGCGCCATGGGTGGCAGTATGGGAATCACCGCAAACGATCGTTTTTCCTGGTTGCGTCAAGCCTACTTCTGGGCCAACCATATGGACAATTCCTTGGTTGGCAGAGCCATTGTCACACAATTCGATCCCAAAATCATGACAGTTTTTACGTAACGTATCCATTTGCTTTTTTGCAACCAGATCGGTGATAGTAAAAATATCTTTGGTAGGCACATTATGATCCATCGTTGCGAAGGTTTTTTCGGGACAACGGACTGTCCGTCCCGCTTGCCGCAACCCTTCAAAGGCTTGCGGTGTCGTCACCTCATGGATCATATGCAGATCGACGTAAAGCAGCTGAGCCTGCCCTTCTTCTCCTGTGATGACATGCCGATCCCATAGTTTATCAAACAGCGTTTTCCCCATAATTGCTCACTCCTAACTGTGCAATAACCGCTTCTGTAAAGGCAGTTGTCGTTGCCGTACCACCTAAATCACGGGTCAAGATCCCCGCATCCATTACCTCGTAACAAGCACTTTCGATGGTATCCGCCAGCTCTTCCTCTTGAAAGGACTCTCTTAGCATCATCACGACAGACAAAATCATGGAAACCGGATTGGCGCAATTTTGCCCAGCGATATCCGGTGCCGAGCCATGGATCGGTTCATATAAAGAAACCCCTTCTGCGCCATGACTTGCGCTAGGCAGCACTCCTAATGACCCTGGCAAAACCGAGGCTTCATCACTTAAAATGTCGCCAAAGAGATTTTCTGTCACGATTACATCAAAGTCTTTGGGATTTTGGATGATTTTCATAGCGGCGGAATCAACATATTGATGAGTCAACTGACAATCTGGGAATTCCTGTGCCGTTTCTTCCGCTAACCGGCGCCAAAGTCGGCTAGTCGCCAACACATTTGCTTTATCGACAGAGAGAACCCGCTTCTTCCGCGTGCGGGCGATCTCAAAGGCTTTACGCAAAATCCGTCGAATCTCTGCTTGATGATAATGATTGATGTCGTAGGCTTCTTCAGGTTTTTCTGCTTTTTCGCCAAAATAGATACCGCCAGTCAACTCACGAACGATGACAAAATCTGTCCCCCGAAGGATCGCTTCTTTAATGGGAGACAAAGCAATCACCGCATCAACTACTTTGATGGGTCGAATATTGGCGTATAGCCCTAACGCTTGACGCAAATTCAAAAGTCCTTTCTCGGGTGTTATCGGTGCGTTTTCCCAAACTGGATCACCAATGGCTCCTAAAAGGATCGCATCCGCCTGTTGGCAAGCTTGTAGTGTTTCTTGTGGCAATGGCTCTCCAGTAAGTGCCAGCGCCGCACCACCAAATGGTCGCTGGTCAAAATGAAAGCACTGGAGATGGTCAGGACAAGCCGCTTTCAATACCGCAAGGGCACTGTCCATAATTTCTGGTCCAATGCCATCTCCTGCTAAAACAACGATCTTTTTCAAACAAGGACACCTCGTTTCTTCAATGCAGCGCTGGCCTGCACATAGGCTTTGGCTGATGCCTGCAAGACATCAAAGTCTAAGCCAATCCCGCTGATTTTTTCATTGGTATCCTGACATTCAATGACCACGTGCACTTCGGCTTGCGCATCTTCCCCACTGGTCAAGGCAGTGATCTCATAATTCAACAGCTTTGGCTGCTGCTGGAAAATCTGATCGATCGAGTTGTAGATTGCTTGGATACTGCCGGCACCGATAGCTGATGCCACTTGTTTTTCCTCATCTTTGATGATAGAAACCACCGCTCCTTGATGGCCATTGGACACATATTGTAGCTGAACGGCGTCCAACTCACAGCCGCCTTCTTGACTGCGGCCTTGATCAGCCACCAAAGCCAGCAAATCTTGTTCGGTCACTTGTTTCTTTTTATCTGCTAACTCTTTGAAACGTTTAAACAATTCGTTGGTTTCTTCTTGGTCAAACTGGTACCCCAGTTGCTGCATTTTATCGACGAAGGCATGGCGGCCAGAAAGTTTGCCTAAAGGCAACGAGTTGGTTTCTACCCCCACCAACTGTGGGGTAATGATTTCGTAGGTCTCAGGATTTTTTAAGACGCCATCTTGATGAATCCCAGATTCATGGGCATAGGCATTGCCGCCGACAATCGCTTTGTTTTTCGGTACCGTGATTCCTGACAAACGCGCTACCAAATCGCTGGTGCGTTTCGTTTCATTTAATTTGATGTTGGAGCTAGCCTGATAGAAATCATTGCGAATATGCAACGCCAAGGCCACTTCTTCTAATGCGGTATTGCCCGCTCGCTCGCCGATCCCGTTGATCGTTCCTTCCACCCGATCAGCACCATTTTCGATAGCTGCCAGCGCATTGGCTGTCGCCATTCCCAAGTCATCATGACAATGGGAAGAAAAAATGATCGGCTGCTCACTCTTGATATTGGCGATTAAATAGGCGAAAAGCGCACCATATTCCGTAGGATTGGTAAACCCTACTGTATCGGGCACATTGATGATCGTCGCGCCGGCATCAATCGCTGTTTGAACCGCCTCAAGCAAGAAGGCCTTGTCGGTGCGGGTGGCATCTTCTGGCGAGAATTGAACTTTTTCAAAGCGTTCACGGGCATAAGCCACATGTTCTTTGATGGAAGCGAGTACTTCTGCTTTCGTCATATTCAGCTTGTACTGGCGATGCACCTCACTGGTTGCTAGAAAGACATGGATTTGCGGATCGCTGGCTTGATGAAGAGCTTCATAAGCACGATCAATGTCTTTTTTCTGACAACGGGCAAGTCCTGCAACGGTCATCCTCGTCACCGCCCCAGCAATCGCTTGGACTGCTTGGAAGTCTCCTTCTGATGCAATCGGAAAGCCTGCTTCGATCGTATCGATCCCCCATTTTTCCAATTGCAGCGCCAATTGAACCTTTTCTTTCGTATTGAAGTTGACGCCTGGGGTCTGTTCACCGTCTCTCAATGTCGTATCAAAAAACTGGATTTTTCTCATCACTAGTTCCTCCTAAGCTTTTGTAGATGCACGATTGGCTCGATATCATTCAAACACCATTGAAAAAATGGTATAAAAAAAGCACTCCATAAAGGGTTTCCTTCATGCAATGCGAATAGGACTCTTCAAATGATGCCTTAAAAAGGCGGGTCATAGAAAAAGAGTCCTTACGATAATAATAATAAAAATGCTGCTGTTTGTTTCAATCGTTTATCCATCGTCGTCACCTATCACTTTTTTTATCTTGTTATGAAGATACCAAACAGCAGGTTCCTCTGTCAACACTTTTCCCTGAATTTTCTGAATATTTCGATAAAAAGTTCGTTTTCACCCAGATGATGGGTTGCTTTTCTTCCTTGATGAAAATTTAAGCAGAACCTGACGAGATCTTCACAGGATTTTAACCAAAACTCCACATAGCACCGTTATGATAGAAATATCCCAAAAATATTTTTTCACCCCTTTATCCTGCCAGTCGTATGACTGGTTTTTTTGTTGTTCCCAAAGACTCGAAAAGATTGAACTTAAGGTAAGTTATTCGTATAATAAGGGGCAACGATAAATTAGGAGGATGAAGATGCGCAACGAAATGATGCATCGTCCAGTAGTCAAACCAGAACTAGTGGCGTTTATGCGTGAAAAACAAAAACAATTACCCGGCGAACTTGGTGAAATCGAGCAAGCCGCTCATGAAAAAGAAGTGCCAATCATCCCACATGAAACTGTGGTATTTTTGCAGTTTTTATTGGGACAGCTTCAGCCAAAAGAAATCCTTGAGATCGGCACAGCGATCGGTTTTTCTTCAAGCTTGATGGCACAATGTGTGAAAGAGGGGCATGTCACAACGATCGATCGCTTTGACGTCATGATCCGCAGAGCCAAAGAAACCTATGCTCGCTTAGGAAATGAAGACAAAATCACGCTCTTAGAAGGACAAGCGGCAGACGTCCTGCCTACATTGAGTGGCCCTTATGATTTTATCTTCATGGACAGCGCCAAATCGAAATACATTGAATTTTTACCAGAATGTCTGCGTCTATTACGTAAAGGCGGTGTGCTGATGGTGGATGACGTGTTTCAAGCTGGAACGATTCTACAACCCATCGAAGAAATCCCGCGCAACCAGCGAGCGATCCATCGTAAATTGAATCTTTTCTTGGATACCGTGATGAACCATCCTCAGTTGACCTCCACCCTCGTCCCTTTAGGAGATGGCGTGATTCTCATTACGAAAGAAGCCGATAGCGTAATACTTGAGGAACCTGAGAAAGGTTGAGGGCAGCTGCGCTTCCTTTTTCCAAAGAAAAAATAAGAAAAGGGCGAAAAGCGATTGACATTGCTGCGCCCTTTTTCTATAATGTTATTTGTTGCTGATTGATTTCAACAGCTTAGGCGAAGTGAGCATTCGCTGAAAATTATTTGTTCCAGTAGCTCAGCCGGATAGAGCATTCGCCTTCTAAGCGAACGGTCGGGGGTTCGAATCCCTCCTGGAACGTTATATTATCGTGCATAGCGTTAGCAGATCGTTAGGAATCTTGATTCCTAGCGATTTTTTCATTTTTCTAGATAAGTTTATCGTTACCCAAATCCTATTTTTCAGCTATCTAAAATCACATTAGATAATGTCTTTGGCACTTACTATCTCGAATGAAAAATACGTGCTATCATAGGTGCAGGAGGATCGAATATGAAAAAACATCCAGATGAACACATCATGCAATCCTTAATTGAGTTACAGCGAACAGAACATTCTATTATTGCTGCTGTTATAGATCCCGACCATAATATTGTAGCCATCGGGAAAACACGTGTTCTTGAAGACCATGACCCAACTGCTCATGCTGAAGTAATTGCCATAAGAAAAGCTTGTCAGCTTCTTAAGAAACATACTCTGCCAAAAGGCTATTGGATATATAGTACTTTCGAACCTTGCCCTTTGTGTAGCGCTGCAATTATCTGGTCAGAATTAGATGGCGTTGTTTATTCAAACAATCCTACTTATCGTGGAAATGAACAAAACTGGTCATTTATATCTTGCGCTGAGGTTCTTCAAAGTGGTGCCTATATTCATGAGGTTGTTTTAGAAAAGGATTTCCTGATTGACGAAATCAAAGACTATTTTATTTAGACTAACAAATTGTCAGTACTCCCCCTCCAGAAATAATTCCAAATATAGATAAATTCTTAATTGCATGTTTATTAATTAATTTTGTCATATATTTTCTCGAAAAATAACTTTTTGAGTTGTTATTTGTAACATATCAAAACCAACTAAACATGCAGAATATTTTTAGACTAGGTTTTCTTTAATCACTCGGATTGAACCCCCCTGTGGAAATCAATGATGAAGATAATTCAAAGAAGTTTTTTTTCGGGGGAAAGGGAGCTATCAAAAAGAAAGCAGGTGTCCTATGGAGATAACGGTACATATCGCAAGTGGGTTTAGTAAAAACCAAACGGGGGGCAACAAGGCTGGAGTCGTTCTGCTGGAACAGCCCCTTACGCCACAACAAAAGTTAGCCGTCGCAAAAGAGTTAGGCTTTTCAGAAACAGCTTTTTTATCGAAAGCCCCGCAGGCCGATTTCCGATTTGACTATTTTACGCCAAAAGAAGAAGTTGACTTATGCGGACATGCAACAATCGCTTCCTTTGCCCTATTATCGTATCTAAACAAACTTTCCAAGCAACAGTATCGCATCGACACCAACGCCGGACGTTTGTCGATCACCATCAAAGACGGTGTTATTTTCATGGAACAGAACAAACCGCTGTTTTCAGATGTGCTTTCACTAGAACAATTAGCTGACTGTTTCGATACCAATGCTATCAATGATCAAATTCCTATTCAAATCGTTTCGACTGGATTAAAGGATATCCTTGTTCCAATCAAAACAACGGCGCAGTTGCAGCAAGTTGTACCTGATTTTGAGGAAATAAAAAAAGTAAGTGCGCTTCAACAAGTAGTTGGCATGCACTTATATGCAATGGAAAAAGAACGAATCGTTTGCCGTAACTTTGCCCCATTGTTTGACATCAATGAAGAATCTGCCACAGGCACTTCCAATGCCGCTTTGGCTTGCTTCTTGTATCAAAAGTGTGCTCTCGAAAAAGAAGTGTATCGTTTTGAGCAAGGCAGCAATTTAAGTGAACCTTCTGAAATTTTTGTTAAACTCGCAACGAACTCACAAAAGGAAATCCAACATGTTTACGTTGGGGGCAGAGGGCATTATTGCGAGACGGTCACCATCGACACCGATACACTGGCATAATCATGGGAATTTGGACTGATCTTCCATCAGCCTTTTTTCCTCTTCACAAATCACGTTCTTTTTTCCATAACAGCCCATCAGTACCTCGAATACTAGTTTTCTCAAAAAAAAGAACCCAAATCGGGTTCTTTCCTCACATTGATTTTCTATGGCTTACCAACAAGTTCTGCTAACAGCTCACTGACTTCAGGCAGTGGCTCGTTTTGTAAGGCTGCTACAATTTTTGAACCGATCACTACCCCATCGCACACTTGGGCAAAGCGCTGCACGTCTGCATGGGTCGAGACCCCGAAACCAGCTAGTACTGGAATCGGACTTTTTTCCGAAATGGCTTGCAAATGCTGATCCAGCTGTTCGTTGTATTGGCGATCTTCTCCAGTGACACCGTTCACTGTCACAGCATAAATGAATCCTTCCGCTTCTTCGATCAGTGTCTGAATTCTGTCTGGCGGACTGGTCAAGGAAACCAATGTGATCAGCGCGAGATCCGCCGCATCAAACGTAGGCGTTACTAGCGATCGATGTTCAAAGGGCAAATCTGGAATAATCACCCCTTTCACATCCGTCGTTTTTAATTCATTTGCTAGCTGTTCAATGCCATAATGAAAGAATGAGTTGGCATACCCCATCAATACCAGTGGAACCTCGGAATGGATGGTTTGCAGCGCAGCAATGATCTTTTTTAAAGTGGTGCCATTGGCTAATGCCTGCATTCCAGCTGCTTGAATGATCGGTCCATCTGCGACCGGGTCTGAAAAGGGCACGCCGATTTCAATGGCGGCGGCGCCATGTGTCGTCAACAGTTCGATTTCTGCTGGCAGGCGTTCCAGTCCGTTGGCCCCCGCCATGATATAAGGGACAAACAGTGGCTTGCCTTGTTTTTGGCGCTCCTTTAGTTTCATCGTCAATGTTTTGCTGGTCATTTCGCTGCTCCTTTCCGGTCTTTGATTTGTTGAACATCTTTGTCCCCTCGCCCAGACAAACAGATCACTAAGCGTTCTTCTGCTGTCATTGTTGGGGCTAACTTTAAGGCATAGGCAACGGCATGAGCACTTTCCAAAGCAGGAATAATGCCTTCGATTTGAGACAAGAGATAAAAGGCGTCAACGGCTTCTTCATCAGTGACAGCGAAATACTCCGCTCGCTTGATTTCCTTCAAATAAGAATGCTCGGGACCGACCCCTGGATAATCCAAGCCGGCTGAAATCGAATAAGGTTCAATCACTTGCCCATCATCGTCTTGCAGCAAATGCATTTTGGTACCATGCAAAATACCGATACTGCCTTTCGTTAAAGTCGCCGCATGCTCGGTAGTATCCACGCCTTTTCCTGCTGCTTCAACGCCAATCAAACGAACGGTCTGATCGTCGATAAAAGGGTAAAACATCCCCATTGCATTGCTGCCGCCGCCAACACACGCAACGACTGTCGTTGGTAGTTGTCCTTCTTTTTCTAATAGTTGTCGCCGTGTCTCACTGCCAATCACACTTTGAAAATCTCGAACGATCTCTGGAAAAGGATGCGGACCGAGTACGGAACCCATCACGTAATGAGTGTCCTCGACGGTTGCGACCCAGTAGCGCAGCGCTTCATTGACAGCATCTTTCAATGTCTGATTGCCTGAAGTGACTGAAACCACTTTTGCTCCCAATAATTCCATTCGAAAGACGTTTAGTGCTTGCCGCTGAACATCTACTGCGCCCATAAAAATCGTGCATTCCATACCGAACAACGCGGCCGCAGTCGCGGTGGCGACGCCATGCTGCCCAGCACCGGTCTCCGCTACCACTTTCTTTTTCCCCATCCGTTTTGCTAATAAGACTTGGCCAAGTGCATTATTGATTTTATGGGCGCCCGTATGATTCAAATCTTCTCGCTTCAGATAAATTTTGGCACCGCCTAAGTGTTGTGACAAGCGCTGTGCATGATAAAGGGGGGTCTCTCTTCCTACATATTCTTGCAAATATTCCTGCAACTCTGCTTGAAAACTTGCGTCCGCTTGTGCTTCACGGTAGACAGTTTCTAATTGCTTGACTGCATACATCAATGTCTCTGGCACAAACTGTCCGCCAAAAGAACCATAAAATCCTGCTTTTGTGGGATACTGAGTCATCTTTTTTTCTCCTTTACTAAGTGAATAAATTGTTCGATTTTCCGACTGTCTTTCTTGCCCTGAGTTTCCACGCCTGAAGAAACATCGACAGCATAAGGCCTAAAAAGTTGGATCGCCTCTTCTACATTTTCCGCGTGCAAACCGCCAGCAATAAAAAATCGCTCAGACAACGGCAACGGTTTTCTCGCCGCTTTTTGCCAATCAAAGGATTGGCCGTTGCCGCCAGCATAAGGGTGATCTCTTACTGGAGCGTCCAATAACCCAAAATCTGCATCGCAGCTTAGGAAATCTTGTTCTAAAGTATCTGCTTCTCCATCAAAGGCTTGGATCACTGCGATCTTTTGATGAGCAAAAACCCCCTTTTGGATGGCTGTTTGCAAAGATAGCAGGACCTTTCCATGGAGCTGAATCGCTGTCAGCTGGGCGGCTTGAATTACTGCTTGCACTTCTTCAAAACTTGGAGAAACGAAAACTCCGACTTTTCCTATATTTTGGGGTACTTGCTCCGTTATCTTGCGGACTTGTGTCGGATCGATTCTCCGGCGGCTTTCGGCAAAAACAAAGCCAAGGTAATCTGCTCCAGCATTGATGGCAGCTTCGACATGGAAGCGTTCGGTGAGTCCGCAAATTTTCACTTTGGTCATGGGCGGCTCACCTGCAAATCTGCCGCTGTTTCAGCAATTCGATTGCTTCTCATCAACGTTTCTCCAACGAGGACTCCATGATAAAACGGTGCAAGCTGCAGCACATCGGCGGCAGTTCGAATACCAGATTCGCTGATGTAAATCGCCTCTGATGGCTGAGGCGCTAGAGCAACACTTACATCCAAGGAAACGTCAAAAGTTTTTAGGTCGCGATTGTTGACGCCGATGATTTTGGCACCTACTGCTTGGGCTTGTTGAAATTCTGCCGCATTATGAGTCTCAACGAGTACTTCCAACTCTAGTGCTTCGGCTTCTTGATACAGCGCGACGAAACGGGCTGGCTCCAACGCAGCCACGATCAATAAAACGATACTGGCACCCGCATTTTTGGCGCGAATCAATTGTTTTTTGTCGATAATGAAGTCTTTGCATAGTATAGGCACCGAAACGGCATTACTGACTGCTTCAAGATCTGCCAGCGAGCCGTTAAAAAACTGCTGGTCGGTCAAAACGGAAATCCCGCTGACACCTGCAGCTTCATACGCTTGCGCTTGAGCGACAGGATCGATCCCTTGGTTGATGTCTCCTTTGGAGGGTGAAGCACGCTTGATTTCAGCAATAAGGTGCATCTTCTGTGGTTGGTCCTTGACATGCTGATAAAATGATGGGCGTTTCGCTACGACCTTTTCGGTTTCTTGTGGCATCGCGGCAACTTCTTCAACTTTTTTCTGGATGATCGTTTCTAAAAAATCCATGTTTCTCCTCCTTACAACTTTCGTAGTTATTGACTATTTGACTGACGAATCAGCATCTGCAGTTTGTCGTAGGCGGCGCCCGAAGCGATACACGCTCGTGCCATCTCAAAGCCTTCCGCTAGGGTGGCGGCTTTGCCGTTGGCGTAAAAGCCTAAGCCTGCATTTAAGACCACTGTCTCAAGATAAACGGAAGGTTGATTTTTCAACACCGCAGTTAAGATCGCGGCGTTTTGAGCGGCATCCCCGCCAACGATCGCCTTGATCGGTGCTGACGTAAAGCCATACGCTTGCGGATCCAAAGAAAAATTCGTCACCTTTCCTTCGTGATAAAAACTGATCGCCGTTTCACCTGCCAAATTAGCTTCATCCATCCCATTGCTTCCATGGATCACCATTGCTCGTTGTCGACCAAGACTGCCTAACGCCTGAGCGGTGTCGGCCAAGCTCTCGCCGGCGTAGGTACCGATCAGTTGAGTGGTCAATGGCACAGGATTGATCAAGGGCCCGAGTAGGTTAAAAATCGTTGGTGTTGCTAATTCTTGCCGTATCTTCATCACTGCTTTCATCCCCGGATGCAACGACGGGGCGAAGAGAAACGCGATGCCGACTGTTGCCAATAGATCAGCGATTTTTTCTGGCGATGCTTGGATCGATACCCCCAAGCAGGCTAAGACATCGGCACTGCCTGAACGACTAGAGATACTGCGATTGCCGTGTTTTGCCATCGTGATTCCCCCGGCGGATAAAACGAAGGCTGCCGTTGTAGAGACATTAAAACTATTGGAGTGGTCGCCGCCAGTACCGCAATTGTCCATGGCGTCTCCTCCTTCATAAGGAATGGTCACGGCATGCTCTAACATAATTTCTGCTAAAGCAGTCAATTCGGCAGCTGTGATGCCGTTGATCTTCATCGCAACTAATGCTGCCCCCAATTGACTTTCTGAAAACACCCCGCTTAAAATTCCTTGAGCAAAGTGGCGCATCTCCTGATAACTTAAATGACGGCCATTAAATAATTGCTGAGTGATTTGTTGCGGCGGCTGTTTTTTTATTGCTTGCATTTACGATTCCTCCTTTTTTCATCTTGTTTTTTTTGCTGTATTATCTGAGACGAGTCCAAGAAACTGTTCTATGAAAAATGCCCCCTCGTTTGTTCCCATTGATTCTGGATGGAATTGGAGTCCTACGATTGGTTTTTCGCGATGCTGAATCGCCATGATGATCCCTTCTGTTTCAGCCAATACCTCAAATTCCGCTGGGAGTGTCGCTGGCTCAATGACCAGCGAGTGATAGCGCATGACCGTCATATCTCCTAGATAGGTTTCGAACACGCCTTTTTTCTGATACGTAAGGCTCGATTGCTTGCCGTGCATAATGGCTGGTGCTTGGACCACTGTGGCACCAAACGCTTCACCAATGGCTTGATGCCCTAAGCAGATACCTAAAAGCGGCTTGCTATCTTGGTAAGTTTTGATCAAAGGAATCATGAATCCTGCCTCTTCGGGCCGTCCTGGTCCTGGAGAAAAAATGATGCCATCTGCTTCTTTAGCAACAATAAAAAGCTCTGGATCGTCATTTCGCAAGACGATCGTATCCGCTGGACATTGCTGGACTAAGTTATACGTAAAGGAATCATAATTATCGACGAGTAAAATCATTGGCTGACACCTCCAATAGTGCTTTGGCTTTGTGTAATGTTTCTTGGTATTCAGATGAAGGATCAGAATCATAGACGACACCCGCCCCTGCCTGGACATAAGCGATCTCGTCTTTCAAAACCATTGTCCGAATCCCGATGGCAAAATCCGCTTGATCATTACGAGAAAAATACCCAACGGCTCCCGCATAGACCCCTCTTCGAACAGCTTCCCACTGATAGATGCGTGTCATGGCACGAATCTTTGGTGCCCCGCTGACCGTGCCTGCTGGCAGGGTTGCTTTCAAGGCATCCATTGCCGTCACACCTGCTCTGCGCTTGGCAGCCACTACCGAAACGATGTGCATGACATAGCGGTATTTCTCGATCACCATGTATAAAGGAACATGAACCGTCCCATGTTCAGCGATCCGCCCTAAATCATTGCGTCCAAGATCGATCAGCATCTGGTGCTCCGCACGCTCTTTTTCATCTGCCAACAGTTCATTTGCTAAAGCTTCGTCTTCCGCTTTGGTCGCCCCTCGTTTGCGGGTACCAGCGATGGGATTTGTGGTGATTTCGTCGCCTTGAACGCGAATCAGGCTTTCAGGTGAGCTACCGATTACTTTGAATCCTTGATCGAAATCAAGATAATAGAGGTAAGCGGAAGGATTTGTCACTCGCAGTTTGCGGTAATAGTCAAAGGGCTCTTGTTTAAATGACGCTTTCAGACGTTGCGAAGGAACAACTTGGAACATGTCTCCCGCCGTAATCCGAGCTTTCGCCTCTTGAACGATCGCTTCATAGGCTTGCTGTGTGACATTGCTGGTAAAATGTAGGTTTTCGTTTGACAATACACGGGTCTCAGCGGCGACTGGTGTCCTTAACTGCTGCTGCACTGCTTGCAATACCTGCTCCATCTCGACGGTTCCTCTTTGGCTGTAGCAATTTTCAAGAATGATCGTTAAAGTTTCCGTCTGATGGTCCAAAACGAGAAAAGTTTCGAAAAGCCAAAAGGCCATATCAGGCACCTGCAATTCATCTGCGGGCAGTTGTCCAATGTCTTCATAGCAAGCGGCGATATCATAGCCCGCATACCCGATAGCCCCACTTTGCAACGGCAGATCCGGTAAAGCGGTGATTTCTTTTTTTACTACATATCGTTCCATTTCTTTTAAAGGGTCCTGGCAGGGATACTTGTTGACCGTTTTTTTCAAAAGATCCTCCACTTGAAAAACACCATCCTTAAATGTCAGTTTCTGAACGGGATCAAAGGTAAGGATCGAATAGCGTCCGGTATCTTCTTCTCTGGGAATACTTTCCAATAAACATTTGTGCGCCCCTTGAATCCGTAAAAACACTGAGACAGGTGTCAAACAATCGCTGTTGATTCGTTCCATTCGATACATAAGCTGCTCCTTTCTTTGTAAACAAAAAGCCCTCAAGCAAACGCCATAAAAACGTCTGCTTGAGGGCGAATGATCGCGGTACCACCTCAATTGAAGTTGCCCAAATGAACAACTTCATCTCTATCAACCGTCTAACAACGGTCTTCCTCTATAACGGGAGTTCCCGCATTTTCCTACTGCCAAAAAAGGGTTCAAAAAATGATCGGCTAAGGCCATTTCCTTGATTTCTTGATATCGGACTCTCATCATCGCCGACTTTCTGTAGCCAAAAATATTCAAGTACTTCTCTTAGTTTGATTTTGTTGCTATTTTTCTCATTGATCGAGGGGCAAAAAAACAAAAAAGCCCTCAGGCAAACAAACTTGTCTGCCTGAGGGCGATTACTCACGGTGCCACCTCAATTGGTTCTCTCTAGATCGTCTATCAACGATCGCTCTCTGTAACGGGAGTTCCCGGAAAAAGCCTACTGATTTCAGCCTTTCGACACAAAAGTCCATTTCTGAAGCATCCATCTGCTGATTTACACCACCATCAGCTCTCTGCAAGACGAACATCCTCATACTTCTCTTTTGTATGGTCTTAATGAGTTATTGGTAGTTATATTACGTGGCTTTTGCTGATCTGTCAACAGGAAAAGATCATTTTGTTCTTTTATTTTTTAAATTATACTTAAAATCAATCTTATTCACTATTAACAATTATGAAAAATTTCTATAAATCATAGAAAAAAAGGCCATTTTCTTCATTTTCCATAGAAATCCCCGGACATTTCACCAATGCATGAAAAAAGCAATTTGCTTTAGGAAAGGAACTTATGTATGCTTTCTACGAGTAAATAAGAAAGGAAGGTTATATGATAGTAGATAAAAAAGAATTCTCTGCTTTTATATATAAAATGAGTTGTTTGGAATATACCTATTCTACAATAAAAAACGGCGATAAAAACATTAGCTTATCTAAACGAGAACAAGACGAAATTGAAACAATTATCAATCATTCTCTTCATAGAAAACTTTTAACTTCTAGTAAGAGAAAATGTTTTGGTTCCAAAGTAAAACTGACAAAAGAAGCTCAAGCACTCTACCGTAAACTTAAAGAATATGAATATCTAATAGATATATAGCTAATAAAGATATAGTCATTTATTTTATGAACGATAATTAAGCATTTTGTTTATTAGTATTACTTATCTTTTCATTTCAAATAATAACATTTGTCGACGGAGGATACAGATCTTCGTCCATTTCTTGTGCTAATCAGCTTACGATTCCTTCGATATAATCACTATACTTCTCACACAAAGAAGTTTTTTTGTTCTATTATACGGTTCGTTTTCTTCTAATTTTCTAAATCGTTACACCTTTCCACTAAATAAGCTTGCTTATTTTCCGCAACAGATCAATTATTTCGCATAGCCAAGTCCTTAACTTTAAGTTAAAATCAAGAGAACAACAGCTAACTTATTTGAATAAGACCTCGGTTCTTTTGATTACTTGTGGGAAAGGAAGTTTTTGTCATGGATGGGATGATGAAAAAAATCATTACGGAGAAAGATTTGTTGCGCCAGATCTTGCTCTTGGAACAGTTGGCCAATCACAAAATAATCACTGCCAAACATTTGGCAGAACTAATCAATACGACGGAACGAACGGTTTTTTCTGATATAACCTATATTCGTCAACAATTACCTGATGGTTGGCAGATCGAAGCTGCCAGTAGTGGCTTTGCTTTGACCCATGATGGCCCATTGCTGATGAGTCAGCTATGGGAAACATTTTTTCCTCAATCGATCGGAGTTTCTTTAATGAAAGCATTGCTTTTTTCTAGCGAACTCCGTACCCAAGAGATTCTTAGCCAAACAGGGACTTCCTATGAAACCCTGCGGCGGCATATCTCAAAATTAAACAAAAGTCTGACGGATTTTTCTTTGCGGATTCGCGTCACAAATCGAGTGATTCGTTTTGAAGGAAGTGAGATCAATATTCGCGTCTTCTTCCATCGTCTTTTACTGCCTTACACCCATAACAATTACTTTTTTGAGGAATATACGATTCATGAGTCCCACTATTATCATTTCTTGGATCGCTTGGCAAAAGCCAAGCTGCAAATTGATGTGGAACAAATCTTCGGCACCTGCTGGTTTTTTATCAATTCAATCCGTATCAAAGCCAATTGCCGCATTGATTCCTTCGAATTTAATGAAGATGATCCCCTTTATGGCCTTTTCCAACAGCCATTAAGTCAGCTCTATCAAAAAGAAGGTGTTTATTTAGAGCGCAGCGAACACTTCTTTAGCTTCTATTGCTTTTTAGAAAGTTGGAACTACAATAATGAATGGTCCGAAACAATTCAAACAACCCTTGAAACGTATCAAGCCATTTATAAAAAAACAACCTATTTTGTCGAAAAATTAGCCCGCTTGCTGCAGCTACCTCTCGCTAGTGGGACGCAACTGATTGAGAATCTGTTGCTGCTCTTGATCAAAACGCAAGAGTCTGCCAAACTCTCAGAATGGTTTGGGTTAGAATTTCACGAGATCCAGCGCCTGAATCAGCCCTATTCGTTACCGATCGAAGCAACGATCCATGACTTTTTAGAGGAGCAGACAAGCAGCCAAAGGGAGACGAGTTTCCCTTTGTGGTCTACCACCACCTTGTTGATTCAACAAGCAATTTTACAAATCAACCCTATCCGAGCAAAGGGATACTTTGTCTTTCAAGGGGAGCCGGCATGGAAAGCTTACCTTTTACAAGAATTGAATGACTTTCTCGGAGCTCGTATCCTTTTATCAGCCATCGAACCAGGTCAACTAGAAGGGCTATCGGCAATCGACGTTGATTTTGTCTTATCAAATTTTCCATTAGATGATGCTCCTGTCCCAGTCTTTTATTTATCGATGGTACCAACCAAAAATGAGCTCAATCAAGTGACTGAGCTCATTCAAACCTATTATTTAAGTTATCACTAGAATCATCAAGCTGCCTTTATTGTTTCACTGGGGCAGCTTTTTGACGTCCTTGCAACTTATTTGTAATAAATTTCTCACCTTCGACGAGTGTGAAAAGAAGTGCCCCGTTGGCTGCAATACTCAACTGCTGCATCAGCGTCAAAGAACCGATCCCTAAAAGCTGGTGTCCGATAGGTGTTAGGAAAATCGCTGCCTGCAATACGATCAGTAGTGCCAGGGAGACTAAGAGTGCTTTATTGGCAAAGAGTTGGCGATTCAACGCCGGATTTACCAGCTCACGACAGTTCAACAAGTAGACCGCTTGGGCGAAGACGATACTTTGCAGTAGCATGCTTTGCTGAAGGACCGTTCCTTCAAACTGAATCGCTAAGACGTAGGAAGGAATCATGATTAACAACGAGACGTAGAAGATACGGAACAGACTGTACCAAGATAAGATGCCTTCTTTGATTGGCCGTGGTGGTCGATTCATAACATCCGCACTCGCCTTTTCAAAACCTAGTGCGTATGAAAGCGTGATGGTTGTCACCATATTTACCCATAAAATTTGTACAGGTGTCAGTGGCAGTGGTCGGTTCAACAAGAGAGCCGCAATAACGATCAATCCTTGTGCAACGGCCGTTGGTAAGAAGAAGTTGATGGTTTTCTTCAAATTATCGTAGATCCGACGACCCACGCGGACGGCATTGGCGATCGTATGAAAATTATCGTCTGCCAAAACCATATCGGCTGCTTGCTTGGTTACTTCACTGCCTTTGATTCCCATAGCGATCCCAATGTCGGCTTTTTTCAGCGCTGGTGCATCGTTAACGCCATCGCCGGTCATTCCGACGATCTCTTCATTCGCCTGCAAAGCACTGACGATTCGTAATTTATGCTCTGGGGTCGTTCGAGCAAAGATATCTGTCTTTTGGACTGCTTGCTGCAATTCTTCCTCCGACAACAGGTCGATTTCTAGCCCTTCCAACACGTGATTCGTGTGCTTCAAGCCAATTTGCTTGCCGATGGCTTGAGCGGTCTTGCCATGGTCTCCTGTGATCATTTTGACTTGGATGCCCGCTTGCAAGCACTCTTTTACTGCTTTGATGGCACTGTCTTTCGGAGGATCAATGATGCCAGCGATCCCAACAAAGGTTAATTTCGTTAGTGCTTCGTGGGACAAGGACTCCTGTGCCGACAGCGTCAGATGCGCAAAGCCAATCAGCCGCTGCCCTTTCGCTGCTAATTTTGCACTTTCATCTAACCACCATTGCTTTTGATCTGAAGTCAGTTGGCTTTTCTCAAGCAATACTTCTGGCGCACCTTTGACAAAAATTACCGAGGCATTCGGCTCTTCTTGATTTTGATGACGGGTTGCCATGTACTTGTAAGAGGAATTAAAAGGAATCTTATCGACTGTTTTACGCAATGGTTGCTGCGCTGATTCTGCGTATTGCAACAAGGCTTTTTCGGTTGGGTTCCCAACGAGATCCGCAGCCTTTTGTTCTTCGTCCTGCTTCAAATCTTGACAATTTGCCATAATATCAAGCACCATTTCTTTATCCACGTTCGACTCAACCAAGACATCGACAACCGTCATTTCATTTTTGGTCAAGGTTCCTGTTTTATCTGAACAAATCACCGTCATGGCACCTAGTGTCTCCACTGATGGCATCGTTTTGATGATTGCTTGCTCCTCAGACATTTCCTTGACACCCATCGATAAAATCATGGTCAGCACGGCTGGCAAGCCCTCAGGAATCATTGCTACAACTAATGCAATACCTGATGAGAACAAGAGATCAAGATCAAAGCCGTAGCGGAAGGTAGTAAAGAAGATCAAGAAAATCACTAATCCGATAATTCCTTTAAAGATTTGGTGATTCAATTGCTTCATTTTTTTGATCAACGGGGTTTCTTGCGCTTTCACAGACTGAATTGCTTGATTGATCTGGCCGATTTGTGTATCGTCGCCTGTTTCAACGACGATCCCGCTGGCAGTTCCGCTTTCTACATGGGTACCAGAAAACGCCATATTCCGCTGGTCGCCAATCGTACTTTCCTGAGTAATAGCCTCGGTCATTTTTTGAACAGGCTCAGATTCGCCAGTTAAAATCGACTCTTCAATCACAAGATCATGGGTTTCGATCAAGCGCATATCTGCTGGTACGACATCTCCTGGTCCTAAAACGACTAAATCTCCATTTACTAAGGAAGAAACAGCAATTTTCTTCTTGCGGCCGTGAACATAAATCGTTGCTTCTTGCCCCATGAACTGCTTCAATCCATCCAGTGATTCTTGGGCTTTGCGCTCTTGCCAGTAGCCGACTAATCCATTGATGACGACGACCGCCATAATAATGCCGCTTTCGATATAATCACCAGAAATCCCTTTTAAGACGGCTGCGACGATCAAGACCAACATCAGTAAGTCGGTAAAGTGCTTGCCGACTTTCTTCCATGTGGGGATCTGCGCTGCCTCAGTAATTTTATTTTCACCTTGCTTTGCTAAACGCTGATTGCGTTCTTCGGAGGAAAGGCCCTGCCGTGTTGTTTGTAACGTGTGTAATAGTTCTTCTGTTGTGTTTTTGTACCAATTCATATTTTTTTCCTCCTTGTTTATTTATTTGATCTGAACATAGTATAAAACATTAAAACCATAAAATTCTGGCGATAATTTCAGCGGAGACTGAAAAAAATGAGTGCTTTTATTAAAGGGGAAGGGCGGCTTCGTCCCGTGGTTTCACAAAACCAACAGAAAACGTTTGTTGATTGTTTTTGTAGGTGGAATCAAGTAAACTAAGACACACCCAATCAATTGCTATCTGTCCCCATCATCCAAAGGTAAGATAGAAGAAAGGAGAAAATAAATGGCAATCTATACCGATTCAAAAATCGCGCAAGGACCTTTTCTTTTCATTTCTGGTCAAACGCCGTCACAAGACGGAGCCACACCTGAGGACCCGCAAGAGCAAACAGCCATCGTTTTGAAGAAAATCGAAGAGCATTTATCAGCCAATCAACTGTCTTGGTCATCAGTGGTCAAAATGACCGTCTTTTTAACGGATGCTGCCTACTTATCTGCTGTCCGTACGGCGTTTACAGCTATTTTGGCAGAAAACAAACCGGCTATGAGTCTCGTCATCGTCGCCGGATTGGTTGCACCTGAATTTAAAGTAGAGATTGAAGCACAAGCTACCATGGCTTAAGCATAGAGAAAAACACCAAAAAACTTCGTACCGGCTGCTGCCTTTTGTACGAAGTTTTTTTGGTGTCATCTTCTTATTCAGTCCCTTCTGAAACGTCTGATTCGATCTTTTTTTGCCACTGCTCCACAAAACCAGCGATCGCTTGAGCAGTCTGTTGAGCATTCACTAAGGTTCGCTTTTTCTCCATCGCTTCTGTCAACGAAATCGGACCTTGCTGGATACAAAAGACGGCAGATAAGAGTTGCGACAGTTTTCCTAGATCGTCGCTTCGAGAGCCGCAGATGGCAACGACTGGGACCTGATGTTTGTGGGCGAGCAACGCGACGCCATAGGGTACTTTTCCCCCAGCGGTTTGCCCATCGATGCGTCCTTCACCGGTGATCAACAAATCTGCGCCTTTGATTTTTTCCTCAAATCCAATCAATGAAGCGATCGTCGCAAATCCTGGAACCAATTGACCACCTGCCAAACGAACAGCACCACCAAGCCCCCCTGACGCACCAGCACCAGGGACTTCCAGATCGGTCCCCGTGGTTTGCTTGATGTGTTCAGCCAAACGCTTTGCTTGCTGATCCAACTGCTGGATCGTTTCTTTGGATGCCCCTTTTTGCGGACCAAAAACCGGCGCAAATCCTTGTTCACCTGAATAAGGATTTGTTACATCAGCTAAGGCAAACAATTCAATTTGCTTAAGTAGAGGATTCAACCCGCTGAGTTTTAATGCATCTGTTTGCAACAATGGATTTTTTTCCATTTGCCCATTTGTTGTGATTTTTGCTCCTAACGCAAGTAAAAAGCCTACGCCCCCATCAGAAGTGCCGCTACCGCCAAGGGTCAGGTAAATTTTTTTCACTCCTTGCTTGCAAGCTGCTAAGACCATTTGGCCTAACCCAAAAGAAGAGCTATTGCGGGTGGTCTCATCACTAGGTTCCACGAGTTGCAACCCAATCACTTCTGCAGATTCAATCAGGGCAATTTTTTCTTCGTTGATTTTGCTGACCAACATACGGGCTTGCAACTTACCGCCTAATGGCGCGGTCACTGAAACCGTTTCGTAATTTCCTCCCAGCGCAGCAATGACTGCTGCCATTGATCCTTCTCCCCCGTCAGCGATGGGAATACTGCGTTTTTCCCACTGGTCTGAGAACCCGCTTAAGACCGCTTGATTTAATTCTGCGGAAGTGGCACTTCCTTTGAAGGAATCGATTGCTGCTACAACTTTCATTTTTCTACCTCTCATTTACGATCATCTCTTTCCCAAAGATTGGAATACTTTGTCTTATAATCAACTTTTAGTTAATTAAATCAACCAAAAATTAACTAGCAATCCATTGTAAGTCATCCCTTCTCCTCTTATGATAGAAGTATACCAAACAAACCTATCGGAGGTGCACTATGGACTTACCAATTGGCGAGGAAATCGCTCGGAGAAGAAAACAACGAGGTATTACCCAGCAAGAATTAGCAGTGTTTATGAATGTGTCCAAAGCATCCGTTTCGAAATGGGAAACGGGACAGTCTTATCCAGATATCACCTCGCTGCCCTTATTAGCAGCGTATTTTGATTGCAGCGTCGATGAATTATTGATTTTGGACTCGCAGCTATCCCCTAAAGAGATTCAACGGATTTACCAACTATTAAAAGACGCCTTCCAAACAAAAACATCGACGGAAGTTCTCGCTCTTGCTCAAAGTTTTACCAAACGGTATTACTCTTGTTATCCGTTCTTATTACAGATGGGGTCCTTTTACTTAAATCATTGGGATCTACTGCCGGATGTCCCTGTAGGAAGCATCCCAGAAGGACAAACTTACGAAAACGCTCTAATGGAAGCGAAGAAAAACACCTATTTGAAGGAAGCAGAAACCCTGTACCAACGGATCATGGACCAAGGAGACAGTGAGCTGGCACAACAAGCGAAACAGATCGATGCTTATTGTCTGCTGATGAGAAACAAGCCAGAAGAAGTCTTGGCGATCCTTGGCACGAAAACTCACTCTTTTTTACCTAGCGAACCGTTGATTGCCGCCGCATTTCAGCAAAACAATCAGTTGCAACAAGCTGAGATCGTTACTCAAAGTGCGATTTATCAATACTTGATTATTTTTATGAGCTTACTGACGAATTATTTAGCAATGCTCACACAAGACGAGGAGCAACTGGAAAAAACCTATGCACGTGGACTGGCACTCAGCGAGAGCTTCCATCTGGCCGAACTGCATCCTATTTCTGTGCTGAACTTTTTAGCCGCTGGAATGGTTTCTTTTGCCGCTTTAGGAAAAGAGGACTTACTAGCAGATGCATTAGAAAAGTACGTCAAAACGATAGCAACAACACCTGAAGAAATCGTTTTGAAAGGAGATGATTATTTCAACAGCATCGATGAGTGGATCAGTGAATTAGAATTAGGCAGTCAGATCCCGCGTAACTCAGGTAGTGTCAAAAAACAATTTATTGAATTAGCACAGCTGACACCCTTGTTTGAACCGTATCAAGAAAAACCCCCATTTAAAGAACTATTTCAGCGCTTGAGCAAACTAGCTGAGCAAGCATCTAATTCCCAAAGGAGTGATTCCCATGGATAGTGTTCAACTAAATATTCCAAACAATATGGCTGATTATTTGCCCATACTGATTCCCCTAATTATCTTACAACTGGTCTTAATCGTCCTGTCAGTTCGGGATATTTTAAAGCAGGAACAGTTTAAATTTGGCTCTCGCACGTTATGGCTTTTAATATCATGTTGTATTAGCCTGATTGGTCCTATCCTTTATTTTGCTTTCGGAAAAGAGGACCAACAATGAAGATGATCGAGATCAATCATTTATCCAAGCGTTTTGGGCACAAACAAGTGCTGCAAGACCTAACCTTTTCGGTTCCAAAGGGCAGCGTTGTGGGTTTTGTCGGAGAAAATGGTGCCGGCAAAACAACGACCATGAAGGCGATTTTAGGATTACTCCCCATTGATGAAGGAGAAATCACCGTTTGTGGCGAACCGGTGCAATTTGGCTCAGCCAAGACCAATCGCTGGATCGGCTATCTGCCAGACGTGCCGCAATTTTACTCTTTTATGACAGCTGCAGAATATTTGACTTTCTGCGGAAAAATCCAGCCCAATCAAGAACCTTTTCAACCTCAGCGGGTAACAGAAGTCTTAGAATTGGTAGGTCTAGAAGCTTCGAAACAAAAAATCGCTGGCTTTTCTCGTGGTATGAAACAACGTCTCGGGTTAGCCCAAGCTCTGATCAACCGCCCCGCCATCTTGATCTGCGATGAACCAACATCCGCACTAGACCCTTTAGGTCGCAAAGCGTTTCTTGATGTATTGGCAAAAATCAAAGAAGAAACAACGGTTCTTTTTTCATCCCATATTCTTGCAGATGTCGAGCAGCTGTCAGATTACATTGCGATTTTGCATAAAGGCCAGATCCGGGCATTTGAAACGATGGATTCCTTAAAAAACCGTTATCGAAAAACCGCCTTTGGGATTGCCTTTGCCGACGAAGGTGAGCATGTGAAATTTGCCAATGTGTTAGCATCCCACGGCATTGCGGCGAAAAGAAAGAACAATCAATTACTGATCGACGAAACTGCTGACACGAATGTTGGAAAGCAGTTGCTGCGATTGCTCAATGAACAACAGATAGTACCTGAATCCTTTCAACGAATCGAACCAACGTTAGAGGCGATTTATTTGGAGGTGATCAAATGAAGACGTTTCTTGTTTTCTTAAAGAAAGAATTTCTCGGCGGCCTTCGCAATAAGAAATTGTTGATTTGCTTGATCCTGTTTGCCCTGATTGGTATGCTTTCTCCCTTTACAGCGAAAATCATGCCCGATCTGATGGCCAGTATGGTGCCAGAATCAATTCAGATCACGATTGCTGATCCGACTTCGATCGATGCATGGCTTCAGTTTTACAGCAACATCGGCACGATCGGGTTACTAGTGTTTGTGATTCTTTTTACCGATACGATCTCCGCCGAAATCAGTCATGGCACCTTTATTCAACTGATCACGAAAGGCTTACCGAAAACCACGATCGTCTTAGCCAAAGCTTGCTATTTATCGATCCTTTGGTCTTTGAGTTTCCTCCTAAGTGCCAGTGTCAGTGCTTTTTATACGATGATTTATTTCCATGATGACAGCGCTGTTCAAGTCCCTAGCGCTTTGGTCAGCTATTGGCTCTTCGGTTTATTAGCGATCAGCATCCTGCTGCTAGGTTCTAGCTTTGCTAAAAGTATCTATCAAGGACTGTTGTTTCTTGGTGTCTGTTATCTGATGGGTATGTTAGGCAATCTGTGGAGTCAATTAACAAATTGGAACCCTTACTCCCTTTCCAGCCAATTTCCTAACTACTTAACCGACCAAATCAAGTTAGGGGAACTGCTGCCAGCACTGTTGTTAACTTGCTTTTTGATCATCGCTTGTTTGACTGGTGCCATAGCTGTTCTAAGAAAAAGAAAATATTAAAAAACATCGGTGCAGATTTTTGCACCGATGTTTTGTTACTGCTATTTCACTCTACTTTTGCTGTCTCTTGGACTTCAACAGATTTTTTAGCCTGCATTCTTTGCTCGAGCCGCATGAAGAGCCGCATGAAGAAGGCAATCAAGTAAATTGAAAAGGCAGAAATAAGCGCTTCTTGCCAAGAAAAGATCAAAAGGTTCAGCAAGATGATGATCAAATTAGTTAAGAAAACCCCACTAGATCTGCGAATGCCATAGTATTTTTCCAAAATCAGCGGTGGGATCGTTACGCCACCGTTAGAAGCACCAATTTTATAGAGCGAAAAGATGCCGAAGCTAAAGAAGAAACTACCTAAAATCAATGAGATGGAATAAAAGCGCAGTACCATGATTTCGGGTAAAAGCGCCAGTAGAACGGGAAATGCCAAGCTACCGATAACCGTGTTGACAAAGACCTCTCGTTTCAAAAGTAAAAACGCAAGGGCCAACATCAATAAATTGATGCCCCAGACAATGATGTGCCGATTAATGGACCATCCAGTTTCAATAAGATAACCAATCGAACCAACGCCGGCAGAAGCAATGCTATGAGGTAACAGAAAAAAATTTAAAGCAATGCAAATCCACAGCACCCCAAGCAATAAAGCAAGATTTTTTTTGATTAATGAGTCCATCAACGTTCTCCTTTCAATCTGGCACCTATTTTTATGTAGAAAAGCTTCTGTTTATTCTATCAAAAAAACACTAAAAGAAAGAACCAATTTTTTCATGAAAACATGAAAAAATTGATTCTGACCTTCTAGAAAGTATTCTTGGTTTTTTTCACCAGAGAAGGTGGCCTTATGCAGCACAACCATGAAATATCGCCAGAATCTCATCTGCGATCGCTTTTTGCCAGGCATTTCGCTGCGCCATGCGTTCCTTCTCTGACGGCAAATGGACAAAGGAAACAATCAATTCTGATCCCGCAATCAAATGATAGGACATCAACCGATTTTTTTGCTGCAAAAGCAGCTGATGCGTTTTTGGGGGAAGGGAAAGATCAGATGAGGTTGCCAATTGCTTTAATGCCTCTGGCTGACACAGGTTTCTTTCTGGTGCAATACTGATCAACTTTTTGACGCCTGCTAATTTCATTGCTTCGATCACCCGTAGCGTTGCCCGCGAATCGTGAATATCCGTCAGACAAACATACTGACATCCTTGAAAGGCACGAACCAGTCGACCCAAGTCAAGAAAGTCACCATCTATGATGGTCTCACGTTCTGGATCTGCTGATTGCAAACGCTCCTTTGCACGACGAGCATAAAGTACCAGGGATAAATTGGTTCTTTCTAAAATTTTTTTACGTGTCAGCTGCCCAATCGTCCCAGCAGCACCTAAAATCGCAAGTTGTTTCATAAGCTTCCTTTCTTTTCGATTGTATTATGCAGAATGCTTCTGGTTTCCATTGCAACAAATTCAGTCATTAAGACTTAGTGACTAAATTGGCTTTTCGTTGACGCAATCGTTCTTCTGTCGGTAAAACATGCTCATCATAATGTTCAAGTTTGTATTCTAAGCGCTCGACAGCTTCCGTCATATCAGAGATTTTCTCCCTCAGTACCGCTATTTGGTCTGCTAGGAGCTGCTTTCGTTCAGGAACCGTCTCTCGTCCTTCTTCAAATAAAGCCAGGTAATGACTTAGACCCTCAATCGATAATCCAGCATTGCGCATTTGCCTTGCAAACCTGATCCACTTTAAGTCGTCATCATCAAATTCACGAACACCGTTTTTATTGCGTTTGATCGGCGGAATCAGCCCAATTTTTTCATAGTAACGGATGGTATCAGCCGAGACACCGCTCAGTTCACTGACTTTTTTGATATTCATGGCTTCACTTCCTTGTTTTGCATTTTTTCCTAGATCGTTTTGCATGCTACGAGCCAGAAGCCCTTTTGTTACTCGTTATACCGCCCCTACCACTGCATGAGGCAAGTAAGGTTCTTCCAAATACGCAATCTCTTCGGCTGTCAGCTTCAAGTCAAGGGCTGGTAATGCATCCAATAAGTGGCTTTCTTTTGTTGCGCCAATAATTGGTGCGACCACTTGTTCTTTTTGTAATAACCAAGCCAAGGCGATTTGCGCCCGCTTGCTTTGGTGTTTGTCAGCAATTTGTGCGACCCGCGCCACGATCTCCCGGTCTTGTTCCATCGTTTTGTCGTACTTTTGATTGGCGGTTTTATCCGTTAAGTACCGCTTGGTCTCTGCACCCCAATCTCTTGTTAAACGTCCGGCTGCCAGTGGGCTATATGGCGTCACGGCAATTTTTTGATCGGTACACAAGGGCATCATTTCTCGCTCTTCTTCTCGATAAAGCAAGTTCAAGTGATTTTGCATCGAAACAAATTTGGTCCAGCCATTTTTTTCAGCGACTGCTTGCGCTTTGGCAAATTGCCAAGCATACATCGCGGATGCACCAATATAGCGCACTTTTCCAGAAACCACCAAATCATGTAGTGCCTTCATGGTTTCTTCAATTGGCGTGTGGTAATCCCAACGATGGATGATATACAAATCAATGTAGTCCATTTGTAGGCGTTTTAAGCTTTGTTCGACTTGATAAAAGATCGCTTTTCGAGACAGCCCACCACTGTTTGGCCGTTGCTTCATTTTTGAATACAGTTTTGTGGCAACCACGATCTCATCCCGGGGCGCAAAATCATTCAATGCTCGACCGACGATTTCTTCGCTCGCTCCATAAGAATAGACATTTGCCGTATCAAAAAAGTTGATGCCCAGATCCAAGGCTTTTTTGATGACTTCACGACTGTCGTCTTCTTCTAAGACCCACTCATGAAACCCGCTGTTGGGATCGCCAAATCCCATTGTCCCTAAACACAAAGGTGACACATCAAGTCCTGTATTACCAAATTTTACATAGTCCATTTGTACGTCCTCCTGTTTTTTAAGTTACACTAAGCATACAGGTTGAAGTGCACTCTAAGTCAAGTGTATCAGCAAACTTTTTTTCATTTTACTCGCAAATGATCAAAATGCCATTTCATTAGCATTGTGTATTCTTTTAAATCAGCTTTTGGTAAACTAAAACCAAGTATCGATAAGCTATCTAGCTGATAAAAAAGGAGCGGAAGATTTTGACTTGTATTTTTTGTACTGCCTCAAAACATGCGATCATTGAAAACGAACGCTTTTATGCGATCGCTGATAAATACCCCGTCACCCCTGGACACCTGCTATTGATCCCCAAAGCGCATCGCAGGGATTATTTTGCCCTCACCCAAGAGGAATTACAAGACTTGCAGGCCTTGTTGCAGAAAGGCAAAGCCTATTTATTGGAAACCTATCGACCAGACGGCTTCAACATCGGCTTCAATTGTGGGGAGGCTGCTGGACAGACGGTCTTTCATTGCCATTGTCATTTGATCCCACGTTACCAAGGCGACGTGGAGCAGCCAAAAGGTGGCGTTCGTGGCGTGATTCCTAACATGCAAGCCTACTAAACCCAAACAAGCCGTTTCCTCCAGTGAAGGGAAACGGCTTGTTTGGGTTTGTTAAAATAAGGACGCTTAGGAATTGATCGCTGAATGGTTCATCAACCGATTGATATGAACGCCTAGATAGACGATTTCATTGACAGGGATCTTCGTTTGATATTCTTTGTCGATATAGGCTTTGACTTTTGTCGCGATCTCCATAGCATTTGGATAAAGAGCCCACATTTGACGGTATAGTCCTTCATCTTCTTCTTGCAGCAGACCATCCAAAAAGAACCGGTCAACGAAGAAACGCACGTGGGTAATAAAGCGATTGTAATGGATCGAATTGGTGTTGACGTCTTGCTGGATCGAGTAGCGTACCATATTGACGATCAACCCGATCAATTTGGCTTTTTTCAGCCCATCTTGATTTTCCTCGGTGTTCGACTGGGCATTGATCAAATGAAACGCGATATTGGAGGCTTCTTCTTCCGGCAGATCAATTTGATACTGCTCTTTCAACAAGCCTAGTGCCTGTTCGGCGGCTCGAAATTCCTCCGTATAGTAATTCTTGATTTCCCAATAGAGCCGATTCGTCACACTCAAGCCTTTTTGCTGACGTTCCACAGCAAAGTGCAAGTGATCCGATAAGGTGAGGTAAATCGTTGAATTTAGCGGATAAGGCAACATTTTTTGCGCTAGCTGAACGATTTCTTTGGTCATTTCAAAATAGTACAACGGAATCTCATCCACCAAATCGGCAAACTGACCCGATTTTTTTTCATCGATTGGCAGAAAAACTTGATCGATCTGGGTATCGGCTATGCTGTCGCCGACTTTCTTTCCATAGCCGATACCTTTCCCAAGTGCAATCATTTCTTGGCCTTCCTTATCAACAAGTACGACACTTGAATTTAAGACTTTCTTGATGTAAATCATGCACTCTCGCTCCTCACTGTTTATTCTGCCAAACTTGCGCCATTGGTGGCGATCACTTCTTTGTACCAGTCGAAGGAATCTTTTTTCAAACGGTCATAACTGCCATTACCTTCATCATCGGCATCCACATAAATGAAGCCATAACGTTTCGTCACTTGTGACGTCCCCGCACTGACCAGATCGATCGGTGCCCATGAAGTATAACCAATCAAATCGACCCCTTCATCGATGGCTTCCTTCATTTGTTTGAAATGTGCCTTGAAATAATCGACCCGATACGGATCATGCACATGCCCATCTTCGAGGATGTCAATGGCCCCCATGCCATTTTCAACGATCATCAATGGCACTTGATACCGATCATACAATGAAAGCAAGGAGATTTTCAAGCCTTTAGGATCGATCTGCCAGCCCCATTCAGTGGATGGCAGCTTGGGATTTTTTACTCCTAAAACTGTATTACCTGGCGTCCGTTCGGCATTTGGATCACCTGATTCAGCCATAGACATATAATAGCTAAAGGAGAGAAAATCAACGGTGTGATCTTTTAAGATTTGGCGGTCTTCTGGTGCCATTTCAATCTTGATGCCGCGCTTTTCCAGATCTTTTTCAATCATTCGCGGATAAGCACCTTTGACTTGAACGTCTGCATAGAAATCATTTTCCAAGTTTTTCTTTAAGGTCAATTCAACATCCAGTGGGTCACAAGTCAATGGATAGGTCATCAACTTCGTGATCATACAGCCGACTTTGTTGTCAGGATTTATCTCATGGGCGATTTTGGTCACTAATGAACTGGCCACAAATTGATGATGAAGGGCTTGATACACATCTTGCTCTTCCTTGCCAGCTTCTGATTGCTCAGGAATGAGGCCTGCTGTCGTAAAGGGATGACGATGGATACTGTCGATTTCGTTAAAGGTCAACCAGTACTCCACGTATTCCCCGAATTCTTCAAAACAGACGGTCGCAAAGCGGACAAAGTCATCGATCACTTTGCGTTCCACCCAGCCATTGTACTTCAAGCTCAGCGCTAGCGGCATCTCATAGTGAGACAACGTTACGATCGGTTTGATCCCCAAGCGCTGCATTTCTTGGAAGACATTGCGGTAAAAAGCGATCCCTTCTGGATTAGGTGTCGTTTCTTCCCCGGTTGGGAACAAGCGGGTCCACGCAATCGACAGGCGCAGTACTTTAAAGCCCATTTCCGCAAACAAAGCCAAATCTTCTGGATAGCGATGATAGAAATCGATCCCTCGGCGCTTTGGATAAATGGTATACGTTTGATCCGCCATTGCTTCTTTGACGGCATCAACAGTCACACTCATGTGTGCTGCATAGTTTTTCACGTCGACATGCGGTTTGTAAGTCGCTACATCTGCCACCGACAAACCTTTGCCGCCAAGATTCCAACCTCCTTCTACTTGATTTGCGGCGATAGCGCCGCCCCATAAGAAGTCCTTTGGAAAAGTTGTTTTAGTCATTTGTTCAATCTCCTTTTTACATTGTTTTTGTTGCATTGCTGATTTGTTTAGACGAGCGGTGCGATCGATAGAACACCTTGGTCGTTGCGCTCATCGCTTGATTCGATCGGTTTGACCGTAAAGTTTTCTTGATTGGTGACCACACAGATCACGATTGGATCAAAACCAGCTGCTTTGATGGCATCTAGATCAAATTGGATCAGGGGTTGCCCTTGTTTCACTTGATCCCCCGCTTTTACATAAGGGGTAAAGTGTTTGCCTTCTAATTGAACGGTATCCAAGCCGATATGAAAGAGCAATTCTGCGCCATTACGGGTTTTTAACCCGATCGCATGGTTAGTTTCAAACAACATCGTGATCTCGCCATCTTCTGGTGCGATCAATTCGCCAGACGTCGGGATGGTCCCGAACCCTTCTCCGATCATACCGCTTGAAAAGACTTCATCGTTGACTTCAGAGAGGGCTACCACTTGACCTTCTACTGGTTTACTCAATACTTCGGCTTTCGGATCGGCAACAGTCGTCTTATTTTCTACTACTTTGTCTTTGAATAAGAAAAGGACAAGGACGAAGGAAACAGCAAAGGATATCCCTAACGTGACCAAAGCCCACACAAGATTCATCGGGTTGGCTTCATCTACGAACATAGTGATACTTGCTAGGCCAGGGCCAACTAATGCGAAGGCCTTGATGGCAAACAACCCAGCCACCGCTCCACCAACTAGGCTGGAAGCCATCACGCCGTAAAGCACTCGTTTATGCAGGATCGTCACCCCATACAAAGCAGGCTCAGTGATGCCAAAAAGGGCGGAGATGCCTGCAGAAACAGCGGTTGAACGAAGTTTTTGGTCTTTGGTCCGAACACTCACCGCAAAACAAGCACCAGCTTCTGCAATGTTATGTGCCAATGAGGCAGGCAAGTATAACAGCTCTGCCCCCATCTCACTCATGGACGAAACAGCATAGGGAATCATGGCTTTGTGCATACCGGTAACCACCATTAATGGTAAAACAGCGGCTAAGATCCCTGTTGCCACCCAACCTAAATGGGCATACAGCCAAATGATCGCTGCTGAGAAAATCGTTCCGACTTCAAAGCCTAATGGGCCTAAAATCAATAAAGCAACTGGAACCGTAATAACTAAGCTCATCATCGGAACAAAGAAGATACGGATCGGTTTTGGTGAGATTCGGGTAAACAGCTTTTCAATTTGAGCGTAAAATAAAACCGTTAAAATTGCTGGAAATACTTGTGACGCATAGGCGATATTTTGTAAACCGAAGCCCATGAACGCTGCGCCATCTGTCAATAGTGTCGTTAGTTCAGGCAAAATCAAGGCACCGACAGCGGAAACCGCCACCAATTGGTTGACCTTTAATTTATTTGCCGTGGTGATCGCCACTAAAATCGGTAAGAAATACAATGGTGCGCCACCGATCAGATTCAAAATTTGATACGTCTGGCTCGTATTGTCCATCAATCCAGTGACAGAAGCAAGTAATAGTAAGGATTTCAAGACGCCCCCACCAGCGACCGCTGGAATCAACGGTTGAAAAATCGAGATAATAAAATCAAGCAGGACCGCCCCCCACGATTGTTTTTGTTTCGCTTCACTTCCTCCATCCGCTGTTAGCTCATGACCTAACACGTTCATCACCTCATCATACACTTCGACGACATCATTGCCGATGATGACTTGGCATTGGACATTTTGTCGCACCCCAATCACGCCATCGACTTTTTCCAAGGCATCTTTTTGTACGAGGCTATTGTCTTTTAAGGTAAAGCGCAAGCGTGTGGAGCAATGTTCCAAATGTGCGATATTTTCTTTTCCGCCAATCAACTCAACGATGGCAGTTGCCGTTTCTTTTACATTCATAATTTTCTTCTCCTTTAATTAGTTTTCCTTTGTTGGCCAAACAAAGAAAAAAGCAGGCAGCACCTACAAAAACATTGAACGGAATCCAACGATCCCTTCCATGTTTTTTATAGGTCCTGCCTGCATTACCAGTCACATGCCTGTTTTATTACTTGCATAATACCATGCTTTTTTTGAAAACGCAACCACCGTTTTAAAAATATTTTGCTAAGCCTTTTGCTGAAACGAGAAGTTTGCTACACTTAATGGATAATCAGTTGTTTCGTCTTCCTTGGCTTGCACCAGAAGCAAGAAGAACATCGCTGGCTAAACGTATCACAAGAAAGGATGAATCGAATGACGCCATTGAATCACTCACTGCATGTTGCCGTCCCCACAGCATTTGATCATGAAGAAAGACTTGACACGAAAAGGACGATTGCCCATATCTTGCAGCTGCAAAAACTAGGGATCAAATCGGTTTTGGTGTGCGGCTCCACCGGTGAACAGCACTCATTGACCTTGACAGAAAAAAGACAGCTTCTACATGCCTTAGCGCAAGAAACCAGCTGGGCAGCCGATTTCGAATTCCTCTTCGGTTTAGCTGGCATCGTATTTCATGAAACGCTCGCGTTGGCAGAAGCAATCAGCAAAAATCCCCGAATCGATGGTGTGGTTTTAGGCTTTCCCCCTTATCTCTGCCTGAGCCAAAAGGAAGCCGTGCTCTATGCTCAGGGATTGATCAATACTTGCGAAAAACCAGTTATTTTATACAACAATCCCCGCCGCACGGGCTTTGATTTATCTGCAGAAAGTCTCTTGACCTTAATCGCTGACCCTCGGGTGATCGGCTTAAAGGAAGCTGGCAGTAAAGAGCGAGTACCTCAACTAAAAACAAAGACGGCTGTCGATTTTCGCTTTTATGCTGGTGGTGAAGCGGACTTGGCGGAAAAGGTCGCACTAGGGTTTAACGGTCTGTCATCAATGGCAGGCAACCTTTGTCCCAAGGAGATCGAGGTGATTTGGCAGGGCTTATTGAAAGGCGATGCAACGATTTCGACGTCGAATGAATGGCAGAAAATGGAACAAGCAGCTGCCGGCGATCCAACAGATACCATCAGCTATCTTCCGTGGCTTAAGCAACAAATCACCATTGATGGACAGCCCTTTGGCTTTTGTCGTCAGCCGCTAGGTCTAGAAACGAGTGATCGGTTTGGCACTGGCTCAATTCCCCCTGATCTAGCATAAGAAAGGCAGGAGAACCAGACAAATGAAGATTGATCCACACCTAAAGCACTATATTGAAAGCTCCATCATCCCGCAATACAACCAATTGGATAGCAGTCACTCCCCAGCGCACGTCCACCAAGTGATCCAAAATAGTTTTGAGATTGCTGAAACATTGCCTGTTGACCTGAATATCGTCTATACGGTAGCTGCCTACCATGATATCGGCTTGCTCTATGGCCGCAAAAACCACGAAAGCAATTCTCGCAAGATCGTTGAACAAGATGCTGTGTTGCCACGCTTTTTCTCTCCTTCAGTCATTTCAATGATCGGTGAAGCTGTAGAAGATCATCGCGCCTCGCTGCCCTATGAGCCTCGCTCGCTTTATGGCAAAATTATTTCCGAAGCCGATCGCGACTTAGATTTTGAGCGAATCCTCAAGCGAACCTTGCTTTTTGCTTATGAGAAAAAGCAGCTCACAGATTTAGAACAATTGCATCATGAAGCGTATCAGTACATTTCAAAGAAATACGGTCCTCAAAGTGAGCTGAAGGTTTGGTTGGATTATAGCAAAAACCAAGACGGTTTGGCGATCATTTATCAAAAATTAGCACAACCTGAAAGCTTCCGTCACTCCTTTGAAAAAATCGTGCCGTTAGTTATCGCTACAAGTGGAGAAACTGACAAGTAACAATTCATTCCAACAACTTTCTTTAAAATAGAAACCCTCTGATTTAGCGTCGCTTCTGTGTGTGCGCTGAATCAGAGGGCTTTTACTGTTATCCTAGTTCTTTTTTCACTATAGTCCCCCCTCTCCTTCACTGCTCCCTCGCGCCTATTGAAATCAGGGAGCAGCAACTGGTTTTCTTCAATCAACAGACGCCCCTTCTACATAACCTCCTTTTTTTAACCGAATTTACTCTTTGTAAGCAAGATAGTTTGCTGAAAATAAAAAAAATGGTATTTTTATTTTATCAAGTGATAAAATAGTAGGAGGAATCGTTATGTTTTTGGCAATCAATGAAATACGCCATTCCAAATTGCGTTACGCCCTAGTCACAGGGGTCATGTTTTTAATCGCCTATTTGGTCTTTTTTTTAACTGGGTTAGCTTACGGGTTGGCTCAAGATAATCGGATGGCGGTCGACAAATGGGAGGCAGATCAAATTTTGTTGACCGAAGAAGCAAATGATAATTTAAACATGTCGATGCTTCCTCGCAGTCTTTATGATGAAGTCGATGCACCAGAAAAAGCAGTTTTGGCGCAAACCGCTGGGGTTGTGACCAAAGAAGACAACGGTGAAAAAGTCGATGTCACCTTTTTCGGCATTGATCCAGATCAATTTTTAGCACCAAATATTACCGATGGCGAGATGTTTGCGTCAGATGATGAAGCGGTCGCCGACAGCAGTATTGAGGAAGAATACGGGATTTCCATTGGTGACACCATCAAATTAGCCGGCAGTGACAAAAAATTAAAAATCGTCGGTTTTACAGATAACGCCCGCTTCAGTGTCGCTCCGGTCCTCTACACGTCGATCGGTGCCTATCAAGAAATTCGTTTTGAAAAAGAAGATGATTCTGAAAATGCCCGTATCAACGCGATCGTAACTCGTGGCAAAATCAAAGAAGTGCCAGATGATCTGGTCGCTACGGATATCAGCAAATTTATTAATGAATTGCCTGGTTACAACGCACAAGTGCTGACCTTTGGCTTTATGATCGGGTTCTTGATCGTGATCGCTGCCATCGTTATCGGAATTTTCATCTATGTGCTAACGATGCAAAAATCAGAAATTTTCGGTGTCATGAAAGCCCAAGGGATCTCTAGCCGCTACATTGCTTTTTCGGTGATCGCCCAAACGTTCTTATTGGCAACCTCGGGTGTTTTGATCGGTGGGTTGGCAACGATCGGTACCGCCCTCGTGTTACCTGCGGCAGTGCCTTTCCAAATCAATCTATTATTCTTTGCTAGTATCAGTGTCATGATGATTCTGATCGCGATGCTAGGTGCTTTCTTCTCGGTGCGAACGATTGTAAAAATCGACCCATTGAAAGCAATCGGATAGGAGGAAAAAACATGAGTGCCATTGAATTCAAACAAGTCAAAAAATCATTTAAAGATGGTGACGCGACGATTGAAGCCTTGAAAGAAACCAACTTCTCGGTAGAAAAAGGCGAATTTGTCGCCATCATCGGTCCTTCCGGCTCTGGGAAAAGTACCTTTCTAACGATCGCCGGTGGTCTGCAAGCCCCCTCTGAAGGCGAAGTGTTTATCAATGACGAACCCTTCAGTAAACAAAAAGAAAAGCAACGGGCAAAAACTCGTTTCAAAAAGATCGGCTTTATTTTACAAGCTTCCAACCTTGTCCCTTTTTTGACGGTCAAAAAGCAACTCCAATTGGTGGATAAGGTCAGCAAAGAACCCCAAGAGCAATCAGCTACTGAATTGTTTGAACAACTAGGGATTGAAAAGCTGCAGAACAAATACCCCGATGAACTATCTGGTGGTGAAAGGCAGCGGGTGGCTATTGCCCGAGCGCTCTATCATGATCCCACCATCATTTTGGCAGATGAGCCAACGGCGAGTCTTGATTCAAAAAAAGCCGTCGAAGTCGTCAAAATCTTAGCGAAAGAAACCAAAGAAAAACAAAAAGCCACCATTATGGTGACCCATGATACCCGTTTAACAGATTATTGTGATCGGGTCCTCGTCATGAAGGATGGCGTTTTAGAAGAAAAAGAACACACGAAAAAAGAAGCCGAATCAAGTGATTCGCAGAAGGAGCAAGCATGAAAAAAATTATTGTTGTCGGTGCGGGCGTGTCAGGATTAGCTGCTGCTGTCCGTTTGCAAAAACTTGGCTATGACGTCACCCTCTACGAAAAAGAAGGGCAACCTGGGGGCAAAATGAATCAGATCAAGGAAAACGGCTTTACCTTTGATGTGGGCCCCACCATCGTGATGATGCCGGAAATTTATCGTGAAGTGTTTGAATTTGCTGGCGTTGATCCGAATGACTATATTCCTATGGAGAAAGTCGATCCGATGCTGCAGCTGTATTTTGCTCAAGACGAACCGCTGACCTTCTCAAATGACTTAGTAGAATTGACCAAAACCCTCGAAGCGATCTCGGAAGAAGATGCTCAAGGCTATTTTGCCTTTTTAGCAGATATCTACAAACGCTATGTGATCGCCAAAGAGTCCTTCATCACCAAATCATTTCGGACATGGCGAGACTTTTACAATCCCAAATCCTTATGGGCAGGGTTAAAGCTGCGGACGTTTAGTGACGCCTACTCTTCTATTTCTAAATTTGTCAAAGATGATCGCCTGCGAAAATCATTGGCGTTTCAAACCTTGTATATCGGTGTCTCCCCTTACCAAGGGCCGTCCCTTTATACCATCATCCCTATGATCGAGTTGATGTATGGGGTCTATTTCATCAAAGGCGGCATGTATACGCTAGCCACTGGGATGGCACGTTTGTTCCAAGAATTAGGCGGTACGATCCATTACAATACCCCGATCGATGAATTATTGATCGAAAACAAGCAAACCAAAGGCGTTCGTGTCAATGGAGAAACGATTACCGCAGATGCCGTGATTTGTGCGGCTGATTTTCCTTATGCCATGGAAAGCTTGATTCCTGATGAATCAAAACGCGGCAAATACACCAATCAAAAAATCGCTTCGATGGATTATTCTTGTTCTTGTTTCTTGCTTTATTTAGGTCTGGACAAAAAATATGAGGATAGCGCACTCCACAGCATTTATTTTGCCAATGATTTCAAACGCAATGTAGACGATCTTTTCGAAGCTGGCAAACTGCCAGAAGATCCTTCCTTCTACTTGTATCGTCCAACCCTGAAAGACTCTTCCTTAGCACCTGATGGTCAAGAAGGTCTTTATGTTTTAGTCCCAGTGCCTGAATTATCTAAATTTGATCAATGGACGGATGAAACGATCCAAAGCTACCGCCAGCAGATCATTGGATTATTAAAAGAAAAAACGATCTTTACGGATATCGATGAACACATCGTGTATGAAAAAATGTATACGCCAGATACGTTCAATGACCGGTTCAATGCCTACAATGGTGCGACATTTGGGTTGAAACCAACCTTGGCGCAAAGCAATTACTATCGTCCCCATAATAAATTTGATTATGCAGAAGGTTTATACTTCTGCGGCAGCAGTACGCATCCGGGAGCGGGTGTGCCAATCGTGATGCAAAGTGCCAAGTTAGCTGTGGAGGAGTTGTTAAAAGATGACCGTTAAATCATTAAGCGTCTTTGATGAATACGACAACGATTTTTTATACTGTGAGGCCATCATAAAAAAGCATTCAAAAAACTTTCATACCGCCTTTTCTCAATTGCCAAAAGACAAAGCACGCGCCGTCTATGCCGTCTACGCCTTTTGCCGACGCGCCGATGATGCCGTCGATGAAAAGCAAGACCCTTTGTTGATCGAAGCCATGAAAAAACGCTTGGAAGAAATGCAAAAACAAGTATCAGACGATGCGATCGACTTGCCGCAAGCCGTCAAAGAAGAAGATCCTGATGAAGCCATTTGGCGGGCATTGACCCTTTCTTTCCAACAGTTTGATCTGCAGTTTCAACCCTTTTTCGATCTATTGGTTGGGCAAAAACAAGACCTTGACTTCCAGCAGCCCACCTCTGAAAAAGAGCTTTCTGACTATAGTTACTACGTAGCTGGCAGTGTGGGTCTGATGCTCTTGCCGATTCTCTCGCAAGCAGCCACTGCGATTCAAGAACCCGCCATCAAATTGGGTGAAGCGATGCAGCGCACCAATATTTTACGTGATATTGGCGAGGATCTGCGGATGGGCCGCATCTATTTGCCGCAAACGGTCTTGGCGCAATTCAACCTTTCGCGAGAAGCATTAGCCTCTGGCAATCAAAACCAGCAGTTTATCGAGATGTGGGAACACGAGGCGCAACTGGCAGAGACGCTTTATCAAGAATCTTTTGTCATGATGCCGCAAATCGATGAAGATTGCCGTGAAGCTCTATTAGCAGCTGCTTTGATCTATCGGGAAATCTTGACTGTGATTCGCAAAAACAACTATCAAGTCTTTGCTGAAAAAACAGCGGTACCGAAACAACGGAAAATCCAACTTTTGTTCACCGCGAAAAAAATGCTTCGTCAGGAACGTTGGGAGGGCTGACTTTGAACTTGCGGGAAAAAATATTACGAGTCGCAGAAAACCTGTTTATGCAGCAGGGGTATCAAGCAACTTCTACTAGACAGATCGCAGAAGCCGTCGGCATCACCCAACCCAATCTTTATTATCACTTCAAAGGCAAAGAAGCCATCTATTATGAAGTGATGGTCTCTTTGGCACAAGAGGTTTCTGGAAAACTAAATCAGACCGTTGAAGATACTTCCTTGACGATCTCTGAAAAAATCTTAAACATGTTTCTTTTTTTAAGAAGTCGGCATCGCATCAATTTTTATATGATGATGCACGACATTCAGCATACCGTTTCTGAGGACACTTCTAAAAAACTGTACTTGCTTTGGCGGAAAAATTACAAAGAACCGTTTCTTGACTTGTTTCGTCGCAGTGATTCCAATCTCCGTTCGGATGTCGACCCAGAATTTGTCACCAGTCAGTTGTTAGTACTAATGGCGGCTCATTTGGACTCACCGGGAAAAGAAGACAAAATGCCAGAAGCGATCGATTTGTTTTTATTCGGTGCATTAGGCAATGGGCCAATGGCGAAATAAGTGGAACGTGGGCTTTTGTCCCGAGAATAATCATTCGACGAATTTCTGACAATCGCGTACACTGATCCAGTAAACAGAAACTTAAAAGGATGGATGTACATGTCAAAAAATCGAATCGAAGCCTTTACGGATGCGGTCACTGCGATCGTAATGACCTTATTAGTACTGGAATTGCACCAGCCCGAAGGCGATACCTTTGCTTCTTTTTTAGGAGTGGAACAGCAATTTATTATTTATTTGATCAGCTTTGTGATGTTAGCGATCTACTGGAACAATCACCATCATCTATTTCAAGTAGTATCTAAAATCGACGGTTGGACCTTGTGGGCGAATCATTTATTGATCCTGGCACTGACCCTCTTTCCTTTCGTGACGTCATGGGTCAGTCGTTATCCAGTCGCTCTTGCCCCTCAGCTGCTATACGGGGCTGTCATATTATTGACGGATTTTAGCTATTTCTTAGTCGGAAAGATGTTGGTTCGTGCCAATCCTGACAATCAAGCCATCGTAGAACTGTTTCGCGGATATAAGAAACTCTATTTTACATTGTTTATCAATGTGCTGGCATTGCTCCTCGGCTGGCTGATCCATCCCCTATTTATCATCACGCTGGATAGTCTCGTGCTATTATTGTGGGTGATCCCTGAGAAAAAAGTAGAAACCTTTTTAAAACAATAAAAACACTTGCGTCCTTCTCATAGAAGCGATGAATGATTGCGCAAAAGCAGCCATCCATCAAGAGAAGGACGCAAGTGTTTTTTCTAGCGAATCAAGTCTTTCCCAGGTGCCTGTAAGACTTGTTCCACTTGTTCTTTGGTGGTTAAGGGAACATCTCCCAGCATCGTATGAGCCAAAACTGCATTCGTGATTGCAAAATCAGCGGTGCGTTGGAGTGACCATTTTTCGGCATAGCCTAATAATACGCCAGCGGCATAGGCATCCCCTGCCCCGATCCGATCCAAGACTTGCAGCAGCTGCGGTGCCGTTTCATAGGCATCCTGTACCGTAATGATCCTTCCGCTGATAAATTGCTTGTCTTCCACGGCTAGACGCCGTGTCCCACAGAACCATTCTAGTTGATACTGGTCAATAAAGGATTGGATCAACGCAAGCTCGGCGCCTTCGGTTTCCTCTAAGGGATAAGCCAATAGCTCCTCCAAGTCACGGACAGAGCCGAAAACTAGGTCACAATAGGGTAGAATCGTTTCATACCGTTGTTTCAGTACCTCCCGATTTAAATCTTCATTCAAGCTTGGACGGAAGTTGAAATCAAAGCAGACGCGAATCTGCTTGGCATGGGCCTGTTTCGCCAAAGCCAATGCAGTTTGCCAGGTTTTCTCAGTCAAACTAAGTGAGATCCCGCAAATATGAATGAGATCGACCGTTTCTAAAAACCCATCGATGGCATATTCTTCTGGACCTGAAACACCAAAGGAACTATGATGGCGATTTTGATACGTCACATAGGTCGGACGAGCGCCGTAGCCGATCTCGGCGAAATAACTGCCGATATGACTATATTTTTTGCCAACAAATGCCGTTTGAATCCCATAGGAACGCAAGCTGGCTTTTGCCGTATCTCCTAATCGGTTGGCTGGCACCTGTGTCAGCATCGACGTCGTCAAGCCGAAATGCGCCAAATTACCTAACAGATTGACCCCTGTTCCCGTAAAATCCATCCGCAAAGAGTGGGTCTGTTCCAATGTTCGATATTCTGGTGGCGTCAACCGCATCATTACCTCACCGTAAGCACCGATCCGCATCATTGATCCCCCCTATTTGGCTGCTGCCAACACCTTTTTCGTCATTTCTGCTAATGTCTGTACATCTTCAGGGCGTGTGTCCCCTGTTTCTCCATCGATGATCGAGCTGTAAATATGGGGAATGATTTTTTTCACGCCTGCATCAACAGCGATCTGCAAGATTTCTTCAAAGTTTTCTAAATCGATACCGCCGGTCGGTTCCAGATAAAAATCATTCGCAGCACAAGCCTCGGCTACCGCTTGATATTCTGCTTTATGAGCCAACCCTTTCATTGGAAAATACTTGATAGAACTAGCGCCCATGTCTTTTAATAAAGCGATCGCTGTTTCGACTGGGACTTCTGCAGCTGGAGTTTGTGAACTCAATGGTCCAGTAGCAATATTGACATAGCCGACTTTTCCCGTTGGTGAAACAAGGGCATTGACGATCGTTTCAGATTGTCCTAGCAAAGCTCGTGAGGTCCCCGCTCCCGTGAACACTTGGTTAACATGCTGTGGCTGTAGAACAGCGGAAATTCGGGAGACCATTTCACTTTGGTTGGGGTCGCCAGCACCAAGCCCTACAGAAAGGGCATTATTTGTTGCCGCTTGATAATTTTTCATGTCAGCGATGGCTGCTTCATCGCTAGCATAGTTTTTTGATAAAACACCTAGGACGATGTTGCCCTCTGCTGCTTCGTAACAAGCTTTCGCATTGTCGATGGAGTTTGCTAACACATTTAGACAGACACGGTCAGCGAAATAATTGGGTGAAGTTTTCATTTTTGGGTTGCTCCTAACATAATTTCTTGTAAGCGATCGGTGATCACTGCCATTTCTTGTTCATTGACTGCTCGGATATCAAATTCAATAATGCCGTTATTGGCTTGGTACTCACGAGTATAAATCGCTGGTTCTCCTGCTTTTAGCGCGTCGATCACTGCTTTGGCACTTGGTTCTTTCACTTTGACACTCGCTCGGTAAATATCTCTGCCAGCGCTGTCTTGAACGATTTTTGCTTCTAAACCAGTGATTTCATTGATTGCCGCAATAAATGGTTGCAGGCGCTCTTGCATCGAAGCGCCAGATTCTGTTCCCTCCGCTAGATAATCCATCACGGCTTGGGTAAATCCGAGAATATTGTCTTTACCGATTTTCATTGCTCGACCAATCCCTTTGGATTGCAGGCGCACCCAAGAGACATAGGGCTGCTTGCCGATCACTAAGCCAGCACTTGGTCCTGACAGTGCTTTCGCACCTGAATAGATCACTAAATCAGCACCGGCTTGGGTATAGGCAATCAAATCTTCCTCAGCAGCCGCATCAACGATCAATGGAAGATCGTGTGCCTTGGCAACTTGGGCCGTTTCTGCTACTGTCAACATACTTTTTTGAACGGTGTGATGACTCTTTATGTAGAGGATCGCCGCCGTTTCGGGCGTGATCATCTGTTCAATGTGCTCGGGTGTACACATATTGGCATAACCTGCTTCCACGACTTTCCCGCCGCCTTGCGCCACCATCACTTCCACTGGTGTGCCATAATCTACGTTGTGGCCTTTGGGCAAAATGATCTCCCGTTTACTGATTTTCTCACTGTAAGGGTGGTACAAATGATAGCTGTCGCCTTGACCGATGAGTGCCGCCACTGATTGGGCGATCCCCGCTGAAGCAGAAGAAACGATCTGTGCATCTTCCGTTTTCAACAATTTTGCCAAATAGGCACCGGTTTTTTCTGCTAGATCTGCCATTTCAAAGAAATGTTCCCCGCCATAGCGCTGGGCTACAAGTACGCTTTCGCTGACTTTCGAGACACCTAGAATCGTCATTTTGCCAGAAGCATTGATGACTTCTTTCAAGCCTAATTCTTCAATATTCAGTGTCAAAAAGTTCCCCTCCTATCACCGCTTTTTGCGGCACGATCTGTTGTGTCGTGATTCGGCGATTGCCGTTAGAATCCGTCAATTCCTTTTCGCCCTCTTCAAAGCGGAAAATCGTAAAATCAGCATCATACCCCAATGCGATCTCGCCTTTGTTCTGTAAATGAAATTGCTTCGCAGGGGCACTGGTCACCTTCTCGATGATCTCACGCCAATCATACCCTACGACCGCTAATTTTTCCATAGTCGTCGTTAAATCAAAGACTGGTCCATTGGTACGATTGCGGATGTAAATATCCGTACTAATGGAAGAAGCCTTCAGCTGATTGGCAAAAGCCGTCTCCGCCACATCAAAATTGAAACTGTCTGTCCCATGACCAATATCAAAGACCAAGCCTTTTTCATAGGCAGCAAAGACGAAAGGCTTTATGGTTTGGTGCGTCTGATCCAAAATCCCATTGGCTTTGCCGTTAAAGCAATGGGTCACCACATCGCCTGCTTCCAATTCAGCGAGAATCTCTGCTAAATTCGGTGGTGCTGACCCAATATGGACCATCAGAGGCAGCGGTTGATTTTCAGCCTGGATCGCTTTGGCTAATTTCAACGGTGTGATGCCATTTTCGCCGATCACCGTTTTGCTCATTCGGGCTTTGATTCCGACGATAAAGTCAGGAAACTTCTGCAGCGCTTCTTTGACCAATTCTTTTTTGACTTTTGACAGATCCGCAAGTTCATCCTGCTCTACGATCCCCCATTTGGAAATATTGACTAAAGCAAAGACATTGGTTTTGGCTTCTTTGGCTAAATCATAAAACCGATGGATATTTTCGGCGCCAGTCGTCCCCGCATCGATAACGGTCGTGACACCTTGTTTGACACCGATCTCGTCTGGATAATCATAATAGAGCGTCATTTCCTCGAAACAATGGACATGGTCATCGATCCAACCGGCTGACAAAAACTCCCCTTCTGCTAAGGTCAGCTCTTGTTTCGCCTGCTCCTGCAACGTAGGTGCCAAAGCAGTGATTTTGCCGTCTTGAATCCCAATATCAAATACTTCTTCATCGATTGTGCGAGCTTGACGAATAATCAAATCAAACATCTCATTACACCTTCCTCTCTGTGAAAGTGAATTTCGACCAAGGATGGATAAACGGCAGCAGAACTAACTCTTGTTCGACGATCGAACCGATTTTATTTTTTCGTGGATCTGAGTGGGGCTCCAGCACTACTTGTAGCTCGTTTTTGTACTTGCCAAAACGATCATTGCCGATCACAACATCCCCTCGTTGAAAGACGCCTTCGTGGTCATGGACAGGATTGTCATGGTTCTTATACTTTTTACGAACTTCTGTGGAACGGATCATCCGGTCCGTGATGTCGCCTCGACGGTAATGCTGCTCGTCCAGAGCGATTTGGCGTTCAACTTCATTGATTTCAGGTACAAATTCAATCGCAAATGCGGTCTGGTAGCGATCAATCGCTCCTAGTGCCGCCAGTTCTGCTTCAGAAGCATAAGCATTGCCGATAATGACATCGTCAATCAAACCTGTGGCAAACAAATGCTTTGCGGCAGTTTCTACAGGCATTCTTCGGTGCATTTCTAAGGTCGGTAAGCCATCATTGATATCCCAAGGTCCGATCGTTCCCGTTTGAGAAGAGATAAATGCGGCGGTTCGAATGCCTTTTTCCTTGAAACGACGACTGCACTTCTCAAAGAAATCATAAGGCAAGGCAGTCCCTTCTTGTGGATAGAAATTGTGGCAGCCGTATAAGTAAGGAATGTTGGCTTGATAAGTCAAAATATTGTCTAAATACGCTACATCATTGCTCATATTCAATTCAACAGCTAAGCCAAAGGGATTGTAGGTCAACATCGCTTCTTTATTGCCGTCAAAACCTAAATCTAAACGAATCCCATCGGCTCCTAGTTCATGGAAAAAGGTCAAGTCATCATAGGAGATGCTTAGTTCAGAAAAGATGGCTGGTGCCACGTCTAAAATCGTTTCATAGCCTAATCCTTTGGCAAAATCAATCAACGCTTTAAATTTTTTCTGCACGTTTTCTTTGCCGTCACTCACTTCCAACATACTTATAAAAATGCGGCTAAAGCCATAATCATGGGCTAATTGCAGATAGGCTTTGTCTGTTTCAAAATCACTGTGATCGGGATACACCGATACTCCTAGTTGTCTTTTCAACTTATCTCATCCTCATTTCTTCATAAAAAACAGTAAAACGTGTCAGTAAAAGCGAACTGCAAACAATCGTCGCCGTCATCGTCAAAAATGGTCCCCACGGAAACTGACGGCTCAGTATGATCGCTGCAGCAACGCCAAGAATCCCGAACAAAAGCATCCGCCAAAACGGCACTTCTTGAATTTTTTTCCCTTGTGCTGATTTTGTTAACCAAATTTGACAACCAAAAAATAAACAAATGGCATAAATCCCCATGTTTGCACCTCACTTTTTTTGTCTTGCTTAAGCGGCAGTTTCTTCTTCTTGTTCGCGGGCAATCTGCTGTTTCTCAAAGACTTTAAAGAATGGGTAATAGATTGCGAGTGTGATAAAGAAGTTGACGATCACTAAAATCGCTGCTGCGATACTCCAGTCCGTACTCATCCAGGCGGCGATTGGTGCTGGAATGGCAAACCCAAGTCTGGCAGCCATCATCGGTACGACGCCCGTAATGGTCGCGAAGTAAGAAATCGTTGTCGTAATCAACGGTGCCACCAAGAAAGGAATGCCTAAGATTGGGTTCATTACGATCGGTGCACCGAAAATCACTGGTTCATTAATATTGAATAGGCCTGGCAAGATGGACAAACGGCCCAATTGTTTCAAGTATTTTGATTTGGAGAAGAAGAACAAAACGACCAACGCTAAGGTCGTACCGGCTCCACCGATCCACACGAACCATTGTAAAAATTGTTCTGTAAAAATATTAGGCAATTCATGCGCATTGCCAGATGCTTGGAAGGCTTCCATATTTTCAGCGATGGAAATATCCCAAAATGGACGAATAACAGGACCCATGATCGCTGGTCCATGAATCCCCAGTACCCAGAAGAAACAGATCAAGAAGACAGTCAATAAACCACCAAACAAGCTGTTACCCGCTAGCACGTCTTTTAACGGCATCAACAAGTTACTTAAAAAGCCATTGATATCAAAACCGAGCATATGACGGATCACCCAGAACAAAATCAAGATCGCTCCACCGGGAATCAATGCCATAAATGAATTTGTCACTTCTGGCGGCACACCATCTGGCATTTTGATAGTAATGTTTTTTACGATAAAGAAACGATAGATTTCAACGGACAAGATCGCCGTAACGATCGCACCAAACAAAGAGCCGGAGCCTAGGTTGGCCACATTGATATAACGCCCGGCATCAATGATGCCTTCCACAGAATCAAAGACTCGCAACGGTGGTGCAGCGGTTACAAGAAAGGACATCGTTGCTAAGATACCCGCAGTCAATGAATCCAGCTTGTAGCTTTTGGCTAGCGATGAAGCAATCCCATACGTTGCATATAATGCCAATAATCCGACTGTATAACGAAAGGGAATATCCAAAACTTCCCGATACGGTTCAATCACTGCAGCGACTGATTCGATGGGAAAATTCAGTAAGATCGTGAAGAACGACCCAACGATCGTTAAAGGTAAAGTAGCGATGATCCCCTTGCGAATCGCTACCATGTGCCGTTGCATCCCCACTTTATTTGCAATCGGCATCAATTTCTGTTCAATAAATTCTACAAACCCTTTCATAATTGCCTCCTTAGTTTATAACATTATAATGTTTATACAAGGATAATAGCACAGAGGATCTGGGTTCGTAAATAGTTTTTTAAACAGTAGATAGAATAATCTTTTCGCAATAACATTTCTTACAGTAACCATCAAGCGTCCTATCGTTGTCCTTTCGGTAGATACTGATACATAAATCGATTTTGGATGACGGTACAATTGATAATAAGTAACACAATGAAAACTGGTGCCAAAGGAGTGCGGATCAACAAGAAAAACAAACTGAGTAAGAAAAGCAAGGAAACAAGTAAAAGTTTCCAAAAAGCCAGCGTGATTCTGGCATTATTTTTTTCTAAAAGAAGATGGGTCAGAAAAATCAAGAGCAAACAACTCACTACTAGAACCATTCTACTCACCTTCTTTAGCTGTTTCTAGCTCTTGCGCCACTTGAAGTTTCTCAAATGCTTTAAAGAATGGATAGTAAATCGCTAACGAAACGAAGAAACAGACGAAGACCATCAAACAAGCAACCCAATTCCAATTTGAGGTAATCAATGCGCCAAGAGGTGCGGGAATCGAAAATGGTGGTTTGACCATCATCTTAGGCATCCAATCTAAAGCGGTAACGATATAGACTAAGATAGTATTAGCGATTGGCACAAGAATAAACGGAATTGCCAACAGTGGATTCATCACAATTGGCGTCCCAAAGATCATCGGTTCATTAATATTAAAAATCCCTGGTAAAATGGAAAGACGACCCAATTGTTTTAAATAGTTTGAACGAGAGAACATAAACAAAACAACCAATGCAAGCGTTGATCCAGTACCACCCATTTGCGCATACCATTGATAAAATTGTTCCGTAAAAAGATTTGGTAGATCAAAGGCAGACATACCGTTTTGGAATAATTCCGCATTTTCTAAAATTGCTTGATCCCAAAATGGACGAATGATGGGTCCTAAAACGGCATGGCCATGAATACCCAATACCCAGAAAACGCAGATAACAAATTGTGTGATGATTCCGCCAACCAAATTATTGCCTGTTAAGAAACCTTTTAAAGGAGAGATGGCGATCGTCAGTAATCCATTTAAATCGAAGCCGAAAAAGTGGCGCGGAATCCAAAAGACTAAGATAACCAGCAAGGTTGGTAGGAGTGCCGCAAAGGATTCCCCTACAACAGGCGGTACGCCTTCTGGCATCTTGATTTCCAAGTTTTTTGCTTTTGTAAAATGATAAATCTCTACTGAAACTAGCGCCGCAATGATCGCACCGAATAATCCTTGTGATCCAAGTGAAGCGATGGGTAAATACCTTCCTGCAAGTACGGCATCTCCTGTCGTGCTGATGCCTTCCGCCAAATTGATCGGAACGACCATTAAAATCGTCGCTAACATGGATAAAAACCCACTTGTTATTCGATCGAGTTTGTAACTAGCACCTAAGTTGGAGCCAATCGTAAATGAGGCATAAAGAGACATTAACCCCACCGTAAATCGAAAAGGAATGTCAAGTGCCGGTAAATAAGGAGCGACCCATTCGGTATAACCAGGAATCGGCAAATTTAAAATAATGGTGAAAAAAGAGCCAACGATCGTGAGCGGCAAAATAGAAATCAACCCATTTCGAATTGCCTGCAAGTGCCGCTGTTGTCCAATAGCATTGGCAATCGGTAATAACTTCATTGCAACCGAGTCTAAAACTTTCATTATAAAACCCTCCTAAAATTCGTTTGAAAAACCATTTTTTTGAATCACTTCTTTAAACCATAGCCCAGACTTTTTCATCGTTTTTTCTCCCGTTTCTAAATCCAGACGATAAAAGCCATAGCGATTTTTGAACGCATTCTGCCAACTCCAACAGTCCACAAATGTCCACATGTGATACCCCAGACAGTTACTCCCCTCCATCATTGCTTGATGAAGCTCAATTAAATGCTCTTTTAAAAAAGCAATCCGGTAGTTGTCCTGCACTTGCCCCCCTTCGATAAATGTTTCTTCTCCCTGAATCCCAATCCCATTTTCTGAAACAAACCAATCAATATTCCCAAATTCTAACTGGATTTTTTTAGCGATATCATACAAGCCATGAGGATAAATCTCAATCCCCCTAGAAGAATTCATCCTTCTGCCGGGCATCTCGTAATCATCGTAAAACCATTCTGGCGAGAAAACTCCCTCGGGATTAGGCAAAGATTCTTTGGCTTTCACTCGCCGTGGACGATAATAATTGATCCCTAGCAGATCAATCGTTGTTTCAGCAATCAATGCAAGATCCTGTTCTTCCACTCGTGGCATTTGGTCATAGCGCGTTAAAATAGCCTTTAACTCCTGAGGATAACGACCTTTTAATATCGCTTCATTAAGGGAGCGAGTATAGAAGAGGTCTGCCATTTCCGCTGCCTTTAAGTCGGCAGGATGCTGGCTTCTTGGGTAAACTGGGATCACATCCATGATGATACCGATTTTTCCTTGATAAGGTCCTTGTCGAAAGACCTTAACTGCCTCACAGTGAGCAAGGATGATATGGTGAAGTACTTGTGCCGCCCGTTTAAAATCAACTACATAAGGATAGTGCCGGTCATGCAAATAGCCGGCTTCTGCTGGAATCATCGGCTCATTAAAGGTAAACCAGTACGCAACTTTCTCATGAAATAGATCAAAACAAATTTTTGCATACGCCCGATACGCTTCGATGACCTCACGATTTTCAAATCCGCCGATTTCTTGCAATTTCATTGGCATGTCAAAGTGATAAAGATTGATAAACGGTTTGATGCCTCTTTGATTTAACCCATCAAGCATTCTGGTATAAAAGTCAACAGCTTCTGGATTAACTTCCCCTGTACCTTCGGGAATAAGACGTGACCAAGAGATCGAAGTCCGAAAAGAATTAAAAGAAAGTGCCGCCATTCGATCCAAATCCGCTTCCATTTCCTGATAAAACCTTGATGTATGTTCTGTTGTAACTCCTTCAAAAAACCGATGGTTATAGTTTTTTGATGCATAATCCCAAATGTTTTCTCCTTTATTGTCTCCAGCTATCGTTCCTTCTGATTGTGTCGCACTCGTTGCTGCACCCCAGAAAAAGTCCTTCGAAAAATTATACTCCATGTCGCCCTCCTACAATTCCTTTTTTACTAAGCGAAGCATCCGCTTACATTGTTGAACAACGAAAGTATAGCATGAAGTAAAATCAATATAATGTTATAATCCTAAATAGAGAACGTTTTCATACCTTGTCATTTGTTCCACAAAAAAAACACTTTGTTACAGAGGTGCATCATGCTTTTTCTTGACTACAATCCTGAACTTACTGCACTAGAATACGAGGTTTACCGATTTGTATCAAAAAACTTGGCTTCAGTATCTAAAATGAAGATGAAAGAACTTGCCAAAGAGACCCATACCAGTACTGCTAGTATTAGCCGTTTTTGCAAGAAATTTGAATGTGATACGTTTACCGAATTTAAGATCAATTTGCGCTTTTACTTAGATTCTCTCGTAAAATCTAAAATATCCGATAGTGATGAGTCCCAAACAATTGATTTTTTGAAGCGAGTAAACCAGCCCTTTTTATCTGAAAGAATCGATCGAGCAACAGAGATTCTTAAGAACAAAAGCTTCGTGCTATTTATTGGATCAGGCTTATCTGAAACGATTGCGGAATATGGCGCACTCTATTTTACTGACTTGGGAAAAACGGCATTAAAAGTTGACGATCCCTCAAATTATCCTATCGACTGGTTTCCAGAAGACATATTGTGCAAAACCGGTATCATTGTTTTGTCGATTTCTGGGGAAACACAAGAAATGATTCGATACTTACAAAAGTTAAATCAAAAAGATTGTCAGATTATTGCCATCACGAATACCGAAGATTCAACCATCAGTCAGTTATCCGACTTAACGGTGCCTTATTACATCGAAAGAGAGACTATTTTTAAAGCCAGTCAGAAAAAAGAGAAAACCATTGAACTGACTTCTCAACTACCAGCAATCTATTTAATTGAAAAAATTGCCAAAAGAATACGCCTATCAGAAGAACTTCTCTGATAGGCGTAGGTAGTTTCATTTTATTCAGCGATCTTCACAATCTGTAACTAAATCAAATAGAAGTTCCACCAAATAAATGGCTGGAATTTGTGAGGACAATGAATCAGCTTCTTGATTATCGGAATAATAATAAGCAAAATTTTGCTCAGAAAGTTTGGCAATTGATGTTGTTGAGCGATTTGTTAGTGAAATGGTTGAAATTCCAGCGGTGGTACATTCAGTAATCAAGGATTCAAGAAATGGATCGGCACCTTTATTAGAAAAAACCAGCAACGTGGCTTCGCTACTTAAGGTTTGCCAAACAGATTTAATCAATGTTGCTTCTTCCTCTACGCTCACGATTTTATCTAAGCGTGCAAACTTTTGTTGGGCATAGGTCAATGCAAGTGTCGATTCCCTGTCACTGGCTAAAATCAAAAGTTTTGCTTTGCTTATTCGTTTGGCGATCGTAAATAATGTTTCTCGATAGAAGGATTCATCCATACGTTCAAAAAAATAGTGCAGGGCTTTTTTATCTTTTTTGAATAATCGATCAGTCTTTCCTTGTTTCTGTAATGTCTTTTTCAATTTGATTTTAAATTCTGAAAAACCTTCGCAATCAAATTTTCGACAAAACCGCAGAACAGTCGTTGAGCTAGTTTCTGTTGCATCCGCCAACTCACGAATAGACATCGAACAGACCTCTGCTTGCTGATTTAATACGTATTGAAATAGTTGCCATTCTTTGTTACTAAACGACTTATTCTTGGCAGTAAGTTCCATCAGTATTCTCCTTGTTGCGCACCTTCGCCTTCAGCAATCTCCTTCTCATAAATAAAATCATCCATCACAAATCCCGAACCAATTGCAACGCTACGTTCAGAAACGCGTTGAAAGCCGCGATGCTCATAAACAGCGATTGCTTGCTGGTTTTGTTTGTTGACGTTTAAATGCAGCGTTTTGCCCGAGGCGATCTCCTCATACCAATCAAAGACTTGGCTGGCATAGCCTTTGCCTCTAGTGGATTGGTGGAGATACAATTTACTTAAATAAAGCTGCTGCGGCGTTTCTTCATACGCTGTATACCCCACTGCTTGGTCACCTTCCATTAGTAAAAGATAAACTGCTCCTTGCTGGACTTCCTTTTGAATCGCTGCTGGTGATTGGTAATGAGCTAGCATATACGCGACTTGATCGGAACCAATGATTGGTGTAAACACTTCTGGCCAGATTTCTTTGATCAAACGATCCAACGTTTGGAAGTCTTCTGGTGATTGAATGATTTTTTGTGTGATTGCCATAAGAACCCCTTCTTTCTCCTGCACGAAACAAAAACTCGTTTATAAATATCTCTATTATAAGGGAAGAAGCAAAAAAAGAAAGGGCACGTTGAATAAAGACCCCTAAAAGTCTCAAAAGATGGTAAACTAGAAGTGAAAAAATGGCTACGAAAAGGAGGTAGCAACACGATGCAACTCTTACAACTACTTTTACTGGCAATCATTTTTGTTTCTTTCTTCATGGCGCTGATTGGCTGGGTTTTATCGATGACCAATGGCTTAATCTTCTCTCGTTCTCCTCAGCAATTTAAAGCGCACGCTCATGATCCTAACTATGAAAAAGAGCGACAAGCAGGCAAGCGTTTGAAAGAGATTATATTCCGACGTATTGTTCCTTTAGGAATAGCTTCTTTGATCGTCTATGGGTTATTCGCATTATTAAACGTCCTTTAAAAGTTTTTTAAAAGACTCAAACAAATTTAAAAATAACCGGCATCTTTTCCTGTTGATCAACACTCCTTTCGCTTTTGCTGAGAGGAACATCAATGCGTAAGATGCCGGTTTGTTTTTTTATTTGCTTACTGCTGCTTTAGAGGCTTGAACTTTTTTCAGTAAAGCAAAGAGGACTTGGCTATCATCGATAGCCGCAATATATTGTTGGCAAAGTGCCATCATTGCTGTTTCATCCATTTTATCTAAAGAAATAACTAAATCATTTTCTACTACCTGTTTATTATTCATAAGGCTCCCTACTTTCTTCCTTTGTTACCTCTAGTTTGCCATGAATCAGCAGGTTCCGTAAGAACTTTTCAGTTTACAAATAGGAAACGGGTGGTTTACATCCTTGTCCTATCAAGGTTTTGCCATAAAATTTATTCGGTAGCAGGCTCAATGTGGATGTCAGTATCAAACACCTGAAAACGATCAGCTAAGAGATCTTCAATAGCATCTGCCACATTATGACTCTTTTCAACCGTCAAAGATTTGTCCATCGTCACGACGACATCGAGAAAAACATTGGCGCCATACATTCTTCCTCGAATCGATTTGACAGATTTCACTTCAGAAAAACCAGCGATTGCCGCTTCATACTCCACGACTAACGATTCATCAAACCCATCAGAAAGTGAAAAGGCACTCTCACGAAAAATATCGACGGCGGTTTTGATAATCAAAAGAGCTACCACGATCGCAGTCAAACTGTCTAACCAACCGATACCAAATGAGGCGGCAAAAATAGCGATCGCCGTTCCAATACTCGTCCAGGCATCACTCCGATTGTCTTTAGCAGCTGCTAGCAAAGCGGAGCTTTTTACACGAGCAGATAATCGCTTATTGTAGTAATACATGCCATACATCAAAATAGCTGAAATGATACCGACGACTGCCGCGATCATATCGGGACTTTGCGTTTCACCGAGTAGAATTGTTTGAATGGAGGACCATAAAACCTGCAGACCAACCGCCAGCATAATCAAGGATGTTACGAGACTCGCCACATTTTCTGCTTTCCAGTGTCCATATTTATGGTCTTCGTCTGCTGGTTTTTGTGCCAAACGTAAACCGATCAAGACAGCAATAGATGCCACGATATCCGTCGCATTGTTTAATCCATCTGCCCATAATCCTTCAGAATTTGCCAAACGACCGATGGCAAGTTTGGCGATGGAAACAAAAATATAGGCAACGATACTTAAGATAGCGCCTCTTTCTGCTTGCTTTAATTCTGCATATCTTGTTTGATTCATGTCATCCCCTCCAATTAGTCAACTTGAAAATAATAGCTGAAATTTTCATCCATTGCATCATTTATTTGAGAGATTTTATTTTTTAGGAGCGGCAAACATTCACTTCTAGTGAAACGAATTTCTGTTCTGAGGACACCAAAAAAGCAGGACTCATACGGGACTCCTGCTTTTTCTACTTTTTCATTCACAAAGAAGCATGGCTACTCATTCACCAACAACTGACGATTTCTTTCACTGAATTTCTCATTGTGGGAAGAAACCATCGCCTGTGGGACACTGGTCGGCTCTAAATAATGTTTGATCTGATTGACTGCTTGCGCAGCATCTTGAAAGGCTCCCGCCAAAAGATTCACTTTGCCTTTGAAATAATGGATGTCACCAGCTGCAAACACACCGGGATGACTGGTTTTTGTTGGAATCTCACAGTTCAAATAAAAGTCTTCATGACGTGCAAGATCAAAGGAAACTTTATCTAACAAGCCACTGTCACGGTCATAACCGTGTTGGATCAGTAGATGATCGCATAAAAAATCGATCGTCTCATGGTTGGCACTGTTTTTTAGTCGTAGAACCATATTAAATGTTTCTGCTTGATTCACCCCATCGATGGTGTGATTCATCAGCACTTGAATCCCTTCTGCTTTCATCTTCTTTACTTGTGCTTCATGGGCTTTCAGTTTTTCCCCTCGATAGCACAACGTGACTTTGGCACCATAAGACACTGCTTCGATCGCATAATCCACCGCCGCATCGCCGCCGCCAGAGATCACTAGATGTTTGCCTTGGATCGCTTGCTGGTCAGGAAACTGATAGTGGATATAGTTGTCGACATTATTATGGATGAAACATGGCAATTTTTGCGGAGAGACGACACCGCCGCCAATACAAACTAAAATGGTGCGTCCAACATGAGTCCTCCCTTGGTCATCCACTGCATAAAAAAGGTTGTCTTCCTTGGTCAATTCGATGATTTTCGTTTTCAGATAGATCGTTGGATCAAACAACTTAGCCTGTTCAATCAAGTGTTCTTTGACTTTCTTCCCCTTGGTTGGCGGCAATGCACCCACATCCCAGACCATTTTTTCAGGATAAAAATTGATCTTCCCGCCTAATTCGGCTTGTGCTTCAAACAATACGACCGATAGATCACGTAATCCGGCATAAAAACTTGCATAGAGCCCCGTAGGCCCTCCTCCGATAATCAAAACATCTGCTATAGTGGTCATTGGCTAGCCTCTCTTTCGTAAATGAAAATCATTCTCAATTAGTTAGTTCGATTATAGACAACGTATCCGGGTTTGTAAAGAATTTTCTGAAAACAAATTAATTAACTTAGCCGATTATTTTTCTTTACATTGTAAAGAAAAAAGCCTTTTCCTGAACTTCTGGTAAAAAAAAGATGAGCAGATTGTTATTTTTTCTCATTTTATCTAGTGATATGTTTGTGATAGCCCCTGACTTCAAGGTATACTCTTAGAAAGTAGGTGAAAAAATGGAAGTTGAAAAATGTTACGCGCCCTTACCGGACGGGTCTGTCCTCTATTACGAGAAAACCGGTTCAGGACGCCCACTTTTTTTACTGCACGGAAATGGCGGCAGCAGTGCCTATTTCTCAAAGCAGGTCGACGCTTTGCGTCAAAAACATCAACTGTATTTAATCGATAGTCGAGGACATGGCAAATCCACCAATACGCAGAAGAAAATCGATTTTTTTAAAATGGCAACAGATCTCTTAGCAATCATTCAGCAAGAAAAGCTAACGAAAATCGCCTTACTAGGATTTAGCGATGGTGCCAATCTGGCGATGGTCTTTTGCCATCTCTACCCAGAGTATGTCAGCTGCATGATTTTAAACTCTGGCAACACGGAACCGCGAGGTGTACGGCTCTTTTCTCGAATCGGCAGTGTTTTGCAATATCTGATCGTTTGGCTTTGTTCTCCATTCTCCAAAGGCATGCGGGGCTTTCTGCCTATTTTGGGATTGTTGTTTCGTCCAATCGGTCTCTCCACCGCCGATTTGAATCACCTCAGTGTGCCGACATTGATCTTGGTTGGCAAACGTGATTCGATCAAGCTCTCCCATTCATTTTATATTGCAAACAGTATTCCTCAGTCCAATTTTATCGTCGTCAAAGGACAAGGACATAGTTTTGCACGAAAGAATCCAGAAGTATTTAATACGAAAGTATTATCTTTTTTAGAAAAGGTCGGTGAATAACTATGAGAATCTTTACTTGGCTCCGCGACCACCGCTCACTGTTTAAAACACTCTTCTTAATTGCAGTAGCCGTGATCGTGTTCGGCGAACTGCTTTCCTTAAGCAAGACGATCTCGATTGATCAACTAAAACAATTGTTTGCGCAACTATCCCTTTGGCGAGTGGCTTTAATGGCTGTCATTGGCTTACTGTGTGTCTTTCCCATGGTCTTATATGATATCGTCTTGAATCGCTTGCTAGGGGACAAACCTGATCGCCGGTATTTACTAGAAACCAGCTGGATCATCAATACCATGAACAATTTGATCGGCTTTGGCGGTTTCATCAGTATCGGGTTACGGTCGGAATTTTATGGCAAAGGAAAAAAAGGCAAAGACGTTGCCCAAGCAATTTCAAAGATTTTTATCTACTTAATGTCTGGTCTTTCGATTTTGTCGCTTGCTGCGCTGGCATTCGTCCTCTTCGGGCCCACGACCGATTATCTACAACAGTATTGGATCTGGCTTTTAGGCGGCAGTCTTTATTTTCCAATCGTCTATGCCCTTAGTTTTTCCAAAAAAAATGCCTACTTAGGTGGGCTGCAACGACGTGATCGTCTGCAGCTGATCGCCGCTTCCTTATTGGAATGGCTGGGTGTTTTTGCCGCCTTCTTCACGACGGGTCTCTTGATGGGTATCTCGGTCGATGTGTTTCAACTGTTGCCGCTTTTCATCGCTGCTTCCGTGATTGGAATCGTATCGATGATTCCTGGGGAACTTGGAACGTTTGATGTAATGATGATCATGGGAATGGGTTCACTGCAAATTCCCCGTGAAAGTGTTATTGCTTGGCTCTTGCTGTTCCGCCTGTTTTATTACATTCTTCCCTTTTTGATCGGTTTGATCTTTTTCTCAAAAAATGTTGGCGTCTCCCTCAACCAGCGCTTTTCTGGGATTCCCAAAAGCTTGTTGTTGGAAGTATTCCATAAGATCGAAGTGTTGCTGCTTTATCTGACGGGAACGATGTTGGTACTCTCCGCCACGATCCCAGAAGCCTTTGACCAAATCAAATGGTTAGCCCACCTCAATCCGATTCGCTTGAATTTCGTGATGCAGTACCCGAGTATCTTTCTCGGCTATCTCTTTTTGATTGCCGGTCGCGGCATCTCTGCCCGTGTCAGTCGCGCGTATGTGCCGACACTTTTGTTGATTGCAGCAACGATCGGTTATGCTATTTTTGCGGGTTTCCGCTTTTCGACCATGCTGTTTCTTCTATTATTATTAGCGATCATGATTTTTTCAAAAAGCGAGTTATTCCGTAAACAGCTAGTCTTCTCGTGGGAATGGTTGACGGTCGATGGTTTGTTGATTGGTTCGCTGACGATCCTCTATGTCATTATTGGGGTCTACAATATGCCTCATCTCAATCGACATCCGACGCACCACCATTCGATGGACTTTTTGCTTTTCCCCTCTGAAAAATTGTGGCTCCAAGGCTTCGTTGCGATTTTATTTGTCGCCGTTGCGATGCTGCTGTTTGCCCGCTACTTGATGGGACCAAAGCACCAACTAGGCGTCAGTGCCGCCACTGATAAAGTGAAACATGTTTTGAACACCTATGGCGGCAATAGCGACAGCCATCTTGTTTATTTAAAAGACAAGCAAGTGTACGTTTATCCAGAAATCGGCGAGCCGACGGTCTTTTTTCAGTTTACGACCTTTAATAATAAATGCTTGGTCATGGGGGATCCTTCTGGGAAGCAAGCAGACTTTCCGCAGGCACTGGAAACCTTCTTAACAGAGATGGATCAGTGGAATTACTTGCCGGTCTTTTATGAAAGTAGTGAAGAAATGGTGATGCTGCTACATGAATTCGGGTATGACTTTATCAAATTCGGTGAGAAAGCTTATGTGGATCTACCTAGCTTCACCCTTTCAGGAAAAAAAATGAAGGGACAGCGGGCATTGAACAACAAGATCACCAAAGAAGGCTTTACTTTTGATGTGCTCACTCCACCCTTTTCAGCCGAAACCTTTGCAACCCTTAAAGAAATTTCTGACAACTGGCTAGATGGACGGAAAGAAAAAGGGTTCTCCCTTGGATTCTTTTCAGAATCTTATCTAAGTACCGCACCAATTGCAGTCGTCCGCAATCAGCAGCAAGAGATCGTCGCGTTTGCCTCCTTTATGCCCACGTATCAAACAGGTCTGGCCTCCATCGATTTGATGCGCCACGATCCTGAAAAAGCGCCAAATGGAACGATGGATTTCTTGTTTATTCAGCTATTCGACTATTTTAAAGAACATGGGTATCAACAATTCGATTTAGGCATGGCACCGTTAGCCAATGTTGGTACTTTCCGCAGTAGTTTCTTGCAAGAGCGGATCGCCTATCTCGTTTACACCTTTGGTTCTCGCTTCTATTCTTTTGAAGGGCTACGAGAATACAAACAGAAATATGCCGCTTCTTGGTCCCCTCGCTACATCTTATATTCTCGGGACAGTTGGATCGGTTATGTCATGATTGCCCTGTTGATTGTCGATAATCAATCGGCAGACAAAACGAAATAAAAAAAGCTCAAATGCGCCGATTTGTACTCGGAGCATTTGAGCTTTTTTAATTGTTGTGCTTAGAAGTTATTCTGCTGATTTAGATGGTGCGTTCTCCCAAAGTTGTTTGACGACTGGAATATTTCCCAGTTCCGTCATGTTTGATGGCAGAATGACCGTATTGGTATTGCTATTGACCACATCTTTAAAAGCTTCGATTCCTAGATATGATAGTGAGCGCTCGTCTAGTTGACTTTCTTTGATAGCTTCATTGATGGCTAAAATCCGCTTGCGTTCGGCTTCTGTGATTTTGGCGATTCGTTCCGCTTCTGCCTCGGCATCGATCCGGACACGTTTTGCCCGTGCCTCCGCGTCGATTTGGGTTTGTTCCGCCCGAGCTTGCGCATCGATTGTCATCTGAGAAGCTTTGGCTTCCGCACTCAAGACAGAAGAAGATTTCTCCCCCTGGGCTCTTGTGATCATCGACTCTTTGTCTCTGGAAGCTGTGATCAGTTTGTTCATTGATTCAATGATTTCTTGAGAAACTTTGATTTCCCCAATGTTGATTCGGTCGATTGCTAGACCATAGCCGGCCGTGATGTCTTTGATTGAAGTAAACAGTGCTACGTTGATTTCTTCTGTCCCATTTAAAACCTCATTCAGATCCATTTTCCCAATGATCCCCCGTAAATTTGATTGGGCATCTTGAATCATTGAGATAACGGAGTTTTCATTTTCGTAAACAAAGGCACGCACATCTGTGACGTGGTATTTGATTGCTTCATCGATCTGCACGATCACGTTGTCTTTCGTAATTGCACTTTGCGGTTCGATCTCCAAAGGAATCTGTTTCAAGGACACTCTTTCTCTTACTGTATATAAAATCGGAACAAGAAAATGAAGACCTGGTTCCAACGTTCGAACATATTTCCCAAAACTTTCCACGACTTTGACTTCCCCTTGACGAACGATCACAGCAGTGCTTGCGATCAGCCAAATCAGAATCACTAATACGAAGATAACTAAAATAATTTGGATAATGATCATTGTAAAAACCCTCTTCCATTTTCAAATAATGTATTGTTTACACGGGTCAATAAGACACCGTTTTCAACCCCGATAATCTCTAACATCACATTTTCAGCAGGAATCCCTGCAATCACCCGATATTCTGTGTAGGTGCCATAAAGACGGATATAACCTGAATAATGATCCGTCAGCGATCGAAAATAGCGTCCAACCGCTCGTTGTTCCATGTAGTCTACGATGATTTTCCACCCTCTTTGCCTGCATGCAGTAAATTCTTCGTTTCAAACTAATTGTTCATTCTGTTACAAGTGTTACTAACTATAATAGCACGTTTCACCCAAGAGAACAGTAAACTTTTTATAATTCCCTCCTTTTTAGAAAAAAAAGACAAACTGAAAACCAATTCCTTGCATTCTTCAATTAAATTGCATACAATTAAATTGTACAAAATACAAAAAACACAGGAGTGAAGAAATGATGAAAAAAATGTATTCAACAAAGATGATCAACACTGGTGGCCGTTCAGGAGAAGTACACAGCCCTGATCATTCATTTGAACTAAATATCACTGCACCTGGCAAACGAGTAGAAAATGCAACGAATCCGGAACAACTTTTTGCAGCTGGCTTTAGCGCTTGTTTCAATAGTGCCCTTGAATTGGTGAAAAGCAGCAAAGGGATCGAAGGTGCTTCTACCGTTAGCGCACAAGTGACCTTATACGCAGAAAGTGAATCAAGTTTTGTCTTGGGAGTGGAGATCGAAGGCCAAATCGAAGGTTTGTCAACAGAAGAAACACAAGAATTGCTTGAGATCGCTCATACCGTATGTCCTTACTCAAAAGCTACAGCTGGCAACATTGAAGTGACAGTCAAAGCCGTTAGCGAGTAGACTTTCGTTGAAAAAACAGCTATGATAAGAGGCGGATGTTAGAAAAAGGGGTGAAAACATGAATGTCTTAGCGTTAGAAAACCAATTGTGTTTTCCTCTATACGCCGCTTCAAAAGAAATTATCAAACAGTACAAAGACTTACTAGATCCGTTGAATTTGACCTATACCCAATATTTAGTGATGTTGGTGTTATGGGAAGAAGAAGCGATCAGTGTCAAAGCATTGGGGAAGCAATTATGTCTCGATTCTGGCACACTGACACCGGTTTTAAAAAAGCTTGAGGCAAAAGGCTACCTCGCAAGAAATCGAAATCAAGACGATGAACGTTCCTTGCGGGTTACACTGACGGAATCCGGCAAAGCACTTCATAAGCAAGCGCTAGAGATTCCCTACAAAGTGACTGAATTCTTGCCCCTTGAACCGGAAGAACTGTCAGTCCTCCATGAATTGACGACAAAGATGGTACAAAAATTTCAAGAACAAGAAAAATGATCCGCTGTTTTCACAGCGGATCGTTTTTTTATCATCCAAACGAGTTTTATTTAAGAAGCTTTGGTTTTCAATTCACCGATCACATTTAGTAACTGAGTTAATTGTTCTGGGTCCTCAATTTTTTTGATGGCGATTTTCACTAATTCAAAAATTTGATCATCGGTTAGACCGGTCTGCAATATCTCTAATTCACTTACAGCTGGTTGAAAACGACGAGCCAAAACTGATCCACTCATTTTAATGCTCGCAATTTCTAGAACTCCTTGGTTAACTAATTTGCGAATCACGGACAATGATGTGTTACGATTCAAGTTGAAACGTTCACTAAATTCTGTACAGCATAATGGTTCATCTACAGCCCAAAAACAAACTAAGACTTCCCACTCTTTTTTTGAGAAACTTAAGTAATCCATAATTGCTCCTTTCCACGCCGATTAGGCTAGTTTCTATTTTCTAATTAAAACAATCGCAGCTTTTTCAATCAGCTGGCTATCCTCTTCCTCTTACCGATTGTTTTTTCTTTCACTAAAAGGATTATATATCAATAATAATCTATTTTATTCATAATTTCAAAATATTTTTTATTTTAATGATAAATAACGTGTTTAATTATTCTTTTTCTTGATAAAAAAAACGACTAGCTTACCTAGTCGTTTTCTTACTCTACTTGATACTCCTACGAAAAATAGTTATTGAACACTAAAGATCAAACTCTCATGCTCTTGTTCTTTCAAGGAATAGCCACAGAATTCTTTATTCAAATTCGGATAATCCCGTTCGATCATTTGAAGGATTTCTAGCTCCGTCAACAATTTGTCTTCTGACAATTGCAGAGAGTTCAACAAAACAAAACGAGAATCGTAGCCTAAAATTTCCGGCATCAACTGCCAAAAGTTCGTGCTGTCAATTCGTTGGATCGTTTCCTCCATAGAAGCGATCAGTTTTTGGACATGATCATAGACTTTGGGATAATCAGTTTTTAATAGATCCAACAGCGCTTGATCCAGCACTTTATCAAAATAAGCCTTTGTGTCAGTATAAATTATTGAAGAAATCACTTGTTTCATCAATCCTTTCATTCAAATGCCATATTCGACATCGTCAAGGATGGCTCCTTGTTCCTATATATAGCATACTATCGGTGATTTTCGTTCTCAAATTAAGGACAGAATTTAGAAAAAAAAGAGAAGCTACTATTCTAACCCCTAATCTTACTCAACAATAGCAAAATTTTGCCAAACTGATAAGCAAAGCGAATCAGCACTTGTCGAAAATGAGAAAATTGTCAGATTCCCTTCTTTTTTATCTAGCGCGGTCCCTCTCCAACAGGAACTGCAACTGCATTCGCTCAGTAATTATACACTTCTACGCTTGCCTAATGAATGTAGGGTTTGTCTCATTTTCACAAACGACTGACACAGCATAATTTCAGACAGAACCTTATACAACATGTATAATTAAATTATAGAAAGACATCAAAATAAAACGAAACGAGGAGTGGATCACAGATGAAGAGTCATTGTAAATGCGGAAAAAAATTGAGTGCCCATGAAAAAAGCTGTCCAGACTGCAAACACAAAAAACAGCAAACTTTAGAATCCTTGGAAAAATTCGTTAAATACGGCAGCTTCGCATTAGCCGGTCTGTCATTAGTTTTGAAAATTGCGAAAAGCCGCCAAAGCTAACTTTATCGCTTCAGTCAACAAAAAAAACGCCCAGATGGCGTTTTTTTTGTTGCTATTCATCGATGATCGTACTTTCCAACCGCCAATTGATAGCGCCTGTATAAGTTCCGGGTGAAATTAGCTCCATTTTGGGAACAAAGCGAAAGTAACAATCGTATTCTTTAAGATCAACCGTTAAATTTGCTTCGTCTGTTGGTTGCTGTTGAAAAATCACTTGTTCCTCAGAGGTTATGGAAGCCATCAGCTGATTGGTCTCCGGATCATAGAGAACCAATTGGATTTCATCCGCCAGCAGTTGTTGCTCTTGCAAAAAATCCGTCATCTGACCATTTAATTGCCAAGTTCCCTCACTAGTATTCGTGATTGATAAAAGAGATGGTTCTTCGTCATAAGAAAGTGCTAGATAAGCATAGCCATCGTCTCTGATGGAACGCGCCAGCTCATTTACCGTGACTACAGTTCCATTGATTGAGGTAGGCGCCTGGTGAAATTCCACGATCCCACGAAAGTCGATGCCATAAAAACGGGTCTCCGATCGATTCCCTTCCGTGTCGATCACATAAACCGCCAGATAATACGTCGTACCCGGTGCCAACGCATTGGTATCCAACATCAATGTATCCGTCAAAGGCTCGGTTATTGCACTTCGTTCAATGAGTGCCATCTCTGAAAAATCATCTTCAGTGATAGCCGTTTCTTCGGTAAAAAAATCCGTAGCGTACACTTTGGCTTGAGTCGAATTTTGGTCCTCGATCGTAATTGGTAGATAACAATTACGCTTTTGTCGCACGATCTGTCGGTTTGCTTTTGCTTCTGTTAACGACACCGAACCTGTGGTCAAGCTCGGCGGAAAGTCTCCGGTCATTTGATAGTAGTGGGTTTCTGGATCCCCCGAGGTCAAACTAGAGACAAAGGCATTCCCATTAAAAATCGTTTGGACAGGAATGATGGCATCCAGATTCTCATCGATCGGAGCTTCTGTATAATTGACGGAAAAATGAACAATGTAGTCGTTTCCTTTGACCATATCAGGCAGTGTCGTAATTAACTGCCCATTTTCAATGACAAAGGGTAAGGCGGTTCCGCCTTCCGGCAGACCATTGACCATAATTTCGCTGGCCTTACCGAAATAGACAGCTTCCGGTACGAGAGACAAGCCCTCTGGAAAAAGACTGGAAAGCGTGATGCCTGATTCTAAATCAGCTAAATCGCTGGTGTCCTTGTAGGAAAGATAGGTCGCATAAATAATGGTTTTGCTATTGTCGACAGTGGCTGGCTGGGCAAGTGTCGTACCAGTATCCAACAATAGTTTGACTGGGTCTTTTTCAAAAACACCGGTTCGCATATCAAGATCTACTAGTCCTTCAACATCGACAAAGGCCACAGCTTTTTCTTGAACATAGCCACCGTTTGCACCTGTAAAACCAAAATAGACCGGTGCACTATTGGTCAGGTTCAAATTCGATTTGAAGGTGTCATCAACAGGTACTGTTACATCAACACCGAAATCTGGTACGGTGTAACGCAACGTTTGCGTTGGCTGATCAAAAACTACTGTAAAACTATGCCACAACCCATCGGAAATATCACTCACTGATACTGTATCACGATGATTTAAGACTTTGTCGATAATCAGCCAGCCATCGGTGGTATATGCGTCATTTGAGCCGGGAAAATTCCATGCGATATGATGGCCGGAAGGAACATCGCGATCCATCATACCGTCCCCAGTCAAACCGGCATTATTATAGAACGTATCGAATTCAATCGCAAAACTTTGTGGGATCGCTCCCGTACTTAAAGGAGTTGTTCCTCCTGTATTTGACCAGACTCCAATCGTCGGTCCTGCTTGTTCTGCCAGTGCATTTAAGCCACTGCTTTGCATCACAAAAGCTATCCCATCGCTGTCCGTTGCTGTATTATCGATACAAAATGCAATTTCTAACCGAAAGGAGCGAGTAAAAGAAACCGGCTTATTGAACCAGACACCACCACTGGAGTTGGTGGTAGCTCCATCATTGACCTGAACATAATTGAAGCCCGGTTCTCCTTGTGGCGAACCCGCTTGGCCCACAGGAGTGATCAGAGAATCGTCAATCGCTAACGTAGGAAAATCTGGCGCAGATACCGCAGCAAGGACGATTTCTTGTTTCCCGCACAGCAGCAAAATGCTAAAAAAGAACACATAGCCCCATCGGATAATGCCAAACTTTTTCATCACTGTCCTCCGCTTTCTTCATTCTGATTCTTCTTTCACTGCCAGCCCATCATCTACTTCTGCTTTATTACGTCTCTTATAAAAAATGAACAAGAGAAGTAGGACAAGCAGGAAGAGAAGTATCCCTCCTGCATAGAGCCAGTACTGTTTTTGAAGATATGCTGCACCTAATGTTGTCTGGCGGTTGATAAGCTTGGCTTGCTTGCGATCAACCACCACCGAATCCTCAAATACCCACGTTCCTTTAGGCGCATTCAACTCGATCCGTAACATATAGGTCCCCGGTTCGAGAATGTTCTGATCAAAGGCACTAAACAGCTCCAAAACCGAATTCGGAGCTATTTGAAAATCCTCTGCAGAAAACCCACCGACCTTGTTGCCGCTGTCTTGCTCACGTATGATCGTTTTCACAGATATTTTGCCAAATGCTGTGGGCTGACTATTGCGGATACTGCTTTTGAGAGCAGCAGAACCATTTCTTTCCACCGCCTCAGAATTGATCAAAGACAATTGGGGATCAGGCATGGTTGCCACATTCTGACGCAAGCGGATCCCTTGCTGAATTTTATAGTTGGCTTGCAGATTTGTTTGCTGGCTTTCAGTTGTCTCTGACGGTTCTTCTTCAAAGGCAAACACACCAAGTATTTCTCCTGCAAATTCTTCACCTTTCATTGAAAGGGTAAAATGAACCTGATGACTTTCTCCAGGATCAAGTTTAATCGTCTGCCTTGGGTTCTCAATCAATTGACTAAACGAGATTCCTTGGTTCTCTTCGGCGGTCTGTTCTGCTTGGTACGCAATAATCCCAGTAGAGGCCGTATAACTATTTAGTGCTGTTGCTTTTATGGTCAATGGGTCTGAGCTTGTATTATGAAGGGCAACAGTCAAATCCTGTTTGGTCTCATCCGTTACCAGTAAGTCAAAGTAACTGACATCGCTAAGTTGATTTTGGGGAAGTTCTGGGGTTACTGTGAACCGCGTCGTTTGTGCATAACCGGTAACTTTTATAAAGCAAAACAGACTAATAAAAAAGCTGATGAGTACCAACCACTTGATTTGTTTTTTCATTGTCGCCCTTCCTTTGTTATTCTGCTTGATAAGTATTTGATAATGTCCAAGTAATCGTGCCGCTATAAGCACCACTATTGACGTTTTGTTTTGGAATCGTCAAGGTTGCACTTGTAAAATCAAAATCATTTGTTGCCAGACCCGTCGTTCCATTAGCACTAGCAATCAGCGTAGGATCTGTTGCCCCTACCATCAATTCTGTTCCTGAGACGAGGGAGGCATCGCCGGAATCAATTGACCCATTGAGGGTGACTTTTGCATTTACAAGTTCATTGTTTGCAGCATTTGTCATTTTTGATAATTGAGCAGTCAACTGCCAGCCTGCTTCATTGGGTCCACGATAATCGGTAATTGACGTTGCCTCATTCGTTGCAGTGGTAAGCACTTGATCGCCTGTCGCAATATCTTTGATGCTCGTAGTACCAAAATCAAAATTCGTCACTTGATCTAACGATAAGATTCCTTGTTCGATGGTTATTGTCGCCTGACTGGTCATTGAAGCAGTCGGATTCGCTTCCGCCGCAAATGCCCTAACAGGTGATAGTGCCAAACTGATACCGATTAAAACTAATACTCCCGCCTTTTTCTTCATTTTTATCTCTTCCTTCCTTTTTTGATGAGTAGTCGATGGATGAAAAAAGCACCGATAAAAAATAATAATTTAGTTTGTATTTTTTCATCTTATTCTCATCTACTATAAGTATAATCCATCATGGTTATCATACGGTTCACAGATTTAGCGTAAAAAAAACGCCAAAAAGGAGAATGCCTTATGTATCGAGAATTTATTTCTCCCGCAGAAGAAAAGAAATTAGCTATTTTCAAGTATGTGTGTAATTCGAATGGAGTAACACTCGTTAAACTCTCAGAAGCCCTAAAGATCCCATTAAAAAGCTTACAAAAGTACATCTATTTTTTAAACGAAGATTTGCAGCAACTTTCACCAACGTTACTTTTGAATAAAAACAATTACAATCAATATTTTGTGGATTGTGGTGAGGAAGAAGAGCAACCTTTTTATTCCAAGCTGATGTATCATTATTTGCTCAACTCCACACAATATCACTTTATCCATTCATTGATTGGCCGTAACCAAACAACCCTCACACAGCTATGCCTTGATTTACACATTAGTCAGTCTCATGTGTACCGCTTGATCAAGAAAGTCAATCAATTACTAGAAAAGTTTCAGATTGTTATCCGAACAGATCACCAAAATCGGATTGAATTAGCGGGCAAGGAACTTGATATCCGTATTTTTATTTATAGCTTTTTAACTCAAAGTGCCCCTGCTGAATTGTGGCTTTTGTCAAGTATCTCTCCAAAAGAGACCGCCAAGTTTACCGCCTATTTTGAAACTTCGGCTTTTGATCAACTAACAAAAAACAAATTAGCTGCATTTTGGCAAACCGTTGTCGGCCGCAGTATCAAAAGAAAATATCTGCCAATAATCCCTGATAAGTATTTGGAGATGATGGAATTCTACTGCTTTTTACCAGCAGATATTCTTGACTCACTCTTCTTAAGTGCTGAGTATGTTTCAGACAAAACGCGTCGATCAGAGTATCTGTACTTGAATTTCTTCCTCCATGTCTTTTTACCGGGGGTTGTTCCCCAAGAGAAAACACAAGCCATTATTCAAGCAATTAAGTACTCTAAAACGGATCTTGTCTGTTTTTTCACTACTATGATCGAAGATTGGCATACTACCTTTGCTCCTAATCAGGGAAAAGCCGAATTCGAAAAGCTTTTGAGCAGTTGCCTGCTAGTCTTCAACCTATCGATCATTATTGGGATCGATCTCTTGGAAGTTTGGCAGCTAGAACACGAAATGCTGACGGAAAACGCTCCAACAAATGACGAGACCTATGAGGCCATCAGCCAACTTTTACTGACCCACGTTAAAAACTACCCATTTGCCGACCTGGATAAAGACTATTTTAAACAGACACAATTGCCTTATCTGACTCATCTCTTATATTTGGAAACACTGATGAACACGCCCCCTACCGTATCGATCTATATTCAAACGACGATCCAATACCGCACAAAGCAAATGATTGAGACGAGGATTCGTTCGATTTATGCTAAAGCTTCTGTGACTTTCGTCAAGCAAATGGAAGCCGCCGATTTATTGATCACGGATAATTATGAAGAAGTGATGTTCTCCGAAAAATTAGTCTTGCTGTCAAACCTGCAAGATGAACAAGAGTGGGCAGCGATTTTTGCAAAAATCAATCAACAAATGATGACAAAGATGTTTGCGAAACAAGAGAAGTAAGCTGCCGATTCCATTTACATCCGCAAAAAAAAGCCCGAGCATCTTTGCTCGAGCTTTTTTACTACTATTTTTAGTCCTGACAATTTTAAGCGAAGAAGCTACCACCAGTTACACTGTACACTTGGCCAGTTACATAACTTGCTTCATCAGAAGCTAAGAAAACGTAAACGGGTGCTAGTTCCACCGGTTGACCGGCACGTTTCATCAATTCTTTTTGACCAAATTCTGGGATCGCAGATTGTGGTTGACCACCAGAAATTTGAAGTGGCGTCCAGATTGGACCAGGCGCAACGGTATTGACCCGAATACCTTTTTCACTTAATTGCGCAGCTAACCCCTTACTAAAGGAAGTAATGGCACCTTTCGTGGCTGCATAGTCTAACAGATGGGCACTTGGTTCCGCACTTTGGATCGAAGTGGTGGTGATGATGCTTCCACCGGCTGGTAAGTAATCCAACGCTTCTTGAACAGTCCAATACATGGAGATGATATTCGTTGTAAAAGTATCTTGAATTTGTTGCGTAGTCAACTCTTTGATGTCCTTCACCGCTTGTTGCATCCCAGCATTTAGAACTAACGTATCTAAACCGCCTAATTCTTTGGCTGCTTCATGAACCAATTGACGAGCGAAGGTCTCATCTTTTAAGTCTCCTGGGATCAAGACTGCTTTGCGTCCAGCTTTCTCGATGACTGCTTTGACTTCTTGCGCGTCTTCTTCTTCAAAAGGAAGATAGTTGATTGCCACATCGGCGCCTTCTTTGGCAAAAGCGATGGCTGCAGCTCGACCAATACCAGAATCACCACCGGTCACTAATGCTTTGCGTCCAGTTAATTTGCCTGAACCAGCGTAGCTTTCTTCCCCGCAATCAGGTACTGGCTGCATCTTCCCTTGAATCGCCGGTGCTTCTTGCACCTGTTTTTCAAATTTGCCATCATAATACTTCGTTAACGGATTGTTGATTTTTTCTGACATGCTCGTTTCCTCCTTGATTATTTCTACTTCAATTTGCCATATTTTCTTATGACCTTACTTAAAAGTGTAAAGGAAGATGGAGGGAATGAGAAACGAAACGCTCAGTAGAACAAATGAAGCCCAGAGGAAAAGGAGCTTTGTCCAAGTTGGAAATCGCCCTAGATCACAATCGAAAACGTCACCATCGATGATCCATTCTTTTAGGAAATGACTCATCAATGGTGACGTTTAAAAATGTCTATTTTACCAAAAATGTGCGAAGTGCCTGACGAAACGCCTCCATCTCCTCGGCGGTCTGTAGAAAAACATCGGGATGACTGTGGTGGCTGTCGATCATCCAATTTTTAGTATCTGTAACGTTAAGAAAATCTGCTACTAAGGCATCCGTTTGCTGCGGTTGAGTAGCTTGGGCGGTTTTCAAGAGATAGAAATCTTCAATTCCCCGCTGTAGTTGTTTATACCGTAAGGACAACAACAAATGTCCATGATTGCCGGGATAAATGAAACATAGATCGCCGATGGGTAGTGAGCTCGTATTGTAACGGATATCGGTTCGGGCATTTTGCGGCCAGCAATTGTAAGCCCACCGCAAGAAGCCGTCTGTTTTAAACTGATAGGCCAAGATTCCTTGCATTCGCGTCTCTAATAAAGGACTGTGCAAAAAAGTGTTGGGTTTGTCTGGGTAATTGCAAACATAGTACTGAGTCCGACCCGGATGACTTTGCGTCAGTGTTTCGTAATGGTTGCAGGTACAGTAATAGGAAGTCACGGGATGATCGATCACTGGCAGCAACTCAAACAAAACGTCTTCTTTATCAAACGCTGCTTTGATCTGGATCGTCTCATCAATGTCTTTTAGGACAGCCAAAGAAGCTCGGAAACTGTCGATTTGATGTTTCTTCGGTTCGTCAGAAACGATCCGAACCTTCTCCCACAGATTGTTCCCTTTAAAATAAACAAATACTTGACGTAGATATTCCTGCAACTCGGCCTTTTGATGAATAAAGCCGAAGGTGCCTTTTCCCTCATCGTAAAAGCGAATCACCAATTTTTCTGGATGGTCCAAGTCGACCAGTGGGAAAAACGGCGGTTCCCAGACACCGAGTAAGCCAAATACATCGATTTCTTCAGAGATACCCGCTTCAAAAAAACATTCGAGATAGCGAGTAAGGATAGAAAAATCACAATGCAGCTGTCCGCCTTGAGTCTTTTTAACTTTGACCATCGAGTATTCATATAAATTGGCCGGATAGTCTTTGACGATATAGTTGAACCACCCCTTCCAAGGGATTTCTCCAGCAATCACCGTGATTGCTTTTTGTCCGATCGCCGATAAGCTTTTCGCCATTTCTTTGATCAAGTCGAAGTGGGCATCACTCCATAAAGGAACGTCAAAGGTGCGAGCCAAATTGCTGGGCTGCTGCCACATATTCAAGTGGAATGTCTCTAAATATTCTTTTGGAAAAGTAAAAGCGTCCACTTCAATCGTTAGGCTCTTTTCTAACAAGCACTCCTCTTGGCTAGTCAAGTGTGTACGATAGACCTTGATTTTCACGGGATAAGCTTGCGGTTTGATCGTTTCATCGATCTGCCACTCCAAATAAAGCGGTGCATAGCGATCACCAGGATAGGTTTTGGCTGTTTGCTCAAGCAATTTATCGGCGTACGCCAGTTCATGCTGTCCGACATAATAATCGATGAATTGCGCTTTGACCGGCAATTCGCTGATGATTTCAATGCGGATCATTGGAATCTCAATTTCATCGGGAATCGAAAATTCTTCCCCTATGATGTAATGATTCCGTTTGCCATCGTGTAGCAACAGCTGACAAGCAGCGTGGCTGTTGCGAACAGCTGATAGCGTGGTAATGGGTTGCGGCTCCCGGGTTAGCAACGCCGTTGATGCCTTATAACTTTCATGTACAAGGATTGCCTTCATGCTTCTTCTTCCTTTCTAGGATCAGTCAGCCGTGCAACAAGGGCTTGATAGGAAACTTGCTCAAATGCTTCCGGCATGATCGCTAATAACTGCTGCAGGCTGATATTCTTTACAATTTTTAAACGACTTTTGTCTGTCCATGATGGAAAAGCCTGCAACAGCAAGCGTTTGTTTTCATCTGAGTCGAACAATACCCGAATCGGCCACTGGCCAAGATCAGGTAGCAAAGCTGGTTTAGTAACCTTTTCTGCCCAATTCAACTCTAGCCATTCGACACATTCATCAAACCAGCGAGCAAAGCGCGGATCGACCATTTCTTTACGATTGCCAAAGCGTTCGGTCGCCAAAGAAAGACCGTGACGTCCTTTTTGGAAAATATGACTTTCAAAAGGGACCTCATGCTCTTCTAGGGCTTGTAAGTAGGCCAGCGAGTTTTCGATAGGAACAACATTGTCTTCATAGGTTGAAAACAAAAAGGTGGGCGGCGTATCTTTCGTGACACATTCATTTAATGAAGGCGCGTCGATCTGCATGACTGTGGCAAATGAGGACAAAATCGCTGGATATCCTAACAGACATAAACTTGGTTTCATAGGGGAGATCGTCGATAGCGCCGCCGCTAGATGACCGCCGGCCGAAAAACCGATCACAGCGATTTTTTCGGCGTCGATTCGCCATTCACTGGTTAGTTCTTGGATTTTAGCAATCGCTTTTTCGGCATCTACTAAGGAAAGGCTGAAACTGCGATGCACCCCCACATGATAGCGTAAGACCCCGGCGTGAAAGCCTTGGGCAGCAAAATTTAAAGCGATCGGCTCGGCTTCTCGCTCACTGCAAAAGGAGTAGCCGCCGCCAGGGATCACCAAGACAAACGGTCGATCCCCCACCCGATCATACTCCGCCTTTTCCTCGTGCAGATAAACCGTCAACCCGGCTTGTGCTTCTTGATCAAATAGATATTCCTGAATAAACACCGCTTACTCTCCTAACCCGTTTTTATCGATGACGTTTTGATACCAATAAAAACTGTCTTTCTTGTATCGCGCCAAGTCCAGCAGCTGCTCATCCGTGCTATTGACATAGATAAACCCGTAACGTTTAGCGATGCCTTCATGAGTACTGACTAGATCGATGGCACTCCACGGACAATAGCCGATCACATCGACACCATCATCGATCGCGAGTGCCATTTGTTCAATGTGCTGTTGCAAGTAGTCGATGCGATAATCATCGTGGATTTTACCATCGGTTGTCAAAACATCTTTGGCACCGATCCCGTTTTCCGTGATCAAGAGAGGCAGACGATAGCGGGAATAAATTTCATTCAACGTAAAGCGAAAGCCTTCTGGATCAATAGGCCAACCGAATTCAGTCATTGGCAAATGGGTGTTTTCTACTGCTTGGAAAAAGCCAGGAATCCCGAAACCAGACTGTTGATCGAGTTTTGTCTCTTTTTGAAAATAGCTGCTGACGGTCATCGTATTATAATAATTCAATGCGATGTAATCACATGTTCCAGCTGCCAAAATCTTTCGATCTGCTTCAGTGACTGTAGGTGCTGCACCAATCGTCTCTAACAAATGCCATGCGTTATGGTTGTATGTGCCGAAAACAGCCGCATCTAGGAACAACCAATTTCTCAGGGCACTCATATAAAGAGCTGCCAGCTGATCGGCTGGTTTTTCAGATGCAGGATAGACACTGGCGATATTCGGTGCCGGGCCAATCCTGCCGCTAAAATTGCCTGCATGAAATTGCTGAGTAACCAATGCTTGTGCCACCAGCATATGATGATTTTCTTGAAATTTTTCTTTCATGGATTTTTGACTCGTACCAATGACCGAACCAGCAAGCGCCATCACATTTTGTTCATTGATGGTTTGCCATAGTGGGACTTGTTGACCAAAGTTCTCGAACAGCACTTGGCAATAATCAGCAAATGCTTGGATCGTTGCTCGGTTTTCCCAACCACCTTCTTCGGCAATGGCAACGGGCAGATCAAAATGAAAGACTGTTACGATTGGTTGGATCTCATTTTCAAGTAAAAGGTCGATCAACTTCTGATAAAACGCCAATCCTGCTGGGTTGACTTTACCATCGGGCATGACTCGGCTCCATGAGATGGAAAAACGATAGGCTTTTAACCCTAATTCTTTAAACAATTTCACATCTTCTTCATATCGGTGATAGTGATCTGATGCTACTTTAAAATCAGTGGTCCCTTGCGGAATCTCTTTGATGTCTTGCACTGAGGGACCCTTGCCGTCTTCTGCCCATGCGCCCTCTACTTGATAAGCACTAGTGGATGCTCCCCACAAAAATGCTTCTGGAAAATTACTCATTCCAAGGTTCCTCCTTAACTGCACCGATCAAATTGGCATCCGCTTGAAAATAAGCGGCTTGGATCGCAACTGGTTGCAGTGTTTTTTCAATGATTGGTGCCGTTTTAAAAATCCCTTGATAGCTGGTGGTTATGGCATCGATCACACGCGGCTGACGGCTGATCCCGCCACCGATAACGATTTTCTCCAGTCCCAATAGACACTGAAGATCAAAACATAAAACGGCGACTTCTTGGGTATAGGTCGAAAGCAATGCCTCTGCTTCAGGGTCACTGGTTTTTTCAAGCGTTTCGAAAACCAGCGGGCCATCAGCTGTTACCTTCAAACAAGCAGCCAAACGCTCAATCAAGCCGACGGCGGAAAGACCGACACCAACGAAGGAATTTCTGTCCATGATTCGCCGATCACGGATCATGAAACTGACCTCCCCTGCTTGACCGCGATTTCCACGATAGAGCTTTCCATCAAGGCAAATTCCGACACCAACACCCGTTCCTAAAATAATCGCCGCCCCATTTTGAATGCCTTGCAGATTTCCAGCTTTCATTTCTCCTAACACTGCGGCCTTTGCGTCATTTTCGACCGTAATGGTTGTCACCTTTTCTTCACTTAACTGGCAGAGCAAATCGGGTAAGTTCACCCCATCGAGGTACGGCAGGGCGCCGCCAAAGAAGACCGTCCCTGTTTCATCGACGGAACCAGGAACTGCGATAGCTACTTTGGTGAAAGAATCTTGACGAGCATAGGTCTGGAGGATCATTTTGATGGTTTCATTAAATGCCTTCAGTGTTGTCGGGGTGGGAAAACACTGTCTTTCATTGACCTCGTTGTTTTTGACCCATCCCGTTTTGATGTGCGTCCCGCCGATATCAATTCCTAAATAAACCAATTGTGCCACTCCTTTGTTTACGCTTGTACTTCTTCGGTGATTTTTTCTGTCATTCCTGTTGCTTCACTTGCTTGCTTTTTTTCAGCAGCCAGTTCTAATTCATACTCTTTCTTGTCGGCAATTTTTAAGAATGGATACCACATAACAATCCCAATCAGCATACAGATGACCATCAAGATCGTGTAATTGAGCCCTCCTGAAAACGGCATTTTGATGAAGGTCGGTGTCGTCCACGGCAACAAGCTCATAGTAGGATTCAAGCTAATAGGTAAGATCGTTGTCGCCAATCCCCAGGTCACGAACCCAGCAATCAGTTGTGTGAATACCTGTGGGATAAAGAACAAGGGATTCAAAATAATCGGCATCCCAAACATGATCGGTTCCGTGATGTTAAAGATTGATGGGATAAATGACAACTTTCCTAGTTGTTTCATTTTTGCCGATTTGCTGCGGATCATAAAAAAGGTGACAAAGCCCATGAAGCCGGCAGCATACATCCCCATGTAGATCACAGAAGGAATCAGATAAGGCAACGCTTGGCCTTGTTGGTAGGCGGCAATATTTGAAACGACCATGGTCATGCTAATCGCCCCGAGCGGCCCTTGTAAGACTGCGTTATGGATCCCAAAGAACCATAAGACGGCTAATAATTCCATAATGATGATGATCGATAATGGGCTAGCAACCAATGAATTTAACGGTGCATTAATTACATCAATAAAGAATTGGAAAATCGAGCCTGATGAAGTAAACCCAAACAAGACGCGTATGACAAAAACGACGACAAAAATAATCGTGACCACAAACACTGGTGCTAAGGATTGGGTTACCATTGGGGGAACACTATCCGGTAGCTTGATCATGATATTTTTTCTTGATAAGAAAGCATAGAAACGTGTCACCAATAAAGCCGTCAGCATGCCGATAAACAGTCCTTGGCCGCCTAGAAAATCAAGCTTCAATGCTCCGATCGTTTGTTCCACTGCTTGGCCATCTTGCATGGCAGTTGTTGCGACGGTTTGGGGCATCAACATAATAAAACTAGCTAATGAAATAATCGCCGAGTTGCGTTCGTTGCTTCCCAACTGTTTTGCGTAAGAATACGCCAAACTGTATACGACATACAATGCAAAAACGCCAGTTGCTCCATTAGTGATCGCTTCAACATGTTGAAAGATGCCAATTTTCGTCAAATAGTCTGTCCAACCTGGGATCGGAAAGTTACCCACGATTGTGATAAAGGCGATCCCTAAAGTGATGGGACTTGTTCGAATAAACCCTTCCATCAAAGCCGCCAAGACTTTGTTTTGCTGCAATTTTTGTGACATTGGTAATAGTTTGCTACTTAAAAATGCTTCTAATTTTTCCATTTTCTCTCACTCCTTTAATTTATATGGTTACGGCAAGCAACGTTTCTTTTTGATCGATCCGCATCAGGAATCGATAGGTACCATTAGATAAGTGTTTTGCCCCTTGATTGTCATAAAATCCGAGTACTGATATCGGCAACGACAATCTTTTCTCTTTGTCTTCTTGGGGTGCCAATAAGACGAGGTCACTCGCAATCAATTGTCGACTTGGACGAACCATCGATGCAGGGCGCTGCAATAGATAAATCTGAACGACGGTTTCTCCAGCTACTTCCGCTTGATTTTTGATGCGATAGTCCAGTTGGATCGTTTCACTGAGGACCGCACTCTCTAGCCATTCACCAGTAAACATACCATAACTGAGACCTGTCCCGAATGCGAATAAGGGTTCATTTGATTCATCGCGGTATTTTGACAAAAAGCGATCAGAATGCTCACTATCTGTCAAAGGTCTCCCCGTTGGCAGCTGGGCACTGTATATTGGAATCTGCCCTTCACTGCGAGGAAAGGTCATGGACAGTTTTGCCGTCGGAGAAGCCTGACCACTCAGCAGATTGGCAATTCCGATCCCACCCATCGTTCCCGGATACCAAACTAGCAGTAGGCTGTCAAACAGCGGCTCCACTTGGGTCAAGACGAGAGGCCTGCCAGTGTAAAGCACGCCAATCAAAGGCTTACCAGTCTTTTTCAACGCTTGGATCAAGCGAATTTGTTTCAGCGGCAGCTGCAAATGAGCTTTTGATGCACCTTCGCCGCTCTCCATAAATTGTTCTCCAAAGGTCAAGACGATGACCTCTGCTGCCTCAGCCGCTTTGACGGCTTCCACAAGCAGCTGATCTTCTGGTTCGATTGGTCCATTCAGCTGCTCGATGCCGGCTTTTAAAGGACCGAATTGCTCATAAGAATCAAACAAATTGTATCCGCGGGCAAAGATCAGGTTCTCAGCTGCGAAATGTTGCAACAACCCGGTTTTTAAAGGAATCGTGTCTTGTGGCTTGCCACTGACGGATGCCCAAAATCCTAAGGTCAACCGGCTTTCTCCATAAGGACCGATCACAGCGACGGTCTGGTCTTTTTTCAAAGGTAAGCTGCCATCATTTTTTAACAACACACAGCTTTTTTCTACTAGCTTAACGGCTAGCTCTTTGGCTTCATCCGATAAAACCTCTCCAGTGTGTTGCGTTCTCAACCCTCGATAAGGATTTTCAAACAGTCCTAGTTGATTTTTCAATACCAGAATACGCCAAACTGCTTCATCTAATAAAGCCGCAAGTTCAGGTTGCTTGATCAGTTCTGGTAAGTGAGTTGCATAGACCGAAGTCATCATATCAAAATCGACGCCTGCTTCCAAACCTTTTTGGGCGGCTTCTCGTTCATCTTTGGCAAACCCATGAGGGACCAATTCCTTGATGGCTGCATGATCGGAGACCAGTACCCCATCAAAACCGAAACGTTCGCGTAAAATCTCTCGATTCAGCCAGCGACTGCCAGTTGCGGGCTCACCATTCAGTACATTGAAGGCCGTCATCACCAGCAATGCTTGAGCTTCGATTGCCGCCTGATACGGTTGCAAGTATTCATTGAATAAGCGCTGATTGGACATATCGACTGTATTGTATTCTCTACCCGCTTCTGGTGCACCATAGCCAGCAAAATGTTTGATGCAGGCAGCTACGTGATTTTCTGCCAGTCCATGGGTGAGATCGCCTTGATAGCCCGTCACGACACTTTGGGCAAAACGCTTTGCCGTATACACATCCTCTCCTGGCGACTCCATTACTCTGCCCCAACGAGGATCCCGAACAAGATCCAGCATGGGTGAAAAAATAACATGAAGACCATTTTGGTAACATTCTTTGGCGGTCATCTCAGCGGCTTGCTCGATCAAATCAAAATCGTAGGAACCTGCTTGGGCAAGCGGAATTGGAAAGATTGTCCGAAACCCATAAATGACGTCGGACATAAACAACATAGGAATCTTAAGTCGACTGTGTTCTAACGTTTCCCTCTGTAACTGAATCAATTTTTGGTAATCGTTCACATTATAAATCGAACCAATCTCGTGAATCTTCAAATTTGGTGGAAGCCCTAAATCGTGCATCGGGCCGGTAGTCATCACCTCATTTTCGATGACCAGACTCCCATTTAGTTGAATCGTCTGGGCGATTTTTTCTTCAGGAGTTAGTTGCTGAAACAACTCTTTCAATTTTTCACTATCCATGTTTGATCCTTTCTGTAACCGTTTTATTTAACTGAATTATAGAAGGAAAGAAATCTTATATATACTAAAAAACTAGTACTTATAGCAATATATTTATTGAATACGAAAAAAATTACGTTATACTAAAAGAAAAATACGACTAAACTTTGAGGTGTTTCCATGAATAAAACAACGCTGACCACCGCAATGGATCTGCTTTATCGCAAATACTTGATTCCCATGATCCTCTTGGACCAAGACGGGAGTCCTTTATATCCCTCACTGACCTTAACATCCAACAATTCCCTCAAACACTATTTGGAAGAAACGAATGGCCCAGTTGCCAACCTCTATCATTTTGGAAAATATATGCTGGGGTGTTTTGCGTTTCAGTTAGCCGGAAGAACCTGTTATATGGTCATCGGTCCCTGTGGCGTGATCGGCACACCCGAGACGTCTTACACGTTTCTTGAACATGAATACCACTATAATGTGCATTATTCCAAAGAAGATACATACTCCTTTGAAGAATACATCCAGCTGCTTTATACGCTGTTTGTGGAGCGGCCACTGGAAAAAGACCAAATCCATTGGCATTACCAAAATGATCCCCACGATCGATCAATGCAAACGGATCTGAGTCTGGAAACCAATCTTTATGAACGTCGTGTGCATGAAGCCACCTTTGATTCTTATCATTTTGAATTGCGTTATCTTGATTACATCAAGCGAAACGAGCCTGAAAAAGTGGTTTGGGTATTTAACAAAATGAAAGAGACTTATAGTGTTTCTCTCTCCCCTTATGAACTTGAAAGCTTGAAGCTAAAGTTCTCAGCCTTTGTCGCTGTCGTGACCCGCATGAGCATTGATGAAGGCGTACCAGTCAACCAAGCATTTGGTTTATCCGACTCTTTGATTCAAGGACTAGTTTATATTCATTCTGCCGAAGAATGCCTCCGCTATATCAAAGAAGCAACTTATCGTTTTATGGAACTTTTGCATAGCTATCCATTGGCAAAAAAATCACTATTGGTCAAAACGATCGTTAATTATATTGATAGCCATCTCTATGAAAAAGTGACCATTGATGACCTCGCTGCCATTACTGAAAAACATAAGACGCATCTATGCAATCAGTTCAAAAAAGAAATGAACAAAACGATCCACAATTACATTCAAGAACGAAAAATCAGTGAAGCCAAACATCTATTGCTGTTCACCGATTATTCCTACGAGAAAATCAGCACCCAGTTGGCATTTGCGAATCAAAGCCATTTTATCCGTAATTTCAAGGCCGTTACTGGGCAAACACCAAAAGAATTTAAAGAAAAACATTACGCTCACGCTTTAAGTTAACACACGTTTTTCTTCACTACGCCTCATCAGCAAGGGTTATTATTTTTAATAACAAATGTTGTAAGCTATCCTTTTACTCAAATCAATTTGAATGAGGAGAGATAAAATGATCCAACTTGCTCGCTTGATCTTTTGGGTACCAGTCATCTTTTTTTCGTTAGGATTGATCATCGTAACGAAACGATTGCCGCGTTTCACTTGGGTTTCCTTATCCATCACGGTTTCTTTAGTGATCTTTGTTTGTAAGATCTTAGAGTATTCCTATGAGATGGCTGATGCACTGTTAATCTTTTATTTCCTAGGATTTTTGCTTTCCGCTAGTCTCCTCGGCTATATTTTTTACTTACGAACTAGAAAACGTTGACTGATAGTTGCTGACTACACACTTACACAGGTCGTGCATTCAGCAACTAAGCACACGTAGCTCCATCAAATATGCGGTTTCTTCCAATAGTTCCAACCACCAGCATCCCCTGAAAAGGGGGTTTTTATTGAGGGCTCTGATTCTATCCTCAAGCATACTCCGTTACTCTGTTAGATTTTGAACTTAAGTTCAATGACATGCCAATCGTTTGTCTATCCCCTTCTTTCAAACGATCACTACTCCCATAAGCAGCTTGCCTCCTTGATAGATTAAATATATAATTAAATTGTAATTTAAAACACATAACAAAAAACGCCAACACTCTTGAAAGGAGCGTGCTCTATGAATTGGCTCACCTTTATTATCCAACCACTGACCCTGTTGTTTTTTCTTACAGTATTCTCTCTTGTCTAATTGATGCCCGAATCCGTTGTGCCTAAATTAAAAATGAAAAAATGGGCGTTGACTGTTTCATTGATCTTTCTAGCATGGCAGCTGCTAACCCCCTTTCTTTTCTTTTTTTACTGAGCACAACAAAAAAGCGGCTCTCTTTGGTGAGAGCCGCTTTGGTTTATTTTAATCCTGCAACAAACTACCGCCATTGGTAGCAATGACTTCTTTGTACCAGTAGAAACTATCTTTACGGGAACGGTCAAAGCTACCGTTTCCTTCATCATCCGCGTCTACATAGACAAAGCCGTAGCGTTTCGACATTTCTGACGTTGAAGCCGAAACTAAGTCGGTACAACCCCAAGGCGTATAGCCCATCAATTCCACACCATCTTCGATTGCTTCATACATTTGTTCGATATGTGCCTTCAAATAATCGATGCGATAGCTGTCATGGATCGATCCATCCTCTTCCACCGTATCCAAGGCACCTAAGCCGTTTTCAACGATAAACAACGGTACTTGGTAGCGGTCGTACAAGTTATTCAAAGTCACACGCAAGCCGATTGGATCGATTTGCCACCCCCAGTCAGAGGCTTCCAAGTAAGGATTTGATTCGCCTAAAGAAAAGTTTCCGGCAGTTGCTTCGCCACCTTCTTCAGGATTGTGGCGGGCAATAGAACTCATGTAGTAAGAAAAGGACATGAAGTCAACAGGGTATTGCGCAAGAATATCTAAATCGCCGTCTTCGAAGGTCACTTCGATGCCATTTTCTTTAAAGAAGCGCTTCGTATATGCTGGATATTTCCCACGAACTTGGACATCAGAGAAGAAGAGATTCTCGTGATCACGCTTGATTTCTTCCATCACATCTGCTGGATTTGGTGTTGCTGGGTAAGCTTGCATTCGTGCCAACATCATTCCTACTTTGATGTCAGGATTAATCTCGTGGGCAAATTTTGTTGCTAAACTAGAAGCCACAAATTGATGATGCACAGCTTGATACATGTCAGAAAGGTTTTGCGTGCCATCTTCGGATAATAAGGCACCGCCAACATAGCCAGAGATCCCCATGATATTGATTTCATTGAAGGTCAACCAGTATTTGACTTTGTCTTTGTAACGGGTCAAGACGGTTTCAGCGTATTTAACAAACAAATCGATTACTTGACGATTTTTCCAGCCGCCATAGTTTAACGCGATCCCAATAGGTGTTTCGTAGTGAGAGAGGGTCACTAAGGGTTCGATCCCGTATTTTGCACACTCATCAAACACATTGTCATAAAATTGCAAGCCTTCTTCATTTGGCTGAGCATCGTCACCATTTGGAAAAATTCTTGACCAAGCGATGGATAGACGGAAGGTTTTGAAGCCCATCTCTGCGTACAAGGCGATATCTTCTTTGTAACGATGGTAGAAATCTGACCCCCAACGTTTTGGATACAAGCCTTCTTTGTCATTTAAGGCAAACAAGACTTTTTCCCGGGTCATTGGTGCAGCAAATTCTGCCATGTTTTTGCGGTCTTCTGGTTTGACAGCAATCGCTGTATCGGATGTGGCTGGACCACGTCCGCCTTCGTTCCATGCTCCTTCAAATTGGTTGGCTGCAGTGGCGCCGCCCCATAAAAATCCTTTTGGAAATTGTTTTTCTGTCATGATTAGCCTACTTTCTTTTTTCTCATTGATCGGCACAGTGGATCAGCAAGAAAGCAATCTTACTGATCCAACGACGTGCCGTTAAACCTATTTATTTTACGACTTCAATCAAATCGTCCTTCGCTGTTACTTCTTTTGACTGTGTCGTTTGGATGTCACTGTAGTCGCTAGAGTTCGTGACGATGACTGGTGTCAGCAAGGAATAGCCTTCCGCACGAATCGCCTCTGTATCAAAAGAGATCAATTTTTGTCCGGCTTTGACTTTATCCCCTTGGTTGATGTAGGCGGTAAAGTGATTGCCTTCTAATTCAACGGTATTCATGCCGATGTGGATCAATAGTTCTGTTCCATCTTCTGTCACTAAGCCGATGGCATGTTTTGTTGGAAACAAGATTTTGACTTCTGCATCTGCTGGAGCAGTGATTTCACCGATCGCTGGTTCAACGGCGATCCCTTTTCCCATAGCACCTGAAGAAAAGACTTTGTCTTCCACATCTGCTAAAGCAACCACTTGACCGGTTACTGGGCTTTTGACTGTTTCATCTTTGACGCTGGCAGAAACGGTTTTTGCTGCTGGTGTTGGTGCTGCTGGTGTTGCTTGACCGTCGACTGGTGAATCAACAGTTGTATACAAAGTTGGTACTTTCAACAACATCATGATGATAAAGGATGCCACGATCGCAATCACTGTACCGATTGCTAAGTGGATCACGCTATGGAAGCTGCCTGTTGCTGGATCGATATATGCAGGATACAAGAAGATGCCCATACCGCCCATTGCGTAACCAGTGACGTTAAAGATTGACAAGTAGATACCAACGAAACCTGAAACTAAACAAGAAACGATAAATGGTGTTTTCATTGGCAAAGTGTACCCGTAGATCGCAGGTTCAGTCACACCGAAGATCGATGAGATCAATGCTGGCATTGCGCCTTGTTTTACTTTTGGTTCTTTCGTTTTCAACCAAATCGCTGCTAACACACCCGTTTGTGTGAAACATGGTAGCACTGCGGCGGTCAAAATAATCGAAGAGCCGTTTTGGGCCATATCCATGATCGCCAATGGCACAAGACCCCAGTGAAGACCAAACATTACCAATACTTGCCATAATGCCCCTAAAGCAAATCCATAAATGATTGGGCTGAAATCATAAACCGCTTGGAAAGCAATACCGATCCAGCTAGATGCTGTATTCGCGACTGGACCTACCACAAAGAAGGTCAACGGCACAGTGATCAAAATCGTTACAAAAGGAACCACAAACATTTTGACTACGTCAGGTGTAACTTTGCGCATAAACTGCTCAATTTTTGAAGCGACAAAAATCGCTAAAATAATTGGAAGTACGCTGTTAAAGTAACCCCCTGCTGGTAAGGTCAAGGTTAGACCGAAGACTTTGCTCGCTTCAGCCACGCTTTCTGCTAAGCCCGGATAGACCATCGCCCCTGCGATCGCCAAAGCCGTATAGGTATTCATCTTGAATTTCTTCGCTGCGGTCACGGCTAAGATCATTGGTAAGTATTGGAACAAACCATCGCCTAGGGTATTCATTACCACATAGATACCATTGGTTGCTTCCATCCCAGTTGCTGCAAGTAATGCCGTAATTCCTTTTAAGATACCGGCTGCCGCTAATGGACCTAAGAACGGTTGAAACAAACTTGAGATGACATCGATAAAGCGATCAAACAAACTGCCTTTCTTTTCGTCACCTTCATCGATATCAAGGCTGCCACCATCGGCTAATCCGCCAACTTTCAACACTTCATCATAGACGTCTGGTACATGATTGCCGATAACCACTTGGTATTGTCCACCTGCTTTGACGACTGTTACAACACCGTCACGTTTTTGCAAATAATCGGTATCGGCTTTGCTTTCGTCTTTTAAGTGGAACCGCAAGCGTGTCACACAGTGTTTTACAGAAGAGACATTTTCTTTGCCGCCAACGTGGGCCAAAATGTCTTGTGCTAATTCAGTATATTTTGCCATTTTGATTTCTCCTTTTTAATAGATCATTTAATAAAAATAAAAAGACCGGCCATTTCTACAATAAACAAGCAAGAGTATCACCCATAAAAAACGAGACGGATCTACTCAACGAGTATTGTAAGAAAGTGCAGGTCTTGCCAGCCGAACTGTAACGAATCCATTTCCATTCTTAAGTCAATTTTGAGTGAGCGGCTAAGTTGCCGATATGCAGAATCAAATACATCAATTCCATATCGTTGACATGCCAGCCCTTTTGTTCAAATAAGTATTCTTTGATCGAATCTGCGGTTTCTTTTTCTTTCGGATAGCTGCTGAAAGCCAAGGCAATCATCGGATTAGCCAATACTGGCTCTTTTTTTTCTTGACTTTGTCGAATTAAATAATAGCGAATGTGGGTCACAAACCGTTGGAAGTAGGAAGAATTCTCATCGTACTCGATGTTCATGCTATACTTAACGATCCGTAAAATATTGTTGGTCAACTCGGTGTGCTCATAGGCACTTTGATTGGCGCTTTTTTCAATTTGCGCATTGACGAAATGCAAGGTAATAAAAGCAGCTTCTTCTTGTGAAAAATCTGGGTACAGCTCTTTGCGGATCAACTCCACCGCTTGAAGACTGACCGCATATTCTTTGGCGTAAATCTTCTTGATTTCCCAGTGCATGGGATTGGTCAAAACAATGTCTTGCTTTTGACGACTGATGGCAAACAAGATATGATCCATCAGTGTGAAATAAACATTCGGATTGAAATCGGTTCCAACACTTTCCCGAAAAAGACGCACGATTTCATAAATCACGGCCATTTGTTTTTCATCAGCCTTCGTCATGACTTTCGACATATGTTCCACTGTCAAGTCATCTTCTGGGTAGTATTTTTTTTCGATTCGCTCAGCCGGAATCAGGTCACCCGGTTTCGTTTGAAAGCCGATCCCTTTTCCCATTAAGATCACTTCAACTTCATCTTCTTTTGAAAGTACAACATTGTTGTTGATCCTCTTGATAATCTTCACGAACGATCCTCCTTGATCAGCATAGCCCGCTCAATACCATACATGGCTTGTCTTCTATGCAGAAGGTCTTTTATTTTTTTCTCTGAATTGCCCCTAAGTGATAAGAATACTAACTGTACCATACAATGATGCAAAAATTATTCAAACCTAGCTGGCAGTTCATTGGCGCTCCTCTTCTCCCCTCCTTCGATGATCAATGACTGGATCTTACCTTGGAACCGGTTCTTTTTTAGCGAATAGAAATTATTGAGCAAAAAAAGAAGACCAAAGCAAAAAAGTGTACAACCCAAGAAAATTTTGGGTAATCAACGCACTTTTTTCCTCTGGTCTTGCCTGCCGAACAGTAACGAATCCAGTAATGAGAACACTCTCGTGTTCCGTTGAGATAATAGTACTCATTCTGAGAAAAAATGTCAACACTTTTTTTGCAAACGTTTTTCTTTTTTTGTTTTTGACTTTTTTTCACTATCTTTCTCACTGAATTTCTTGTCTAGCTTTGGTCTTTTAGTTCACTTGAAATAAACGGTTTACTGTGTAGCACAATAAGATCACAAAAAAAACCGTAATCTTCGTGCATTACGGTCATAGCTGGAAGTATGATGCTTGAAAGACGATCAATCACAAAGAATCAGAAAATTGGGGAAGGTCTGGTGCATGACAGACATTCAATGGACTGACCACCTTGCGCGATTCATGCGTTTCATGACTTCCACAAACGAAAAGGTCTCTTTGAGTGGGGGAATCAATCAAATAACCTTTCGATTCTTCAAGATCTTCTCTTTCCTGCTTAGAATGTTCGCAGTTCGCCGCGAAAAAAGCAGGAGCTAAACGAAATTTCATTCATCAATCTGTCACTGATTATTCAATGATAAGTATCTAAATGAAAGCCTGTACTAGTTTTTAAATGGGTTGATTTCCCAAGGACCAAATGGTTCAAATTCCATGAAAAACGACCTCCTTTATTATTTGCTATACCCTATTATATTTGATAACATGTTATTAAAATCACATTGTTCAGAAATGCGTCACAGTTAAGGAGGTCCCCCATGAAACAGCAAGGCTCTTTAATCAAAAAACTGCGCACGGATCGCAAAATCTCGCAAGCCATGCTTGCCGAAGGTATTTCCTCTCGTACCACCCTTTCTTCTTTCGAAAATCGTAAAACAAACCTCTCTTCACAAACCCTGTTTGATTATTTAGATAAGATGAATATCACAGTTCATGAGTTTAGTCTGCTTCTTGACAGCGAAGCCACGGATCAAAAACGACAGCTCGTACAAGACTTCTATACCCGTTATTATGACAGAACACTCACCCTTGATTACTTGACGAGCCTAGAAGAACGTTACTTTGAGACACAAAATTTTTTTTATTATTCTTTGTATATCCAAGGCCTGTTACTGCTCAATCGAGAATCATTTCTTAAGAATCAGCAAGCGTATTCGAAAGAAGTTGAATTAGTGAAGCAATATTTGTTCGATATCGAAACATGGGGACGCTTTGAACTGAATCTGTTCTCCAATTTGTTATTTATTTTTGACCAAGAAACCATCAGCTATTATTTAGACCATGGAATCAAAAAAATTCTTCGCTATGCCAATGATCCCTTTTATGCAAATCTGTTAAGTGTCGTGATCTTAAACGGCTGTGCATTCGCCAGCGAGAATAAGGATTCCTACTTGCTTAACAAGTTTCTGCTCTTGTCTCATCCCTTGCCTAATACACCTCTTTATTTTTATTTAAAAATCCATCAAGTGTTGTATCAAGAGATCTATTCGTACTTACAATCTTCTCAATTAAACAAAGAAGTGTTAAGAAACAGCTTAATCGTTATCGAACAAGCCGGGTATCAGAATCATAACATCGATTTAAAAAATCTGATTTATGCTGTGACGAGCATCTCCATTTAGTTTTCAGCGCTTCGTGCTTTCCTATACTCCCTGTCTGCCATCTAAAGGACGTTTTTTCAGACAGGCATACTCTATACTTCTACACAAAAAAACAGTTAGGCCCATAGGCCTAACTGGTACTGGTACGGGTCCGTCTGTCAGAAAACAGAGTCTACGACTATTCTTATGGTTTAGCTTCCCGACTAACGAGATTCTGAAGTAACCCCAATAGTCGCCCATGGGTTATGATCTGGATCATATGCCCAAGTGAAGTTTGCGACCCGATCAGAGATCGGCAATACTTGGTTACGGTACAAGGTTGGAATAGCAAATGCTTCTTCAAATGCATATTCTTGCCACGCGTCAAATGCTTCTTTACGTTTTTCTTCATCGAATGAATCATTTGAATCGATAGCAGCTAACAACTCTGTATTACGTTCAGACTCGTAACGAGTATAGTTAAAGGCTGAGTTTGGTCCCCATAAGCTAGTTGGTGATGGATCAGAACCAGTAGACCAAGCAGCTTGGAAAACATCGATATCTGGATCATCATTTTTCAGTTTGTCGTAGAATGCTTGGAAGTCAATCAAACGTCCTGTTGAGTATTGAACATCCAAACCGATTTCTTGCCATTGTTGGACATAGTAATCCGCCAATGGTTGCGCCACTTCTCCACCCGACATTGAAGCAAAATTAATGGTCAGCTTGTTGCCATCTGGGTCTTCACGGAAGCCATCGCCATCCACATCAATAAAGCCAGCATCATCTAAGAGTTGATTTGCTTTATCCATATCTAAGTGGTAGCCTTCAACATCAGTGCTATGCAAACTACCATAAACTGGCGGGATCAATGTTGTACCATTTGAACGCAAGCCATGGTAGAAACGCTCACCAATCGCATCATTATCGATGGCATAGCCCATTGCTTGACGCAATGATTTGTTGGCCATTTTTGCGTTTGGATCAAAATCAACACTATTTGTTTCGTCATTCCATGTTCCTAAATTAAAACCAAGATACGTATAGGATTGTTCTGGTCGACCTAACATTTGGTAGCCATCCATATCTTGATACGTATCAAAGGTATCTGTTGGCATTTTCAATACTAAATCATATTGTTTTGCATTTAGGGCTTCATTGATTGATGCAGATGGTACATTGCGCATCACAATTTTTTCTAATGTTGGTGTTCCGCCATAATAATGTTCATTTGGAACATACTCTACGGTTTCACCAGGTACAATATTACTCATTTTGTAAGGACCAAAACCAACTGGATTCGTTCGTACAGGATCACTAGAAGGCATATCTGCTACTTCAATACCTTCAAATGTATGTTTTGCTAGTGCAGAATTCCAGATTGCTCCTCCAGATTGTTGCATACCAGGATGCATTTCTTTAAATTCAATTTCAACAACTTTATCACTGACTGCTGTAATTCCCGAGATGGTATCCGCTTCTCCGCTATGGTATTCTTCCATTCCGACAATATTCGTAAAGTCATTGTTGTAACGAACGCCATCATAATCTTGATGACCAATGACTTCATAAGAGAAAATAACGTCTTCTGCTGTGACATCTACCCCGTCTGACCATTTTAGTTCATCACGCAATGTGATCGTCGCTTTATTGTTTTCGACATCCAAGTCTAAGTCTGCAGGTCCTCCATCAATAATCTTGAAGTCCTCATCTTGTAAGAATAGATATTCATGACTTGGCAACATAAAGTCACGGTCATAGGCATCCTGATAGAACTCCCATTGGAATAATCCTTGGAACTGGGTGTCCATTACAACAGCAACGTCTAGAACGCCACCTTCAATCACTTCATCATCATTGACTACCGCTAACGGTAAGGTGCTGATATCTGATGCTGCCGCGTCTGATGACGACTCTCCTGTATCTGTGGCTCCTGTTCCACCTTCATTACTTTGTCCGCACGCACCTAAAACAAGCGCTGCCAATAAAGTGATCATGCCAAACTTCGTTTTCTTCATACTCTTCCTCCTTATTAAAACCCCTCATTTATGATTCACTGATAAAAAAACCAAGCAAACAGTTTTTTTATCTTAAAATGGCTTTTTTATTAGAAAATCTGAACGAGATTAACTAAATTATAACAATTTTCGCAAAATTCTTTCTGTCAATAATTTCATTAGGTAATGAAATTATTGAAAAAACCGCTAGAATTCTTACTAAATCGCTATTATTTTTCTCTAAAAATTCTTAATTTTTTCTTTTATTCAAACTATTCTTCTCATCTTCCTTAAAAAAGAGGCTGCCGTAAACTGTCAGGAAACCCTTCTTTGATGAGAAAAGATGTGATACTATGAAAAAAAGGAGCGTTCATTGAAATTATGTCAGACAAACGAATTTTCTTACAAACAAAATCGAAACCTTTCGCACCCATTTCGCAGCTCTTAACCCAGCGCTTGCTTTTGGCGTATAGCATCGCCTTGATTCTTATTGGCTTCTTCGCCTCGCCTCCCCAAGCATTGTGGCAAGGATCGTTGGCCATTTTGAATGCCCCTAGCAATTTGATTTCAGATTATTTTGCAATCGGCAATCTTGGAAGCGCCTTTTTAAATAGCGGCTTATTGACCTTGATCAGTATCCTATTGGCTAAAAAGCAAGGAACCATTATTAGTGGTCCGATGATCGCTGCTTTCTTCACCATATCCGGCTTTTCTTTTTTCGGAAAAAACCTCTTTAACTCGATCCCCATTCCCTTGGGTGTCTACTTATATTCTTACATACAGCAGCGTCCTTCTACCCAATATTCACTGGTTGCTTTATTTGGCAGTGCAGCCTCGCCAGTCATTAGTTACTTAGCATTTGGCTTAGGATTACCTTTGCCACTAGGAATCGCGCTAGGTTATGGGGTTGGCGTTTTGATTGGCTTAACATTGCCACCTCTGGCAGCACAATTTTTGCAATTCCATCAAGGATTTTCTTTGTACAATATTGGGTTTGCCACTGGAATTATTACCATGTTTTTCACTAGTTTTTTACGCTTGTTCGACATGGAGGTCTATTCAAACAAACAATTGACGACTGAATACCACTATTACTTGACGGCTTTCTTGCTCATCCTTTGTTTCTCCTTGTTTCTTATCGGTTATTTTTTAAACCACCGATCTCTCAAAGGCTTAAGAGACCTCTTCAAAACATCAGGGAAACTTATGACTGATTATGTCACGATTTTTTCTCTTGGCGTCACCATGATGAACATGGCAATGATGGGGCTCTTGATGCTAGTCTTTATTTTTCTGCTCCAAGGCGAACTTTCTGGTCCCCTATTAGGGGCAGTGCTGACCGTGATCGGCTTCAGTGCCTTTGGGAATCACTGGAAAAATAGTTTACCTGTCATGATCGGTGTAGTTTTAGCAACCAAAGTCGGTTTGACATCTGATATATCGACCTTCAGCTTATTGTTAACAGCGATCTTCGGCACAAGTCTGGCTCCTATCAGTGGTTACTATGGTCCGATAGCTGGTGTCTTAGCTGGAATCGTCCATGCAGCGCTAGTCACCAACATCACCTATTTACACGGTGGATTGAACTTATACAATAATGGTTTTTCCAGTGGATTTGTAGCAGCAGCAATGGTACCATTGTTAGATGAATACCAACAAATCAGAAGGCGGAGAAAAAATGATTGAAAAAGAACGGGCACGGCGAATCGTCGATGAAGTGGTCACCTACTTTTTGTCCCATGACTGTCAAAAGATAACAAGTGAGATGGCCTTTGAAGCAGAGGGATTCAAAGCAGTCGTCGAAGGTCCTTTCCCAGAACAGCCCTCTGATTTAGAACATTTTATCGAAATGCTAAATACCCCAAGAGACAGTACTTTAGAAAACTATTATGTTGAATTATTAGGCGGTCACCAAACGATCCATGAAGAAAAAGACTACTATTTACTGGGTTTGATGATCGATGAAGCCGCCATAATGTATGATGAGGGACACTTAGTCGTTGAACTGTTTCGCAAAAAATACAATTGAAGAGCAATTAGCATAAAACGTTTCTGCTTTGTGAACCCCACAATTCAGAAACGTTTTTTGTTCGTTCGTCGTGACAAAATTGAAAGTTTATTGATAGATTTTTCACACTACTTTTCAGAAAACTAGCGTTATACTTTCATCATAATAAAAAACGAGGTGACCTATTGATGAAAAAATTTTTGATTGGACTGGCAGTTGTCGTACTTGTTGGATTCGGTGCATTGCAAATTGCTGAATCAGTCATCATGGGAGGCGATAGCTATTATGTTCAAATCACGACAGATGGTGAAAAAACGACTTCTAAAGATGACAACGGTAATGTCTTTACCCAATACCACTATGAATTGCCGGGATATGACGAAAATGGGAAAAGCAAAACCCTTGATTTCAATGGCTTCCAAGAACGTCCTTTGCGTAAAGAAGCCTATCTAAAACTTACTTGGAATGAGAAAAAAGGCGTGACTAGCTATGAAGAGGTCAAAGAAAAAGATATTCCAGCGAAAGCATTAACTCAATTAAAAGGAGCGTAACTCAATCATGGAAAAAATTATTCAAGCAAATGAACTGACCAAAGTTTACGGAAAAGCCAACGAAAAACAAACCGAAGCCTTAAAAGGCATCAGCTTTGATATTGGAAAAGGCGAATTTATCGGAATCATGGGGGCTTCTGGTTCAGGAAAATCTACCCTACTAAATATTCTCTCAACCTTGGATCATCCAACAAACGGTACGATCCGCATCAACAACAATGATATCACGAAACTTAAAGGCGATGCCTTAGCAGATTTTCGCAGCCGCGAGATAGGGTTCATCTTCCAAGATTTTAATCTTTTAGAAAACTTAACAGCGTCAGAAAACATTGCCGTTCCCCTATCATTGCAAGGAGTCAAACCAAAAATGATCCAACAACGGATCAAACTTGTTGCAGAACGTTTGTCTATCACCCATATTCTCGACAAATATCCAGCAGCAATCTCCGGTGGGCAAAAACAACGGGTGGCAGCTGCTCGAGCCTTGATCACAGAACCAACGATTCTTTTTGCCGACGAACCCACGGGTGCCTTAGATTCAAAAAGCGCCAAAGATTTGTTGAATATGATGGATGATTTGAATACCAATGACCAAGTATCGATTTTATTGGTGACCCACGATCCTCTTTCCGCCAGCTATTGCCAACGTATTTTATTTATCAAAGACGGAAAGATCCATCAAGAAGTTAAACGAGAGGATCAAAGCCGCGAAGAATTTTATCGCAAGATCCTTGTCATTCTAGGAAACTTGGAACAATAAGGAGGAAGAACACATGCTTTGGAAATTATCACTTACCGGAATCAAAGGCCGGTTGAAGGATTATATCGTCCTCTTTTCTGGTTTAGTCATGGCCTCAGCCATCTTCTATATGTTCGAATCGATGGCCAGCAATGAAGCCTTTTTAAAAAGCAACTCAATCATTAGTATGGTAGTTTTCGTCTTTCGCTTTGGGTCTGTGTTACTAGGAATCATCACTTTTGCCTATATTTTGTATGCCAACTCATTTTTGATGGCAATGCGGCAAAAAGACTATGCAATGTTTATGATGCTTGGTGCTAAGGGACGTAAAATCGCCCAGATGATTTTTATCGAAACCTTCTTAGTCGGAATCGTAGCTACTGCTGTGGGTTCTTTGTTAGGGATTGGCTTGGCAAGTGGCGTGAATACCTTACTAGTGAATCAATTGAACTTGCAAATCAGTCATTATGCGGCATTTAGTCCTCAAGCATTAGTAGTGACCGTCATTTTCTTCTCCGTTCTCTTTTTGATTGCTGCTATTTTCAATGCACGGGCCATTGCCAAAAAATCCATATTGGCACTGCTTCGTGAAACAAGCACGCCTGCTCAGGCAAAACAACGGCCTATTTTATTGCTCTTGCAGACAGTGTTAGGGATCTGCTCTTTAGCGATTGGCTATTATATGATGAGCGATTTGTTGAAATTCCAATTGATTGGCATCGGCATCGCCCTCGTAACGATTGTTTTGGGTACCTATCTTGTTTTCCGATCAGTGATAATCACGATCTTAGGTCTTTTGAAGAAATCGGATGGGATCGCATTAAAACGACTAAACAATTTCACGCTCTCCCAATTAAGCTTCCGAATTCGTGATTATACTCAGATGCTCTCAATGGTGGCAATGCTCTTTGCTTTAGCCTTAGGCGCTTTGACTGTAGGTCTTGGCTTTAAAAACCAAATTCCGATCATGGCAAAAACAGCAGCCCCTTACGACTTATATTTAAACAATGCACAAGCCGTTTCAGATGAAAAGATCACTGCGTTAAAGCCAACCACAGATGTCAATTATACGTTGAAGGAAAGTAGTGATAGCATCTACTTTGTAAAAGAAGAATTTGATGATGCGAACTTATTGACCTCTGTTTACGACAACCTCAGTGTTGACGTTCATTACACCAAGGTTTCTGGTGAACAATTAGCAACCGATCCTACTCAACAAGATCAGTTACGTCAATATTTGCTCCCAGATCAACGTAGTAAAGAAATTAAAATTGTTGATCAAGCAGACTTTGATCGCTTGAGTGATCCTGAATCGAGTTTACGCATGATACAAGTCAAAGATTTTCAGTCCAACTACGAGGCATTGCATGAATTGGCTCAAGAAAATCAAACAGCAAATTCTTCTGAAACGCCGGACATGAATTTCACTCAACGAGTATTTGTCTATGATACTTACAACGGTATTTTTTCCGGCTTTGAGTTCATGGGCTTCTTCTTAGGAATCGCCTTCTTAACGATGTTAGCTAGCTGCTTGATGTTTAAAATTCTTTCTGGCGCAAACAGTGACATTCAACGTTACGCTATGTTGAAAAAAATCGGTACACGAACTAGCTTGCTGAAAGGATCGATTCGTAAAGAAATCGGCGTCTTGTTCCTAGTTCCCGGTATTTTAGGCATGATCCATGTCTTGTTCGGTCTCCAAATGTTCACGACGTTGATGATCGATCCGTATCATAACCTCTGGCTACCTTTTGGCATCTTTATCGCGCTCTATGCCGTTTATTACATGGTGACCATCTGGCTGTATACCAACATCGTGTTAGAACCAAAGAAAAAATAACTAGTAGAAACTTTCTGAATTGCTCAACGCAAAGAGACCATCGATCCGTTCGATGGTCTCTTTCATTTACTCGTGTTTTTTTAATCAAGGAGCGTTCTCAGTTTTGAGTTTTGATCCCCATGTGCATCGCTGCTGCTCCCCCTGCATAACTTTTGACTTGTAATATGCCAAAACCCGCTGCTTGAAATTCATTTGCTAACGTTTCTTTATCAGGAAAATCCCGTGCTGACTCTTGTAGCCAAGAGTATTCTTGGTAACTTTTTGCGAAAAGTTTGCCAAAAAAGGGCATGACATAGTGAAAATAAAAGGTGAACAACTGCCGCCAACCAATCAACGTCGGCTGCGACGTTTCTAAACAAACGATTTTCCCGCTTGGGCGCAGGACCCGGTGAATCTCCGCTAAGACTTGTTGACGATCAGCGACATTTCGCAAGCCGAAACCAATGGTCACATAATCAAAACTCTCGTTTGGAAAGCTTAATGCCATCGCATTGCCGGTCTGCCACAGGATTTGCGTTTGCTGTTTTTTCTGTGCTTTTTCTTGGGCAACCGTTAACATTTCTTCACTAAAATCAACACCTGTCACTTGTCCTGTCGGACCGACTGCTTCATTTAAGGCAAATGCCCAGTCTCCAGTTCCGCAGCAGAGGTCTAATATTTCAGCACCTAGCGGCACTGCCATTCGTTTCATTGTATCCTTGCGCCACCGTTTGTGTAGCTGAAAAGAGATAATACCGTTCATTCGATCATAACGGGAAGCAATCGATTCAAATACATCATGTACTTTGGTTTCTTTAGCTGTTGCTGCCATTACGGCACATCCCTTCTTTTCCTCGTTTTAGACGCTAAATTCTCAACCCTTAGGTGTCAGTTGCTATAAGTTGCTGATGATTTTAGTCTAGCACGAAAAAATGGGGGGAACAAAGACCATGCTTGCTATCGTTTTTAGTCGATTTACATTGTTAATAACTTAAAGTATTATCTTTTTGTGCATATACAGGGTTGCCATCCGATAATCATAATGAATCATCGAAAATGCCAATAGTTCGCCATTTCTTAAATAACTATCATCCCTTACAATCAATGCTGGCATGCCTTCTTCTAAATGAAAGAAGGCAGCTTGTTCCTTCGTTAACGGTTTGCTCTGGATAAACTTGTCGATGAAGGCAACCGTCAGCTGTTTTTCTTCTGCCAAAGCTTGGAACATCGACCCATCCATCATTGTTTCTGAGATCTCCCCTACGATTTCAGGAATATAATAGGAACGTTCAATTAAATACGGTTTGTTATCTAGCGTACGAAACCGCTGAACTTCGATAAAGTGTTGATCTTTCGCAAATTGTTTATGACTAGGGAGAAACAACGCATCGGCTGCCTTGACCAGTCGTTTTGAGGCTTTGACTGTTCGAATATTTTTCTCACCTCGCGTCAAATCTTCATTGAAGCCAAGATCTCCTTGTTCAATGGTGGGTTTTTGGTTGCTCTGAAAGCGAATATAAGAACCTCGCCCTTGCATTTGATAGATCCAACCCATCTTGCTCAATTTATTGAGGGCTTGGCGTAACGTATAACGAGAAACGGGATAAATCGCCAAAAGCTCTCGTTCACTGGGCATCTTCCCCTGCTCATTTCCAATGTCACCGGCTTCAATCTTTCTGATCAATTCTGCTGCTAAGTCTTCAATACTGAGTTTGGTCATCTAGCTACTCCTTTCTATTCGATTCTTTACTACTATTATCATCCTCGGCGTAAAAAAAGCCAGCTATTTTTCATAGCTGGCTTATCAAAAAACGGATAGATTATGCCTTCGTTGCGTTTGCTTGTTCGTCCTTGTATAATTTGCCATCATACATTTTGATGAATGGGAACCAAATCAAGAAAGCAACGACTGCACAGATGATTGCTAAAACAAAGGCACGCCAGTCACCACCTGAACCAATAAAGCCAGATAAGCCAATTGGCGTCGGCCACGCTACTTGAGCAATCGGTGGGTTAACAAAGCCTAGGTTGATGCCAAAATAAGCAACGGACATTGAAGCCATCGGTGCTAAGAAGAATGGAATCGCTGTGTACGGGTTGTATACCACTGGCATCCCGAACAAAATCGGTTCATTGATATTGAAGAAGGACGGCACGATCGCTGCTTTTCCTAAAGCACTTAACTGCGCTGATTTTGCAAAGAAGGCGATGAAAATCACCATTCCTAATGTCGCTCCTGAACCACCGATCGTAACAAAACTATTGTTAAACTCGCCCGCAAAGGCAATGTTGGCACCATTTTGGTTTTCCACCATATTCGACAATACGATTGGCGTCAAGAATGAGGTCACGATCGTTGCCCCATGAATACCGACGATCCAGAGTGCATGCATGAAGAAGTAGATAACAAGTAGTCCGACCCAGGTACTGGTCAATTGCGTCACGAAACTAAAAGGAATCGCAATGACTTTGAAAATATCTGTGCCCATTGCGACTAATGCACCATTGATGACGATTACAGTGAGTGCGATTAGGGCTGTAGGAATCAAAGCAGTAAATGAGGAAGAAACACCTGTAGGTACTGTATCAGGCATTTTGATGACAATATTGCGTTTCACACAGAATGCGTAGATTTTTACCGCAATGATCGCCATGATGATCGCTGTAAAGATCCCAGTTGTTCCTAAACGAGTAACGCCTCCTCCGATTTCCCAACCATTAATGATTTTTTGATCGTCAGAAATCACTTCTACTAGCGTGGCTACTCCGCCTTCAAACACTAGTTGCGGTAAGCACATAAAGAACGCCATCATTGAAAGCAATGCCCCATTGACTGGACTTAAAACAAGTTTTTCTTCTTGTGCTTGAATCTTAGTATACTCATATCCAAAGACAATACAAAAATATAGTGCTAAAATCCCCATTGTTGCAGTATTACCCAGCATATAGAGATTAACTACTTTATCAAATGATGTGCTCCAAATGCCCTCTAATACAGGAAAACTTTGGGGTAAAACGCTGATGATCAAGAACATTGATCCTACAATAGTGAAAGGAATCGACGCCATCCCGGCTGCCATGACCCCACGAACGATCCGTAATTGTGAGATTTTTCCCATTGGACCCATTAAGTAGCGGTCCAAGAAGGCAAACATTTTGTTATTTTCTGAATCCATTGACTGTTCCTCCTTGTGTTTCAAATGTAGTCAAATACGTGAAATACTTGTCGCGATCATGCTCGATCAACCAGGCTTTACGCTGGATGAATAGGCACGCCATCATGCCGACAGTAAACAAGCCAAGTAAGATGCCTCTACCCGATTGATTCATAAAAGGAATCAATGTTGCTTGCTGTCCGATCAAAATAAATAGAATTGCAATCAGATTGACACCGAATTGGAGCCAATACCCGATTTTTGTCACCAGTAAACGATTCGATTGCTGCCAATATTTTTGAGTTTGTTCAATAAGTATAAGTCCATCAACGATCAATAAGGCAATGGGAATCAAACCAGCCCATGTCCATTGAGACAGACTCAATATGGTCCAATAAAGATTGACAAAGAAAAAGATCGCAGTCATATAACGAAAAAGTAAAAAACGATTAAACCGCATACTTTTGTTTGCATATTCTTTCTTGGCTGCTTGGGTTACCGGTTTCCTTTTGGTCACAAGTCCTCCTCCTTTCTTTTTGCTTTCGCTCAACAACTTGTTCGAACAAGTTATATTCTAGCAGAATTCCTGTTGAATGCAACCGATTTCTTTTTGAAAGTGTTCTCTGAAAATAACCTGCTTTTTCATATGTTATTTCTAAAAAGTTAAGCCGATCTCAAGGAACCGTGCAGGATAATACTGGAATGTTCCTGATGTTTGGCTTTTGTTCGAGCAGAAAAAAAGTTATTTTTAGCATTACTTTTGCAAAAAATATTTGTTTCTGAAGGCTTTATCCCCCACGCAAGGCAACAGGTTTGTAAACTTACAAACTTTACAGTACACTCTAAGTTACAAAATAGTTGATTTCGAACATGCGTTATTTTTATTAATCGACATTCCCTATACTCGTTCCTTAAAACGAAAGGAGATCCTCCCAATGGATGTATTAGAAACTTACTTAGCTAGCATTGAAGATCCAGTAAAGCAAGAAAAACTGCGTGCCTTATTTGCCGCTATTACCAAGAAATTTCCTGACCTTGTCCCAGTCATTAAGTGGAATCAGCCGATGTTCACCGCCCATGAGACCTTTATTATCGGTTTCAGCGTTTCAAAACCGCATTTTTCTGTCTCCCCTGAAACCAAGTGTCTTGAACAGTTTACCGATGCCATCGAAAAAGCTGGCTACAGCCATACGGATAACATTTTTCGCATCAAGTGGACTGAGCCAATCGATCAAGCATTGATTGAGAACATGATCGCTTTCAATCTGAAAGACAAAGCGGAGATGACCCGTTTTTGGCGCTGAGCCAATCAAGCCCTCGTAAAAGAAGAGCAACCAAAAAAATCCGCAGAAGCCTGTTCGCTTCTGCGGATTTTCTGACTATTATAAGCCTAATTCTGGTGCCGGATCAAAGAATCCTGACCATAAGCTTGTTGACATCCCTAAATGTAGATGGACGCCGGTTGAATTCCCTGTCGTTCCCATACCGCCAACATATTGTCTGGCAGAGACACTTTGCCCGACCGAAACAGCCGGCAATGTACTAAAGTGCATATAGTAGCTGTAAACGCCATTGGCATGTTTGATGATCACATAGTTACCAGTTGACGGACCATAGCCCGCTTCGACGACTTCGCCGGCTTGGATCGCATAAATCGGCGTTCCGGTACCACCAGTAAAGTCGATGCCATTATGTTGATTTCCTGATGCCCCTGTTGGATCTGTGCGATACCCAAAGCGACTCGAAATATGAACCGAATCGACTGGCATTTGCCATCCACCTGTGCTTGCCTGTTCTTTTGGCTCAGATGCTTGCTCCACAGGTGCAGGAGTAGCTGCCGTTTTTTCTGGCGCCACCGATGTTTCTGGCGCCACTGCGGCTTCCGTCTTCGGTTGTGCCGCTGCCACGGCTGCTTGTTGAACGGCAGAATTTTCAGCAGCTTCAGCTGATTGGGCTTCTGCTGCTTGTTGGCGTTTTGCTGCTTCTTCTGCTTCTTTGCGCGCTTGTGCTTCTTGTGCTTCTTGCTCAGCCAGTTGCTTCAACGCTGCTTCTCGTTGCCGTTTTGCTTCTGCCTGATCTGCTTCTAATTGGTCTTTTTTCTCTTCTTCGGTGTTCAACGCCAGGGCAAGGTCGGCTAGTGCAACTTCTTGATTCAATTTGACATCAGCTAATTCCGCTTGTTTTCCTTGCAATGCGTTTGACTGCTCTTCGATCGCAACCAATTGTTCCTGTAACTTTTTTTCCAATTTCTGACTCGTTGCGATATCTTCTTGCTGTTGTTCGACGATGCTGTTGCTGGCATTCATGATCGTTACTGAAGCGATCGCCCGTTGAATGGCTTCTCCGATGGATTCAGCATCAACGATTTTTTGGAACAAACGATTGGAAGGTTCCGACGTTTGAATGTCGCGCGCTTGATTCGCCAGTACCTCTGTGCGCTTGATGATTTTTTCTTCAAGGAGTTGGATCTCTTGTGCCAAGGCATTGACTTCTTCTTCCGTCGTCGTTTTCTTTTGTAGGATTGCTTGGATTTCTCCTTCAATCGATTGAATCTCTGCCTCTGTGGAACGTTTCAGTGATTCTAATGAGGTGGATTCATTTTTTATGTCATTGATTTTTTCATTTTGCTGCTGGATCTTCTGATCAAAGCTGTCTGCGGATACCGTCACGACAGGCAGCGTCAGCAAAACAAGTGAACTTGCAACCAAAAGTGTCTTTTTCATTTTTTCTCCTTAACTAGATGTGTCTTATCGCTTTCTCTAGCATACCGAAAGATTTCATTCTTGGGGTTGTTTTCACACAAATAACATCTGGCTGCAAGAAATTGACATCTAGCTGAAACAAAATTGTTAGAATATTTCAACGAAAAAGATTGCTTTTCTTCGTCATTTAACCTTCGTTACTTATCAAGCGGTTCGTCTCCTGACCGATTGCCTACGAAAGTGCCGCGATTTGCAGCAATCAATACTGGACCTATGCTATACTGAATAAAAACGGAGGTTCTCATGATACAACAAGTGACCCAATTTACTGATTCTGAATTAGAAACCATCGCCCAGATTTGGCTGCAAAGTAATTTGGATGCCCATGACTTTATTTCGGCTGCCCATTGGCAAGATAACTATGACTTTGTGAAAAAAGCCTTTGCCGATGCCCTTATCTACACCTATTCGGTGGATGATCAGCCCGTCGGCTTCATCGGGATGTTGGATGAGTATATCGCTGGTATTTTCGTTTTGAAAAACTATCGTAGTCACGGCATTGGCAAGCAGCTTTTACAAAAAGTACAAACAGAACACGAGAAGCTGACTCTAAATGTCTACCAAAAAAATACAGCTGCTATTGCGTTTTATCTCAAAAACGGCTTTGCCATCGTTTCTGAACAACTGGATTCTGATACCTATGAAATCGAAAACACCATGGAGTGGCATCGTTGATGCTGCTCTTTTTCCCTATTTTTTTCTACCTGTTAGTTAACGAACCCTTTGGCATCTTAAAAAAATTCTACCGATCAAATAATAAATTTAGAACACATATACAAATTTTGAATGAGTGAAATGATTGCTTGCTTTCTTCTTCATGCAGCCCCTTGTCCACTTAGATTTCCACCGACTGCAATCCTTTTTATTCTAATAACATAAAGCAGTAGACTCTGTGCTGATTGAAGTGATTCATGTAAATAGCCTCCTCCTAAAGTTTAGGAAGAGGCTATTTACAGTTGAAACGAATTTATTCAGAAGGTTCTGCTGGATACTCCCGCAAGCGATACCCGACGCCGATCTCAGTGATCAAATATTCTGGCTGCAGTGTATTGGTTTCGATTTTCTTGCGAATATTTGAAATATTGACTCGTAAGGTTTGTGCATCCGCTGCAAAAGGTCCCCAGACTTCACTGGTCAGGGTATCGTAAGTGACGACTTTGCCTAAATTCTTGAACATTACTGCCATGATACGGTATTCGTTTTTGGTCAAATGGATCTCATTTTGATTCTTGTACAGGATTTTCTTCTCAAAATCGATCGTTAACTCCTTGTTTACGAGAATCGGGCTGCTGCTAAAGGCAGCTGACTCCTTGTGCCGCAATGCCGTGCGGATACGGGCAAATAATTCATTGGTACTGAAGGGCTTTGTTACATAATCATCGGCACCGAGGTCTAATGCTTGCACTTTGTCTTGTTCATCTTTGCGGGCAGAGATCACGATGATCGGTGTGTTCATGCGCTTACGAATGATTTTCAACAGCTCCATACCATCAATGTCCGGTAAGCCCAGATCCAGCAAGATGAAGTCGATAGTTTCTTCCTGCAAGAGCATCAATGCCTCCATGCCCGTGCCAACTGACGTAAAGTTGTAGTGTTCTCTTTGCAAGACGACCTCCATAAAATCAACGATATTCGAATCATCTTCAATCAATAAAAAATGTCGCTGCATGCTCTTCCTCCTTACTGCTTTAAATAAATACGAAAGATGGTACTGCCGGCTTTCGTTTCGATTGCTAATTTGCCTTCATGGGCATGGATGATGGTTTTGACGATACTCAATCCGATGCCTAGTCCATTTTTGGAATCCACCGGCACTTCGGTGTCATTAGTCAAATTCGCTTGGATTTTTTGGTATTGCCCTAAGGGGATCTCCCCTTGGTTTTCGATTTCAATGACTACTTCTTGCTCCTGAAAAACTCGCAAGAAAATCGGTGTATCGGCGGTTCCATGGCGTACGCCATTTTCAATCAGATTAAACAAAGCTTGTTCGATCAAGATTGGATCGACTTTGACAAAAATCAGCTGATCGGGCATCTTCGCGATGATTTTTTGTTGCGGATAGACTTTTTTCAGGTGCGTCAAAACCGCTTCGATAATTTCTTCAATCGGTTCTTCACTGCGCTTGACCGCCATATTTGTCAAGTTGATGCGGGTCACCGACAGTAAGTTTTCGACCATGCGGATCAACCACTGGGATTCACTTTGGATATCCCCTAGCAGTTTTTGTTTCGTTTCCATTTTGATCACGCCTTCGGTTTCACTCAATGTTTCGGCTATACCGGAAATCGTCGTCAGTGGCGTCCGCAAGTCATGAGAAACCGCACGCAGTAGGTTGCTGCGGACTTTTTCCCGTTCGTTTTCTAATTGAATCTGTTCTTTCTCACTCGCCAGAGAGACTTGTTCCAACACGGTCGCGATTTGGGTGATCACAAGGCGCAAGTAATTCAATTGACTATTGGCCAACTGATGCTCCTCGTTGCGTTCTACCCCAAGGGCGCCTAGTGGTTTACCGTTTAAAACGATCGGCAAGTAAAATCCATTGGCACCAATCAGAGTATCTGTGCCGCGACCAGCTTCTTTTTGATTTTTCACGACCCAAAAAGCGACGGCTTTCTCATCCTTGCCAGTCAGTTGAGACAGTGTTTCTCTTGATGAATGCAGACTTCTTAAATGACCTTCTCTGTCATATAACGCCACTTCTCGCTGGAGTAAGCGTGCCAAATAGGTGGTCGTACTTTCATAGATTTCTTGCTCATTCCGTGTTTCCATGTATTGTTTGTTCAGTTCATACAATATCTCCATTTGATGCTCTTTTTCCTTGGCATTTTCTGCTTGGGTCTTCAATCGAACCATCAAGTTACTGATCATCAAGGCAACGATCAGCATGATCACTAATGTGATTGGATAGCCTGCTTTATAGACCGTCAAGGAATACAAAGGTTCGACAAAGAACCAGTTGTAAGAAAGGACACTAATGATCGATGCCATGGCACTCCATAGATAGCCACTCGTGTAACGGGCCACTAAGAGAACAAAAAAGATATAAACCAGCATCAAATTCTGATCGCCGAAATGTAAGTACTGCATGCCTTCTGTCACTATGGTGGCGAGCATGATCAGCCCAAAGGTCAAGGTGAAATCTCGACCACCGCCTTCAAATAATTGCGAAAACGTCAGCCGTGGTCGCTGCATTTTTTCTTTAAAAGGAATCAAATGGATCTCAATATCATCAAGGCGCCGAATCAAGCGGTCTTCTAAATCCTCGACAAACAATTTTTGGAACCACTTCTGAGAAACCTGTTTCCCCATGATAATGTCACTGGCACCCGTCATTTTGGCATACTCTACGATGGTCTCAAAACTGTCATCCGCTTCGATGTTGATGACTTCTGCTCCCAAACGCTCTGCCAATGGCACCTCGGTAGGTGTATCATCTAACGATCGAACTTGGATAACCGTCCATTCGGCACCCACTCCTTGGGCTAAGCGGGCGGTCCAACGAATGCATTTCTCTGCCATTTTCGGCAAGCGATCATCAATGATGGTCAAAAGCTTGCTTTGGACTCGTTTTCGACCGCCGTTCATTTGATTGATATGATTGGAAGCTTTTTGGATCGCTAATCCCCGCAGATGATCAAGTTTTTCTGGCGTAAAAAAGTTTTTTAGCGCTCGTTTGGCATTTTCGTCGGCATAGATTTTTCCTTGTTCTAATCGATCGATCAGTTCGTCTGGTTCAACATCCACCACCCGCAAGCTGGCGTGCTGGAAAAAGGTGTCAGGGACCGTTTCTCTGACTTCCACTTCCGTGACCTTTTCCACGATATCATTCAGACTTTCGATATGCTGGACATTGATGGTCGTGTAGACGGTGATTCCTGCATTCAGTAATTCATCGACATCTTGGTAACGTTTTTTGTTTCGCGCACCAATGGGATTGGTATGTGCCAACTCATCGATCAAGACGATATCTGGTTTTAGTTGGATCAGTCGATCGATATCTGGCTCATAAAGGGTCAATTGCTTGTGCTGGTATTGCTTTAATGGTACTTGTGGTAACCCTTCAAGCAATCGATTGGTATCGGGACGTTTGTGGGGTTCGATATAGCCGATCACCACATTTTTGCCCATGAGTAAACACTCATGGGCTTCTGTTAACATCGTATAGGTTTTTCCAACACCGGCAGCAAAACCGAAAAATACCCGTAGCTTGCCACGTTTAGGTCCAAAGCCCGCTTGCAGCAGCATCTCTTCTGGGATCGTCTGCTGGTTGTTTTCACTCATAGATGCTTCCCCCTATTCTTCGGGTAATTGATCGAGCTGCTGATTCAAGGCCATGATATTGACATATTCTCTCGTGGAGAACAAATCAGCTACTTTATTCCTGTTTATTATATCATGAATTGTTTGTTCATCGATGCCTCTTGTGTCAGCGATCCGCGGCAGTTGAAAAAGTGCCGCTTCGACACTGATATCAGGATCAACGCCACTACCCGAAGCGGTCACGAGATCAATCGGCACACTGGTTTGGGTTGGGTTTTCTGCAAGTAACGCCGCTGTCCGCTCAGCTACAGTCTTTTTTTGGGTCGTATCATAGGGCGACAATTGTGAAACAGTTTGATCACGGCCTTGGAAGTAACCTGCTTGTTCAAAGGGTTGCGCAAGTAGCTCAGACCCTTTGACCGCTCCGTCTTCCACGATTTGACTGCCGTTGGCTTGATGGGCAAAAAAGACTTGTCCGACACCGGTGACCAATAATGTATAGAGACCGCCAAATAGCACGGTACTAAATAGTAAAAATTTGATACTGGCAAAGAGGGTATTCTTCATCATGTTTTCCTCCTAAATGACTCCTTGACGCTGATGGATTTCTCTTATAATAGAACCGCTGATAAAAGCAAATCTACTAGCTTGATGCAAATGAATGGTGCGATGATGCCGCCTAGTCCGTAGACGACAAGATTGTGCCGCAGCATTTGGCTGGCTGGTTTTTCTTGGTATTTGACCCCTTTTAACGCCAAAGGGATCAAGGCGATGATCACGACTGCATTGTAGATGACTGCAGACAAAATCGCCGTTAAGGGACTGCCAAGATTCATGATATTCAGCGCTGCGAGTTCTGGATAAATCGCATAAAACAGGACAGGAATCACTGCGAAATATTTGGCGATATCATTCGCGATACTAAAGGTTGTCAATGCCCCACGGGTCATCAGCAGCTGTTTACCAATTTGGACTACTTGCAGTAATTTGGTTGGGCTGGAATCAAGATCGATCATATTGCCCGCTTCTTTGGCTGCTTGCGTACCGGTGTTCATCGCCATTGCCACATCGGCTTGGGCGAGTGCGGGTGCATCGTTGGTTCCATCCCCCGTCATCGCCACCAAATGCCCTTTTTCCTGATATTCGCGAATCAGGTTCATTTTGTTTTCTGGTGTTGCTTCGGCTAAGAAATCATCGACGCCCGCTTCCGCAGCAATAGCAGCTGCCGTCAAAGGGTTGTCTCCAGTGATCATGATCGTCTTGATGCCCATCTTGCGCATGTCGGCAAATTTTTCTTTGACGCCGTTTTTCACGATGTCTTTTAAATAAACGACCCCGAGTACCTGGCCATTTTTCACTACGACCAATGGGGTCCCACCAGCCTTAGCGACTTTTTCTACGATTTCGTCACACGCAGTGGGATAGGTCTGCCCTTTTGCCGTTACATATTGCTTGATCGTATCCGCAGCTCCTTTACGGATCTCATCGCCACGATAATCGATCCCAGACATCCGTGTTTTGGCACTAAAATCGATCCAATGGACATCGGCTTGCTGAAATTCCCGTTCCCGAATATTGAAGGCTTCTTTGGCTAAAATTACGATACTGCGTCCTTCTGCCGTTTCATCGGCAAAAGATGCCAACTGCGCTGCATCTGCTAACTCTTTGGCGGTGACCCCCGGTACTGGCAAGAACTCACTGGCACGGCGGTTTCCCAGAGTAATGGTTCCAGTTTTATCCAGCAGCAAAACATCCACATCTCCTGCTGCTTCAATCGCGCGGCCACTCATGGCGATGACATTTTCTTTGGTCAAACGACTCATTCCAGCGATCCCAATCGAGGAAATCAAGGCGCCGATCGTGGTCGGGGCGAGACAAATCAATAAAGCGATCACGATCACACTGGAAATCGCCGTTCCCCGACCAGATAACTGACTGCTAAAATCGGTAAAAGGAATCAATGTGATGGAAACTGCCAAGAAGATGATGGTCAGTGTCACTAAGAACAGCTGCAGGCCAATCTCATTGGGTGTTTTTTTCCGCTGTGTCCCTTCCACCATCGCAATCATCTTATCCAAAAAAGAATGACCATTTTCAGCGGTCACTTTGATGACCAAGTAATCGGAAACGACTAAGGTTCCTCCGGTGACTGCACTACGGTCACCACCAGATTCACGAATGACAGGTGCTGATTCTCCTGTGATGGCACTTTCGTCCACCGAAGCAGCACCTTCCACGACATCCCCATCGGCAGGAATTTGTTCGCCAGAAGGAACATAAACCAAGTCGCCTTTTTTCAAATCGGAGGAACGGACTTCGATAAAAGCCTCTTTGGCGACATCTTCCAAGGACATGACTTTGTAGGTCATGATCTCTTTTTTGGCTTGCTTCAAACTATCCGCTTGCGCTTTGCCGCGCCCTTCTGCCACTGCTTCGGCAAAATTGGCAAACAACAAGGTCAACCATAAGAAGACGGTCACACTAATGCTAAACCACAACGGGACTGTTTGTTCTTGAAAACATAAAACGGTTGTCAAGATCGCCCCTAAATAAACCACAAACATCACGGGGTTTTTGATTTGTTGGCGAGGGTCCAATTTCTTAAAGGATTCGCCGATCGCCCATTGATAGATTTTTTTCATTTTTTCTCTCTCCTATTTCGTTGTAAAGAAGTCTGCGATTGGTCCTAAAGCCATCGCTGGTAAAAAGCTCAGTGCACCGATCACGATGATCACAATGATCAGCATCGTGACAAAGACTGGACTCGTGGTTGACAAGGTTCCTTCATTACGAACGGTTTTCTTTTTGGCACCCATGTTTTCTGCCAGATACAAGATGGCTGCGATGGGAACGAAACGTGAAACGAACATCAAGATACTACCCAAACTATTCAGGAAAAAAGTATCTGCGGTCAAGCCGCCAAAGGCACTCCCGTTGTTGTTGCTGAAAGAAGTTGCTGCATACAACAGTTCGCTAAAGCCATGGGCGCCTTGGTTGGTTAGCCAGCTCATGATGTCAGGATGCAAGGTCATCAACATAGCCCCGAAAAGCGTCAGTAGCAATGGCGTCAAAATAACGATACTCGTCATTTTAATGTCAAAGGCTTCGATTTTTTTGCCGATATATTCTGGTGTTCGTCCCACGAGTAAACCAGCGATAAAGACCGTCAATAATAGAAAAGCGATCATGCCATAAAGTCCGCTACCGACACCGCCAAAGATGATTTCCCCCAGCTGCATCAAGAACATCGGGATCGCACCCCCAAGTGGTGTGAAACTATCCAGCATGGCATTGATTGATCCACTGGAAGCAGCGGTGGTACTCACTGCCCAGAGACTCGACCAACCGATACCAAAACGTACTTCTTTGCCTTCTAAATTGGCATTCCCAAGCACTTGACTGAATTGCGGCCCATAGGCTTCACTGATCACTACGCCAATAAAAGCCAGGATCAAAAAGACGGTTGCGGTGATCAAGATCGTACGTCCTTGTTTCCACTCTTTTATCCAAAAGCCAAAGGCAAAAATCAAAGCAGCTGGCAGCAACAAGATCGCTAAGTTTTCTAAAAAATTACTGAGCATCGTTGGGTTTTCAAATGGATGGGCAGAGTTGGCGCCAAAGAAACCGCCGCCGTTGGTCCCTAATTGCTTGATGGCGATTTGACTCGCTACCGGTCCGAGCGCCATCCAAAAGGATTCCCCTTCAAATCCATTGACTTCAACGCCACTGCTCAACGTTTGGACAACGCCTTGAGACAGGAGCAAGATCGCTAAAATCAATGAAAGTGGTAAAAGAATATAGAGCAAAGAACGGGTGATGTCTTGCCAAAAATTTCCTACCGTTCGTTTTTGTTTTTGTTGCAGCCCACGAATCAAGGCACACAGTACGGCTAATCCGACTGCCGCAGATAAGAAATTTTGCACCGTTAATCCTAATGCTTGGGAAAGATTGGTCAGTGATTCTTCCCCAGCGTAAGCTTGCCAGTTCGTGTTCGTCACAAAACTGACGGCTGTGTTCAATGCTAAGTCAAAGGACATATTCTCAACGGCTGCCCCTTGTGGTAACCAGTGCTGGACCATCAATAATCCGGTCAAACCGATGATGGAAAAGACACTGACGACCAAGACTGAAAATAAATAGGTTTTAGCAGTCATTTCTTTTTTGCTGACTGAACCAATCACTCGATAGGTCAACCGTTCAATGGGTTGAATAAAGCGGACAAATCGCGGTGTTTTTCCTTGCATGATTTCTTTGATATACCAGCCCAAAGGAACCGCTGCTGCTAGTAAGATCAGTAAAAATAAAAAGCCTTGCACAAAATAGCTACTCATCGTTCTCCCCCCTCAAACAAATACCAAAAGAGATAGATCATTACGATCACTCCGATTATTCCTAAAACAAGATTCATATTCTTCACTCCTTCATGACGTAAGCATACGCAAAAAGAAATAAAAATAGTGTAAATCTTCTGCTAGAGTCTTTATATCTTCTTTATACGTCTGCTTATCAGACAAGAAAACCGCAACAGTGCAGGTTTTTTTTGAAAATAAACCAAAAACAGCGGCTATCATTAAGGATAGCCGCTGCTAGTGTCATTGCGATTTATTTCGTTTTTCTGCTTTTGTTCGTGTGTTTCTTACGAAAGAAGAAGATCCCCGCTAGTGCCACAAGGCTTGCTCCTGCAATCGAATAGCCTTGAGTGATGGCTGTACCGGTCTTTGGTAACACCCGTTTATCCTTTGCGGTCGCTTTGCTTTGTTTGCCAGGCTGACCTGCATCCGTTGGTTTTTCTTGCCCTTTGTCAGAATCATCTTTCTCTGGTTGCTGATTTTCCTCCTCTGGTTCTTCTGCTTTTTCAATGACTTTGATCGTCGCTGTGGCGGTGACTGCTTCTTGTGAGTCAGTACCAAATAAGCGTGCGAAAAAGTTAGGAGTTGCTGCTTCATCGGTTACGATTGAATAGTTGACTTGATAGGTGCCCGTTTTCTTCGTATCAACCGAACCGTCCACCAGCAGTTGCTCCAACGTAAGTGTCTTACCGTCACGATCTGTAGCGGAGACAAAATTGTCGGCAGCTGTCCAGTTATCACCGACATAAATCACGCTATCTTTCACAGTCACAGAGGTCTGGTCTGCCAACACGGTGATCGTGGCAGTTGCTTCGGCTTTGCCGTTGCGATAGGTTACTTGGTATCTGCCTGGTGTGGTGCTGTCAACTGTACCTACTGTTGTGATATCAGTCAGTTGCACTTCGTTGCCGTCTTTATCTGTTGCCGACACAAAGTTGTCGGCGGCTTGCCAGTCTTCGCCCTCATAAATCGTACTGTCTTTAGCGACTACCGTTTCTTGGTCAGCAACCACGGTAATCATCGCAGTTGCTTTTACATTGCCATTTTGATAAACCACTGGATACTCGCCTGCTTTGGAGGTATCGACTGAGCCACTAACTGTCACTCCTGAAAACGTTAGATTTGCTCCCGTTTTGTCTGTAGCTAAGACAAAGTTGTCGGCAGCTTCCCAATCGTCACCGACGTACAGAGTACTGTCTTTGGCTTTGACACTCGTTTGATCAGCCAATACGGTGATCGTCGCTTTCGCTTCAGCCTTGCCATTGCGATAAATTACTTCATATTTCCCTGGTGTGGCGCTATCGACTGTACCTACTGTTGTGATATCAGCCAGTTTTACTGCGTTACCGTCTTTATCTGTTGCCGACACAAAGTTGTCGGCGGCTTGCCAGTCATCGCCCTCATAAATCGTACTGTCTTTAGCAACTACCGTTTCTTGGTTGGCAACCACGGTAATCGTAGCAATAGCTTCTGTTTTACCATTGCTATAGGTAACTTTGTACTGACCTTCTTTGCTCGTATCAACTGAGCTACTGACGGTCACTGCTGAAAATGGTAGGTTTGCTCCGGTTTTGTCTGTGGCTGAGACAAAGTTATCAACCGCATGCCAGTCATCCCCGACATATAAGGTGCTATCTTTGGCTTTAACTGATGTTTGATCAGCTAACACGGTGATCGTCGCTGTTGCTTCGGCTTTGCCATTGCGATAAATTACTTCATATTTCCCTGGTGTGGCGCTGTCGACTGTACCTACTGTTGTGATATCAGCCAGTTTTACTTCGTTGCCGACTTTGTCTGTTGCCGACACAAAGTTGTCGGCGACTTGCCAGTCATCGCCTTCGTAAATCGTACTATCTTTGGCGACTACCGTTTCTTGGTTGGCAACGACCGTAATCGTCGCCGTTGCTTTTACTTTGCCGTTTTGATAAACCACTGGATATTGACCTTCTTTGGAAGTTTCAACGGCTCCACTAACGGTCACATTTGAAAATGGGACATTCGCTCCGGTTTTGTCTGTAGCTGAGACAAAGTTATCAACCGCATACCAGTCATCCCCAACATATAAGGTACTGTCTTTGGCTTTGACACTCGTTTGATCTGCCAATACAGTGATCGTCGCTGTTGCTTCGGCTTTGCCATTGCGATAGGTTACTTGGTATTCTCCTGGTACTTTCGTATCCACTTCACCACTGGTGGTAAGATCTGCCAGGGTTAGCGCTTGACCAGACTTATCTGTTGCGGACACAAAGTTATCTGCTAGTTCCCATGAATCACCAACATAGAGAGTGCTGTCTTTGGCAACAACGGTCGCTTGGTTGGCAACAACCGTAATTGTTGCGACTGCTTTTTGATTGCCGTTTTGATAAACCACTGGATATTGACCTTCTTTGGAAGTATCAACGGCTCCACTAACGGTCACATTTGAAAATGGGACATTCGCTCCTGTTTTGTCCGTTGCCGAAACAAAGTTATCAGCAGCTTGCCAGTCATCACCGACATATAAGGTACTGTCTTTGGCTTTGACCGAAGTTTGGTCTGCTAAGACCGTGATCGTGGCAGTTGCTTCGACTTTGCCGTTACGATAAATAACTTGGTATTCTCCTGGTGTATCCGTGTCAACTTCACCGATAATGGTCACTTCTGTTAGTGACAAGACGTTTCCATCTTTATCCGTTGCCGATAGAAAATTATCTTCTGCTGTCCATGCATCGCCCACATATAACGTGCTGTCTTTGGCTGCCACCGTTTCTTGGTTGGCAACAACGGTGATTGTCGCTGTATCGCTCACGTTGCCATTCATGTATTTGACTTCATAAGTGCCGACTTTAGATGTGTCGACCTCACCGTTGACGGTAATTTCCGAGAAGGACATCCCATTGCCAGGCTTGTCTGTTGCCGAGACAAAATTATCTGCAGCATGCCACTCGTCTCCCACGTAGATCGTACTATCTTTCGTGACGATCGTTGATAAATCTTCTTCTGGTGTGATGCCTACTGAGAACTGGTTGCCTGTCCGATTCACTTGGATTTCTTTACCACGCTGAAGCTCCTGCGGCACAACGTAGCCTTCTGGGACGGAGGAAACATAAAGCGTATAGGTCCCCGTATAAATATCAGCTAATTGATACTCTCCCTTCTCATCTGTTACGACAGAAATGACATCTCCAGTCAACTGATTCCAAAGCATCAATGTAACGCCTGCAATTTTCTGAGTTGGTTCTTCGGTATTATAAACATCAAGTGACGCACTAGTTTTGTAAATGATCCCGTTTGAGTCACCTGCCGAAAATTGCAGGTTAGTCACCGTCGAAGTAGCCGTCCGTTTGGCTTCCGACAAGGTATCAATCGTATCAGAAACGATCGTTGCTGAAGCTGAGATTTGGCCGGCGTTTTGTGAAAGTACGTTGTAACTGATTTCGATATTTTTCGTTAGAACATAGTTTGAAAAGACAAGCTGTACGTCTCCGTCAACTTCTTTGACTTCGTAGCTGTCATCTGGCACATTCGAAACATTGATTGAGCCTAGATCGATTTCACCATTGGTATTTCCCAATGATTTAAGAAGAATCGTTGGATTGGCTACCTTTTTCGAGCCATCATCGATATTTTTTGTTGTGACCTTGACCTGCGTCATGTTTTTTGTATTATTCACGGTATTTTGCGTAATCCCAATAATATCCGTCGCTGTATTGGAAACGGAAACGGTAGCTGATCCTTGCTGATTATTTGATAACGGCTCTTTTGCAAAACCAGGCACATATATCGTACTCATTTCCTGCCAACCATTGGCGTACTGATAGGAAATGATGTAGCGTCGATTCGTCGTCCCAAAGTCAAAGGTGTAATAGTTGGTTGCCTCATCATGGGTGATCGTCGGATAATTTGGATCGCTTTCTTTCATGGCTTGATTATTATAAGCGCCGCGATCCCAATATTGCGGATAAATGCCGTTTACTTGATCATTGGAAACATCAATGATCGAAAAAACAACCTCCGTGTTTTTCGGGACATGGGTCTCCACAGTCAAATCACTGATGGTATCTTGACGAGCGTTGACCAAAAATTGGTTTTTACTACTTTGAAGCGTACGTTCAGAGTATAGTTTCCTACCGGTATAGACGGAGGTGTGAACCGTGTCAAGTCCCGTCGCGGAAATCGTGATTGGAATTGTATCATTAGGAATTGATTTTGTCGGTGCTAAACTATCTGGCACGTAATTGAAACCAATATCAAATTGAACGGAATAGGTTATGGGCGACGTAAAGGTGACCATCGTTCCGCCTGCTACTTCTTCAATCGTATAATCTTTTCCTAATGTGTAGTAAAAACTGACTTTTGGTACCTTTCTCAAAGAAAGATACTCTGGATGTTCAATAAACATTTGTAAATTTTCGATTGGTTGTGAGGTGCTGCCTTCGATGTTAACGGAGGTATCACTCATGTAAGCACCATTTTGATCATAATTTCCCCAAGCCGTTTCAGCGTTATTGGGATTAAGAACACTGATTGGTTCGACGTAGTTGTCTTCAACGATTTTGAATTCTTTATTAGCAATTAACGGTGTCGAGACATTGAGGATGATATCTTTCTGATCAAAGGGTACGGTTATGTTGGTGGAACCAAGAGTGAGATTGCTGTCTTTTGTGGCGGTCACAATCAGTTTGTCCCCATTATTTTCGACAGAAAAATAATCCGTAAAAGTCACATTTTGATAGAAGGCGTCTCTTGCTGTTAACTGTTTCGCCGTGATCGGCTGTCCGTTTTGACTCGAAAGAATGATTTGTTGGCCTGCTTTCATCTCCGTCGGCATTTGATGAATTGATACATAGTAGTTTCCTTTAGAAAGGCCATTCATAAAACTGGCAGAAGCAACCCCCATATAATACCTAGAATCGACTTCCTTTTCATCTTTGCTGGTTTTTGCGGTAAAGGAAAACCCTCTATTTTGGGCAGCTGTTGATTTTAGCTGAACCGAACCAAATCCGGTCGTCGGATACCCTTTTGAAAAAGAAGCAGAATAATCCGTCAACGCGGTCAAGCTCATGGTGAATTGATAAGAAACCCCATAAGCCTTTTGTTTGTCCATCTGTTTGATTTCAACAGCAGTATTGTAAAGACTATCTGAGGTAATCGTGTAGTCTGTCCCTTCGACTAAGGCTGTTTGTGTTTCTGGCTTGATCTTTCCTTTGATATCCACCTCATAGCTGAAAACTTTTAACGGTTGGGTCTCAATCTTTTTGAACACTGCTCCCGGTGTATCAACCAATCGCAATGAGAGGGTCTCTGTCCCAGACAACATCCGATCAACGTTGTAGTAGACCATTCCTTGCATCCCAAAGACATTTTTTTCTGACACATATTGAATCGGGTCAACTTCTTCATACAAATCAATGGCGTAGCTTGTCTGGTTTTGATCGCCGATCTCAATGGTGAGCTGAGGCTTGTCTTCTGAATAAAGATAACTAGTCAACTCGATCGAAAACGATGCATCATGAATGGATTGGTTAAAGGTGATCGTTAATTGATGGGCGGCACTATCTACTACCCACGAAGCATTGATTGCTTCATTTGATCCTTGCATATCACTAAAACCAAGGCCTTCCGGCAGGTCAAAAACAGCAGTGGTGCCGGCTAAATAGTCTTCGTCATTGATTTCAAAGTCTAATTTCAGTTTCACCGGACTATTGTTTAAAATCCGCGTTTCTTCCGTTTGACTGAACTCCTCACCAGCAATCGTCAGTAATGTGCCTTTTTCTAAAAGCTCTTGTCCATTGATGCGGGTGCTGACACGGGAACTCTTTTCGGCTCCTTTGGTCTCTTTCGATTCAGTTTCTGAAGAACTTGTTTGCGTCGAATCTGTAGTATCTGCTGTATGCGTTGAAGAAGTTGTTGCAGGCGTTTCACTTTGACTCGTTGTTGCTGCATCCGTCTCTGGGGTTGCTTCGCCGCTTTCTTCTGAAGGACGATCCGTTTGAGTAGTTTCAGTTGTTTGCGCATCGCTTGTGTTTGTTTCATTGGCAACGCCGCTAGTTGATTCCAGCAGATGATTTGCGTTATCTAAAGTACGAATGGTTTGTTCCTGTTCCGTGGTTTCCGCAAGCGCCATGACCGGAGTGATCACTTGGGACAGACCTAAAGCGGTAACAACAATGCCATGACGAATTCGTTTATTTCTCTTTTTCATTTTTTTCCTCCACTAAATATATGTAGTTTTAACTAATTGCCTTACGAATTTTTTTCCCGACTTCTAATTCTTCCCCATTAAAAAAGCAAAGAACATTGTTTGTTCGATCAATCATTTTGATTTGTCGCGCATTAATAATGTACGATTTGAATACTTTATAATACTCGGGCAAATCTAGCTGTTTGACGACCTTTAACGAAGTTTCAAGGCACTCAACTGATTTTTTTTGATGGAATACGATTCGGTTTCGCTCTCCTTTGATCGTTGTAATATAGTTGATTGCTTCTGCATCAACCACCATCAACTCTCGTTTACTGACGATTTTTAATAAGTGCTTTTTTCCGAGTAGTGATCGTTTGACTTCGATCGCTTCCGTTAATAAATTTCTTAGCTGCATTGCCACCTCCTTTTCTTCTGTATCGATGATTCCTAAAGGACAGATAAGATTCAGTTTCTTGATTTCGATTTTGGACGCATAGGCACCATAAAAAGCAATTTGACACTTTTTGCACTGCTCCCTCAATCGCCCTGCTAATTGAAAGCTTCGATCAAATCCCATCATTTCAATGGAAAATAAGAAGAGATCGTTCACATCTGTTAGGTATCCGTCAAGAAAAGAAGCTAGTTCGTCCGGTGAAATGATCTCCACCATAGAATAAGGAACATGACTTTCAGTGATCATTTTTTTCATCACATTTCCATTAAAAAAATTGTCATCTACTATATAAACAGCGAAATTGCTCAAATTTGCAGACATCTTAATTCTCCTTTTCACATCATTTCTAATTGTATTCTTAATTAAAAATGCCTGCTTGCACTTTCAAACGGATTAACGAAACGTTTATGCAAAAAAGGTAGTTTAAATTAAAAACAAAGTAAGAAAAGACTTTATAATTGGTCTAAACCTATTATAGTAAAGGAGACCCCGACGTACTGCTTTCTTAACACATTTATAAGTCAGAAAGCGCAAACAACAATAATAACTTATGTTTTTTTAAGTAGTTTAACTCGTTATCTATTCCAAAGCTTACTGACTACTGCCCAAGATTTCTAGTGATTTTCATAAAAATAACTTTCGTTCAAATAAAATATTAATTGTTATTTATTCTTCATTTTTTCGCAAAAAAAAGCTACCCTCCTCTTAGGGCAGTCCGGTCATGGGTAATCAACTGTTTCCTCTGAAGATTTTCCATAAAAATAAAAGTGATCATTAGCTGCTGCAAGATGCAATCAAAAAAAATTTTCTACTTAATTTACCATATCGAATCTTCATGGACACGACAAAAAACCATTTATTTTAAACAATAAATGGCCTGTTTGCTGCTTTTTTTATGCTTCTGATTTACATGCATCCCTTGAATTTTAATTGTTTTCTTTCCTTCTATAATTAGTAAGGAATTTCTTATAAGTGCTCACGGGGTTTTATCATCTGTTTTGTTTAATGCTCGTTTTAGTTTTCGATTATGCCAAATCAAATAGGCGATGATCAGACATAAAACACCACCAATCAACAAATAGAGAAGGATTGGTGAAGAGGTCTCCTCAATACTAACATCTTGCTCATTTCTTTCTTGTGCTTCTTGTCTTGCAACTTGGAAGGTGGGCTCTCCTTGCCATTCTTGATCGGCGGCTTGGAGGGTCGTTTTTATTTTATACTCTCCTGAAAGCAGTTCGTTTCCATCCAGAGGAAGTGCGTAATTCATTAACGCATTGGGCGCTAATTGGACCTCTTTTTCCCCTTTGATGGCGGTTGCTTGCCCATCATGAAATACTTCGTACGTAAGCGTAGCTTTACTGAGATAATCGGCCGCTGTATTTTCCACCGCTATGATGATGACATTACGGCGATTGATCTCTTCCAAATGAGCTTCTTCAATTCGGACCGCTGGCGGGATGTCAGATTCTTTGTTTCGAAGCAATACTGCTACTTCTCTGGCTAATAGGTTTTGAACATTCCCTTGAAACTCTTCACTGCCGGTTTGCTGTACGTATAGTCCCCCTGCCAAAATCCCATCAAAGGATTCAGATGGCATCTGGACTGTCAAGGTGATTTCTTTTTGCTCATTAGGAGCTAACGAAAGGGTTTCATCACTTAAAGTGACGAGTTCTTCGATCGCGTATGGAGCAGAAGGCGTTGCTTCTTCATTTGCCCCAGAGTACTCAACGACGCCAGTCATGTTCGTGACCGCTCGATTAAAGGATAGCTGTAAATTGATTGGTTGCTCGCTTTTATTGGAAACCATGACCGCTAGTTTTTCTTCCGCCTTGGGCTCCAGCAACAAATCATAGTACATCAACTCTTTGTCCCGCTGTGACTCTGGCAATTTGATTTGAACATCGAAGGTATCAAGTGAATCTGCTGCCCCCGTACTACTAGTACCAATGAAAAATAAGACCATTAGAATACTTACTAGCCAATTCTGAATTCCTTTGCCTCGAACTTTCTTCTGATGCATCCTGTCAGATCCTTTCTACACAAAATAGGAAAGAAAAACCAGCTAGCATAAAAAGCAGCCGCTTAGGCAAGCTGCTTTTTTTCTGCTAACTGTGTTGCAATGGCTACAGACCTATGGGGTCGTCGGCGCACTACTGATCGTCCAAACGAGGGTCGTTTGATAGGTTGCTGATTGTTTTTCCGTATTGGCTGGGATCGAAAGGGTAAATTGTTCTAGAGGCATCGACGTTTCACCGATCCCTTCGCCAGCGTTGGCGGTCAAGAAAGCATATTCATTGTTGATCGTCGCAAAATCAAGTTCGCCATTGGCAATATCACTGGTTCCGGTTGGCGGCAAACTTAAGTTGTTGGTCAAGGTACCCATATCTACTGTTAATACCGCACCGTCCAACGTGCTGTCTCCTGCCGTAAATTGGGTTGCTTGCCGTACTTTGATTGCCCAAGAAGAGTTCGCCTGTCCTCGGTTATCGCTGACTGCAACTGCTCCTCTTTGTAGCGTGGATCCATCCCCAGGTAATCCAGTTCCATCCGTTGTTGCCACCCACGTTTCGGCATTTTCTGTTTGGATCTCATGGGCACCAAAATCTAAATTCGTTGGTAGCTGCGTATTGGGATCACTCCCGCCTTTATCCGGGTCAAACACGATGCCACCAGAGGTATATTCTACGACACCGGTCGTGTCGTCCGCTTGCACTGTCGCACCGATGCTAAGTGTCGTCAATATTCCTAATGCCCCCACTACGTATTTCTTTGAAATCATTTTACCGTCCTCCTTTTTTTGATGCTAAAGATCAATGTCAGACTAATGAAGAATCCGCCTATTATGGGCAGCCAAAAGTAATTGGCCTCTGCAAGCTGCGGCAGCGGTTCTTCCGCGTTAGTGACCGTTTCTTGACTGGTCGGTGGTTCAATTTCTTCATCAATTGAATCACTGCTAGATGTTTCCGTTGGTCCTTCATAAAACTCAATGTTGCCGGTCGTCGTATTGGCTACTGCTGATGGAACGATACTGTAGAAACTGCCGATCAGCAAAATCAGAAGTAGCACAAGGGAATTCTTTTTCATTCTGCTTTTCCTTTTCAAGGTGTATCGGAAACGGTCCACACGACTGTGGCGCGATACTGACCTTGAAATTTAGGTGTTTTCTCAGGTATAAATAAATTGAACTGGGAAAAATTAACAGTCAGTCTACCAGTCGATGCCGCATTTTCCAACGTCACCACATTTTTTTCGACATTTTGCTGCAGGGCAATCGTTGCATTATCAGGTAAAACCACTCGACCGTCCGTAAAGGTCGAATTGACAGTTCCAAGCTGAACTCTTAATTCGGCGGCTGGCAATGTGCGTGTACCATTGACCCAATTGGTGGATTGTCTGACCTTCACTTGCCATTTTTTCTGCCGATTGCGGGTATCATTGATCCGTAAAATCCCAGTTGTAGCAATTGCGCTTTGATCGCCGTTGGCGGTTGCCCGCCATGTCTCGCTCTTTTTCGTTTGAATGGCATGTCGGCCAAAATTCAGCTGAGTCGGCAGATTCGTCCGATCCATCGTCAATGCTTCGACCATAAAATAAACCATAGTTTGGCGACTGCTGATATTTAGCGCACTAAAGTTCAAGAGATTGATATCCGTCGGCTTTGCTTTCAACACAGAAGCCGAAAAATTGGCGGTCCAATTTGCGGTCAACTGACCTGGACCTGAAAGTAACGTCGGAATTTGAACATCCGTTGCTCCTAAAACAGCTGCATCCGCCATTTGTTCTTGGACAGTTGCCAAATCATTCAACGCTGAATTCACGCTGCTAAGCAAAGTATTCAGTAACCCTTGCAGCAATGCGCGAACGACGCCGCCAATATCGATGCCGATTACTCGGATCTGGGTATTTTGAATTGCAGTACTTAAATTCCGTAGAATTTGCGGGACATTGGTTCCTAAGACGACACCAAGGTTCGAACTCATATTGGTATACAAAGCTTCTCTTTGGGTGGTGAACTGCAACGGACTGGTTATTTCTACATTCCCGATATTTCCGACAGTCTTTAGTAAAGAAATCTGCTGGTTGATCGCTGTCAAATCGATTTGAACAATCCCAAGGTTGAGATTTAGTGAACTGGTCAAGGAATCAAGTGCCGTTAAGATCGCATTCAGCAGTGGGACATTGGCAATATTGACTGTGGTCGACGTCTTGATGGCTGCTGATCCATTGGCACTGATGCTATTTCTCAATTCTGCTGGGATCGCTAATAAAGCAAATTTATCTTCCCCACTGACATTGACAGAAGCGTTCAACCCGCCGTTGCCTTTGATCGAAAAAGTCACTGGTCGATTTGTCACGCTGCCTGGCCATGGAACGCTTACTGAGGTGCCACTTGTATTGGCACTCGTTAAATTGCTTAAAATCTCCACATCTAAAACATTCACTGCTGCTTCGGCTTTTATTGTCGTTGTTAAAAGATACAAATTGACGAAACTGATGCTGGTCAAAAAGAGAATTAATTGGCTGATCGTCCATTTGTAAAAACGTTTTTCCCTCCTTCTGCTTTCCATACCATTTCTAACCCTTTCTTTACGAAACGATGATCATTGCTTCAAAACTATTATTCACTAGAGATACCAGCGGAGGATGTCCACTCCGCTGGTAAAGTCATGCTATTTTTGTTGGTCTTTTTTCTTTCTTGCTTTGAAGAACAAGCCAATTCCTCCGACAACGAAGACTGCTGCCCCAATCACTGAAGCATACCAAGTTCCTTCTGATCCCGTTTTCGGTAGGTACTTACTTCCCCACCAGCTTTGGTTGTTATTGCTGCCGTTGCCGTTGTTGTTCCCCCAACTGCCCCAGTTGCCCCAAGCGCCGTTGCTTCCGTCCGTGCCATTGGTACCATTAGAACCATTAGTGCCATCCGTTCCATCGGTACCGTCCGTGCCGTCAGTACCATCCGTACCATTGTCACCCGTTGGTACCACGATTGGTGTTGCTGCACTGCGGTATTCTCTGCCACCTGCTGTAACGATAGCCACAACGTTAAGGGTTTCTTCTGGTGAAACATCCTCTGGGTCTAATGTGATGCTGAAGGCACCATTCCCATTGGTCGTTCCAGTTCCGACAACGTCACCCGCTTCATTCAAGATTTCGATCGTCCCATTGGCTGGCCCATTTCCGAAGACTGGATAGCCATCGGTAGGATTGCCAGTGATCGTGGCAACCGGTGCATCAACCGTCAAGGCACCGACTACGGTCGTCGTCGGATCACTTAAGGTTTCGCCTTCGGCTAAGGCAAGAACCGTAACAGTTTCGCCTTCCGTCGCTTCCGCGGATAACTCAACATCCCAGTCACCATTTTGATCGGCGATCGTTGTGATCGGTCCTTCAGCTGCGAAGATAGTCAGTAAGCTACTTGTTAACGGATCACTGATGGTAACGGTGATCGTCGCACCTGGCTCACTCGTTCCGCTGATCGTTGTATCACCAGCCGTGACTGGGTCAATGGTTGGTGTATCAGTTTTGATGCTTTCATCATCGACAGGCACGACGATTGGGGTCGCATTACTGCGGTAGTCATCCCCACCGGCAGTGACGATCGCCACAACCGATAAGTTTTCTTCTGGTGCGACATCTTCGCTAGTCAACGTGATCGTATAGTCACCATTTTCATCGGTAGTGCCTGTTCCAACGACATCCCCTGCTTCATTAAGAATTTCAATCGCTGCATTGGCAGGTCCGTTCCCACTTACTGGATAGCCATCTTGTGAATTCCCAGTAATGGACGCTGAAGGTGCGTTGACCGTGATACCACTGACAACGGTCGTTGCTGGTTCACTGGCGGTTTCTCCTTCACTTTGCGCCACTGCTGTTACGATTTCATCTCGAGAAACTTCCGCAACGTCTACTGACCAATTTCCTGCTTCATCTGCTTGGCTTTCAACCGCTTCTTCGCCCGTTACCGTCACGGTGACCATCGCTCCCGCTACAGCAGTACCAGTGATGGTCATATCACCAGCTGTGACTGGTTCGATGATTGGTGTGGCGGTTTGATCGATCGTATTTTCGACAGGCACGACGATTGGTGTGGCATTACTCCGGTAGTCTTTGCCGCCGGCTGTGATGATCGCAACGACGTTCAATGATTCTTCAGGAGAAACGTCTTCACCAGAGAGCGTGATCGTGTAATTGCCATTTTCATCGGCATTGCCTGATCCAACGACATCCCCCGCTTCATTCAAGATTTCAATCGCCGCATTTGGTGCTGCCATCCCCGTCACTGGGTAACCATCCTCTGGATTGCCGGTGATCGAAGCAGTCGGTGCTGAAACCGTGATGCCATCCACACTCACTGTGATTGGTGCACTAGGATCTTTTTCAGGTGATTGTGCCACAACAGTGACGGTATCACCCTCCGCAACTTCAGGTACCTCAACTGTCCAATTGCCCTCTTCGTCCGTTTCGGTCGTGATTGGTTCATTTTCACCAATCGTTACCGTCACCGTTGAACCTGGTTCGGCAGTCCCGCTGATCGTCGTATCGCCAGCTTTGACTGGATCGATCGTTGGTGTTGCAGTTTGTTGCTCTTCTTGATCCAAAGGTACCACGATCGGTGTCGCATTACTGCGGTATTCCTTGCCGCCAGCTGTTTGAACTGCAACGACGGTTAGGCTTTCCGCTGGTGCAACAGCTGTTGGTTCAAGAGTGATACTGTAGTTCCCTTGCGCGTCTGCGGTTCCTGAACCGACGATTTGTCCATCGCTATTCAAGATTTGTACGGTGGCATTGGCTGGTGCCGTTCCAGTTACTGGATAGCCATCCGTGCTATTGCCTGTGATAGTTGCACTAGGCGCAGTGACTGTCAACGCCCCCACACCAACTGTGACTGGAGCGCTTGGCTCTTTGTCAGGTGATTGAGCCACAACAGTGACCGCATCGCCTTCAGAAACTTCTGGTACTTCTGCTGTCCAATTGCCTTCGTCATCCGTTTCAGCCGTGATTGGTTCCGCATCTGGTACGGTGATCGTCACAGTTGAACCTGGTTCAGCGGTCCCACTGATGCTGGTATCCCCAGCCGTGATTGGATCGATCGTTGGTGCAGCTGTCTGATCCACTACCGTATCTGCTGGTACGATGACCACTGTTGGATTACTGCGATACTCTTTCCCACCAGCTGTTACGATGGCAACGACGTTTAAGATTTCTTCTGGATCGACAGTTTCAGAAGTTAAGTCCACTGTATAGTTGCCGTCTCCATCGGCAGTGCCTGTTCCAACGACTTCATTGGCTGCGTTCAAAATCTCAATCGCTGCATTGGCTGGTGCTGTACCAGTCACTGGGTAACCATCCGTGCTGTTGCCGCTGATGGAAGCTGTTGGTGCTGTGACAGTCACTCCTTCAACAATGACAGTGATCGGATCACTTGGGTCTTTGCCGTCACTGTCTGCGACGACCGTGATGGTATCTCCTTCAGACAATTCAGGCACATCGACACTCCAGTTGCCTTCGTCATCTGTTTCGGTGGTTTCTTCTGTGCCATCAGGTAGTGTTACAGTCACAGTTGATCCAGGTTCGGCCGTTCCGCTAACTGTTTCATCGCCTGCTTTGATTGGATCAACCGTTGGTGCCGTTGTTTGATTTTCACCCGGTTCAGCTGGCACCATGATCGGTGTCGCTGGACTGCGATAATCCTTGCCACCTGCTGTGACCACCGCAACCACCGTCAAGTTTTCTTCAGGAGAGACATCTTCACTAGTCAAAGCGATCGTGTAACCCCCTGCAGCATTGGTCGTACCCGTTCCTACTGTCTCGCCAGCTTCATTCAAGATTTCGATGGTCGCATTCGCTGGTCCTGTTCCAGTCACTGGATAGCCATCGGCTGCATTGCCGCTGATAGACGCACTAGGCGCCGCCACCGTTAATGCCCCGACCGTGATCGTTGCTGGTGTACTTGGTGTTTCATTTTCTACTTCTGCCACTGCCGTAACAGTCGTCCCTTCGGAAAGCTCTGGCACATCAACTTGCCAATTGCCCTCTTCGTCAACTTCAGCGGTGATTGGGTCTTGCTCACCGACCGTCACATTGACTGTTGCTCCCGGCTCGGCTGTCCCGCTGATTTGTGTTGCGCCAGCCACAGCTGGATTGATCGTTGGTGTCGCCGTTTGATCCGCTGGCACCACGACAGCTGTTGGTTGACTACGGAAGTCATCCCCACCTGCTGAAACGATAGCAACGACACGGACCGTTTCGCCCGCTGATACTTCTTCACTGGTCAAGGTAACGGTGAAAACGCCATTCTCATTGGCTGTCCCTGTGCCAATCACTTGATCATCAGCATTTAAGATTTCGATTGCCGCATTGGCTGGTGCTGTACCAGTTACGGGATAACCATCTTCACTATTGCCAGAAATCGTTGCCGTTGGTGCTGCCACGATCAGCCCTTGCACCGTCACTGTTACTGGTAAACTTTCTGTTTTGCCGTCTGCCAAGGCAGTAACTGTCAAGACATCATCCAGAGAAACCGTCGGCACAGTTGCCGTCCACTCACCTTCGTCATTCGCTGCCACTGTAACAGTATCGCCGTTTGGTAGTTCAACCGTTACATCTGCCCCAGGTTCAGCCGTTCCGCTAACGGTTGTAGCCCCAGCAATCACTGGTGCGACAGTCGGTGCCGCTGTTTGGTCTTCTGCGTTATCTTCTGGTACCACGATAGTAGTTGCCGGACTGCGATAGTCTTGACCGCCGGCTGATACGATAGCCACCACGCGCAAGGTTTCTGCTGGTGAAACACCTTCTGTCAAGGTGATCGTATACTCACCGTCTCCATTGGCAGTACCACTGCCTACCACTTCATTGGCAGCATTTAAGATTTCAATGGCTGCGTTGGCTGGTGCTGTCCCTGTAACTGGATAGCCGTCAGTACTGTTGCCCGTGATCGTTGCGGTTGGTGCAGCCACGTTCAAGGCACCGACACCAACACTGATTGGTGCACTTGGGTCTTTGCCTTCAGCTTCCGCAACCACTGTGACCGTGTCGCCTTCTGAAAGTTCTGGTACGGTGACTGTCCAATTGCCTTCCTCATCCGTTTCGGCAGTCACTGGATCTTCTCCAGGAATCGTTACCGTCACCGTTGAACCAGGTTCGGCAGTTCCTCCGATGGATGTATCACCTGCTTGCACTGGATCGATCGTTGGGGTAGTCGTTTGGTCTGCTGGTACCACGATGGAAAGTGGCGCACTGCGGTATTCATCGCCGCCAGCGGTTACCACTGCCACCACCTGAAGCGCTTCTGAAGGATCAACATCGTCGCTGTTCAATGTGATGCTGTAAGCACCTTCCTCATTTGCTTCACCGCTACCAACAACCTCACCGGCTGCATTTAAGATCTCAATCGCTGCATTTGGCGTGGCCGTTCCGGTTACTGGATACCCCTCCGAACTATTGCCGCTGATCGCTGCTGTCGGTGTCGCCACACTGAGTGGATTTACGACGACCGTAGCTGCATCACTTGGTGTTTCCCCATCAAGGGTCGCTACCACAGAAACAATTTCTCCTTGAGAAACCTCGGGCACCGTTGCCGTCCAATTGCCTTCGTCATCTGCGTCGGCAGTGACTGGCTCTGCGTCACCAATCGTTATCGAAACTGTCGCACCAGGTTCAGCCGTTCCGCTGATGGTGTTGTCGCCGGCTGTCACCGTTTCAATCGTTGGGACTGCAGTTTGATCCAATGGTACTGTGATTGGGGCAGCCGCACTGCGGTAATCTTGACCACCGGCTGTGACTACAGCTATCACCCGTAAGGTTTCAGCTGGAGACGCATCCTCACTCGTTAACGTGATCGTATATTGGCCTTCGTCATTGGCGGTGCCAGTACCTACGACCTCGTCATCGGCATTCAAGATTTCGATGGCTGCATTGGCTGGTGCCGTTCCCGTTACTGGGTAACCATCAGTACTATTGCCGCTGATCGTCGCGGTTGGTGTAGCGATCGTCAACCCATTAACCCCAACACTGATTGGTGCACTTGGGTCTTTGTCTGGTGCTTGTGCGACCACTGTGACGGTTTCTCCTTCAGAAACTTCAGGAACGTCAACCGCCCAGTTCCCCTCGTCATCGGCTTCGCCAGTGACCGGAGCTTCTCCTGGGATCGTTACCGTCACCGTTGCGCCTGGTTCTGCCGTTCCGCTGATCGTCGTATCCCCGGCGTTGATTGGGTCGATCGTTGGTGATGCTGTTTGTTCAAGCTCATCTGCTGGGACCGTCACGGGTGTGGCAGGACTGCGGTACTCATCCCCGCCAGCTGTTACGATCGCAACGACAGACAAGGTTTCTTCTGGTGTTGCATCGGCTGGTGCGATAGTTACCGTATAGTTTCCATCCCCATCGGCTGTCCCAGTACCGATCACATCACCTGACTCATTCAACACTTCGATCGCTGCATTCGCTGGAGCAGTCCCCGTGATTGGATACCCATCAGTACTATTTCCGCTAATGATCGCTGTCGGTGCTGCTACGGTCACTCCTGTGACTCCTACGCTGATTGGCGCGCTTGGCTCTTTGCCTTCGGCTTCCGCAACGACTGTGACTGTATCACCACCAGAGACTGCTGGCACTTCTGCAAGCCAGTTTCCTTCGTCATCCGTTTCAGCCGTTACTGGTTCTTGATCGGTGATCGTGACAGTAACCGTCGATCCTGGTTCTGCCGTTCCCCTAATCGTGGTATCACCTGCTGTGACCGGATCGATCGTTGGTGTTCCTGTTTGTTCAATGTCTGCTGGTACCGTGATTGGTGTGGCATTACTGCGGTAGTCTTGACCGCCCGCTGTCACAACTGCCACCACCTGCAAGGCTTCTTCTGGCGCCACATCGGCTGGATCTAAGGTCACGGTATAAACACCCGTGTCATCCGCCGTCGTGCTACCAACGACATCGCCTGCTTCATTCAAAATCTCAATGGCCGCATTCGGTGTCGTTGTTCCGCTGACCGGATAGCCATCCGTACTATTGCCTGTGATGGAAGCGCTCGGTGCACTGACAGTAACGCCATCCACGGTCACGGTAATCGGGGCACTTGGCTCTTTGCCTTCGGCTTCGGCAACGACAGTTACCGTATCGCCTTCTGTTAATTCTGGTACCGTCGCTTCCCAATTGCCTTCATCATCGGCTTCTGCCGTGATCGGATCGCTTTCAGGCAGCGTGATTGTCACAGTTGCTCCTGGTTCAGCCGTTCCGCTGACGGTCGTATCCCCAGCTGTTACTGGGTCGATCGTTGGTGTTTCCGTCAAATTTTCGACATCATCTGCAGGAACTACAAGCGGTGTGCCTGTACTGCGATAGTCTTCACCACCAGCCGTCACGATCGCTTCCACTCGTAAGTTGTCGCCAGCTGTCACCTCTTGAGGATCAAGGGTGATCGTGAAGTTGCCATCCTCATCAGCTGTTCCGCTACCAACAACATCGCCGGCTTCATTCAAAATTTCAATCGCTGCATTGGCAGTTGCCGTTCCCGTTACTGGATACCCGTCTGTGCTATTTCCGGTGATCGTAGCCGTTGGCGCAGCCACGGTTAAACCGTTTACACTCACCGTGATTGGGGCACTCGGATCTTTGCCTTCAGACTCAGCTACGACCGTCACGGAATCGCCTTCTGACAATTCAGGAACCGTTGCTTCCCAGTTGCCTTCCTCATCGGCTTCAGCCGTGATTGGGTCGCCTTCAGGAAGCGTGATCGTTACCGTTGCCCCCGGTTCGGCTGTCCCACTAACGGTCGTATCTCCAGCACTGACTGGATCGATCGTTGGTGTTTCCGTCTGCAAAATATCCGCAGGCACCACAACAGGTGTTGGGCTGCTACGGTAGGTTTCGCCGCCAGCGGTGACAACCGCCGTCACATTGAGGGTTTCTTCCGCGTCAACATCTGCTGGATCTAACGTCACCGTATAAACGCCATTCTCGTTGGCGGTACCTGTTCCGACAATTTCGCCATCCGCATTGGTGATCTCAATGGCCGCATTTGGTGCTGCTGTTCCAGTCACTGGATAGCCCTCTTGACTATTTCCTGTAATCGAAGCCGTCGGTGCATTGACCGTTAAGGCGGACACGGTGGTGCTAGCCGGTTGGCTTGGCGTTTGTCCTGCTAATTCGGCAACAGCTGAAACCGTATCGCCTTCTGACACTTCGGCCACATCAACACGCCAATTGCCCTCTTCATCGGCTTCCGTCACGATCGGATCTGCACCGTTGACGGTCACAGTAATCGAAGCACCTGGCTCAGCAGTTCCGCTGACGCTTGTATCCCCGGCAGTCACCGGTTGAATCGTTGGTGTTCCCGTTTGTTGCTCTGCATCGTCTGCTGGAACGACGATTGGCGTATTGCCACTGCGATAAGTTTGGCCACCGGCAGTGACGATTGCGGCAACATTCAAGTTTTCATTTTCTGCTACATCTGCTGGGTTCAACGTGATACTGTAGTTGCCGTTCTCATTTGCCGTCCCAGAGCCAACGACTTCACCTTCGGCATTGGTGATTTCAATGGCTGCATTTGCTGCGGCTGTCCCCGTCACAGGGTACCCATCGGTACTATTTCCTGTAATCGAAGCCGTTGGTGCATTGACCACTGGTGCTGCTACCGTTGCCGTTGCAGGCTCACTCGCCGATTCGCCGTCAGCTTCCGCTACGGCTGTGACTGTATCGCCTTCCACCAATTCAGGGACATCCGCCGTCCAATTGCCGTCACCATCTGCGGTTGTCGTAATAGGTGCTCCGCCGTTGATCGCCAATGTAATGGCTGCGCCTGGCTCAGCTGTTCCACTGATCGTCGTCTCCCCTGCTGTCAATGGATTGATCGTTGGTGTATCGGTTTGATCTTCTGGTGTATCTGGTGCAAACCAAATCGAGTTATTGCCGTCAGCATCCGTAAACAAATCAATGGTGATCAAATCAAGTTGCGACATCGTTCCTTCGAAGCGGGCTTCGTAAGGATTAGATGGATTCGCCACACCGTTTTCAACCAATTGTGCATAGGTCGGACTGGTGACATTCGTTGGAATGACCACATTGGTTTGACCTAAAACAGATGCAGAAGCGATTTGATCTGCTAAATCTGTCGTTGCATTGAAGACTGTTTGTGCCGTTTCAACTGTTGCGTTCAAAGTAGCTTTCGCTGTATTAACGGTACTTTGTACCAACGTATTGATTTGACCGATCAAGGTACCGATGCCTGGAATCCCACTTGCACCATCCAAAATGCTGACTTGAATCTGGGCTGCTTGTAAATTATCAAGAATTTGATTGATGCGTTGATTGATAACGATAAATAAACCATCATCCACATTGGCAATCAGGGCACGTTCGTTATCGGTTAGTCCAGCTGGAACTTCAAAATTTGCTTGGCCAAATTGTCCAAGTTGATTTAATAAGTCTAACTGGGTAGTGATTTCATCTAAGTTAACAGAAATCACTTGGCTGACATCCACGATTGAAGCTGCCGTATACAACGGATTCGGTAAGCCGCCAACGATTGTTGGCGGAATATCCAGTGCATCAGCTAAATTTTGATTGACGATTCCATCCACCGTGCTGATCAAGGTATTGACTGCTGGTGTGACTGTACCGATCAGCGTTTGCAAGGCTGGGAAATTCCCCAGTTGGAGTATCACATTGGTGGAAATCGATGCATTCCCTGCCGGTTGAACCAACCCAGTAAGGCCTTGAGGAACCCCAACAACCGCGACTTTATCCCCATTCAAGACATCAACCGTTACTGCATTTGATCCAGAAATCGAGAAATTGACTTGGTTCGTTGCACCAGGAGTTGCATAAGGTGCAGACGCACTCGTGCCTGAGTTATTAGATGCTGTGATATCTGAGAAAAGTTCAGCTGAAACCAAAGCAGCTTCAACCGTCATTGGTGCCCATAATAAACTTGCTGGCACGACCACTGTACTCGTCAACAACATCCCACTAACAGTTAAATTCGCAATAATGTTTTTCTTTGTTCGAACGCGTGTGTTTTTCTTTGAATCCATGAGCTTTTTATAATTAACGCCTTTCATTCATTCTCCTCCTGTTCGAAAAAAATTTAACCGACAAAAGATAAAACTGATGATCTCTGGAATCCTTCTTTCCCCCTTTAATACCAGATGAAAATCTATTTCAACCCAACACCCAAAGGCATAGAGAGAAAACAAAAGTAACCGATCGCACCGCGACGTTTTTTCGCATGCTTTCTGAAAAACCCAGTGATTTTTGTTCAAATAGTTTAGCAGCATAGTAGAAATCGCTTGTGAATCATAAAAATAAAATAACTAAACGAACACACTGTGTACCAAAATTCTAGCAAATTTATTTCTTTCCAACAAATTATAAACACGATAAATAATTAAAAAAACACTTAATTTAGCCTCAGAAAACATAAAAGATTTATTTAATAAACAAGCACAAATTATTTATATTTTTCTTATAAAACAGGCTGTTACGATAAAAAAATCTATTTTTTCGTCATTTAACCATTCCTTTTTTTACATTTAATCAATATAATGAATACGATTACATTTGTATACTTATGCATTTATTTAGATAAAAACGACGATTGTGTTTTTTCTTGATTTCACCTTCGTTTTTTACCTCTGCAAATAAAAAAACAAAAAAATATCACCCGATTTTTCACGATATCCTTCAAAATAACTCTTAGTAGCGAAAAAAAGAATCGAAACGTTCACAGAAAGTTCTATGAAAAAAGAATGAAAACTCCCCATTAAAATCGAGTCTACACCATTATGAAATAGAGTTTCTTCAGTCGCCATATCCCACTTTTTTCTTCCCAGAGAATTCCTCAGTATCTTTTTGGTCTTACATTTTGGACTTAACCATTTATTGGGTTCTTTTTGCTTATACTTGTTAATCAGAAGGAAACGTAGCAGCCCAATCGTCTTCTTCTAATACCATTTAAGGAGCAAAAAAACGATGCATTGGCTAGTAATGATTCTTGTATTGATCTGCCTTAGTTTCGTCTAAAAAAAGCGTGAGAATCGAATGTTCTCACGCTTTTCTATTATCCTCTCTGAGGATCCTCTATCACTAAGTTTACCGATCAATTTCTTTCATTAAATCAAGAGAGTCTGAAATATAAGACCTTTTTGATTCCTACACTGGGCTTGTTTTACTATAATGAGGAGACACAATTTCATTAAAGCAATGAGAGCGGAGGGGTTCTTATGTATGGCGAAACGATCAGACAAATCCGATTGAAAAAAGGCTTCACCCAAAAAGAAGTCTATGGCACGATTATTTCAAAATCCTATGCAATTGAATTTGAAAAAGGCAAGCATCAGATTGCTACCAACTTACTCTTGCAAATCTTAGAAAATCTCTCAATGGATATCGATGAATTTCTCTATATCGCTAATGGCTATCGTCTGGATGAGCAAAATAGCTATAATCATCGGTACAATCAGTATTCAAACAAACACGATCTGCCAAATTTACAAAAGCTATTACAGGAACTGCAGCAAACCACTAGCAGACTAAACAATGTCCGTATTGCAGAGGTTCGCTCGCGAATTCGCATGCTGCAAAGCTTGGCAGAGCATGGGGTCTATCGGAAACGTGCTGTTTTGGAATGTGATCGTCAAACGATTATTTCCTATCTCATTGATGTTGAAAGCTGGACATTGCAAGAAATCCAGTTATTCGCCAACACCATCGACCTTTTGGACAACGAGTATAATTTCCTCTTTTTCAAAAAAGTATCCAAGATGCTCGAGTACTACATCGATATGGAAAAAGGTCGGGAAATCTATTGCGCGCTACTGATCAATTTGATTGAATACACATTAAAACACCAGCAATACGATGCAACGGAAGTTCTCGTTATCCAATTGAAACTTTTGGCGACAGACTACAAAGAGTTTTTTCACCAAACCGTCTGCAAATTTTTCCAAGGCGTGTTGCTCTTAAGAACCGGCGATCAAAAAGCGGGGCAAACGATAACTACAAAGATGCTAGCTCTCATGCGAGAACTGGATCAAGAAGCCCTTGCTGATGACTTTGCTTTACTGCTGGATGAAGACTACCTCCAGGCATTTGCCTCAGACGAGTGATAAAGCGGCAACTGCAGTGTTCGTTTAATAAAAAAAGGAAGTGATAGCGATCATCACTTCCTTTTTCAGCTATTAGCTAACGCTACGTTCATCTGTTTCACCAAAATATTGATACATTGGTTTTTGTTTACTATTTAACAACTGATCCACCGTCACAAATTCATAGCCTTGCGCTTTCAGCGTTTGGATAATACCTGGTACAGCTTGAACGGATTTCGGATGAATATCATGAAGCAAAATAATCGATCCATCGTAGACATTGTTTTGTACGACCTTTAGAATCTTATTCGGATCTTTTAGCTTCCAATCCTCGGTATCGACACTCCATTGAATGATCGCTTTTCCTGCTGCTTGGGCGCTTTGTTGGTCGATCGCCCCATACGGTGGACGCAAATTCTTAGGCAAGACCCCAGTTGCCTGATAGATCGCTTTGTCGGTCTTAGTTATTTCCGCTTTGACATCCTCCGGCGACAACGTATTTAATTGCGGGTGTGAATAAGAGTGACTGGCAATTTCATGCCCTTCTTCATGGATTTTTTTCGATACTTCAGGATACTGATCCACCATTTGGCCTAATTCAAAAAACGTTGCCTTCACATTATTGTCTTTCAAGATTTTTAAGAGATCCAATGTCGAGGTATCATTTGGTCCATCATCGAAAGTCAATGCAACATATTTTTTGTTTTCGTCCAATGTCGGTTGTTGCTCTTTCAATTGGTCCGCATTAACAAGTTCCGGATCAATAAACGGTGCAATCTCTTTGTACGCCAACGTGATCTCAGATACGCCAGTTTGATTTTGGGGTAACTGGATCGTTACTTTTTCAGGATCATACGTAAATTTCGACTCATAGGTGATTCGATCCATCGCCAAGACCGCATCAATGACTTTATCTGGTTCCTTGGCTTGGTCTAAAATCTTTTGCTGAATGACTTGCTGGATCCCTAGCAAGCTTCCCTCGTCTGGAACCAAGTCTTTCAAGGATAATTCATTGCCGGTTTTCTCGGAAATAAAAATTGGATCGGCAACCACGCTATCCGCATCTTCAAAGCGACCAGTTTCCCGATTCCAAACATAGCTGTCCGCTTTTAAAGAATAGGTTGACACTTTCGATGCGACTGCTTGTGCTTCAATCCTAGCAATGGTGACTGTCTCTTTGTCGGTGTGTTTTTTGCATAATTTGTTCGCCATGTTCGACAATTTCTTGCTTGCATCCTTGACAGGGATCGCATTCTCCTCTTTTGGTCGGAAAATCAATTCTTTTTTGTCTCCATCAGACAATGTTTCAAGTTTTGCTGGAATTCCCTCTTTGACCTGCTCTTCTTGAATCGATGCCAATAACTTTTCAGCAGCAGCCTCATATTTTTCCCTTGCCAAGGCTTCTTGCTGCTTCAACGTAAAGGCGATATAACCGCCAGTGGCGATAATGACAACTGTCAGCAGCGTCATCAAAGAAAAGAGATACTTGCGATGGGTTGGCTTCTTTTTAGAAACTTGACGATTGGTGGTTTGCGAGCGTCTTGCCGTTCCCGTTGTTTGCTTTTGATGTGATTCGCCCCTTGAAAAAGGTGCTTGTTTTTCAGACATCGCTTCTTTATGTTGTGAATTATTTGAATAATTGCTTGATTTCTTCATAAACATTCTCCCTAAACATAATAACGTAAACAAAATGTAACATAAGCGTAATAATATTTCAACAGTGTTACAGAGATTCTTATAAACTTCTCTTTTTGTTCACCATTTTTGAGAATTGTTCTTAGAAATATTTTATTCTGATACTAATAAATCCTAGCCTGTCAGCCATGATATCGTATTCACTCCTTTTTATTTTCGTTTAAAAATAATGAGAGATATCTTTTTGTACTTTGATGTTTTTTCTGTTTATAATTCAGCGTGTGGCAATTACTTTAAAGGATGTGTTCAAAATGAAACACAAGTCAGCAATGTATTTATTTATTCTCACATTAGTCATCGGTTTAACCTATCAAATGCTTCCCTATACACCCCTAAGCGATTCCGTTTTATCCATCGTTGGTACTGTATGGAATGTGATTTTGGCATTTGGTGCAGGGTACTTCCTCTTACGAAGGACCTTTTTGGAACAATTCAAGCATTTTCGTTTCATTGTTTTATTATGGGGTGTGCCTTTCGTCATTTTGACTGGCGTGTTCTTTTCCTTTATTTATGCCGCTATTTTTGGACAACCGACAACTAATTCGATCAGCGAGACTATCACCGTCCAAATGGTCTTTCTACAAGTTCCCTTCATGCTCATGGGGGAAGAATTGCTTAGCACCAATCTCTTGTTGGCTTTACAGAAAAAAGGACTCTCTTTCTTCTGGTCTTCCGTCATTTGCAGTCTGCTATTCGCTTTGTGGCACATCCCAGCGTACGGTTTTCATCCAGCACAATTATTGATCACCTTGATGCCTGCCAGATTGGCACTCAACTACGTTTGGAAAAAATCCAATAGCGTATGGGTCAGCTGGATCTGCCATTTTCTTTATGATTCCCTTGGGTTCATTTCATTTTTAGGTAAATAAGCAACAAAAAGGACAGCTGAATCGCAGCTGTCCTTTTTTTAGTCAGTGATGCCTTTCCCCAATGGCTTACTTAATCGCTATTTTCGCTTTCTGAAATAAAGCCAGCTTGCCGTGGCGATAAAGCACAAACCAACTATAACTGGGAACAACGTCCCCTGCTCATCGGTTTGCGGCAATCTTTGTGCAGAAGAGCTTTTTTTCGAAGTAACAGTTTGGGCAGGAGCTTTTTCTTTATTATCGGAACTATCAACTGTTGCTGCGTTTTCTTTTGTATAAACGTACGTCACAGTTGCCCCCAGCTTGCCGAATGTTCCTTTCGCATTTTGTGGCAAACGACTTCGATCTAAGACGTAGCCGTTGATTGATACTTGGTATTTTTCTGTGCTAGCATCGTAAGAGTCGCCTACATTTCCTGATAGGATTTGGGAAGCATGAATTTCGTTACCTTCTGTGTCTACATACTCCACCGTTACATCCGCTGCTGGTACCGGATTTTTTGTGTAGATGTAGGTGACTGTTTGCGCTGTTTCGCTAAACACACCTTTACAGTTTTTGGGTAATTGGCTTTCGTTTAGAATATAGCCATCGATTGTTAGTTGATATTTATCTGTACTAGCATCGTAAGAGTCGCCTACGTTTCCACTGATCGTTTGTGAAGAGTGGATTTCTTTGCCTTCTGTATCAATATATTCGACCGTGATATCCGCAGCTGGTACGGCATTTTTTGTGTAGATATATGTGACTGTTTGTGCAGTTTCGCTAAATACACCTTTATTGTTTTCTGGTAATTGACTTTGATCTAAGGTGTATCCGTCGATTTTTAGTTTATATTTTTCTGTACTAGCATCGTATGGGTCGCCTATGTTTCCACTGATCGCTTGAGAGGAGTGAATTTCTTTACCCTCTGTGTCAACGTATTTCACTGTTATATCCACTGCTGGCATGGGATTTTTTGCATACACATATGTGACTGTTTGTGCTGTTTCGCTAAATACACCTTTACTGTTTTCTGGTAATTGGCTTTCATCTAGTTTATAGCCATCGATCGATAGTTTATATTGATCTGTGCTGGCATCGTATAAATCACCTATGTTTCCACAAATGGTTTGGGAGTCATGAATTTCATTGCCCTCTGTGTCAACGTATTTCACTGTTATATCCGCTGCTGGTATCGGATTTTTCGTGTAGATATATGTGACTGTTTGTGCAGTTTCGCTAAATACACCTTTACTGTTTTCTGGTAATTGGCTTTCATCTAGTGTATAGCCATCGATCGATAGTTTATATTGATCTGTGCTGGCATCGTATAAATCACCTATGTTTCCACAAATGGTTTGGGAGTCATGAATTTCATTGCCCTCTGTGTCAACGTATTTCACTGTTATATCCGCTGCTGGTACGAGATTTTTCGTGTAGATATATGTGACTGTTTGTGCAGTTTCGCTAAATACACCTTTAAGATTTTCTGGTAATTGGCTTTCGTCTAAAGTGTAGCCTTCAATCACTAATTGATAGTTCTTTGTGCTGGCATCATAAGAGTCACCCACGTTTCCACTGATCGTTTGAGAAGAGCGAATTTCTTCGCCTTCTGTATCCACATATTTGACCGTGACATCCGCTGCTGGTATCGGATTTTTTGTGTAGATATATGTGACTGTTTGTGCCGTTTCGCTAAATACACCTTTAAGGTTTTCTGGTAATTGGCTTTCATCTAGTGTATAGCCATCGATCGATAATTGATATTGTTCTGTGCTGGCATCATATGAATCACCTATGTTTCCACTAATGGCTTGGGAGTCATGAATTTCATTGCCCTCTGTGTCAACGTATTTCACTGTTATATCCGCTGCTGGTACGAGATTTTTTGTATACACATAAGTGACTGTTTGTACTGTTTCACTAAATACTCCTGTGGTATTTTCTGGCAGTTGGCTTCCATCCTGTGCATAGCCGTCGATCATTAATTGATAGTTCTCTGTACTGGCATCGTATGAATCACCTATGTTTCCACTGATCTTTTGCGAAGGGTGAATTTCTTTGCCTTCTGTATCCACATACTCCACTGTTACATCCGCTGCTGGTAAAGGATTTTTTGTGTAAATGTAGGTAACAGTTTGCGCTGTTTCGTTAAATACACCCATACTGTTTTCTGGTAATTGGCTTTCATCCAGTGTGTAGCCTTCGATTTTTAATTGATATTGTTCTTTGCTAGCATCGTATGGGTCGCCTACGTTTCCACTAATCGTTTGTGAAGGATGAAATTCTTTGCCTTCTGTGTCCACATACTCAACCGTGACATCCGCTGCGGGTATCGGATTTTTTGTGTAGATATATGTGACTGTTTGTGCAGTTTCGTTAAATACACCCATACTGTTTTCTGGTAATTGGCTTTCATCCAGTGTGTAGCCTTCGATTTTTAATTGATATTGTTCTTTGCTAGCATCGTATGGGTCGCCTACGTTTCCACTGATCGTTTGGCTAGCGTGAATTTCGTTGCCTTCTGTATCCACATACTCAACCGTGACATCCGCTGCGGGTATCGGATTTTTTGTGTAGATATATGTGACTGTTTGTGCAGTTTCGCTAAATACACCTTTACTATTTTCTGGTAATTGGCTTTCGTCTAAGGTGTAGCCATCAATCACTAATTGATAGTTCTTTGCGTTGGCATCATAAGACTCGCCTACGTTTCCACTAATCGTTTGTGAAGGATGAATTTCTTTGCCTTCTGTATCCACATACTCCACTGTTACATCCGCTGCAGGGATCGGATTCTTTGTATACACATAGGTGACCGTCTGTGCTGTTTCTCCAAAGACACCTTTACTGTTTTCTGGTAACTTGGTTTCATCTAACGTGTAGCCATCAAATGTTAACTTATAACCTTCAGTGCTGGCATCATATGGTTCACCAATCGTACCGGTCAAGGTCTGCATCTCATGGATTTCTTGCCCTTGACTATCAAGGTATCGGACATTTACCTCTCCAATCTGCTCCGGATCGACAATGACATTGACCACATGTGTGGTATTCACGCTATAGGAGGCTTGTCGAGCCATAAAAATTGCTACATAGGAACCTGGCTTGCTTGGGTCAACATTGGTGTAGTAAGGATAGATTTGCGAGTCAGAAATGCTTTTGTCTATATTGCCACTAAAATTTAGTTTAAACGCCTCAATTCCTAATGCTTTGGTTGAGAAATCAAACGTGCTGTTTACAGGAATATGAATCGTATCAGGACTATCTCCAAAAGCATACTCACCCGCAATTAAACGCTCGTAAAGTTCAAGTGTTTTCGTTTCCCCTGGTTGCAAGTTGATGGAATTTCCAACCGATGTGAATGCATAGTTTAGTCTTTGATTCGTGGTACCAACTTGCTTAATAAAATAGCCACCTGAAGGAAGTTGAATTGTAACCTTTCCTGAACTGTCCGTGACTAACAATGTCACCTCACCTGATGTTGAAGAGGTCAATGTGAAATAAGCTCCTTGGATCGGTTGGTTTGAATTACCATCTAACACTTGAACCGTCAGTTGCCCATTGACAGCTCTTGCAGCTGAAGCATTAACAGATGAAGGGACCTTATCTACAGTGCTTGCAGCAGATTCTTCTTTATTTTCTGATCCATTAATGGCTTCTTCACTGTCACTACTTGCTTGTATTTGCTCGTTCTTAACATCCACACTCGATGAGGTTGTTGTTGTCGGCGTAGCATTTTCTACTTGAGAGGTAGCTTGTCCAGCATCCGCAGAAGCATTCGTATCATCAGATTGGATAGCATTCACTTCTTCCGGATCCCCCTGCTGAGATTCTGAAAACATTTGGCTTTCCGCCATTACCTGAAATGCTGGCGTTACCACCGCAGCACTTAGTAAGATTATTAAAGATAAAATATATTTAAACTTCTTTTTCACAAACTTTCACCTTAACCTTCTTTTTCAAAATTAAAACCTTTTTACCCAACTTATTTTTACGCCTGAAAATCATTATAATTTATTGATTTTTAATTTACAAACATTTTTTTATTTATCGTCTCATCCACTCCTATCAAAAGTTTTTTATGCGGACACATGAAATACCGTTGAGCGTATGTATACCTGATTCACTTGTCATCGCATTGCACCACCTCTTCAGAATTTTATAATTCAAGCACCCTTCCCTTCAAGCAAATCCCGTGCAAATCAGCGCAAATCTTCTTTGCATCCTTGTTTTATCAATGATTTTATTTTCAAAAAAGGAAACTATTTTTTACTTAATCGTGGCTTTCTTTTTTTGAATGACTCGAGTAAGACTATCTTCTACTCTGAATATGTGCTAGCTTTGAACATTTATCACTTCATATATGACAATTGTTACTTATTACAGGTGAAGGATTCAGTGAAAAAAAATCGAGCAATTTCAGGAAATTCTTTAGGAATATCTAAATGAAGCTCATCTTAATTTAATCTTATAAGAACAAAGAAAACTACTTGTGCATTTTTTCTTTAAATCGAGCTTTACAATTGTTTCTTTGAACCGCTTTATGATAGGATATGTCAGAAGGAGCATTGAAATGACTATAGCTGAAAAAATAAAAGAGAGTCGCTTGAAGTTAGGACTCACCCAACAAGAAGTTTCCGAAAAATTATTTGTTACCAGACAAACGATCTCAAATTGGGAAAACAACCGAAGTACCCCAGACATCGACACATTGATCAAATTAAGTGATCTATATCAAATCGATTTAGAGTCACTACTAAAACCAGAACAATTAGCAGACGAACCAGAAAGAATGAGTGAGGAGAAGAAACCAACCTTCCGCTTTCCTCTATACTTGCTCAATTTGACTGCAGTCGTCGCTTGCGTTTTCACCGACTTCTTAACACCTACAGGAGCAATGACCCTATGGACAACTGCTGCACATTTTTTGTTACTAGTTAACTTTGTCCTTTTATTCGGTTTTTTCCTCACAAAAAAAAGACCCCTCCCTGCAAAAACAATTGTCTTTGCATTAGGAAAAGGTCTGCTGATCTTAGCCATTATATTAGGTTTTACTCTTTGGTCGAATAAAGGAGCTTCCGCTGATGCGTTACATCTGATTGGCCACAATTATGGTCATTTTATCTATTTGACGTTTAAAGCAATTGGGGTGATTTATTTGTTTGATTGGCGGAAGTTTGAGATGTAAATCATGAAGGATTATCCAATGAAAGTCATGACCTTATATGCTATTTCAACTTTCCAACTGTTTGGTTTCAGAGTACCACTTTACGGTTTTAATTAGCCCTTCTTCTAGGTTTGTTTTTGGTTTCCAGCCAAGTGATTCTATCTTTGATGTTTCTATGGCATAACGATAATCATGGCCTAATCGATCTTCAACGAATTCAATCCTGCGTTCATCATATGAGCATAAGTGACATAACTTCTTAACTAAAGTAAGATTATCAATTTCTTCATGGGCGCTAACATTATAAATTTCACCCGTTTTTCCGCACTCTAATATGATGAAGATTGCCCTGCAAAAGTCTTCAACATATAGCCAGTCACGTTTATTCAAACCATTGCCATATATCGGCAATGGTTTATTATTGCTTATTTGGTGTAACATCAACGGGATCAATTTTTCTTTATATTGATTTGGACCGTAATTATTTGCTGCCCTAACAATATTGATATTTAAGTCGTAGGTTTTATGATAGGACATAACAAGATGATCTGCAGCAGCCTTCGATGCAGAATATGGCGAACTAGGATTCAAAAATGTATTCTCATCAGCATATCCTTCTGTTAAACTACCATAAACTTCATCCGTCGATATCTGTAAATATCTAATTTTGGATAATCTAGCACATTCTAACAAATTGGCAGTTCCAACTATATTGGTTTGAATAAAGTCTTCCGCATTTTTTATTGAATTATCAACATGAGACTCTGCGGCAAAATTTATTATACAATCAATTTTAAATTTTTGGATGGTCTTCATAACCAACGTACTATCTTTAATATTTCCCTGAATAAAATGGTAATTAGGTAATTGTTGAATTTCTTTTAAATATTCCAGATTTGCAGCATATGTCAATAAGTCTAAATTAACGATCGTACTTTCCGTTTTTTCAATTATAAATCTGATAAAATTACTCCCAATAAATCCAGCACCACCAGTTATCATTATGTTCATATTTGTAACCACCATTATTTATAAAGCAATATAATTATTAATCTTATATCCGATCAAATACTATAATGTAGCAAAAAATTATAATATAATATTTAGCAACCATTGATGATATATTAAATTATAATACATTCATTAACATTTTAGATTTAATCATAACCTCATTATCTTAAATTTTGCTATCAATACTTAAATCTTAATATACCTTTTTACTTTTCGTAATTTCCTCTTTATTCTTTGATCTAAATACAAAACATTGTACATAAATACTAAACTATTCATTCTCTTTATAAAATATTTGTAATCATTCTTTTCGATTGCTTTTTTGAAATAAATAGCTGAATTAACAGAAATAAGTTCACGTAAATCTTGAACCCTTTTTCTTACAAAATTGGGTTGCTTTTTTTGCCCCCATCTCTTCCTAGGAACAAAAGTACCCTTTTTTTCTAATTTAGCCAATCTATAATTCAACTCATCTTGAGTGTGCTTGAAATGTCCCGACTGAGAACTAATAACCTTGTCTTCACCTATTATGTCAACTTTTATTCTTTTATCCAAAGAAGCTTCTTTAATCAAAGCACCTATTAAAGGATTTCTTACGATCAAAATATTATTCCCTAAGCTATCATTAGCATAATCTTGAAGCCAAGCATCCCCTAATGTCAAATCAGCCGTCTCGTTCATTACATCATCCGTGTAATCGGAAGCTCTAACTTTAAAAAAACCTTGCCCCCAGTCATATCCATATAAATCTCTTGTATTTTTCGTTATAGTTTTTATAGCACCATCAACCATGCCTGAAACTTCAATATCGTAACTTGTTGCGGGAAGATTCGCATTTTTTTTCCTATAGTCTATATGCTCGAGTTGATTTGGTTCAATACCACATTGCCATGCCAAAAAATCTGAAAAATAAGCGGACTTTTGATGCCCACAAACTAAACCGATAAAAAAATTGATTCTTTCTTTAAAAACCGGTTCTTTTTCACATAATAATCTTAATTCTGTTATAAAACTAGGAACACCGATTACTGCGTATCTTCCAGGCTTATCTTTAACCACATTTAATACTTCTGACATCTCAACTGGATAATATTTCGTTTTAGATCCCGCTTGAATTTCTTCTAAATTATATGAAATATCATATTTGAAAAGTTTTTCCTTCGTAGGATCCTCTTTCACATGAATAACTGCATCTATATAGTCCTTTTCAAATAATTCTTTAAATATCCAAGTTCCAAATCCGCCAGAACTTGCATTTTTTCTGAAGTCTCCTTCAATCACATGACCAGCAAATAAGTTTAAATAATAGCCAATTCTTTTATTATGTTTAATATTAGGAAATTTTGAAAATAATTTTTCGGCTACTTCGCTTTCATTTTTGTTGCTAAAAACACAACTTGTTTCTTGCAGATTAATCAGCTCTTCACTTGAAAAGTTATGGATTTCCTTTTTAAGTATATTTTCATAAACACCATCATCATTCAATTTAATCTCTATGTTATTATTTACAATAGGCCAAATTCCTGTTCCAAAATCGAAGCTCTGAAATTCTTTTCTGGTAAATAGTGATTCTATATCTGTCATACTATTTTTCCTTTCATTTTTATACTTAAATTGGGTTCTATTTTTTAAAAATTTTTTTTGCTTTTTGGAAAATTAGACTCAAATCAGTGAATCCCATTAGCTTGTTCAATTTTAACAAAATGGAACAAGCTAAAAAGACAACACTTCCCAATAAAACTTGAATAATAGTTGTAGAAACAGATGGTCTTAAATTGTATGTTACTGTATAGACAAACAAAAACATAAAAGCACCTGAGAAAACACTACCAATAATTAATTTCCAATTAAATTTAAAACTTGTTGTTTTTAATAAGACATCAGCTCTCATATAGCAAAGTAATATGTATGACACTAAATATCCTATCACAGCTCCATATATTCCCAAAAGAGGAATAGATATTATGCTGATTACAAAATTAACTATTGCACCAATAATAACAGTAAAGTTATAAGCTTTCATCTGTTTTTTTGGTATTAAATATTGTGCGGCAATAGCGGTTTGTAGAATTTGGAAGACCAATCCAATAGATAACAACGGAACAATTATTTTTAAAATTGTAAAATCTGGACCATAAAACCACGGAATCATTTTATTGTTTATTGTGATGATACCAAAGCTAATTGCTATTGAAAAAAACAGTTGAATGTGAATGGTTTTTTGAAGTAATTCAATCATTTCTTCTTCATTATTGTCATTAAATAAGCTTGACATTCTAGGAATCATGACAGTATTTAGAGAATTTATAATACTACCAGCAACTGCAACTAAATTATATCCATTTGAAAAAAAACCTACATCAGAAAAAGTAGCAAATAATCCTAATAAAGTTAATGAGACATTATAATAAAATTGAAAAGCAATCTTTGCTAGAAAGAAACTTAATGATGGTCTCAGGTGACTTAAGATTTTTTTTCTACTTACTGGAACCCAATCAATATACTTTTTGATTGTAAGCCATATCGACAGTTGTCCTAATAATGTACCTGTTCCCATTATAAAAAAGTATAGAATTAAATCACTTTTATCTTTGATAAAGAAATAAATCGATAAAAATGTTAAAATTTTTATTATAAAATTTCTTAATGTTAGAGTTTTAAAGTCTTCTAACCCACCTAATAGCCAAGAAATATCAAAAACACAACTTATTATTAACATTGATTGAATAAAAAAATAAAAACTATCATTGAAAAAAGGTATAATAAACAAATATATCGATAGTACTAGTATTGAAAATGAAGAGTTGAAAAAAAACAATTCCCAAAATTTTTCTGATAATAATTTTCTATCAGTTCTAACAATTGCAATTTCTCTCACACCATAGTTTTGAATTCCCAAGCCAGCTACAAGTGTAAAATAACTCGTTACTGAAAATACAAATTGATATTTACCAATGCCGTCAGGTCCTAATGCTTTAGAAACAATAGGAATTGTTATTATTGGTAGAACAATTAAGAGAAATTGATAGCTTGCTTGATAGATAAAATTTTTAGCTAGATTTGATTTCATTATTCATCACCCTATATTGGTTTGCCCAAAATATACCTCAGGTATTCCTTACTTTTTTCCCTCTCAATTTCTAATTTTTTTCTTACATCTGAAAAATCAATAGTTTTATATTTATTTAAATTCCCGCCTTGATATATTCTATCCATAAGGTCAAAAGTAGATAATAGTGTACTAATTCTATCATTCATTATTTGTCCGTCAATTCTATTAAACAACAAGAAATTTGTCTCCATTATAATCGAGAATACACCGCAATGAAAAGAATCACTTATAACAAGATCAGCGTTATTAATCAATTTAATAAAGTCAATTGGTCCTACAGCTAAATGATTCTTTTTGTAATAATTTCCCATTATGTTAACTATTTTTAATTCCTTTTCTTTTGCGTAGAGTTTAAGTTTATCGTTCAATTCATTGTTTAGCCCTGCTAATGAATAAACCAAAATGTATTTATCTTTTATTACTAACTCTTGTTTCGGATGACTTTTGATTAATGTTAAATATTGGTCTTTAGATATCAACATCGTTGGATCTAGAACAACTTTCGCTTCTTTACCACTTATTTTCTTAACAAGATCAACACTTTCATTTTCTCTAACAGAGATTTCATTCATTTCTTTTAGATATTTAGGAAGCTTTTTATTATTTGATTTTAAAATATTATCCGTAGCCATACTTGCAGCATATGAAAATCTTTTCTCCTCAGGAGCAAATCTTAACCACTGATCATCTATTAATCGCCAACTAGGATTCCAAACTTGATCGCTTCCAACTATAAAGCGATCAAAATCTTTTAACTCGGATCTATTATCATATTCAACATTGTTCAAATAATTTTCTCTAAACTCATCAAAAGATTTTGACTTCAAATCTATCATCTTCTTGAAGCTTATCTCTTTATCACTATTTCTATTCTTCAAAAATGTTTTTAAAGATTTTAACCTCTGTAAAAAACTAGTTTTTGGTTTCAATATTATCGTTTCCACGTTATATCCTAACGAGTATATTGCCTGCTCAAGAGCATAGTTTTGCAACCTATTACCATAATTATAATTTCCATTTATAGTTATAATTCCTATTTTTTTTCTCATTTTTTCTCCTAACAAAGTAAATTCATCCATTTCATTCTTATCATGTTTATAGAATATTTATCAACACGCTCAAAAGATTTCTTTGAATAATTCAACCTTAAATTACTATCTGAAATCATTTTAATTATCTCTTTAATAAAAATTTCTATATTACCATTTTCTACGAGTATCCCATATTCATTACTTGATCCAATTATTTCTCTTGGGCCTGGCGAATCAAAAGATATTACAGGAAGTCCACAACACATTGCTTCAGTAATAACCAATCCAAATCCCTCAAATCTACTGGTTAATATAAAAAAATCACTTTCAACGTAATGTTTAACTAATTTCTCTTCTTTCAGAATCCCTCTAATTATAACTTTATCTGCTAAATTTTTTTCTTCTACAGAATTTATGAACCGATTAAAATCTTTGCCATCTCCAGCTATACTAACCTTCCAATCAGATGGGATTTCTTCAATAATTCTTAGTAAATAATCTAGCCCTTTGATATTCCAATCCATTCGTCCGACAAATGAAATTGTTTTAAATTTAACTTCCTCATTTAGTTCTTTCTTATTAACTTTAGTCATAGTTAAAGGATTTTCTATTTTGTACACATTATTATGTATACCTTTATATTTAAGTTTATCCTCCTCACTTAGTACTATTAACTTATCAATGTATTTTAGATTTTCTAAAAAATCATGGTAAGTATCTTTAAAATAAATATTTTTATAACTATCGAAGTTACTATGAATCCATCCGATAAGATTACAGCCAGGACTAATACTTTTTATGTTTTTTGCATAGAGAATATCAGCTTCTGACAAAATAATATTCTTATAACTTTCTAAATTCAAATCTTTTTTAATTTTTTTAAAGTTTAATTGTTTTTTTTTATATAAATTATTTTTGTTAAGGGTTCCTAAAACCGAAATTGGGTGAAATAGGTAAAACTTCTTCAAATTTGAAGCTTCCTTATAGGTAAGTAATGGATTTAATGAGTACTGAAACGAGTTCCCTTTTAGACTAAATAAAGTTATATCCATTTCAGAAGACAATGCATTGGCAATACTTACTGTAGCCTTTTCTAGCCCACCTAGTGATAAACTATTCGATATAAACAGTGTTTTTTCTTCCATTAGTACCTCCATAATAGCTTAAAATACAATATATTCTTTCCAAAAAGGTATGTACGGAATGACTCCGCCTTCACTGCCCCGACCTATTAACCACCAGAAAATAAAGAAAAACCAAAATATAATTATTAAATTTATACTCTTTTTATTAATTATCTTCAATTTTTTAGAAATAAATAGAATATATATAGGGATAATAAAATAAGTTAGCCTAGTTAAAGAATAGTTTATTCCTCCTAGCCATCCAAATGACATGGTAATTAAACTTATAAGATATAAAAAATATTCTTCATTATTTTGAATAAACTTTTCCTTAATCAAAATTTTTATTAATAACACTGGAAACAAAAATAAAATAAATCTCATTGGAGAACCGAAGTTGTTCAATTGAATACTCGAAATATTTAAATCATCAATAAGATTATCTATCGTTTCTGGATATCTCGTTAGAATTATTGTTGATAATAATGTAAATAATATCATGAGCAACAATAAGTACCTCTGATTTATTTTTTCTTTAAACTTAGTAATGATATAGCATGTAAATATAATCAGAATGATAAAAACAGCACTTTTATGAATTAACACAGAACCAACAGCTAAAAGAATAGCACTTAAATATTTTCCTTTTGTTAACAAATAATAAACCCAAATTATGATGGCCATAGATAATATTTGTCTTAAAATGCTAAAAGAATACGCTAAAGTTACAACGTTAAAAATAAAGAAAGATAGTGTAGGATCCAATACCGCTCTATACCTTTTAAAAAACAATAAAAAGCTTAGTTCAACAACAAAAGTTGAAACTCCTAAAAAAATATGAATATTTCCTGTAAAAAAAGATACAATATAATTAAATAAAACATACCCCGTATCCGCCCACCTACTGTAATAATCAATTGCCACGGAGGGGCCAAAAGTGGACACTGTCTCAAAAATATTTTTTCCATATGTTGTTATATCAATTCCAACACTTAGGTTTCGTAACCCAGAGAAAACAGAAAGCACCATTACTGAAAGAAAAGTAGAAAAACCTGATAAAAAGAGCTCACCTTTTTTATACGATTTTTCTGACCACAAACATAAAATTGATGCGATGCTTATTATACTTAAATATATTAACATTTGTTCCTCACATTCTGATATCTCATCAAACAATACTACTATCTAAACTTTTTTAACCAATATAAAATTCCAAAAGGAAATGATAGTAACACTATTAAGTGATAATTTGTACCTTTAAAAATATTGGTCTTCTTAAACAAATTATAAGCAAGTATCTGACCTGCCGGTTTAATTACTTGAAGATACATCTTCCTTTTTAAATATAGCTGGATCTGTAAATTTCTGACATAGTAATATCCCTTCGGATTCTTAGCCCAAATCCTTATTATATTTTTACTTAAGCCATCTTGCAGATAATCACCTTCAATTATCGGTTCATGAATATAAACTCTATTCCCCTTCAAAAGCTTAGGAATTTCAATTGCACCTTCTGATATAAAATTTTCTTCTTTAAAAATAGGAAAGCTAATATCCTTGTAAGTATATGGTCTAGATAAAATAGAAATTTCTCTTACATTCAATTTCTTACTTCTCAAATCATATTTTTTAACAAGCTGCTCTTTCCTTGAAATTTTTTTAACATACTGATTTTTAAATTGGTACGGATAAACGATAGAAACAATGTCTTTTGATGTGGAGTACTTCTCAATATCTTCATTTAACTTATAAATAACATCTTCGCTGATTAAATAATCATCACTATCCACACAAATATTCCAATAACTATCAACAATTTTTAAAGCTAAATTTAAAGCAGTATGTTTACCGCCATTCTCTTTTTTTTCATACCTAATATCAATAGTATTCTCATTGATCCATTCTTTCACAATATCATGTGTCTCGTCTGTTGACCCATCATCAATAATTAACCAAAAAAAATTTTTGTTGGTCTGATTGCAAAGCGATTCATATAACCTTTTTAATTCTTGTTTCCTATTGTAAGTCGGCGTATAAATCGCTATCATATCTGTTAAATTCTCCTCAATTCGTTTTTCTATATTCAAATAATTTTAACGACGTCTTCTAAAGATTTTCTGTCAGAAACGGGTACAGTTACTTTATCTTTAAACTGACCTATCGCAATAAATAATATTACTTGCTCACTAGAATCAATTTCTACTATTTTCCTTATCTGCTTTTCACTCTTTGAATCCATCATTGCATTAAGTGTAACACAGGCTAGTCCTTCATATTCTAATCCATAAATTATTGACATGGATAATAATCCACCATCTACAAAAGCTTCATTTCTTTCCACAGGGCTCAGAAATGAGGAATTTGATACACATACTGTTAAAAGTATTTCAGGTAATTTCGGATACCCATTAAACCCTTTCTGGAAGTAAAGAATATCTTTGATAAGTGTTTTATTTTCTGTCAAGTAAACTTTCCATCCTTGTCTGTTGCAGACAGATGGCGTTTTTAAAGCATTTTTTATTGCGGATAAAACTAGTTTTGAATCCACTGCCTCACCAGAAAAATCCCTAACACTTGCTCTATTTTGTGATAACTCATAAAAATTTTTATTCTTGTTATTTTTCTTATCATCTAAAAAGACAGTTTTAACTCCTGCAAATTTAAATTGACTATCTTCTTGTAAAAAAGCAGGGACAATAATTTCAGATAGAAATGAAGTATCTTCATTCATAGCTTTGTGCTTATCAATATAACGTAATATTATTGATCTACCTTGCTTATATGCAAACATATCTTTAGAGTAATTCTGTTCTTCATAAATCAATAAACAATCATTCAGTGTAGAAAGTGCTTTTCTTCCGAAGCCTTTCCTAAAATGATGTTCTCTTGATAGTCCCTTTTCTATTGCGTGAACATTATACATGATTCGAGATGACAATTGATCGAAAGTAGCATCATAAATTGATAACGCAGCCGATTTAGAAAATCTCTTAATATCTTTATGAGCTAGATATCTCAATCTTATCTTTTGTAAACACTTTTTAAAAAATTCCTTACTTTTTGAATTATTGAATTTCAAATTATTACCCTCACTTTAATACTGTTTTCAAATAAGTATAAGTATCATTTCTTTTTTGCTCAAGTATTTCATATACTTGGTCATAATTGATGGTCTCTAAAAAAGATTTCTCCAAACTGATTTCACTTAAATCATATATACCTCTACCAATAAGATTAAAAGTGTTAAGTAAAAAAGTTAATTTTTCTTCATTGCCATAATTTAAACCAGTGCTTTTTCTGATCAGTGTGATAAAATTTTTCTTATTTATCAGAGAAAAGATAGTTCCATGAAAAGTATCCGTAATTATAAAACTCGAATCTCTGAAATATGCTAATAATTCGAATGGTGTACAATCTATAAACTCATCGCAACAGTCTTGAACTCCTCCAAAGCATAAAATTTTCAAGTTTTTTTTGCGAGCAAATTCTTTTATAATATTATTTTCAAGTTTGTTTAACCTCCCAGAATATCCATAAACAATTAAATAGGGAGATTTGTATATAGTTTCTTTGGGTATGAGAGGCTCTTTTTCCATAAAATCATAAGCTAAGACTGGATCCACATGTACCTTAGGTGATCCGATCCCTAAACTCTCAATTATCTTTTTAGAGTTATTATCTCTAACCGATATATGATCAAAACGGGAAAAGTTTTCAAAAATTTCTTGTTTTAAATTATATTTATTTATCTTATCTATGGTTGTATTACCAAATGAACCTGCATATGAAATTAAAGTTTTTGATTTTGAATTTTTACCGAAAAGATCTAGCGAATATCCTACATTTGTATTTGATTGAACACAATTGAACACTTCATCACTGCCAATGATTAAAAGATCTAAATTTGTATCATAGTTCTTATCTTTTGAAATTCCTAGTAGAGGAAAGTACCTTTTTGAATATCTTTTCTTATGATAAAAAAATTTCATCTTATTTTTCAAAGTATTATCGATTGAGTTATACTCTGTAAGTTTTTTTATTACCCGAATAATTCCCTTTGATTTAGAATCTGTTTTTAATAATACCTCACCTGGTTTATAGTCTACAAAAGTAACTTTTATGTCATTATCAATAGACTCCAACATTTTTTTAAGTCCATAGGCTTGCAAAAAAGAGCCATAATTAAAAATTCTTTGCATTGACATGATACCAACTTTTTTCATTATTATTCTCCTAATAATTCTTTAACTAATTTTTCTAGTTTTTTATTAAAATTCTTATTATTTGAAACGAATGACTCTCTATTTTCTTCATTATAATTAACAATTTTTGACCCCAGATCGTGAATATCCTCGACTAGAATAAAATTATAACCTCTATTTTTGATTTCTAGAGAAAAATCTAATTGATGATCATTCACATGTTCCCCATAGCAAAGTCTCCTCGGGACAACTATGGGAATTTTTTTCTTCTCTAACACGCTTAAAAAACTAGCTGGTCCTCCATGTGTTATGACAATTCGAGCAGTGTTAATCTTCTCCTGCATTTCATTGTAACTTAAAAATTCCTTCCATTTACAGTGGGTGGGAATATATGTGGAATAGCCAATTTGAACAAACACTTCATCATTGATAGTTTTATTCTGAACCAAGGTATCAATTTCCTTAATTACCCTATCAAATTGTTGTTCATGTGTCCCAACTGTAACAAAAATCATCAAAAAATACCTCCTAGATTTATTGCCTTTGGATATACCTTTCTCATCTCTTCCCACTGAACAATAAACAAATCTGTAACAGCATAAACTAATTTACCAGTGAGCGTTGGTTTATCAATCCTATCGAACACCTCAATATAAACTGTTTTTATTTTTAAAAGTTTACCTACAAAGAAAAAAGGCACAGCGACTGCAGCACCAGAAGATATAATAATGTCAGGTTTTTCACTCTTTAAAATCTTAAATGCTAAATACGTATTTTTAATAAGGTTTTTAACATTTCGATTTGTAGGAAAGTAACAATTATATTTTCTCTCATTAGCCAAAATATTTTTTGCATCTTCCTTATCAAAAGTTACCCAAAATCGTTCTTTATTTCCCCAAAAAGGTTCCAATAAATGTAAATGTGTCAAATGTCCACCACTTGAGCCTACTAAACAAATCTTCAAGACAATCCTACTTTCTTCAATATGCGCTATTTGGTTTTATCATAATTACTACTGTCTTTAAAATAATCTTCAGATCATATAAAAGACTGCTATTTTTTATATAGTACAAATCTAGTCTCACCATTTCTTGGAACCCAACTTCATTTCTTCCACTTGTTTGCCACAATCCCGTGCAACCTGGTTTAACAAACAGACGTTGAGTATCATACATGCTATATTCATCAACTTCTCTTTGTAACGGAGGTCTAGGACCTACTAGACTCATTTCACCTTTAAGTACATTAAAAAGTTGCGGGAGTTCATCAATGCTAGTTCTTCTTATGAACTTTCCAATTTTGGTTACTCTTGGATCTTCTTTCATTTTAAACATTGCTCCTTGCACTTCATTGTGTTGAAGTAAAAACTCTAATTTCTCCTCGGCATCCACACACATCGAGCGAAATTTATACATTTTAAAAGTTTTTCGATTCTTACCAACTCGCTCCTGTGAAAAGAAAATTGGGCCAGCCGAATCCTCTTTTTTTATTTTATATGCAACAATAAGAAAGAGTGGTGAAAGAACTACCAACCCGATCACACTTCCAAAAATATCAAATATCCTTTTCATAAGTAAATAAAAATATTTTGAATCAATCTCTTCTTTGCTGATTATTATTTCTTCTCCTACTTTTTTTATATCACTATTAAGATTAGATACATTCACTTCGTCCACCCTAATTCCTCCTAGAACAATCCAAACTTTTTCTTTTTAGCTATTATCGATTCTGGATAATCTATTTTGTCTCCATTTATCAAATCTTTTGTGACTTGCTTCATTAAAGAAACTTTTTCTAATCCATACTTGTCTGCTATAGCATCATAAGCGTCTTTTAGATAAAAGGATCTTTTTTTTACTCCATGAGCATCCGAAGCTACCATCTGAACCAGATTATGCTCTACCATTATTTTTGCCGTTTTTTGAATATCTTTACCAAATATCCCGACGTAACTTGGAGCAGTAAGTTGTGCCAAACAACCCATTTCTAAAAATGGAATCAAGTTATTAGGATCCTTTCGAAAATGAGCATTTCGTTCTGGATGAACGATTACAGGAACTTTCCCCATTTGTAATAGTTCAAAAAAAACTTGTTCTGTATATGAAGGAACTTCCATCGTAGGAAATTCTATCAAGATATACGTATCCTCAAGGTCTGTAAATAAAATCTCATCATTTCGTATATCCTCAATTAAATCACCTGTAATTCGAACTTCTTGTCCTTCTAATACAGTTAATGGCAACTTTCGTTTGTCTAATTCTGCCTGTAAAGATGCGACAAGAGAAATGACCTCTGACTTAGGATTTGTATACTTCCCATTATTATGATGTGGTGTACACAAAATATGTGTAATACCTTGACTAACAGCTTGTTCAGCCATGGCAATACTTGCCTCAATATTTTCTGCTCCGTCATCAACACCTGGCAAAATATGACAATGTAAATCAATCATTTCTCCCGTCTCCTTTATATCATTTAGTTTCCATAATAATAGTAATAGCCTGAATCTTTACTATTTTCGGCACCATTATAAACAACCCCTAGAATTCTCGCTTGAACCATAGCTAATAAGTCTTTTGCTTTTATAAGTGAATCCTTTCGGGAAACATTTTCCCGAACAACCAGCAAAGTACCATCTGCTTTAGATGCCATAATTTGAGCATCCGTTACTGCAACCACAGGAGGCATATCGAAAATAACCACATCGTAAATATTTTTCGCTTCTTCAATCACTTGATTCATTCTAGAAGATCCTAACAGTTCGGATGGATTTGGGGGTTTTGGCCCACTAGTTAGCACAGAAAGATTATCGATAACTGTTTTTTGTGATGCTTCTAACACGCTTGTTGTTGTACTTAAAACTGTACTTAAACCAGAAGCGTTGTTTAGATTAAAGGTTTTATAAACCGTAGGCTTACGCATATCGGCATCAACTAACAAAACCCGTTGACCAGATTTTGCAAAGACAACTGCTAAATTCGCAGAAGTCGTAGATTTTCCTTCTCCTGGACCAGAAGATGTGATTACTAATGTTTTGATCTGTTGATCGGCTGAGGACGCAAATTGAATATTCGTTCGTATTGTTCTGTATTGCTCTGAAATAGGTGACGATGGGTCAACCAATGTAATTAAGCTAACCGCATGTGTTTGTGTTCCTTTATGCTCTTTTATCTTCGCCATTCATCTTCCCTCCTTAAACTCTTGTGCGGCTACGGCGTGATTCAGGTGCCTTGTCGCTTGTATTTTTTTTGATCATTGGTGTTACTGGTTTTTTCTGAATGGTCGCGTTTATTTCTTTCGCTGACATTTGTGGAACTGTTCCTAGAATCGTGAAACCTAATGTTTCCGTAACAAATTTATTATCTTTTACAGTCCGATCTAACAGTTCCAATAGAAAAGCAATACCGAAACCAACTAAGATTCCCAAAACTAAGCCAATTGCTAAATTAAGTTTATTGTTTGGTGATACCGGGGAAGAACTTGCTTCTGCGTTGGAGATGATTGAAATTTTATCCACGCTCAATACATCTTTTGCGTTTTCTTGGAAGACTAATGCTGTTGTATTTGCGATGTTTGCAGCATAAACAGAACTTGTATCTGTAGCCCTTATCGAAAACATTAGTGAGTTTTGTGATTGTGTCACTTCGACAGAATCTTTCAATTCTTGCACACTTTTATCGATACCATATTCCGATTCTATTTGGTCTTTCACCTGGTTAATAACTAGATCACCTGTAACTAACTCTTTATAGGTATTGATCATTTGTAAATTCATATTTACATCATTGGCATTTGTTGTTTCAGTTTGTGGCAAAGTCACAATCAATTGCGCTTGAGAACGATAGGTGGGTGTAAGGATAAAAAAGGTAACAATCGCTGCTAACGCCAATCCGACAAACATCGAGATTAATATTGATGTCAGGTGTTTCCGTAATATATCAAATATTTCTTTTAAACTAATAGTCTCTTCCATATTTCTCCACTTTCTTCTAGTTATTGATATCTAACTGGTCTTTAAGGATACTTTGCACACGATTTAACTCTTCATCACTCACACGCTGATAAGAAATTCCATCCTGCATAAATCCTTCACCTTGTAGTTGGTCTTGTTTGATTGTCTGAAAAGCACTTCGGTAATTTAATGCCAATGTCCGCATATCATCAAAACTCATATCAGTTTTCATATTGTTCTCAACTGCATTCAAGATAGTCTGATATTGACTAACCCCATCTAGACTGAGAACTTTTTTTACGATTGCTTCAACCATCTTACGTTGTCGGTCTTGTCGGCCGTAGTCTCCATTGGGATCATCATATCTCATTCTTGAATAAGCGAGTGCTTGTTCCCCGTTTAATTTTGTACGTCCAATTGTAAAATCAAAGCCATCTTTTGAAAAAGTCAAATCATTATCAACTTCAATACCGCCGACTGCATCAACTAACTCTTTCAAGCCTTCCATATTAAGAGATACATAATGATCGATGGGGATATCTAAAAATTTCTCAACCGTGTTCATAGACATGGCTGCCCCTCCAAAGGCATAAGCATGATTGATTTTATCTGTTGTTCCATGTCCTACGATATCAACATAGGTATCGCGAGGAATACTCACCACTGTCGTCTGATTGTCTTGTGGGCTGATAGTCGCAACCATCATGGTATCGGAACGGCCTTGCTCCACTCTCCCCAAATCACCTGTATCGATGCCCATCAATAAAACCGAGAAAGAATCTTGTTGGGATAGGTCCACATCGTTTTCACGTAAGCGATCTTCGCGATCACGTTCGACAGATTCATAGGTTTGTTGCATTGAATTTGATACATCAAAATATAACTTTGCAGCAACACCGACGATTCCGATGACTAATACTGCAACAATTCCAAAGATAATTAAAAAAATCTTTTTTCCTTTTGACATTTGCTTTCCTCCAGTTATCTCTAATTTTCTTCGACCCTTCACTTATGCTAGTAAACGACGTCTGAATTTGGATCGGTCCAAGTGCCGTCTCCTGCGGAAGTATCGTTTGAATAACTTTCTGTCGAGGCAGTGGATGAGTAACTGCTATAACCGGTATATCCCATTTGTGTCGCGACTTTGTCTGCAAGTTCAGTAAATCTTTCTTTTAACTCTTCATTACGGACTTTGCTAATACTATCAACAGCAGTTAGGTATTTTTCCAAGGTCACTTCACTGGTCACTGTATCATCTTTAAGCATTTCATCAAACGTTCCTTGTAATTTTGCAATGCGGTCCAATTGAGTATCCGCATATTCTAGATAGGAAACAACTAACTCTTTCCATTTACTATCTTCAAAAAAGCTCAGATTTTCACGGACATTACCAACATCCGTTTCTTTTAGATCGGCTCTAATGATGACATCATTTTCAGCACTTTGCCAATTTGAAACGCCTTCAGTAAACAAGGCCTCCGTATCCGCCTGTACTTTTATTTTTGCCTCGATGTCTTTTAACTGATCATCAAGGGCGGTTTTTTCTTGTTGGATCTCGACTGACTCACTAGGTAATGCATCATCATCGATCCCATAATCGTCTGCAGATACTTTCACTGCAGAAAGTTTTGCGACTGTTTTAAGAACGTCTTCTTCTTTAAGATCTTTTCTCAAAAACGTTTGATCTTCGTTGCTGTAAAATTCAGCAATTTCATTCGACAACTCATTGATGCGATCTTTTTCGCTGGCAATTGCTGTCTGTGCATATTCGACACGCTGCTGGTACTGTCGCTGGTTATTTTGTCGATACCCCACTAGACAAATCGCAACTGCGCCAATACCAACGGCTAAAACAGTCAAAGTCTTTAATAACGGCTTTCCCATGAACACACTCCCTAATTCAATTGTGCTTGTTTCAACAATTTGCCTTTGTACCGCAAAATAAAGGCAATTCTAGTTTATTATAAGAGAAATGGAAGATTAAATAAAGGAAATTTCCGCTTTTTCTTTTATATATATTTATTTTTCATCATATAATATCCATTATTCGGAATACTTTTAGTTATTTTAATAAAGCATAAAGAACATGTTTCTTCGTTGACAACTATAAAAAACCTTCATTTTAAATATCTAACAAATTAGTTAAAAAGCTTTGTTATCAATGCTTTCAAAACAAATAAGTGAAATCCCAAAAAAAAGGATTCAAAACGCAAGTTATATTTTTTCGTGATCTCTTTATTATAGTCATGCAGCTAACGAAATTAAGAAAAATCAGAAAAATTTTTCAAAAGTTTTTTAACCGCTCCTCTCAATCAGGTCTTCGACCCTTGCTGTAGCCGGATCGAAGCAACAAAAGAAGCTGCATTGTCATCCAATCCTGAATAAAAATTATAAGTTGTAGTTGTGCTCGCTCAAAAATTCTTCTTCATATCAAAACAATCCTTACTGGCTAGATGAAAGAAAGTTTAACGAGCTTTACATTTTTCCAGCAAATTCATCTAAGTTGAGTTTTCCAACTCTTTTTTTCGTCTATAAAACTTCTATAATTAAACTTAATACGAAATCAATTGTAATTGTACAAGCAAAAAACGTATCTCTACCTATTATAATAGAGACTCACTTCGCACCTTTACTGTCTATTGCAACAGTCCTTATTATCATATACAAAATAGATTTTAATCCCACTTATATATTTCACCAATCGATGAAATATGTGATTTGTTTTTCCATCCCTAGTTTCTTTAAGATGTATAAGAAAGAGTTTTGCTTTTTCTTCATGAAAGGAGCTGCATCTTGAGAAATTTTCAAAATAACTTCATTACTAATACGGCTACGATTCGATGGCTGAAAATTTTAATGGCATTCGAAAAAAATCACCATTGCTCAACTGTCGGCTTAGCAAAAACATCAGGAAGTACGACTCGTACGATCATGACAGATATTACGAATTTAAAAGAACACTTCGGTGACTGCCTTATGATCGACTCTTCACACAAAGGGTATTTTTTTTCTATAAAAAATTCTTCTGATTACCTTACAAAAAAACGTGCTTTGATTGCCGATGAGATTTTATTCCATATCATTGAAAGTATTTTTCATCACGATTTACTTACTTCTTCTGAATGGGCAGAAAAATATCATATATCTGAGAGTACTGTTTTGCGGTATTTGCGAAAGGTTCAACCCATTTTTTCCTCTTATCGTTTGGAAATTCAAACCAACCCAGTCAGCTTTGTTGGGGAAGAAATCAACATTCGCAAATTTTTTCATGATTTCTACTATGAATCCGAGATTACTGGCCATACGATTTTTCCGCCCATCGCGATTCAAAACATCACTGCCAGTGCATTTTCAAAGTGCTATCAGCTGAATCAACATACTTGCTCTTTCGGTGAGTTTAATTACTATTTGTATATCACCTTCGAACGGCATTGCATTGGTCAGCCTATCTCCTTACCAAAGCCAGTCAAAGCTATGTTCGAAAACTACAATGATTTCAAGTTATTTTCCGAAATCAACGAATCCATCGAGGAGCAATACCAAAGAGATCTTCCTTATGAGGAAATGCTCTATTTATTTTTATTAGTGAAAACGCGACGATCGATCAGCAACCTGACCATTGAACATACGTTTTGCAAAGAATACAACCATTGGCCTGAACTCAAAAAACTTGCGGCATTATTTGTAAACGACTGCATACCAGATTCACCAGATCCTGCTCGCGATCAACTTTTGATCGAATCATTCTTTACCGTAGCAAAAATCAAACAATTATTATCGCCTTTGCTAAACCACATGATTTCTGATGCCATCCAATTTGTAGAAGATAGTTACCCGGATGATTTTCAATTATTTAAAACTTACTTGTTCACGCAACCTATAGCTCGTGATACTTGGGATAGTGAGACATTGAATCACTTGAGTACAAGTTTAACAATGTACATCTCCTCCATCAGATCGTTGTATTGGCAAGAAAAAAAGAATATTGCCTTTTTATTTGAAGGTCCTTATTATCTATGCCAATTACTAAAGTGCAAGTCTGTCCGTTATTTGCGCAGTTTTCGTACCTTTTATTTCCCGGATTCCAACGAATTGTCGCAAGCCTATTTAGAAAAGAATCAGATCGATTTGATCGTAACGAACTATACGGAATACATCACTGAGTACGCCCAGAACATTGATTACCTGCTCCTTAAAACCTTTCCGGATGACTATGACTGGGAAGCTTTAGAAGCGAAACTAAACACGAATTTCAATAGTTAATTTTGCTACTGGTGTCTTTCTTCTTTTCTCTTTGTTATTATTTGGCAGTCTGAGGTGAATCTATAATGATCGTTCTTGCCGGAAACGATCATCTATGGGAATTGAAGGGATTGTGATTTATTTAACATAGATATTTTGACTGACTAAAGATAATCAAACAGAGTGCTAGAAATGACCCAAAAATCAGGTATTTACGGCACTCTGTTTTATTGAAGAAAAGCCAAAAAAAAAGAAGCAGGCCTCTGCTTCTTTTTTATGATTAATCTAAGATCGTGACTTTTACTTGACGACGTCCCCATTGGATACATTGTGCTACATTATCAAAGTGAACATCGATAATGTGCCCTTTGATCGCGCCACCAGTATCAAGTGCTAGTGCTACGCCATAGCCTTCAACATTGACTAAAGTGCCTAGCGGAATCACGCTTGGATCAACGGCAACTGCCATTGGATTTTTACGTAAATCTGTACCACTTGCGGTAAAGAAGCTCGCACCAGCTTCTTTATACGAGTAGGCAGTTGATTCCATCATCAATGTCCGACCACTACTTGTATCGCTATTGCTAGTATTGTTGTTGCTTGTATTGCTTGAACTGCTATTCGAGCTACTATTACTGTTACTGCTTGAAGAGCTATTCGATGATGACGTGCTGCTTTGAGTCGTGTTGCTGCTAGATGATGCAGACGATTGTGATTCAGAAGAACTTGAACGTTCAGCCGCTTGTGCTGCTTCTTTTTCCTCTTTTTCTTTCGCTGCTTGTTCTGCCGCTTCTTTGGCTGCACGTTCTTCCGCTGCTTTTTCAGCGGCTAAACGAGCAGTTTCAGCTTCTTTGCTTGAAGCGATTTGAGCCAAGGTTGATTCATTTTCTTTCAACTGCGCTTGAAGATTGGCGATTTTTGAATCTAGCGCTTTGGCTTCTGATTCTAGTGCTGTTTGATTTTCTTTCAACGATTGCTGAGTAGATTGCGCTTTTTCTTCTAATGTTTCAAGCTTTTCTTTCTCAGCCGTCAATGAATCGATCTTTTCTTTTTCCAAGTTTTGCAGCATCGTCATGGCATAGGCACGATTGATGAAATCTTGGATGTTCGATGATTCTAATAGGACGGTCCAATCTCTGGTTGCCCCACCATTGACTTGGATATCTTTCATACGTTCCGCAACGACTGCTTCACGCTTTTCAATTGTTTCTTGTGCAGTTTTGATTTCTGCTTTGGTTGTTGCTAATGATTCTTCATTTTCAGCGATTTGAGCTTTTAACTCTTCTACTTCGCTGTATTTCGCATTCACATCAGTCAATGCAATCTGCACTTCCGTACTGATTTCCTGACTTTGCTGCATGACGGCACTTTCTTGCTCTTGCAATGATTCAAGTGACTCAGCCTGCGCAAAGATGGGAGAAACGATTCCTGCCGCAAAGACAGCGACAACGATTGTTCGTAGTTTCTTTGCCTTCAAAAAATTCCCTCACTTCTCACTATGGTTTCCAACATATCCTATTATACAAATTCTTAAGAAGAATTTTATTGCAAGACCTTTACAATTTGTTACAAATTATCGTAAAAGTGGGAGTTTTAACAGTCTTTTCCATTGGATTTCAGACAGAAGTGGGAAGAATCAGCTTTGATAAGGGTTTATTTTCTGTAACACTATCGTAACAATGCTATTTTTTTCTGCGAATAGCCTCGATGAAGCGCGACAATTCTTGGCTGCTTTTTATCTGATTGATTTCTAACTTTTGAAAGTTTTTTAAGAGTCTTCTTTGATGGAAATTCAACTTCGGTAGATTCTGTTTTAAGATGCGCCATTCTTCTGGAAATGCTGCAAATCGCCCTTGCCAATCATTTTTATATTGCTCAATGTTTTCAGCCAACTCTTTTTTGTGTTGTTCAAAGGCTTGATTGACTTGTTGCACAGCTTTCTGAAAGGCAACCAAATTTGCCAAAGTATACCCCATATCAAATGAAAGGATCATCAACAAGAAAACCGGCAATAAAAATCCTGTACGTTCTACTAATGTTTGAACAAAAACAAGCATCTGGGGATGAATAAATCGAACGATGATCACGCAGCACGCTCCCCAAAATACGGAGATTGGCAGTGCTACTCTCCCATTGATATTCAAAGGGACATTATTATAGTCCCACCATGAAGCGTGAAACAGTTTTTCCAATAGAAAACTCGTGGCATACTCCAAAATAGTTACTAGGATTGCGGCTGCAAAAAAAAGTAAGACAATATGTTGATGAATTGATCGTAATAGGTAGACAACGCCTAAAATACCAAAGCCATAAATCGGTGTGATGGGACCGACCAGAAAACCTCGATAAACAAAATGACCTGCTTTTATCGAGCAATAAATCGTTTCCCACAACCAGCCAATAAATGAATAGCAAAAAAACAATAAAATAATTCGTTCAAATTCGAACATACGTATTTACTCCTTTCAAAAAATGATGACGTATTATTGCGGTACTTTTCCTATTCATCATACCACAAAGTAAGCTATCTCATTTTCAGTTCAAAGTGACGTTCTCTCAGTGAACAGCTCATTTTATTGTTTCCTATGCTTTTATTGATTCCCAAAAATAATGGATGGATGGACTTGTTCCTTTAAACTATACCCACATAATTCTTTGTTGAAAGTAAAGTGATCTTGTTCTACGTTGGCAATGATTTCCTCCTCTGAAAATCCATGGAAATCGTAATCATTGATATAACTACGCAACAAGACCAATTTTGCATCAATCAGAAGTACTCTTTGGATATCTGTCCAAAAAGTTGTTTCTCGATTCTTTAAAATTTTTTTCAGTTCTGCTTCTTGTTCTAACCAATAAGAATAAACAACTGGCATATCCTCTCGAATATCAGCTGGCGATAGACCTTCACGCATTTTTTTTAAGTATTCATTAACTGATGGATATAGCAATTTCATTCCCCCTAAGTATATTATTGAACCAATTTTCCCCAATAGAGATGACTGTCGTTCTGCGATGTTCGTTGATTTCTCGGGGAAATCTTATTTTACTTTCGCTTGAAATTCCCCATATAAAGTAGTTTTTATGATAAGAACATAAAGCATATATTTTGCATCAATAAAGAAAAAGAATACGATCAATTTTTAGATGCGTTCCATGCAATTTTCAACTTCACCATTTTTTTTATGCTTCCTTTCTTATACTAAGCATATCAAAACTACTCTCATATTTATAATCAACTTTTGCATCCATCTAGGAAAAAAGTGAAAACAAGCCTTTATAATCTTTTATTTTTTGACTTTGTTTCATTATTTTCATCATCAAGAAAAAGAAATTTCACCTTATTCATGCAATAACTGAGAATATTTTATTGCGTTATTTTCTTTCCTATTATACGATTAACTAAATAATGTTGGTTATTTGAAAGCACATACGAAGGGAAAAGTGAGAATAATGAAAAAAAGTGTTGTTTTAAGTTTGTTGGGGTTTACACTTCTTTTTGCTGGATGTACACAAAAAAAAGAAAATTCGGCGGGAGAAAGTTCGCAAAGTGCAAGCACTTCAAGTATGGCCATGACATCTTCCACAGAAATGAATCAAGAAGCAACGGCCTCATCTAGCGAAGCTGCTTTACCGAGTTCAGAACAAACCATCACAGGGGTCAGTGGTACAAACTACAAGATTGCGTTACCTAGCAATTGGCAAGAAGTACCAGATTTTACTTCATTGAATCCTGACAATGATTTTATGTTGTCAGATGCATTAGAAACGAAGTACTTAGCTGCTGTCGTTGAATCAAAGCAAGATTTCGCCGATTTAGAAACTTATCTCGGGTTGGTTCAAGAAAATTTGGCAACGAGCTTTGATACGACTGCCACCTTTTTACCAATTCCTGACACCAAAGCCTATTTCGTTGATTTCCCAGCAACCGTTGAAGGACTAAATATCCACTATATTTATTATGTCCTTGAAACAGAAAATAATTATGTGCAGTTATACGGTTGGACATTGGAAAGTTTGTATGACTCCTCAAAAGATGAACTGACAGCGATCATGAATAGCTTCAAAGAAGAATAATTAAAAAACATCTGTAAACCACTTTTGCGTCCAATCGCAAAAAATGATTACAGATGTTTTTCTTTTTTATCTACTTACTACTAGTCGTTGCCCTACCACAATCAATGAACCAGAAAGATTGTTCCACTGCAACAACTGATTTACTGTTACACCGTACCGTTGCGAGATTCCCCACAAGGTATCTCCCGAACGCACCGTATGAGTGGTGCTACTTGAAGAGGTGTTATTTTCTCGAACATAGGCGGCACTTACCCACCCACGACCTTCAATTCGATACCAGATATTGTTGCCGTTGACACTCGTCCCGGTCTTTTGGGCAACGGCTCGAAAAGAAGCGTTGTTTGATAAGGAACCGACAATGTTGGCACTAGTAGAAGCGTCTGAACGGATGTTTAAGGTCGCCGTTGTTCGAAACTCTTTATTGATGCTTTGCTCGGTATTGTTACTTCCTGAGCTTACTTCGCTGACATAGGCGGCACTTACCCACCCACGGCCTTGGATCCGATACCAGACATTGTTGCCATTCACACTGGTTCCGGTCTTTTGAGCGACAGCTCGAAAGGTCGTATTATTCGCCAACGAGCCGACAACTGAGGCGCTAGTTGATGCATCTGAACGGATATTTAAAGCCGCCGTTGTTCGAAATTCTTTATTGATACTTTGTTCGGTATTGTTGTTATTCCCATTATTGTTATTACCATTCCCACCCGTATTTGATGAGATCTCTGTCACATGAGCGGCACTTACCCATCCACGACCTTGAATCCGATACCAAGTCGTATTACCGTTGACACTGGTTCCGCTTTTTTGGGCAACTGCTTGGAACGTCGCATTGGTAGCCAGTGAACCAACGATCGAGGCACTGGTGGAAGCGTCTGAACGGATATTTAGCGCTGCATTTGTCCTGAATTGCTTATTGATGGCTTGTTCAGAATTGTTATTATTGTTGTTATTATTCGAACCGCCACCGCTTGAGGTATCGTATTGGGTCAAATTGTAGGTTTCGATCAAGTTATTCAGCTTACTTGCATAAGACGTGTCGGTTGCATAACGTCCTTGCAGCCACTGTGTCGCATCACGATAAGAACTGGTATTAGACTTCCATGCCCCATGGTAGAAGAAAACACCTGGCGAAAATGAGGTGGTTTTCAAAACGTGGGCATTGTCTTGAAAGGATTCTTTTAGCGAGGGATATTTACGAAACTTAGCAATAATCGGATAAAGATTGCCATTCCCGTCATCTTCCATCGTTTGCATCTCTACAAATTGTCCATTGTAAGATCCCTTGATGCCAAACATATTATTCGCAAGAGTGGTCAGTGTGGACTGGCCCCAACCGGACTCTAAGATTGCTTGGGCAATCATGACCGAAGCATACAGATCATTTGCTCTCGCCACTTCTTGGGCCATCGGCCCTACTTGCTGAATAAAGGCTTGTTGATTGGTAGAACGTGCCATTGGATTGTTGTAGTTCGGCATCACCTTCGTTTCAATGGCAATCCGCTCTTCTTCTGAAAGAACCGGGATGTCGCTCCCTATTTCTGTCTCTTTTTGTTCGGAAGCCGTGTCATCTGCCGGTGCCCTTTCAGGTACGTCTTCGCTTTCTGGCACTCCCACAACGTCAACGTTTGAGGAATCGGAATTGTCTTGTGTTCCTGATTCAGCATTCGTTGCGTTGTCTTCTACAACGATCACTGAATCTTGTGTTGAGTTATCTTGCGATGAGTCAGCTGTTTCAACGACCCGAACGCCATTTTGCGCTTCTGTTGACTCAAGCGTATCAGCTAAGACACTCACTGGCAAAATATTCACCGTGCTAACAAGTACAGCCGTTGTGGCTGCACTTTTGCGGTAAAACACTCCTCTTTTTTGTTTCATCGCTCGTCTGCGAATCATTTTTCTTTCTTCCATTTGTCTCTCCTTAAAACCACATCCAGCTAAACCTTACATTCTCACTGCAAAACTAGGTGTAAAGTAAGCAGTGCTACCAACAGAAACGTTCTGTCCTGGTCGTGGTGCGTGAATATATTGACCACCGCCTAATGCAATGGCTACGTGATACGTACTTCCTGATGAACCCCAGAATAAAAGATCTCCTGGTTGCGCTTGGCTGACTGGAATCACTGTACCGGCTGTTTCTTGTGGTACCGTCCAACCGCCAATATCTCTACCTGTTACTTGTAAAAAGACATAGCGAGTAAATCCAGAACAGTCAAAGCTGTCAGGTCCTTTGGCACCCCAAACATATGGTTTTCCGATATGTTTATAGGCTTCGGCAACGATCGCGGCACCATTTGTTGAAGCTGGTGCGGAAGGCGCTGTCGGTGGCGTCACGATTGGTGTTGGTGCAGGTGTCGGCGCAGGCGCTGGTGTCACTGGCGTCGGTGCAGGAGTTACAGGTGCACTATCCGCTGGCGTCTCCGGTGCTGCTGGTGTTGTTGGTGTTTCTGGTTCTTGAATTTCTGGTGTATCTACTGGTGTTTCCTCTGGAGCCTCTGGTGTTTCAGCCGACTCAGATCCTTGCGTTTCCTCTGGTTGTGTTTCTACTGGCGCTTCTGGCTCTTCCACTGATTCCTGGCTTTCTGCTCCTATTTCAGGTTCCGTTGAATCCGCCTGAGCAGCTGCTTCATTCAAGGCTGCTTCTTCCGCAGCCGCTTGTTCTGCTTGCTGTTGCGCCGCTTGTTCCGCTTGGGCTTGTAAAGCAGCAACGCGAGCTGCTTCGTCACGAATTCTTGCTTGCTCCGCTTCATAAGCTTCTTTTTCCGCACGCAGCTGTTCTTTCTCTTCTTCTTTTGTTGCTTCTTCGTAGGCTAGGTTACTGACTAGCACATTCAATTCTGCTTGAGTGGCTTCCAAGACACCTTTTTGCGCTTCTAGATGACTCTGTGCTGCTTGCAATTCTGCGACTTTTTCTTGTGATTCTGCGCGCTTTTCTTCAACGGCTTTTTGGTCAGCTTTTTGCTGTTCAATCACTTCATTATTTGCTCGGATGATCGTCGTCATGGCATGCACCCGACCGACTAGGTCACTGACAGACTTCGCTTCTAATACCGCTGTTAAAAAATGATCGCCTTTGCCATTGATTTGTGTTTCTCTGGCTTGCTTTTCGATGTTTTCTGAGCGTTTGGCGATTCGCTCTTCTAATTGACTGATTTCTTGGTCTAATCCTTCTATCTCTTGCAGCAAATCACCTTGCTGCGCTAAAATGGTCGCTGCTTCTTGATTCAGTGAATCAATTTCCTCAGACAATCCGTCAATTTCCCCTTGTACGCTCTGGCGCTGCTGTCTCAACTGATCAATCTCGTTATTTTTTTGTTCGATCAATTGGTCATGATTCGTTGCAAAAACGGTCATAGGGCCGCCGAACGATGACAAGACAATGCCACACATACATACTGTTGCAAAGATTTTCTTCTTCATCTGATCCTCCAAATTCAATTTAAAAACTTTTTTTTCATTTATTTGACCATTTTCATTTTAACATAGTTCATCTACAAACCCAATCCGTAAGCGATTTACATTTTAGTTACACAAATATCAGATGTTTTTTTATTGATTGTTCCCCTGTAAAAAAAGTCGTTAAAGTTGAGTCAATCCCTATCTATCAACTCTTCAAGAAAACTTCATAGAAAATCTTCTTTTTCTTAAGAAAAAATAAATCATGTTTTAGATTTCACTTTTATTACATTAATTTTTTGCAAAATATGCTTGATTTACAAAATCTTATTCATAAGAAAAAGCTCTTTCCTAGTGTTTTCTAGAAAAGAGCACGTGTTTTTTGTCTGTGCTAGTTGCGATATGGTAGTAATTGCCGCATCACGGCGATTTGGTCATCAATGGTCTGTTCTGTGATATGACCAGTCAGAGCCAAAATTCCCAATCCTTCGATCACGAACATATAGTTTTCGGCAATCACAGCCAAGTTTTCATCTTTTAACACACCTTGCTGAACGCCGACTTGAAAGATCTCATGGATCGTCCGTTTCGTCTCAGAAAGTTGTGCTTGCTGCAGTGAACTGGAGGCTTCAGTTTTATGCGTATAGTAATACTCGTAGACGGCTCGCAGCATACCGTCAGAAATGCTGTGGAGTAGACGCTTGCGATGGTCGGAAAAATATTTGTTTAAAATCGTTTCAAAGGGTACTTGCTCCATAATCATCTCTCGTACATCATCAAATTTTCGTTTGGAACGCTGCTCTAACACTGCCAAAAAAATCTCATCCACCGAACGAAAGTACAAATAAATGCCACCGCGACTAATGCCGCACTCTTCGATAATGTCCTTCATTGTCGCATCGATCAAGCCTTTCTTACTAAAGACGACTTTGGCACTTTCAAGAATCAAATCACGCTTTTGTTGTTTTTTCTTTTCAGCTGTAGTCAATTCGCTCTGCTGCTTCTTCGCCATTTTTTTGGCTCCTTTCATCACATTATGAATGACACAAGTGTCATTTTGTTGTATAATCAACCTAACTTAAAAATGACACGAGTGTCATTATAAAAAAGGAGTTTTTACAATGAATACAAAAAGCAAAACCTATCGCCTTGTCATTCGTGCCATTTTGACAGCTATTATTATTTTACAGACGATGGTACCTTTCCTTGGATTTATTCCGATCGGTATCACTAGTTTAACGATCATCCATATCACGGTGATCGTCGCTGCCATCGTTTTAGGGACAAAAGACGGGATGTTCATTGGCTTAGTCTGGGGTATTTTTACCATGATTCGCGCCTTTACCTCTCCAACAACGCCCTTAGACATTGCCGTTTTCACCAATCCAATCATCTCGGTGATTCCCCGTGTGTTGGTTGGCTTAGTGGCTGGTCTCTTATTTACGATCATTTACAAGAAGACCAAAAAAGTCGTCGCTGCGTCGATTGTTGCAGCAATCTTTGGGACCATCACCAATACGGTTCTGGTCTTAACCTTAATGGGAACCTTGTATACTAGCTTAGTTGCTAATACCTATGGTGTCGATGCTTCGGCTTTGTTCGTGACCCTCGGCGGAATCGCTGTAACAAATGGAATCTCTGAGGTGATCACAGCTGCGGTCTTAACCCCAATTCTAGTAAAAGCCTTATTTGCGGCAACCAGTTTACGTCCAGAAAATCGTTAGTCCCTTCTCTTATCCTATCATTTTTTTCACGTTCTGAGTACTCTTTGCCCAAACATTAAAAGAACCCCGAACACAGAAAGCTTCTATTCTATAGAATAGCTTTCTATATTCGGGGTTTCTTGTATTATTGGTTAAAAAAAGGTGGACAGCAAGGCAAGGATCGCTAGACCGCCTTGGGTCAAAATAATTTTCTTGTCGCTAGTCAAACTGCCATATGCAGCCACTAAGATAATGTAGATCAACAGCAAACGACTGATTTCCAAAGGCGCTGAAGCAAAGGTGATGCTATACAGTAACCCCAAACCGATCAGCCCATTGTAAACTCCTTGATTTTTGAACAAGGTCACCACGATCGGTCGCTCAAGTTCTGTCTTCGTCACGTTGAAGACCCGCGCCGTTGCTTTGGACGTAGTAGCAAATGTTTCTAAATAGAGAATATAGAAAAACTCTAAGGCAACCAGTAGAATCAAAACCGTCGATAAAATCGTCATCTTTATTCTCCTTGATGAGCGACAACGATTTCGCTCGGTTTGGCTGCAAAGTCAGGCATTTGCTGGAATAATTGTTGCAGCAGCGGGTTTTGATTGTGGGCGGTGATCGCTTCTTGATTCGCCCATTTTTCGACCATGACAAACCGATTGTTCTCTTCCAATGATTCATAGAGATGATAGCCGTGGCAGCCATCCTCAGTTCTCGCCGATGCTAATAATGGGGTAACAGCGGCTAAAAAATCTGCTCGCTTTTCTTCTTTGATGTAAAACGTTGCATTGATGATTTCCATCGTTTTTCCTCCTCTTATAGGAATGTCGTAATTTGTTCTGCGTCCAACCGAACGGATTCATAGCCTAATTCTTTGGCTTTTCCGACTGAAAGGATCATGACAGGAACATAGCGCTCTTTGTCTAAGCCAAAAGCTTCTGCTAATTGATCCGCTTCAAAGCCACCGATTGGGTTGGTTTCATAGCCATGTGCCCGCGCGACTAACATAAATTGCATCGCTGCTAAACTAGCGTCGATCTTCACCACATCATTCATTTGTTCTTTTGTAAGATTTTCGTAATGCGGAATGATCGCTGCTAATTGTTGGTCACGAACCTCCGCTGGCATTTTGCCTTCTGCTACTGCTTTGTTATAAATTTCTTCTCCTAGTTCATGACAAAGCATATCGCCAAAAATCAAGACCATTGCAGAAGAGGTATCATTTTGACGGACGTTGAAACGAATCAATGGTTTCAATTTTGCTTTTTGCTCATCGCTTTCCACAACGACAAAACGCCAAGGCTGCATATTGACTGAGGAAGGTGCTGTCGTTGACTCTTGGATCATGGTCAACATTTCTTCATGGGGGATTTTGTAGGTTTCATCATAGACACGGACCGATTTTCGGCCAAAAGTAATCTCTGAAAAATTGTTGTTGCTGTATTCTGTCATGGGTTTGCCTTCTTTCATGGAACTAATTTCATAAGTAATGTTAGAAGCTGTGCTTCTTCTTCTTCGGTCAAATTGATGCCTAACGACTCCTCAGAGCTGGCATGCTTTGAAGCACAACTAGCCAAATCGGCTTGTGCTTTCGGTGTCAAAGAAACAAAAATCTCGCGGTTATTGTCTTTGTTTCGTTCGCGTGTCACCAATTGTTTTTCTTCGAGAATCTTCAAATGCCGCGTGACCGCTGCACTATCGATCTTCAATTCATTCTGTACTTGATTTTGGGTACAGCGTCCTTGCTCATTCAAAAACTGCAGCAACTGATAACGGGTCAGACTAAAACCGGTCTCTTTTTCAAAGATCGCCGTTAATTCTTGGTTCACGATTTTCATCCGATACAGCAATCCGCTTAGCTCACGTAAATTCATTGCATCAACCGCTCCTTTCATCATTGACTAGTCAACTGTTGACTAGTCAAGTATAAATCATTTTCTTTTGCTTGTAAAGAGTAAGCAAAAAAAGACCCGCAGTTAGGCGAACTTCATCAAGGATCGAATCAGAAATCCTTTGATAAAGGTGCACCATGAGGCTGCGGGTCTTCGTTACTCCAGTATTGAGTCAATACTGGAGAATTTATTTTATTTTAATTGGAAGAGTTTCTTCAAGCCCATGACGATCAATGTGGAGATCGCTGCAGCAGCGAAGATGATCCCCCACGTGCCGGCTTGAATTGGCATCGTGTCTAATAGCTCATTCATAAACGGTACATAGACCGCTGAAAGCTGCAAGCCGACGGAAAGGAGCAAGGCCCCCATCAACGGTTTGTTTTTCAAGAGGGTTTTGTCTAAACCAAAGCCGCTACTCTTACGAACATTGAAAATATGCATCAATTGCGCCACTGCCATAAAGGTAAAGGTCGCTGTTTGTGCATAAAGCAACTCGTGATCCGTCAACATCAAGAAATTAAAGAAGCCAAACGCCACCAAACCAATTACAACACCACTTAAAATGATACGTCCTAAGAAACGCTTGTTAACGAGTCCATCAGCTTTCGACCGTGGCTGACGCTTCATAATATCGTCTTCAGCTGGTTCAAAGGCTAACGCCATGGCTGGAGCAATATCGATAACTAGATTCAAGAAAAGGATATGCAGCGGTTGAATTGGCATTGGCATCAGGAAGATGACACTTAAAAAGATCGTCACGATCTCAACCATATTACATGAGAACAAGAAAGAAACATATTTTTTGATGTTGTCAAAAATGATGCGTCCTTCTTTGATGGCATCGACGATCGTTCCAAAACGGTCATCCGTCAAAATCATATCGGAAGATTCTTTGGCTACTTCTGTGCCGCGGATCCCCATGGCGATCCCGATGTCAGCGCCGTTGAGTGCCGGCGCATCGTTAACGCCATCGCCAGTCATTGAAACGATATCGCCTTCTTCACGCAAGGCTTCCACAAGCTGTAATTTATTTTTCGGTGAGACTCGCGCAAAGACGGCCACTTCTTCGATTTTTTCGTTAAAGCCTTCCTGTCCTGCCAATTCATCGATTTCACGACCCGTCATAGTTTTTTCGTGGTCTTTTAAGCCAATTTCTTTGGCAATCATGGAGGCTGTCTTCGGATGGTCCCCAGTGATCATTTTCACTCGGATCCCCGCTTCTTGGGCGACCTTCACTGCTTCTTTGACATCTGTTCGTGGCGGATCGACGATGCCCGCAAAGCCTTGGATCTTGATTTGCTGCAGTGCTGCTTTCAGCTCTGCTTCGTCCGTACCACCTTGATAATCCTTGATAAAACCGACAGCGATCACCCGCTGCCCATGACTGGCTAACGTGTCATTGTATTCATGGAGCTTTTCCTTTTCTTTGGCATCAGCATCGGCTAAATCAATCAAGACATCTGGTGCCCCTTTGATAATCAATGTCCGTTGCTCTCCTTCATACACGGTCACCATGTATTTGTTGTCGGAATCAAAAGGCATTTCTGCGATTTTCTTCAGCCCGCTGTCCTGCTCTTTTTGGCGATCAATGCCGATTTTTTGACCTAAAACGACGAACGCCCCATCTGTTGGATCACCGAGGATCTCGTATTGCCCTTCGTTTTCACGTAAAGTGGCGGTGGTACATAAAGCACCATTTTCGATCATCCCTTGCAGCGTATCATGATTGGTTGCATCGATCTCGGTTTCATCCTCCGAGTCTGCCTTGTAGAATTTTCCGTTGGGTTCATACCCATTTCCTGTCACTTTGAACATTTCCCCAGAACCTAAAATGATCTCGGCGACCGTCATTTGGTTTTCTGTCAGCGTCCCCGTTTTGTCACTGGCAATGATACTGGTGGCGCCAAGAGTCTCGACGGCTGATAACGATTTGACAAGGGCTTTGTGCTCGGCCATCGTTCGCATCCCACGAGACAATGTGATCGTCGAAACGGCTGGCATGGCTTCAGGAATGGCTGCGACCGCTAAAATAATCGAAATATGGATCATTTCGACAAATGGCTGATTCGTCAGTACCCCAGCGATCAGAACTGCCACTGCCGCAAAGAGCGCTGCAATAATGATTGCTTTTCCAAGCTTATCCAATTCGATATCTAATGGTGTTTGACGTTTTTTGTCACCGGTCAGCATGTCACTGATTTTTCCGACCTCGGTCTTCATGCCGGTTTCTGTCACTACTGCATAGGCATTTCCCCGAGTTGCCGCAGTTCCTGCAAAAACGACATTGCGGCGATCGCCTAGTGGAACATCTGCTTCGTAGGTTTCTCGAGCATCTTTTTCCACAGCTTCTGACTCACCGGTTAACGCTGATTCGATGCAGGCAAAGTTACTCGTTTCAAGTAAGCGGGCATCTGCGGCAATAGCATCCCCTTCTTCCAAAACGAGAATATCGCCTGGTACGATTTTTGCCGACTCAATCTCCATTACTTCTCCATCACGAATCACTTTTGCGGTAGTGTAAATCATGCTTTGAAGTGAATCAATTGATTTTTGTGCTCGTAATTCTGTAATGAAGCCTGTCATTACAGCAATCACCACGGCAATCAATACTGCAATTCCTTCAACCGTTTCCCCCATCGCAAAAGAGAGTAACGCAGCTGCTAGCAAGAGATAAACAATCAAGTTGTTTACGTTATGCCACAGCAATTCCCATACAGAAAGGGATTCTTGTTGCTGGATCGTGTTTTCTCCGTATTTTTCTAAGCGTTTGTCGGCTTCTTTCCCGCTTAGGCCTTGCTTGCGGTCACTTTCAAAATGTTTCAAGGTCTCTTCAGTCTTTTGCTGGTAAAATTTTTCCATCAAATTCCTCCTTTTAATTGTAAACTTCTTGCCGAGGGTTTTCACGTTTCTGAAGGGATAAATCGGTACAGATACCTTGCACAGTCACTTTTTTGATTTGAATCGGTTCAGGCGATCGCTGAATGAAGGGAAGATAACCAATAAGAAAAGCAAGCGCAGGTTGACTGGCTGAGGGAAAAGGCATGTGTGTTGAGCATCGATCATTTTGCGAGCAATGAAGCAGCTTCTTTTTGTAGTCGCAAGTGATCTTTCTATGTACGTACTTTGTGAAAAAACCATCCGGCCTACTTCTAACCTATCATGGATGAAGATGTTCTCAAAGGATTTTGCTTCACAAGTGGTGAAAAAAAACAGACGTGACCAAATGGGTAACACAACTATTGCTGTAGAATTTTGGTCATTTCAGCAATGCAAAAAGGCTCTTGTTACGGCATTTTCTTGAGAAACTGAGCGTTAGTTATGTTGTGATTTACATTGTTACAACTCTGCCAAAAAAATAACTCAAAAAATGAGCGCTCACTATCCTTACTTAATTTTAACAAAAAACAACAAATTTTTAAACAAAATTCTTTCTTTTTGCTATAAAAACGAAAAACAAGACTCCCCTTTGTTTGACGGTCTAGATTCTGGTTGTCCTCAAAGCTTGAAGCAAAAATAGATCATCGAACTGCGGCAGCCATCCACGAAGTCGGCAATACTAAAAAACATTCCTAGAAATGGTGAGAAATCAGCAACCGGCGAAATGCTTTTCAGTCTGCTAGTTTAAGAAGCAACTTCTTCGCTTTCGATATAACAATAGACCCTTAGTTCAGGCAAAGCCTGTTTGATCTGCTGTTCAATAGTATCGATAAACGAACTTGGTTCTTCATCCGGCGCTAGTTTCAAGCTAAGGTCGGCGACGATCAAAAGTTCTTCTGGACTTAGATGAAGGGTTCGCAAATCTTTGATTTGAATGATTGCAGGATCGGCTAAAATTTGTTTGATCGCCATTAAATCCGAAGTGGATGCCCCTTCGCCAATCAAGAGGCTATAAAATTCTTTGGCTAAGAAGACAGCGGCAGCAATCAACAACAGTCCACCTAAAATGCCTCCGAGGGAATCAAATATCGGATTGTTCGTCAAAGCGGTCAATAAGATTCCTGCAATGGCGATCGTTACACTCCCTAAGGCAAACAGATTTTCCGTAAAGCCTAAAAGTAAATCAGAATCCCGACTTTCTTTCAAAAAACGGACGAGGGGTTGTTTTTGTTTGTTTTGTTCTTTGACTTCTTGCCAACCTTCTTGAACCGCAGTCACTTCAATAAACAAACTGACGAATAAGATTGCTGCTACTAGCTGAATCTGCTCCACCTCATGGGTTGGATCCAGCAAATCACGGCTAGCTTCGACAACAGCTAAAATGCCGCCTCCTAAAAAGACCGTCATGGCAACCACGGTACTAAAAAAATAGGTCGCTCGTCCTTCACCAAACTGATGCAGCTCACTGCGCCCTCGCTGTGCTCGGTTTTCACCGATGGCAAGAAGCCCTTGATTGATGCAATCGATCATACTGTGGATACTTTCGTTCATCAAGACTGCACTGCCGCTAAGGAAATACCCAATGGCTTTCATGATCAACCCTAAGACATGGGTCAACAAGACGATTCTTCGGGCTTTTTGTTCTTGTTGTTTTTCCATCATGGTTCCTCCTCCGATGTCGGACTCGCTGCAACAAGCTGTCTCTTTTCTCAAGCATAGCACTGCGCTTCTTAGATGAAAACGAAAGTGACTTGAGAGACTGCCCTTGTTTTCAATCGATTGTTAGACGGACTGAGGGTATTAAAAAAGTCAGGATTGCTCCTGACTTTTTGTTCTTGTTTAGTAGCCGGTTCCGTCATCAACGACTTCCGAGCCGTATCCGTCACCAGTTCCTGCACCTGTTTCGGTTCCAGTTTCGTTTCCAACACCGGTTTGTGTTTCTGTATTGGCATCTACTTGTGAATCTGCTGGTGCTTGACCTAAGGCTTTCAGCATATCGTTACGAATTTCGTTGTAAGAATAATCTTGAATATATACGATCGATTGTCCATCATAAGATTCCCCATCGTACCATTCAAAGGTATGTTTTTGAATATCGAACCCAGACAACATATTCCCTGCTAAGGATACTAAGTCTTCGAACTTGAAGTTTGTATTGACGTCTTCACTGACTGAGTCTAGAATTTCTTGGTACTTGGTAACATTATTGATTTTCAAAGCTTGGTGGATCGCTGCTTCAATGACTTCTTGCTGACGGTTCCCTCGGTCCACATCGGTATCCATTTTCCGGATGCGGGCAAAAATCAAGGCTTGCTCACCGTTCAACAATTGACGACCTTCTGGAATCAATGTTTCCCCGGTGTTATCTGAAGTATATTTCTTATTGATATCATAAGGTACATCAACAGTAATTCCGCCAATCGCATCAATGATTTTCTCAAAACTCGTAAAGTTGATGTTTACGTAATAATCAATTGGCAATTGCAGGTAGTTTTGGACTGTTTCAATCGTTGCGTCTTCTTCGCCAATTGTGAATGCACTATTGATCTTGGCTGTAGTAGCAATTGTCCCAGTTCCTGTTCCATCATAAATGTTGGTCCAAATGTCTCTTGGGAGACTGACCATATCGATTTTCTTATTTTCGCCATCGTACACCATGTAAATCAAACTGTCGGTACGGGCACTGTCCAAATGTTCTGTCTTTTCACGTTCCGCGTCATTATCAACACCCATTAACAAGATCCCAAACTTTGAATTCACGTCAGAAGCTTTCAATGAGTTGTCCTCTTTGCTCTTATTGGAACTGATTACAGCGGATTCTTTAAACATTTTATCCACTGAATTCTTTGCTGCATAATACGTATAGCCGGCAAATAAAACGATGCCTGCAATGGCGAAAAGAAAGATTCCTCCAATAATCACGCGCTTATTGCGTGCTTTGTGGGCTCTTTGCTGTTTATATCTCGTCTTTCTATCCATAGTGCCTCCTTCATTTCTCCTGAATTGCTCTCCCCGATTGTACCAGAATTTTTACGATCCGCCTATTTTTTTAAGAAGTTTTATTCTTTTTCTGTGAAGTCCTTTAAACATTCCTAAAAAATAATTCTGACAATGAAAGAAAGTTGGATAAATAGTCAACTTCTATGGATATTTTATTAAAAAACGAGTTTTTCTCATTCGCCTTTTTTGGACGGATCAACTTCTTTCTCGACAGTAAGCTGAATAATTACACCAAAAGGATCCCGAACACTAGCATAAAAAAACGCAAATGGATTGTCACTAGGTGCTTGGATCATCTGACTGCCATTTTCCATTAGTCGTTGATAAAGCTTCTGAGCTATTTTGGTATCGTCTATCGTCAAACTCAAGGATAAGTGATTCCCTAGCTGAATGGCCTCTCCTTCAACTAATGGATTGTCTGCCAGCTGCAACTGGAAATCTCCGATCTGTAGGATGGAGTGAGAAAGATACTGTTCTTGTCCCGCAAGAATCTCCAGCGATGGATCAAGTCTCTCACGATACTCCTGGTTGGTGATGGCGAATAAGAGGGTCGCGTCTAATGTTTCCTGATAAAAGTGGATGGCTTCTTGGGCTTTGCCGTCTAAGGTCAAAAATAAAGCGATTTTTGGTTCGATCATTTGTTGGTTCCTCCTTTTCTTGTTACCATAAGTGTAACTGTGAATCTTGCCAAAACTTGGCACCATTGGAGAAAGAAATGAAAAAATCAGAACGCTTAACCCAAGAACTATTGTATTTACAAGGAAAAGCCACTTTTCATCTAGCCGATTTAATGGAAACCTTCGCGATCTCAAAACGTACAGCCGTCCGTGATGTCCAGTCGTTGGAAGAGCTGGGGTTGCCTCTCGTAGTAGAAGTCGGTCGATATGGCGGCTATCAGATTTTGAAAAATCAACTGACCCCGTTGTACTTTGACAAAAATGAACGGTATACCCTTTTCTTTGCTTTACAGCTCTTGCAAAAATTATCCGATTCTCCTTTTGATCGAAGTTATCAAGGATTACGGCGAAAACTGTTGCAGTCTTTTTACCAAGGAGACACCGAGTGGTTAGAAAAAATGGAGACGGCGGTTTCGTTTCAAGGAGTTCCTCAATTGACAAGTGCACCGATCCTCTCAGCGCTTTTTTCAGCGATCGTACAAGAACAAGTCATCCACTTTAGCTATCAGCGGTATCAAAAAACGAACAAGACCGTACAACCCTATCAGCTGGATTTTCGTGCTGGCTACTGGTATTGTTTGGCCTTTGATTGTCAAAAGCAGGCTTTTCGCCGCTATCGCTGTGATGCAATGCAAGGACTTGCTCCGACTGAAAAAACAGGCTATACCTTGCAGCAGTTAGCTGAAAAACAGCTGCAGCAACAAGTGTTGACACAAACACTGGGCTATCACATCCGCTTTGATCTAGCGGCAAAGGAACGCTTGTGGCAAGAAAAATATCCTGATATGGCAGTGGTGGAACGTCCTAGTGAGCTTTGCTTAGAAGGACACATTGCCGACAATGAGCTTGATTTTCTAGCTGACTTTCTCTTGCAATTTGGGCCAACCATCAAAGAAATCGAACCATTAGCCCTCAAACAGGCGTATACTGAAAAAGTTCGGCGGATGCTGCAGCCATTTGCAACTGACTGACCTCTTTCCTAGATTGGTTGCTGAGTGCTTGCCTACACCGAAACTGATTCTAACTAATAAGGAGTTTTCTACCCATGTTTCTTTTAAATAAAAAAACCTTCCAAGCGTTAGCAGCCCCCTATATGACAGAAGGAGCTGTAATCGGCTATGCAAAATGGCAGTCCTTCAATGCCATCACCAGCCGTACTTTGCTCATCTTGGATGATCAGCAATTGACGATTTTGGCGTTGAATCTTTTCTCGACAAAAGTCCTGCAGCAAAAAATCGTGCCGCTTGCTGAGTTAACAAAAGAGCACAAAGATTCGGTGGTGGGCATGCTGGTTCCTATTCGTTTTATTTATAGAGGGGAAACCTATCGTTTTCAAATGCAGCGAGTGATCTTGCCTTTAGGCGATTGGCAAAAAACCTTTCTTGCCCGCTGGCAGGCGCGGTAAATGGGTAGCAGCTGGCAAGTTCTATTTTTAAAAGAAAGAATTTTCATGAAATTTACATACTTTTACAAGAATATTGTTGTATTTTTCTGATAATGTTTTCGGCTATTTCGTTCTATGGTAAGATGTCCCTAAAGAAATGGAGGCTGTCTATGGTATGTATGGAAAGTGAACGGTTAACGATCCGCCCGTTCCAAGAAAGTGATTTTGCCGATACCTTTGCTATTTATCAGCAAGCGGAAGTTTGCCGTTTCTTACTCCATGAGCCTTGGCAGACAGAAACGGCAGCGGCGGTTTTTGCAAAAAAATGCCAACAGCACGCTTTGACGGACCAAGCAGGTCTTTCTTTGGCGGTACTACACGATCAAACGGTCATCGGCGATTTGTCGGTATGGTTTACTGGTCAGCCATCTTCCGTTGAAATTGGCTATGCTTTCCATCCGTTTTTTGGCGGACAAGGGTTTGCTCAAGAAGCATTGAAAGAGTTGTTGGACTGGTTGTTTGCCAGTCAGAAGATCCATCGGGTCCAAGCGACGCTAGATGCCCGCAATCAGGCCTCAGCCAAGCTTTGCCAACGGATTGGATTACGCCAAGAAGCTCATTTTATCCAAGACTGGTGGAACAAGGGGGAATGGACCGATAGTTTGGTTTTTGCCTGTTTAGCCAGTGAATATCTTGCTGAAGTTCACTCATAAGCTCAGGAGGATGAACGAGTCCGCTCATCCGAAATAATTTAGGAGGTTTTTTATGATTAGCTTGTTACGCTATGCCAAGGATTATCGCAAACAGATTATTCTTGGTCCGTTTTTCAAATTTTTAGAAGCGGTGTTTGAATTGGTTCTGCCTTTACAGATGGCCGCTTTAGTCGATGAGGGTCTACGGCAAAACAATTGGTCGAAGGTCGTTGAAATGACGATCTGGATGATCGTGATGTCCGTGGTAGGCATGATCTGTGCCGTCATCTGTCAGTATTATGCTTCCGTCGCTTCTCAAGGATTCGGGACGGAATTACGCAATCGCTTGATGAAAAAAATCAACACCCTTTCCCATAGCGAACTAAACTTATTCGGTACGGATACCTTGATCACCCGAATGACCAACGACATCAACCAGATGCAGATTGCTTTGGCGATGCTGATTCGGCTGGTGGTCCGGGCGCCCTTCTTAAGTATCGGTTCCGTGATTATGGCCTTTGTCATTGATTGGCAAGCTGGCTTGATTTTCCTACTCGTCTTACCGCTCTTTTGTATCGTCTTATTCTGGATCATCGCCAAAACCGTGCCATTATATAAGAAAGTTCAAGTCCATTTAGATGAGTTGAATGAGTTAGTGAGTCAAAATTTAAGCGGGATTCGGGTGATTCGAGCCTTTGCCCGCACAAAAACGGAAACAAAACGCTTTGATAAAGCAACTGATGATTTAAGTGATGTCTATTTACGGGTCACAAATCTGTCCGCTTTATTGACGCCTGCCACCACCTTGATCATGAATGTCGGCATCATCGCGTTGTTTTATATCGGTGGATTCAAAGTCAATATTGGCAATTTGCAGCAAGGACAAGTGCTGGCACTGGTCAATTACATGAATCAAATGCTCTTAGCGTTGATCGTAGTTTCCAACTTAGTGATCATCTTTACCCGTGCAGCAGCATCAGGTTCACGGATCAACGAAGTGTTAGCCACTGAGCCGTCGATCGGCGATGAACTTTCAGAAGTCTTTATGGATCAGCCAAAAAACAACGTCGGAGCGATTCGCTTTGAACATGTGGATTTCCGCTTTTCAAAAGAATACGGGTTAGCTTTGAAAAACATTGATTTCCAAGTCGCACCGGGGTCTATTTTAGGTATCACTGGACCAACCGGTAGTGGGAAATCTGCCTTGACCCAATTGATCCCCCGCTTCTACGATGTGGCAGATGGCAAAGTGATCGTTGACGGGCACGATGTGCGAAAATGGCCTTTACAGCAATTACGCCAAAAAATCGCCATGGTGCCTCAAACCGCCGTGCTGTTTACGGGAACGATTCGAGAAAACTTGCAATGGGGCAAAAAAGATGCTACCGATGAAGAATGCTGGCGCGCACTCGAAATCGCTCAAAGCCGTGACTTCGTTGAAGCCTTGCCGCAGCAACTGGATACCCCGATTTTTGAAGGTGGCAAGAACTTTTCTGGGGGACAAAAACAACGGTTAACAATTGCCCGAGCATTGATCGCTAAACCAGATATCTTGATTTTGGATGATTCTCTAAGCGCCCTTGACTATCAAACCGATCTTGATTTGCGGATGGCTTTAAAAGAAAGCATTCGTGGTACGGTCATCATTATCTCGCAACGGGTACGCTCTATCCAAGATGCGCAGCAGATCTTAGTCTTAGACCAAGGGAATTTGGTAGGCAAAGGGACCCATGAAGAGCTGTTGGCATCTTCAAAAGAATACCAAGAAATCGTGGCATCACAGGCAGAGGAGGAAGAAGCATGAAAAAGAAATCATTCGATTGGTCGGCCTTTCGTCGCTACCTCCCTTATTTGACTGCCTACGCGAAGGAAACTTGGGCGGCAGTTGTCCTCGGGATCGCTGCTGGTGTCTCCTCGGTTTATATGACGTATCAGATCGGTCAAGCCGTCGATCAGCTGATAGGTGCCGATCAAGTGCAGTTCAGCGCCCTCTATCGTATTTTGCTTTTGTTTGCCGGAGTGGTCTTAGTAACTGTGGTCAGTCAATGGTTGATCCAGCGACTAGGGAACCGCGTGGCGTATTTATCCGTCGCCGATTTGCGTAAAAAAGGCTTTGCCCATCTCAATACATTGCCGTTGCGCTATTATGACCAAAACTCCCACGGCAACATCGTCAGTCGTTTTACCAACGACATGGATAATATTTCCATTGCCGTCGCTGCAGTCTTTAACCAGTTGTTCTCTGGTATTTCGGTCGTCTTGATCGCCTTAGTCGTCATGCTGCAAATGAGTGTGCCCTTAACGTTGGTCGTATTGGTTTCGACCCCGATCATCTTTTTGGTCAACTGGATCGTGGCACGAACGTCTCAATCGCATTTTGCTCGCCAACAAGAAATCGTCGGCGAAATTTCAGGCTTTGTTACGGAAATGATCGGCAATCAAAAAATCGTCAAAGCCTTTGATCGAGAAACCATCAACCAAAACCGTTTTGAAACGATCAACCAAGAATTGAATGTCCGAGGGCAAAAGGCACAGTTTTCTTCTTCTTTGACCAATCCCCTTTCGCGATTCGTCGATCATTTGGCGTATCTGTCAGTCGGCTTTGTCGGCGGTCTGCTTTACTTTTCTGGTTCAGGTGCCGTCACGGTTGGGGTGATTTCCAGCTTTACGATCTATTCCAGTCAGTTTTCGAAGCCATTCATTGAATTGTCGGGAATTACCACCCAGATCCAAACGGCGTTGGCTGGACTTTCCAGAACCTTTGAGCTGTTGGATCAAGAGCCCGAAACAGCCGATGACCAAGAATCTCAATCACTGGGGGAGATCAAAGGTGAGATTGCCTTTGAGGAGGTGTCTTTTGCTTATGATCCTGGTCAAAAATTGATTGAAGATTTCACTTTTACCGCAAAACCTGGAGAAACCGTCGCGATCGTCGGAAAAACTGGTGCCGGTAAATCGACGTTGGTCAATTTGTTGATGCGTTTCTATGATGTCGATAAAGGCGCGATCAAGATCGATGGCACCGATATTCGTCAGTTGAAACGAGAAGAATTACGGCAAAGCTTCGGAATGGTCTTGCAGGATACGTGGCTCTTTGATGCCTCTTTACGAGAAAACCTGCAATACGGCAATGACACTGCCACAGATGAAGAAATCTACGATGCCTTAAAGCATGCCTATATGTATGAGTATGTGATGCGCTTACCAGAAACACTAGATACACCGATCGGTCATCAAGGGATCAAGATCTCTGACGGGCAACGGCAGCTATTGACGATCGCCCGCACGATGATCAGCAACCCACCAATGCTGATTTTGGATGAAGCAACCAGTTCGGTTGATACTCTGACTGAGAAAAAAATCCAAGATGCTTTCTTGAAAATGATGGAAGGCAAAACCAGCTTTGTGATCGCCCATCGATTATCAACGATTCGAGCAGCAGACAAGATCCTTGTAATGGATGCCGGTCAAATCGTGGAGCAAGGAACCCATGAAGAATTACTGGCAGAACAAGGCTATTACTATCGCCTGTACCATGCTCAATTCCAACATTGATCATCCATACAACAACCCCCACCAGCTCAAAGAAAGACTCTTGAGTTGGCGGGGGTTGTTTTGGTTGATTTATTGGTTCCAAACATCGGCATATTCTGGTTTGCGTTCAAATTCTTTTTTGGCAAAGGGACACAAAGGAATGATTTTCTTTTGTTCTTTGCGGGCTTTTTCCACCCCTTTTGCCACTAATTTTTCTGCCAATCCTTGCCCCCGATAGGCAGGATCGACAAAGGTATGATCAATGATCAAGCGCGTTTCACCGGCTTTTGACCAGGTCATTTCACCGATTTCTTTGTCACCGTCTTTTAACACAAATCGAGCATTTTCTTCTAAGATTTCCATGATTGTTCCTCCTTTAACACATACTTTAATGCACCGCTTGGACAGGTATGGATCACTTGGGCCGCTTGGGCTGCTTCCCCATTATCAGGAATCACCCAGGGACGCCGTCCAACTTCAAAAATGGCGGGATTGCCCCGCACACAATTACCGCTGTGGGTGCAGATCTCTTTGTTGTAATAAATATCGATCGCTTCGCCACGATACTTCCGATATCCTGCCGCGATCAACCCTTCTTCTGTTTCATTTGCTAGTGGCTGTTCGTCCATGTTGAACACCCTCCTCTTACTGATTGTCAGAAGCAAACTGCCTGCCTCCTCCTTCATCATACGACTTCTCGAGAAAAAAATAAATCATTTGTTCTAAAATAGCCTCTCAGTTGCCGATCATTAATTAAAAGCTTGCGTTAACACAATAAAGCGCCCCGTCAAAACTTGCTACTTTGACAGGACGCTTTTTTTATTCATGAGGCGCTTTTGCAACAAAATGAAACCGCTGCGTGGCATAATCCCCGGCTAAATGAGGATCGATATACAACCCGAGTTGCATCAATTCATCGCCACCGAAGCTCTCTCCCCCACTTTGATAGGTGAGGTCAGGATCAAGACCAGCCAGCTTTAAAGTAACCAATGGTGCAGAGGCTTCGGCTAAGACTCGGAAGTAAAAGACGATCGCTTCTTTTTTATCTGGAGAAACATACAGCCAGGCGGCGTCATTGCCTTCATAAGGGCTGAGTAGTCGAGCAAAGCGGCCCAACTGCAGCAGGCGCCGATGTTTTTTATAAAAAGTGATTTGTTCTTTGATCTGTGCTTTTTCTTCTGCTGTCAGTTGTGTCAAATCAAGCTCATAGCCCAGCAAGCCGGACATCGCAGCATTGCCGCGAATCGCTAAATCCGTTGTCCGTTGGGTCTGATGGTTCGGGATCGCCGAGACATGCGCACCCATGGTGGATGGCGGATAGACCAGACTGGTTCCGTATTGGATCTTCAGGCGGGCGATGGCATCGGTGTTGTCGCTGGTCCAAATCTGCGGCATATAATACAAGAAGCCAGCATCAAAGCGCCCACCGCCACCAGAACAGCCTTCAAACAGGATCGTTGGATAGGCAGTGGTCAGTTTCTCGAGGAACTCGTACAAGCCCAGCAGATAGCGATGCGCGACCTCCCCTTGCTGGGCAGGATCGAGGAGCAAGGAATAGACATCCGACAGACTGCGGTTCATGTCCCATTTGATATAGTCGATGGCAACCGTATCAAACAGTTGGGTTAACTGCTGATAGAGATGGTCTCTGACATCTTGTCGAGAAAAGTCCAACACATACTGACTGCGGCTTAGCGCCGGCTTGCGATTTGGTACTTGTAACAGCCAATCAGGGTGTTGTCGGTTCAGTTCACTGTCGCCCGAAACCATTTCTGGTTCCAGCCAAAGCCCGAATTGCAGCCCTTTGTCATGGACTTTTTGGGCAAATCCTGCCAAACCAGAAGCTAGCTTGCCTTCGTTTTCAAACCAATCGCCTAATGAGGTTTGGTCATCTTCTCGCTGACCAAACCAGCCGTCATCCAAAACAAACAGTTCGATTCCCAGCTCCTTGGCTTCATCAACGAGGGCATCTAGCTTTTCTTCATTGAAATCAAAGTACGTTGCTTCCCAGTTATTGATTAGGATCGGCCGTTCTTGCTTTTTGTATTTGCCCCGAATCAAATGCTCATCATAAAAATCATGATAGGTGGCTGACAGCTGGTTCAAGCCAGTCTCACTATAAGCAATCACGGCTTCTGGGGCTTGAAAGCTTTCAGTTGGCGGCAATTGCCAGGCAAATTGATGGCTGTTGATCCCCATGATTACACGAGTCTGGTGGTAGGGATCTTTTTCGATGATGGTTTCATGGTTGCCACTGTACAGCAAGCTAAAACCAAAACACTCCCCAGTAAACTCCGTAGCATTAGGTTCCAGCAAGACGGCAAAAGGATTTTGCTGATGGCTGCTGGACCCCCGCTTGCAGTCCAAACGCTTGATGCCGCGATTGATTGGTTCTCGGGTGACTTGGCGTTCCTTCGCCCACGCCCCCGGCAAGTGGATCAAATCAAAGGGACGGTTAGGAAAATCCAGCGCTTGACTCGCTAGCTGTTCGATGGTAACAGGCTGGTTTCCGTGGTTGATCACTTTACTAGAGCGGACGATCACTGCCGCATCCTCAAAAATCGTGTAAAACAGCTGCAGCTCAAGTCCCGCCACATCATCTTTTAAGGACAGAATCAGTGTTTCGATCCCGTCGTCGGCCCCATGGGTCTGAGGCAATCCTGCTAGGGCGGGTTTGCCTTGTTGAATCTGGTAATCACTAAAGACAAAATGGCTGACTCGGCTGCCGTCAGACTGGCGAATCGCATAGGCAGCTTCTCGAAAGTCCCCGAAGCCATTACCAGGAAACTCCAGCATCAAGGTATCTAATGAAAAAAGCCGATCGCTGCTGTCTGGGGGATTAGGTGAAAAGGACCGATCAAGGCGTGGGTAGCGATAGCCACCAGAATAATGGGCGATTTTTTTCCCAAAATAAAGGTGTGCCACATTGCCCCCTTCTTCTATTTGTATGAGATAGCTGATTTGATCGTTGCTTAAATGAAAGACGTTTAATTGTTTGTCAAAAAGAATCATATCGTACCCTCTACTTTGTATTTGTTTGCCGATGTCCCGCTTATTTCACGGAACCCAGCATCCCTTGGACGAATTGTTTTTGTAAAACGAAGAAAATGATGGCCGTTGGCAGTGTGGCGATAACGATACCGCACATCATCATGCCATAATCAGGTGTATAAGAGGCACCCATTGCCGAAAGAACCAGTGGAACGGTCCGTTTGTCTGGTGATTGCAAGGCAACTAATGGCCACAAATAATTGTTCCAGCTGCCCATAAACGTAATGATCGCGGCAGCTGCGTAGGTATTTTTAGCCGTCGGCATGTAGACTCTAAAGAAAATGCTCAGTTCATTCAAGCCATCGATCCGAGCAGCTTCGACTAATTCTCTAGGAAATGCCTTGATGTTTTGGCGGAAAAAGAAAATCAAAAAGGCGGTACAGACTGAGGGCAAAATCACGACAGCGAAGGTATTGATCCCGATCGGCGTGCCGCTAAGCTTGCTGAACATCCGATAGAGCGGGATCATTAGCGCGGCAAAAGGTACCATCATCGACAGCAGTAGAATATTAAAGATGCGGTCTTTGGTTTTCGTTCGATAAATCTCAAAGCCATACCCTGCCATGGAGGAGAACAACAGCGCAAAGACGGTCGTAATCACGGCAATCACTGCGGAATTTCCTAATGCCCGAGTAAAATTCAAATCGGAAGAAAAGAGATTTTGGAAGTTGATGACCAACTGATCGCCAATCATGATTTTTCCAGCAACGATATCAAAGGTTTGATTGGTCATCCCTAGGATCATCCAAACAAATGGAAAAATAGAGATGAAAGCCAAAATCGCCAGAAAGACGTATTTTAAAGTGAGTGAGATTGTTTTCAATTTTCTTTTCCTCCTATTTTCGTTTGGATGATCGATAGGATCACGATCGCGATCACAATGACAAAGGAAACCGCGGCAGCATACCCAAAGTTTGGCGTGAATTTGTAACTCAAATTGTAGATGTATTGTGACAAGGTCGTCGTAGCATTGGCTGGTCCACCGCCAGTGATATTTTGAACTTCATCGAATAATTGCAGCGTACCGATCGTTGAGGTGATCGTGGTAAATAGGATGATTGGACGCAAGTTGGGAATCGTGATTTTGAAGAATTGATCCCATTTTGAAGCGCCATCGATCTCTGCCGCTTCATAAATACTTGGATCGATATTTTGCATGCCTGAGATGAAAAAGATCATATTGTAGCCGGTCCAACGCCATGTGATGGCAAAAATGATCAGTACTTTTGCCCAAAAAGGATCCGTCAACCACTGGATCGGTGCATCGATCAGGTGTAGCTGCGTCAAAAAGTTATTGACTAACCCGTTTGCCGAAAAGAGACTTTTCATGATCAAGGAATAAGAAACCAAGGATGTGATACATGGTAAGAACAAGGCGGTGCGGAACAGCCCTTTAAACTTCAATTTTTTGTCATTCAATATGTTCGATACGATCAGCGCCAAAAAGAGCATGATCGGAACTTGGACTAATAAGTATAAAAACGTATTGCCAAAGGCTTTTTTAAAGGTTGAGTCGCTCAACATCCGCTGATAGTTGCCAAGACCGTTAAAGGTCATCGCTGTTGGTGGTCCTGATTGGAATGACGTGAACAATGCCGAGACCATCGGGATAAAGACCAGCATCGTGATCAAAATGACGGGTAAGGTAATAAAGGCATTGCCGTTTGCAAACCAATTTTTTGTTTTGTTTTTCATTGTAATTCCCCCTTAACACAGAAACTCGCGATCGCTCACGAGTTTCTGCAAAGTTGTTCGATTAGTTTGCAATTTGTGCTTCCACTTGTGATTGTGCTTCTTCTAATACTTTATCGATGTCTTCGCCGTTGATTACTCGTTGCAAGCTTTCAGTCAAGACAGATTCAATGGCATAGGTGTGATTGCCGTAGTTCACGGCTGGAATTTCTTGTGACCATTGAGAGAAATCTTGGAAGACTTTTTGACCGCCATAGAAATCAAGACCCGACGTATATTCTTCCGTTTCTTCTGCAGCATTCATGGTTGAAACCAAACCGATCTCGGTAGCTAATGTACCCATCAATTCTTTGTTCGAAGCAAAGGTATTGGCTAAAAAGTCTTTGGCATTTTCTTCACCGTCAACCCCTTTGATCACGTACCAGCCTGCTCCACCGATGCTGGAGGCATTGACTGAATTGCTGTTGCCAGCGATAGATGGGATTGGAGCGATCGCCCATTTGCCACTTTGATCTTCAGCGCCTTGAATCGTGCTGGAATACCACGCACCGGTTGGGGCAGAGGCGACATTGCCTGATTGAACGGCATTGACCCCGCCATCCCAATCAGAAACTTGTTCAACTAAGCCTTCATTCAACAATGTTGCCAAGACAGTTAGACCGGCTTTGAAGGATTCATTGTCTTTGATGGTCACAGTGGAGCCATCTTCACCGGTATACCATTCGCCTGCCGATTGCATAATGATTCGTGCCAAGCCAAGATCGCTTGGGTCTAACGACATCATAGCGTGACCCGTTTTTTCTTTGACATCTTTGGCAATACTGATAAAATCATCCCAAGTAATATCTTGGAGATCCGCTTGCTCATAGCCTGCATCGGTCAAATAGTCTGTGCGGTAAAATAGTCCTGCGACGCCACTGTCAAATGGCACCCCATAAATGACATCGTCGACTTTATTGACCGCAAATTTATAGCTGGAGAAATCCTCCTCATTCACGATACCCGTTAGATCACTAAACGCATCGGGATAAGAAGAAAGGTATCCTTGAATGCGGTAGTCTTCGATCAAAACGATATTTGGTAGTCCGTCCGTATTTCCAGATGCCAGACTCGTATTTAATTTTTGGACGATATCATCTTGCGACATCGTCACGACTTCCACATCGACATCTTGATTTTCATACACTTTTTTGGCTTCATTGACTGCCTTGATGTTGAAGGTCTCATCCCATGCCCAGACCGTGACTTTGTTTGAGGACTCGCCGGAATCACCAGAGCTTGTGTTGCTATTTCCGCAAGCCGCCAAAGTCAGCACTGCAGCCGCCGTTACCATCGATGCAAGTAGTTTTTTCATTTTTATCCCTCTTTCCTTTTATTTACATGGCTAACTATACACTGATTTTGTAACCGTATTCAATGAATATGAAAGAGCTTACTAAATTTGTCCAAAAATAGAAAAAAGTTACAATACCTTTCTTTTTTGAAAGCGTTTATAATAAAGAAGAGATATAGGGGGGATACCATGACGATTTTACGCACGGTCTTAGTCGTTGATGATGAGGCAACGATCCGAGATGGATTGAAACATATGATACGTTGGGAGCAAGAAGGATTCCGTCTCTTAGGCGATGCAGCGAACGGGCAAGAAGCATTGGCGCTGATCCATGAGCTGAATCCCGACATCGTGATCACGGATTTGAAAATGCCACAAATGGATGGTCTTCAACTCACAACGATCATTCAACAACAATATCCAGAAGTCCATTTTTTGGTCTTGAGCAGCTACGATGATTTCCAATACGTCAGTCAGTCTTTTAGAAATGGTGCCGTAGATTATCTTTTAAAACCGACACTGACACCGACACTCTTGTTGAAGACGCTGCACAACATCTCACAAAAGCTGTCACATACAAAAGGCTCCGTGACTGAGGAAACTCAGCTGCAAGAATCGTTGAATCGCTATTTAGCAGGGTATGAAGAACCGTTGGCTCCTTTGGCGGACTACCTTGCATTGGATCAGCCGCAACAGCAAGCCCAAATTTTGACCACCAATTTTAGCGGCTTTCGTGCCAATGATCAGCTGCTGCATGCATTGACGGAATTTACTCAATCACAACCGCAGGTAAAGACGCTCTTTTTTCAAACCAGTAACAAAGATGCCGGCTTAGTGATCAGTTATCCAGAAGGAACGGATGTTTATTCCTCTTTGAAAGAAACGTTGGAACAATTGCGTTTTACTGAGCCGGATGCCTTCTTTACCCTCAGTGTGCCCTTTCGAAAGATTGAACAGTTACGGGACCATTTTGTGACCCTTAAAGCCAAAAGCCAAGGACAATCGTTTTTTTATAAACGCCAACGGTTGGTGCAAGAACACGAACTCTTTTTGTACATTGAAAGTGATCGCTTTGATACCAAGAAGTTCTTACGGGCTTTGTTAGATAACAACTTTTTGTTAGGAATCACCAGAATCGAGGAATATTTCAATGACATGATCTTATCCAATGTCGATCCGACATTCTTAAAACAGCAGGCCAGCAGTATTTTTTACACGTTACTTTCCCGCTTGGAAGAAGAATTCCCCACTGCTCCACGCTTTAGCCGCTTAAAAGCTGAATTTTTGCATGCCATCGGTCACGTGCAGTATTTGGAAGATTTTTCTGATTTGTTGTTGGCGACCATTGATGATATTCGTCAACAGCTGACGACCTTATCACCATTGGATGAAGATGATCTACTCGTTGCGATTCAGCGCTTTATTCAAGACAACTACACCAAAAGCCTGTCTTTGTCTGAACTAGCTGAGACCTTTCACTTTAGTTACACCTATCTTTCGGCTTTTCTTTCTGCGAAACTGAAAATGAGCTTTTCTGAGTACGTAAAGAAAACCCGCTTGGATAAAGCCAAAGAACTACTGACACAATCTGATCTGAACCTATCTGAAATCAGTGAAGCGGTCGGGTATTCAGATATCAGCTATTTTTCTCGCATCTTTAAGAAAGAATGTCAGGTCACCCCATCGAAGTATCGGCGGTTGAATCAATTATGAAAATCAACCAATGGATTCAGAAAAATGAATTATTCAGTCGGATCTTCCTCTTTGTTGTCGTCGGGGTCATCAGTGTTTGTCTGCTAACCGTCATCGTGATCTATGGTCGTTCGAAAGATGCCTATGTTGCTTCGTACCAAAGCTCCAATCAGCTACTGCTGGAAAAAATCCAAGAAGATTATGAGCGTCTGAACGAGAATATCCATCGGATTTTTGATATCGTTGATGAAAGCAAAGCCGTTGAAACTTACTTAGAAGGCGACATGAATCAAGGCCGTACGATTTTAGAATTAAACGAGCAATTAAAAGACACTCGCTCTTTGTTTCAAGACATCCCCTCGAATTTAGTGTTGATTGGGGTCAACGGGGGCACTTTCTTTCAAAACGATGCGGTTCGCAACCAATCGGTGGATGAGTTTCTCGCCAGTGCCTTTGTCCAGCAGATCAATGACAATGAGGCTATCAGTCAGTATTATTTCTTGGACCAAGGCTTAAGTACTTCCACCAGCGACTCCCCTGGCTTGATGTACGTGCGCAAATTAATGAAAGAAGAAACGATTTTCGGCTATGCCCTGATTTTCTTAAAGGAATCTGATTTTTCTTCGATCTATCGTCAACTGTTAGATACCAGTCTTCACTCGATCTATATCGTCAATGAGCAAAATCAAATACTCTCTACTTCTGATCCGAGCCTTTTAGGCAAGCCGTTTGAGGATCATCTCGTCACGGTCAAAAGAGATACTAGCATCAATCAGCTGCCCCTTTATTCGTATCATTTTACTTTTTACGATGTTTTGGATGAATCGCATCTGGTACGCAATATGAATCTGATTAAACCGGCCCTTTTGATTTCTGTCGTCAGTATTTTACTCTTTAGTCTGCTGGCATTTTGGATCATCCGTAATATCACCCAACCGATTTATCAGCTGATCGCCAAACTGCCGGCAGTCACACAAGGCGATTTCAGCGATAAGGTCACCATCAACGGGACGTATGAAACGCGAGAATTGGGGCGTGCCTATAACTTGATGCTGGAGGACTTGGAATCTTATGTCGATCATTTAATGGTCACAGAAGCTGAAAAACGCAAGTTCGAGATTCGTTCACTGCAAATGCAGATCCAACCGCATTTTGTCTATAACACATTGACTGCTATCAAGTTTTTGATCTGGCAAAACGAACAAGAAGCCGCCACCCAAGCGATTGAAAGTTTTGTCCAATTGTTGCGGCATACCTTTAACCGCAAAGAGATCGTCCCTTTAAAGGATGAGCTAGCGATCGTGGAAGAATACCTCGTTTTAATGAACGTACGTTATGGCAATCGCATCCAATCGACGATTTTTTCAGAAGAGGGCTGCGAAGATGTTCTCGTACCGAAGATGATTTTGCAACCGATTATCGAAAATGCCTACCTGCATGCCTTTCCCGAAGAGGATTCAGGATTGATCCAGATTTTTTCTCGCGTTAGTAAGGAAGGCCTAAAAATTGAGATCATCGATACGGGCATCGGGTTCAATGAAGTGCACCCAACCAGCACCGCCAACCACTTTGAACACTATTCGGGTATTGGCTTAGACAATATTGATCAGCGTATCAAGCTGCTCTATGGGGAGAAATATGGATTGACTGTAGAATCACGCATCAACGAAGGAACCACCGTTCGCTTGCTGCTGCCGATCCAACGGGAGGAAAAAAACTGAAGCAAAGAACTGCGTCTGCACTTTGCCTTTAGCTTTTCAATGCTTCGTTCACTACAAAAAACCTACCGTTTTTGATGGATATCCATCAAGAACGGTAGGTTTTTTTTCCTTATTCAAAGACGGTCATTTCTTGTCCGTCCATGGTGATCAAGCTGCCAAAAGGATGTCGTTGAGCATTTGCAAAGCTTCGATTGCGAAACAGTACCTGAACCTTTTCCACCCCTTCCATACAAACTCGATAACCGCGTTCCTCTGGTTCAATAGAAATTTTTCCAGCTGGCACGCCCTGCTGATCACAGACTTCAGCAGAAACTGCTTCCGTTATTTCAAAGGCATGAACGGTCAGGTTTTTGGTGTAGTCATAGGCGGCGGTCTGTTCAACGCTTCCTTCAATGATCAGTGAATTCGGTCGTACCATCAACGGAAGATGGAAATAGTCATAGCTTTCTTCCCACCATTTTTGGCCTTCATAGCGTTTGTTGTCTAAATAATTTGTCCAAGTACCCGCTGGCAAATAGAACGGAACCTTTCCTTGCTCATTAAAAATCGGCGCAACTAGTAAGCGATCCCCTAGCATATACTGCTTATCAATGGCATAAACCGTCGGATCCTCTGGAAACTCTAGCATCAATGGACGCATCAGGGGAATGCCCGTTTTTGCAGTGGCTGCTGCTTGACGATAAATATAAGGCATCAGGCGGTTTTTCAATTTTGAAAAAGCTTGACTGACTTTTGCTGCTTCTTCGCCAAAATTCCATGGTACCCGATATTCAACATTGCCATGGTAACGACTGTGGGTCGACAATAATCCAAATTGCGTCCAACGTTTATACAGGTCGGGGGTCGCTTGTTCTTCAAACCCGCCGATATCATGGCTCCAAAATCCGAAACCAGATAAGACAAAGGATAAGCCACCACGCAGAGACTCTGCCATCGAAGAATATTCAGATAAATTGTCGCCTCCCCAATGGACAGGAAATTTTTGGGAACCGACAGAAGCAGAACGGGCAAAAAGAACGGCTTGATTTTCCCGCATTTCCGCCAGCAGTTCAAAGACGGTTTCATTGTATAGATAGGCATAATAATTGTGCATTTTTTTCGGATCTGATCCGTCATAATAGACTGCATCTTCAGGAATCCGCTCACCGAAATCCGTCTTAAAGGAATCAACACCTAATTCAATCAATTCCTTTAAGCGATCTTTATACCATTGACGAGCCTCTGGGTTGGTAAAATCAATGATCCCTTGTCCAGCTTGCCAAAGATCCCACTGCCAGACTTCACCTGCTTGGTTCTTAATAAAGTACCCTTTCTCTTTGCATTCTTGATATACAGAGGCTTTTTGCCCAATGTAAGGATTGATCCATAGACTGACTTTTAATCCTTTATCATGGACTTTCTTTAGTAATCCTTTCGGATCAGGAAACAATTCGTTATTCCATTCAAACCCACACCATTCAAATTCCTTCATCCAGAAACAATCAAAATGAAAGACATCAAAAGGAATATCACGCGCTTGCATTTCATCGATAAAGTGCATCACTGTTTCTTCACTATAATCAGTCGTAAACGAAGTGGATAGCCATAAGCCAAAAGACCATGCTGGCGGTAAGGCGGGTTTTCCTGTCAAGTCGGTGTATTTTTCTAGAATGGCTTTCATATCTGGTCCATAAATGATGTAATAGTCCAGACGATGCCCCTCGACACTGAATTGCGTGCGGGAAACGTTCTCAGAAGCCACTTCAAAGGAAACCGCTTCGGGATGATCAACAAAAATACCGTAGCCTTTATTCGTCAAATAAAACGGAATATTTTTGTATGCCTGCTCGCTACCCGTACCACCGTCTTGATTCCAAATATCAACGGTTTGACCGTTCTTGATAAAAGGAGTGAACCGTTCCCCTAATCCGTAAACAAGTTCATAAGGATCTAGCGAAAGCTGTTCTCGCATATACTGCTTGCCGTCATTTCCCGAAATTTTTGCCTGTGCTTTAGGCATGGAAGAAGTCAACAATCTGTCTTCTCCAAAAAAGTCGATTTTAAAAGCCGCTTGTTTAGGGACTTTCGCTTCCAGTGATCCAGATTTGAAGATATACATGTCTTCGTTATCGGTATCGATTTTCACGTCTGCCGGTTGGGTATCCACTGCAAACGACGGAGCGTGCATCGTCTTGTCATGATGCACCAAGCTGACTTTGATCACATCGTTTTGCGGAGTCGAGAACGTGAGTGTGGTTAAACCAAGGTTTAAGGTATCACCACGCCGCTGAATCTCTTGATAGGGCAGATAAAGGGTCAATTGCTCCTTTTCGACCTTATGATCATAAGCAATTCGGGGATGCTCAAGTTGAACGCCTTCTTTTGCCAGCCAATAGCCATTTGTAAATTTCATCTTCTTTTCCTCCTACTTTACTGCACCATCTGAGATACCTTTCACTACATGTTTTTGCAAAGCAATAAACAACAGAATGATTGGCAGAACAACGATCACCAGAGCTGCTAGCGCTAAATGCCATTGCTTGTTAAATTCGCCGAAGAAATAAAACATCCGCAAGGGAATCGTATACATTCCTGCTTTATTAATACTTAATGAAGGCAATAAATAGTCATTCCAAAACCACAATGTATTCAAAACAATCACCGTTACCGTCGTTGGTTTCAACAAAGGCAATATTACTTTCCAATAAATCTGAAAGGTATTCGCCCCATCAATGATCGCTGCTTCATCCAGCGAACGTGGAATGCCTCTTAACGCACCATAATACAAAAAAGTCGACATACTGACAGCCAATCCCAAGTACATTATCATTAGACCCGGCTGATTTAACAAATTCATTCGTCCAAAAAGAGAAATCAGTGGAATCATGATCCCTTGAAAAGGGATCAGCAAGCCGATGGCAACAACAAAATAGAGGACTGAACTTAAGCGGCTGGTATTTCTCGATAAAGCGTATGCTGCCATTGAAGAAACAAAGACCACCAAGATCAAAGAACCGATAGTAATCAACAATGAATTCATTAAACTTCTGATGAAATCCAGTTTTTCTAACGCCTCTTGATAATTCTCAAAAGACAATCCGCCAGGCAGCGACAACGTACTCTGAAAGATCTCTGCTTTTGTTTTAAATGAATTGATCACAATCAAGAAAAACGGGTAAAACCATAAGCACGCAAGTAAAAGACCACTTACGATCAGCAGACTGTGCTGCAGCTTTTTTTTCTTCTGCCGTCTACTTTTTGTTTTTCCCTTTTTAGTAGAGAAGTGACGAGTCTCTATCATGCGTTGATCTCCTTTCTGCGGGTAATTGAGATTTGAATAATGGAAATAATGACAATGATCACCAGAAATATCATCGCTTTCGACTGAGCAAAGCCCATTTTTCTCATTGAAAAAGCTTCATTGTAAATATTCATGGCTGCCATCTGAGTCGAATTGAACGGTCCGCCCTGTGTCAACGCTAAGTTTTGATCATAGATTTTAAAGGCATTTGACAGCGTCAAAAACAATGTCACGGTAAACGCGGGCATCAGCATGGGTAGTTTGATTCGGAAAAAGACTTGTAGCGGATTGGCGCCGTCCATATCTGCTGCTTCTAAAATTTCTTCTGGAATATTATTTAGAAACGAAATATAGATCAACATCATATACCCACTCATCTGCCAGACGAACAAGATAACCAAACCCCAAAAACCTGTTTCTGGTGTATTCAACCAGCCATTAAAAAAATTGATCCCAGTCAAATCGGCGATACTCTCGAATGCTTTGTTAAAAATAAATTGCCATATAAATCCTAGTATGATCCCACCAATCAAGTTCGGCATGAAAAAGACGGTCCGAAATAGAGTGGTCCAGCGTCCTAGTTTTTGCGTGACTAAAGTTGCTAACAATAGCGCGATGACATTGATCAAGATCACACTGTAAACAGAAAATTTCGCCGTGAACAACAAGCTGTTGATGAACGCCTGATCTTTAAAAGCGCGCAAGTAGTTCTCCAATCCGATAAAGTCGCTGATCGTATTGCCGTTCCAGTTGGTCAGTGAGTAATATCCCCCTGTAAATAAAGGAATAAACAGAACGACCAATAATGCGATGAATGCCGGTGCAAGCAGCAGCCAAAATGATTTTGAACGATTTGTTAACATACAGCTCCTCCTATGATTTCCTTGATTTTGCCTATCCTGCGCATCACTGCAGGATAGGCATCTCTTTGGTTACTGACGTTCTTGCGCCCAGCTGCTTTTCAGCTGATCAGTGAACTCAGCCCATGAGATTTGATCAGCTGCATAAGCCTGAAATTGAACCCCAAAAATATTTTGTCCGTATCCATCTGGATAAGAATTATGGACCCAAGGAACCGTTTGACCATTCGTTAAATAAGTATAAATGTCATTGGACAACGGATCAGAAATATCATCACTGGAAAAGTTCGTATAAGCTGGAATAAACTCAAAATCATCGATGATCGCTGTCATCGCCTCTTCATCGGTATACATCCATGTCAAAAATTGTATGGAGGCATCGATCACTTCTTGTTCCTTATCTTTGTTGACACCCCAATACCAAGCTGGTCCGGCCACGATTTTGCTGCCGTCTCCCACTTCCATTGGGACGATTGCCAATTTTTCTTTTGCAAACGTATCATCCAAGCTGTTTAATGTAGGAACGATCCAATTGCCTTGATGAATGATGGCAACCTTCTCACTGGCGAATAATTCTTCGACTGACGTGCTGTAATCCATTGATTCCAACGGTTGAGCATTGTATTGGATCGCCAGATCAGCGTAGTCTTTCAGTTGTGCCTCATAAGTTAAGTGAAGCTCTTTGGCTTCCGGTGTTTCTTTCAAGCTATCATTAAATTCAGGTGCAAAAAAATTCGAACTGAATTGACTGGAAACCCATGTTTCACCACCGCTGAAGCCGAAAACACCGTCTAATCCTAACTCTTCTTTTTTACTATCTAACGTTTCCACTGCCTCCTTAAAATCGGCAAATGTTTCAATCGCTTCACTATCGATTCCCGCTTGCTGAAACAGCTCTTTATTGATCAGCCAACCGTAGCCTTCAATATTCATCGGCAAGCCGTAGACTGTTTCATTTAGTGTTGCCCCTTCCAATGTTCCCTCAATGGCTTTTTGGGCTAATTCAGTTTCCCCAAGATCATATAGCTTGTGTTCCCATGTTTGCGTATCTGCCAGTCCTCCCAGCATAAAAATGTCCGGTTCATCGCCAGATGAAAATTTTGATTGTAGAGCCGCTGTGGCGTCCGTTCCTCCACCTACAGTAGTCATATTGATTTTTATGTCCTCATGGCTTTCTTCAAAAGCCGCAACCAATCGATCCATCTGTTCTGCAGTCTCTGTCTTGATGTTAAAAACTTCTAGTGTTACACTACCATCATCTGAGGTACCGCTTCCAGAATTTCCGCAACCAGCAATTCCGATCACACTTAACATAGTAGCAGCCGTCAACAAAATTCTCTTTTTCATCATTGTTCCCTCCTCAATCAATTCGATCACAAATTGATTATATTGATATTTTGGCCCTTCTGTAATCGTTATCTTAGCCGAAATACCTTGTAATATTGATGAAAACGGAGGAGACAGATGGTAACCCAACCCTATATTTTTACGCCAAACCCTAGTGAATATGATATTGATACTTCTTTAAAAGAGATCACGGAACATGGTGACAGCTTGTTTCCAGTCAGTGTTTATTTGACCAATCATCCTGCTGATCAAGCAAATATGATCCATACCCATTGGCATCGCGAGCTCGAAATTCTGTATATTTTTCGAGGAAAGATGGAAATAAAGGTCGAAGGTGTTTCTTATATCGCTAAAGAAGGCGAGCTTGTATTTATCCCTGCCAATCAGCTACATGAGGCATTAAATTATCAGCAAACAGCTTGTACTTTCTTTGCTATCGTCTTTGACGCGACCTTTATTGAGAGCCGCGTCTCTGATTTGATCCAGCAGTCCTATCTAGACCCGTTGCTTCATTCCGCGGATCAGCAAGCGATTCACATCACAAGTGATTTCGTTTCTCATATGAACATTCAACAGGCATTGACTCATATTATAGATTTATTTGCATTAAAGGAACCATTGTATGAGCTGGCAATCAAAGCGGAACTCTTTTTATTTATAAAATATCTTTGTCAAAACACCCAATACATTAACCGCAATAAGAAACCAATCGACAGTAAAAGCAAACTCAATACGTACAAATGCAAAAAAATCTTACTTTTTATTGAAGAAAATTATCAACGTCCAGTGACACTTGAGGAAGTCAGTCAGTATATTGGCTATAGCAAAGAGCATTTCTGCCGTTTTTTCAAAAGAAATTTCCAGATGAGTTTTTTTACTTATCTAAATAAGTTTCGCATCAAAAAAGCGGAGTATCTCTTACTCCACACGGATTTAAAAATCATCGAAATCGCATTGGAAACTGGGTTTGATGATCCGAATTACTTTACGACACTTTTCAAAAGGGAGACTGCTTTGACCCCTTCCAACTATCGCAAACGACCGAGCAATACCACGAGTTTATAACTCTAAAAATCAATAAAACAAGGGTATTCCGCTAGTTGAAAAAGCGGAACACCCTTGTTTTATTTTTTATAAATTAACTGGCTTAAGCCAAATCTTCTCCATTTGAGGCAATCACTTTTTTGTACCAATAAAAAGATTGCTTCTTGCTGCGGGCTAATGTGCCATTGCCTTCATTGTCGCGATCGACATAGATATAGCCATAGCGTTTCTTCATTTCTCCGGTTCCTGCTGAAACCAAATCGATACAGCCCCATGAAGTATAGCCCAACAGTTCAACACCATCTTGGTCAATGGCTTCTTTCATCGCAGCGATATGCGCACGTAAATAGTCGATGCGATACACATCATTGATTTTTCCATCTTCGTTTGGTGTATCCACCGCTCCTAGACCATTTTCGACGATGAAAAGCGGTTTTTGGTAACGATCATAAAGATCATTCATCGTGATCCGTAAGCCAAGCGGATCAATCTGCCAGCCCCATTCCGACGCTTCTAAATACGGGTTTTTAATGGTCGGGAACAAGTTGCCTTCCGTTTTCTCAACACCAGAATCTTCTGAAGCTGCGACCCGAGAGGCATAGTAAGAAAAGGAAATAAAATCGACGGTATGGGCTTTTAATAAAGCCGTATCTTCGGCGGTTTGCTCCAAAGTGATTCCTTTTTCCGCTAGCATCTTCAAACCATAATTTGGATATTCTCCTCGCGATTGCACATCGATAAAGAAATAGTTGCCGCGATCGCTTTTTTTGCTTTCCCAGACATCTTTCGGATTGCAGCTGTAAGGATAATAACTAGCCGCTGCCAGCATACAGCCTACTTTGTTTTCTGGATCGATCTCGTGGGCGATTTTTGTTGCCAACGCACTAGCGACTAACTCATGATGAGCAGCTTGGTATTTGATTTGTTCTTCATTTTCGCCCTCAGCAAAGGTCAGCCCTGCACCGAGAAACGGGGCATGCAAGATCATATTGATTTCATTAAAGGTCAGCCAGTACTTCACCAATCCTTTGTATCGAGTGAAGATCGCCCGACAAAGGTTTTCGTAAAAGGCAATCATCTTACGGTTGCGCCAACCGCCATATTTTTTGATCAAATGGATCGGACAGTCAAAATGCGTGATCGTCACCAAAGGTTCGATTTGGTATTTTCGACATTCTAAAAACAGTTCTTCATAAAAGCGCAAGCCTTCTTCATTAGGGGTTTCTTCGTCCCCCTTCGGAAAAATTCTTGACCAAGCAATCGATAAACGATAGGTTTTAAAGCCCATCTCCGCAAATAAGGCGATATCTTCTTTGAAATGATGGTACATATCAATCGCTTCTTTTGCTGGATAGAAATACCCTTCTTCAAAGGCAAGCATCTCACGCTTGCCGGTAATGACTGCTCGTCGGTCCTTGCCAGTCGGAATCACATCGACATTGGCAAGTCCACGCCCCCCTTGATCAAAACCGCCTTCACATTGATTGGCGGCTGTAGCGCCGCCCCATAAAAAGTTTTCTGGAAATCCCATGTCTTATTCTCCTTTTTTAGCCGATCACTTTGATGATTTGATCGCCAAACGTAATCGGACCACTGTTTGCCGTCAAAATGTCGCCCACTTCTGCACTGTTGGTGATAACGATCGGCGTGATCACTGGATAACCTTTTTCTTTGATAAACTCAATATCAAACGTAATCAAAGGATCGCCAACTGTCACTTTTTGTCCTTTTTCTACTTGATAGGCATAGCCTTCGCCATTCAATTGCACTGTATCGATCCCCACGTGAATCAGCAGCTCAATGCCTTCCTCACTGGTCAATCCAATGGCATGTTTGGAATCAAAGACTGCTGTGACAGTCCCGTTGACTGGTGCTAGCACTTCTCCGACGGTTGGCTCGATCGCTACCCCTTGTCCAAGAATTTCTTCTGAAAACATGCCGTCATTGACTGCTTGTAGGCTTTTCAGTTCCCCTTTTAAAGGTGCTTTGATCTCCGCGCCGCTAATTTGATGGGTTGGTTCTTGTTCTTTGTCTGCTGGTGTTGCTTCAGGTGCTTCTTCTGTAACAGGGTCTTTGTATAAGAATAGTGTCGCAATAAATGTGACCACGATACTGATTGCCGCACCAATGCAGGCATTGGTCAAATGACGTAAGGTGTCATCGCCGATATAGCTTGGCAAAGTCAATAGGCCCGGTGAACCGCCTGAGAAATTGCGGACACGCATGATTCCCATAAACAGACCCCCAAATCCGCCACCGATCATTGCTGCATACAAAGGTGTTTTAAACCGTAAGTTGACCCCATACAACGCTGGTTCAGTGATGCCGAATAGACCTGTCAGACCTGCAGAAAATGCCAATTGTTTGATCGTAGAATCTTTTGATTTGAAACCAACGCCGATTGCTGCAGCTCCCTGACTGACGTTTGAAGCCAGCATGCCAGGATAGATCACTGTGTCATAACCTGTGGTCATTCGATTGTTGATACCGATAGGAACCAATCCATAGTGGGTACCTGTCGCCACGAACAATGGGGTGAAGGCACCGATCAATAATGGAACGATCCATGGGCTAACCGTTTCTAAGGCTTGGATCCCTGTAGAGATCGCTTCACTGATCATGTAGCCTAGAGGGCCTAAAGCAACTAATGCGACTGTCCCTACAACGAAGATCGTTAGCAACGGTTTGCTAAAGAATTTGATTGCTTTTGGTGAGACTTTATCGGCAATCGGTTCAACGTAAGACATAAACCAAACACTTAAGATGATTGGAATCACCGATGATGAATAACTCACTGGTGAAATCGGTAAGCCGAACAAATGGATGCCGCCGCCTGCCTCATTGACTGCTGTCACCATCGCAATAAAGTTCGGATGGAGTAAAATTCCCCCCACCATCATAGCTAAATACATATTGGCTTTGAATTTTTGTGCAGAAGAAGCAGCCAGCAAAATAGGCAAGAAGTAGAACGCAGCATCTGCCATAAAGTTTAGGATTTGGTAACTTTGACTTTCTGCCGTCAAGACATTGAAGACCACCAGCAACGAAAGGACCGCTTTTAACATCCCAGCTGCCGTGATGGCTGGCAAGATCGGGGTGAAGATCCCAGTGATCGTATCGATAATTTTCGCTACACGTCCCCGATCGTCTTCTGCTGTTTCTTGATCACTAGTCAAATTGGTTTGGGCAGTGATTTCGTTGTAGACATTGCCAACATCACTGCCGATGATCACTTGGTACTGTCCACCTTTGTTGACCACACCCATGATCCCTGGTGTATGTTTTAAGGTACTTTCTTGTGGTTTGCTGTCATCTTTCAAGTTGAAGCGCAAGCGGGTCGCACAATGGGTCAAGCTTTGGATATTTTCTTCCCCACCAACATTGGTGATGATCGTTTTTGCTAACTCTTTGTAATTCATGTCGTTCCTCCTATTTTGGTCCTTCGTTTGCTTTTCGTGTGTCAAAACATAAAAAAATACCTAAACGAACCCCTTGGGAGTTCATTTAGGTATAGCCTGCCAATCCAGTAACAATCCTAAGCACTTGTTATTCGTTTGATGTGTATAGTTAAATAGATCAATTCGTCTTCTTCTAACGGTCTACCGAACTCTTTGTTGATGTAGTCGCTGATTTTCAGCGCACACGCATATTCCTTCATATAGCGGTCTTTCAACATAAAAATAAAACTGCCGGTTCCTGCATCATCGAGCTTTGTTCCGCTGAATAAGCGCTGGACAAAAAATTTCAAATGGGTCACAAAGCGTTCGTAGTTCAATGAATACTCATCAAGCTCCATTGAAAAATGATATTTGACGATGTTTAGGATATGCTGAATGATCTTCGCCATTTCCGATACTTGACTGACCTGCGCCATATCCAACTCCGCATTGACGATGTGTAGCGCAATGAAGCCGGCTTCATCTTCCGGCAGCTCGATTGCCAAGCGATTTTTGATGATCGATAACGCTTCTTTGCCAATGAGGTATTCATGGTTATAAAAACGCTTAATTTCCCATAGCAAGGCATTTTTGATTTCCATGCCGTTTTGATAGCGCTCGATAGCATAATTGATATGATCGGTCAGCGTCAGAAACAATTTTTCGCTCAATTTTTTCCCAAGGGAAACTTTTGCAAAACTGATGATCTCATTCGCTGCTTGAATATGTTCGATAGGGATAGAAGAAAGTAATTGGGTTAGTTTTGTGACATTCCACTCTTGTGTACTGAGATAGACTTTTTCAATCTTGGTATCGTCGATCGCATCGCCCGGCTTTTTCTTAAAGCCTAAGCCTTTGCCCATGACGACCAATTCTTGTTTTTCCTCATTCTCAGAAATCACAATGTTGTTATTGATCACTTTTGTTACGTTCATTTTAACGACCCTATTCTTCTTTAGATTTCTTCACACAAAAAAATAGGTATAGCCCGCCTAAAGCGGTAACAATCCTCAGAGCCAGTGTAGCATGAGAAAAATCACTCGTCAATGGGGATTTTTAACCGCTTGTTTAAAAGCAGAAAACAGCGCTGCTGCCATTTGAGTCTTTGGCAGAACGCTGTTCACTGGTTTATGGATCCACTAACTCTCTTTGTGAGAGATAAATTAGATACGATTTTCGTGGTCAGCAGTTTTGACTAAGTTTGCACCCACCATACCACCGATTGACGTAAGAACGAGTCCTAAGACCATTGCCACAAAGCCCCAAATGGACGCTTTGGCTGTTGCATCACTTGCTTCTTCCGCTTTTTGACGAGCGTCTTCCACTGCTTGGTCAATGTCTTGTTTGGCTTGTTCAAGATTTTGTTGTGCATTTTCGATTTGTTTTTGTGCTTCATCAGAAGCATCTTGTAAGCCGTTCACGATATTGTTCGTTGCTTCTTCCGCTTCTTGTTGGCTTAGATCTGTGTTTTGAGCCACTGCATTTGAGATTGCTTCTTTATCGACTGAATCACCGATCGTTGTAGCACGGTCTTGCAATTTACTTGCTAAATCATCAATGATTTTATCAGCATCATTTGGATTCGTTGCAATGTCTTTGCCGGCATCTTTGATATCATTTGTCGCGTCAGATAATTGGTTTTGCAAGTAGTCTGGTTGCAATTCCGGAACATCGGTATCTTGTAAAACATCATTGACATTGGCTTGTAATTCATCTGTGTTGACGTCTTCCATGTTTCCTGTTATTTCATCGAAGGCTTTTGAAGCGACATCGCCAGCACCTGAGGCAACTGTTTCAACGCCACTGCCAACAGCTGAAGCAACGTTTCCTAAAAGTGAACCGACTACAGAGAATGCTCCGATCGTTAAGTAAGAGAGCATAACCATCATCACGATCATACTGGTTGCCCATGTTAAGAAACCATGAACCAATCCAACACGTCGAGCCGCCACACCTGAAACAAAACCTGCACCGAATAATGCCAAGACAAAGGTAATGACTGTCCAAATCAATAATCCTGTACCCACACCATCTAATGGATTATTTGATGTTGGTTCCACCAAACCAAAACCGATTGCTGAGCCAATCATTGACAGTGTCATGAACAATGCGATAAATGTTACGACCCCTGCAAAGATAGACCCCCAAGACAAATTGTAGCCTGCCTCCCGCTCATCTGAACCTAAATAATTTCTGAATCCTCTTTTCATCATTACATCCCCTTTTTGTTTTTTTAACCTGTATTCAGTCTAACAACTGATTGTTTTTTTATCAATCAACTCGACTTGCGCTATCTTTTTGTAAGAAAAATGAATGATTCTGAATTATTTGACTATTTATTAAAATAAAGCAAAAATTCATTCGTGTATTTTAACTAAAAAAATCTTTTCACGCTCTTTCTTTCGATCACAGGCTTGTTTCTCACAGTCTTCTGCTGATTCGTCATTTTGAAGCTAGCAGGGTTTCACTAGAGAAAAAACAGCTCTTCTCAATGTGTCACAAATGAGTAGCGATCACAAAAAACCACCTTCGCCCGAGGCAAAGGTGGTTGTCTACTTATTTTTCTTCATATAGTCGATCTGGCATCATGTTTTCCATAAAACCCCAAACGCCGTTTTGTAATACGAGTTCCTCACGTTCGTAAGTTGAAACCGTGGTGCGGATCAACTCATCTTGACCGTCTAAGACTTTTTGTCCCCAATGAGGATCGATCAACAATGCCCGACCCACTGCAACAAAATCTGCATGTTCTAGCAAGCCCGCGGCATCTTTCGATGTACGAACATCCCCTACACCAATCAAAGGAACTCGCTGAGCGATTTTTTCATAGACATACGCCAACATCGATTTTTCTTGGTACGCTTTTGAAATCGATTTGCGGGTATAATCCGCAAGAGAAATGTGCAGATAGTCTAATCCTTTTTCTGCCAGTTGGTCCACTAAGAACAACGTATCTTCAAAGCGAATCCCTGGTTCTTCGAATTCTTCCGGTGAAAACCGATAACCGACAATAAACTCCTTCACACCTGATTGCTCCACTGTTTCCAACACTTCATCGACAAGCTTCTCAACAAAACGATAACGGTTCTCTAGTGAGCCACCCCATTCATCGGACCGACGATTTGAATGAGGAGAAAAGAATTGTTGGATCAAATACGTATTGGCTCCATGGAGTTCTACGCCATCAAACCCCGCCTTGATCGCCCGTTCGGTAGCTTTTTTAAAGTTTTCAATAATCGTTAAAATCTCAGCCACCGTGACTTCCCGAGGAACCTGGGCATTTGGTCGTTCGGCAGCAACTGCGCTGGCAGAAATCGGTTGTGTCCCTCGTAGGACCGAGTCATCCGTCATCCGACCGGCATGAAAAATCTGTAAAATGGCTTTGGTCCCATTGGTTTTGATGGTGCTGGCCAATTTGCTTAATCCAGGTAAAAAGGCATCGTCGTAAGCGCCTAGTTCCCCTTCCCAGCCCTTGCCATCTTCTTGGACATTGGCTGCCGCTGTGATGACTGCTCCGACTTCTCCGGAGCGTAAGCCATAGTATGCCAACTCATCTTTCGTAATCACCCCATCAAAGAAGGACATCTTGGTCGTCATTGGTGCCATGATGATTCGATTTTTCAACTGCAATCCGCGCTTAAATGTTGCTTTATCTGTTACATTTCGCATGGGTTTCCCACCTTTTCCATTGGATTCATATCGCTTTGTAGATCTGATTGGCTTGGTTACCTAAAGAGATCCATGAAGCTGATTGGTGCATTTTCTTCTCTTTTGCCAAAATATACATGCACATGCATCTATATTACAAAAGAATCAAGGAGAAAACAAGTGAAACCTTCGTTAGTCCATCATTTCCTCCAAGACTTTTTCAAAAACGACTTTTGATCGCTGCAGTTTCTTTTCCCCTAATTGGGTCAAATCAATATAGATCCCTCGCTTATCATTTTGACAAGAATGCCGTTCAATCACACCGCACAGCTTGTCTTCCATGCGCATGATCATGCGTGACATCGCACTTTGACTCAAATCAAAATGAGCGATCAAATCATTGAGGCGCATGCTATGATTGGGGGTCTTTTCTAAGTAATAAAGTACGTAATACTCATTCAAAGACAGATTGCTTTCTGCTTTGAGAGCTTGCTCCAAGCGAGCTTCAATCGCTTGATGCTGATTCGTAAAGGCTAGCCATTGCCCCATCCGTTCTTTTTCCATCCTCTTCACCACCCATTCTTCTATACCAAGGTATTTTAATCTAGATCCCTGCGTTACGCAAGCCGCCAGAAAGTTTCGCCAGTATGGCTGACACTTTATTATACAAAACTAGCCAGCTGCTGCGGGCGTTAATGAGTTTTTTATGATAGCAAGGATGAAATATTCAGCAAAAACTTCCTGTTCTTTCTCAATATTCTATACTACAATAACTTTAACACCAAAGAATATTTCAACACTATATCAGCAAAATTGTGCATTCCGACACAATGATTTGCTTGTTTTAGATGTTCTAGTATTCTAAGGAAAGGATGAAGCAAACGATGAAAAAAACAATTTCTTTGATTGGGACACTGACGCTGGTCAGTTTGGGGCTTTTGGCAGGCTGTAACAACGAAAAAGATACTGCTCAGTCAACAAGCGAGCTAAGCCAAAGTCATGTGTCTACTGAAAGCAAGCAAAGCACGACGACGCAAACGACTGAAAGTAGCTCTTTAGAGTCAACAACTACTTCAAAACCTTCGACCACAAGCCAGCAATCGACGGACCACTCTGATTCGAGTCAAACGACGGCAAGCTCATCATCCATCAACGAGTTTCCATATGCCGTTGATCTTTCCCAATATGGCCCTTCACTGACTTTTTATTTCCATGGCGTCAATGTACCAGATGCTGTCACGATCAAAAATACGAGCCCATTGATCATTTCGATCGGCGACAGCGCAAGCTATGAAGCACAAGTTAATACGATCGCAACAAAAGAGATTCGCGTATTTTCTGCGAAAAACAATGAGATTCGCACCGTAAAAGTGAACACTCAGTTGACCTTTTCGAAAGGGATCACTTCCAATGGAAATCCTGATTTTAGCCACAACTTGTACCTATTTACAAATAAGGAGGGTGGTCTGTCTTTGATCACGCCGAACTATGCGGGGAATGTCAGCGATGACCAACGCGATGTGATGTTAGAAGTACTTCAATAAACGAAAAACAGGGAAACGAAGCGTGCTTCGTTTCCCTGTTTCGTTACCCAATCATTACGGTTTCATCAGGATATTTGTAGCCGGCTTCTTGTTTGTTGGCTTTTTTCATCAGTGAAAAAGCAACGGTCATGATGCCAACTCGACCAATGAACATCAAAAAAATGATCAATAGTTTGCCAAAAACCGACAAGTAAGGCGTCAACCCCATGGTCAACCCCACGGTTCCAAAAGCGGAAAAAACTTCAAAGGCAATGGTTGGTAATCCAAAGTTTGAGTTTTGTGGCATACGCTCAGTGATCGACAATAAGAAAATCGCTAAGAAGCATAACGTCAAAGTAAGGAAGAACAACGTAAAGGCACGCGATACGGCAGATTCTTTGATCGTGCGACCGAACACCTCCGCTCGACTGCGCCCTTTCAATAAGCTGCGGATCTTGATGATCAAGACCGCAAACGTCGTTGTCTTCAATCCCCCAGCAGTTGATCCAGAGGTCCCACCGATATACATGAAAATCATCGTCAACATCAAGCCTGCTTGACTCATTTGTCCGTAATCAATACTGAAAAATCCAGCAGTTCTTGGGGTGACCGCTAAGAAGAGGTATTGGAAAAAACGTTCAATGACCGAATCACCCGTGATCAACTGTGAATTGGCTTCGGTCAAAAAGAATCCTGCCGTTCCAAAAACCACCAAAACGATCATAGCGATCCATGCCAAGCGGCTATGCAGGGACCGTTTTTTGGACGCCGTATGCAGGAGATCGAACCAAACGAGAAACCCAAGACCACCGGCAATGATCAAGAAACTGATGACCCCCAATACAAACGGATCGTTTTGAAACCCTACCATGCTGTTGCCGAACAAATCAAACCCAGCATTACAAAAGGCCGAGATCGCATGAAAAACACTGTACCAAAGGCCTTGCTCCCAACCAAAACGGGGCACGAATGCAAAAGCCAGCAAAATGATCCCGCTGACTTGGATCAAAAAGGCGATCCGAATCAGGTACCATGCCAAATGGATCTCTCCAGACATCCGATCCAGATTCAATGATTCCCGCAAAATCATCCGGGTACTAAGATGGACTCTTTTTCTCGCCAAGATGTAAAAGAAGACGGGAATCGACATGAAGCCGATCCCACCAATCTCAATCAGCATCAGCAAGATCCCTTGGCCCCAATGGTTGTAATGGTCGGCTACTGTCAAGGTCGAAAGACCCGTCACACAAACAGCCGATGTGGCAGTAAACAGCGCATCTAAAAAGTTGGTGCCTTCACCACTTTGGGTGACAACCGGCAGCATCAGTAAGCCAGTTCCTGCCAATATCAGCAAAACGAAGACCAGTGTGACGATCTGCGGAATCAAAAAGCGTTGCGATGCCAGCTTTTTTTTCAAACGATTTCTTTTTTTCATTTTCATTTCCTCTGACCTTTTGCAAAAACGAATGGCTTGATAATCCTAGTTTATTGCAGTTGTTTTTCATTTATCATACCATTTTATTTTGATTTATTCTTCACTTTGATCATTCTTGTTACGTTTGCTCGTTCATTTTCTTCCAGCCGCATTTTGATTCCATAAATGGCTTCTTCCAGCTCGGGAATCGTCAAATATTCTAGGGCATTGACGCGTCGGCGCGTCCGTTCGATTTCCCCTGCCATCAGTTGACAGGTCTTTTCGATTTCCGTTAGCTCCAACAGCTTCGGCATGACGTCGGTAAAACGGGCGACCGCATGATCTAACGGAACATTCGAATTCAAAAAGCCATACTCGATCGGCGCTTGCATCACCGTATCGTCATAATCAAAATGCATCACTGGCACTTCCACACTCATGATATTTTTCGTGGATAACTCAAGGGAGACCTCAGTTGCTGGTAAAATAAACATTTTTTCAATGTACTTTTCATTGATCGTGGCATTGGCTAAGCGAAATGCCTTCATGGCACGCTGCAATTGTTCTTCTACTTCTTTACGCAAGTGGTCATTCTTTTTGATCAATTCAATAAATTGACGCATGAGTTCGTCTTGTTTGTCTTTTAATAATTTGTGTCCGCGTTTGGCTGTCGCCAATTGTTTGCTGAGGCGCGACAGCTCCATGCGGGTTGGATTAACGGTTTTTTGCGCCATTGTTCTCCTCTCCCGGTAAGTATTCCGCCAGTAAAGCATCGCTGATCCGCTTCAGCTCGACTTTTGGCAGCATCGCCAACAATTCCCACCCTAATTCCAAGGTTTCGATAATCGAGCGGTTGGTGCGATACCCTTGGTTCAAGTATTCATTTTCGAAGCGTTCCGCAAATTTGGCATAGGTTTTATCTACTTCCGACAATGCCGATTCTCCTAAAACGACTGCCAATTCCTTGGCTTGCTTTCCTTGAGCATAGGCAGAAAACAACTGGTTCATCGTTGCGGCATGGTCTTTACGTGTTTTGCCTTCGCCGGTCCCTTTATCTTTCAACCGTGACAATGACGGCAAGACATCGATGGGCGGCTGAATGCCGTTTTTATACAAATCACGAGACAAGATGATTTGTCCTTCGGTGATATAGCCGGTCAAATCGGGAATCGGATGGGTTTTGTCATCTTCTGGCATGGTCAAAATCGGCAGCTGGGTCACTGAACCTTTCAAGCCGCGAATCCGACCCGCACGTTCATATAACGTGGATAGATTGGTATAAAGATACCCAGGATAGCCGCGACGTCCTGGCACTTCACGCCGAGCAGAGGAGATCTCCCGCAAAGCTTCACAGTAGTTGGTCATATCCGTCATGATTACCAAGACATGCATGCCCTTTTCATAAGCCAAGTATTCGGCTGCTGTCAGTGCCATTCGGGGAGTAGCGATCCGCTCGATCGCTGGGTCATTGGCTAGATTCATAAAGACGACAGAATGGTCGATGGCGCCCGTTTGACGAAAATCTTCCATGAAATATTCTGCTTCTTCAAAGGTGATCCCGATGCCAGCAAACACAACAGCGAAATCGTCTTCTGAATTCAACACTTGTGCTTGACGCGCAATTTGCGAAGCCAATTCTTTATGAGGCAGACCAGAACCAGAAAAAATCGGCAGCTTTTGTCCCCGAACGAGCGTATTCAAGTGGTCGATCGATGAGATCCCCGTTTGAATAAACTCATCAGGATAATCCCGCGCTGCTGGATTGATCACTTCGCCGTTGATGTCCATAAATTTTTCTGGGACGATCTCTACTCCGCCATCTTTGACCCGACCTAAACCGTCAAAGACTCGCCCGATCATTTGCTCGGAAACGCCTAATTCCAAAGGATGTCCTAAGAAACGCACCGCAGATTCCCGCAAATTGATCCCGCCGGTTCCTTCAAAAATTTGGACCAACGCTTTGTCTTCTTGGATCTCCAGTACTTGTCCTTGCCGCGTTTCGCCGTTTTGCATGCGGACTTCGATCAACTCTTCGTATTTGACACCGGAGACGCGATCGACGGCCATCAATGGTCCGACGACTTCTCCAATCGTTTTATATTCCTTGATCATCAGTGCGGTCTCCTTTCTGTAAAATTTCTTTCATCGTTGCTTTGATCTCTTGATGCAAAGCAGGAATTTTTGCTAATTCTGCTTCAGGCAAGTACTTCATGCGTGCCACTTTGTCTCGCAATTCTTCGGTTCCTGCATAGATTTCTGAAAGATACGCACCTAGTGTCAACGCATCTTCCGCTTCTTTGTGGAGCAGCAAGATCGTCTCCAGCATTTTGAACTGCTTTTCACGAGAGGTAAACGTATCGACGTCGTCAAAAGCGTTTTGCTGCAAGAAATCTTCTCGCAAAGACTTGGTGGTTTCCAGCAATAACTGGTCTTTTTCGGATAAAGCGTCGATGCCGACAAGTCGAACGATCTCTGACAACTCAGATTCCTTTTGCAGCATCCGCATGGCTTCTGTTACTTGTTTGGACCAATCTACTTGCATTTGTTGGTCCAAAAAGGCACCCAATTCGTTTTCGTATAATGAATAGCTCCTCAACCAATCGATCGATGGAAAATGACGCTTTTGCGCTAAAGTGGCATCTAAGCCCCAAAAGACTTTTACGACCCGCAACGTATTTTGGGTAACTGGTTCTGAAATATCGCCGCCTGATGGTGAAACGGCGCTGATGGCAGTGATACTTCCTTCTTGATCAGAACCTAAGCAAATCGCTTTTCCAGAACGCTCATAATACTCTGCCAAGCGGCTGCCTAAGTAAGCTGGATACCCTTCATCCCCAGGCATTTCTTCCAGACGACCAGACATTTCTCGCAGTGCTTCTGCCCAACGTGAGGTGGAATCCGCCATGATCGCCACGGAATAGCCCATGTCTCGGAAGTATTCCGCAATCGTGATCCCAGTATAAATCGACGCTTCCCGAGCGGCTACCGGCATATTGGAGGTGTTAGCGATTAACACGGTTCTCGCCATTAAAGATTCACCACTACGAGGGTCGATCAACTCTGGAAACTCGTTCATTACATCGGTCATTTCATTGCCGCGTTCGCCGCAGCCGATATAGACGACCAGGTCGACATCCGCCCATTTGGCGATTTGGTGCTGAACGACAGTCTTCCCTGCACCAAAAGGTCCTGGAACGGCTGACGCCCCGCCTTTAGCGATTGGAAAGAAGGTGTCGATCACTCGCTGGCCAGTGATCATCGGTTCAACTGGATTCAGTTTTTGCTTTACTGGACGGCTATGACGAACGGGCCATTTTTGCAGCATTGTGAAAGACCGTTCTCCTTTGGGTGTATCTAAAACATAAATCGTTTCATCGATCGTAAATTCCCCAGCATAAACAGCCTTGACTGTTCCTGAAACGCCATGAGGAACCATGATCTTGTGATTGATCAACGGTGTTTCTTGCACGGTGCCGATGACCATCCCGGTACTGACTACTGCGCCGACTTCCACGGTCGGTACAAAGGGCCACTTTTTCTCATGATCCAACGCAGGCAATTGCACCCCACGCATCAAGAAGTTGCTTTGGGTGACAGACATGAAGGTTTCTAAGGGACGTTGGATGCCATCAAACATTTGTGACATGATCCCAGGCGCCAATTCGACGGATAGCGGTTCACCGGTGGTTTCGACTGGTTCACCAGGTCCGATCCCAGACGTTTCTTCATAGACTTGGATCGAAGCGACGTCGCCGCGCATTTCGATGATCTCACCGACCACGCCTAAATCTCCTACATAACAGATATCTTCTAAACTTGCATGGCCCATATTTTTGGCTAACACCAATGGACCAGATACTTTAATAATTGTTCCTTTTTCCACAACATCGGCTCCTCTCTATAGTATGTTTTGTCCAACTGCTTTTTCGACATTTTCTTGAATCATTCGTTTGCCGATTCCTCGGGAACCATCGTAATCAGGAATCAAGATGACTGCAGGTGTCATTTTTTGTTGGACTTTTGCTAATTCATCGGGAATCAGATCGGCACATTTTTCAGTCAGGTAGATGATCGTACTGTTCTTCATTAATTTTGCCAGCGCCTGCCTCACTTCTTTTTCTTCCGAGGCATAGCAGACCTGAAAGCCAAATAGTTGAAAAGGAATGACGGATTCTTTCTCGCCGATCACGCCGATTTTATGAGTCATAGTGCCGCATCCTTTCTCTGAGTTGTTCTTCCGTAAAGCCACTGCGTTTGCCTACCAGCAAGATACGCAGATTTTGCAGTTCCAAAACCTTAGCATTCAAAAATGCGAGTAAAGGCAGTGGTCCTAAAGCATCCGTTTGGGCTTGGCCATAGCTTTCTGTGATCAAATTGTCTTGTAAAAGTGCCAAGCCAGCAAAGTCGATCACCTGTTCATGAATCAAAGGCCGCAATACTTCCTGATAATCACTTTCTAATAAGAAGGCTAAAAAGTCGCTATAGGACGCATCCGCAAACGCTAAAAATTCTTCTTTCGGGATACTGCCAACACTCACTAAGACTGCCTCCATAAAACTGCGCGATCGTTTTTGAAGTACACAACGAGCGGCAATCGTTATATTGGTCAGATCGATCATCTTGATGACAGCTTCTTGCAGTTCTGGGATCTTGATTTCATCTGCCAGTCGCCGTTGTTCATGTAAATACCGGCGATCGTAAATGATATCGATGCCTTGCAGCACGGCGCCACCTTCTAAGTACTCCCGCACCTCTTGGATCGTAGTCACGATTTTCTCAGGCAATACCTCTGAGGTTCCCGTTTTGATGGCGGTCCGACACTCATCGATCGTGTAAAAACCATCTTCGATCAGTAGATGATCATAATCTTTTCCAGTCACTGACTCTTTGGTCAAGACTTTTAGATTATGGAAAGTAAAAGGCATCATATACAGTCGGAGGATCTCTTGATCAGGAACCAGCTCGGCCAATTCTTTGATCGTCTTTAACAATTCTTCATCGAGATAGGTTTCGAATCGTTCATGAAAATCCGGCTTCAAATAGCGCTGATAATGGGTCTGCTGCAAGACAGCTTCGACTTCAGCAAACCCTTTTGCCGCAATCATTTGCTCGACTTCTTGCGGCTTTAACAACGTCATCTCTTTCAGCCGAATGATTGGATTCAATTGATGATAGTTCCTCATGGATCAACCTCCTTGTTGTATGATCTGCAACCACCGTTCCCGGGTTTCTTTCTTGTATTCATCAAGCAGTACCTGATAGGTAAAATTGTATTGAATGCCGTTGTCATCCACTAAAAAGCCCGCTTCTGTCAATGGTACGCCTGCTTTGATTTGATACGGTAGTTTTGATTGACAAGACGTAAGCCAAGCGGCATCTAGATGGGCTGCTTGCTCAGGCCCAGCGTGGAAGGTCACCGTCCCGCTTATCGGCAGCTGTTGCAGCACATTTTCAGCAAATGATTGCAGCTCTTCTGGCGTCCAAGCAACCATTTGTTGATACGCTTGCTCAAAAAGTTGTGTCAGGTATTCGTTTTGTTTCACCATTTGCTGCTGCTTAGCGGCACTTGCTTGGCGATTCAGCGCTTGCTGATAATGTTTTTCGGCTTGCTTTTTTGCTTGCTGGGCACGAAGCTGCAAGTCCGACTCTTTTTTCGCCCAGTCACGTGCCATCGTTTCACTGATCCTAGCACGTTCAGCGGCAGCCAAACGTTCCCGTTTTGTCTGCGCTTCTTGGTCTAGTTCAGCAATCATTTTGTCGATTGCATCCATACCTTCGCCCCCTTTAAATCGTTCCTAAAAGTAAGAAAGAAATAACAAAGCCTAAGATGGCATACATCTCAACCATCACTGAGAACATGACCCCTTTAAAGAAATGCTCTGGTTTCTTCGCTAAAATTTGAATCCCAGCTGCAGCGACCTTCCCTTGGGCCATTCCTGAGAATAAGCCAGTAAAGGCAACTGGCAGTGAGGCCATCAAGTACGCCATACCAGTCACTGTCGACATTTCACCACTTAAGCTACCATAGATCATAAACGCAATAACGAATCCGTATAGTCCTTGCGTTCCGGGAAGCAATTGTAAAATCAAGGCTTGTCCAAACTTCTCCGGCTGATTCGTCGTTAAGGCTGCCGCTGCTTCACCAGTTTGGCCCACCCCTTTGGCTGAACCGATCCCAGAAAAGATCGTAGCGATCCCCATTCCGATAATTGCAAACACTATACCACCATTATTATTAATTAAGTAATCAATCATTTATTGTCTCCTCCATTTTCTTTATCAAAATCAACGTATTTCTCACTTGGCTTAAAGGTTTCAAATTGGCGCCCCCCACCAGTGAAAAATTTTCCGAAAAACTCTACATATTGTAAACGAGCGGCATGCACATACGCACTCAGTAACGATAAAAAGATGTTTAAAGCTTGTAGGACAACCAATAAGAGAATGCCGACAGAAAAACGAGCGGCTGGCGGCAAGTAGCCCACCAATAAGTTGAAGGCTGCGGCGATACTCCCACCAGAGATCCCTAATGCCATCAAGCGGCTGTAGCTGACAAAGTCGCCGATGTAACTGGTCACGCCGTACAAGTCATACAAGCCTAAAAAGAAGCCGCCCACTTTGGTTTTCCCTTTAAGAATCGGTACCACGATGATCAATAAGGCACTAAAGCCTGCTAAAATCAAGCCGACGGTTGTTAGTGCTGGGACATCGATCAAAAGATTGCCTGCGGCTGCCACTAAAAGACCACTCAAAAGTCCTAGCCACGCAAAGCCTTCGTTGACTGCACCTAAAAGATCCTTTTTGCGGATATTTTCTTTGGCTGCTAAATAAAGGCCTGTAAACAGTTGGATGCCACCAAAAATCATGGATAGACCAAAGATCGCCATAAAATCTTCGGAGGGCGATAAAAGTTGGAAGGGCAATGTAGCACCAAAGAAGGAGCCGTAGATTGCGCCCCAAATCATAGTTGGCACAGACAAAATCTGGAACAATTTCAGAAACCGTTTGGTCCCTTTGGGCAAACGCAAGGCGTGTAGCCCAATCGTGGTTGCGACAGCCATTAATGCACCATAACCTAAGTCAGCCACCATCATACCAAAGAAAACATAGTAGAAAGGCGTCATCCATGGGGTTGGATCGATCTCATCGTATTTTGGCAAGCTGTACATTTCCGTCAACATTTCAAAGGGTTGTATAAACGAGGCGTTTTTTAGCTTCGTTGGCACTTGATTGGCAGCGATCTCCTCTGCAGTGGGTTCTTCAAATGAATAGTAAATCTCGTTGGCAAAGGATTCTTGGACCATTTCCGCCACTAACGGTTGATCCTTTTCTGCGATCCAGCCGCGCAAGAGGGCAAAAGTCTGACCAGCTGCTAAGCGCTGTTGCATTATTGCCCGATTCTCACGAGTCAAAAACAGTTCTTCCGCTTGCTGCAGCAGGATCAGCCGTTGTTTGTGCTGACTGATTTCTGTAATCAGTTCTTTGCGCTGCTGGGTCAAGGAAGTCAAGGCTTGTTTCGCGTTTTGCAAAACCACTTTTGGTGATTCGAATGTTAGGCCAGTTTCTTTCTTCACCCCATATCGGTGAAACAATTGGAACACTTGCTCTTCAATCGCTGTTAAAAACAGGCAGCTGAAATTGACTTTTTTTGGTTCAGAATAGATCACTTCGATATGAACCTCTTCCAATTGACGCAAGGCTTCAGCTAAATCTTCCCAGCGTGGGCCTTCGACACTCCCAGCAAAAAAACTTGTATGAGCAGGTGCTTCGATCTCCAGCGGCACGTCAAGATTTTGCCACTGTGTCGCCCATTCTTCCGACTGCGTCGCTGCTTCGATCGCTTCGATGGTCTCTACCCAGCGCTCCTGCAAATTCTCGACCGCAACCAGCTCCGTCAATGCTGCGGCTTCATCGAAGCTTGTTTCAAAGTCCGACAGCCGCAAGGCATCTCGTTGCCATTCCGTGCCTTTTTTCGCATCACCATTTTGGCGAATAAAGCGGATCGCTTCTTGTAGTCGACGAATCATTGGTTGGTGAGAAGCACCTTCTGGGGTGGCTCCTGCAAAAAATTCCCGCAGCCAAGTTTCGTTAGTTTCCTGCTCAAATACGTTCTCGATTTCAACAAACTGCATCGTTTGCAGCTTCGTCAATAACCTTTCTTGATAGTGCTTCGGGGTGATCAACGTTAGTTTATTTAGTTTGGTGACTGCCATAAGTCCCGATCACTCCTTCAACGATCTGTTGAACTGCTTGCTCTTGGAAGGTTTGCATGTTTTTTTGGTAACGATCTAACACCTGCTGGTTCTCTTTTGCCAGCTGCTGCTTTTGTGCTGCTAGTGACTGTTGCATTTGCTCTTGAACTGCTGCTTGTTCTTGCGCAAGGTCTTCTTCCAAAGCGGTAGCCCGTTCTTCTAATACTTGTTGCTGCTGCGCTTCTTCCGACTGCAATTCTTTTTTCAAAGCGCGCAATTGCTGTTCATTGGCTTCTTCTGCTTCTCGTAAACGAGTCAACGCTTCTCTCAACGATTCTCCTCCTATACTATTTGGATACTCAACTGAAAAATAAACAAAAAAAGCATACCTCACGAAGAAGTATGCTGATAACAAAAAAAAGGCCAGCATTCCTCCAAGAATGTTTGCCTCACCCCTTGGCAAACCTGATCCTTGAAGCATAAAAATGCTCAACCTTTGGCTATTCTATTTTTCAATTCCTGAACTATTATAGCAAAAAAACGTGTTCTATTCAAGTATAATCGTCTTTTATGAGAAAAACCCGGTTTCTACTATTGTATGTTCGCTTGTATGTTCGCTTGTATGTTCGCTCGAATATCCACTGCTATTGGTTATCGGAATGACTATTATTACTCGCTCAGTCTCTTAAAAACTTTTCACCTAACATTTGCCAGGGATCGCGTTGTTCTTACCAAATTGAAATCGGTAAACATCAATAGAAGACTTAGAATGGATTGAATGAAGAACCTTGAGATTTTTTGAAAATGCTAAACATCATTTGATTGGTACCAAAAAGGAGATAACAATTCCAACAACCTATTCGATCCCTGACAAATCTTAAGTGAGAATTTTGCTTACTTCGCTTCTTTTTTTATCGCTGGCAGCGGTTGGCCCTTTTCTTCACAAATGAAATAAGCGCCTCGATAAAGGCATGTATAAATCTTACCGGGTTCCATGGTTAGAGGAAGCCCATTTTTTACATACATCGGTTTTCTTTCCATTGTTACCCCTTGCCTTTCTGGGAAAAATAAGTCAAAATATACAATAACGTTTTTTGTATCTTGCTTCCTATCAAATATTACCAAAATATTCAGATAACTTCTAGTAATTTTGCGCAAAATATCTTAAAATTTCCACTTTTTCTTTTATAAAATGATCGATAAAAACCAAATTGGGAGGAAACAACTGATGTCAGATGAGCGTTGGTTTCAAAGGAGAAGAAAGCGAAACATCGAATTGGGCCTCTGTTTGCTTGTCGTCCTGCCGATGGTCTATGGCTTATGGTTTCAACTAGCTTTTTTGATTCACTACATGTCTTTTTTGTTTATTGTGGCTGTTCTCACTGCAATTTACGAAGGAATTCGCATCATTTGGGAAGTTATGAGAAACAAGCAACACTGACAAAGTGACCTTCTGCTAAATTAAGCCAAAACAACGAGAGAGGAGTCCTCTAATGAAACGAATCATTATGTCATGTGACTTACAGCATGCCTCCAGTCGTCAGGCTGAAGCCAGCTTTTCTTTTGAGGCCTTTCCCACAGATTCACCAAGAGTTGCAGAACTTTTCTATTCCGCTTACCATGAAACCATCGATGATGAAGGAGAATCGATCGCTGATTGGCAAAAGGAACTTAGAGAAACTGCTGAAGGCAAATACGGTCCCTTGATTCCAGAACTCTCTTTTCAGTTACAAAAGGATAATCATCCTATCGGTGCCATAGTAACCAGCACGTTTCAAGAGCTTCCCCTGCTATTATTTGTCGTTATGGACGCAGACTTTAAAGGCAAAGGCTTATCCAAACTGCTGATGAATGAAGTGATCCGACGAGCTAAAGCCATGGGACTCACACATCTTTACCTTGTGGTGACCGTTGAAAATCAACCAGCCTTCAAACTATATGAAGCATGCGGCTTTTCTTTTGCGGGTGAAAGCTGGACTGATCTTTCCTCTTAGCTCTACTTACTATCTAACTGAAAATTTTTACCCATTGAAAGCGAGGGATGAACCGATGAATGAACGTCTAGCTACGGCGATTCAACTGCGAGCTGAAAAAAAGCTGCAACAATCAAATGAACAATTGATTCAATTAGCTACCGAAAATCCCCAAGATGCCTTTGTCCAATACCAAACGGCTTGGAGTTATGATCTTTTAGGGGAAGAACAACAGGCAATTCCTTACTATGAACAAGCAATCGCGTTAGGTTTATCAGAAAACGACTTACCAGATGCCTACCTAGGTCTAGGCAGCACCTATCGTGCCCTCGGCAATTATCAAAAAGCCGAAGAAGTGTTTTCACACGCGATGAAGCAGTTTCCAAAAAATCATGCTTTGCAAACCTTCTATGCCATGACACTGTTTAATCTAGCCGAGTATGAGCAAGCCACTAAACGACTACTGACCCTGCTTGCCGAAACCTCTAGCGATCCAGACATCCAGTCTTACCGACAGGCCCTTTTGTTTTATGCCGATAAGCTCAACGAAACATGGAATTAGATGTTTCCGTTGGATCAATCCTTCTGCTCCCTTCTTGATTAAAGAAAGGGAGTATTTCTTTTTTCCTGACCCCTAAATATTCCTTCCCTATCAGCGCTTTGTTGAATCAATGGTCGCCGACTTTTCATGCCCCACTTCCCTTCAATCAATGCCAACCATCCATTATCGAAATATTCGATAATGAAATCAATTGACGTGCACGGTCAAATTTGCTAATTTATCTATGCTTTTTCTATCAATATTTTGGAGGAATGACTATGCCCTTTATTGTCTATTTTTTTCTATCCTTATTGATCATTTATATTCCCACGCCAACACTTTTGCTATTTTTTCAAAAACTTGCCTCCCAGCATGACAATCTGACGGCTTTTAGCAAACTTTTTCTATTATTGATGGTCTTGCTGGATTATTACTTAAGCTATTATTGGTTGAAAAACTGCAAAGTAAAAAAAGCTCACTACCTTTATTTAGTCTTTGTCAATGTCTTCGAATGGCTGATCCACTTCTATCTTTATTCACGATTTGAAACGATCAATCTACTAGTCATTTTGTTGTTCCAGACCGTGCTACTATGTTGCATGATCTTTTTCCCTCTATCGGAGAAATTTCGCTCATTCCTTTTTACCTAAAAAAATCATCTCTGGTTTCCACATAAAAAAACCAGCTTCTCAATCGTTTCTTTCTAAGATGCGATTTACACGTTCGCTCTCCTTTGTTACGATTGTTAAAAAGGATGTGTTGTGATGTCATTGATCGTCTTGATTGGCGCGCAAGCAGTAGGGAAAATGACGGTGGGCAAAGAACTGGAAAAACGATTGGATGCAAAGCTTTTATTCAATCACCAGACCATTGATCTTTTTGCGAACTTTCTTGGCTATAGCCCTGCGGCATTCGCTTTGTCTAATCAAACGCGAATCGAACTTTTCAAAGCCTTTGTCCAAAATGAAGCCAACAATACGACAAAATCAATCATCTTTACGGTCTTGATTGATTTCGATCAAGCGGCAGAATTAGCTTTTTTACAAGAGATCGCCCAACTATTTACCAATGCCCAGCAAAAGGTCTATTTTATCGAATTAGTGGCTGATATTGAAGAACGCTTACAACGCAATTGCCATGAGGACCGTTTAGCCGCAAAGCCGTCAAAAAGAGCGCTGGCTTTTTCTAGAAACGAGCTTTTGTCTTCATTTGAAAACTATCGCTTAGAAAGCCTGCCCCAGGAACTAACTACCGTTTTTCCAACGATTCCTTCGCTGAAAATCAACAATACCCACTTGTCACCTGTTAAAGTCAGTCAAAAAATTATTGCCCATTTTTCCTTGACTTAAGTGCCAAAGAAACACCCTTCTCAAGCTTTACTCAATACGAGATTGTCTATTGACTTTGACGCTGCGTCAAGCGGTATCCTCTAATCAAGAGGAGGTGTCAAAATGAAGGTTTACGTTATGCCAATTTTTTACCAATTGAAGACCAAAGACATTGCACAATCATCGAAATGGTTTGCAGAAATCTTGGGGTTCCAGTCATTGTATCAGTTTCGCAATCAAGAAAATCAAGTGACGATGGACCATCTGCGTCTTGCTGACTACCAGGATTTGATGCTGATTGCCGCAGACTCGTTCACTGTAGGCGATGGGGCAATTTTGAATGTAGCGATGAATGATCTTCGGAATATCGCTCAGAAAATTCCCACAAAGTGGATCGTGGAACCTTTGATGGAAAAGCCGTGGAATGCCCTTGAAATGACCATCAAAGACCCTAACGGTTATTTGTTTACCCTAACAGAGGCGATAAGAAAAAACGAATCAGACTTTCAAACCTTGATGGACCAAACCAAGGATTATTTTCAATAAAAGGAACCGAGTAAGAAGGATGCTTTCTTACTCGGTTCCTTTTTTATAAAAACTTGATTCTGGCAACAATGACAAAAACGAACGCTCCCTAGATTTACCTAGCGAAACTTTTTATCCCATCAGATATACCGCTTTAGTATATTTTTAAATATTGAAGATAATTATTAACACACTCAACTCAGAACATGCTACACTATTTAAAAAGGAGGATTTCCTATGGAAAAGAAATCGCAGCTTCCGTGGTACAAGCGCAAAAAATTCTACATTCCAGTTGCCGTCGCCCTCGGCGTGATTGGGTTTCTTCCCAGTCTCGTTTCTCTTTTCGGGGTCTCGATCGATGATGAGTTCAATCCTGATTACTATTCTGATCCGAATGAACCAATGTTTAAGAAAAAGCAAAACTGACTGTTGCGATGCCGTATGTAGGTTCTTTGACCAACAAAAAAAGAGCAATCACTCGCTGTTGTGTTTGCTCCTTTTTTAAAAGGGATTCGGCAGACCTACGCACCTTGACAGGGTAAGCTGTTTGGGGAGAGGGCGTTTGAATGCGCGAATGAACAGTAACTTATTACGTGAAACCACTTATACTTTTTTCCTGTTAAAAAATCAATTGCTAACCAATCACAAAGGATCGATTATTTGAAGAAAGAAAAAACGTTAGCCATTAGTTCTACAACTTCCCAGGGAAAACTAAAAAAATCAAACATCCATTTCTCCTCCTTTAATTGACTTTCTTCAAGTTTACCCGCAAAATAAAGCTGTAACATATTTGGACTATTTTTCCGTCCACTTTTTTTAGGAGGGATTTTTTGAAGGCCAATGACTTGTTAAAAGAGTTACGAACGGAACGAAATATCTCACAGCGAAAATTGGTTGAGAATATTTCAGAACGCAGTACACTGGCAACCTTTGAACAAAAAGGGCACCGCATCGCCTTTGATATTTTGCACCAATATTTGGACCGCTTAAATGTCACCTTGGAGGAATTTGAGTATCGCTTGGATGACAATCAAGTCAGCGAGAAAAAGCAGCTATCCAAACAGTTGACCACCGCTTACTATGAAAGCAAGTATTCTGAAGTCCTCTCTTTGATCAACAAAGCCCAAGCGCTGTATAAAACCACGAAGGATTTTTTCTATTATGTATTGTATAGTCAATTCTTTTTGATTTTAGAGAAAAAAGGCGTAGTTACCGACGAGGAAGAACGGCGCATCATCGAAGCGACCATCAAGAAATACTTGGAACGAATCGACACGTGGGGAAAGTTTGAAATCTCCTTATTTACCAATCTGCTTTTCCTTTTTTCTGACGAGTACATCTTGTATCAAATGAAACACCTGAATAAAAAAATTTTTTACAGCAATACGCTAAGTATCAATTATCAAATCTACACAAAATTGCTGACGAATGCGGCTTTCTTGTTTATCGATCGCAAAAAACCTGCCGAGTTGGCGCATGTGCTGACGTATCTAGCCGATCACCTGCCGCCGGACAATGATCGTATCCGCTTGATGATTCGTTATTTCGAAGGCATTTACGCCTTGTTCCAAGGAGATCGTACGCTGGGAATGGCCACGATTGAAAAAGCATTGGACTATCTGCGATTTATTGGGCAAGAAGCCTTTGCCAAAGAATTAGAGGCACTGGCTCAGAGTATCTAAAAAAAACCTGCTGCTTCCTCTCAGTAAGAGAACGACTCTCTTACACGGAGGAAACAGCAGGTTTATTTTTTCTTAAAGTAAATGCAATGCTTCTTTCCAGAGCAAGACCCGTTTGACGGAAGCATTCAAATCAGCTTCCAAATAGCAGCCATCTTCAACCGCTTGTATGACAAAAGGAATCTGTTCTTGGTAGGTAGATGAGATCACTAGATCATTTCCCGCCTGCAACGCCTGTAATGCGGCTTCTTTTTGCGGAATGAACTCAGAAAGTCCTGCCATATCTAAGTCATCCGTCATGATGACCCCTCCAAAATGCAATTCATTTCGCAGCAGCTCATGCACGAGTTTTGAAATAGAGGCGGGTACGGTCTTATCGATACTATTGACGATCGTATGGGCGACCAAAATACTATCGGCACCAGCCTTGATCCCTGCGGCAAAAGGTAGAAAATCCGTTTCCCGCAGTGTAGATAGCGGACGGTCATCGGTGACGATTTCGACATGCGAGTCACGATTGTTGCCATAACCAGGAAAATGCTTCAAGGTTGACCCCACGTGGTGTTTCTGCAAAACATGAACCACACGTTCTACAAACGCACTCGTGCCCTGCGCATCCATACCAATGGTTCGGTCGTAGATAAAGGACTGCGGATCAGTGGAAACATCGGCAACGGGAAACAGCCCGGCATTGATGCCATACGCTTTTAAAATTTCCGCTTTCTTTGCTGTATCTTCTTCGATCGCCGACCATCCACCTTGGGCAAATAGCTGTTGTGGCGAGAGAAATCGCTGGTCCGTTAGATTTTGATTGCGGCTGATGCGAGTCACCGTGCCCCCTTCTTCATCCATGCCGATCAACAGCGGAATAGCGCTGGCTGCTTGGTAATCTGAAATTTTCTGTTTCAAGCTCTCCGCCGTCTCATTTTCGGTATCACGGCCGAATAACAGATAGCCGCCAAAGTGATAGTTTTGAAGTTCTTCGATTTGATTGCTTTCTGGTACACGGACAAAAAACAATTGCCCCACCTTTTCCTCCAAACTCATCGTGGCGATTTTTTCTGCTATTGCCTCTTCTGACTGTTCTTGCGTGGAAGTTGACGTGGTTTTTTGGCCTTCACTGACTTCTTCCTTTGTTTCGTCTCTCGAGCTGCTTTGCTGGATCACGGCTGACTCCTCCGTTTGCTGTTTTTGCTGTTCTATCACCCACTTCATCCCTCCCATTGCTACTAAGACCAAGAAAAGAAACAGTCCCATAGCGAGTCCTTTTTTATTCATAGGTTCACCTTCCCCTCTAAACAAGTTATCGAGAATGACTAAGCCAATTCTTAGAAAGAAAAAAGTGAACCACTGACGAAATATTCGCAGATGATTCACTTCAATGGATGTTATCGTTCTTTTTTACTCGTTAAACGAACCGTCGGATCAGCCGTTTGTATGGTACCGCACGCCCTACGATGTAAATCAACGCAGTTTGTATCGGGAACATGATGACTGCTTTTAGCAAGCGGACCGACCAGATGGCCCAGCTTGTCAAAGGAATATTCAGCATCATAGCTAACCAGATCGGAGTTAAGATCAAGGTTATTAAAAGTGTATTTAACAAGACGACCATCGCCGCTCGTTTTAGTGTGACTTCTTTCCGATAAAAGAAGTAGCCATAAATCAGTCCACCAACGAAGGCATTGATGGTAAAGCCGAAAAAGTAGGCTGATTTTGGAAAAATCACCATTCCTGCGATATCAGCTAATGAGGAGCCAACTGCGGTCCAAAACGGACCAAACAGCATACCCATGATCAGCTGAGGTACAAAAGAAAATGTGATTTTGATATAGGAGGTTTCAAACCCCAAGATTTGCGACAAGACCACCATTAAGGCAATCAAAAGTCCCATGACCGCAATCATGTGTGCATCGACTTTTCTTTTCATAGCGAGCATCTCCTTTTAGAGTTGCTACAAATTCATGCAGCGAATGCGAAAATAAAACCGCGAACGAATGATCGTTCTTCGTCCGAAAGGCAACATCCCATCCTTTCAGCACTTAACGCTTTATTTCCTACTCTGATTTTTATTAGGTATTGCTACCCAGACACACTATAGCATACAAGCGGGGACTGCTACAATTTTTCTTGCTTATTTTTTTGTACAAACTCTGCCAATGTTCGCTTTTCGTTTTTGCATATCAAAAAAACGCTTTTCTCATGTGAATCTTTCTGCCACTAGTAAGTGAGCAGCAAACATTCTCAAAAAAAGCGTTCATTCCTGTTTCTTGTTTCATTTCGTGCCTTACTACCCAATCAAATTGTCATTGATCAATACCGATTTGATGTCGCGTAATTGATGATCGATAGCAAGTTGTTCATGGGTCATCGTTGCGGTGACCTCTTTCATAGCGTGCATTTCTTCATTCAATTCGTTGAGGTTAGTCACTAATTTGTTCAATGCTTCAATAATCAATTGGTTGTTATCCATGGTGAAACACTCCTTTTTGTAATGTTGAGGTTAGTCTTCTTCGTTGATTGGCTGCTTCATCGTACCAACGGCGGCAACTGCGCGTTTCGTTTTATAAAACAATTTGTATAAAACAAGAACGACGACTGGGATCAGTCCGCATAAAATGTAGATTTGCGAATAATCAAACAGACCGTGCAAGCTTCCTAATGCATAGGGACCTACGCCTAAGCCGAGATCCAGCCCGATGAAATAAGTGGAGAGCGCTACGCCGACACGGTGAGGATCGACCTCTTTCAGACAGACAGCTTGGCCATTTGACATGAAAGTGCCATAGCCTAAGCCGACAAAGCAACCCGCAAGCAACAACATCCAGCTGTTGCCGGTAATACTTAATAAGAAAAGACCAAGGGTCAAGAAAAGAAAGCTAGGATACATGACTGCATCGGCGCCATGACGGTCAAATAGTTTCCCAGTCATTGGTCGAGTGAAGGTCACGGAAAGTGCATAGACGATGAAGAAAAAGGCACCGGCCGTTTCTAACCCAAGGTCACTGGCGTAGATCGACAAGAAGCCGAGAACACTGGAATAAGCCAATCCGATCAAAAAGGCAATCCCGGAAATGAAAAAGACTTTTGGTTCGACAAAACTTTTGATGGACCATTTTTTTAGTTGTGCTCTGTGTTCTTCTGTTAATGGGATGTTTTTGACTGGGAACCAGAAACAAGCGATGGCTGTTGCGATCGATAAGATGGTTGCTAACCAAATAATGAAATCAAAGCCGACGGTCGGCAGTAAAAGCATGCCAATAAAAGGTCCGACTGCCGCTGCTAAACTGGTACTTAATCCATAGTAATTGATCCCTTCCCCATGTTTGGAAGCTGGGATATATGCGGTGACGATCGCATTAGCCGCAGTTGAGACAGCACCATAAGCAAACCCATTGAAAAAGCGTACGGTATCTAAAATATAAATATTGACTGAGACTAAATAGGCAGCGGTGGTAATGACATAAAACAAAATCCCCCAGCGCAAAACGGCTTTGCGACCGACTAATTCTAAAATTTTTCCGACATACAAGCGAGCGATCAAGGTCCCGATAATGTAGATCCCCGCTGCCAAGCCAGCTTGTGCGGTGGATGCCCCTAACTCCTGCGTGGCAAATTTCGCGGTGATGACGACAAAACAATAATACACGAGAAAGACGATAAAATTGATCAAGGTAATCGTGATAAACCCTTTGTTCCATAGTTTTTCATTTTTGGTTGATGGCAACGAGCTGACGACTCCTTCTTGATTGGTTTCCCTATCTGACATGTTTCTTCCATTCCTCCTGTTTGTGCTGTGATGCGTTCTACTATACCGAAACTTCCTCTGCTTGAAATGCGCTTTTGCTGTTAAAAAAGAGCATTAACAAGAAACATTAACATTTGTTATTGCTTTTTCACCAGAAATGTCTTTTAATGAAGCATGAATAGAGGAAATTTCAGATTTTTTTCAGAAAATGTTGGGTTGGCATCAAGTGAAGGAGTAACGTGGGTGGAGAAACAGATATTACGTGATTATTTAGAAAAACAAGCAATACCGGTCGTTATCCGTAAGAAAAAGAGTTACTTGACGTATGAAGGGATCCCGGATCGGTACGTCTACATTTTAAAAAAAGGCATCATCAAAACTAGCGTAGTGACCCATGAAGGGCGCGAATTCAACTTGCGCTATTTGACGGATTTCGAAATCGTCTCTTTGTTTAAAGACGAATCCTCTCAAGAAGTCGAAGCCCCTTTTAATGTACGGGTTGAATCAGAAGAAGCCGAATTATACAAAATCGTGCGGGATCAATTTTGGGCAGATGTCAATCGTGACCGTCTGCTGCAGGATTATGTCAAAGAGTATTATCGACGAAATTTGATGGATACGATGAAAAAGATGCAGCAAATGCTGATGAACGGCAAATTTGGTGCTGTCTGTACTCAAATCAATGAGTTGTATGAAACTTTTGGGGTTCAAACAACTGACGGTGTCTTGATCGATTTTGAAGTCACCAATGAAGAGATTGCTCGCTTTTGCGGTATTACCTCTGCCAGCAGTGTCAATCGAATGATGCAAAAATTACGAGAATCTGGCGCCCTAAAGAGTGTCGATCGCAAACTATTAGTGACAGATATCGACTTTATTCGGGAGAATATTATTTATTGATCAAAAAAAAAGACTTTGTATGCCTTTTGGTTTCAGGCACACAAAGTCTTTTTTCGATTAAAAAAACGTCACCGTTTCCGTCACTTCGATCGTTGGATCTAATGATTGGATCACGGGGCAATTTGGTGAAACGAGTTTTAGGCAACGGGTCGCTTTGTCATGATCAGCTTCGGCGATTTTCGCATAAAACTGAATGTGGATAGCACTGACTGGTTGGGCTTTTTTGTTGTCGTCTCGGTCATAGCTGACTTCGATCTTTTCGATTTCTGCTGTGATTTTTGAATTCTCTAAGACGGATGCGTATACATAGCCGCCGCAAGCAGCGACCGCACTCACCAGCATTTGGACTGGCGAATAGCCTTTTTCCCGTGCTAACACCCAATTGCCAGTTGGGGTCGTCATTTCAAATTTGTCGCTTCCTTGATGGATCGTCAATGTTTCTACTGTCATCGTTTTTCTCTCCTCACAAAATGATCTGGTTCAACTTCGACCCATTCATACAATGGTGTCAAAGTAATCGTGCTTTGAATTTCCGTTTGTTCCATCGCACCTCTTGCTAACACAGGATCAGCGATCGGCGCTGCTGCTAATAATTTCTTCGTGTAAGGATGCAGCGGATTTTCAAACAAACGATCGGTAGGTGCCAATTCAACTAATTTCCCTTGATACATGACGGCTGTTCGATCACTGATATGACGAATCACGGACAAGTCATGGGAAATGAATAAATAAGACAATGAAAACTCTTTTTGTAGACGCAGCAGCAATTGGATGATCTGAGCCTGAATGGAGACATCTAATGCCGAAGTCGGTTCGTCACACAAGACGAACGCCGGGCGATTGACCACCGCACGAGCGATACCGATCCGTTGCCGTTGTCCGCCGCTGAAACTGCGAGGCAGTTTATGAACATCATCACCGGTGATCCCGACGATCGCTAAGATTTCTTTGGCTTTCGCTCGAGCAGCATCTTTCGTTTCATGATACAACGGCTCCATCACCAGTTCAAGTGCCGTCATACGGGGATTCAATGAGGAATACGGATCTTGGAAAATGATCTGCATTTGCTGATACGCTGCTTTGCGATCTTCTGCCGTCAATGCTGTTATCTCTTTGCCTTCAAAGAAAATCTCCCCGCTTGTTAAGGTCTCTAAATTTAAAATACTGCGTCCTAAAGTGGTTTTCCCACTCCCAGATTCCCCCACTAGCCCCAATGTCTCGCCCCGATGGATCGTAAGGCTGACATCTTCGACCGCTCGGACTTCACTGACAGTGCCGCGCCAGTTTTTACTGCGAAAGATTTTCGTCGCATGTTCTACGCGAATCAGTTCTTCCATTATTCTGTCACCTCCTGATTGCGCCAGACGCGATGTGTCTTAGATAGTTGCGTTTCTTGCAGTTCATCTGCCAATGTCTCATGATAGTCAAAGACTTTTAATTCGGCATGCTTGTCGCCTAAATGGGCCGCCTGCAATAATTGTTTCGTATAAGGATGTTCCGGCTGATAAAAAATTTCTTCCGTGGTGCCTTCTTCCACGACTCGGCCTTGATACATCACTTTAATAAAGTCGCACATTCCTGCAACGACCCCAAAGTCATGGGTCACAAGGACGACGGAAAGCTGGTTCTCTCTTTGCAGGTTTTTGATCAATGCCAAAATCTGTGCTTGGATCGTCACATCTAAAGCCGTTGTCGGTTCATCTGCGATCAGCAATTTCGGTTGCGCCAACAAAGCCATGGCGATCATCACCCGCTGACGCATCCCCCCAGATAGCTCATGAGGATATTGTTTCATGCGTTGTGCTGGAAAAGGTATGCCGACTTTTTCTAATTCTTTGACGGCGATTTCTTGTGCTGCTTTCTTCGATACTTTTTGTGAACGGCGAATCACTTCGATCAAATGATAGCCGATCGTACGCAAAGGATTTAATGAAGTCATCGGGTCTTGAAAAATCATAGCAATTGGTAATGTTCGACGATTGCTAACTGCTGCTCCTTCAAATGTATAACTGGCATAGTGATCGGTCACTTTATCGGGCAAAAGATCCATGACACTTTTCATGGTCATACTTTTGCCGCTGCCTGATTCGCCCACGATCCCAACCACTTTGCCCTTAGGAATCACCAGATCAAGATTTTTGACTAACGGTTTCGGCCCGGTTTTGCTTTGAAATGTCACATTCAACGCTTCGATCGCTAATAACTCTGTCATCATCGGTCACACCTCTCTTTGCAAGACATGTTTGATCATGTCGCCGATATTGTTAAAGGAATAGATGGTGAAAATAACAAAAAGCCCGGGAAGGATCGCCATGTATGGTGCCCGCTGCAAGCTGTTTTGCGCGTTTTGCAACAGACTGCCCCACGAAGCCATCGGTTGCTGAATGCCTAAGCCTAGAAAACTCAAAGCCGATTCGGTCATGATCGCTCCTGAAATACTTGCAGATGCCGCAACGATCAAGGTTGGCAGTACTGCTGGGAAAACATGCTTAATGATAATACTAAATGAAGAACGGCCGATAAATTTCCCGTAAGCGACATATTCCCGTTCTTTCGCCGCTAACGTTTCACCACGAATCAAACGAGCGATGTTCATCCAGGAGAAGCCGCCGATCACAATAATAATCGTGGTTAGTCCGGGACGTAAAAAGACGCTCAAAACGATCACTAACACCAACCAAGGAATCGATGACAATACATCGACGAGCCGCATCAGCAAGTTGTCGATCCAACCACCAAAGTAGCCAGAAACAAGACCGACAAGAGTCCCAATAAACGTCGCAGTGATCATTGCCAAAACACCTACAAACAAGGACACCCGACCGCCGTAGACGACCCGAATAAAGTAATCCCGCCCCACTTCATCGGTTCCAAATAAATGAGCCCAACTCGGCGGCTGTGACATGTTGCTGACATCCGTTGCATTGGGATCGATGGGGATCAAAGGTGCAACAAGCGACAAAATAATCAATAACGTCAGGAAAACGACAGAAAAGGTATAGATGGGCGAAGCAAGCATGACTTCACTGATTTTTTTGAAACGTTTCATTACTTGCTCCCTCCTTTACGGATACGTGGATCAACCACGGAGTATAATACATCCGCTAACAAATTCCCTAAGATGACCAGTGTTGCTGACAACAGCATGATGGCCATGATCACAGGATAATCGAGGCTTTTCGTCGCACTCATCAAGTAAGGTCCGACGCCCGGCCAGCCGTAGATCGTTTCTGTAATGATCGCACCGGTAACTAACATCGGCAACGCCAAGCCGATTTGGGTGACAACGGGAATCAAAATATTGCGACTAATATGACGGCTGAAAATCTGCCATTTGCTGGCATGAAATGCCCGTTGCACCATCACGTAGTCTTCTGAAACTTGTTGTGTCGCTGATGCGCGGATATACCGCGTCAAATCTGGAAAGAAGGCGACTGTCAATGTCGTATAAGGCAAAATAAAATGCTGCAGAAAATCGCCAAAATCCCCTTCTTTACCGACCGTATACATGCCAATGATTGGAAACATATTTAATAAGTAACCAAACACATAAATCAAGATCATCGCAAACCAGAAGGTCGGCACAGCGATCCCTAAAGATGCCACAGCGTCAATGATCCGATCCCAAATCTTTCCTTTGTTGGCAGCAGCCAACAGGCCCAAAATGATCGCCAACAACAAGGCAGTCAAATAAGCGGGGATCACTAGGCGCATCGTATTCGGAATCCGAGTCGCAAGTTCTTGTGAAATGCTACTTTGAGACACCAAAGAAAAGCCAAGATTACCGGTAAGAACATTTCTGATCCAAAGAAAATATTGAACCAAAAAGGGTTGATCCAAGCCATAGCGCTGCCGCAAAAGATCGATTTGCTCTTGCGACATATTGGGTGTCGTGATGGAGTCGATCACATCATACGGTGCGATATGTATAAGCGAAAAAACGATAAAAGAGATCACAAACAGCAAAGGGATTGCTTGCAATACTCGTTTTGCAATGTATCGAAACATAACTGACCTACTTTCTTTTTCATAGAAAAAAGCTGTGATAAAAAAGATTCCTCTTTATCACAGCCAATGGATTTACTTGATTGTCAATTTAGACATATCTTCGAATGTATAGATTGGGATCAAACCTGCATCTTCTACATTACCAATTCGGTTATTGACCGCTAGGATTTTCTTGTTGTCAACGATTGGGTAAATGATCGCTTCGTCAGCAATGGCTTTTTGCAAATCATCATACAATGCTTCACGTTTGTCCGTGTCTAATTCAACTGCTGCTTGGGCGAACAAATTGTCAATGGTTTCGCTATTGCTTTGGAAGTAGTTGGCACTACCGCCAGTTTCAAATAGACTGCCGTATAAGTCAGGGTCATTTCCCATGATATATCCGCCAAGGAATAAGTTGTACTTCGTTGAATCTGGTTTCTTCAACTCGGTAAAGATCGCTGTACCATCGCCACCTTCAAGGGTAACCGTTATGCCTGCTTGTTGCAATTGTTGTTGGATCAACGTAGCTTGGATCGTTTGGGCTGGATCGGTTGAGTTGAAAGCCAAATTCAATGACAAATCAGTCACACCAGCTTCTTGTAAAAGTTCTTGAGCCTTTTCGACATTTGTCTCGTATTTTTCAACATCATCAGTGACGTATGGGTTGTTCGGTGGCAAGAATGAATATGGTGTTGCATAATACTCTTCATCTAAATACGCCGCTTGATTTAATTCATCTTTGTTCAACGCATAAAGAACTGCTTGTCGAACTTTCACATCTTGCAAAGCATCTGAGTGAGTGTTCAAGCCTAGATAACCGACACGGTTTTCAGTATAAGGATAAACAGAGATCTGCGCATCATCTAAGTCTTCAATATCTGAAGGCAAGACAACGGCTGCATCCACTTCCCCTTTTTGCAAAGCGACTTTCGCCGTATCGGTACTTTCGATGATCCGCAACGTCACATTTTGAATCGAAGGCTTGCCGCCATAATAGTTTTCGTTGGCTTCAAAAGTAAAGTACTCACCACGTTTGTATTCTTTCAGTTGATACGGACCAGTGCCGACTGGTTTTTCAGGCAGTTCACTGACAGAGAAGTCGGTAACATCTTTAAAGATATGCTCGGGAATGATGTATGTTTCGGTTGCAATATTGCTGATCGCTGCCGCACTCGGTGTCGGCAACACGAATTTGACGGTGTATTCATCCACTTTTTCGATCGCGATCGGTTGGTCGTCGACCCAAAGGGAATCGGCATTGCCATTTTCTTTTTTGACTTTTTGTTCATATGTGAAAACAACGTCATCGGCGGTAAAGTCTTCGCCATCTGACCATTTCACATCTTGTTTCAAATGTACTGTCAAGGAAAGGCCGTCTTCAGCTGGTTCCACTGATTCTGCCAACGCATTTTGTGTCGTTCCATCTGCTTCCACTGTAACTAGTGGAGAATAGATCATATTTGTCACTGTCAATCCCCAACGATCACTGGTGTTGATTGGGTTAGTAGACGATGGGTCCCCGCTGATCGCATAAGTGAATGTTGAATCATCCCCAGCTCCAGCTGCACTACTGGTTGACGTTTCTTCTGTATTTGATCCACCGCAGGCTGCTAGAACAAATCCTAGTCCAACGACGGCAACACTTGCTAAACCTTTTTTCCAATTTATCATTTTTCCATCCTACTTCCTGTTCCTATATAGTAATAGTCGTTTTTACCTTTCTATTCCCATACAGGTATACTAGATTTCTTTGTTACTTCCTCGATAATTGCTTTTACTTCATCGGTCTGATAATATCGAACGACCGTTTGGTAAACGTCATTGTCTGCTTCGTCTGCTCGCGCAGCGATCACATTATAATAAGGCTTGGAGGAATCAGCCACGGGTTCTAAGAAAATCGCATCTTCTGTAGGTACCAAACCAGCATCGACGGCCATGCCATTATTGATCAAAGAAATGTCGACGTCAGTCATAGCTCGAGCAGTCTGATTGGAATCAAGCAGCTCAAATTTCAAAGCTTTGGGATTGTCAGTCACATCACTAGTTGTCGGCAGTAGACCCTTGGATTCATCCAAAGTGATCAAACCAGCCGTTTGTAAAAGCAGCAGTGCGCGACTCTCATTTGAGACATCATTCGGTAAAGCCACTGTAGCTCCATCAGCCAATTCACTGACATCTGTGATTTTATCGGAATAAATACCAAGTGGGTTTAATGTCGTATACGCAATCGTTGTGTTGGAATAGCCACTTTCTTCGTTGACATTGTCCATAAAAATCTCCGTCAATGCTGCGTGTAGATCGATCGACCCATCCTCTAGTGCGACGATTGGCTGACGATAATCGGTGAACTTCACCAATTGCAGGTCGATGTTTTCATTTTCCTTCAATTCTTCCTGCACATGTTCCCAGGCTTCGTTTTGTTCACCAACGACACCCAATTTGACAACGGTGGCTTCCTCATCTGCTTGACTGCTGCCGCAAGCGGTGAAGCTGAACAATGCCAGTAATCCAAGAGCCCCTGTTGCCAATCCCTTTACTACGTTTCTTTTCATCCCTTTTTCTCCTTTTGTTCCCTCCTCAGATCAATCGTCCCGTTTTCTTGTGGCGTTGCTCAACTAGACCAATTTCACCTTTTCTTTTAGAAAGAACTGCTTTCTCGTGAGAAAAAAGGGAGAATGCCTGTTGCCGTCAACCGAAAACATCGGACTCACTATTCATATGTAGTGTAACTTTATCCTATACAACTAAAACTGTCAATAAAATTACTCTACAAAAGTAAGTTTTTAACTAGCTGATCTGCGGTCGGGTTACTTGAATATATTCAGTGCATTTTCTAAGTCATCGATCAAATCTTTACTACTTTCGATCCCAATGGAGATTCGTAAAAGATCCGGCGTCAATCCATAAGATTCTCGCACCTCTTGAGGAATATCCGCGTGGGTCTGTGTCGTTGGATACGTGATGAGACTTTCCACACCCCCTAGGCTTTCCGCAAAGGTAAAGACCTTTAATGCCGCTAAAAAGCCGCTGATTTTGGTTTCATCAAGCATCCGAATGCTGATCATCGCGCCGGCGTTCGGATACAGCACCTCTTTGATCGCCGGATGGGCTCGTAAAAAGCGGCCGACTTCCTTGGCGTTGGCTTCTTGCCGTTCAAAGCGCAACGGCAGCGTCTTTAAACTTCGAATAAATAACCACGTATCAAAGCTGCTCAAGGTAGGGCCAGAAGTATTGGCTAAATAGTTCAAGCGCTCCCCCAGCGGCGCATCTTTGGCGATCACGACGCCTGCCAAAATATCATTGTGGCCAGATAAGAATTTGGTACCTGAGTGGATCACCAGATCGGCACCTTCCTCTAAGGGCAACTGTCGCAAGGGCGTCAAAAAGGTGTTGTCTACAATCAATAGCGCCCCCTGTTCGTGAGCAAGCTTGGCGGTTTCAGCAATATCCGTCACGGTCATCAAAGGATTCGTTGGGGTCTCTAAAAAGACAGCCGTTACCTCGTCAGTTAATTTTTCACTTAATTCTGTTACAGTACTGAAGGTATCGAAAAAGGCCCGCTGGCTTTTTTCCAATTCCGCAAAATAGCGAAAGCTGCCGCCGTACAAGTCACGAGAAACCAAAAAGCGGCTGCCGCTGGCAAACAAATCAAAAATCAAAGCGATCGCACTCATGCCAGAGCTGGTCACTACTGCCCGAGCCCCTTTTTCCAATTCAGCAAGACCCGCTTCTAAAATGTCACGGGTTGGGTTTTTGGTACGGGTATAGTCATAGCCGGTACTTTGCCCCAATTCAGGATGCGCAAAGGTCGTGGAAAGATAGATCGGTGGGCTGATCGCCCCAGTTTGCTGATCCGAATGATTGCCTAATTGTGCCAGAAAAGTTGCTGTATCAATCGTCATGTCGTTCCTCCTTTTTGATTGCCTCGATCATGCGATCAAGGGCTTGTTGAATGATAGTCGGTGTTGTCGCAAGACTCAGACGAATCAAGCCTTGACCGTCTTTGGCGAACCATTCCCCGTAATCGACTGCCAAACCGGCAGTATCTTGGATCACGTGCTTGGTTCGTTCTTTGGCAATGACTTGCCGCAGATCCACCCAGAGAAGATAGGTTCCTTCTAAGGGCAGGAGCTCAATCTTGGGAAATGCTTCTTGCAGTTGCTGGCGGATCATTTCTTCATTGGCAACAACCACTGAGAGCAGATCAGCTAGCCATTGATCTCCCGATTCATAAGCGGCTTTGGCAGCAGTTAGACCAAAACAATTAACTTCCGTCTGCTTGTATTGCCGACACCACGCGTGATAGGTTGTGCGCATCTCTAAATCTGGAATCCAAACGTGAGACAGCAATAACCCTGCTAAGTTAAAGGTTTTTGAGGGCGAATCCAGGACGATCAGTTTTTCAATGCCTAAACGCTGCGCCACTGTTATTGCCGAAACAAATTGCTGGTCACCGAGTATCAGCTCACGATGGATCTCATCGGCGATCACGACAACCTCATGTTTTTGGCAGATTGCCAATAACTGATGTAGCTCTTCCTCTTGCCAGACCCGCCCTACTGGATTGTGGGGGGAGCAGAGAATAAATAGTTTCACTTTTTCTTCAATGATTTGGGCTTCAAAAGCAGCAAAATCGATTCGATAGGAATTCCCCACTTTTTGTAAAGGTGCTTCTATCAAGCGTCTTTTCGTCTCTTTGATGCTGTCAAAAAAGGGATAGTAGACGGGCGGCTGGATCAAGATGCCATCGTCAGGTTCTGTGAAACAATGAAGCAAATCAACCAAAGATTGGACGACCCCTGTGGAAAACGAGAGCCATTTTTCTTCAAATTTCGTCCCCCAGTGGCGATCTTGCCAGCCCTGATAGGCTGAAAAATAGCCTGAGGGGGGAATGCCATAGCCGAAGGTTCCTTGAGCAACCAGTTGCTGCAAAGCTTTTTCTACTGCTTTTGGCGCCGCAAAATCCATATCGGCTACCCATAAAGGCAAAAGCTTTTCTCCTTGGAACCGTTGATCGACAAGATCCCATTTTAAAGAATCAGTGCCTTTTCGCTGCCTGGCATAGTGGGAGAGAAAATGCTCAATCGTCATTGATACTCACCCGACCTTCTGGCTCACTGCCAATTCGGTAGCCTTCTTTCGTCGGCGTGACGGACAGGTCATACGGCGTTCGCAAATAGGTTTCATTGATCCAATTGCTGAAAAACAAAGAGGCATGTCCCCGCCAACGATTGGTGATTTTTCCCCCTAAGCGGTCATAAGCAAAGTAATTTTTGGGCAATGCGGTAGCTAAGCCCCGTTCCATGTCTCGCAAGTACTCTTCATTCAGGGTCGTTGTGTGGTATTCAAAATGTCCTAGTAAAAAGACATTTTTATGATCCTCTGATACGAAGATGGAGGGTCCCGTTTCAACACCCGCTGCCAATATTTCTAAGGGGGCTTGGGCGAGCTGGACTTCATCGATGCCAGTATAGCGCGAATGGGGCGTATAAAAGACGTCGTCAAAGCCCCGAACGAGTGGATGGAAATGCGTGACTGTTTGTTCGAAGACACCGAACAATTTGCTTGGGTACAACACTTTTTCGATACCGTAATGGTAATAAAGACCTGCTTGCGCTCCCCAACAAATATGCAAGACTGAAGTGCAATTCGTCTGGCTCCAATTCATGATCTCTTGCAGTTCTTGCCAATAATCAATGGCTTCAAATGTCATTTTTTCAACAGGGGCACCAGTAATGATCAAGCCGTCGAAGCGTTGGGACTGGATCACTGAAAATTCTTGGTAGAACTTTTCCATGTGATCGACAGACGTGTTTTTGCTTTCGTGGTACTTCATTTTCAGTAAAGTCACCTCAATTTGCAGAGGGCTTTGAGAAAGCAGACGCAACAACTGATTTTCTGTAGCGATCTTTTTCGGCATCAAATTGACGATGGCGATTTTCAAGGGACGGATCTCTTGCTTCGCCGCTTTATGCTGCAGTAAGGCAAAGACATTTTCTTTTTGCAGGACCGCTGCAGCGGGTAATTCTTTGGGAATAATGATTGGCATTGCTTCAACCCCTTACAGATAAATTTCTTGTTGAAGAGAAAGCGAACAGTTTCGGCTGTGAAAAACAAAAAAAGCCGCCCTTTTATCCTTGCGGATAAAAGGGACGACTTGATGCGCGTTACCACCCTAATTCGTGCTATTCTCACAAATAACACCTCAACAGTACACTATGATACTTGGCGCTGTAACGGGCGCATGCCGTTTTGCTGGCGTGAACCAACAAAAAAACTCAGAGCTCATCTTCACTGATCACCGCATGTCTCCTTTTTCACCAACCGGAGTCTCTGTACCTTTGTTGATCTGCTACTCTTCTCTTCAACGTTATCGAAATCTTTGTTTAATTTTAAAAAATTATAATTGTTTTTTCATTTACTGTCAACGTCAAGTTTATTTTTTTCTTATAGTTCTTCTAAATATAAATATTGTTGCCCCATTTTTTCATAAATCGTTGCTAAGTCTTCTTTGCTGACTTCGCGATCTTTATGCCCATAAGGGTCATTGACATACATCGTCTCTCCGTCGATTCCCGTGATCACTACCGAGTGGATCAATGCAGTCACAAGGATTTCGCCATTTTTCGTATTCCATTGAAAGAAGTCAGCATCGGTAGGTACTTGTAATTCTAAGGTCGCGATCATCCAAACGGGTTTTCCAGATTGCAGTACTTTGACGATCTCATCAAAGCTTTTGTCTCGTCCACTAACAACTTCATATTGCTCTTTCACAATCCTTTCGGCAACATCGGTGATCGGCTCAACGTCAACCCCCATTGCGCTGTCGCCGCCATAGATGTTTCCAACAAAGCCTTCTCGCGGATCGCCATGGTGATCGTAATCCTCATAAAGTGGGACATAGGCTAATTCTTCCGCCAATTGATTTTTATTGGTATCAAATCCGTAAAAATTCAAGAGCATCGATAAAGCTGTTACTTCACAGCCGTTTCCTAGGGCAACTTCATCGAATTGATTTTCTAACGGAACATCTAATTGAATAACCTCACTGTATTCCGGCTCTGGTGTTTGTTCCTCATCCGAAAGTGCTAATGTCAATTCATCCTCTATCACTTCAAAGGGGGATTGCCCGTTCTTACTGTCATAAAAAATCAGCAGAAAGAAGAGCATCAAGACGAACATACTTAAAAGTAACCGTTTTAACTTTATCTTCTTCATCTACTTCCTCCTCTTGTATATTATAACTTATTTCTGTTTATTATTTCACTATAATAAACTTATTAGGAAGGAGTATTTTCTTAATCTAAACACAAAAAAATAGACCCGTTTAGGCAGCGGGTCTATTCAAACTGGCGCTTATGCCGCTTTCTTCTGTTTCTGAATAAAGCGTCCTTTTGCTTTCGAAAACGAACGAATATCAAATTGTTTGCTTAAGGCACCTGCAACAAAATAAGCCAAATTGAAATCGATCAAGCTATGGATCAAGCCACCGATCCCCATCAAAACGAACAAGAAATAGTAGAAATTGCCATCAAATGCGGTTCCCGGGACATTTCCTGTGAAGTAAAAGGCGGCAACGACTGCCATTTCAACGGCAGAATGAATCAGTCCAATAATCAAGTTAAAGCTCTGAAATTTGATATTCAATAAAGAGGGTTTGCCATTTTTCAGTAAAATATCTGGGTGCTTCTGTAAATAGAAGGCACCGATGACTGCAAAAACAACATGGGACAATGCCCGTAAAGCAATGATTGGTGGCAGTGTTAAGAAAAAGCCAAAGGTTGTTCCTAAAGCTACCGCGATCGCCATCGCTGGTGAAAAGAACATCGCCACAAATACGGGCACGTGGCTAGCTAAAGTAAAGGATGCTGGTCCAATGACGATTTTGGGCATTACCATGGGAATGACGATCCCCATGCCGATCAACAATGCAGCGATCGTTAAATGGCGGATGGAATGATTTTTCATTTATACTCTCTCCTTCAATGTGTCATGACAGTTCTGTCTTGCTTATTCTACTGGTATTTCCACGAGGTGTCAAGACACAAAAAAACGAATGTTTATTCAACATCCGTTTTTATAGAAGTTATCCTTTACGTGCTTGCATTTCATTGCTTAATTTGGCAAATTCCGCTAACGACAGCGTTTCTCCACGTCGTTTCGGATCGATCCCACTTGCTTCTAAGCTGTCTGCCAACCACTGTTTGGTTGTTTCATCTTTTCCATAGCTATTTTGCAAATTGTTCCAAAGGGTTTTACGACGCAACTGAAAAGCTGCTTTCGTTAATTTGAAGAACTCTTTTTCATCGGTGACTGCGACTGCTGGTTGTGAACGACGCGTCAATTTCAGAATAGCCGAATCAACATTTGGTTGAGGCACAAAAACAGTTTTCGGGACGATGAATGCCAGTTTTGCTTCCATGTAGTATTGCACAGCGATCGACAACGAGCCATAGGCTTTAGTCCCAGGAACTGCTGAGATTCGATCAGCCACTTCTTTTTGCATCATCACCACCATTTCATCTACTTTTACCTGAGACTCTAAAAAGTGCATCATAATTGGCGTAGTGATGTAGTAGGGCAAGTTTGCGACAACTTTTAATGAAGCAGCCGTATCGCTGAATGCTGACTGAATGGTCGTTGCCAGATCTGCTTGCAAGACATCTTGATGAATGATTTGCACATTTTGATATGGCTGCATTGTGTCGGCTAACACTGGAATCAACCGATCATCAATTTCAAACGCCAACACTTGCTTGGCATGTTTTGCCAACTGTTCGGTCAGCGCACCGATCCCAGGACCAACTTCGATGACGTTTGTCGTCTCGTCGATGCCTGCAGTTTCTACGATTTTCCGTAAAATATTCGGTTCTGTTAAGAAGTTTTGACCTAAACTTTTTTTAAAGGTAAAGCCATGTTTCGCTAAAATCTCTTTGGTTCTTGAGGGGGTTGCTATATCCCGTTCTTCTTTCACAATTCTTCCTCCACTGTTTTCATTGCTTCTGCCAGCTCTGCATCAGTGATACGAAACATTGCCAGCCGCTTCTCTAATTGTTTGCCATTCGTATAGCCGATGCGTAAAAGATCCCCCAACCGCTCTCGTTTCTCTTTCGCTCCAGCCCCTGCGATCAAGCCATACGCTAACAACTGTTGACGATCAATGGTCCCTTCGCTAGCTTCATTTGAAGCAATCGGGGTTACGACTTTCCGCAAGGCTTCTTTCAACGCTTCATGGCTGGCGTGTTCCACGCCTAAACTGCCTTTGTTTTTCGGTGCTGCCTGACTGCGTGGTAAAAAGGCATGCTTGGCATCCGGAACGACTTCCATAATGATCTTGCGGATCTTTTCTCCTGAAAAATCGGGATCGGTAAACACGATGACCCCTCGTGTCTCTTGGGCGTGCTCGATTTGATCAAGGATCGTATCATCAATTGCCGAACCGATCGTTTCGATGGTATCTACTTCGAACACTTCTTGCAATCGGCGGGTGTCGTCTTTGCCTTCGACGACAATGATTTCTTCGATTTTCGGTTTATCAGTCATTGATCCTAAACAAGCGGTGGGCATTTTTTGTCGTGTAGGCCGCAACATCAGCGACCGCTTCTTGCCGCAGCTCCGCGATTTTATCCACTACATAATGGGTATAGCCGGGTTCATTGCGCTTACCACGATAAGGAACAGGGGCTAAATACGGTGCATCAGTCTCAACGAGTAGCCGATCTTGTGGCACGACTTGCGCAGCTTCTTGTACCTCCGTAGCCTTTTTGAAGGTCACGACACCACTAAAGGAAATGTACATTCCTAGATCCAAGAACTTTTTCGCCCATTCGCCATCCCCGCTAAAGCTGTGCATGATGCCGCCGATCGTTTGGACTTTTTCATCCTTCAAGATCGCATAGGTATCTTCTAAGGCTTCACGGGTATGAATACTGATGGGCAGCTGATGTTCACGAGCGATCGCCATTTGCCGACGAAAGACCTTTTCTTGAACTTCTTTCGGATCTTCCATCCAGTGGTAGTCTAAACCGATTTCACCTAGGGCAACGACTTTTGGTCGTTCCAAGCGCTCTTGCAAATAGGTTTCTACATTTGGGGTATAAGAACCAGCTTCGGTGGGATGCCAACCGATAATGCTGTAAATGCCTGGATATTCTTTACTTAATGCTAACGATTTTTCAATCGTTGGCTGATCGAAACCGACGACCGCCATCTCCGTTACTCCTAGTTCTTGCGCACGGGCGACCGTTTCGGGAATGTCTTCGTTAAACTGTTCTGCATTCAAATGTGTATGAGAATCAAAAATCATGAAATCTCCTCCTTAGTCCTTCTATACTCTAGCATATTTTGACAGTTTAAGAAACGAATCCTCTCCGCTTTTTTCAGCAGTTTAAGAAAACTTTCAGCAAGCAAAAAAAATCCGCCCAAAGTTGGAGGACGCCGAAGCTGATTTTCTCTATACTGAGTGTAACGAAATCGTATGGAGGTGGAAATATGGAACGATCAAAAATTGATCCCGGCCGCTTTTTTTCTGGCCAAAAAGCAGCAGCTAAAGGCACGTTAAAACATCAATATCATTACTATCGGCAGCAAAATGCCCATCAAGCATTCAACAGCGACTTTCAGCGAAATTTCCAGCAAGATTTCCCGAATTTTGCTACATGGCTAAAATTGCAGCAGCAGACACCACAAAAGAATCAAACAGCGACTTTTTCTCACTGGTTATTGGTTGGTTTCTTCGGACTTTTGACAGCAGCAAGTTTTTCGCAACAGCTCTTATTCCTACTTTTTGTCTTTGTCTTAGCCGCTCTCGTCAAAGGACCTGGCATGATCATATGGGGCGTCGTTTATTCCTTCTTAGTTAGTCTGTTCCCGCCATTGGGTATCGTTCTTTCTGGATTATTTTTCTTACTGACCCTGCGTCAATTAACCAAAAACGTCACTTTCGTTTTGACTGCATTGTACTTTTACGGCTATCCCTTTGTCATCACAGCCCTCCAGCACTTTACGAATTGGGACCCGCAATGGCTGTGGGTCGGTAGTATGGGTTTTGCCTTGATCAGTGGCCATTTTGTCTTAAAGCAAAACTATCCCTTTGCTTCAAGTAAAAGTCTCGCATGGGCGATCATCTCCGTCCCTTATGATTGTGTCATGGCTTTGATCCCCGTCAAACACAAGGCACGCTTCAAACGATTGGTGAAAATCAAATAATTGCGATCTAGGATACAAAAGATAGGCTATTGTAGCTTCTTTTGTATCTTTTTTTATGGAAAAATCAAGCGAAATACGATGGATATTTTTTGTTATTTTTGCTTTCGTATGATTGCTTTTTTTGTAAGAATCTACTATGCTAGAAACTAGCAAATCAAAAAAGGAGCCACGCCATGTACACCCTCATTCTTATTGCATTCCTCCTTACGGGCTTGCTAGTTTACTCCTTTATTATTGAACCGCATCTTCTCAAACAACGGCATTATCTCATAAAAAAAGACAAGCGCACCGTCTTAGATATTTCAAAAGCTTATGACCTTTACCAAGCAGAGAGCAATATCGTGATCGCCCATATCAGCGACCTTCATTTTTCTCGTTGGTTTAAACCAAGACGAATGAATCGCATCATTCGATCAACGATCCAAAACAAGCCGGATCTGATCATCATCACGGGGGATCTGATCGATAATTATAAAAAATGGCCGCATCGTTCAACCAAGCGACTGATCGAAAAGCTGAAAAAATTGCAAGCGCCTCTGGGTAAGATCGCAGTTATGGGGAACCATGACCATTTGAATGACGGTCATTACTTTGTTAAGGAAATATACCAGCATGCAGGGTTTACTTTACTTGATAATGAGTCGGTTTTTGGTTCTGATGACAAGACGTCGATGAATATTGTCGGTATCGATATAGAAAGTCCGAAAGTCAGTTTTACCTATGAAGCAACTTTAGCAGAATGGCAGCTACTTTTGCTCCATGAACCCGATTATGTTTCTCGGATCACCAATCTGCCAAACTACGACTTGATTCTGTCTGGCCATAGTCATGGCGGGCAGATTCGCTTGCCTTTTTATTATGCGAAAACGAAGGGTGCGTTGAAATATACCGATGGGCTCTACCTTTTAGGCAATGAGACCTTATTGAGTGTTTCCAGTGGGGTCGGTATGACCAAGATTCCCGCCCGACTCGGCGTCCCGCCAGAGATCCTTTATTACCATCTAGAACCGCAACAGCAATCGAACGTTTCTTAACTGTTTAATGGTGTGATTGGGAAAAAATCAGCGAATCGTTTCCGCAAACGTTCGATTCACTGATTTTCTTTTTGTTTCTATCATGTTAAAATATACCAAATCAATACTTTTAAACAATTAGGAGGAACCAAAAAATGCTCATCTCAGGAACGCTCTGGTTTTTGATCGCCTTCTTCGCTTATACAGCCTATGTATACCTTCAGGGGTTGTACTTTCCTGTCATCGCATTTCTTGCTGCCTTGATGGGCTGCGGATTTTATCTCTTTGCTTTTCTCCAGCACAAAAATACGACGAAAAAACATCCTTAGCCAGAACGAGCTAAGGATGTTTTTTGCATTATTGATTCAAGCCTTGATAAATCGTATCGAGATTCCACTTCATCATGTTATAGTAACTGTCGCCTTCTTCTCCCGGCTCTGCAATCGAATCGGTAAAGACGGTTCCGAAAATCGGGATGCCTGCATCACGAGAAACACTTTGCATTGGACGAGTATTGACGCTGCTTTCGACAAACAAGGAAGCGACGGCTGAGTTTTGCAGCTGATCCACTAAGTTTTTGATTTGCGCAGGGGTACCTTCTTCTTCGGTATTGATTTCCCAAATATAGGCAGACGGTACACCGTAGGCTTTGGAGAAGTATTTGAAGGCTCCCTCACTGGTGACGATCAATTTCTTCTCTTCGGGAATCGATTGGAAGTTTTCCTTCGCTTGCTGATCCAGTTCTTCTAATGAAGCCAAGTAGCGTTCAAGGTTTTCTTCATAGAAAGAGCGATTGTCAGGGTCCTTTTCGCTCAGGCGTTGAGCGATGTTGCGGGCATAGATCATGCCGTTTTCTAGATTCAACCAGGCATGAGGATCGGCTTTGCTGTGGTCTTCGTCATCAGAAAGATAAAGCACATCCACGCCATCACTGACGGCAAAGTAATCTTCATTTTCTACCTTATTGGCATTGTTCATCAATTTGGTAAACCAGCCATTGCCACCGGTTTCTAGATTCAAGCCGTTGTAAAGGATAAGATCAGCATCGGTCGCTTTTCGAACATCTTCCACTAAAGGTTCATACTCATGAGGATCACGCCCCACCGGTACGATACTGTGAAGATCGATTCGATCACCGGCAATATTTTCCGTAATATCAGCAATGATCGAATTGGTCGCTACTACTGAAAGCTTCCCTTCTGTTTGGGCCATCTGTCCGTTTTGCTGTGCCAAAAAGAAGCCGCCGGCTACCGCTGCTGTTGCTAAAACCGCTGTCGCTGACCAGCGCTTAACTGGACTGGTCTTTTGTTTTGGTGAGAACAAAAAACCGATCACGAAAAAGGCTCCTGCGGTCAAAACGATACTTGACCCTGCGGCAATATTAAAGCTGTACCCGATAAACAAGCCGATAAATGAGGCGAAACCACCTAAAATCCCTGCGATGACCATCATATGCTTCAATTGTTTTGTATATAAATAAGCCGTTGCTGCTGGAGTGACTAATAAAGCCACGATCAAGATCGTTCCGACGCTTTGCATCGCTGTCACTGAAACCAAAGTTAACAAGAACATCAATAAGTAGTGATAGGCTTGCACTTTCATCCCAAAAGCCTTTGCCATCATCGGATCAAAAGACGTGATCAACAGTGGACGGAAGAAAAGGATGATCACTGCCAGCACAAGGATAGCGATAGCGATCGTCAGCCATTTGTCGCTATCTTGTACCGCTAGCACATTCCCAAACAAAATGTGAAACAAATCAGTCGAACTGTTTGCTACCCCAATCAAGATAACCCCTAAAGCTAGAAACGAACTAAAGGTGATACCGATCGCCGTATCACTTTTGATCAGGCTGTTATTGGCGATATAGGTAATGATCATGGAAGCCAAGATCCCAAAGAAGATCGCCCCGACAAAAAAATGAACGCCGAAGATATAAGACAAGGCTACCCCTGGTAAGACCGCATGAGAGATTGCATCCCCCATCAAGGACATCCCTCGTAAGATAATAAAACAACCGATCACCCCTGCGACGATTCCGATCGCGACTGCCGTGATCAAAGCATTTTGCAAGAAATGATAGTTACTTAAACTGGTAAAAAAGCTTGTCAACATGTTAAACGCCTCCTTTCACGATGATCGCATCGCCAAATGTTTGCTTCAAATTGCTTTCGGTAAAGACTTCACTGACTGGGCCCGCAGCGATCAGGGTTTGATTGAGCAGAACCAAGTAATCAAAGTATTCGGTGATTTTCCCCAGATCATGGTGAACGATAAAAATCGTCTTGCCAGCATCTCGCAAGTTACGTAACAGCCCGACGATGATCGCTTCACTGGTGGCATCGATCCCTACAAAGGGCTCATCGAGGAAAATATAGTTGGCATCTTGCACCAACGTTCGAGCAATCAGGACCCGTTGAAACTGCCCACCGGACAATTCCCCAATCTGACGTTCCGCAAAGGATTCCATTTCTACCGCTGCCAGAGCGGCTGTCACTTTCTGCCAATCGTTGGCCGACATCCTTTGGAACATGCGCATTTTAGGATACAAGCCTAAAGATACGACTTCTTTGACTGTGATCGGAAACGTGTAATCAACCGCGGTCTTTTGTTCGACATAGGCAATTTCCTTTTGGAAGTCTTTTAACGCTTTTTTGTCGACACTCATGTCCCCGCTGGAAGGGATCAACTTCAACGCCGCTTTGATCAGCGTCGACTTCCCTGCCCCATTTGGACCGATGATCCCTACGATCGCCGGTTTTTCTACTTGAAACGACAAATCCGAGATTACTTGATGATCGCCATCATAAGCTGCGGATATCTTTGAAAAAGTAATCATTATTTTCACTCCATTTCCATAGTTAAGGATAGTTTATTTATTTTTTAGGTAGACCTAACTTATTTTTATTATACAAGAAAGGATTGGTTTTGCAAGACAGTTCTCTTGATTTTTTTAAGAAACACCGCAATTTCTTGGCAATGGTTCTTGAAAACCAAGATTCTATCTCTATTTATTGAATAAAAATTGGTGCCCACAAATACTGAGTCCACTAATTTTTTTCTATCTTTTGATCGCAAAGCGTTTGATTTATTTTCAATAAAAGAGATCGTTCCTCGGCACCTCAGTGACGTACGTTTTTTCAATAACAGAAGAGAGGCTAATCAAAGCCTCTTAGCTTTCTCCCTTCATGATTAATACCAAACAAATCAAAGAATCAATAATTGTTCTTTTTCCATAAATTCACGAATTCACTCTTTTTTATGATGACCAAGAAACCCTTTCACCTCGACTAAAACGCTTTATAAATTAAACTTTTCTAATTATTATGTGATTTTTCGAACAAAACCTAAAAATAACATGACAACTATGTTAGTCTTTGATTTGGAAAAAGTTTTAGGAGGAATAAAAACAATGAAGAAAATTTTCCAAACACTATTAGTCCTAACCTCGTTAGCAACTTTGAGTGCTTGTGGCGCTGATTCACAAACAAGCAGCAGCTCAAGTACTGGTTCATCTGCTAATGAAGAAACAGATGCAACTTCCGCTGCATCTGGTCAAGAATACACAGACCCTAGCGAACTTGCAGACAGCTACGATGTCGTGATCGTCGGTGCGGGTGGCGCTGGAATGGCCGCTGCGATCCAAGCAAAGGAAGCTGGCGCAAACCCAGTTATTTTAGAAAAAATGCCAATTTCTGGTGGGAATACATTGAAATCTTCTGCAGGAATGAACGCTTCAGAAACCAAATTCCAAGAAGCAGAAGGCATCGAGGATTCAAACGATCTATTCTATGAAGAAACATTAGCTGGCGGTCACAACACCAATGATGAAGAATTGTTGCGTTACTTTGTGGATCATTCAGCAGAAGCAATCGATTGGTTAGATTCCATGGGTATCACTTTAGACAACTTAACTACGACTGGCGGGATGAGTGAAAAAAGAACGCACCGTCCATCTGATGGTTCCGCTGTTGGGGAATACTTAGTTGATGGCTTGATGCGCAACATCCATGAATTGGAAATCCCAATTTTTGTAAATGCCGATGTCAAAGAAATCAATGAAGAAGATGGTCAAGTCAACGGGGTAACCGTTGAAGTGGAAGGAACCGAACAAACCATTGATGCCAAAGCAGTTGTCGTTACAACAGGCGGTTTCGGTGCCAATTTCGACATGATCACCGAATACAAACCAGAATTGGCAGACTACGTGACAACGAACCAAGAGGGTTCGACTGGTGATGGAATCAAAATGATCGAAGCATTAGGCGGACAAACGGTTGATTTAGAACAAATTCAAATTCACCCAACAGTTGATCAGTCGAAATCACTGTTGATCACTGAAGCTGTCCGTGGAGAAGGCGCGATCTTGGTCAATCAAGAAGGCGAACGGTTCTTCAATGAAATGGAAACACGAGACAAAGTCTCTGAAGCGATCATTGCCCTGCCTGAAAAATCAGCAACGTTAGTTTTTGATGCAGGTGTCAAAGAACGCGTAACAGCCATTGATTTTTACGAGCAACAAGGATTAGTCAAATCCGCTGACACGATCGAGGAATTGGCAAAAGAATTGGACATGCCAGAAGCAGCGCTTGCTGAAACGATCGCTACCTGGAACAGCAGTGTGGCTGCTGGTGAAGACGAAGCCTTTGGACGCAGCACCGCAATGGACAACGATTTGTCAACAGGACCTTACTACGCCATCGCCATCGCTCCTGGTATCCACCACACGATGGGCGGCGTGAAGATCAACACGAACACAGAAGTGATCGCTACGGATAACGAGATCATTCCAGGTCTCTTTGCAGCCGGTGAAGTAACTGGTGGGTTGCATGGTGAAAACCGAATTGGCGGAAATGCCGTTGCCGATATCATCATCTTCGGACGCCAAGCAGGAACAAAAGCTGCCGAATTTGCGCAAGAAAATTAAAACACTCTCTATAAAAAAGAAGTACTCACGTTTTTCATCAACGTAAGTACTTCTTTTTCTTATATAATTGACACAATAGTTTTTATTGAACTGGTGCTGTCACTTTGATGATCTGCACCTCATAAGGCGCCAACTGAAGCTTTTGGTTTGTCGTTTTTCCAGTAAGCAAATCGATTCCTGAAGTTGCTACCTCTACTTCTTGATTTTCTTCGGAAAAATTCATCACAAAATAATAGGTGGTCGGAGCGAGCTGCTCTTGCTGACTTTCTCTACTTTGGATCGACACGTTCGTTGAACCTTGACGGACCCACTCATTTTGTAAGCGAAGCTGTTGTGTTACTTCTTGATAGAAGTCTTCCAAAAAGGCTTGATCCGTCCGTCCCCCAAGATAGTAGGCACTCCCTTCACCATAATCATTTACGGTCACTGCAGCTTGACCTTGATAAAAATCAGCACCGTAGACCCCTAACGTTTGGGCAGTGTTTGTTTGGACAACACTACAATAATCATGAATTTGGTACTGCTGCTCCTTCATTAAAAGCAGATTTTTTTGTTTCGGATATAACGTATCGATTTCTTTCACAGATACTCCAAACAGTTCTTGTAACTCTTGGGGCCAGCCCCCTAAATAGGTCAAGTCCGTTTCATTCACGATCCCTGTCAAATAAGTGGAAACCAGTGTCCCGCCATTTTTCGTATACTGTTGAAATTTTTTCATAGTTTCTTTTGGTAAGAGGTAAAGCATCGGAGCGATGATCAATTGGTAAGCATCAAAGTCATGGTCTTTCGTGATGACATCAACCGCGATGTCATGATCCCAAAAATAGCGGTAATGTTCTTGCAACGTTTGTGGGTAGCGTTTGCTCTCTAAACCAAAACCTTGCGCATCATTGAGCGCCCAATTGTTATCCCAATCATAGATGATCGCCACTTTGGCTTTTTTGTGCAATCCCTTGATTTCTTTGATTTCTTCTAAGGCTTTCCCCACTTCTGCTACATCTTGAAAAACACGATTTTGTTCGTCGTTGTCATGGTCCACGACGGCCCCATGGAATTTTTCAGACGAGCCTCTTGATTTTCGCCATTGGAAATAAAGATTACTATCTGAACCGTGAGCAATAAATTGCATAGAAGACAACAGATGCATCCCGGGGCGTTTCGTGCGATTGACTGGATGCCAATTCACACCACTAGGGGTTGATTCCATGATCAAAAAGGGTTGCTTTTTCAAGCTACGGTACTGATCATTGATAAACCCAACCTTACTTGCCAAATCAGCGGTCGTTCCCCAATCATTGTGCCAAGCAGGATAACAATCCCAACTAATGACATCTACATGCTGGGCAAATTTTCCATAGTCAAGGCTATAAAAGGGAATCAAATCTCGGGTATCTGCCATGAAATTCGTTGTGATCGGTACATCTGGAGACAAACGACGAATGTCTTTGATCTCATGTTCATAGAAATCAATGGTCTGATCGGTCACAAAACGATGCCAGTCTAGATTTAGTCCATGAACTTGCATTTCGCCGATCGGTGAAGGAGATTCGATTTGCGACCAATCGGTGATCGTATGGCTCCAGAAAGGTCCCCACCAGGCCTCATTCAAGGCTGCTAATGTTTGGTACTTCTGCTTGACCCACTGACGAAAGTTTTCTTGGCAAATGGGACAATGACAATCGCCAGAATACTCATTGGAAATATGCCACATCAATAGTGCTGGGTGATCGTGGTAGCGTTCAGCTAATTTCCGATTGATGATCGCCACTTTCTCACGATAGATCGGTGAAGAAAAGCAGTGATTGTGACGCCCGCCGTGTAACATTTTTTCCCGTTTTTCATTGGTCCGGAGAACTTCAGGGTATGCTTTAGACAACCAGGCAGGACGCGCGCCGCTTGGCGTCGCTAAAATGACGTTGCTGTTTCGTTCGGCGAGCTCATCCATGATTTTGTCTAACCATTCAAATTCAAACACCCCTTCTGCTGGCTCTAAGGCACTCCAAGCAAAAATACCAAGGGAAAATGTATTAGCACGAGCTTTTTCCATTAGTTCAAAATCTTTGGCTAAGATCTCGGGATAATTTAGCCACTGGTCAGGATTATAATCCCCACCATGTAAAAAGCGTTCTTCTAAGTTATATCTTGTCATCTTCTCTTCCTATCCTTTTGTGCCACCAGCGGTCAAACCGGAGACAAAATGTTTTTGTAATGCAATAAAGACGAGCGCGATCGGAATACTGATCAAAATAGCCCCTGCCGCAAAAGTTGTATAGCTGGCTCCCATTTTATCCGTGACTAATTTGTATAACCCGATGGGTAATGTATAGTACTCAGGATTACGTAAAATCACAGAAGACAGGGCAAAGTCTCCAAGTGGTCCAGTAAAGCCATTCATGGCAACGACTGCCAGCATTGGTCGTGATAAAGGAATCAAAATTTGCCAGAATATTCGCGTATTGCTTGCGCCATCTATCTTGGCACTCTCGTCTAAATCTAACGGGATCGAGTCAAAATACCCTTTCAATAAGTACGTGTTCATGGGAATCTGACCCCCAACGTAAATCAAGATCAGCAACCAATGGCTATTGATCAAGCCGAGCATTTGCGCCAATACAAAAATTGCGATCAAGGCAGAGAACTGCGGGATCATTTGTAGGAGTAAGAAAAGCATCAATCCATTTTTACGGCCTGTAAAACGAAACCGCGAAAAGGAATAAGCCGTCATGGAGACAAAGATCAGTGACAGAAACATGGTGCATACACTGATTTTCAATGAATTCAGATACCATTGACTATAATAAAGCGAGTTGTCGCCAGCAAACAATTTCGTGTAGTGACTTAATGTTGGACTCGTCGGAATCAGACTCGTACTTACTAAACTGTTCCCAGGATTAAAACTAGCACCGATCGTCCATAGTAAAGGGTAGACGATCACCACTACCGTAAAAATCAGTACGAGATACGTCAAGGATAGGCGGAAAAATTTTTGTTTTTTCATACTTGCTGCCTTCATTTTATCCAACCTCCTTGAATGAATTTGTTCGGCGGAATTGCCATAAAGCAATCGCGATCACGGCGATCGATAAGAGAATCGTCAATGCTGCTGCTAGTGCATATTGACTATTTTGCATCGTGAGCTTATAGATCCATGAAACCAAAATATCGGTACCACCAGCGGTCGAACCAGGAACTGCCGGTCCACCAGAATTAAACAGATAAATGATATTGAAATTGTTGAAGTTAAACGTATATTGCGTAATCAAAATCGGTGCCATTGCATAAAGCAGTAATGGCAATGTGATTCGTCGGAATTTTTGCATAGCTGAAGCACCATCGATGGTCGCCGCCTCATACAAATCATCCGGAATGGATTGCAGCGTCCCTGTAGTCACGATAAAAATATACGGAAAGCCTAGCCAGCCTTGAATCAGTAGCAAAGCTAAGCGGGTCCAATTCGCACTCGTTAGCCAAGGAATCGGTGAAATCTGGAAGAAATTCAAAATCGTATTATTGATCGCACCAAAGGAATCATTGAACATTCCTGAAAATACCAAGATCGTAACAAATCCTGGAACTGCCCATGGGAGGATCAAAATCGTTCGAAAGAACTTTTTGAATCGTAGTTCTTTTTGATGCACCAGCACCGCTAAAAATATTCCGATAGAAACTTGTAACGTTGAGGCGATCAAGGTCCAGATAACTGTCCAGCCTAGAACATTGAAGAAGGTACTACGCCAAATATCGACAGTAAAAATCTTCTTAAAGGTCGCTAATCCCACCCAATCTGCTAAATTGGCAGGTGCAGAATGATACAGATCATAGTTCGTAAAAGCTAACGCGATACTAAAGAGAATCGGAAAAATAACAGAAAACACGAGTAAGAAAAATGCTGGGCTACTCATTAAATAAGGATAGCCTTCTCTTAATAGTGCCTGGTAGCTTTCACGGATAGAGTTGACTGGTAGCTCATTGTCTCTTAATTCGCCGTTTTTATAGGCATCACGGATGTTTAAATAATAGAACAACAGACCAAAACCAATGACGATCAAGGCAACTAATCCTTCTGCTAATAAAAAGATGGAATTGTCTCTCGGCACTTCCACGCCTAATGTCACGATGCCCCAAAGTCCCATATTAAATAAATCTTTAAAGACGACAAGATACATAGCAAAAAAGAAGAAAAATAAAGCGCCTTTGATTTTTTGCCGATTATAAAATTGACCGAATCCTGGTATTATCGAGAATAGCATTGCTCGTTTTGCATACGACTGCGTGTTTTTCACATTTTCGCCCCCTGTAAGAAAAAGCCGCTGACAAACGTTTCGTTCGGCATTACTTGATTCCTAGTGCTGAATCACCATCCGAAACGTTTGTCCTCGTAACGACTTTTTAGTTTTGAATTGCTGCAATGGCTGATTTGATCTGATCGACTGCTTGTGGTAAAGCTGTTTTCGGTTCAGCCTTTCCAGTAGCAATGGTTTGCAATGCGGCATCCATTGGTTCCCATACTGAATTCATTTCAGTGATCCCAGGCGTTAGTTCTGCGTGTTGGGACTGAGCGGCGATGGCTGCAGCACTTTCACTTTCTTGAACTGCTGGATCATCTGCCAAAGAAGCAACCGCTGGTACTTCCTGTGTTTTTTCATAACGAACTTTTGAGTTTTCTTCATTGCTGATAAATTTGACGAACGCTTCAGCTAATTCAGGGTTTTGGGAATAGCTACTTACGTTGTAGCTTTTGACACCGATAAAGGAGCCCATATGTTCACCATTGCCTAATAATGGCAATTCTTTCACACCATAGTCGATGCCCGCTTCTTTATAAGGAGACAAGTTCCATGGTCCCGAGATGACAGCTGCAGCTTTTCCTTCCGTAAATAAAGAGTCCAACACATTGATTCCTTGTTCACCGACCAATCCCGATGGAAAAACACCGGCATCATAAAATTGTTGGATATAGTCTGCTCCTTCGATCGCGCCTTCATTAGCTAATCCAATATCTTCAGGGTCATAGGATCCATCGGCATTCTCGCCAAAAACATACCCGCCATAACCGCTCAATACACCTTGTGCGTAATAAATTTGATCCCATAATGCCAGTAACCCATAACTGTCAGCACCTAAGACAGACTTGGAATACTCCAGCCACTCATCCGTTGTCTGTGGCAAGTCTTCTTCGGAAATTAGTTCTTTGTTATAATACAAAATTTGTGTTTCAACCGCTTTTGGTAAGCCGTAGACTTTGCCGTCAACGATTTGCGATTGCATTGCTGATTCGGTATACAGATCTTGTAGCGTTTGATCGACTGTTAATTCTTTCAACAAACCTTCGGTAACGGCTGTACCGATTTGATCGCCAGGAATCGTGATGACATCCGCACCTGTACCAGCGGGGCCATCCAATCGTAAATCTTCGATCTGTCCACCATAGGCTTTTTCGACCACTTTGATCGTCACATCGTGTTCTTCTTCAAATTGTTTGACTGCCTCTTCAATCCCAGCTGATTTTGCTTGGTCTTCCCAGACCAATAGATCATAGTCCTTACCGCTGCCACTATTTGCTGCAGTGCTATCTGTCCCTTCACTTTGTGGACCGCAAGCACCTAATCCTAAAGCTGCTACACTTAAAAAAAGAACTCGAGACATTTTTTTCATCATCATTTCTCCACCTTTTCATTATTTTGCAAACGCTATCTTCTCGTTTATAATAAATTATTTTACTTAATATGTAAATAGTTTTACTAAATTAATTTCTTCAATGGAGTAAATAAACGGATAAAATCAAGGTTTATCCCACGAATATTTTTTTGAAGTACCTCTATGTTATTAACTTTCACTATTCAGTAAATATATTTAGTAAATTTATTTACTTGGTAAAGTTGTTAGCGTATACTATAAGAAAGAGGTGAAGAAGATTGGTTACAATAAAAAAAATTGCCGAGCAATCAGGCTTTTCACAAGCGACTGTGTCCCGATTATTGAAAGGCGACGAATCGTTGTCGATCGCAGCCGATACGCGTCAAAAAATTATTCATACCGCTTTATCACTAGGTTATGATCGCTCAAAAATAAAAACAACACTAGAAAAAATCGCCGTCCTTTTCTGGCTGACAGAACAAGAAGAGCTGCAAGATGTCTATTTTCGACAATTGCGAATCTCTTTAGAAAAATATGCGAAAATCAACAATTTGGAAATTAAACTGATCACCCATGAAGATGATGTTTTAGAAACACTGCAAGAAGTCGCCGGGTTTATTGGGATTGGCTCTTTCACTGAGAAAGAAACGCAGCAGTTCAAATCCATTTGTCCCTATGGCGTCCTTTTGGAAATCAACCCCTGTCCAGAGCTGTTCGATACGGTCAAACCCGATACTGATCGAATGACGCAACTGGCGATCGATCTATTTTTAACAAAAGGATACCGAAAAATCGGCTTTATTGGTGGTGCTTATCTAAATCCTGATACCCAACGTGCAGAAATGGATAGTCGCGAGGTCATCTTCCGTCAAACGCTGGCTCAGCGAGACGCCCTCGATGAGGCATTCTTGTTTACTGGTGGCAACTTTTCCGTTGAAACCGGCTATCGTTTGGCGAAAAAAATGGTGGAATCCCTTGGTGACGATTTGCCAGAGGCGCTCTTTGTGGCTTCTGACACCATCGCAGTTGGTGTGCTCCAAGCGTTAAATGAACGATCCATCATCATTCCTGATCGCTTGGAATTAATCAGTATCAACGACAATGAGATCGCAAAATTTGTGGCTCCCCCACTAACAACGTTTAACATCGATGTGGAGGAAATCGCCAAAACCGCGATCGATTTGTTGGTGGATCAGATCGTTCATCCTCGAGCGATCACCAAAACAGTCCTTTTAGGGGCTGAACTCATCGAGCGAAAAAGCTTTACGCAAGCATAAAAAACGCCCCAAGAAAGTTAGTAAAAGCTAACTTTCTTGGGGCGTTTCATTGTCTACATCGAAAAAAGCATTCTTTCGTTTTTCACCTCTCTTTCGCCACAGCATACACAAGATGCGGCATGTCCACTTGCCGATAGTGTTTAACAAAGCGATCCACCAGCTTCATTCCATTGCGCAATGCCACATTTACAGAGGCTTGATTGGTCTCACGAATGATCGAATAAACAATGGCGGCATTTAGCGTTTCAAACGCATAGTCTTTACAAGCCTGGGCGGCTTCTGTGGCAAACCCATGATGCCAGAAGTTCTTTTGAAACAAGTACCCAATTTCTAAAACGGCTTCTCCCTTGACGTCTTGCCACGTCAAACCGCATTGACCGATCGCTTGCCCGGATGCTTTCTCAATCACTAGCCACAAGCCAATGTGATCGTTTTGATAGCGTTGCAGCTGTTTGTCGATCCAACCAGTGACTTCCTGCTCACTGAAGGGTCCTTCATAAGCAATCATGACTTCTGGATCTTGCAAAATCTTTTCAATCGCTGGACGATCGTCATGACTCATTTCTCGCAGCAATAATCGCTTGGTTTCAATTAGTGGTTCCATGGTGGTTTAGCTCCCTTCTACTCCATTCGGTTTCTTTTCAAAAAATACCAACTGGCTGCCCATGCGGTGATGGGTAAAATAATCACCGCTGCCAGACCCGTGATCAAACAAACGATCAATTCTGAGACGAACGCCTTCGAATTGATCATTTCACCAAAGGAGATCGACAAATCTTGAAACCACGCAATCAACGCTAGATTACTTCCCATAAAGGCAAACAATAAGGTATTGATCGTCGAAGACAATACGTCTGATACCACAGTCATACTACTTTTACTTAATGCCTTGATTGAGACTTGCGGGTTTGCTTGAAAAAGTTCATAGGTCGCAGTGCTGATCGCCATACTCCCATCTGTCACCGCCCCCGAAAAACTCATCAAAATGATCGCAGTCATCAATGTCTTAAAATCGATGGCTACATCAAAGGAATACATCGCCAACTCATCCAGTTCCTCTGCCGAAAACCCATGCAGATTCATTGCAGCGAGCACAAGCGGAAATAGTAGTAGAAAAAGCCCTAGAAAGACCAACACACAGACAAAGGCAATTTTGGTTTTCTGATTGACGCCATTCACGAAAAACAAAGTGATCGCCGCCACGGCTAAAAAGGCAACACAAGCCGCTGGTAAAATCGGTGCCCCTCGGTCAATCAGAACCAGTAGCGCTAGAAAGACGGCCACATTCATAAACAGACCTGTGACTTGAAACAGCCCTTCGATCCGAAAAACAGCGAAAGTCAACAAGAGAAAAAGCAAGATCAACACAAACAAAACAGTCATTTTGCTTTCCTCCTATGCACTTCAAAACAAAGGAGCGTCAACGGTACCGATAAAACCAACGCAAAGCCGCCGCATACTGTACGCACTATTTCTAAAGAAAGATGCATCGGCAATGCTTGCGAAAGCAGCCAGCCATTGGCTAGGTAAAACAATAGCGCTGGCATACTCCCACTTAAATAGGCAAACAACAAGACATTGATCATCGAAGAAGTCGTATCTTGCGCGATGGACCGACCGATCGCTAATCGTTCCTTGCGGCTCGTCTGGGGATTGATGCGTTGGATCTCATCTAAACTGGCAATCAGCATGACGATATTGTCCATGCTGGCACCAATCGCGCCAATCAGCAGACTCCCTAGATAGACACTGCGATACGGACGGGTCAGAAACGACATTTCCTCATAGCGCAACCCATGATCTTGCAAAAGATCCATGGCGAACCGACAGAGAAAAAACGCCAAGAGAACGCTGGCTAAGGAGGCAATGATTTTGCGACTGTCGATCGTGCGAAAGCCATAGGAAATCCCCATCGTCAAAACCAACGAGACGATCGTAAAAACGATCATCAAAAAGACCAATGAAAAGGAGCTGTTGCCTTTGTGAAACCAAAGAAAAAGGAGCAGCAAGCCAGTATTCACAAAGATACTAAGCAAAGCCCGTAAGCCCTTTTTGCCACCAATTGCGACTACTGCCATCAGGAATAAGGCAAGGAAGAAAAAGAGATACCCATCCCGTTTTTGTGCTTGTACCTGCCAGCCATCCCCTTCTTTTTGCAAAAGCAGCTGTTGTCCGGTCTGATACAACGGATGAATCGCACCGTTGGGCGTGTATTCTGTAATGACTGTCCGCAATACCCCAGCTTCTTCTCCGTTACGAAGGATCCCTTGAATCTGCTGCTGGTCGGCGGTGACTTGAACCGTTTGTACTTCTATGATCGGCTGTACATAAAAGCGGCTGCTTTGGGTTTGGATCAGCCAGCTCAAGACAACCAAGCTAACAAAGGCCGCTAGATAATAATACTTTTTCAAGACCGTCTCCTTTCTTTTTCAGCAAAAAAAGAACTTAGACAAACCACCAGTCCTACGACCAATCACCTTGTGAAGCTGGCTGACTGGTCGAAATGGTTACTGTGTTGGCGAGTCTAACTGCTTTGCTAGTCGCCTGCTTTGTCAAAGTCCTTTTGCTCGTTTTGCTTACACGACATTTTGCGGTGTACCTGCATTAAAACCGCTTAAGTTCGCCACAGCGATCCCCATCAAACGACGCCGCGTTTCGACGGGTGCCCAAGCGATATGCGGTGTCAAATAGCAATTTGGCGCCTGTAATAAGGGATTGTCCGCTGCAATCGGTTCTTTTGAAACGACATCTGCCGCCAAGGCTGCGATCTGCCCAGTGTGCAGCGCTTCAGCAACTGCCCCTTCATCGATCAAGCCGCCACGGGCGGTATTGATCAGAATCGCAGAAGATTTCATTTGTGCCAATGCTGTGCGATCGATCATTTTTTCTGTCTCAGGAAACTGCGGAACATGAAGGCTGATGATATCTGCTTCTTGATACAATTCCGCCAGCGAAACTTGTTTTGCCCAATCCGCTTGTGCTGGTTTTGGTCGATGATTAAAGTAGATCACCTTCAGCTGAAACGCATGAGCGATCGTGGCAACTGCTTGAGCAATCGCACCATATCCAATCAGCCCAATCGTTTTGCCTGCCAATTCCATCAATGGTGTCTGCCAATAAGAAAAATCTTTGCTGGTTTGCCAGTCGCCCTGATGCACGGAACGATTATGGTGTCCCACTTGATTCGTCACTTCCAGCAGCAAAGCAAAGGTCGCTTGTGCCACTGCATTGGTACTGTAGCTAGGAATATTGGTCACGGTGATTCCCTGTTCCTTCGCTGCTGCCAAATCAACGACATTGTATCCAGTTGCCAAGACCCCAATGTAGGTCAATTGCGGACATGCTTTGAGCACATCTGCGGTGATCGGCGTTTTATTTGTCAAAATTGCTTCGGCATCGCCGATTCGCTCAATAATTTCTTGTTTATCTGTATACGAGGTACGATCATACACCGTCACCTCTCCTAATTCTTCAAACCCTTGCCAAGACAAATCTCCTGGATTCAACGCATAACCATCAAGTACAACGATCTTCATTCTTTCGCTCCTCTCGCTTTTCCTTTTGCTTTTCCATAAAAAACGGGAATTCCTAGTAACGTCACGCCAATTCCCACGACTGCTAACCACGTGTCAGTGATTAAGGTCATAATCAAGATAAAACAGCCGCCTAAGATCGCAATCAAGGGAATGATTGGATAGCAGGGAACCTTATACGGACGCTTCATCTGCGGTTCTGTTTTTCGCAAACGAAAAACCCCTACAAACAATAATACACTAAAGAACCACATAACAAAAACCAGCATATCGGTCAAAAGATCAAAGGTGCCTAAAAGCATCATGATACACGCGATGCCTAATTGTAAAAAGGCCGCCGCATAAGGTGCATTGGTGGTTTTACTTAAGGTCGCAAAGGTCTTGCTGAAAGGAATCTCATCTTCTAACGCCATGGCATATGGGACCCGCAAGCCAGTCATTGTATAGCCGTTCAATGCGCCATAAACAGAGATCAAGATACCGATCGTGACCAGTTTTCCGCCAAAGCTGCCGAACAAGGCCATCGCAGTTTCTGAGGCACTGTTCAAATTACCAGCGATTTGATCGATCGGCAATGTTTTTAAAAAGGCAACATTGATCAACACGTACACCAAGGTGACAAAACTCAATCCAAAGATGATGGCTTTAGGTAGATCTTTTTCCGGTCGCTTCATTTCTCCAGCGACATTGCCGACGCCCATCCAACCATCATAAGCAAAAAGGGTTGCTAAGAGAGCACTACTGATACCAGCCGCAAGCGAACCTTGAGTATTGGAAGAAAAATCCACCAATGAGACCGAGACTTGCCCGGGTGTCAATAGGCCAGCCACGATGATCACCGCAATCGGGATCAGCTTGACTGCTAATGTGACCGACTGGACTTGAGCAGCGGCTTTTGTTCCCAAAAGATTGATCAAAGTCACACTCGTTCCGGTCAAAATCGACAGAGGAATCAAATAATTGCTAGGTAGATGAAATAAGTTCAAGCACTGGGTCGCAAAAATAATACTTAGAGCCGCAACATTCGCTGGAAAGTAAATGATACTTTGTGCCCAGCCTAATAAAAAGGAGGGTAATTTCCCATAAATTCTTTCAATATATCGAATGGGTCCGCCGGTTTCAGGAATCGCCGTCGCTAATTCTGCCACGGTCAAACCGCCGCAAATCGTTAGAAAGCCGGCAAGCAGCCAGACCAACAAGGTCAATCCAGTCGATTGCGTCTGCTGAACCACAGCCGCTGCTTTGAAAAACACGCCTGCGCCGATCACCGTTCCCATTACTGTCGATAATGCCCCAAAAAAACTGATTTCTTTTTTCAATTGACTTTTCACAACATCACTTCCTTTTAAATGAATAAGTCAAAGTATAGCGGATTGAAACTGTCTTGACTAGGGGAATTTCAGAAAACAAAAAGCAAATACCATGAAAAGACGGCATTTGCTCTAAAATTTCTTTATTCTTTTGTGGATTCCTGAAAAACGAACAACGGAAGCTGCCGCTTTTTGTGCATTTGTTGAACTAAATAAATTCCTGCCAGCAAGATGATTGGGAAAACGATCGCCCCTATAATCCCAACCTGCAGCTGTTGTCCCGTCCATTCAACGATACTACCAACGACAGCAGGGCCGATTGAACACCCTAGATCTCCCGCTAATGCCAAATATGCAAATAGCGCTGTCCCGCCGTTGCGAATGTATTGCGCAGAAAGACTAAAGACCCCTGGCCACATGATCCCTACGGCAAAACCGCTTAAGCCGCAGCCGATGAACCCGATCAACGGCAATGAAGCAAATCCGATCATCATATACGCCAGTAGACAAAGCAAAACACTCAAAAACATAAAGCGTTTCAAATCGATCCGTTCCCCGAACTTGCCGTAAAGCAAGCGCGAGATCCCCATCATCAAGGCAAAAACCATTGGCCCTGCCAAATCGCCTAGCGTTTTACTAACGCCTAAGCCCTGTTCAGCAAACGTCGATGCCCATTGACTGACCGCTTGTTCGCTGGCTCCGGCACAGACCATCATCACCAGAAACAGCCAAAAGCTTTTCAAAGAAAAGAGCTGTCGAGTGGTCAAGCCTCGTTCTCCTTCGGCAACAATTGGCGCCAACGGTACTTTGGTGAAGAAGAACAAATTGAGCAATGGGATCAGCGCCCAGATGATCGCCAAAGTCGGCCACTGTTGAATACCGAACACCATGAAGAACGCCGTCGAGAGCAAAACGACTCCAACATACCCCCAGCAATAAAAGGAGTGCAACAAGCTCATGGTTTTTTCTTTATGTTCCGTCGGACAGGCTTCGACGATGGGACTGACTAAGACTTCCAACAAGCCACCGCCAATGGCATACAACAAAACCGCTGCTAACAGCCCGCTAAACGGAGTCGGAAACCATAAGGGAAAAACAGCTAAACCAATCAAGCCGATCGCTGCAAAAAAATGCGCCGCTACGATCGAAATACGATAGCCGATGCGGTCTACAAAAAAGATCGCTGCAAAATCGACGGCTAACTGGGTCAAAAAGTTAAAACTAACCAACAAGGTGATCTGACTGATCGGCAGCTGGTATTGGCTTTGAAAGGTCAAAAATAATAAGGGGGCAAAATTATTGATCACGGCTTGAACGATGTACCCTACAAAGCAAGCTGCAATCGTCGAACGATAACTTTTCATTTTCACTTCTCCTTTACTCGTCTTATCAGTATACCAAGTCCAATAAGACCGTAACCATGGAGAAAACACTTTTTTTACCCAGAGAATCTTAAGGAAATTAGGATTCCTCTCCCTTCAGATAATTCCTTTAAATGGAAGCAGTAAAAAAGCTGCCCTCACAGACAGCTTTTTCCGATTTATTCTCAAGGCTAGGCGTTTTTCTTCCGAGCAGCGATGGTTTTCATGGTGGCTTCAAAGATTGGGCCAATAAAGACGATACACAAGAGAGTACCTAACCCCACACTGGCGCCTAACGCAAAACCGATCAAGACCATGGCTGAATCCAAGCCGATACGGATCGTTTTTTGCGTCAATTTGCTTCGTTTGTAGATCAAGGCCGTCAAGGCTTCAAGTGCGGCTGAACCTTTGTTGGAAGAAACGTAGATGCCGGCGCCGATCCCGAATAAGATCGGTGCCGCGAAAATAGCGATCCACGGGTAGAAAGGCAAATGAATCGATACTTTGTCCATCACTGGTTCAAAGATCCCAATCAGCAGGCCTAAGCCGATCCCGTTGATAAAACTGCCAATGCCTAATTCAGCACGATCAAAGACTGCAACGATCAACAAAACAACAATATTAAAACACAAACTGGCAATCCAAAAGGGGACATCGACAAAATTCAAAATTCCTAGTAAAAACGTACTGATCGTATCATATCCTTGATGGGCGGTGATCAATAAGGATATGGCTAACGCAATCAGCCCGGTACCTATCAAAACTTGTGCAAATTTTTTGGTTTCTTTCACAACATCACGCTCTCTTCTTTATTTTTCCTCTCTTAGTTTACCGTGAAAGCGTCACAATTACTATCATTTAATCACAAAAACCGGATTTTTTTTGAAGAAATCTAAATTCAATCAAGGGATTCATAATGCTGTTCATAGGTATCGCGAAACTCTTTGGGGGTCAGACCATTCAATTTCTTAAACATTTTGGAAAAATAGTTGGTATTGTTGTAACCGATGCGATCCCCGATCTCACTGATCGTGGCTTTCGAATGAAGCAGCAGCTGCTGGGCTTGCTTGATTCGCACCAGATTGACGTACTGATTAAAACTCATTTCCGTTTCTTTCTTGAAGAGCTGTCCCAAATAAACGACGCTGACGTGCAGTTCTTCTGCCGCTGATTTGACCGTCAAATCATGGGTATAACCTTCTTCGATCAGCTGGATCGTCTTTTGAACGATCTCTGAATAACGTTTTTGCGGCGGCTGTGATTTCGCCAATTCCAGCACATCATCAAAGAGTTGCCGCAAATCTGCCAATGTATTGGACTCGCGGATTCGTGCCAAAATCTGCTCATGGTTTTCTTGGGAAAGCACCGGCAGTTGCCGATAAATATCATTGAACAATAAAAAAGAAACATAACGAACATGCTCAGGGTCTGCTTGGGTTTGTTCCAAAATAGCGAACATTTTATCCAACTCATGTTGGATCGTTTTAACATCCCCGATGGTCAGTGCTTTGTTAAAAGATAGAAACGGGAGTTCTTCGTTTCGCTCTAATATATCCACGTGGATCGTCTGTTCTTGTAAGAACAGATCTGGGTAGAAGGCTTGCAGCGATTGAACCTGCTTGATTTTTTCATAGGCTTTATACAAATTCTCCCACTCGTTGATGGTTTCGCTCATGATCAACTGCCAGTCTTTACTATCAAGCTGCTGGGCCAGTGCTTTTAGGTCAGCGTTGATTTGTTGTCTTGGTCCGGCTGCGGTAATGATCACTTGGTTTTCATCTAATCGCCCTGGTAAGATTAATGGCTGATCGTGTTGCTGAAAAAACGTCGTGATTTTTTGTAAGATCTCGGCAGTCCCATTGAACTGCAAAACGGTAAAGGGTGCTGCAAGCGGTACCCGCTGTTGCGCCAGCAAATGGAGGTACTCGCTTTCGTTCAATTCATCATTCAACCAAAGTAGGAGGCTTGATTCTTGGTACAGTTCTTTTTCTGCCAACAGTTTTTGCTGCTCCTCTAATTCAGCTGCAATCGCTTGAACACTGATGCGTAGTTCTTCTTTGTTAACAGGTTTGACCAGATAATTACGCACACCTAACGCCATGCCTTGTTTGACAAAGGCAAACTCTTGATAGCCTGAGAGAATGATCGAGAAGAATCGATTCCCAAACGCTTGCGCTTGGCGGATCATATCGATGCCGTTCATTTCTGGCATCCGAATATCCGTGATCAGCAAATCAACGGAATGTTCTTGTAGATACTCGAGAGCCTCACTAGCACTTTTCGCTGTATGCACCACCTCAAAGCCCAGCTCTTGCCAAGGCAAGATCATCTGCAGCCCTTGCAAGATCATGTATTCATCGTCAACGAACATTGCTTTATACATCTGCCTCATGCCCCCTTTGCAAACTTTTCTCATCTAAGCGGATCTTGACCGTAAACCCAGCAGCTGCTTGAGACGTAACATCCATTTGATAGGCGCCGTTGAACATCCCCCGCAACCGTTCGTGAACATTTTTGATCCCGATCGAGGTTTGGGCTCCGATCTCCTGATTTTGCAGTTCTTCATGAATCATCGCTAACTGCTGCGGATCTGCGCCTTTGCCATTGTCTTTGACTTCAATCACGATCTGATCGGCTTCTTTATAAGCTTTGATACTGATGGCGTTATCATTGCGCTGATAATCGATACCGTGAACGAAATAGTTTTCGACAAGCGGCTGCAGCGTGAACTTCGGCAATTCCAACTGTTCGAATGCCGGATCGATAGTTACATGATAGGCGATCTTATCTGGGTAGCGCATCTGAAACAAGTAGACATATTTTTCACAAAAATCGATTTCTTCTTTTAAGGTCTTCGTCTTTTCTTGCGTCGTATTGTTCCGTAGCAGTGCCGAAAAGGCATAGACGACATCCGCCAGCTCTTCTTGGTTGCGGCTCAAGGCATACATTCGAATGTATTCTAAGGTGTTATAGAGAAAATGCGGATTGATCTGGGCTTGCAATGCCCGCATGTCGGCATCCCGTTGTTTGATCTCCAGTGTGTAAATATCTTTGATGTACTCGTTGATACTGTAGGTCATGTGATTGATGGCTTCTGCGATTTCTTTCAGTTCTTGTTGGACATTGGCGGTATCGATCCGTTTGTCAAAATTCCCTTGGCTGACTTCTTTCGTCGCATAGACGATCTGCTCTACTTGCGATGTATAGCGCTTAAAGGTGCGATGAAGCACCCATAGGACCAACAAGAGAATCCCGATTCCAAAACTAAAGATCCATATGGCACTGGAAAAAATATCCCGCCAAATCACCCTTTTTGACAACAAAACCAGGGACACTTCTCCGCTGACAGTGGTTTGTTTTTTGATATAAAAGTCTTTCGAAAGAGTGTCGTGAATGGTTCCGTGAGCAACCGCCTGATCAATTTTGGCTAAAGTTTCCTTGCTGAGGTTCGTGGCATCCTTGTAAAGGCGCTGACCATTTGAGGTATACAAAAAACTGTTGATTCCATGAACTTGGTTGTCTTCTTGTCGATTGGCTAAAACATCGTCTGAACGAAAGATCACGTAGACTTGGCCTAAGGGCTGGGCATAATTACTTGGTTGGGCGATCGAACGAACAAAAAACAGACGATTTTTTAAATCAATCTGTTTGCCGCTGTGTTTTTCTCCGTAAGGTGTATCCGGCGTTGCCACTAGTGTCTCATTGCTTTCATCCAACTGAATGATGATCTCTTCGATACTAGGATGATTACGAATCAAACGATAGAGAATATTGGGCAAGTAAACACTCTGTCCCGTCTGGCGAAAAATATCATTACTATAGGAAAAATAATCTGGCAATGAAAGCTGCAAATAGTTGCGTAATGACTCAAAGGCGGTATCTGAACTAGTAAATTCGCCAAGTACTGTTGAAACAACGGTATTTTGATCTTGCACGTAAGCATCCAGCTGCATGCTTGTGCTCTCCACTAAACGTTCACTCGTAGTAAAACGATCCGCTCCGGTATAAGCGGTCAGGACCAACATAATAATGATGGAGATGATCACCAAAAGCACGCTGTACAGCTGCATTAACTGATTGATCAAAAAATCATGTTTGAACAAACGAAAACGCCACTTAGTCATGTGCCAAATCCCGATCAATGACGTTTTTTTCCTGACTGATCGCCACATGGCACCATAAAATCAGTAAGCTGAATGTTCCAAAGAGTAGAAGCCCTTTCATCATCCAAGTAAAAACGAGAATACTAGCGATCCCAACCAGCAATTTTAGAAAGGTCGCCATATGAAGAAACAGACACACAAAGGACAATTTCAGGTTATTCCACAAGGAAATCTCATAAGACGTGTCAAAAACCACACTTATCAGGTACAGTAAAACACTCAATCCACTGACCACAACTAAAACAAAAGAGATCATCAACCAAATCAAGCCTTGGATCTGGGTAGCTAAATACAGGTTATACACTAAGAACCCTGTCAGTAGGAAAAACAGATAAAACTGCTTGTTGGCCTTGACAAAGACGTTGCGCCAAATGCGCCATGCACTACGAAAGCTTTGATTCTCATAATTCAGGCCATCTTCGTGGATCAAAGCACTGATGGTATGAAACGCTGGACCGATCCCTAAGATTCCACCACCGGCAAGCGTCATTACGACAAAAAACAAATTCAACTTCACGATCGCCCAAATCAAGCGAAAGCCCTTGACCAACCCGCTATTTGCTGTTTCTTGCATTTAAAATTCCTCCCTTATTTGTTCCCTACCGAAAATGTAGCATGATTCCAGCTTCCTACTCAAGCTACCTGAGAATCTTTTAATGCTATGTACGTTTTAGATGCAACATGCTTGAGATTTAAAAGCGAAAAAATAAAAGTTGCGTTTTTTGAACAAAATCCCTCTATTCACTTAAAAGAAAAAGCAGCCAGAAGCTAGACGTGGGAACCATTGGTCCTGATGCGTTTAGCCTCCGGCTTGCTTGATCTATTGATTTGTGAGAACCACCTGTTGCTTATTCTTGGCTTGCGCGGTACTCATCAAATTGTTTTTGCATTTCATCGCGGACCTTCTCCCAGCCAGCGGTTTTTAATTCTTCGTTTAGTTTCGGAACATTTTCTTCTGGATCGATCGTTCCGGTTGCTAAACTTGCTTTGTAACGGTTCATGACATTGGCGATATTCGTGATTTCTGTTTTCACGTTATCAGTCTTGAAGTTGAACCCTAAGATTGGTGATGCTTCCGCGTTAGCAATGTTTTCATCACGCTCTTTGATCATATCGTCTGTGATGGATTCTTGTGTATAAAGGATCATGTTGTTCCCAGTGTTCCAAGCAGCCATGCGGGTATTTGGCAAGTAGCCATCAAGGAGACGGATTTTGTTGTCTTGGCCTTCGATTTTTTCCCAGGCTTCGCCTTCAACACCCCAAACCAATCCATTCAACAATTCAGGATCGCTGTTCAACAAGCCCAACACTTCCACTGCTTTTTCTTTGTTTTTCGAAACATTCGCTACAACAAAGTTTGCCATTTGCGCTTGTCCGGTTGATTTTAATTGTTTCGTGATTGGACGTGAAACCAATTCATGACCTGCGGCATTGCTTAAGATCGTATCGCCGTAATCCATTGGTCCTTGAGTTTCTTCACGCATGAACCATGTGTTGCCTTCTAATGGGTAACCAGTTGTATTGGTGGCTGCATCGGTTGGGATCAAGCCTTCGTTGTACCATTTGTGCATCAATTTCAAGTTTTCCATTTGTTCATCATCTTCGTATTGATTGATGATCTTCGTTGTATCGCCATCCAATTTGACAGCAAATGGGTAATCTTTCCCAATCACATAATCATAGTTTCCAGAAACATTAAAGGTTTGTCCGATCGCAAACGGTGCGATGTTTGGTTCTTCTTCTTTAAACTTCTTCAACACGTCTTCGGCATCTGCATAAGATTCGATCCCGCTGATATCCAAATCATATTTGTCTAAATATTGTTTATTGAAGGTCAAGACTTGTTGGGCATAAATATTGCCATTGACTGGAAAGGCATATAATTTTCCGTCGATCGTATTGCCTTTGATATAAGATTCGTCTAATTGATCATACGCTTCTTTGGCATATTTTGGTGCTAACTCCGTCAAATCTGCATACGCGCCTTTTTGCGCATTCGCAACGTAATTTGAGGCAAAGGAAATATCGTAGTTTTCACCCGATGAAATGATGGTGCTCATTTTTTGATCCCAGTCTCCCCAGCCGATGTACTGCAGATCGATACGAGCGTTGGTTTTTTCTTCAATGCGTTTATTGGCGATCTCCATCAATTGATCAAAGTTTTCTGGCTTGTCCCCGACTTGATACATCAATAAAGTCGTTACGCCGTCTGCATTGTTTTCTGAATCGGATGTTGCGCCGTTCGACCCACAGGCAGCCATTCCCAAAGTTGCCGCTGCGGCCATCCCAGCAAAAGCTGTTTTTTTCCACAAATTCATTTTTGTTTCCTCCCTATACTTATTTGATTATTCTTTGACGCCACCAATTGTCAGACCACCGACAAAATACCGTTGGAAGAATGGATAGGTGATCGCAATCGGTAAGGTTGCAACAACAACGATTGCCATGCGAGCAGTTTCGCTTGGCAAAGCGGCCAAACCGCCTTGGATCTGGGCAGCCATGCCGGAGCTTTTGGCTAGATAGTCCAAGTTGCTTTGAATCCGCATCAAAAGTGCTTGTAACGGCACTAAAGAGTCTTTTTGAATATACAACAATGCATTGAACCAGTCGTTCCAATAGCCAAGAGCGGCAAATAGACTGATCGTAGCGATCCCTGGAACCGCTAAGGGCAATACGATGGACAGAAAAATCTTCATTTCGCTGGCACCGTCGATGCGCGCAGATTCTATAATACTATCTGGTACCGTCTTTTTAAAGAAGGTCCGCATAACAAGGATATTAAAAGGCCCTAAGGCAAGAGGTAAAATCAACGCCCAAATCGTGTCTTTCAATTGGATCAAGTTGACCATCACTAAGTAATTGGCAACCATCCCTGGCGCAAATAACATGGTGATCAAAGCGAAGATTGTAAAGAACCGACGGAATGGAAAATTTGAGCGAGAGATGACATAGGCATACAGCGAAGTCATCGTTGCATTGACGAAGGTACCAAAAACAGTGATAAAAATAGATACGCCAAATGCTTGGAAAATTTTGCTGCTCATTTGTCCGCTAAACAGATAGGTATACGCTGCGAACGAAAATTCTTGTGGCCAAAAGCGATAGCCGTTTTCTGCCAAAGAGGTTTCACTGGTCAATGAGATCGCGATCACAAAGAGAAACGGCAAGACACAGGAAATCGCGAACAAACCGATCACGATATTAAAAATCAGGTTGACCGTTGGGTTAAAGGAGCGGATCTCGACTTTCGTTACTTTTTTCTTCATTTATCCATCCTCCTTAGAATAATGCTGAATCTGGTTCTAGTTTACGAACAACCAAATTCGCTGTTAGTAATAATAATGCCCCAACCACTGATTGATAAAGGCCGGCAGCTGCGGTCATCCCGAAGTCGCCTGTGGCAGTCAGTCCATTATAAATGTACGTATCTAAAACGGAGGTGACTTGGTACAATGCCCCAGAGTTTCGTGGGACTTGATAGAAAAGTCCGAAGTCGGCACGGAAGATCCCACCGATGTTCAAAATCAACAAGACGGAAATCATTGGAATCAGTTGTGGCAACGTCACATTTTTGATCTGCTGCCATTTGCTGGCGCCATCGACCATCGCGGCTTCGTAATACGTTTGATCGATCCCGACCACTGACGCATAATAGATGATGCTGTTGTAGCCTAAGCTCTTCCAGACATTCATAAAGACGAAAATAAACGGCCACCATTTCGGATCCGCATACCAGTTGATTCCTTCACCGCCCATACCCGTGATCCATTGGTTGATGATCCCTTTGTCTGGACTCAAAAAGGCATAGACAAAGTACGAAATAACCACCCAAGAAAGGAAGTACGGCAACAGTGACATCGTGTGATAAACTTTTACCAAACGCTTATTGCGTAGCTCACTCATTATAATGGCAAAGGCAATCGCAAAGAATAGGTTGAATGCTAAAAATACGATATTGTAGAGTAGCGTATTTCTAGTGATCAGCCAAGCATCATTGGATGCAAATAAAAATTTAAAGTTATCAAAGCCGACCCATGGGCTTTGTTTCAAACTGGCAAAAAAGCCGTCTGGTGAAATGTGGAAATCTTTGAACGCCACCACATTTGCGAATACAGGTATATAGAAAAAAAAGATAAACCAGACAACACCTGGCAAAGCCATCAATATTAACGCTTTGTATTGCCAGACATTCCTCCAAAACCCCTTTTTCTTCACATCTCATCATCTCCTTCATGCTACTAGAATAACGCTTTCATCCCTAAAAAATAAGGAACAAACTAAAGATAAAATGAAACAAATTAAAGGTCTTTGTTTATATTTTGTTTTATTCTCTAAAAACCAGAAAAACGTCCTATCTTTTGCAAGATAGGACGCTTCATTGATTTGTTTTTTATGAATGTTCAGTCGACAAAGCCGTTTTGTAGAATCACTTCGTGGAACCACTCACCGGACTTTTTGATGGTGCGTTTTTGGGTAGCCAAATCGACGGCAATAAACCCGTAACGATTTTTGAATTCATTCAGCCAAGACCAATTGTCCATACAGGTCCACATGTGATACCCGCGGCACTGGCTGCCTTCTTGGATCGCTTGGTGAACATACCGCAAATGATCTTTGATAAAGGTGATGCGGTACTCATCTTGGATCTGACCGCTGGCATCGATAAAGCGTGTTTCATCTTCGACCCCCATGCCGTTTTCTGAAATATAACAAGGGATATTGCCATAGTTGTCTCGTAGGTTGATCAAGGTATCATAGATGCCTCGTTCATAGATCTCCCAGCCTCGATGGGGATTGATTTTCTTTTCTGGCCAATCATAAACATCGAAGTAATCTTCTGGCATTGGTGTGTCCGCTGTTTTGGCAGAACGCTTTTGCTGCACCCGCCTTGGCTGATAATAGTTGACCCCCAAGAGATCGACCGTGTTTTCTTTAATGATCTGTAAATCTTCGGCTCTGGTTTCTGGCATGATCGCCAACTCGTTTAAGACAGCGATCAATTCTTCCGGAAAGGTGCCCTTGACGGCAGGATCTAAGAAGGAACGGTTGAAAAAGGCATCTGCCATTTGCGCCGCTTGGCCATCTTTTTCGTCGTTCGGATCTTTCGGATAAGTCGGTGTCAAATTCAAGATGATGCCGATTTCGCCTGGTTGCTGAGACTGACGGAAGCGTTGGATCGCTAAGGCGCTGGCGAGTGCTTCATGGTAGCCAACTTGCACCGCGTGAGCCAAATTGATTTCTGCTGGGTAATGCTGCTGATACAAATACCCCATCTCTACTGGCACGATCGGTTCATTTTGCGTGAACCAATGGCGGACTTGATCACCGAACAATTCAAAACACAAAGCGGCATAATCTGCAAATGCTGTGACAGTCTCGCGATTGAGCCAGCCGCCTTCTTTTTGCAGTGCCATCGGCATATCAAAATGATACAAGTTGATGAAGGGCTCGATGCCATGATCGATCAAAGTGGCGAAGTACTCGCGATAAAATGCCACCGCTTGTTGATTGACCGCCCCTCTTCCTTCTGGCAGCAAGCGACTCCACTGGATCGAGGTTCGAAAAGAATTAAAGCCGATCTCTTTCATCAACGCCACATCTTCTGGGTAACGCTGCAGCAGTTGGACGGTATCTTTGGGTCCCCGTTTTTGATAAAAACGTTCTGGCTCCGTTGCGTACCAATAGTCCCAAATCGAATCGCCTTTGCCATCATCGGCCATTCGTCCTTCAGTTTGTGGACCGCTGGCGGCAGCCCCCCACCAAAAATCTTTAGGAAAATGCAGGTTAGTCATGGGCAGTCACCTGCTCTTTGCCTAACAAGAGACAGCCGATGATGCCGCTTTTGTTCGGCAAGCCCCAAGTGACGATGTAGTCTTCCACTGGTGGTGTCTCCATATAGCCTGCCATTTGTTTCAGGAAGGCTTGTTGGATTTGAGCGAGTAAATGCGGCTGATTCATGACCCCACCGCCTAAAATGATTTTCTCAGGTGCTAAAGTCAACGTGATATTGACCAGCGCTTGCCCTAGATAAAAGGCCTGCAACCCCCAAATCTCGTGATCTTGCGGCAAGTCTTGTCCTTTGATCCCCGTGCGTCCTTCCAAAGAAGGCCCTGCGGCTAATCCTTCCAGACAGTCGCCGTGATAGGGGCAAGTACCCGCATACGTATCTTCACTGTGGCGTTTGACATAGGTATGACCGATTTCTGGATGACCGATCCCTTCGAAAATCTTTCCTTCACGAACGACCCCGGCACCAATGCCGGTCCCTACCGTCAAATAGACACAGCTGTCTTTGCCTTGCGCCGCCCCTTGGCGTAATTCTCCATAAGCGGCAGCATTGACATCTGTTGTCCAAGCAAATGCTGTCTCTGGGTAGCGCTTCTTTAACGCACCGAGAAAATCGAACTGCTGCCAGCCCTTTTTCGGCGTGGCTAGTATGTGGCCATAGGTCGCTTGGGTTGGATCGATCCCGATCGGACCAAAGGAACCGACCCCTAATGACACGAGATCGTAGGGATCGAAAAAGGCAAAGATCGCCGCTAACGTTTCCTCTGGTGTTGTCGTTGGGATCGACTCTTGGGCGATGATCGTCAGCTGGTCATCGGCAACGGCACAAATCATTTTTGTGCCGCCGGCTTCAATTCCTCCGTAAACCATCATTTCTCACTCCTTTACTCCAATGGTACGAATTTCATATGGGCGTAATTGCTCATTGACGCTCGATGCTTGTTCTTCCTCTAAAAGATTCAACAGACAAAGTGCCGCCTGCTCTTTTTGCACGTGAAAGGCAGTGGCTTGATCCGCCAAATTATAGCCCCGCAAAACGATTTGTTGGTCTTGGCGATTGCGTTTTAAGGCGGTGATAGCTACCGTCGATCCATGAGCTTCCATGTATTGGTTGCTGCTGGCTAGCTTGCCTTGGTGCTTGTCGGTCTGGCTTGCCGTCCAAGGAACTTGGGCAGCTTGTGCTTGGCGATACGTTTCATAACGTTCTTCAGGAGCCCCATGACAGGCTACGCCGTATTCAAAGGTGTGGTTGCCTAAGCATTGCGCTTCTGGTGTTGGGAAGTAGCCCCAATCGCCTAGTTCTCCCGTACAGCGCAACAAGGTCAAGCAGATCTGATCCTTCACGATTTCATATTCGTTTAAACCAAAATTAGAAACCGTCATGCCGCTAGTTTCATCATGCAAGTTGACAAAGGCGTGCTGATGCTGCGGATTTGTTGGGTTTTCCCAATGACTGGAAACCTGATTCGGCCGTTTTACGACTTCATAAATGCTGTCAGCTTCATGGAAATCCGTGATGATCCCTGTTGGGAATAACACTCGCAGTCGGTGATCTTTGCTTTGGTTGTTGACGGTGGTTTTAAATGCCAGGCGGTTGCTGGTTCGTTCTAAACGGATCTCCGTCTCGATCTTGAAAGCAACCAATTCTTGACTCCGCTGTGCCTTACGGAAACGGAAATCGACGACAGCTTTTTGTTCTTCTAACAAACGGTCATCTGCTGAAACGGGAATCTGCAATTCTTGCGTCAGTCGCACGATCCCCACCAGTGGATCGTTTTGTTCGATCGTCACGTGATGCGGAAATTGTGTCGATAAGATTGCTTGATCTCCTTCTGGTTGTTTGAAGATGTACTCATTGGCGATATCCCCCACATCCTCGAAAACCAGTAAATTGCGATAGGCTTTTTGGGTTGCTTTGTCTGTAATCGTCAAGCTGCCGTTTTCAGTAATGACGGCTTCCAAATGTGTGTTGGCAAGTTTACGCCCTCCTTCTGAAACGATCGGTGCACTCTCTACTGGCGTAGCGGCTTTTTCCACTAGGGCAAAGGTCTGCCATGAAAATTCCGGCAACTGGTTTGCTTCTACTTGGACCGTAACAAAGCGTTTCATGAAAGGAATCCGAAAGGCATCTTTAGGCAATTCATAGTCAAAAAGGACCTCTTCTTCACTGATGATCGCAGCAACAGGGTTCCCCTGTTCATCGATCACCGAATAAGAACCTTTTGGCTTCGCCAACAATTCGTGGTAAAGCTTGCTTGGCAATCCTTCACGGAATGTTTTACGCTCAAGTTCGATCACCACTTCCACTAAACCAGAACGCGTGCTGCCAGTGGTGTTGAAGACCACGAAGGGGCGACTCTCCTCAGGAAACTGGCTCGTGTCGATGGCGACTACTAAATTGCGTAACGCTTCATCTGCCACAAACTTGCCGATTTCATTGGCTTTTTCAAAGCGCGGCATCATTTCTCGGTGTACCTCGTCCACTGAGCAGCCGCAGATGCTGTCGTGAGGATGATTTTGCATCAGAGTTTTCCACGCATGATCCAACATATCGTGAGGATAGCTGCCGATTGCTTCATAAGCCATAGTTGCTAATGGCTCCGCAACATTTTCTAATTGGCGGGAAACCTTTGTATTCCATTGTTTTAAATAGACTCGGGAAGAGGCGGTATTGGCTAAAGTATACCAACCATCGGTTTCTTGACTGGTCAATTCACCTGTAACAGTTCCTAGGTCATCTGGCAGATCTGCTTGCACTGCTTCAAGGTATTCGGTAAAGCTGGCGTGCTTGAATTCATACTCTGGGAAAAGCTCGTTGGCTGTACGAATCGCTGCCGAAATGTCTTTTTGGACGGGTTGATGATCGACCCCATTCATCATTAAATAATGATTGGTGGCACCAAATTTTTCTACATCTTGCAGTTTTTGCGTCCAAAAGGCTTTGGCTTCTGCTTTATCCACTGGAATCTCATTGCCATTGGAGTACCAGTTGGCAAAAAGTAGACCAAAGATTTGACTGCCATCTGGACCTTCCCAATGCATTTCAGAATATTGGGAAGTAAATTGATCATCGGGTAAAACTTCGTTGTCAAAGCCGATCGGTTTGACGCCACGCCCAAATGCAGCACTTTCAAGATTGGCTTGCAGCATCATTTGCGGGGTTTGCCCCATATTGCCGAAAGTATCTGGGAAATACCCCAACATAACGGGGGTGCCCCACTTTTTGCTTTCTGCCATTCCAATCAGCATGTTACGGGTGTTTGATTCAGCACTGATCAAAAAGTCATCTTGCAAAATATAAAACGGACCGATCTGCAATTTTCCTTGTTGGATGGCCGCTTTGACCGCTTCGCGTTTTTCAGGTCGCACTTCTAAATAGTCATCCAAGATGATTGTCTGTCCATCTAGATGGAAGCTGTGGAACTCAGGGTCATTTTCAATTAATTCTAAAAGATCATCCATCAATTCAACTAGCCGCATATGATGCTGTTCGTAAGGCATGTACCACTCCCGATCCCAGTGGCTGTGTGAGATGATATAAACTTGTTTCTTCATTGATTTTTACTCCTCGCTGTTTGCGTCGTTGGACTGCTTTTTGTGTCACTCGAATGGTCGTGGGTCATGCTGCTTATTTTTCCACTCGGATATCGAAATAATCCATGACCAATTCACAAAACATCATGTTCGCCCACGAGAACCATTCTCTCGTGTATTGCGAAGGATCATCGACATCGAACCCTTCATGCATCAAATTGGTACCCGCATCTGTCGCCACTAACTGATCCAAAATTCGTTTCTTTTCTTCTTTGTCAGTAGTAGTCATCCCTTCCATTGCCATGGCGATCGGCCACACATAATTTTCTGGCGTATGAGAGCTACCAATGCCTTTGGCGTATTTCCCTTCATAGAAATACGGATTTTCACTGCTTAACAACGTTTTACGAGTCTGAAGATAAAGGGGATCTTCCATACTGCCATACCCCAAGTAAGGAGCGGCGATCAAATTCGGCACATTGCTGTCATCCATCAGGGTGCGATTGCCGAATCCATCCACTTCATAGGCGTAAACTTCTTCGCCAGCTTGGTTTTTGGTCAACCCATGCTCTTTGATGCCCGCTTCGATGTCTGCTTGTAATTTTTTTGCTTGTGCCACGATCGCTGCATCTTCTAAAACCGTCGTAAAGATTTCTTGGATATAGCCTAAGACCACCACCGCAAACATATTGGAGGGAATCAAATAGCCGTATTTGCAGGCATCATCACTTGGTCGAAAGCCTGACCAAGTCAAGCCAACGGGTTTCACCGGTGCTCCTTTGCCGTCATGAGTCAAGGTATCTTCTTTTCGCCAGGTATCCCGTTCAAAGCGATACGGAGATTCCGCATGGTTTTGTTCTGTCACAAACACATCCAAGGCTTTTTTGATGCCTGTTACAAAATCATCATTGAACTGATCGGTTCTGCCTGTGTTTTTATATAGCAGATAGGCCAGTTGGATCGGATAACACAAAGAATCGATCTCATATTTGCGTTCCCAGATCCAATCGTTCATTTCTGTATCGTCTGTTTGGTGGCCAGCACCATTGGCTGATTCGTTAAAGGCATTTGCATAAGGATCGATCGTAATATAGTAGAATTGCTTCTTGACTAACCCGCTGATCATGCTTGCTAAGTCTTCGTCTTCTTTGGCGATCACTAAATAGGGACGAACTTGCGCAGTGGAATCTCGCAGCCACATCGCTGGAATATCCCCCGTCAGTAAAAAGGTCGTGCCATCCTCATGACGCTTGACCGTCGTTAATAGTGTATTGGCAAAAGCTGCGTTAAAATTTTTCGCCCAATCGGCATGCGTTTCTCCGCATAGATCCGTAATCGTTTCCATAAATGTTGCTACTGAAGTTGGTATTTCTTTATAAACCATTCCATCACCTTCCCTGATTTGATATATCAATTTACGAACCTAGTATATCATGAATCATGTGAATGTCTAGCGCTTTTTCAAAATAATTAAAGGGTTTTCATTTTTGTTGGTTTATGGTATGCTAACAAATATGATATATCAAAAGGGGTTTTCTTATGAAACAACCATTATATAAAAAAATTTACGCGGAACTTCACGAAGCCATCGTTGAAGGGCGATTAGATCCGGGCAGTCGTGTCCCTACTGAAAAAGAACTATCTGAACAATACCAAGTCAGTCGGATCACCTCTAAAAGAGCCTTGACGGAACTGGAACAAAATCAGCTGATCTATCGCGTGCAAGGCAGCGGCAGCTTTGTCCGGGAATTGAAGGAAAAAAAAGCGACTGGACGAATTTTGTTTGTCTTGCCCTTTGCCAATGATCTTTCTTTAGGAAACTTTACCGAAGGCATTTATCCAGTGATGCAAGAACACGGCTTTGAACTTTTGATGACACCAGTGGATTATTTGGAAAAAACGACGGCAGCTGAGCTGATGCAAGAATTCGACGGCCTGATCTATTACGCCAGCAATACGTTTTCTTACTATGACTTGCTGTTCGAATGTGCTGAAAAACACTTTCCTATCGTGACCTTAGATAAAAAGTTGCATGAGTTTGAATTTCCAGCGGTCATGCCAGATAACTTTCAAGGTGGACAGCTAGCTACGGAGCATTTACTTGCGTTGGGGCATCAACGGATCGCTTATATTTTTGGTGATACCCATCATCCACAATCCGTCCGTCAGCGTTATCTAGGCTACATCGATGCACTGAAAAAAGCCCAAAGAACCTTTCGCACCAAGCTAGACGACGCGGCTGCCAGCATCGCAAATGCGCTTGACTACCTGGAAGAACATCAGGTCACGGCAGCCGTCTGTGAAAATGATTTGATCGCCATCGAATTGATGCGGGCATTGCGCCAAACAGATCTGCATGTCCCTACCAACATTTCCCTGGTTGGTTTCGATAATATCCAAGCCGCTGCTCTCGTTGATCCAGCCCTAACGACCATCGGGCAGAATTTTGCGGAGATGGGGCGCTTGGCAGGAAAGCAAGTGATTGAGAAAATCAACGCTGCGAAGGCAGCAACCCCAGTACCAACGGAGACGACCACCCATTTAGTGGCGGTTTCTTTGATCAAAAGAGAATCAACCCAATTAAAGGAGTGAACCAAGTGAACGTATCAATGATCGACACACGACACGGAACAGACAACCAATATAGTTTTTCCCATGGCAACTGCCTGCCTTATACAGGGGTTCCTTTTGGCATGAACTACTTTGCCCCGCAAACCAGTGATCAACGCGGCAGTTGGTGGTTTCATCCAGAAGATCGAACCTTTCAGGGCTTTCGCATCACCCATCAGCCTAGCCCTTGGATGGGGGATTTCAGCCATCTGACGATGCTGCCGATAAACGGCACGCTTTCTGAAAATACCCTTTTCCATGCGCAAAGCTCGTATCGTCCTGAAGAAAGCACCTTTAATCCAGCCTTTCTTAAAATCAAGACACAGCGGTATTTAACAACAACGACTTTGATCCCCAGCATGTATGGCGGTGTGCTGACTATTGAAAACTGTGGGGATCAGCCAGGTCTTGGCTTGTCACTGACGGGTGACTATGTCTTAGAACAGTTGGATGAACAGACCGTGGCTGGTCAATTAATCGTATTTTCCGGGTGCGAAGATGAACGCTTCACCTTCCATTTCGTCTATCGTTTTGAAACACCCATCACGGCGATCGAAGGTGCCTTGACAGGCAAAGAAGCCTTCGTCGTTCTCCGCTTTGATGATTGCCAAACACAGACGATCCGTTTTGCGACCTCGTTTCTCAGTCGCGAACAAGCTTGTTTGAACTTGCAACGGGAACAGCAATGGGCTCCTGCCGATTATCTGGCTTCTGTCCAACAGCAATGGAATCATTTTTTGCAAAAAATCGAGATCGAGCATCACGATCAAACACAAGTTTCTACTTTTTATCATAATTTTTATCGCTTATTCTTGTTTCCTCAAACCTTCTTCGAAATCGATCAAGAGGGCCGCAAAATGCACTGGGATACCTTGGCAAAAGCGATCAAACCAGGACCACTGTATACAAACAACGGCTTTTGGGATACGTATAAAACTGTCTACCCGCTCTTTTCACTCTTGGCTGTCGAACAATTGGAAGACATGCTGGAAGGCTTTTTGAACAGTTATCGCGAAAGCGGCTTTTTACCAAAATGGCTATCACCTGATGAGCGGGGGTTGATGCCCGGGACGCTGATCGATGCCGTGATCGCTGATGCCGCAGTAAAAGGTATCCGTCCCGATTTGATGCCCGAATTTTTAGCAGCGATGAAAAAAGGTGCCACCGTCCAAAGTGAAAATCCCAATTATGGTCGGCGCGGCACGTCGGACTATTTGACTTACGGGTATGTGCCATTGACGCATCATGAATCGGTCAATCACACCCTTGATTATTGTTACAGTGATTTTTGTATCTCACAAGTCGCGCAACAGCTGGGTGACGAGCAAGCAGACTATTATCAGCAGCAATCGCAAAATTACCGCAACATTTTCGATCAGGAGACCGGCTTTATGCGGGCAAAAGACCCAGATGGCGCTTTTCGTCCAGAGTTTAGTGACACACGCTGGGGCTTGGATTATGCAGAAGGCAGTGCGTGGCAAAGTAGTTTTGCTGTTTACCATGATTTCGCTGGTTTGATCGCCGAACATGGCGGCAAAGCGGCCTTTGAAGCAAAACTGATCGACTTGTGCAATCAAGAACCTCGCTATACGACAGAAGGCTACGGCTTTGAGATCCATGAAATGAGTGAGATGGCCGCACTCGATTTTGGTCAGCTGGCGATCTCCAATCAGCCAAGCTTCCACTATCCGTATCTATTCAGCTATTTGGGCAAACCAGAAATGGCACAGCCCTTGATCAAGCAGCTATTGACACAATGCTTCAACGACTCGCCCAAAGGCTTTCCTGGCGATGAAGACAACGGCAGCATGGCTGGTTGGTACATCTTCAACTCCTTGGGCTTTTATCCAGTCACACCAGGGACGGGGGAATATGTCATCGGCATGCCATTATTTGATCAAGCAACCCTGCATCTTGCTTCAGGCAAAGACTTAGTGATCAAGAGCACGCCCAATGCGCCGCAACAGCTCTTCGTGGATAAAATTAAATTGAACGAAGAACCCTTCGAGCGATTGTTTTTCACCCACCAAGAATTGACTGCCGGTGGTACATTGAACTTCCAGCTAGGTATCGTCCCTCGCAGCAAAGAGTGGTCAGCCGATGCTTATCCTTATAGCGTCAGTCAACCACATGCATAACGAAAAAACCGCTCCTTAGCAACAGGCAGCAGTCTACTTTCAGTCAAATGAAAGGACGCGCTGTCCCTGCTAGGGAGCGGTTTTTTTATTGGTTCATTTGTAGCGGTAACAGACGTTCGATGGTTTTCAGCACGCCATTTTCATCGTTTGACTTGGTCACAAACGCTGCCGCTGCCTTGACTTCCTCAAAGGCATTGCTCATGGCGAAACTAAACGTGCCAGCTGCCATCAACTCCAAATCGTTCAAGCCATCACCGAAAACCATTGTCTCCTCTGGTGTGACGTGCAGCAATTCTTGCAAGTGTGCCACAGTCGTTCCTTTGTGGACGCCTTGATTGGTGATATCGATCCAAGCGGCTTCCGAAGCCACGATGTAGGCGTCGTTTGTAAACTCGCTTAACTGTTGGACATGCTCAAAGCAACGTAGTTTTGGATCAAAAATAGTGAGCTTCACAAAATCTTCGGTGATGGTTTGATAATCCGCCACCGTTTTGACCACCCGATAAGAGCCACGCACTTTCTGGGCATCTGCTTCATTGGTCGTTTCAGCAATGTACGCCGCAGTCGGTGTACAGGCGATGATCACATGATCTTGCGCAATCGCAGCGAGCTTCGCAATGATCCGCCGCCCTAATTCGTTTGGCAGCAGTGATTCAAAGATGTACTCTCCTTGATGTTTGATACGGGTCGCGCTATCCCCAAGAATCCAAACATCCGCTGCCGCTTCTCCAAACAGTTCTTCCACTCGTTCACACTGTTTGCCGGTACACGCCGCAAAAGCAACCCCCGCTTCTTTCATTTGTTGGCTGACTTGTTCATAATAAGGCCGATCAAAACTGCCTTGGCTGTTCAAAAATGTGCCGTCTAAATCTGTGATGACTAATTTGATCATACGTTTCTCTTCCCCTCTACCTCGTGTCCTCTGCATTGCGGATTACTTAATTAATATTATTAATTAAGTATACTTATTTTCAAGTTTTCCGTCAAGTCAGTCTTTTAAAAACTTTACATCGTTTCATCCCGTCGGTATACTTAATTAAATCACTTCATTAAGGAGAACACCTATGGCTTCTACCACCCATTCCATTCGCCAGCAAAACAAACAGCTGGTTTTAAAAACCTTATTTCAAAACGGGGCATTATTCGCCTCCGATTTAGTGAAGAAAACCGGCATCAGCATGGTCACCACTAACTCATTATTAAAAGAATTGTTAACAGAGGGGGAAATCACTAAAGGTCCACTGGAGCAAAAAGAGCTAGGGCGGCCTGCTGTGACCTATCAGCTAAACCAAGACCGAGGCCATTCTCTTTTGCTTAGCTTTATCGATCACGATGGTTCCTTGGCTCTTTGGTCCATGCTGATCGATCGTAAGGGGAAGGTTTTGGCAAAACACGACCAGCCGTTTCCTGATGTTGCCCCTCACCGCTTTCAAGAATGTGTAACGAACGAGCTGGCATTATTTCCCTCTGTAGAACAGATCGCCCTCTTTTTACCAGGAAAAATCAGTGAAGGAACCGTGACTTCCAGCTGGTATGAAAAATTCAATGGCTGGCACCTGGCAGACCTCGTGGCAGAGGTCACTGCACTGCCCTTCTACTGTCAAAACGATGCCCATATTTTAACGATCGGCTATTGCATCGCCCAACAGATCTCCTTGCAGCAAACCATCGTCGGCATGTACAATCCCGAAAAAAGCATGCCTGGTATCACGCTCTTGGTCAATGGTGCGCTTTTAGAAGGAAAAGATGCCCTAGCAGGAGAGGCGAAATTTTTGCCCGGCTACTTAGATCAAGGGGTACCGCAAGACCGCAGGGCTTTGGTCCAGCGCCTGGCAAGCTTACTGCCATTTTACAATGCAGCTTTTGCCCCCCACTGTATCATTTTAGCCAGCAGTGATGCAGTAAAAACCGATCTCTTAGACGCGATCCAAAAAAATCCATTGCTGCAGCAACAACCCAATCAGCCTGCTTTCCATTATATCGATGCCATCGAGGAAGCCATGGTGCTAGGCATGCACTGGCTGATTTTCCGCAAGACACCTTTTGACTTAGCTCGTTGATGACACAAAGACCATAGAATAATTGAGGCGGTGTGATATGAAAATAGCAATCATTGGTGCTGGTCCTCGTGGACTTTCACTTTCCGAACGACTGATTGCTCATAGCAAACAAAACAAACAAGCCATCGACTTGCTGCTGTTTGATCCCTTTCTTCCTGGGGCAGTTTGGCGCACGGATCAATCGGCAGATCTGCTATTGAATTCTGTGACCAGTCAAGTCACCCTTTTCACGGATGACACATTAAGCACCGGCGGCCCCGTGGTCAAAGGACCTACCTTATACGAATGGGCAGTGACAGAAGGGAAACATTTCGCAGCCACGCATGCCCCTGAGCTCGTTGCGGAATGCACAGCACTTGATTCACTTGATCCGAACGGGCATTGCTCACGGGCTTTATATGGACTCTATCAGCAGTGGTTTTATCAGCAGCTGTTAAAAGAGCTGCCTGAATCCATTACCGTCAATCATCTGTCAGATAGGGTCAGCTCCTTGACCCCGCTTTCCAACAATCGTTACCAATTGACGACGGCTCACCAAACATTCCTTGTTGATGCCGTCGTCTTAGCTACAGGACATTCACAGACCCAGCTGTCATCAGGGGAACAACAATTGGCGAATGCTGCCGAAAAAAATGGCTGGTTTTATGCACCGCCAGTCAATGCGGCAGATACGGATCTAACGGCGGTGAAAGCTGGCGAACCTGTGATTTTACGGGGACTAGGACTTGCCTTTTACGATTACGTCACCCGCTTGACCAGCGGTCGGGGCGGCACCTTCGTCAAAGTCAATGGAACCCTCGTCTATCAACCTTCTGGTGAAGAACCGCAAATCATCGCCGGTTCTCGGCGGGGTGTCCCGTATCATCCTCGCGGCCGCAATCAAAAAACACCGACCCAGCAGCGAAAGCCCGTTTTTTTGACCCCTGAACGCCTCGCTGCTTGGCAAGCAGCCAAAACGGTTGCTGGCAAGACCCTGCTCTTCTATTTAAAAAAAGAGGCAGAACTCGTCTATTATCAAACGCTGCTTATAGAAAAACAACGGCTTGTCAAAGATCAGCTTGCCGCTTTTACCGCCGCCTTTGTTGCCACGGAAGGATCTGAAGACTTGCTGAAAAAATGGCAGCTTCCTACGACGGAGTGGTGGTCATGGCAACAACTAGCCGATCCCTTTGCTCAGAAAAAGCAGCAGTCGTTGCAAGACTTTTTCATTGCACTATTACGTACCCAAATTCAAGATGCCGAAAAAGGCAATCTAACGGGACCTATCAGCAGTGCCTTGGAAGTCTTCAAAGATCTGCGGGACCCGATTCGGTTTGTTCTCGATCATCAGCTAATGCCAGCACAAGACCTGAAAACACTCTTTTGGCAGTCTTTCGTTCCCTTAAACAGCTTTTTATCGATCGGTCCGCCAGTTAGGCGCCTGCAGGAACTAGTGGCATTGATGGAAGCCGGAGTGGTGACCTTACTAGGTCCTGACATGACTGTTGAGATCGAGGAGGCTTATTGTACGTATTCAAAGCGATTTCCCGACACACGCTATCACGCGACGCAACTAATTGAGGCCCGCATTCCATCGACAGCGATTCGTCGAACCAACAATTCCTTGTTGCGGCAACTGCTAAACGATCGGATCATTCACCCGCACCAGTTGCCGATCCCCAATGAGGAGCCTTTTGAGACGGGAGCTATCGCCATCGATCCAGAGACCAATCAGGTCCTTGGACCAGATGAACGCCCCTACACTACCCTCTATTGTTTTGGGATTCCCACAGAAGGCATCCACTGGCTGACGGCTGCCACTGCTCAGCCGGGAACTGATGCTTGGAATTTACGGCAGGCGGATCAGATCGCCGCTGAGCTTTTGCGCGCATCCCTTTAACAAATGGGTCCATCATTTCCATGAAAAGCAGACACCTGATGAACCATTCGGGGGTCTGCTTTTGTTACGTCTTCCGTCACACTGATTTTTCTTCATTATTTAGAATATTCTTGAAATTTTCTTTAATTGTTACACGAAAATTGCGACAGTTCTAGAAAACCGTTACAATAGAAGAAAAGAACGCAAGGAGGTTGTTTCATGACCGCTGAATTACAAAAAATTAATGCCTTGATCGCAGAAGTGGAAAAAGTGATTTTAGGCAAACGAGATGTGATCCAATTTACCGTAGCTGCGCTGCTTGCTGGCGGGCACGTTTTATTCGAAGATATTCCCGGTGTCGGGAAAACAATGTTGGTCAAGTCGTTAGCAAAAGCCATTCAGAGTGACTACAAGCGAGTCCAGTTTACCCCTGACCTTTTGCCTAACGATATATTAGGTGTCTCGATTTTTAATTCCCAAAGCCACCAGTTCGAGTTTCGTCCTGGTCCGATCTTCACCTCCGTCCTCTTGGCAGATGAGATCAACCGCACCACACCAAGGACGCAAGCCTCGCTCTTAGAAGCCATGTCAGAAAATCATGTCACCATCGATAATCAAACGTACCCATTGAGCCCCCACTTTTTTGTGTTAGCTACCCAAAACCCAATCGAATATGAAGGAACGTATCCTTTGCCTGAAGCCCAATTGGATCGTTTTTTGTTCCGACTGCATATCGGTTATCCAGATTTTCAAGATGAGCTCGCCCTCTTGACTGGAAAACGACAGCAAAGCTTGGATCAGATCCAAACCATTTTACATGCTGATGAAGTGACCGCTTTAAAAGCGATGGTCGATGACGTGTATGTCGATGAGCGGGTCGCCCGTTACGCATTGCAGCTGGTTCAAGCGAGCCGTCAGCATAATGCCATTGACCTTGGTATCAGCCCTCGTGGTGGGATCGCCTTCTTAAAAGGGGCAAAAGCGTTAGCATTGACGGAAGGTCGGACCTTTGTCACGCCGCAAGACTTGCAGCGAATTTTACCAGCAGTCTTCGGTCATCGTTTATTACTGAAAGGCGGCGTTCATGCCAGCACGGAGACCCTTTCAGACTTGATGAAACAGATGATCCAACGAGTGCCTGTCCCAACGAGGAGATAGCGATGAAGAAAAAGAAGCTTGAACGCCTACTGCGCCTCCTGTTGTTTAGCGCTGCCTATTTTCTGCTGCTGGCTTACTGTGTGATCTTCAATAATAATGCTGGCTGGAGCCTTTGGTTTTTGCTGACTTTGTTATTGTTGCTTGATGCAGTATTCTTGCTCCCCTCCCTCAAGAAGGTCCAAATCATTTTAGAAGAATCGATCCAAGCTGAAACACACACAGCGATCACCTTACCGCTGCAAGTCTTCAAGTATCGCCCGACGCTGCTGCCGCTGGTCGATTTCACCTTACAGTTTGACGATCGTTTCAAGGAAAGTCATCACAGCGCCTTTTATCGAGGCAATCTGATTCGGCTGCAGCTGCCTTGGACCCCAAAGGAGCGAGGCAGCTATGAAGAATTGCCCGTTCAATTGTCCAGCCATGATCTCTTTGGCTTTTTTGAAAAAAGCTACGCTGCAGTTGCGAAACAATCGATTTTGATCCTGCCTAAATTGGCGCCAGAAGCTGTTACCCTGCTGCCATTTTTTAAACAGCAAGTCCGCAGCCAAACCCACGGGGAACCCAATTTTTCTATTCGACAGTTCCGTCAATACCAGTTAGGGGATTCCTTAAAAAATATCGATTGGAAATTATCCAGCAAACAACAGGAATTGATCTATCGCGAACGAGAACATGAAGAAGAACAAGACATCGTTCTGCTCTTTTGGGGAGAAGATCATCCTGCTTTTGAAGAGACTTTGACACTGTTTTATTCGATCCACCATTTCTCGCAAAATCAACGACTTTTTCAGCCGCTCTTGATTGGTGACGGATTGACTTCTCCTTACCAAACGGATGCCGCTGCCTATGCCCAGATCCTTCCCTTCGAGAAAGTTCCTGAAGGGGTACCGCTTTTGACTGGCAGCCATCTTGTCTTCATTACCCCGGTTTTTACCCCACAACTGGAAGACTACCTCAGTCAGTTGGAAGCAAAAAACAGCTGCCAAGTGTTTACCTACGCTGATTTAATGAGGCAGTTGAATAAACTTGAGGAGGCGGTAGGATGAGATTTATTAAGAAAGCGCTGATTGGTCTTCTGACCTTTCTCAGTCTATCACTGGTGATCTTGCCGTTTATCGCAGTTTATGACCTTGGCAATCAGTTCACCCTTTTAACTTATGCCTTTAGTGTCTGTTTGATTTTGACCGTGGTGCCGAAAGTCCGTTACAGTTTGCCTTTGCTGGCAGCCGCTTGGCTGATCGTCTTGTATCGGATCTTTCCTTATGGGACTGCCTTTTCTTTTGATTGGCTGCTGCGTTTTTGGCTAGACCTGCACCGTGCCTTTCAAGAGATTCTCAGCGGTGAAGTCGGCTATATCACCGAACTGGCGGCGGTGACATTGATCGTTAGTTGGGTTTTGTTTTTAGCGATCTTACCGATCGCTTATCAACGCTTTTTCTTGATTTACGCTACCATGATCGGCTACCTGCTAACAGTCGTGATTTTTAATCGATTTGATTTGACGTGGCATTTGATCGGTATTTTTCTTTGTGCCTTGGCTTCTTCACTGATCCAGCGCAGCGCCTTTCAATCTAGTCAAATGATCGCCCCCTGGTTCGCCGTGATGCTATTGATTGGTGGATTAGCCGTCACTGCTGTCTACTTGCCGCAAACGAGCCTGCGGGATCAGTTGGCAGCCCGTTCCACGCCTATACGGACAAATCTGAATCAGCTGGGTTTTTATCAATTTATTGAAGAACATGGCACGCCCAGCGGCTCTCGCACAGGATTCAGTGAAAACGACCGTCAATTAGGCGGACCACTACTGGATGATGCGACGATCTTATTTGAAGCGCAACAAGAAACCCCGCATTACTGGCGGGTGGAAAGCAAAGACTTTTATTCTGGTAAAGGCTGGATCAGTACGAGCCGCGAAGAGGCTCGCTTGGAAGCAGAGGGCATCACGATCGCGGATCAAAGCTATCAGCAAGCCTATCTTGAGAACGAATCCGTTCGGGTCCAATTTCAAAACCATGGAGACTATGTTCCATTGCCCTATGGACGCAGCACGTTGTCCCTTGAAAACGGTGCTCGCGGTTTTCAAATCAGCGATGCCATCCAGCGGGTCGATCTCATTGATCCACTCCCAGACACCACCTTGACCTTCGATTGGGACCATCCAGATTTTGCCGCAGAAAATCTCCAAAATCTGCCTTTGATCTATCCGGATTCTCCGATCGATTATATCCAGTTACCCGATTCTTTGCCGCAGCGGGTACGAGATCTCGCCGCTGAGATCACCGCTGACAGCAACAGTCTGTTTGATCAAGTCACGGCGGTTGAAAGCTATTTGAAAGATCCACTCGTATTCCGCTATTCCAAGACCGATGCCGTCGTGCCTGCAGAAGAGCAAGATTACGTTGATCAATTTTTATTTGAATCACAAGTCGGCTACTGCGACAATTTTTCCACGGCAATGGTCGTGCTACTAAGGAGTTTAGAGATCCCTGCTCGCTGGGCTAAAGGCTTTTCTCCTGGATCCCCCGTGACAGAAAACGGCATCACTACTTATACTATCCGTAACTTGAATGCCCACTCATGGGTGGAAGTCTACTTTGACGGATACGGCTGGGTGCCTTTTGAACCGACCCCTAGTTTCCAAAATCCAGATCGTCCCGTGTTGACGCAAGAATCTACTAGCTCCGAAGAAACACCGACCGCTAGCAGCGAGACAACACCAACGAGCAATACGGAAACAGAAAGTAGTGAAACCACGACCAGCAGTTCTGCAACAGCCGCGGTTACCAATGACGTTTGGTTGACTGAGGAGCTGAAACAAACGCTGCGCAATGGCTTCTTTGGAGGCTTAGCTATCTTAGGACTTGGCCTGCTTTTCTATTTCCGCCATTCGTTTTTCCGTATTCATTTATGGTTGATCTGCCGCTTTAACAAACAGCCGCTAGTTGCTGCCTATCCTTTGTTTTTACGGCAAACGACGAAAGTGCTGTACCGTAACGAGGCGGAGCCGTTGATCGATTATGCCCAACGACTCGAAGCCTTCTATCCACTGTTCCATGGTGATTTTATCCGCTTGACGCAGCAATACGAAGCCTATCTTTACAGCCAAGAACAGCCGGCTGGTCAAGAAGCCTTCTTAAAGCAAGTCGCTGCCCAAATCAGTCAGCTGAAAAAACTCAACTAAGCAGTGAGGAGAAACGACAAAAAAACGTATCGATCAAAGGATCGATACGTTTTTTGCTTTAGGCGTTTCCTTGACGTTTTTGAACGGCAATAATAATCAGTTTCGTGATTTCCATCAAAACAACTGCCACAGCAGCCATTGCGATACATAGACCGACATGTCCCAAAGTGAAGGTTGCTGGAATCGCAAAGACTTCACGGATGCCAGGAATCAAGGTAATGCTGTATAGTCCACCACAAACGACGATCGCCAACCACACCATTTTATTGGCAAAAAGGCCAGCTTGCCAAGCAGTCTCAGTGTTTGAGCGTGCTGGCAATGTTTGCAATGTTCGGCTCCAGATAAGTGTTGAGAAGGCCATCGCTACACCTAATTCAGGTGATTGGTTCATTCCTAACCATTGTGCCAAAATCACGACAGCGGCAATCAAAATACCGCGATACGTTACTGAGATCAATGTTTTTCCAGTGAAGATACCTGCATTTGGATCTCTTGGCTGGCGCTGCATGATGGTTGGTTCGGCTTTTTCCATTCCAAGAGCAATCGCTGGTAATGAGTCGTTGACTAAGTTGATAAAGAGCAGCTGCAAGGCAGTAAATGGATTGTCCCAACCCATCACTAAGGCAAAGATGATCGCAATGATCGCACCTAAGTTTCCAGCAAACAAATACGAAATGGCTTTTTTGATGTTGTCAAAGACGTTTCGGCCAACTTCTACGGCACGAATGATCGAGGCAAAGTTGTCATCCGTCAAGACCATCGCCGCTGCATCTTTGGCAACGTCCGTTCCAGTTCCCATTGCGATCCCGATATCCGCTTGTTTCAAGGCGGGTGCATCATTGACCCCATCTCCGGTCATGGCAGAGATCTTGCCTTTGTCTTGCCAAGCCCGTACGATACGGATTTTGTTTTCCGGCGAAACACGAGCATAGACTGTGATTTTGTCTAATTGATCCTCTAGTTCGGTTTCAGAAAGAGCATCCAATTCCGTACCAGTCAAGGCTAAATCGCCCTCGGCTGAAATACCGATCTCTTGTGCGATCGCCACGGCTGTCGTTTTGTGGTCCCCTGTGATCATCACTGTTTTGATACCAGCAGATTTAGCATCCGCTACGGCTTGTTTGACTTCTTTACGAGGAGGATCGATCATTGCCATCAAACCAACCAAAATCAGCTCGTTTTCATCCTCTAGTGTCAATTCTCGTGATTGGGCATCGGTCAATGGACGGTAAGCAAACGCCAAGACTCGTAATGCCCGTTTTGAGAATTCTTCGTTTTGATGCTGCAACTTATTTCTGATTTCATCTGTTAAAGGCACGACTTGATCATCGATCAAGACTTTAGTACTGCGGCCAAAGACGATGTCTGGACCACCTTTGGTCAACAATAAATGTTCGCCATCGATCTCATGTAAGGTGGACATCAATTTACGATCAGAATCGAAAGGCAATTCTTGCAAACGAGGAAACTGTTGACGAATCGCCCGATACGGCTGATTTAGTTTCTCACTGTAATCCAGAAACGCAATTTCAGTAGGGTCTCCTAGCTTCGCCCCATCTTCACTGATGGCAGCATCATTGGCCAAGACACTGATTTCTACCAAGCGTTTTTCAGGCAATGTCCAGGTAGTTGGCTCATCGGGGAACGTGCCCGTTTGCCCATTTGGTAAATAGTAGTCAACAACGGTCATTTTGTTTTGGGTCAAGGTCCCTGTCTTATCGGTACAAACGATACTCGTTGAACCCAATGTTTCAACCGCTGGTAGTTTTCGAATGATGGCATGACGCTTCGCCATTTGTTTTGTTCCGATCGAAAGGACGATCGTCACGATCGATTGCAATGCTTCTGGAATCGCTGCTACGGCTACGGCTACCGCAAACATAAAGGCGTTGACTAAGTCTTCCGTCATATCACCTGTTCCGTCACCTAAGAACAGCCGTGCGACTTGAACCCCTAAAATAATCAATGAAAGGACCAAGATCGCTAAGCTAAGTTTTTTACTGAAGCTGTCCAGTCCTCTTTGCAATGGCGTTTTGTGTTCAACCGTACTTTCCAATAAGCCCGCCACTTGACCGATTTCTGTCACATTACCAGTTGCGGTTACGATAAACCGACCACGCCCATAAGTGACGATCGTTCCACTGAAGACCATGTTGTCACGGTCGCCGATCGGTGCGGTACGATCGATCACACCTAATTCTTTTTCCGCTGGCGTTGATTCCCCAGTCAGCATTCCTTCATCGACCTTCAAAGAACCCTCTTCGATCAATCGACCATCTGCTGGTACATAGTCCCCAGCTTCTAAAATAACGATGTCGCCGACAACCAATTCTTTCGCTAGCACACTTTGTTCTTTGCCATCCCGAATGACGTTAGCATCTGGTGCCGACAGGCTTTTCAAAGCGTCTAACGACCCTTCGGCTTTTTTCGTTTGAATCACACTGACGACGGAATTCAACAAGAGTACTGCGAAGATAACGATCGACTCAACGTGGGCACCCATAACCATTTGGATGATTGCCACGATCAGCAAGACGATCACCATCGCATCTTTGAAGGTATCTAAGAATAAGGCAAAGCTAGATTTCTTAGGTGCTTCCTTCAGCTGGTTCAGGCCATTTTCTAAGCGCTTGGCTGCCTCTTGCTGCGTCAACCCCTCTGGACTGCTCTGGACCTCTGCCATAATTTCCGAGATTTCTTTTTGATACATTTCTTTCGCCAATTTTTTTGCCCCTTTTAATTTTATTTTCCTTAGGCACTCTGCTAGAAAAAAAGAGACCTAAGACAAGTATACGCTTGTCTTAGGTCTCACCATTTCAAATAATACCAGAAAGCTGTCGCCAGCTTACTTACTGTTGATATTATCGCAGCTTGCGCCACCGGTTACTCCCCTAAGGAATAATAATAAGAATGTATCATTATCATAACGGAAACTGTTGTGCTTGGCAACTATAAAACATCAATTTGAAAATTTTTTGAAAACATTCTTTTTGTTCCCATTCCTTTTTTTCTGTTACACTAAGGAAGAAAGAAATTTGTATGTTACAGGAGGAAAAACGATGGATCTTTTTGATACTTTTACCCACCACAGCTCTGTCAGAGATTTTCAACCCCGGCCACTATCAAAGGAACTCAAGCAAAAACTAGTAACGGTTGCCCAGAGCGGTTCCAGCTCGAATTTTGTTCAAGCCTATTCGATCATTGAGGTCAGTGATCCCGAAAAGCTGGCTGAGATTGAAAAGCTCGCGGGTGCCCCAAACTATATCACTCGAACGGGCGTCTTCTACCTTTTTGTCGCCGACTTACATAAGCATCAGCAGCTGCTGACCCAAGCAGGATTGCCGGATACCCACTTAACCACGATGGAACCATTTATTGTGTCAGTCGTTGATACGACCATCGCTGCCCAAAATATGGTAGCTTACGCTGAAGCGCAAGACTTAGGAATTTGCTACATCGGTGGCATCCGCAATGATTTGCCTCGTATCGCAGAACTCGTCGGCTTACCAAAATTGACGTTTCCGTTATTCGGCTTGACGATCGGTTATCCGCAACACAGAAATGAGCCGAAAGTCCGCTTGCCCCAAGAAGCGATCGTAAGTGTCGATCAGTATCAACCGCTGACGCAGGAGCAAACAGCCCAGTACAACCAAACGACAGAAGCCTATTATGCACAGCGCAGTCGCAATCAACAGCAAACCAATTGGCAAACGAAAATGACGGAATTTTTCCGTGAACCGCGACGTCCAGATGTCGCTGCCTTTATGAAGCAACAAGGCTTCTCAGACCACTTCGGCGAATGAGGACACTAATCACCACGGGAAAATAAAAAACGATCGCTGGCAAGGAATCTTGTCAGGATCGTTTTTTTGCTTAGTGTAAAAAATCAGGTTCAGGCTGCTCTTATATTTTTGTCATGGTAATTAACGTGTGGCTTCTTGTGCGGCTTCGTTGACGGCAACTGCCTGCTCACATGTTTCCATTAATGCTGCTAACGCTTTATCTAACACTGCTTCATTTTCGGAGGTTCGCTGACTGATTTGCGTCATAGGCTGCGCCGCAAGATCCAGCAAATAGGTAGGGATTGCTTCTTTTTCAGCAAAAGTGCCCTTGATCAGCGGCTGGTAGATAGACTCGCCACAGGGGCCGGTTTTGATAAAGGCTAGTTCGAACTGCGCCTTCCCTGACAAACGCAACCGATAGACCCCTTCTTTGGTCAGCAGTTTTTCATCGGTAAAGCGTGCCTGTAATCGTGCGAAACGTTCGTAATCCATAGTATCTGCTCCTTTTTGATTCCTTCTTTTCTCTAGTGTAGCAAATTTCTTGTTAGCAAAACATCTCTTTCATAGAGAACGCCCCCTTTTTCCTCGTTTGGTGATTTTCCACTTTACAAACAGAACAAACGTTCGTATAATTCAAGTGAGGTGAATGCGTATGCCCGCTGCAAAAATCGCTTATGCAAAACAAGAAACCTATGCATTTGAAAAACACTATTATGAATTGGTAAACTTTCCCACACCAGTGGCGCTTTTGTTTGATGAATTCGCACTGACGATGGAGCGCAACCAAAAATCGTATATTGCGATCCCCGCGCGCTATTCCGTCTTAAAGGTTCCGCTCGTCTTTGTTTTTCGACTAGAGACTAAGGATGCGCCTGTTTATTATTATGAGCACGTACTTGCTGAAAATAAGATCATTCGCCGCTACAACCCCGAGCGTAATTATTTGCCCGGCGGAAGATAGACCAATGGTTCACCCCGTTTACTTTACTAAGCAACTGCACCCTCCTGATAAATATCACTGATCAGCAGTTCGAATGTTTGTCAACAAAACAAAACCCTTCTATACTAAAAAGAAAGGGGTTTTTCACAATGACGAAAAAACCGCCGCAAACGTCTGAAGGAAAAGAAGCCGCTTCTAACAATATGGGACTGGGGATCGGTGTCGGAATGGCCTTAGGTGCTGCATTTGGGATGCTGTTTTTTGACAACCTGGCATTAGGCATGGGTTTAGGCATCGCACTAGGTGTAGCGATCGGTGCCGGTATGGATCAAAAAAGCAACAAAGACCAGAAATAGTCGTAGCAAAGAGCTGTGCTTATCTGTCACAGCTTGCTGCCAAGTAAATAACAAAAAAGCCTAGGTTCTGCACTTGTTGTACAGGACCTAGGCTTTTTGCTACTTCGAGCAATATTCTCGAAAGCAGTTGCTTCACAGTTGGTTATAGCAGATCTCTTTTCGCCATTTCAGCGCGATACAGTTCATAAACCGCATCACTTTGCTTTGCATGGCTGCGGTAAAAGAGCCCATAAGAGAAAATCGCTTGGAAATTGCTTCCTTGATTTGCTCGTGCTACAGCGTGGTACAAATTCGCCAACTGCTGATCAGACATCTTCCCGCTTTTGATTCGTTTGGCAACTGCTTTTTGGGAAAGGGTAAATAAAATCGTCGTAAATACTTGATAAACCAACCAAATCGCCAGAATAACCAAAATAAATTTCATCAAATCAGGCATCACTTTTCAACTCCTTACAAAAAGTAAATCATTCGGATGATTTGATGTCAATAATAAAATAACCCAACGAAAATAAAATATTTATTTCCCAAAGTAATAAAATAGCAGTACGACAATGATTGAAACAATCAGTCGTACTGCTATTCCTTTATTACCTCTATTCATCTAAGTATTAATAAATCGACTCAGCTAAAAAAGAATAGACGGTATCAATGTCTCTTTATTTCGCCAAACGATAGATAGCATCTGCATAGATCACCGCTGCGTTGAATAGGTCATCCAAGCTCATGAATTCATTGGCTTGGTGCATGGTGTCGACATAGCCAGGGAACATTGCGCCATAAGCAACGCCGCGTTTCAATAGACGGCCGTATGTGCCGCCGCCGATGATTTGTTCGAAGCCTTTTTCGCCAGTATGTTCTTCATAAACCGCCAATAAAGTTTCTACCAATGGATCATCTGCTGGCACGTAGTGAGGTTCCATGTTGCGGTCATTGCGGGTAACGGTGGCCCCTTCCATACCGACGGTGCGTTCCACACCGATTTCAAGTCCTTCCGCAGTTACCCCTTTAGGATAACGGAAGTTCAATGCGATAAAGTTGTCTGCTTGCGTTCCTGCTTGGTTCGCTTTAAAAGCAAACAAGCCAGCATTCATAGTCAATTTACCCATTTTTTCGTCTTCGTACGCCACACCTAATTTTTCACCGTAGAAATCTTCATGGACATAGGCTGCTGCTGCATGGATGAATTGTTTTGCGCCGCCGCCAAAGGCATAGTTATCTAAGAAGACAGCTAAGAAGGTCCCTGCATTGATTCCTGATTGTGGGCTGGCACCATGGGCACCTTTACCGACTAATTCAATCGTCACTTGTTCATTTTCTGTTTCAATCGTGCCTGTCACTGGATTGGCTTCAACGTAATCGAAAAAGGCTTTTTCGATCGCTAATGCTTCTTCTGTTGATGGAGCAATGAAGCTTGCTGTTGCCGTTCCTGGCACCATATTTTCCCGCAAGCCAGCAGTAAAGCTTTGTAGCGTGAAGTCTCCTTCATTGTTGCCTTGGAAATGGATCCCTAATGTCACATTTCCTTTTTCTCCATTGATGATTGGGAAATTGGCATCTGGTGAGAAGCCAAAATCAGGCTTTTCTTCATGCTCAAAGTAGTAATCCATATCTGCCCAGCCGCTTTCTTCATCAGAACCAACGACAAAACGGATTTTTTTCGATAATGGCAAGCCCAATTCTTTGATGATCTTCATCCCATAATAGGCAGCCATTGAAGGACCTTTATCATCAGAAGAACCACGAGCATAGATTTTGTTGTCATTGATGACTGGATCATAAGGATCGGTTGACCAGCCGTCACCTGCAGGAACAACATCCATGTGGCCGAAGATCCCTAATGTTTCGTCTCCTTCACCAAATTCGATGTGACCAGCGTAGTTATCGACGTTTTTGACTGTGAAGCCATCACGTTCGCCATAAGCTAGCATGTGTAGCAACGCATCACGAGGTCCAGGACCAAATGGTGCATCCGCAGTCGCTTTATCATCTTCTCTTTCACTTTTCACTTTCAATAGATCAATCAAGTCGTTCAGCAAATCGTCTTTGCGGGCTTCGACCTCTTTTTTCCAATCGATTGTCATAGTGTTCCCTCCATTTCTGTTCTCGCTATTTATGATAACACTCTTAAACCAAAAAAGGAAAAAAAATTGCGCCTTTTTCCATGGGTCTTTTCTATGAAATTTCTAGGAAACAGGTATAATAAATATAACTCGATTTTGATTAACGAAAGGAGTCATTGCATGGAGCAACTTGATTCTGCGATTTTATCCAAAGTGATCCAACAGCGCCCGACAAAAAGCCACAAAGGTACCTTTGGCCGAGCCGTTTTAGTAGGGGGCAACCGCCAATTCGGTGGGGCGATCTTAATGGCTGCGCAAGCCTGTGTGTATGGGGGAACTGGTTTGACTACCGTGATCTCCGATGGTGTCAACCGAACCGCCCTGCACGCTCGCTTGCCTGAAGCGATGTTTGTCGATTGGCAGCAAACAGAACTGATCGATACGGTCACCGAATCGGCGGACGTCCTACTGATTGGTCCTGGATTAGGCGAAGGAAAAAGCAATTTTGATCTGCTGCAGCGGATCGTTTCTGCCCAAAAAGAACACCAATGGTTGGTGATCGATGGTTCGGCGATCAATTTGGCTGCCAAATATCCGCTGATCATCCCCTTTCCTGAACAAGTCGTCTTCACGCCGCATCAAATGGAATGGCAACGGCTCAGCGGACTGGCAATTGCCGATCAGACAGAAGAAAACAACCAACAAGCCCAACAAAAACTCGGAAGTCTGGTGGTCTTAAAAAGCCATCGCACGCAAATTTACGGCAGCAGCATCGCCCAAAATCCCCTCGGAACACCCGCAATGGCGACTGGCGGCATGGGGGATACGCTGGCAGGCATGATCACCAGCTTTTTGGCACAGTTTGAAAAAACAGAGGAAACGATCCAAGCGGCTGTCTATCTCCATAGCCTAATTGGCGAAGCATTGGCAAAAGAGCACTATGTCGTGTTGCCGACACAAATCAGTGCCGCATTGCCTCAATGGATGAAAAAGCACCAAGCATCTGATCCAGAATGATTTCTGATAAACCATTCATCAAAAAACCGTCCCTTTCTATGTTTGTCGAAAGGGACGGTTTTTCCAATAGTCAGCTAATTGTTAAAATAAACCACTCGCACTTCATACGGCGCCAAGGTTACTGTTGGAGGGACTGCTTGATTGGTCTCTAAATCAACGACTTCTTTGATCAAGTCCAATGTCTGCTCTTTCTCAGAAAAATTCATGATGAAAAAGTACGTTCGTTCTGGACTGATCCTGCCTTGGATCGAGACTTCAGGGTTGGCATGCGCGATCCTTTCCTCTGCCAAAGACAACTCACGGGCCAAAGAGGCATAAAACTGTTCGAAAAAGTCATAGTTGGTGCGAGCCGCCAGATAATAAGCGGTGCCGGCACCAAAGGCATTTTTGGTGATCGCAGGGGTTCCTTGGTAAAAATCTGCTTGATACTCCCCTAGTACCTCCGCTGTTTCGGCTTCGATGATTGCAGAGTAGTCCCGTGTTTCAAAGGGCTGTCCTTGAAAAACCACTTGATTATGTTCAGTGTCAAAAAGAGTTTCCAGCTCCAGCACGTTGATGCCTAATAACCCTCGCAACGGCTGTGGCAAGCCCCCCAGATACAATAGGTCGGTTTCATTGACCATGCCGCTAAAGTAACTGGAAATCAAGGTACCACCAGCTTCCGTGTACTGGCAAAGTTTTGCCATCGTCTCTGCTGTCATCAAGTAAAGCATCGGAGCGATCACCAACTGATAGTCAGAAAAATCTTGCTCTGGGGTCAAAATATCGACCGCGATGTCTTGTTCCCAGAAATAACGATAATGCTCCTGCAACGTTTGGGGATACCGTCGTGTTGGTCGCCCAAACCCGCCACCTCGCTTCAATGCCCAGTTGCTTTCCCAATCAAAAAGAATCGCCACTGCTTTTTTTCTGGTGGTTCCTTGAATTTCTTTGATTTTTTCCAAGCGCTTGCCGTAAGCCGCAACTTCTTTGAAGACCCGATTCTCCGTGGAATCATCATGTCCCACGACTGCCCCATGGAATTTTTCTGAATTGCCACGGGATTGGCGCCATTGAAAATACAAGGTACTATCTGAGCCATGGGCGATCTGTTGCATGGCACTCAACTGATGGACACCAGGCTTTTTCGCTTTATTGATGGAATGCCAGTTAACAAAACTCGGCGTGCATTCCATCACTAAAAAGGGCTGTTTCTTCAATGACCAGTACTGGTCATGCACATAGGCGGATTTCATCGCTGTCGCTGCCAGGGATTCAAAGTTGTTGTTCCAATCAGGGTAACTATCCCAGCTAACGATGTCCACATGACGAGCAAACTTGCTGTAGTCAATGCCTTCTAAAGGAATAAAATCTTGGGTAGCATGTCCTTCCGCCATAAAATTCGTCGTCACAGGAATGTCCGGGGTCAGTTGACGGATCGGCGTACATTCATGCAAATAAAAATCGATCGTCCTATCTGTGACAAATCGTTTCCAATCAAGATCCATGCCATGCACTTTGTGTTCTCCTAGAGGCGAAGGCGGTAAAACCTGCGACCAATCGGAGTAAGTACCACTCCAAAAAGAAGTCCACCAGGCATGATTCAACGTGGCTAAATCACCATATTTCTTTTGCAGCCAGCGGCGCCAGTTTTCTTGACAATAGGAGCAAAAGCATTCCCCAGAGTACTCATTGGAGATATGCCACATGGCTAATGCCGGATGCTTGCCGTAACGTTTTGCCAACTGCTGATTGATTTGCGTTACCTTTTCCCGATAGATCGGTGAAGAGTAACAGTGATTGTGGCGAAACCCATGGGAATGTTTTTGCCCTTGGGCGTTGGTCCGATTGACTTCGGGATACTTTTGGCTCAACCATTGCGGACGCCCACCGCTAGGAGTGGCCAAAATGACTTTGCCGCCGATACTATGGATCTGATCGAACACACGATCCAACCAGTCAAACCGATAAACGCCTTCTTGCGGCTCTAAGGCACTCCAAGCAAACACCCCTAATGTGACGGTGTTGACATGGGCTTGCTGCATATAAGCAAGATCCTTTTGCAAGATTTCTGGATAAGCCAGCCATTGATCGGGGTTGTAATCCCCGCCATGCATAAACTGCTGATCAAACAATTGATTGCCCATCATTCTACTCCTTTTTTGGCTTGTAACTGGTAGACAAATGATTGAAAATCGCCAGTGACTTGCGCCGTTCCATGGTTGACGGCATTAAACTGATAGGGTTTACGCAACCCTAATTGCCTTAACAACTGACCAGAGACGGGTTCGCCATTGACCTGATACACCTGTTGGCCATCGAGAAAGGCTACGGGCAAAAAGTCTTCCGCCGTCGGATTGGCTTGTGCCAACACGCGAAAGAAAGCAATCAATGCTTCTTCGTTTTGCGGATCATACACCGCCCAAGTTTTTTCATTGCCATGGTCCAACTGCTGCAGCTGGTAAAAAGTGCCAAAGGTCAGCAATTGCCGCTGTTTTTTATAAAAGACGATTTGGGATTTGATTGCCTGCTTTTCAGCTTCAGACAAATGAAAGAGATCGAGTTCATACCCCAAAGGCCCAAACATTGCGACGGTTTGCCGAAAGTCTAAAGACGTTGCCCGACCGACTTGGTGGTTTGGTGCCGCCGACACGTGATTGCTGAAGGAGGACAACGGATACCCTAGCAACGTTCCGCTTTGGATCGCTAAACGTTCCACTGCATCACTATCATCACTAGGCCAAATCTGCGGACTGTAAAACAAGATCCCCAAATCGTATCTCCCCCCGCCGCCAGCACAGCCTTCGATCAAAAGGGTCGGAAACGCCGCTAAGATTTTTTCATATAAGCGATAAAGACCTAAAATATAGCGATGATAAAACTCCGTCTGAGAAATTCCCTGTTCTGCTAAATAGGGAGAGTAAGCTTCCGTGATATTGCGGTTCATATCCCATTTGATGTAATCCAGCTTGGTTTCAAGGATCACTTTTTGCATCGCTTCGAAAATTGCCTCAACCACTGCTGGATTGGCAAAATCCAACACGTATTGTCCGCGCCCCACAGAGATCCGCTCATAAGGATGCTTGACTACCCACTCAGGATGCTCTTGGTACAACTGACTATCTGGCGAAACCATTTCCGGTTCAAACCAAATCCCCAGTTGCAGCTGCATGGCATGAATTTTCTCAGCAAAAGAGCCGATTCCTTTTGGAAATTTGACAGGGTCCGCCACCCAATCGCCTAATGAACTGCGATCATCGTTGCGTTTCCCAAACCAACCATCATCCAGCACAAAGCACTCCATCCCTAACGCCTTGCTTTCTTGGGCTAAGGTCAACAACTTCTCTTCATTAAAATCAAAATATGTCGCTTCCCAGTTATTAAAGACGATCGGCCGCTGCCGCTTTTGCCAATAAGGAGCAATCACATGCTTTTCGATAAATTGGGCGGATTCTTGACTCAAGCCATTCAGACCAGCAGCGGTGAAGGTGAAGAGACATTCTGGTGCTTCAAAGGTTTCTCCTTGTGAAAGCTGCCAGCTGAAATGCTCAGGATGTATCCCCAACATCAATCGAACGTTGTCCCATTCATCCATTTCCGCTTGCGCCAAAAAGTTGCCAGAATAAATCAGGTTGGCACCATAGACGTGACCAGTGTCATTGGTGGCTTGCTGTTCTTTTAAGGCGACAAAAGGATTGTGCTGATGACCAGACGCTCCTTTTAACGAGCCGACACTGATCGTCCCTTGGGTCAAAGGGACCGTCTTGATATGCCGTTCTTTCAGCCAGGCGCCTGAAAGGTGCAACAGTTCAAAATTGCGATTTTTCAGCTCCAAGACACCACTCAAAAAGCGCTGAATGGTTCTAGGCTTGCTCCCCGTATTGGTCAATGTTTGCTGCCGCGTGATGGTTCCTGATCCTTTGAAGATCGTATAGGTGATCGCCAGTTCCAGCTGCCGCTCTTGATCTACTAATTCAAAGACGATGCTCTGGCTTTCATCGGCAGCCGCGAAGCTGGCGGGTTGCGCCAGCTTTCGTTCTTTGCCCTCAAAACAGTGAAAAGCCACAAGTTTAAAATCCACATAAAGAGGGGTTTCTTCCTCAAAAACCGATACTGCCCCTTCTCGAAAATCAGAAGTCCCATATGTTGGCAATTCTTGAAAACGGTCCGCCAAGGTAAAAAGATTGTCTGCTTCAAAAAATTTGACAGTTCCTGCCGATTTATTCTCTTTTTTCTCAAGGTACGCTTGATCAAATGGCGCCAGTGTGCCTAGAGATGGCCCAAAGTAGACATGACCCAGTTGCTGATTTGGTAACACATTGATGATATAACTGATTTTTTCATTGTATAAGTGAAAGAGTTGTTCGTTTTTAATTTCTATCATTGCTATCCTCGATTTTCCCCATTTTTTTCATTTGTCCCTGCTCGTTGACAAGCTGCTTCAAGATAACGCAAGCGTTTTTTGACGCCACGATTGAAAAAGAATTTGTAAAACAGCGCCGCCAGCATAAAACTGTAGGTTGTTTTCTGCTGCTCAAAACGGCTTTGTTCCGAATACGTGACTTGCAGCTTCCCTTTTCGTCCTGGAGCAAAACTGTACCGTTGATCGATCACTCCTTCTTCATGGGTCGTACGAAGCCACAGCTCATCCGCGGCAATTTTTTTGACCGTCATGACGGCTGGTACCATCCGCGGAGCGGTTTTGGTTTGAATCATCGTTTCAATACGGCAGCCTTCCCCGAACGGTTCTTGGGCTTGTTTGGCTAGAAAGAATTTCTCTTGTTCCACCAATAACACACGGGAAAAGTCCGTAGATGTGGTATTCATTTGATAACTGCAAGACAATGTATCGGTTCTCATCACAAATTCCTTTCTAAAGGGTGCGCGTATTGCATTCCTTTCGGTTTCTTGGCTTATCTTTCTTCTACCCTTTGATTGATCGTCTCAGATGTCGCTTGTTCATTTAATGCCGCTTCCGCTTTTTCTTCTTTCAAGTACCCGCGATCCATTACGATCAAGAATGGCACCCAGATCAAGGTCATAACGGCAACCGTCACTAACTGTAAGATTGCACCAGCAACAGAACCCGTGCCTAACCAACCAGATAAGAAGACTGGGGTCGTCCAAACCACCGTTGCTCCAATTGGTCGTGGCACCAAGCCTGCGGCGATCGCAAAGTAAGAGATCGTCGTACTGGCTAATGGCGCTAAGATCCATGGGACAAAAGCGATCGGGTTCAAGACGATCGGCAAACCAAAGGTCATCGGTTCAGATACGTTGAAAACAGATGGCGCGATCACGGTCTTCATTAATTTTTTCATCCGAATCGAACGAGCGATAAAGAAGGCCATTGTAATCGAGATCCCCAGCTGCATTCCTTGATTGACGAACACGCCCATAAACGTAGTGTTAATGATATGGGGCAATTGTTCAGCCCCTGCTTTGTAAGCTTCATAGTTTTCAATCGCTAACGCATTCATGATTGGATCGATCACCGCATTGACCACTAGTGTCCCGTGAATCCCAAACCACCAGAAGAATTGGGTGAACAAGACGGCGATCAGTACTGCTGGCAACGTACCGCCTAAGCCCATCAATGGTTTTTGCAAAATCTCATAAACGAAATCAACGGCATTGCCCCATGAAGTAAAGGTGAACAAGTAGCGGATCAAATTGAAAAGGAACAACGGTGCCGCACCAGGAATGATGGCGACAAATGATTCTGCGATCATTGGCGGAACCGAATCTGGCATTTTGATCGTCAGCCCAGCCGCACTGATTTTGCAATAGATCTGCGTAGCGATAATGGCCGTGATGATTCCAACAAACATGCCCTCAGCCCCTAATTTCGACAAGGGGATCACTGTACCTAACTCTTCGGATGAGCCAAAAGGCAGCAGCATCAAAAACGAAGACAGTGAGATGGCACCCGCAAATAATTTGGCTTGTCCATACTTGCCAGCCAACTGATAGCCGATCCCAAAAACAACGAAAATAGCGGTGATACTCATGGTCGCATTTCCGATAGGACCAAAAAAGTCGTTTAGAAACGTGATGAATCCCTCTGGAAGTTTTTCCGAGAGTCCGAAAGTAGCAGGCAGATTTTGAATAATAATCATAATTGACGCAAACATTGTTGCAGGAAAAGCGACCATAAACCCATCACGAAGACTTAACAAGTATTTGTTGTTGGCAATGATCTGAGCAAAAGGCACCATCTTTTCGGCTAATTTATCAATAAACTTCATTTCGTTTTCTCCTTTATTTTTAACTGTAAACGTTTACTACAATCAGTATAGTTGTTTAGTTAATGTTTACACAACCCCTAAAATAAAAAAAGATCAGACGTCACTGATCTTTTCCGGTAATCGATTCTCTAATGATCAATTCACTGCCACAAACGACGCGAACAGGCATCGTCCGCACCCCAAGGATTTTATTTTTCGCTAATTCGACACTCATCTGCCCCATCTCTTCAGCTTTCATCTTGACGGAAGACAGTGCGGGCGTCATAAATTGCGCCATTTCGATATCATCAAAACTAACGACTGACACATCTTTAGGAATCGATAGCCCCGCTTCAGCGAGTGCCTTGTAAACCCCGACAGCCATAGGATCGCTGGCAACGACGATCGCTGTGGGGCGAGGATTCATTTGCGCGATCTGCTGACCAAAATGCAAACCAGTCTCTGGTGACCATTTCCCCTGCAGCACGGTTGTGAACTTTTCCAATTTATTGAGCAGCATCCATTGGCGATAATTTTCTGCTCGAATCTCTTGTTCATCGTAAACGACTTCGCCAGAAATCGTCACTCGGCTGGCAACACCGCCCACAAAGGCAATATTCTCATGGCCCTTCTCTTTTAACAACGTGAGGATCTGGTGAGTCTTTTGGGCAAAATCGGTTTGGATGCAATCGTAGCTGGGTGCTTCACTATAATTATCCACCAGGATAATATTGGCATTTTGCTGACTGATTTCTGCCAAAGCATCGCTGGTCATCTCTCCAATAATAATGACTGCGCCATACTTCGCCAATTGTGCCAAATCTTTTTGAGGCTCCCGCATGGAAAAGGCCCGAATCGTTTTTAAGCGCCACTTCGCCGCTTCTTTTTCGATCCCGTTGCGGATCATCATAAAATACGGATCGTTTCTTTCCGACTCTCGATCGTGGCGGGTAATGATGGCAATCGTGTTTTGGTCGCCGACTTCACGGGAATGGGGTTGATTTTTTTCTTTTGAATAATTCATTTGGTTGGCGATCTCAATGACTCGCTGACGCGTATGTTCATTGATACTGAAGGTTTCATCATTGTTAAGGATTCTAGAAACACTTGCTACCGACACCCCGGCTAATTTCGCGATATCTCTCATACTTGCCATAGCTGCACCTCATCTGTTTACTGTTTACTAAATTTACATTCAGCATAGGCATAATTTTTGACCCTGTCAACCTTCTTTTCACAAAAAAACCGAAACTCCTTAGCTTTTCACTAAGGAAGTTTCGGGATACCCGTTTGTTTTCTATTTGAGCGCTTGGTCACAGAGCAAGACATTGACTAAATACAAGGTGCTGATCCCTAAGACCAATAAGTAGACTGGACCAAACAGCAAAAAGGTCAAGACAAGCGTCACTGTTGCTAAAAGATGCGCCAGTACTCGTTTGGGTGAACGAGCAAACTGGTAAAAACTATAAAACAATGAGCTGGGCTGCTGCGGATAGGTGTGAAGCAGCCTCGTTTGATAAAGTAAGACCAAGCAAAACAAGCCAAAGGTGAACGCTAACTCGTAACTAGCGATCTGAAACAGCGGGTGCTGCAAACGGCTAAAGATAAAGCTGTCCGCCAAAAGCAGCAGGAAGAATAGACTGAGCAAACGGTCTTGCCCTTTTCTTGTTGCCCACTGCTGATGAAATGCTTGCTGAAAATGAGCTTTGCTGCTTGCCACCAAGCCATCGTTACGCAGTTCCGTCAACGTCTCGATCAATGCTCGACTAGCGGTGGTACTGGTGATCAAAGGCAAGGAATACAACAGCCACATGCCTTGTAAAACCAGTAAATGCGGAAGCCAGTTGATGCCAGTCAACAGCGCTTGGTTTAAGCGTTGCGGGGTAACTTTTGTTCTCATCCTTTGGAACCTCCCGTCAGATCCATTCCCTCAATAAAGTAGCGTTGAGCGAGGAAGAACAGCAAGATCGTCGGCAATAGCACAAGCGTTGCTCCTGCCATCAAGTAGTTCCACTGGGTCGTTGATTGGTTTTGGAAGACTTGCAGGCCAATCTGCAGCGTGTACTTTTCTTGGTTTTGAATATACAGTAATGGTCCTAAGAAATCATTCCACGCCCCATTGAAGGAGTTGATGGCAATCGTGATCAGCGCGGGTTTCGTCAATGGGATCATTAGATGGCTCCAAATATAAAGATGATTGGCGCCATCGATCTTAGCGGCTTCGATCAATTCATTGTTAACGGACAAGTAAAACTGCCGCATCAAGAAAATGTTAAAGGCGTTCCCGAAAAACGCTGGAACGATCAGCGGCAGATAGGTGCCGACCCAGCCGATTTTGGAAAACAAGACATATTGCGGGATCATCGTCACAAAGCCAGGAATCATCATCGTAGACAAGACGAGGGCAAAGATCAGATTTTTTCCTGGAAAGGCCAATTTTGCAAACCCATAAGCAATGAAGGAATTTGATAAGACATTCCCGAAGACCACTAAGACGGTAATGAATAACGTATTTTTTGCATACTGCCAAAATGGAAAGGCGTTGATAGTCTCCAAATAATTGCCAAGATTGATTTCTTCTGGGAAAAAGGTCGGCGGGTAGCGCACGATCTCCTCCATCGGTTTCAATGATGTAAAGACCATCCACAGCAACGGAATCAGCAGCACGATCCCGATGATCGACATCACCACATAGCTGATGATTTTTTTGACTCGCTGTTGGCTTGATTTGCTTCGTGTTTTTGTCGTCATTTCCATTAGCTGCCACCTCCGGTATAGTGAACCCAGCGCGGTGCCAGCTTGAGATTGATAAAGGTCAAGACTAAGACGATCAAGAACAAGATCATCGACATGGCCATCGCATAGCCCATATCAAAGGCGACGAAGGCTTTGTTCCACATATGCAAATTATAGAAGAGCAGCGAATTCGCCGGACCACCGGTACCATTTTTGGTCATCACGTATGCTTCTTGGAAAATTTGAAAAGAACCGATCGTAGAAGTAATCACATCATAGAAGATGATCGGCGTGATCAACGGGATCGTAATATTTTTGAATTTCGCCCAGACTCCCGCCCCATCGATCTCAGCCGATTCATACAGTGTCGGCGAAATATTTTGCAAGGTAGCTAGATACAAGAGCATCGCGCCCCCTGAACTCCAAATCTTCATCAAAATCAACGCTGGTTTCGTCCATTCGGGATCAAACAGCCATGCCGGACCTTTGATATTGAACCAGCTCAAGAAGGTATTGATCAATCCTGCGGAAGGAGATAATAATTGCATCCATAAGACGTAGACGGCAACCCCTGAAAGAATCGCTGGCAAGTAAAAGGTCGTTCGGAAAAAACTGATTCCGCGGATTTTTTGATTCAATAAAGTGGCTAGAATGACACTGAACAACGTTGTCAAGGGAACATTGAAAAGTACAAAATACGCCGTGTTATAGAGAGATTTCCAAAACAGGGTATCTTGCGTGAACATGCGGGTAAAGTTCTTAAAGCCGATAAAATTCATTTTCGAAGTCAGATTGTAATCGGTAAAGCTTCCTACGAAGGAAAACAGCATGGGCCCCAACATAAACACCACGAACCCAAGCAAAAATGGCGCTACGAAGAAGTAGCCCCAAAGAGCTTCTTGCCGTTTACTTTTTGAACGCTTCTTTGGCATTCCTTCCACTCCATTCTATTTTTACTCATTGTTTGTTCAAGAAAACATGTCCGCTTCGCAAAGCAGAAAGCAAAGCCCAGTCCGCTAACCGACTGGACTTTCCTTCTTTTTTAAAAACGCTCGTTTTGAAATTTATTTGTTTTGCTCAACAAGATCTTCCACCGCTTTTTGCGCATCTGCCAACCCTTCAGCCGGTGTTTTACTGCCTAGCATGATTTGGTCGATTTGTTCATTGACAAGACTGCTGAAGTCAGGCGCTGTCAATGGCACAGGCGTGATCACCGTGTTGGCAAAGTTTTCATCCGCCATTTGGTAGATCATTTGACCATTTTCATCTAGATTGTCGTTGTTGACCAAGTTTTCGTTGGCTGTCCGATTCGCCATGATATCAAAGCTCTTCTCACCAAATTTCTCTTGAACTTCTGGTGTCGACAAGTATTTGATAAACTCATAGGACGCTTCAGGATCTTTGGCACCGTATGGCACTTCTAAGACGAACCCGCCACCCCATGACCAGTGGCCAGAGCCACTTTCTTTTTCAGGAATTTGAATGACCCCAAATTCAAAGTCATCTGGTGCATTTTCCGCCAAACTTGAGTAGTAGTTGATGTTTTGCGCACGCATCGCCACTAATCCAGAAATGAATGGATCGGCAACCCCTGAACCAAATTCAGCTTCTAAGCGATTGATGGTATCTTGACCATAATACTCTTGCCAGTCTAAGATCCATTCCAACGCTTCGACTTTGTTGTCTGTATCGATTTTGACGTTCTCATCCTTGTCAAACCAGCTGACGCCATCGTCGGCATTCAACGCCCACACGTCAGCGCCTAAATTCCACAATGGGTAAAAACCGATCCGCTCAAAATCATCACCGTTTTTGACATCTAATTTACGAGCAACTGTTTCTAACTCCTCCCACGTTTGTGGCAGTTGCTCTTCACTGATACCAGCCTCTTTAAAGAGTGTCTTATTGTAGAAAATCACTTGCGTATCTGTATTGAAAGGAACGGCATAGGCATCCCCTTCGTACTCCACTGTATCCCATAATTGCGGATAAAATTCATCAGAAAAGCCCTCTTCAATATACTCGCTTAAATTCGTTGCTTGCTGCGCTTCTGCCCGCTGAGCAACAGAATTGATATCTTGTACAATAACATCAGGCGGATTACCAGCAGTGATTGACGACAGTGATTTTGTCCAAATATCGCCCCAAGGCTGGTAGCTGTATTTGACCTCGATTTTATCTTGTGACGCATTAAAATCATCAATAATTTCTTCAATTACTTCTTGTCTTGCACCAGACCCCCAGAAGGACCAAAAATCCAATGTCGTTTTGCCATCTGCTGACTCATTCCCCGAGGAATCAGCGGTTTCACTGTTGCCGCATCCTGCCGCCAGTACACCAACTGAAAAAAGCAAAGTCCCCATATAAAATAACTTTCTCATTTAACCTAACCTACTTTCATTTATTTTTAATGTACTATTTAAAAGCTATCACTACTTCTTCTTTTCAGCAAACAAAAAGCATCGTTATTCGAATAAAAAAATAACATTTTTGCCGTTTCACGATAAGAAGAGCGTTTTCTTTGAAAATATAAAAAAAGTGGGGCATCATAGAAATAGCACCTATTTTTCAACCTCACGTCAGACCATTAAAAAACGATGTTTATAGAAAGGGAGTAACCACATGCTAGTCATTGTCGATATGCAAAACCAAATTCTCGATGAAGAGAACGAAGCGTATGTGCCAGATGGCGCTGCTCTCGTCAAACGAATCGCCAAGCGCCTAGAACAAGCGCGGGCGGATGGGGAGTACATCTTACACACCCGCGACATCCCAATCGAAGTCAAAGGAACGCCTGATGAAGAAGCCGCTGCCCTGCAGCTGATCCCAGAACTTAAGCCTCTCGAAAATGAAAAAGTCGTCAAGAAATACTATTACAGTATTCCACCTGAAGTCTTGATCGACATCAAGAAAAATCTATTTGAACCTGAAGAAGAAAAGAAAATCGAAATCACTGGTGTTGAAACCAACATCTGTGTCCTTTCCAATACGATCGAGATCCAAAGCGCCTTTCCTGACGCTGATTTCACCATCAATAAAACATTAGTCGCTGGTAAAAACCACGAGTCGCAAGGACTCGACATCTTACGAGATTTCAATGTCCAAATCCTTGATGGCACAAAACAAACCAATGACCAATAGGTAACGAAAGCTCCCTGTTCAAGGAACAGAGAGCTTTTTCAATTTGATTATTGATTTAATTCATTGAGCCATCTAATAGCTCGGTCGGAATTTCAATCCGAACCTCATTTTCAGTCTGACAGTTTGGACATACGAAGGTTCCTTCGATGGCTTCCTTCACTTCCCCGTAAGCGTAATGAATAGCGATTTCATCTTCTGCCAATTCATTCGTTTCCAACGGTGGTACCATGGTTAATTGCCCCTCGCTGTCTTCTTGTAAATGAACGACCAGCTTCCCATCAAAGTTTTCATTGCAATTGGTGCAGGAAGCTTTTCCTCGAATCGTTAGATCCATGATCATCCCTCCTCATTTCTTGTCACTGGTTGATGCAGGTTCCGTTAGATACTCGTAACGCATGCATACTTCACTTTAATAGTGTCACGCTTTCACTTTTTTAGCAAATCATCTGTTTTTCTTTTTTTAAACCATTGATGAAGAAAAAACAAATCAACCGTTTTGAGCGTTTTCGTTGTCAAATCGTTAAAATCCTTGCAGAATTAAACTATCTGTTACTGAAAAGTAAAAACATGTTGTTGAAAAAATTAGTGATTGTCCGAACTTATCTGAACAAACAAGGAGGAAAAATGATGCAAGCAGTAACCTGGCAAGGAAATCAAAAAATGGACGTTCGCCGTGTAGAAGATCCAACGATTTTAGAACCGACGGATGCGATCATCCGAATCACCGCAACTGCAATCTGCGGCTCTGATCTCCACCTTTACCACCATGGCGGCTCTGTTTTGGAAGAAGGCTATGTTGTTGGTCACGAACCAATGGGTATTGTCGAAGAAGTCGGCAGTCAAGTACAGAAACTAAAAAAAGGCGATCGCGTCGTCATCCCTTTCAATATCGGTTGCGGCCATTGCCACTTTTGTCAAAATGAAATGGAAAGTCAATGCGACAATTCTTCAGAAGATACATTGTATGGCGGCTTATTCGGTTTTGGAAAAATGAACGGCAACCACTGGGGCGGTCAAGCCGAATTCTTGCGCGTACCTTTCGCAGATTTCACCTCGTTTATCGTACCTGAATCCACGATCCCTGATGAAAAAGTATTGTTTTTATCTGACATCTTACCAACAGCGTATTGGAGTGTCCAAAATGCTGGCGTCAAAAAGGATGATACCGTGATCGTCTTAGGCTCAGGACCAGTTGGCTTGTTTGCCCAAAAATTTGCCGTGATGGCAGGCGCTAAGCGGGTGATTGCCGTGGACCCTGTTGCTCATCGCTTAGAAAAAGCCAGCAGCTACAATCAAGTCGAAACATTCCAGTTGGATGATTTGGCTACTAGTGCTGATGAACTGTATGAGCTGACCAAAGGTGGCGCTGATGTGATCATCGACTGTGTTGGGATGGATGGTTTAGAACCCGTCAAAGAAAAAGCCAAAAACCTACTCAGCTTACAAAGTGGCACGATCTCACCGATCCAGATGGCCGCTAAGGCAGTCAAAAAATTTGGTACCGTCCAAATCACTGGCGTTTACATGACTCCAGCTTCTTCTTATCCATTGCAAGAATTCTTTATGCGCAACATTGATGTCAAACACGGGCAAGCACCTGTGATCCATTTAATGCCGAAAATTTATGACATGATTGCCGATGGTTTGTTTGACCCGTCACAGATCATCACCCACACGATGCCTTTAGCAGATGCTGCCAAAGCGTATGAGATTTTTGACAAAAAAGAAGACAAGAACATCAAAGTTGTCTTGAAACCTTAGCACAAATAAAGGAGCAGTGATAGCACCTATGCCAAAAATCAAACGGAGTGAACATCAATTCGATCCGGGAAAAGAAGAAGATGTGATCATCAAGGCAAGCCGCTTTCGCATCTACTTTCAAAATCGCTACATGTTGATCTCACTTACGAATGATATTTTGACGGGCTTGTTTTATATTTTCGGAAGTATCGTTTCATTAACTAGCTTGCCTGCGATTTACGGAACGATCGCCTATTTGATCGGCGGAGTCTTTTTGACCATTCGCCCGCTGATTAAAATCGTTCGCCATGTCTATATCTATAATGATCGCAATCAACAAGGGGAGAAAGAAAAAGATGTCACCATCACCGACGATGAAAGTTGATGGGAGGACAACTAGAGAGGAGTTTCCTATGTTAAAAACATTTGATGGGATCGCACTGACCCTATTGATCATCGGTGGGATCAATTGGCTGCTGGTCGGCGCCTTCGAGTTTGACCTTGTCGCAGCCATCACCGGCGGCAGCACGTCGATCATTGCCCGCGTCATTTATATTTTAGTTGGGATCAGCGCATTGTATAGCCTGAAATTCTTTCCAGCTATCGCCCGCCAACAAACACTCGACTAAATGAAAATAAAACCTGCATCTGCGGTGTACTGACCCAAAAAAAGTTAGATTTTTGGTCTAACTTTTTGAGGTCGCATCTGCGGATGCAGTTTTTTTGTCTACAATCATTGAAAAAAAACACCAGTTGTACTACTCTTGTATTTAACCTGCTATTTTCGAAAATATAAAAAGGACGTGACTCATGACCCCACCTACTAGACCCTCGCTGATACGTCGGATACTCGGTCGGATGCTTTTGCTATTGATTTTCTTATTTATTCTAAGTATTATTGGCGGAATTATTGTTTTAAATAACCTCACCATCGCGGAAAATTGGTTTGGTCTGAATGAATACCAAGTCGTTGAAACCAGGCATCAGATCATTCGTCTGTTCCCCTACTTTTGGGTAGCAGGGATCCTGCTGGTCTTTTTGATCGGTCTGATCATCGGCCTCAAAAAACGCAAAAAATCGCCATTTTACTGGTTATTCTCATTGCTCTTGCTGCCAGCGATTCTCTTTTGTATTGGCGTAGTTTCCACCTTTTTACCTGTAGACCGCCAACTATTTCGAGAAGAAACCAGTGCCAAAGAAATTATGGCGGCGCTGCCAAATCAATCTTCATTCAAGAACAAAGAGCTGCAACTGGTCAGCTATAGTTTTCACATCCGCAATGTCCCGCTAAAAAGCGGCATTTATGCAGTTGCACGAGTGATCAATCCAAACACAGGCCTGCAAGACGAGTATTGGTATTACCCAGAAAATCTGTTGACCAAATGGAAAAAAGACGACGATACGATCGAGCTTTCGATGGAAGATACCATTGCCTTTGATGCCATCGACTGGGGCGTCATTCCCAAGATCATCAAGGATTCTGAGGCGCGAGCAGCTCAGCTGGATCACTATGTCCCTGGCGTCAGCATCGTCATTTTAAACGGCTTCCAAGGCGAATGGACTTGGACCGTTGGGGTAAATGGGATTCGTAATCGCACCGAGATCAATTATGTCTATGATCTCAAAGGAAATTATCAATCCGAATGGCAATAAAACAAGCGGCACCTATCCACGAGGAAAGGTGCCGCTTTTTCATAGTTAAGCAAGCCGATTGAATTAGAAAAATAGTTGAATGCCATTGTAAATATTGATCAGCAAAACCAAAACGATCACTGTTTGAAAAACCAGTGTCACCCGCTGGGTCGAAAGGACATTGCTTGCCTTTGCCCCGATGAGTCCCCCAACAATGGCTGCCGGAATGACAAACCATAAAACCTTGAGGTCATATAGACCAAAACCTGTCGAAAAAGCGATCGTCAAAATTTTTGCCAGCTGTGAGAAAAAAATCGTACAAATTGAATAAATCGTCGCCTCTTTGATCGGCATGGCAAATAGCAGCATCAATAAAGAAACATTGATGGGTCCGCCGCCGATCCCCAGCAAACTGGCTAGAAAACCGAGAATCAAACCGCAAGCTGCATACCAGCCGACTTTTTCCAACGCAAACCCGCGCCAGTTATATTTTGTATACAAAAAAGCAAACAATAGTGTCAGCACGGTCACAAGGATTTGGATCAGCTGAACCATCTTGTCGTCTCGAAAAACCAGCAATAGCTGTTCAAAGGCAACATTGCCTAAAACACCGCCTAACACAGCACCACCAGAAACCCACAAGGCAATCGACCAATTGATTTTCCGTCCACTGGCTAATTGTCTAGCTGTCGAAACGATGGACATCGTGAAGACCGCTGTCGCCGAGTAAAAAGAGATCGCAGCAACAGAATGGGCGCCGATAAAATCGAAAATCGGTTTGATCAATACACCACCACCCATACCCGAAACTGCACCTACTGCATTCGCCAAAACAATGACAATAAAATAGATAAACCCTATCACTCGCTCACTCCTTAGTATTGCGATCAACTTTGTTTTTCTTGCTCGATCGCTCTTTCTTATCAATAAATACTATCATACAATGGAGCAACCATTCATTTTCTAAGATTGTCGGTAACGGCACACCACTTTTTCCAACCAATCGATACTGGCAAAAAGCAGATAGCCCATCAAAGCAATCAGAAGGATCCCGGAAAGCATTTGCGGGTAGTCCATTTTTGACCACGCACTTAAGATCAGATAGCCGACACCATACGTCGTGTTATAGTTTTCGGCAAAAAAGAGGGAAGCCAACGCGATCCCGATACTGACCCTTACACTGGCAAAAAGTGCGGGCATGAGCGCGGGCAAAATAACGAAGCGCAAGACATGGCGCCATTGGTTCGTATAATTTTTCATGACTTGAAAATACGCTGGCGGGATCTTTGTGACTGCATCACGAATCGAGACGATCACTTGAATGACGATCACCGCAAAAATCAAGAGAACTTTTGAGAGATTGCCTAAGCCAAAGAAAATCATAAAGACGGGTAAAAACGCAACTTTAGGAATCGGATATAAAAAGTAAAGCAGTGGACCAAGCAGCCGATCCGCTCTTTGGGATCGCCCAATCAAGATCCCTAACGGCACCCCGACCAGCAACGCCCCACTCAACGCCGCAAACACCCGCAGCAAACTGGCACCTGCGTGGATCAGTAAGACTTCTCGCAGTGCCCAAAAACGTTCGGCCGTTTCTAAAGGATTAGGCAATGAGCGATTGTTGGTCACCCAGCTTACACCCCACCAAACCACGACAAACGAACAGAAGCCCCAAGCAAAAGATTTGATGGTTTTCATTGCCTCGCCTCCCTCATTTGTTCTTTCAACTGCAAGACGACTTCATAAAAAGCCAATGAGTCTCGTTCCTGCTGGCTGCCGTAAAAAGGATTACTGATCGGCGTAACGCCTTGATCTTTTAGCAGCAAAATCGTCTGCCCCAAAAACACTGCCTCTTCTGGATCGTGGGTCACCACAATCAAGCTGTTTTGTCTACGCTGCTGTTGGGCAGCGATCATGGCTTGGGCGTTTGCTCTGGTTTCTTGATCTAGCGAAGCGGTCGGCTCATCCAATAATAAAACATCGGGCTGTGTGATCAGTCCCCGCCCCATGGCGGTCCGTTGTTTTTGACCGCCACTAAGCTGATGCGGATAGCGGTCTTGCACCTGCGTCAATCCCAACTCAGCAATACAGCTGGTGACCCGTTTTTTACGGCGCTCACTAGGGATTTGGTTGATAAGCAGCGGCATTTCCAGGGCTTGGTAGACTGTTTGCCAAGGAAACAAATGCAGTTCTTGGAAAACGACCTCGATGTTGTCAGGGGAACAGCCTTGGTAAGTGATCGTGCCGGATTGCGGTCGCTGCAACCCTTTGATCAAGGATAAAAGCGTGCTTTTGCCAATCCCCGATTCTCCCAGCAGCACATAGGTCGCGCCTTGTTCAAAACAAAACGAAAGGTTTTTAAAAATGGCAGTATCTCCATAGGTAAAGGAAACGGAATCGAATAGAATACTCATCAGAGAATAAACTTCTTTCTTCAAATTATTTGTGTTGGTTTTCACATTTTATGCTATACTATTTTTTGCGTGATTGACAAGAAAGGATGGTTTATGATGTTTCAGACCCTCGTATTTCATGAAATACGTCCCGAAGCAGAACTTTATGATCAGGTTCGCCCGATCAAAGTCGCAGACGGTTATCAAGATGCCTTGCCTCTGCCCTTATTCAATAGCACTTCTCATTTTAAACAACAAATCGACTTTTTGAAAGCAGAAAATTACCATACGTTGACCCTTGCAGAAGTCAAAGATTTTTATTTTCGGCAGCAGCCGCTACCAGAAAAATCCGTGTTGCTGACCTTTGACGACTGCTATCAATCGATGAAAGAATATGCCTACCCACTGTTGAAAGAAGCTGGTTTCAAGGCAACTGCCTTTGTCGTGACCGGCTGGCTTTTTGATGCCCCTCAGCCTTACGATCCAGAAGTTTCACGGACATTGAGCAGCGCCGAATTAGCCGAAATGAGCGATGTCTTCGAATATGCCAATCATACCGATCATTTTCACGAACGCAAGGACCAGCAAGGGCGTTCGATGTGGGAAACACCAGCCTCCTTTGCGCAAGACTTACGAAGCTGCAATCAGCATGTGGCCATCCAGGATGTTTTTGCCTATCCTTTTGGCTTTTATGATCCGCAGACGATCGCTACTTTGGAAAAGGAAGGCTTTGTTCTAGCATTTACAACCAAACCCGGGATCAATACGGCACAAACCAAGCCAATGGAACTCCATCGAGCAGTCATCCCGTTCTCACTACCAATGGCTGCTTTTGAACAACGATTTAGAAACGAGGAATTGAACCAATGAAAAAAACGATTTTAGCAAGTATCCTAGCACTATTCGCTGTTGGCGTTGCTGCCTGCGGCAACACTGACGAAACAGCAAGTACCAGCAATTCCAGCACTAGCAGTACAGAAGCTGCGGTCACAGATCAAACATTGACGATCGGGGTGTTACCAGCAGAGTCAGCGATTCCGATCATTCTAGCAAAAGAAGAAGGCTTTTTCGAAAAGCAAGGATTGACTGTGGAACTCAAATCCTTCACTTCCCCGAATGACCGCAATGTGGCGGTGCAGGCAGGCGAGCTGGATGGTACCATCAGCGATGTCATGACAGAAGCGACCTTCAAGCAAAACGGCATCGATATGACGATCACTTCTGATATTTTGGAAAACTTCAAGATTCTCGCTTCACCGAATTCAGGAATCACTGAGATGAAAGGGTTAGCGGATAAAAAAATCACCCTTGTACCGAATTTCATTTTAGAATACATCATGGACCAATTTGCACAGGAAAATGATTTTACCTATGACATCGTGGATATCGCTTCTTTTTCTGCCCGTTCCGAAGCATTGCTCAATGACCAAGTCGATGGCGCTGTTTATACGGAACCGCAAGCCAGCATGTTGGCTGCCCAAGGGGCGATTGTTTTAGGCAGCTCTAAAGATGCTGGCATCAAAGGCGGCACACTGCAATTTATGGACGAAGTTATCCAAAATCGCCCGCAAGACCTAAAAGCATTCTACACTGCTTACAACGAAGCCATCGATTACATGAATGCTCATTCAGCAAAAGACTATGCCGACATCTTGGCAGACTATCAATTTCCCGATGCTATGAGTACTTACTTAGACAGCCAGGAAGACTATCCGTATGCCCAGGCAGTGCCGCAAGAGCAATTCGACGCAATCATTGCTTGGACGAAAGACAAGGGTCAAATCGATCAAGCGTATTCTTACAACGAGTTGACCAATTTCGATTTTTTACCCGCTGACGAATAAGAAACAACAAAAAAGACGCATTTGCGTCTTTTTTTGTTGTTTCACTTCTTTTTGCCACTCTTTTTTTGCTCGTGGCAAGAAATTCAGGTATACTTTTGACAAATCAGCTGTCATGAAAGGATTTGATGCAATGCCAACGATCGCTGTTTATGCCGACCAGAAAGAAGATACTTGGGAAGCACACTTGACTCACCAGTTAAAAATAAATGAAGAAAGGACCCAGGCTCATCAAACATTTCATAACGAACCTTTAGCGATCAACGAATACTTCTTTACAGAAGATCCTGCCCCTTTCTATACGAATCAAGACCTTAGTCAGCAATTAGCAAGCAATGGGCGCAGCTGTCTTCCGCTCGTTTATGTCGACGATCAGCTATTTTGTCAAGGTCGTTTGCCAACGATCCGTGAATGGGAACAATTGACGAAATCCGGGATCACTGTGCAATTTGATGCGTAAGATCAAAAGGCGTTGAAGGATTTACCCTTGACGCTTTTGCCGTGTCGGTATTCCCAAAGTCAAGTCACGTTCCTTCGACCAAGCGATGGCACCCGACAGCAAAAAGAAACTAATGACCGTCCCTTCCCTCACCGCTAGCGGTAAGCCCAAACTGATCGCTAGCAAGAGCGCCCCCGAAATACAGACCGCATCAACGCCATAACGGTACTGCTTGAACGTCCAGCGACTGCGTTGCGCCAGCAAATGACACCAGTGCTCGATTGGAAATTTCAAGACCTGCAACCGTAAGACTTGCCCCGTCGCCGTTCCAGAAATCAAGATCCCACCGATCAAAGCAGCTAGTTGGCCCCAATAATTCGTCAAGTGCAGCGATGCCAAGAAGTAGTAAACAAAGCCATTGATCAAATAGCCGAATGCCAGCAAAGCGAAAAACATAATCAAGTACTCACTGCCTTTTTGTTTGAGGGACGTCTGCCGCCGATCCAATAGCCAACAGGCAGCTAAAAAGCCCAAGTTGATGGCTGTTGTGATGGTGCCGACTTTGATTCCTGACATCGTTGCCAGCGTGACATTCAAGGCATTAAAACTACTGACCCCAACGCTTGCTTTAATGGTCAAGCTGATCCCGAATGCACTCAGCCCATAAAAAATCCCGGATCCTATCCATTGCTTTTTATTCATTTTTTCTCCCACACTTTCTTTTTTGCTTTTCTAAGTATGTGCTATACTGACTAAAAACAAATAGGAGATTTCTCCTAGTTTGGAGGGAAAAAGTGAAAAAAACCGCTTATGCCTTGGCAATAAAGCAGGTACCAATCAAAGAAAGCTGCCCCTTACCGATTCCTGAGGAGATTTTACAACAAAGTGCCCTCTGGACCTTTGATCATCGAGAAGCGATCCAAAAAGAAACGGTGCCGATGTCGGTCTTTTTCGTCCTATTGACTGGCAAAGCCAAGATCATTCAAACGCAAGAAAACGGCAAACGTGCCTTGCTGCAGTTTCTCCATTCTGGTGATTGCATTGGCGATCTCACGTTGATTGGCGCCGAAACAGTACCGAAAACCGTGGTTGCGATCGGTGAAACAACATGTCTGGGCATTCCGATGCAAGCAGCAGCTCACGGGCTCATGCAAGACCTGGCTTTCGTACAAGCACTAGGCAAAACTATCGGTGAAAAATTGCTGCTGCGTATGGATCATTTTTCCGTCAATCAAACCTATCCCTTAGCTTGGCGCCTTGCTCATCTACTGTTGGAAGCTTCGATCGATGATCTTTTTCAAGAAAAATTGACGGAGACCGCAGAATACTTAGGCGTGAGCTATCGCCATTTGACGTATACCTTAAAAGATTTCAAAACGCAAAAACTAGTCACAAAAACTGCAGACGGCTATCGGATCGATGCACCTGCGCTGCAGACCTTTATCCAAAACCAACAAAAACAGTAACAAGCAAATAACGACAGCGAAATAGTTGGTATGATGCCCCCTAAAAGCCAGAGAAAAAGCTGACTCTTGGGGGTGCAACAAGAAAAACCAACTGTTTGCTGTCGTTTTCGGATCGTTGCTTTATTTTTTCGCCAATGCCCAAGTATTGACAGTAACCGTGCCGGTTCCGCTGAGAGCGATCGCCTCGGTCCGTTTGGGATACACGCGAGAGGTCAAACAATATTGCCCGCCATTTAGGAAGATCTCAATCGAAGACGTATCGACAAAAATCTGCAGCTGCGTCAGTTCATCGACCTTGACACTGCGCTGTTTACGACCGTAGCCAGAAACGCCATGATGGATCGTCAAGACACCAGCTTCATAAGCCAAAGTCGTATCTTGCAAAAGTCCAAGCTGGAACTGCTGCAATGGGACTTCCGCCGTAACTTGCAACTCATATGCCAATTCATCGAAAGACAAGTGCTGCGGTTTCTCTGAAAGCACAATTTTTTGGCTGACTTGCTTGTCTCGCAATTTTTGGAATTCTGGCAAAGGTTCTTGATACAACTGGTCATTTTTGACCGAAAGCTGTCTTGGCAGCGTTGCGGCATGCTGCCAGCCGCGAGTGATCGTAGGATTGCTGTATTCAGGACTGGTATCCCCTAGCCCCATCCAGCCCCACAAGATCCGACGTTTCTGCTCATCTTCAAAGGTTTGCGGGGCATAGAAGTCAAAGCCATAATCAAGTTCACGAAACGCAGAAGTTTCTTTAAACGTCAGGGTTTCCCAATCCACCTCACCAATCAGATACCCTGATTGATGAATATTTTGGTAGGCATGTTCTTTGGCTGCCAAGCCTTGCGGTGAGAAGACCAACACATCTTTGCCATCTAAATGGAAGTAGTCTGGGCATTCCCACATGTAGCCTAGCGCATAGTCCTCACCGAAAAAGATTCCTCGATAGGTCCATTCATTTAAATCCGTCGATTCATAAATCAAAATTTTGCCTTCGTTTTCCAACGTACGCGCGCCTAGCAGCATATAGTAGGTGTCTTCGTGAGCAAAAACTTTTGGGTCACGAATATGATCGGTAAATCCTTCAGGATAGTCCTCATGTGGAATCACAACTTCTTGCTTTTCGACGGTATAGCCGTCCTTGCTGATTACATGGACCGTGTTTTGTTCTCGTCCACTAAAGGTATAGTCATGATCACCGGGATGTTTGACATTCCCAGTATAGAAGAAATGGATCGCGTCATTCTCGATAAAGGCAGAACCCGAGTAGACCCCGTCTTTGTCATAGTCGTGTTCGGGAGAAAGAAACAGCGCTTCTTCTTGAAACGTGACAAAATCCGTCGACGTTTTGTGTCCCCAGTGGGGGGGTTCTCCGCCGTGGGGCGTTTGCGGTACATATTGATGGTAAAAATGAACGACACCTTTGAATTGGCAAAGACCGTTCGGGTCGTTCATCCATCCTGTTTCTGGCATCAAATGATAGTTCAAGCGCCACGCATCAGCACGGATTTTTTCCGCTAATTCGCTTTGAGTTTGGGCAAGCTGTGCCCAGTATTCTTTCGTTAACATTGTGGTACCTCTTTTCTCTTGCCGATGAACAGCAAGGGATTATTTATTGGTTCAACTCTTTGGCTAGCGGTTTGCGCTGCAATTGGACACCAGCAAAACCGACACCAAAGGCAATCAAAATCACGACGACGTATTTCAGCATGGCACCGAAATCTCCAGTATACAACAATAGTCCTGGAATAAAAGTGATGCCCATCCCAGTGGCAGCTAATTGGAAGACATACGTCGCAAACCCGCCGACTGCGCCCCCCAACATGCCTGCGCCAAAAATCCGCATCGAGCGTAAGTTGACCCCAAATAGTAAAGGTTCCGTGATCCCAAATAAGGTTGGAACCGCCGCACTGATGGCATTTGAGCGTTTGACTTTGTTTTTATAAATAAATGCCGCAGCGATCGCAGCCCCAAATTGTCCCGCCATACTTGCTGTACCTAAGACTTGTAGGACGTTTTCGCCTGTCGTATTCAATAACCCTAACTCAATAATACTTAACGAATGGTGCAATCCAGTGATCACGATCACTTGCTGAACTCCTCCGTAAATGATATAACCGATGCCCAATGGTGCTTGCACCAAGTAGACGATACTGTTGATGACTGCTCTTTCAGCTACTTGCAAGATTGGTCCTAACGCAAACAAAATCAAACCTAAAGTAATGACAATCGTTAAGAATGGTGTCACGATCAAGTCCATCATTTGCGGAACAAATTTACGGAACCATTTTTCTAGCTTAGAAACTAAGATCCCGACAATAATTGCTGGAAAAATCGACCCTTGATACCCAGAGATCGATAAACCGAATAAGTGCAGTGGCTCTGCATCCCCGCTGGCAACTGCCCAAGCGTTCGGCAATTGCGGTGCCACCATCATCAATCCTACCACGATCCCGATGATCGGATTACCGCCGAATTTTTTCGTCGCACTATAGGCGATCAAAACAGGTAAAAAGGCAAACGCTGTATCCGTTAACATTTCAAACATAGCTAACCAGTCAGCACTATAGGTGACCCCCAACTCGGTCAATAATCCCCGAATCCCCATCAAGAGCCCCGTCGTCACCAAAGCTGGAATCAGTGGCACCAAGACATCTGACAACGTACGGACAACTTTTTGGACGGGTGACAGATTCGAATACACATCATCTTTGAAGCCAGCTTTTTCAGCGGAGGCGTCATTGCCCATCTCTGCGGCGAAGGATTGATACACTTCATTGACTTTTCCTGTTCCAAAAATGAATTGATGCTGTCCGGTGTTGAAAAAATAGCCCTTGCTGCCCTCAACTGCTTCCGCTTTGTCTTTATCTACTAACTGATCGTCTTTCAAAATCAAGCGCAAACGTGTGGCACAGTGTTCAAAGTTTTTGACATTTTCTTTGCCGCCAACAGCTTCTAACACTTGGTCGATCGTTTTTTGTTCCTTCATTTTTCCCACTCCTTTGATCGTCGGTCCATTTGTGGAACCGGTTCTACATTTGTAGATTAACAGAAACCGTTTGCAATTGCAAGCAAAGAAAATAAAAAAACAGAACGCCGCAACTGGACGTTCTGTTTTCTCGAAAAATATTTGCTTTATCGCTCCTGATTGTCAAGCTTGGCAGTCGACTGTTTGACCACTAATCGATTCGGTAATTCGATCACTTCAGGAACCTCTTCCCCTTGTGTCAGTTTTTGGATCGTTAAGACGGCATCGATGCCTAATTGGACATAGGGATATTGGGTCGTTGTGATGGTCGGATAGACATAATCCGTCGAATCATAGCCGCCAAATCCGTTCAAGGAAAAGTCTTGCGGCACTTGGTACCCTAGTTCATGGGCGGCTTTCAATACAGCAACAGCGATATTGTCCGTAGCACAGGCGATGTACGTTGCCGGTTGATCTTTCAAGAACACAAGAGCTTTTTGGTACGTTTCTCTTCTAGAAAAAGACGTTTCGATAAAGTCCACCTTGACGTTGGGGGTTTGTGCCAAGACATCAAGAAATCCTTTTTTTCGCAAGACACCTACCGCATAATCATTCTCGCTGACCCCAACGAATAAATAACGTCGGTGGCCAGCGCTGACTGCATATTCTGCCATGGTTTTGCCCGCTTGATAATCTTCATGGACGATGGAATGAATGCCAGCTAACTGTTGGCCTAACAATAAAACCGGCATAGGAACCTCTGCCAGCACCGCTTGCAGCTGCGGCGTGATTTTACGCGCAAAAAGGATCATCCCTGCTACTTTTTGTTTAACCAGCATTTCGATATTTTCTAGTTCCCGTTCATCGCTTTGATCAGAGTTGGTGATCAGCATTTGATAGCCATTTTCCCGTGCCGTCGTATCGATCCCTTTCAACACATCATTTGTCGATGGTGAATTCAGCCGAGGAATGATCACGCCTAGCAATTTCGTGTCTTGGGCTTTCAGCGATCGAGCAAATGTATTAGGACGATAGCCAGTTTCAGCAATGATCTGATCAATTTTTTTGCGCTTTTCTTCACTGATATAGCCATTGTTCAGATAGCGGGAAACCGTACTTTTCGCTACTCCCGCCTTTTCAGCAATGTCCTTGATCGTTGTCATGATTTCCCACCTTTGCATTTTCTTTTATTATAACAATAACTGAAAGAAAAGCGCAGGTTTTGCGTGAAAATTGTTGGGATAGGAGAATTTGGAATGAAGCTTCACTTCAAAGTCATCTTACAATCAATGAATGGTAGAGAAACTAAAACCTCCCTTTACAAGCTATGGCGAAGATCGATCAGATCATTGAGTATATTTTTTAAGCAACACAACGCCCTGATTCGTCAGCAGATAAACCACGAATAGTAAACCCTTATTCGATTCTGAACATTTTTATAGCAAGCGACATATAATAAAAAAACCAGCTAAGCCACGCTTAACTGGTTTTTCATTAGTAGAAATCCTACTTTAACTTTACATTGAAACCCCTCTATCACACATTCAAAATCCACATAAACCCAAGAAAGACAAAGAACAAGCCGTACATGATCGGTGAGACTTCTTTGCCGCGTTTGGCTGCTAACATGGTGATTGGGTAAAAGATAAAGCCCAACGCGATCCCATCGGAGATGCTGTAGGTCAACGGCATGCCTAATAGAATCAAGAAGGCTGGGATTGCAATTTCCATTTCGTGCCATTTGATTTCTCGCAGCGATTGCGCCATCAATACACCTACGACGATCAGTGCTGGTGCGGTCACTTGAGAAGTGACAACGGATAGCAATGGTGAAAAGAACAAGCCGAACAAGAAGAAAATTCCAGTCGTCACGGCAGTCAAGCCAGAACGACCGCCCACGGCGATCCCAGCGGAAGATTCCACATACGCCCCTACTGGTGATGTCCCTAATAAAGAACCGGCGAGCATGGCAGTGGAGTCAGAAGCAAGTGCTTTGCCGACTCGTGGCATTTTGTTGTCTTTCATGAAGCCCGCTTGGTTGGCCAGCCCTACCAAGGTGCCTGCGGTATCAAAGAAAGTGACGAGTAAGAAAGTCAGTACTACGACCCACATTTGCAGAGAATTGATGTCTCCTACATGGTTGAGCGCCACTAAGAATGTGGAAGAAATACTTGGTGCAGCAGAAACGATACTGGATGGTGCTTGGATCAAGCCAGTCAAAAGACCTAAAACAGTTGTTGCGGCCATCCCGATAAAAATTCCGCCAGGAACTCGGCGAACCATCAAGACGGCAGTGATCACTAAACCAAAAATCGTCAGCCACGTTGTACCGACACTCAATGAACCTAGTGCCACAAGGGTCGAATCGTCGGAAACGATGATCCCGCCTTCGCTCAATCCCAGAAAGGCGATGAACAGACCGATCCCGCCAGAGATGGCATATTTTAAATCAGCAGGGATCGCATCAATGATCAGCTCCCGTAATTTGAAGATCGTGATCACGATAAAAATCAGTGATGCCACAAACACACCGGCTAATGCTGTTTGCCATGGAACCCCCATTCCAATACAGACTGAATAAGAAAAGAAAGCGTTGATCCCTAATGCGGGTGCCGTAGCGATCGGGTATTTTGCTAAAACCCCCATCAAGATACAGCCCAATGCACTGGCTAACGCCGTTGCTGTAAAGACGGCACCTTCGTCCATCCCAGATGCCCCAAGGACCGTTGGATTGACGAATAAAATATAGGCCATTGAGATAAAGGTGGTAAATCCAGCTAAGATTTCTCGCTTGACCGTTGTTTGTAGGGCATCCAGCCCAAAAAAGGAATTGATTTGATTCTTCATTTTTACTCCTCCAGCAATCAAGCAAAGGTATCACGATTGCTTGATTTTTTATAATGAAAACGACGAAATCAATCATAAACCAACTTTATCTGCAAGTAAATATTATCCGGTTAAAAAAACCAATAAAACGCTTTTTCCAACATCTTACCCTTAGTTGTTTCTAATCCACGTGTAAAGACTTCTCATTCACCAATTGCTCCAGCTGTTCCTTGGTGGTGCGCTTGATGGAAAGCTTTGGCAACTCGTTCAACGCAAAGTAATCGCTGTTGGAGGTTTCACTGTTTTTGATGAAGTCCCCTGCCAAAACATCACAGGCAAAGACCAGCTTATAGTATTGAAACACTTGTGGAATGTCTGGTCTTAGATTCGTATCAAAAATTGCTCGCAGCTCCTTGACCTCAACGAGCAAGCCAGTTTCTTCCAGCACTTCTTTTTTGATGTTTTCCCGTGGTGTCAAACCAATTTCTGCATAGCCACCCGGCAGTGACCATTCTTTCGTCAGGCTGTCTTCCACTAGCAAAATTTTTTCATCTTTTTGGATCAATGCTCGTACATCGACTTTAGGCGTAGGATAGCCCTCATTATTTTCTGTTAAAAGGGTCAACGCAGCTGCGTCTTGATCCACGACGGTACTCATCAAATGCAATGCCAACTCTTTGATTTCTTGGTAACGTTCCTTATCGTACACATCTTTGCCATAGTACAAACCTGCTTCAGCGATCGATAACAGGCGTTTGTATTGCGCAAAATAATCTTTCATCCATTCCCCGCCTTTTCCATTTCTCTGTTATGCTTCTTATTCTAGAGGAAATCGCCAGTTTTGCAAAAGAAAGTCTTCTGAGACATAAGAAACAATCCGTCTTGCTTTGACAGCTAAACTTCCCCAAAAGCTAAGTCATGAGAAATAGCTCATCAAAAAAAGCAGTTGGCATGTACCTAGACCAGGTATAACGCCCACTGCTTTGCTTATTTACTTAGCTCAATTGCAATTTTCTCGATCAATGGGCGATAATCCACTTGCTCGTACTCTTCCACATTGACTTCGATAAGCTCCCCTAACTGAAAGTCATTGTAACAGCGATCGGTGATGATTTGCCGAAACGCTTCTTTGGTTATATGGTTGGTTGCAGCTTGTCTATCTTCCAGCACATCCCCGTAATGGTATCGTTCCATGATAAAACTCAAATGGCGGTCATCCGCACGATCACGTAAGAAGCGTCTTTCCCATAAGGTTTCAAAAGAGGCTGTCAAACGTATGGTCAAGCAGTCATAGCCATAGCTTTGGGCGAGAAAATTCAGCAAGGGCTTCTGCTTTTCACTAAAGGGGTATTCCGAGACCACCAAACGTTTTCCTAAAGACATGTACAAGCCTAATGCCTGATAGTAAAAAGGCCAAACATACTGCTTTTCGATCTGGGCTTTTTCTGCCAATGAATCAAAGCCGAGGGATTCGGCATAGCACTCTTTGATTTCATCCGGCGTAAGAGAGAAAAGATCAGGAAAACGTGTCTTCAACAGATTCAGTAAATAACTTTTTCCGGTTCCAGGGCTGCCTGCCAATAAAACAAGCATCTTTTTGCGTACCATCTATTTGCCGATCGCAGTCGGCGCTTTCGTATTCATGAAAAGGCCGATCTTGTGCTTGACGATTACTTTGATGGCTTCATTGGATGGGATCACGTTGTGGCGCAATGATTTGTTGACTTCCGTTGCCCCAAAATTTTCTTTTGCGATCTTCGTCCAATTCACCAACAATTCAGTACCTACATTAAACTTGCGAATGCCGTTATTGATCAATTCAGGATAATCTTCTTCTTTGACGCCAGTTCCTCCATGAATGACTAGCGGCACGTCTACGACCGCATGGATTTCCTTCAATAACGCAACATTCACTTCGGTTTTGGAGCGGAATTGACCGTGATTGGTTCCGATAGCGATGGCTAGCGCATCGACGCCAGTAGCAGCGACAAATTCTACCGCATCTTCTGGGCGTGTGAAGACTTTATCGTCTTCTTCCACATGAATGCCTTCTTCTGTGCCGCCGATCGTTCCTAATTCTCCTTCGACGGACACCCCATGGGCATGGGCGTATTCTACGACTGCGCGCGTTTTCAAAATGTTTTCTTTGAAGGGCAAATGCGAGCCATCATACATCACCGAGCTATAGCCGCTATCAATCGCTGCTTTGATCTCATCGAAATCTCTGGCATGGTCCAAATGCAAGACAGCGTCCACTAGCTCGTGATCGGCAATCGTTTTGACGACATTGACCAAGACATCATAGCCGATGTATTTCGCCGTATCGATACTTGTTTGAATGATGATGGGTGCCCCCATCTCTTTGGCTGCCCGCAGCATGCTTGGCAGCATTTCTAAATTATGGGTATTAAAAGCCCCCACTGTAAAATTCAATGCTTCTGCTGTTTTCGTTACTTCTTTTAATGTTGTATACATCCTTGATTCCACCTCGTCTAGTTTAATTGCCGCTGATCGTAAGTTGTTTGGCGATTTGCCGCATTTCTTCCATTTTGTCCATGTAATAGTCGATCTTTGCATCGTCGCCGTTTCGTGCGGCGGCGGCACGCTGAGCATTGTAAAGGGACATCAGTTTTTTGTAGCCGTCCCCGATCGATTTTTTCGCCTGCAAGCTTTTTTCCAATGCGTCGATCGCTTCTTCTGTGCGAGAAAGTTTAGCCTGGGCTAAGCCTAACGCTTCATACAATTTTGCTTGTTCGTCGCTGTCAGGTTCTGCTTGCAACTGACTTTCTAAGTTTCCAATAAGCGCTTCTGCTTCTTGGCTTTCTTCAGCGGTCAAAGGAACCGCTGGTGTTTCTGTGGGCTTTTTTTCTTTTTTGAAAAAAGAGAACATGCGTCTTCCTCCTAGCGATTAAAAGTTTTTCAATAAGGGACTGATGATCCATGCATATAGCAAGGCTGCCGTGACGGTATCCACATCGGTTGCCGTAGCGTTAACAAAGCCCATTTGATTGAAGATCGTTACAAGTAGGGCTGGCAGTAACGTAATGAAGAAGCCGTGGAAGATCCCTCCGATGATCGCCCCTCGACGTCCACCGACCGCATTGCCGAAGATCCCAGCGGTACCGCCGGCAAAGAAGTTCGTCAGCATCCCTGGCAAGATCATCGCCAAGCCAAAGACTGGTAAAACGAACATGGCAATGACTGTCCCAATCGTTGTAGTAATAAAGCCTAAAATAACTGCATTTGGGCTATATGGGAAGAACACTGGACAATCGAGTGCTGGTTTTGCATCAGGCACCAATTTCATGGCGATCCCACGAAACGCAGGAACGATCTCGCCTAAGAGCAACCGGACGCCTGCTAACAAAACATAGACCCCAACCACGAATTGGATGGCTTGCAAGAAGGCATACATGATATAGTTTTGATCACCAGAGAGCGTAGAAGCAAAGGTTTCTCCAGCAAACAAGACCGTCACGATATACAGTGGAACCATCACGACCATGACAGAAAGATAGGTGTCTTGTAAAAATTCAAAAGAACGTGGCAGTTTGATGTCTTCGATCGATTTTTTCTTCTCGCCTCTTTCTCCAAACAGATAGGCAACGCCTGCTTCAAAGAGGTAGCCGATCGTACAGAAATGTCCGAGAGCAATGTCATCTGACCCAGTGACTTTACGGATGATAGGCTGAGCCATCGCTGGCATCGCTACGGCAAAGATCGCCCCAATCAACCCACTAACGAGAATCAAGACAACGCCCCGTAAACCAGCGAAATAGCCAAAAACCGTCGTCATGGTCGCCATCCATAAAATGGCCTGACCCGTTAAGAAAATATATTTCCATTTCGTAAAGCGTGCCAATAAAATATTAAAAACAAAGATGGCTAAAAATGTCAGCGCTATGTCCCGCCCCAAGCCCAACTCATTCATCGCTTGCCCGTTGATGGCTTCGATGGAAGGGATTATGCCTTGCATGTCGAATCCTTCTGTGAAAATCTCGCCGAAATAGGTCAAACTACCGACGATGATGCTAGAACCAGCGCTTAAAACCTGAAAGCCCAATAGCGTCTTCAAACTTCCTGAAATGACTTGACCTGTTGACTTTTTCTGAAGCAGCAGTCCTAACATCGCGATCAAGGCGATCGTGATCGATGCCTGCGTTAAAATATTATCAATAATAAAATTGATGATGCCCATTTTTTCAAACTCCCTTCGTCATGACCCTTCCTTACAGTGCGCCTTTTTCCGTTAATACCGGGGTGATTTTTTCTTCGATTTCTGGTTTTGAAACAATGTTGCGTAAATAAATGATTGCGGTTGTCGGGTCCAAAGCAAACTTTTCAAATTGCGTCCGAAAATTCTCTGCTGTAATGATGATGTCTGGTTTCATTGATACCGCTGATGAGATATCGACATGATCCAATTTCGCCTCCACTCCTAATTTCGTTAAGACATCTTCTGTTGACATCTGAGCCGCAAAGCTGCTGCCAAGACCTGCACCGCATACGAATAAGATCGATAATTTGTTCATGATTTTTTCCTCTTTTCTTTTTTTTATGAAAATAGCAATGATTGAAAAGCTTCAATCGTGGAACAAGCCAGTAACTGCGTGACTTTTTCTTCATCATTGATCAGTTCGATCAATTCCTTCATGATGGCAAGATGAGAGTAGGAGTCCACCGCAGCCAAGCAAAAAATGATTTTGACGGGGTCCATTTCTGGGTTCCCAAATGCGACTGGCGGCGCCAAGGTGAGGACACTCACACCCAACTGCTGGGCGCCATCTTCTGGTCGTGCATGCGCCAGCGCCAAATGTTTGCCAATGACGATATAAGGACCGTATTCCTCCACCGCCGCAACCATTGCCTCGATATAGCGTTTTTCGATGATCTGTTCTTTTACTAGCGGCTGCGCCGAGCGTTCAATGGCTTCTTCCCAATTTTGAACAGGAACGTTTAATTGAATATGACTAGCGGATAAAACATCTTTTAACATTGGCTGAATCTCCCTTGCATTAATGGCTAATTGATTTTGTTCAAACAAGTGTGTCAATTTGCGATAGGCGGCAGCATCGACCGTCCCGCCACTTTCTTCAATGACTGTAAGCAACTGATTGAAGAACAGCGTGGCATTTTTTTGGTCAAAGGCGATCCGCTTGAACTGTTCATTGTTTTTTAAGAAACGGCGGATCACTTGGTGATTTTCTTCATTGATGATCGGTGGGATCAGTAATACCGGCTTTTCTCGATAATCGATCTCATAGGTTGAAAAAACCAGATCCACATCGAATTTCGTAATCAAATTGACTTCTTGTGAATTCAAGACTGCCGCGACTTCTACTTCTGGAAATTTCTCCTTGAGGCTGGCTGCCAGCAGATTGCCGGTTGCCATTCCATGGTTACAGACAACGACCGCCTTATAGATCGTAATGATTTCGTGGTTCAATGAACTTAAGGCTGTAGAAAAATGGATCACGAGAAATGTCAGTTCATCTTCTGATAGTGGTTGTCCGACGATCTCTTCGATCGTGGGGGCGAAGCCCTTGACGGCTTGGTAGATTTGTCCATAATTTTTGCGAACAGTCTCTTTGATCGGATTGGGGACTTGAATGCCGCTTTTGGCTCGAACGATCAGCGCGGCCATATGTTTATACAATCCCTCTAACAACTCTTCTTCCTTTTTACTAAAAGGGATCTTGGTTTGGCATTCCACAAATTGGATCAGCTGCAGCGACAAGAGTTGCGCATGCGCCCATTCGATGGAATTGGACAAATCTTTAAAATTCAGTGATTCGATGATGAAAGAAAGATAGTTGACTTCGATTTCTGGTGGCTCGATCGAAAAGGTTTCAGCGATCGCCTGGATATAGGCTGACCCTTGGAGCGGATTGCTGGAAGTAGACCAGTTCATGCGTGTGATAAATTCCTTCATTCTGATGCGCATCAGCCAAATGGCGGTAAAAAATAAGATTTGGCTGCTATACAACTCATTTTGATTTGGCGGCAACACTGCTTGCATCACTTGTTGGATCTGTTTGATTGCTTTTTGCGGCAAATAGCGATAAAGCAATTTCGTAAAGACTAAATCTGGGGTCTGTTTATCAAGTGGCAGCCTACCGATCCGCTGATTGATGATGTCAAAAATCATCGTCCGAATCGCTCGTTCCGATCCATTCAACCGCAGTCCTTTTTTTCCTAGACTAATGATCTCAATGCCATATTTATTGATGTCCGCCCGCAAACGGCGCATGTCTTCATCCATGCTGCTTTTCGATATCTGGTACGCTTCTTCTTTTTTATTCAACACCAGGATCTCTTTTGAAAATGTCAGATGCAGTAGCAGATCAAAACTCCGCTCTTCACGGGTCATATATTCCGACTGTTGTGCCTGTAATGCCTGCCAAACAATGGCTTGCTGCTTCGAGGTCAGTTTCAAAAGGATGCCCTTTCCTCGAAGGGTTTGGATCGGTCCGATGTGTAAGTCAGCAAGAAACGTGTTGATCTCATTCAAATCATTGCGGATCGTCCGCCCACTGGCTGCGGTCTCTTCTGCCAGTTGCTCGATGGATAGTGGATAATCAGTCACCAACAGGCGATGCAAAACATCTACGATTCGTTTTTTCACAACTTTCTCTCCTTCTCTGATTTGAGTATATGATTTCGCTTACAACAAAAAAAGTAGATGTTTCTGCCACTTTAGTTTGCAAAAATGTAAACGCTTCTATTTCAAAATAGGAACCTTTGCTCGATTATTTCACATTTCCCTTCTTTTTCCTATCCAATGGAGAAAACGTTTAGATAGAGGATCAGATGCAAAAAAAGCAAGAGCAGCTGCTCTTGCTTATCGATGATGGTGCATGCTATTGTGTTTGATCCGTCGTGTCTTCTGGCTTATTTCCCAGCGCTTGCTCCATTTGCTTTACTGCCCAATCCATTAGAAAGATCAACAGCATTGCCAGCACGCTGCCAATCAATGCCCCTGAAAAACGCAATGGGATCAATTTCAGTGGCGTAAAACTAGTACCGATCGTCATTAACAGCAGGACTTGTGGGTTGGTAAAGAAATTAGCAACGGTATAATTGACTGGCATAAAAAACTCCGTCAATATGTTTAGAATGATCAATACCACTGCGATCGCTTCAAGGGGCATATGCAAGGACATCAATAAGAAACCCAGCAGCAGCCCTACGATTCCTCCCAGTACCCTGCCGATCGTGCGATTTTTGATTTTTTCCATATGTTCCCCTGCCAAGACGGCAGCAGCGGAAATCAAGATCCAATACCCGTTGCTGTCCCGCAACAGATAGGCAATGTAGGTGGCAATAAACAAGATCAAAGAAAAGTGCAACGCCTTGATAACCATTTCTGGTTGCTGAGATAATGCCAGCGAATATTTCTCGTGCAAGCTCAGTTGTTGAAAGGCCGTTTTTTCTTCTTTCAACGGTAGCTGTTCAGCTAACGAAATCACCAGTCCAGCAAGCAGCGAGCCTGCGATGCCATAAAGCAAATAGGAACTGTGGTGCAAGATCTCTCCAAGGTGCGCGGCGTGAAAATTAAAGCCGGTGGCATAAAGCATCAACACGAAGAAATAATCCGGCTTGGGGATCCGCATCACTTTTGACAACAAAAACGCAGAAAACGATAACGCACCGATAATAAAAGGCGCGCTCCAAGGAATCAGTGCTGTCCCAGCACCTAAAATAAAGGCTAGCAGTAGCGCCGCACCGTGGGTCAAAATGGCGCGCAGATTATAAAACAGGGACCGATGTTGAAAAGCTAAGTATGAAAAAGCCCCCATCGCCCCCACAGAACTTATCAAAGGGTCCTGAACAAGAATCCCTATAAATAAAGGAACCGCCATCGCAAACCCTGATCCTAATGGACGCAAGACTTTTCGTTTGTCTTTCATGCAATTCCTCCTATCAAAAAAATATGTACGATGATACAGCGTTTTATAAACAACGTCCTAAACTAGTATACGGAGCAAAAGATGAATATGCAAATTTTTTTCAGAAACTTTTCGATATAATCGTAGCGATGTTTTCTTGATCAAATCATACGCTGGCACAAAACAGCCCTTAGCAATAAAAAAAGAGAAGCATTCGCTTGGCAATAGACTACAAGCGAATCTCTCTACTTTTCGTCAAAATATTCTTCAATGAAGTGCTGGTCATTGTATCTACTATTAGTATCGCGCAGCATTCACCCGTTTGAATAACACTTGATGCACTCAATCAGCTAGTAACTCACCCTAGTGACCACATGGACAGACTCTTGACACACCAACACGAGTCATTGCCTTTGCTGCTGGTGTCTGGCGCGAATATGTCTCTCAATAGATAATTGAAACACTAAAGCACCGAAAACGGCGTCTTCGGTGCTGACCAATTTCCTTTTGTTTACTGCAAACGCCATTGAATAATTTGTTTGACAACAAGGATTGCTCTTTAATCCTGTAAAATCGCCGTTTTCAAGCACTTCGATTAATCATAAAAAAGCTGACAGGGATGACTGCTTTTCAACCAACTGGCAAGAATCATCGGTTGCTTCTCTGCTTTAATTTTTCTTGGAAAAATCACCTTTTGCGATGGCTTTGTCCGTACAATAGTGGCCTTTGCCATGGGTCTGACGGACCTCTGCCAATTTTTCTTGGATCATCTCGAGGATCACCATGAGGTTGTCTTGATTGGCAACAAAGTCCAATTGATCCCCATCGATTTGCATTTTCGGACAAACGTCAAAGTTTTCATACCATTCATCATATCGCTGATTCAATTCTTTGTAATAGTCGTACAATGTCGGATCGTTGGCAATTTGTTCATAGGAACGGCCACGTTTATTGATCCGTTCGATCATTGTATCCAAGGAAACTTTGATATGAACCATTAAATCTGGATGTTTCAACGGCGCCGATTCTTCCAATTCCCGCAGCATCGTATTCAACAGGTTATCGTATTGTTCGACTTCCATCGGTGCGATGCGACCTAGATCGGCATTTAGATGAAACATCAAACTGTCCTCATAGATGGAGCGGTCAATGACATTGTCATCATTCGACAACGCTTCCCGCATCCCTAAAAAACTTTTGTTTAAGAAAAAAATCTGCAATAAAAAGGCGTATCGTTCTGGATTGGAATAAAACAATGGCAGGACATCGTTGTCCTCCACGTTTTCATAGAAAGGCTTCGACGCCATTTCCTTCGATAAAAAATCAGTCAAACTGCTTTTTCCTGCCCCGATCGTTCCTGCGATTAATAACACATTCATCATCCTTTATTAAATATAGTCACCGACAAATGCTCGGTGCGCCATCGCTTCAAAATCATACGCTATTCGTGCCGCCAAATCAGTCAAATACGCTTGTACCGACTCCGTCAACATCAGATTGACCGCCGCGCTTTTTTCCTGAAAAGCGATCACTGGTTTATTTCGTACGTGTGCTGCGCCGATTTTAAAGGCTGTTCCCGGATCAGGGATTCCACCATGGTAATCCAAAACGACAACGACGACGTCGGCTCGTGTCAATTCCAGCATGTCTTTTTCAAAAATTTCTCTCGCCCATTCCGGTGGATTGGGTTCAGATGAACCTTCTTGATACAGGCGCGGCGAATAGATCGCCAAGGGCTGTCGGTTTTCCGCTAAACTGCGTTCTACCTGTTTGAGTCGTGCGACTTGTTCGTTTGAAAAAAACGGTCCAGCTAAATAGACCTGCTTCATCCTGCCAAGCACTCCTTTCCTGACCCCTTCGCCGCCAATCGTTGGATCAACGACTCAACGTCAGATAGGAAAAAGAGCGTTTCCGGCAGTTCAGCCCAAGCTTCAAACATTGTTAGCAGCGGCTTAAGTCCATCCTTCAAGCCTTCGTTCACCAACACACCGATCGGCTTGCCTGGCAATGGCCCAAGAGTCAAAAAAGTGCATACTGATGACAACTCCTCTAGTGTACCAAATCCACCAGGTAATACAAGGTAGGCATCGCTCATTTCCAATAATTGTTGCGTTTGTTCCTCCCTTGTATCCGTATAGAACTCGGTGTATGTGCTTGATCCAGTGACGATTGGCGGCAAATCTTCTGCAAAGGAACCTGATGGATAGATCCCCGTCACTGCGCCTTCTTTTTCAAAGACCCCTTTCACGATCTCCCTCATCAAGCCAGCCAAAGGGGCGCAATAAACCAACTCGATGTGATTTTTTGCTAAGGCATTGCCGATGGCACGAGCGGTCTTTGCCAACTTTTCCTCATTTTCTAAACAGGTACCGCAACATACAGTTACTCTCAAAAAAACAGCTCCTTCTTCACTACACCTGCTATTTTACACAATCTCTTAAAAAAGTAAATACTACATATTGTGCTTCATTTAGATAAAAAATCGATCCATTCACTATATATTGTATATCGCCATTTGCATCTTTTCGCTTTTTCTTAAACGTTACAAACCTTGAAAATAGCAGCCAAGAAAAAACAGAACCAGCTTTCATCGATTGCCTCAGCCCTCTTTCATCCCACATAAAAAAACACGATGCAGCTAGGCTCGTGTTTTTTTATCCATCGCTTTTTTTCTCTTGTCCAAGCAAAATTTAGCAAAAATCTGTATAAAAAATTATTTTTTGTCGGTGGCTGCTTTCAGCTTTTGCAAATCCTCTTGCTCGACAAAAAAGGTCACTTCTCCTGTTTCTAAATCGACGGATGCTTTGACTTCAACCCCTCGTGGGAAAAACTTGCTGGCATCGGTCTCGATTTTCAAACGCATCGTTCCGTCTTTCAATCCAGCACCATAGGTCATCGTACGAAAGTTCTTTTTCATTCCTGCTCGCTCCTTTTTTAATAGCTCATCGACGCTGCACCCATAAAGGGTACTCAGTTTCAATAAATTCAAACTGTCTGGTACCGTCTTGCCGGTTTCCCAATTTGAGATCGATGTGCGGGTCACTAAAATTTTTGTTGCTACTTCTTCTTGGCTCATTTGCTGTGTGACTCGATGGTTCTTTAGCGCTTCCCCAATCGTCATCTTGCCCTCCTTCTCCTACCTTAACGCAGACCTGCTGTGATTTCTGCTCAAATCCATTGATATTACGGCATTGTCAAACAGTTTTGACAGGATTTTCTTAAACGAACTCTCCGTGATAGTGGTTTTCTTTCTATCATAGATGAAAAAAGAATAAATGACTAGAAAATGATTTTTTTATTTCGACTATACTACGACAAAAAAAGTAGCACGAATAAATCGTACTACTTGAGAAAACATGACCTGTTGCTAACGGTGGATCATCACTTCTTTTTTAACTTCTACGGTGATGCGGCCATTTTTGATGACCATCAAACGTTCAGGAATATCGATCAGCACATCGGCTTTTCTTTGGGTATCTAAAAGAATCAAATCTGCGCGGTTGCCAACAGCGATTCCATAGTCTTTAATATTTAATGCTTTGGCGGTATTGGTCGTGATCATTGGCAAAACCGTCGGCAGGTCATCGGCGCCGCCTAAATGCGCCACTGGCACAGCCAACATAGCAATTTGAATCAAATCACCGTTGCCATAGGGCGTAAAGGCGTTACGGATATTGTTGCTGCCTAAACAGATATTCACACCAGCATCACGTAATTTGCGAATCGGCGTCACGGCACGGCGAACGTTGTAGGCATCGTTTCTGGCACCTAAGTGCAAGTCGGTCGCAGGCAACGGCATCACATTGATTTGGGCTTTGACCATCAAATCGATGACTTCTGCCAGCTGATCCGGTTCCATGGCGTGCAGCGCAGTCAAATGTCCTACTGATACCCGACCTTGATAGCCTTCTGCGATAGTTTTTTCACACAGATAGACGATCGATGTATCGTCTGCTTCGTCAGCAAAATCTTGATGCAAGTCAATGTCTTTGTCAAATCGTTTAGCGATCTCAAAGATCAAGTCGATGTGTTCATTGGCTGGCGCATCATTGTAAGGAATGCCACCAACGACATCGGCTCCTTTCTCCATCGCTTCGATCATCATTTTATCCGTCCCTGGGGCTTTAAAAATCCCTTCCTGCGGAAAGGCAACGACCTGAATATCGATCAAGTCGCGGTATTCTTCTTTTAAGCGCATGATGGTGTCAAACCCAGTGAAGCCTTGCGCCGGATCAAATTCGGCATGGGTGCGCACAGCAGTCGTGCCATGTACGATCAGCATTTCTAATGCACGTTTCGCTCGATCATAAATATCTTCTTCGGTAAAAGTCGGTTTGAGCTTTGCCGTAACTTGGATCGCTTCTTGTAATGTACCTGAATTATTAGGTTCACGATCGGCGATCAACGCTTTGTCTAAGTGGATATGGCTTTCGATCAATCCAGGGATCACCACTTTGCCTTTCGCCTCAATCGTTGTTGCTGCTGATTCTTCAATGTTGGGTGCAACTGCGGTGATTTTTCCTCCTGAAATTGCAAGGTCTACTAATTCTGCATCGTCTTCAAGACGTGCTTGCTTGATCAATAAATCCATGTTTTCCTCCTATCCATCAGCCAAACACTAAGCCGATGACTAATAATAATACGGCTGCTAAACTCAACCACTTCACGTTTCCTTTGACTACATCCAGAATCGGAATTTGGAAACCAGAAGATAAAGCTTGCATCGTAATGTTGACGAAACTCATTTGACTGCCGAGGCCAACCCCCATCGTTACAAAGCCAAGAGCTAAGATTGGGAAGCCTAATGAAACGGCAACTGGTAGCACTAATGTTAAAACGGAGCCGACATAGGCACCCGCGGGAATCCCAATCAAGACACCCGTCAAGATCGCCACGGGAACGACGATCGCTGCCGGGGCATTTTGTGCCGCACCGGCAATTACAGCAAAAGTCCCAGTTTCAGCGATCACGTTGATGAAGGCTAAAAAGATCCCCACTTGGAATAAGCGGGTCAAAATATACGTCGATCCGTCCACCATCGCTTCCACCGATTGATTCATCGAAAAGTCGGTACAAACAAAAATCAACGCCAACGTGACCACCATATAAACTAGCGGTGTAAAGAGGACAAAGCCGATCAGGTCATTGATCAACGGACCAAAGATGACCGCAAAAAGCAAGAAAATCGCAGGCAGTGTCGTTTTGAACAACTCGCCATTGCTTTTGTTTTCATACTCTTGGTTGGCAGATTCTTTGAAGCCCAAATGACGTCGCTTGGTCCCAAAGAATGCCAATAAAATCGCCAAACCAACGAATAACAACCAAAATGGGCGCATTTGATCGACATAAGAAGCGACACTAAAGCCGCCTAGTTCAGACACGATACTAGATTCCAAAGAGGCAGGAGAAGTCGTAAAGGAAACCGCTGCCGCTAACGACATCGCTGCGATCAATTCGGGTACCACCCCAACTGCCGCAAATGCTAACGGTGCGATCACCATCGCACTCCCGCCGCCGATCCCAGACATATAAGTCGCTGCTGCCAATAAGATGACAATAAACCCTGCCACATATTCCACTTTTCCTTTAGTCCCTCTTTTGGCTAAGGTTAAGGCCGCCGTATAACTGCCCGCTTTGAAGACCGCCATCGCTACAGCGGAATTGATGATTGGCACCGTAATACTCAACATCGTCGGAATAGCTTCCAACAGTTGCGAATTGGCTTCAGCTAAACTGATCCCGCCAATAATCATCGCCAAGATCCCAGCAATCAAGCCAGCAATGATCATATCTACTTTTTTAAAGAGCAAAACCAGCACTAACACTAATGGAATCAGTACTAGAAATGCTTTGACTCCTGTTGGTGCGACGATCTCATTGATCGCTTCTGCCGCAAACACTGTTCTTTCTGAAAAGATAAAAAGAATGAGAGCCATAAACAGTGAGACGAACGTTCCCTTTTTTTTCATCACATTTCTCCTAACTTATATGAACCTTCATATAATAAATGTTGTGTTGCTATGGGGTGTTGCCGATTGATTTTTCCGCTGAATTTTCTCTGGTGTTTCCCACCTTCTTTCCTCGAAGAAAGGAACCAAGCAAAAGACACCTGCTTTTTCGACCTTTTTCGCCACCTTTTCTTTCTCTATTATAATTCTTGTTGTTAACGCTTTCTTTGGACATTATTCTAAAATAAATCTTCGTTTTTTATCCAATTGGCTAAACGCGCAGAAAAAAAGCGCGGCCTGTGGAGAAAAGAGCCTTCATTTGATCCTTTTGCCCTTTTCTTGGAGCCCGCTTTATTAGTGATCTTCTGTTTATGATCGTTTTTTTCCTCGGTTTGTCCAGCGTTTCAGCCGATAAAAAAGCATCAGTTGTTTGCGCGCTCGCTTGATCCGCTGGTAGCGGTTGGGCTGCTTCTTGTAAAATGCTTGATGGTAGTTTTCCGCTGGCCAAAAGGGTGCAGCCCTGCGGATCTCAGTCACGATGGGTTGCTGATAATAACCAGATTGTGCTAGTTCCTTTTTGGCTCGTTGCGCAAGCACTTCTTGCTCAGCAGTCGTATAGAAAATGATTGGGCGATAAAAATTGCCGCGATCTTGAAATTGTCCGAAAGCATCTGTCGGGTCTGTCACTTGCCAATACAACTGTAACAAGTCCTGATAGGTGATGATTTTGGGATCAAAAATGATCTCTACCGCTTCGACATGCCCTGTTGTTCCGCTTAGTACTTGATCATACGTCGGATTCGGGACTGTTCCCCCGGTATACCCCGACAAGACGGAAAGAATGCCCGGCTGGTCTTCAAAAGGCTCGACCATACACCAAAAGCAGCCGCCAGCAAAAATAGCCACTTCTTGTGCTTTTCCACCTGTTTCGTTCGGCTCCACGGAAACTTCTGCTGGTTGGACTTTGCTTGTTTCTTCATTCATTGCCTTTTTCAGTGCTGACTGGCTGATTGTTTGATAAAACTCTGCGACATTCGGGGTCAGATTGTTTCTCAGTGCCAAAGGACGCAGCGACGCTTCTAGTTTTTCCAAAACCCGCCTGGTCTGTTGGTCTTCAAGACTATTTGACGATTCCTTTTCGTGTTTGCCCGCTTTTTGTTTGGTCGCCAGCTGGGTTTCCAGTGTATTTTTTGCTTGCACCAGTTGTTCTCGTTCCCACTGTCTCGTGCCAGGATGCAAGATCAAATTATAGATTTCTGACAGCCACGCCATCGTTGTTTGCTTCATCACCATTGCCCCTTTGCCTCATGAAGGAGCGACTCTCGCTCCTTGTTTGGTTGCACTGTACCATAGTTTCGCCGATTCGCCCAATTTGATGCCCAAAAAACGTTCGAGAGAAATCCTCGAACGTTTTTGACTGTTTCTTCCATTTTATTAGTTTTGTGTGGTTGTTTCTTCCTTTTGCAACGTCATGATGACTGGACCTTCTTTGGTGATGGCGATCGAATGTTCATATTGGGCACAATAGCTGCCGTCAATCGTGCGTGCTGTCCAGCCGTTCGGGTCCATCTTCATGCGCCAAGTGCCGGTCGTGATCATCGGTTCGATGGTGATCGTCATGCCCTCTTTCAAACGAATTCCTTTGCCAGGCAAGCCGAAGTGAGGAAAGAATGGTTCTTCATGAATGGTTGGGCCAATGCCGTGAGCAATAAAGTCCCGCACGACACCATACCCTTTTTCTTCAGCGAAGCTTTGGATCGCATAACCAATATCCCCGACTCGGTTGCCGACTTGTGCTTGCTCGATGCCTTTCATTAAGGCTTCTTTCGTTACTTCCATCAGCGCTTGATGTTCTGGTGAAATCTCTCCTACAGCATATGTCCAACAGCTGTCAGAGATTGCTCCTTTGTAATCGACACAAAAATCGACTTTGACGACATCGCCTGATTTTAAAACATATTCTGAAGGGAAACCATGACAAATCTCTTCATTGACACTGATACACGTCGCAAATTCATACTCTTCAAACCCGATTTGCGCGGCTGTTGCCCCTGCAGCTTCTATCTGTTGATGGACAAAAGCGTTGATTTGGTTCGTGGTGATACCGGGAACGATTTTTTCCCGTAGTTGCTCGTGAATACTTGCCAAGATACGACCGGAAGTTTTCATTTGTTCGATTTCTCGTGGGGATTTTAATGTGATCAATAGATGATCTCCTTTCCTTAAATAGCCATTATCAAGTTTCTTTTAATAATACACCTCATCTAGAAATAAGCCATGAGAAGGCACTGTTTCACCAGCTGCTTGTCGTACTTTCTCGGCTAACACTTGATCGATCACTTCTGGCGGCAGTGTGCCATCGCCAATGGCAATCAGTGTGCCTGTCAAGATTCGGACCATTTTATGCAAAAAGCCGTTGCCTTTGAAGGTAAACCGCAATAGGTCGCCTTCTGGTGTGATGGTGATTTCATCGATCGTCCGCACCGTTGATTTTTTTGATTTTTTCAACGCAGAAAAGCCGATAAAATCATGGGTGCCGATCAACTTCTCAGCCGCTTGCTGCATTTTTTCCAAATCAAGGGGCTGCGGGCAATGAAAACTGGTATTGCGAGCAAAGACTGATGGGATCGCGTTGTTCCAAACATAATAGCTGTATTGCTTGCCTTTGGCATGATAGCGTGCATGGAAGCGTTCAGGGACTTCTTCAATCTTGTTGACGACGATGTCTTGCGGCAAATAGCGGTTAAAGAACTGCTGCATCTCTGGCAAACTCATTTGATGGGCCGTTTTGAAATTCGCCACTTGTCCTCGAGCATGCGTGCCAGCATCGGTTCTGCCAGAACCCACAACCTCAATTTCTTCTCCCGTCAATAATTTGATGACTCCTTCAACTTTTTCTTGGATCGTTTTTTCAGAATCTCCTAGTCGTTGCCACCCTAAGTAGCGCTTGCCGTCATATTCAATCGTTAATTTGATATTTCGCATGGTTGTTGCTCCTTTTTACCGGTAGTACCGGTGGATAATTTTTTCTATTCTATTGCTTGAGATATTTACTTATGATAAGGCGCCCCCGTATTGATTCGATACGCGCGATAAATCTGCTCCAATAAGATCAGTTTCATGAGTTGGTGCGGGTAGGTCATTTTGCCAAAGGAGATTTTGGCATCACTGCGAGTCATGACTTCTTGGCTTAAGCCTAGGGAACCGCCGATGACGAAGGTCAGTTGGCTTTTTCCTTGGATGCCGAGTTGATCGATTTGTTTGGCGAAGACTTCGCTGGTGGGATTGGTGCCTTCGATTGCTAAGGCAAAGACATATTCGGTGTCTTTGATTTTGGCTAAAATGCGCTGGCCTTCTTTTTCTTTGATTTGCAGCATTTGGGCTTCACTCAAGGTTTCTGGCGCTTTTTCATCTGGTACTTCGACAAACTCAAGCTTTGCGTATGCCCCCAATCGCTTGGCGTACTCGTTGATTCCTTGAACGAGGTACTTTTCTTTTAGTTTTCCTACTGTGACGATTTTGATTTTCATAGTTTCCTCCTCGTTATCCCCTTATTTTATGAAAATGTGGACAATGCTATCCACAACCTTTTACACACTTTGACTTTCTTTGAAATTCTTCTATCTTATCTATAAAACTGTGACACTTCAACGGTTTCTTCATCCACCCAATCAAAGCTCTCAAGTTTGTCCACACACTGTGGATAAAAAGAGCATTGCTTCTCCCCAGATTTCCCTGCTATTTTTATTCAAAAATGAGCGGGTTTTGCGAAGAAAATTTCATCGTTTGAAACAGATTCTTACGCAACTTCTTCATATTTTTTTCAAAATCTCTTAGTAGACTAATCTCAGATAGAAGGAATATACTGATTATAACGAATTATTCATTAAGGGGGAAATAGTAATGGCAAGAAAATATGTCACACCAGGTAAGAAAACTTCTCCTGGTTTATTAAAACGATTAGGTATTGGGATTTTAGGCGGTATGGTCGGCGGTTTATTGACCTTCGGCGGTCTGTATCTGGCAATGGGGTCATCTTTGACTTCAACCCCAGAAACCACGACTAACAGCGGGGTCCAAGATTCTAACGGACAAACCCAAGTATCCAATGTAAAACTTGATGTGACTAGCGATGTCACTGAAGCAGTTGAAAAAGTACAAGATTCCGTCGTTTCCATCATTAATTTACAACAAAGTCAAAGCAACGATTGGAACAGCCTCTTTGGTCAGCAAGGTGGACAAAGTGAAGGCGATAGCCAAAGCGAAGACGACAGCGCCTTAGAAGCTTCTTCTGAAGGAAGTGGTGTCATCTACAAAATTGATGGCGACGATGCCTATGTCGTAACCAACAACCACGTAGTTGAAGGTCAAGATGGTTTGGAAGTTGTCTTAGCAGATGGTACGAAAGTCAAAGCTGAATTGGTAGGTACCGATTCTTACACAGACTTAGCCGTATTAAAAATCTCTTCTGAAAAAGTTACAACTGCCGCAACATTTGGCGATTCAAGTGCCTTGAAAGTCGGCGAACCAGCAATCGCGATCGGTTCTCCTCTAGGCTCTGACTATGCAAACTCTGTGACACAAGGGATCGTGTCTTCCTTGAATCGTCAAGTAACAAGCCAAAACGAGTCTGGTGGTACGATCAGTATCAATGCGATCCAAACGGATGCTGCGATCAACCCAGGGAACTCAGGTGGTCCACTGATCAACGTTGATGGTCAAGTGATTGGGATCAACTCAAGTAAAATCGCCAGCACCTCGGGCTCTGCTTCAGGCGTTAGTGTCGAAGGAATGGGCTTTGCGATCCCAAGTAACGATGTCGTTGAAATCATCAATCAACTAGAAGCAGACGGCAAAGTGGTCCGCCCTGCACTAGGTATCCAAACGATCGATTTAGGTTCCATCACATCACAACAACAAGAACAAATCTTGAAAGTTCCTTCATCTGTAACTTCAGGCGTTGTGATCTACTCAGTCAACAATGCAACACCAGCAGAACAAGCAGGATTGCAACAATATGACGTTATCACGAAGATCGATGATACAGAAGTCAGCACCACAACTGATCTGCAATCTGCGTTGTACAAACACAAAGTCGGTGACACGATCACTGTAACCTTCTATCGTGGCGATGAAGAAAAAACAGCAGAAGTAAAACTTTCCGTTGATACATCGATCAACGAACAATCAACAGACAGCAGCAACTAATCACCAAAACCAATCAAAACAATCAAAAAATGAACTGCCGCAAAAACAGGAAGCGGCAGTTCATTTTTTTAGGCTTTACCGACCGGAAAAGCTTCACCTACAACGGCATCTTGAGGCAGCTCAAGGATGCCTTTTTTCATTGGTGCACCTTCTAAATGTAGTTCTTTAGCAGAGCAGATCATTCCGAAGCTTTCTACGCCACGAAGCGTCCCCGGCCAAATCATCAAGCCATCTGGCATCATTGCGCCAGGTTTTGCGACAACGACTTTCAAGCCTTTACGGATATTGGCAGCGCCACAGACGATTTGCAAGACTTCCCCATCTCCAACTTCTGTTTCCGTGATAGAAAGATGGTCGCTGTCTGGATGTTCTACACAAGATTTCACATAGCCAACGACGATTTTTGGTTCCGTATCTGCAGGCAGTTCTTCGCTGAATCCTGCTTCTTTGATCATGGTGTTCAATTGTTGGATTTGTTCTTTCGTCAACGTCACTTGACCACGGCCTTCGATCGTCATCACTTCTGAGATCGAAAAAAAGTTCCAGCCAACGATCGTGCCTTCTTCATTTTTGATTTGGGCAACATTGCCTTTGCGTTCGACGGTTTGTTCTAATCCTTTATCATCTGCTGTGATGGCAAGCAGTGTATCACTGACATATTCTTTATTATAAGCAAAAATCACGTTTTTTCCTCCTTAGGTACTTACACATTCCGCCCATAATCTTAACAAATTTTTCGGCATCCGTCATGGAATTTCTTTGTTTTCCTTGAAATTCTAGTTATTTTCAAAGACAAAAAAGCCTGAAAACCAGCTACTGCTCATTTGCTAAAGACAATGCTTCACTAGCGAGCAAAATCGTTGATTCTCAGGAACTTCCTTTTGTCACTTGTTACTACCATGCGAACTAAGGAAAAGAACACGGCAGCGACAAGCTTATTTTTTTCAAAAATGACCTTACGCTTTGGTTTCTTCAGGAGATACGATCAGCACGTCGCACCGGGCTTCACGGATAACGAAGCTGGCGACACTCCCCATCATGAAGCGTTCCACGGCGTTCAGCCCGGATTGCCCCACCATGATCAAATCGATGTCGTATTTATCTGGTAATTGAGTGGCAAGAGCGTCTTTGATGGAGCCGTAAGCGACGATGCCTTCTACTAGATCAAAATCTACTGATTTTGCGTAGGCTTTACAGTCGTCGATCAGATTTTTCGCCGTATCTTTTTCTTGTTCCAAGATGGAACTATCCAAAGGTGCATAGCCCATCATGGTCGGCACTTGCTGATCGATGATCGTTGCGGCATAGACCTTCCCTTGATTTCGACGAGCGACTTCCACTGCTTTTTTGAAGGCAGACATCGCTTGATCTGACCCATCGATCCCTACTAAAATGTTTTGATATCTTTGTGCTTCCATCTTTTTCCCCTCCTATGCTGATTGTACGCTGGTTAAAAAGGCTTCGATCTCTTCTTTGGTTTTGCGATCCTTGTTGACTAACCGCCCCAGCTCCTTGCCGTCTTCGATAACGACGAGGCTAGGAATACCAAAAATGTTCCATTCAACCGCTACATCCATGTATTCATCACGGTCGACTTCGATAAATTGAAGATCTGGAAAGTCCGCTTCGATTTCAGGCAATTGCGGTTTGATGTAGCGGCAATCCCCACACCAATCGGCGGTGAAAAAGAAGACATTTTTGCCTTTCTCCACATATGTTGCTAACTCTGCTAAATCTTTTGGAATAATCAAATTCTCACCACTTTCTTTTCTTTAAGTATACACCTTTCTTTCAGGGACTACCAACTGACATGCTGATCTTAGAACCCCTGCAGAAAAAAAGAGACAACGGGTTGCTGTCTCTTTGCTTTCGTTCGTTCTCGCTTATTGTCCTGCCAAAATCGTATCAACGGTTGAACGATCCAAACCTTTCAAGACTTGAATCACCATTTCCCGTGCCGCTTCATAATCAGCGATACTGAATAGGGTTTGGTGGGTATGGATGTATCGTCCAGGAACACCGATAACTGAACTTGGGATTCCTTCATTTGCCATGTGTGCCGCACCAGCGTCGGTACCACCTTTTGAAACAAAGTATTGATAAGGAATGTTGTTGCTTTCTGCTGTATCCAACAAGAATTCTTTCATCCGTGGCAACATGATCATGCCTGGATCATAGATTCGCATCAAAGTCCCGGCTCCTAGATGACCAAAGGTGCCATTTTTCGTGACTGTGTCATCTGCTGGCGAGCAATCGACCGCAAAGAACAAGTCTGGTTTGAATTTCGTCACAGATGGACGAGAACCCCGTAAGCCGACTTCTTCCTGAACGTTGGCACCAGCAATCAACGTATGGCCTAATGTTTCCTCTTTCAAGGCTTCAAGTGCTTCTAATACGACCGCACAGCCGTAACGGTTGTCCCAAGCTTTCGAGATGATGTTTTTCCCATTGGCTGTTTTGATGGTTTCCACTTGTGGGACGATCGTATCGCCAGGACGTACACCAAAGCTTTCTGCTTCTTCTTTTGATTCAAACCCAGCATCAAACAAAATATCTGTCACTTCGACATTTTTTTGACCGCTGCTTCCTCGCAACAAATGTGGCGGTACTGAAGAAGAAACGCATGGGTAATCTCCCTTCGCTGTTTTCAATGTAAACCGTTGAGCAGAAACTACATAAGGGTTCCATCCACCTAAAGGAGTGACTTTGAATAAGCCGCGATCGGTGATCGTCGTCAATAAGAAACCAACTTCGTCCATGTGAGCAGCTAACATCACTCGTGGTGCATCTGCTTCTTGGTGGTGACGCAAACCGAAGATGCCGCCTAAGCCATCTTGTTGGATTTCATCTACCAATGGAGTCATCGCTTCACGCATATACGCTCGCACATCGTGTTCAAACCCGCTGGTTCCTTGTAACTCCGTTAGTTCTTTGATACGTTGAAATGTTTTTTCTTCCATGATCATTCGAGAAACACGTATCAGTTGTTTGCTGCCCCAAAGAAACAAAGCTGCTTTTTTTGAAAAAGCAACGCCTGCTGTTGCTGTGTTTTCCAGCAATTTTCGGGTGAAACAACGGATGTGCTCTCTTCCTCCTTATTCCTACTGATATTCTTTATTATAGCGCAAATTTCTATTGTTGGTTATTTTTCTTATAGAATATTTCTAAACTATGGTAAACTATTGTTAAGAGAACCTGTGCTTTCACCGAGATCACAACATTCGGGAAAACTTACTTTAGGAGGGACATTAGATGGAGAATGAGCATCCATTGCATTATTTTAAAAATGGACTGACCATCGGTTTAGGTCTTGGCTTTGCAGGAGGGATTTTTTCAACGATCTGGTTGAAGAAAAGGCAAGCCATGAATGCCGATGATGTCTTAGACAATATAAAAGCGGCGTTTATCAAAGAAGGACCGATCGAAGGTTCTTGGATCAATTTCGAAAAACAACCTTTGCGCAAATTTGCGATCACTTCCCAAGGATATACTGGCGGCATCACCCGCACCGAAGACGGACAGCTTGTCACCTATGAATTTTTGGCAGATGCTCATACCGGCACCGTCTTAGATATCCAACGAGCAATCGTGGACTAATCACTGCACTTACGACCAGCTTCTTAAGAGGCTGGTCTTTTTTCTTTTTAAGCAGTGCTTTTACTGGAGCAAAGTCGCAAGGTCCAATACCACGACTTCATCGATGCTGCCGCCTTTTTGCCGATACGCCCATGCCCCACTTTCAAACAAGCAGTACAGCTGCCCTTTTTCTACCACGATCTGTTCAAGGTAATGGGGAAACTTGATGCGCCGCAATGCATGTTTGCGGGTCAGCACCGTTGCATCCTTTGGAAAGACCCATAACTCCGCCGACCCTGGTCCAAAAGAACGTGCCAGCAACAAGTATTCAGTGGTAAAGGCGATACTTTGGACTTTCGTGGTGGTGACCCTTCTCTTACGCGGTTTGATGCGAGGAGGCGCTTTGCGACCGCTGGCTGAAAGAACAGACAGCGGATAATTCGCCACCACGCCTCCTTGTTTCAAGGCAAAGGTCCCTGAGACAAGTTCACCGCTATCGGCTACCAAATAGGAGCTGTGAGTGATGCCTGCCAATTCGATGACTTGCTGATAAACAATAGGCTGATTGGTTGCCAAGGAATCATCTTCCAGCAGTGCTTGTAAAGAAACACACGCCACGCGCCCCATCCCTTTTCCAGTGATGGTTAGCCACAGCATTTGCGTTGCTCGATCAAAGACTAGTCCACCGACATGAGGTCGTTTTGGCAGAACCACCGTTTTCAGATGCCGCCCGCTCGTTCTTTCTATTATATAAAGTTGTGAGTGATGTTCCTGCTGCGAACAATACGCTGAGAGGAACAAATAGTCCTCCGAAACGGCCAACCCTTGTGGGGTCATTGCCTGACATTGATCTGCATGCTTGTGCAGCCTCGTTTCTGCTTTCGCCGTTGCCGTCGTTGCCACTGCGGCAGTGGCTTCTTTTAAACCGGGAACCAAAAGGACTGCTTCCCTCTTTGCCCCGGCTGCCAGCCACGCTTGCCGCACGCTGGGATAACGCTTCAGTTGAGCTGCCAGTGCTTGGTTGTGGCGCGCCTGTCGGTGCTTTTTTAGCCAGTACACCACAAAAAGGCCAACCACAAACACGCCCAAAAGCAGCAAGCCCTCTGTTTGTCTCATTGATTGGCCTCCTTGATGAATTCCCTCTTGTCGGCTGATTTATCAGCCGCTTATTGTTTGTCTATTCGTAATAATGCTTAGACTACTTGAACTTCGACATCAATGTTGCCGCGAGTGGCACGAGAATACGGACAAAAATCGTGCGCTTCTTCTGCGATTTTCTCCGCCTCGGCTTTTTCAACGCCTGGTAATGATACTTCTAAAATCACGCCGATTTGGTAACTACCGTCCTCATGCTGATACAAAGACACTCTTGCTTTAACTTCGGATTCGGATTCGATGTTATGCTCTTTCAGCATATGCTGTACGGCACCGTTGAAGCATGAAGCATAGCCTGCGGCAAATAATTGTTCTGGGTTAGTCCCTTCACTATGAAGACCCGGTTTGTCAATTTTCAGGTGAAAACTGCCATTTGGTGCTTCGACCTCTCCGACACGACCGCCTCGATTGATCATCGCTGTTTCATATTGCTTTTTCATTGAACCTCTTCCTTTCTTTTTTTGACCTACTTCAAGTGTAACGACAATTTCCCGATATGACAAAAGGATTGCTTGTACTTGTTTCTTGAAAACAAAAAAGGCAAACCCAGAAACTCTGGATTTGCCTGTCTATTCGAGGTAATTGCTACCCGAAATAAATAAATGGAAACAATTGCTGAATGGACTAGCCGTTTGAACGTCCTAAGAAGAATGAAACAACAGCAACAACAATAACCGCACCAATAATTGATGGGACGATTGCCATTCCAGCAAGTGATGGACCCCAAGAACCTAAGATTGCTTGTCCAATAGCTGAACCTACTAAACCTGCAACGATGTTGGCGATCCAACCCATTGATCCACCTTTATTTGTGATAGCTCCGGCGATCAAACCGATAATAGCTCCTACGATTAATACCCATAACCAATGCATATTTTTCTCCTTCTTTCTTTTAAGTAGTTATTACACATATTATGTTACGCTTAATCCCCGTTTTAGACAAAAGATTTGCACTCAATTTGCAAAAAAAATTTTCAAACCTTGTTATATTAACGTTTATCAGCACTTCTTAATTATCGTTGTAAGAGCTCTAATTCGTTTTTTTAATATTCGTGCATTTTTTGAAATCGTTTTATTTTATATTTTGTATCTTCTCCGCTAAACTTAGGGAGAACTACTCTTATTTTGTCAGATAATTGGCACTTTTCACTCCTCAGTTCTTTTTGGGCGGCTATCTTTTCAGTACTTCAGCTATTTTTCATTAAGGCACGTTTCGATCGTTGTAGATTGGTAATGTCTTCGCAGATTCCCATGTTTGCTTCCAGAGCTCCCAGCGAAGGCGGGACTTATTTTAAAATGGTGGGAAAATACATAAAAGAAACCAGTGTGACTGTAAAAGTTCCTGATTTGCTTTACGTGGATTTATTGACGATCCTAGTCAGTGCCGCCTGCAGCTATGCGTTTACAAAATACGATGCCATTTTTTTCTTCATCTATTATCGCCATCACCATGCTGCCGATTGCCCGACCAATCATTATGACACTGGGGATCTTTTCCTTCCAGTGGCGGTGGAAGGATTATATCTGGCCCTTGCTCGTCTTGAATGATCCAAAAAAATATACCTTGCAAGTGGCGATCCGTAGCTTGGTGGGGGCGGAAAATATCAATTGGACGATTTTGATCGCTGCCTCAGTAATTTCCATTTTGCCTTTGCTGCTGGTCTTCCTCGCCTTTCAGCGCTGGATTCTCGACAGCAATTTAGATAGCGGGCTAAAAGAAAAAAAGTGCCGACTGCTTCGTCGCACCTTTCTCCTTTTATGGATGAACGGTGTCACAGAGCAGCGACGCTTTTTATTTTGAAAAGTCTTTTCGTGACAAGTAGACGGCGGTTAAAATGCCGACTAAAATAGCTAAACCGAAGACGACGATCGTACCGATCGCATTGTCTTTTCCTGGCAGTCCCCCGGTGTTGATCCCCCATAGCCCCGCAATCAAGGATGGCACAGCCACCACTAATGCCGCAGAATCTAAGTATTTCATCAGATGGTTTAGATTGTTGTCCATCATATCGGAGAACAAGCCACCGATAGTTTCTAACAAGTCGCGATAGATGGTGACCATTTTCATGGCAAATTTCTGCCGTAGCTTGATGTCATAAACAAGTGCTTCATTATCCAAACGATCCAAAAATTCTTTGCGATCCATCAAACGATCGACAGTATGATTTTGGTCCCGCAAAGTGTGATCAAGATAGACCATATCTCGTTCAGTATCGGCTAAATTGAACAATTCCTTGTTTTCCGTCGTTTTACGGGCTGCTTGATCCAAATCATCGATCTGTTTCTTCATTTCCTGCAGACCTTTGATGTAATGGGTGTAGATCATCAACGTCGAATAAGCAACGATATCTTCATACCGTTGAATGTCTTGTTCATGCTTTTCAATCAGGCGTTTGATGAGTGTAGATTGATGAGAGACATATGTGATCAAAAGATCTTTGGTATAAATAAAAGTCACCGGTTCTAAACGATCTTCGATGCGGTCTTGTGTCACTTCTGACAAATCGATCAAGGTATAAAGAATCGGATGATTTAACTTAGTGTTACGTAAGTATTCCAAACGTGAGACTTCTTCCGGTTCATTGGCGCCAATAAAAATATCTTCAGGTAGCTGATAACGCTCCAACAAGTGGCGTTGTTCCTCTGGATCTGTCCCAGAAACCACCAGCCAATTGTAATCCTCCTCCGAAGATTCCCTGATTTTTCGGTCTTCCATTTTGTAATACTGAAACATGGTGACTCGCTCCTTTTCTAATTCTCTCTTAATTTAACTATCTAACGCTTCACGCTTTTTGTCAAAGTAAATGGCTTTTCTTTTCAGTGCTTTTCCATTTTAGACAAAGTGCGTTTTATTAGACGAACCTTTCGATTCATGAGAAACTTTTTATGGGCCCAATAAAAAATTTTAGGAGGAATAGTATGTTTCGTCATCAAAAAGAACTACAGTTTGAAGCTAAACCAGAAAAACCAAATCCGTTAGTTGCGAAATACCTTCAAGAATTAATCGGTGGACAATATGGAGAAATGAGTGTTGCCATGCAATACTTATTCCAAGGATGGAGCTGCCGTGGGGAAGAAAAATACAAAGACATGTTAATGGATATCGCTACTGAAGAGCTTGGACACGTTGAAATGTTAGCAACGATGGTTGCACGTCTGTTGGAAGGTGCACCTGTGGAAGATCAGGAATCCGCCATGAAAAAAGACCCAACGATCGGTGCGATCATTTCTGGAATGAATCCGCAACATGCCATCGTTGCCGGCTTAGGACCACGTCCTGCTGATAGCGTCGGCAATCCATGGTCAGGTGCGTATATCATTGCTAGTGGCAACTTGCTTGCTGATTTCCGTGCCAACTTAAATGCGGAATCACAAGGTCGTCTGCAAGTAGCACGCATCTATGAAATGATCGATGACCGTGGGGTCAAAGACTTACTTTCGGTCTTATTAGCGCGTGATAGCTACCACCAAAATCTCTGGGCAGCTGCCGTGAAAGAATTGGAAGAAAACGAAGGCTCAATTTTAGTGCCAAGTACCTTTGACCGCAAAAACGAACGCTTAGATATCGCTTATGATTTCTATAACTTCTCAGAAGGCGACCAAAGCAAAGAAGGCTCTTGGGCGAAAGGCAAAGCCCTTGACGGTGAAGGCGAATACCAATGGCTAGACGAACCAAAAGTCGAAGGAAAAGCGCCAAAACTCGATCAAGTCACACCAAAAATGTATGGCACACCGCCTGAAAAATAATTTGATCAAAAAGAGCAATTGTTTCTGAAACAGAAACCGTTGCTCTTTTTTCTTTGTCTGTTTGAGCAAGTTGGTTACGTTCCTGTCAAAAAAGCGTTAGAGTAGAATGTAAAGAAAAGGAGGAATCATTTTATGAAAGCACCTTTACTGACATTAAACGACGGCAATTTACGCCCCGCCGTGGGCATCGGTACCTATCAGATCCGCGGTGGCGAAGGGTTGAGCCAGCTGCAAGCAGCGATCGCTGACGGGTATCGATTGATCGATTCTTCAACCAATTATGACAATGAAGGCATTGTCGGCAAAGCGATCCGTCGCTCTGGTATCCCACGTTCAGAATTTTATATCACCTCAAAATTACCGGGAAAATACCATGGCTACGATGATGCCCTAACCAGCATTCAAGAATCCCTTGCTCGCATGGGACTCGACTACTTCGATGCCTTTTTGATCCACTGGCCATTACCAAAACGCGGCAAATATGTCGAAGCTTGGCAAGCCTTAGTGACCGCCCAAAAATTAGGCTTGATCCGTTCCATCGGCGTTTCCAATTTTGAACCAGAACATTTGGATGCCATCATTGAAGCAACTGGTGTGACCCCTGCGCTAAATCAAATTGAGATCCATCCTTACTGGGTTCAAGAACGAATGGTCGCAGAAAACAAAAAACGCGGCATCGTAACGGAAGCTTGGAGCCCATTAGGTCGTGGCAGCGATGCCCTGAAAGAACCACTGATCACTGAATTAGCTGAGAAATACCAAAAGTCAGCTGGTCAAATCATCTTGCGCTGGCATGTGGATCGTGGCATTTTGCCCCTTCCAAAATCAAGAAACCTCGCCCATCAACGAGAAAATCTTGCAATCTTCGACTTTGAACTGACTGAAGATGAAATCAATCAAATCAATCAGTTAAACAAGGAAGACGGCCGTATTGATGGTCAAGATCCAAATGAGTATGAAGAATTTGAATAAACAATGATACCTAAAAAACATCATCTGCTGCTCCTTGATCAACGGAGTAACAGATGATGTTTTAATATCAATAATAAACGAATTTGCTTCCCTACTTACAGCTGATAATGGATCGCTTCTTGGTACTTTTCAAACAGGGACTGGTTCAATTCATCCCCGCCGTCTAGGTTCGCTGAGTAAAAAATCGGCGGATAGTCGACGCCAGCTTCTTTTAGTTTTTGGCAAACTTCAACGATGATCGCATTTAAAATCGTTGCGCCGACTACGGTGGATGTAGGCCCGACTTTTTGTTCCACGTCAGGAATCGTACACGCAGCATCGCCAATCTCCCCATGATTGTCGATGACGATATCCGCCGTTTCAAACAAACGCAAGCCTGATGTATGACGGCTGCTGACTGTTTTCGAATAGGTAAGGTTCGTTAATGCGATGATCTTGACCCCTTTTTCTTTAGCATGAAGCGCCATATCAATGATAACTGGGTTTCGCCCAGACACTGAATGCAAGATCAGCACATCGCCTGCTGTAAAGGGCTGGGTCGCCGCCAAGGCCCTACCGTAGCCTTCTAAGCGCTCCATTTTACTAGTGAAGGTGATTGGGCTGCGATCAAGCATCAGTTCTCTTCCAAAGATCGCGTTGATGGTCATCATGCCACCTGCTCGATAATACATCTCTTCGGCTAAGATCCCAGCGTGACTTGCGCCAAAAATGTAGATGGCTTTTTTGGTCAAGTTGGCTTTCGTCAACAATTCAATGGCTTGCTCAATCGCTGGTGCTTCTTTTTCTTCTACAATAGACAATAGTTCTTTTGCTTTTTCAAAGTATTGAAACATTTAAAACCCTCCAAACAGCTTGCCGATCAATTCACCAAGGATGCCCCATAGAGATAAATCGTTCCCACCGAAAATCAAGATCCAGTTTTGAATCGTCGTTGAGAACAACGCTGCAGAGATCCCAACGAGTGCTACCATAACGACAGAAGCTGTGATCGTACCAATAATGGCCCCTCGCAAGCCCCCTTGTCCTTCGCCGATCACCGCAGCACCGCCACATTCAAAGAAGCTGGTGATGACTAAAGGAACGATCAAAATGCCAAAGACGTTGGTCGTATTGGCAATCACCACTAAAATCGTTGAGGTGATCATCGCCACGATAAAGCCGATGATTACAGCATTTGGACGATAGTTGAACAAGATTGGCACATCAAAAGCTGGTTTTGCTCCTGGAACGACTTTTTCTGCGATCCCTTGAAAGGCGGGAATGATTTGGTTGATCAATAGACGTACCCCATACAACATGATCAATAGTCCTGCACCGAAGTTCAAGCCAGCATCAACCGCAAACATCACCAAGTTGCCCCCTTCAGGAACTAATACGGGCGCAATCAGACCGATAACGATATTCATCAAAAACATCACTAATGCGCCAGTAATCGATATTTCACGGAAAAACGAGAGATTTTCAGGCACTTTCAAATCTTCCGTCGATTTTTCTTTGTTTCCGACCCGTTTTGCAACAAAGCCTGAAACCAATGACAAGATCCCCGTTGGATGACCGATCAAAAATGAATCATCCCCAGTGGCATCCCATACATATTTCCGCATGATCCATGGCATGAATGACCAGTAACAAGCCGATAGAACCGCCCCTAAGATCAACAGTGGGATTCCGGTAAGTCCGCCTTCAACGCCCCCAGCGACGATGACGAATGGGAACCACCACAACATGTGGCCGGTGAGGAAAATCGTCTTCACAGGTGTAAAGCGAGCAATCAATAAATGAATGACAAGTCCGAAAAACATCGCTAAACCAACTGTTCCGCCGTATTCTGCCGTAAAGGTGATGTCAGAGAGTCCATCTGACACAGCAACGCCTAATTGGGTTTGAACCGCAGCATTGATCGGTGCGATCGTTCCCACCAACATATTTACCCCAGCCGTCAATGCCACCATCCCGAAGGAAGCTGTTAAGGTTCCTTTGACGACTTCTGCAAAAGGTTTTCTTTGTACCAATAACCCAATCATGGCAATGATCCCCAGTAGGACTGGCGGATTTTTTAAAATATAATCCGTAACAAAATTCATGCTTATCCCTCTCTTTCAGCTAAAAATTTTTCCATTTGCTGTTTGACTTCTTCTTTATCCATATACTTTTTGATTGGATAAACGGGTGCTTTAACGGATGCTTTTAACTCATTCAATAATTCATTACTCGTAAAATAAACATCTGCTGGTGTCGCTTTTGCTGTTGATAAATCAGTATTCTCGGCAGTTGCCGTCAACCCTAACTCTTTGATCACCTTATCGATCGTCATCTTCAATACCATTGAGCTTCCTACACCAAATCCACATACTGCTAAAATTTTCATATCCTTTTCCTCCTATTGGAATAATTGACAAATTTGTTCCCGATCGCCGTTTAATATCACGTTGTATTTTTCTTCATCCATAAAGATCGCCATGATCTCTTTCAAGCTTTCTAGATGGCTTTCACTATCTGCGGCGGCTAAGACAAGAAATATCCGCACCGGTTTCCCCTCAAGATCGATGGGCTGTTTCGTTACTAAAAGGCTCATACTTTGCTCCAAAACCCCTTCTCCAGGACGGGCATGCATCAGCGCAAAGTAATCCGCCAACACCATGTAAGGACCATTTTCTTCCACGCTTTGAATCATCGCTTCGATGTATTCTGACGTGATCAGCGCTTCATCCAGCAAGGGCTGGCTAGCTAATTTTACGGCTGAGCGCCAATCTGCCACTGTCTCATCCGTTTGTATATGCTTTTCAGGCAAATAATCCTTCACTTTCATTCTGATTTAACCTCCAACATTTTTGATAGGAACCATTCTTTGTTTTCGATTCCTTGCATGATCAATTTCATCATTGGTTCCACCTTTTGCGTCTCATCCTCTCGGATCATCAATAAAATAATGATGTCGGCTTTTTGGTTGCCCCATTCTACTGGCTGATCCAAAAGTAGGATTGAGATCGCTGTTTTTTCGACATAATTCGGATTGCCATGAGGGATGGCAAAGCCATTATCTAAATAGGTTGATTGTAGCTGCTCTCTTTCAATGACGGATTGCTGAAACTGCGCTTTTCGTTTTTCATCACTAAAAGGGGTTTGTTCGATCAGAAAATTGATGGCTTCTGTTTTGCTGGCAAATCGCTCGAAAAAGACGGTTGGCTGGATCATCGATTGGGCTTGAAGAAGCAAACCATTTTGATCGACCACCGCCTCATTATCGATGACTAAATCGATGTAGTGATTCATGATCCGCTTCATGTCGCGATTGGTCACCATAGGCGAGATCCGTACCACAGGTTTTTGAATCCCTACGAGATCGATGGTTGAAATAATAAAATCGATTGCCGAAATGTCCATCTGCTTTAATTTTTCTACTGAAACGGTTTCGATACTGTCGATCTCAGGTAGAATGCGACGAATTTTCGCAGAGACAAATGAGCTAGTGCCGACGCCATTGGGACAGACAAAAATGATTTTGTTCATGCGGCGCATTCGCTCGATTGCTGCTTGAAAATGGATCGTGACAAATCCGATCTCATCATCAGAGATCCCCACTTGATACGCTTTCAAGAAATCATGAAGCGAGAACCAGACCACGCCATACAAGGCAGGATAGTTTTGTTTGATTTCCTCTAACAAAGGGTTGATGACTGTGGTTTGCGCTTCGATCCGCAGCAGTAGTTGATACAGATGGATCGTCACATCTTCTTCCAATCGATTGTCTTGGGTCAAGTCGGTGCCTAAGCCTTCGCTGATTTTTTGAATCAAGTTGCGCACTTTTCCCCGAAAGACGAAAGGAACTTTTTCACTTTTCATAAAAAATTTCAAGCCGCTACCGACGATCAGGTAGGTTAGATATTGCACTTCTTTTGGTGAAAATTGATAAATGTGCTGTTCTTCGATTTCTTTCAGTAGCTCATAGACTAACGGATATTTGTCGAACTCCAAAAACAGCTTCCCCACTTGGCGATTTTCTTCAATCACTAAGTTTTCCGCATGACTCGCCCGTTCGATCAGCAGCACGATGGAAAGGACAATACTTTGGATATAGCTGTCGGGCATTTCCACTTGTTTTTCCATTAACGCTCGACGAAAGGCCTGATTTACTTCCTGGTATTTCGCAGGTTCCACCAACAAGGAAAACGCCGCTGGTTGATCCAGCATCATTAAGCAAAAGCGTTTGAGCACCCGATGGATCTGGGATTCACTTGCTTCAAAAAATGTACCTGAATTATCAAATCTCAGACGTAAGCTTTCTTTTTGAAACAGCTCTTTTAAATAAGAAATATCTTTGGCAATACTGCTGCGGGAAACGAAATAATCCTCTGCTAACTGCTGATAGCTGAGGTGCTCGCCAGCAATCAACCGCTTAAAAATCAAAATCCTTCGTTCCGATGTCCCCGAATAATTCATTTTCATACGCTCACCCTCTACATCTATTTTATTGCTACTGTACCAAATTAGAAGGCTAATTGTTAGATTAAAGAATGATTAAAAGGAGTGTACACTTTGATTTTCAAGGCTCCTGCAGGCATTTTATAACAATTTCAAGGCGCTTTTTTTCACAATCTGCCGCCTTTCTCTTATAATTAAGCTAGGATTTATATAGGAGGAGATAACATGAAATGGCGTGGGGGTAGACAAAGCAGAAATGTCGATGATCGAACGGGGCGATCATCTGGCTCAGGCGGGATGTTGGCTGCTGGTGGCGGGATCGGTACGGTGATCATCGCTGTTTTATTTTTCCTGTTTAGCGGTGGTGATTTAAGTTCGCTGCCGGATGTCTTGGGTGGCAGCGGTCAAGCAGCCAATTACCAGACAGAAAATGTGGGCACCAGTGAGTACACGGAGGAAAAAGAATTTTCCGCAGTCGTGTTCGGCTATTTAGAAGATTATTGGCAAGACGTTTTTCAAGAGCGGCAAGAAACCTATCAAGACCCGACACTCGTATTATTTACGGGAAGTGTGCAGTCGGCATGCGGCTATGCCACGTCACAGGTTGGTCCGTTTTATTGCCCAGCAGATGAGAATGTGTACCTTGATCTGAGCTTTGCCAATGAGCTTTCCGATAAATATGGCGCAAGCGGCGACTTCGCAATGGCCTATGTCATCGCCCATGAAGTCGGTCATCATGTGCAAAATGAGCTGGGAATCACCCAACAATTGGAAAAAATCCGCCAGCAAGTTTCAGAGAAGGAATACAATCAGTACAGCGTTCGTTTGGAACTGCAAGCTGACTACTTAGCTGGTACTTTTGCAAAGTATCTACAAGGTGAAACCTATCAAGGACAACCGATCTTAGAAGCTGGCGACATTCAAGAAGCGATCACGGCTGCCAATGCCATCGGGGATGATACGCTGCAAAAAGAATACCAAGGCTATGTTGTTCCAGATAGTTTTACGCACGGCACATCGCAGCAGCGCGTGGACTGGTTTAACCGTGGTTATCGTTATGGTGACTTAGCACATGGCGACACCTTCAATGTCGATAGCCTTGATTTGAGCAAGTAGCTTCAACTAAAAAAACACTCCGAAGCAGCATGAACCGCCTGCTGCTTCGGAGTGTTTTTAGGTTCTTGTTGTCCCTTCAGGCCTTTTGGTGAAGGGACGCTTTACGCTTTCTTAACTTTCGCAATGATTTTTTCGCAAAAACGTGCCTGCTTCGTCATACTTTTTTCACATTTCGAGACTATTATATAAGCATACCAACAAACAACCCTAACACTTTTTCATTTTTACTCCTTTGCCTGTCAGTCCCCGCTGACAGGCTCTTTTTTGTCTTTTGATTGATATACTCAGACCTGCAAGTCTTTGCGCTCGTAACGGTAAAAGGTGCCAAAGAAACACAATACACCGATCAGCAGTACCCATAGGACTGATGTGGCGCCGTTATCCATGAGTTGGACGGGTAGTGCCATCCGCACAGGCGAAAGTCCTGCCAGCCATTCCAATTTATCGTAGAGTTCCCCCACGATGCCGAGCAAATACAGACCGAACACGCAGCCTAAGCCGACGCTGGCGGTTTGTTTGCTGAAACGCAAGATCGTGGATAAAAAGAAACCTAGACAGAGGAAGAAAACTAAGACACCGTATTCGGCAACGAAGATTTTGCTGATTTCTTCTATAAAAGCGGACAGGTCGTCTTCAGGCAGTTTGAATAGAGCAAACGAGGCCAGACTACTGCCATAGGCAATCAGCCAAAAGCCAGTCAGCAGCAACAATCGGGCGAGGAACTTCCACCCAACGATTTCTCTGCGGCTAATAGGCTGAGCATATAAATACTCGATCGTTCCTTCTGATTCTTCAGTGATCAGGCTGTTCAAGCCTAAAAGCATCCCATAAATACACGCGGCGATAAATAAGTATTGAAAGTAGTACCCGAAAAAGCCTGTCGGTGAAACCAAGCTTGAAGGACCTGTCAGTTGGATGTTAAAGATGCCTAGTAATTCTGGGCTGAAAGAGCCCAACATCTGGTCTAATGACGTTTTCATTTCTGGCGTGATCATTTGAGGATAGATAGCCGTAAATCCAAAAATGATTGCTGCAAAAAGGATCGTCCAGACCAGCCAGCCTTTGAAGGTATTTTTAAGGTCGATTTTCATTAAAGTCATTTTTGAGAACCTCCTTCATACAGGAGCATAAATTGCTGTTCAAGGGTTGGGTGTTCGATCGTGAACTCTTTAATGGCAGGATTGGTTAAAAAATGTGCCAGCTGATTCATGTCCCCTTGATAGAAAAAACGCACGGTGTGTGAGTCCTGAGCAAGAACCTGTACATTTTTCAAGCCAGCTAATGAGAGGCTGTCCTCATTCGTGAGCGTTACAACTTTGCCGAAATTTTCTTCCTCACTCAGTTCTTTCACGGTGATGATCTGTCCTTCACGAATAAAGGCGGTCCGATGGGCATAGGTCTGAATTTCATGCAGATCATGACTGGATAGAAAAATCGTCATCCCCTGTTTGTTTCTTCTGAGAAGCTCTTCAAACAGCCGTTTTTGGATCAAGGGATCTAAGCCATTGGTCGGTTCATCTAAAATCAACATTCTCGGTTGTGCAATCAAGGCGCTCGCAAGCCCGACTTTTTTCTTGTTCCCTAAAGAAAGTTCTGCGATCGATTTGTTTGGATCAATTTGAAAAAGCTCCATCAACTCCTGAATCTCTTTTTTTGGCTGCTTGACTTGATGAAAATCCGCCGTAAATGCCAGTAGTTCTGCTGTCGTCATTTTTGAATAAAACCGTACATCACTGGAAACATACCCAGTAAACGTTTTGATCTCTTTGGCTGCTTGTTGGCAATCTCGTCCAAAAATCGCCGCCTGTCCTGCATCTGGTTTGATAAAATTCAACAATACTTTGATGGTCGTTGATTTTCCCGCACCATTTGGTCCGATAAAGCCAAAAATCTCTCCTTCTGCCACTTGCAACGATACATTCTCGATGGCGTACTTCTTGTTGTATTGTTTGCTTAGTCCGTTGATCGTAATGGCATCCATCCTGTCCCCTCCTTGTACTGCTTTGATGCCATCAGTGTAGCCTTATTTCGTGTTTCCGTCAATCAAAGATCTAAAAGGCTTCCGCTGGAATGTTTTACGAAAATCATCAACAGATTGACACACTTCTATTGCTTTCTCTTCCTATTTTTTTCACATTTTCCCGCTATTATTAATACATACCAACAAACAACCCTAACACTTTTTCATTTTTACTCCTATCCCGCCAGTCCCCGCTGGTGGGCTCCTTTTTTTTATCGGCAAAAAAACGCAGACCTAGCAGCAACTGACTTTAGCAAATGTAGCACTCGCTAAAGTCAATTGACTGACTATCCTGCGTTTTTTGGCTCGATCATTTCTGGGACGGATGAATCAATTCTGAATCATCCGTCCCACTTTCATTATTGACAATGCGTCCGTTTTTTAAGTTTTCATGGGTTGATTTGTTAACGAAATGGATTGTAGAAACGTCCGCCATTAAGGACCATCAAGGACAATCCAAGCGCCACGATCAAGCAAACGACAGCAATCGCCAAGAGATCTTTGCCTTGGATCGGCTTAGCTTTCAGCCAGGTACGCTGCTTGTGCTTGCCAAACCTTCTTAGCTCCATGGCAGCAGAAATATGGTCGATCCGTTCCAAGCTGGAAAAAATCAAAGGAATCGCGATCGCGACATTGCCTGCCACTCGCTTGCGCAAAGGTGCTTTTTTAGAAAGCTCCACGCCCCGTGCTTGCTGCGCTTTGGCAATGGTCCGAAAATCATCTTGAATATCGGGAATGTAACGCAAAGCCAGTGCGACTGCATAGGCGATCTTGTAGGAAATCCCGATGCGGTTGATACTGGACGCCAACTCGCTTGGATTGGTGGTAAACAGGAAAATCAACCCTGGGGGAATCGTGACAAAATATTTGATCAACAGATTCAGCTCATAAAACACTTGCTCTTGGGTCAATGTATACCGACCGATCCCTTCAAAAATCACGTGGCGCGTACCGTAGATCTCCACCCCATATTCTGGTGCGAAAAGATAGACCGCCACCAAATTCAAAAGCGAAAAGAAGATGATAAATTTCAATACAAAAGCGATATCTCGGTAGCGAATTCCAGCACTGGCAAATAGAAAGACCGAAAACAATGCCAGTCCAATGAGAAAACGCGTATCATAAGAGATCATCCCGATGACGGATAGCAGCAAAAAACAAATCAGTTTTGCGGCACCGCTTAGTTGGTGGATCCACGTTTTGCGGTCAAGATAGCCGATTAGATTACTCTCCATCGTGTCCCTCCTTCTCGCTGGCAATAAAGGCGGCAGTAAAAGCGGCGGGATCTGTCAGCTGGTTAAGGGTCGCCAGTGTGTACAAGCTGGTTTCTTTGAGGTTCGCGGCACTCACCACTTGTTTGTCTGCTAAAACAACTTCTGGCGGTGCGTCCAGCAAAATCGTTCCTTGCGTCAAAACGATCGTCCGCTGTGTATACTCCAACATCAGGTGCATATCGTGGGTGATCATAACGATCGTTAATCCCCGCTGGTTCAACTCCTGTAAGAATTGCATCATTTCGGTGTAATGGCGATAGTCTTGTCCTGCTGTTGGCTCATCCAATAAAATGAGTTCAGGATCTAAGACGAGGATCGCTGCAATGGCGGCTCGGCGTTTTTGCCCATGACTTAGTGCCGACAATGGCCATGAGCGAAACGGATAAAGACCACAAATTTTCAAGGTCTGATGAACTTTTTCTGTGATTTCAGCCTCTGGGACATTTCGGTTGCGCAAGCCTAAGGCAACTTCGTCAAACAGGAAGTTTTTTGACAGCATTTGATTGCTGTTTTGCAAAACATACCCGATTTTTTGCGCTCGTTCTTTGATGGAATCATTGCCCATGTCTGTTCCTTGCCAAAGCAACTTGCCAGAAGTCGGTGTCAAAAAGCCGGTAATCAAATGGGACAAGGTTGATTTTCCTGCGCCATTATGCCCGACCAAACTAATCATTTCTCCTTGATGGATGGTAAAATCCAGTGCCTGCAAGATGGGTTTACCGACTTGGTAAGAAAACGATAGATTCTTCGCTTCCAACAACGGCGGCTGGTGGCTAGGAAGCGCCGGTTTCGGAAATTTTTCTTGAAACTGAGTCAGTTTTTCAGCAATCTCAGATGATGCAAATGCTTCTACCGCGACCAAATCAGCAGCGTCGGTCACGGGAACGCCCGCTTTTTTTAAGGCGGCTAAATACAGTGGTTCACGAATGCCGACTTGCTGCAGCATGTCCGTTTTTAATAGTTCATTCGGTGTACTGTCGGCAAGGATGCGGCCTTCTTCCATCACGATGATGCGATCAACAGCTGCGGCTAACACTTCTTCTAAGCGATGTTCGATGATGATGGTGGTAAAACGCTTCTCTTGATACAGCTGGTCGATCATTTTGATGGCTTCCACACCTGTTTGCGGATCCAAGTTGGCTAGCGGCTCATCAAACAGTAGAATCGGTGTTTCATCGATCAAAACACCTGCCATTGAAACACGCTGCTTTTGGCCACCCGATAATTCCTGCGGTTTTTTCGCCAAATGATCCATTAAGTCGGTCTTTTCAGCCCAAAAACGCAGCGCCTCTTGCATCACTGCTTGACTACGCTGATCGTTTTCCAATGAAAACACGATATCTTCTGCTACGGTCAAACCTACAAATTGGCTATCGGTGTCTTGCAGCACCGTGCCGACGGTCAAAGACAGCTCATAGATGGAAGCTTGTCCAAAATCATTAGTACCGATCGTCAAAGCTCCGGTACTACTGCCTTTGTCATTTTGCGGAATCAAACCGTTCAAACATTTTCCTAATGTACTTTTGCCAGAACCGCTGGCACCGACGATCAGGACTTTTTCTCCTTCATAGATCGTTAGATCGATGTTTTTCAAGGTGGGTTCCGCTTGTGCATCATATTGGAAAGAAAAATTCGTAAATTGAATGATTTTTTGTTTCATTTTTTAGCCTTCACACATTTCTTTGGTTAGGATTCCTTGCTCAAGCTGCCTTTTTTGGTTTTGGTTTGGGCATAGGCTTTTAGCAGGATCACTCCGATTATCCCAGTTACGACTGCATTGGTCAATCCCGCAATGACTCCTTGCGTAAAGACTTTGTTCGCTGGTTCGCCATAGATCAAAATATCACCGATCGGGGCAATGATCACCCAGACGACCAAATTTGCGATCGTTTCACCGATCAAGAAGGTCCGAATTTCTTTAACCCCAAAGGTTCCTTGCTGGATTGGAATCCAACGAGTAAAAAGTCCAAAGAACACCCCTAAGATCCCAGAGGCGGCGATCCAAGACCACCATGGACCATAAGTCGTTAAATCTCCTAGAGCATGACCGATAAAGCCTGCTAAACCAGCCACGATCGGACCGTAGACAACGCCTAATAGCGCCAAGAAAGGATAGGCTGTGGCGATATCTGTATTTGGGAAACCCGTCGGAATCGTGACGAAACGTTTTAAGACGAAAAAGACCGCAGCACCGATACCGATTGCAACAATGTGTTTTACTGTAAATTTTGATTGATTCATTTTTCATTTCTCCTTTTTTTGAGGGTAATTTTCCAATTCGTGCCAGTCCCGATTTTATAGGTTTCAGCAAATGAAGCCAAGTTGAGCCCTAAACCGATATTCAATAGGGAATTGACGTATAAGACAGGTTCATTTTCCGACACTTGCGCAAAGGAGCGTCCGAAACGCACTTCTTCTTGATAACGCAGTGTATCTTGGTAGTAGATACTGACGAGCAGCGGCTCATTGTATTGGACCTGCCATTGCTTAAAGAACGTGTGGGGAATATTCGTCCACAACGAACCAAAGCGGATATCGAGAATATCGATCGTACCAGTGATCGTTTCTGTTGTTTGGCTTGGCTTTTCAATGGCAAAGACTTGGATCGCTTCTTTAGGTTCGGGTGTTCCTAGCTCTTCAAAACTGATGGCGCCGCTAGCGAGCCGAGCGGCGTTATACATATAAACATCCCGACCATGAAACGTATGGCTTTCGGCTGATCCGGCCAACCGCTCAGTTGCCTCATTGATCACCCGTAGTTCAGCGATTCCGATATAAGTCGCTAAATAGGTTAGGGTGCCATTATCTGGCGTCAAAACCAACTGTCCGGTCGCCAGCTTGGCAACCACGCTTCGTCGATCAGATCCTACGCCAGGATCCACCACTGAAACAAAGACCGTTCCCGCTGGCCAATAGGTGACGCTTTGTAACAGACGATAGCTGGCATCATGAATGTTGTATGGCTCGATCTCATGAGTCAAATCAGCAATGACCAGCTCCGGTGCCACTTGATAAGCTACCCCGTACATCGCATTGACCGCTCCATCTTGCAAACCAAAATCGGTTTGAACCACTAATTTGTGCATTTTTCTCTCCTCCCAACAACCTTTCTCCTTTTCAACAAAACCTGCGCTTGAAACAGCTGACCGTGCAGACACAAAAAAAGCCCTTAGCCAAAGCTAAGGGCATCACCTGCGGTACCACCTTAATCTGCAAAACCTTCACAGGCTTCACCTCATTCAGTACCCGAAAACACTCGGAGACTGTCGCTTGTTAACGGGGCAACCGTATTTTCCTAATTAGTCAGAAAATCCGCTCCAAAGTCATTTTCAAATCATTCGTTGTCGTTCCTTCTCACCTACCGGAACTCTCTGCTAGACAACTACCTTGATTCTACTTTCTTTTTCATCGCCTTTGCATTTTGTTTCATTTAAATTATCAAAGCTTGTGCCTTTTGTCAATTCTCTTTTAAGAAAAAATTCAAACAGAAGGCATAATTTGTCAAAAGATTCACGCAATTCCTGAATTTCGCTCGAAAATTCTTCATATTTTCTCGGTATGATACTTGTATACCAACAAACAACCCTAACACTTTTTCATTTTACTCCTTCCCGCCAGTCCCCGCTGGCGGGCTCCTTTTTGTCTTCTGACTGTTTTAGATGGTTTCACTTTTTCTTGGCGATTTCTTCCCATAATTCTGTTTGATTCGTCAATTTTTTTTCACATTTTCCCGCTATTATAAATGCATACCAACAAACAACCCTAACACTTTTTCATTTTTACTCCTTCCCGCCAGTCCCCGCTGGCGGGCTCCTTTTTGTCTTCTGACTGTTTTAGATGGTTTCACTTTTTCTTGGCGATTTCTTCTCAGAATTCTGTTTGATTCGTCAATTTTTTTTCACATTTACACGCTATTATAAATACATACCAACAAACAACCCTAACACTTTTTCATTTTTACTCCTTCCCGCCAGTCCCCGCTGGCGGGCTCCTTTTTGTGAGATTGGACTTGCATTTCTTCCTAGAAAGGATTATCTTTATCTTATGCGGAAGTGGCGGAATGGCAGACGCGCACGCTTCAGGCGCGTGTGAGTTTATCTCGTGTGGGTTCAACTCCCATCTTCCGCATTTAGCAGTTCAGCTTTCTGAACTGCTTTTTTTGTTGCAAAACGCGCATGTTCATCGAATAAACATGCGCGTTTCATTCAACTATTTTTCCCTTATTCACTCACATAGGCGGTGCGGAAAAAGAAATGCGCGCCATAAGCTGGGAATTGGATGTCTTTTACCTTTGATTTGATCAGATAATTTGAAGCACTTTGGTAAAGAGGGACTTGCGCAGCATCTTGTTCCAATAAAATTTCTTCTGCCACTTTGTAATCTTCAAAATATTGATCGGGGTCATTGGCATGAACGGTGCGCGCATCTTCCGTCAACGCCGTATATTCTTCATTGACATAGCCGCCGTAGTTAAAGGAAGCGCCGGTTTTGTATAAGATAAAGAACATATCCATGTCACTGCTTCCAGCGATCCAACCAGAAACGGAAAGCTCATAATCACTATTTGCTCTTGATTGATTCAAGCTGGCACGTGGCTGTTTGTTGATGGAGATCGACAAGCCTGGCAAGTTTTCTTGCAGTTGGCTTTGCAAGTACTCCCCGATTTTTTGACCATTGTCATCATCTGTCACTAATAAACGCAGCGTCGTACTTTCGCCAATTTCCGCTTGGGCTTTTTCCCACTCTTCCTTAGCAGCCTCTAAATCATACAGGTTGTAATCACCGCTATATGCTCGAAAATCTTCGCCAGTATTTGGATTCGCAGCTAAGCCGGTAGGGATCAATCCATTTAAAACTTTCGCTCCATCGTTCAACACATTATTCACGAGACTTTCTTTGTCGATCGCCAACGCGATCGCTTTACGCACATGAACATTTGCTAAGGCATCGTTGGCGGTTTTATTGAAATCTAAGAAAAAGTTCGCCACATCGTTTTGCGTAACTAGTTCTTCATTGTCCCCGTATTGTTGGACGTAGATCCCGCTGATTTTTTGCAAATCAAGGTCGCCGCTTTCAAACAATTGGATCCCCGTATTTTCTTCTTTGATGGTGGAGCCTTTGATTTCCTCCAATTGAACGACATCAGCATCGTAGTATTGGTCGTTTTTCACTAGCGTCCACTCGTCTCCTGTCTGTTGCCAATCGGTTAAAGTAAAGGGACCAGAATACAGCAAATCTTCACTTGTACGGGCATAGGTCTCGCCTTTTTCTTCAACAAAGGCTTGATTTTGCGGTGCCAACCAGCCGATGGAAATCAAGGATAAAAAGGAAGGCTGCGGCTGCTCCAACTGCACGATAAAGGTCGCGTCATCTGGGGTTTCCAGACCAATCGTTTCTATATCAGCATTGCCTTCACGAATGTCTTTACTATTAACTACATTATCTAACAAATAGGCGTTAGGTCCCATCGTTGCTGGATCGACTAACTTTTTCCACGCATAAGCAAAGTCAGCCGAAGTGATCGCTTCGCCATTGCTCCACTTCGCATCCTCTCGCAAGGTAAAGGTATAGGTTTTGCCATCTTCACTGATTTCGACTCCTTCTGCCAAGCCCGGAACTGGTTCACTGTTTTCATCGAAACGGTAAAGCCCTTCGAATAAATGTTGGACGATGGTAAACGTTGCTTTATCCGTCGTTTGGGTCGTATCGAGAGTCGTCAGCTCAGCTGGTAGACTCACCGCGATCGCTTGATTCGGCGCTCCGTTAGTTCCAGCCTCTGATCCCTCAGTATTTCCTGTTGTCGTGCAGCCAGAAAGGGTCAACCCAATCACTCCTGCTGCAACCAATAAACGCTTCTTCCAGATCATTTCCATTCTTCCTCCTATGTGATTGCGCAACCAACGCAAGTGTTTTTCATGATGGCAAAAAACGCATTCAACGATAAAAAGAAAAAACCTCATCCCTTTGCTTATCAACTTTGACAAACAAAGGGACGAGATTTTCGTGTTACCACCCTTTTTCGCACCATCCTCACAAATGGCACCTCAACAGTACGCTAAGATACTTGGCACGATAACGGCTGCTTTCCGTCTGATTTGCGTGAACAAATCAGATCACTCAGAGTTCATCTTCACTTTTTTTCTGCTGCCCTTTCTCACCATCCGGGTTCTCTTCTAACAGATTCCAAAGCTACTCTTCTCTTCATCGTCTTTCTTTTTATCTAAAAAACAGGTAAATGACGTTTTTTTGTCTATTTCATGATTGTTTTAAAGTATACTATTGGTGTTTTTGGAAGTCAACAAGAATTGCGAATATTCAGTTTTTTATGATTTTTCTATCAGAGCTTGTTTTGCGTCTTGCTTGCCTTTCGTCACGTTCTTCTCTAGGATAAGAACTAGATAAGCCTTCTCATTTGTAAAAAGGAGTGTGCCAAAATGAAATTAGCAGAAGCGTTACTTTTAAGACGAGATTTGAACAATCGTCTGTTTCAATTGCGCAACGAAATCTCTAGTAGTGTGTTAGTCCAAGAAGGCGATACCTTGGATCGCAGTATCACAGAATTGTTCAAGGAATACGATGAGATCAATCAACAGTATTCAGAATTAGTCGTAGCCATCAATCGGAAAAATGCGACTGCCTCTTTAGCAGATAGTGCGTTATTACTGATGGAAGCACTAGAACAGCGAGAACAGCTGCGCCGCAAGCATGCACTGCTTACGCAAGCACTGGAAGAAACCAAAGCAGCTCCCCGAATGGGTCGCAATGAAATTCGACTGGTGCGCACGATCGATACAAAAACGCTAACGGAGCAATTGAATACGACCGCCAAGCAGCTGCGAGAATTAGATGGAAAGATCCAACAAACCAATTGGCTGGTCGATCTTTAATCAATATGGGTGGGTGTCAAAGGCGAGCACAAAGCAGGTACAGGCTGATATGTACACTATGGAACGTCTGGCAGAGACGTAAACGTAACAACCACTGCTTACGAATCACAATCGTAACAATCACATTGTATTTTTTAGCGACCACGTGCTGATTTGACTGGATGGGAAAAACCCTCTTCTTTTTTTGAGAAGAGGGTTGTTTTTTATCGTATCCAGTCGTACAATGAAACGGCTCTTTTACTGAGGAACCTGCTGCTCATTATTCACAGCGGCAGAACGCGTCAGGAACGTTTGTCCTTTCTCACTGCTCCAAAACTCCTTCATCAATGCCGTCAATCCCTCTTTGGTTTGATTGGCACCAAAGAAAGGGCTGCCGGGTTCTAACATGATGCCATTAGCTAAAGCACCGATAGGAAAGGGATCAAAGCCGAAGGCGGCAACGATTTCGGCTGTCTGATCAAGGGCGGTTTGGTCATCACCAGCAATGGCGATGGCTTTTTTGGCAGTTCCTTGAGCAGCCGTTCTCGTCAGCAAGGATTCCTCTTGGATGTCGTGGTACCCCATATGATTGAATCCTTTGACTACTTTACTTTGGGAAAAATAGCGTTGCACACGTTCCGAAGAAGTCTGCTCGATGGATGAGTATTCTGTTTCTTTGCCGTCGACTTCCCACCAATAATTCATGGCATCGATCACTAGCTTGCCAGCCAATGCTTCTGCTGGCAGCTGTTGGTACTTACTCAATGGGATTGCCAAAATGATCGTTTGGGCTTCTGTCATCACTTCAGCGGCATTTTTTGCGATCGCTCCCGGAGCCAACACAGAAACGGACAAGGCGATTTTTTCTGCTGGCTTCGTACTGGCGATCAAGACCCGATAGCCCGTCTGGGCACCAAGATTTGCGAGCGCTAAGCCTAACTTGCCTGCGCCTAAAATACCGATGGTTTTAGGCATTGCCATCACCTGCTGCCAACAATTCTTTCACCCGTGGAATCACTTTGGTTCCATACAATTCAATCGTTTTGAAACGGTCTTTTTGCAGCTGTCCGCCAGTACCGTAAACCAGATCAAAGCGTTCTACACCGACTTGCGGCATCATACGGGCAATTTTTTGCGCCACGGTTTCTGGACTGCCTACATAGTAAGAACCATGTTCGACTTCAAAGTCAAAGCGCTCTTTGCTCATGGCTGGCCAGCCGCGATCAAGACCGATTTTGTCCATGCTCTTTTTGATGTAGTTCCAGCCGATTTCATAGGCTTCTTCGTCGGTGTCGGCGATCACACCATGGGAGTGCATGCCGATTGGCAGAATCGGTTGCCCCAATTGCTGCGCTGCCTTTTTATACAGATCAACATACGGCGCAAAACGAGCAGGTTCGCCACCGATGATCGCTAACATAACGGGAAACCCATAACGAACGGCACGAATGATCGATTCAGGTGTTCCACCGACACCTACATAGGTATCTAATTGGTGTCCCTCGATTTTTGGAAAAACGTCGGCATTTTTTAAGGATTGCGTGAACTTGCCTTCCCAAGTTAATGGTTTGCCTTTTCTCAATTCACTGAACATTGCTGTTTTTTCTTCAAATAGTTCTTCATAATCTTGCAAGTCATAGCCGAATAGAGGGAATGATTCAGTAAAAGATCCCCGTCCCAGCATGATTTGTGCGCGACCGTTCGACAACGCATCAACAGTCGCGAACCGTTCGTAGACCCTCACGGGATCATCCGAACTCAAGACAGTTACACCAGTACCTAATTTGATGGTTTTGGTAACCATTGCTAAAGCCGCTAGTACCGTATCAGGACTTGAGATCGAATATTCTTCCCGATGGTGCTCCCCTAAGGCAATGACATCGATGCCGACTTCATCGGCTAATTTTCCTTCCGCTACGATATTGCGCAACGATTCGCTGTAACTGATCCGTTCTTTCGTTGTATCATCAAAGGCTAGATCGCCAAAAGTATCTAACCCAAATTCAAGATTTCTGTGATTGATGGTCATTTTCTTTTCCTCATTTCTCATTACTGATTCTCTGTTCTCACTATAACAAGGAACAAAAAAAGTTGCGAACAATATGCTTACTTTTTGTAAGTTGCCGATTTTAAAGCAAAAAAACACTTTCCCGAACAAAAATTCAGGAAAGTGTTTGGTCTTTAAAGATAGATCCCTTTACTATGGAGATTCACTAAGCATTCTTCCAAGTATGCTTCATCATGTTCTGGATAGATCGGCGTAGTCAAAGGGACGGCTTGAACGGAGGGTTCCAGCGGCAGATTTTTGCCACGATACGCCGGATCGTACCATTCAGGTGCTGGCCGATAGCCTCGACGGGTCATTTCATCCAGCACTAACTGATGGTATTGAAACAATTTATAGGGTGGATGAGTAAAAACGTAATCGACGGTTGCATGCTTCTTGCCCCAGCCTAACCCTCGTAAGGCTGCTGCTTCACGATGCTGGCCTAACAGCTGCTGCCGAGGCAAAGCAGGTATCAGTGCTTCATGCCATAAGCGCATCGGTTCAGCCTCCTTTATTCTGCGTCTTGGCTGATGAAATTGTCTTGATTTTCAATAACGATCTTACCTACTGCATGGTGTGTCTCACTCAATGCGTGGGCATCGTAAATTCCTTGTGCTGTCAATGGGAAGGTTGCACCGATGACACTGGTGACTTTTTCTGCTTCGATCAGCTCTGTCAATTCTGCCAATTGTTTGCCGTTGGTTCGTAACCAAACTGCTTTGGCGAAGATGTCTTTTTCTTTTGCCAAGTCTTCGTCTTCAATACTCAAAATCGAGATCAGACGGCCCTTAGGTTTTAAGACAGTGAAACTTTTCTTCTGGGTGACGCCCCCCATCGTATCAAAGACCAAATCGATGTCTTGCAAGACTTCTTCAAAATCTGTCGTGTGGTAATCGATGATCTCATCGGCACCAAGTTTTTGTAATAACTCATGGTTACGAGGACTAGCCGTCGTGATGACGTAAGCGCCAGCTGCTTTTGCTAGTTGGACCGCATAGGTACCAACTCCGCCTGCTCCGGCATGGATCAAGACTTTTTCCCCTGCTTTTAAACGACCGTGTTCAAACAACGCTTGGTAAGCAGTCAAACCAGCTAGTGGCACTGCAGCTGCTTCTGCGTAGTTTTGGTTTTCTGGTTTAATCGCTGCTAACTCAGCATCCACGATGGCGTAATCAGCATACGTCCCAAAACGAGTCGTTTCAGGGCGGGCATAGATTGCATCACCAACTTTGAATTCTGTCACGTCAGCGCCTATTTCTACGATATCCCCTGCGACATCCCAGCCTAAAATAATTGGGAAGTCCCATGGAAACATTTGTTTCAAATAGCCTTCTCTTAATTTCCAATCGATTGGGTTGATGGATGTTGCGGCAACTTTGACTAATAATTGATTTGCTTTTAATTCAGGTAATTGGACCGTTGCTTCTTTTAATTGGTCTTTTCCACCATAGGCTTCAATAACGACAGCACGTGTTTCCATTGATGCTTCACTCCTTACATTCATTCTTCATCAAAGAGAGGTTCCTGTTTTTCCATCCCTTGATTTCTCACTTCCCTAGCTTAGGCAAAAGGAGGGAATTTGACAAATGATATGTTTGGAAACTGCCCCAGCCACCTGGCCGTTCCTCCTGCTAAGCCTTGAAAGAAACGGGTTTATTTTTTCTTCATTTTTTTATTGCCTTTTCTTTAAAAATCAATTACGCTACTCAAGAAATACGAAATTGTAGAGAAAGAAGGAATTGATGAATTGAAAAGGTTGTGGGTATTTTTTGGCGGTGTGATCGGCATCACCGCATTGCTGTTTTTCGGTGCTTCGGTGTTAACGAAAGAATCGGGGGCAGCAACGTCGTCCGACAAAAATACAGTGATTATTTACAATTGGGGCGAATATATTGACCCCGAATTGATCAAAACATTCGAAACTGAGACTGGTTACTCAGTGATTTATAATACATTTGACTCCAACGAAGCGATGGAAACGAAAATCAAACAAGGCGGCTCGCGCTATGATTTGGTTTTCCCTAGCGAATCGATCATTCCGAAAATGATCGAAGAAGGATTGTTAGTGCCTTTAGACCATCAGAAATTGACGGGAACGGAAGATCTGTCGCCTTTTTTGATGGATCAAGCCTTTGATCCGGACAATACCTACTCGATCCCCTATTTTTGGGGCACGATCGGAATCATGGCAAATACTGAAGAAGTCGATGCTTCTTCGATCCATGGCTGGGGGGATTTATGGGACCCTGCATTTAAAAATGATGTATTGATGGTGGATGGTGCTCGCGAAACCTTAGGAATCGCGTTACAGACGCTCGGTCTTTCCCAAAATGAAAAAGACCCGACTAAGGTCGCCAAAGCCTTGAAGAAGCTGGAAAGTATCCGTCCCAATGTCAAAGCAGTTTTGACCGACGAGATCAAAACCTTGATGATCAACAACGACGCCCCTTTAGGAATCGGGTATTCGGGCGATGCCGCTTATGTGATGGCGGAAAATCCTGCCGTCACCTATATCGTTCCCAATGACGGCGGTGCGATTTGGACAGACAATTTTGCGATCCCTAAAACCGTTGGTAATCTTGAGGGAGCCTACGCCTTCATCAACTTTATGCTCCGCCCAGAAAATGCCGCACAAAATGCCGAATACGTGGGCTACGCCACGCCGAGTGAAACGGCAAAAACCATGCTGCCAGCAGAACTGACTGCTGACAAAGCTTTCTACCCTGAGCCAAGTGCGATGGAACAAATGGAACATTATGAATACTTAGGAAAAGAAGCGGTTGAGCTTTACAACGACCTTTTCCTTGAATGGAAGTTGGGATTATAATTGTCACTATTACTAAAATCTGAACACATCTTTGATACCAAAACGAAAACGACTTTTGCGGGCTTTCTCTTGATAGAAGACCAGAAAATCACGGCTGTAGGTCCTCTTTCAGCGCTGCCAACACTTGCGGAAGACACCCAGGTCATTGATCTCAAAGAACAAATGATCATCCCAGGCTTTATTGATGCTCATGTTCATTTTTATCTTTCCGCATTACTCCATCAAGGGGCATTGACCCATCTTACGGGAATGACAGAAGAAGCCGTTGCCCAGCAAGTGCCCGCCTTGCCCATCACCCATGGATGGAAAATTGGCATCGGCTGGTTCAGCAGTGATTTCGGTCAGCAAGTCTACCCGACGAAAGATTCGATCGACAACTATTGTGCCAACACGCCTGTCATGCTGATTTCCGGTGATGCCCACAGTATTTGGTTGAATAGCCAAGGGATCGCTGCTTTAGGGATCACACCTGAGAACTTACCAGCAGGGATCAGCGGGGAGGCACTACTTGACGAAAACAGCGGACAATTAAGCGGCTGCTTTTTAGAAGCGATCGCCATTCATTATTTAGCAAAGGTCTTACAGTCGTTCCAAGCACAAAGCCCTGTTGCTTTTCTGACCTATATGAAACAGCTCAATCAATACGGCATCACGACGATCGGCGATGTTGCCTTGACAGGAGAAAGCTGGGACGATCTAGTCTATCCCACTCTTTATCGACAGACGGAAGCAGAAGCGACCTTGCGCGCTGTCTTTTATCCAGCCATGCGAGAAGACATCACACAACTAACAGAAACTTACCGTACTTATCGCTCCGAAAAAGTACAGATGGGCGGCGTCAAACAATTTTTTGACGGCGTGACGAGTACGCACACCGCTTTTTTAAAAGCGGAATATGAAACACCGTATTTTGCTGGTGATGTCGGGATGCCGTTGATCGATGTTCAACGGATGCGCCGCTTTATTTTACAAGCCAACCAGCAAGACTGGCCGATGCGCATCCATACCATTGGTGATGAAGCGATTCGACAAGCACTCCTCTTTTATCAAGAAAGTGCTGCTGCTCACCCGCTTTCTAAAGGCAAAGCCAATACCTTGGAACACTTGGAAGTGATGGATGCCGCTGATCTGCCACTAGTTCGCCAAGAACAACTGGTACTCTCCGTACAGCCTAGCCATTTATTAGTCGGTTATGAGACCCTCGATGAAGAAGTAGGACCTCAGCGTGCCAGTCAAATGTTTCCTTTTCAGTCCTTTCTAGAGCAAGGCGCAACCTTGGCTTTTGGGACTGATACGCCAGTCGTGATCGACGTGACTCCTTTAGACTCGCTGTATTATGCGGTTGCTCGGCAGGAAAAAAACGGCCAGCCAGCAGGCGGATTGATGCCAAAAGAAAAAATCTCCATCGCCGATGCCCTCTATGCCCACACCGCAGGCGCCGCCAAAGCCTTGAGTCGGCAAGATATCGGGCGATTAGAAGTTGGCTGTTTAGCCGATCTTTGTATTTTGTCCCAAAACATCTTGCCTTTGACTGCCGAAGAATTGCTTCAAACGACCGTTGAAGCCACCGTATTTGATGGGCGATTTGTTTATCGGCGTAATTGACATGAACCACCGATAGGAACCACGCGTGAGCTACGCGTGGTTTTTGTTGTGGACGCGCTGAAATTGATGCGCAAAAAAACTCCAGCACTTGTACACTGCAAGTACTGGAGTATTTAATCATAAGCCGTTTCGTTCAATCACTTTTTGATACCAATAGAAACTGTCTTTTTTCTTTCTATCTAAAGTCCCTGTCCCGTCGTCATATTTATCCACAAAAATGATGCCATACCTTTTTTTCATTTCTCCTGTAGAAGCACTGACAATATCAACGGCACTCCAAATCGTGTAACCAATCAACTCGACACCATCATCGATGGCTTTCTCCATTTCAGCAATATGCTTTTCTAAATAATCGATGCGATAATCATCATGAATCTGTCCATCTTCAGCAACAGTTTCTGAAACCCCGATCCCATTTTCCACGATCATCAATGGCAGTTGGTAGCGATCATAAATATCATTCAACGCAATTCTCAATCCTACTGGATCAATCATCGCATTCCATTCCGTCTGCTCTAGATAAGGATTATTTACGCCTGAACCGCCAATCATACTGTGTCCATTTTTGGTAACTTTCTCATCTGCAGAGACACAAAGTGTTAGATAGTAACTAAACGTGTAGTAATCCACTGTTCCCTTAGCTAGGATCGCTTGATCTTCTGGTGCAAACTCGATTGCAAAGCCATGATCAGCAAAATATTTCTTTGCATAATAAGGATATTTCCCTGTGACCTGCACATCGCCACAAAATTTCGAGTGCATATTTTCTTCTTGTTTAGCTAGTAGTACATCATTTGGATGGCTAGTATAAGGATAGCGTGGCATATAAGAAATCATACAGCCGATTTTCAAATCTGGATAGTGTTCATGTCCGTAAGCGACAACCTTTGCACTGGCAACAAATTGATGATGCAGGGCTTGGTAGCGTTGCTGTAGATTATCCGGCTGATTGATAAATTCAGATTCACCAACTTGCAGTCCCAGTGATAAAAAGTTTCCGATACTTAAGGTGGCCGTGTTGATTTCATTAAAAGTGATCCAATAGTTTACTTTTTCGTGATAGCGTTCAAACAACACCGCCGCATATCTCGCATAAAAGTCGATCACTTCACGACTCGCCCAACCATTGTATTCTTGGCTCAAATATGCGGGAACATCAAAATGAGCAATGGTTACAATTGGTTCAATCCCGTACTGCCGACACTCGTCAAACACACGATCATAAAAGGCCAGGCCTTCTTCATTCGGTTCAGCGTCGTTGCCCTTGGGAAAAATCCGGGTCCAGTTGATAGACATGCGGAAAGCTTTAAATCCAGCTTCTGCAAACAATGCAATATCTTCTTGATAATGATGATAAAAATCAGTTGCTTCGTGGCTTGGATACAACAACTCTTCTTCAATTTTTGCTGTGATTTTCCGAGAAGTCGTATGGCTGCCACCGCTGATCAAGTCAGCACAAGCGAGCCCTTTTCCACCCTCATTATAGCCGCCTTCATATTGGTTTGCCGCCGAAGCGCCGCCCCATAAAAAATGTTTTGGGAAACTCATTGCTGTCATCCTTTCTTCTTTCTAATGATTAAAAAATGGCTAATAACTGATCGCCAGCTTTTATTTCTTGCTGTTGGGCAAGTGCCACAACATCTAAGAAGTCTGCCGTATTGGTAACAGTGATCATAACGGTATCTTCATACCCTGCCTGAGCGATTTTTTCTGCATCAAAGTGCAATAATGTTTCTCCCATAGTGATTTGATCACCTTCATTGACTAGTCGTTCAAAGGCACTTCCTTGCATATTCACCGTATCAATACCGATGTGGATCAGTAGTTCAATCCCCTCAGTACTGGTAAGTCCAATCGCATGATTTCCTGGAAAAACGGCAGAAACCTGTCCCGTAAATGGGGCAATCACCTGTTGATCTTGTGGCTTAACAGCAATTCCTTTACCTAATGCCAATGAAGCAAACGCCTGATCATTGGTTTCTGTCAATGGAACGGCAGTTCCTTTTAAAGGTGATACTACAATTTTTTCAATCGCTGATTGTTCTTTCTTCGTTTCAGAAGAAACATCAGTTGCTTTGGGTGTCACATCTTGCGCTCCAGATTTGACTGCTTGCGGCTGATTATTATTAGGAAAATCTGCATCTTTGACCATGAGCCAAGTGTAGGTAAAGGCAATCGCAAAAGTAATCAACGAGCCGATCAGCGCATGAAACACACTGCTGTATGATGGAAGCGCCACAAATGAAGCAATGACTACTGGCGTATTGATTTTCATCAAACCAAAATAAAGTCCCCCAGCAGCACCCCCAAGGATCATTCCGACAATCGGTTTTTTCAGACGTAAGGTTACTCCGTACAAAGCAGGTTCGGACACACCCATCAAGGCAGTAATTGCCGATGAAAAACTCACTTGTTTAAATTCCGTATCCTTAGCTTTGATTCCAGCCGCTAAACAAATCGCTGCTTCGGCAGCCAATCCAAGCAGCATACCAGGGACGATCAAATCATCATACCCGTACGTTGCCAAAGAAGTTAATAAAATAGGGGTCAGCGTCGTGTGCATGCCCGTCATTACTAGCAATTGAGCAAAGGCACCCATAAACAAGACCGCTAACGGACCAAAATTGTTTGTTAAGTAGTTCAAAAACTGTGACACATAGTTGCCGATCGTCACACCTAATGGTCCGATTAGCAATAGAGCCAGCGGTGTGATCACGATGATGGCGATCAACGGACGGAGAATAAATTTGACACTGTTCGGTAAAATCCGATCGGCGAACCGATAGACATAAGACATAACCCAGACACTTAATAAGACTGGCAAAACGGAGGCATTGTAGCTCACATTCGGTACGAGCAATCCAAATAATGTGATTCCTCCTTCTTGGCTGAGAAGGGCCGTCAATCCTGGCATCACAAAAATCGCTCCGACGTAGCTTCCTAAGAAAGGATCTATTTTCAATCGTTTGGCCACAGAATTTCCTAAATAAACGGGAATGAAAAAGAAGGCTGCTTGCGATACTTGATACAATACGAGATACGTATCGTCAGTTGCAGCTAAAATTCCTGATAACTCCAATAGTGAAAGGACCACTTGCAGCATTCCTCCAGCTGCTATGATTGCAATCATCGGTGTAAAACAGCCTGCGATAAAGTCAAGGAGTCGTGAGATGATCGATTGATCGCTGCTGCTTTGATCAGCCGTCGTTTCTGTCGTCGGTAGTTGCGCGTATACACTCGATACATCCGGCCCAATAATCACTTGGTATTGACCATTTCCCTGAACGAGTCCAGTCACTCCTTTTAACTGTTTGATTGCTTCACTGTCAGCTTTTTTGTCGTCGGCCAGCGTGAAACGCAGTCTTGTTGCACAGTGGGTCACGTGCTGGATATTTTTACCACCGCCGACATTTTCATAAATTTCATTGGCTAGTTGTTTATAGTCCATTGTTTTTCTCCCTTTCTCCTTGTTCCGTCAATTTCTGGATATGGAGTGATAGATAAATTTCTTCATTTTCTGAGATGTTGATATCATACGTATTTTTGATATAAACCTTGATTTTTTCCACACAGTGAAATGCTTGCGGATACATCTTTTCAATTTGTGCATAGAGCGTCGACGCTTCATAGCTGGGAAGTGTATGGTTGATCACATTTTGTGCGAAATAGTGCAGATGCGTGACAAAGCGAGAGTAATGGAAACTATTCTCATCAAAATTTTGTTTGTACTCATACTTTACGATCGTCAGTACGTCTTCTATAAATTTCGCGATTTGATTGGTAACCGCCATATCCTTCTTTTGTGATTGGACATTTACAAAATGCAATGCGATGGAGATCGCTTCTTCTGTTGGTACATCGATCGCTAGTTCTTGCTCCATAAGCTGGACAGCATACACCCCTATGGCATATTCATCGGGATAAAATCGCCGAATATCCCATTGCAAAGGACTATGAAAAGTCATTTGCTGCTTGATCCGATGAACAGTGAAATCAATATGATCCAGCAAAGTCAAATAAATATAGTCGCTGACTGCTAATCGATAATTCTGTTTAGCATAAGCCACGATTTTAGCAACGATCGCTACGTATTTCGGATCGCATTTTCCTAATTGATAGCTAAAATGTTCCAGCATTGCATGAGTATCCAATACAAAAATCTTTTCAAAATCTTGTTCTTCTACATCATCTCCTACCTTCTTATTGAAGCTGATGCCTGTAGAAAATCCGATAATTTCATTGCTGCCTTTCTTTAGTAAGACAACATTATTATTTAAAAACTTCTTTATTTTCATGATTTCCTCCACCTTAAAAACACTAAAAAACCTCATACTCCACCCTTGGTGGAATATGAGGTTTGCCTTCTTACAGTAACATGCCTCTTGGTCACAGCACTTCTGTAACCGTTATCTAATTACATCGGTATCATAGCACTTCAAAAAAAACTTGTCAATCGCTTCCTTAAATTTTTTCACACGATCGTTAAGCCCTGTTGAGCTTCTCACAAAAGCTGCCTTTGTCAGACGGACATTTTAAGAATAACTTTTGCTTTTTAATCCCCCAAAACCAGCAACTTGCCAACACAATAAACAACAAGCTTCGTGCTTATATAATGCTTGAATCATCGTTTCTTTCTACAAATCATTTTTTAAGGGGAAAATGTATCAATAACACGCAAAAAACGAAAATAGCTTCTATTCTCTACTTTTGACGTATATCTTAGCTATTTCTCGATTGGTCTATTTGTTGAAATGTCAAAACCAAATAGCATTCATTCTTTGTCCTTCTATGCTGGAAAGCAAGTAGCAGAAATTTTATACGTTTCCGTTCCTTCGTCTTTCCTTCAAATGCGCATTGGTCTATTCCACTCTCCTCCCTTACTCCTTCAATCGTTTCTAAAACCTTTGAATAAATTCTTAATAAAATAACTAACAAAAAATAAACTTTTACTATATCTCTTGAATGTAAGCGGTAAATTTGTTATTATTACCAAGGATAAGGAGGTGTTTATCTATTGTATGCGATTAAAATCTTTCATGGTTATCTAACCGCCGAAGGAAAAAGAACACGGGACAAAACAATTGCATTGACCTATACTTGCAGAGAAGATGCTGAACGTTTCGCAAATAAAATCGGCGGGAGAGTTAAAAAAATTGGCTAACCAACTAGAATAAAAAAGGCTGTCAACCTCAGTAGGTGACTGCCTTTTTTTGTTATCTGGTTTCCGGCAAATCAAGCGATACTCCTGACTTTTTACATATGTTTAAGATCCTTTTCTTGTTGAATCGAGAAGTGAAGCAAGTTAGTTGGTTTTGACGCCTTGAATCTTTATACTGAAACAAAGGCAGCAGCCAATCCAAAAAAAGGAGTGACTCGTCCATGTGCGGCCGATACTTATTTGACCCAACAACTGGAGAATTGTCAGAATATTATCAAGAAGCCGCGGCGAAAGCCCGCAAGCGTCAACAGACTGTCGCTGTCAATGATGTTTTCCCTTCCAATCACGTCGTAACCATCGGTGCAAATCAACAACAACAAGTTGTAGCTGGTGTGACAAGATGGGGCTTTACCGGCTTTATAAAAGGGCATTTGATGATCAATGCGCGTTCTGAGACCGTTGAAGAGAAACCGACTTTTCGCAAACCTTTCCAAGAGCATCGCTGTGTCTTTCCGATGTCTGGTTTCTATGAATGGAATCATGAAAAGGAAAAGTTCCTCTTTTCGCAAGATCACGTGATTTATGCCGCTGGTTTTTATCGCATCCTTCAAAAAGAGGATCAGATCGAAACTGAATCAATCATTCTAACGACTGCCGCGAACGATTCTGTTGAACCAGTCCATGATCGAATGCCTCTGTTCTTAGAAAAAGAAGCGATTGCTTCTTGGATCAATGACTTGGCTTTTGCTCGCCAACAACTCAAAGCAGAAATGCCCAAGCTGAAAACCCAAATGCTCTCTTCTTAACTGTTTGCTACCTCTTTTTCAGCAGAACAAAAACCGCCAAGTCATCTGTGATTTGGCGGTTTTTGCTACTTCTGCTTTTCTTAATAAACGGTGAAGGTTTTGCCAGTCATGATCCCAAAAACTGCTTTTTGATACGCTGCAAAAACGGGTGCGTCACCAACGGGAATAAAGCCTTTGAAAGAATCGGCGAAGGTTTCCCAAGAACCCACAAGCGCATTGGGACTGACTGCATTGATTCGTAGCCCATGACCGATCTCAAAAGCTGCCGATGCCACGAAGGCTTCTAAACCGCCATTGACCAGTGCTGAAGGCGTGCCCATTGGGATAAATTCGTCTTTGATAATTCCAGAAGTCAGTGTGATACTACCGCCTTCATTGAGAAAATGCTGGCCAATCAACGCAAGGTTGACTTGTCCTTGTAGCTTCGAAGCCACCGACTGTTGAATATCAGCTGGCGTCAATTCCTCAAAGGGTTTAAACACTGTGCTTCCCGCAGCGGAAACAATAGCATCCACTTTCCCAGTAGCTGCAAATAGCTGGCTGACACTGGCTGCATCCGCAATTTCGACCTGATGATCACCATTGCTACGGCTAGCCGTGATCAGCTCCACCTCTGGTACCTGCTGAAAGCCTTCAACTAAAAGCTGCCCAAGTGTGCCGGTATGTCCAATCAAAAGTAATTTCATTTGCTCGCCTCTTTTTTTGTTTTGTGTTTCGATTCTAACCCAACCAAGCGATTTCGACCATTCATCTGCTTTTCCTGCTTTTTAGGTCTATTCTTGCCCTTGTCCATTTGCTCCCCTACTACCTGCGTAGTGATTGGAATCACCTATCACGAAAGCAATTGACAACTTTCTCATCTTGTTCTAAGATACTACTAATTTCATACACATGCAGTGAGAAGAAGAGTACGATCCCCCCTTTCTTTCAAGAGAACTCGGAACTGGTGGAAACGAGTAAGGAAGAAGATCCGAAGATGACCTTTGAGCATTCGTGGACGAACAATCCCCGACGGAGAAAGCCCGATAGCGCAATGCAGTTTATTTGATGAACTGACTGAGGTTTTTTGTTTCAGCAAAAAACAAACGAAGGTGGTACCGCGAAATGATCGTCCTTCCCAAAGACTATTCTTTGGGAAGGCTTTTTTTATAAAAAAGGAGGAAAAGTTATGAAACGAAAGATTCGATTGGGTGTGGGCATTGGTTTATTGTCCTTAGTTTTATTTGCCGGTTGTGGCAATCAAGAAGAAGTAACGGGAAATGCCGAGGAACAGCAAACAGAAATCAGATTGGGGACGACACCAGGGCCTTACAGTGAACTGTTTCTCAAAGGAATCAAACCGATTTTAGAAGAAGCTGGATATACTGTGACGGATATTGGCTTTACTGGGGTCTTGGAAGCGGACATTGCATTGAACGATGGCGAGATCGACTTAAACGTCGATCAGCACACCGCCTATTTAGAAAACTTCAATGATAACACGGATGCCGATTTAGTGGGTATCACACCGATTCCTACCGTTCCAGCCGGCTTGTATCCTGGCAGAAAGGACAGTTTAACAGCGATTGAAGCAAACGATACCATCGGGATCCCCAATGATCCGTCAAATAGTACCCGTGCCCTGTTGCTGCTACAAAAAGCCGGCTGGATCGAGCTTGACTCCGAAGTGGCGCCCATTGCCGCGACTTTGAGAAACATTACTAACAATCCTTATGACCTGGACATCGTCGAGATGGATTCTGCCCAAATCCCCCGCAGCTTAGCAGATTTAGACTATGCGGTGATTCCCGGCAGCATCGTTTATAGTGCTGGAATCGCTGCAGAGGAAAGCCTATTAAGTGAAGACATTTTGCAAGAATATGAACTGGTGGCAACGGTAAAAGAAGCCAATAAAGATAGTAATTGGGCACAGGCAGTGGTGGCAGCTTATCATTCTGAAGCCTTTAAAGAACTGCTGGCAGAAGAGAATCAAACGGATTATTGGTTTATTCCTGAGGAATTGCAATGACCGCTTGAAAAGTAGCAATAAGCAGCAACTGTCGTCTTATTTTTTAAAGAAGCTTCTATTATTATAGAAGTAAAAGAACTGACTACTATTGATTGGTGGACCCTTCCCTGTCGAAATCTTTGTAAAGGAGGTCAAAAATTGAATATTCAACAAATGCGGATCGTGCAAGCGATCGCTGACCATGGAAGTTTTCGTGAAGCAGCCAAACGGCTGTATCTTTCGCAGCCAAGTCTTTCCCAAGCCGTGAAAGAGTTGGAAACAGAATTGGAGGTCCAGCTTTTTGAGCGTACGAATCAAGGCGCCCGCTTGACTGCTGAAGGCTCGGAATTTCTAGACCATGCCCAGCCGATCTTGAGTCAAGTGGCGCAGCTGCAAACACGTTTTTCCAGCAAGCAAGCAGCGAATCAAACCTTCACTATTGCAAGCCAGCACTATGATTTCACGGCTGGAATTTTCAGTGAGCTGCTGCAGGAATTTCCCGACTGTCGCCAGTTTCGCCTTTTAGAAACCACGACCTTAAAGGTAATCACGGACGTGCAGCAATATCGAAGTGAATTTGGGATCCTTTATTTAAATGAGCAAAACCAAGCAGGGTTGGAACGACTTCTGCAAGGCGCCCAATTGTCCTTCGAGGCGTTGGGACGGTTTCGCCCCCATGTCTTTTTGCGAGCGGCTCATCCCTTGACAGAAAAAAGGCAGCTTTCCTTAAGAGATCTCGCCCCTTATCCACAAGTACGCTTTTTGCAAGAAGATGAACGCTATTCGTTTTTTTCCGAGGATTTGATCGACTTTGCTCCAAGCCCTCAAGTGGTGCATGTCAGCGATCGAGGCACGATGGTCCAGCTATTACAGCAGACGGATCTTTATGGAACCGGCTCGGGGATCGTTGCCCAACCAGAACGCCAAGGCTTGGCTTTTCTTCCTTTGATCGACGCGTCCGAGGGTGAGATCATCCTCATTAAAAAGAACGCTCGCCCGTTATCAGTGATCGGCGAGCATTTCTTAACAAAATTACGACAACACCTTGCCGCTTTTCCTACTGATATATAAGCGAAGGCCTCCTCTTCCTACTCCCCATAGATGATTGGCTGCACCTTCGCATTATATTAAAAATCCTTGAGCCACTTCCCATGCAGGAGGCTCAAGGATTTTCTTTTACGGTTACTGTTGTCGGCAATCACCGCTGATTACAGCTGCTCTGCCTGCATTTGATACATTTGCTGATAGATTCCTTGCCCTTGGACAAGACTTGCATGGGTTCCCCGTTCCACGATCTTCCCTTGGTCTAGGACCAAGATTTGATCGGCTTGTTTGATCGTTGATAAACGGTGAGCGATCATGAAGGTCGTCCGTCCTTTTTGCAAGACGGTCATCGCCTTTTGAATGATGGACTCTGTTTCAGTGTCCACATGGCTCGTCGCTTCATCCAGAATCAAGATTTTTGGATCAAAGACCAGCGCACGGGCGAAACTGATCAGCTGACGTTCTCCACTAGAAAACTCATTGCCTTTTTCAACGACTGGATGATGGATGCCTTTTTCATAACGGCTCAAAAGGTAGTCAGCGCCGACTTGTTTCAAGGCATCGATAATCATCGCTTCGGTGATCGTTGGATCGTTCATCCCGATGTTGCTGGCGATCGTTCCAGTAAATAGATAGGGATCTTGCATGACGATCGCCATTGAATCTCTTAAACTATGACGATCATAATCAGTGATCACTTGTCCATCCACAACGATTTTCCCCTGCTGCGGATCATAAAAACGGAACAACAGGTTCAAAATACTCGATTTTCCAGAACCAGTATGACCGACTAAAGCAATGGTCTCTCCTGCGGCAACGTCGAAGTTGATATCGTGCAAGATCGCTTGCTCAGGGTCGTAGCCAAAGGTCACCTGTTGGAAAGAAACATCGCCATTCGTAACAGTCAGCTGCTCACTTTGTTGTTTTTCAACCGGCTGATCAGCAAACTCAAAGACCCGCTGTCCAGCAGCTAATGATTGCTGCACGTTGGTGATGGTTTGGACAAGCCCCTCGATGGGATCATACAGGCGGTTGATGTAATCAATAAAGGCATACAGCAAACCTGCTGAGATCGCCAAGCGGCCATCAAGGAAAAAGGCGGCCAAGGTCGTGATTAAAATCAAGATGGTTGAATTTCGCAACAAATTGCCTAATCCCCAAGCGATACTTGAATCGAGTAAGAGGTATTTACGTCCGGTTTTGAACCATTTCTCTACTGTCTCATTAAATTCTTTCTGCAACTGCTTTTCTCGTTGGAAGGCTTGGATGATCGCCATTCCTTGGACAAATTCATTTAACTGTCCACTGATTTGAGAGATGTATTCCCGCATTGCTAAATTGTAACGAGAGGCATATTTGGTGTAAAAATGCTGCCAGATTCCTAAAATCGGGATCAAAATCAGCATCGCTGCTCCTAAGGTGCGATTCAAAAGAAATAATGCAATAAACGCACCAATGATTTGGATAATGTTGCTTAACAAATTACTGATCACGATCACGTAGAAATTAGACCGCAAGACTTCGGTGTCATTCGTGATCCGTGCGACGACCTTGCCGGCTGGAATCTGGTCAAAGTAAGAAACCGGTAATTTGTGCATATGGTCAAAAAGCTGATCCCGCATTTTTTTGACAATACTGTTGGACATTTTTCGCAATTGTAGCAAGCTGATATAACGAAAAAGGGAACCAATCAAATTGACCAGCAAATACCCAGCGAGTAATTGGATCAAAAGCATCGTATTTAGGTTTCTGCTGTCAACCGCCGGTGTCATCACTCGGTCGATCAGCTGTTTGGCAATCAGTGGTGAAGTCAGTTCGAGCGCTGCTGCCAGCAACAGCAAGATCGCGCCCACGGTAAATTGTTTTTTATAATAGCTCAAATACGTGAGCAAGCGCTTAATCGTTGAGAACACTTGTATCGTCCTCCTTTAACTGTTGATGGTAATACTGTTCTTGGTACCACCCTGGGGTTTCGATCAACTCCTGATGGGTACCACGCTGTGTGATCCGTCCGTCTTCTAAGACGATGATTTGATCCGCTTCGGTGATGGCGGACAATCGATGGGTCACGATAATGGAGGTCGGTGCCTGCTTCATCGTTTTCAAATTCGTGATGATGGCTTGTTCCGTTTTGGCATCAACTGCCGAAAGGGCATCATCCAGTAAGAGGACTTCACTGTTTCGTAAAAACGCCCGTGCTAATGACAAGCGTTGTTTTTGTCCACCAGAAAGGGAAACGCCTTTCTCACCGACAATCGTTTCGAGCCCTTCTGGCATCCGCTTGATGTCTTCGCTAAAGCAAGCAGCTTCCAGGGCTTCCCACAATACTTCTTCGGAAGCGTCTGGCTGTCCGAATAACAAGTTCTCGCGAATCGTTCGTGAAAACAAGGTATGTTCTTGCGGTACTTCTGCAAAGTGGTTGCGCACTGCTGTTGTTTGATAGGCCGTCAAGGGCTGCTCATTGATCAAGGGTACTTGATCAGAGTATGGATAGCGGTGACCGAATTGTCTTAGCAGCGTCGTTTTTCCGCTGCCGGTCTTCCCAACGATCCCTAAGACTTCTCCACGAGTGATCGTCAAATCCAGTCCTTCTAACACATAGCGAGCTGCTTGTGGGTATTGGAAATGGTATGCTTCAAAACGGATCGTATTGATGGCTTGCAGGTCGGCTTCGCCTGGCGTTTCTAATTCATCCCCTGTCTGCAGCACTTCATTGATCCGACGCCAGGATGCAGCACCTTGCTGCATCACATTCACAAGATCTCCTGCTGAGATCATCGGCCAAACGACCATTGTCAAATACACTTGGAAAGAAACCATCGCACCAATGGTGATCGTTTGGTTAGCAACAAGAAACGCCCCGACACCAAAGCTCATCACAAAACTGATCGCTAAGATGATGGTAATCAGCGGCCCAAAACGGGAATCGATCTCAGAAACGATATTGTTTTTTGCTCGTGTTTCCAGTGTTTTCTTTTGAAACTGTTCCGTGGTGGCTCCTTCTAGTCCATAAGCTCGGACGACCCGAATGCCATCAATGATCTCCAACACTTCACTGTTCATCTCAGAAACAGAATTCTGCGCTTCCGTAAACGCCTTATCGACTTGCGAGCCCCATTTGAAAATGTAATAGGCTAAAAGTGGCATTGGAATCAAGGCAATCAAGGTCAATAACCAAGAAACCGTCCCAGCCATCATCGCTACGATAAAGCTTAGATACAAACTAGTATTTAAGAAAACCATCAGACCATACCCAACGGTCATCCCCATCACTTGGACATCGTCACTGGAACGAGTCATTAAATCACCTGTTCGGAAACGATGGTAAAACGGCGCCCCCATTTTGAGAAAGTGGCTCATCAATTGTTCCCGTAATTGTTTTTGCAAATCGTAGGAACCAATAAATAAATTAAACGTCCAAACAAATTCCGCCAAATATCCTAACAAGATAGCTCCCGCGAAGAGGCTCACATATTGGATCAGTACGGAGTAATCAAAATTATCTTGAATCAACGCATCGATGAACAAGCGCAGAATATAGATCGGTGCAACATACATCGCACTAGCGATCACCATAAAGACGAATACAAAGGTATAGCGCACCTTATGTTCTTTAAAATACGTTGTTAATTGTTTTAATACATACTTCATGTTTTATCCCTCACATTCTAAAAAAGTACACAAAAAAGCTCTGTCCCTTCGGAAAAGGACAGAGCATAAACGTCGTTATTATAGACATTATCTGTACACTAATGGTTACCGAATGAGGGATTCACTTTATTCAATTTGGTTGTTTTTTTATCAAATACTTTTTGCATCGTAATCCCTCCTTCTCTTTTTATTTTGCTGACTACACCTAACACTTTACAGATAAGTTTCTGAGAATGCAACAACTTTTATTAATTTTCTTTAAAAAAGATTGACTTTTCTAAAAATGCGAATGTCAGAACAGTCCTTTTAACAACCTTTTTTTGAAAACGAATTCCTGTTTTATCCCAAGAGTTGCAAGGATTTTGGCAAAAATAAAAAAACAGATGCCCCTCTTTTCAACAAGCGCTGTTTGATCAGCACAATTGGTTGAAAAAAAGTTCCTCTGTTTTCTTACTACCTGTTTATTCTGTGACAGATGCTAGGCGATAGGATACTGTTCGTCCAAAAGGAAACACTTGCACCCCTTGCAAGCGATCCGTTTTCAAATACGCCACCGCTCCTTGATATAACGGCAAAACGGCTGTATCTTCAACGATCAATTGCTTTTCGAGTTCTTTCAATAAGTCCCAACGGGCAGCTGGGTCGTTTGCTAAAGTCGTCCGTGCTTCTGCTAACCCTTGGTCGTAACTTTCACTAGCATACCCAGAGGTATTCAAGCCACCTGTCGAATCATAAAATTCTAAGAAGTTGATTGGGTCCGCATAATCCGGCGTCCAAGTCCCAAAGACGAGATCAAATTCACCTTGGGATTGCAAGTCCAAGCGGTTTTGTAAAGGAATCGACTTGGCATCGATGGTTAATCCAGGCAAATTAGTTTCTAACTGTCCTTGGACAAATTCGATGGTTTTCTTGGCTGCTGCTGTATCTGCCGATAGCAACTCCAAGGTAATCTCGTCTTGTCCTAGCTCTTCTTTGGCTTGCGCCCAAAGGTCTTGTGCGGTTGTTAGATCATACGGCAGTAAATCGCCGTTTTCTTCACGAAAATCTTGGTCTGTTTCAGGATCTTTGGCAAAGTTGCTTGGCACAAAGCCGTTCAATGCAGTGGACCCATCGCCTAAGATATTTTCGGCAAATGCCTCTTTGTCGATGGCTTGTAAAATCGCCTGACGTACCTTGACATTGCCTGTGACTTCTCGTTTTTGGTTGGCACTTAAATACCCCACCAGCGCCTTTGGCACATAGTTGGCTTGAGCTGAGTTTTGGTATTGCTGCGCGTAAGTATCTGTCAAGGTGGTGTAGTCCAGTTCCCCTGTTTCAAAAAGGCTCACACCAGTTGCCGTTTCCTTCACTACTTGCACGTCGATCTTGGTCAATTGGACATTCTCAGCATCCCAATAATCAGGATTTTTCGTTAACGTCCATGATTCGTTGGTTCCGTTCCACCCTTCGATCAAGAATGGGCCATTGCCGACAAAATTTTCCGCTGATAACCCATAATCGGCGCCTTTTTCTTCAGCAAACGCTTGGTTTTTTGGCATAAAAGGTGTCCCGACCAGAATTTGATCCAGATATGAGATTGGACTTGTCAATGTTAGCTCTAACGTCTGCTGGTCCAATGCTTTGGCACCTAACTCACTCACCTCAGCGTCCCCTTGACGCACTTGACTGCCATTTTTCAACACATCCATTTGATTGCTACTGCTAGAACCGTTCTCTGGATTGGCAACATATTGAAAGGCGTAGACAAAATCATCCGCTGTAACAGGATCGCCATTGCTCCATTTTGCATCACGAATGGTGAAGGTATAAACCAGTCCATCTTCTGATACCGTAGGCTCTTCAGCGGCCATCGCAAGCTCAGGATCCCCCTCTTGATCCAGACGGTATAACCCTTCTGCCACTTGTCCGATCATATCGGAACTGTTGACATCCGTGTATTGCCCGCTATCAAGGGTCGATAAGGCGCCAGCGGTTGATACTTGAATCTCTTGCGCCACGGCGCCTTGCTCCTCTTGCTGTCCAGAATCCGTCGTGGAACTCGTGGTACTGCAGGCACTTAAAACCAATAGTGTGAAAGCAGCGATACCAAACATTTTCTTTTTCATTTTTCTCCTCCTTGCGTGACCTCTTTCTTACAACACGTCAACGACATACTTGAAAACCGCTTGTTCTTGTAAAAGCGCATCATAGGCAAAGTCTGGATGCCATTGAACCGCCAACAAACGCTGACCCACGTGTTCAATGCCTTCAATGATGCCATCAGGACTCCAAGCCGTCTTTTGCAATGGACGAGCCAATCGATCCACCGCTTGATGATGAAAGGAATTGACCTTTGTTTTTTGGCCATAGACACGAGCCAACATGCTTTTTTCAGCCGTCGCGATGGCATGAGTCGGCACTTCTTTCGGAATCGGTGCCTGCATATGAATGATCTCACTGAAGGTACTGATGTCTTGCTGCAGCGTGCCCCCGAATGCCACGTTGACCAGCTGCATTCCCCGACAAACCGCAAAGATCGGTTTCTTTTGCAGCAGCGCTTCATCGATCAGCGCTAGTTCAAACTCATCCCGTGCCAAAAAGCCACTTCCAGTTGCCTGATGGGCCTTCTGCCCATAAAACTTGGGTGAAACATCTTGTCCACCAGCTAATACCAGTTTATCGATCTGTGAAACATAGTCCTTGGCTGCAGCTGGCTCACTGATTGGCACGAGCAATGGCAGTCCGCCCACTTGCTGTATTGCTCGCACATACCCTAATGGTGTGTAGGCGATCGGCAAATGATGCAGCACATCGCCAGCATCTTGCACTTCATTCGCAGCGATCCCTATAATTGGTTTGCCCATCGACATCCCTCCCTGATTAACGATTTTTTCAGAAAAAAGCGGCATCTAACAGTTGAACAAGGCAAGCGCCGCTCTTTTTCTCAAGATATGTTTCAACTATTCTAAACCAATCCGCACTTTTTGTGAAACACTATTTTCACTTTCGCGATCATTTATTACAATCACCATTCTATTTAACCCCCTCTTTGATACGCAATAAAGAACACCGCTAGTCAAATATAGTTGAATTTTACCAATGCTTTCTCTACGTAAAAAAACATGCGAGAAGCCGTTGCTTTCCGCATGTTTCGTCATTAAAATAATCGATTGTCTTTTAAAAACTCCAGCATCTGTGTTTTTAGGGGATCTTTTTCATTACGGATCAACTTTGTTTGCGTCGTTTCATCAAGTGTCGATGGCCGCTTTTTAGGAAAAGGCGCCGCTGGTTCTTCTGCCAACTCTAAGATTTGGAAGCTATCCACCACCACTTCTGCCGCACAAAGTCTCTGACCTTCTGGTGTTTCATAAGGACAGCCTTGCAAGTGTCCATTGATTTTGATACTTGCCCCTTTTTGAGTATACCGTAAAAAGGTCTCTGCCTGCTTTCCATGAATGACGCAAGCAAACCATTCATGGTGCACTTCTTCACTGTTTTGCCATTGAGACACAATGACAAGATCAAAACGTACGCCCTGATCGTCCGCCGCATCAAACGCTTCTTTACTAGGCATCTCTGCGATTTTCCCAGTAAGAACCACTTTATTCATTGCCACGTTGCATCCTCGCTTTTCTCTCATTTCTTGAGTGATCTTAACTTATGCGACCTATTCTACCACATTCCAAAAAACAAGCAATCAAAGGTCGAATGGCTTAAGAAATGCTTTGAACAAAATGAACCAACTCAAAGAATTCGTCTGATCCTGCCAATAATGTGCGATTTTCTGACTGAAAACTTCTCTTTGCTCCAGACAGCAAAAAACCAGTTGGTTCAATCCCCCTCTGAACCAACCGTCTTCTGCAGATCTTTATTTAGCAAAGGAATCTTGACTACCATAGCGATCAAAATGGAGGGTTTCGCTTTCGAGATAATCGATGATCTCTTTAGGGATCATGACCCCTTCTTGCTGGGCTTTTTCAAAGTGTATTTGGCTGATCTCTCCAGGATAGTAGACTTGTGATTGCCCTTCTACTGGCGGGATTGCATGCAGCTCAGTCACCATCTGATCGATGCTTTGCTTGAAGGTTTCGGTGTTGGTAAAACGAGATGGATCGATCACAAGAAGGAATTGTCCTAAGCGGCGTTTTTCCGTCAAGTCCGCATACATGGAGGTGACCTGTTTACCAAAAGCCAAGCCTAGCATTGAGCCAGCTAAAATATCCACCATCATCATCAAGCCATATCCTTTAGCACCAGCGATGGGCAATAATCCTTGGACTGCATTGGGATCGGTGGTAGGCAAGCCATGCTCGTCTACTGCCCAAGTATCGGGGATCTGCTGTTTCTTCGAGCGAGCGTCCAAAATTTTGCCCCACGCTTGAACCGTTGTCGCCATATCAAAAACCACCGGCGGATGATTGGCTCGTGGTGCAGCAAACGCGATTGGATTGGTACCAAAATAGTTTTCAGTCCCACCAAAAGGCACCGCCATCGGGTCAGATTGACACATGGCGATCGCCACTAAGTCGGCTTCAGCAGCCTGTTTGACGTAATACGCCATCGTCCCGCTATGGCTGGTCTGCTCGATTCCTACTGCAGCGATCCCGGCTTCTTTTGCCAGATGAATGGCGATCGCCATCGCTTCATTGCACACATAATGCCCCATGCCGTTATCTCCGTGGAAAATTCCGGTAGCGGCGCCTTTTTTTTCAAAAGACATGTTTGGTTCCAGCGTGATGCCGCCTTTTACTAAACGCTCGGCATAGTAGTCCATCCGCACGGCACCATGAGAATGGATCCCGCACGCATCCGCAAAGGTCAAATGTGCCGCTGTTTCACTGGCAGCGGCTTCTGGCAAACCAGCAGCCAATAGTTTCTTTTTCATTAATGCTTCTAATTCCAGCAGAGAACGTCTGCTCATTTCTTCCATCTTTTCTCCTCCTTATGAAAAAGAGAAGCACGCTTGGCAACGGCTTCTCCTATTGATTAAACACGCGATAATCGAGTTCATCGGCTGACTTAGCGATCAGCAGCGCTGAATAGACGTCTGAGTTCACGTTCAAAATCGTCCGCAGCATGCCAACAAACCATTCGACACCAGCAAATAGCGCAATGCTTTCGATTGGTAACCCGAGCTGGGGAACGATGATTGCCAAGGAAACTAACCCCGCTCCGGGAACAACAGCATTGGCTAAAGAAACGAAAGTCGCAGTGACAGCTACCGTCACCATTTGGATCCCGTCAAAGTTGATTTGATACATTTGGGCGATCGTCATGACGGTAATCGCCATATGCATTGCTGACCCATTGCTGTTCAAAGACATGCCCAATGGCAATACCAAATTGGTGATGCGGCTACTGAGTCCTAATTTGTTCTGGGATTCTTCCATAGCGATCGGCAGTGTGATGGCAGAAGAGGTTGTCGCCAATGCCATGACCGACATATTTTTCATATTTTTGATCAATCGTAACGGATTGATCCGACAATACACGGTCAACAAGACTAGCCACAGCCCAAGGAACGTAACGGTGGCTAGACCGTAGATGAGCAAATAGCTGCCTAATGGCAAAATGATCTGCAAGCCCAGGGAGCTGATCGTTGAAGCGATCAATGCAAAAATACCGATTGGTGCCACGATCATCACGTAACGAATGATGGCAATGACGACCTCATTCAGATCCACGATCAGCCCATAAAGAGCTGACTCAGGTTTCTTTTGCATAAAGCGATTGAGGGCAACACCAAAAAATAACCCAAAAACGATGATTTGAATAATTGACCCTTTACTCAACGCATCGAAAATATTCGTGGGAATAAAGTTGATCACTGTCTCTGATATAGAAATTTCTTGTGCTTGCAGAGGTTCACCGGCAGCTTGTGAAAAGTCGATCCCTTTGCCCGGAGCAAAGAAGACCGCCATCAGCACACCCCATGCAGCAGCGAATAAGGAGGAAATCCCAAAGACAGCGATCGTTTTTCCACCCAAACGTGTGAGTTCTTTCGGGGCAATGCCCCCAACTGCTTGAATGATTTGTCCAACGATCAATAACGGGATCGCCATTTGCATCAGACGCAAGAAAAGATCGCCCAAGATTTTTAGGAATGAAGCGGCTTGCCCAAAGAACAAACCGCAAAGAATCCCTAGAAGAACGGCAATAACGATCTGCGTCACCATCGGTAGTTTTTTTGCTTTCACTTTGATCCCCTCTTTATTTTCGAAGTATGGTTCCTGTATGCTGATCTAGTTCAGCTAACTTTTCGATTGAGGTAATAATCGCGGTTCTGGCTGCATCTTCTTCAACAAAATCAATCGCAGCTTCTATTTTTGGCAACATACTGCCCGCTGCAAAATGGCCTTCCTCGATGTAGCCCTTGGCTTGTGCCACACTGATTTCCCCTAAGGCTTGCTGATTCGGCCGGTTGTAATTGATGTAGATATTGTCGACACCGGTCAAAATAATCAGGCGATCGGCCTGCACATCTTTTGCTAAGACACTGGCGGTAAAGTCTTTGTCGTTGACGGCTTCCACGCCAGTAAACCCATTATCGTTGCGAACGACAGGTACGCCACCACCACCGGCGCAAATCGTGATCACACCAGCATCGACCAATGTTTTAATGGCTTCTTTTTCAACGATTTCTTGCGGTTTCGGGGATGGAACCACTTTGCGGAAACCACGCCCAGCATCTTCTTGATATACCCCGCCATTGGCTGCCATCGCAGCATTGGCTTCCTCTTCACTATAAAATGGTCCGACTGGTTTGGAAGGTTTCTCAAAGGATGGATCTGCTGGATCGACACGAACTTGGGTGACTAATGAGATCACTGAAGGATGTGCTTGACGTGTGGCAAACTCATTGATCAAGGCATTTTGCAGCCAATACCCGATACTTCCTTGAGTCATCGCCACGCAGCTGTCTAATTTCAATTGAGGATTTTTTTCACTTTCCCCGGCTTTTTGCTGCAGCAGTAAATTGCCGACTTGTGGTCCATTGCCGTGACAAACAATGACTTTTTCCCCTTTTTCGACAAAATCGGCAATATAACGTGCTGCTTGCGCAACAACTGCTTTTTGTCCTTCATCACTGGGGTCTTTATCTAAAATAGCATTGCCGCCTAACGCGATCACATTCAAACTCATTTTATGCTCTCCTTCTGATTTTCCTTTGCTAATACGGCAAAAACACCTAATCCGATCAGCAGTAATAGACAAGACAGGTAAAACCCGACCTGCATCGATCCTAAAGAATCGGCTAAAAAGCCAGTAACATAAGGCGCTAAGATCGACCCCGACATCCCGATAAAGTTATAGGCACTCAAGGTCGTTCCTAAGGCGCCTTTTGGTGCATTTTTCGTCACAAAGGTCACGACGATTGGATCAAGCGCCAGCTTGCCAGTCAATCCATACAAAATCAAAACAGTGATCAATAAGGTACGATCGGTTACAAAGGCAATGGCAAATACGGAAAGGGTCGCCAATGGGACCAATAAATAGACTAATTTTTTCGTCGCGCCAGTTTTATCATTCAATCGAGCAAAGATCAATGCACCTGGAATCGATGCCCATGGGACTAAGGAAGCAATAAAGCCGACACTCGCCCCTTCAAAGCCACGCTCGGCAATCAAGAATTGCGGCAACCAAGTAATGATCACAAAGTTTGCATAAATGCTGGTAAAGCAAAGAACAAAGGCTGCCACGAGATTGCGGTTTGAAAAAATCTGCTTCAAGGAAATCTTTTCTTTTGGCCCTTCTTCTTTTATTTCTTGTCCTTCATCTTCTGGACGAATCACTTTTTCTTTCAAAACAAAATAGAACAAGACACCGACGATCAAGGTCGGAATTGCCATTAGGAAGAAGGGTTGACTCCAATGGCCCCCATTATCCAAGACCAATTTACTAGAAAGCAAGTATCCGCCAGACGTTCCAAACGCCATCCCACTGTTGATAATGGCATTTCCGACGGTCCGTTTGTTGTCGGGAATCGCTTCGGTAGACAATGCGTATTGCGGACCGTAATAGGCACCTTGACCAATCCCTGCAATGGCACGAATCACTAAGAACAAAACAAAGCTTGTGGCTAGCCCACTGAAGTACGTAGTCACCGCCAATAAAACAAAACCTAGGGCGATCACCAATTTGCGACCGATTTTGTCGCCGATGATGCCAAAAGGAATTTGCGCAACGGCATATGTCAAAAAGAAAATACTATTGGCAAGTCCTAGTTGTGTGTTGCTTAAATTGAATTCTTCTCCGATCACACCCATGATTGGATTGAAGATCGTCCGTGTGGCGTACATTAAAATCCAGCCGACAAAGAAAATAGCAACGACTTTTTTCCAGTAAGAATTGCTTACTTTGACCGCATCTTTCTGGTTACTGATTTCCATGATTTCTCCCCATTTCTATTCTTTTTCCTCAAGTGACAATGACTCCAACGCTAACAACAACCCAAAACTAAGATCTTTGCCTGACGAATGACCAACGGACATCAACTGCTGCACATCTTTTTCAATCACCTGTGGGTTTTGCTTTTTTAAGTCTTTAAATAATTGCAGCATCAGAGAATTGACATACCCTTGACTGGCACTTTGAATAAAAGCAAGGCTGACATCCGTCGTAGACAGCGGTTTTGCCAATGCTTGCGCTAACGCGTCAGCTTCTGGCTGCTGCAAGGCATAGAGCATCGCTTGATAGGCAACTAAAAGATCATCGCCGCTAGGTGTCAATCCTTTGCCGCGGCCAATCAGGTGAGCAATGATTGGTTCCCAATCTGAGACAGGCTGCCGCAATGCCGCAAACACTGCTTGGGTTTTCTCATCTTCGGGCAACCCAATCTTGGTTTCTAGTTTTTGTTGAAGCAGGATTTCTTTCAAAAGCTGCAATTCCGCAGAGGTGAAGGATAGCTCCTTCACCTGCAGCGAAACCAATTCTTTTTCCTCTAATGACAGAGAAAATGTTCCTTTTGTGCTGTAAAAGGTCAGACCATGCTCTCGGACTTGCACGCGATTGCCGACCTCGATCAAAGGCAGGACTTGTTCAAACAATGCATCTGGTAAAAAGATACCGAAGCCAGTCAAATAGTTGTGATAATTGTTGATGTTAACCAACTGCTGCCCGATCATCACATTGAATGAACGATCAAACACGCTATGCACCCGACCGTTACGACCGAATCGTCGCAATGGGTCTAGATAATCACTGATTTTGATTTTCTCAGTCAACATCGATCCCCAGATCCTTCGCATAAGCCGTCAAGGCATTTTCAAAACAGCCTAACGGTGCGCGCACAGTCCCTGCACCGACTTGGCCGACACCTGCTTCTTTATGGGCGATCCCGGTATTAATGATTGGGGTGATGCCTGTTTCAACGACTTTACGGATGTCGATCCCCAAACAAGTCCCTTGGAAGTCCCATGTTGGGATCGAGAAGGTCGGATTATGACCGAAACAGATTTTTGCCATTTCATTGGAAGTTTCTAGCGCATCTTCAAAGCCACCAGCGCCGACAAAGCGTGTTACCCCTGGTGCAGCTACCATCGCCATTGCTCCGACGCCGACGGTTTCAGTAATGGCACTATCCCCAATATCAGGATTGCCATCTGCTTCGGTAAACCCAGTAAAGTACAAACCTTTCGGCGTATTGACTGGTGCAGTATGCCATTGGTCTTCCGTTTGGGCGACACGAACTCCAAAATTGACGCCGTTTCTCGTCATGGTGGTCACGATCGTTCCTTTGGCATCGACACGAGCACCATCAACGATGGCTTTGCCAGTTGCCATCATGATATTCAAGAAGAACTGATCGGTATCTGCTAAGAACTTGATCACTTCATATTTTTGCTTTTCATCGATCTCTGTTTGGATGATCAACGGCGCGATTTCTTTCAAAAAGTTCAATGATGCTGCAATATTTCGTTGATGGAATTCATCCCCCATTGTGATCGACCGGGCAATCAATACATTCAAGTTGATGCCTTCTTCTGTTAATTGTAATGCCTTGGCAATGGTTGGTCCTAAGACGTCTTTGATCCAATCCAAACGATCGATGACTTCTTGTGAATAGGCACCAAATCGTAAGACTTTACCGATCCCTTCGTTCAAAATACAGTAGGCTTTGTTGCCGACAAGGCGGTTTTCAACCACAAAGACAGGCATATTCCCAGAAGTGATCCCGCCCATTGGTCCAACTGCCTGGACATGGTGACATGGCATAAAGCGGACTTCCCCACTTTCGAGTAAGCGGCGGGCTTCGTCTTCATCCTTCGCCCAGCGTTCAAACAAGGCAGCGCCGATACAAGACCCTTGCATCGGTCCCGTCATTTCCGACCATTGGATCGGTGGTCCTGCATGCAGCAAGGTTTTCTGGCTTTCGTTTAATTCAGCGATCACTGATTTAGCTGGAACGACATCGATCAAGAATGGTTGAGCATTTTTGATTTTATCCGTCACTGCTTGGTTTTCAGCTGTGATTTTTTCGTCAAATTCTTCTAACGCGTCTAAAATACGGATCATTTTCTTGTTGCCGTTGGCACGAGGACGCCAGTTGAATTGTTCTGTTTTCCCGCCATATTGCAGGATCGATTCATTGAAGCTTTGCAAGCCAACATTGATGATCCGTGGTTTGGTGGTCAACAGCTCCATTACTTTCTCGCTGACTGTCGGCACCTCAACCTTGCTACCAGTATAGTCATTGACCGCTTTGTCTGCTTCAGAAAGAGTCGCCCCTTTTAAGGAAAGGGCTAATTGCACTGCTTGAGCATTGCTTGGTGACACATAGACGCCAGCTGCTTTCAAACGGTTGACTGCTTCTTGATAGTTTTGCGGATCTTTTTCAGTTCCGCAGACGGTAGCAACAAAGTACAGCGCGCGATCAGCTGCTTGGGCTGTTTGCTGTGCAGCTTCGATGGCTGGTAACAGTGCACCTACCATATCTGCATGTGCGCCGTAACCTAACACCACATCAAATAAAATGACCCCGGTTTGCTCATCTTGCGTATAGTCTTCGATTTTTTTGATGCGCACTTCAGGATCGATCATTGGGTGCGGTTTGCCTTGGGTATAGATATCATCACCAAGGTCGATCACATCATAGCCGTGGGAATGCAAGATATAGCCTTCTTGTTTTACAAGGCCTTCTAGATTCAAGGCTTCGGAGATCAGCATTCCTGCTTCGGCAGCTAATGTACCGCCAGAATAAAGACCTTTGACCACTTTATCTTCAGCGAGTTTGGGCACATCTGGGGTTTTCACGCGTTCAAAATAGTTCGCTTTGACGGGTTCTTCATTGGCAAGATCAACAGCGATGCGCGCTGTTTCTTCCAGCGTATGTGCCAAATAGACTTTTCCTTCATGGGCTTCTGGTTTTTCTCCTAAAAAAATCGCTACCACAGGTTTGCTGATACTTTGCAGCAATTGAACGACTTCATCCCGCACTTCTTTTGCAGGTGGTTTCGAGATCACGCAAATCACATCTGTCGGTTCATGATTTTCTAAAGCAACGATGGCATCTTTGACAGTGATTGCCCCAACTTTGTCGCTTAAGTCACGTCCGCCGGTCCCGATGGCATGAACGACACCACCGCCTAATCGGTCAATGATCGTCGTCACTTCTTGAATCCCCGTACCAGAGGCACCAACGACGCCGATGTTTCCTGGTGCCACGACATTCGTGAAGGCAATCGGAATGCTAGAAATAATACCAGTCCCACAGTCAGGCCCCATCATTAATAAGCCTTTTTCATGAGCCAGCTTTTTCAAACGCACTTCATCTTCGATAGTGACATTGTCCGTAAACGAGAAAACATGCAAGTCATTTTTTAGCGCTTTTTCCATCTCGGCTGCGCCATATTCCCCAGGAATACTAAATAATGCAACATTGGCATCTGGCATTGCGCTCAAGGCTTCTTGCCATGAAGCCGCCGCTGGCGTTTCTTTGCCTTGATCTTTTGCTGAAAGATCAGCTAAGAATGAATCGATCGCTGGCATTACTTGATCCATGATCTGTTCGTTTTGGCTATCGACCACGATCATCATATCGTTGGGTGAAGCACCTTCTGCCTCTTTAGAAAGCAATCCAGTGTTATTTAATATGTCTTTGTTTGCATCCGTCCCCATCATGATTTGACTCATTTCGACATCGCCTAGATCATTGATCGTATTCGTCAGCAGCATTAAGTTAATGGAATCTTGGTAGTTATTCTTTAAGATTACTGTGTGCAGCATTTGTTCTCCTCCTTTTCTTATACTCTCATTCTAACGAGCCTTGTTTGCGTTTTCATTGGATAAAGTTCTAAAAAAATGCTATACTTTTTATCCAAAAGAGAAAAAAGGAGCATTTTATGAAATTAAAAGAATTGGTTGAACTGCCGCTTTTTGAAAAAAGTAAAGTCCTGACTGGCTCCATTGGTTTAACAAATTCCGTTGGTTCCGTTATGGTGCTGGAAGCGATGGATATCGAGAAATGGAGCAAAGCCCATCAATTGATTTTGACTTCTTTTTATGCCTTCAAAGACCAATCCCCTGAGGAACTGCGTGTTTTTTTTGAAAAAATGCAGCAAATCGGCGTCAGCGGTTTAGTGATCAAAGTGGATCGCTTGATCCCTATGATTCCAGATTGGGTGATCGAGCTTAGCTTTGCTTATCAGATCGCTTTGATCAAAGTGCAGCAAGAAGTCAGCTATGAAGCCATCATGCTAGCGGTTTACGAACCATTGCTGAATCACCAAACCCAGCTGCTGCGTACCTATTACGAAGTTCGCCAGCGCTTCATGAAAGTCGAGCGCAACCACTCTTCTTTCGATCAGATCATGCAGGAGTTCTATCAATTGATCGAAAAGCCTTGTTCTTTGCGCATCCCCCATTTAGATGTGCATGTGTCCGTCGGTCAATCCTTTAAGAATTTCGTGGTGACCAAACAAGAACCCATGAAAACCGTCGAGTTTACCAAGAACCACTACGAATATTTGGAATTATTTTCTCATGAGAACAATCAATATGTGACTGCCATCAAAGTAGAGATCATCAATCCTTACAATGATTTATGTACCTTGATCGTTTATCAGAAAGATTCGCAGATCCCTGAGGCAAAAGTCATGATTATTGAAAATGTGATCGACGTCATCTATGAACGCCTCCAAATGGAGTATTTGTTGAAGAAAGAGCGCTACAATCGTATGAACAATCTTGCCGATGCGATCTTGCAAAACACTCCTAGCAATTTGGCTGAGCTGGATCTTTTGTTAGAAGAAGCGCAACTGGATCGCTACGATTTCTACCAAGGCATCGCCTTTGCTTCCAACAGCTTTAAAGATAAGGAGCGTAAGTCCGTCGTTTTGCACAAGCTACGGGCGTTGAAAACACCCCACGTCTTTTTCGAACACCATAATTATTTGGTGATCCTTTATAATTTCCAATCGATCGCCCATCAGGTGACGAAACAGATGCTGCAGACACATTTTGATGATGCCCTGCTAGCCGATGAACATGGCTGCTTGGTGGTCAGCGAAGTCTTACGCAAGGAACAGATCAAAGAGATCCTGCCAGAGTGTTTGGATGCGATCCGCTTCAATCGGCAGTTTTATTTGGCGCCGATCATTGCCTATAGCGACTTAGGTATCTTTAGTTCCTTTATCAAAGAGAACCAACTAGAAAAGCTGCAGCAAAGCATTCCCCCGAAGCTGTATCAACTTTCGGAAGAAAATGAAGAGCTGTTCAAAACGCTGTATACCTTTTTTATCACGAATCGCAATTACAAAAATACGGCTGAAACCTTGTTTCTTCATGCCAAAACGATTCGCTACCGGCTAAGCAAAATTGAACAGCTACTAGAGATCGATCTAACAAGTCCGATCCAATTAGTCAATTACGAGATCGGCACCTATTTATTAGAGCTTCAGAAAAGGAGTCAAGCAAAATGAAAAAAGAATGGCAATTGACCACCAGCGCTTCGGTGACCCTTTATCCTGCTTCTGAGAAATACCTAGTTTATTTTCACGGTGGCGGTTTTGTTTATGGAACCCGCCAAGACATTCCCGCATCACTGATCGCACTATTTCAAGCGCAGCAATACAGCGTCCTCACAGTCGATTATTTGCTGGCACCTAATTCCTCGTTAGCGGAGATTTTAGCAATGAACTGGCAGAACTTTCAAGAATTGCAAGCAACTGTGCTTAAAGATCGCCCATTTTGTTTCTGCGGTCGGTCAGCCGGTGGGTATTTGATGCTGGCGCTGACCCAGCAATTACTGAAGGAACAACAGAGATTACCTGAAAAACTGGTCAACTTTTATGGGTACACCGATCTTTCTTTTATCGAAAACAAACGAGTCTTGCAGCAGCCGCTCTTAAGCAAAGAGCAAGTCCCTCCTTTGGATCAAACCGAGATCGTTTGGGATGATCCGCAGTTTCAGCGCTATTTGCCTTATGTTTATTGGGTCCAACAGCAAGAACTCGCCACCATCTATGGGCTAACAGCTGAGGATCTTTCTGACTATGCCATTGATCCTGAGCTGCTTTCACAATTTCCTCCAATTTTCAGCAGTGCTAGCAGTACCGATGAGGAAGTACCTTTTCGTTACAGCAAAGGCTTGAAGAAAGTGCCTAAAAGTAAATTTGTCCCTGTCTATGATTTGCCCCACGACTTTTTGAAAAACGTCGAGGAGCCGCAAGTCCAAATGGTCTTTCAGCAGCTTGCCCATTGGCTCGAACAATAATTTGTTACAAGTAAAGTGAAAATAATGTTTTTTTATTTTAATGATTGCGCAGAATAATTCTAATTGCCTTCGCTTCCTCCTCATCTCAAAAAACGTGCGGTTTAATGAAACTCTTTTATTAAAAAAAGGCTTGATACAGGCTCAATTCAAGAGAGAATGCTATACTAAAAGGGAGTATGTTATAGGAAAGAAGGATGAGGTTTTATGCATTTTGTCGGGATTTTGTGTTTGATCCTAATCACGACGACCCTCTTCTCGCATCTGGCGAGACGGATGGGCGTTCCTGCTGTCATCGGGCAGTTGCTAGCGGGGGTTTTATTAGGAGGCGCAGGACTCAATTGGGTCCATCCAGATATTCTGGTTCATGATTTTTCAGAGATTGGTGTTATTTTGCTGATGTTTTTAGCGGGACTGGAAAGTGATATTTCTTTATTGAAACGCTATTTTCGTCCAGGAATGCTCGTTGCCCTTTTGGGGATTGTGTTCCCGATGCTCTTCGGGTATGCCACAGGAGTCGGTTTTCAAAGCAGTCCCACAGAAGCGTTCTTTTTCGGGATCGTATTAGCTGCCACCTCAGTCAGTATTTCTGTCGAAGTATTGAAAGAGTTGAATGTGGTGAACACGAAAGAAGGTTCGACGATTCTTGGTGCTTCCGTCGTGGATGATATTTTGGTCGTGTTGGTTTTGAGTCTTAGCCTTTCCTTTTTAGGCGGCGAAAGCAGCCAAGCAACACCACTGCCGGTCACCTTATTGGTAGAACTGATTTATTTTGTGTTGATTTTTCTATTGGTGAAATGGATCGCTCCGTTCTTATTGGCACTTGCAGAAAAGCTATTTGCAAATTCCGCGGTGATCATCATGTCACTGATCATCTGCTTAGGAATGGCGTATCTTGCTGACCTTGTTGGGTTAAGCTCTGTCATTGGTGCCTTCTTCGCAGGGATCGCTGTCAGTCAAACGAAGGTTCGTGAGGAAGTGGAACACAGTGTCGAAGCATTAGGTTATGCCGTCTTCATTCCGGTGTTCTTTGTCAGCGTTGGCTTAGAAGTTGATTTTTCCCGCTTAAATGAGCAATTATTCTTTATTCTTGCCTTTACCGTGGTCGCGATCTTGACCAAACTGGTCGGCGGCTATGTCGGGGCGAAAATCGCGAAATTCTCGAACAACAGTGCTTGGATGGTGGGAGCTGGAATGATTTCCCGAGGTGAAATGGCATTGATCATTTTGCAGATTGGTCAACAAAACCAATTGATTTCGTCCACATTGTATTCCCCTTTGGTGATCGTTGTCTTGTTGAGCACCTTGATCTCTCCACTGATCTTAAAATACTTTACGAAAAAGATTTATTAAGCGATGTAGCAACAGCTAGGCGATACCGATTAGTGCAAAAAAACAGTGCGGGTTTTGTAGTGACCGCTCAACGGCCGATTTTTTGATCGAACGTTGGGCGGTCATTTCCTTTCCCGCGCTGTTTTTCTCTATACAGGTATAAAAGCGACAATGCTGCTAGTTACTGGAAACCAATGTTAATTTCCCATGATCGATTTGATACACGTCATCCGCGACAGCATCAATAAACGCTTGATCGTGAGAAGTGAACAAAACCATGCCACGATAGCTGCGAATCAATTGTTCCAAGACGGTGATTGTCGGCAGATCAATAAAGTTCGTCGGTTCATCAAGAATCAAGACATTGGCAGCTTGAGTAAAGATGCGTGCAAGCTCGACCCGTGTCGCTTCTCCGCCGCTTAGCACATTGACTGGCTTCATCACTTCATTCTGGCTAAATCCTAGATTGTGTAAAATACTGCGGACCAGTGGTTCCTGATAGTCTGTTTGAGCCATCAATTCCGTCAAAAGTGTTGTGGTGCTGTTTTTTCGATAGCCCATTTGCTCGTATATCGCAAAGACGATTTTCGGTGATAAATAGATCCCCTCTCCACCTGCGATGATTTCTTTTAGTAAAGTCGACTTCCCCGAACCGTTCGGACCCACGATAGCGATTTTCTTCCCGGCAGCAAACTGGAAACTGCTGCTGTCTAGCAAACATTTCGTCCCTCTTTGAATGGTTACTTGCTCCCCACGAATCGGTCGTTTATTATGCAGTTCCACTGCAGGGACTACTGGAAAACGAATCACCTGCTGCTGGGCGACACCCTTCACTTCTTCCAACTGATCCAAGCGGCTTTCCATGGCTTTGACTGTTTTTTGCAATGACTTTTGCACCGTGTCCTTTTGTTTTGATGACGACAAACGGTCTGGTCGGATGTTTTGCTGCCGCTTTTTTTCAGAAATGCGACTGCTCTTGATCACTTGTTCTTTTTTCTTTTGGATTGCTTGAGTCAACTGCTGCTTTTGTTGCTGATACTGTGCCGCCTCCCAGGCAACACGCTGTGTCGCTTGCTCTTTTTGCTGTCGGTAACTGTCATAATTGCCAGAATACTCGATGACTTTGCCTTGATCGACTTCCCAGATTTTCGTTGCCAGCTGATTCAATAGGTACCGATCATGACTGACCACGATCAGGGTGCCATAATAATACTGCAATTCCTCAATCAAGACTTGAATTCCTTGCTGGTCTAAATGGGTCGTTGGCTCATCGAGCAAAAGTCCTAATTGATAGGAAGATAACATTTGTGCCAACCGGTATTTGGTCTCCTCCCCGCCACTTAGTGTCGCCAATTCATTCGTTGGGATCGAAAAACGACCAAACAGCGCCCAGTCAAGAGCCTCCGTCTTTTCAGTCACCTCAGCGATTTGCGGGAAATAGTGAAACGAATTTTCTCTTTGGATCGTTCCTGAATCAGGATCGATCACTCCCGCAATCAATTTCAGCAAGCTGGACTTGCCTTGCCCATTTGCGCCCACGATCCCGATTCGATCTGTTTGATAGGCGCTCAGTTCTTCAATGTTCAGTACTTCTTTGGACCCATAATTTTTGATTAGCTTGTTTATTTTTACACTTAATTGTTCCATCAGTCTGTCCTTCCCGTCTAGGAAAACGCAAGAACAAAAAAAGGGCATAGCCTACCGCTATACCCTGATTTTAATAAGAAATTGGAAAAAAGAGGACACTCATCCCTTGAAATCACGATTGCCTAGACTTTTGAAATAGATTTAAATTAGCTATTCAAAAGGTCAATCCACAATTTCATCGATGCTGTCATGTTTTTTCCTCCTCTTTTTGTCGTATTTGTCTGTTGAATGACGAGCTGAAAATCAGTTGCTACTGTTTACCGTTTACGGTATTTCAGGAAGCTTCTTTAGTCTATCAACGAATCAATCGTAGCACGTTTTCAAAAAAGAGTAAAGTTTCATCACAAGAATGATTGGTCTTATACGCCATCGGTGATTTTTTCTGCTAATTTGACCGGGGCTTTTTCACCATTGAAGACTGCACGATCCAGTTCTCCTTCATCATGAGCAACGATCAACGCCACCGTGACGTCAGGATCCACATTCAAAAGGGTCCGAAACATCCCAGAAAACCAATCGATCCCTGCCAGTAAGGCGATGCTTTCATTAGGCAGTCCTAACATAGGTAAAACCGTAGCCAGTGTGACTAATCCGCCGCCTGGAACGACGATCGTTCCCAAGCATGCCAACGAGGATAACAAGACCACTTGCAAAAGATCTCCCAAGCTTAATTGGATCTGGTACGCCTGAGCAACGGTTACGATTGCCAGGGCTAAAAATAAGGAGAGCCCATTGCTATTTAAGGTCATGCCCAGAGGCATCACGAGCTTATTGATTCGATCACTGATCCCAAATCGTTCTTTGCCATCTTCGATTTGAAACGGCAATGAGACAGCAGAAGAGGTGGTCGTAAAGGAAATCACCGAGAGGCGCCACATGTTCTTTATCAAACGAAACAAGGAAACTTTGCAATAGAGCGACGTCAAGAGAAACCAAAGAAACAAAAAGAGCAAAGATGCTGCTGCTAACGTCAATAAAAAACTGGCTAACATTCCCAAAACACGAATACCGGTATCTTCTACTAAGGAAGCAACAAGGCCGAAAATCCCGATCGGCGCCAACTTCATGATCATGCTGACCATTTTTATCAAAATATGATTAAAACTGCTGATCATATCTAGAAACAGCTGATTCTTTTTTTCATGCTTGATCAAGCTCAAGGCAAGGCCAAAGAAGAGCGAAAAAATAATCACTTGGATCATATTCTGCTCCACCATGGCTTGAATAATGTTCAGTGGAACAAAGTTTAAGATGACTTCTTCCATGCTGCTGGTACTTAATGCGGTTTCTGTACTTTGCAGCAGGGATTGATCAAGGCCTGCGCCGGGCTTGAGGATCAAGGCGAAAAAGAGACCGAAAATAGCGGCGACAAGGGTCGAACCGGTAAACCAGAGGAAGACTTTCCCGCCAATACCACCTAATTCTTTTGGATCAAGTCCCCCCACCGCTTCAATCACCGAGCCCATGACCAACACGACCACAGACATTTGAATCAGTCGCAAGAAGAAGTTCCCGACTAGCTGCATTTGATCACCTAAACCGGGAAAGGAAACGCCCCAAAAAATCCCCAATACCGTTGCAATCATGATTTGGTTGGTCAAACTGATTTTTAAGGATCGTTTTTTCATCTGTTGTTCCTCACTTTTCTACTTTGCTGTTTTCTTAGAGTTTACAGTCAAGAATAAGAATGTACCACCGATCAACAAAATAATTGCGATATAAAAGCCCATTACTTTTGACCCTGTTGCATCCGAGATCGATCCGGTCAATGTTGGTGCGATAACGGAAGACATCATGCCGAAAAAGTTGAAGACCCCTAATGTCGTACCGACCCCAACTTTTGGTGCATTTTCCCCTAGCCAAGAAATGATGATTGGTTCAACCGCTAGTTTTCCAAGGAACCCGTACAAGATCAACGCGATCATTAAGAAGGTCGAATTTGTTGCTTGCACCGTTACTAATAACATCAACGCCGCCAATACTTCTAAAATAACGATAAAGGTAACTTTTTTATGCATGTATTTGTCTGCCAAGCGGCTAAAGAACAAGGCCCCAGGAATCGAAGCAAATGCCACCAATGAAGAAGAGAATCCGATTGCGACTCCTTGGAAGCCTCGTTCTGTTCCTAAGAAGTTTGGTAGCCAAGTAACCGTCATATAGTAGGCATAACACGTCGCAAAATATAACACATAAGTAAAGAGCATCCGCAGTGAGAACAAGGTCGAAAGGGAAACTTTTTCTTTCGGCTGATCCGTTGTTTCTTCTTCAGCTGCTGCTTGGCTCTCCAAGAAAGCCACGTCTTCTTTGTTGCTGCGGATCACCAATGCAAAAGCGATCGTCATACAAACGATCAAGAAAGCGGATAAATACATCATTGTTTGCCAAGGCATGTTCATCTGAATAACGATAAAGCTTGATAAGATCATCCCAAACCCTGAACCAACGGCAGAACCACTATTGACGATCGCTGTTGAGAAGCTCTTCTTTTCTTTCGGAATGTTCTGTGAGGTCAAAGAATACGCTGAACCGTAAAATGACCCACAGCCGATCCCTGCTAAAAAGCTACCGGTATAGATCATGGAGATTGAAGAGGCTTGTGAAATCAGTAAAGCTGCCAGTGCAAATACCACGAATCCTGGAAGCAGAACTGTTTTCTTCCCAATCTTATCCACCAAAAAGCCGGCCGGGATCTGCATGATTACATAGCCGAAAAAGTAAAAGCTGGCAATCGATCCTAATGCTGTATCAGAAATATTGCCGCCAAGTGACTCATTGATTTGCGGATAGACTGGCGATAACGCAGCGCGATAAATCCAGATAGTGACCCAGCCTGAACACATTAAGATAATAATTTGTTTCCAGTAGGCAAGCCCACCACGTTCTTTATTGATTTCCATTTTTTTCCCTCCATCAGTTACACAAGTAAAGTTTGTGAAGCACGCCAACGAAAGCGCTTTAAGATAGTCTTAGTGTACGTTTTTTTGCCGACGATTGCATTTGTCATTTTTCACAAAGCGCTTTCAGTCGTTGTGCATTTGTGCTAAAAATTTAAGTCGTTTTTTGGTAGTAATTTAACGCAGCGATGAGCGCTTTGCCAGCAGAAATTGGTGCTTGCTGGTACAATAGTGCCCCTTCTAACGCGGCTAGGACATGTAAAATATTTTCTTTGCGGCTGCTGTAGCCCATATTTCCAATCCGCCAGATTTTTCCTTTTAGATCACCAAATGAACTAGCGATCTCTACACCAAAGGAGTGAAGCATCTCTTCTCGGACAGCTTCGCCATCAACACCTTCTGGAATAAAGATAGGGGTAACTGTCGGCATTTTGGTTGCTTTTTCGCCATAAATCGACAGCCCCATCGCCTCCAGTCCAGCGACCAACGCGCCTTCATTCGTCAAATGACGTTGATAGGCTGCATCAAGGCCTTCGTTTAGCAGCATCCGTAATCCTTCATGAAGCGCATAGATCATACTCGTCGCTTCTGTGTGATGGTTGATTCGCTCTGTGTTCCAGTAGCGTTGCAGTTGACTCAAATCCAGGTAATTGCTCATAATGTGCCGCTTGTTTCGATCCGTTTTACTCAAGCCTAATTCTTTTTGGTAACGAGCATTAAGGACGGCTTCGACTCGCTCGTTGTAGGTCACTAATGAAAGACCAGACGGCACACTTAAACACTTCTGTGTACCGGCAATCGCTAAATCGACACACCAATCATCGACTGACAGGGCCACGCCACCATAAGTCGCCACCATGTCAACGACAAAGAAAATATCTTTTGCGCGACAATACTGCCCGATTTCTGCTAACGGCTGCATTTGCCCATTGGCGGTTTCCCCGTGGACCATCGCCACGATCTTGGGTTGAAATGCGTCGATTTCTTTGATGACCTCTGCGGGTGCAAAAGGAGCTGTCCACTCTTTTTCTACATATTTGACTTGTGCTTGAGCACGTTCACAGATTTCTCCCAGTAAGAAAGCAAAGCGCCCATAGGCTGGGATCAAGACTTTGTCCCCTGGTTCGATCAAAGCGATCAGCGCCGCTTCTAAACCAGCTCGGGAAGTCCCGTCAATGGCAAATGCCTCTTTGTTTTTGGTTCCAAACGGTTGTTTGATCATTTCTTTGACCTCATCCATGATCGCCAAAAAATTCGGATCAAACTGCCCCAAAATGCGATTGGTCATTGCTTGTAGAACAGCAGGATGGGCTTCTACAGGCCCAGGTGTCATGATCGTACGTTGTGCGATCGTTAACTCTTTATACATCTTTTTCCCTCATTTCTCTTTTTGATTTCACTGTCCAACGCCTTGTCAACGTTTCCAAGTTTGTTGTACAATAAAGCTAAAAAAGGACATGTTTTTGTTTATTTTGTTCAATTCCAAAAGGAGTTTCTCTATGAAGTTAGTTGCTGAATTGCTTGCTACACCACGCTTTTCCAATTTGCGTTTATTGACAGATCCCCTGACTGCGGAAATTCCCGTCGACAGTATCGAAATCACCGAGACCCCCGATATCGCCCACTATATTCCTGAGCATACCTTTATCTTAAGCACGGCGATGGTTTATAAAGATAATCAAGGAGCGCTTCTAGAGCTGATCGATTCTCTCGTAGCCAAAAATGCCGCTGGATTAGGCATCAAGATCGGTCGTTTTTTAGATGTCATCGATCCTGAAGTGATCACCTACGCCGATAGCTTGGGTTTCCCCATCGTAGAAGTACCTGCCACGATGCCGCTGGGTCGTTTGATGCACCAGCTTTTGAATTTATTGTGGAACACCAAAACCGAGCAGCTGAGCTATGCCTTAGACATTCAAAAACGGTTCTCTGCTTCCTTGATGAAGGATGTCAGCATCGCTCGCTTTATCGCTGATTTTGGCCAAATGGTCAATACACCGATCATTTTGTTGAATCCTTTTAAACAAGTGATTGCCCACTCCAAGCATTTCACCCGCATGTCAAAACCCGCGGAGTACTACATCCATCAATTAGGACAAACGAAAGGGGTTTTTACTGGTGAAAAAAGCGGGGCGATCCCTATCAAAGATCTTCATGAAAAAACGTCACAAATTTCTTATTATGCTATTGAAACCTCCACTTATTTCCCCCATTATTTAGTCATTTTGAATCCTGAGGCGATTCCTTATCCTGTCTCGGATTTTGCGCTGGAACAAGCAGCCTTGGTCTTGTCGTTTATGCTCTTCAAGAACCAAAAAGTGCAAGAATCTTTTGAAGATTTAAAAAGTGACTTTTTAACACGGATGATCGAATACCAGCAATCCACCAAGCAAGAACAAAAGGATTGGTTAGACCTCGGAAAGACTTACGGGTTGGTCAAAGCCCGCCATTATCGTGTCATCTATGGTGCCTGTGAACCAACCAAAGAAACCAAAGGCAAAGACAAATACTTAAAAGAAGAAAGTGACCTGGTCTATCAGTGGTTTAGTGAACAACTACCTTATCGCATCAAAGATGTTTGTCTCTTTCGCTTAAAGGGCAGCAATCACTTTGCGATTTTCGTGCAGCACAAGTGTGATGCCTTAGAAGACCATTTGATCGAGACCGCCAATGCTTTGACCAATCGGTTGCCATTTCGAATGGCCTTTGGGGCAGGGAGTGTCTGTGAAAGTATCAATGATTTAGCCAGCTCCTACATCGAAGCAAAGACTGCTTATGAAGAACGAAGAAACCAACATGATTTGTCCATCGTCTCTTTCTACCATCAACGGGGAATGCGGAGTCTATTTGAAAAAATGAGTCCTGAAGATATCCATTATTTCTGCCGTACGATTCTTAAAGAATTGGCGTTTCCGCAAGAAGATGCCACCATCGAATTGCGCAAAACCTTACGAGCTTACTTGGATTATCAATGTGAGATCACCCGCACCGCCAAAGCCTTGTTCGTTCATCGCAACACGATCAAATACCGCATCGAACAGTGTCAAAAGCTACTAGGAAAAAACGTGCATGATCCTAGCATCAGCCTGGATCTGCGTTTAGCCCTTGAGCTGTCCGAAGAAGGCGACTAATAGGCGAATCAAGCAGTTGGATCGCTGGTGTTACCCAGCGATCCTTGTGCCTGCTTCACCTAACAATGCTAAGTCCGCTTCTTCCAATGAGCAGATGATTGCTGTCTTTCCTTGTTTGGCAAACGCAATCGCCGCTTCCATTTTCGGCCCCATACTACCTTCTGCAAAATGCCCCGCATCAAAATATGCTTGCGCTTCACTTACGGATAAGCCCGTTAATTTTTCTTGCTCCGGTGTTCCGTAATTGATATAAACGTTGTTGACGTCGGTCAGCATCATAAATACATCGGCATCCACTTGTTCTGCCAATTTCTTTCCGGTTCGGTCTTTATCGATGACTGCTTCGATCCCTTTCAAGCCTTCCGCTTGTTTTACGACTGGAATCCCTCCGCCGCCACCAGCGATCACGATGGTATTTTGATTCAATAAATGAACCATTGATTCCACGCCGTGGATCGTCACAGGTTGTGGAGATGGCACGACGCGACGGTACCCACGTCCAGCATCTTCTTCCATCACCCAATGTTTTTCCTCAGCCATCTTTTTTGCTTCTTCTTCTGAGTAGAACAAGCCGATTGGCTTCGTTGGCTTTTCAAACGCGGGATCATCCGCTGCCACTTCCACTTGGGTCAATAAGGTCACGACATTGCTAGTCAATTCTTCTTGCTCAATTTTATTTTTGATGCTTTGCTCCATTAAATAACCGATAAAGCCTTGTGACTCTGCATTGCAGACATCCAGTGGAAAAGGCGGCACGACTTCTTTGGCTTCTTCATTTTGTCGTAAAATATTGCCGACTTGCGGTCCATTGCCGTGCGTCACGACGATTTGATGGTCAAGCTTCTCGATTTTAGCGATCTGTTCTGCACTTAGCTGGATATTTGCAAGCTGTGTCTCAACGGTCGCTGATTGATTCGGTTTTAAAATTGCATTGCCCCCTAGAGCGATGACCACTCGTTTTGCCATATGAATTCCTCATTTCTATTGTTTTGAAATTGATCGATACTGCGAGCAAACCCTGCCAAAAAGTCAGCCCCCGAGGTATGACCGATCGCTAGTATCTCTTTGATTACTTGGTAAAAAGCCGCTGAATCGGTACACCTGGTCAAGGATAACGCCGATTGATTGAATGCGCCTGTCAGTGCATGCAGAAGATAATGTTTACTGACGTCAGTCGTCAAATCATTGACTGTCAACAGCCTTCTTTGTAGATAAGCCACCAAGCGGGTATCTTCTTGCCCCATCACTCGGCGAGCAAGCAAATGACCAACTAGCATATCATCGCCTGTGGGGGTCAATCCGACACCCCGTCCGACTAAATAAGCGACTGCTTGCCGTTGTTCTTTAAATGAAGGCGTGCATAGCTGATCGATTGCGTCGTAAAACGGATGATTGCTGCGGATGGTTTCTGAAACAGCTTCTCGAATTCCCGTCTTTTCCGTGACGCTTTGGAGGGCTGACCAAAACAGTTCTCGATCAAATGGGACTGTGCCAGCTGGAAAGATGGTTGTAAATTTGGCTGCCTTTTGAAAAGACAGACGATGATGCGGAAAATGGATCACCCGTTGCTGAACCAAAAGAGCGGTACCAGCAACTAAGCCTGTCGCCAACGCTGCATAATCGTCGGCAGCTAAAATCATCCCTTTGGGCACGCGAGCCGCTTGTTTGGAGACACAGATCAGCTGATCCTGACGAGTATCTTGCAGATTGAAACTATGCTGAAACACACTGTGAACGATCCAGTTGCCATTGATAAATGTGGGTTCAAATAAAGCTTGGTCGATCCATTTTGCCTGTATCATCGCTAGGTTGCTCCTTTTTCACGTTTTCAGTCCCTGATTTATTCTTCAAATCCTAATTTTTTCGCATAAGCCAAGACAGCTTTTTCAAAGCAATCCATTGGTGGTGTCACTGTCCCGGCACCAATTTGTCCCCGTCCAGCTTGTTTGTTGGCGATCCCTGTATTGATCACCGGTAAGATCCCTGTTTCCACGACTTTACGAGCATCGATCCCTAAACAGATCCCTTTGAAGTCCCATGTAGGAACGGGAAAATTCGGATTGGTATCAATGGAGATCTCTAACATCTCATTGCTGGTTTTCAACGCATCGTGAAATCCGCCGGAACCAACGAAGCGTGTCACAGCTGGGGCAGCAATCATTGCCATTCCCCCGACACCAAAGGTTTCCGTAATGGCACTGTCGCCCATATCTGGAGAGGCATCTTCTTCACTGAATCCTGAGAAATAGAGCCCTTTTGGTGTATTGACAGGACCAGTAAACCACTCGTCCCCCATGCCAGAAATACGGATACCGAATTCATGCCCGTTGCGACACATTGCTGTCACAACCGTTCCTTCTTCAATCGTTCGGGCGCCATCAAGCACCGCTTTTGAAGAAGCCATCATGATATTCAAGAAAAACTGATCCGTGTCTGCTAGAAACTGAATGACTTCTGGTTTTTCTTTTTCAAATCCTTCCAGAGTAACGATCGCTGGTGCTACTTCTTTTAAGAACGCCAACGAAGCAGCGATATTCCGTTGATGGAACTCATCCCCCATGGCGATTGCTTTTGCGACTAAGACATTGATGTTCAAGCCATCGGGTTTTGTTTGTAGTGCAGCACTTAAAACTGGTGCTAACGTATTTTTCATCCAATGCAAGCGATCAATGACTTCTTGAGAATAGGCGCCAAAACGTAAAACTGCCCCGATCCCTTCGTTCATCGTACAATACGCTCGGTTGCCATCGGTTTTGTTTTCTACCACGAGCACTGGCATATTGGCAGAGGTGATGCCCCCCATTGGGCCAACCGCTTGCACGTGGTGACAAGGAATCAGTTGAACTTCCCCAGATGCTAATAAATGGCGTACCTCTTCTTCCGTTTCGCCCCAGCCTTCAAAAAGCCCCGCACCAACACAAGCGCCTTGAATCGGATCGATCATCTGGTCGTAGCGGATCGGTGGTCCTGCATGCAATAGGACTTTTCCTTCACCTAATTCTGGAATGACACTGACTGCTGGAACGACATCCAACAAAAAAGGCGAACCGGCAACGATTTTGGCAATAACGGCTTGGTTTGCTTCTTCAATAGTTTCGTACACGATAACTTCCTCCTACTCTGATAGTGACACTTGTGCTAAGAAACGTAAGGCTTTTTGTAACGTTACGTTCCCACCAGCAATTGGCTGCCAGTCATATTGAACGACTTGACCGTGATGCGCCTGGATCGCTTCCGCAAAGCTACGCAACCCTACATTGATGAACGCGTCATTCGCCAACAATTCGCGGCTCTTTTCAGATGGCTCTGGCAACACATCGGCAGTTGTCACTGCTTTTGGCAACAGCTTACGATTAATTGGTGAAAAAGGGTGACCGAGTAATGCTAAAGCTTGTTTGACTGCTTGGGCATTGCTTTGACACAAAATCACGCCAGCTGCGGTTAAAATCTCTGCTTGCTCGTTACTGTCTTGGGGGTCTAAATCAGTTCCGACGATCGTAGCGATCACCGCTAACTCTCGGCCAACTGCTTGTGCTGCTTCCTTCAACGATTTGATGGTCGGTGCCAATTCACTCGCCATATCTTGATGAGAGCCGTACCCTAAAACGATATCTAACAAAATCACTGCCGTTTCAGGATCTTCTCCCGCTTGTTTCAACAGTTCGATCCGCTTTGTTGGGTCGATCATCGGATGGGGCTTGCCTTGCGTATAGATGTCATCACCTAAATCGATGATCTCATGGCCAGCTGCTTTTAAGATGTACCCTTCCTGATGGGCATCTTCTTGTTCTAGATTTAATCCTGCTTTGACCAGCATCGCTGCTTCGTACGCCAATGTTCCGCCAGAATAGTAAGCTTTGATTTTTTGCTGTTCAGGTCCAAAAGCGGCAGCTGCCGTTTCCTCTTTTACTGGCTCTAATCCAATCTGTTCTTGACGTAGCAGCTGCACGGCTAATTGAGCCGCTTCTTCCAGCGTGTAAGCTCGGTAAAGATTTTCTTCGTGGTCCGTTGGCTCTTCCCCCAGAAAAATCGTGACTGCAGGTTTTGTTCCTCTTCTTAATAATGCCAATACTTCATCGCGGACACGTGGTGCAGGTGGCTTGGAGATCACCACGATCACCTCCGTATCAGGGTCATGTTCCAAGGCAAGAATGCTGTCTTTCATGGTGATCCCACCGACGGCTTCTTTGAGATCTCGTCCACCGGTTCCGATAGCTTGTGTCACACCGGCACCCAATTTATGAATGATGGTGGTGACTTCTTGGATGCCCGTACCCGAAGCGCCGACAACACCGATTTTCCCTTTACGGACGGCATTCGTGAAGGCTACTGGTATCCCATTGAGAATCCCTGTGCCACAATCTGGTCCCATTAAAAGAAGTCCTTGTTCATGAGCCATTTTCTTTAGCCGAACTTCCTCTTCCAATGAAACATTATCACTGAAACAAAAAACATGTTTGCCCGCTGCTAATGCGGTTTCAATTTCTGGTGCTGCCATAGTACCAGGAATCGATAAGACAGCGACCTTCGCATCTTTTCCAAGATCTAAGGCTTTTTCCCAAGTTTTGACGCTTTGGGTTTCTTCCCCTGCGCTATTGCTTTGGTCCGATAAGAAGGCATCGATTTCTGACATGACTGTTTCGATGATTTCTTCCTCTTCAATGTCTAAAACGAGCACCATATCGTTGGAGGTCGCATTGCTCATCTCCTCGGTATAAAGACCACCCGTCTTAAAGATATCCTTATTGGCAGGTGTACCCATCATGACCGAAGCGTTGTTGATCCCATCGATCGTCAGTAAACGATTGGTCAAAAGCATTAAAACAATGGAATCCTGGTAATTGTTTTTTTGAATAATAGTGTGTAACATGGGTCTCCTCACTCTCCTGTTCCTGTCTGTGCAAAGGCATCTGACCCAGAATACTGGTCAAAATGAACCGTGTCGCTAATGAGATAGCGATAAATGTTCTTTTCGATAGGAATGCCTTCTGCCATATATTTTTCATAGGTTAGTTGATTGATCTCGCCTGGATAATAGACTTGCTGGAACTGTTCAGCAGCCGGTATGGCGTGCAGCTCTTCGATCATCGTTTCCACCGACTCTTTAAATGTGTCTAAATCTGTGAAGCGTTGCGGATCGATCAGCAAAATAAACTGCCCTAAGTCGCGACCTTTCGTCAGATCGTTGTACATAGAGGAAACATGCTTGCCAAAAGGCAGCCCTAGGAGCATTCCAGACAAGATATCCACCATCATCATCAACCCAAAGCCTTTTGGTCCTGAGATTGGCAATAACCCATGAACATGATGCGGATTCGTTGTTGGCTTGCCATGGGCATCAACGGCCCATGTTGCAGGAATCTCTTTATTTTTGGAGCGAGCGTCTAATATTTTGCCCCACGCTTGGACCGTCGTTGCCATATCAAAGACCACCGGTGCCCCCTGTTTTCGTGGTGCGGCAAATGCGATTGGATTGGTACCAAAATAATTTTCTTTGCCGCCAAAAGGAACCACCATTGAATCTGATTGGCACATAGATAATGCAATCAAGTCAGCTTCTGCAGCTTTTTTGACATAATAGGATAGCGCCCCACTATGACTCGTTTTCCGTACACCAACTGCCGCGATCCCAGAACGTTTAGCCATCTCAATGGCATGCTTTGTCGCTTCTAATACAACGACCTGCCCTGCGCCATTTTGACCGTGAACGATCCCGCTGCTCGGCCCAGTCTCTTCAAACGTGATCTGTGGAGTGCGATTCATTCCACCTTTAGCGATCCGCTCTGCGTAATAGTCTACCCGTACAGCCCCATGAGAGTGGATCCCGCTGGCATCGGCAAAGACCAAATGCTCTGCAACGATGGCTGCGTGCGCTTCAGACAAACCAGCAGCCGCTAATTTTTTTTGGATCAATTGCTGTAACTCTTGTGACTGTACAATAACCGTCTCTTCCATCTTCTAAACTCCTTTAAATTTCCGGATCGCGGTTGCAATCTTTGGAATAAATATAGGTCAATGGTTCGTCACGACCAACACCATAGGCCGCTTGCTGTACATAGGCACTCATGAAAATGTAGTCGCCTTTTTCCACCGGGAACCACTCATTGTCTAAGTTATACATCCCTTTACCTGACAGTAAGTACGCCCCGTGTTCTTGATAGTGGGTCTCAATGTAGCCATGACTTGCCCCTGGTTCAAAGGAAAGGATATGAATATTCATGTCAAAGCCCAACTCTTTCGGTAAGAAATCCCAAAGCAAGACGTCTGCCATCCCTTCGTATTGGATCGGTGTCAACTCTGAAAGATTCCCCACTACTTTGTAGGATTGGTGATTTTCTAACGGTTGGTAACGCTTCTTATACAAGAACACTTCTGTCGCTTCTTCTTGGAGATTTTTCATATACAGTTTTTCTCCAGCAGGCAGATAGATATAGCCTCCGTCCGTCAATGTATGGGTTTCTTTGCCATCACTTACTTCCAGTTTGCCCGAGATGACATACAAGAAACTCTCGATCTCTGGACCGCCGAAGCCCAATTGGTTGGCGCCATCTTTTTTGAATGAAATGATGTAATCGACAAAAGACGCCCCTAATTTTGGTGTGCCGAGTATCGAACATTCACAGTTTTCGAATCCTGGAATGACATTATTCACTAACCCGTCATGCGGCAAGATCGCAAAATTATTTTTTCTAATGACTGCACGTGATTGCAGCAATCCATCTAAATAGCCCGTATTATTATTTTTATATCCCATGTGTGTCCCTGCTTTCTATTCTTTGTATGCTAGCTCGTAAAGGGAAGCTGCTAAAACTTCAACCCCAGCTACTAAATCTTCGATAGTCGTTGCTTCGGCTGGGTTGTGGCTAATCCCATCAATACTTGGTACAAACAGCATCGCAGTTGGAAAATGTGGTGCAATGATTTGGGAATCATGCCCCGCCCCACTATGCATGACTTTGTAGCGTTTGCCAGTTTGCTTCACCGCGTGTTCCACCGTGGCAACGATCGTATCGTCCATCGGCACTGGGCGTTCATCCATCCATAGATCCATCTCCACTGTCAAGTCATGCTCTTGGGCGATCATTTGAATGATCTGTTCTGCTTCAGCAGTAAAGGCATCCAATAGCTGCCCATCAGTATGGCGACAATCCATCGTAAACAACACTTCACCAGGAACCACGTTGACCGTATTCGGTTTTGGCTCAACTTTACCGAATGTCACTACTAATGGATCCCCAAGCTCTAAGCCACGGTCGATCACTGCGGCACACATTTTGGCAAAACCATACACAGCATCTTGGCGATAGCCCATCGGTGTGGTTCCTGCATGATTGGCTTGTCCTTTTAAGACAAAGGTGTAGCGCTTTTGACCAGCGATACTATTGACGACACCGATCTGCAAATTTTCTTTTTCTAAAACACTGCCTTGTTCGATATGGATTTCCACGAAGGCTTTGATGTCTGATCGAACCGGTTCTTGTGGGTCGCGAAAATCAAAGCCTTGGCGTTGCATCTCTGCCACGAAGCGATTGCCTTCAAAATCTGCGATCGCTTCAACATCGGCTTTTTTGGCCTCTCCGACAAAGTTTTTACTTCCCCAAAAAACGGTTGGAAAACGACTGCCTTCTTCTTCTGCCATTGAGATGACTTCCAATGAGCGTAAAGGTTGCCCATAGGTCTCTTTTAAATACTTGATCGCTAAAGCAGCAGCAACGACCCCGTATTGACCGTCTAATGTGCCACCGTTAACGACGGTATCGATATGTGACCCTGAAAGAATCGTTTCTTCTGGATACTGGCTGCCTTCCATTCTGCCGAAGAGATTGCCGACTGCATCATAGGACGTCGTTAAGCCAGTTTCTTTTAATTGTTTTTCTACAAATGATTGCGCTTCTTTCCATGAATCGGTATAAAGCAGTCTAGTCATTCCTCCAGTTGGATCACTCCCAATCTGAGATAGTGCATCGATCATTGCCGCTACTTCTTTTTTCAACTCCATTGTTCTGCCTCCTTTAATTTATACGGTTATTGTAAGCGTGTTACTGAAGGACATCATTGTTCACTTTCGACAAAACCGTTTCTATTTTTAGTCATAACGCTGTTTTTTAAACCGCTTCCTTCTCCTATACTCTTCCTTATACTATCGAAGAAGAGAAAGGAAGAAAACAATGGTTTATCCTAAAAATGCCTTTGCGCAAACAGAAAAAATCCAATTTGACACCTACGCCACTTTGCCGTTAGAAGTGACGATCCTAAAAGCAGCGCAGCCTCGGATCAGCCTTTTGTATTTTCATGGTGGTGGCTTCCTCTATGGTCAGCGGGAAGACCTTCCGCAGGATTATGTCCACCAATTGCTGGCTGCCGGTGTTAGCCTTTACCTGTTCGACTATCCACTGGCTCCCGAAGTAGCGCTACACGATATCTACCTTCATGCAAAAAAGGCAGTGGAGTGGTTTTTGACAGAAGGCTGGCACTTCAGCGGCGTTGGTACAAATGAGTACGTTTTGTTCGGTCGCTCCGCCGGCGGTTTTTTAGCGACCTTACTGACCGCACGCACAAAGCACTCGGAGCAAAAGGGCTTGATCCGATTTTACGGTTACCAAGAGTTGTTTTGTAAAGAATTTTTGCAGCCGGCACGCTTTTACACACAATTTCCGAAAGTCCCACCACTCACCGCTGAAGCCATGATCGAAAGCCAACCCATCACCCACGGCACGTTAGAAAAACGATTCCCTTTGTACCTTTCCGCCCGTCAATATGGCAACTGGCAGCGTTATTTAGGGAATCGGGAACAGCTAGCAGCCTTGGCGATTCCTGCTGCCGCTTACCAAGACTTTCCTCCTTGCTTTGTCGTTCATTGCAAAAAAGATCCAGATGTTCCCTTTAGCGCATCCGAAGCTTTCGCTGCACAAGTCCCCCATGCCAAAACACTTTGGCTCGACTTAGATCAGCATGACTTTGATCGGACACCAAATGCGAGCGCTGATGAGTGCTATCGAGAGATGATTTCATGGCTCCTTTTAACAATAGAGAAAAATTAAGCGCAGATTTAGCCATGCGTCTTTAGTAAACAAAAACAGGCGATCTTCAAAGGAGTGTTCCCTCTAAAGATCGCCCGTTTTTTGATTATAGTGAGTTGAAGGTATTCACGACATTCTCAACACTGAAGCCGAATTCCGCTAAGACTTTGTCACCAGGTGCTGATGCACCGAAATGATCGATCGCGATCACTTTTCCATGGCAGCCAGTGTAACGTTCCCAACCAAATGGGGAAGCCGCTTCGATCGCTACCCGTTTCTTCACTGCTTTTGGCAAGACACTTTCTTTGTATTCTGAGCTTTGGACTTCAAACAGATCAAAGCTTGGTAAGGAGACCACCGATACGTCGATGCCTTCTTCTGCCAATTTAGCTTGTGCTTGGACCGCAAGATTCACTTCAGAACCTGTGGCGATCAAAATACCCGCTGGTGTTTCACCGGCTTGTTTTGAAATCACATAGCCACCTTTTGCGACATTTTCATCCGCACCGGTTTGCGTGCCTTCGATCACTGGTAGGTTTTGTCGACTTAAGACTAAGACCGTTGGCTTATCGGTTGTTGTCATGGCCAGTCTCCAAGCAGCACGGGTTTCATTGCCGTCTGCTGGACGAATCACTTGGACATTTGGCATGCAACGGACGCTAGCTAATTGCTCGATTGGCTCGTGGGTCGGTCCATCTTCTCCAACCGCCACGGAGTCATGCGTCAAGACATAGATCACAGGCGCATGCTGGATCGCAGACAAGCGCACCGCTGGACGCAAGTAATCAACGAAGACGAAGAAGGTTCCACCATAGATTCGCGTACCGCCATGCAATTGGATCCCGTTCATCGCTGCCGCCATCGCAAATTCTCGGACACCAAACCAAATGTTGCGGCCTTCGTATTGGCCAGGTTCAAAGTCTTTTTCTGCTGCTACCATCGTGTTGTTGGAACCAGAAAGGTCAGCCGATCCGCCCCATAAGCTAGGTACGGCTTTGGACAACGCTTGGATCATCTCTTTGCTGGATACCCGACTAGCTTGTGAGCTGCCAACTTCGTAGCTTGGTAATGCTGCATCCCAATCTGCTGGCAATTCACCTACAAAGGCTTGTTTGAATTGCGCCGCAAGTTCTGGATAGGCTGCTTCATAGGCATGGAAAGTTTCGTTCCAAGCTTCTTCAGCTTTTTTCCCTTCATCGATCATGGTTTCTTTGAAGCGCGCAGCAACTTCGTCAGGTACAGTAAATTCTGGGTATTCCCAGCCATAAATCGCTTTGGCTGCTGAAATGCCTTCGGCACCGATCGGCGCACCATGGACGGCAGAGGTGCCTTGATTTGGTGCACCGTATCCGATCACAGTCTTGATTTCGATCAAGGTTGGTTTGTCGCTTTCAACTTTTGCTTCGTCGATCGCTTTCGAGATCGCTTCTAAATCATTGCCGTCTTCAACGAGAATGTGTTGCCAGCCATACGCCTCAAAACGCGCACCGACATTTTCTGTAAAGGCTTTTGAAGTTGGGCCATCTAGGGAGATGTCATTTGAATCGTACAAGACGATCAGTTTGTCTAATTTCATGTGACCCGCCATGGATGCAGCTTCTTGCGAAACACCTTCCATCAAGTCCCCATCGCCACATAAGGCATAGGTATAGTGATCAATGACTTGATACTTGTCGCGATTGTAGGTTGCAGCCAAGTGGGCTTCGGCCATCGCCATACCGACTGCCATAGCGATCCCTTGTCCTAAAGGTCCAGTGGTTGCTTCCACGCCGTCTGTGTGATCGACTTCTGGATGTCCTGGCGTGCGGCTATCCCATTGACGGAAGTTTTTTAGATCCTCAATGGTCACATCGTAACCAGACACGTGCAACAAGCTGTACAATAGTGCCGAACCATGTCCAGCAGACAAAACAAAGCGGTCACGATCCACCCAGTTGCGAGAAGTCGTTGGATTGACTTTCAAGTGTTTCGTCCACAAGGCATAGGCCATGGGTGCTGCCCCCATCGGTAATCCCGGATGTCCTGAATTGGCTTTTTGTACAGCTTCGATACTTAATGTACGAAGGGTGTTCACTCCTAATTGATCGATTTTATCAAATAGTTTTTTCAATTAAATTGCCTCCTTCACTTTCTTCAGCCAGCATGTTTCTATTCACTGCCTTTTCACAATAAAAAAGAACCGGACGTCCAAAGTTTACTGGCTAATAGGTAACGAATGCTCCTCTTTTTAACAGTCCTAACTTTGGTCGTCCGGTTCTTTTGCTTTCGGCTTTGCTCAGCTGCTCAAAACTTTTCCAGTCATTTCTTGATAATCTGCGACCATGATCGACCATGCTTTGGCAATGTCGTCATCTAAACCAAACAATCCACTGCGTCCGACAATATAGATGTCTGGATTGGCTTCATCGATCCGTTTGAAGGATTTCCGATTGGAGGAACCGTCCATTTCAATGACATAGTGATAGTCATATTCTTCCCGTAATTCCCGCAATTCAACAATTTTATCTAACGCCCCTTCAATAAAGCGTTGGCCAGCAAACCCTGGATCAACCGTCATGATCGTGACTTTATCCAATAGATCGATATAAGGCAAAATGACCGATACTGGCGTTTCAGGATTTAAAACGATCCCGGCTTTTAATCCAGCATCATGGATTTGATCGATCAGACGAAATGCTAATCCATCCAAAACCTCAGCGTGCATACAGATCCATTCACAGTTGATATCGATCAGCTGCTGCACCCAAAAAACAGGTTCAGTGACCATCAAATGAGCGGACAGAGGCAACGTACTGATTTTGCGGACCTCTTGAATAAACCATGGGGATAGGGAAATATTGGGTACGTAATGACCATCCATAATATCAATATGATAGGAGTCCACTTGGTCATTCAAAAAAGTGATTTGTTCTTTAAATTTATCTAGATCCATCGTCATCAATGACGGTGAAAATTCAACTTTGTTCATAGACTTATCCTTTCTCCTCAATCAGTCTTGTACTGAGAGGAACGATTCTTCTTCCAATTGAATCGCTTTTTTAGAAAATTTGAATATCATCTAAATCGATTTCTTCTTCTTCCACTTCTGCTTGTACGGCTACTTGTTCTTCAGTGACATTTTTCTTAATCAAAGCCAAGGTGATCCCAGTCACTACTATATTTACCAGCAAAGCTACTGCCCCAGCCCATGGACGAGTCATGGTCGGCAGCATCAGCACACCACCAAACGGTACAGTTGCATCTGCTCCTAAGACCATTGAAACAGCTCCGCCAGCAGCGCCGCCAATAGCTGTTGCGATCAGCCCTCGGACGATATCGTTCATAACGATTGGGATCACCCCTTCAACGATATTGATCACACCCATTGGTACGGCAGATTTTAACGTTTCCACTTCTACAGGCGTATAGATGTTTTTGCCGAACAGTTTTGCAATAAAGAATGCTAAACCAAAGCCGATCGGTGTTGCAGTATTGACTAATTGCAGTGCAGTGATCGGTCCATTGATTCCTTCTGCTTGCATCGTCAGAACAAAAGCAAAGACCGTTTTATTGATTGGTCCACCATAATCAACGCCGCTCAACAAGCCGATGACGGCACCAAAAACCAATAATGAAGAGGAGCCTAAGCTATTTAGTGCGTTCGTCAGTAAGTTCGTAAAGGCAGTGATCGGTGTACCGATAATATAGACCATGATCAGACCACCGATCAAAGAGGTCAAAAAGGGAATGATCAATGTCGGCATCAAGCCTTTCGCCCAATTTGGTACTTTAATAAATCGGAAAATAGCAATTACTAGATATCCAGCTAAGTAGCCGCCCAAAATTCCCCCAATAAAACCTGCACCAATGGCATTGGCTGTCAAACCAATAATAAACCCTGGCGCGATCCCCGGTTTTTCGGCAATCGCATAAGAAATTCCTGTCGCAATGACCACTGGAAGCAACCCGAGTCCTGCGCCTCCCATCGTAGCTAAAGCATCCCAAATCGTAAATTCACCTGGCACTAGTTGTCCCTGGCTGGTGCCGCCGAAAGCCATGCCAATGGCAATCAAGAATCCGGCACCGCAGACAATCGGAATCAAATAGGAGATGGCTGTCAACAAATGTCCTTTTAAATTCAATGCTTTGATTTTTTCCATAGTTTCCTTCCTCCTTCGGTTTGCTTAGACCGCCTGCTGTTGGACGACCTCTTTGGCTTTTTCCAACAATTTGCTTGGGGACTTGATGGCAACTTCGGTCGGCACTTGAATGATTCGTTTCCCTTCAAATCGTTCACGTCCTGCTACTTTGACGTCAACTGCTAAAATCACGACATCTGCAGCCGCAATCGCTTCAGGTGACAATTCATTTTCACGGCCGATCGTTCCTTGTGTTTCCACATGGATCTCGTAACCTGCCTTTTTAGCCGCATTTTCTAACTTTTCTTGAGCAATATAAGTGTGAGCGATCCCTACTGTACATGCACATACTCCGACGATTTTCATAAATAATTCCTCCTTAAATTTTCTGTTATCCTTGAAATGCTTCAATCACTTGCTGCGGCTCTTTTGCTTTCAACAAGGCAGCCGTCACCTCGTCATTTCCTAATTTCCGAGCGAACAAAGAGAGCAATTTCAAATGCTTTTGCGCCCCTTCCGTGTCATCACCGACGGCGAATAAGATAATTCCTTTCACTCCCTTGCCATCCAACGTTTCCCAAGGGATCTCTTCTTTTAAAACCCCGATTGCTACGCCGATCTCCTTCACATGAGCACTTTTTCCATGAGGAATGGCAATGTAATTACCAATCCCTGTTTGACCAACTGCTTCCCGCTCATAGACATCTTTTAAAAATGCTGCCTGATCCGTCAAGTACTCATTGGTATATAAAAGCTGACTCAATTGCTGCAGGGCTTCTTCTTTAGAAGCTGCCTCCATGTTGGTTTTGATTATTTTTGGATCAATTACTGTTGAAATATCCATTCGTTTTCCTCCTCTAGTTGAGTACCTCTTGCCTTACTGAATTGATCATTCATTCCTATCAGCCGCGTTGGTTGAGAAGGAAGGCTTCGATTTCTTCTTTTGATTTTTCTGCAATGAATTGCAGATTTTCTTCATAGGCGAAACATTTCATTAAGCGGATGACTGCCTGTTTCACCGCGGTTGTTTCGTCAGTCTTCATCAGGATCGCAAAAATTGTTTTTGCTTGCAGCGTTCCCTGCCAAAGGACTTTTTCACCTCTGACTAGGACGATTCCACTTTTTTTCACCACAGCACTTTCAATGTGTGGTAGCGCAAAATCTTCAGCAATCATCGTATTGCCGCTCGCTTCTCGGGCTTGCAGTGCTTCAAATAGCAGGGTTTTGCTCTCCGTCAGCCCGATTGTTTGACTAACAGCTGCAATCTTCCTTAAAACATCGACTTTCGTCTCTCCTGCTTCTGTTGAAACTAACGTAAGGGACAAAGGGAATTTAGTCATTTCTCACCCTCCCAATCATCGCTTCAAGGCGTTTTTGGTCTTCCATCGTCAGCATGGCGCTCACGATCACGACCGGAATCGGACTATCGATCGTTAATTGAACGGTTGAGATGATCATCTCCGTATCCGGGTGTTGCTTTAAAGCCGCTTCCACATCACGAGAAGGTAGGACAGCGGTGATTGCCAACTCACGAAATTTCTTATGCACTTTTACTTTTAATAATTCGGAGGTCCCGATTCCCGTAGTACAGACGATCATAACCTTGAGTTGTTGAGGATGTTCTTCGATCGCTTGAGCAAAGTAAAGGGTGACAAAGCCGATTTCATCTTCTGTGAGCGCTGGCAAATCGTACACTTGGCAGATTTCTCTTGCAGTCTCTTCGGTAGCAAAAAACAAATCTGTGTATTCTAATTTGATTTGCTCCAAAAGATTGTTTTTGACTTCGATGCCATGTCGCAACCGATTGATCATTGGTTTGATATGGCGAGCCAATTTACCGAATAACTCCTCGTCTTCAAATGAGCGCTGCAGCTGAGTGCTCATTTTTTCTATAAATGCATTGGAAATCAGTTTTACTTGTTCTGACAGATCCTCTAATTCATCCGTGGCCTTTTGCATCCGTGAGGAGACAAGGTATTGATACATATAATAGCCTTCGTTTTCTGGTAATTTCGTATGCAAGTACTCTTCGCTATTGCCAATGATCTCCTTGGCGATGGTGGCTAACTCTGGGTTTTCTTGCATTTGCTGTTTCTCTTTCTCATCTAAAATATCCTCGTTAAACGAATTCCCTACTTTGCGAAACCGTCGCAATAAGATATACAGGTGAGAAAAAAGATTAATGTTATAAGGATGTGGTATTACTAATCCTAGGTGATTTTCAATCAAATTCAGCTGTCGCAAAACAAACTCCGCATCATAACGGTTGAACGCCTCATTCGTCACATGCAGATCATCCATGCGGATGTTGCGGGTTTGTTGGATATACTCCTGCAATGCACGACGGATATTTTTTTCTGCACCGTTCACCCCGATCATTTTATTTTTGCGGGAAACCGTCAGCTCAAAACGCTGCAAAGCTTCAGAAATTAATTTCTCATCACTGTTGATGACCGTTTCACTTACATAAAAAGGCTGATACAGGGAAAAAATATTCTTTCTTTTGGGTGAAATAAGCAATAGCTCCTCCATCACCTTGTTACGGCGTTCCACTGGTGTCAGCGCATTCGGCATTTCCGCTTTCTGACTCTGGGGCTTTTCTTGATGATGGAAACTTAAGCGGTAGCCTTTCCCTTTTTCTGAGAGAATCACATAGTCAATCGCGGCATCCTCATTGATCGCTTTTACGATGCGATAAATCGACTTTGTAGAAAGTCGAAGCGCTGCGGATAGTTCATCGGCTGTGACAAATTCTCTCGTATTGGAAAGAATATGGATGATTTTTCTCTTTCGTTGTTCCATAACAGTCATGTAACCGTTCTCCTTTCTACACACTTATCATAGCACTAGGAAATGTAAGCGTTCTACCATTCTTTGTCCCCTTCATGGGACAAAGACGATCAATAATAAGAATTACAATACAACGTTATGGACAAAAAAAACAGCCATTTTTCAAAATGGCTGTAACAAAATCAGTGTTATCGTCAATGTTCCTTATTCAACTGTTGGAATAAGAAAAGCTGCTAGTTCCCATGAAACGAGAAGGAAAACGCCGTTTATCGAAACCCTTCAAACGCCGTTAAAGAGCAATCCAGGTTTAAACGGCTTGTGCAGCAAGCGAAATAACCACGCTCATTGAAAGGAACGATTTGAGCTTTTTACATCAACGAACGATAAAGCTCAATAATCTCTTCTAAAGTCGTATCCCGCGGGTTGCCTGGTGTGCAGACATCGTTCAAGGCATCTTTGGCGATGGCTGGGATATCTTCTTCTTTGACGCCTAATTCAGAAATGGTCGCTGGAATGCCCACATCTTTGCTTAACTGATCGATGGCTTGGCAAGCAGCATCTCGGACGTCTTCAAGTGACATCGTTTCTGCCCCTTCAATGCCTAAAACGATCGCGATCTCACGATATTTTTCTCCCGTAAAGTCTTTGTTGTATTTCATGATGGTTGGCAACAAGGACGCGCACGCTACTCCGTGAGGAATGTTGTACCAAGCGGACAATGGATGTGCCATGCCGTGGACTAAGCCCAAGCCGACGTTTGAAAAGCCCATACCAGCAATGTATTGTCCTAGCGCCATTGCTTCTCGTCCTGCTTGATCGCCCTTCACGGAATCTCTCAATGAGCGGCCGATGATCTCGATTGCTTTGATGTGCAGCATATCAGTCATTTCCCAAGCGCCTTTAGTGATGAAGCCTTCGATGGCGTGGGTCATGGCATCCATTCCCGTTGCGGCTGCCAAGCTCTTCGGCATCCCCATCATCATATCGCTGTCCACAAAGGCTACTAGAGGAATATCGTGAGGATCTACACAAACAAATTTCCGATGATTTTCTTCATCTGTAATCACATAGTTGATCGTTACTTCGGCTGCAGTTCCAGAAGTTGTCGGTACCGCTAAAATCGGCAAGCATGGATGTTTCGTGTCTGCCACGCCTTCCAAACTAATCACATCTGAGAATTCAGGATTCGTAGCAATGATTGCGATCGCTTTTGCCGTATCGATCGGTGAACCACCGCCAATCGCAATGATACAATCGGCTTGGGCTTCTTTGACAAACGCTAAGCCGTCTTTGACATTTTGGATCGTTGGGTTGGGCACGATCCCATCATATAACGTATAGTCGATACCTGCTTCATCCAATAATTTCGTCACTTTGGTCGCAACTTCAAATTTTACCAAATCTTTGTCGGTGATCACTGCCGCTTTTTTGAACCCTCGTGCCTTGAATTCTGTCGGTACGTTCTCGATCGCTCCTTTTCCAAAATACGATGTTTCATTCAAAATCATTCTATTCGCCATTCTTCCTACCTCCATTTGTTTGTTTATTCACAATATCTTTTAAATAGAAAAGACTGAAAGCCTTTTCTATTCTTCTACCATTGATTATACCTCAAGATAGCCTGCTCGGGGAGTGACTTTGAAAGCGTCAGCCAATTTTTTCAGATTTTCATCCGTAATGGTTTGTAAAATTGGGCCTTGTGCTTTGACATAGGTGTACACTTCCGCAGCTTTCTCTGCCGTTTCAATCAAGCCAAAGACTTCGTCCATATCTTTGCCGGCGCCATAGATCCCATGTTGCGGCCAAAGGACCAAACGGGTTTCTTTCATTTTAGCAGCTGTTGCTTCGCCGATCTCGTTCGTTCCTGGAACCATCCAAGGAATGATGGAAACTCCTTCTGGGAAGACCACCAAGCACTCCGTACACATCTGCCACAGAGTCCTCGTGAAACTGCGTTCATCCAACTCATGGGTAAAACTCATGGCTAAAAGATGCGATGCGTGGTTATGCATGATGATTCGGTTTTCTGGATCGACCGACAAGCGAGCGATATGACTCATAAAATGACTTGGCAGTTCACTCGTTGGCACCGCACCATTTTCCAAGCCCCAAAGCAATTCCAATGTTTGCCCATCTTCTTTGACTCGGATCACACCAAGGTTTTCCGCTGGATGTGCCGCTACATTTTTAAAGTATTTTCCTGAACCTGTCACGATAAAGTACTTGCCAGCTAGTGCAGTGGCATCAAAAATCATGGGAATTTCCCGCAAGACGCTTTGCGGATCGATGAAAGGCAAGATCTCTTCTTCTGTTAATAAGTAAGAAATATTGCCGCCGTTGCGCTCATCCCACCCTAAACGGTAAAGATTTGCTGTCGTTTTCATCATTTCTTGTACAAAATTCGCTTGTAAAATATCAATCTTTTTCATTGTTCTCCTACTTTCTGGCTTTTAAGACGGTTTCTTCATAGGTTTTCACTTCTGATAGCCAATCCAGACCTGCTGGTACCCCTTGGCTTTCACAGAAGTAATTCCAAACATCTGCATACGGATAGTCTTTTAATTCTTCCGTCATGGCTAAACGAGTGGTGAAATCACCTGACAATTCGATTGCTTTTAGTTCTTCGATCGGTTCTAGCATCGCTTTTAGCAACGCTTTTTGAGTATTGCGCGTCCCGATCACCCACGCAGCGACCCGATTGATCGTCGCATCAAAGAAATCTAACCCAATGTTGGTTTTTGGTAATAAGTCATTGCGAACCAATTCGCGGCCAATCTCTTGCAATTCATCATCCATGATCACGACATGATCACTATCCCAGCGTACAGGACGGCTGACATGCAGCAAAATGCCTTTGCTAAATAGTGCCAATGAAGACAGTTTATTGGAGATCACTTCGGTTGGATGGAAATGTCCAGCATCCAAACAAATCAATTTATCGCGTGTCAAGCCATAGCCCATATAAAATTCATGAGAGCCGACGGTGTAGGCTTCGGCACCAAGACCAAACAACTTGCTTTCCACGGCATCTATCGTGTATTCCGCTGGCAATTCTTCAGCAAAAATCTCATCTAATGCTGTCATCAAGCGTTCCCGTGGTGTAAAACGATCGATCGGGTTGTCTTTGTAGCCATCTGGCACCCAGAAATTATTGACACAGACTTGCCCAGTTTCTTTCCCCATATAAGCAGCGATTTGACGCGAACGTTTGCCGTGTTCGATCCAGAACTGACGAACTTCTTCATCTGGTGAAGCAAGGGTAAAGCCATCTTTGAACATGGGATGTGAGAAAAAGGTTGGATTGAAGTCTAAACCTAAGCCTTGTTCCTTCGCCCAAGCAACCCATTTTTCAAAATGCTTCGGCTCCAATTCATTTAGATCCACTGCTTCCTCGGTGTCTAAATAGATGGCGTGAAGGTTCAATTTGTGTTTTCCAGGAATCAAAGAGTAGGCTTTTTCTAAATCTTGGCGCAACTCCTCTGGGGTATGGGCAGCACCAGGATAATTCCCCGTTACAGAGATCCCACCAGATAATGCTTCATCACTCAAAAATCCTTGGACATCGTCCCCTTGCCAAACATGCATCGAGATTTTCACATCGGCTAATTTTTTCAAAACCGCATCCGTGTCGACGCCTAATTTGGCATATGCTGTCTTAGCTTCTTCATAACGCTGTTGAATCGTTGTCATTTTTTTCCTACTCCTTCTATAAAACGTTGATAGTTGCTTAAAATCTTGTGATCAAAAGGCTGTGGTTCATGAACACTGCAAGGAAATGAGTGTTTGACCGCGCGGCGTGCTTCAGCCAGCGACGTGAAGATGCCAGCACTCATCATCTGCATTAAAAGATTTCCGATCGCCGTTGCTTCACTTGGGCCGGCTTCGATCGTCAGCTGCGCAGCATCAGCCGTCAGTTGATTTAAAAAGCGATTATTGGAACCGCCCCCCACGATATGCAGTTTTTGCAGCTTGTTTGTCGTACCTGTCAGCTGTTCCAGCTTTTGTAATTCACTGGCATAACAAAGCGCTAAGTTATCATACACACAGCGAGCCAGTTCCCCTGCGGTTTCTGGAACTTTCTGCTGGGTTTCTCGACAATACGCTTGCAGTTCAGTAATCATGTTTTCTGGATTCAAAAAACGAGGATCATTGACATCGACAAACTGTTGAAAAGCAGGCGTTGCTTGCGCCAATTCCGCCAATTCTGCATAGGAATACTGATAGTCTTGCTGCCGAGCCACTTCTTGGATCAGCCACATGCCCATAATATTTTTTAAAAAGCGAATCGTGTTGTGGGCACCCCATTCGTTCGTATAATTTTCATCAAAGGCGGCAAGGGAAACATTGGGTACTTTGGTTTCGATCCCCAGCAATGACCAAGTCCCGCTGCTGATGTAGCCCCAATCTGAACCCTCTCCAGGTGTACCGATGATCGCCGACGCCGTATCATGACTAGCGACAGTGACAAAGGTCGCTTGTGGCAAATCATAGGCTGGAAACTTCTGTGTTTGCAGTGCGCCTAAAACCGTCCCAGCATCAACCAAAGGTGGGAATAGGCCTTCTGTTACGCCGACCTCAGCTAACAATTCTGAATCCCATGTTTGGGTGTTGGCATTTAGAAGCTGCATCGTCGAGGCATTGGTTTTTTCCGTGACCATCTTGCCAGTAAAAACGTAGCCCAAATAATCTGGAATCAACAGCAGTTTGTCGGCTTTTTGCAACAGTTGCGCTTCTTCTGTGGCTAATTGAAAAATCGTGTTGAAGGGCTGCAGCTGAATGCCTGTTTTCTCATACAGTTTTTGCAAAGAATAGCGCTGACCAAAAGTTGCGATCGCATCATTGGTGCGACTATCTCGATAAGCAACTGGGTCGCCTAAACGCTCGCCTGCTTGATCGATCAAACAGTAATCCACTGCCCAGGTGTCGATTCCGACGAAGCAGTCATTGATACCTGCTTGTTTCACTTTTTGCAGTCCTACTAAAATCTCTTGGATCAAATAATCGATCGCCCAACGGTCAAAGCCGTCATGGGGACGAAAGCCGTTTTTAAAGCGATGGATCTCTTCTAAAGTGATCTGCTCATTTTCCCAACGGCTCAGCATCAGACGACCGCTTGATGCGCCGATATCGATTGCGATAAATGTGTTCACTGGTCTCCACCTTTCATTATCTTGTTTAAAAATAAATCGATTACAATCCACTGATTCATTCTTGTTGACTCAATTTTAGCTTGACAATCAACGAGTTTCATCACACAATTTTGATAAAGACTTGCACAATCTTGGTAAAAAGGAGGATCCGATGGACTACTGGGAAAAAGCCAACCACTCATGGTCAACCGATTCACTGCGTTACATCAATACTTCAACCCAAAAGCAGCGTGAACTTTTCTATTACATTCAAGAAATCGGCTATTTCAAAGCCAGCAAACCTTACTTTACAGAACGAGAGAACCTGCCTTCTTATTTGATCAAATATACATTGTCCGGCTGCGGTGAATTGCGCTACAAAGGTAAAAGCTATCAATTAAAAGCAGGTGATGTGTTTTTTATCGACTGCCTAGACTATCAGTACTACCGCACCGTTAGTCAAGAGCCCTGGGAAATGGACTGGATCCATCTATATGGCGCCAACGTCGCAGCGTTTTATGATGAATTTCTCAAAAATGGCAGTCCAGTTTTTCACACCAATCCTGCCAGCAGTCGTCAAAATCCGATCCACTTGGTCTTACAAGATTTATTGATGCTACAGCCAGAACCAAATGCGAAAACCGCCTTCCAAAGCTCTGTTTTGATCCATCAGCTGCTCAATGAACTGCTCCTGCAAAAATATCATCTCGATTTTTCGGATAGTGAGATCCCGCCTTATATTTTGCAGATTCGTGACCAGCTAGAAGAGGATTTCCGTCAAGGGATCACCTTGGAATGTTTGGAGGAAAGGTACCATATTAATAAGTATCAAATCGTCAAGGAGTTTTCCAAATACATGGGCTTGCCCCCCATCGAGTACCAGATCAGCAAACGCATCTCTTATTCGAAAGACCTTTTGCGTTATTCTCGGCTATCCATCAAAGAGATCTCATTGGCGATCGGCATCGAAAACACCGCCTATTTCAGCCGTTTATTCAAGAAAAAAGTCGGCATTTCACCTAGTGATTATCGCCAGACGGAGAATGGACGGTAAAAAAAACATGAAATCATTCACTGATTTCATGTTTTTTTGCATCTATTGATTAAACTGTTATCTGCTATTTTATTGATCACTAACTAAAATTGCTCAGGTGCAAAGTTATTTCAACCAACTCATCCCTAATACACCAACCATATAGAGCAAGCTACCAAGAGCTACAAATTGCTTTTCTCTGCCAACTTTTTGTTCCTTTAAGAGGATAATACTTCCATAAGTAGCAACAAGTAAGCTCATTTGAGAAAATGAATAGGTTACGCCTACACCTAAAGATGACGATACAGCGAATAACGAAGTATTCGCGATAACCCATGTGCTACCAGTACCTAAATTGCGGATTATTTTGCGGAAATGCAACTGTTGCTTACTTTTCAAGGAAATTACGCTTCCCCCGAGAAACATCCCTACTGCCTGAGGCATGAAAATCTGTGCGCCACTTATCTGAAACAGACCAGTGACTGTCACATATAGCATCAAAAAAGCTGAAGAACAACATAGATAAAGAAGTACTTGCGGTGTTAATCCTGTTTGCTGATGAGTTGTTTTAGTTACAAGGAAAACACCTGTTAGAATGACTCCTAATGCCATGATTGAGAAAATTACAGTCGTTAAATCTGTCCATTCTTTGAGAAAGAAACCAGATGCTAATGTAACAAATAATAATTGGGTCCCTACGGAGACGGGCATTACTTTAGAAACCTCCGCTTTCTCCAAAGCGAGAAATTGGAAGTATTGTCCGCAAGCCCAAAAAACCCCAGATAATAAACTGATGGAAAATGGCACCAAGGCATAACTCACTTGATTCAAGAAACCAAATACACTACCGAAAATCAAGGCTGCGATTGTTGTTCCTAGCAGTTGTTCCTCTGATTTTCCTCCCATCAATTTAGCGACGATTGGCATTAAGCCCCATCCTAGTGCAGGCAGTGAGGCAAGCAATAAAAGTTGTACGGACATAAAAACTCCTTCTAAACATTGTAAAAAGCGAGAACACAAAATCTTGTAGAGGAAAACGTTACAAAAGCAATTCCTTCTCGACAAATTTTGTGTTCTTTATTCCTAGTTTTTAGTTAATAAATAGGTTGCTACCCCATAAGCATGGATGATATGATCCGCTTCAAGCGGTTCTTCTAAGGCATTGATTCGTTGATATGCGTACCCATTAAATAATTTTTTTGGCTCAAGAGATCGTTCTTTGTTCGTTGAATTGACGAAACGGATAACGATTCCCTCAGAGTAATACGCATTATGAAGCGCACTGACTCCCACACCTGGTTCTAAGCTGCAGGACAACAAAGAAAGAGACATGTCGGTCAGAGATAATGGATCAATGCGCTTTTGAATTTTATTATCTATGCGATAAATAAAGTAATTCAAATCTTGCAATTGATAAGAAATCGATGGCTGTTCTTTAACAGTTTTCCAAGTAGCCAACAACTCTTCAGAAATAGCTGTTGATGCAACTCGCAGGGAAAAATCGAAGACCATCTCATAGTTTTCCATTTGAGCAAGAGGCGTTTCCATCATAATATGTCCCTTTTTGGTTGTATCGCCAGAAGCGCGACCTGGTCGATACAACAAATCCGGTTTTCCAAGGGAGTCGGTTGTAGCTAGTACCGTTACATATAAGGAGTCGTCGAGATATTCATACTCTTTGCTCTGCTCACTATAAAAAACGAGGGCGTTTTCTTGATCATAAACAACCACTTGTTTTTCAAATGGTTCAATATTGACGGGTTTTTCTGCATATTTTTCTTGCCAATTTTCCAGTGTTTGATTTCTTTTTTCAAGATAGCCAAATTGAATGGCTGCAAACGCTCTTTCTATCGGCTTGTTTAATCGAGCTTTCACTCGAATCCGATGATTTAAAAGCGTATTTTTAAAACGTAACTTTGCGTTTACCTCACCATTTTTTGTCAATTGGAGGGTCAATGTATAAGCAAATGTTTTGGTGGCGATTCCTTTCATCCGTTCTTCGATCGTATACGGTAGCTGTAAACTTCCTTCCAAAACCAATGTTTCTTGCTTTCCTTTGCAGCTGGCAAAACGAAGCGTGATCGGTTGATCATTCAAAATAGGCGAATAGTCATACGTATCACCGGCATTACTATCATCGATGATCGACAAGAAATCCACGATCTGTTGTTTTCCATCTGAATAAATCAGGTGGTCATCTTCAAAGGAGAGCATGTATTTTCCATTTCTAATCCATGTGTTTTGATCTAAAGACGATTCGGGAGTTGTCTCTTGCTCTTCAAATGTAAGGACTTGATAGCCAAGGCCTGAAAAGGAACAGTTCACTTGAACGGTTAACAGATAATACCCCTCTTCTTCAATAAAACGGTTGCCAGCAGGAGTTTCTTCCATAATATTTTTCCTGCTTGGGATATACACTGCTTTAAGAACAGATGAATCAGCTCCAATAACCTTGATATTGTTGGTTCTGGATACGATCTTAACGAATTTCTCCCCTTGAAATGGCACTGGTGTTGGATGAAGAATCAGAAATTGGTTGGCTTGTAAAGCGAGTCCTTCACTGATTCTTTTTAAAATCAAATTTTCAATGCTCTCACAGATCTCACTGATTTCTTTTACCCGATGACTGATATCTTGTGCAACACCATCTGATACACAGCCTGCCAAACTATCATGGGCTTGACATTCAAATAACTTTTTCCAAGCTTTCATTAGCAAGCGATTACTTAATTCGATCCCTAAATCTTTCGCAATAACTAACATTGGTTCAATTTCTAAAACTAATTTGTTTTCTAATCGAAAAATCTCACGTTTCAGATCCATTCGTACAGAACCAATCGTTTTGTGAACCCGCGCAAAAACCGGTGCACGAAACTCTCCTTGATAAACTTCTAGTTCTTTTTGACGGACGATCTCCATAAATGCTGGATAGGTGCTCAATTGATACTTGTATTTTCCTAGCTGATTGATTTTCGTTAGTTTTTCTTCTATGGCAGAAACAATGCCTAACTGATCATTTCCAGTTGGAATCAAGATTTCAGGTTCATTCGCGTAGCTCTTAATAAAATCGACACCTTTATCGAGTCTGCCATCTACATAACTGCTCGTTGGCTCCAATTGCTGCTGTGCACCATATCCTTGAGGAAAATTCACCGCATACAGTGAATCTTGCCCACTTAAACTCGTCCATTTAAAGTAAGGGGATTTGACCTGTTCCCCTAAATCGATGCCTCGCCAAAAGATAATGTTATCAAGTCCAACTTCGTTCAATATGGTTGGCATTTGAGCATTAAAACCAAATGTATCTGGCAAATAGCCGATCGGCATATAGCTGCCATATTTTTTGCTATCAAATATACCAATCATGGCATTTCGAATGATGGACTCACCAGAAGCAAAAAAGGCATCTGTTTGGGTGTACCAAGGACCGATGAACAATTGACCATTGGCGATCAACTCTTTGACCTCAGTCAAGCGCTCAGGATATAGTTCTAAATAATCGTCAAGAATAGACAGTTGTCCATCTAGCACAAAAGAAGCAGTCGGTTGCCTCTTTAGTTCTTTTAGTACATCACTAAATAATTGGTCACTCAAAACGACACAGTCCATTGAAGTAAAATACCATTCACGATCCCAATGGGTGTGGTTTACTATGTGTACATTTGTCATAGCTATGCTTCCCACTGCTCTTCCCAAGCAGCTTCGTCAAATTCTTCCATCGTGGTATCTGTTTCTTTCCCCGCATCTTTTGAACGTAGCAAGCTTGTACAAATCGCAATGAATAATGAGCCGGTAGCAATCGATAAAACATACAGTGGCCATTTTTCTACAGTGAACCAGCCATAAAAACCAGAGATTGGGGCTGTATTGACAGCTCCTAGACCAACAGCCATTGCAGAACCAATCGCTGAACCAATCATATTCACTGGGATCACTTTTAGTGGATTTTCCACCGCAAATGGGATCGCTCCTTCTGAAATGCCTACTAGACCCATAATGATCGACGATTTTCCTGCTTCTTTTAATTCGTTATTGTATTTACTCTTGGCAAAAACAGTCGCTAAACCTAAACCAATTGGTGGAATAATGATTGCCACTTGCGCTGCAGTGTTTGGTGCATAAACGTTACTTGTCAATAAAGCCATCGCGGTTGTCACAGCTGCCTTATTTACTGGTCCCCCAAGGTCAAATCCAACCATTGCCCCTACAACTGCCGCCATCACGATCGCATTTCCGCCACTCAATCCGTTCAACCATGACTCTAAGCCCACATTGATAGCTGCAAATGGTGTACCGATCACATAATTCACAAGTAGGACAGTGACTAAAGTACCTAAAACAGGAACTAAGAACACTGGAACTACCGATGCCATCGATTTTGGCAGCTTTATATGGTTTTTGATCCACAAGCAAATGTACCCAGCGATCAGCCCTGAAACAATTGCGCCTAAGAAGCCTGCGTTAATGTCTTTTACTAACATACCTCCAACAAGACCAGGGGCAATCCCTAGCTTATCGGAAATCGAATAAGCAATAAATGCCGATATTACGGGAAACATCAATCCTAAAGCGATGCCACCGAATCCATCTAAACTATGGAGTAATCGGATGATCGTATTCGCACTTTCTCCATGAGAGGCGTCCCAAATATCGACGATCCCAAATATTGATCCGCCTACTCGAGAAATCGCCATGATAACTGCTCCGGCAATCACCAGAGGAATCATATAAGATATTCCTGTTAAAACATGATTTTTCATTTCACTTGCCAACTTTTTCATCTGATTTTCCTCCTCTTTATTGATCAATCAGCTTTAATGCATCTTCAATTACTTTTTCTGCATTTTTTATAGGGGCTGCTACCGGGACTTTAAGGATCTCCTTGCCATTGAAACGCTCCTCATTTCTCACTTTCGTATCAACGGCAAAAATCACAACTTCCCCAATTTGACAATCCCGCTCGTTCAATTCATTTTCGATACCTGTTGCTCCTTGTGTCTCAACCTTGATTAAATCCCCACGTTTCGCTGCTGCTTTTTTTAGCGCCTGTGCTGCCATAAAGGTATGAGCAACTCCTGTGGCACACGCCGTTACTGCAATAATTTTTCTCTTCATTCTTCTTTCTCCTTTTCTCCGTTTTATTCGCTTAATAGTTTCGCGATAATCTCTTTATCTGTTTCGCTTTTCAGCGCTTCAGTGATGTCTTCATCCATCAATTTCATGGCAATTTCTGATAAGATCCGTAAATGGGTGTCTCCTTGATGTTCTTCAGGAATAGCAAGCATAATCACAACCGTTACTGGTTCATCATCTAAGGATTGCCATTCTAATGGTGCCTTTAACCGAGCAAAAACGATTGCGGGTTCAGAAACTGCACGACTTTTTCCATGGGGGATTGCTATATTATTGCCTATTCCTGTGGTCGAGTGATCTTCTCTTTCCATAACTGATTGAACATACTCATTTTCGGATTGAACAATTCCTTCAGTTACCAATATTTTTGCTAATTGACGGACCACTTCTTCTTTAGTGGTTGCCTCTAGACCAAGAACAATATGTTCAAAAGGTAGTAGTGTTTCTATATTCATTTTATGTTCCCCTTTGTAAATACTTTTTTAATTCCTCTTTCGTCCCTTTAAGGAGGAAGGTTCGTTCATCTGATTCCATCACATTAAGCATCGTGTCATAGATTTCCTCAAGTTCTTGTACAGTTTCATCTTTGATACAGATGAAAAAGACATATTTCACCTTTGTTTCTCCCCAGTGGATCTCATTATGAAGACGTAAAAATACAATCGCTGATTTTTTCACGTATTCTGGTGTACCGTGAGGTGTTGCGAATCGTCCAAAAGAAGTAAAGGAAAGCTGTTCCCTTTTTAGGGAAGAGTCAATCATTTCCTCGTTTACATAGCCACGAGTAATCAACTGCTCCCCAATAAATGTAATCACCTCTTGATAATCTTCAAAATGATGATCTAAGAAAATCAAGTCCTCATGAATCAATTTCGCAAACTGACTGAAAGAACCATTTTGTTTTTCTTCGACTTTTCTTAAAAAGGCTTCTATTTTTCGCTGCTCATCTTTATTCAGTACAGGTGAAACATGGATTGTTGGAATCGAATCGATTTTTAAATCCACTGTCGATAAAATCAAGTCCTCATAAATATTGGTCTGAATCAACTCTTGAATTGAAAGAATCCTGGAAATATCGATTTGCTCATAATTTCTCCGAATACGAGCAGCTAATAGCTGTGAAGTGCCTTTCCCACTGCTACAAACTAATAAGACACTCACTTTCTTCGGTTGTTTTTCTTCTCGTTGTTCTTTCATCACTTGGATGTGTACGGCCAGAAAGGCAACCTCATCTTCGGGGATCGAAATCGAAAAATGCCAATTTAAGGCATGAGCTAATCGAAGCGCTTCCTCAAAAGACAAAGGGAAATTCTTCTTCACATCATTTAGAAAAGGATTATGAATGACTAATCCTTTTTGAATGCGATAAATAGCTTCTTTGATATGTGATACCAATCCTAACAAAAGACTTTCATTGCGTAGGGAGATCGTTTCATGAATCAATTTGCGTATCGTTTCATCAAGCAAATCATCGGAGTCATTCTTCTTCATCAACGAATCCCCATAGATATGAAGCGAAATATAATGAACTTCCGAAACTGGCAACGACAGAGAAAACGTTTCTTCTATTGAAGCAATAAAACGATAAAAAGCTCTATTCTCCATCAAAGGATGTCTTCTTTCTTCGAAAGTCAGATAATTCTTCTCTTTGACCCGATCAATCATGATGATTAGATGAAGCAATAGTGAGTGATAGGCAGCATCATTAAGCGTAATTTGTTCTTTTTTCAAATACTCTTGTAAGAGCGTATCAACTAAAGAAATCTTTGTCAGGTCAATAAAATCATTAACAAACTGAGGAATTCCTTGAATCGAATGCAAATAGCGTTGCTGCTCTTGTGTTATTTTCCAATTTCCACCCCAGAAATAGTAGATCAAATCAAATGCTAAACGACGTTTTTCTTGTTCTGACAAATTCAAAAAGGAACCCTTCCCCGGTAAAACTTCAATCGTAACGTTAAAATGACGAAAGATCTCGCTTACCTGCCCCATGTCATTTTCTAAAGTTGATTTACTGATGTAGAGTGCATCTTGCAGTTGTTGACGCGTAAAATACGTTTTTTGTTTCAGTATTTCAAAGCAAAGAAACTGAATACGATCTTTTTTGCTCGTCGGTAAGTTTGATTCCTCGTGCCCATCAAGATACTTTAGAATTTCAGCTGAATCACCATCAAGAAATACACCTACTCTAGGTTTGCGAACAAGCCTTATTGCTGTTTCCTGCAAAAATTCATCAATTCTCTTTAGCGATTGCGAAACTGTCTTTTGCGAAAGCGACATATGCAACCCAATTTTAGCAACCGTTGTTGGTCCATTCTCTAAGAGATATCGAATAATTGCTTTTTCCCGTTCACTGATCATGAAACTATCACCTCGTCTACGTTTCTAATGGTAGCTTTTTCTTAAAAAAATGAAAACACTTACTTTTACTGCATTCATTACAGTAAATCATAGGCACTGAATATATTGCGCCGTTTTTTTTCATGTGTACTTTTTCGTTTAATCCAGATTATTTACATGTCCCTTGGTATTTTCATAGTATAGAGGATATTACTCAGTGGGAACAGAAAAAAAATACCAATGAACAAACGAACTGTCGTCTGTTTCATTGGTATTTTAACTTTTGATTCTCTAATAACGAGACACGCTTGAGCAATTCCTTCCCTTAACGCCCCAACACCTCCGCCACCGAATAAACGCCTGGGGCAAAGGTTTTGCCTGTTAGCTTCATCGTCATGGCATTAAAGGTATAGTGCTCTTCTAAGACGACGACTTCATCGTATTGCTTTAATAGTGTGCGAAAATCTGCATCTGATAAGAGGAAATTCTCTCGGCCATCGACATTAGGTGAAAACAAGTAATATTTTCCGACATAGCCAACTAAGTAGCTATCTACTGCTTCTTTGTTAGTACTGACCACCAAATATTTTTTCTCGTTTAGGTCAAAGTGATCGCCAGTAACGGCTGAAACTTGTGCTGGAATCGAAGCAGCATATTCACGATTGGTATAACGCATGCCATTATTTTCTGAAAGGATCAGCAATGTCGCAAAAAATAACAGAATTAAGGTACTGTATTGATAGATTTTTTTCGTGGTCAAGCTGGCAAAACTACGGTAGTTTCGCCGATCGATCGCTTGTTCATGATACAAATGATCAATGCCTCTGACCATGAAAAAGGTCATTAAGCCAAGTGCTAAAATCACGATACTTGAGGCATAGCGATCGAACCCTGCCAAAGACAATGCTTCATCAGTGGGCATCGAGAACAAGAACATGGCATAGATTCCTAAATAATACCCCCCAATGATACCATCGATCAACAGCAGTTCTTTGAAAAATGGATTGCGTTTTTTCATGATAAATCGGACAAATAGCCAACTGCCCAACAGAATGACCTGGATCAAGAGAATCCCTTGCGTGGAGATCGTCGCAACATCCGTGATCGTTTTGACAAAAACATCCGTAATCTGCTGCAGTATCTGAGAATCCTTTTCGCCAAAAATCTGTTTATATGCGGTCACGCTGACTTCATGCTTCGATTTAGGAAAATTCGCTTTGACATGCAGGTTCCAAAGAATCGCTGGCAGGACAGATAGCCCAATGGCAGCTAATCCTACAATCATCATGCCCAGCCGTTGCCGCCAACGAACTGATGCCTGCCACAAGCAGACTAGTAAATAGCCGCCTAAAATCAGCAGAAAAAAGACGGCGCTATTTTTGACCAAATCAAGAGAGGCGCCAATCAAAAGAAAGAAACCGATCGACGGTAGTACGTTGCCTTTTAAAGCGAATAAGCCAGCGATGCCAGCTAAAGTCAACACTGGCAGGATAAAGTCTACTAACAAATTATTCATTCGAATCGCAATATTAAAATAATTGAAAACCGCCATACTGGTGAAGATCAGGGCAAAAGCCAGCTTTCTTTTCGGATCACGAATAATCGCAAAGAAACTATACAGACTACAGAAAATCAAAATCAATTGACCAATCAGCAAGACATTCTCATGATAGCCAACAATGATCGCTGTATAAGTAACAAACAGCGAGCTGCCTAAAGGATAGGAAGTAAAACTGATGATGGCATCGGCTGCCGTTGGCAATTGTCCCTGCGTATAAAGGAATTTAACGATCGTCGCCCAATGGGAGAAGTTGTCATAGTGGGTCAAATGACTGTGAAGCAAGGTTAAAACGAACAAAGCAAAATAGCCGTAAAACCACAGCAGGATGGGCTCTTGCAAGCCCCAACGTACCTGATAGCGCTCCTGCCAAAAACGCCAAACGCATAATAGTAAACCAAGACCAAATAAAACCCATGCCCCCCGAATCAACCATCCTTTGGGACCATATGCGATAAAGGAAAGAACGAGGATCGGCAAACAGCAAGCAGCGATCCAGCTGATGTGTTTGGGAAAATGGCAAACTCGTACAAAAAGATAGGCATAGCCAGCTAATGATAAACCAAAAAGACTAAATCGCAGCAGGATCTCGATCATCATCTTCCTCCTTTCTCAACAAGCTGTCTACCCATTCTTGAAAGGCTGCTGTAAAACGCAGCTCGGAAAGATTGCTTACTTGATAAATCACTTGATTTTCTGTTGGTTGAAGCGTTGCTTTTTCAGCGTGAAGCACAAGATTACTGATCGGTAAGGTTAGATGGGCCGGCATCTCGACTTCTTCTATTTTTGCCAACGTGAGCTGGTCAAAACCAAATGTTGTGACCACATAGGTTCCTTCATCAAAGTGCCATTTCTGATCAATGGTCAGTATGGGCACTCGTTGAGGCGGCAATGGCTTTTGTTTGGCTTGCAGCAGATGCTTACCGAGATTTTCAAAAAGACTATCAAAGAAGGTCATCCACGGGTCCCGCAGAACCGGCAGGCTTTGATTGAAGCCATCATAAATGATCTGCAAATAAGCCAAGTAGTCTTTTTCTGATAATTGGTGTAAAGCAACCCCATAGACCCAGCGATCCTTGCCTGAAAAAACGCGGACGACGTTTCCCGTCATCTCTGCTTGGTAGCCATTACGGGTTATTTTAAAAGTCAGCTGCGCATCTGGCGGAAAATAAAGAGGAACGTCAGAAACGAAGGACATGCCGTTTTCTGAGATATTTTCTGTCATCAAAGAATAGCTGGCGTCTTGGTCGGAAACTTCAACAGGATAATGGGCTCTGAACCGTTCCGTCGTTCGGTAAATCGGGCGACCGAGATAAAATAAGACCGCAAAGGTTAAGTTAAAGAAATGGGTCAGCAGCCAGAAGGTCAACACACTGCCGTAGAAAATCTCTGAGCCGAATTTGCCGTAATTAAACTTCACTAAGCCGATAATCGTCAAAATCAACAGCAACAAATGCGGCACCACAAACAACAAGTCTTTTTTAGACTGAGTTGCTGCTTTATTGGTCACTTTGAAACGGGTCTCTTTGATGCCAATGGCTTGTAAAAAGACAGGAATCACTAGGTAAGGTGCAAAAATCGTTTCCTGGATCTCGCCCCAGCGCTGCGTTCGAATATCACTGCTCAAATCCTGCATCGCCAAATGCAAGAACGTATAGCTTGGCAGCCAAAACAGCAACAAGACCCAAAAGTTGGTCTCTACGACCCTTACATTAAAGACGGTGTACAAAATCGGCGCGAAAATAAACAGCAACCGCCGTAAAAACGACCACCAATACAAATAGCTGTTTAAGAAAACCATTTTTTGCGCCAAAGACAACGTCTTGTTTTTGAAAAGATGGAGATTGTGGACACTTTGGACCACTCCTCTTCCCCAGCGAATCCGCTGCTTTAAGGCACTTGGGATATCAATTGGAGACAGACCGCTGGCCATTGGCTGCAGTGTTGATAAACTGCGATAACCTTGGCAATTGATCAAGGCGCCTAATTCAAAATCTTCCGTGATCGTGTCCGTCGGAAATCCGCCAGCGGCTTCGATCGCTTCTCGTGCGATCACCGTATTGGAACCTGTATAAATAGCTGTATCATGGGCGTTGTTCAAAACATTGACTTCTCTGGAAAAGAAGTCCTGCTCGTTAGGGATTGCCGCTTCTGAAAAAAGATTGTACTGAAAAAGATCCGCATTATAAAAGCTTTGCGGTGTTTGGACAAAGCCCAACGGTTTGATGGTCTGGTCTTTACGGCGTTCCTGCTGATTTGCCACAAAATATGGCACTGTTTCCAGCAAAAAATCTGAGTAAGGGATCATATCTGCATCAAAGGTCGCCACTAGCGGCGAATTGGTTTTTGATAATGCATGATTGAGATTGCCTGACTTGGCATGCTGATTGCCTGTCAACCCGATATAGCCGATGCCAAATTTATCTGCCAGTGCTTTGACCTCTGGACGGTTGGTGTCATCTGACAAGTAGATGTGAACTTTTTTGGGATCGGGGTATTTCATATGAACTGCCGCATTGACCGTTTTTAATAAAAGCGGCACTTCTTCATTATGGGTCGCAATCAACACATCGATCGCTGGATAGTCGGCTTCTGGCACGATCGGTTTTTCAAAAGGCTTTGCTTTGTTTTTGTTCCAAATCAACAGCAAGCCCGTAAAGTTCGATACGATCTCACTGCCCCAAAGCAGCAAACCAAACAGCAGGGCAAACCAAGACTCGTGCCATGGCAATGTATACAGCCCCCGCCATGATAAATAGATCAGCGAAAAGACAAACGCCAGAAAGTAAACGACTTTTTTCGCCCAAGGCAAACGTTTTTGTTCCACCTCAATCACTCCTTAAAGATGACATTTTTTTGCACATGGTAACTAAAGAAAAAGAGCAGGCAATCGACGCCTATTTTTAACAACACAGAATCCCCGATTGGCAGGATCAAATAGATCAAGTAGACGAGGAAAGAGGACAGCAAAATCTGTACGATCACCAATAAAAAATATTGCAACATACTGTTCTTTGTCCGTTGACCAAAAACAAGCTCACGATTGATGTAATAATTGACGATCGCCGAAATCAATCGGGCCCCCAGCGAAGCGATCACGATGGAGGACAGATCGATGACAGACAAGAAATGGATCAATAACGCATAGGCGATCACATCGACAAAAAAGGAGACCACAGATGAAAACAAATACTTCAAAAAGACGCTATAGATAGCGACAGAATCTGCCAAGACCCGAAAATGGGAAGACGCATTTTCTTCAATATAGATGGTGGCGATCGGTTGCGAGAGAATCGGCCACCCCCGCTTCTGGGCTTCGATCAGCATCCTCGTTTCATATTCAAAGCGCTCACCTGAGATCGCCAACAAATCTGTCATGAATTTCCGAGGGAAAACCCTTAAACCCGTCTGCGAATCCTCGATGGCAAGACCAGTCGCTAAACGTAGGATATTTCGGGTCAAAATGTTGCCGAACTTACTCCGCAAGGGGACTTCTTTGCCAAAGGATCGGGTCCCTAAAATAATGCTGTCCGGATGGGCTTGTGCCTTGGTTAAGCAAGCCATCATATCGGTATACTCATGCTGCCCATCCGAATCAATGGTCACCATAAATTCAACAGCTGGCTGATTTGTCAGCACTTCGGTGAGGGCGGTTTTGATAGCTGCGCCTTTTCCAAGATTTTTTGGATGGGTCAAAACCTGACAGCCAAACTGCTGTTCCAACGCCGAAAAGACAGACTGATAAGCTGATCCACTGCCATCATCCACGACCAAAATCGGCAGGTGCTGGTTATGCAAACGAATTTTCTCCACCAGAGCCAGCAGTTTGTGGTCAGGTTCTAGCGAAGGAATCATGATTAAACTATTTTCCATATGCGTTCCTCATTTAAGGTAGTATTTTTGAAAACAAAAAAAGAAAAGAAGCCAACCCCATCAGTAAAGACAGAGTTGGTCGCGACCGCTGCGCTTGGCGCGATACAATGCTTGATCGGCACGTTCTTGTGTTTGCATCAGCAGCTCGCCCCTTTGCCGTTGTGCGATCCCAATCGACAACGTGATGCTGACCGAATCGCCGGCATCCAAGATGATTTCTTGGTAACGGATGCGCTTTTGGATTTTTTCGAGGAGATAAGCAGCAGCCTGTGCGTCTCCTTGGATCAAGATCGCAAACTCTTCCCCACCGATGCGATAGACCGGATTGCTAGCCGTACAGTAGTTCAAAAAAATACGAGCGATTTCTTGCAAAATCACATCCCCGGCACGGTGTCCGTAACGGTCATTGTAATTTTTGAAATGATCGATATCGATCAAAGCGATCGATAAGTCCACCTCGGTCGTATCTAGGCGTTGGCGGTCCTCTTGAAACTTACGAAAGTTGTTCAACTGCGTCAAATCATCGATTTTGACTAAAGCCAAAATGCGCTGCATATCATTTAATATTGAGTAAAGGAAAAACGCCAACGTATAAGCAAGAATGCCATAAACTATATAAATTAAGGTCGTTTTTTGAATATCACCAGTCAAATAGCAGCCAAATAGAAAGGAGATAACAATCAAGTAGGTGATCGATAAAATCAACTCTTGTTTGTCACTAAGCCGCCGCTTGGCCCAAGCATGGAGAAACGTCAGGGTCACCATCAAAAAGAAACTGAGATATAAGTTCAACCAAGAAGATTTTGATACTTCAAACAAAAAACGACCTAACGCTAGATTGAACATCGTTGGTACGGTCACCTTCCAGCCCAGATACTTCATAGAAAAAGCGTAAAGCAAAAAGCGCAGGTCAAATCTTGTTTCATATACGACATAAGAGAAGTTCATTAGCAACATCCCTACCACGGTTTCACAAACAATCGCCGCTGCGATCTGCTTTGCTTTGAAAGTCCCTTGCCCTACGAAGCCATCACTGACTTTGAACAACAAGTAAATATTGATGATGATTGCACCTAAATTTGCGAGTGTATTGACAACCAGCGTATTTGCCATTTCCTGCGCTTCCTTTCTAAAAAAAAGAACCCTTACTTGCTGATTCGACAGAACATTTCCAAAGATGTTTCATGGAAAAGCGGACGGAGCATCAAGTAAGGATCACTATTTATCATTGACAGTTTCTATCACTCTTGATTTAAAATAATTTACCAGAAATTATACATATTTTCAATCTTTTTGTTGATATAAGAAGATTCTCAAAATAAATAAAATGATCAAAATGTATATTTTATAAATAAATAACATTATTTCTTTATTATTACTAACTTTTTGTGCATAAACATTTAATTCTTTGTGAATTTGTGTAAATTATTTTTCCATTATTTTTTACGTTTCAGGCAAGGTGCACACCCGGTTTCGACCACTTTGTTTTGCGAGATAGAGGGCTTGGTCGGCTCTTTCAACAGCTGCCAAGATATCGCCATGACAAAATGTACTCGCTTCAACGCCGCAAGACAAAGACATCGTCCCTTTTTCAAAATTGGCCACAGGAAACATACTGCTGGAAATGGTTTGACACAGTGTCGTCATCGCAGCTACGGTCTTTTCTTTGACATCCCCTTCGATCACGAGACAGAACTCTTCTCCGCCATAACGATAAAAGGAAAAGGTCTCGGCAAAATGCGCCTCTAAAAAAGTAGTCGTCCGTGAGGCAAAGGTTCTTAACAACTCATTTCCGGCGATATGACCATAACGGTCGTTGACCTTTTTGAAGTGATCGAGATCAATCATGGCGATCGTCACAGTCTTTTTCTGTGAAACGGCTTGAAGCAGATCGTGGTTATAGGTCCCATAATTGAAGCAGCCGGTCAACGCATCGATCTTACTATTCGCCAACTCTGCCAGTACTTGGTACTCTTCGCCTTCAATCAACCGATGAAGCCACATAAAGCCGCCCAACAGCACAAAAGAACCAACAAATACTGCCAGCATCGCTTCCCAGTCATAGGTCGTCGTATGATGCACCAGCATCGAAAAATGCGGTGAGAGCAGACAGGTCAAAAAATACATCAAATAAAATTGCTGTTGCGGACGGATTCGCTTGAGTTTTGATAAAAGAAAATCAAGGACAAAGAACCCAACTCCGAATAATGGAAGATAAAAAGCTTTATCCACATCAGAAAAACCGACAAACCACAAATAAAAGACGACCATACACGGCGTTATCAAAATCAAGATCTTACCACGATCACCATAGAAAAAATGACTCGCTATAAAAGCAGTTGTGTATTGATAACAGATAAACCCAACTGAATTCATTGAAAAAGAAAGAATAAAATACAAATGCGTAAACGTCAGAATACCAATAATAAAATACTTAAATGGACGAGAAACCGATATTTTTTGCACACTTCGTACAAAAACATCTGCGGTCACCAGTAAACTGGCAATCATCAGCGGCAAACCAAACGCCAAAAGCACGCCTCGTTCTAACATTCCATCACAATCGCTCTCCTTTAGACCATAAATACCCTTGTTGCAAATGCACCCCCATCTCAAGCAACTGTACCATTTTTTCGCGGTTCTCAATGCCTTCAACGATCAGCTCAAGCTGATATTTTTGGGCAACCTTCAACCAACAAGCCAAAAAGCTGAAGCCAATCTCCTCATCAAGCTGAATAAACGGTAACAACGAAAATTTCAAACAATCAACGCTGGCAAGATTGGCAAAGACCAACGAGAGGGTATTTTGCCCGCAACCGATATCATCGACCGCAATCACATAGCCATAGGCTTTGATTTTTGCGAGGGCGCTAGACAAATCAAATGACTCCTGCTGTATGCGTACGGGATGCTCCGTCAATTCAATCTGCAACTGCTCCTTATGAACAGCCATCGTTTCAAAAAAGGACCACGTTGACTGCCACAGCAGCTGTTGTGGATGAATATTGACACTAAAGCGGGTTTCCGGCTTTTTTTGACACAAACGCCGCAATTCCTTAGCATACCATTCCATCAATTGCTGATTGCCGCTTTCAGTTTGAATCATTGTACTGAATTCTTGCTGTGGGAAGCGGTTGTTCTTCTCGCTACGCAGTAAGACTTCATAGCCATTCAGCTCCTGCTGACTTAGCGATTCTACCTGCATGATTGGTTGACACAACAGATAAAGGCGATCTATGTTTTCCCAAGTTGTTTCATTCCCCATCTTCGTTAAGCCCCCATCTAGTAAAGTTATCATATCCGAGAATCGGTAATATTCCTGTCATCATTCGTTTCTCATGCAAAAAAAATGGTTCTCGTAAAGGAACTGATTTGCCTAAGTATACCAAACAGAACCAAAAATGCCCAAATATTTTAAATTCTCTGAAAGAGACTTACGTGAAAGAATGGACGGCAACCCCATGCCTGCTTAATAGAAATGCCCTAAAGTAACCACTTTTTGCTTTTTCGTAGAAACTTGCACGTTGAAAGTTGCTTCTTTCTCATCAGCTTCCTATTTCCCTAAGTACTTATAAAAAAAACGATTCTTTTTAAATAACAAAAAAAACAGCAAGTCTGCTTGCTGTTTTTTCTACGTATTTCTTTGACTGGGGTAGCTGGATTCGAACCAACGCATGACGGAGTCAAAGTCCGTTGCCTTACCGCTTGGCTATACCCCAATAATGGTGGAGGAGAGTGGATTCGAACCACTGAACCCTAAGGAACGGATTTACAGTCCGTCGCGTTTAGCCACTTCGCTACTCCTCCAAAAGGTTTTTCTCAAACCTGACAATAGTTATAATACCGAAAAAGATAACAAATTGCAAGAGCAAAAAGTAATTTTTTCTAGAAATTATTCATGTAAATTCCATTGGCGAATAATCATCTCGATGGCAGCTTCTAAGCTTCTGCTCGAACCTAGATCTTCATCCCCTAAAAAGCTTTGAAATTCTTTTGGTCCAGTTGTTAAAATCTCACCGATGCGTTTTTTACCGATAAACAATTCATTGACGGTATAGTCTTTGCCATGAATGGCTTTTGTTGTTTCTTCAATACGGACTTCGATATCTTTATTTTTCTTAGACATGGTTGCACCTCTTTCTTTACAGCACCTTCCTATTTTAACAGAAAAGCAGCAAAAGAAAAAGAAAATCTCTTCTTGAAATAAAAAAAGTAGCCAATCTTTACGATCAGCTACATTTCCTTAGATCACTTCTGGTTCGTCAAGACAGCACTCGTCACGGTATAACCTGCATCGCTTAAAATTTTCTCGATTGCTGCGACTTGCCGTGATTCTACTTGGATCTCAACAACTGTTTTTAGTGCCATCCGATTTACCACAATCGTCAAAATACTCATTTGATGATCAGCAAGGAGTTTCGTCACGTCTGCTAAAACCCCTACATGGTCGTCCGTGATCTCGATCGATACTCGGGTCCCGCCATCGTGGTAGCCAGTGATTTTCAAAAAGGCATCAAAAATATCATTGTTGGTAATGATTCCCACTAGGGCATCATCATCCATGACTGGTAAAACCCCCACGTTCTCACTACGCATGACGGAAATGGCGTCCTCTAATAGTGCATCTGGTTCAATCGTGGTCACTTTTTTCAACATGATATCAGCGACCGTCGTTTTATTTAAGAGATAGTTCATTTCATAAACGCTTAAGCTTGTCGCTTTTGAGGGAGTTGCTTCAGCGATCGTTCCTTCTGTGATCAGCCCTACTAATTTACCATCGTCAACGACGGGCAGACGATGGATATCATGCTGCTTCATCACATCTATTGCATCAAAGATCGGTGTTTGTGAATCGACGGTGATGACCGTCTTCGTCATAAAATCACTTACGCTCATTGTTTAACCTCCTAGATACGCTTTTCTTACTTCATCACTTGCTAGTAATTCTTCTCCAGTACCTTCTAAAACGATTTTCCCCGTTTCTAATACATAGCCGCGATCGGCAATCGATAAAGCCATTTTCGCATTTTGTTCGATCAGCAGCACAGTCGTTCCTTGCTGCTTGATTTCTTGAATGATGGAAAAAATTTCTTTGATAAAAATTGGTGCCAAGCCCATCGATGGCTCATCCAGCAAAAGCAAGCGCGGTTTTGACATCAATGCCCGCCCCATTGCCAACATCTGCTGCTCACCGCCAGATAATGTCGACGCATCTTGCGAGAGGCGTTCTTTCAATACAGGAAACTTGCGGTAAACTTGTTCATAGTCTTCTTTGACACCACTGTCTTTACGCAAGAAGGCGCCCATCTCTAAGTTTTCTTGAACCGTCAAACCGGAAAAGACGTGCCGCCCTTCTGGCACCTGCGACAAGCCGTTTGCGACGATTTTTTGCGGTGCTTCTTTCTCAATTTGCTTTCCTTCAAAAGTGACGGAGCCTTTTGAAGGACGGATCAATCCAGAAATCGTCCGTAAAATCGTGGTTTTTCCGGCACCATTGGCACCAATCAGCGAAACGATCTCTCCTTGATTGACGTGGAAGGAAACATCATGAACTGCTTGGATCATGCCGTAGTGAACACTTAAATTTTGAATTTCCAGCATCAGATTTCCCCTCCTAGATAGGCTTCGATTACCCGTGGATTGTTTTTGATCTCTTCTGGTTCACCATGGGCGATGACTTGCCCGTATTCCAGTACATAGATCCGTTCGCACACTTCCATGACCAAACTCATATCATGCTCGATCAAGAGGATCGTCAATTGAAAATCTTTTTGGATCTTATAGATCAGCTTTGTCAGTTCTGTTGTTTCCTGAGGATTCATCCCCGCTGCCGGCTCGTCAAGAAACAAAATTTTTGGCTCTGTAGCTAATGCGCGTACGATCTCTAAACGGCGTTGCTCGCCATAAGGCAAATTTTTCGCTAACGTTTGACTTTTTCCATCCATATCAAAGATCCGTAACAGCTCTAAGGCTTTTTTCTTCATGGATTCTTCGTTTTTGTAATACTTTGGCAAACGCAAGATGCTCGTCAGTAGTCCTTCCTTATGCTTACTGTTCATAGCGATCAAAACGTTGTCCATCACGGTCAAGTTTTTAAACAAGCGAATGTTTTGGAAGGTTCTTGAAAGGCCTAAATCCGCGATTTTATAAGGCTTCACGCCATTTAAACGTTTTGGCTTACCTTGGGTCTCAAAAAGCACTTCGCCTTCACTAGGCTCATACACACCTGTCAGGAGGTTAAAGAGCGTTGTCTTGCCGGCTCCGTTTGGTCCAATCAACCCGACCAGCTCATTGGTATCTAGATGGAGGTCTACATGAGAAACAGCAGCTAAACCGCCGAAGTTTTTCGTTAAGCTTTTAACTTCTAATAGAGGCATCGTTGTCATCCCCCTTTTTTCTAAATTTATCCAGCAGTCCTTTTACGGAGAATTCCCAGGTTCCTAAAAGTCCGCTTGGTTTAAAGATCATGATGATGATCAAAGCCAATGCATAAATGATCATGCGCAAATCAGAGAAGCCTTGCAAGTACATATTTAAGATTCCTAGCACTACTGCCGAAACAACTGCTCCTGTGGTACTCCCAAGCCCTCCAAAAACGACGATGATCAAGACATCGATCGATTTCATAAAACCGTAATCTCGTGGGAAAACCGACTGCTGATAGCTGGCATAAAGGGTACCAGCAATGCTTGCCATCACTGCTCCCATTACAAACGCAATTACCTTGTATTTCGTTGTGTTGACCCCCATCGATTCTGCAGCGATCTCATCTTCTCGAATCGCTAAAGTCGCTCGACCAGGTCCGCTATGGATAAAGTTTGACACGACAAGAATCGATAAAACGGCAAAGAGAAAGACGATCTGCCAATTACTGAATTGAGGCAATCCGAAAATTCCTGCAGGACCATTGGTCAAGCCTCGTAAGTTCACCAACAAGATCCGAATGATCTCTGCCACACCTAGGGTAGCGATCGCTAGATAGTCACCTTTTAAACGGAGGGTCGGAATCCCAACTACTAATGCGACTGCACCTGAAACCAGCATTCCCACCAATAAACCAGTTAAAAAGCCGCCAAAGGTTGGATTGCTTGCCGACAGGATCGCGCCAGCATAAGCACCGATAGCCATGAACCCGGCATGTCCCAAGGAGAATTGCCCTGAAAAACCAATGATCAGATTCAAACTGACTGCCAAAATAATGTTGATCCCGATATTGACAATGATGGCGTCAGAAAACAGATTGATCATCCCGCCGTTGTAAGCTGCAAATAATCCGAAATAAAGAATAGCTGCCAGAGCGAGCCAGATTAAGTTGTAACGTAAATTCTTTTTCATTTCTGCCACCTACACTTTCTCTTTGATATTTTTGCCGAGGATCCCAGCTGGACGAACCAACAATATAATTATTAAAATGACGTACACTAAAGCATCCTTGTAATCAGAAAAACCAAGCGCTGTCGCTGCTGTCTCCACCAAACCGATCACAAAGCCGCCTAAAGCTGCACCAGGAATGATCCCGATCCCGCCGAGAACCGCCGCAACAAAAGATTTCAGACCAGGAACGACCCCCATTGATGGATCAATGGAATTATAATACAAACCGATCAGCATCCCACCAGCTGCAGCCAAAGCCGAGCCTAAGGCAAAGGTAAAGGAAATCGTTCGGTTGACATTGATCCCCATTAAACGCGCTGCATCCGCATCAACACTTACTGCACGCATCGCTTTTCCCATACGGGTCTTTTTCACGATCAATTGCAAGAGAATCATTAAGGTAACCGAAACAGCCAAGATCAATAACTGGACATTACTTACTTGAACAAACCCGATGGAATAAGTTTGTCGTTCAATCGCTTGCGGAAAGGGGCGCACATTGGCTGAAAAGAAAAAGATCATGACATTTTGCAAAAAATAAGAAACCCCGATTGCCGTGATCAGTGCCGAAATTCGCGTGGAATTGCGTAAGGGACGATACGCTAAAAATTCGATCGTTACCCCAAGAGCTGCACTGGCGATCATTGAAATGAACAACGCGGGGAAAAACCCTAATTGCCATTGATTGATCAAAAAGTAACCGATAAAACTACCGATCATGTAAACTTCTCCGTGGGCGAAGTTGATCAACTTGATGATGCCATACACCATCGTATAACCCAACGCTAACAAGGCATAGATACTGCCTAGAAACAAGCCGTTGATCAATTGTTGGATCATCATTTCCATATACTCACTTCCAATATCATTTATTATGGTCATTCTTTTAGAGAAAAGAAACTGAGACAAACACATCAGGTCTGTCCCAGTTTTCACTGCCAAACAACTGCGGGTTTTTTAAGGTTCCACAGTGTCTGCTGAGGTTTCTTTCCCGTCAGTCAATCCTAAAACAACTGCTGATTTTTCAGGGTTATGATTTTCATCCATCGTGATTTCACCGGTCACACCGACAAAGTCTTTCAGTTCAGACAAACCAGCTGCGATCGCCAATGAATCTGCTGAGTTTTGATCTTCGATCGCTTGTTTGATCATATAAACGGCATCATAGGCTAATGCATTAAAAGCAGAAGGCTCTTTGCCATATTTTTCATTGAAAGCTGCCACAAACGGCTCAACTTTGTCGTTTGCTGGTGCTTTGGTAGAGAAGTGACCTGTATAGTAAACATTGCTGACATTTTCTGCACCAGCTGTTTGAACCATTTTTTCATCACCGAATCCATCCGCACCAATGATTGCTTGATCAATCCCTAATTCTCGCGCTTGCTTGATGATCAAACCAGCTTCTGTGTAGTAGCCTGGAATGAACAAGACATCGAAGTCGACATCTTTGATTCTTGTAAGAACTGCTTGGAAATCTTTGTCCCCTTCAGTAAAGTTATCTTCTAAGACAATTTCGCCTGGGTAGCTTTCTTTAAATGCTTCCGTCAATCCAATTGCGTAATCACTTGAGTTGTCTCCCAAGATCACGGCTTTTGATGCATCCAAATTTTCAGCCGCATATTTTGCTAAGATCGTTCCTTGGAAGCTATCTTGGAAACAAGAACGGAAGGCAAATTCTTGCACTTTCCCACTAGTGTAAGTAATCGCATCGTCAGTACCTGAAGGAGTAACCATTGGTACTTGCGCTCTAGTCACGTTAGGCAAAGCTGCTTTCGTAGCACCAGAGGTTGCTGGACCAATGATGGCTACCACTTTATCATTCGTTGCTAAATTGGCTGCTACTGTTGCAGCTTCATTGTTATCTGATTTGTTATCTTTCGAAATAATTTCAATTTGTTTTCCAAGAACACCACCGGCAGCATTGATTTCTTCTACTGCTAAGTCGATTCCTTCTTTTTCAGCCGTCCCATAAGCAGCTACGGCTCCTGACAACTCTAAATTGGTTCCGATCTTGATAGTATCTCCCTCTTGTTTGTTGCCACCTTCAGCAGCCCCGCTGCCGTCCGTTGATCCACCTGTTGGTCCAGCGCTACACGCTGTCAACAAAAACAAACTCGCAAACAAAAACGCAAATTTCTTTTTCATATTTTTCCTCTCCTTCACTTCCCCTGAATATGTTATCCAATATACTGAAAAATCCGGAAAATGTCAACGAATTATCAGAATATTTCACCTATTCAGAATTTATTTTTTTCGCTATAAAAAAATGGGGTTTTTAAAACACTGATCCACCAACAATGGAATCGCTTTTCAGTTTTTTGAGCAAAAAGAAAAGTAAGCAAAGTTTTTTTCCTTTGCTTACTTTTTGAACGTTTCGAATTGCTTCATTTTTTTGTCAAAAGGACGTTTGAAAACATCACATCTAGATGTTAGCGGCTATTTCTTGGATACAATGCTTGAAAATTGGCTGCTGCCCCAACTAGATTGGCGTCATTGCGATAGTCACAAAGCTTAATCAGTGGGACAAAATCATTTAAAGCTTGATCTGCCAGCATTTTTTTCAACCGTTGATCAACTTCTTGTAATAAGCCTTTTTTGGCACTGACACCGCCACCGATAATGATCACTTCAGGATCAAAAGCAAATTGAATACTGAACAGTCCTTGCGCTAAATAGCGGTAAAATTTATTGACTTCCTCGATCGCAATGGCATCCCCATCTTCTGCGCGTTGAAAGACCTCTTCGCCGGTAATTGTGGCTCGATCTACACCGATTCGATCACAATACCGCCAAGCCATCTGAACCGCTGTCCCTAATTGCGAAAATGTTTTGCCTTGATCCAAGATCATCAACCCAAATTCGCCACCGTATAAATGTGCCCCACGGACTAGCTCACCATTTTGAAACAGGGTGCCGCCAACGCCTGTTCCGATCACAACGAAGGCAGCTTGCTGAAACTCTTTGCCCGCTCCTTGATAAAATTCAGCCATCCCAGCGCAATTGGCATCATTTTCGATGGTTACTGGTACCCCAAATGCTGCTTCGAGTTCTGAGTAAATATCAAACCCATGGATATAAGGGATCGCACTGATGCCGTCGATCCGCCGCTCTTGGGCATTGACCGCACCCGGCGCACTGATCCCGACCCCTTCGATCTCTTCGTTTACGCTTGTTCTCACTTGCTGCAGCTGGGTTTTCATTTCCTCCCAAGTATTTGGAGTAGTAAATTTGCCTTTACTCACCAAAGAATCTTGTGACCAGACGCCGTATTTTACTGCTGAACCACCCATATCAAAGACTAAAATCGCCATTTTTTCCCCTCAATCCTTTATTATTCTGATACTATCTATTTTACCGTAAGTCCCCGCTTGAAGAAAGCGATTTCCGATAACAATAAAAAAAACAGCCTAAAATCGACATAGACTGTCTCTATGGATTAGAGCTGCTTTTCCAAAATAACTTGATCGATCAACTGCTGCCCATTTTCGAAAATCGGTTCAGCATAGTGGGTGGTGAAATAATTTTTCACCCGGTCTTTTTCAACATAGCCTTGCTTTTGATACAAAGTCAGGGCTGCTGAGGGCAGACTACCGGTTTTGATCACGACAAGAGGGTGTTTTGCACCTTGCTGCTGACTAAGAATCGCTTTTTCGGCAGCTTGCAACAATTGACCCCCAATGCCCCTTCCTTGCTTTGCTGGGGAGACAGCCACATTCATTATCTCCCACTTTGTGCCTTGGTCTTGATACACTAAGACACCGATCACTTCTCCAGCTTCTTCATAAACAAGCGTCTGGCTGTCATATAGATAGCCTTCTACAACTGTTTTTTCAGGATCCGCATCCAGCAACAGTGACCAAGGATACGCTTCATTAGGGTGGATTGGACGAATCATGTTTTTCTTCCTTTTCTTTTTCTCTTATGTTCGTTTAACTTTTCCGATAACGGTACGTTGGTTTGACTTTATCATCAGTGTTACGTTTTAACGTAAAGGTCTGAGGCACGTAGTCGATTCCCCCCTTTACAAAAGGATGGCACCGTAAGATACGTGCGATTCCCATCAAACCTCCTTTGGCTGCTCCATGGACTTGGATCGCTTGGATCATGTATCCTGAGCAAGTCGGATAATAACGACAGCTAGGAGGAAATAATGGAGAAATAAAACGTTGATAGAAACGAACAAAGCCAATCAAAAGTTTACTCATTTCTTGCCAACCTTTCTTTTTATGATCACGATGCAGTAAAGACAGATAGAAAAAACTAGGACTCAGCACGAGGCGTAAGTCCTAGTTTTGGGTTACTTCATAAACTCAAAGATATGATTCCAAAGACTTGGAGAGAAGACTTTAAAAGGACTACCGTCGCCAATCACTCCATAGCCAATCATTGTTCCAGCTAAGAACAATAAAATAGCTAACAAAATGACGATTAGAATTTTTATCAAGCTAGTTAGAATGTAACGGTTCAACTTCACTTTATTCTCTCCTACTCCTACTAAGCGTTTACTGGTACGGTTTCTTCAACTACTTCAGAAACTCGTTCCACAGAAGCACCTAATTGCTGCAATTTTTCATGGAATTTGTAATAGCCACGATCCAAATATTTTAGATTGCGGACACGTGTCCGACCAGTTGAACGCAGACCTAATAAAATCAACGCTGCGGCAGCACGTAAATCCGTCGCATAGACCAGCGCACCTTGCAATTCATGGCCGCCTTCGATCACTGCTATGTTGCCGTCGATTTTGACATGAGCATTCATCCGACGCATTTCTTCTAAATGTTGGAAACGATTCTCAAATACCGTTTCATTCACAACACTTGTTCCAGCTGCTAAAAGTTGAATAGCAGACATTTGCGCTTGCATGTCCGTAGGAAAACCTGGATGAGGCATTGTTTTCACATCTGTTGCCTTCAATTTTTCAGGTCCAACGACACGAATCCCTTCAGCTACTTCAGTCACTTCTGCGCCCATTTCGATCAATTTTGAAATCAATGGACGATTGTGTTCTGAGATTGCATCTTTAATAATAACGTCTCCTTGAGTCATCGCTGCTGCAACCATAAAGGTTCCTGCTTCGATACGGTCTTGGACGATCGAATGATCTACTGCATGCAGGTGTTCGACCCCTTCAATACGCATCGTTTCGGTTCCTGCACCAAAGACCTTGGCACCCATTTTGTTTAAAATGTTTGCTAAATCGACGATTTCAGGTTCACGAGCGACGTTTTCAATGATGGTGATGCCTTTAGCTTTTACGGCAGCCATCATGATATTTTGCGTTGCGCCGACACTTGGGAAATCCAAGTAAATGCTATTGCCTTTTAGCTCATCGGCGATCGCTTCTATGTATCCATCTTTTTGGATGATTTGAGCGCCTAGTGCTTGAAATCCCTTCAAATGTAGATCAATAGGTCGTTTGCCGATTGCACAGCCGCCAGGCATTGCCACTTTGGCATGACCATTACGGGCTAACAAAGGCCCCATGACTACGATTGAAGCGCGCATTTGGCTTACATACTCATACGGTGCTTCGATCGCTAACTCTTGTGATGCATCGATCGTCATCGTATTGTTTTCTTCTTCAAAATCGATTGCGACATTTAAATGCCGAATCACTTCTTTCATTGTTAATACATCGGAAAGGATCGGTACATTTGTTAATGTCGTTGTTCCTTCTTCCGCTAATAAGCTTGCCGCTAAGATAGGTAGAACAGCATTTTTTGCCCCTTCGATCTTCACTGTTCCAGTTAATCGATTACCACCTTGAACGATCATCTCTTCCATTTATGTTCCCTCCAAATAATGCAGTGACTCACACAAATCTTGCCAATTATAGCATAATATTCGGTGTTTTTGCATATATTAATGAAATTCTTAAAAACCTGTTAAAAATAAATTACGACATAACGCAATCAACTCAAGGAAAAAAGTACTGGCGGTGTAGCCTAATGCAATCGCAAGAAACACCATGACCATTCGTATCTGAGTCGTTCGTAAGGCTTTAAAAAAAGCATCGATCCGCACAGATTGCAATGCCCAAAATGCTAAATAGATGAACGCTAAATGACTCACGATTCGAATGATTGCATCAATTCCATACACTTGCATACTTCCTGCTCCTTTTTTCATAATTGAACATTCCTATCATACCACAAAGATGTCAAGATAAAAAATAATCTTTCTTGAAACCTTCATGAAAAGACTTTAAAAAGTTTTTAAAACGTTTTCTTGGAGAAACAAAAAAACAAAGGCAAGATGCCCTTGTTTTTTTAGGAATGTTTTGACACGTTGATTCGATTGATGGCGCGGTGCAAAGCAACCGTTGCGCGACGAAGCTGGTCGATATCTTCGACTTGTTTGGCCTCTTCGATTTGACGTTCTGCACGTTGTTTTGCTCTTTCTGCCCGTGAAACGTCGATGTCGCGATCACGTTCCGCACTATCGGCTACGATAGAGACAACATTGTCCCGCACTTCAAGGATACCGCCATTGACGGCGACCCAGTCGACGTGAGTATCCGAATCGATCCGTTTGACCCGGACTTCATCAATCGTCAAAGGAACGATGATTGGGGCATGATGCGGCAAAATACCGATCTCGCCATCTGTCGTACGTGCAACCACGATTTTCGCGTGGTGATCGTAAACCAAACCAGCAGGTGTCACCACATTGACTGTTAAAAATTGATCCATGAGGTTCCCCTCTTTCTTCGAGGCTGGTTAATTAATAGCCAATTTTTTTCGCTTTTTCAATGACGTCTTCAATTCGTCCTACACTACGGAAGGCTTCTTCTGGAAGATCATCATATTTTCCTTCAAGAATCTCAGCAAAGCCTTTGATCGTTTCCTCAACTGGTACATAAGAACCAGGTTGTCCAGTAAACTGTTCCGCTACGTGGAAGTTTTGCGACAAGAAGAATTGAATCCGACGCGCACGAGCCACTAACGTTTTTTCTTCATCAGACAACTCATCCATCCCTAAGATAGCGATGATGTCTTGTAGTTCGCGGTAACGTTGCAACGCATGCTGTACTTCAGTCGCTACTTCATAGTGTTTTTCACCAACGATTTCAGGTGCTAACGCACTTGAAGAAGAAGCCAGTGGATCAACGGCTGGATAGATCCCTTGTTCAGTCAATTTCCGTTCCAAGTTGGTTGTTGCATCCAAATGGGCAAAAGCAGTCGCTGGTGCCGGGTCCGTGTAGTCATCGGCAGGAACATAGATCGCTTGAATAGAAGTAACCGATCCTTTTTTCGTTGAAGTGATCCGTTCTTGTAATTGTCCCATTTCGGTTGCTAGTGTCGGTTGATACCCAACAGCAGAAGGCATCCGACCTAGTAAGGCAGATACTTCAGAACCAGCTTGCGTAAATCGGAAAATGTTATCGATAAACAAGAGTACGTCTTGTCCTTCTACATCGCGGAAGTACTCCGCTAAGGTCAAACCAGTCAAGGCAACCCGCATCCGAGCACCTGGTGGTTCGTTCATTTGTCCAAACACCATGGCTGTTTTTTCGATAACGCCAGATTCTTTCATTTCATTATAAAGGTCGTTTCCTTCACGTGTCCGTTCACCAACACCTGTGAAGACAGAGATCCCCCCATGCTCTTGGGCGATGTTGTGGATCAGTTCTTGAATCAAGACGGTTTTACCAACACCGGCACCACCGAAAAGACCAACTTTCCCCCCTTTTAAATAAGGGGCTAATAAGTCGATAACTTTGATCCCAGTCTCAAGGATCTCGGTACTTGTTGACAATTCATCAAAGTCAGGAGCTTTTTTGTGAATCCCACTGCGGGGTGCTTCATCAGGGAATGGCGCTTCTAAATCGATGGTGTCCCCTAAGACATTAAACACCCGTCCTAAGGTGTCTGTCCCAACTGGAACAGAAATGGAGGCGCCTGTATCGATTACTTCCATTCCTCGTTGTAAGCCATCTGTTGATTCCATGGCAATCGTACGGATAACGCCGTCGCCAAGTTCTAAGGCAGCTTCTAACACAACTTTTGTTTTCTGCTCATCTTTTTTGTAAACAATCAACGCATTGTTGATATCTGGTAATGATTGGTCTAGAGAGAATTCCACGTCAACAACGGGACCAATGACTTGAACAATCTTGCCTGAACTCATTCGTATTCCTCCATTCGTTCTTGAAACTATTCTAACGCGGATGCCCCCGCCACAATTTCAGTAATTTCTTGGGTGATTGCGCCTTGGCGCGCTCGGTTGTAAGAGATCGTCAAGTCCCCAATAATATTTTTGGCATTATCTGTTGCTGTTTTCATCGCTGTCATTCCGGCAGCATGCTCGGCTGTTTTTGCGTCAACAATCGCACCATAAATCAAGCTTTCAGCGTATTGAGGCAGTAATTGATTCAAAATCGCTTCTCTAGAAGGTTCAAACAAGTATTCTTGTTCATAACTTTCGGCTTCTTCAGGATCTAGATCGGAAATCGGCAACATTTTCTCCACACGAAATTGGCTAGTCAATGAGTTGATATGATGGTTATAACACACATATAATTCATCGAAGACTTCGTTTTGGTACATCGTTGTCGCCAATGTTACGATTTTACGCACCTCATCAAAGCTTGGTTGATCCGAAAGGTTTCTTAACTCGTACGCCAAATTGATGCCCCGTGCTTTGAAAAAGTCGGCGCCAGTTGCACCAATGGCAATCATGACATACTCTTCTTCTTTTGCATGGTCTTCGTCCAGCATGGTCATCATTTGCTTCAAGATGGAACTATTGTAGCCGCCCACTAGACCGCCATCAGAAGTGATGACAATATAGCCTGTGCGTTTGACCGGACGACTAACCAACATACTGTTATAGTTCACACCATCTTTAGGACCGGAACCTGCAAGATCGGAAAGCTGCTGCGCAGTTAAATGCGTAACGATTTCACGTACTTTGTTGGCATACACTTGAAACTGTTTCGAATGAGCTTCAGATTTTGTTAATTTTGCAGCTGAAACCATTTGCATGGCCTTTGTGATTTGGCTGGTTTTTTTTGTTGAGGCAATTCGTTGCTTGATTTCATTTAATGAAGCAGCCATTTTCTCTCACCTCTTTTATGCGTTTTGCATTGTCGATATTTTATCTTGCGGCGTCACCCGAGAACTGTTGGATGCCATGAAAATATCTTTGAATGCTTTAATGGTGTCATCTAACAAGCTTTCTTCTGGCAAGTCTTTCGTTGTCCGAATGGTTTCAAAAATCGTTGCTGCGTTTGCTTCGATATATTCAAATAATTCTGCTTCAAAGTCCAATAGTTTATTGACTGGCACACTATCAATGAATCCATGCGTCAAGGCATAAAGAATCACGACTTGTTTTTCTACTGCCAATGGTTCATGCAGTTTTTGCTTCAAGATTTCAACGGTTCGACGACCGCGGTTTAATTTGGCTTGTGTCGCAGCATCTAGATCAGACCCAAACTGTGTAAAGGCCTCTAGTTCGCGATAGCTAGCCAAGTCCAAACGCAAGGTACCGGCAACTTTTTTCATCGCTTTGATCTGCGCAGAACCACCAACCCGTGAAACGGACAATCCAGCCGCTACGGCAGGACGCACACCAGAATAGAATAGGTCGTTTTCTAAGAAAATTTGTCCATCTGTGATAGAAATCACGTTAGTTGGGATATAGGCTGAGATATCCCCTGCTTGTGTTTCAACAAACGGCAATGCCGTCATTGATCCACCGCCTAGTTCATCACTTAATTTCGCTGCACGTTCCAATAAACGAGAGTGCAAGTAGAAGACATCCCCTGGGTATGCTTCACGACCTGGCGGACGGCGTAGAAGGAGAGAAAGTTCACGGTAAGCGACTGCTTGTTTTGATAAGTCATCAAAGACGATCAAAACATGTTTGCCGTTATACATGAATTCTTCTCCCATCGCAGCCCCGGCATAAGGTGCGATATAAAGTAGTGGTGCTGGTTGTGAAGCACCTGCTGAAACAACGATTGTGTAATCAAGTGCACCATAACGGCGTAATGTTTCCACTTGTGCACGAACCGTTGAGTCTTTTTGGCCAATTGCGACATAGATACAGATCATGTCTTGCCCTTTTTGGTTGATGATCGCATCAATAGCGATCGTTGTTTTCCCGGTTTTCCGGTCACCGATGACTAATTCCCGTTGACCACGACCGATTGGTACTAAAGCATCAATAGCTTTTAAACCAGTTTGCATTGGTTCCGAAACGGATTTCCGTTGCATAACACCTGGTGCAGCTGCTTCGACTGGGCGTGATTTATCTGTTTCGATCGGACCTAAACCATCGATTGGTTGCCCTAATGGATTTACTACCCGGCCAATTAATGCATCGCCGACAGGAACTTCCATGATTTTACCGGTTCGTTTTACTTTGTCCCCTTCACGAATGGTTTCAAAATCACCTAGGATGATGATCCCGACATCGTTTGACTCTAAGTTTTGTGCCATCCCATAAGAACCGTTTGAAAACTCAAGCAGTTCTCCACTCATGGCATTTTCTAAACCGTGGGCGCGGGCGATCCCGTCCCCAACGTATGTGACAGTACCGATTTCTTCTACAGAAAGTTCGTTCTGATAATTTTTAATTTGCTCTTTGATCAAGGCACTAATTTCTTCTGCTTTGATGGCCATCCGATTCACCTCTTATCTCTTGTTTATCTGCCGATTTTTTGTCGCAGATAATCCAGTTGGCTCTTAATACTACCGTCGATCACTTGATGATTTGCTTCAACGATGACACCGCCTAAAATCGTTGGATCGATCGTTTCTTTCAATTGTGCCTGCTTGTACCCAAGCTTATCGGCGATTTGCTTTTCAATTTTGCTTTTTTGTTCTGCTGACAAAGCAACAGCCGTTGTGATCGTTCCGAGAACAAGACCTTGATATTCATCGTAACGACGTTCGTATTCATCAATGATCAGCAATAGATCATCCATGCGATCATATTCATAAACGATCTCTAAGAAATTTCTGACCAAGCCTTCAAAGCCCTTCAGCAATTGATCGACTAATTGTCTTTTCTCATGAAGATCCAAACGGTTATCGGTCACGATTTGGCCGAATGTTGGAATCTCCTGATAAATCTGACGCAAGGTCATTAATTCTTGGTAAACTTCTGTCAAGCGTTGTTCTTCCATCGCCAATTCGAACAACGCTTTTCCATAACGTTTTCCCACTGTGAATTTATCGAGTTTCATTAACTGAACCCAATCCTTCGATATATTGATTGATTAGGGATTCATGATTTTCGGGAGTCAATTCGCGGCCTAAGATTTTTTCTGCGATTTGAAGCGAAAGTTCTGCCACATCATCTTTCACTTCTTTTAACGCAGTTTCTTTTTCAAGGGTGATATCTGAGTTGGCTTTTTCTTTCAAACGAGCCACTTCTTCTTTGGTCTCGCTCAAAATATTTTGCCGACTCAATTCCCCGCTATCTTTGGCGCTCTTGATGATCTCCGCAGCTTCAGAATGAGAACGTGCCAATTTTTCTTGGCGTTCTTTTTCTAATTTTGCTGCATTCAAGCGTGATTGTTCCGCTGAATCCAAATCATTGGCGATTTTATCTTCCCGTTTTTGCATCATGCTACTGATGGCATCCCATGCAAAATGTTTCAATAAGAATAGCAAAAGAAGAATTGATCCGCTGACAACGATAATATTGCCAAGCATTGGATTTTGAACTTCCGCTATAACCAACTGATTTAGCATAACGATTCTTCCTTTCTGAAAGTCATTGTTTCATTAGAAAAAAGCAAAAACGAGTGCAATTGTTCGTTTCTGCCTTTTCGTGCTTGTCTTATCGGAAGACTAATAACAGCGCGATAACTACCCCTAGAATCGGTACAGCTTCGACTAGCGCTACCCCGATAAACATTGTTGAACGTAGTTGACCTGACATTTCAGGTTGGCGTGCCATTGATTCGATCGTTTTTGCGATTACTTGTCCGTTACCATACCCTGCACCAATTGCTGCTCCGATAATTGCTAATCCTGCTCCAATAAAGTTCATTCTTTTTTCCTCCTAATTGTATGTCGATTCGATTAATGTTCTGCCACGGTTTTGTGGCTCATAAATACCATGGTCAATGTAACAAATACATAAGCTTGGATCGCTCCAATAAAGAGCGAGAAGCCAATCCAGATCATTTCTAGCGGCATCACGATCGGCAATGACCACCAACCAAGACTAATAAACATGTTGGCAATCAATCCTAATAACACTTCACCAGCGAATATATTTCCATATAAACGCAAGCCTAACGTGATGACATTCGTAAACTCTTCGATGATTTTTAGCGGCAATAAAAAGCCCACCGGTTTCAGATACGAATTGATCAAGTAATTTTTGAAGCCCAACGACTTGATCCCAAAGAAATGTGTCAAGGAAATAACCATAAGTGCGAGTGTCAATGTAACAAACGGGTCTGCTGTCGGACTTTTCCATAAGGTAATGTCATCTGTCGTCACGATTTTTGTGACTAAGCCGATCTCATTTGCCACAAACACAAAAAGAAACATTGTTACACCGAGCAAATGAAAGTTGTTCACTTGAGATCCTGGTAGATTGTCCGCCACGATGCCACGAACAAAGTCAATGACCCATTCAATGAAGTTCTGCTTCCCTTTCGGTTTCATTTGCAAATTACGTGTACAAATAAAGACCACCAAAAAAACAATGATACAAGAAATGATTGTCATCATAGCTACAGTTCCATCAAACCATATAGGACCGATATGAAACATAAGCGATTTATCTTCCAATCTTTCTCACCTCTTTTCCTGTCATCTCCAGAAAAAAATCTGGTGTTACAATGCGTTTCCTCTCATAACAATCGGTATCATACCACCACGAATGGAAAATTTCAAAGCATTTTCAAGAAAATTAGACAAAAAACTCACAATGCTAAAAATCCTAAATTAAGTGAAAAATCCTCGCGTCGCTATGTGGAAGAAAAAGCCTGTTAAATCAACAGCTTTCTCTTAAATGCTACCAAATTTAGCGTGATTTTCAAAGCGATAACCTCTGTCGGATTCTAAAAGAAGTTCTTAGAAAATTAGAAATTTCTAAGAACTCGGTCAATTTGTCTTTCCTGATCTTTGCGTTTTAAGGATTCTCGCTTATCATACTCGCGTTTTCCTTTCGCTAAACCAATCAAAACTTTGGCATAACCATCCTTGATATACACCTTTAATGGCACAATCGTCATACCAGTATTTTTTGTTTCGCCAATCAAACGAGCGATCTGCTTTTTGTGTAGCAACAGTTTTCTCGTCCGCAATGGGTCATGATTAAAAATGTTGCCTTGCTCGTAAGGACTGATATGCACATTGACTAAGAATGCCTCACCGTTACGAATGCGCACGAAGCCGTCTTTCAAATTGATCCGACTGTTGCGAATCGCCTTGATCTCGGTTCCTTGCAAGACGATCCCCGCTTCGATCGTATCGAGGATCGTGTAATCATGGCGGGCCTTTTTGTTTTGGGCGATTAATTTCCCTTCTCCTTTAGGCACGGGCCATCCCTCCAATTATTTTTTCTTGATTCCTTTATAAAAAGGTTTTTTCTTTTTCACTTTGCCAGCTTTTTTCGGCTTGCCTTTGCCTGATTGTTCAAACCGTTTCCCTTGGTTTTTCTCAGGGTTTCGTTGTTTTTTTCCACGGCGGTTCGCTTCATTTTTTTGATGGTTGCTTCGTTTGTTAGCTTTTGGTGCTTGCAGTTTTTCAACTTCTTCTGCTGCTACCAGTTCGAAATCAATCTCTCTTGTTTCTGGATCAGCCTTTACGACTTTGATGCGAACTTTCTGACCAATTTTAAAGGTCAAGCCTGTCCGTTCCCCCACAAGTGCTAGATGGTTTTCCAAATAATGGAAGTAATCTTGCTTCAAGTTATTGATATGGATCAGCCCTTCAATCGTGTTAGGCAATTCAATAAACAAGCCAAACTTGACCACTGAACTGATGATACCGTCAAACTCTTCTCCTACTTTATCGGCCATATACTCAGCTTTTTTAAGCGCATCGACTTCTCTTTCTGCATCGACTGCTCGTCGTTCCATTTGGGAGCTGTGCATCGCGATGTCCGGCAAGATTTCCGCCCATTTGTTTTGGTTGGCTTCAGAGACATCTTCACTGTAAGAACGAATCAAGCGATGCACGATCAAGTCGGGGTACCGACGGATCGGTGACGTGAAGTGGGTATAATCTTCCGCTGCCAAACCATAGTGACCGACGTTTTCTTCAGAATACTTCGCTTGTTGCATACTTCTTAGTAGCATCGTATTGACAACCATTGCCTCTGGCTTATCTGCCACATCTTCAACCACTTTTTGTAGTTGTTTTGGTGAGATCGAGCCATTGGTCTGTTTGACTACGATCCCTAAAGCAGACGCAAAATCAAAGAAGCGGCGCATTTTCTCTTCTTTTGGTTCCTCATGGATCCGATAAATAAATGGTAAGTGCTTTCGATTGAAATGGCGCGCCACAGTTTCATTGGCTGCCAACATGAAGGATTCGATCAATCGCTCGCCGACACCACGTTCTCGCAGAACGATTTCTTGTGGGTGTCCTTCTCCATCGACTAAGACTTTCGCTTCTCGGTCTTCAAAAGAAACTGCCCCACGTTTGATGCGCATCGCTTCTAACACGTGATGCAAGGCGGCCATATCATGGAACATCGGTACTAGTTCCGCATATTTTTTGGTGGTTTCTGGATCATTATCTTCAATGATTTGATTGACTGCTTGATACGTCATCCGGGCACTTGTTTGAATAATACTTTGGAAAATATTGTAATCCGTGACGATCCCCTCTTGATTGATCCACATTTCACAGCTCATGGTCAACCTTGGCACGTTTGGATTCAACGAACAGATGCCGTTTGATAAACGCTGTGGGATCATTGGAATCACTCGATCCGTAAGGTAGACACTCGTTCCCCGATCAAACGCTTCTTTATCCAATGCGCTGTTTTCGGTCACATAATAAGAAACATCGGCGATATGCACGCCCAAATAGAAGCTGCCGTCAGGCAATGCTTTTACCGTCACCGCATCATCCAAATCTTTGGCATCCGCTCCATCGATCGTTACGATCTGTTGATCTCGCAAATCCCGCCGTTCTGGAAAGTCAGCAGGATCGATCGTATCTGGGACTGCATCTGCCGCCGCTAAGGTTTCTTCCTCGAATTTTGTGGGAATCCCGTTCGCCACGACGATCGACAATATATCCATTCCAGGATCGTTTTTATGTCCTACAACTTTCGTGATCAACCCCTCTAAGCTTTTCGAATAACCTTTTTCTGGGTAATGGCTGATTTCAACGATCACAATGCTACCATCTACAGGTCGAATCCCTTGAGCGCCAATAAACACCTTTAATTCACTTAGTTTTTTATCTTTAGGCTGAACTACGCCATATAGATCCGACTCTTCGATCTCTTTTTCGTCAAATAATGTAAACTCGCCGACCAACTGACTGATGGCCCGTTGTTTGATTTCTACGACTTTCCCCTCTGCACCACGATCTGAGAAAGGATCGGCAACATGCACGATGTCTACAGCAACGGTATCGCCGTCCATGGCATAGCCTGTTGCTTCTTTAGGGATATAAATATCGTCTTCTTCTTCATCCAACGTGACAAAACCGAAGCCCCGCTCGTTGGCTCGGAAAGTCCCTTCCACAAATACACGTTTCATGGGTAATTTCACTTTGCCTTTTTTGTTAAAAATCACACTGCCTTCTCGTTCCATCGCTGCTACTGTCTGGACAAGATTCTTAAAGTCTGTGCTTTTTTGAAGTCCTAGACCTTCAGCAATTTCTTCCATTGAAAAGCTTTTTTTGCGGCTTTCTTCGAGAAACTGAATGATTTTTGTTTTAATCGTTTCTGTCATAACTCACTCTTTCCAAGCAAGTGTTTCTAAGAAAGCAAACACATCCTGCTCTAATTTTTTCCGTTCTGGTCCAACGGTCACCACATGACCGCTTTCGGGATACCATTGAAGCGTATAGGGAACATGGGACAGTGCCCCTGCTGTTTTGAAAACTGTCTGTGGATCGATCATTTGATCCTTTCCTGCTTGCGCCAGGAAGATTGGGCGCTTGATTTTTCCTAAATACCCAGCTGTGGTTTGTCCGACTGTTTCGATGCCTTGTAGCTGTTCTCTGACCTTACGAGGGACTTCTGCCAATATTTCTTTTTGGGTCGCCTCGTCTAAATCAGCATAGGGTATGACCATTTCAGCATACTTTTCAAAATTGACTGGCACTTCATTCTTGGTTTCAAATAATGGCGAACAAAACAGTCCGCCCCCCATCAATGTTGGATCTTGGGTCAAACGATCCATCGCTAAAATCCCACCCATGGAAAGTCCCAGCACAGCAACTTCCTCATAGCCTTTTTCTTTCACATAAGCAACTGCATCCGCAGCATCCTGCTGCCAAACAGTCATTCCTTGATCTAAGATATCATCTGGATTCGGTGTACCATGTCCAGTAAACATCGGTGTATAAACCGTGTAGTCTTTTTGTTCTAACGAACGACAAAGCATACGCACATCGTTAGGACTGCCTGAATAGGCATGGAACAAAATGACCGCTCGTTTGCCGTGTTCAGCAAAAACCGGTTTTGGTTGATTAAATGTTTTCATGTTTCCTTTCACCTCACGTCCAATTCTACCATAGTTAAGAAGAATACTTCGACAAATGCGATCAAAATCTTCCCCTTAAAAAGAAAAAAACCTCTCTTTACGAGAGGTTCGCTAACAAAGTGATTAGTTTGATGAAAGAAAAGCCAAAATAAAGAGCAAGACCATCCAAACAAAACCTAAAATGGCCGTTGAACGCTGCATCACCGCTTCAAATCCACGGGCTTTTTGCTTACCAAACAATTGATCTGCACCGCCGGTAAAGGCACTAGCTGCACTATTTTGCTTGCTAGGCTGCATCATGATCGTAATGACCATTAAAATCGAAATAACGATCACAGCAGTTAATAAGATGTTATACACGTTAGCTCCTCCTTGCTTGCTAAAGTCGTCCTTTCCATTTTAGCATTTTCCGCTGGAAATTACTACTCTCTTTTTGTCATTGCCCGTTGCATGATGGTTTAAAAAAAGACTGTCCTTTCTGACAGCCTTTTTCTCATAGATTGCTTTTCGTTCAAATCAGCGAACCAGTACGTCATCGTACTCTGGTTTCTCTTTAAACTCCTTGACCGCAAAAGAGCAGACAGGCATAATTTTTTTCTCTTCCCGTCGTGCTTTTTCAACAACTGCTTTGAGTAACTTTTGCGCCAATTGCTGTCCGCGATAATCAGGGTTGACGAAGGTGTGGTCTACTTCTAGCACATCATCTGGCGTTTCTTGCCATGTGATCTCTCCGATTTCTGTTTCTCCATCATATAAAGCAAAACGCTTGTTTTCTTCTTTTATTTCCATTGTATTCTCCCTTTCTATCAGACAATGTCTGTATTTTGTTTGCTATTCTCAATAAATTGCAAAACGGTTGGCCAATATTCTGGTGCGTCTTTAACTGCCTGTAAATGTCCCATACTGGGAAAAAGGACTTTTTGTTTCGGACCAGCCGTTGCCTCCATTAAAGTATTGATTTCTTTTTCAGAAAGAAACGTATCCTTCTCTCCTTGTAAAAACAACACAGGTAAATGGTTGCTGCCGACTTGTCGGGTCACTGAGATTTGTAGGAAGGGGTAGCCAACTAGGTGTTTACTGTAACGATTGGCTAATCGCAAAAAGCGCTTGACGGGTAACCGAGAAAATTGCGGTAGACTTGCCCGAATGGCACTGTAAACGGACGTGTAACTGCTGTCTGAGATCAACCCCGTCACTTGCACCGGCATGACTTCTCCACTGGCCAGCAGCAAAGTCGCCGCCCCCATTCCTAAACCATAGAGGAAGATTTGGGTTTGGGGGTCTTTTTCCAAAATCTTATCGATCCACAAAAGCAGGTCCATCCGATCTAGCCACCCTAAACCAATCTCTTTGCCTTCACTACGGCCATGTCCACGCAAATCAGGAACTAAAACATTGTAACCCGCAGCCCAGAATTTCTCGGCCGCCTCTTGACAGTCTGCTTGCCCATCACTGCGATACCCATGCAAGCAAATCACCCATGTTTTAGCACACTGATCGAAGACTTCTGCTCTCAAGATCAGATCATCGGTGGTCGTTACCGTACATTCCGAACCTTGTGCCCAAAAAGCCGAACTGCTTTTTGCGATCCGCTCTTTGTATGGAATCCCCAGTTTCTTTCTGCCTTCTTTTTCATACCATTCATTGTTACGCATAATAATTGCCGAAACAAAATAGCGTACGCCCTTTTTCATCACAGACGTGCGATATACATAGTACACCAAAAAAATAAAAATAAGCAGTAGTAGCAATAGCCAAACCATAGGATCCCCCCTTCATTTTAGTTTACCATTTACACCGGTTTTCAGCCAAAGTTTTGTCGCAAGTCTTAAATAAGTCCTATACTTTTTTAAGAAAAAATCTTTGTACTGACTTCTAGCGAAGGAGCAGTACAAAGATTTGTTTGGTTAAATATGTTTCTGTTTATAGAATAGGAAAGCAATCATGGTGAGTAAGATACCTCCAAGAACACTTAGTTCATAAGAGGATTCCTCGTTTGTCTTAGGTAATCGTTTTTCATTATCTGTCTGTGATGACTCTGTCTGGTTCTTTTTGTCATCCAGCTTTTGCTCGGCGTATCTGGCTATTTTTTTCGGTTTATCAGACTTGTCAGAAGGGGTTGGTACTTTGGGACCGCTAGGATCATTCGGTGTCTCAGGCGTTCTCGGCGTTTTTGGTTCGACATAAGTATTGATCAAATCATAGCCATGGACATCTGACTTGTATCCTTTGACAGCCACTTCTTGAATGCTATAGGTGTAAGCTTGACCTTTCGCATCATATTTTGGCAGATTGTCAAAACGATAGGTCCAGTTCCCTTCTTTATCTGCTTTTACGACTTGCTTGGCGATTTCTTTACCGTTTTGCATTAATTCGACAGTGATGCTTTCTGGGCGGGTGTTGAACTTGTTGTCATGGTCATCCCATGTCTTTGTTCCTGATACTTCTGTCGTTTCGGTATTACGGTAGGTGTTAACTAAGTCATAGCCATTTACTTTGGTGGTGTATCCTGGAACATTTTCTTCTTGGATCGTGTAAGTATATGCTTTCCCCTCGGCATCGTACTTAGGCAGATTGTCAAAACGATAGATCCAGTTGCCTTCTTTATCTGCTTTTACGGTTTGCTTGTCAATCTCTTTACCGTTTTGCATTAAGTCGACAGTGATGCTTTCTGGACGGGTATTGAACTTGTTGTCATAGTCATCCCATGTCTTTGTTCCAGCTACTTCTGTCGTTTCGGTATTACGGTAGGTGTTGACTAGGTCATAACCGTTGATTTCACTAGTGTAACCTGGCACTTTTTCTTCTTGGATCGTGTAAGTGTACTCTTTTCCTTCGGCATCATACTTAGGCAGATTGTCAAAGCGATAAGTCCAGTTGCCTTGGTGATCTGCTTTAACGATTTGATCGCCGATTTCCTTATCATTTCGCATCAGCTTGACAGTGATGCTTTCTGGGCGGGTGTTGAACTTGTTGTCGTAGTCATCCCATGTCTTTGTTCCAGCTACTTCTGTCGTTTCGGTATTACGGTAGGTGTTAACTAAGTCATAGCCATTTACTTTGGTGGTGTATCCTGGAACATTTTCTTCTTGGATCGTGTAAATAAATGCTTTCCCCTCGGCATCGTACTTAGGCAGATTGTCAAAGCGATAGGTCCAGTTCCCTTGGTTATCTGCTTTTACGATTTGATCGCCGATTTCCTTGTCATTTCGCATCAGCTTGACAGTGATGCTTTCAGGGCGGGTGTTGAACTTGTTGTCATAGTCATTCCACGTCTTCGTTCCCGATACTGCCGTTGTTTCGGTGTTACGATAGGTGTTTACTAGGTCATAGCCTTTGATTTCAGTGGTGTATCCTGACACTTTTTCTTCTTGGATCGCGTAGGTGTAAGCTTTTCCTTCGACATCATACTTAGGCAGATTGTCAAAGCGATAAGTCCAGTTGCCTTGGTGATCTGCTTTTACGATTTGATCGTCGATTTCCTTATCATTTCGCATCAGCTTGACAGTGATGCTTTCAGGGCGGGTGTTGAACTTGTTGTCATAGTCATTCCATGTCTTTGTTCCGGATACTTCTGTCGTTTCGGTATTACGGTAGGTGTTGACTAGGTCATAACCGTTCACTTTAGTAGTATACCCTTCAACAGGTTTTTCTTGGATTGTGTATTCAAAAGTCTGACCAGATTCGTCAGTTGTCGGTAGGTCCGTAAATTCATAATGCCATTCCCCCTCTTTATTTGGGGTAACCGTTTTTGTTTGGAACACTTCACCGTTTTGCAATAATTGAACTGTAATGCTTGCCGGACGGGTATTGAATTTGTTGTCATAATCGTCCCACGTTTTGGTCCCGCTGATTGTCGTTGTCTCAAAAGAAAGCAATTGATTCATGGCAGCTAGTTTAATAGTCGGCACGATTGTTTCATTTGCTTGCAGATCCCAGCGATGGGTTTCTGCGTTGACCAGCACTGTATCCGCAATGATACTGCCGTCGACATTTTGATGAACATCAACTGTATCACCAACAGCCAAGATCGTTCCTTGGAAGGGACTATTAATCGAAATCGTTTGGCCCTCTGATTGGCCAACAAAATTCCATAAGATAACAGCATCATCAAACTCTTCTGTTTCATGGCTATTACGGGACGTACCATCTGTATATTCTAGTTTAATTTGCGACTTGATATTAACGGTACTTGCTCCTTCGGTATCCACATTGATGAGCACAGGAGACGTGCCTTTTGTCAGCCCTTTGATAGTAATCGGCGTATCTTTTTCTAATTCTGTTTTTGAAAGAGAAACAACTACCTTTTGGTCTTCTTTCGCAATTGGATCTTCTGAAAAGGAGATGGGTTTCGTATCAATCAGGTAGCCGTCTGGCGCCTCCGTTTCCACAAAGGAATACTCTCCCTCTGGAAGATCCGTTTCGATTACTTGTCCATCATCATTTGTGATCTCTTCATCAACCTCTTTATGTGTCTTTTTATTTTGAAGTTCGTAGACACCGTCATCAAGCGGCTTTCCTTTTTCATCCGTTAAGGTCAAAACAACCTCTTGAGTATCATTTTCAGCACTGGCAGTATCAATGACTCGCTGATTATTATCAGTAAAGTCCTTGGTTACACCGGGGGTTTGTGGATAGGCTCCCAGTCTTTCTGACGTCGCCTGTAACGTTGAAAATACCTTTCCAAAATCTATATACGGTTCACTTACGGATGGATCTTGGAAAACTTCGGAAGTTTTCAAGTGATCCATTCTCTGACCATTTATAAAAACGGCAGGCTGTTGATTTTGATCTGCTAAATCTACTGTGACTGATGGACCAAAAACAACTTTGTTTTTTCTACTATCCGTTCCTGACACAAAAGAAGAATTTGCAATCGTATTGACCTTTTGAATGTAATTGATTTCTGTTGCCAACGAACCATCCTGAATACTGGTTCCAAAATTGACATTTCCATTTAGTTCTCCCACTGCTAAGTTTCCATTTGTATGGGTATTTAGCGTCGCATGGTTAGCAAAAATATGAAAATATTGGGCTTCTCCCAGAAGGGCGTCATCAACTTCAGGAACATCATTTTTAAAAATGCCGCCATTTGAAAGTTGTGAAGCTGCTGGTGCACTTGCTTGGGTATCAGGTGTTGATTCTATTGCTGTTGATGCAGTATTTGACTCCGTTTGCTGTTGTGACTCGCTGCTTGTTGTTACAATCTGTTTTTCAGAAGCCTCTGTTTGATCCTGATTATCAGAAAGTACGGCTTCGGTACTCGTTGCTTCTGTGGATTGATTTTCAGGTAGAACAACTGCTACATCGGTTGCGTTGATGAGGTCTTCTTTCACTTGACCCTTTTCTTCATCTGTTTGAAGAAACGCTGATTTGATTGTCAATGTTTGAAGACTTTTTGTTTGAAACGTTAGCGTCATTTGACTAAAGGAACTGCTAGCAGTTTCTTCTATCAACTGCTGTCTTTGCGAATCATATGTAAAGTTCGTGTCGCTGCTTTGGATTGATTCCGGCAAAATCGTTTGTTCCCCTTCACTCAAGCTGAATGCCAGTTGATTAGCTGCTGCTTGTTGGTTTTTTTCAACTTGGATTCTCCAAGTGATCTCCCCTGTGGTAGGATCTGGTAATGAGGTCACTTGCGCTGTGCCTTTTTCGTTCTGAAATAGGACTGTTTTGGTGCTTCCCTCGGTGTTTGCATGAGCTGTAACGACTGGTAACAATGGCGTCACATACGACATGACAAGCAAGGATAACATGAAAATTGGGTAAGCTATTTTTTTCACATAAGTAAGCATTTTTCTTCCTCCAAACAACAAATTTTACTCAGGTGATTATCCTAATCGGAAAAAAGACAAAATGCAAAATACCTCAAAGTTTGTTTATGTGAAAAAAATGAAAGCAAGAATCATAAAATGATTCTTGCTCTCAGGAGAACTTGTGAAAATGAAATAGAATTTCTTTAGTTTTAAAAAAGAGCAGAACAATTTCTTCATGATAAATACTCAAAATCAAGAAAGAATCTTTTGTTTGTGATAAAAGTTCTTTCATTTAAAACTCTTGAGCAACAGCAGTGATTAGCAACTCGTTAAAATTTCACTAGTCAAAAAATAATAATTGTAAATAAAAAAATGAAAATTTTCATAAACAATCATATTATTTTCATTTTCGATTACAAAAATTTTAGCAGATTCTTTAAAATCTTACTATTATTTTCCCTCTATTTATAAGTTCTCTTAATTTTTACTGTACAAAGAAACTTCTTTTTTCATTTTTGGGACTGATTACTCAGAATTGATTCTTCAGTCCCAAATTTGATTTTGCCAAACACATCAATCTCAATGAGAGAAAGATTTTATTGCGCAGTCTGATATTCTGATATTGTAAAAAAACTGACCATTTGGAAAAAGGAATGGTTATTGCTATCTGCAGGAGATTCACTTTTTCTTTGCCAAATTGACTACTCTTTATCGTTGTTGATCAAGAAGTCGAGCAATTCAGACTGTTCCGCAAAAATTGCTTCTACTGATAAGCTTCTATTATGACTCTTTTGCTTGGTAGCTTCTGGCAACTCAGCATCAATTTGGTTAGTTGCTGATTCGATGGCCTTCTCGACTGGTAAAGGTTCTGCATTCACTTTCGTCTCTAAAACGTCTGGCTTCATTGGAAATGGACTGTTATCTTCAAAGTGATCCGTCGAAGCATTCAGTTGACTTTTCCAGAACAACTCCCCAAAGAGATACACACCAAGAGCATTTTTATTGTTAAATACTTTACAAGATAGCCCCATCTTGATGAGTGTCTGATTTACTGTGTTTTCGTTGATCGCTGCTGAAGGAATATCTCTGACTAGAATTGTATCAGCATATTGAATATCTTGATCACTATTTACATACTCAATCAATTGATCTGTCAAAGCAGTCGTCTCTTTACTAACGATTTCAGTTAAATCTATTGTCTGACGTCCATTGATCGTCACAATAAATGGATTGTTTTTCTTAGCTGTGACAAGCATATCGTAGACGACGCCATGATCCAGCTCAAAGATTGGTGCCGGATGATTCCCTTCATTTTCTTGATAAGCTTGTACCACGTTGCCTGCCAATTCATACAAGCCGTCTGCGACTTTTGAACTTTTGATTAGTTCTCCATTTTCGTAGCTGTCACAAGTGAGAGAATGATCATTGATTTCAATGACATAGGTCAACCCAGCAAGGATTTCTTCCACGCCTAACATCAAATGAATATCATTTCGTTTGCTTTCAAAAACTGTGGCTAGAGATTTTGGAATCAGCTTTACTCGCTCGATACGAATCCGATAGTGAGTGCCATCAACAACGGTCTCGAATTCATCCGCCAGTTGTCTCTCAATGTCAGCAAGCCGGTCAAAACTTTCTGTTGCTACTCCAAGGCATAATGAACAGCTAAAGCAATCCTCTGCAATTTCGGTAAAAAGTGAGGGGCTTTTCTCTACTAAATAAGAGAGTATCGTTTTGATATATGTCTTAAATTTTTGATCTCCGAGAGTTATCAACGGATTCCCAAATGTTTGGTAGGCTTCCGATCGTCGACTATACAACCTGTCGAGGCCCCAAGTAATTTCTTTCTCGCTGCCCTCGAGAAGAATTCGTTTCCCTATTTTGTTTTTTAGGTAGATCGGTTCATTATTTTTTCCTAAAAGATATTGTAGATTATTTTTTTTGACTTCTGAGTAAACAGAACTTCTGACATCTTGATAACCGTAGCCAACAACGCCTACTCGAAATTCATCAATGTCTAACGCAATGATTTTGTTCACACTAATCCCCCTAACTTCCCTATTGATCATGACTTACAGCTTTCCATACCATCCTATTGACGCTTCATTCTCTATTCTCCTGTCACTTCTTGGATAAAGAATGCATTGGACAGTTCCTGAATTCTCTCCCTTTGCTCATTGACTTCTGCTTCTAAAAACAACAAATCGCTGAAAATAGCTTTTGTATTATGGATATGCCGTAGAAGTTCATTAGTTTTGACCAGCTGTATGTCAATTTTTTGACATAGCTCTCTCAACTCATCTTGGCTATTCTTTAAGACAAAAAAATCGCGATACCCAATGACTGACTGTTTTTTTTCTAAAATCATTTGTTGTAACTGTGCAATTTTCCTATCTCGTTGTTCGATCGCTTGTTTCAAATCGGCCAGCATCTGGTCTAGCTCGCTGATTTGAACGATTGCGGATAACTTCTTTGTACTCATCGATTGTTTCATGCTTGACTTGCTCCTTTGCTTAGGAGTATTTTCACTTCTGAATCCATCAGTGCCGTTCTAGTAAATATTCCTGATTGCAGTAAACAACTAAATGAAAGAACATTATTTTTTATCCGCAGCAGCTCTTCATCTGATAACTCACTTAATTGATGATCAATGTCTTCAATCGCGTTGATAGTAATGCCAAGTTCCAGTTTCTGTACCATCTCTGCTATAGCTGCTTCTTTCCATACAATGACAGGGATTCCCAACGAGAGATACAACGAGATTTTGTGCGGGGCATTATACTTCGTATATTGTTGGTAGTCACCACCATCAGGCAACTTATCATCCCACGCAAGTCCGAAACTATTTTTCTCCATCCTACGAACCAATTCTTCTTGCTCAAAAACACCACAATAATGAACATTTGGACCAAATTGACTGTCGTTTTTATCGCCGTATACAAGTATTTCCGTGTGATTGGGCCACTTCTGTAGAAAACGGGTTTTTGCCAAGTTTCCTGCAAAGACAACACGTTTTTCTGGTCTTTCATGACTGACACTAACTCCCTGGTGCTGATAGTCGAAAAATGGTTTTTGGACCATTTTCCGTGTCACGCCTCTTTCGACTAGTGCTACCTGCATAGCTTGGCTATGAACGATTAATAATGTAGCTTCATTGAAAAGAGCAGATTCATCAAAATCGACTTTTCCACGCAACATCTCGGCATCATGGATAAATAAGATCGTGTAAATCCCTCTTTGTTTCATTCTTTGTAAAAACATCCGGTCAAAATGGGCTCCGTTATAACTTGGATATTGATAGACCACGATATCTTCATAAGCGACACCAGCTGTAATGCCATCAATCCTTGACATAAGTGCATAATCATCTTCATTCTCATCGATATAACGATAAATATATAAAGGCTGATAATCCATCCCATTGGCAATGTGGTAAACATCTACTTTCGCTTTTTTGACTGAATCTGCTGCATTCGATTCAATGATCGTCGTCACCCACCGATTCACGCTTGCCCCATCTCCTTTTCCATCATTGCCCGCACAAACATCACTTCATCTTTTGGTAAGCACCATTCTGCCCCCTTCAAATTTTTAGAAAACAGTTGTACAGCTGGATCTTCTTGGGCAGTATTCCTTGTAAGCAGCAGATATTTGACTAGTTTTAGAACTGTCTGATTATAGACATCAATATGCCAATGCTCTTCCATTAAACGACTTGCATGTTGAAGTAATTGAACCGCATCATCACATCGTTGGATGTCTACCAAGCATTCTGATAAATCTAGTACGGCGCCTACCAAGACTGGCCGCAGTTCCGTAAAATCAGTCGAATTTATTTTCTTTAAAAGGCAGCTCTCTAACAAAAAAATTTGTTTTTCTAAAGATGAAGCGTGCAAGCCATAGCGCTGTTTGATGCGTAATGTAGCTAAATATAAAAGGCTGTCAAATAATGTATAAAAATCAGTTCCCAGAAAAAATGTTTCAAGCATTTCTAAACTTGCATCCGGGACTTTCTGGTTCATACAACCAAATACGAGGTCAGAATAGGCTAACATAAGTTTAAACATCGTATTATCCTCAGTAGAGGAGCGAAATTTTTCTAACTCTTTTCTGACTTTCATAAAGGTAACAAACATGTCCTCTTTCGTTGATAAAGAGCTATAAATCAATACACTTAATAGATGAAGTTGTTCATCTGTTGACATTGCAAACATGTCTAACAATTCGGTATCAGATATGCTCAACATTTTCTTGATGCCAACAACCAATTCGAAGGGCAAGTCGATCTCATATTGTACCCATCTATAGTACCGTGAGCGAGATAACCCAATCTTTCTTTCAAAAGATTTCACAGATAGTCCTTTACATTTGCGTATCTCTTCTAATTTCTCGCGATCAATATTGACAGCAACGACTGATGTATCAGGTATCTTTAAGTCTGGGTTGATCGTGCTAATTAATCGACAAACGCTTAGTAATCTAGTTTCCATATTTTTCAAATCCTTTTTTCTAAAATGCAGGACCTATTTTTATTCTTACTTCTGTAATGCTTCCAATAAAGAATAAACCAACGATCCAAGGATCACGATCGACATAACTAAGGAAAGCACGATGGTGATCGCTTTGCCCTTTTTCTTTTCTTCTGAGTGATTTCTTACGTTTTCTCGTTCTTCTTGAAATCCCGCTTGAATCGTTTTTTCTAGCTGATTATTCGCCAACGATATCACCTCTTCCAGTTTATTTTCGGCAAACACCTATGAAGAAAACTGGTTTATCTATTGGTTCTGATCGACTGTCAGTTGTAGTGACTCACTCACTTCTGAAACATTTTCTACTGGTTGGTTTTCGTTTGTAGCTATCTCATTCACTACCTCTGCTGCTTCTATTGCCCGAAGCTCATCAATCAGCTCTTGACTCAATTGATTCACATCGTTATCTTGTCTTTCGACGGTTGAAGTTAACCGATCAATGATCTGCTCGGTTTCATTCAAAAAATAGGTTCGAAGCATTTGCTTTTCAACCTCATAAGCAGAAAAGAGCTTCTCATAAATCATTTGTAATTTATTTTGCTCCTCCTGTTGCTGCTCAAAAGATGCATTGAATTGTTTTTTTAATGTTTGGATCACATTTAGATCGATGTCGTTTTCTGGCTGATTCATCATTGCTTTCATTTCTTGATTGATTTGAATCAACTGATCAATCAATTCGTTTTGATCAGCAAGAAGTTTCTTTGCTTCCTCTTGTTCCTTCTCAAAAGTGAGCATGGACCCGCTGTTCTCTTTTACTAGCAACATAATTTGCTCATATAATTCAGTGGCTTTCATTTTTTTCATTTTGTCCTCATCCTTTCAACACAACTTTGTCCATGCATACATTTTTGTTTGCCAACAACTGATAATTCTTTTGATCGACTTCTACCTTATGAATATAAGGAATGCGGTCATCTAAAATACTCATTAAGTTCCCTTTGATATTCCCTTTGCCATCAAGCGGCGATTCTTCCAGATAAAGTGTATTTATTGAGTTGGTTTTTGCTAGAGAAAATAATTCTAATCCCATGTACGAAATGCCAACTGTATCATTTTCTGTTAACTGGAAAGCTAACTGATCCCGAATGAAATCAAGTGTTGTGTTAAATTTTTGAGTTACCTTGAATGTTTCTGTATCACGAGTCGTGACCAAATTGATGGTGCCTTGATAAAAGTAGTAATTCAAGATGCTCTGTTGCTGATCATTGAAAAAAGCAATCTCTTGGACCTGGTCATTGCAGTAATAAATAATTGAGAACAATTTCCCATCTGCGGCATATTCTTCAATGAAATCTGTCGTGCCATCAGGATAAAAGTATCGAACTTCTTTCACATGTCTTCTAGTCATTGGATACAAGCTCACTTTACCTACTTCATCTCCATCAGTGATCAACGAAATGGTCCGATCCTCGTTCATATAAACTTCTGTACAATATGCTGTTGGTACTTGGTTAAAAAACAGAAAGGCTTCTGGATCGTGACTGCGCTGTGTCACTTGATCTAAAATATTGATTCCCTGCAATGCTTCTTTTTGGAGCATTGCTTGGAAATTTGGACTCGGTGAGATGGACAACACCTGACTTCCTTCTTTGATTCGTGATTTTTGTGCCATCCAAATTCGGTCATTTGGTCGGATCACGGTGACTAATTCATAATGCATCGATCAACTCACTCCATTTCTCTGCAATTATCGCGTCTTGAAACATTCGGACAGACTTGCGGGTATTGGCTTTAAGTTGGTTTAAATCAGAAGCAGTCAACTGACGAATGCCATCTGTTAGTTGCTGAATAGTATAGGCTTCATCAGTTCTAGAAAAATCTTTCAAATAACCATTGACTCCTTCTTTGATCAACTCCATGGCCCCAAAACGAGCCTTGAAGGTTACAATTGGCAATCCTGCATTTAAAGCTTCAATATAAGTCAATCCGAAACCTTCTGAAAAAGAACCAGAGATAAATGCATCATAATCAGGATATACTTCATTGATTGCATGAGAATGCCCTTTTAACCGAATGTACTCTTCTGCATTCAACTCCTTGATCACTGCTTTTAACTTGCCTTCTTCTCCCCCTTGACCATAGATGTCTAAAGAGATCGTTGGATATTCTTTTTTTGCTGCAGCAATTGCCCGCATCACAAGATCAATGTGCTTTTCAGATGCCAAACGAGAGACCGTCACAAACTTCTCTGCCTGTTGTTTGCCTATTTCAAATGAGTCTTCTGTCATATCACGAATCCCTCCCACCGGGATCGTGACAACTTTTTGAGACTCGTTTGGAAAGTCGATCAACAAATCTTGCCTTTGCAATTCTGTCGCAACAACGATATGAGCGACTTGTTCCAAATGTGTCAAAGCAAATTCATAGTAATTGTTCCAAAGAGGTGCGCTAGCTACGTCACGATCAGATAAATGATCGGCATGAACAATCTCAATCAATTTGATTTCCGGAGGACAATGATCATACAAAGCAGCCTCGCTTTCCTCTCCCCGATCAATGATGATACTTTTGGTTTCTGGGAATTCTTCTATCAGTTGTTTAAAGAAAAATCGCTGCAATAAGACCTCATTTCTAAAGAAACGATGTTTGCCTTTGAAAGCAAACAAATGAATATTCGTCATTACTCTTCCTCGATGCGGATCATTTTGGTAACTGTACATGATTTTTCTTTGATTCGTTCGATAGTCAAAGATCTCTACCCGATAATCCGAAACTAGCAGTAAGCCTTCTTTTTTTCGACTAGGAGATTTTTCCATATGCTCTACGATTTTTAATCCTGAGGATGTGATAGTTTCTTTGACTCTATGTGTGTTCGTAGCATCTACTAAGAGATCTTGTTGTGCAGTAAAAACTGCTTTAGCCCCTTTCCTTAAATAATCACCTTCTAGTGCAAAATACTCCCACATGGAGATGACTTTATCATCTGGTATTTTCCAAGCTGCCATGGCTTCATGGAGATTCTTCACTAATTCCATAAAAATATACTTATAGGGAATTTTTTTTCTATCAAAACAAGCAGCACGATAGAACTGTGCATGTTCCACACCAGAATTGCCAATCCCCATTGCTTTATTTACAAAAAAATTCATGATGTCCCCCTCTTTATTAGGTTGATTTCTTCCTGTTTTCTTTTACATTCTCTAAAACTTTTAGTGCCCTTTGATTAAGTGCGATCTTTTTTTGCAAACGATCCATAAGCTCGGGTGCTTCAGTTTCTTCATTTGGCTTTGCAAATAATAAAGCTAATACAGAAAAATCTTTGTGGTAACAAGATTCCAGCAGAGAAAAATTTTGTCCCATTTTAAGGTTGATTTTTTCGGGACTGTCGCTTCGCTGGTAGATTTCTTCAAGCAATGCTTCCAAATACGATGATGCAGCCTTAATATCCGGTTCAACAAACAATCCTGCTTCAAAATCTGAAAGTGCATATTCTTTGACATAGCTGTTCTGTTTTTCAAATACGACCGATAATGCAGCATGTTTCTCAACCAGCGGTGTAACCGCAACAACGCTGGTAGCTATGTTTGAGCCTTCGTTTGCTCCAGTGTCTGCATTTATAGGAACCACTTCAAATGCTTGATTCTCCTTAGTGGATAAAACCAATTCCTTAAAAAGAATCTCTTGATGCTTTTTGTTTACCATATGAATCTGGTAATCAGTGGCACCTTTGGGAAAGAAAAAACATTCCTGGTTTGTTTCGAAGACTAGTTTTTCAAGAAAAAACCCATCTTTATCAAAAAATTCCATCAATAGCTGTACTGCTTCCTCACGATCGAATTCAGCATGAAGTGTTAACTCATACTTGTGTCCCGGCAGTAACATAGGCAGCATTGGTGATTTCCGACTAATATGAAATTCTGTTTTCGAATACCAAGATTTAATACTGACGCCGGGAGGCATCAAAGGAGAAGAATAAGAGACCTCCCCAGAGGGCATATAAGCTATTTTTGCGCCATAATTATAATTGTCATTAAAGTCGATCCCCCACTTGATACGATATAAACTATTCATCGACTCCCTCATTCCCTATAATATTTTCTTGATATCACGGTGAAATGTATGCACAAGAATATTTTTGTATTGTTTCAAAAACCAACTATTGATGGCGGGACTATTATCGTTATGTCGGCCGATCATGCCTTTATACAGAACACGAGTCATGGGGAAATTATTTTTTAAAAAATCAAACAACATTGGAAATGCCTCCATGTCGTAGTCGTCTTGTTTCATATAGGCGATAGCAAATGTCGTCTCACGATAATCGCCACTTTTAAATTTGCTCCAGAACCGTTCATTCAATTGACTGCTCGCTTCTTTTGAAACAACCCCAATATTGTAAAGCAGCATATCCAATGAGGTTGGAAATCCAGTTGGTCGATTGATGCGTTCATTTAGAGCAATGGAACCAAGATTCGTCAACGGTTTTCCCACGATGACACTGTTTGGGCTTAAATCGCTAGCAAAATATAGCGCGCCAAACGTTCCCATCGACAATCCGGATAAAATGAGATCTGACTTTTCAAAACCTAGCAGTGCTAGTTTTCCTAAGATGATCGCTACGATTTCTTGTTCGAATTTCTGGCTGCCTAGATAGAAATTTCCACCTTCTAAACGAGGATCACCAATCAGCAGAAAAGGACAGCCCATACTTCCCATCATCCCACGGCCTTCAAAACCTTCAGCTGAACGATAGCCAGAAAAATAAACCGCTAATGGAGGTTTTAAATCTCCCGGGTTAAAGTAATAGATCACTTCTCCCCCCAGATTCTCTTCATCTCGAATCCGACCACCTCCTGGAATCATGACACTTTCATCCGCCATTGCTCTACGCAGGTGCATCTGCCCGATCGTAAATTGCCCTCGATTTCCTTTGGCATACAATGAAACATTGATGTATGAATTTTGATCTAATTTGAAGTAAATCGGTTCCCCATTTATGATTTGATCGTGAAGAATCTCAATCACTTGGATGACTTGATTCGTGTTTTCTCTAATAAAAAAGAGTTTGATCTTCACAATCGCTTCTCCTTCGATATTTGCGATTTCCGGATAAAAGCAGGTGCGTTCATTTTTAGGAATCAGGTTAGTCATTTTCCAAGTAGTTATTTGCTGATAGTCTGATGTCAATTGCGCCTTTACCTGACAGGCTGCATGTCCTTCTTTAGCGATCTGCAACGAAACATCTTTATTAAATTTCATGTGATCCATAGACAGCTTATATCCTTGTTGCTTTGCTGAAAATTGCTCATTGATCATACGAAAAACATTTTCTAGCTGCTTTTTATCAAAGCGATTCGCTGCTTTTAATGTGAAAAGCGCTTGAATTTCTGGAGATAGTCGATCATTTTCTTCGTAAAATATTTGGTAGGCAGGCAATTGTTTTAAAAATTCAAAATTTTCAAGAATTGCGGCATTTTCCTCTAGAAGAAAAATTGCCCGATGATATTTGCTATTATATTTGTCTTTCTTAAACAGCTGCAGCTCCTGCTCATCTTTGCTGAAATCATAGGATAATGGAAGCCACTGATAGGCAAACAAAGGAGAGAGCCGTTTTTGCCACTCGGAAGAAACAGCTGCAATATGAAATACCTGAATCTGTTTAGACGACACCATTTAGCAACTCCCTCCATTGTTTCATAATATTTTCCTCACTAAAATGCTCAATATAACTAATATTTTCCACTAATGCTTGGTTCCAATTATTTAAATCGTCCATGTAAAAAGCGATTGCTGCATCTAATTCTCTAATTTGACCAATGATTTGCCCATTCTTTTGGTCATCCACATAATCGGTTTTCTTCCTAACAAGCTGAGGAATCCCTGCACTAACAGCTAGTGCTTGTTTCTGGACATCAACTTCAGCAGACAAATCAATATACAACCGTGTCTCATTGAAATCCTGACGAATCGCGGTGAGATGAGAATCCAAACGAAAGTGAATCCTAAAATTGACATCAACTGCCTCTACTAGATTTCGCCAATTTTTGCTTTCTCGAATCTCTTCAATCGCCTCTTCATCCGTTTTAAATAACTTTTTTGCCTTTTTTGCTTCAAAATACTTTAATACCTTTTGATACTCCTCTGATTCACTATCGACACCGAAATGAGTATCAACCAGTTCTTTTTGTGCTTCTCGTAAAACGACTTCGCTTTGGAATGTCGTTGTTTCGATGATTAAGTCATAACGATCATTCTGAATAACTTTTTGCAGTAATAGATGATGGATTCTTCGAACGTCTTCGTTAAGCTCACCGGCGTTCCAATAAAGAACCAGCTGGGGAATGGAGTTGCTATTGCCCAGCTGAAAAGAAGTTGTGTAAATAGGTATGCGCTGTATCCGAGATAGGTCATTAATACCGGACTGTCTCATTAAAGAGAGAAGCGCTGTTTGATTACTAGTCGAATCAGTAATAATTTTATTTTCGCCTGCCCATAATTCTGCTTTTTCATCTGATGCACAAGTTGAAAGTCTGTGGGCATCAGAAACGATCTGGATCACTCTTTTTCGTTCCTCGTTCGTTTTGACCAATCTTAGACTCCGCTCATTTGTCAAACAAATTATTTGATCTTCTGACTCAAGGTTCAGTTGAGATTGATTCATCATCTCTAAAAGAAGTTCATCCATGCTTCGATACTGACTTTTCTTTAGCCCAATTCTTTGAGGACTTATCAGCTCAACGTGTGGATTTTCTCCAAAGTATTCCACACATTTTTCTATTCCTGATTCGTTATAATAAATCTTCTTTACTTGTTCCCCTTTGTCATTCTGAAACGATTTTGCAGAAATAAAACCCCGATCATCTAAAAAGAGAATATGTCGATAAGGTTCCGTCATTAAATACATCTGTTCTGCAAAACCAAATGTATTGAACCGAATTTCACCAAATGGTTGATTTTCCTTAATCAGTGTGATCCCAAAAGGTGTATAGACCTTCTCCACATTCTCAGCAAGAGGCAAGTCATCGACATCTAAGGGAAATCCATTGGTTTTTTGAATGTCTTGCAAGCAATCATAAAGTGAAGTCATTTGCGCTGCTTCTAATTCATATGCATGCATCTGATAACGTAAAAACGGCATATGCTCCAATAACAATAAGTGATACGGTTCTCGATTGTTCTTGAAAAGCTGAATGATATTCATCATGTAATCACTTTCTAAATTGCCGCTACTACTCGTCCAATCAGGAATAAAATAGTTCAAAGAATTGCCTCCTAACATCCTCTAAAAAATCCGGTAAGTATGTCTGGAAAAGAGGAACCGTATTTCATTTGTGATAGTTTCTAAAATAATGATCAACATAAAAATGCTTCCGAAATAAAAAGCTAAGTTGGAAATAATTTGATTTTGCAATCCAATCAATAAAGGAATCATTGAAATGATCACAAGGTAACTGTTGCCAAGCAATGCAACGGTCGACAAGCGTTTCCATATATATTGCTCTGTCTGTTTACCAGGAGCAACATTTAAGATATAATCTCCTGTCTCTTTTAGATTTTTCGCTATATCGTATGGTCGAACATTTATAAAACTAAATCCGTAACCTAAAACATAGAGAATCAGACCATAAGTGAAAACACCCCGCACATTATTGAATGAAAAGTAAGTCGTAATAAAATTCGAAAAGCCTGTGTCCCCCCACTTTTCGTTCAATAGTAAAAGCTGCGGCATTGAAAAGACGGTTACTGCAAACATAAAAGGCATTGCCCCGGCAGGTAAAAGTCGAATAGGAATATACGAATTGTTAAAGCGACTGTCGATACCTGTCCGCTCAATATTGATACGGTACTCTGCACTGTAAAGAAACAGTGTGAGATAAATAAAAACCAAGGTCAACATAACTAACCCGATAAGAAAGTTTTGACTCAAATGAACAGATTCTGTTTGTCCTGAAATTAACATAGCTGGGATATTCATCAGTAAACCTGGAACAATAAACAGACTTTGACCTCCGATTCCTTTATCAATGTTGATATCAGCTAGCCATGCAACGAACAATCCCCCGGCAGACAATACAAGAACTGCTCCTAAAAACAACAGGACAATAGAACCTCCAATAGCTTTTTGATCAATCATTGAGGAACGAAATTTTAAGACTAGTGCGCAACTTTGAAGGATAGCAAATAAAAGAGTCAAACAGCGTTGAATATAACCAATTCGTTTGGTGGAAAGATTTCCGATACTTTCTGTATCAATCATGCTGATCGTCGTCCAGATGATCAGAGCGGTCATATACGGGCCCATTCCTAAAGAAAAAAGCGTCGGAACAGTGAAATTCCCACCGGTTGATGTCGCTAAAAACTTCAAAATCAAACTAGTTGATTCTTCTGGTATCTGTTCTGAAACAAAAAATGGAACCTGGATATGCTTTCCTATCTCAACGATGAACAAAAGAAAAAAGCTCGCTACTATTCTTTGAATGAGTTCTTTTTGATTCTTCATTTTCATCTCCAATTTTCTTACTTTTTTTTAATCTACAATGTTTAATAAAATAATATCAGTTTTAAATTTGCCTTTTGTACTTGTTTTTTGTTGAAATGAAAAAAAAAAAGGAAAAGGTGATGTTGGTCATTGTGGTATTATCGATTTAAATTCAAATTAGAAAGTAGCTATTCATTTTTTGATGATCATCTGAAAAACACGTGGATTGAAAAAACGGAAGAATTTCTTAAAAACATCTCCCATAAAGAAGGATTTTATATGAAGAAGCTAATTGAAGTCATAATACCTCTTGTTTTGCTGGTAGGAGGTATCTTTTTTTTGAAAGAAAACTTAACAAGCAACGAAACACCGACTACAGAATCTAGAGCCCCTGACGCTGAAACAACTCCTAAGTTAGAATTGAAAGCTGTCGTTTTGCGAACTGAAGACTCTCTGGAAGCAGGTGATCAAGAATCTATCTATCAAGGTGAATTTCCCTACTATAATATGGATACCACCAAAACCTATACATTTTCGCTTCACTTCGTAACAAGTTCTGGTGAAGCGCTGCTTGATCAAAATAAGGAACCACTTATTGCATCAAGAGAGATGAAACTAGTTACTCAGAAGGGAAAAATCGTCTTTTTTTTAGAAGCCAATGATTTGATGAGGGAATATCTTTTGGAACTAGACGACGTCATGATTCGTGCTAAATTAGAAAGCATTGCTGATTAAGGCATAAGCAATATAAGTTTTTGAAAGGAGGATCAATAAAAATGAAAGATAAAAAGTTTCGCAAGTATATTCGGTTATCGAGAAAAGTTCAAAGTCTCGCGGAAAACTATCGACATTTGTCAGATCAAGAATTGCAAATGCAAACCATTCATTTTCGACAACAACTCGAACAGGGCAAAAAACTAGAGAGTTTACTCCCGCAAGCCTATGCTGTAGTTGTCGAAGCAGACCGTCGTGTCCTAGGAATGGAGCCTTATTTTGTTCAAATTCTTGGTGCAATTGCTCTTTTTTACGGTAATGTTGCTGAAATGAAAACTGGAGAAGGAAAAACATTGACCGCAACCATGCCGATGTATTTACATGGCCTGGGAGGCAAAGGCAATTTTTTGATTACTTCTAATACGTATTTAGCTTTGCGAGATATTGAAGAAACAGGAAAAGTCTATCGTTTTCTAGGACTATCCGTAGCTGTAGGTGTTCCTGAACATGAAGATGAAGGAGAAGAAATCGATAAAGAGGTGGTCTATGCAGCAGACATTGTCTATACTACGCATAGCGCACTGGGCTTTGACTATTTGTTTGACAACTTGGCTGTTTCTCCAGACGAACAATACGTCACCCACTTCAATTATGTACTGATAGATGAAATCGATGCAATATTACTTGATATGGCGCAAACACCATTGATCATTTCAGGAGCACCCAAAGTTCAGTCGAACTTTTTTACGTTATCTGATTGGTTTGTGAAAAGCTTGATTGAAGGTAAAGACTTTATGAGAAGTGAAAACAAACGTCATGCTTGGTTTACAGAAGCAGGCATTCAAAAAGCTGAAGACTACTTAGGCGTTGAAACTATTCTTTCAGAAAAATGGAAAAATCTTTATCGTCATTTAGTCATTGCCTTACGGGCCAATTATCTCTTACACTTAAACAAAGATTATGTTGTGGAAGACAATGAGATTCTTTTACTTGATGAAGCAAATGGACGGAAATTGATTGGAACAAAACTACAAGCTGGCCTCCATCAAGCAATCGAAGCGAAAGAAGGTGTAGAAATCACCACAGAGAGCCGATCCATGGGCTCCATCACCTACCAAAATCTATTCCGAAAATTTAAAATTTTATCTGGAATGACTGGTACTGCCAAAACAGACGCCGACGAATTTCGAGAAACGTATGATATTGACGTAATCGAAATTCCGACAAATAAACCCATTCGCCGAAAAGATCATCAGGATCTGGTCTATGTGACCAATCAGTCGAAAATCATGGCTTCTTTAGAAGCAGTAAGAAATGCTTTGACGCAAGAACGCCCCGTATTGATTGAGACAGGATCAGTCTCAATGTCGACGTTATACTCCCTGATTCTCTTAAAGCATCGAATCCCTCATAATCTTTTAAACGCTACAACAGCGACCAAGGAATCCTGGATCATCTCAGAAGCTGGTAAAAAAGGTGCCGTAACTGTGGCTACTTCAATGGCTGGGCGTGGTACAGATATTAAACTTGAACAAGATGCGAGGGAAAATGGTGGCCTATTAGTAGTAGGAACTGAGCGGATGACCAGTGACCGAATTGACAATCAGCTTCGTGGACGCTCTGGACGTCAAGGAGATCCGGGTGACAGCATTTTTTATGTATCTATGGAAGACAAAATCGTGGTTGAAAGTGCACCCAAATGGGCCGCCGACGAACGAAAATTATTAACTGAACAAGAAGAATTATCCAATGATCTCACTCCTTTAAAAAAGAAAAAATACAATAAACTAATCAATCAGTCTCAAAGCAATCGCAAAAATCAAGAAATTGCCGGACGTCAAACAACGCTTGAATTTGACTCAATCATTACCATTCAAAGAGACAAAATGTACAGCATGAGAAACAGAATTATGACAGGCACTCCGGTTGAATTAGAAAATATCATTAATCAATGCATAGAAGAAGCAATCAATCAGCTCATCACTAAAAAAGAGAACCTAAATAAACAAACGATTCTTGATTTTATCTTTAATAATTTGGACTATAATTTTGATGTTTTTGAAATCGAGAAACTAGATAAATTTAATAAGCGAACGGTCAAAAAATTTTTATTGGATCTGATTTCAGAGCGTTTGACTCACATTCATCAATTTATGCCAGATAGTTTCCAACAGCTGTTTTTCAAGCGAATCATTCTTTTAAAAGCCTTAGATACTCTTTGGATCGAACAATCAGACAACCTGCAACAATTGAAAACAGTCATCAATGGGCGAAACTGGGGACAACATCGTCCCATCTATGAATTTCAAGTAGAAGCACATCGTTCTTTTACTGAAATGCGTGAAGCCATTTATCTAGAAGCAGTCAGAAATTTATTATTATCCGAGTTGGTAAAAACAGAAGATGGTTCATTCGATGTTGAATTTCCATAACCAACCATAGCCAATAAAAAAGCATCACAGTTAGTTTGTCTAACTGTGATGCTTTTTTATTTAATAGAAGTACTTTTATCATTTTAGAAGAGCTAGGAAATTTATCCTAGCTCTTCACAAACCAAAACTAACGGGTTACTCTGTTTCACGCTTTGCTTCATCTTTTTTCTTTTTCATTAAAGCAATAGCAGCTAACAGCGTGGCAATTCCAGCAAGAGACATTTGAATACCACTTGCATCAGATTCGCCAGTCTTAGGAAGAGTAGAACCAGATGCACTGGTCGTACGACCCCCTACTCCAGTGTTGCCAATTGGCGTTACTGTATTTCCATTCACTCCGTTGTTCTGATTAGAACTTGATGGTGTTGAAGTAGAGCCGCTGATAGACTCACTTGCCGAAAGTGAATGATCTTGGCTAGTTGATTGTGATTGCAGCTCTGATAGACTCTCAGACAAGCTATTGCTGTGATATTCACTGACGATATCAGAGTTGATATCACTTGTACTTGTACTTAGCGAAGCAGATTCACTCACGCTGGTACTATCGCTTATTGATTCACTAGCGCTCATGGAAACTGAATCTCGATCAGAGGCACTAAAGCTTTCACTCTGACTAGCCGAGTTGCTAGCACTCAGACTATCGCTTGCTGACCCAGAATCACTTGATTCGGCGCTAAGTGATACTGAATCACGTTCACTATCACTGATGCTGGTGCTTTCGCTAGCTGATTCACTCACACTTAGGCTTTCGCTTGTTGAAGTCGAATCACTTACACTTGCACTTTCAGACATTGAATCACGTTCACTATCGCTGATGCTGGTGCTTTCGCTAGCTGATTCACTCACACTTAGGCTTTCGCTCGTTGAAGTCGAATCACTTACACTTGCACTTTCAGACATTGAACCACGTTCACTGTCACTAATGCTGGTACTTTCGCTAACAGATTCACTCACACTTAGGCTTTCGCTCGTTGAAGTCGAATCACTTAAACTTGCACTATCAGACATTGAACCACGTTCACTGTCACTAATGCTGGTACTTTCGCTAACAGATTCACTCACACTTGTACTGTCACTTGTTGAAGTCGAATCACTTACACTTGCACTTTCAGACATTGAACCACGTTCACTGTCACTAATACTGGTACTTTCACTAGCTGATTCGCTCATACTTGTACTGTCACTTTGACTGATTGATGTGCTTTCACTTGCAAAAATCGACTCACTTGTACTGAAGCTGCGGCTTTCTTCCGTAGAAATACTTGCACTTTCAGACTCAGAATCGCGAATGCTAGAACTGTTGCTTGTGCTTTCAGAAGCGGAGGCTTGATCGCTCGTACTCATAGATTGACTCAAACTTGTACTGTCACTTGAACTAACCGATTCGGAATCTCGGACACTTTCACTTGTACTAATGCTTTCGCTAATGGAGGTTGATTCGCTAGGTGTAACTTCCGTACTATTCCGCTCGCTTTCGCTAGTACTGATGCTGACGCTAACTGATTCACTGGTGCTAGAGCTTTGTGAATCACTTGTCGAAGCACTCACACTTTGAGATTCAATCACTTCTTGTTTTTCGCTAAGCGATGTGCTGATTGATGCCGATTCGCTTAGACTTGTACTAGTAGATTGTGAAATGCTGGTGCTCTCACTAGCACTTGCTGAGACAGAATCATTTGTACTTGTACTGTCACTGGTTGAAAGGCTAGAACTGTTCGATCTTGAATATAGATCGCTTAAGCTATCACTTGCACTATCGCTATTGCTGAGTGATGTGCTTGCACTATCACTCATACTGAAACTACGTGATTCGCTGGCACTTTCAGATCTAGATAGTAAATCACTTAGACTCGCGCTTAAACTTAAGCTGTTACTTACGCTCGTGCTGCCGCTATAGCTTAGGCTATCACTTCTAGATTCACTTGCACTCTCTGATCTAGAAAGTAAATCACTTACACTCGTACTAGAACTTAAGCTGTCACTGGTTGATGTGCTCATGCTATTGCTTACACTATCACTCCGTGATTCGCTCGCACTGCTAGATTGAGAGTTCATTTCGCTTAAACTTAAGCTAGAGCTGTTGCTGCCACTCAACGAAGTACTTGTGCTTTGGCTCAAGCTATTGCTCCGTGATTCACTGGCACTGGTTGAACGAGATAGTAATTCGCTCAAGCTAGTACTGCTACTTTCACTCGTACTAATTGATGTGCTGCTGCTATAGCTTAGGCTATCACTCCGTGACTCGCTGGCACTGACTGATTGAGATAATTGTTCACTTAGACTTGTACTTGAACTCAAACTCGTGCTCGCTGAAGTACTTTGACTGAAACTATTACTTAGGCTATTACTTAAACTAATACCTTCGGAAAGTGAGTCACTTGTCAATTGGCTCAAGCTATTACTCAAACTGTAGCTGTTGCTCGCACTAGTTGACGATGAATCACTTAATGAACTGCTAGTACTTGTGCTCAGACTTAGACTCGCAGAAGTACTACTACTGTAGCTTTGACTTTCACTTGCTAGTGATCTGCTTTCTGAAAGACTATCGCTATTGCTCAAGCTAGCACTGATTGACGATGAGTCGCTCATTGATGTACTGATACTCAAGCTTTCACTCATACTTTCAGAAGCACTATTACTAATACTTGTACTATCGCTAGTACTTGTACTTATGCTTGCTGAGGTGCTGCTACTGTAGCTAGTACTGTCACTAGTACTTAGACTAATACTTGCTGAGGTACTGCTGCTAAAACTTTCACTCATACTTGATCGTGAATCACTAATTGACGTACTCAAACTATTCGATTCACTGTTACTGATGCTTGTGCTAATTGAAGCAGAGTCACTAACCGAAGTACTGACACTAGTACTCATGCTCAAGCTGGCTGAAGTACTGCTGCTATAGCTTTGACTTTCACTAGTCCGTGAATCGCTCACAGACGTACTAATGCTTGTTGATTCACTATTACTTGTACTTGTGCTACCGCTGTAGCTTGCAGAGTCGCTTGCACTTTGTGACATTAAACCACTAGTACTCAATGATGATGAATCACTTAGTGAAGTACTAATACTTGCTGACTCACTGTTACTAATACTTGTACTTACTGATAATGAGTCACTCAATGACGTACTCGTACTTGTTGACTCACTGTTGCTTACACTTGTGCTGCCACTAAAGCTTGTAGAATCGCTCGCACTTAATGACAACGAAGTACTTGTGCTTAGAGATAACGAGTCATTGATCGACGTACTCAAGCTTGTTGATTCACTGTTACTGATGCTTGTACTTACAGACATTGAATCGCTAATTGAGGCACTTGTACTTGTCGAATCACTATCACTCACACTGGTACTTAACGATGATGAATCACTGATCGATGCGCTCAGGCTTGCTGATTCGCTGTTACTGATACTTGTACTTACAGACATTGAATCACTGATCGACGTGCTTGTACTTGTCGAGTCACTGTTGCTTACACTTGTACTTAACGATGATGAATCACTGATTGATGTGCTTGTACTTGCTGATTCACTGTTACTGATGCTTGTACTTAGCGATGATGAATCACTTAATGACGTACTTACACTTGTGGACTCGCTACTGCTAACACTTGTGCTTCCGCTAAAGCTTGCTGAATCACTCGCACTTAAGGATGCCGAAATGCTTGTACTTACAGACAACGAATCGCTGATCGACGTACTTGCACTTGTCGAGTCACTGTTGCTTACACTTGTACTTAGCGATGATGAATCACTTAATGACGTACTTACACTTGTGGACTCGTTACTGCTAACACTTGTGCTTCCGCTAAAGCTTGCTGAATCACTCGCACTTAGAGATGCCGAAATACTTGTACTCAATGATGATGAATCACTGATTGATGTGCTTGTACTTGCTGATTCACTGTTACTAATGCTTGTACTTACAGACAATGAATCGCTGATCGACGTGCTTGTACTTGTGGAATCACTGTTGCTTACACTTGTGCTGCCACTAAAGCTTGCTGATTCACTCGCACTTAGGGATGCTGAAATACTTGTACTCAATGATAGTGAATCACTGATCGACGTACTTGTACTTGTCGACTCACTGTTGCTTACACTTGTGCTGCCACTAAAGCTTGCTGATTCACTCGCACTTAGGGATGTTGAAATGCTTGCACTTTGTGATGATGAGTCACTGATCGATGTGCTCAAACTTGTCGACTCACTAATGCTTGTAGAGGTTGATTCACTACTTGACGTACTTGTACTTGTCGACTCACTGTTGCTAACACTTGTGCTACCACTAAAGCTTGCTGAATCACTCGCACTTAGAGATGTCGAAACACTTGTACTCAATGATGATGAATCGCTGATCGACGTGCTTGTACTTGTCGAGTCACTGTTGCTTACACTTGTACTACCACTAAAGCTTGTAGAATCACTCGCACTTAAGGATGCCGAAATACTTGTACTCAATGATGATGAATCACTGATTGATGTGCTTGTACTTGCTGATTCACTGTTACTGATGCTTGTACTTACAGACAATGAATCGCTAATGGATGTGCTAGTACTTGTTGACTCACTAACGCTTGTAGATGTTGATTCGCTCACTGACGTACTTGCGCTTGTGGACTCACTGTTGCTTACACTTGTGCTTCCGCTAAAGCTTGCTGAATCACTCGCACTTAGAGATGTCGAAACACTTGTACTCAATGATAATGAATCACTGATTGATGTGCTCAAGCTTGTCGACTCACTAACGCTTGTAGATGTTGATTCGCTCACTGACGTACTTGCGCTTGTGGACTCACTGTTGCTCACGCTTGTGCTACCACTAAAGCTTGCTGATTCACTCGCACTTAGAGATGTCGAAACACTTGTACTCAATGATAATGAATCACTGATTGATGTGCTCAAGCTTGTTGACTCACTAACGCTTGTATATGTTGATTCGCTCACTGACGTACTTGCGCTTGTGGACTCACTGTTGCTTACACTTGTGCTTCCGCTAAAGCTTGCTGATTCACTCGCACTTAGGGATGTCGAAATGCTTGTGCTCAATGATGATGAATCACTGACTGATGTGCTCAGGCTTGCTGATTCACTGTTACTAATACTTGTACTTACTGATAATGAATCGCTGATCGACGTGCTCGTACTTGTGGAATCACTGTTGCTTACACTTGTGCTACCACTAAAGCTTGCAGAATCACTCGTACTTAGAGATGTCGAAATGCTTGTGCTCAATGATGATGAATCACTGACTGATGTGCTTGTACTTGCTGATTCACTGTTACTGATGCTTGTACTTACTGATAATGAATCGCTAATTGACGTGCTCGTACTTGTGGAATCACTGTTGCTTACACTTGTGCTACCGCTAAAGCTTGCTGATTCACTCGCACTTAATGATGCCGAAATACTTGTACTCAATGACGATGAATCACTGATTGATGTGCTCAAGCTTGTTGACTCACTAACGCTTGTAGATGTTGATTCGCTCACTGACGTACTTGCGCTTGTGGACTCACTGTTGCTTATGCTTGTGCTACCACTAAAGCTTGCTGATTCACTCGCACTTAATGATGCCGAAATACTTGTACTCAATGATGATGAATCACTGATCGACGTGCTCGTACTTGTGGAATCACTGTTGCTTACACTTGTGCTTCCGCTAAAGCTTGCTGATTCACTCGCACTTAATGATGCCGAAATACTTGTACTCAATGATGATGAATCACTGATTGATGTGCTTGTACTTGTCGACTCACTGTTGCTTACACTTGTGCTTCCGCTAAAGCTTGCTGATTCACTCGCACTTAATGATGCCGAAATACTTGTACTCAATGATGATGAATCACTGATTGATGTGCTCAAACTTGTCGACTCACTAATGCTTGTAGAGGTTGATTCACTACTTGACGTACTTGTACTTGTCGACTCACTGTTGCTTACACTTGTGCTACCACTAAAGCTTGCAGAATCACTCGCACTTAGAGATGTCGAAATACTTGTACTCAATGATGATGAATCACTGACTGATGTGCTCAGGCTTGCTGATTCACTGTTACTGATGCTTGTACTTACAGACAATGAATCGCTAATGGATGTGCTAGTACTTGTTGACTCACTGATACTTGTAGATGTTGATTCGCTCACTGACGTACTTTCGCTTGTGGAATCGCTGTTACTTACGCTCGTACTGCCGCTGAAGCTTGCAGAATCACTCGCACTTAGAGATGTCGAAATACTTGTACTCAATGATGCAGAATCGCTGATCGACGTACTTGCACTTGTTGACTCACTAATACTTACTGAAAGTGAATTACTTGCAGATATACTTTCGCTTGTAGAATCGCTATTACTTACACTCGTACTGCCGCTATAACTTGCAGAATCACTCGCACTTAGAGATGTCGAAATGCTTGTGCTCAATGATGATGAATCACTGATCGAGGTGCTCAGGCTTGTTGATTCACTATTACTGATGCTTGTACTTACCGATAATGAATCGCTAATGGATGTGCTAGTACTTGTTGACTCACTGATACTTGAAGATGTTGATTCGCTCACTGACGTACTTGCACTTGTGGAGTCACTGTTACTTACACTTGTACTGCCACTGTAACTTGCAGAGTCACTTACACTTAGGGATGTCGAAATGCTTGTACTCAATGATGATGAATCACTGATTGATGTGCTTACGCTTGTGGATTCACTAACGCTTGTAGATGTTGATTCGCTCACTGACGTACTTACACTTGTGGACTCGCTACTGCTAACACTTGTACTTCCACTAAAGCTTGCAGAGTCACTTGCACTTAATGATGTCGAAATGCTGGCACTCAATGAAGAGGAATCACTGATTGACGTACTTGCACTTGTTGACTCACTAATACTTACTGAAAGTGAATTACTTGCAGATATGCTTTCGCTTGTCGAATCGCTATTACTTACGCTCGTACTGCCGCTATAACTTGCAGAGTCACTTGCACTTAATGATGTCGAAATGCTGGCACTCAATGAGGAAGAATCGCTGATTGACGTACTTGCACTTGTTGACTCACTATTACTTACTGAAAGTGAATTACTTGCAGATATGCTTTCGCTTGTCGAATCGCTATTACTTACGCTCGTACTGCCGCTATAACTTACAGAATCACTTGCACTTAATGATGTCGAAATGCTGGCACTCAATGAGGAAGAATCGCTGATTGACGTACTTGCACTTGTTGACTCACTAATACTTACTGAAAGTGAATTACTTGCAGATATGCTTTCGCTTGTCGAATCGCTATTACTTACGCTCGTACTGCTGCTATAACTTGCAGAGTCACTTGCACTTAATGATGTCGAAATGCTGGCACTCAATGAAGAGGAATCACTAAGTGAGGTACTCAAGCTCATTGACTCACTGTTACTTAACGATAATGAATCGCTAACTGATGTGCTGGTACTTATCGACTCACTAACACTTGTAGATGTTGATTCGCTCACTGACGTACTTGCGCTTGTGGAATCGCTGTTGCTCACACTTGTGCTGCCACTGAAGCTTGCTGATTCGCTAGTAGACTCACTATTGCTCAATGACATCGACGTACTAATTGAATTTGAGATCGAGTCTGATTCCGATAAACTTTCTGATAAACTCATGCTGGCACTCAATGAATCAGAAATAGATTCGCTGAAACTAATGCTCTCACTAAGCGAAGAAGAATCAGATTCACTAATTGCGACAGACAATGATTCTGATGCTGAAATACTTTCTGATACTGAATCACTCTCTGACAATGATAGTGAAGTGGATTCACTGAGTGATTGCGAGAGTGAAACTGATACTGACTCAGATAAAGATAAGCTTTCAGAATCACTTGTACTGTTGCTCAATGATCCAGAAACAGAGGCACTAAAGCTAGAACTATCACTTTCTGAATCTGACTCAGAAACACTAGCTGATATGGATAACGATTCTGATGCAGAAAGGCTTTCTGACATTGAATCACTATCCGACAGTGAAATAGATGTTGAAATACTTTCAGATAGGGATTCTGATAAAGATTCTGAATCACTAATCGAAATTGAAAGAGACATTGATTCACTTTCTGAGATAGAGGTCGATGACGAACCACTCTCTGAGTCCGACACTGAAATAGATTCACTTATTGAAAGAGACGCTGATTCTGAGTCACTCAATGAAATCGAAACCGATTCTGAATCACTTAAAGAAGATGAAGTAGAGACTGATGTTGATAATGATTCAGATGTCGAATCATTCATATCAGATTCACTTTCTGAAATCGACGATGACAATGAATCACTCTCTGATTCTGATACTGAAACAGATTCACTCGTTGATGTAGACATAGATTCTGAATCACTGACAGAGATCGATTCTGATAAAGAGTCACTTTCTGAAATCGATTGAGAAAGAGAAACACTTTCTGATTCTGAAGTAGAAGTAATAATGGATTCAGATAATGATTCACTTCCCGAAACAGACTCTGAGGTAGACAATGATACTGGATCTTGCTCATAATTGACCGTGAACATCTGAGGTGAAGAATCCATTTGAGATGCTCCATTGCTAGTAGTGTCAAAAGTTTGATTGGCAGCCAAAGCTTCCGCTAATGTATTGTAGACTACTCCATCTGGTCCAGTAACCGTATAAATATATCCATTTCTCTCTAAATCTGCATCTGTTACACCAAGAGTGATACTTTCGTTTGAAACGCCAGAAGTACCATATTTTCCAACAGTGACTGTTCCCGGGATTTGCTCAAATGCTTCCCCTGTAGCCGGATCTGAGGCCGGTTGGTTATTCCCAACGACACCGACTTCTTGATAAGACGGATAGAGAGTGATCGTAATAAACTGTTGATCACTATCTGTCGTACTACCATTATTACTAGTATTATCAAAAACAAATGTCCCTGTTTGATCTGCATAATAGCCGGTTTGAGTGAGGTAATCCGCAATTAAATCCGTATAACTTATTTCTTGTCCGGTCGTCCCATTGATGGCAACTGTGCCAGTTTGGTTCTGTAATGGACGACCATCTGAATTAACAAATGTTACGTTGACTGTTTGTGTATCTGCTACAACATAAATAGTGGTTAGACTCGCACCTGTTCCTACTGTTGTAGATCCAGGCTGGACGTTGCCATTTAATACTGCACCTGTTGCATAATAGTAACCAGGAGGTAAATTCGTCGAAGTATAGTAACTATTGGTCCAATCGATAACATTTCCATAGTTTGCAGGAATTCTATCTGTTCCTGAAGCTTCGGTACCAGCATTCATGTACTCAGAAGAAATCACTTGACCTGTCTTAACGTCAACATATTGGTACTGAACCGAATTATTGGCAACACCGTATACATAAATATTATAGGTATAATTGGTGTTTTCCATCGGAACGATCGCAACTGTCGCTTGTCCATAACTATCCCCATTATCAGCATCAGTCGTACTATCTCCACCACTTTGGCCATCATTTTTCGCAGAACTAGCGACTTGGGTACCAATCGCCCACATGTAATTATCAGGCATTAACTCATTTGCATACTCCAACGTTTGCAAATCAAGATACTCACCAATGTAATTAACGTCTGGATCAATTGGCATATCAACAGTTTTGATAATATTGCCATACTGATCAACATAGTTTACAGTTACAGTTCCTGGTGCAATAGCAACAGTCGCTAATTCACGGGTAGAGGTATCTACAATATTAGATGTAGTAACATTTCCAGCCGTATCTTTAATGGTGGTTGTCGTACCTGAAATAGTCATTTCTACGAATTTTAAATTACGGTTTCCTTCTGGAGCATCGGTTTGGCTACTGCTGCCTTGCCATGTACTAATCTGAGAATTATTCATGACGAATGTTCCTGAACCTGTAATCAATCGGCCGGCTGAAACAGCTCCTGAAGAAGTTAGACGTGCTAAGTGCAATGCTCGCGGTGAAATAAAGCGAACGGTTGCGCCTGAGTCAACGTTTACAACAGTATTAGCATTCCATTGTTGCAAATCAAGTACTGTTCCAGCGTTAAATGTAACAACTGCTCTGTTCGTAACATTTAGCGAATTGGAACCTACTGTGCGGGTAGCGGTCATTTGCAGGTTTTGTCCAAAAGTTGCAGTTCGGTCATTTGATTGACTTCCTGAATAACGAGAAAAATCAAGGAGCATTTGGAAGCCGTCTTGTTTCCAGGTTACGTCATCTCCAACAGTGATTGAGTTAAATCCATAATAGACAAGGGGATAGTTGTTACTATTATAGGTACTAAGTTCGTTACCAATAATTGTCGCACCATCACCTACTTTAAAGGTATGGTTGAATCCTGTATCACTCGCATTGTTCCCTCGGATCGCCATATAGTAAAACATGGAATAACCAGTGGTACCAGCTGTTCGGTTCAACTCTACATGGGACCCATTAGCGATAGCTACTTCCCCAATTTGCATCAATTCTTGTTTTACATTGGCAACAATTTTGCCAGATAAAGTCACTTGACTATCCTCAGCATCCAGTAGTCGTCGTGGTTGATAAGCAGTATCTGTTCCGCTAACACCATCTCGTCCTTCGAGAGTGACATTATCGATATTGAAGTACCAGTATCCATAACCACCTGTTGCCGACCTTGAATCAATCACTGCGTCCGCTGTACCTGTCCCACTGTCTCCTGAGTTGGTGCCTGACTGCCAATGAATCAAGTTAATATTTGTGATCGTAAAAATAGAACCGCGAACCGTAGAACTTGCCCCTACATTAAACGCTGCTCCTGCCATATTGACTGTAAAACCATTCCCGTCAATAATCACACTCGTTTCGCGCCAACCTAAATCACGAGTAGCCACATTGGTAGCTGCTGTAATATTGGCGGTGACCTCGATATAGGTAATCGAAGAATTTCCATACGCTGCTTTTAAGGTAGCCCAGTCATTAACTGCCGCATACGTGCCATTAGCAATAGCGGTTTGTTTGTATAAATCTTTATTCTTCACTTGATCAGGCACATCAACTGTTACTCCAGAAGGTGAATTGGTTTTATTTCCATCATTGATTGCCTGTTCAAATTCTTCTCGACCCATATCCGGATCTGCAGAAACGTTGATTTTAATGATCTGCCCTGATTGAGTGGTGATTGCAAAACTTGCAATCAAGTTATTGGCACTAGCATATTGCTGCGCTGCCCGTATCAAAGATGTACTTGGTGAATTGCCATCTTTGACTACTATTTCTAATGAATTCGTTGTAGTGTCAACCGAAGCTTGTACTTTCTTAGGCACTAATTGATCAAAGAGCTCTTGTGCTTTTTGTGATTCTACTTTATTTTTTTCGGTGACTGTTTGTTTTGGTGGGTTCTTTTGACTTACTGACGTTGAATGAGAAACACTTGTAGATCGTGACATTGATAAACTGGTCGATTCTGATGCACTTGACGACAACGAACCACTTTCTGAAATCGAAGTACTTTCTGAGATACTCAAACTTTCTGATTCGGACACACTCTCCTCCTCAGAAAGACTCATTGATTCAGAAACACTTTGGGATTCTTCAATACTGGTAACATTGTTTTCAATTTCTGAATCACTCACACTCTGTGATTCTGTTAAACTAGTTGACTCTGTCGCACTTTGTGACTGCGTATTACTTTCGGATTCAGAAAAACTTTCCGATGGCTGCGTACTTTCAGAGAGTGAAGTAGCTTCACTTTCTTGTGTCGATGAAGCCGGTATTTTGGTAGTCGTTTTATTTGCCAAGACATTCTCGGCATTTGCTTCTTTACTTGCATCTAATGGCGGTGTGATTTCTGAAGCATGCGCCACGATTGGCGTGATACTCAATCCAGCAATGCCAGTAAAAGAAGTGATCGTTGCATACACCCAATGTTTTCCGCTTTTATACATCTTGTAGCGTTCACTTTTATTGGATCGTAACAACTTTCGATAATTATTCTTTTTACTCATTACGTTTATTTTTCTCCCCTTTCGTAAAAATATTTTTACAAGCTTCCCCAAGTCCTATTTCTTTATGAGATAGGACAACTAATTATTTCATAGCTAGTAAAAAAGTTACGTTTTGTCCCAGAATCGGGACAAAAAAAAGCAACCTCTCCAATAAAAGAAGTTACTCTGCTGGAAATTCATATTGAACAAGCTTCAAAGCAGCTGCGATCGTATCGTCCATATCATAATAGCGATAGTTGGCTAGGCGCCCACCAAATAAACATTTTTTTTGCTGTTGCGCCAATTTCTCATACTTGCGATACAGTGCATTATTGCTTTGATCGTTGATTGGGTAGTAAGGAATATCTCCTTTCTTCCACTCTTTCGGGTATTCTTTAGTGATAACTGTTTTTTTTGTCACCACTGGACAAAAATGTTTATGCTCAATGATTCGCGTATAGGGCGTTTGACTGTCTGTAAAGTTCATGACTGCTGTTCCTTGGTAATTATCCGTATCATAGACTTTAGTTTCAAAATGTAATGACCGATAGGCCAACTCACCATAACAATAATCGAAATATTGGTCAATCATTCCAGTATAAACAATGTTCTTAGAAGAGGCTTCATGACGTGTGCGATCTGCAAAAAAATCAGTCTCTAAAGAAATATCAATCAGTGGATGAGTAAGCATTTTTTGAATCATTTGTGTATAGCCCAATTTGGGTATTCCTTGAAAAATATCCGTAAAATAATTGTTATTAAAGGTATACCGAATTGGCAGCCTTTTGATAATAAAAGAAGGAAGAAGATCACATTCTCGTCCCCACTGTTTTTCAGTGTAGCCTTTGATCAGTTTGTGATAGATGTCTGTCCCGACTAACGAAAGAGCTTGTTCTTCTAAATTTCGTGGTCTTTTTATTCCTGTCTTTTCAATTTGGGTCGATATTTTGATTCGAGCTTCAGCAGGATTTTTGGTTCCCCACAGTTGGTAAAATGTGTTCATATTAAAAGGAAGATTATATAACTCACCTTGATAGTTTGCAATTGGTGCATGAATATAGGGATAGAATTCAGTAAACTGATTGATATAATCCCAAATTTTTTTACTCGATGTATGAAAAATGTGCGCACCATATTTATGTACGTCGATTCCTGCTTGTTTTTCTGTATAGCAATTGCCGCCAATATGTGTCCGTTTTTCTAACATTTTCACTGTATGTCCCCGTTTCGCTGCTTCATGAGCAAAAACTGACCCAAAAAGACCTGTACCAACGATCAAATAATCATAAGCCATTTTTTTCTCCTAACCTTTTTTCTTTTATTTTAGAATTTTGATAAGCCAGAACTATAATTTCTTTTTTCTGAAAAAGAAAATAAAGAAGAAATGAGTACTTTCAGTTATCTTAGATGAACGGTCATTGTCTTCAATGAATGAATCGAGACAACAAAAAAGCTCTGAAATCGCAGCGGCTGACTGTTAAATCAACCGCTACTCTTTCAGAGCAAAGCAATAATCGAGAGATTATTTATTTTTTAAGTTGTAGAAAGCTTGCAAGCCTTTGTATTCAGCAACTTCACCAAGTTGGTCTTCGATACGTAGTAATTGGTTGTATTTTGCAATACGGTCAGTACGTGAAAGAGAACCAGTTTTGATTTGGCCAGCGTTTGTTGCAACTGCGATATCAGAGATTGTTGAATCTTCTGTTTCACCTGAACGGTGAGAAACTACTGCAGTGTAACCAGCTTCTTTCGCCATTTCGATTGCATTGAAAGTTTCAGTCAATGTACCGATTTGGTTAACTTTGATAAGGATTGAGTTACCGATACCGTTTTTGATCCCTTTTTCAAGGATTTCAGTATTTGTAACGAACAAGTCATCCCCTACTAATTGAACTTTGTCGCCTAAGCGTTCAGTTAATAGTTTCCAACCATCCCAGTCATTTTCATCCATACCGTCTTCGATAGTGATGATTGGGTATTTGTTAACTAATTCTTCTAAGTAGTCAACTTGTTCAGCAGCAGTACGTTTTACGCCGTTTTCGCCTTCAAATTTAGAGTAGTCGTAAACACCGTTTTCGTAGAATTCTGATGATGCACAGTCAAATCCTAGGTATACATCTTTACCTGGTTCTAAACCAGCAGCTTTGATTGCTTCTAAGATTGTTTCAACACCGTCTTCAGTTCCTTCAAAACGAGGAGCGAAACCACCTTCGTCACCTACTGAAGTTTCTAAACCACGTTTAGACAAGATTGATTTCAAAGCGTGGAATACTTCAGTACCCCAACGTAAGCCTTCTTTGAATGTAGGTGCGCCTACAGGCAAGATCATGAATTCTTGGAAAGCGATTGGTGCGTCAGAGTGAGAACCACCGTTGATGATGTTCATCATAGGAGTTGGCAATACTTTTGTATTGAATCCGCCTAAGTAGTGGTATAAAGGTACTTCTAGGTAATCAGCAGCTGCACGAGCAACAGCGATAGAAACACCAAGAATCGCGTTTGCGCCTAATTTGCCTTTGTTAGGAGTTCCGTCTAAAGCGATCATTGCCTTATCGATAGCCATTTGGTCACGGACATCGTAGCCGATGATAGCTTCTGCAATGATGTTATTTACATTGTCAACTGCTTTCGTTACACCTTTACCGCCATAACGAGCTTTGTCGCCATCACGTAATTCAACTGCTTCGTGTTCACCTGTTGAAGCTCCTGAAGGAACCATTCCGCGGCCGAAAGCACCTGATTCTGTGTAGACTTCTACTTCGATAGTTGGGTTACCACGTGAGTCTAAGACTTCGCGTGCGTAAACATCAGTAATAATTGACATGTTTTGTCTCTCCTTTGAGTTTGTTTTATCTTAAGGGGAATACCCCTTGCGAACAACTTAATTGTAGTGAAAAAATCACGATTCTGCAAATGTTATTTTCATGAAAATGAAATTATTTTACAGCATCTAATAATGCTAGGAATGAATCAGCTTGCAAGCTTGCGCCGCCAACTAACGCTCCGTCAACATTTTCTTTTGCCATGTATTCAGCAATGTTTTCAGGTTTTACAGAACCGCCGTATTGGATACGCACGCTATCTGAAACTTCTTTGCCGTATAATTTTTCAACGGTTTTGCGGACAACGCCACAAATTTCGTCTGCGATGTTTGCATCCGCTGATTTACCAGTACCGATCGCCCAGATTGGTTCGTAAGCAATCACAAGATTACTTACTTGACCGTCTGTTAAACCGTCTAAGCCAGCAGTGATTTGTCCTTCGATCCACTCAGCTGTTTTGCCAGCTTCATAGGTTTCTAAAGATTCACCACAGCATAGGATTGGAATCATGCCGTTTGCAAAGATTGCTTTGGCTTTTTTGTTGATGTCTTCATCTGTCTCATGGAAGTATTCACGACGTTCTGAGTGGCCGATGATGACATAGTCAACACCTAGATCTGCTAAAGCTGCTGGTGAAGTTTCGCCAGTAAAGGCACCTTCATTTTCCCAGTAGCTGTTTTGAGCAGCAATTTTTAATTCTGTTCCTTCAGCAGCATTCACTAATGTTTCTAAGAATAAAGCTGGCGAACCGATCACAGAGTCAACTGTCTCGTTGCTAGGAATTTTTGTTTTGACTGCTTCAGCAAATTCTTTTGCTTCTTTCGCAGTTTTGTTCATTTTCCAGTTTCCGGCAATAATTGGTTTGCGCATGTTCTGGCACTCCTTTTCGTTATCAAGCGTGCAAAGAAAGTTCTTTGCACGGCTTGTCATTGATTATTTATCGTTGATCGCAGCTAGGCCAGGAAGTGTTTTTCCTTCTAGCAATTCAAGGCTGGCACCGCCACCTGTTGAGATGTGGGTAAATTTGTCAGCAAACCCTAATTGTTCTGCTGCAGCTGCAGAATCACCGCCACCGATGATCGTTGTTGCATCTTCAAGGTTGGCAATTGCTTCACAAACACCAATCGTACCGTTTGCGAAGTTTGACATTTCAAACACACCCATAGGTCCGTTCCAAACGACTGTTTTTGCGCCTTTTAATGTTTCAGCAAACAAAGCGATGGTTTCAGGTCCGATATCTAAGCCCATTTGTCCTTCAGGAACATCACCAGTATGTTCTTCTGTTGGGACATCATTTGAAAATTCAGCAGCAGTGATTGAATCAACTGGTAATACTAATTTATCGCCAGCTTTTTCGATCAATTCTTTTGCTAATTCTACTTTATCTGCTTCCACAAGAGAATTACCGATTTCCATGCCTTTTGCTTTGTAGAACGTATACGTCATTCCGCCGCCGATCAAGATTTTGTCTGCTTTAGGAATCAAGTTTTCGATTACGCCGATTTTGTCAGATACTTTTGCTCCACCAAGAATCGCGATCATTGGACGTTTTGGTTCTTCGACTGCTTCCCCGATGAATTTGATTTCTTTTTCCATTAAGAAACCAGCAACTGTTGGGATACCTGTTGAAGCGATCCCTACGTTTGAAGCGTGTGCGCGATGTGCAGTACCAAAAGCATCATTTACAAAAACATCGCCTAAAGAAGCCCAGTATTTGCCTAGTTCAGGATCGTTTTTGCTTTCTTTTTTGCCATCGATGTCTTCGAAACGAGTGTTCTCAAAAACAACGACATCGCCATCTTGCATGTTGTTGATCGCTGCTTCTAATTTTTCGCCGCGGGTTTCATCAACGAAAGTTACTTCTTTGCCTAATAATTCGCCAAGACGTTTCGCAACTGGCGCTAAAGATTTTCCAGCTTTATCTGCTTCTTCTTTCACACGACCTAAGTGTGAGAAAAGAATTGCTTTTCCGCCGTTTTCGATCACATAATTGATTGTTGGTAATGCTGCTTTGATCCGTGTATCGTCTCCGATCACTCCATCTTTCAATGGAACGTTGAAGTCCACACGTACAAGAACTTTTTTATCTTTTAAATCGATATCTTGAACTGTCATTTTAGCCATGAACAGATTCCTCCTAGCATAATTGTTAAAAAAAGCGGAGAAGCGCGATGCTTCCCCGCTTTCTCTTGCGATGGTTTAAATTAAAGTCGTTCGCAACTCTTATAGGTTAGCGAAGTATTCTAAAGTACGTACTAATTGTGCAGTGTATGACATTTCATTGTCGTACCAAGCAACAGTTTTAACTAATTGTTTGTCGCCAACAGTCATAACTTTTGTTTGAGTTGCATCAAATAATGAACCGTAAGTCATACCAACGATATCAGAAGAAACGATTTCGTCTGTGTTGTAACCGTAAGATTCGTTTGAAGCTTCTTTCATTGCTGCATTGATTTCATCAACAGTTACTTCTTTGTCAAGAACAGTAACTAATTCAGTTAATGAACCAGTTGCAACAGGAACACGTTGAGCAGCACCATCTAATTTGCCGTTCAATTCTGGGATTACTAAGCCGATCGCTTTAGCAGCACCAGTTGAGTTAGGCACGATGTTTGCAGCAGCAGCACGGGCACGGCGGAAGTCACCTTTAGGGTGTGGTCCGTCTAGAGTCATTTGGTCACCTGTGTAAGCGTGGATTGTAGTCATTAATCCTTCAATCACACCAAATTTGTCGTTCAATGTTTTCGCCATAGGAGCTAAACAGTTTGTTGTACATGAAGCGCCAGAGATAACTGTTTCTTCACCTGTTAAAGTTTCATGGTTTGTGTTGTAAACGATTGTTGGAACATCGTTTCCACCAGGAGCTGAGATAACTACACGTTTTGCACCAGCTGTTAAATGTTTTTCAGCAGCTGCTTTAGAAGTGAAGAATCCAGTACATTCTAACACGATTTCAACACCTAGTTCGCCCCAAGGCAATTCTTCAGGGTTGCGGTTAGCTAAAACTTTGATTTCGTTTCCGTTCACATTGAATGAACCTTCGTGAACTTCCACTGTACCGTTGAAACGTCCTTGTGTTGTATCATATTTTAACAAGTGAGCTAACATTTTAGCGTCTGTTAAATCATTGATAGCCACAACTTCGATTCCTTCTACTTCTTGGATACGACGAAATGCTAAGCGTCCGATACGTCCAAATCCATTAATACCTACTTTAACTGTCATTTAAGATTTCCTCCTTATGAAAATCATAAAAATATTTATTTTAAAGGGTTGCCCCTTTTAAAATCTCATTTGCGCAAGCTTCATCAGTGATGAGCCAGGTTTGTTTTGGTGCATTTTTCATGTATGCATTGACCGCTTTGGCTTTTGACTGTCCACCAGCGACCGCAAAAATGATTGGGACTTTTTGCAAATCTTTTAATTGAAGCCCAATTCGAGGAACTTTGTAAACGACCTCGCCTGCTTCATTAAAGAAATACCCAAAGGATTCTGCAACTGCATTTTTTTGTTTCAACATCAGAATTTCTTGTTCTGACATTTTTCGTCGAGCCGCCATATGCAACGCCCGTCCAATACTATGAATAACACAATTTGCTTGACTTATCAAGTTTAAGACATCAACGATGGCGGGTTCTTTCAAGAGAAACTCGTAGGTGTTCATGCTTAATTGTTCTGGTACAAACAAGGAGCGATAATCGCCATTTGTCTGCATCGCCATCACTGAGCTGACTGAGTTTGCTTGGACGTTGACTGATTCTCCAATACCGCCACGGGCTGGTACAAACAAGTTATGACGTTTGGCGGTTTCTAAATTGCCTAATTCCTCAGCAACTTTCGCCATTGTCGTCCCTCCCATCACTGCGATGGTGTTTTTGCCTTCTGGCAATAAGAGATCCAACGATTCATTCAGCAACTGGCCAAATTCAGCAATCACTTTCGGTTGTCGATCACCATCGCCGCTCGCAATCAAACAACGTTCGATGCCAAAGGTCTCTGATAATCGTTTCTCGATTTGGTGCATTCCGAACAGCTGATCCATCAGTGCACCGATCTTCGTGTACACTTCTTCTCCGTAGGCGGTCAATTGCATGCCGCTTTTTGAAGAGTCGATCAGTTTCAGCTTTTTAAGGATATCTGTTTCCGTCCTCAACACGCGTTCCGTCATTGATAAACTTTCCGAAAGTGTCCGGCGGCCAACGGGCTGCATCCAATAAATATTTCTTAAGATACGGTAACGTTCCTGGAGTACAGCGAGAATATCCGGGGTGATTGCCTCAATCAATTTTAATTCATCGAGCATTTTATATCCTCCCGTTGGACAATTTTCGTCCTACAATGACTTAAAATGACCCATCGATTGCAAAAAAAATTTAAATCTGTTTCCTACACCAATAATAGTAGCACTTATCGCCTTGATACGCAACTATTTCAGTCACAAAATCTTGCTTTTCATAAAATCGTCATAAATTAAAAAATTGGAAGTGATCGATAAAAAAAGGAAAGGCTTTGCTGCCTTCCCTACTCGTCGTTAGTAGTAAGCTTTTGCTTTACTCGAATCGTTTCCGCTTGGAAGAACCAGGGATATTCATGGCTTCGCGATACTTTGCCACCGTTCGTCTGGAAATATCGATGCCTTGGGCTTTGAGGGCATCTGTCAACTTTTGATCTGACAATGGTTTATTTTTATTTTCTTCATCGATCAGTGCTTTTAGCTGCTGTTTGATCGATGCAGTCGTCAGGTCATCACCGCTTTCTTGCGTCGAAACTTTCTGTCCAAAAAATAGTTTCAATTCAAACACCCCAAAGGAGGTTTCCAAATATTTCCCATTGACTGCCCGGCTGACCGTTGATTCATGAATGCCTAACTCTTCGGCAACTTCTCTTAAAACCAATGGCTTTAATGGTCGATCCGGTTGGGTGAAAAACTCCTTTTGCCGAGCAACGATCTGCACGCCGACACGATAAATGGTATCCCCTCGTTGCAGCAAGGTCTTCTTTAGCCACTCGAACTCTTGGGCTTTATTGTCTAAATAACTGAGGACCTCCGGATCACCGCTTTGCTTTAATTGGTCAAAGTACTGTTGCTGAAAGCGAACTTCTGGTAAGGCGCGTTTGTTTGATTTCACGATTGGTTGTCCTTTTTCAACCGTTACTCGCAAATCAGGTACAATGTAGAGCCCATCCGTTGACCCAAACGCCGCCCCCGGTGTCGGGGTCAACGTTTGAACATAGTCAAAGACCTTTTGGATCTCGTTTAAAGGGATCTGCAACGCTTTACTGATTTTGTCCCACTTGCGCTCTGCCATTTCCGTAAAGAATTCTTCTAAAATGAGATAGGCCATTGGCGGCGCATAGTCATCTCTTTCCGTTTGCAGCATCAAGCACTCTCTTAGATCACGAGCACCGACGCCTGCCGGATCTAGCTGCTGGATCAAGGTTAGAGCATCGAGCATTTGGATTGGGGTCCCACCAACAAGCTGTCCAGCTTCTTCCAAGTCAATCGTCAAAAAGCCGTTTAAATCAATGTACTCGACTAAAAATAAAACGATCGTCCGCAAAAAGGTGTCGCGGTAATTTAAATGGACTTGATCAATGAGGTGTTCAAACAACGATGTATGCTGGTCAGGAATCTGACTTAAATAATCCATTATTTGTTCTGACGAGCCGCTGCTCTTGCTAGGTGTGATGGGCGAATCATATTCCCCCAGATCAATCAATGGATTTTCTAATGCTTGGTTATCTATGAATGACAATAATTCGTCTGCGGAAAATTGCAGCACTTGGATTGATTGCTGCAATTTCTGCGTCATAGCAAGCTTTTGCGTCTGTTTTTGTTGTTGTGAAAATTGCTGTTGAAATTTCATCATTCTACCTCTTGTTTTTTTCACTGAAATTGGTTAAACTAATATTTGTGCTTCGCGCCTTTAGTGTAGTGGATATCACGTAAGATTCCGGTTCTTGAGACGGGGGTTCGATTCCCTCAAGGCGCGTTTTTTCTTTTCGTTACAAGTATACTCGATTCAAATCAATAATTCAAAAGCACTTAGGGACCGCTGACGCGGTTCCTTTTTTTATTTGTATCTATGTAAGAAGACGAAATCGTCCTTCACCGATTATAAGTTGCTTGCAACCAAAAGGCGAAAAAAAGAAGAGGATTACTCCTCTTCTTCCTCTTCATCCGCAAAATCATCTTCATCATCGTCATCGATAATGGTGAGATCTTCCTCAATGCTGTCAGGTAATTCTTCTTCATCATCGGTGCTGTTGTCGGCGCCGATTTCTTGCAAGTCTGAATTGTATGCCGAGATTTCTTCATCCTCGTCATCATCATCATCAAAGAGATCATCTTCTTCGTCATCTGACAAATCAGTATCCTCAGGATCATCATCGTTATAATCGATTGCGTCTTCATCATCGTTGATAAAGGCATTGACTTTTTTACGTTTGCGACGACGTGGTGTATCTTCATCCTCGTCTTCGATGCCATGGTTGACTTCTTCATCGATCGAATCAATGGCATACCATGAACGTAAGCCCCAACGATTGTCGCCTAAAGAAATAAAACTACCGTCGATATTCAAGTCTGTATAAAACTGCGCCAATGAATCACGAATCTCGCTGTCTGATGTTTCAAGATAGTTTTGGATTTGGTTGACCAAATCAGAAAAATCCATCACGTCACCGCGCTGCTCTAAAATCGCATGGGCAACTTCAATCATCGACAATTCGTTTTTATTTACACCTTCAAATACATTAATTTCCAAACAGGACACGTCCTTTCACAGTCTACTCCTAATCATACAAAATTACGGCTCAAATTGCAATTTTTTCTTTCAATTTCCCTTTGATCAAGCGGTAAATTCTAAAGATAGTTTGTATTCGCCGACTTTGTCAGCAGCCATGAACAAATCATAATCGATATCGATCTTTCCCGAGTATGGACGGTCTTTCAAACTAACGTGCAAGTGATTGGTGAAGGTGTGGAACATCATCAAGCCATACGGGGTTTGATAGCTCGTCTCTAAACGTTCCTTATAAGAAAATTTCAAGCGCATACGCATTTCCCCTGAGCGAATCAATTGAATCAGTCCGTCTGGCATGATTTTCATCGTAACGGGAATGTCGGTGCCATCTGGCTGGATCTCTTTGTAACGGATATATAAGGTATCACCGATCTTGACTGCTTGTCCTTGCAGATCAAACAGAAAGTTCTCTGTTTCCCCTGCTTGACGTACATTGGTTGTTAAATGAATCGAGATTGGGATTCCTTTTGATAATTCTTGCATGTACGTGTGCCTCCTTTGAAGATTTCAGTTTCATTCTTGCTTTTTTTTATGCGTTTGTCAATCATTTCAGTTGATTCTCCTTGGTCTATTTCTTCATTGAAAATAAAAAACGAAAACAAAAGCAAGTTTTCATTCTTTTCTCCAAGTAATTTTCCAAGAATCGTATATAATAAGGATAACAGCTATTTTTAAAGGAGTTTAACCGATTTGACTATCTATGTAATGGATCAAACCTTACCACGTATCCACAATCCTTATGAGCCGTTTGCCTTCACCGATGTTGCCACCGAAGCTGCTGGCAAACAGGAACAAGTTTATTGTCATTTTTGGCAGTTGTCCGATACGATGATTTTAGGCATGAAAGATACCCGGTTGCCGTTTTTGACAGACGGTCTGCAGGTTTTAAAAGAAGCTGGCTATGCCTCGATCATCCGCAACTCAGGCGGGCTTGGTGTAATCAATGATACCGGTATTTTGAATGTCTCCCTCATTTTCCCTAAACACTTGGCTGTCACCACGGATGCAGCCTATGAAATGATGGCAGCATTGTTGCAAACAGCCTTTCCTGAGCAGGCAATTTCGGCTTATGAAATTGCTGACTCGTATTGCCCAGGCACCTATGACCTGAGTATTGATGGAAAAAAAATTGCTGGTACAGCACAACGACGGATCAAAGATGGCGTGGCTGTCATGATGTATCTGAGCATCAGTGGCGACCAACCAGCCCGCGGTTCTCTCGTTCGTCGTTTTTACCAAGCAGGTTTGAAAGAGCGCTTTGGTACGAATGGCTATCCAGCCGTCAATCCTGCGAGTATGACCACTTTAGAAGCAGCCCTCGGCCGTAAGTTTACCACACAAGAGGTGATTGACCGCTTGCAAAAAGCCCTGCTTTCCTTGATCTCTGGCCAATCCCTATATCCGCTTGAATCACTGGATCAATGGCTGACAGAAAATAACCTTAGCGAACAAATGCAACAACGCTTAGCTGGCATGGAAAAGCGAAACCAACCAATAAAGGAGTTTAGCGATGAGTCTACCTTATAAATATCAAACCTTAGCGATAGAAAAAGTATTTCGTGACCCCGTTCATAACTATGTCCATGTGCAGCACCAAGTGATTTTAGACCTGATCAATTCCAAAGAAGTACAGCGTTTACGACGCATCAAACAGCTGGGAACTGCTTCTTTTACCTTTCACGGAGCAGAACACAGCCGCTTTTCCCATTCCTTGGGCGTTTATGAAATCAGTCGTCGCATTTGCGATATTTTCCAACGCAATTATCCCATTGAAAAAGTCGGGCCAAACGGCTGGGATGACAAAGAGCGTTTAGTGACCTTGTGTGCAGCATTGCTTCATGATGTGGGCCACGGACCCTACTCCCACACCTTTGAGCATATTTTTCATACGGATCATGAAGCGATCACAGTGGCGATCATCACTTCTCCTGAGACGGAAGTTCATCAGATATTGAATCGTGTGGAAGCTGGATTTCCTGAGAAGGTGGCAAGTGTTATCACTAAAACCTATCCCAATCCCCAAGTCGTTCAAATGATTTCCAGTCAAATCGATGCTGATCGGATGGACTACTTGCTGCGCGATGCTTATTTTACCGGCACTGAATACGGCACCTTTGATCTGACTCGCATTCTACGAGTGATTCGTCCGTACGAAGGCGGTATTGCTTTTTCTATGAATGGCATGCACGCTGTGGAGGACTACATCGTCAGTCGTTACCAAATGTATGTGCAAGTTTATTTCCATGCTAGTTCTCGAGGGATGGAAGTGATCTTAGCCCATTTGCTGGATCGAGCTGCAGAACTGTATCAATTGGATTCAGAATTGTTTCAAGGCCATTCGCAGCTGCTTCTCCCATTTTTAAAACAAGAATTCACTTTAGATGAGTATTTGAAACTCGACGATGGCGTATTAAATACCTACTTTACCCAATGGACAGAAGAAAATGATCCGATCCTCAGCGAATTAGCCAAACGTTTCTTAAATCGTAAACCGTTGAAATCCGCCCGCTTTGACGATGAGACGCAGTTGCCGATGATCGAAGAAATGCAGGGACTGGTGGAAAAAGTCGGCTTCAATCCCCGCTATTATACTGCCATCAATTCAAGCTTCGATCTGCCTTATGATTTTTATCGGCCGACTTCAGGCAAACATCGGACACAGATCGAATTACAGGAAAAAGATGGTTCCCTTGTGGAATTATCCCAAGCCAGTCAGCTTGTTGCAGCCTTAGCAGGACAAACCCAAGGTGACCAGCGCTTTTATTTTCCAAAAGAAATGATTGACCCCAACATCCAAAATCACTATGATTTATTTGGAGAGACGTATCAAGAGTTTGCCAAGCACATTCGCAATGGTGCTTTGATCAAACCAAGCCACTAGGAGGAACTTATGAGTATCAAATTGATCGCCATCGATATCGATGGCACCCTGTTGAACAACGACCGCAAGATCACCCCAGCCGTTTACAAGGCATTGAAAGACGCTGAAAAGGAAGGTGTACGCATCGTTTTGTGTACGGGACGCCCTTTAACTGGTGTCCAAGATTTATTAAAGGAACTAGACTTATTTACGGACAATGATTTCGTGATTACTTATAATGGCTCTTTGGTTCAAAAAACCAAAAACCAAGAGATCATCTCTGAATTTGGTTTGTCCCAAGACGACTATCTCTTTGTTGAGATGACTGCGAGAAAATTAGGGGTTCATCTTCATGTAGAAACCGAAGATACTATGTATACCGCTAACCGCGATATCAGTCCTTACACGATTTATGAAGCTTTCTTAGTCAACATGCCATTGAAATATCGGACACCAGAAGAAATGACTGCTGACTTGAATATCATCAAAATGATGATGATCGATGATCCCGAAATACTGGATCAGATCATCCCACAATTGCCGAGCAGTTTGACGGACAACTACAATGTGGTCAAAAGTGCTCCTTACTTCTTGGAAGTCCTAAATAAACAAGCCCATAAAGGAGCTGCTGTCAAAAAATTGGCGGAGCACTTAGGCATCAGACAAGAAGAAGTCATGGCGATCGGCGATAACGAAAATGATTTAACCATGGTGGAATACGCTGGTATCGGTGTGGCGATGGCCAATGCCACTGAAAATGTGAAAAATGCCGCAGATGTCCTAACCGCTTCAAACGAAGAAGACGGTGTGGCAGAAGTAATCAACAAGTTTGTTTTAGCAAATAACTAAGTGTAAAAAAAGGCAGGTTTCCTTTTTATCGGAAGCCTGCCTTTTTTATTTTGCCAACCATTGTTCAACTGCCCATTTATGACTGCCGCGTTTCAATCGTTGAATCGCTTCTTCTGGCGTATGCCATGACAACTGATTGGTTTCTTCTGTCGGTTCGCAGACTTTTTTCCATTTGGTCATTAAATAGAAATAGCCGGGGTGATGGTAAAATGTATCGCGATGGCGTGAATAGAAGTATTCAACTGCTTCTCCTAAATAGGCAGCGATCTCCCCTTCAAATCCAAGTTCTTCTATTAATTCTCTCTGGATCGCTTCTTCTTTGGTCTCATTTGGTTCAATTTCACCGCCTGGTAAAAAATAGGCGCCATTGGGTGCTTGCACCAAGATCACTTCATTTTTTTCGTTTGGAAGAACGACATACGCCCCATATCTTGATTTGTATGGTTTCCCCGCTTCTTTTTCCCCGAACACAATTTCCTTTTCTGGCATGATTCCCTCCACCAACACTTTCTTTCCATTTTACCCTATGCCAATAGTCTGGACAAGCTGGAAATAACGCCCTGTTATCTTTTATTCGTTATAAAATGAGAAAATATGTTATCATACAACTATCAAGATCGAAAGGATGATTTACCCATGAAAATGGCTCACACTTGTGTCCGCGTCAAAGACTTAACGGCTTCTCTAGATTTTTATCAAACTGCCTTTGGTTTTGAAGAATCTCGCCGTCGTGATTTTCCTGAACATCAATTTACTTTGGTTTACTTAACATTGCCTGGTGATGACTACGAGCTAGAGTTGACATATAACTATGACCATCCTGGCTATGAGTTAGGCGACGGCTATGGCCACATCGCCATCAGTACCGATGATCTAGAAGCGCTTCATGAGAAGCACCAAGCTGCCGGATTTGATGTCACTGACCTGAAAGGACTACCAGGAACTTCTCCTTCTTACTATTTTGTGAAAGATCCTGATGGCTACAAAATCGAAGTTATTCGCGAAAAATAAAGCGAAGGTGATCGATAAAAGGACCTCGTGTCCTTTTTTCTTTTTCGATCCATTTCGATTCATTTACTAGTAGAAAGGTTTGATCAAATGAAACCCATTATCGGCATCGCTGCTAATGAACGACCAATGATTGAAGAAGCAGAGCATTGGTTGTCCTATACACCCAAAAATTTTGTCACCCATATCCAACAAGCCCAAGGCATTCCCCTATTATTACCAATGGGTGTCGTGGAAGATGCTGCAACTTATATCAGCAAAATCGATAAACTCTTGTTAGCCGGTGGTCATGATGTCTCCCCTGACCATTATGGCGAAGATCCTCATCCTTTGATTCAAGGCATTCATCCTGATCGTGATGTCTTTGAATTGGCATTGATCAAAGAAGCAGTGGCTCAAAACAAACCGATCCTTGGAATCTGCCGCGGTATGCAGTTACTAAATGTCGCATTTGGTGGGAGTTTGTACCAAGATCTCTCTTTGATCGATCACCCAACGATCAAACACGTGCAATTGCCAACGTTCTTTCAATTCCCTACACATCGGGTGGAAATCAAGGAAGACAGTCGTTTGGCTGCTCTTTTAGGCACAACCTATCACGTCAATTCTTTTCATCACCAAGCAGTCAAAACAGTTGCAGATGATTTCAACGTGACCGCCACCGCTCCTGATGGTGTTGTTGAAGCGATTGAATCCACCGCCTATGGCGCACCAATCTTAGGCATTCAGTGGCATCCTGAACTAGCCGCTCACAAGCTGCCTTCTGAGCAATCGATCTTCGACTTTTTTGTGCAGGAATTCTAAAGACCTGCACCTTGTTTTCTAGATTCTAGCCACTAAAAAACGCCCGATCACAAAAAGGATCGGGCGTTTTGTTTATTTCTCATTTTTCATTAACACCAGTGATTGTTTCAACGTTGCCAAGATACCATTGTCGTTATAGATCAAGACATTTGATTTGTACATTTTTGCAGAAATCAGCATCAGAACGATCGTAGTAACAGCAAGGATCCCTACTGAAATCAACGCTCCGCCAATCCCCACTGTATCATTAGCAAGCCGTACTGGCATAATATACGAGGACAAGAATGGGATATAAGAGGTTACTCGTAAAACAACGTTATGCGGATCCATACCGCCTAGTACGATTCCTAGCATATACCCGCCCAATGAAAGATACGTCACTGGAATAATGGCTTTCGCCGTATCTTCTGCTTTATTCACTAACGACCCGCAAAGGGCTGACAAGACAGAATAGATCAAGATTCCTAAGAAGACGAAAACGATCGCAAACACGAGGAAAGGACCAAAAATGCCATCTGACGAAAAACTTGCCAACAAGTCTTTTACCATCGAGTTGTCCTTGATCCAGAAATAACTCCCGCCAAAAATCGCAACATACGCAACTAGCTGGGTTGCTGCAACCATGATTACCCCAGTCAATTTGGCGTAGTAATGGGTTTGTGCTCGCGTACTAGACAAAATGACTTCCATAATGCGTGTGCCTTTTTCAGAAGCAATTTCTTGCGCAATGATTTGTGCGTAAGTGATGATAAAGAAAAAGAGAACGATTGTTGCGATGGTACTAACCGCTGCTTGCATCGCGGTATTATCTTCTCCATAGGTCATTTCGCCATCTTCACTGAAGGAAACTTTTTGCCGGTCAAGCGGTGCAACTTCACTAAGAACTGCCACTTGCTCAGCCGTCAAACCAAGCTCGCTAGCTCTATAGGATGACTGCAGGCCCGTCAATAATTGTTGGATCGTCAGCTCTAAAGCTTGCCCCATCGAAGACTCGCTTAATAATTCCCCTTGCAGCGTATCCCCTGAAGAAGTAATAACTAGCAAGGCATCAGCATCTTTGTCTGCCAATTGTTGTTGTCCTTGTTCTTCGCTGTCAACAACTTCAAATTCATAATCATCGCTACTTTGCTCCACAAAGGTCTGCGCAATAGCCGGTTCATTCGCATAAACAGCAATTTTATCGACACTGCTCATACCATCAGCAAAATAACTAATTAGATAAAACCCGCCCATTGCAATGAATGGAACCAATATCATAATCAAAAACGAAATTGATTTGATATTTTTCTTATAAACATCTAATGCGATTACCCAAAACTTATTCATTTTTTTTTCCTGCCTTCCGCTTAAAGATTTCTTCTAACGTTGGCGGTTGTTGATTGAACATAGGGATATAACCATCCGCCGTCGCTAAATCAAATAAGGTTTTTCCTACTGCAGGATCAGCGATCGTAATATCATAGCTGCCGTCTTCTCTAGCAATGACTTGCTCGACACCTGACACTACCAAAAGCTGTTCTTTCGTCAAATTAGACTCTAAATAAACTTTCGTTCGTCCAAAGGATTCACGAATTTCATGGACCTTTCCGTTTAAGACCGTTTGACCATCTCGTAGCATAATCAAGTGATCGCAGATTTTTTCTACATTATCCATATTATGGCTGGAGAAAATGACGCAAGAGCCTTTTTCTTTCAGTTCAATGATCCCGTTTTTCAACAGTTCCGCGTTGACTGGGTCTAAGCCACTAAACGGTTCATCTAAAATCACTAATTTTGGTTCATGGATCAATGTTGAGATTAGCTGAACTTTTTGCTGATTTCCTTTTGATAAAGATTTGACTTTATCAGTTTTCTTGCCCTTGACTTTAAATTTGTCCATCCAATAGTCAATTTTAGGTACGATGTCTTCTTTCTTTTTGCCTCGTAAACGCGCGAAGTAGATCAATTGATCTTCAATCGTGACTTTTGGAAACAAGCCGCGTTCTTCTGGCAGATAGCCGATAATATTGTATTCTTTTTCACTAATTTTGTGACCATCCCATAATACTTCTCCTTGATCGGCTTTCAAGAAATCCAAAATCAATCGGAATGTCGTTGTTTTTCCTGCTCCGTTTTGACCAATTAAGCCCATGATCTGTCCATCATTGATGGTAAAGGATAAATGATCAACTGCTGTATAATCCCCAAATGTTTTTACTAATTGTTTTGCTTCTAACACATGCTCACCTTCCCTGTCTAATAAAATATATCACTAAAGAAAAAGCCGATAACGGCACCAATGATTGCTCCGACAAACATCAAAATGACTGTGTCACGAATTACCCGTTGTCGCTTCGCCAGTTTCTCTGGTTCATTGTAATAACTTGCTCGATTTTTATATAAGAATTTCATAATGATCGTGGTTACCCCGATACCAATCGGAATAAACACAAGACCAGTGAGTACTCCTAGTCCGAAAGATTTAAACGGATTTGTACGAATATTGAAATAACTAGTAATAAAATATATTGCTGCTAGTATTGCGAGACTGATTACCGAAAACAGAATCGATTTTTTCATCAAATATCGTGTCTCATTATCAATCCGTTCCTGATAGCTTTCTTGATCACTGAAAATCGCCGGTGTATCTAGTGACGCTTTAAAATAAAAATAACGATCTTTATAATTGCTAATGTAGGTCCAGCCCCCAGCTTGGTACATCGCTAAGTAGTCAACGATCTCAGATGGTTCCCCTTCGAAAAAGTCCACTGCATATTTGGTCGCTTCTGGTTTTCCTTTGATAAACTTCAAAAAACCTAAACGATTCATCTTTACAAAATGCCAGCCTAGTGACGCTTGTTTTTGCAGACGAACCATTTCCTTTTCTGGATAGTAGGCGACTCCAAGAGAAAGAAGATATTTCTTATTGATGCCCATCTTGATCCCCTCCTAACGCTTCGAAGACTTGTTCTCCGATTTGATAAAATAATTTGCGTCGCTGAATATCTTTTTCCAGAATTTGTCTTCCTTCTAATGTAATCTGATAGATTTTTTTTCGATCAACGCTTTCTTCTAAATCGATCCACCCCTTTTTCGTAAGCTTTTTCAAAATCGTATACATCGTTGCGGGACCAATCTCAAACGTCCCTTGGCTTAGGTCATCAATCTGTTTCATGATGAGATACCCATGTTTTGGCTTTAAAAGCGCTAATAAAATCAAATAGGTCGAATCTGTCAATGCCTCATCCATTTGATTCCTCCATCCATCACCTATATCACTTAATGATATATTATCGAATGATATAGTCAGCGTCAATCTTTTTTTTGAAAATAAAAGCCGTCCCCGTTTACGGAAACGACTTTTGATCATTAATTAGCAATTTTGACAGGTGTATTATAAGGCATGTTATAGTAAAACCATTTGGCATCCGGCACTGCTAATCGAATACAGCCATGAGAAGCCCGAGTGCCTAATTTTCGTCCTTCAACAGAACTAAAAGCATTGGTGGACCAAGCGATACTCGTTGGAATCGTATGGAATAAATAGACCCCATGGTCTTTAAAGGAGCGGTAGTAGGCGGCTCCTGAAAAAGCTAAGCCTTTTTCTGCTTGAATGCGGAAATTCCCTAAAGGTGTTGGTGTATTAAAGGCACCGGTCGAGCAAAGCATCGTATAAATCACTTTATTCCCTGATTTGATATAAACCCGCTGTTTGCTGATGGATACTTCAATGTTTAAGTTTTGAACGTTTAATGAAGGATATTTCCCTCCTGTAGTATACATCCAAAAATTGCTATTTACATTTGTGGTTTGATTTTCCTTGACCCAACCGATTCGACCAGCTGGCGAAACGAGATACAAGTAATTGCCATCACTTGTTTTTGCTAGTTTGGTCGCTTGTGCCATATAGCCTTTGTAAGCACTCTTTTTTCCAAGTTTCGTACTATTTGGATCGGCTTTTTCAAAGAAATTGCCATCTCCATTCTTAACGACCACATAGCGGCTAATGTTGCTTTGAGAAGTGATCGTATGGGCATTGGTCACTCCGCTTGCATTGATGTAGCCCAGCCATTTGTTGTTGAGATAGAGTGAGTAGTAGGTGGAGCCGTTGAAATGTTGATATTTCCCAGTAACTTGGATATTCTTATTCATGTAATTTGCGCTACTGCCTTTTTTCTTCGTAAAAGCTAAATCTTGCCATAAGGTATAATTCTTGCTTTTAAGGCGGACTGTGCGTTTTTCGCTTTGCCAAGTACCACCTTGATTGTTGGCGACCGTTGCTGCATCGGCATTTAAGTAGCCAATCCATTTTCCGTTAGCATCATAAAGGGACAAGTAGACACCGCCATTGACGTGGTTATATCTTCCTTTTGCAAGATAGGTTTTTCCCGCTAATTTCGTTGTAGTATTTTTCTTACTCGACCAACGGAAATTTCCCCAAATCGTGTAATTTTTCTTGGTCAATGTCACATATTTTCCGTAGGATTGGTAGGCGCCTTGTGCATCCGTCGTTAACTTAACACCCGAGGCATTGATATAGCCCAACCATTTATTGTTATTTGTATAAAGGGAATAATACGTCGACCCATTCAAGTGACGATATTTCCCAGTAACTTTGACTGTTTTGCCATTTAAAGCGGCTGTCGTTCCTTTCTTCGCTGTCCAATTAAAATTTTGCCATAGCGTATAATTTCCGCTGATGATTGTGGCATATTTTGATTCAGATTGCCATGCACCCCCGGGTGAAGTCGCTAGCTTAACACCGGCGGCTTTTATCCAACCGATGAGAACATTTTTATTTGAATACAATGCGTAATAGGCCACTTTATTATTCGTCGTGAATACTTCTTTGATTTCAAAGGTTTGACCATTAATGCTTGAAGAGGTGCTCGTTTTTTTATCTAAAAACACATCTTGCCAAAGCGGTTCTTTCGCACTTGTGATGGTTGCATATTTCTTCTCGGTTTTGAAGGTTCCGCTGGCAACTTTCACTGCTGCTTCTGCTACGACACCGACAACCTTTTGATCGTCGCGAATTTCAAGATAGGTCTGCTTGTCGGTACCTTGATACTGTTTGACACTACGATATACCCTGCCAGCTAATTCATCGATCGTTCCTTGTTCGATCAACTGACCATTTTCTAATCGGTAAAGGATTTTTTGTGTTTCTGGATCCGTTGCGGCGATCGACTTGATTTTTACATATTGGTCATTATCTTCTACTTTCTTAACATCGATTTTCGCAACATCTGGTTCTTCAGAAGATTCTTCCGTCGATTGAGTAGATGAATCTTGTGTGGTCTCGGTCTGACTAGTCTCAGTCGCAGCCGTGCTAGTACTTGACGTTGTTTCTGATGAAGAGGTAGACGTTGATGAGGACTCTGTTGTCGAACTTGACTCTATACTCTCAGTGCTGGCCTCTTGAGATGATGCTGCGCTTTCTTCTGAGAAACTTTCTGACGTCGTCTCTTGCGCAGCGAAAGAAGCTGTTGTCGAATCCCCTTCATTTGCTGCATAAACTTGTGTGATCGTTCCTACAATGGGTGCGATCAGTACCCCAACAATCGCAACGCCTTGAAATAACCCGCGTTTTAACTTTTTCATTTTTATTCCCCCTTTAATCCTATTTTGGTATCACTTTCTTACTATATGAACGAGATATTTTTTAGTGCCACTCCCCACTTTAAGTATACCACTGCCTAAAAGAAAATTTGAAAAAAACGTCCCCAAAATAAAAAAAGCAATAGCCACTTTCGGCTATTGCTTCAAAAACACTTCTTCTATTACATATGTTCTGCAACTAAAGCTTTCAATTGATCTTTTGTATGAACCCCAATTGCTTTATCAACCACTTGTCCGTCTTTTTTCAACAACAAAGTTGGGATAGACATGATTCCGAATGAAGCAGGTGTTTCAGGATTTTCATCCACATCCATTTTCACGATCTTCAATTCGTCTTCCTCATATTCATTCGCTAATTGTTCCAAGATCGGTGCTTGCATACGACAAGGGCCACACCAAGTTGCCCAAAAATCAATAAGGACTAAGCCTTTATCGGTTTCTTCTGAAAAAGTTTTATCGGTAATTTCTTTTGCCATCGTACTTCCCCTCCATTTTTAAAACTAAAAAAAGTATACCACGTATCGGAAGTTTTTTAAAATCGTCTGCTTACAAAAGGTAAGGGTTCTTAACGTTTAGTTAAACTTCACAATGGTCGCTCCATTGCCTCCTTGATTTGCTGGGGCAAATTCAAAACTTTTCACCGAGCGATGATTTTTTAGGTAGTCAGTGATCCCTTGACGCAATGCACCGGTTCCTTTACCGTGAACGATCGTCACCTGCGGATAGCCTGCCAAAATTGCTGCATCCAAATACTGATCCACTTCATTGAGGGCTTCTTCGTACCGCTTGCCGCGTAAATCCAACTGATTGACCACTGGACTGCTGTCAGCAGAACGAATCGTATTAACGATACGCTGTGTAGGCTCCTTCACTGGCGCTGCTGGTTGGAGATCTGTTTCTGGCAAATTCATTTTCAGAATGCCGATTTGGACTTGCCACTGATTTTTACCGGCTTTTTTCAACAGTACCCCGCGCTGCCCATAAGAAGTTACGAGTACCTCGTCTCCTTCTTTCAGCGTCTTGGCTGCTTTGGCTTTTTGCAGAACCTTGTTTTTTTGCAGATGTTCTTCTTGCTGCAGTCCTGATAGCTTGGTGCGCGCATCGATCAGTTCGTGTTCTTTGACCTTCGTTTGACCGCCAGCTAACTGCATTTTACGAATATCGGCAATGATTTTTTCTGATTCCTCTTTAGCCTCTTCTACGATTTGATTGGCTTTTTGACGGGCTTTTGCCAATTCTTTTTCGCGTTCTTCAAAGAAATAACTATAGGCTGCTTCTAGCTCTTGGTGCAAGCGGGCTGCTTCTTTTACATGATGACGAACTTCCAGATACTCCGTTTCCGTCATTTTGCGTCGATTTTCCAAATCAGCGATCATTTCATTCAGATCTTGACTTTCTCCATCCATGATCTCTTTGGCTTGGTCAATGATGGTATCTGGCAAGCCAAGTCTTTTTGAAATCTCAAACGCATTGCTTCGTCCTGGAACCCCGATCAACAAGCGATAGGTTGGACTTAAGGTATCAACATCAAATTCCATAGAGGCGTTGATCGTATTGGATCGGTTATAGCCATAAACTTTCAATTCTGGATAATGGGTCGTCGCCATGACATAAGCCGACTTAGCCCCAAGTTCGTCCAAAATCGCAATCGCTAGTGCCGCCCCTTCTTGAGGATCGGTCCCAGCACCTAGTTCATCAAAAAGCACCAGACTTGTTTCGTCGACTTTTTTCAACACATCAACGATCGTTGTCATATGTGAAGAAAAGGTCGATAGGCTTTGCTCAATGGATTGTTCATCACCAATGTCCGCAAAAATTTCATTGAAGACCCCCATTTGGCTTTCTTCTTCTGCCAGAATTGGTAAGCCGGCTTGGCCCATGATCTGCAACAGCCCTAATGTTTTTAAGGTGATGGTTTTCCCACCGGTATTCGGCCCAGTAATGACAACAGCTTGATAGTCTTTTCCAATCGTAATATCGTTAGGAACGACTTTTTCTTGATTGATCAATGGGTGACGTGCTTGTTTAAAAAAGACATGGTTATCTTGATTAATCGCTGGTACGACCGCCTTCATCTCTTTCCCAAAGCGAGCCTTGGCATTCATGAAATCCATGATCCCGATCACATACGCATTATGGAGAATCTCTCTTTGATATGGGGCTAACTCTGCTGATAATTCTGCTAAAATACGAGTGATTTCGTCCCGTTCCGCAATTTGATGCTGACGCAAGCGGTTATTTTGTTCCACTACTTGTTTCGGTTCGATAAACAAGGTTTGACCAGATGAACTTTGGTCGTGAACCACGCCGCCGAAAACACCTCGGTATTCTTGTTTGACTGGAATCACATAACGCTCATTTCGCATGGTTACGATCGTATCACTTAGATACTTTGCATTGCCACCTCGGACGATGCCATCCAATGTCTCGCGAATCGTCCGTTCTGTTCGTCGGATCGATTGGCGAATTCCCCGTAGTGCTGGAGAGGCATCGTCTGTGACTCGGCCATCCTCATCGATAGCTTCTTTCAAGCGACGATTCAAGGTTGGCAAAGACACCAACTGTTCTTCCCAGTGATACAAGCGGGAAAATTCAATCTCACTTTCAGACAAATCAGCAAAAAAGCGTTTCAATTCCTGCGTGGTTGATAAGACGCGGGCAACTTGTGCCAATTCAATGCCGTTTAAATCTGCGCCGATTTCGATCCGTTTCATTTGGGGACGAATATTCTCAATTTTTGGTACAGGGATTCCGCCTCTTAAACGCTGGATCTTGATCGCGTCTTCTGTTTCTGCTAGCCAAGAGGAAATGACTTGCTCATCACTTGATGGCACAAGCTTTGCTAATGCTTCTTTTCCTTGGGCTGTTACGATATACTGACCGATTTGACTCTTTACTTGTTCAAATCCTAAAACATCAAGGATCTTAGTATTCATTCTTTTCTCACCTGCTTTGTTTTAACTTTTTGTTCCTAAGAAAAAGGCAGAATGGCTCTGCAACCATCTGCCTGCTTTTTACCCAATCACATCTGTGATCCACAATCGATAGAAGTAATCTGAGAGAATCGGTGACCGATCAACGATGAAATTCGCAGTTCCGCTCGTTTCAAACAGATTTTGAATCGTGGCAAACGGGATCATTGAGAGAATCATGAAAAACATATACAAATTGATATACATCAAGATGACATTCAAAACACCCGCAACTGCCCAGTCATAGCCGCCTAAAAAACGTAGGCGTTTGTAACGTAAACTGTCTGCAAAAATCACTAATAGTTTGGTGATCAGCCAACCAGCAAAGAGCACCATCACAAAAGCGATGGCCGCATAATAGGCTTTGTCTAAATCTAAAGCCAGTTCCATATCGTAGTATTTTAACTTTGAATCTGCCGTTACTGACATATAAGGAACATAGAGCTCAATTTTTTTCGCAATTTCTTGGTAATTCGCAACTGCAAAGAAAAAAGAGATCAAATAGCCCAAAACTGAGACCAATTGTAAACTGGTTCCGCGCCGCGCGCCGCCATAAAAGGCTGCCAACAACAAAACCAAGACAAATAATCCAATCATTTAGGAATCCTTTCTACGCCGCACTACCCATGGGCTGTCTTTTCTTGAATTTTTCGTTTCCTTTGTTCATTTAAGATCTGTTGTGCTTCCACATGATTATGGATCTCCACATCACTGCGACCTGTCTCATCGAGAACTTTCCGTGCTTCGGATTCAATCGCTTCGATCCGCTTGATACGATTCTCAAGCTCCGTTGCTTTAATGGCTTGTCCCCGCAATTCGTCCACTTTTTTTTGTAGGACCAACAGCTGTTCTTGTTTTTTCAGCTGGTCGGAAACAGCGTTGATCGCTAATAAGATCGACGCTTGTTCTTGATCGGTTTGTGGCGACAATTGCATGATCTCAAGCAGTTGGTCATTGACCAATCTTGTCACCATATCCATGTGTTCTTTGCTTTCGCGTCCAATAATCGTGTAACTTTGATTCGCGATAACTGCTTTATAGCGTTTCTTTTGCTCCGTCATAGGAATATTTCCTCCCATTGCTTACATTCTGCTCTATTCTATCACTTATTGAACATGTGTCGCAAACTCTTAACTATTATACGTGATTTTCTTATGAATTTCCATGCCAATCGTTTGTTTGCTGATCGTCTTAGTAAAAAAGAATAAGAAGTATGGTAAAATCTTAAAGTATCCTTTTGTCTACCTAAAAAAAGACAAAAAATCAGGAGGAATCAAATGAGTACGATCGTTATCAATGTACCAACTTCAACTATCCAAAAAATGCAGCAATTTTACCAACGAGAATTACTGGCGAAGAAAGTTCCTTATACAGTGTTTGTCGCCAAAAAAGGGCCAACGACGATCACTGCTTATACGTCTGGAAAAGTCATGTTTCAAGGAGCGACTGCTGAAAAAGAAGCTTCCTTATGGGGCGATACGGCTAGTGCTGTACTGGATAAGAAAAAAGCGCCTGTTTCAACCACTGCGTTGCCAGCAGGATTTAGCGAAAAAAGCGTCGTCGGCAGTGACGAGGTCGGTAACGGCAGTTATTTTGGTCCTTTGGTGGTCTGTGCCGTCTATGCCAAAAAAGAGCAATTACCACAACTGAAAGCCTTAGGTGTCAAGGACTCAAAGATGCTGACAGATCCAGAGATCCGTAAGATGGCGCCGAAAATCAAAGAATTGGTTCCTTACCAATTGCTCACTGTCACGCCCAGAAAATACAACGAGATCCAACCAAAATACAACACGGTCCGAATGAAAGTTGCTTTGCATAATCAAGCCATTCGTTTGCTTTTGCAAAAAATTGCTCCTGAGACACCAGATGCCATTTTGATCGATCAGTTCACAAGCGAAAAAAATTATCGCACTTATTTAAAGTCGGAACAAGCAGCGGTCACCGAAAAGCTCTATTTTGCAACGAAAGGTGAACAATATCATCTAGCAGTAGCGGCAGCCTCTATTTTATGCCGTACAGTCTTTTTGGATGAATTAGAGGCAGCCTCCAAAGAAGTCGGTATGCGTTTGCCTTCTGGCGCCCACGCAGCTGCTGACCAAGTTGCCGCAAAATTACTACAACAAGGTGGCATAGCACTATTGAGCAAATATGCCAAACTGCATTTTGCGAATACCGAAAAAGCACAGAAACTTGCTAAGCTGTGAGTTCTCGTATTTTCAAAAAAACTGCCACTGCTTCTGATGAAGGAAGCGGTGGCAGTTTTTGTCCTAAGTCCCAGGTGAATGCTGCGAATCAAAGCCCTAAGCCAGCTGCTTCGATTCCCATCGTGATCAACCCAGCTAAATAATTTTCTGAAAACCGATCGGAAAAGTGTAATTTTGGCAAGACGCCATACTGAAACACTGCTGCCAGCTGCTTTTCCAAAAAGGAGCGCGACACGAGCGCCTGCCACTCAGAGGGTAAAAACAAAATGACTTGATGCGGGTCCGTCACTGCCACGATCGCTTGGAGAGTGGCAGTCACTTGTTCTGGGATCGCCTCTGTTGCCAAAGGGTAAGAAGCCGTGTAAAGATGCGGCAAATGCTTGATTTCGCCACTTAAATGGTTGGCTCCTTTAAAGAGCTGTTGGTCGATGACCAGTCCCGCACCTGGCGGATAATTTTTCGGAAAATAAATGCCAGCCACGATTTTTTTCTCTTCTTTGAAATGAAATACCGCAGCATTCACGTCATTCTCAATAAGCGCTTTTACAGCGATCTCTTTTTCAATCAATTCCCCTAACGCCATGTCCTTAAATGCCGGAGCATCCATGATCTTCAGTCTTCCAGCAATTTCCACACCCGGAATCCCCACGACTGCCAAGCCGATTTTCGGGTATTCCTGTTTTATCTGACGAATCACTTGCAAGAACTGCGGCAATCGGCCCTCTGTTGACTGCTCATGATGCAAAATGTTCCCCACGAGATCAACAACTGAAAAACGAATCACGATCTGCTGATCTTCTTCGATAAACTGAATGATCAACAACAGTGTCCGTTGTGCATTGTACTGGTAAGCCGCAGCTTGACGTCCCCCCGTTCGTTGCGGTTGATCCGTCGTCAAAAGTAGTTGCTTTTCAATCAATTCAGGAAGCAACTTGTTGATCGTTACCACGCTTAATTGAGAGGCATCTGCCAGTTGGCGCTTGGTCATAGGCGCTTGCTGCTGTTTTAGCAAATTCAGCAAAACTGCCTGATTATGTAATTTAATGGTCGTTGGCTGATAAGCTTTCATTTTTCTCCCCCTCAACGCTCCTATTTTAACAGATAAAAAGCTGGGAATATACCTTTATTAATTTTGTTAACAAAGGTATAATAGAAGCAACTTATTAAACAAAGTTTACTAAGTTCGAAAAGGAACGAAGAAAGAACGACGCATGTTGTTTATTAAAGGAGTTGTCAATAATGAAAATTGAACACATCGCACTATATGTCAATGATTTGGAAAAAATGAGAACATTTTATGAAACCTACTTTCAGGCGGTCAGCAACCCAAAATACCATAATCCGAAAACAGGCTTTCAGTCCTATTTTTTGACCTTTGATTCTGGAAGTCGGTTAGAATTAACGACCAAGAAATTTTTAAGCCCTCGTGTCAGTGAAAGCTTAGGCTACACTCACCTTGCGATAGCAGTTGGTGATCAAGCTGACGTCGATCGATACGCTCAACGGTTTGTTGAAGATGGCTACCCTCTTTTAAATGGTCCTCGTACAACAGGCGATGGCTATTATGAAGCAGTTGTCCAAGACCCCGAAGGCAATTTGATTGAATTAACCACCGACGATTTACCGTCTTAGAAAGGATTTTGCAATGAAAGAAGACTTTGATTATCAAGCGATGTTGGCTGGTCAATTGTATCAAGCTGCTGGCATTCTCCCTGAGAATGGTTCAGCGGAGGGAAAAAAACGTGTCCAGGAAATCAACCACTTACCAGTCGATGACCGAGAACGAATCATCGCCAAAGAAAAAGCACTCTTTGGCAAATTTGGGCAGCATTGCTTTGTCCAACCACCCCTTTATGTTGATTATGGTCGCCATGTTGAGATTGGTGATCACTTTTATGCCAATATGGATTGCATTTTTTTAGATGTCAATAAGATTCTGATTGGTGATTATGTGATGGTGGGACCACGGGTCAGCTTCTATACCGCCGGTCATCCAATCGATTCTGTGGTCCGCAGTCAAGATTTGGAATTTGGCCTACCGATCACCGTCGAAGATTACGTTTGGATCGGGGGCAATAGTACGATTTTACCAGGTGTCACGATCGGCAAACATGCCATCGTCGCTGCTGGTTCCGTCGTCACAAAAGATGTGCCGCCGAATACGATCGTCGGCGGCAATCCAGCCCGTGTGATCCGTGAGATTCAGCCGGCTGACAAAGAACATTGGGAAACTGCAGCCCAGCTCTATCATCAAAAACGAGCAGACTGGCAGAAGCAGCAAAAATAACGAAACAAAAGGAGACGCCATGATTTTTACAGACTATCACGTCCATAGTGATTACAGCGATGATTCTTGGTATTTGATGGAAGATGTAGTCAAAGACGCCATTAAACTAGGCTTAGCAGAAATCTGCTTTACCGATCATGTGGATTATGGAGTCAAAGAAGACTGGCAAGCGACGGATACGTACCTCGTCGGGGCCAATAAAGTTGTAAAAAATGTCTACTACGACTTGTATTTTAACGAACTGGCACGCTTAAAGGAAACATACAGTGACCAAATCAAGCTAAATACTGGGCTGGAATTTGGGATACAAATGCACACGATCCCACAATTTACCCGTCTTTATCGTTCGCATCCCTTTGATTTCATTTTACTTTCCGTTCATCAGGTAGACGATCAAGAATTTTGGACCGGAGAATTTCAAAAAGGACGCAGCCAACAGGAATGCTACGAGCGCTATTATGATGAAATGTATCAGCTAGTCACGACATATAAACAGTATTCTGTCTTAGCCCATATGGATTTGATTCGTCGTTATTTAGATAAAGAGAAGGACGCTTTTAAACAAACGAAAGAACAAATCGCAGAGATCTTGAAAGTCGTGATCAAAGATGGCAAAGGCATTGAACTGAATACCTCTTCCCACCGTTACGGAATCAATGGGTATATGCCATCGATCGAGATCCTCAAGCTTTATCGTGACTTGGGGGGAAGCGTGCTAACCATCGGCAGCGATAGTCATAAACCAGAGCAGCTCGGGTTTCAAATCAAAGAGGGACAAGATCTTTTACGATCATTAGGATTTACTGAACTCTGTACGTTTGAACAGATGCAGCCGATTTTTCATCGTTTTGCTTAACCTAAAAATCACCTGATAAAACGCACACTGAAGCGACCTCGACTCGTTAGAATTTTGGTCTAACTGTTCGAGGTTGCTCCATGATCAGGTGATTTTTTGTTGCTCAATGAACCGAATGCTTTCGCGCAAACTCCATGACTGGCGCAAAGTTCAGTAATAATAAGATGGAAATCAGCCCTACGCCAAATAATGCCAGATAAATTGGAACCAAGGCTAACAGCAGCCAACTACTAATGATGATCATAAAACTTAACATATATCGGCTGGATTTCAAAATAAATAATTGGAGATTAAGCAAAAGAGCTTCCTTGATTGAAAGAGACGGTGCCGTTGCGACCACTAAAAAATAGTTGATCGCAAACGTCAAGGCGACGATCAGCAGAAACAGATTTAGCCATTTCAATTCAGTGATTTGGATCGTGACCCTCAGTAACAATAAATTTGCACTACATAACCCAATAACGACTAAAACAGGAAGCCACCCTAGCAGACTATGCTTAAATTTCCTGCGATAGGCCAATAAAAATACTTTTGGGGTACCATCTTTCTCCTTTGCTTCTTTCAAATAGATGAGTAACGCTGTAAAAGCTGGGGCTACTGGCAAGAAGGACAGGAGAAACAATGGTAAGGTGCTAAGTTTGATTTCCATTGTTAGCAATAAAAAAAGAAGGGGTAAATTGAACAACCAAAACAGCAGCGTCCCTAGAAAAGTATAGATAATATAATTTAAATAAGATAGATGATGAAACAGTTTGTAGCTATCTTTTTGATTGATCTCCGGTTGTCGAATATTTTTTTCCATCTGTCGCTCCTTGTAACTCTATTTTTCTATATGCGATCGTCAGTTTTTTTCATAAGCTCTTCAACTTATTTTGTCCCGCTATTGCCAATCCCCAAATTGATTTGGAACAAATATTTTTGTCCTAAGAAATAGATAACGATCTGTGGAAGTGTCAGCAGCAATGACATTACCATTAACATCGACATATTGACGGTACCCGCTGGATTGGAGGTGGCGGACATAGATTGTGCGCCTAAAGCTAAGGTCATTTTGCTCGTATCTGATACATAGATCAAAGGACCCATGATGTCGCTCCAAGCAAAGTTAAAGGTAAAAATAGCAATGGCAGCCATCGCTGGTTTGATCAACGGTAAGACTATTTTGGTAAAGGATCTAAATGGTCCTAAACCATCCATTTCTGCTGCTTCAAATAAGTTTCCCGGAATCGCCGTAATAAATTGGCGAGTAAAAAAGATATTATAGGCAGAGCCAAAGAATTGCGGGATGATCAGTGGCCAAAGAGTGTTATAAAGACCTAAGTTTCTAAAAATCAAGAACACAGGAATCAAGGTGATTTGACCTGGTAACATCATTGTTCCTAATACCAATAGAAACAATTTGTTTTTATGTTTATACTTCATTCGGGCAAAGCCAAAAGCAACCAGTGTCGAAGAAATAATTTGTCCAACAATGCTGAGAACGACGATCAGCATCGTGTTGAAAAACCACAACAAGATTGGTCGCTCTCCTGAAAAGGAATCTCTAAACAAATTGGTGAAATTGGACAAATAGAATTCCATCGGCAGTAAAGTGAACTGTTCTTTGATATTTGACTCCGGCGAAGCTAGTGCAATCGAAATCATATAAACGAATGGAATGATCAAAATTCCCGCAAACAAAATCAAGGTCAGATAGATCAATAATTTAGATACTTTGGATAGATTTTTATCTAACACTTACTTCACCTCCTCTTCATAAAATACCCATAAGCTTGAGCTCTTCAGCACGATCAAGGATAAGACCATCACGATCATAAACAACACCCAAGCCATTGCCGAAGCATAGCCCATCCGATAAAATGAAAAGGCATTTCGATAAAGGTATGGAACAATCATTTCGCTGGCATAATCAGGCCCACCACCGGTCATCATATACACTTGAGTAAAGGTTTGAAGGGAGCCAATGACTCCGGTAATCAGGTTGAAAAATAAAATCGGCGAAATTTGGGGAATGGTTATACTAATAAACATCCTGAATCTGGATGCACCATCAAGAAGTGCCGATTCATACATTTCTTCCCCCACACTATTGATGGCAGACAACATCAAAATCATTGTTCCACCGACACCCCATAGAGAAAGGAATACGAAGCTCCAAAGCACATGGTCCTTACTCAACAGCCAAACTGGTCCGTCGATACCAAATAAGGCTAGTGCCTGGTTGACTAGTCCTTTGGAAGAAAGCAAACGGGTAAACAGCATCGTACTCGCAACGATTGGTACAATGGAGGGTAAGTAATAGATGGTACGAAAAACACGCATCCCTTTCAAATGAAAGCTCAATAAATAAGCCATACCTAATGAAAGTAACAAATTGATTGGAACACTGATCAAGGTATATTGAAAAGTATTTGCTAAAGCTTTTAAAAAAATATCATCCTTAAAAAGACGCAGATAGTTATCAAATCCGATAAAATTAAATTCCGAAAACATATCCCAATCAGTAAAACTCATGATTATCGAAAAAATCATTGGTCCAATGGTAAAACAAACAAACCCAATGATCCAAGGTGAAACAAAGGCAAAAAACCAGCGGGACTGAGTCCGCTTACGCTTTTTTTGATTTAGTTGAAGTTGTGTCGCTGAACTATCCAATAGGAAACCCTCCTTAACTAAGGTGCTTAAGGAAGAAAATTTTTTCTTCCCTAAGCTATCCTTTCTCTGAATTAATATTGTTCCATGATTTTTTCGCCAGATTCTTGCATTTTCTCAAGCGCTTCTTCTGGTGTTAAACGGCCAAGGAGCATTTCTTTTACTTGATTACTGAACTCACCGGTCAGTTCTCCGTAGTAAGGACCTTCGAAAATACCATCGATCACAACACGTTCTGTCGAGATTCCTACGACGTCCAAGCGAAGATCTTTCCCATTTACTTGTCTATTGGTAAATTCTTCAGAGTTCAATACTTTGATATTGGCAGGAGAATCCACTAAACTTTCACCAAGAATTTTTTGTGCTTCTTCGCTCGTCATATATTCAATGAATCGAAAGGCGGCATCTTGTTTGGTCGATTGCTTAGAAATCGCTAAGGCACTTCCGAAAGGCCATGTAACTTTTTCATTGAAGAAAGGCATCGGTGCAATATCAAAATTTAAATCATCCAGTTGTGTGAAGTTGCCAATATTCCAAAATCCTGTCGTCAACATACCAATTCTACCTTGTGAGAACATTGAATCCGCACCAGACTGCGCAACAGATTCATAAAATTCATATGTGCCAACATAACCGTCTTGGTATAGATTATTAAACCAAGTAAGAACTTCTAAGTTTTCGGGAGAATTGATCACAACCTCATTATTTTCCACAAGGGAACCACCATTGGACTTGATAAATACTCCCCAGTTTGGTACCCAATCCATTCCACTAGCACCATACTGAACCGTTTCGCCGTTTTCTATTTTTGTTAATTTTTCGGCAGCAGCTGTGTATTCTTCAATCGTCCAATCATTTGTCGGGTATTCGATCCCTGCTTCATCAAATAAGTCTTTATTGTAGTAAAGAATTTCCGGGCCCCCTCTATCCGGCAAACCAAATGGTTGGCCATCATAGGTATATTGGGTCATTGCATCCCCCCAATTGCTTTCTACGTCAATCGATGATTCCGCAATATAATCTGAAAGATCAATAAATAATCCCTTAGAAGCAAAGTTTTGCCCATTTTCTGCCACTTGGACAACGTCAGGTGCTTCATTTCCGGCATACATTGTTTGCAGTTTGGTGTCATAATCACTTGGCACTTGAACGAAGTCTACTTTTATGTCAGGATTCGCTTCCTCAAAGGCTTTGATGCGTGGCTCATAGATGGGAAGGTCACCTTCACCTCCCCACGTATAAAACTGGATCGTCGTGATTTCTCCATCCGAATCATTATTGTTGTTTTCTTGCCCACAAGCAGCAAATAAGACTACTGAAGACGCCAATAAAGATGTTTTAGCAATTTTCCCAAAGTTCATAGCCATTTCCCCTTTTCTTATTCATTCGTTGTAACGATCTTCAAGGTAACGATCGATTGCCGAGGGATTGTCAGTTCCTGAGAAGTGATGCTCTGCTCTTCTAAATCAGACTCACTATCTGTCGTATAGCTGATGATTTCACCAAATCCGACTCCTTGAAGATCAATCTCTTTTTCCTGAAAACTGTTATTGATAAGCACTGTAATAAGTTCTTCTTCATTTGCTTCATTTTTTCCCAAAAAGCTTACGACATTCACCTCTTTGTCGTCGCTGATTGCGGAAACTCTCGTGTACCCTGGTCGAATAAACTTGCTGAAATTCCCCATTCCCCAAAGTCTTTTTGTCGGAATAATTTCTTTTGAACCTAAGTTTACATAGATCAGACCATCTCGATAATCGTAACTACTGACTGCGATCCAATATTGCCAAGCAACCACATCAAGGATCGTTAAATCATCGTGTATCTCGTTGGCTAAATTTAAGGCAGAATCCATAGTGTAGTCGCGACCATTGATCATTTCTGTCCACTCAGACATTTTTAAGGTAACATCGATTTCCTGTTCGTCTAACCACTCTTTAAAATTCATTTTCTCGACGTAAGTTGTCCAATATGAATGGACTTCCCACGTGTCAAAGTAATTCATCAATGTATCACTTTCGATGATTGCTTCGAAATATTCCTTGCTGGTGTTTGCCCATTCTCCTAATTCGGGCATCGATAGCGCTATTTGTTTCAACTCTGGTCTTTTTTGTTTTTCTTCAATAAATACCTCTAAGAGTGCGACTACTTCAGCTGGATCGTAGTAGGTGCCCTCCTGACCACCAGTCCAATCCCATTGTGGTTCATTGATTGGCGACACATGCGTGACGGGAATGTCTTCTTTTAAGAAGTGTTCCGTCACATCATAGACGTAATTGGCAAATGCCTGATAATTCTCAGGGGCTAGGTTACTGCGTTTTTCTTCCAGCTGATCACCATACGCAGAGCCATTTTTCGTTAGCCTCGTCAATGGGCTATTGACGAATAAATAGATATCATCAATTCCATAATCAACCGCTGTTTTCAGCATCCATCGTGCATTTTCATCCTTCGACCAATCATAGACTTCGGGTCCTTCTTCAAAGTTTTCTGCTCGTCGCCAGGGATCTTCAATGCGAGGACTATTTTGTAACGTACTTCCGGCGCCTAAGTTGTAGCGATAAGACGTCAAGCCAATCCCTTCAAGCGGATCAAATAATAATTCTGCGATATATTCTCGCTTCGAAAGTTCTGCTGTTTCTTCTTCGATCCAGCCACCAACATCTTGACTCCACCAAGCACCACTTGCGCCAAAGCTTTCAATTGTCTGGTAGGTTTCTGCCGTATTTAAGGTGATCATCGCCGTATCAATGACTTCATCTGTCTCTGGCTCTTTTTCTTTCTGTGTATTTTCCTCGACCGTTCCACACGCTGTCAGTATACTCAATAAGACCAAAGGAATAAGGAGTGTCCGCTTTTTTATCATGTACTTCCCTCTCTATTCTCTAGAATCAATCGTGTATCTGGTAGTCCGGGTGAGCGCAGCGTCACAACTGTCTCTTTCTTGCGCTCTCCTGCTACAAAGCAAAGCAACTTTCCTTGCATCGTTCTACGGAATGACTCTGTATAAGCGGTAGTATCTGCTAGATCACCATTCTCTAAACCTAGTAATGTCCCATTTTCGACTTCTAAATAGACCATTACTTCTGCTGCTATCGGATTTTCAGCATAATCTAAGACTTGGCATTCGATTTGATGAAGGTTCTTATTTAGTGTTAAATCGGTTGCAGCCAATTTCTCCCGCCATCTTTGAGGAATTTCATAGTTCATAGCTACCAAAGCAGTTGGCGCTGCTTCGGGTCTTATTTCGTCATACAGAATCGTTTCTTCAAATACCGCTTCCACCGACAAGGTTTTTGGCTGATAGTTGATCCGTGCAACATAATAACCAAAGGTATCATCATAACGAACATCGGGTACTTCCAAGTTGCCAACCTTCAATCGAATCTCTTTTGCATTTGTATAACACCTTACTTCAATTTCTTGCTCAGCTGGGTAAGACCATTTTCGATAGGTGGGTTCCCATTCTGCTCTTCGTTTGTTTTTCTCGTAAGGAATCGTTGTCAAATAAACAGTCGGTTCTTGACTCCACCAGCTCTTTCTCTTGTAATAACTAGGCTTTTCAATACCAGCCAATGTCAATAAGCCTGCCCCAGATCCGTGAATAGGCCATCCATGGGCTTCCCCTAAATAATCAATGCCCGTCCATAAAAATTGTCCAGCGATATACGGAAGAGTGTTTGCCGTTTGCCATTCTTTAAACCCGTGACTGTTCTCACTCCCAATAAAAGGTTTATCTGGGAATTTGCGATGATCTTCTTCGTATAGATGTTCTTTGTAGTTATAGCCAACGACATCCAAGTGATCGATCAAGCCAATTTTCGTAGATAATTCTGGAAAAGCTGCTGCCAAGGTAACTGGTCGAGTCGGATCGAGTGTTTTGCTCAATCGGACCAGCTTTTCGGCTATCGTGCGTAACCTTCTCATATCAGGTCGATGTGGATTATAGATGCGCTCAGCTTCTGGTTTGCTATTGTCATTATTCCCTGTCATTTCAGCAAACAATGGACTAGCATATGGATCATTGGGATAATCAATCTCATTGCCAATGCTCCAAGCAATGATCGATGGATGGTTTCGATTGCGTAAAATCATATTTTCCAAATCTTTTTCATACCAAGTTGGAAAATGTTCTGCTGCTCCTTCTAACTTGGGTGGATACACATTATGACCTTGCCACCATTTATTTTTAGGATTTTCCCATTCATCAAATGCTTCATCAAAGACTAAAAATCCCATGGTGTCGCACAAACGATACAAAGCAAACGAATGAGGATTGTGTGCCATTCGTATAGCATTTGTCCCCATCTCTTTTAACTTTATTAAACGCCGTACCCATACCTCGCTCGGAACAGCTGTTCCGAAAGAGCCCGCATCTTCGTGCAAGCAAACACCTTTGATTTTCAACTGCTGCCCATTTAAAGAAAAGCCCTCATTGGCATCAAAATGAAAGGATCTGATCCCGACATACTCGTTGTATACGCTCTCAATTCTATTTAAGGACGCATCTTGAGAACTCACCTTGGTTCGTAGGTGATAAAGATTCGGCGCTTCAGGTGACCATAGCTCTGGCTTTTCAATTTTTGCTTTCAATGTGACCGTGCGGCGTTCCCCTGCGTTAAGTTGGATTTCCTCACTTATGTTCACCACTTTTTCCGTTTGTAAACTTTCCAGCACTTGTTCGATCCTAACAACACGGTCTTGTTTTAAGGTATTTACTAGCCGATGTTCGATCATGATCTCCGCTTGCCCCTCTGTAACACTTGGCGTTGAAAAACTCGTTCCGTATTCGTCGATATAAATAGAATCATGAATTTCAAGAGAAACAGGACGTGTGAGTCCATTTCCGTTATACCATCTTGAATCTGCCAAATCTGTGTGCTCGACACGGACACTAATAAGCAAGCTATCATCCGAATTGTAAGTTAAAATCTCTGTCAAATCATAATAAAATGAAGCATATCCTGAAGGTCTAATCCCCATATGATAGCCATTGATCCAAACCCGTGCATTTTTATAAACACCTTCAAAATGAATTTTTACGACTTTATTCGTAAGGTCACCCAACTCTTGCAGCGACTGTTTGGTTCGATACCAACCTATTCCTCCGGATAGATACCCTGTTCCGCTTGAAAAATGTTTTTCAAAGGGATAAGAGACACCCCAATCATGAGGAATCGTTACCTTTTCCCAAATAGAATCATCAAAATCTTTTTTCCATGCTTCTTTTTCTTCTTGTTTTGAGAATCGCCATTCATTCAAAAAACGTTTTTCCATTTACCCCCTAACCTCCCTTTTACCAATACTCACATAAAGAAATCGCTTTCTTTCACTTAATTTTACTAAAACATTTAATGAAGAACATAGTCTATCCGATTCATTTTCATGTATTATATAATATGAAGAAAAAAAAGCGCCTACTTTTTCGTAGGTAATAGGAGGGAACTATGTACCACATCCATTCGAATATATTTAATCCTGAAATTATTTATGTCGTTGACTTTTGGAATAAAAAGAAAAATCTTCGGGGCTACCACCATCATGATTTCATTGAGATCAGCATCGTATTAGAAGGAACCGTTGATTACGAATTCAATGAAACTCGCACAAGGCTATATACTGGTGACACGCTCCTTTTTAACCCTGGCCTTCCCCATACCGAAATCCATCCAGCAGGGATGGAATCCCATGAACTTCATATCGGCCTTTCTAATATTCTGATCGAAGGACTTCCTTTTAATACCTTCCCAAATGAAGATCCCCTGCTCAATTTGGGGATTTATCAAGAAGTGTTCTTCAAAAAAGCATGGCAGCTGACCCATGAGTTTAACAGCCATAATATTCATCACGATTTGATGGGCAAAGGAATCATTCTCGAAATGCTAGCTTTGATTTTAAGAAGTTTGACGCCCTCCGATCCAAACAATAGCCTGTCAGTAATTTCTGAAAAAGATAAACAAAAACAAACGCTAGTAAACCATACGATTTATTATTTGGAGAATCATCATCAAGAAGACATCACTTTGGAAATGCTTGCAGACATGCTTTATATTAGTCCTGCCCAACTTTCAAAAGTTTTTCGGAAAATCACTGGTCGTAGTCCGATTAAATATTTGATCGAGATTCGTCTCAAACATGCCTATGAGCTGTTGCTTCATACCAATTTGACCGTCAAAGAAATCGCAGAAAAAGTAGGCTATCATGATCCTTTTTATTTTAGTAAACTATTTAAAAAGCATTATGGTCTTGCTCCTTCTAATGTTCGTAAAAGAAACTAACTGAATTTGCAGACAAAAAAGGATGCATCGCTGCACCCTTTTTCTTATACGACTACTTGCTTCATAAAGCCTGCTTTGTCAAAATCTAATGGGGAAATGCGAACCTGTCGATGAAATCCGCGGGCTTCTTCTGGATACTTACTAAGTGGAACAGCAAAGCTGTGATAAGCAATATGATATCGATCAGAATGTTCCAAAATGCTGTGATGTCCGGTTCCTAAAATGCCTTTCTCAACATTTTTTTGTAAGATAGGATAATGATACTGAATCGGTCCATACAATGAAGATGAGGTCCCATAATTCACATGATAGTCTTCACTGCGGGTATCTTCTCCCGACCAAGTAAAATGATACAAATCATCTTTTTTCAAAACAGTAATGGCTTCTCGAAAATCTTCCAGCCCTTGATATTCTGTTAGCGTATCAAGTTTGACAGTCCGCATGTCATCTCCCAACGCTACGATGGCAGCAGTCCCTCCCGCAGAATTGCCAAACAATAGATAATACTTTCCAGCTTCTACGTAAACAGATGGATCAATGACTTGACTCATGTTTAACCCATAGTCATCGATAAGATCAGGACTCAATAGCGGTTTCTCATCTGCAATAAAGGGACCTGTTGGATGATCCGCATAAGCGACACCGATTCCTGAGCGTCCATCCGCCATTTTTCCAGTAAAGTAAAAATAAAACATTCCTTCTTTTTCTGCTATACAGGGTGCCCACGCACCACCGATCGTCCACTTCACCTGAGCGGATGCTAGATCAAGGATCGTTCCTTTATTTGTCCACTGAGTGAGATCTTCTGATTCAAATACCGAAAAGCTTGTCCCAGACCAATCCGTAAAACCATCTGATGTTGGATATAAGTAAAATTTCCCATTAAATGAAACCAAATCAGGGTCAGCATAAAGTCCCTCTAAAACCGGGTTTTTCTGTTGATAATAGGTCAGTAGTCGTTGATACTCCTCATCTGTGATCGTGATCACCCCACCATGGCGCTTGATAGATTGACCGAAGTCAAAGGCAGAAACAGGTTCGAAAACGCCTGTTGCGAGATCATCACTTACTGCGATCCCATATCCTGTGCCTTTTTTAAAGTGATCTACGATCAGCGCCCATTTGCCATCAGGTAATTGGTACACTTGCGGTCCTTCAACCCCTTCTAATTGAGCGAGGTATTCAGAAGTTACTTCCTGATAGTCTCCTGTCAGCTGTTGACTGCGATCTAAAAAAATGCGACTATTTTCTTCGTTTTTTGTAAAACGATAATAATACCCCTGACTAAAAACAATCGTTGTATCGATCACATCCATCGTTTTTTCAATAAATAGCACAGGCTCAGTAAACGTCTGAAAATCCATAGTAGAAACAGAATAAATCTTATGTTTTCCATTAACCTTTGCAGCAAAATAGACAAAAAATGTCTCTTTTTCTGCGTCATAAATTGCCTCTGGCGCCCACAAATTCCCTGCACCTTCTGGAGCAATCGTTGCGGTCCATGGGTTTGTCCAATACACAAGATCCGTTGATGACCAGATAACCATCTGGCGGCTACCATTGATTTGAGCATGTGCCCAGCCAAGTCCCTTTTCAATACGCAAATCTGTCGCAATGAGATAATACGTGTCCTTCCCCTTAACCAGAAAAGGATCTCTGACTCCTTTTTCCCCAAGATCGCTTTTCAAAACGGGATGGCCTTGATTTAAATCTGTAAAAGTCAATCCATCCTTGCTCACACTAAAGTATACTTGTTCACCATTTTTTTGCTCGCCAGTGAAATGACAAAATAAATAAGCTGTCATTCAATCCCTCCTAATTCCTTCTCTATGCACTCGACTTCCTTCTCTCTCATTTTATAGAAGTCCCCGTGAATTTGTATAAGTTGATGAACGAACTTTTATAAGATTTTGAAACACTTGCTTTCCTATTTTCTTACACGAGCGATTCCATTGACTTGCCATTTTTTGCTATCTCTTGTCAAAAATCGTCAGCCATTATTCTTTCATTTTCTTTATACCTGAAGTTTGTGCAGCAAATAAACGATCAAAAAAAGCACACATCCACTTTCGGATGTGTGCTAACTCAACATTAAAATCGTTTGAAGATTTAATACACTTATTTGAAAGAAGTTAGTTCGTCCAAGCAGCAACTTCTTCTGGGTGATTGGCTACCCAATCTTTGGCTGCATCTTCGGCTGACGTTCCGTCATTGATTGCTAACATGACTTCTTCCATATCTTCTTGTGTCCAGTTGAAACGATCAAGTACTTCGTAAACTTCTGGCATGTCATCTGCTAATCCTTGGCGTACAACAGTATTGATGCTTTCTGCTTCACCCATTGTTCCTTCAGGATCATCCAGATATTTCAGATCATATTTCGCAAACATCCAATGTGGAGACCAACCAGTAATAACGATCTCATCTTGGTTCTTGATGGCTTGGCCCAATGCCACTGTCATCGCTCCTGAAGAAGAGGTAGCGACATTCCAATCTGAAAGGTTGTCATACGTCGCAACCGTATTTTCCGCTGCATTTACGACACCAGCGCCTGGTTCGATACCAGTGATGGTTTTGCCAGCTTCGTCAGAAAGGTCTGCGATGGAATCTACATCCATATAGCTTGGGACAACGATCCCCAGTTTTGCCCCTTCTAAGTTAGGACCCAAGTTCTCGACTTGGTCTTGGTACTGTTCATACTGAGATTGATGCGTAGATGGCAGCCAAGCAGCAACCATCCCGTCAACTTCCCCTTTTGCCACAGATTCCCACATGATGGCATTATCCAATGGCGTCGTATTGACTTCGTAGCCCATTTGCGACAAGACTTCTGCCACCACATGGGTAGATGCAACTTCCGTATCCCATTCGACATACGCCAAGTTCACCGTGCCTTTGCTGTCAGAAACATTTCCAAAGGCAAACGATGCGCCAATTAAAGCAACGACTGCCGCTGCAGCAATCCCGCCAAAAAGACGTTTTTGTTTGCGACTCGTCTTGCTCGCTGCTTTTTGATGTGCCGAACGGTTCAAATTCTGGGTAAAGCGATCCATAATGATCGCCAAAATAACTAAGGATACCCCACTGACAAACCCGTTACCGACTTGTGCTCGTTGTAAGGCGGACAAGACGCCACGCCCTAATCCAGGAGCCCCGATCATTGACGCGATCACGACCATTGATAATGCCAGCATCGTCGTTTGGTTGACCCCAGCCAAAATAGTACTTTTGGCTAGTGGCAATTCTAATTTGATCAGTTTTTGCCAGCCAGTCCCACCGAAGGAATCAGAGGCTTCTACCAATTCACGAGAAATTTGGCGAATCCCTAAGTTCGTCATCCGAACGGTTGGTGGTAGAGCAAAGATCACTGAGGCAAAGACCCCAGGAACCATGCCGATCCCAAAGAAAGCAACCGCAGGAATCAAATAAACGAAACCAGGCATCGTTTGCATAAAGTCTAAGATTGGCGTCACGATGCTTTGCGCTTTTTCGCTTTTCGCCATTAAGATCCCTAGTGGAATCCCAATGATGATCGAAACCAAACTTGACAACAAGACCAACGTCACGGTGTTCATCAAGTCTGTCCATAACCCTTGGTTATAGATGAACAGCAACCCAACAAAAGTAAAGGCTGGCAAGCCGAATTTTTTGCGTGAAACGAAAAAGGCAGCAGCCGTCAATAAGACGATCATTAACAACGGTGGTACAAACAATAATACATTTGTAATAGCGTCCATGATAAATTGTCCGAAAGACTGTAAGGCTGAAAACAATCCACTGAAAGTTCCTGTTAGCCAATCAGTAAAGTTTTCGACCCAATCAGCTACCGGAATCGTATGTTGTAAGAAATTATCCATTTGTCACTACCCCTTCCTCTGCTTGAGCGGCTGAATCGGTCTCAGCCAACGCTTCAATCACGCTTCCGCGGATCACGACTCCGATCAAACGATCGTTTTCTACCACGGCTAAAGGTGTAGGCGAATCATAGATCAAATTGAAGATATCCGTTACCAGCATATCTTTATCAATCTTTTTAACATTTTTATCAATAACTTCCTTCAAGGTCAGATTGTTTTTCCGTGCCTCACGAGCAGACTCGGCTGTCAAACTTCCTTTTAGGTGACGACGTTTGTCGACGGCTAACAACATGCTGACTTCTTCTTTCCGCATCCGGTTCAATGCTACGCTTGGTCCATCGATCTCGATGTTCGTCGTCAATGCTGGAACCATGATGTTTTGCGCAGTCAAGACTTTGGAACGATCGACATCTTCCACGAAATCACGCACGTATTGGTTGGCAGGATTCGTCAAAATATCTTCTCCTGTACCGATCTGCATGATCTGACCATCTTTCATTAAAGCGATCCGGTCACCGATCCGCAAGGCCTCGTTCAAATCATGGGTGATAAAGATGATCGTTTTTTGAACATTGGCTTGTAGTTCTAAAAGTTCATCTTGCATTTCACGGCGAATCAGCGGATCGAGTGCTGAAAAGGCTTCGTCCATCAAGAGGATCTCTGGATCATTGGCTAACGCACGGGCAAGTCCCACACGCTGTTGCATCCCTCCAGACAGCTGGTCAGGATATTGGTCTTTAAAAGAAAGCAATCCTGAGTTTTCTAACGCTTTTTCCGCTTTCGCTGTTCGTTCTTCTTTCGAGACCCCACGGACTTCTAGTCCGTATTCGGTGTTCTCTAAAATCGTCCGATGAGGGAAAAGGCCAAAGCTTTGGAAAACCATGTTGATTTTGTGACGACGAACTTCTCGCAGTTCTTCTTTACTCATTTTGGCAACATCTACGCCATCTATGTAAATATCTCCGCCAGACGGCTCGATCAATCGATTCAAGAGGCGAATCAATGTTGACTTCCCGCTTCCAGAAAGGCCCATGATGACGAAAATCTCGCCTTCGTTGACTTCAAAGTTCACATCATAGACCCCGACGGTGGCACCTGTTTTTTCTAAAATCTCGTTTTTGCTACGTTGTTCTTTGACCATGGCAAGAGCTTGCTGCTTTTTCTTACCGAAGATTTTGGTTAAATGTTCCACTTTAACTTTACTCAAATGATTAATACTCCTTTTTCTGAAAAATTTCACGAAAGTGACCATACTATCTTAACAAGATGTGGTCACTTTGTCAAAAAAAATTTCCCAATGCTTTTTCTTTTACAAAAAAAGCATGGGAATCAAGAAAAAGAATTACGCTGAATAGTCCGTTGGATAGAAGAAATTGGTCATGCGCTGCAACGCCAGTTCATTTCCGACAAAATAAATCGTATTGCCTGCACTAAATTTCGCATAAGGTCCTGGTGACAACAACAATTCTTCGGTTGTTTGGATTGCAATAATCGTCGCCCCTGTGGCTTGCCAAATATTCAATTCATTGATACTTTTTTCCAAATGCTGCGCTTGTTCCGTCAACTGAAGTTCAAAGGGCACAAACGGACTCATGTGGTGTACCTTTTTGGTCTGCTGCACTAACGTGTTCAACAAGTCAGAAAAATTATCCAGCTCTTGCTGCTGCCGCTCCACACTGTCTAAAATATCTTGTCTAATTTCTTGGATCGACTGCACATCTTGGTATTGTTCCACAAAGGCCTGTGCTTTTTCCTTTGAAGCAATATAGGCGCCGCTGCCATGACGGACGTCCATGATTTCTAAATCAACTAATACATTGATCGCTTTGCGGGCTGTTTCAGGAGAGACATTGAAATTGCTGGCTAACGTTGAGCGTGCATGGATCTTTTGCCCAACTTGGTAGCGATTTTCAACGATTCGTTCCGCGATCGCCACGGCAATCTGCTGATAACGAGGCAAAGCGACCTTCTTTTTATCTTGAAACTTATTCGTCATGATGAACTTCCTTTACTTTTTTTTCATCATAACAAGAAACATTGTTGGTGGCAACTATTCACTGATTCGCGGATTTTTGATCAAACGTACACGAATGATTGCCCCTGCCTGCTGCATCTGTTTTTGCAGATCTTGCAGCAGCGTTTCATTTGTCTCATCAAGATCGATCAAGGTATAGGCGACTCCGGCTTTTCTTTCACTTGTCAAATTATCGATATCTACACCTGCTTCAGAAATGATCCGCAATAATGGGGCAAAAGCACCAGGCTTGTCGTGATAAAACAGCGCCAAGCGATACGGTGCCAAAAAAGGCAACTCTGCATGAGGAAAGTTGACCGATTCTTGAATCGTCCCAGCGCGCAAATAGGCATGCATGCGATCAAAAACTACGTGATCCCCTTTTTCCAAGGCATTGGTAGTACTACCGCCAATATGCGGATAGCACAATACTTTCGGTTGGCCGATCAAGCCCGCACTAGGAAAATCAGTGATGTATTGTTTGAGCTGATTTTTGGCTAATGCTTCTAAGACGGCTGTTTCTTCCACGATCTCCCCACGACCAAAATTCATCAGCACTGCATTTTTTTTCATCTGCTGAATCGTTCGGCGATTCAGCAAGCCGTGGGTCTCTTGACTCAAAGGAAGCAAAACCACCACAAAATCTGATTCGGCCAACAGTACGTGCAAGTCACTGACTTGTTCGTAATCGTGGGCCGCTTTTTTCGTACGGGCATAGCCGAGGACTTCCATTCCTAACTGGTGACAGGCTTTTGCCACCCGTTCACCGATCTCTCCTAAGCCTAAAATACCGATGGTTTTTCCAGCTAATTCTTCGCCGATCACTTCTTTTCGCCGTTCTTCAGCTACCTTCAACACATCTTCTGCTTCAATTTGACCTGACGTTAGCTCTTCTTGCAAATCGGCTACCGTCTGGATGGCTTTGAATAAGGGGCGAACGCTGAGAAACAAATTGGAGAGCACCAATTCTTTGACTGCATTGGCATTGACACCGGGACTATTGAAGACTACTGTGCCATTTTGAGTACACCGTGCCAAATCGATCGTATTGGTGCCTGTTCCTGAGCGAGCGATCACAGCTAATTTGGGTGTGATCAATTCGTTAGGAACCGTTGAACTGCGTACAAACAGCGCCTCTGGGGCCGCTTGATTTTTTAACGCGTATCCTTTTTTGATTGCTCGCTTAGCTATCATTTCGGTCATCTTATCTAACTGATAAATCGTCTCCATAACGCAGACCTCCTTTTGTCTTTAGTGCGTATTAGTCAAATAGTACAAAAAAGTGCGGTAAAATGATAGCAATACGCAAGAGAGGATGATTACTATGCACCTATCGATCACAAATTTTCCAGATGAACAGCCGATCGTCGGCAAAGACTCGCAGCTTCAAGACACAACTTTAGGAGACTATGTCGAAATTGGCGAAGCCAATCACATTGATCATTCTTCCATCGGCAATTATACCTATACGGGGCAATATTGCTTTATTCAGAACAGTCAATTAGGACGTTTTATCAGTATCGCAGCGATGGTCCGCATCGGCCCCACCAATCATCCCTATGAACGCCCTAGTCAGCATCTTTTTGCCTATAATGGCGAAGGCTATGGATTTGCGCCAAAGGACGAGTCCTTCTTAGAAAAACGCAAAGCAAAAACGACCGTCATTGGCAATGATGTCTGGATCGGCCACGGTGCCGTGATCCAATCTGGTTTGACCGTCGGTGATGGTGCCGTGATCGCCTCAAACGCAGTCGTAACCAAAGATGTGCCGCCTTATGCGATCGTCGGCGGGGTTCCAGCAAAAGTGATCAAATACCGCTTTGATCCAGAAACGATCACTGCTTTAAAAGAAATCGCTTGGTGGAATTGGAGTCGTGCAGAATTAGAAGCACGCTATCCGGATTTCCGGCTCCCAATCGAAGATTTTGTAGTAAAATACACCCGTTGATTATGCGCTTTTTCCGCTTAGTACGAGGAATGAATGATAACACATCACAGTCATTCATTCTTCGAAAGTCTTTGAGGGAAGGATTTTTTAGAAATAAATAAAAAACACTGAAAATCTATTGTATCGAGAAATTCCTGTGCTAAAATGGAGAAATCAAATGAAGTTTTTCACGAACTTTTAAAGGAGTGTTCTATTTGACCATTTTAGACTATCGTCCATTAAATCTTTACACCAATTACCGCGAAGCTGCCGAGGCATTTCCTGACACAACCATCATCCACGATGAAGTGCTGCCAGCATTTCCTGAACTTGGCTATCGTAGTACCTACCGTTCGAGCCATGAAATGATTTTAAAACGTGCGTACCAACTTGCTGCACTAGGCGTGCAAGCCGGCGATAAAATCATTCTTTACAAATCTTCAAAATTCGATACCTATTTATTAGCAACGGCTGCTTCTTACCTTGGTGCCGTTCCTGCCATGATCTCCTATCATTTTCCTGCTGAAACCATCGAAGTGTTTGTGGATCGCTTAGAAGATCCATTCATCTTATTTGATGAAGAAACCGAAGGCCGCGTCGCACAAGTGAAAAATAGCAGTACTGACAAACAGATTGCTGTTCGTCATCTGCTGCAACAACCAGCGGAACCAGTGGCCCAAACTGAGTTACCGGTGGATCAAATTTCTTATATGACCCACACTTCTGGAACAACGGGTATTCCAAAATTGATTTGTCATTCGGCAAACTCCATGGGCTGGCGGACAAAATGGCAAAAAACGATCTTCACCAAGATTGATCGCACCAAAGCAGACTCTGATTTAATTGCGTTCCATATCTCACCGGTGCACTCCCGCTTCAATATTGGCATCTCATCCTTGATGGCGATGGGCTTTCCGATGATGCCATTAGCCAATGCCAACGGCGCTCATGTCGTAAGCATGCTAAAAGAATACCCACCAATCGCTTTGGAAACTCATCCAAACAATTTTGTCCAATGGAGCTTTGTGGCAAAAGAACAACCAGATGCTTTCGCCAATATTCGCTATTACCATTCAACCTTTGATGCCATCAACAACCAAACAATGGCCACTTTTTTAAATACTTCAGCAACAAAAGAAGCAATCTTTTTGCAAGTCTATGGTCAAAGTGAATGCGGGCCAATGATCCTAAAAGCACATACCTTAGAAAGCATCGCTACCAACGATGCCCGTGATATGGGTGTGGGTCTCGAGGACTTAACGAGAGCACGGATCGCCGATGCAGAGGGCAACGAGCTGCCAGCAAATACCGATGGGCACATCCATTTCCTTTCAAAAGGACGCGCGTTGACCTATTATAAAGAAGATCAGCGTTTTGCTGACAATGTCTATGGCGCTTGGTGGGACAGTGGTGACTACGGCATGATGGATGATCAGGGCCATCTTTACTTAAAAGACCGTCAAGTGGACTTGATCAAAAATATTGAAAGCAATCTTGCCTTGGAAGACATTTTGCTAGATCATTTAGACTTCCTTGCCGAAGTTGTGATTGTTCGCGACAAAGAAAACTCACCACAACCAATCATTGCTTTAGCGCCAAATCGTGAAATGGATTGGGATGCTTGGTGGAAAATGGTGGAAGATCTCCCTCACCTCAATCAACCAATTTTACGCGACTACGAAGATATCCCACGAACAGCAACCATGAAAGTTCAACGACTACAAATTGAAAAAGAATTCAAAAACGCAGAATAAAGCAAAAGAAACGGCCAGCAGATTTCCCTGCTGGCCGTTTCTTTTGCTTTCGCTGTGTTTTCTTTCACTGCGGTTATTCTTTCGCTGACCGTTTTCTTGAGTAGATACGTTCTTTAGATTGCCCATATTGACTTAGCTTTGTTTCAGCTAATGTGATACCAAAGCCCTCTCCATCAGGTACCAGCAGCTTGCCTTTATGCAAAGTTGCAGGCTGTGTAATGACATCATCATAAAAGTAACGGTCAGAAGCGGAAAGGTCCCCGGGAAAATGGAAAATATCTTGACTCGCAAATTGCAAATTCATGGCTCGTCCCACACCAGACTCAAACATGCCGCCTAACCAAACAAGTAGTCCATGGGTTTGACATCGATCAAGGATCCGCAAGGCTTCGGTGATCCCACCAACACGAGGGATTTTCAGGTTGATCGCACGGCAGCTGTCCAGTGCTGCGACTGTATCGACGTCTTCTGCCGTTCGAATATCTTCATCCAAACATAGAGGCGTCTTCATCTGTCGCTGTAGCTGACTGTGCCCCACCAGATCTCGTACCTTAAGGGGTTGCTCGATCATCACCAAGCCTAAGTCATCAAGTGCCAAAATGCGTTCAGGCTCACTTTGATAGGCCCCGTTCGCATCTGCCATCAAAAGCAATTCTGGAAAGGCTTGTCGAATCGCTCGCAAGGGTGCCATATCTTGCCCCGGCTTGATTTTTAACTTGATTCGTTGATACCCTTGGGCGACATAAGCGGCAACAAGAGCCATTAGTTTTTCGACAGAGTCTTGTATGCCGATACTAACGCCAACCGCGACACTCGGTCGGGTCGCGGTATACAGCTCTTTCACACTTTGATGCGTTTGCTTGCCATATAGATCCCAAATTGCTGTTTCCAAAGCCGATTTTGCCATGTAGTTTCCTTGGACCGTTTGAAACAATTGCCAAACTTCTTGCGGATGCTCGATCTCTTGGTCAATCAATAATGGGATCAGTGCTGTTTCAATCACTTGTCGAGCAGAAAAGAGGGTTTCTTCAATGTAATCTGGCTGCTCAAAAGCGACCAATTCACCAATGCCAACCGTTCCATCCTCTGCAGTCACCAAATAAAGATCAAAGGCTTTTTCTGTTAATTGTCCGTAACTTGTCACAAAGGGTTGTTTGAGGGGCAAGCGACAGGCGATGCGTTCAATTTTCTCAATCTTCATTGCGTTCTCTCCTTGTCAATCAGCTGACTGTGGCCCCGATCCTTTTACAAACCATTGATCGATTTCATGACGAACCTGTGTCGGCTGTTCTAAATGGATACAATGTCCAGCATTAGCAACGACTTTGATGGTCATCTCTGGTTGCAGCTGCTTCATTTGGTGGGCGATTTTACGAAACTTTACATCTTTTTCCCCCGCTAAATAAAGAATTTCACAAGCTAGCTGCGGAAGTGCCGACCAACAGCTTGGCTGTTTGCCGGTACCACCGTAAACCAAACTTACTGCCAAGCCAAATTTATTTTGCTGCAAGCGACCTTGCCTTACAGCAGCCTGCTGCACTAAGGGTAGCTCCTTTTGACTAGCAAACAACGGCAGTTCTTGCCAGTAATCGACAAAATCGACCAGAGGCTCCCTTAGTAAGCGCAACGCTAACCGACGATCGTGTCGCTGACGAGCGAGTCGTTCCGCTGGATCAGCTAACCCGGGGGAACCACTCTCAAGCAATAGATGGGTCACTGCAGCTGGTTCCATGACCGCCCAAAAAAGTGCGATTCGTGCCCCCATCGAGTAGCCATAAAGGCCATAACGTTCAATCCCTAGCTTCGCTAAAAGCTGTGCAAGATCCTCTACCAGTAAAGGAAGTTCATAACGCATGGGATGGACATAAATCGATGACCGTCCATGTCCAATCAAGTCGACTGCCAATACATTATAAGAACCTTCCTCTGCAAAAACCGGTCGAAAACTTTCCGAAGAACCCGTGAAGCCATGCAATGCCACAAGGGTTGGTAAGGCTGGTCGGTACGGCTGCAACCACTGATAAAAATAGCTGACGCCATTTATCGTGTTCCTCATTGCTGTGCTCCCGCCTCGCTAAACTGCTGTTGCAGTGCTTGCCATGTATTGACCGGATCTTTTTGCTCACCCTTCACTTCGATTATTTGAAAGCGCGGCTGTTGACTTGTTTCCGCTAAAATCGCTTGAAACTCTATTAAAGAGGTCGGTGTGTGCCAATCTGCCTCATATAAGGCCGCCACTTTTTGAAACTCAAGATCTAACGGCGTGCCGAAGAGTGGGACAAAGTCGCTTGGTTCTAAGGTGTTTTGTGACAAAAAGGAAAAGATCCCACCACCGTTATTATTCAGTAGAATGATCGTTACGGGCAATTGATACTGACGCAGTAGTTGTAGGCCGTTCATATCATGGTACAACGCTAAATCACCAATCAACAAGTAGGTAGGCTTTTGACTGGCGGAAGCAATCCCAGCTACGGTCGAGACAAGGCCGTCGATCCCATTGACGCCCCGATTTCCATACACTCGATAAGTGGAGGTAGTTTTGCTGCCGTAGCGATCAAAGAAACGGATCGCATTGCTGTTTGCCAAAAGGATCTGCGCATCTTCGGGCAAACATTGTTGGAGCATGCGCACAGCGCTGCTCTCATCCCATTGTTGCAACTGCGGACATGCAGCAATCACCTGATCTGCCCGCGCTTGAAGTGCTTGCCATTGTTGTTGCCACGCCATATTTTTGACGATCGGCAACTGGGTGATGGCCGCCACGAAAGTGCTGATCGCTGCTTCGATCAAATAGTTTGCCCGATGCAACTGGTCTTGCCACTGTCCCGATGGATCAACAAAGAGCCACGTCGTCGTATCCGCTGCTTTGTTCAACCATAATAGGACATTTTTAGTGACTGGTAAGCGACCAAAACGCACGACCACTTCTGGTTGGAAGGCAGAAGTCAATTGCGGGAAAACAAGATCGGCTTGGCTGATAAATGTTCCTACTTTGGTACCGGCTGTCGCCAAATTGGTCAATGGATCGCCGACAATCGGCCAGCCTAATTTCTCTGAAAAAGTCAGCAACTGCTGCGCTTCTTCGATCGTAAGGCTTTCTCCAGCAATCAGAATACCTTTTTTACCAAAGTAAGGGGCTAGCTGGGTGATCATCTCTGCTGACAGCTCTTGTTGTGGTGCCAGATAGCTCACGTCTTGCTGTATACTGCATTGGCGACTAAAGTCAGGCAACAGCGGCTCCCGTAATGGAAAGTTGATTTGGACAGGGCCTCTCGGCTGCTTTTGCGCTTCGATCGTGCAAGTTGCAGCTTGCCAAAAACTATAACGCAACAAAGCTGGGTCGTTTTCTGGCACCGTCATCTCTACCATCTTTTTGACGTGAGAGGCATACAAATTCTGTTGATCCATTGCTTGTGGCGCCCCAACGCCCCGCAGTTCTGGCGGGCGATCAGCCGTTAAGACGATCAATGGCAAGTTGGTAGCTTCTGCTTCACAAACGGCTGGATAATAATTGGCTGCTGCAGTTCCAGAAGTACACAGTAAGATTGTTGGCTGGAGATCAACTTTGGACATCCCTAAAGCAAAAAAAGCAGCCGAACGTTCATCGACAGCCACCGTACAGGTGATCTCAGGATCACGATGCAATAGTAGCGCCAATGGCGTTGAGCGTGAACCGGGACTAATAACCGCTCGCTTCGCACCCGCTGCTTTTAGTCCCTGGATTGCCGCTAATAAATAGTCTGTCATGACTGTCTGATTATTCATCTCCTAAGATCCCTCTCCTCATCGGTTGAAATTTTAACCGTGTTTCTTGACGTTCAGATTCCGCATCTGAATCGGCAACGATCCCACAGCCCGCATACAACGTTGCTTGATTGCCGCTAAAGAATCCTGAGCGGATCGCCACAGCAAACTCGCCAATATCTTCTTGAATACCCAACCAACCGATCGGTCCACCGTACATCCCTCTGCTGGCTGGTTCATGAGTACGAATCCATGAGACGGCTGCTTCTTTCGGTTCTCCCCCCAATGCTGGGGTCGGGTGTAGTTTTTGCACGGCGCTCAGAAAATTGACTCCTGCCTTTCTTTGCCCTGCTAAAGGAACAAACAAATGCTGAATGTCACGATTCTTGATGACGGAGCGGGCTTCTGATTGAAAGCCGTCAGCTAACAAAGTGGCCAATGCCGTTTCTAAGCGATCGACAACTACTTGATGTTCATGGGTATTTTTTGCGTCCGCTAAGAGGGCTTGTGCCAGTGCCTCATCTTCTTCTTTTGTTTGGCCTCTTGGTGCGGAACCTGCGATACTTACCGTTTCAAATTGATCGACAGTCGCTTTTAGCAAGCGTTCTGGCGTCGCACCAGCAAAAACATGGCCCCCATGTTCGATGGCAAAAAGATAGGTATTCGGCTGCTGTTGCGCCAACCGTTGCAACACCCCAGCACTAATGATCGACTGCTTCGTTTCTATCTTCATTCTCCTGGCCAGAACCACTTTTTTCAACGGTGTTTCATTCGAGCGAATGGCTGCCACTGTCTCTTCGACCGTTTGCAGCCATTGGGGCACCTCTAGTTCCTCTTGTGCCTGAAAAGCAGGCGTTTCTGCTACAAGACTCTTGTCCGGGTTGGCATTCAACCAGCTTGCGACTTTTTCCTGTAAGGCAGCGACTTTTTGTTGTCGTTGTTCCTCGGAAGAAGCGGCTACTGTATAAACGACGCCACACTGATCGCCAGTTTTGCGGACCAGTATTTCTGGCAACGCAAAGAGACCGGCACCTAGCTCAGCCCAATCCTGACTGACTTCTGCCTGTTCATCAAAAGCAAAGCCCCCAACCAGCTGCGCCTGAAAAGGTGCCTCTGGTTGATAATGGGCTTGCTTTAAGAGAGAGCGGACTTCTGAAAAGTCTGCAAGTTTGGGTTGCGAAAAAGTGACTAACCAACCCAACCCTACCATACTAGTCGTTTCATCAGGAGTACGCCAGAAATAGCGTTCCCCTTGATATTCTTGTGCCGCTGCATAAAGAGCCAGTAAGTCACACCTTTCTAAAGGCTGATACTCACTCAAATAGGTTTTCCCGGCAGCGATCGCTGCTTCATAATTACTTGTTGATTTGCTGTTCAATGTAGTTCACTCTTTCTTCACTCAGCAATAGCCGTTTTAAAAGTTTGCCGCTTGCTGTGCGCGGCATTTCTCGCACGTGATAAAAACGGCGCGGAAATTTATAATGGGCGATCTGCCCTTCTAATGTATCCAACAACGCTTGAAGTCGGACGGGCTCATTTAACGTTAAATAAGCCGCGACAGATTGTCCCCACTCCTCGTCTGGTTCCCCCACCACAGCTGCCTCTTTGACCGCTGGATGCTGCAACAAGGCTTGCTCCACTTCTGCGGGATAGATATTTTCTCCACCAGATATGATCAGTTCGCTTGCACGACTGACTACATACAAAAAGCCCTCTTGATCAAGATACCCTAGATCTCCTGTGGCAAACCAGCCCTCTTGGTCCCACTGCTGTGGACTGCGATCGTTCAAGTAACGAGTCGTGATCGCAGGTCCTTGCAGGTGGATCTCTCCGATCGGCTGGGTACTTTCAACAGTCTGATGATCTGCCATTTTCGCATCAGCCGCAATTCGTAAATGGACACTTTGCAGGGGAACCCCTGAGGAGCCGATTTTTTCTGAAGCTTTTTCTGGTGGCAATGCCACCACTTGTGAACAAGTTTCTGTCATCCCATAGGATTGGATCACAGAAAGCTGTTTTTGCTGGCATTTTTCCAATATACTTTTGGCAATGGGCCCGCCGCCTAGCAGTACATAACGCAACGAATCAAAGCTATGTTGGGGCACCAATGGCAGCAAGTCCATCAACATTTTTGCCACCAAAGAAACGATCGTCCCTTTTCCTGCTTCAAGATCTTTTGCCATTTCTACAGCATCAAAGCGCTCATACAAACGAACACTCATTCCAAGTCGCAGTGAACGCAAGAGAATTGATAATCCACTGATATGGTACAGCGGAACTGCACAAAGCCAACAATCCTCACTAGTGATCGTTAAGTTCTTTTGAGTCGCTTCGGCACTTGCCAGATGATTCCCAAAGGTTTGCGGCACACCCTTTGGATTGCCAGTCGTACCGGATGTATACATAATCGAAGCTACCTGTTCTGCTTGATAGATTGCTTTATTAGGAACAAACGAAGGATCAAAAGAACTGGCAAGAGCCTTCGCCTGCTCCATCGCTTGTCCAAAGGCCATGCTGCGAACACCTGGGACTGCAGCTTGATCTGCCGTGATCAGCCAGTCGCAGTGGGCATCTTGCAATTGGAAGGTGATTTCAGCGGCTGTCAATCGCGTATTCAACAGCTGGACTTCGATCCCCAACTCCCACAACGCAAGGATCGTAAAAACCATTTCAGGGGAGTTATTGCTAAAAAGGGCTACCCGGTTTGGCTGATCAACGAACTGGGCTTGATAATAAGCAGCGTAAGCATAAACCTCTTTTTGCAAGGCAGCAAACGACCAGCTTTTTTCATACCAATAAAAAGCTGGTCGTTCTGGATGAAGTTGTGCTTGCCTTTGCAGCCAACTCCCAGTCATTATGGGAATTTAGGGAATTGGTCGAAGTTTGGTTGACGTTTTTCTTTAAACGCGTCACGACCTTCTTTGGCTTCATCCATCGTGTAATACAATAAGGTCGCATCGCCGGCTAATTGCTGAATGCCAGCTAATCCATCCGTATCGGCATTCATTGATGCTTTGATCATACGTAACGCCAACGGGCTCTTTTGCAGCATCGTTTCGGCCCATTCCATCGTTTCATCTTCTACTCGATCAAGAGGAACGACTGTATTGATCCAGTTCATCGCCAATGCTTCTTCGGCAGTATATTGTTTTGTCATGAACCAAACTTCCTTGGCTTTTTTATGTCCGATCGTCCGTGCAAGATAGCCCGAACCATAGCCACCATCAAAACTACCGACATTTGGTCCTGTTTGACCAAATTTAGCATTGTCAGCGGCAATCGTTAAATCACAAACCAATTGTAAAACATTCCCGCCGCCGATCGACCAGCCTTTGACCATGGCAATCACCGGTTTTGGCAACGTGCGGATCAAGCGTTGCAGATCCAATACGTTTAAGCGAGGAACCTGATCTTCCCCAACATAGCCACCGTGACCACGGACTTTTTGGTCTCCGCCTGAACAAAAGGCTTTGTCGCCGGCGCCTGTCAAAATAATCACGCCGATGCCTGGTTCATCGCGACTGATTGAAAACGCATCAATCATTTCAAACACCGTTTTTGGTGTAAACGCATTGTGGACTTCTGGGCGGTTGATCGTGATTTTCGCCACTTTTCCATGTTGTTCAAATAAAATTTCATCGTACTCTTTTAAGGTTTTCCATTCTCTCATTACTTGTTCCTCCTCAATTCACATAGCTCTATTATACACATATCTAGTCGCTTTTCGTTAGAAATTGCTTTGTTTAAGGGAATTTCTTAAGACTTCTCCACCTGTTGCTGTCTTTCTTAGAACTTCGGCTATTTCTACCAAAACTCGTGCTATAATCATGGTAACTTTCTTAGAAAAAGGAGCAAAAAATGAACTTACTAGAAGCTTTAGAAATCGAAGTAGAAGCAGCAACAGCCGATTTTGTTCGTTTACGAATGCCCATCAGAGAACAGCACAAACAGCCTTTTGGTCTCGTTCACGGTGGCATTAACGGCGTTTTGATCGAGACTGCCTGCAGCATCGGTGCCAATCAAGCTTTGGCTCAAGAAGAAGCCTTCGCCGCCGGCATTGACCTACAAGTCAACCATCTAGCCGCCGCCCAAGAAGGAACCCTGATCGTAGAAGCTAGTCCTGATCGCATCGGCGCCCGTATCCAAACTTGGCAAGCCACTATTTGGTTAGCTAGCGGGTTAAAAACTGCCGTTGGTCGCTGTACCTTGACAACAGTGCGCAAATAATTCTTTTCGCTCCTGTGTTGTAAACACGGGAGCATTTTTGGCCTGCTTTATAAGAAGAGTTTCACCAGACAACTCCTTATGGACGAGCTTCTTTCAGTAAAAAGGATTCTAAAAGCGCGACAGTGTTTTTTCGAAAGATACGTTGTTTTTTTACAGAATAGAGGTCTTTCGTTATAATGTAGCTAAGAAAGCGAGGTTTATTATGAAAAATAACCGATTGATCCACTTTTTAGGCGGCAAAACAAGCTATTATGTCTTAGGACTGATTATCTTGTCGGCAGTTGCTGTCTTTTTGCTAAATCAGATTTCTTTTTTATTTACACCCTTTTCAGCCATACTTACAGCTATTATCCCACCCTTTTTATTTGGGCTGATCCTTTACTATCTGTTTAACCCGGTGGTCGATAAATTGGAATCGAAAAAAATTCCCCGCAGTGTTTCGATTGCTGGGATCTATCTTTTGATTCTTTTATTGATCGTCTTTGCTGGTTTCCAGCTTTACCCGATTTTGGAGCAGCAAACCACCGATCTGATCAACAGTTTACCGAGTTTGGTCAGTGACTTTGAGAAAAACGCGACCGCCTTTTTAGAAAATACCCCGTTTCAAGATGAGATGGCACAAATTACAGACACATTGCAAAATATCACCAACAACATCATGAGTTTTATTGGGGACTATTGGGAAACTGGTGCTGCTGGGCTCAGCAGTTTGTTTTCAACGATTTCGACCTTGTTCATTGCTTTATTCACTGGACCGATCATTGCCTTTTTCTTATTGCGCAACCCCAACAAGTTTTATTTTTCGGTCCTCTCATTAGTGCCACCGCGTTTTCGCAAAGACTTTAATGAAATCGTCAAGATCTCTGACATACAAGTCGGTGCCTTTTTGAAAGGACAAATCATTTCTTCCTTGATTTTAGGGGCGATCTATTGGGTCGTTTTCCTATTGATTGGCTTAGAGTATGCCAGTATTCTGGCGATCGCCGCTGGTCTGCTTTGCATCATCCCCTATATTGGACCTTTTATCGTCTTTTTCCCGGGGCTTTTCATTGCCACACAAGACTCCACCGGGATGTTGGTTAAGTTTTTGATTGCTTGGTTTGCTGTACAGCTGCTTCATGGCGATTTAGTCGTGCCCCGTGTGATGGGTGACCGATTGAAAATCCATCCTATTACGATTCTGGTTGTTTTATTGGTGATGGGTGATTTGATGGGAATCGTTGGGGTGATTTTCGGAATCCCGATTTATTGTCTGCTAAAAGTTCTTGTCGTTTACGTGTTCCGCAAATTCAAGCAGCGCTATAACCGCTATTACGGTCAAGAGGGCAAATACTTCCACAGTGCCTTCACTAGCAAAGATTACCTAGGTGACGAAGACAAAGACACCAAGAAAAAAGCCTAAAAAAAACTGTCGCGAATCGTTGGTTCGCGGCAGTTTTTTGGTCTATTTTATTTCAGCTCATGTTCCAAAAAGAAATGATAGAGCGCCCCTAATAAATTGGCGTCATTTTGAAATTTGCAGGCTTGGATTTCCGGCTTCGTCAAGGTCTGCTGCAAAATCGGTAAACTAGCCAGCAGTTGCTGATACTGACGGTCGATTTCTTCCACTACGATCGCTTGGGCACTGATGCCACCGCCAATCACGAAGCGCTCTAAGTCAATCACGGCTTGAACATTGAGTATGACACACGCGATTTCTCGGCAATACGCTGTAAACAGCGCCCAGACCTGCGGCTCTCTCTGATTGATGGCGTCAAAAACTGCTTCACCATCCGCAAAATCAGCTAAGCCTAGCAGTTGGGCGCTGCGGCGAATCATGGCGACCGCTGAACCGCTAAAACCTGCCAATTGCTGCAGGGTCAATCCCTGATTAGCTGGTTGCTCAGCGTTTTCTGGAGCATCGCTTCTCTTAGTGGCATTTAGTAGAAAACTTAACTCCCCGGCTTGAAAATGTGCACCTTGGATCAGTTTTCCCTCAACGATTACACCACCGCCCAAACCAGTACCTAATGTTATGGCAGCCCCGTTTTGAATTCCTTTAAGGTTTCCTAGCCACCATTCAGCTAATGCGGCTGCCTTACCATCGTTGGTCACAGCAAGCGGCACTTGGTACTTTGCCAGCAGCTGTTTTAAGGAGACTCCATCTAAAAAAGGCAATGCCCCGCCAAACGAGATCGTCCCGGTCTCTGGGTTGACTTTTCCTGGAGTACTAACAGCAATGCCCCGAATGCTCCCCTGAGCGTCTTCAACGATCGTTTCAATCCCTGTCAGAAATTCCGTAAGATTTTTCGGCGTATCCATCCGTCCTCGCGTCAGAATATTCCCCGAGCGATCAATGGCAGCCGATTTGATTTTCGTGCCGCCGATGTCGATGCTTAAATAGTTTTTATTCACTGAATCCCACCCTCTGCTTCTACTGCCCATCGCAGGACGGTTTTGGCTTTATCTGGTGAGACTTTTCGCGGATCAGACAAATAGATTTCTCGATGCTGGAACGTGTCCATCGTTGGACGGATCACTAACTGTTCTTGTTTTAACAGCTCCTTCATTTGCGCAAAGGTTTCCGCTTCAGTGTCAAAAGAGCCTGTATGCATCGCTTGCAGGCACAATCCTTCTTCATAGCGCTCAAAGATGAGCTTTTCTAGATTTGGATTGTCTTTCTTCTCTTTGACGGCCAAGAGCTGTTCTTGAAACAGTGTTTCCGTAACGGGCTCTGGTTGGCGAATCATGATTTTGTAGATCAATTCTTCTTTGTTAACGGCACCGTCTGGCTTTGTCAGCGAGGTCCATACGCCTTCCAAAGGAAAGACCGTGTATTCAAAGGGTTCATTGCCAAAAGCCCCTTTTTTCAATCCCATCCTGAGTGAATAAGAAATCGTATATAAAGCGGCGATCTCTTCGCTAAATTCAGGTCGATTCGGATTGCCGCTGCCGCTCAAACTGATAAATTGATACGTTGGCACCTCGATCACTGTTGGTTTTTTGGGAAGATAGAGCTCTTTTTCTAGTTTGCGCCATTCATACTTCATAAAAGACCCTCCTCGATTTGCTTTTCTTTATTTTACCATGAATCACTTGAGCCGAACGAATGAAATATAGGCCGATTAAGTGAAGGAAAATAATTGGTGTAGCACCATTTTTATACTGAACCCAGTTTGACATTCCAGAAATCCCTACATCTTCCTTGCTTTCGCTTATTGTTTTATTATGACAATCTCCTTTCTTTTATCTTTTCAAATACAAAAACTGCAGAAAACATTTCCAGAAGAAATTGATTTCTGCAGTGATCGAGCCTCGGCTCTTTTTTTATTGTCTTACGGTCTCATTAGCGGCAAAGCGTTTTGAAAAATGTTGTTCTAATCGCTTTTGCCCGGCTTCAATCAAAATGCACAACAGCCAATAGATAACGGCAACTAGCACGTACATGGACATGTAATCAAAGGTTCGTCCGCCAACGATCTTGGCTTTTTGAAAAATATCAGGAATCGTGATCATTGCTGCCAAGGACGTCCCTTTCAACAAATCCATTGCCACATTACTCAATGCCGGTACAGAAATACGAAAGGCTTGCGGTAAAATAATCAGACGCATCGTTTTCGTAAAGGATAACCCTAACGCATAGGCAGCATCAAATTGCCCACGATCCACACCCGCAATTGATCCTCGGTAGATTTCTCCGATAAATGCGCTGCTGGTCAATGTAAAACAGATGATCGCAGCACTAAGCGCCGACAATTGATAAGGCAAGCCAAAATACAATAGGAACAACAAGACCAACGCTGGGACGCCTCTTAGAAAGGAGAGGTAGCCCCGCACGAACCCTCTAATGATGGGGTTTTCCAGCATCCCTAAGAAGGTGAGCATGATCCCTAATACGTTGCCTCCTAGAAACGAAACGACAGCAATGCCGACCGTATAGGACAAGCCCGACAGCAAATAGGGCAATGACTCCCACATCAACGGCAAATCAAGGGTTGGAATATACATTAGTCTGTTTCAACCGTTTGGATCGCTTGATCAGATTTTACTGAAATATCGGTTTGAAAATACGTTTCCGCAAGTTCTTTTAAACTGCCGTCTTCTTTCATTTCTGCTAAAACAGCATCCACTTTTTCCTGCAATGCTTGATGATCTTTCACAAATAAGAAGCCCGTTTCATTCGGATTAAAGTAGACATCTTCTAAAATTTTAACAGGGATATCTGGCAAAGCAGCAACCGCCATTTTTTGCAAATAGTAATCATTCAAGATCACATCCGTTCGACCATTCGCAACATCTGTCAAATACTGATCATTCGTTGCGTTGTCGTAAGTCACTAATTCTGCCCCATAGGATTCGGCTAAGCGCATGTAGCTGGTATTCGGTTCACCAGCAGCTTTTTTGCCATCCAAATCTTCTAAAGAAGCAATCCCAGAGTCATCACTTTTACGCACGATCATACTATCGAACGAGTATTTAATAGGCGTTGAGAGACTGAATTTTTCCGCCCGTTCATCTGTCAAACCAAAATCGTTGGCAGCAAAATCGGCTTCTCCACGTGTTAAAGAAGAAACTTGTCCATCGACATTGTACTCTTTAAATGTGATCTCTACGCCTAATCGTTTGGCGACTTCTTTTGCCACATCGACATCATAGCCCACTAATTCATTTTCATCGTTATAGTAAGACGATGGATACAAGGTTCCCGAAGTAGCAACAACCAATGTTTTGGCTTCTTCCACCTTGCTTAAACTGGTGTCTTCTTCCGTTGGTTTGCTGCAGGCACTTAACAAGACTCCCGCAAATAAACCGAAAAAGCCAACCATTGCAACGATTTTCCCTTTTCTAACTTGTTTCATAATATCCTCCTCTTAGTCTCCTTGTTTTGGCAACAGAAATCGTTGCTGTGTTTCAAATAAATAGCCGACTTGGAAAAGTAGATCTTCTCTGCCTTTAGACGCCATAAATTGGATCCCTAGCGGCAACCTTTCCTCACTAAGAGCAGTTGGCAAGCTGATGGCTGGCTGCCCCGTTAAATTGGCTAATTGAGTGTAAGGTGTCAGAGCATAGCTCTTGGCAAACATTTCTTCGATCAACTCACCCGCAGCATTTTTTCCAAGCGTTTCGATCTCATGCAGTCTTTGGCGAATGCTATCGCTTTGTAAGTCTTCCTCAATCAAAGGGGCTGGAAAAGCCGTCGTCGGGGTTAAAAAGAGATCATAGGTCGAAAAGACTTCTTCCATTTTTTCTGTCAGCTGATCCCACCACTGCAAGGCAAGGACGTAATCGGCGGCAGGCAGTTTTTTGCCATATTGGTAAAGTGCCCAGGTCATCAATTCCATTTCTTCCCGTCTGACCGGTTCTTGACGAGCAGCATCGATCTCAGCAAACATCGCAGCTGTTTCGCCGCCATTCATGGCGTAATAGGTGGTCATCATTTGCTGACCATCCACTGGATAGCCCACTTCAACGACTTCATGCCCCTGCTTTTCTAAAAATGCGGCTGCACTTCGGACTGCTTGGATGGCAGTTTCAGACACTTGGCCACCGGTCGGCGATGCGGTAGTAAAAGCAACCTTCAACCGCGGTTTTTGACTCGCTTGCCGATGATGCCATTCTACTTGCGGTGCCTGATAAGGGGCTGTCGGCTGTGACGTCCGCAACGCATAAAACAACTGTTCCGTATCACGCATGGAAAGCGTCAACGCAAAGTTGATGGAAGCGCCTTGCCAGCTACGCCATTCACTAGGACCCACTGGCATCGTACCACGGGTTGGCTTCAAACCAATCAATCCGCTAAAGGATGCTGGAATGCGGATCGATCCGCCGCCATCACTGGCGCCCGCAATCGGAAACATCCCCGAAGCCACTGCCGCTGCCGCACCACCACTGGAACCACCAGCTGAATAGGCAGGATTCCACGGATTACGTGTAGGCCCATACAATGTTGGATCAGTGATATTTTTGAATCCAAATTCTGGTGCATTGGTTTGCCCTAACGGCACAAAGCCCACCTCTTCTAAACGAGAAACAAAGTGAGCCGTGCGGCTGGCTCGTGCTTTAGCAAACAGTTTGGCTCCTGACGTTGCTGGCCACCCTGCTTTGGTTTGGCCGAGTATTTTTAACGGCATGGGTTGTCCCCCAAAAACCGTTTTTTGAAGATGCTGCTCGTAATGCTGGATCGCTGCTTGCGGATCAAATGTTACAAGCGCATTCAAAAGCGGATTTTGTTGATTGACTTTTTCTTCGATCATCGCCACCCGCTCTGCAAAACTGATTTTTCCTTGCCGCAATTGTTCCGCCCAATAGGTCGCATCTTGCATGCTTGCCCCTCCTTTTCCTCAAACCCTCAAACAATTATCTAAACTGTAACACATGAAAAATTCTTCTTTATATAGACTACAATATACCAAACACTAGGAAATCTTTCAACAAAAATAGAACAGTTTTTAAACCTGTATCATATCGTTCTCAAATGTTCCCATCTTTTTACTACCAGCTGTCGACCAACGCTTCTTCTTAGCTGTCCCCATCATTACCTAACAAAAACGGCACATCGCCAAACGATGTGCCGTTTTGATTTACTTATATTTTTCTTCCAGCTTGCTCATCCAAAGACCTAACCAAGCCCCCAAGACAAACAAAATAATTCCGATGACAGCCGTTACCCAAGTAAAGCCGCTATAGTTTGCCACCGGAGGAATCACGATCAATATCGTTGAGGCAATAACGATCCCTAAAATGAAGTGATAGACTTTTGAATGATAATGGGTCAATAGCCACTCCATCAATTTCGAAAACAGCAGCATCACTGCCAAACCGCCAATGGCGATCGGTAGAAAGACCCCCATGATGTCAAAGCTCTTAAAGCCTTTCAACATCGGATCATAAAGGCCCAGAACGAGCAAAAGGTTTGAAGGACTCAAGCCAGGAACCAAAACACCTAACGCGATCAGACCGCCGGCGATCACGAAACCTATGAAATTGGCAGGGATCGTTCCTAAGATATCGCCCATAAAATAGAGGAACAAGAAGCCGATGACCATACTGCCGAAGAACCAAAGCAGGTCGCCGGTTGTCCGTTTGCTTTTCAAGGTCGATTCTTTAGCAAGTGCTGGTAACGTCCCAATAATTGCCCCCGCAAAGCCCCACAAAACGATGATTTGATAGTTTTGCAGCAGCCACTCTAATGGCTTTGATAAAAGCCCGATCCCTACGATTCCCCCGATCCCTACTGGCAGGAAAAAGAGGAGATTCTCTTTAAAATTCTTCGTCAGATGTGCCATAAAGCGCAGCATCCGCTCATAAATGCCTAAGATGGCTGCCAATACGCCACCTGAAACACCAGGCAAGATAAAGCCCAAGGCAATCACCACGCCTTTAAGAAAACGTGACAAAATACTTTCGTTTCTCTGTTTTTCCATTTACAATTGCTCTCCTTAGCGATGGTTTTCACCAATCGTTCTTTTTTCATCAATCCCTTTAACTATACTTGATTGCCAAAAAAATGGAAAGTAATTTCTAATTCCTCATACAAAGGCAGATTTCAAAGTTCTTTTAGCATCAAGAAATCCGTCTGCTCATCATCCCCCATAAAAAAGGAGTGACTGCCAACTCTTTCAAAGCCCATCGTATGATAAAAAGCCAACGCATTGTCGTTAAATTCCCAAACACCTAACCAGATCGACTTTTTCTGTAGCTCTTTAGCGGTCTCTTGGGCAAACAGCAGCAGTGTTTTGCCATAGCCTCTGCGCTTATGTTCTTTTATGATATAGATTCGTTCAATTTCCAACCCCTCTGGGGCAATCGCTTCCGTTTGCGCCTCACCCCAGTTAAGTTTGATATATCCTACGGTTTGATCATTTTCTTGTAAAAAATAAAACGCCGATTGCGGATTTTCTAACTCTCGGGTCAGTTTCGGCAGATTGTAGGCTTCTTCTAGATAGATACGAGTATTTTCCTCCGTATTGAAAGGAGCAAATGTATCGTAATAGGTGGTTACGCTGATTTCTCCCAATTCTTCTAAATCTGCCAAAGTACATCGTTTGATAGCCATCAAAACGCCTCCTCATTTTTTCAAGCTATTCTATCACATCTCCATCATCCCTTGCAAAAGCAAAAAGGGCGGACAGCTTTCCCCACTGTCCGTCCTTTCATAGACTTACTCTTTTATAACCAAGACCCAGAAAACTGATGGATCACCATCGTACTCGGATCTTCCTCGACCTCACCAGTGATATAGCTTTTTGGTGAAAACGTCATTTGCGGGAAGATTTCTACGCCCTTAACGGTTTGTCGTTGATTATTCAATTCTAATCCGTGGTTTTGCAACAGTTCCGTCACTCGGATCACATTGGTGACGACATCTTCCGTTTTTTCTGCCCGGACAAATTTTCGGTCATCGTAATCGTGGTACCATTCTTCCATAAAGGGATGATGCGGCACCGCCCCAATGATCCCAGTAGAAATCTTGGTTTCGATCTCAAAGCCCATAAATGCCTCCAGTGTCAAGAGCTCATCTAAAGGTTTGACCACCTCGATATCGGTATCCATATAAATACCGCCTTCTGTCACTAACGCATACAAACGAACCACATCTGACACAAAGGCCCATTCTTCTTGGTCATAGGCCTCTTTTAGATAAGGACCGAATTTTGAAAGGTCGATCGTTGATTCATCCCAACGTTTGATCTCATAATCCGGACAATATTTTTTCCAGGTATCCATGTATTTCTTTTCTTGTTCACCTAATGGATTGCCGCCAAACCAGCAATAATGAATAATTTTTGGAATCATCAATCTCTCTCCTTTAGTTTATTGGTCTCTTTTAAGTGTAGCGGATTTTGCAATTGTTTCAAAATCATATACACTTTTTTCAGCGAAAGCAGTTGTTCCTGATCCTCGGCATGATCAGAAAAATCCATTAAAAAAGCACCAGAATCAGTGATTCTAGCGCTTTTTTGAGGGATTGCCTATAAATAGCGATTGTCCCGTAAAACGGCTTTTTTGATATCTGCCACCGTTTGCGTCCCCGCAAGTTGCATGACCATCTCCAATTCTTTTTTGAAGAAATCAAAGACTTGTTGAACACCAGTGGCACCACCTAGAGCCAATCCATAGATCACTGGGCGACCGATCGCCACTAGATCTGCTCCGCAAGCAATCGCTTTAAAGACATGCTGTCCTCGCCGTACCCCGCTATCAAAGACGATCGGCGCCCGACCTGCCACTGCTTCAGCCACGATCTGCAAGGAATCAAAGGAAGCTGGACCACCATCCAATTGGCGTCCCCCGTGATTTGAGACCCAAATCCCTTGTGCACCTGCCCCTAATGCTCGTTCCACATCTTCTTCTGATTGCACCCCTTTGACATAAACCGGCAAATCAGATTCTTTGGCGATAAAAGCGACATCCTGAGGACTTAATTTTTGTTTTGAGGAGCCGTAAACGGCATCCATCGTTTGTCCGATCCCTGATTGATAAGCCTGAACGATCGGCATTGCCAACGGAAAGGTGAAGCCATTGCGGCGATCCGTTTCTCGATTGCCCCCAACAGTTGCATCTGCGGTCAAAACGATCGCTTTGGCGCCATTGCGTTTTGCCATCGCCAAGATGTCTTTATTGATGCCATCGTCTTTGCTCATATAGAATTGGAACCACTGCGGCGCTTCTTGGCCACCAGCTGCTCGGATTTCTTCCAACGTACAAGAAGCATACGAACTCGCCGTATAGATCGTGCCAAAACGTGAAACACCTTTGGCTGACGCTTGTTCTGCCGCAACATTTGCTAAGCCGTGGGCGGCAACAGGCGCCATAATGATTGGCGCTGACAACGTATTACCGCCAAAGGACAACGTTGTGTCCGGTAATTCAATGTCCTTTAAGACATGAGGAATGATCAATTTGTGATTGAAGGCGCGTTCATTTTCTTGATAGGTAAAAATATCCCCCGCACCACTGCTGATATAGCCATACCCACCTTTAGGAATCACTTCCTCTGCCGCGATCTCCAAATCGCGCATATTGATAAAATCAATTGCTCCTTCTGCTGTACTTGCTTGATAAATTTTTTCCATGCCTTTCCCTACTCCCCAACAAGATAACGTTTACATTCTCATCCTACGCCTGATTGTAGGATCACGCAACTCATTCGCTCACTCTGTCAAATAAGCTTCTTTTACTTTCCCACTCAAGACAGCCTTCCATTGAGCTGGCTGAATTATTGTTTTGCTCGTTTAACATATTCTGCCAATAACAACGGCTGAATCGTTGGATATGTCCAGCTGGCAGGCGGCTCTGCCATTACATAGATTGCTTCGATCTCTGAGGTCAATTCATCCTGCAAGTCCGTGATCTGGGCTTCGAACACCAAGCCGTAATCGGTCTCCCCGTCTTTTTCTACCCCATAGATAAATAACGGCTCTAGAGTAAAGTACTTGGCTCCTGTTTCTTCTTTTAATTCACGGGCGGCACACTCTGTGATGCTTTCTCCTAGTTCTCGCTTACCTCCGGGTATTTCTAATGTGTCTCGTTCTTTGTGTTTGACATAGACGAGCTTTTCTTGATACTTGCTGATGATCACCGCAAAAACTAGCTGCTCTTCTGCGATCTTTTCAAGCTCAAAAATCGTTACGTGATTCATTTTACTCATTCCGTTCAAAAAAGCAGGCTTGCTTCTATAATAAACAGTCGTTAAAAATCAAAAAAAGTGCTGATCCCTTATTAAAAGGGGCAGCACTTGCAGCTTATTACTCTTCTTCTTCCGCCATGAATGTGTTGAAGACTTCTTCAATCATATCCCATTCTGCTTCTGTTTCGATCTGTTCTAATTCACCTTCAGAACCGTCTTCGTTTTCAATATAAGCGTACGCTTGTAATTCAACATCTTCTTCTTCTGGTACGCCTGCTGGATAAAGCAAGACGTAGTTGCGGCCGAATTCTTCCGTACCGTCAACCGTTAATAGAATTTCGTATAAGGTTTCATTTCCTTGATCATCGATTAAAGTAATGTGTTCATGTCCTTCATGATCGTGATCGTGGTTATGATCGTGTGTATGTTCTGACATTTATTTTCCTCTTTTCTGTAAATTAAAACAGCTGTTTCCCAGCACCATCTAAATAATTCTGCAAAATCATGACTGCTGCTAATTTATCAATCACTTTTTTTCGTTTGGCACGCGATGTATTCGCCTGTTCTACCAGCATTCGTTCTGCTTGAACGGTCGTCAGACGTTCGTCTTGGTAAACGACCGGCAAACCGAATTGCTGTTCGATCGCTGCGCCGTAAGCCATAGAAGCTTCCGCTCTAGGTCCGATCGTATTATTCATATTTTTAGGTAGTCCTACCACAAAACGTGAGACTTCATATTCTTTCACCAATTCAGCAAGTCGATCATAACCGAAATTGCCTTCATCTTCATTGATGCGAATGATCTCAATCCCTTGTGCTGTCCAGCCCATTGGGTCACTGACCGCCACGCCGACTGTCCGCGAACCAACATCCAATCCCATGATTCTCATTATAGGTTGATCCCGTGATTGCCTAAATAATAACGGATCAGAACTTCCATGATCTCATCCCGTTCGTGACGACGAATCAAATTCCGGGCATCCCGATAACGAGGAATGTAAGCCGGGTCGCCAGAAAGGAGATAACCGACGATTTGATTGATCGGATTGTATCCTTTTTCCTCTAATGCTCGGTAGACGATAGCTAATGTTTCGCTGACTTCTTTTTTACGGCTATCATCAAAATCAAAGCGAACTGTTTCATCTGTAAAACCCATTTCACGACACCTCTCTTTTGTATAGATTTTAGCATATGTTCCTTCTATATTGTACTAAACGTTTGATAAAACTACAAACATATGCTTAGATTTTCTCCATTATAACAAAGGTTTATGATGTTTTTATGAACTTTCTTAAAAAAAGCTAGAAAGCGCGATAGACATACTGATTTTCTGGTGCTTCAATCGTCTTCTCTTGGTCTGCTACCACCATCGGCAAGTCCCGTTTGAAGGGTTGATAGTACTTCGATTGGATCATCCCTTCCACGTGGAGCCACTGGTTATTTTCTGCCGTTGTTTGTTGAGGTAATTCCACTCGCAAGCCAAAAACGCCTGAATCAGCCACACAATGGATAATCCCAAAACGAAACAAAAAGATTTCGTTGGCATCATCTTGATCTGCATGATACACAAATCCATCATAGGTGATTTTCTTACCAATGAATTCACTCGGATACGTATAGATCAACTCCATGACTTCCAAGTAATTCTCTTCCGTTACCGCAATCGTCTCATCTTTGGCGTAACGTGCCAATGCGGCATCCATCTGAGTGTCATAATCTTCTTTGTTAAAATAAAGACTTGTATCGGGTTTCAGATATTGGGTCGTCATTTCTGGATCCCCCACAGATTCTTCACTTAGGGGGAAATTAAACCCTTTTGCTTCAACGATCGTCGTATCCAAGCTAACGGTGGGGAAAAAGAGACCCACGATGATCGGTAAGGCTAATAGAAAATACGCAATCACTCGTTGATGTTTTTTCTCTAATCCATGCTGGTGCTCATCGTCATGATGATGCTCCGGCTCTTGTTTGACCCAAAAATACAGCTGGACCAAAGCCAATAATAAAGAAATGATCATGGATAAAATAGCGAGATAGCGATAATGAATGTTGATAAACTGATTGAGTTTGCCCGTCACTTGCAAATACATCATCAATTCAAAATAGCCTGATAAGATCAAAAAACGAACCATTCTTTACACCACCCATGCATAAATTGAAACGACGATTGCGACTAAACCAACTAAAGAAGCGATAAAACGCCCCGAAAAGTACCGCTTCATCATCAACAGGTTTTTAATATCTACCATTGGACCAAAAACCAGGAAACCGACGACTGGTCCCGTGCCGAATAAACTCAACAACGAAGAGCCGATAAAGGCATCTGCTTCGGAACATAGGGATAACGTTAATGCTAACAGCAGCATGACGAAGACCGCTAGCAGCTTCGTGGAACCTAATGTCAGCATCAAGCCAGTTGGCAGATAGGTCTGCATCGCTGAGGCGATCAACGCACCAATGATCAAATAACGCCCAGTATCGAAAAACTCATCCAAACTATGCTGCAGCAAATGACGAATCTGCCGAAGGAGCCGATGACTGGTCTTTTCTGTTTGATGATGGGCGTGATCATGCCCATGATGGTGTGGGTGAGCTGCCTGCTCATTCCCGCCACTTAATTGATTGGCAAGCCGTGTTTTTAAGACCTCTTGTTTGTTAAAATACGCCAGCCAGATCCCCACGACCATTGCGACCAATAAGCTGCCCAGTACACGCAAAAAGGCGAATTTCGCGGAATTTCCAAAGGCAATAAATGTAGAAAAAATCACGATAGGATTGATGATCGGTGCAGTCAGCATAAAGGCAAACGCCGTATACACTGGAACCTCTTTTTTTACGAACTGATTAACGATCGGTACGATCCCACATTCGCAGGAAGGAAAAAAGACCCCCAGACCACAACCAACTGTGATCGATGCCAATTTGTTTTTTGGTAAGAGTCTCGTGACTCTTTCTGGCGTCAAGAAGACTTGTAAAGCACCTGAGATCAAGCAGCCCAATAGGACAAAGGGCAAGGCTTCAATGACGATAGATAAAAAAATAACACTCATTTGCAGGACAGAATTCGGTAATGCCTGAAACATAACTTTAACCTTCTTTATCAATAAATTCGAAACGCTGGAATTACTATACGTTTTTTCCTTTTTTTATACAACGTTTTTTTTAAAGCAGCCTGTTTTTTTAATCGTTGCTTTAGATTTCCCTTATCTTAAATTCCTTCTTACTCACCTAAGCGATCAGCTACTAGCAGATATTTTGACTTTTCCTCAAGAACAGCGTACATTTTCCATGGAGTAATGACTTATGCAAAAAAATCAACCGATCCAAGAGCAGCTCGCCCAACATCCGTTGGCACTACTCTATCTCTCTCAACCAAATTGCAGTATTTGTGTTGCGGACAAACCACGCATCCAAACACTGGCACAAACCCAACAACTCCCACTATTTACCATCAACACGCTGGCAGAGCCAGAAGCAGCCAGTTTATTTTCGGTCTTAACGGTTCCCGTCGTCCTCTTGTTCGCGAATGGGAAAGAAGTGCATCGTGAAGCCCGCATCATCGATTTTACACGTTTGACTCAACAAATCTTGCGGTATCAAGAAGCGCTCACAAGCGATGAGGAGCAAGATTCCTACGAATCACTTTTTGACCAGTTAGACGAGTAAGTTCAGTGAATAAAAGCCAAAAAAAGCTGTCAGATCGTTGTGTATACTACGATCTGGCAGCTGTTTTGTTGGTTCCTATTTATGTGATGCGATTATTCGCTTAGTGATGGTTCTTCTACTGGTTCTTCATGGGACAAGACGTTGCCTGAATGCAAGAAATAAATCAATGTTTGCAATTCATTGGTTAAGTCAACGTTTTGAATCAGCACGCCTTTTGGTGCAGTGATCCGTGCAGGTGTAAAGTTCAAGATTCCTTTAATGCCAGCTTTCACAAGCTCGTTCACTAAATCTTGTGAATGTTGTGCGGGAACTGTCAAAATAGCCACATCGATCTGCTGGATCTTCACTTGTTCCTTCATGTCATCCATTGGATAGACCGGCACACCATCTACTATTCGACCAACTAGATCTTCGTTGACATCAAATGCGGCACTGATCCGAATGCTGTTGCTTTGGTGAAATTTGTATTTCAACAAGGCGCTCCCCAAGTTTCCGACACCGACTAAAGCTACATTCGTCATGTGGTCTTCGTTCAATGTCTTCGCAAAGAACTGCATCAAGCTTTCAACATCATAGCCGTAGCCGCGTTTTCCTAATTCACCAAAGTAGGAAAAGTCGCGGCGGATCGTCGCACTATCAACTTGAACAGCTTCACTTAGTTCGGTCGAAGAAACTTTTAATTTGCCTGCTTGGTGCAAAATACGCAAGTAACGATAATATAAAGGCAATCGCTTCGCTGTTGCCTTTGGAATTTGATGATCTTTCAAAGAATACTCCCCCATTGTGAAAAATTCACTTGTGATGAAGCTATCATAACAAATACATTGTTCAAAAATCAATTTGAATGCTCATAATTTGAAATATAAATTTTATAATGGTAAAATCAAACTTTTTCCCAATCGCCGTTTCCCCTAAAATATGATAGACTTGTAGTATTGCAACCTTGATACAGACAAGTTTCTTAAAGATAGGAATGACATACACATGATTTTATTACAAGCCAACCAAATCGCCCGTCTTTTCGGAGCCGAGGTTTTATTTGAAAATATCCAATTAGAGATTGCCAGCAATTCCCGAATCGCGCTTGTTGGGCGCAACGGTGCTGGTAAATCAACGCTACTGAAAATTATTGCTGGACTCGAAAGTCCTGATAAAGGAACGATCGCTAAAAACAAAACTGCTACGATGGGCTACTTAGCTCAAGATACCGGACTTGATAGTCAGGCCACCGTTTGGGAAGAAATGCTAGGAGCTTTTGCAACGGTTCGGCAGATGGAGCAGCGCATGCGTACCTTAGAGATCGCTATCTCCGAAGCAGATCCTGCTGCTGACTCTGGCAATCTCCTGAAAGAATACGACCAGTTGCAGCATGAATTTGCAGAAAAAAACGGCTATGGCTATGAAAATGAAATTCGCTCCGTCTTGCACGGCTTTCAGTTTGATCCTTCTTTTTACACACAGCCGATCGATACCCTTTCCGGTGGTCAAAAAACCCGTTTGGCATTAGCAAAAATGCTGCTGCAAAAACCTGATATCTTGATCCTGGATGAGCCGACCAACCATTTAGACATCGAAACGTTATCTTGGCTGGAAAACTATCTACAAGGATATGCCGGTGCGTTGCTGATCGTTTCCCATGACCGTTACTTCCTAGACAAAGTCGTCAACGAAGTCTACGAACTGAGTCGCCAAAAAATGCGCCACTACAAAGGCAATTACAGCCGCTATTTGACCCTGAAAGCCGAACAGCTGCAAAGCGAATGGAAAGCCTTTGAAAAGCAGCAAGAAGAAATCAATAAACTGGAAGACTTTGTTGCCCGCAATCTTGTCCGTGCCTCTACCACCAAACGCGCGCAAAGTCGCCGTAAGCAATTGGAGAAAATGGAGCGGTTGGATCGCCCGCAAGGAGATGAAAAGTCCGCCCACTTCCTTTTTTCCATTGAAAAACCTTCAGGAAATGTTGTAATGCAAGTAGAAAATGCCGCTATCGGTTATTCTGAAGAAGAAGTCTTATCGGCGCCCATCGACTTAGATGTTCGGCGCAAAGATGCGATCGCTTTAGTAGGACCGAATGGGATCGGCAAATCAACCTTACTGAAATCGCTGATTCATAAAATCCCCTTTATTCAAGGAAAGGTCCATTTTGGCGCCAATGTCTCAATCGGGTACTATGACCAAACTCAATCCGATCTGCACTCAACCAAAACGATCCTCCATGAGCTTTGGGATGACCACACTACCACACCTGAAGTCGAGATTCGCAATATATTAGGCAGCTTCTTATTTTCGGGAGAAGATGTTGAAAAGCCGATCACGCTGTTAAGCGGTGGCGAAAAAGCCCGTGTCGCTTTGGCAAAATTAGCCATGGACCATGACAATTTCTTGATTTTGGATGAGCCAACCAACCATTTAGACATCGACAGCAAAGAAGTCTTAGAAAATGCCCTGATCGATTATGAAGGCACGTTGTTCTTCGTATCTCATGACCGTTACTTTATCAATCGAATCGCCACCAAGGTCGTGGAACTGTCTGAAAACGGCAGCAAGCTCTATCTAGGCGATTACGATTATTATTTAGAAAAGAAACAAGAAGAAGCTGAGATCGCAGCGATGCTGGAAGCAAAAACAACCGAAACCATCATTTCAGCGGGCAAACAAACCTTTGTCCAAAGCAAAGAACAGCAAAAAGCCGTTAGAACCTTACAGCGAAAAGTCGCCCAAATCGAAGAAGAGCTTGCCACGATAGAAGAAACGATCCAGCAACTGGAACAAGACATGACCGCACCAGAAGCGTTGAATGATCATGTCAAATTGACCGCGTTGAATCAAGCGTTAGAACAAGCCCGCACTGAACAAGAAGCCCTATTAGAAGCATGGGAAAATACTAGCTTAGAACTAGAGGCATTTGAAAGTTGATCGTGTCATCGGTCTGTAGGCCGATGACAAGCTCCCCCTCCTTTGTTTTACTTAAAAGAACAGGATGAATACGTACGATTCGTAAAACAAGGAGGGAAAAATGCAAAAACAGACAGATGTTTATCGAAAGCGTCGGCCAATGATTGTTTTAGCAGGATTGGTGTTGATTTGGATAGGGTTCAATCGAATCTCTCATCACGTGTTGTACGGAGAGCTGTCCGAACACGTGTCTATCGCCGTTGCCTATGATGATAGCTACGATGACGACTATGTTTACTCCCAAGCTATTTTAAGTGAAGATATCAATGCGTACTTAGGGGAAATGGACATCACAACACCGATTTTCCTGCAGACGAACGAAGAATGGGCCGATAGATCCTATGGCAATGACGGCAGCCAAACCTTTGCAGAAAACGGCTGTGCGATCGCTTCTCTGGCAATGGTTCAATCCTATCTTGAAGGCTATCCCATTACGCCACCGGAAGTCCTTGATTGGGCAGGAGATCATTATTACGTTGACGGCCAAGGAACGGACTGGCGGATTTTTTCTGACTTTGCCGATGCAAACGGCTACAACTATTATGATCTTGGCACAGATCTAGCCAGCGTTGAAGCTTACTTGCAACAAAACCATCCCGTCATCGTTTCTATGACCCCAGGGGAATTTACAGATGGCGGCCATATTATGGTCTTAGGTGGAATGATGGACGATCAAGTGTTTGTCTTAGATCCCAATGATGATCCAGAAAAATCCCATTACTCTATCTATTACACACTAGATGAAATCGCTGATCAAAGCTTGCGCTTTTGGACCTTCAGCTGATTGATCAAAAAAAGTCCCCTTTCGGGGCTTTTTTCTTTGTCGTGGCGTAGGCAGCAACTGGATCTTACTTTTTTAATAAAAAAACCATTCTTTCTCCCCTTAGGAATCCGCTTTCTATTATAATGGAAGAAAGAAAGGTGTGAAGTCTATGAAAATCGGTATCCCAAAAGAAATCAAGAACAATGAAAATCGTGTGGCATTGCCGCCCTCGGGAGTCTATGAGTTAGTCCAAGACGGACACGAAGTCTTCGTTGAACAAGGCGCTGGTGCAGGATCAACCTTTTCTGATCAAGCGTATCAGGAAGTCGGCGCTACGATTACTACCGTTGAAGAGGTTTGGGCCTCTGAATTGGTTATGAAAGTCAAAGAACCTTTACCAGAAGAATACCCCTTTTTGCATGAGGGACTGGTTTTATTCACCTATTTCCACGTAGCCGCCAATCAACAGCTTGCTCAAGCATTGATCGACAGCAAAGTGATCGCTGTTGCTTATGAAAACGTCCAGCTGGCGAACGGCACCCTGCCTCTGCTATCGCCTATGAGTGAGATCGCTGGAAGAATGTCTGTTCAAATCGGCGCACAATTTCTCGAAAAAATATATGGCGGAAAAGGGATCCTGCTTTCAGGTGTTCCCGGCGTCCGTCAAGGTCGGGTAACGATCATTGGTGGTGGCGTTGCCGGTGAGAATGCCGCGAGAGTCGCCGTAGGTCTGGGCGCACAAGTAACGATTTTAGACGTTTCGATCCCACGCTTACAAGAGCTGGATCGACAGTTTTCTGGTCAAGTCCAAACCTTGTATTCCAATCGCTTGAATATCGAACGAACGATCCAATCCGCAGACTTGGTGGTAGGAGCCGTCTTATTGCCAGGACAAAAAGCTCCGTGCTTAGTGACCCGCGACATGGTGAAACAGATGCCTGAAAAATCTGTGATCGTCGATATTGCCATTGACCAAGGCGGAATTTTTGAGACCGAAGACAAAGTCACCACCCACGACGAGCCAACCTATATCCGGGAAGAAGTTATTCACTATGCAGTGGCGAATATGCCAGGTGCTGTACCACAAACGGCAACCATCGCATTGAGCATTGCCACCTTGCCGTATGCCCAGCAGCTAGCGAACGATCCTTTAGCAGCGTTGCGAGAAAATCAGGCACTTGCCAAAGGGGTCATCGCCTATGAGGGCGCATTTACTTCAAAAGAAGCCGCTCACGATCTGTCATTGCCTTTTACCGATCTATCGGAATTGATTTGAGTCACTCTCCCACAATAAAACCAGCAGCCGCACAAGTAATTCGCGGCTGCTGTTTTGCTTTCTATGAGAATTTCCTTTTTTGGGTAGCATGGGCTTTGGAAGTATGCTATATTCATACTTAAAAAAATTCGACCTAGACAGGAGGAACACTGTGCTTACTCAACAACAAATCCAAGCATTTCCCAAAGTAGAACTTCACTGCCACCTCGACGGTTCCATTCGTCCAGAAACATTGATCGCCATCGCCAATCAGCAAGAACTACCGATCGAGCAAGACATAGAAGCTGTGAAAGCACAGATGCAAGCCCCCAAAGATTGTCATGACCTGAGGGATTATCTTCGCTGCTTTGATTTCGTTCGGCCGTATTTGCAAACACAAGAAGCGTTAGCAGCTGCCGCCTATGACGTGATGGAACAAGCCGCTCAAGATGGGGTCGCTTATATTGAGATCCGCTTTGCCCCCAGCTTATCGATGGACAAAGGACTCACTTGCAGCCAGACCATCCAAGCCGTGATCGAAGGCATCGCACGAGCAGAAGAACGCTACCCAATCAAAGGCAATGTTTTGGTCATCGGGATGCGTCAAGAAGACCTACCAGCTATTACGGCGATTTTTGATGAAGCGATCGCTCTTACCGATGAAAAAGTCGTCGGCATTGATCTGGCAGGTCCAGAAGAAGACGGGTACGTCCCTGATTTAGCTGCCAGCTATCAAGTGTTCCTCAAGGACCAAAGTGTCCAGCTGACCTTACATGCAGGCGAATGCGGCTGTGTGCAAAACATTTATCAAGCCATCGAAAGCGGTGCGCAGCGGATTGGCCACGGCATCGCCTTAAAAGGAGATCCTACTGCTCAAGCGTTTGTTCGAGAACAAAATCGCTGTATCGAAGGCTGCCCTACCAGCAATGTTCATACGCGTGCGATTCCCACATACTCGGCATACCCATTAAGAGAATGGCTGAAAGCCAAGGTCCCTTTTTGTTTGAACACCGATAACCGAACGGTCTCAAACACGACATTGACCAATGAATACCTGCAAATGGCTCATCATTGCGACATGTCCGAATCAGAGATGCGCTTCTTAAACGAAACTGCCGTTCAGCATTCCTTTGCGGAAGCTTCCGACAAAGCGGTACTCTTGAAAAAAATTCAAGAATGGCAATTCTAATAAACATGGACGCTAGTGATCCCCACTGGCGTCCATGTTTTATTTCCAAAACGTTCAACTTTCTTTCCTTCACGCAAAGAAGAGCCGATCGATCCGTGTTAATTCCACCTTACCTCCCATTTTCTATTTTTATGAAAATAAAAAAGCTGTTCAGATGAAATCTCACCATAAACAACTTTTCTATGCTAGATAAAAATTTGTATTCAATGTCAACGTTTTTGAAGAAAACAAGAAAACCATTCCCATGTTCTCTTACACAATCATTTACACAAGTACCCAGCTAATTTTTTAAATCTAAGCCTTCAATCAACGCCACCGCACGATCGATCCCAGCGTCTTTTGTTTCTTCTAGCACCACGTAACAGTATGGCTTGTGTTTGATCAGAAGCTGTAAAATTTCTGGATACCGTATTTGTCCTTCACCTAACGGGACAGGGATCACTTCTTCTCCCGAGAGTTGAAAATCCTTTAGGTGCAAGCAGACGATTTTCTCTCCGAAAAGAGTAAATGCTTCTTCTACCAATGCGACTTGATCAGCAGCCGTTTTTGCGGTGATCAAATTCGTTGGATCGTAAATGATGCCTAAATAATCAGAAGGAACACGTTCAATCAGCTCGGCGATGCGCTGATTCGAATACAGCGGATGATTCAGTCCAGCTTCGATCCCTACCATGATTCGATATTTTTCTCCCACTCGAACGAGTCGCTGGATCACATGGATCAAGTCTTCAAAAACCTCATCCGAAAAATTCTCTTCGCTATATCCCAGCGCGGCAATGACTGAGCCTGTTTCTGAAGCCACCATGCTGGCACAAAAATAACGGGCATGGAATAAATAGCGCTCAAATTTCTGTAAGATTTTTTCTCGTTCCCCTGGTTCGGGATGAATCAAGTTACTATAACAACTTAACAAAGCGATTTGAACGCCTTGTTCTTGGAATTCATTCTTGAAGAAGGTCCCCATACCTGGATTCATCTTTTCAGGAGCACTTAGGTCTGGAAAAGACGCATTCAAGGCAAACTGAACGTTTTTTATTTTCTTTGCACCTATGGCTTGTGCTAACTGCTTGGGTGTATATTCTCCTGAGAGATCATGCCCTCGGATGGCTAAATGAATCATCTGACTCCTCGCTTTCTACTGTTTTTTCCCATTCAATAATCAAATTTTCATAAGGTTTTAGCCTATGGTTACCGCGCGTCAGCGCTTCCCCTGACAAGCGTTCGAATCCGGGGAGAGGTAAGGTAAAGTCAGCTGTCGTCATACCTAAGTTACTGATCCAAAGTTGGACATGGGTCGCTGACTCTCTGCGATACTTCATCACACCTTCCGAACATTTGATCAACTGGCGATCTGATTCATAAGGGAAAAGTTCTTTGCGACAAAACGACTGCCATATCAAACTGTCTGTTAAATTGCTAGGTAGCGCACCTAAATAGATGATCTCTCCTTGAGCCAGTTGTTTCTTAGCTAGTAGCGTTTGGTCATTCCCTCGTCCGATCGTTTCCCAATCTTCTGGGCAGTGAAAAACTGTGACCAAATGATCCAAAGGTTCTTCTAGGCCATCATAGGTTAGCTGATAAGCCAGTCCTTTCACCGTAAACTGCTGGATTTGGTCAAACCCGAGCCATTCTCCTAAACGATCTAAACCATTCGTCGCTGGCCACGCCAGCTCTTTGGTCCGATCCCCTGTCATCGGGCCTAAAATCAGCTTGCCTCCTGCTTCGGTAAAGGCGGCAAATTTTTTCAGCAAAGTAGGGCTTATCCAACGAACAAATGGGGCAAGAACAACCTCATACTCTTCTAACGGACTATTTTCTTGAATGATTTCTACACGAATCCCTTGGCGAATCAGACTGCCGTAAAATTCGGTAAATAGGCTGCGATAATCATAAACACCCCCATGATCGATCGTGTAAAAGCGTTTCGAGTAATCCGAGTACATGATGGCTATTTTTGCTGATACATACTTCGTTTCCGCTAAAAGTGGTGCGATCTGTTGTCTTAGTTCGCCAATCCGAACTACCTCTTCATACCCACGATCTGGCTCTCCCCAAGCAGTTAACACGGCACTATGGGGTTGCTCCACACCATAGCGATGTCCACGAAAATGCCAAAAGCAGAAGGATTTCAAATTACCTGCATAGCCAATGAACGCTTCACTTGTGACAAACCTATGAGGACGAGGTGCTGCATAGTTTTCAATATGACCAGCATTGGCAGTACAAGTTTCTAACAATAACATTTCCTTGTTGCGCGGTTTGACATTCCGCCAACGATCCAAGTTCATCGTATATGCTGGATAGTTGTCTGCCGGTGCATACGTATCAAAACCAGCAATATCTAAATCAGCAAATAGCTCATCATTTTGCAAGTTAAACCCAAAAGCGGAGTTATGGGTAATGGGTAACGCGGTCTCCATTCGGATAAAATGACAAAGATCATGCGCAAACTCATTCAACGTATCAGTGGTAAAGCGGCGAAAGGCATTCATCAAGGAAGAATTATGCAAAAATGGGGTTGTTAGCGGCAAGACGACATCCTCAAATGCGTCATACCACTCACTCCACACCTTCGTTCCCCAACACTCGTTGAGGTTAGTCACGGATTGATAGCTGTCTTTTAAATACGTATGCCAACGCGTTTGGCACGTCGTACAGTAACATAGATCGACATGACATTTAAACTCATTGTCCAATTGCAACATAACGACATTTTCATGTTTTTCGGCAATCTCCGCGATTTTTCTCGTCAAACGATAGGCATAACGGCGAAAGTCCTCGTTGTTGGTACAGACATGCTGTCTTGAGCCGTGATGCATCTTCGTTCCATCTTGGTTAGTGACCAACGCTTCTGGGTACTGTTTTGTAAACCAGCGGGGTGGGGTCGGCGTTGGAATACATAAGCAAACATCGATGCCATTTGCTTGGTACTGTTCTAGCGCACGTTCCAACAACGAAAAATCATATTCTCCAGGTTTAGGCTCCAAGTCACGCCACATGAATTCCCCAATTCTAGCAAAATTCATGCCCAACGTTTTCATCATGTGACTATCACTTTGCATGATTTCTTCCGACCAGACTTCTGGATACATGCAGGCGCCATAATAAATATCAGGAAAAAGTGGTTGCTCATGGAAAAACGCCTGTAAACGAATCGCCACGTAGCGAGCGATCATATGCGCCCCGAGCTTTGAAAAGTGGGTATCATCTGCAAGACCTGCAGGATAATTGGGATGCTCATTCGGTGCTAACCAAACAAAGAGTGCTTTGGAAGCTTCTAGTCCTAATGTGTCATAATAATGATAGGTATAGCGATTTAAATCAAACAAAACTACTTCTTCCGTTCGACTAAGTTCTCTTAAGACAGGTAAAAATGCTGACAACGTATGCGCCAGTCGTCCCTCTTCTCCTACCCGCCGTTCAACAGGTGTACACAGGATCGGGATTCCTGCTTTTTCTTTGATCTGACGGATCATGTCTGTTAAATGAGCAATGTATGTCTCCATCGTGACATGGTTTTTCTCTTTTTGGTCATTATGTCCAAATTGCAGTAGGACGACTGTATTCGGTTCGACTTCTTGCAGGAGCTGCTCAAACAACCCTTCTTCGATAAACGAACGAGTCGTACTGCCGTTTTTTGCAAAATTGCGTACGTTTACTTCTGGGGATAGATAGCTTGGTAAGGCTTGTCCCCAGCCCATCATTGGCTGTTGATCAAGGGGATAATCCGCCACGGTTGAATCTCCGCCTAGAACGATTTTCATTTCTTTTCTTCCTCCATCTATTTACTATCAGATTTCCAACAGCTTTGACAAGTCCGCTGGTTTTCTTGTTGAACTTAAGCTGCATTAGAAACCGCTTTCTTTTCTATTATACAAAACATTCGCTGATGAAAACATGGAAAAATCAGAGCAAAAGCTGCGAAAATACGAGCTTTTCCGCAGCAACCAACAGTGATCAGCTCTGACCTTTTCGATATTGTCCTGGGGTCATTCCCGTGCACTTTTTAAATAAACGATTGAAGTAGCTGGGATTATACCCAAGGTTTTCGGCGATTTCATTGATTTGATGATCGGTTTCTAGCAGCTGCCGTTTCGCTTCTACGATGCGAACATTAGTTAAATAATCAATAAAGTTGACCTGCTTGGCACGCTTGAACTCCTTACTCAAAAAGATTGGGTCGACTTCGAAACGATCCGCAACATATTCTAACGAAATTTGTTCATTGCGAAAATCAGATTGGATGTACTCCGCTACTTTTTGGATCATTTCACTATAAGAATTAGCGACATTTTCTTGCCACAGGATGGAGACGGGCTTTAAGAAATGATGGTACAAAAAGGCTTGAATCTGATTGATGTCCAAAAGTCGTTCGATTCGTTCTAACACAACCGTTTTCGATACATAATCCGTTCGTGAGACCCCATTTTCATTTAAAAGGTAATCGACTTGATCATACAGTCGATTGACCACATAGATCACCGCAGCCTGTTGATTGTTTTCTGCAACGACCTGTTCTAAAAACCGCTGGAGACTTCGTTGCAATTCTTCATGATAGCCACTTTTCAGCGCTGTTAAAATCAAATTTTCTTGCGAAAGAGAATACTTCGGCAGCGGGCGCATTTTCTCTCCTTGAAGCACTTGATTTTCGGGAATCAACTGTTGCAGATGGATTTGCTTTTTGAGCCGTTGGGCAACTTCAGGCAACTTGCGAATCTCAGTTTCTTGTTGCGAACTAACGATGGTGACATAACGGCAGACGATCAAATTGATTTGCTTGGTGACCATCGTGAAGTAATCTGTCAGTTGCTGCTCTTGATTGACCACAAAAACCAAAATCCGTCCTTCATTTGACGAAACGATGGTTGATTCTGGGAAAAACATGGCTGTGACATCCGCTATAATGTTTTCTAACGCAAACAAAATGTGGGTTTCATCTTGTGAATTTGCTTGATTGCTTAATAGATCATTGAGTTGGAAATAAAACAGGCGATACCCTTGGTCACTTAAGCGCCAGTTTTTTTGCTGCAGTAATTGTTGCGATTCTTCCTCTGATAAATAGCCATAATACCCTTCCATCAAATGTTGGATCACTTGCCGCTTCAGCGAATCTTGAAAGCGTTCCGCCTGATTTTGTAGCAATCCTTTTTCACGACTTAATTGTTGCCAACGGTCCACCAAAAACTCCAGATCGTTTTCTTTTTTCCATTGGGTATTACCAAAGAGCTGATCCATCGTTTTTTCAAAAGGTTGGTATTGTTTTTTTGCCAAAAAGAGACTCATGACTGCCACACAAGCAATAAAAAGAATACTTACGACGATCAGCACTCTAGCCAAATGAGTGACTGGCTCGGTAATCAATGCTAAGGGAACGACGGTATAAAACGTCCATATTTGGTTGAGTCGCGTACTGTTTACGGCGATCATGCTATAATCATTGCCATTGATCGATTCGACCCAGGTTCCTTGATGCTCCTCACTCAGCGGTTGGATAACATTCGCTAAGTTCTGATCGCCAATAAAACGAAAACTCTCATGATTAAAGGAAATCGCTGCGAGTCCATTTTCAATTTGGGTATCGTAAAAATACTTTAACAATGATTGCTCGTCGATCGTTGCAACTAAAAAAATTTTAGGCTGATCTTCGCCTTGGCCATCAATGTTTTGTACAAAAATCAATTCATCCTCTTCTTCAATGATCTTCCACTGATACTGCCTCCCATTATCGATCCGATAGCGTTCAAATGCTGTTTTGGTTTGCTCGAGCGTTAATTCATACGTGCCGCCACTTTCAATCCCAAAAGGCGTCTCGCCTAGTGAATAAATACCGATTCGATTGACATAATTGGAGCTATTTGTTAAGTAAAACAATTCTTCCGACAGTTGGATCAACGTCTGATAATTTGTCGTTTCCAGTAAATCTTCTTGGTAGCGCCTTTGAAACGATTGCCCCCAAACGCTTAAAGTCACTTCCAGCTGCGAGAACTGTTGGTTGATGTTACTAACGATTCCTTCGACTTGGCGATTATTTAGTTCTTGATACGATCGTTGTAATGGTCCGATCAAATAGGCATGCAAAAAGATTGCAACGGCTAATAGCGGCACGACGATCCATAGACTGGCTAGCTGCAGTTTTCGATGAAAACCGCCTGTTTTAAAGTACTTCATTCCCAAACACCCTTGTAATAGATTTTATGTAACAAATTGTCATGCGAAAAAACGCATGACAACCTATCCACAACTATTGAAGTGTATCATCCTTTGACGGATCCAATCAGCATTCCTTTGGCAAAATGTTTTTGCAAAAACGGATAGAAGATCAAAATTGGTAAAGTCGCCACAATGATGACTGCAAATTTGATTCCTTGTTCCGGCGGCACATAGTTGGGGTCCATACTTGCTAACGCATTGGCACCACTGGACGCCATCGTGATCTGTCTTAACAATAACTGAATCGGCCATTTTGCTGAATCGTTGATATAGAGCAATCCACTCATGAAGTCGTTCCAGATACCAACGGCGTAAAAAAGGGTGAAGGTCGCGATCACTGGTTTTGATAAAGGCAAAATGATTTTCCATAAGATCCCTAGTTCCGTACAGCCGTCCATCTTGGCGGATTCTTCCAATTCGATCGGCATTTCTTGGAAAAAGTTTTTGATGATCATTAAGTTGAAGGGATTGATCGCGATTGGCAAAATCAATGCCCAATAAGAATTGATCAGTCCTAAATTTTTAACCACGATAAACGTTGGGATCATCCCACCTGAAAAGAGCATTGCAAAAATCACGAGATTCAACAAGGTGTTCCGTCCTTTTAGGTGCTTGCGTGATAAAGGATAGGCAAAGGTGAAGGTACAGAAAAGCTGCACCAGCGTGCCAACGATGGTAACGCCGACCGTTACAAGCAAACTACGGATAAAGGTGTTGGTTGAAAAAATAAAGCGATAGGAGTCGAGACTGATCTCATTTGGCCATAAGAAAAACGAACGTGTGGTCAATTCTAACTCCGTAGCAAATGAACCGGCGATCACATAAATAAAAGGAATCACCATGAATAACCCAATCAATGCCAAAAATAGCGCATTAAAAATATCAAATACTTTCCCTGCCTTCGTATTGTGTAAAGTAGCCATCTTTTTCCTCCTTAGTATAAGCCGCTTTCGCCAAAGCGTTTCGCTAATTTATTGGTACAAAGTACGAGGATGATCCCAACGATCGATTTAAATAATCCAACGGCTGTTGAGTAACTGTAAGCGCCATTGGTGATCCCCATCATATACACATACGTATCAAAAACATCTGCTACTGTTCGGTTCAACTGATTGGTCATCAAGAAAATCTGATCAAACCCAGTAGACAAAATCGACCCGATCCGCATGATCAGCATAATGATGATCGTCGAACGAATCGCAGGCAAAGTGATGTGCCACACACGACGGAAACGTCCTGCACCATCCATGATCGCGGCTTCGTATTGTTCCTGATCCACACCTGATAAGGCAGCTAAATAAATAATGGTCCCCCAACCGATCTCTTTCCAAATCGATTGCATCACGATCATGGGGCGGAACCATTGTGGGTCTGAGAGAAAGTCGATTTCAACGCCTGTCAACGAAGCGATAAACTGAGTGATCGCTCCATGATCGATGTTGAATAAGATATGCCAAAGACTAACGACGATCGTCCATGAAAGAAAATGTGGTACATAGACGAAGGTTTGAATGGTCCGCTGAAACAGCTTGTTGCGCAATTCATTCAGTAACAGGGCCAAAAAGATGGGTGCTGGAAACGAAAAGAAGATGTTTAAAAAGGCAATCATCAACGTGTTCCACAAGATCCGAAAGAAATCAGGATTATTGAAGAAATCCATAAAATTTTGTGTTCCGACCCATGGACTATCTGCGATTCCTAAAAAAGGCACATAATCTTTGAAAGCAATGATCAACCCATACATCGGTGCATAACGAAATACTGCAAAATAGATGATCCCGGGAATCGTCAAAATATAGAGCCATTTATTTTGTTTAAAATGGTTGAGAAAACTCCCCCATTGCTCTTTCGTTTTCGGCACTTTTTTTATTGTTGTTTCCATTCAGTCTCCTCCTCTAACTCCGCTCCGATCAGTGCTAAACAACAAATCGTATTTAGACCCCACTGTGACAACACATTGGTCGATACCCACGGCATTTCTTTTATTTTTTTCCACGTTGTCGCTGCTTCAATGGTCGCTTCGATCGGCAATGGAACACCCGATTTGTCCTTATCAAGCAATAACTGCCAAGCCCTTTGGCTGATTGCTTGATCGTTACGCACTCGCCCAGCAAAGGCCATCATCGTCGACGCAAACATTGGCCAGGCAAAATGAGGTTCCGTCAGTACCCCGTTTGATTCTTCTGCTTTTCTCTCAGGACTCAAGCTATAAAACCAGCCAAACTCCCCTAACATCTCTGTCCACTCGGGGTCTTCCAGCACTTGAGCAAGTTCTAACCAAACTTGCGGCGCCCCAAAGGAGATGACCATGTGATAGCCGCCAAAATTCCCAGTTCCCATATAAGATAAGGTTTTGTCTTGTGGATCAAATAACACTGTGGGACCAGACAATAGGCGCTGGGGCATGGCTTTGATGCAGGTGATGCCCGTGCGAATTTTTTCAAGATAAACAGGATCATTCGTCCGTTCCCACTGGGTAAACCAGTTCGAGACTAGCGCAGCCCAATCTGGTCCGATGCGAATCGGTATCCGCTTCGTTTCTCGTTCATAAAACTCGCGCATCGGTGGTAACGCATCAAAAGCATAGGTTTCATTGTCTTTGACTTGTTCCATAACCTCCCCAATGCGTTCATCCGCTGTCAAATAGTAGTAGTAGCGATGCAGACCCGCCATTGAAATTCGAACTTCTTTGGCTTGGCAGCCCCAATGAACGACATTATGCCGAGACCCCAATCCTTTGTATTCACCAGCATGATACTGATCGACTTCTGAAGTATGTCTCGTCATGCTTTCAGCCAGATAGTAGACGCTTGGATCACCGGTTCGTAAAAAATCTAACCAAAGCCACATGTTGGGGACCAATTCAGTGTTTTGCCAAGCGTACCCACCAAGATCGTAGCGCCATTGGTGTCGAAACTGATCATAGGTATGCATGACATCACCATAGTTCCAATAGCCATACCAACCTCTTTGTTGGACTTCTGCTAAATAGAATTGCCGCATCTCAGCCAATTGTTGCTCCAGCAATTGTTTCGTTTTCGTTGATTCGTCTGGTAAACTGATCCTGCCAAAAACCTTCGTCTCTTGATAACGCTCTGGCAATGAAACGATCTGGGCAGGTTCTTGGTTTTCTTGAGCTAAGCCCAGCAACACTTCTTCTGACGGGGCTTCTTCATATAGATCCAACCAACAACGCGTCGTATTTGCTACACCAACTGCCGTCGAACGAATCTCTTCCATTCCTTCGTATCCGCTAAGCATATGATCCCGTTTGGAATAGTGCTGAAAATCCATTGGCTTGGCATTCGGTGACCACTGCCACATCGTGATTTGGGTTTCTTTTTGGGTGATGCCTGTCACCTCGATCGCAGATGGTGCTTTTTCCCAAAATTTCTCCATGCTGCAAGCAACGCCGCCGGTTTCTCCCCCAGCGTAAAAGGTACCTGAATAATGCTCGCCATCCCCAATGGGCAACCAACAGTACCCAGCTTCTGTCTGTTTTTCTAATTCAAATGACCGATGATTGATTTGATTGACCCGAAAATTGTCCCAAATAGCATTTTCCACCGCATGAGACAGCATCGGCTCGTCCGCTGAGGTCAATGAAACGAGCTGTCCACTGGCTTGTTCTTGATAGGGAATGTTTTGCTGATAGTGTCGACGTGAAAGTAACAATTGCGCCGCTTCATGATACACAGCATCTGCAATAAATTTGACTTGTCGATTCCAATTTTCACCTGTCAACGCATAATCAAATGCTATCCCCATGCCTTCATAAGCAAGTGGTTTGATGATAATGACCGTATGAATGATTTCCAATTTGCTGATTTCACGAAAGATGCGGAACCGTAAAATAAACTCTTGCACCACTTCTTGATCGATCTCGATGACGCCCGATACTTTGATAACGGCTTTCTCGGAACCATTTTCTTCCAACATCAAGTCCGTTACTTTGGACTGCACCTTTTTGTTTTGGTATTGCAGGATTGCGTGAAGATCTTGCAATTTTTTCTGCCCATTGACCGCTACCCAGTCCAATACATTTTTCCCTTCCCCATGTTTCGGGAAGAAGCCTTTGATCGTACCGTTGTCAAAATAAATACCGTTGTAAGCTTCCCTAGCAATCGCCTGTTTCTTCTGGACACGCTGTTTTCTTTGAAAAAGTAACTGCGTCGTTTCTGCCACCAGACCACTGTGTCCTGTCCATTTCACACTGCCATCTGGCCAGTAAGCCAGTACTTTCGTTTGCAGCGGCTCCTCACCCAGCAAAAACATTTCCTCACTTAGAGCCTCAGGTTGTAAAGCTCCTTTTTCCCATGGATACCCAAAACTCAGCCCACGTTTTCCCTTAGGTTTATTTTTGAGCCATTTCAATGCCATGTTCGATTTCCTCCTCTTCCCTCTCTACAGGTTGACCTGCATCTTTTTGTTGCTTTAGCTTTTGTTCATTTTCATCAAATAATTTCAAGTAAATCCCCATTGTGCCAATGATCCACATCCCAATACTTAAAAATGGCAGGAGACCGGGGAGAAAAAAACTGATCGTACTACAAATCCCAAACCAAAGGACGCCTAAAAAGGTGCCAATAGGTTGAAAAAAAAGAAAGCGTAGCGAAGCGCCTAGGTACTTCTTCGTTGGGAGCACATAATATTCGTACATGCTAAGCAATGTATTGATCACAGCGATCGCGACGCATTGGCTAACGATCAATAGGATCAAGCCTGTTTGAGTCAATGCCGCTAAAAATCCTTGCTGGATCACCACCATGGGGCACAAATAAAAGAGAATGATCGGTAAGCCCAAGCGATTCGATCGCCAAAAGTTCCTGCGGTAATACCCAAAGAACGTTTGAAAAAAAGGCGGCGATTCCTGTTTAAGGGTTTTCTTTGCTACGTGGAATCCTGCTTGCACGCTAGGCGCCAGTCCAAAGATGATCCCACCTACTAGCGCACCTATAATAACGGTTACATTTATCAGCAAACAATAAAAGACAAAATCTGCTGCTTGATATGCTTTCTGCCAATTCATCACCGTTCCTCCTCTAAGGAATATACCTTTAAGTCTTTATAGCGGGCCTTCATTGGCGCCATTTGCCGAAATCCGATCGCTCCTTTGGTTAATACGGGACCAAACTGTTCCTCATCAAGGTACCTTAACACCAATAAGTCGTTGATCCAAAAGGAGATCGTTGCACCTACCTTATCGATTCTTAGGTGATAAAACCCTCGGGCATCTGCTACACTCGGAAGTGGATCTGCGCCTTGGGCGACCAGATGAAACCCATGGCTTTTGCGCAAATTACACGTTTCAAACGCCCGTTCCTCCTCATACTTTCTTCGAAAATAAGAAAGGTGGTAAGCATTGATCCCTCCAGAATGATACTCGGGATATGCCCCGGTTCGTTTGGGTACTCCAGAATCGAAGATCGAGCCACCCTTGCGATTGGCTGCTGCAAAAAAGAGCATACATAAGCCTGGTTCAGCCAGTGGTTGAAACTGCCAGGTGATTCGTAGGTCCGCTGGAAATTGTTGAGGCAGCCATAAAACAAAATGTGGTTGTTTGTTTGATTCTTCAGAATAAGTATTCGCCAGAATCATCCCGTCTTGGAAAGTAATTTTGGGCTCTCCTTCAGCAATAAAGTGTTGAATATCTGCTGCTTGATTCAGCGGATTTTCATAGATCAATTTCGCTAACATTTCCTCTTCTCCTTTTATGCGTATATGAGCTGCTTTTCTCTTTTCATAGTAAACTTGACCTACATTTCTAACAATTGACTTTTTTTGAATTCCTTGATATCAAGCGTTAGATTAGGGTTTTCACTTGTTTTTTTCCATTTTTTCTTTTCTGATTTCTTACTACCTGTCTCGTCTCACCTGAATAGTACTCCATTTTATTAGCTGAAAAAAATTATTGAAAAAGAAAAAGGTTGAGAGCAAGATCCACTCAACCTTCTTCGACTGTCGTTATTGTGCTTGATGAAGGGCATTCGTTTCTTCCATCAGCTGCGTGCCTCCTTGATTCTTCCAAAGTTCGATCGCAGCTTCCCAACCCGCTTCATCGATTTGTCCTGCAATAAATTGAACCCGTGCATCACTAATGATCTGATCAAGCTGTGCCCCTTTTGTTACATACGTATCTGTATTATAGGAGGCTGCTGGGTTAAAGACAGCGTGCTCTAAATCAGCTTCCATCAATGACAATCGTTTTTCATAGCTTTCAGTAGCCGCTTCTGTATCAGGCTTAGCAATATAGTACAGGGTATCTTCCGTTACATTCATCCCAATTTGTGAGTACCCTTTGACCGCATTGGCTAACGCTTCAGCTTCTGATCCTTCTAATGCCACGGACATTCCATCCACTACTTCAAAATTGATTCCTTCGATTCCGTTGTTCAGCAATACCTGTGCTTCTTTATCATTTAATTTATCAAGGAACGTCAATACCTCTTTTAGATGTTCCTCTGTCTGGACACTCGACTTAGGAATCGCCAAGAAACCAGAATAGCCATCTGTCGGTAACGCATTCATCGTACCGCTATTATCTTTTAAATTCCCTGTAAAGACGACGAGGTCTTCTTCTCCAGCTTGCAATAATTTATTACTGATTTGTGCTGCTCGTGAATACGTATCAATAATGATCCCACCACGTCCATTGATAAACGGCTCATCCCATTTATCTGCTGCCATAGTTGCAAAATCACGATTGACATAGCCTTGTTCCACCATATCTTTAACAAATTGCATTGATTCTAGGTATTCTGGTTGCATAAAGGATGGCTCTAAAGTGCCGTCTATTTCTTTCCAAGCATTTCCTGCCCCAAACCAAGTAGCTAACACATCGTAAGGACTATTTGAATTGATCGAGCCAGGCCATTGGGGAATAATCAAACCAAACGTATCATTTTCACCATTCCCATCGGGATCGTTCTCAGTAAATGCTTTGGCAACCTCATAGAGATCATCGATCGTTTCTGGTACCTCTAAGTTTAAGTTTTCTAACCAATCTTTTCGGATGATCACCGCCGTCCGCATCGCATCACGTTTCCGATAAATTCCGTACACTTTGCCATTCACAGAAGAATTACGCAAAACATCCTCGTTAGACTGAGAGAGATTAGGATAATCAGCTAAATAGTCGGTCAAATCCCAAAAAGCCCCATTTTCTGCTGACTTGATAAATCCTCCTGATTTTCCTTGAATGACCATCACTTCTGGAATATCATCTGAAGCTAACGTAATATTCATTTTATCCTCATAGGATGTATTGGGTGCCCAGGTAATATCAATGTTTTTGCCAGTGTAAGCTTCTAATTGTTTCAAAATCTCGTTGTCACTTGCAGGTGGTTCAGTTTCAATGTACGGCGATAACATCGAAATCGTATCATAATCTGTTGTGGAACCTGCTTCCTCCTTCCCACATGCCGACAAAAAGGCGACCGATAGTAACCCCAAACCAAGAATCGTACTTAATTTTTTCACTACTTTTCCTCCTTAGATTTTGTTGTTGAGCTCGATTAAATAAACCGCTTTCAATACCAAAAGCATAACGAAAAGCAGGATTTCCAGCAATTGACATTTTTTGTTAATCGTTGATATATGGCTGGGTAGGGAGTTTTGCTCTACATTTGCAGGTATCGTAAATTATAGGAAAAAAGAATAAATAGTTCTTCGTGTTCTTAGTTCGCTCAATCAATTTAATTATCGCAGTTTTTCTGATTCCTATCATTCTTAAATTCTCGTTGTAGAAAGGGTAGCCTAAGTACTGATGTTCTTATTCGTGAGAGATTTGGAAACACCTTATCATGAAAAAAAGACCAACTCATTGGTCTTCTTTGATAATTCATCAGTTTTGTAGTACTAAGCGGATCACCACTTATTCATATTTGACAGAAAGAGTACTACCGCTCATACACATCATTTTGATTCAAGGTTGGCGCTAACGCAGTGACGATCGTTTCCACCATCCTTAAGTTCTCAACCCCTGCAATCTTGCCGAACTCATCGGCATGAATGAAAAGATTTTTCAATGTTAGATTGCGGATCGGTTCTGCTGGGCTGGCCTCGATGAAAAAAGCACGCACGCTTTGTTGTCCTGTTTTGGTAGCTTGCACGTTTTCAATAGTAATGTCGCAGACCTTTGCTGGACCTACTGGAACAGCTGGTTGTGCCATCAATTTGTGCCAATAGTCGGGAATCTCTTCCTCATAATCAGCTGGCAGTTCTGGATAACTATAATCTGGGTACCAATTTGTTTGTAAGAGAAAAGGAAAGCCAACATCCTTCATCGTTAAATCCGAAGCAGTGACCTTGCGTATAAATCCACCACGATTGTTGGCGGATTTGATCCGAAACCCTGCACCAGTTTGCTCAAAGACGACTTTTTGGATTTTGATCTCTTCGATCCCACCCGAAGTTTCACTACCAATGGCAATTCCTGAACCATACCCTAATTGACAGTCTTTGATCGTGATTTTCCGACAGCTTCTTTGCTGGGCTAAGGCTTCCGCCCCACGTCCCGCCTTGATCGAAATATTGTCATCGTTGCAGGAAATGTAGGCATTTTGAATCGTGACTTCTTCACAGGAATCAATATCGATGCCATCAGTACTAGGCCCTTTTCCATTGTCTATCGTGATGCCGTCGATCAATATGTGGTGAGAATACGTGATTTGGGTATTCCAAAAACCCGACTGTACCGACGAAATATCTTTGATGGTTACTTGCTGACTTTCATAAACAAGAATATTCCGTGGACGCTTGCAATCATAATCTGCTGCCCAGCGTAAGCCTTTCTTTGCATAATCCGCCATCATCCCGCTGACTTCATCTGTTCCCCAAAACGTTTGCCACCATGTTTCTCCACGACCATCAAGTTTCCCTTTTCCAGAGATCATGACATTTTCTGCGTGAAAAACATTGATCATCGCTGCAGGCCACTTCATATTGATTCCTGCGACCCGATTATCTACTTCGGGATAATCGGCCAGTTCTTGACTACCATACAGAATCGTATCCTCTGAGACAATCAAGTGCACATTGCTTTTTAAAAACAATGCGCCGATTTGATAGGCGCCGGGTGGTGTAATCACTGTTCCCTGCACAGTTGATGCTTGGTCAATTTCTCGTTGCAATAATTGCGTGATGTCTTCCATTCTTGCTTACCTCCTACGCTTTTGTTTTACGCTACAAATAGGTTTGTCGATATCCATGACTTTTAAAAATTTGCGCATCGCCAACCTTTTTTCATCTATCATTTATTTGGATAGAACTAAGTGCTTCTTACTGGCGCTGTCCATCAAGTAAAGCGTTCCTCTTGGCACATCTCGTTGTCTTTTCCCATGTGCTTTCTGGCGTCCTTTTTTCCTACATTCTTTACTATAGTCCCCTTAGCGGCAAAAGAAAGTCCTTTTTGATTTCTGAGGATCGTCTTTTTTTGCAACGTCCTTTCTTATTAGAAAAATGCGCCTTTTTGTCTACAAAAGCAAAAAGGCGCAACCTCTCAAGGGAGGAGATGAGGTGCTTAACTAACTGTTTCTCATTGGGAAAACCAACGCAGATCATTTCCAAAAGCTTGTTCTACGTGCGTTTCTTTTGCCCCATCAAGGATAGCTCGACTGTTTCTCGGCAACTTATTGCGTCACTTATGGCCGCTTGATCAATGATCGATGCTTCTTTAAAGCAGATCTCCTGACACTGTTCAAAAATCATTTTCTTTTGCCCTTTAGCTGATTCAAAGGCAACTGACTCAAAAGTAACGCGTTGGATCGGTGAAACCTGCTGTGTTTGTTCATCGACAAACCCTTTTAGCTCGACCAAAGGGTTCTGCCCTACGATACAGGTATTCTTGACCAAAATATCCGAAATGATTGGTAACTGTTGTGCGGCCTGACCATCGGCATTGTAAGCAACAGGATGAGCCATGAAACGATCCAACAGGCAATCGATGATTGTCACTTGACGAATATAGCCGCCACGATCATTCTGCGCTTTCAATTCTAGCCCATAAAGCGTATTGGTCAGTTGACAATCTCGAAAAGCGATATTTTCGACACCACCAGATTGCTCACTACCAATCGCGATGCCATGTCCCCCTCGAATAGCCAAATCAAACAGCCGAATATTTTTCGCTGGTCTATTGATCTGATTTCCTTCTGGATTTTTGCCAGATTTGATTGCGATACAATCATCGCCCGTATCAAAAACGGTGTCAAAAATCAGCAAATTTTGCGAAGAATCTGGGTCCCAACCATCGCCATTGTCAATGCCTTTGGACTGAATAATCACCCCATGGGTCACAACGGTGTCACAGTAAATCATATGAACAGTCCAGCATGGTGGATCAATCAACGTCAGCTCTGTCAAATGGATGTTTTTGGCCTGCATCATACAGATCAAACGTCCCCTTACTCGTCTTCCAGGTTTTCCATCAGAAACATATTCTGGATACTGTTCACGGTCTGCATAAGGGTTTCGCATCGCTAGTCCTAATGGATTTCCGCCACCAATGATCGTCCCTTTGCCACAAAGACGGACATTTTCACAAACGATACGCCCTCGATCGCCTTGATCAATATACCCAATGTTGATCAATGAATGAAAGCAAAATAATTCCCAGCCTTCATAACGGCTTAATGGTAAGCCCTCTTGATTCACGCTTCCTAAATACTCGTGAGGGGCAACCCGATACTTTTCTATGTCGAGGCTTGCTTGCAATGTGCCATCTACCTGAAAAATCATATTGCTTTTTAGCTCCAACGCACCAGAAAGGATCACCGCCCCTGTTGGGATCCAGACAGTGCCATTACTAGGGCAATCGTTGATCGCTTGCTGGAGAATGGTGGTACTATCTTCTTTGCCTTTGCTATCAGCATGGTAGGGTGCTTGCGTAACATCTATCACAACACTTTTTTTCTTTGTACGAAAGGTCGTCGTGACTGCGGTATTTGTAAGCAGGCACCCCTGATGATCGAGACAGATGATCGTTACTTGATACGTTTGATCGGCAGATAAGTTTGTCAACGTCCAATGCGTCTTGTTTGTTGGTCTGGTTTGGATCAAATCGTTTTCTAAAAACAATTGATAACCAAAAATAGCTTGAGCGTGCAGCGGCTTCTCCCAAATAAGGGTCGCTTGATGGGCACCGATCGTGCTTGGTACGACATGAAAATCAATTACTTGAAATGGTTCCATCGGTTTGTCCTTTCTTCAACGAATTCATTCAATAGAAAAAAGATATTCCAAAACAGCGAATATCTTTTTCCACACTTATTTAAGACCAGTCGTGCTGATGCCTTCAACAATGTATTTTTGGAAAATAAAGAAGATGATCAACACAGGTAGCAAGGAGACCACAGACATCGCGAACATCGCTCCCCAATTGGAGGTGCTGCTAGCATCCAGGAACTGCTTTAAGGCAATCGATACCGTGTAGTTTTGCGGACGTGTGAGGTACAGCATCGGTCCGATCAGTTCTTCCCATTTCCAATAGAAAGAGAAGATCGCAGCGTTTGCCAAGGAAGGCTTCATCAACGGTAGAATCACGCGGAAGAAAATACCGACCCGTCCACAGCCGTCCATTTTTGCTGCTTCATCTAAATCTGTCGGGATCGCAGAGACGAATTGGACCATCATAAAAATAAAGAAGGCTTGTCCGAAGTATGAAGGAACGGTTACCGGACGAATCGAGTTAAGCCAGCCTAATTGATTAAACCAAAGATACTGAGGTACCATGATAATCTCTTGCGGCAGCATCATCGTGACCAAGATACAAGCAAACCAAAAGCCTTTTCCTTTGAAAGGAATTCGACCAAATCCATAAGAAATGACAGCCGAAGAACAGACCGCCCCTACCATTGAAATCAACGCGATTTGCAACGAGTTGAAAATATAGCGAATGAAGGGAATCCCTGCGATTCCTTCAAAGCCTTTGGTAAAGTTTTCTAACGTCCAGCTTCGGGGGATCAACTCCGTTGCCGTTCGAAAAATGTCACTACTAGGTTTAAAGGCACTAAACAGCAGCCAGAAAATCGGATAAAGCATCAGTAATGCAGCAACTAAGATCACGGCATCAAAGAAATAATTTTGTTTTTGTTCACGCATCAATCAAACCTCCTCGTTTTCTTTAAACACCCAAAATTTCGATGTTGCGAACAACAGAATCGTAATCAACCCAACGATGACCAGTAAAATCCACGCTAAGGCTGAAGCATAGCCCATTTTGAAATCGGTAAAGGCTCGTTGATACATGTACAAGGAATAGACTAACGTGCCGTTACGGGGTGAACCCGTCCCATTAGAAATGATAAACGCAGGTGTAAACGTCAAAAAGGCCATGATCGTTTGATAGATCAGATTGAAAAAGATGATTGGCGTCAGGACTGGAACCGTGATATTGAAAAACTGTCTGATTTTTCCTGCCCCATCAATTTCCGCAGCTTCGTAATAATCTTTTGGAATATTTTTCAAACCGGATAAGAAAATCAACATCGACGAGCCAAATTGCCACGCTGCTAATAAAATCAAGGTCATCAACGCTAAGCCAGGACTTTTAAAGAAGTAGATGGGGTCTAAGCCGATCGCCGCTAGCACGCCATTGATCAACCCTGAATCGCCAAAAAGATTCCGCCACATGATCGAGACCGCCACGCTCCCACCTAAAATCGAAGGGATATAAAATAATACCCGATAAGCGCCGCTTAATTTCGATGGGCGGTTGATCAGCATCGCCACTGCTAATGCGACGATCAGCCGTAAAGGGACTGCCAACACAACATATTTCAGCGTAACAGTCAGTGACTGAACAAACTTGGGATCATTCGTAAAAATCGTCTTAAAGTTATTCCAGCCAACAAATTGCGCCTCTGTCAATAAATCATAGTCATGAAAAGACATAAAAAGAGAAATCCCCATCGGGACGATAATAAAAGCAAAAAAGCCAATGATGAAGGGTGAGATAAATAAGTAGCCTGTAACCATATTCTGTTTTGATTCTGGTAATCGATTAAACCAGCTTTTGAGTTTCCCAAGCTCTTTTGCCGTGGGTGATTTTGATTGTAGTTCCATAATTTTCACTTCCTACCTCCTATATTTGATTACGCTTACAAGTTGATTTTAACGAAGTGTTTCTTAAGAATGAATAGAAAAAAAAGCACAGAAATGTGAAAAACTAGAGGAACTATATTTTTTGCTTCCATTGTTTCTCCTAAAAAAACGCCTTTACTGAAAAAGTCAGTAAAGGCGCCGCAGCTATGCTTATTGATAGTTTTCTGCAAAAATTTCTTCGCAGCGTTGCGTAAAGGCATCATAGGTTTCTTCTGGTGTCATCGTGCCATAAGTGATCTCTGCGTACAGCTCTTTAAAGTACGTGTTGATTTCAGCAAACCCAATTGGTGGGATTGGGGATGGATCACCGACGATGTCTGCAATATCATCTAAGAAATCAGAGGACTCTTGTTCTTCTGGTGTCATGTCGTCATAAAGCAATTCTTTGATGGCATCATTAGAAGGAATTCCCCGCTCAGTACCGATGATCTTATTGGCTTCTTCACTATTCACTAAAAAGTCAACAAACTTCGCAGCTGCTTCTTTTGATTCAGAAGCATTCGCGATCGAATAAAAGAACCCTGGTCGATACGCCATCGCCCCATTTTCTGAGTCGAATGGACGAGCCAAGTTGATTTCGACATCTTCTGCGGCGGAGGCTTTATAGGTCAAGTATTGATTGGACCAAGTCATCATATAGGCTGCTTTTCCTTGTGAAAACGGATATTGATCCATACTGTTGGCATTGCTAGTCACTTCTGCGGTTGGCATTGCTTTGGCTTCCGTAAGATCTGCGATAGCCCCCATAAATTCAACCCAGTTTTCTTTGGTAAAACCGATCTCTGGTTTGCCGTCCGCATCGTATTGGTATAGATCTTCGCCTTTGGTACGTAAAAAGTATTGCAAAATCGTACTGTTGTCATTGTTATCATTCCAACCATAATCACCGGTTGCTTCAGCGATCGCTGCCGTACTTTCTACAAGGTCATCGAAGGTATAATTGCTAAAGTCGATCCCAGTGCCCCCTTGTTCTACCAATGATGGATTGTAGAGCATCGCCATAGTATTGACAGAAGTTGGTATGCCAAAAACGTTTCCATCTAACTCGCCAGTTGCTAAAATCGATTCTTTGATATCATCGGTTTGAATCTCATTGCCGATAAATTCCGACATATCTGCTAATTGATTTTTCGTTCCATATTGCGCAATGTACTGCACATCCATCTGGATCACATCAGGTAATTCTCCAGAAGCCGCTTTTGTCGCTAGTTTTTTCCAATGGTCATCCCAAGAACCATATTCATATTCAACTTTGATGTCAGGATTTTGTTTCTCAAATTCTTTGATCGATTCGATATACTTCTCGTGTCTGACTTCTGAGCCCCACCAGGTAAAGGAAATCGTCGTTTTCCCATCTGCATCAGCTTCTGAGCTTCCGCTACTATTGCCGTTATTGCCACAAGCTGCTAAGGTCGCACCAAGAAACAACAAGCTCGCTGCTTTTAAAAAAGTTTTCTTCATTCTTCTACACTCCTTTTTGTTTGCGCTTACAAGGTGATTGTAATGGAAATCTTCGTTAATAAAAATGAAAAAACAAGAGCAAATATGTGAAAAACTAGACTGTCGTTTTTGCTGAAGGCTAAGCCTTCACGGGCAATAGCTAGAAAAAAATAGAAAAACAGATGAAAAATGTAAAAAAACAGACATGCTCTATTTTTTCCAATATACTATGCTATACTAGCGTTGAAAAGGCTTACTTTTCAAAAAACAAGGTAGGTGGAAACAATGAAAAAAATACAAACCGGACTGTTTCGTCTTTTTACGGTAACAGCTTATTTTGCTAAATTAAACCTTTTATGGCTTTTCTTTACCCTTTTAGGGTTGGGAATCTTTGGCTTCGGTCCTGCCACCGCTGTCACGATCAAATGTTTACATGATTTTCGTAAAACTGGCCATGACTATTCAGCTGTTGCCTTCTGGCAAGCCTACAAGCAAGCCTTTCGCACCTTTACCCTTTTTGGCATTGGACTATTAAGTACAGTACTCCTGTTATTGCTTAACTTACGGATCACTCATTTTTTCCCGACTGAAATGGCTTGGCTGCGTCCTGTCTATTTACTTTTAACGATTCTCCTCCTCTACACTGCATTCATCAGCTTTATGACCTATGCCAAAGCCGAACAACACGCTTGGAAACAGACCTTGTACGTCAGTATCTTTCTAGTCTTTCGCTACCCACTGCAAGGCCTTGCCTTGTCGTTTACCTGGTATTTATTGTTTCTCTTATTGACTGCCAAAACCTCCTTGTTACTCGTCTTTGGACTGGTGATTTTCTTGTTCTTCGCTGAATTTTTTCATGGTCAGATGATTGAAAAAACCAAACAATTGCAAGCAAAGCGAGGCAGTGTCCATGAAGTCCCAGAAGCTGATCAATCACTTTAAAAAGCAGCCTTTTGAGCGACAGTTACATTTTGTCTTTTTTGCGACGGTGGCAATTATCGTCTCATTGGCTGTTCTCCTGACCTTAGTTTGGCGACAAGTCTACATGGCGCAGCTGAAAGAAGCTGCGTATAAAGATGTCTCAATCATTTCAACAAATATCGCGAAACGTTTAACTGCCGTCGAAACCCTCTCTTTTCGCATTATCGATAGTGCACCGATCCAAAATGGCCTACAAAGGATCTTGGCACAAGATTCCTTACAATCCTTAGAGGCGATCGACCAAAAGAATGCCTTAAGTGCAGAAATCAACGCCCTCGTACGCAATGAATCAACGATTCAAAATGTCTATCTCTTTACCCCAACGAATGAAAACATGATCAACTTTCTAGCCGAGACCGACCATATCTTTAATGGCCAAACCATCAAAGATATGATTGAGACTTTGCCCGATAAGCCTGCCAAAGGGAGTTGGTTTTTTGCAAAGGACCTTTCTCAAGGCGTTTACCTGCGAAAAATCTATTCAACAGCCGATCTTTCTTTAACCTATATTGGCACGGTGATATTTCTAGTCAATACGTCCTTCTTTCGTAACGAGATCGAAAGTCTTCCCATTGTCTCCGAACAAAACCAATTTTTCATGGCGTATCAGAACCAATTTTATAGTACCGCAAATGACGAGCAAACCGTAGCTGCGGATCAAAATACCTTGCAGCAAAAAATGGAAACCTTCCAGCGATCGATCGGCTCCATGACGTTTGATAATCGCCAGTACTACTATGCAATGGATCGTAAGACGATGCCGAATATGACCTTCATTTATTTGCTGCCTGAAAACCAAGTTTTAGCGGACCTTTATAAGCTACAAGGCCTTTCTATCGCTGTGAGTTTGCCTTTTTTATGTTTGATTATTGTTGTGATTCGGAAAATAAGCAATCAGCTGACCCGCCCTTTAGCTGACTTGGCTTCGCAAATGGCCGTTCTGCGGAAAACCAAAAAACTGGCTTCTTTAAAGACCCTCGCTGTCCCAGAAAATAGTCAAGAAGAGATCATGGTCCTTTATGAAAGCTACAATACGATGATCGATGAATTAAATGCCTTGATCAAGGACAATTATGAAATGCGTATATTGTCCCAAGAAATCGAATTTAAAGGATTGCAAGCACAATTAGATCCGCATTTTCTCTACAATACGTTAGACTCGATCAACTGGATCGCCATTGAAAATCAGCAGTGGCAGATCTCAGAGATGGTCACCTCCCTTGCCTATTTGTTTCGAAAAAAAATCGATACCAAGTCTGACTTCACAACGCTACAAGATGAATTAGATATCGTGCACGCCTATATCAATATTCAAAACGTTCGCTTCGGGAAACGGATCGAGTATATCGAAGTAATTTTGGTGAATGACTTGTCCTTTAAGATTCCTAAGTTACTGATTCAACCATTGATTGAAAATGTCTTTAAATACGCCGTCAATGATATGAAGGAGACGTGTCGCCTCATCCTTACGATTGAACAACAAGCAACTTTTCTCCAAGTCAGTGTCTCTGACAATGGCCCTGGTTTTAAAGCCAACTTCTCGATTGAAAAAGAAGGCGGCATCGGATTGACCAATATTCAAAAACGATTGCAACTGCATTATGGTGATCAAGCGTCCTTAACCATCGTCTCCTCGATTCCCTTCAAAAAGACGACGGTGCGCTTTGTGATCCCCTTTAAAAGGAGTGAGTAAAACATGAAAAACATCCTCGTTGTTGACGATGAACCCTTGATAGCAAATGGTGTGGCTAACCTCGTTGCTTCTTTTGATTTTCCATTAGTGGTCAAAGGAATTTATACAGACAGTGAAGAAGCCTTGGCATTTTGTCAGCAAAACACCATCGACATCGTGATTACCGACATCAATATGCCTAAAGTCAATGGACTTGCCTTGATCAAAAAATTAAAAGCCATCAATCCTGCGATTCAAATCATTATTTTGACAGGCTTTGGCAGCTTCTCCTTTGCCAAAGAAGCGATGGCTTTAGGAGTCAAATTTTTCCTTGAAAAACCTGTTTTTCCGAGCAAGCTTTCAGAAGCGTTGGCTGAGACGATCGAACGCTCTGAACGTCGCCAAATGGAATCTACCCTCTATTTAAAACAACAAATTGAGCAATACATCAATAGCTGCGGAGAAGAACCACTGCCTGAATCATTCGTTTTTCCATTTTGTATGTACTTATTTGATTCGAAATTCTATCACGCCATCGCTAAGCGGATCGAAAACTATGAGAACCATCACGAGTTGGTGATCGGTCATCAAAACAAAGTTGGCTATATTCTGAACTTCAGTACGGAAAATACCTTTAATCTCTTTTTTAAAACGAAGGTACAGGCTGCGCATCTAGGAAAAGGGATCGCTATCAATTGCTGGGTCGAAACTCCCGAAAAATTTTTACTCAGTTATCATTTAGGCAAGCGGAACTTGGATAAGGAGTTTTATTTTGATACCTTTGAAGTCATCCAAGAAGCCCAAATCTCACAAGAAAATGTCTATGAAAATAGTCTCTACATGGAATACCGTGAAAAACTTTTGGCATTGATCGACAAAGGCGAACTGACTTTAGCCCAAGTTCTTACGGAAAACTTTTTTTCTACCTGCCGCATGGAGCTTTACCCTGTCCAACTATTGCGGCTGCAGGTCAACGATTTGTTATCGGCAATTTTTGAAAACCATCGCATCAAAAAAGACATTTACTTTGATGACTATTCCCCAAAGATCATGCTCTTGAATAATTGGCACGAACTCCAGTTTATGCTGCTTCACTGTATCGATTTGATGCGGGGCAGCTTAGATGATAGCGAGAACATGCAGCTGTCCCAAAAGGTCAACCTGATCATCGAAGAATATTATGACCATGAAGCATTGTCATTGAAATGGATCGCAGCCCATCTTTTGTACTTGAATCCTGAATACTTAGGAAAAACCTATTACAAAGAAACCGGGATTCGCTTCAATCAAAAATTAGCCGAATACCGCATCCAAAAAGCACAAGAACTGCTGAAGAAAAACTACAAAGTCTACGAAGTGGCAGCGATGACGGGCTTTAGCAATGCGCCTGAATATTTTGTTCAAACGTTCAAAAAGATTACTGGTATGACACCAAAGAAATTTTTGAAGCAACAAGAAAAAGCCCTTCTCTCTTAACGTTTCTTCTATAACGAAAGCATTGTTTTGCTATTTCAACAAAAGAGGTAGTCCGCTCACATTCGTGAGCGAACTACCTCTTTGGCTAACCAGTGATTGATGTCAAACAACTGATGCGACCGTGTTCGTTTTAAGGAATGAGCATTTTTGTCTAGCTTACAGCGTAAAGACTTCCTTTAACTCCTGTGTCACTGGCGAATCATCCGAATTTGTTTCCATGAGTTCTGCCATGTAATGCCACCATTTTTGGTTGATCTCGGTTGCCGCTAACTGCTGCCAGCGGGTTTCATCTTCAATCTCAAGGTAGCCAAACAACGCAAGGGTTTCTGGATCTAAGAAAATCTGGTAGCTTTTCGCCCCGTGTGCTATGAGCTGCTCTTTTAGTTCTGGCCATAGTTCGCGATGCCGTTTTTCATATTCTGCTTCATAACCAGGATGTAGCTTCATCCGAATCGCTTTTTTGATCATCTTTGTTTGCTCCTCTCTTTATTGCGTAAGGTGTTTAACTTAACAAAATGAAACCAATAGTTCAGTAAATGCTAAGACTGTCAGTGATTGCCCGTAAGGCATCGCCGTAATCGCAATGTTTTTGTAGTACTCCAAGTCTTCTCCCATTCCAGTGCCGATGGAAACATTTTGGACTTCTCCATCTTCTGCGACTTGTTCGATCAAACCGGCTAACGCTTTATAGGCAACATCTTCCCAAGCTTTGTCAATGTAACGCTTATGAACGGCTTTTAAAATCCCATAGGCAAAACCAGCCGTCGCGGAAGCCTCCACATACGAGCTAGGATCGTCTAACAAGGTGTGCCACAGGCCACTTTCATCTTGCATTTCTTGCAAGGCAGTTAGTTGGTCTAAGAGGGTATTGATCAAGAAGCTACGTAACGCATCTCCTTCTTGCAAGTCGAGAATTTCAATGATCTCAGGAATCGCAATGGTGATCCAGCAGTTGCCTCTTGCCCAAAGCGCTTGTGCATAATTGTGGCGTTCTTCAAAGGTCCAGCCGTGGAACCAAAGCCCAGTTTTTTTATCCACTAAGTATTTGATATGGATCATAAATTGTTGTTTTGCTTCTTCGATATAAGCCGGACGATTCAGCAACATGCCAATTTTCGCCAAAGGCAAAGCAGTCATCATCAAGGTATCGTCCCAAAGCTGGTTACGATTTTCTGGTCCATAGGTCGCATGCTGCAGACCATTTTCGTCGGTTCGCGGCATATCATGCATGACCCATTCCGCCCACTGTTCAAGGTAAGGCAAGTAACGAGAATCTTTGGTGTCTTCATAAAGATACGCCATTGCCAAAAGCGGCGCCATCGTGTTGACATTTTTAGGCGGCGCGCCTTCTAACATCCGCTGCTCAAACCATTCTTCCACAACTTGGAGCGCTTTAGGATTTTTGGTGATTTGGTAGTTTTTATAAATGCCATATAGTCCCACCCCTTGCGGCCAGTTCCAAATCCCCCAGCTTTTATCATCAACGATCAAGCCGTCAAAGTCTAATAGAAATTCACCATTATCATCCTTGATCGTCGTTAAATTTTCGATCATGCGATCAATTTTTTCTTCCACGACACGTTTTTCCACAAATAACTGTTCTAAAATCACCATTGGGTTCATCCTCTCATTTCTCTTTGATAGATTGATCGTAACACGCTTACATTTACACGAAAATAGCAGTTATTGACACTTTACTATCTATTCTTGTATGATAAAATCAAACGAGCACGAAAGGAGCCAATCATGGAGAAGCAAAGTGCGGACACGATGATCAACGATCGCTTTGAGGCCTTTCATATCAAAGACATCGTAGAAGAAAACAATACCCTTTATCATTACCATAGTTTTTATGAGATTCACTGTACCTTAAAAGGATCAGCGGTCTTCTTTATCGATGGCGGAGAATTCCCTCTAGAACCTGGTACGATCATCTTGATTCCTCCGAATGTCTTGCATCGAATCGTCCATCAAACTTCTGATTTTTTCGAGCGAACCTACCTGTATATCAATCCTAGTTATCTCGCTGCCCTCTCCACTACCCAAACAGATCTCACTGCCTGTTTTCGTAGCAACGGCGGCATCAACAGTCGTATTTTATCGATCGATGCCGACCAACTAGACCAGCTATTGCGACCTTTGCGCAAAAAAACGGATAGCAATTATGGCACCGACTTACTTTATCAAAATCATTTGATCGCGTTTTTGATTTCCATCAATACGATTGCCTATCAGGAAAAAGAACCGCTGTTTTTATCCGACTCACTCTATAAAAATAAAGACATTTTGGCTGCCATTACCTATATCAATCAGCATTTGACCGCTGATCTCTCCTTAGAGACCGTCGCCAAAGCCCTTTTCATGAGCCCATACTCGCTTTCAAGGACTTTCAAAAAAGAAACTGGCGTCGCCTTTCATGCCTATGTCGTCAAGAAACGACTCTTAAAGAGCAAAGAAATTTTACGTAAAACCAGAAGCGCCACCGCCACCTTCGAAGCTTGCGGCTTCAACTCCTATACCCATTTTTTACGCTGCTTCAAACAAGAATTTCAACTGACACCAAAAGAGTTTTTACAAGAAGAAGCCCAAAATCAGTTTGTTCGTTTTACGCATTTTGCAGGGAAAAAATAGCAAGCCGTTGCAAAGCGTCCACCATTGGCTCGTGTAAAAAAAGAGTTCCTGCTTCTCTATCCTGAAATTACATGACACAATACAAAAAGAATGACACATTTTCTCGTGTCATTCTTTTTGTATATTATAAAACTTCCCCATTTGAAGCGATCACTTTTTTATACCACTCAAAGGATTTTTTCTTGGTTCGTTTCAAGGTGCCGTTGCCTTGATCGTCTCGATCCACATAGATAAAGCCGTAGCGTTTACTCATTTGACCGGTGCTGGCTGCTACAAGATCAATACAACCCCAAGTAGTATAACCAAGTAGTTCCACGCCGTCGATCGTCACCGCATCTTTAAAGGCTTGAATATGTTTTTTTAAATAGTCGATCCGATAATCGTCTGCGACAAACCCATTCTCATCAGGGGTATCGATCGCCCCTAACCCATTTTCTACGATAAACAACGGTTTTTGATAGCGATCATACAATTGATTCAATGAATTTCTCAGTCCTAACGGATCAATTTGCCACCCCCACTCAGTCGATGGTAGATGTTCATTTTTAATTGATGGAAAGAGATTCCCCGTCGCTTGCGCATAGTCTTCTGGGTGGGCACTGACCGTTCGAGAACAGTAATAAGAAAAACTGACAAAATCAACAGGAGAAGCCGCTAAAATCGTCTCGTCCTCAGGTGTTATTTTGATTGTTAAGTCTTCTCGTTCAAATTTTTTCAAGGCATAATTGGGGTATTTGCCTCGGGCTTGCACATCGATAAAGAAATACCCTTCGCGATCACGATTGATTGCTTCTTGGTAATCTTCAGGTCGGCAAGTATAAGGATAATGACTGCCGCCAGCCAGCATACAACCAACTTGATTGGTCGGATCGATTTCATGAGCCTTTTGGGTTGCTAAGGCACTGGCGACTAACTGATGATGCGCTGCTTGGTATTTGATTTCTTGACGATTGTCCCCTTCTTTAAAGACGATCCCGCCACCTACAAAGGGCTGATGCAGCAAAATATTGATTTCATTGATCGTCAGCCAATATTTGACCAACCCGCGATAGCGTTGGAAGACGGTTTCCGCATAAGCCACATAGAAATCAATGAGTCGGCGATTTTTCCAGCCACCAAATTCCTTGATCAAATGCAGCGGAACATCGAAGTGGGCAATCGTGACTAATGGCTCGATTTGATGTTTTCTCAATTCTTTGAAGATTTTCTCATAAAAAAGCAGTCCTTCTTCGTTGGGCGCTTCGTCATTGCCATTTGGAAAAATCCGTGACCAAGAAAGTGACATCCGATACACGTTAAAACCCATTTCGGCAAAAAGAGCAATATCTTCCATATAATGGTGGTACATATCAATGGCCGTTTGGGCTGGATAAAAAGAATATTCCTGCCATTCCAACATTTCCAGTTCACCCGCAGCGACCTTTGCGCGATCAGGACCAGTTGGTAAGAGGTCGACATTTGATAAGCCACGTCCTCCTGCTAATACGCCTCCTTCTGCTTGATTGGCAGCCGTTGCACCACCCCATAAAAAATCATCTGATAATCCCATGTTATTTCCTCCTAAACTTTGACTACAAGTACTTCCTCTTCTTTAGCTACCAATCCTTCCTTCACAAGTTCGACTGCGGTATATTGTGGTGTATTGGTAACGATGATCGGTACTTGTGTGACATATCCTGCAGCTTTTATCTGCTGTACATCGAACGTCAGCAGTCGCTGCCCTTTTGTAACTTTTTGCTCTGCTTCTACTAACGCATCAAAATACTGACCATTTAGTTCCACTGTGTCTAAACCGACATGGATCAACAATTCAATTCCCGTGTCTGAAACCAAGCCAATCGCGTGTTTGGTAGGAAATACAGCAGCGACTTTTCCATCAAAAGGCGCAATGACTTCACCGATGGGTTCATCGACCGCAAATCCTTTTCCGAGTGCTTCAGAAGCAAATGCGTCATCTTTGACTTGATTCATTGGCATCACGGTTCCTGGTACAGGATTGATCAATAGGGTATCTTCTAAGACTACTGCTTTCATATCTGGAACATCAATTGTCACTTTTGTTTCATATTTGAAGCTTAAGACATAGGTAACGACCGCACTCACCACAGCTGCAATCACCAATGCGATAATGATATTCCAAAAATAGCGCATCGTATCATCACCGATATATAGTAAGACTGCTGGGAGACCAGACGAACCGGTCGCAAAGCGATGCGTATTGGTCAAGCCAGCATACAAACCACCAGAAGCCCCACCGATCATTGCCGCAACTAACGGATATTTTTTTGGTAAATTGATTCCATATAAAGCGGGTTCAGTAATCCCCATGTAGGCAGTGATCGCCCCTGATACCGCCAACTGCTTAGTCTTTTTCTCTTTCGTACGCAATGCGACAACTGCTACTGCGGTTGCTTGAGCAATGTTTGAGACCAATGCCCCTGGACCAAAAATACTGTCATACCCAAGTTCTGCCATTTGCATCACCCCTAAAGGAGCAATCCCATTGTGCAAACCAAACATCACCATGATTGGTAAAAAGCCCCCAATCAAAACCGCTGGAACCCAGCTAGCATGGACACTTAAGAAGGTAAAGAAAGTTGCCAAATAGCCACCCAAGATACTACCGATCGGTCCAAATAGCGAGAAGGCTAATGTACCCATTATCAAGAATGTTAGCATTGGAACAAAAACCAGTTCTACTGATTTTGGAATCACTTTGTTCAAAAACTTTTCGACATACGATTGGAAAAAAATCACGATTAGGATCGGAATAACTGATCCCGTATAGTTTGCTAATGTAAAAGGAATAACCCCAAAAAAGTGAACGGGTTCGCCTGCTGTGACCAAGGCACCCCAATTAGGATGCATCATCATAGCAGCCACTGAAGCCGCTAAAATCGGATTGCATCGCAATTTTTGTGCCACAGTGAAGGCAAGGATCATTGGTAAGAAGAAGAAAACACCATCTGCAAAAAGATTCAGCATGTAATAGGTTTGCGAATCAGCGGTGATCACATCAAAGACGATCAATAAAGCCAAAACTGCCTTAACCATTCCAGCACCGGACAATGCCGGAATAATTGGTTGAAACGTTCCTGCCACAAAATCGATCACTGCAGCTGCCGGTCCTTTTTTCTCCCCAGGCTCTGACGTCCCTGATGATTGAAGCGAAACCAATTTTGTGACTTCTTCATAGACATCTTTGACATGTGTTCCAATCACGACTTGATGTACCCCTGCGTTATTGATGTATTTGGCAACCCCATCGAGTGCCTCTAATTCTCCTTCATCTATACGCTTTTCATCTTTGACTTTAAAGCGTAATCGTGTTTGACAATGATAGGCATCCGTGATATTTTCTTGTCCCCCCAGATACTGGACGATTTTTTTTGCTAATGATTGATAATTTTCACTCATACATTCCACCCCTAGATAAATTTCAAAGAAAATCTATGTTGTATGTGCTTACCGGTATAACATACTGTTCTTTCTGCCAGCAATGTACCATTTTTAGAGAGCGGTTCCAATCTTTTTTCTTAAAGACGAAATGGATTTCATCTTTTCATTAAATACCGCTCTTTTTTCGAAATTTATTCCACGAAAAGCCCCCGCATTGCCTTGACGAAGCCAGGAGAAACAATGGTATAATTTACTCTATGAATGCGACACTTTTGAATTGTGGCAATCAAAAACAATCGATGAGCGCACGCCGTAGAATAATCATGTAAAAAAAGGCGGCACAATACTCTCTTAAAATTACTGGAACTGCAGCTTCTTTCCCCCAAACCGTTGAAGCACCTCATAATGGAACAAAGATTCAGCATAGCCTGTTACGAACGGCGATGCTGCGTTGGATTTAAAAAAAACAGCCGAAGGGAACGAAAAAAAATGACAAACGAAAAACAAGCAATTCCTCCAAAAACGATTGTCTTTACCGAAAAAGCTTTTCAAAAAACGGATCAAACGATCATTCGATGGTTAGGAAATTCCGGCATTCTTTTAAACAGCCGGGGTACTTGTATCATGGTCGATCCGGTCTTAGAAGGATTTGACCTGCCGTTACTGATCGATCTGCCAATCAAACCGTCGGCAGTTCCTCACTTAGATGCGGTATTGATCACCCATTCGGATAACGATCATTACAGCATTCCGACAATTGACAAATTCGTTTCTGTTACCGACAGCTTTCATGGACCCAAGTATGTCGCCGAACTTATACAAGAGCACTTTCATGTTGCTGCCCAAGGCCACGATATCTATGATTCATTCACCGTGAAGAATTTGACGATTTCTTTAACAAAGGCGTATCACCTTTGGCAAAATGAAACGACAAAATTTGATCGTGTCTTCCAAATTGAGGACTATTGTGGCTTTTGGATCGATACACCTGATGGCTCCTTGTGGATTCCTGGAGATTCTCGTCTTTTACCAGAGCAATTAGAGATGCCTCAGCCAGATGCGATCTTGTTTGACTTTAACGACAACGCGTGGCACATCGGCTTTGAGAATGCCGTCAAGCTGGCAAACACCTATCCGCATGCTGAATTGATCCTCTCCCATTGGGGAACAGTGGATGCTCCGCATATCGATGCCTTTAATGGGGATCCTGAAGCTTTGTACGACCGGATCGTCAATCCAAAGCGGATTCGTCTTGTCGCTGCCGGTGAGCCAATCGAATTGAAATCAACCACTCCTAACAATGTACGATAGGGAAAAAGGACCACACCATATTCGGTGCGGTCCTTTTATTCTTCTGCCATCTCTTTAAACGTCGTTTTTCGGCTCGTCTCTAAAAAACGAGCATTGGTGATTTTCATCTGGATATTTTCCTGATAATCGAGGGAAAAAATCTTAGCAAACAAAACTGTCAAAAGGAACTGAATCGATTCTTCTGTGGAAAAATTTCCGATTTTGGAATACAGTTTTTCTCGGCTAGCAATCGTCAAGACGATCGTCGAATAGTCCCGCAAATAGTTCTCTCCACCACTCGTAATACTGATAATCGGCACACCATTTTTCAACAATGTTTTCACATTTTTCATAGGATACGTTTCTGAATTATTACCAGAATAAGAGATCAGAATGGCACAATCCTGTGGGGTCAGCGTATTAGAAATCAAGCCAGATTCATCCGCATCTGCAAGAAAGGCTTTTTTATGGATCGTGTTTAAGTTGCGTTTAAACAGCTGTCCGAAATAAGAATTTGGACTACGCCCATAGATGACGATGGTTTGAGCGCCATTGATGAGCCTCGCAGCTTGATTCAGGTCTTTTACGGTCATAAGTGCCACTGTTTCTTTAATCGTTTGCATACGCAAGTTCGCCAAGTTTTCAATGATTTCTAATGTGTCTGCAGCTTCATCAAAAGGAATGTTCACATCGATTGCTGCTGACCCATCATCAAAATGAGCCAATTCGTGCATGAAGGCATATACAAATTCTTTCCAACCAGAAAAGCCAAAATATTTTGCAAAACGGACCAGCGTCGGCTTGGAAGTATGGGTCAGTTTTGCGATTTCTTCCATGCTATACTCACTAACTTTTTCTCGATTGCTTAATAAAAAGTCACCGATCGTTCGTCTCGCATCATTTTGTTTAAACGCTGCTTCTTCAATTTTTTGAAAAAGATACATCTGGTTCTCCCCTCTGATTGACGCCGGCAGTTTGTCTAGTACGCTCAACTCATCATTGTTTCTTTTTATTATAAGCGATGAGAAGGATGAAATGAAGATGGAAAAACGAGGATCAAGCTAGCTTTCGCCTATCCTCGTTCAAAATACAGAAAGTATTTATTTCCCAAAAAAGCTAGGACACCAATCAAGCACAACAAGCCCCCAGATAGAATCATCTGCATCCCTGCTGTTTCATTGCCGCTGACTAGTATCAGCAAGCGTGATGCATAAGGTGCTAACGTGACTCCTAAATTGTAAGCAACGATCGAGACGATCGTGCCAAACTTAGCTTCCGCTTCACCACCAGTCGTCAGCAAGTGGGTGAAAAAAGGCATGATGCTGCGAAAGGCAAAGCCTAGTAGTAAAGAACAACCCAAGAGCAGCCCCACCGTCTGCAAGGGATAGGTCAAATAGATGCTGCTTCCTGCAAGCAATGCCGCAATGGGCAGCAACCAGCGATGTAAGCGACTGTATATCAAGCCAAAGGCATTGCCGGCGATAAATGCCCCCGTCGCAATGGCGGCAATCATGTTACTGCCTTCGGTGGCGTCCCCGATTCCTTTTTCCAACAACAACGGTGTGATCTGTAAATTGTAATTGATAAACAAGACAACGATTAGAAACAAGAGCACACCCAAAACGAATGATCGCTGTTTCCGTTCTTTTGAAACCGTGACGTTCGCCAATAACGTCTCATTAGTCACAGCCTGTGTTTCGTTGGGAATAAATAGCTGGACAAAGAAGAGACTGATCAGGGCAAAGCCATAAACCAAGAAGGACATTTCCCAACTAATCTTCACTAGCTGTCCTACGAGCAAAGTCATAAAGATACCACCTAAACCACCGACGGCACTTTCTAATCCAAGAGCTTTGGCTTTCTTTTGCGGCTCATTTTGAAACAGCAAACTAATCATTTGAATCGCCAAACGATTGAATAAGCCGATCCCGAAGCCAAGAATCCCTCGAGAAAGAAACAAGACGGGAAAGCTCCCCTGATACCATGCCGGCAGCGTGCCAAAAATCGCCACAATGACCAATCCGGTGACCATCGTGTATTTTTTGCCGATCCTTTTTTCGATCATGCTAGTAGTAAAAATCCCCAGCAAAAGAAACAATGACGGAATCGTGGTCAGTAACCCAATGTAGACCGCATCAACTTCTGGAAAGCTTGCCGCAATCGCTGGGACATTGGCAGAAATCGCCGGTGCCGAATAGACGACCATTGCCACCGACAACAGTGCCAACAACTTCATAGAAAAAAATTTCATAAATACCCCTTTCCTTAAAAACACCTTTTCTTCCTTGTCTCTGAACCCAATAGTCCAAGATGACAAGTGATCCTTTCACTACCTTATTATTCGCTAGATTATCCTCGTTGACCAATGCTTAACGCGCTTGGGCTTTATGCTTGAAAAGCATTGGTCTTCTGTATTTTGCTGCAAATCATCACCGATTGTTTGCGAAAAAACCTTGCAGTCTGTTTTTCTGCAAGGTTTCCTTCGATCATTCATTTTTTAACAATCATATCAGCTACACAAGACACCCTAAGAGAACTTATTTCTGCAGCTGTTCTATGACATCTTTCGTAATTTCCTCAGCAGTGATACCAAGTTCAGATAAAACGTCTGCTGCCCGGTAATTATCATAAAATTTCTTTTCTAAGCCATAGTTTTTGACGGCAATCTCACGATCACCCAGGTAGCTGGCAATCATTTGTCCATAGCCACCCTCTCGTATACCATCTTCCAACGTGACAACGAGTTTGTGCGATCGTGCCACAGCATCCAACAACTCTTTGTCGACCCCTGAAATAAACTTAGGATTGATCACCGTTGGCGTAATTCCATGTTGCATCTTCAATTGATCTGCGATCTCTTCCGCTAGCGCATAAAAGTTCCCAACACCGACGATGGCTACCTGCGTGCCAGCTTGAGTCACTTCATTTTTTTGATCGCTATAGTCAGTAGAGACTGCTACTGCCGTTTCGTTGACAGGTCCAACCGGTACCCGGATCGCAACTGGTGCGTTGGTTTGTTCCAGCGACCAATCCAACATTGCCAGATATTCTTCTTTAGAGGTTGGCGCAAGATAAATAAGGTTGGGAATATGTGCCAAAAATGGAATATCAAAAATTCCCAAATGGCTCTCGTCATTCATGCCGTGAATCGATGCACCATATACCAAAATCGTTCCAGGCAGATGATTTAAGGACAAATCATGGGAAATTTGATCAAAACTACGTTGCATAAAGGTAGAAAAAACGGCCCAGACAGGTTTTGCTCCATTTTTTGCTAACCCAGCAACCATCGATACCGCATGTTCTTCTGCAATACCCACATCTACAAATTGTTTGCCTGCTTTTTCTCTTTGTTCCGGAGAAAAAAGCAGCATCGGTGTACCAGCGTTTACTGCCACGACTTTAGGATCTGTCGCCATTTTTTCTAATAAATAATCCGTCGTTAAGCTGTTGTAGGTTACTTGATTGCCGCCAGCAGAAATATATTCGCCGGTTTCTAAACTAAAGGGACCGCCTGCATGAAACTTTTCACGATTTTCTTCCGCAAACTTGAAGCCTTTGCCTTTGATCGTATGAATGTGTAATAAAACAGGATGATCAACATCTTTCACTTTTTCAAATAAAGCGATCAATGCAGCGAGGTCATTTCCTTCATCTAAATAATGGTACTCAAAACCAATCGCTTTGAACAGATTGTCTGCTGCTTGCCCCTTGGTTTCCCGCAATGCCCGCAAATTCTGGTACATCCCTCCATGGTTTTCTGCAATCGATTGGTCATTGTCGTTGAGGATCACGATAGTATTGGTGCCTAATTCCACGATATTGTTCAAGCCTTCAAACGCTAAGCCACCTGATAGAGAACCATCGCCAATCACGGCAACGACATTATACGTTTCATTTTTTAGGTCACGGGCTTTCGCCACACCATTTGCTAACGAAACTGAGGTGGAGGTATGACCGACCGTAAAGAGATCGTGCTCGCTTTCTTTCGGATTCGTGTAACCAGAAACCGCATCATACTGCGCAGCATCAAGAAAGGCATGGGCGCGTCCCGTCAACATTTTATGGATATAGGTCTGATGAGACACATCAAAAATCAGCTTATCTGTGGGAGAATCAAAGACTTTATGCAACGCGATCGTCATCTCAACCATCCCCAGATTGGGGCCATTATGCCCCCCATGGTGACTGATTTTTTCCAATAAAGCAGTTCGTGCTTCTACTACCAGTTCTTGAAGTTGCCCACTGGTCAATTCTTTTAACTCTTTGGGGCTTTTGATTTTTTCTAATAACATGTACGTACCTCCTGTAGAAATGTTTGAATGGTTCGTGTGTTTACTCACAAGGAAAAAGACACGAAGTCGAAATGAGTGGATCGTTTTCTAGAATGAAAAAAAGCGGCAATCGGAGCTAGACGCTCTTTTTAGAATTCCTATCAAACCGAGAAATAGCAAGTTATCTCCTAAAGGGAAATCGTGATTTTTCTGAGTTTCAACAATCGCTGCTCATTTCTTTTATCTAAAAAGATACCACCTAGAGTTAACTTTAGGTCAAGTGGTTTTTGAAACATTTTGAACAAAACGAGGTTGATTTTTCCTAATTATTGAAACAATTGCAGGTTTATTCTCTATAAATTTTCTTTTCTAATACATATTCCTAGAGGTTCATTTGATATGTCATAGTAAATTATAAAAAACTGCCATTAAACAGGATCCATTCCCTGCTTAATGGCAGTTTGCTTACTTCCGATACATCTTCAATTCCAAGAACAAATCATTATAGATGCCCAGATACTCAGCACCTAAGTTTTCATAGACTTCGAGGTGTTCCATCAATTCATCGGATGGGTAGAATTGTTCGTCTTCGGTGATCTCGTCTGGCAGTAATGCCATGGCTGCTTGGTTTGGTGTGGAATAGCCGATGTATTCTGCGTTTTGTGCAGCGTTCTCGGGTTCCAGCATAAAGTTCAAGAATGCATAAGCGCCGGCTTCGTTTTGTGAGGTCTTAGGAATGACCATGTTATCGAACCACAGGTTGGAGCCTTCCGAAGGGATCACGTAATGAATGTGCTCATTTTCGTACATCATGTCGGCTGCTTCCCCAGAAAATGTAACCGCAACCGATGCTTCTTCATTGGCCATGTACATCTTGATTTCATCTGCGACGATGGCTTTGATGTTTGGAGTCATTGTCCGCAGCTTATTGAATGCCTCTTGCAGCTGATCGTCGTCTTTGCTGTTTAGAGAATAGCCTAAGCTGTCCAAACCTAATCCCATTACTTCACGCGCGCCATCGATCAGCATGATGCTATTTGCTAATTCGGGTTTCCAAAGATCGTCCCATTGGGTGATCTCACCTTCATCAAAGAATTTATCGTTATAGACGATCCCCAGTGTTCCCCAGAAATAAGGGATCGAATATTGATTGCCAGGATCAAAACTCAAGTCTAAAAAGCGAGGGTCGATATTGTCTAACCCTTTGATTTTACTGTGATCCAATGGTTTTAAAAGATTTTGTTCCATCATTTTCTCAATCATGTATTCACTCGGTATGGCGATGTCATAAGACGTACCGCCTTGTTGGATCTTCGTGAACATCGCTTCATTTGAATCAAAGGTTTCATAATTGACTTTGTAGCCTGTCTCTTCTTCAAACTTACTGATCAAATCAGGGTCGATGTAGTCGCCCCAGTTGTAGATGTTGACGACCTCAGCGCCTGCCATACCAGAGGAGCGTTCCAATTCACGGACACCAAAGAGCAAGATCAGGACGATCGCAACAATACCGATAATCAGAGATTGTAGTCGTTTCATCGCAGATTTGCCACCTCCACACGGCGGTTTTTACGCAATTTCTTCGCGCCGTTTTCTTTACTGATAAAGTAATAGCCTACCACCAGGATCATGGAGAATAAGAAGACAAGTGTACTTAATGCATTGATTTCTAAACTGATTCCTTGACGTGCTCTAGAATAGATCTCTACCGATAAGGTACTAAAGCCATTGCCTGTCACAAAGAATGTCACGGCAAAATCATCGAGTGAATAAGTAAATGCCATGAAATAGCCGGCGATGATGCCCGGTGTCAAGAAAGGCAAAATGATATTTTTAATGACTTGAAAATTATTCGCGCCTAAATCACGGGCAGCATCGATCATTGAATCGTTCATCTCTTGCAATTTCGGCAAGACCATCAAGACCACGATCGGGATACTAAAGGCGATATGCGAAAGCAATACGCTGAAAAAGCCTAAGCTAAACCCACGGAACAAGTTGCCGATCATCGTAAAGAAAATCAAGAAGCTGGCACCAATGATGACATCTGGTGAAACCAACAAAATATTATTTAAACTCAACAATGCCGTTCTCGTTCGACGTTTGCGGGTATAGTAGATGCCCATCGCACCAAATGTGCCGATGATCGTTGCCAGTAATGCTGATAAAAATGCCAGCATAAAGGTGTTCAACACGATGATCATCAAGCGGGTATCTTGAAAGACGGATTGGTAATGTTCAAAAGTGAAACCCGTAAAAGCATTCATGGTGCCTCCTTCATTGAAGGAATAGAAAATCAAATAAAAGATCGGCACGTACAAAAGAATAAAGACGACGATCAGATAAAGATTCGACCAGCGAAATTTTTTCATTTACGTTGCCCTCCTTTTTTCTTTTCTCCCGTAAACAACATCACGAGGAACATGGCGATGATCAAAATGACGCCGATGGTCGACCCCATGCCCCAGTTTTGGGTAACGAGAAAATGCTGCTCGATCGCCGTACCAAGCGTGATCACGCGATTGCCCCCAATCAAACGGGTCAACATGAAGAGGGAGAGCGACGGAATGAAGACGGCTTGGACGCCGCTTTTCACACCGTTTAACGACAGAGGGAAAATCACTCGTCGAAACGTATCATAGCTGTTTGCCCCTAAATCGCGACTGGCACTGATCAAAGAGGGATTCATTTCTTCTAAGGCATTAAAAATCGGCATGATCATAAAGGGTAGTTCGATATAGACGGCAACCGTCAAAAAGCTGAAGTCGGTAAACAAAATCTGCTTTGGTCCAACACCCATGATTTCTAGGAAGTTGTTGACACTGCCATGAATGCCGAAAATCCCAATAAACGCATAGGCTTTTAACAATAAGTTGACCCACGTCGGTAAGATGATCAGCAGCAGCCACAAGTCTTTGTGACGTAGCTTAGTTAAGAAGTAGGCTGTCGGGTAGCTGATCACTAAGGTAATCAAAGTGATCAAAAAGGCATACCAAACCGAGTTTAAGGTCATGATCAAATATTTGCCAGAACCTAAGTAGCTTTGATAATTGACCAGCGAAAAGTTGCCGTTCATATCAAAAAAGGATTGGTAGATGATCAATAAGACTGGTGCAATAACAAATAGCAATAACCAAAAGACATAGGGTATCGCATAAAAACGACGCATTTTCGTCATTAGCTTTCCCTCCTAATCTTCGTAGCTCTCTAAACGAGCATCAAAATCTTCTTCGGACTCATTGAAACGCATGACGTGGATATCTTCTGGTTCAAAGGAAAGCCCGATCTTGCTTCCTTCAGTAGCTTTTCTTGTAGAGTGAACCATCCATTCGTTGCCTTGTTCGTCATAACAAATGATTTCGTAATGCACGCCTCGGAACAATTGCGTGTCTACTTCAACGACCAGCTTGCCATTTTCCGCCGTCGTCAAATTCAAATCTTCTGGACGGATCACGATCTCAACGGCTTCATTCGGCCGCATCCCGCCATCGACACATTCAAATTGCTTGCCGACAAACTCCACTAAGTTGTCTTCGATCATCGTGCCTGTGACGATGTTGCTTTCACCGACAAAATCCGCCACGAAATGGTTGATTGGTTCATCGTAGATATCCACTGGTGTGCCGCTTTGGACGATCTTCCCTTTGTTCATAACGAAAATCTCATCACTCATGGCCAACGCTTCTTCTTGGTCATGGGTGACAAAAATAAAGGTGATGCCTAGTCGCTGCTGCAATTCCCGCAGCTCGTATTGCATGTCAGTTCGCAATTTCAAGTCCAATGCGGACAATGGTTCATCAAGAAGCAATACTTTGGGTTCATTGACGATCGCTCGTGCGATTGCGACCCGTTGGCGTTGACCTCCTGACATTTCGCTGATTTCACGATTCTCGTAACCAGGAAGTTGTACTAACCGTAACGCTTCTAAGACTTTTCTATTCACTTCATCTTTTGGTAATTTTTTGATTCGCAGACCAAATGCCACATTTTCAAAAACGTTCATATGTGGGAATAAGGCATAATCTTGAAAGACAGTATTCACTTGCCGTTGATTGGCAGGAACGTCATTGATTCTTTGTCCATCAAAATAAACGTCGCCTTCTGTTGCGTCCGAAAAACCCGCAATGATACGTAAAATAGTTGTTTTTCCACAACCTGAAGGACCTAACAATGTATAAAAGCGACCTTCTTCAATATCAAAACTCACTTTTTTCAAAACTGTTTCATCATCATCAAATCGCTTCACCACATTGTTGAATGAAATTATTGTTTTTCCCACACTCTTTCCTCCTGTACTATAAATAAGAATCCGTCACGACTACGAGCACACGGCTTTTTTTGCCGGCGATATTTTTTAATTGATGCGGCTCAGTCGCCTGATAATAAATCGATTGGCCTTTACGAGCCTTGTACTGCGTTTCTCCAAGTGTTAACGCCACACTGCCCTCTAAGACATAGATAAATGTTTCTGCTAACGATGGTTCAAAGGTCTTGTATTCGCCCGCTTTATCAAAAGTCAGCAAGACGGGCTCCATTTCTTTTTCATTGGAATCGGGAATCAGCCACTTCAATTCATATCCATTTTCTTCATCATAATAAAGCGTGCTGTCTTCTTCGCGATAAACCACTTGATGCTGCGCATTTTCTTCTCGGAAAAATTCCTCTGGTGTCACGCCTAAAACTTCTAAGATCGTAAAAAAAGTTTCCATAGAAGGCGAACTCAAATCACGTTCCAACTGTGAGATATAGCCTTTCGTCAAATCGGTCCGCTCGCCTAATTCTTCTTGGGTCAAATTCTTTTGAACGCGCAAATTGCGCAGCTTCTCGCCAATCTCCATGTTCATTCCCCCTTTTATTGACACAACTGCAAGTAAAAAAAGTTTGCTATAAGTAAACTTCATGTTTAATTTCACTTTTTCTAGTATACAAATAATTGCAAAAAACACAAGCCTTTTTTCTGCATTTCTTTGAATTCTTTTCTTACTGATCAAAAAAAGGAGTGACGCTAAACGCTTATGCTATAAAGGAAAGGATTGGCGATCCCGTCATTTTCGCTTTTCACAGGTTTAAAAGAACAACTTCTATTTTAACGAAGAAAAGGTAGATTTAATAATGATCTGTTTTTACTGATTTTTTGATAAGAAGCCCTGCCTTTTCTTGCTTCACTGGTTAAAAAAATAAAACTTATGGTATTATGAGTACAAACCATCAAAGGAGTGTCTGAAATGACGAATTTCTCTACCTTTCGTGTCATGAATGAACCAAATTTTACTGCTTCACTCACAACTGCAACCCTTGACGAGCTGCTAGCAGGCGATGTGCTTGTCCGGGTTGATTACTCAGATGTCAATTACAAAGATGCCTTGGCAGCAAAAGAAAATGGCGGGGTGATCCGCACGTATCCGATGACGCCGGGAATCGATTTAGCAGGGGAAGTCGTGGACAGTCAGTCTGCTGATTTTGCCCCAGGCGACCAAGTCTTAGTGACTGGCTATGGCTTAGGGGTTTCTCACCCAGGCGGTTACAGTCAATTTCAACGGGTCCCAGCCGAGTGGCTCGTGAAACGTTCTGCTGGTTTTTCAGCGAAAGACAGTATGACCTATGGCACGGCTGGATTTACAGCAGCTTTAGCGGTGCAAGAATTAGAGCAGCTGCACTTAGCAAAAGACGCTGCTATTTTGGTGACAGGTGCGAGCGGTGGCGTTGGCAGTGTCAGCATTGCTTTATTGAAAAAACTGGGCTATACAAATATAGTGGCGCTATCTCGGAAAACCGATGCGCAGTGGTTGTTGGACCTAGGCGCAGCAAAAATCGTCAGTCCTGATGAAGTGGTACCCGAAAAGGTCAAACCATTAGCAAAACAATCGTTTGCAGCGGTCATCGATACAGTTGGCGGTCCATTGCTTGCGGCAGTGCTTCCGCAAATCGCTTATGGAGGCGGTGCCTTCTTATGCGGCAATGCTGGTGGGATCAAAATCGAAACGACTGTCTTACCATTTATTTTGCGTGGGATTCGCGTAATTGGGATCGATTCGGTCAATGTTTCCCATGAGATCCGCTCGGCATTATGGGAGAAATTAGCGGGTGAGTGGAATGTGATCGATCAGCTTTACACGAAAGCCATCACTTTGGAAGACTTGCCAGAAACGTTGGCAGCTTTATTAGCTGGTACGCACCAAGGACGGACGATCGTTGAGGTGTCACAAGCGCAATGAGAATTTTGATTACGGCTGGCGGTACTTCCGAAAAAATCGATGATGTCCGTGCAATCACGAATCATTCCACGGGCTCACTTGGTCAAGCCATTGCCAAGGAATGGCTGCAATACCCTGAGGTGGCCATCGATTACGTTACGACGAAAACTGCCAAACAACCGCCGACCGATCCACGCGTTACCTGTCATTTCATTGAAGGGACCACGGACTTGTTGGCGCAATTGACCGATTTATTGACGACCCATTCGTATGCTGCCGTGATCCACAGTATGGCAGTTAGTGATTTTACCCCTGCTGCTCATTTTTCAGAAGCAGCCTTTTATGAAGCAATCAACGATGCCCTACCGACTTATGACAACCAGGTCACTCCGGCATTGATGGCACACGTGCTCACACAATCTGAAGCAACGGCAGGCAAAGTTTCTTCCAATACTGATCATTTGTTTTTAGTGCTGAAGAAAACCCCGAAAGTGATCCAAACCATCAAAGCATTACAGCCGACAACCTTATTAGTCGGATTCAAATTATTAGTAGACGTCGCAGAAGACGAGTTGTTTGCGGTCGCACGAAAAAGTTTACTGGCTAGCCAAGCGGACTATGTGTTGGCCAACGACTTGACGCAAATTTCAGGAAACCAGCATGTTGGCCACCTTTTGACACAAGAAGGACAAATCGGGACTGGTCGCACAAAAGCTGAGATCGCAACCTTGATCGTTGACACATTACGCAATGACCTGCGTGCTTAGCTAGATGTTTTTTTAGAAAAGGAGAAAGAATCATGAAACAAAAACACGTTCTGCTTGGCGTCAGCGGCAGTATCTCTGCATACAAAGCAGCCGACCTCACCAATGAATTAACCAAAAAGGGCTATGCAGTGGATGTCTTAATGACCCAAAATAGCACACAATTTATTACGCCTTTGACTCTACAGTCATTATCCAAACGGCCAATCCATGTGGATGTTATGCAAGAGCGCCAACCAGATCGGATCAACCATATTGAACTAGCCAAACAAGCCGATCTTTTCTTGCTCGCCCCAGCCAGTGCCAACAGTATTGGCAAGCTGGCGCATGGGATAGCCGATGATTTGATCTCAACAGTTGCCTTAGCGTTGCCGTTATCCGTGCCCCGTTTGATTGCACCAGCCATGAATACCGTCATGTACGAAAACCCGATTGTTCAAAGAAATTTGGGGATTTTGAAAGAAGTCGGCTTCCAAGAGATTGAACCCCGTGAAGCGTTACTGGCTTGCGGTGATTTCGGCAGAGGCGCATTAGCAGCAACAGAAACGATTCTTGAAAAAGCATTGACTGCTTTGGAAGTACGGAGTGTCTAACAATGAAAAAAATATCAACTTTTGAACTTGTCTTAACAGCTTTCTTTTTAGGAATCTTGATTCTTTTAGCATCGGTTCCCTTTCTTGGGTTTATTCCCTTAGGACCAATAAATGCGACAACGATGCACATTCCTGTGATCATCGCTTCCATTGTATTAGGCCCTCGGATCGGCGGCTTTTTAGGCGGCGCCTTTGGGATCATCAGTATGGTGCGTTCGACCTGGATCATCACCCCGCTTTCTTTTGTCTTCTCCCCTTTCGTACCGATTTATGGGAGTGATCAAGGAAGCTGGAAAGCGATCCTCGTAGCGTTGATTCCTCGTATTTTGATTGGTGTCGTTCCTTACTTTGTGTACAAAGGCTGTCAAAAAATCTGGAAAAACAAACAGCAAAGTCTTTCGCTACTGATTGCTGGTGTTGCTGGAGGCTTGACGAATACGATCCTGGTAATGAACTTGATCTACTTCTTGTTCCAGCAAGAATATGCGGAGGTTGTGGGGAAAGCTGGCAATGCTGTCTATGCAGCGATTTTGGGTGTAATCTTCGCCCAAGGTGTACCTGAAGCCATTGTAGCGGGAATCGCCACGATGGCAGTTGGAACCGTCCTTTTGCGCTTAGTCATGAACCGCAAAAAAAATCGTATCTAAAAAAATAGCGACCGCCCAAAGTTAGCTTTTTAGCTAACTTAGGCGGTCGCTTCCCTTTTGAGTGACTCATAGACTTCGCACTTGGAGTGCTTCGACAAGCTCTTGATACTGCTCTTGGGTCAAATACTCTTCATAAAATGTCAGATAATCATCGATATCTGCTTGGGTCAAATAAGGCAGCTCTTGCTTGATTTGCAGCAGCAGTTCTTCAAACTCCTCATCCGTCAGCATATAAGAAGACCAATCATCGGTTTCATCATAGCTATCCCAGTACTCATCATCATAATCATTTTCATACCCATCGTCATAGCTGTCATCCCAACCATAATCATAGGGAGAAAACAATTCTTCTGGGTCAATCAATTCTTCCGCTGTAGGGATTGCAACAGCAGTATCACTTTTCTTCCCTGTAAAAGTCACCGTGGCTCCGATAGTGGTTTGCAGCTCATCCGCTTGCACGAAGTGAAAAGCCATTTTCTGCTGATTTGTTTTCGTATTGACGGTCATGGTTAAGTCAAACTGCTCGACTTCTTCCAACATCGTTTCTAATTCGGCGACTTGCTTTTGATCGGCGCCGTGTTCTTGGGCATAATCTGCATAATCTGCCAATTCTTCTTTGGTAAACGTGTGGCTGATCGTATCTCCATCTCTTTTGAAAGCATCCGGTTCAAAGGTTTTCAAATAGTCTGCAAATGTCTCATTATGAAAAAGACTGTTCATGGTAAAGAGGTTTTCAGGCTCTTTTTCTGCTTCGGTCGTCCCCTCGTCGTCCTCTGCAAAAGTTCCTTCGCCAAAGTAAGAATCTAAGGTTTCTTGATCGATGCGCAGGTATTTGCCCTCATATTCCCCAGCGTCTGGTTTTGTTCCATAACTGTCATCACCAAATGCGCTGATATACCCTTGCAGTGTTTCATAGATTTCAGCTGACACATATGCTTCTTGTTTTTCTGGATCGACGATCAGCTTGATCGGCAGCTCCTGCCCCCCAAAAGCGACTGCCAGGTTGAGTAAAATCGCTTTGGTTTCTTTGTCTTGGACGAAGTCCCCTTTAAATGACGAGCCGACTAACTGTGACATCAACATAGAGGCGTACCTATCGGCTTCTTGACCGTATTCGCTGCTATTGCCTATCTCAAAGGTATCGATCGTCGCTTGGAATTCACCAGCATTCGTTGCTTGCTGATTCGTCAACTGTTCGGCAAACTGTTCTTGCGGTAATTTCGTACAACCACCGAAAAGAAAGGCGAACCCAACAAACAAAATGACGCGTCCCCACTTTTTCATCCTGCTCACTCCTTTTCGTTTATTGTACCGAAGACTGCGAAAGCTTACAATCCTAAGCTCTTTTTATTAGCTCTCATGAAAAAAAGATTGCCCCTCGGGACAATCTTTTCGCTAATCTATTCTTCGCCGATGATTCGGACTTCTGTTTCTAAGGTGACATCAAAGGTTTCTTTGATGACTTGTTGGATATGAGCGATCAGTTCAACGTAATCCGTGGCTGTTGCTTGATCGACATTCACGATAAAGCCCGCATGTTTTTCCGAAATTTGGGCTCCGCCCCATTTCAATCCTTGTAAGCCTGCATCTTGGATCAGCTTGCCGGTAAAATGACCGACTGGGCGTTTGAAGACACTCCCACATGAGGGGTATTCTAGCGGTTGCTTCAATTGCCGCAATTCTGTCAGTTCATCCATCCGCTTTTTGATTTGTTCTTGATCGCCTTTTGCTAAATCAAAGCGACTGCTCAAAATAATCATCTTTTGCTCTTGCAATTTGCTATGACGATAAGCAAATTCCATTTCTTCCTTGGTATAAGTCACGATTTGACCATTAGCCAGCAAAACGTCGCATGACGCAAAGACATCTTGGATCTCGCCATCATAGGCGCCTGCATTCATAAAGACGGCACCGCCGACACTGCCGGGAATCCCGCAGGCAAATTCAAAACCAGTCAACGATTCATGCAAAGCGACATAGGTGGTATCGATCAACTTTGCTCCAGCATCGACGATCAAAGAAGTGCCGTCCACCACGATTTGGTTCATTTCTGATAGCATGATCACCACGCCACGAATACCACCATCACGGACGATCAAGTTGCTGGCATTTCCTAAGACGATCCAAGGAATCGCTTGTTCTCGGCAATAATCAAGCAGCTGTTTAGCCTCTTCCGCTGTTTTTGGAAAAGCCAAAATGTCTGCCGGTCCACCAGTTTTTGTATACGTATAGTTCAATAAGGGTTCATCTTTTAATAAGGCAATTTCAGGGAATTGCGCAATCATCAAGTCTTTATTCACGAGAAGGTTTCCTTTCACAATAAACATCTCACTTATTTTAGCATGTTCAAGGAAAAGTTGCTACCTCTGGTGAATAGGATCTTCAACCAATCCCCCCTCTTGAAGGCAAGCATTCCTCCTTGTTTTCCTCATTCCGCTCACTTGCTTTGCGCTTCTGGCTTTTTTAGGTAAAATGGGAGGCGTAGTGGAAAATAAGGAGGAGTCTCAATGAAATTTATTTCTTGGAATGTCAATGGTTTACGGGCCATCGTTAAAAAAAATTTTTCTGAAGTGTTTGAAGCCCTCAATGCTGATTTCTTTTGTTTGCAAGAAACAAAGCTGCAAGAAGGTCAGATCGAATTGGATTTACCAGGCTATCATCAATACTGGAATTATGCGGAGAAGAAAGGCTATTCTGGCACGGCGATTTTCGCAAAAGAACCTGCGCTATCCGTCCGTTATGGACTAGGAGTCGAAGAACACGATACGGAAGGTCGCGTCATCACACTAGAGTATCCTGAATTTTTCTTAATTACTTGCTACACACCGAATTCCCAAAATGAATTGCGCCGCTTAGATTATCGCATGACTTGGGAAGATGCCTTTTTGGCTTACTTGACTGAATTGAAACAACAAAAGCCAGTGATTCTCTGTGGTGATTTGAATGTTGCCCATAAGAATATCGATATCAAAAACTGGAAAACCAATCAAAAAAATGCTGGGTTTACACCTGAAGAACGGGAAAAGTTTTCGACTCTTTTGGCTGCTGGCTTTACCGATACGTTCCGTTATTTCTATCCAGATGCAGAAGGCATTTATTCTTGGTGGAGCTACCGTTTCAACGCTCGCAAAAACAATGCCGGCTGGCGCATCGATTACTTTGTCGTTTCGGATGACTTAAATGAGCGCTTGCTAGATGCCAAGATCCATACAGATATCATCGGCAGTGACCATTGTCCGGTGGAACTGGATCTCAAATAACCGTAAGAAAACTTCAGTTTTTCTTAACGTTTGTTCGCTTTTCATTCTTTGATTTTGTGCTAGAATGGCAATGAGGTGAGTCTGATGAATTTTATCGCAATGGACTTTGAAACAGCAAATTATCAAAAGCATAGTGCCTGTTCCCTTGCACTAGTCATGGTACAAGATAGCAAAATCGTGGGCGAATATTACACATTGATCCAACCGGAAACGGAATTTTTTTGGAAAAACATTCAAATTCATGGCATTCGTCCAGAAGATGTGCAAGAAGCGCCTAAGTTTCCTGACGTATGGAAACAAATCCAACAATATTATCAATTAAACAGTCTGATCGTTGCGCATAATGCTGGTTTTGATACCGGCGTTTTGGCGGGGTGTCTTGACTATTATGGGTTGTCACAACCAAACTATCTTTCCTTGTGCACGGTACGAACAAGCCGCAAACTGTATCCAGAATTTACGAACCACAAATTAAATACGGTTTGTGAGCAATTGCAGATTCCTTTACTAAACCACCATGATGCCTTGGAAGATAGCCGGGCATGTGCCCAAATCTTATTGCGTCAAGAAGAAGAATTTGGCATCGATCCATTAAAAAAATTGGTTTTAGTCAAATAAATAAGAACGTGCGTCCTAAAGTCAGCATTGCGCTAGACTTTAGGACGCACGTTTTCATTTAAGGAAGGATTCATTTCAGGTCAGGTCGATCCAATAATGACAGATTACAGCGCCATCTTCAGGATCAATGGCTTTTTCGGTTAGTTTACCGCCGTTATTTTCAATGACTTTGGCGGAGGCGCGATTGGCTTCTTCACAGGTTACTAACACGTTTTTCAAGCCAAATTGTTTGGCCTTTACCAATGACTGTGCCAGCATTGCCGAGCCGATGCCTTGCTTTCGATGATCTGGGTGCACCGAATACCCGATGTGTCCGCCAATTTGGCGCAAATACGCATTAAGTGTCAGACGCAGATTCAAGAGACCGACCACTTTTTGATCTTGGATAGCCAGATAGGTACGGGCGGGGACGAATCCTTCTGGTACCGTTTCTGCTGTTTTAAAATCCGCCAATCCCTCTAGCCAGTCTTTGACTGTCGGACTTTCTACAAGTCCTGCCCCACCATGGATGACTTCTTGATTCTTCTCAAACGCTTGCCGATACGCTTCGATTTGATCGCAGTCTGCGATCGTCGGTTCCCGAAACTCCATTTCCTTCACTCCTTTTTTATGATTCAAAAAGACGTGCCATCATCAAGACGTCAACTTTTTGCCCCTCGCGGGTTTGCACCGCTTCTTTCATGCAGCCTTCTGTTAAAAAACCAAATTTTTGATACAGATGGATCGCTCGTAGATTTCTCGCTTGGACGGTCAACTCGATGCGGGTCAATTCGCCAACTTCTACTACCCAGTCCAGTAATTCTTCAATCAGGAGCGAACCTAAGCCCAAGCCCCAATAGTCTTTTAAAATCGAGATACCGATCTCCCCGACATGGGCTAATTGCCACTCTTCGTTGCCTTTGACTGATGCCATGGCGATCAACTGTTCTTGATCAAATGCCAGCAACAGCAAATAGTCGTCCCGTTCATAGATAGCATCCAGCTGTTCTGCCAATAAGGCTTCTGGCAACGCCAAGCCACTTTCGTCCATTAAAAGAAAATCCGTTTCTTCTCCTAGCTTTTGACTGACTGCTAACACGGCTTTGGCATCAGCACCAGTGGCTTCTTTGATCTGTAATTGGATCTCACTCATGGGTTGCCTGCCATTTTGTTGTGATCCGTTGCAAAAAGGCGGTTGCTTTGGTGCCATATGCATGACATTTCACAAGACGTTTTTGTTCATCTGTATCATCTTTTTCCAAAATCAGTTCTAAATAATCCTCTGGCAGGGAGGCTTCTAAGAGATTGCCCCACTCGATCACACACAAGCCATCCCCTTCGAAATAATCATCCAGTCCTAAATCTTCTGCATCGTATTCCACCCGATAGACATCCATATGGTACAGGGGCATCCGCCCATTGGTATATTCACGAATGATCGTATAGGTCGGACTTTTGATCAGTTGCTCGATTCCTAGCCCCAAGGCGATGCCTTTCGTCAAGGTTGTTTTGCCAGCACCTAAGTCGCCCGTCAATACCAGATTATCCCCTGGCGCGGCTACCTCTCCAATGATTTTTGCAAATGCTGCGGTTGCTTCTAAGTCGTTAATGGTAAACATAGTCCCCATCCTTTGATCAATCTAATTTACTAGTTGCTAGTATAGCCTGTTTTTCAAGGAATTGTAAAGAAGGAGCTTAGGGAAAATTTCCCGACGATCACTGGATCGTTTCTTTTGCGCTCACTTCCTCCTTTGCTGCCCTCAACTTTCCAAGAGCAAAACAAAAAACTGACCCTCAAGGGATCAGTTTTTCATCAGTGCAGCGATTGGCTGCTTATTTTTCCATTAGTGTTTGTGCCGCAGTAATGATTGATAATTTGTAGACATCTTCTTCATTTGAACCACGAGACAAATCAGAGATTGGTTTGTTCAATCCTTGCAAGATTGGTCCAATCGCTTCAAAGTTACCGAAACGTTGGGCGATCTTGTAACCAATGTTTCCTGATTGTAAATCTGGGAAAACAAAGACGGTTGCTTTACCAGCTACTTCAGATTCAGGAGCTTTCAATTGCGCAACTGCTGAGATATACGCAGCATCGAATTGCAATTCTCCATCGATTTGGTATTCTGGTGCCAATTCTTTGGCGATTTTTGTTGCTTCAACGACTTTATCTACTTCTGGTGCTTTCGCAGAACCTTTCGTTGAGAAGCTTAACATAGCAACTTTTGGATCGATTTCAAATAATTCAGCGGTTTTCGCTGAGTCAACAGCGATTTCTGCTAATTCTTGTGCATTTGGGTTTACATTGATGGCACAGTCTGAGAACAAGTATTTTTCTTGGTCACGACCACGAACCATTAAGAAAGCACCACTTGTACGGCTCACACCTGGTTTTGTTTTGATGATTTGTAAAGCGGGTCTTACTGTATCACCCGTAGAATGGATCGCTCCTGAAACCATTCCTTCAGTAATGCCCATGTAAGTCAACATCGTACCGAAATAGTTGACATCTTTTAAGATTTCTTCTGCTTGTTCTTTCGTTGCTTTGCCGTTGCGGCGTTCCACAAAAGCTTCAACCATTTCATCCCAACGATCATAATTTTCAGGATCTAAAATTTCAAAGTTTGATACGTTGATTCCGCGAGCTTCTGCTGCTTTTTCGATTTCAACCGGGTTACCGATCAAAACGGGTTCAATCAATTCTTCTGAACGTAAACGGCTAGCAGCACCTAGGATACGAGGATCTGTTGCTTCTGGAAAAACGATTTTGATATGACGACGCACGATTTTAAATTTTAAACTTTCGAATAATTCCACGGGTAAAGACCTCCAGTTTTTTTATACCCTTCCATTGTACAATAACTGCGAAAAAAAGAACAGATAAAAATCCTGTATTAGTCGATTATTTTAAATATCGTTACCTTTTTCACAAATTCACTCATTCTAAATAACACAGTTTTACAACTGTGTTATTTTTTCTGGCAACGCCCAGGAAATCGGTTCTTCCCCTAACGCCAGCAATGCTTGATTGATCTTAGAAAAAGGCTTCGAACCAAAGAATCCTCGATGCGCTGATAACGGACTTGGATGAGGCGCTGTTATAATAATATGCTTGCTGGTATCTAACAAAGCGGCTTTTTTTTGGGCGGGTTTGCCCCAAAGTACAAAAATGACCGGTTCTTCTCGTTGATTCAATTTTTCGATAATCGTATCTGTCAGCTGCTCCCAGCCACGTCCATGATGTGAATAGGCTTGCCCTTCACGTACCGTCAATACGGTATTCAACAATAAGACCCCTTGTTGCGCCCATGGCACAAGATAGCCATGGGACACAGGTGCAATCCCTAAGTCATCGGCTAATTCCTTGTAAATATTGCGTAAGGAAGGCGGTATTTTGACCCCCGGCTGCACGGAAAACGACAGTCCGTGGGCTTGGTGCGGGCCATGATAAGGATCTTGACCTAAGATGACGACCTTTACGTCATGGTATGGCGTCAGTTTAAGTGCTTCATAAATATGATCCATCGCTGGATGGATCGTTTGCTGGGCATATTCTTGTTTCAAGAAAGCCCGTAGTTGTTGGTAATAGGGTTGCTCAAATGATTCTTGCAATTGTTCTTGCCAATCATTGTCCAATAGTCGTTTCATGGCGAATCTCCTTTGTTTTCTTCTAGGATAACAAATCCCTCTCCTTAGAAACAAGAATTACTCTTCGAAAGAAAAAAAATCCGTGATTTATGGTACACTAATTGTAGAAACGATTAAGAAAGGACGCTGACAATGATCAAATTAATTGCTTCTGATATGGATGGTACGCTTTTAAATGCCAGTATGCAGATTTCAGAAGAAAATATCCAAGCAATCAAATATGCCCAATCCAAAGGAATCGAATTTATGGTCGCAACTGGCCGTAACCGTAAAGAGGCATTGCCGCCGCTGCAAGAAGCCGGGATCGACTGTGCAATGATCACCTTGAATGGGGCCCAAGTCTATGACGAAGCGGGTAATTCATTATTTACTGTGCCGATCAGCCATGAACAAACTCGTTCGTTGATCGACCTACTAAAAGAAAACGACATCTATTTTGAGATCTCAACGAGCAATGGGATCTATTCGGAAAGTCAGACACGTCGGATCGAAAATTTTGCGATCCATACGGCAGAAGCAATGCCCCATCTCACTCATAAGATGGCGATTGCTATGACAGCAGCCCGTTTAGAATTTTTACCGATCAATTATGTCGATGATTTCAGTGAGTTGTTTTCGATCGAAGAATTAGAATTTTTGAAAGTGATCTGCTTCCACCAAGACGGTGCCCGGGTATTGGGTCCTATCACGAAAATCATCGATGGGTACGGCGATCTAGTGGTGACTTCTTCTGGACAAAACAATATTGAGATCAACCACCGAAACGCGCAAAAAGGAATCGCAGTGGCACATGTCGCCAAAGATCGGATGATCTCACTGGCGGAAGTGATGACGATCGGTGACAACTTAAATGACGTAAGTATGCTGCAACTGGCAGGCGTTAGTTTTGCAATGGGAAATGGCGAGTTAGAGGTAAAAGAAGCCGCGAAGTATTTGACGGACACCAATATTGAGGCTGGTGTCGGCAAAGCAATCGTTCGGGCAATTGATGAAAATCTTTAAACCACGCAGCTTTTTGGGGATACATGAGGAGGCGTAAGTATGTCAGAATTTTTCATCCAAGATAGGCAACTTAGCAGAGTCACACGAACCATTGTCAAAGATGAAACAGGCAAATCACTATTTTTGATGGTGGGACGTTGGGGAACAAAGGGCGATGCCCTCTCCCTTTACCGTTTAAATGGGCAAATGGTCGCTAGTATCAAACAAATCAGCTTTACTTTTGGTACACGCTTTGAGATCTACAAAGACTTTGAGAAAGTCGGTACACTGCAAAAAATCTTTAACTGGCCAGGTGATTTCTACTATATCCAACAGCTTCACTGGGCAGTCCACGGCGATATCTACAATCATCGCTATGGGATCCATCATTTCAATAAAAAGATTATGGAGATGAACAAAGCGACCTTGTTGACGGGGGATTATTATGTACTGGATGTTGTCGATGACCGGGATGCGCCGGTCTGCATCTGTATTGCGGCCGTCATGGATTACTGGCTGTACAATCGGCACCGCAAAAAAGACCACCCTCTTGAGCTTCGACTAACAAATGGAACCAGCTGAAAAATCAGCTGGTTCTTTTTTGCATATGGTCGTAAAGATGGCCACTGATCTCTCTTTGGGCCACGACTTCAAAGCCGTGCTTTTCATAGAGCCGCTTCGCATGGGGATTTGCTCGGTCAACACTCAAGCCGATCACCTCATAGCCATCTCTAGAAGCAATTTTTGGCAATGCTTCTAATAAGGCTGAGCCGACACCTTTGCCCCGAAATTTCTCAGCCACACAAATGGTATCTAAGTACCATTCATTTGGTAAAGTCTCTTCATCGATAAACAGCTTCATGTCTTTACTCAAACCGTACTGTTCCAGCACTTTATCTAGAGGCTGATCGATCGTCGCCTCTTCTTTGTCTGGGTATCCAAAGGCGACCCCAGCAACTTCCCCGTCGATCTCATTGACTAGTGCACGGCGAAAGCCGTAACGATAATCGGGTTCTAGCATGGCATCTGCCAAGATCTCTAAGGTCTTGGCTTCTCCGATCTCTTTGACAAACGGCAATTCCATGTCCTTTAAAATGACTAAAACGAGTTCAGCCATGACAAAACGATCTTCTTCTTTTGCAAATCTTATCACGTTTTTTCCTCCTTGCTTCTATACATAGAATAACAATTCTTTTAAGAAAAACCAAGTTGAATCAAAAAAATGTCCTACCTGAAGTTCCCTCTATTTATTCATGCAATTCCAAGGGCAAGCCGTCTGGATCTTGGAAAAAAGTCATTTTCTTATTGGTAAAGGTATCAAAACGAATCGGTTCGCACACAATCCCTTTAGCGGCTAACTCCGCTACGACTGCTTCAATATTTTCCACCGCAAATGCCAAATGCCGCAGGCCGGCTGCTTCGGGAAAACTTGGTCGTGTTGGTGGGTTTTCCACCACAAACAGTTCTATTTCTGATTCCCCAAAGCGCAAGTCGATTTTTACATCTTTCTTTTCTGGGCGTGCGTGTTCACGAATCACTTCAAAGCCTAATTTCTCTACATAAAATTCTTTGGTCTGCTGGTAATCACTGGCGATGATCGCCACATGATGCATTTTTGAAAACATTATTGCCACTCCTTTGTATTGGACTCCTCTCTCAGTTTAAAGCCTTTGGCTGCATTTTACTAGAAAAGACTGCCGAAGTTCTCCTCTTTTCATAAATGGTTTCTGTTATACTAGAAAGCGGAAGGTGATGAAAAAATGAAACTACTCTATATTTCAATCTCTGGAAATACCCGTGCATTCGTCAACCGCTTGTTGGCCTATGCAGATCAGCAAGACACACCGAGCACTTGGGAAGCCAAGGAAATTCATGACAATAGTGTCTTTGAACAAGAAGACGAACCTTATGTGGTTTTTGTCCCTACCTATTTAGAAGGTGGAAATGGCGTCGATAACGGCGATCAGGAGATCCTCACAGAAACCATGCGGGAATACATTGACTATGAAAACAACGCCGCTCTTTGCTTGGGCGTGATCGGCAGCGGCAACAAAAACTTTAATTATCAATATTGCTTGACCGCAAAGCAATATGCGGAACAATTTTCGATTCCGTTCTTAGCAGATTTCGAGCTGCGAGGCACGACCCAAGATATTGAACGGATCTATGCTTGTTTAAAAGAAATCGATCCTGCCCACAGCAACACTTAGCTTTAGCCAGCATTCATTAGCCATTAGGAGGACTTTTGCATATGGAACCACAAACGATGGTCATTTTGATCATACTCGCCAGCATTCTCATCTTGACCGCACTAGATATCTGGAATCGATACAAAGTACGCCGTTACGTTCGGCTTGCTTGGGGAAAGCTTCCCCGCCAGCCCCGCTTTGATAAAGAAGCGAGTTTGAAAAAGGCTTGGCTGACTGAGAAGAAGTTTCACGATTTTGATAGTGAGGTCGATGACATCACTTGGTATGACTTGGATGGCTTTTCGTTGTTTGAGTCCATTAATCTGACGTTTTCCAGTGTCGGTTCAGAAGCGTTGTATCAGCAGTTACGCAATTTTCGTTTCAAAACGGACAAACAGCTGACCAAATTGATCGACTTTTTTGCTGCTGACAGTGCCGCACGCGAACAATCCCAATATACGTTTGCTCGTTTAGGAAAACAAGATGATAATTTTTCGAAAGCCTACTTGGCCAATGAAGCGGCGCAATCCATCGGTTCTCTGCCTTTCTTTGTCTTTTTAGGTTTGCTGCCGTTAGTCGGCATCTTGCTGCTCCTGCTGGGGTTTGTCCAAGGCATCCTGTTGACGTTGGTTAGTGTCGTTTTCAATACGATCTATTACTCCATCAAAAAAGCCAAGCTGGAAACAGAACTGAACAGTATGCGTTATTTGGTTCAAACGATTGCCTGTGGCAGTCAGATTGCTAAAATCAACACACCCCTCCAAGATGAGATCAAACAATCCTTGGCACCATTAAAGAAGATTACTCGTTTCGCTTTCTCGTTTCGTGCCAAAAACGGCAGCGAAGGAGACATGTTGTTTGAATACATCAATATCATTTTTATGCTGCCGTTTATTTCCTATCAAACGGTCACCACTACTCTGTCCAAACACCAACAAGCAGCCATCGATCTGTGGAATTTGCTGGGAAAATTGGAAGTCGCAGCTGCCATTTTAAATTTTCGCACGTATATGCCCATCACTTGCCTACCGACCTTCCAAACAAGCGGAGGTGTAGAAGCAACGGGTACGTATCATCCCCTTCTGAGTGAAGCAGTCATGAATGATGTCACTTGGACCCACAATACCCTTGTAACTGGCTCCAATGCCTCAGGCAAATCGACGTATGTCAAAAGTGTCGCCATCAACTGTATTTTGGCACAAACGATCCAGACAGCAGTAGCTGAAACCTTTACGATGGTTCCTGGTCACGTTATTACCTCGATGGCTGTCGAAGATGATTTATTTGAAGGCGACAGCTATTTCGTGGCGGAGATCAAATCCATCAAACGCCTGCTAGATACCGTTGCCACGAAACAGCGCTGCTACTGTTTTGTTGATGAGATTTTAAAAGGAACCAATACGGTGGAACGAATCGCTTCTTCTGCCAGCATCATCCATTGGTTGCGAGCCTACCCATCATTGGCCTTTGTCGCTACTCATGATATTGAGCTGACTGAAATTTTGAAAAATGATTGCCGCAACATTCATTTTTCTGAACAAGTCACGGAAGATGACGGCATCTCCTTTGATTATAAGGTCAAATCCGGTCCTGCCTTGAGCCGCAACGCGATCGCCCTCTTAAAAGTCATGGGCTACCCTGAAACGATCGTTCAAGACGCCTACTACGCCGCCAATGATTTTGATCAAAATCGTAAATGGCAGGAATTATAACTTCACACAAACAAAAGCGCCTTATCCCAGTGTCAGTCACAGGATAAGGCGCTATTTTATGTTTCATTTAGTCAAACAAACCAGTCGTTAAACTGTATTGCTCTCCTTGTAGCACATCATATTGGATCAAACTATAGGCATCATAGATTTCTTGGGCTTCTTGATCCAACGCAAGAGTCGTCTGCCATTGTCCCTCTTGATAATATTGACCCTGTTCAAAAGCCGGCAATTCATCTTGCAAGGCCAACAACAACTGGTAAAACCCGCTGGTTGGTTGATCACTGGCTTCTAATAGGTTCGGTGCAAAATAAAAAGGACTTGTTACTGGTACATCTTCTGGCGCAAAATTCCCTTGTGAATCAACCATCAAAAACTCGGTTTCATGCAGGGCAGCCGTTTCATTTTGATCCTTGATTTCATCGGCATAAATGCCTGGTAAATGATCGCCCCAAAAGACGACCAGCGTTCGCCGATCCAGCTGCTCTAATTCAGCCACAAAGTTTTTCAACGCTGTACTGCTATAAGAGATATCCTGCAGGTAGTTTTCCAAAGAAGCCATATTGCCAGGACCGCTCGCTTGGTAATTCAACGTATCGTATTTGCCAGCATAGGGCATATGGGTCTGCATCGTCACTAAATGGACAAATTGCGGTTGCTGATCGTTTTCCAACAATGCCAGCACTTCTTTGTAGGCCGCCTCATCAGAGATGTAAGGATTATTTTCGATTTTGTCGGTATAGGTCATCGTATCTTGATCGATAAACTGTTCAAACCCCATCACCCCATAGACATCCTTGCGTTTGTACATTGATGTATCGTAAGGATGGATCGCCGTTGCCGTATACCCTGATTGTTCCAAGAAAGAAACCAAGGATGGCAGTTGCGTCAATTTCGGCACCAGCATCGTGTAAGGCGTTGTCATTTGCGGATTCAATAGGCCCATGGCAAAACCAGTCAACGCTTCAAATTCGATGTTTGCCGTACCGCCCCCATAATTTTGCGAAAGCATTTTTCCACTGATGGTTTGATCGGCGACGTGGTAATAGTCTTTCAACGGATCGCCGGTGATCGACAAGCCATTTAAATGGCTCGGGTCGGAAAAGCTCTCACTCATCACATAAACGATATTTGGTGCTTCACTTTCACGGTCTTGGTTTTTCTCCGCCGCCTGTGCATTGTAGGTGTCCGCAATCGCTTGGATCGCTTCTTTTGAATACCCCTCAGGCTTCGTCATGGCATCTACCCGCAAGTTGTACAAAAAACCACCGATAAATCCCGTATTGTAATAGTTCATTTTTTGTGAATAAGGAATCCAAAGTGCGGTCTGATTGTAGGCTTTGCGTAAAAGGTTGTTGCTGTCGTTGAAGTGAGAAACATAGACTAAGCCTAGCGAGCATACGACCAGCACTGCCCCTCGCATCACTTGCAAACGCCGGTTTAATTTGCGGCTGCGATAGATACTCCAGCCGATCGCTCCGATCGCCGCCAGAGCGAAGAGGATGGCTAAGAAAAAGGCGCCATTGCCGATCATAGTTCGTAGAAGGTCGAATTGAGTGACCATCTTTAAATCATCGGGATAGATTGGTTCTTGGCGATAGACCATCTTCGTGTGGTTGGCATATCCTAAGATTCCGATGACGACACTATAAAAGATGCCCCCGATCAGTACCGAACCTGCCAAGCTGGCAAACACCCCATACACCAGCAGTAACACCCCACAAGCCAAGAAAAACTTTGCTGTATGCCACGAAAAGGCAAATTTCAAGGCTAATTCAACGGAAAGATTGTTTTGACACCATTGCAAATATAAATTACTGAAAATGATCAACAGGACGATGGCGATGCCTTTTAATGCGATCTTCAGATAAGGATGGCTATTTATTTTCACGAAGGAACATTCCTCCTTTTCTACACGTTCTAGGTACCCCCGTATTTTATGCTTTCAGGACAAGAAAGTAAAGCCAGGGCAAGAAGCTTTTGTTATTTTTAAAGAAAGCAACCCTCATATAAAAAGAGTCTAAGGTTTCTTGCCCCCTAGACTCTTCTTTCTATCTGAATGGAACGGAATCACTGGTTTCGTTTATTTCCAAAAATCGTCAAAAATCGTGACGGGCAAGTGGCGTTTGTGTTGCGTTTTGTTCCACCAGTTTTCAATGGTTTGTTGGGCTTCAGCCGCAATTTCCTTGCCTTCTAAATAGTCATCGATGTCGTTGTAGGTCACTCCTAAAGCTGCTTCATCTGCCACTAAAGGTTTGCCATCTTCCAAGTCCGCAGTTGGGACTTTTGTATACAACGCTTCTGGCGCACCTAAGTATTGCAAGAGTTGACGGCCTTGGCGTTTGTTCAAACGAAACAGTGGTAAGATATCGGCACCGCCATCGCCGTATTTCGTAAAGAAGCCGGTGATATTTTCCGCAGCGTGATCCGTACCCAGAACAGCCCCTGCTTTTTCACCCGCAATGGCATATTGCGTGATCATCCGTTGACGGGCTTTGATATTGCCTTTATTAAAGTCAGAAACCGCTAAGCCTGCTTCTTCCACCGCTTGCACTTGGGCATCGACGGCGGCTTTGATGTTTACCCGCAGCTCAATATCTGGTTTGATAAATTCAATGGCTTTTTTGGCATCTTCTTCATCTGCTTGTTCCCCATAAGGTAAGCGTACCCCTATGAACTGATAGTTGGGATTCCCGGTTTCACTGCGCATTTCCTCCATCGTCAATTGCGCGATCCGGCCGGCTAATGTCGAATCTTGTCCACCACTGATCCCCAAGACAAACGTATGCAAGAACGGATTCTTTTGCAGATACGCCTTTAAAAAATCAATACTCTTACGAACTTCTTCTTTCGGGTCGATGGTCGGTAAGACTCCTAATTCTTTGATAATTTCTTGTTGCATGGTCATAGAAACGCCTCCTCTTATTTTTTGAAGCAGCTGACTGATCTTAGGACCAGCGCAGTTGCGGATTACAAAATCGCGCCATTGGTCTGTTTGCGTACTTTTTCAATCGTGCGCATTTTATGATCCCAGCATTCTTGCGAGAGATCGACTGGGTATTTCTGTGGATTCAAGTCACGTTTGTACTCATCCCAAAGGGAATCCAAGCAATTCGTCGCATAGGCTTTGACGTGTTCTAAGTCAGGCACTTGGTACACTTGCTGGCCATCTACAAAGATGTCTTGCAACAATGGTCGCGCATCAAAGTTCGTCACTGTTTTGTTGATAAAAGTGTGAACAGGATGGAACATGAACAGTTCGTCTGCAGCTTGGGGATTTTCTTCCCATAGCGTGACATAATCGCCTTCGGACTTGCCGTCCGATTTACGGGTGATCCGCCAGACTTGTTTTTTCCCAGGGGTCGAAACCTTTTCGGCATTGCTGGATAATTTGATGGTGTCGATCATTTCTCCCTGCTCATTTTCGATGGCAACCAGTTTATAAACCGCACCTAATGCCGGTTGATCGTAAGCGGTGATCAGCTTGGTGCCGACACCCCACACATCGATTTTCGCCTTTTGCATTTTCAAGCTTAGAATCGTATTTTCATCTAGATCATTGGAAGCATAGACTTTGGCTTCCGTGAATCCCGCTTCATCCAGCTGTTCACGGACTTTTTTCGAGATATACGCCATATCGCCGCTGTCGATCCGCACACCTAAGAAATTGATTTTATCCCCCATCTCTTTGGCCACACGAATCGCATTTGGCACACCTAAACGCAATGTATCATAGGTATCGACTAAGAATACGCAATCTTTGTGGGTTTGGGCATATGCCATAAATGCATCATAGTCGTTGCCGTAGGATTGCACGAGGGAATGGGCATGGGTTCCGCTGGCTGGGATGCCAAAAATCTTCCCTGCTCGCACATTACTTGTCGCATCCGCTCCGCCAATATAGGCCGCTCGAGTCCCCCAAATGGCTGCATCCAATTCTTGTGCCCGCCGTGAACCAAATTCCAACAAGGGATCCGTGCCGATCACGGATTTGATGCGGGCAGCTTTCGTGGCGATCAAGGTTTGGAAATTGACCATATTTAGTAACGCCGTTTCGATCAGCTGCGCTTGTGCCAACGGCCCTTCTACTTGAATGATCGGTTCATTGTTGAAGACCAAATCGCCTTCTAACGCTGAACGAACGGTACAAGCAAACTTGAACTCTTTTAGATACTCTAAAAAGGCTTCTGGGTAGCCGCCGATTTCTCGCAAGTAGGCAATATCCGTTTCTGAAAAGGATAAATCGTTCAAATAATCGATCAATCGTTCCAGACCGGCAAAGATCGCATAGCCGTTTTCAAAAGGCATGTCACGGAAATAGCATTCAAACACCGCATTACGATCGGCTCTGCCTAACTCCCAATAGGTTTGCATCATGTTGATTTGGTAGAGATCGGTGTGTAGCGTCAAGCTGTCATCTTTAAATAATTTCTGCATGTTCTTACTCCCTCTAGCTTACTTCTTCTCATTATAGCAAAAAAAACACAAAAGACAGAAAATCTTGTTTTTTTCAAAAAAAAGTTGGGTTTTTGCCAGTACAAGACAATCCACCTGAGAACAAATTGCTCAAAGCATGGGTCAACCTCCTACTTATTGCGCATTATTTACGCGCTCGTATAAGGTCGCCCCTTTGTTCAACATTTGATTACTCTTGCAACGTGCATGTCCCAACTTCTTTCAACTAGTGTTCTTTCACAGGCAATTGAACAAGAATGACATCTTTTCTCGGTTTAGAAAAGGTAATGCCTCTTGCTTCCATTTCTTTACGAATATTAACATTGACGGTCACGTCTTTGCGATCGACCTTCAGCAAACGATGAATCGCTGTGTCGACTTCTTCCCGACTGATTTTCTTTTTATTGTTGATCAATACTAAAGAAATCGTATCAAAACTATCCACATAGAGAATCTGCGTCCGATCAAGCGAGTACAATTTATAGTATTTGATCGCTATTTTGTCGAATAGGTACTTGGAGATGTTCGGGTAAAAAGTTTCCATATTTAGATTTTGGTTTACTGGGGTTTCAATCAACTTCATGCACAACATCCTCTCTCGAAACTAATTCTGTTAAAATAAAGCGGCCAACACCACCGTCTTCCGCGCGCTCAATGGTTCGATCACAAACTGCTTTGATCGCTGGGCTGGCATTTGCTACCGCCAAAGAAACATCCACCGCTTCAAACATCGCAAGGTCATTTTCACCATCACCGATCCCGTAGCTTTTGGCAGCGGGAAAAGCTTCTAAAAAACTACGGATCGCCGCACCTTTGGTCGCCAATGGATCAACGATCTCCAGTGTTTGGACAAAGGATTGAAAAATCGCTGCCGTTTCTGATTGGATCATCGCCCGCAGCCGTTCTCTTTTTTCGTCTGACGCTTCCATCAGTTCGATTTTGATGACCTTTATCTCTGGATGTTCCTTCATAAACTGCAACACGTCGTCTTTATGAAGGCATTCGTTGTAGAAGAACTCGTATTTGTAGTCAGCGATGATTTGCCCTCGCTCCCCTAACTCCGCGAGTAACTGCTTGCGGCTTTCTTGAAATTGCGCTTCATACAAATGCGCTTGTGGGGAAATGATGCCATGGTCAGTATGTAAGAAATAAAAAACCTCTTCTGTTTCTAAGATACCAATCACTTGCGCCAAGGTCTTATAGGGCAAGGTATGCGTCAAAACAGGCGCTTCTCCTTTTACCATCAGACCGGCGCCGTTTCCGAAAATCACATCGCAGGAAAGGCCTTCTTCCGCCATCATATCTTGAACAAGCTCAAATCCTCGCCCTGTGACAAACACAAAGTGATCCCCTTGGGCTTGCAAACAACGGATGGCTTCTTTATTGATCTCATGAATCGGGTGCCCCATTTCTTGGAACGTCCCATCAATATCAGAAAAAACTATTTGCATCTTATCTTCCTTTCTTTGTTATAATTATAGCACATTTTAAAAAACGCAAAAAAATTTTCTTGACTTTGTCGTTACGTCAACCTTTAGGATACAGGTGTAAGGAGGGAAAAGCCGATGGAATATACGATCAGTGCCTTAGCCAAACTGTCAGGAGTCAGCAGCCGTACCCTGCGGTATTATGATCAGATCAAGTTGTTACAACCGCAACGCACCAACTCAGCTGGTTACCGTATCTACGGGAGGCAGGAAGTCGATCGCCTACAGCAGATTTTGTATTTTAAGTCTTTTGGGCTGTCATTAGAAACGATCCGCGGGGTCTTGGATGAGCCACAAGCATCGATCCAAACGGTCTTGTTGCAGCATTACCAACAGCTTTTACAAGAACGAGCAGCCCTGGACAGTCTTTTGACCACCTTAGCGCAAACAATTGATTATTATGAAGGAGAAAAGACGATGACCGATCAAGAGAAATTCAGTTATTTTAAGGAACAAAAAATTCGTGAAAACGAAGCGAACTACGGTGCTGAATTACGAGAAGCCTACGGTGAGGAAATCATCGAACAAAGCAACCAAAAGTGGCAGCAGATGACCCAAGTCGATTATCAAGCACTGACCGACAACGAAAACCGCTTATTGCAGCTGATAAAAGAGCTGTTGAATGAAAAGGAAGGGAAACGAATCCCTTCTGACAAAGCCCAAATGGCTTTTGCTGCGCATCAAGCATGGCTCAAACAAGCAGCGCCCTTTTACTCAGCAGAATATCACCGATCTTTAGGGGAAATGTACGTTCAAGACGAGCGTTTTACTGCCTATTACGATCAAAAAGCGGGCGTCGGCAGCGCGCAGCTGTTGAAACAGATCATTGACCATTACACCAAATCCCATTAAAAAAACGATGCGCAAGCACTGCCCGCTCAGGGGCTTTGTTTGCGCATCGTTTCGTCTATGCTATCGTTTGATGAACTCATAGGGCATGCGATAGTTGCCGCTTTTTACCATTATCGCCAATTGGACGGCAGTCTCCCCGCAAGCTTGCAAGTGATGATCGATCGTTGAAAGCTGCAGCAGCTCGCTGATGTATAAATTGTCCCGTCCAATCACAAGCCATTCTCCCGGCGCCTGCGATTGGATCCCAGCAGCAACATGATCCCCATTGGTGAAGATTGCTTCGACCCCTTTATCTGCAAAATAAGCAGCTGCTTCTTTGCCATCTTCTTCCGTCAAACAATCCCAAAAGATCAAGTCTTCGGAAAAGGTCGGAAAATAGTCATGAGCCAAACGGACCGTGATTTTTGAATTGCTGCTTAGCTTGCGGCTACGTCCCAATGTCACGCCGATTTTCTGGATACCTTGTTCCTTAAAATACGTAAAGACTTCTTTAATCGATTCCTCTCGATCGATATAGGTGCAGCCGTCAGTCAAATACGGGATATTCTCACAAAAGACGATGCGACCGTAAGAACGATAAGGCAATAAGGTTTCGATCGGATTCGCCCGCGAGGCAATGATCAAGGCATCAAAGCTTTTCGCCGCAAATTCTTGCAAATACGCTTCCTCTACTTGCGGATCATAGTTCGTGGCTAAAAGCGTCACCTTATAACCCCGAGCAAACGCTGCTGTCGTGATGCCGCTCAACAAGCGATCGAAGTACGGATGATTGACAAATGGCAGAATCACACCAATATTTTTGGTTTTGCCAACACTCAATGCCCGTGCCGTGTAATTCGGAATATAGTTGACCTCTTCCATGACAGCCAGGATCTTACGACGCTTTTCTTCACTGACATACGGATTGTTGTTAATGACTCGTGAAACTGTGGAGACCGAATAACCGGTCAAGCGTGCAATATCCCGAATGTTTGCCATGACTCACTGCTCCTTAAACGAATAATTGTTCTTTCATATAGTCTATCACACTTAACCCACATGTATAAAATTCATAGTAATCATTGTGATGAATAAAACCGATCCGCTGAGACCCGAAGTGTTCATCACATGTCAAATGACTGATCTCATCCACCGGAATTTCTACCAAGCGTTCTTGAAAGAACCCTTTTGGTTTCGTCAATACCAACTGTTGTCCATCAAAAGCCAACGTTACATAACAACATTCCGCACCATTCTTCTTCATGTACGTATTCATTTTTTCATCCCGCCTTCCTTTTCATGAATCAAGCATACTGTATGAAACGCGTCTCAGAGCAAGTCATTTGTTTCACTTTTTAACAAAAACCGATCGACCTTCATGTGAATTACTTCGCATATTTTGCTTTTGTTGGTACAATAAAAAGAGAACAGTGCGAAAGGAAGCGCGATTTTTTTAAGGAGGACCGCAAAGTGACATTAGAAGAAGCTTTTTTATTAGACACCTTGCGATGCCGCTTCAAATTTTTAAGAGAAGAACGCGGATTGAGCCCAAAAGAAGTATGCCAGCATCTCGATGTGCCTTACCCCGATTACACCTTATACGAAGCAGGCGATCGCTTACCCGATGTATTGACGCTGCTACACGCAGCTTCCCTCTATAATGTCTCTGTCGATTACTTACTAGGACAGACAGAACGACCAGAACGGTATTTATGCTAACAATCGACTTTATCGAAAAAACGATCAAACGGTCGTTTTTTCTTTTGTCTCTTTCCCACTTTTAATCAATTAGCAACAATCGTTATCTAATCGAATGAAAAAATCAAAACATGCGGTTCTTCTTGAAAAAAAATGATAGAATAAACCATCATACATAGAAGGAGTTCAAATAAACATGACCTATGCACTAGAACTAACCGATTTACGCAAAGTCTATGCTACCGGCGTTGAAGCGTTGCGGGGCATAAATTTGACGGTGGAAGAAGGCGACTTTTATGCCTTGTTAGGCCCAAACGGCGCTGGAAAGTCCACCACCATCGGCATTATCACCTCTCTTGTCAATAAATCTTCCGGAAGCGTCAAAGTCTTCGGCTACGATTTAGACAAAGAATTGGTCCAAGTCAAACAACAGATTGGTCTGGTTCCCCAAGAATTCAATTTCAATCCCTTTGAAACGGTCCAGCAGATCGTGGTCAATCAAGCCGGGTATTATGGTGTCCCCCGTAACGAAGCCATCAAGCGCAGCGAAAAATACTTGAAGCAGTCGAATTTGTGGGAAAAACGCAATGTTCGTGCGCGGATGCTGTCGGGCGGGATGAAACGCCGTTTGATGATTGCCCGTGCCCTGATGCATGAACCACGGCTATTGATTTTGGATGAACCGACGGCAGGTGTCGATATCGAATTGCGTCGGGAAATGTGGAGCTTTTTGCGGGAGCTGAACCAAAATGGCACAACGATCATTTTGACGACCCATTATTTAGAAGAGGCGGAAATGCTTTGCCGCAACATCGGGATCATTCAATCTGGTGAACTGATCGAAAACACCAGTATGAAATCTTTGTTAGCAAAACTGCAATTTGAAACCTTTCTTTTTGATATCGCACCGATCAAACAAGCCCCAACGATCACTGGATATCCGATCCAAATGGAAGATGAACAGACCATCGCCGTTGAAGTCGCTCGAGACCAAGGCGTCAACGATCTTTTTGCTCAATTCAGCCAGCAAGGGATCAATGTCCTCTCCATGCGCAACAAATCCAATCGCTTGGAAGAACTATTTTTGAAAATCACCGAAGAAGCACACGAAGCGGAGGAAAACCATGTTTAGTCTTTATTTTACAGCCTTAAAAAGTTTAGCGGTCAAAGAGACCAACCGCTATTTACGGATTTGGGTGCAGACCCTCGTCCCACCCGTCATCACTACTTCCTTATACTTTATTATCTTTGGGAAAATGATCGGCAGCCGTATCGGCGAAATGGGCGGCTTTTCTTATATGGAATTTATCGTTCCTGGGCTGATCATGATGTCGACGATCACCAGTTCATACTCTAATGTGTCTTCTTCCTTCTTTTCACAGAAGTTTCAAAAAAACATTGAGGAACTCTTAGTGGCGCCGGTTCCTACCCACGTCATCATTTGGGGCTTTGTCTTTGGCGGACTTGGCCGTAGTATCTTGGTGGGCACATTGGTGACCATCATTTCCCTTTTCTTCGTGCCATTACATGTGTATTCTTGGGTCATCGTTGTCTTAACCCTAGTCATGACCGCCATCTTATTTTCATTAGCAGGGTTGCTAAATGGGATCTTCGCCCAATCCTTTGACGATGTTTCCATCGTGCCAACCTTTGTTTTACAACCATTGACCTATCTTGGAGGCGTCTTTTACTCCATCAGCATGCTACCGCCGATTTGGCAAACGATCTCCAAAGTCAACCCGATCGTGTATATGATCTCTGGTTTCCGCTACGGCTTTTTAGGCACCATCGATGTCCCAATTTTCCTATCCATCGGTATTTTGGTCTTGTTCATTGTTGTCTTATACAGCGTATGCTGGTACTTGATCCAAAAAGGCCGCGGGCTGCGTAGTTAATTGCAAAGAAAAAAGATGAACTTCGTTAACGAAGCTCATCTTTTTTCTTTTATTAGGCATTCAAAACGACTTTTTCCAGTAATGCACCGGCTTGGTGTCTGCCTTCTAAATCAGTACTTCCAGAAAATTGCTGCACGCGATCCATGTTGGTGATCAAAACGATCACCATGGTTTCTTTGCCTTGCTGCTTGATATAAGGCAGATCCATTTGTGCCAGTTTGGTTTGCGGAGTGACTTGCTCCCCAGCTTGAACAAAGACATCAAAGCCTTGACCGCCAAGGGAAACTGTATCGATCCCCATATGCACAAGAACTTCAACGCCGTTTTGGGTTTTGATCCCAACGGCATGTTTTGAAGGGAACACAGTGGTGACTTCGCCACTGACTGGTGCAAAGATTTGGCCATCTTGGGACTCGATGGCATAGCCTTCTCCCATCATTTTCGTTGAAAAAACTTCATCTGGTACATCTTCTAATGGGACGTATTCACCATGGGTCACGGCATGCAGATCCACTTCGTTGGTGTAACGATCGCCTTCTGCTGCTTGATTTGGTACCAAGAACCAGCTCATGGCAAAAGATAAGCCGATCGCCAAGATGATCCCTAAAACGGCATAGATAAAGTATTCCCCGATATAGGCTGGCAAACTAAAGATACTTGAAAGAATGTACCCATAAATACGAACACCGAAGAAACTGATGAAGGCAGAAGCCACAGAACTACCAACTGTTGCTGCGATAAAGGCTTTTTTATACTTCGACAAAATCCCGAATAACGCAGGTTCTGTGATCCCTAACAAGCCAGAAACAGCCGACGATAGAATGATCGATTTTTCTTCTTTGGTTTTGACTTTGAAATAAATAGCTGCTGTTGCGCCGGTGATTGCCATATTTGCCATAAACATCATTGGCATCAGCATATCATATCCTTGATTGGCAAAGTTTTGCAAAGCGATCGGGGTCATGGCATGATGCAGTCCCGTGAAGATTGCGATTGGTCGAATCGCCCCTACCACGATTCCTGCTAAGACAGGCGAGATAGTGAATAACCCAGCCACGCCAGCAGCCAATAAGTTTCCTAGATGGATACTGATTGGTCCAATGACCGTTAATGTCAAGATACCAGCGACAAACAACGAAATCGTCGGTGTAAACACGGTACGCAGCACTTGTGGTAAGAGTTTATCGACCCAACGATAAATATAACTGAGCGCCAGCACGGCAAAGATAATGGGAATCACTGTCCCTGCATAGTTAAAGACGGGTACTGGCAGTACGCCGAACAAGCGAAAGGCGGAAATGCTTCCTTCGGCTACCGCATTGGTCATCGTCGGAAATTGCAGCGTTGCCGCGATTGCGATCGCTAAATATTGATTGGTTTTAAAAATCCGAGCGGCTGAGGCAGCAACAAAAAATGGCAAGAATGTGAATACGCCGCTCGCGATCATGTCGATCACTAAATAGGTATCTGTTTGATTAGAGATGACATTCAATGCCACCAATCCAGCCATCAATCCTTTGATCATTCCTGCACCAGCGATAGCTGGAACGATCGGACCAAAAACGCCAGAAACGGTATCCATAAATAAGGAAACGGCCCCTTTTTTCTCTGATGTTTCCCCTTGGTTCGCTTCATCAAGACCTAATTCTTTGGCTAAAGGTGCATAATAATCAGCAACATCCGTTCCTATCACTACTTGCAGCTGATTGCTTTGATATTTTGTTCCTACGACTTTGGGTGTTTTTTCTAACGCCGCATAGTCGACTTTTTTCTCATCCTTTAAATCAAAACGCAAGCGAGTCATACAGTGCCACGCATTGTTGATATTGTCTGATCCGCCAACATCTTTAATGATCTGTTTTACGATGTCTTCTTTGGTCATCTTTTTTTCCCCCTGTTGTTTGCTAACGGTCCTGATCCTTTTGACGGGCGCCCTTTCAGGTGTTTCCGTTTTCACACACATAGTAGCATGCTCACACAGACTTGTAAAACCAGTCCTTTTTTTATAAAAACAGAATAAAAACGCTATATATCAACGTTTTATTATAAAACAAACAAAAATTGGACTGGTTTTATGGTGTATATCCAGTTTTTATTAGACCAAATTGACAGCGGTTGCCAAGCATGTTTCAATGGCTATAGCAACTAGAGACAAAAATTGGAGTGAATGAAATGACACCAACGATCATCACCGACGTCCAAGCCTTTGCGATCAAACCTGATCGTCATAACCTTGTTGTCGTTAAAGTAGAAACGAACAAAGGCGTATCTGGCTTAGGCTGCGCAACCTTCCAGTTTCGCCCACTAGCCGTAAAAACCGTCGTTGACGAGTATTTACGCCCCCTCTTACTTGGCCGCGATGCCAATCAAATCGAAGATCTTTGGCAAGTGATGAATGTCAATTCTTACTGGCGGAATGGTCCGATCACCAACAATGCCATCTCAGGAGTCGACATGGCTTTATGGGACATCAAGGGACAATTAGCCGATATGCCATTGTATCAACTGTTAGGTGGAAAAGCGCGTACGGCGATTCCCGCCTATACTCATGCCGTGGCAGATAATCTCGAAGACCTTTACCAAGAAATCGATCGCTTCTTGGCTGAGGGGTATCGTTATATCCGTTGCCAATTAGGCTTTTATGGTGGAAATCCTAGCCAACTGCAAACACCCGATCAGCCCATCGCTGGTTCCTATTTTGATCAAACAGACTACATGGACACAACACTGAAAATGTTTGCTGCGATCCAAGAACGATACGGCAATCAATTCCAAATGCTGCACGACGTGCATGAACGGCTGCATCCAAACCAAGCGATTCAATTTGCAAAAGCCGCTGAACCTTTTAATCTCTTTTTCCTAGAAGATATTTTGCCGCCGGATCAAAACAAGTGGTTGCAGCAACTCCGCAGCCAGTCGGCGACCCCGATCGCGACCGGCGAATTGTTCAATAATCCGATGGAATGGCAAGAGCTAGTCAAAAATCAACAGATCGACTTTATGCGTGCCCATGTCTCGCAAATCGGTGGGATCACGCCAGCATTGAAATTGGCTCACTTCTGCGATGCGATGGGCATTCGGATCGCTTGGCACACGCCGTCTGATATCAGCCCTGTCGGCTTAGCCGTCAACACCCATCTAAATATCCATCTCCACAATGCCGCGATCCAAGAAACGATTGCGATCCCAGCAAATACCCAGTCGGTCTTTGGTGGCAGTCCGCAACCTGAAAACGGCTATTTTTATCCCATCGAGAAAAGTGGGATCGGAATCACGTTCGATGAAGCAGCAGCTGCGGAATTTCCCGTGGTTTACCGTCCTCATGAATGGACCCAGAGCCGTACACCAGACGGTACTTTGATCACTCCTTAAACACAACAAAAGACATCCCCTGTCCAACCGACAGGGGATGTCTTTTGTTCTCTCTGGGTAAAGACGACGCAACTGGCACCGTTGCTTTCCCAAAATCAATCGATGCGTGAGCGATGGATCTCACGGTCAAAGGGACGGATGTAGGTCACGGCATAATCAATGGCAACGATATTGCTGAACTCATACACGCGGCCGTCTTCTAAAATCGCCCGATTGCTGATCTGCATTGCTGGCGTCCCCCGCTTGCACAATAAAATGCCGGATTGCGCGGTCGATGTGGTGATGGGAGTATAGCTGGTGATGTAGTGGGAAATGCGGTATCCGCAGCTTTCGACATAGCGTTGGATCGAGTGCTCCACGATTTCTTGTGTCAATTCGGGAAATAGGCTGACGGGCAATTTAGAAGTCTCCAGCTGTTCGATTTTGTAATTAACGATCCGCACTCGTTCAAAGGTCCAGACTTCCTCGTCTGGGCCTATTTGGAAAATCTGCTGTTCATCCAACGTTGCTGCCGCCCTATTCAAGGAAATCATTTTGGAACGGATTCGGTCATAAGGGGTGCGGGTCAAGGAATTAAAGATCATTGGGTTTTTGACCCATTTTTCATGGATAAAAATCCCTGAGCCTTGAACCACTTTGACGATCCCGATCTCTTCAAGGTTTTTGATTGCTTGCTGGATCGTAAACCGAGAAACACCATAGGTTTGCGCAAGGGTTCTTTGGTTGGGTAGTTTGCCGGCAGAAAATTCTTCCTGATAGATTTTACTCAACAGATCTTGTACGATAAATTCACGTTTTTTCATAACGGCTCCTTCATTTGAGCGGGAGCGATCTCGCTCATGGACCAACTGCAAGCCTTCATATCGATACGACCACTGGCTTTGAAGACCACCCCTTCATCGACGAGTGCTGCTTTTCGCCCATTGGCGGTAGGACCAACTAAGACGCCATCTGCCCGCACGACTCGATGGGCAGGGACATCCTGAGGGCTCAAGCGCATCGCTCGACCGACTGCCCGCGCACCGTTGATTTGTCCCAATTTCCATGCGATCTGACTATAGGAGACGACTTTACCAAAAGGGATCTGCCGCGCCAGCGCATAGACTTCTTCATAGAATGGATTCATACTGTTCGCTCCTTCTTTGATCTTTCTATCATAGTACTGGATTCCCTACCAATAGTAAATGAACAGACGCAACTTTAGCAATAGCCGTACAAAAACTCGATCCCTTCTCTAGTAAACCAAGAACGAATCGAGTAGTCATTAGTTTGGAAAATCAAAGTAGGTTTTCGCATTGTGATAAGAGATATCTGCGACGATCTGTCCTAAATATATTTCATCTGCTGGCAGTTGACCGTCTTCCACCCATTCACTGATCACCTGACACAAAATCCGCCGGAAATACTCGTGGCGTGGATAAGACAAAAAGCTGCGGGAATCCGTCAGCATGCCGACGAAGTTTCCGAGAATTCCACCTTCTGCTAGGGTCGTCAACTGATGCCGCATGCCAGAATACGTATCATTGAACCACCAAGCAGAGCCTAATTGCAGCTTGCCTTTGCTTTCTTCTTGGAACGCCCCCATCAGCGCAGTCAACACTGGATAATCTTTGGAGTTCAGTGAATACAAAATCGTCTTCGGCAGTAAGCTTTCCGCCTGAAGCTGCGCCAATGTCCGACTTAAGCCCCTCGCTAGACGATCGTCTCCCATCGCATCACCACCGCTATCAGGCCCTAGTTGTTGGAAAAGCTTTTGACTGTTGTTGCGAGTCGCCATCAGATGCAATTGCGCGGTCCAGCCTTGCTTTGCGTATTGGCGCATCAAGTCAATCAGCAAGCCAGTCTGAAACTGTCTGATTTCTTCATTAGTCAGTGTCTCAGTGGTCAAACGCTTTTGAAAAATCGCTTCAAGTGCAGCGACATCATAAGCTTCCTCTCCAAGACGTGACAGACTGTGATCTGCTAAACGACAGCCCTGTTGCTGGAAGTAAGAAATACGTACGGTCAATGCTTCAACTAGCGTTTGATAGCTAGTGATCTCTTTGCTCGCAGCTATAGCCAATTTCTTAAGGTATGCTGGAAATTCTGGATTCTGCAGATTGATTGCTTTGTCAGGACGAAAGGTAGGATACACGGCAAAGGATTCTTCTGCCAGCTTTTGATGATACGTCAACGAATCAATGGGATCATCCGTCGTACAGATCACCTCAACAGCCATCTTTTTGATCAGCCCTCGTGGTGAAAATTCCTTCGTTTGCAGCTGTTGATTGGCTTTTTCCCAAATGCTTGCTGCATTGGCTAGTGTCAACCGTTCATCAATACCAAAGATTCGCTTCAATTCCAAATTGGTCCAGACATATAATGGATTGCCAATGCAAGCCTCCAAGGTCTGCGCCCAAGCACAGAATTTTTCGTAGTCGTCAGCATCGCCAGTGATCAAAGATTCTGCAACACCATTGGCTCGCATCAAGCGCCATTTGTAATGGTCTTCCGCCAGCCACGCTTGGGTCAGATTGGTGAAGTTTTGGTTTTCGAAAATCTCTTTCGGATCTAAATGGCAATGGTAATCAATGATCGGCTGCTTTTTTGCATACTCATGGTATAACTGTTTGGCAAAGCTGTTTTTCAAAATAAAATCATCAGTTAAAAACATTTCTTCGCTCCTTTTCTTAACGCCCCACGCTCTTGTCGATGGCTTCCCACAACCCTAATAAGTAAGAAGCGCCGATCGCCCGATCATACAAGCCATAGCCTGGACGTCCCGTCTCTCCCCAGATCATTCGCCCATGATCTGGTCGGATATAGCCGTCAAAGCCATTTTTGTACATCGCTTCTAGGATTTGATACATGTCTAACGAACCTTCAGAGGAGAGATGCGGTGCTTCATAAAAGTCTTTGTCATTACCCAAGTATTGAATGTTACGAACATGAGCAAAAGGAATCCGGTCCCGGCGACAAAACTCAGCCAAAATCTCATAGACATTATTGGCTGGGTCTTCGGCGATACTGCCAGTACAAAGTGTGATCCCATTTGACGGACTGTCGACCACGTTGCAGACCCAATCCAAATCATCGCGGTTTTTAACGATACGCGGCAGACCAAAAATCGAATAGGGAGGATCATCTGGATGAACAGCCATCTTGATGCCGACCTCTTCACAGGTGGGAATGATGGCTTTTAGGAAGTAAGCAAAGTTTTCTCTTAATTTGTCATCATCGACATCCTTATACGCAGCAAACAATTCTTTGACATGTGCCAAACGTTCTGGTTCCCAGCCTGGCAAGGTATAGCCAGAGCTTGACTCCTCAACTTCTTTGACGATCTCTTCTGGGTCTTTGTCGATTCCTGCTTTTTCAAATGCCATCGTAGAAGAACCGTCGGCTAAGCGATAATCAAGATCCGTTTTGATCCAATCGAAAATCGGCATAAAATTATAGCAGATCACTTCGATCCCATATGCTGCCAAATTTCGAATCGTTTCTTTGTAGTTTTCGATATACAGGTCTCTCGAAGGCAAGCCAATCTTGATGTCATCATGAATATTGACACTTTCGATCACCTTGAGGGAAAGTCCAGCTGCTTCGACTTCTTCCACGAGCGCCTTGATCCGTTCTTTCGGCCAAACTGCCCCAGCAGGCAAATCAAAGAGTGTGCCGACAATGCCTTTCATCCCAGGAATTTGCCGGATATCTGCTAACTTGATTTTATCGTATTCTTTTCCATACCAACGAAATGTCATTTCCATTTTTTATTCGATCCCTTCTACTGTTTCATGTAATGTTTTACGGACTGCGCCGGTTCCTGTTAGCATCTTAGCGAACAAGTGACCCACGTTTTCAGCGATCCCTGCTTGATAGAGATCCAAACCAAAAATCTGCGGATTTGCTAGGATTGGTCGAATGATCCCTTGAACATCGGCGGCTGTCCCTAACTGACACTCCCATAAAATCTCTTGTAATTCTGCTAAGAGGGGATCAGGACTTGGGACAAATGGATGGCCTTCATCATCGATCGCTAAGAGATAACGCAACCAGCCTGCAATCGCTAAGGGAATGAAAGTCAGCTCAGAAGCCGAGCCTTCTTTCTCCACATACTTTTTGATGGTTTCGCCAAAACGGATGGCGATTTTCTGTGAGGTATCTGCGGCGATCCGCTGTGGGGTATCAGGAATCAGCGGATTCGGTAAACGAAGACCGACCACCTCATCGATAAATTTCTTTGGCTGAATGATCTCAGGATCTTCCACTACCGGTAAGCCTTCACGATAGCCGATTCCTTTGATCAAAGCGACAATATCTGGATCGGCCATTTCCGCAGCAATGGATGTATAACCGAGTAAACAGCCGAACAAACTCATTGCGGTATGCAGTGGATTCAAACAAGTTGTGACTTTCATACTATCGGTTTTGTCGACGATCTCTCGACTCGTCAAGATCACCCCCGCTTTATCTAAATTCGGGCGACCATTTGGAAAATCATCTTCAATCACCAAGTAATGAGTCGCCTCTGTGTTAGCAAACGGAGCGATATTCGTTCCTTTATCGGTACGGATGACTGGCAGCTGCTCGATCCCAGCTGCTGCTAATTCTTCTGCAACTGCTGTTGAAGGATTTGGTGTAATCCGATCGATCATTGACCACGGAAACGTCACCTGCGCGTTGTTTTCTAAGTATCGGACAAACGCTTCTGAAACATGCCCCAGCTTTTGCCATTCTTTTGCAATGGTGACAATCGCCGTTTGGAAACGGAGCCCATTTTGCGAAAAATTATCGGTGGAAACCATAGCGATCGGAAGTGCCCCTGATTGAAAGCGATCCCATAAAAAGCTAGCCAAAATGCTCATTGTATGGTTGACCTGATGGGGACCCGCAGCGAGATCCGCTTGGACAACAGGTAAAAAATTCCCCTGACTGTCTTTTAAGCCATAGCCTTTTTCTGTGATCGTTACGGTAACCAACTGTAGTGACGGCTCACGAAATACTTTGCGTATTTGCTCATAACTCGCAGCACGGGAAGGATGGCAATAATAACTAGCTGCCGTTGACTGGAGCAATTTTTTCTCCAGCCGTCCCCCTTCGTGCATGATCACTTCTAAAATATCATTCTCGTAAGGGGCATATACTTGATCAATCACCTGTTCATCAAAGGTTTCACAAACTACGATTCCTTTTGTCAGCGCTTGTTGATCGATCAACGTTTGGGCTACTTCTGCGTGAAATGCCCGATACAAATTTCCCCCACCAAAGTGTAGCCATTGAAACTGAGTATCTGATTGATCCGTCACTTCTTTGGGAACGATCGGCATCGTAACTCCTGCCTGCTTCAAGGCAGCAAAATCAAACATCCTACTTCCTCCTTTTTCTTGAAACTGATATATTAGTATTCTAGTTCATTCTATACTGAATTGCAAGCCTTTACAAAAGGTTATTCAACTTATATACTAGTTTTATTACTCAAAACTATCCCTAGGCACCTTCCTTCAGAGTTTTTCTTTAGAAGGGAATTGAATGCCTGATACAGAAAGAAGCGTTTATGTTGAACCCTACAAATTTTCAATCACAAGCTTATGAATCAATCAAAGAGTTGATCTTAACCGCCAAACTGATTCCCGGTCAAAAAATATCTGAAAAGGAATTGGAGCAACGGCTAATCATTGGCAGGACGCCGATCCGTGAAGCAATTATTCGTCTGCGCCGTGAAGCACTGATCCATGTCGTTCCCCAAAGCGGCACCTATATTTCTAAAATCAGTATCAAACAAATTGAAGAAGCTCGTTTTGTCAGAGAGACGCTTGAAAAAGAAGTATTCGTAGCTGCCTGCCAAGCCGTTACAGATGAACAGCTGAAAGAACTAGAAAAACTCGTTATTTTACAGCGGACCTATGCCCAATTGAAGGATGAAATCGAGTTTTTCCAACTCGACGAGGCCTTCCATCAGTTGATTTATAAAATCGCCGACAAAGAAAATGTCTGGAATTGGCTACAAACGATCAATCTGCCTTTAAATCGCTTCCGCTTCTTACGTTTAGAGGTGGAGGAATTGTCTTGGGAAATTATTTTGCGGGATCACGAAGAAATCTTAGCCACTTTAAAAGAAAAAGACCAAGCCAAAATTGCTCCCTTGGTCGGACAACACATTGATGTCATTGATAACGATTTGATTTTTGTGGAAAAGGCCTTTCCCGATTACTTTACGGAGTAAAGCTATTTGAAAATCATGGACCCTAAAAACCACCCTCGTCGAGTAGATAGCCTACTTGACGAGGGTGGTTTCATACGCTGAACAAGCGAGAATACGCTCATTCGATTGGGTGATAACTAAAGCCTTGGCCCAGTACTTCTGAGACATTATTGACGATCACAAACGCTTTTGGGTCAATGGTCTCAATGATTTGTCTGATCTGCATAAACTCTTGGTCGCTGGCCACGATCAGCAACACTTGCTTGTCGGCTTGCTGGTAACCGCCTTGGGCAGCCAATAGAGTGGCACCACGAGCTGTTTTATCAAAGACCGCTTCTCGAATCTCGTTCACGTGGTTCTCACTTAAGATCATGATGGATTTCTTCCGGTTAAAGCCCGTTTCAATGTAGGTCATCACACCAGAGGTGATCACGATCGATAATATCGCAAACAAGAACTCTTCAAACCCGAAAACGAACAAGTTCATGGAAACAACGATCGCATCGGTCGCCAGCAAGCCAATCGCTGGATTCAAATTAAAGTATTTCTTGAAAATCAGCGGTGGAATCGTTGTGCCGCCGCTGGAAGACTGATTTTTGTACAAAATCGCTACACCTAAAGCAAAAATCGCACTGCCAAATATCACGGAAAGCAGTCGGTCTTCGGCAACCATATATTCTGGGACTAAAGCAATTGCTACTGGAAAAGCAAAACTACCATAGAGGACTTTCAAAAAAGGCCCCTTCCCTAAGAAAGCATAGGCCAGAATAAGCATAAAAATATTCAACACCATAATAACAGCTGCTCGATCCCAACCGAGTGCTGACTCTAATAAAATACCGATTCCGCTGACACCGCCAGCTGCCACATGATGCGGGCCTAAAAATAAATTGATGCTTGCCGCTAGCAAAAAAAGTGCTGCGGTAATTTTTCCATAAGTTTTCAGAATTGTCATTTGTTTCCTCTTTTCTCTGTCATTTTCACAAGTTGATTCCGTCAGTGACCGCCTAGCAGCCATCCTTACTCCTCACTATACGCCCATTTGATGTCTCCGACAAAATTTATGTTTAGCCAGAGGGAATAACCGGAAATCTGTTGGCTGATTGCTTGATTCAATCGTTCTCGCAAGGGATCTTGCCGCCCTACTGTATCGAGAGGAGTTGCAGGTAAAATCACTACATCTAATTCCACAATAACTTGATTACCGACTTTAGCGGTACGTAACACAAAGTCCACCACTTCTTCTGCGCGCAATTCTTTTTCAACGATCGTCATGATGGACTCTCGTAGTTCTTCTTTCGGTGTTGAAGAAGTCAATTCCAGAATGGCCGCTTTCAACTCTTTAATCGAAAGCTGAATAAAGAACAAGGTGATCCCGATGGAGATGATTGGGTCGACATACATCGCGAAATCTCCATAGGGACTGGCTTGAATCAGCCAGGACAAAAGAAATGAACCGACGACACCCAGACTAAAGAAAAAGCCGAAACGCCATTGTTCTAGTTCTACCCAGTAAAAGGGATGAGTCAGTGGTTTCTTTTTTAAGTACAGGTAAAAGGAAAAGCAGTAGATCGTTCCAACCAGTGAGAAATACAAACCGATTGGATCAATCATGCCATCACTAACGTGTAACAAACTAAAGGCAGACTCAATAATCCCATAAATTGAGATCAGCAGGATGATACTATATTGAATAAATACCACTAATGGCATCAACGCTTCTTTGCCGAATGGGAAACGTTCAAAATCTTGGGCTTGGATATACTTTGCTACATATAAAGCAATCAGCGACATCACTGCACCAATCAATGTATAAACTCCATCTAACAAGAGAACGTTATAACTGACCAGTAACCCAAAAAGCAAGGCACCGCCGCCATAGATACTCCCAGCGACAATCGATGCCAGCAAGAGCTTGCGTATTTTTTTCTTTTCACTCATGATATTCCTCTTTCTTTTTTTCAAAAAAACTATCAATTTGATTGCATTCTTCTATCTATAAGCCTATCTTCCCATATAAATAACATAAAAAACAGTCATTTCTTTCATACAAAGCGGAAAAAAATAGTGTTGCTGTCACTCACTCTTCCTAGTCCTCGTTACAGATACTCGATTTCCCCGGCCTATTCTTTTTACATTCTGGTGTAAATCCCCTTGACTAAGCAGATTGATTCCCTTATCATCAAGGGTAACCATATTCAATCAGAATTTTCAGAATATTCCGTTATATTTTTCATAACGGCGATTCATTGGAAGACAGGGAGGATGAAGAGAATGAATGAAGCAAAACAAGTCCCATGGACAGGAGAACCTAACCAACGAGCGATCAACTATTTGAATGAAGAAGGCAAAGTGATCGTCTGCCCCACCAAAGTCGGCTATATTATTGCCGTCTCTGATAAAAAAGGTCTGGAACGCAAGTTTTCGGCAAAGAATCGCAAACGTAATAAACCAGGTGTCGTTCTTTGCAGCTCATTGGAGCAGCTACACGAATTAGCCGAATTAAATGCGGAAACCGCCGCTGTTTATGAAACGTGTTGGAACAATGACGTGTTATTCGGCGCGATTTTGCCTTGGAAAGAATCAGGAAAAGCCTATATCCCAAACGATGGCTCAGAGGAATTGATGACTGACGTTCGGGGAACTAGCTGTTTCGTGATCAAATTCGGTGTCCCTGGTGAGCAGATCTCAAAAGAACTTTGGGATCAAAAAAAGAAATTGCTTTTCGCCAGCTCAGCGAACCCTTCAGGCAAAGGAAATCGCGGACTTGTTGAAGGGATCGGTGAACAAATCGCGCAAGAAGCCGATCTGATCATCGAAGGAAACGACTATGTTGCATCGATCCAACCAGATAAAACGCTGGAAACCCGCTATGAGCAAGGAGTCATGGTTTCTTTCGTTGACCAAGACGGCAACTTGATTCCAGAGCAAGGAGACCAACGCTCCATCACGCCAGCACCTGTCTTGATCCGTAAAGGACTCGATGTTGAAAAAATCCAAATGTACCTTTCTGATCAGTTCAACTCATGGGACTATCGCCACGGGGAGTACTATTAATCTTTCATCGTCAACAAAGAACCGAAGAACCAGCTAGCTGCCTCCTTTTCAAGGAAAAACGCTCAGCTCGTTCTTCGGTTTTTCTATCGCGTCTCATACATTTTTTGCTACTGTTCCGTTTGAATCTTCAGCTTTCTAGTTAGCGGAAGACCTCATTGCATTCCCTTCATTCAATTACCCTTTCTCCATGCTATGAATCAGTGTCTCTTCTTTTATAAATAAAATTCAACTGGAAGCTATCTACTTATACAAAAAATATGAGCATTATATATAAATCATTATATTTTTTACGAAAAACGAATCCATAATTAGGATCAATATTTTTATCTGTTTTAGAATTCCAATTCTTTCTCTGCTATAATACCCTCATAAACACATAGGAGGGACTCTATGAAAAAGCATTCCTCAATTGCTTTCTAGGGGACGACGCCAATGACAGTGACTTTGGACTACACTTACTGCTGGGTTGTGGGCTGCCGCAACACAGTGCTTAGCACAAAACGAAAAAACTAAGCGTGGTACGGATTGCGAAATCGCATGAAGCTGGAAGCAGAAGTAATCGTTACGGACGGTGAATGTGTCCCTAGCCAAAGAAGCCTGATGAAGAACGAACGGAACCCTTTTCTCTCAAAAGAAATCATTCTTTTGGAGGAAAGCAAAATGAGAAAAGAAGAAAACACGACCTTTGTTTGTAAAAACTGCAGTACGCCTGTTGCCCCCTTGACCAATGGTTCGTACCGCAACCATTGTCCCCAGTGTCTCTACTCGTTACACGTGGATATTCGCCCGGGTGATCGTCAAAATACTTGCCATGGCCTGATGCGACCGATCGACTATCGCCAACATTCCCAAAAAGGCTATCAGTTGCTGCATGAATGCACTCGTTGCAAAAACCAGCAGTGGAATATCGTGGCACAGGATACGCAACAGCCAGACCATTTTATTGAGTGGTTGGCACAAACCGCTGCGTATCACTAAAAACCAAAGAAGACCATGCTTCAGGCTGGTCTTTTTTTGGTTATCAGAACAACGGACCCCTTATACCACTAACTGCTCATAGACATTGTCGTCATAAGAAGCGCTTACTCTAACCTAAAAAACAGCCCGCTGTTTCGTCGATTGGTTGACGAAATCAGCGGACTGTCCTGCTAGTGTCTTCTTAATGAGTATACGTTGGTTTGCGCTTATTCAAAAACGAATTGATTGTGATACAGTTCCGCATAAAAGCCGTCGGCAGCCACCAACTGATGGTGATTGCCTTCTTCAATGACTTCGCCGTCCTTCAAGACAACAATACGATCGGCATTCAAAATCGTCTTCAAACGATGGGCGATCACAAAACTGGTTCGTCCTTTGATTGCTTCATCCATTGCTCGTTGAATTTTCGCTTCAGTCACGGTATCAACGTTACTGGTGGCTTCATCCAAAATCAACAATTCTGGATTGGTCAAAATCGTTCGGGCAATACTCATCAATTGTTTTTGACCAGTACTGAAAAGATTGTTCTCTTCGGTGATCTCCGTGTCATAGCCTTTTTCCAACGTCATAACAAACTCATGGATATTGGCTTGTTTCGCTGCTGCAATGACTTCGGCTTCGGTCGCTTCTGGTTTCCCAAAAGCAATGTTTTCACGAATCGTCCCTGAGAACAACACGGATTCTTGCAAAACGATCCCCACTTGAGAACGCAGCAGATCCAAGTCTAACTCTCGGATGTCGATGCCGTCAAAGGTCACAGAACCACCATTCACATCATAGAACCGATTCAACAAGTTCATGATGGTCGTTTTTCCTGAACCCGTCGGCCCGACCAATGCGACCATTTCGCCTTTGTTGACCGTGATCGAGACATCTTTTAGGACCAATTTTTGACTGTCATACCCAAATTCCACATGATTCAAAGCAACCGCCTCTTTGATGCCCTTCACTTTGATCCCGTCTTTTGGTTTGACCTCATCAGGTTCATCAAACATTTCATTGATTCTGCGCGCACCGGTGATCGCCAACTGAATCATGCTGTAACCAGAAGAGATCTGCATCAACGGTTGGTAATATTGCTGCGAATACTGGACAAAGGTCACAACTAATCCTAAGGCAACGGAACGTTCTAAGTCACCGTTCAATGCTAACCAGCCACCAAAGAAAATCACGATTGCCGTGTTCAACAAGGACATCCCTTGCATCAAGGGGAAAAGCAGCCCAGAGTAGACTTGCCCTTTGTAGGTAGCTTCGCGGACTTGTTGGTTGTGGACCAAGAAACCGTCGATGGTTTCTTCTTGCAGTCCATTGGTGATGATGATTCGTTGACCACTGATTTTTTCATCGATATAGCCGTTTAATTTTCCGACTTCATCTTGCTGTAGATCGACATATTTGCGGGCTTTTTGGATCACGATCACCGCGATCAACACCGCAATCGGGGTAGAAGCAATCGTTGCCCATGCCAATTCAACGTTTTGACGGAACATCATGATCAAGATTCCCACCATTAAGACTACATTGGTCAGCACTTGCAACAATGCTTGATTCAGACTGTTTTGGATGTTATCCAAGTCACTGGTGAAACGGCTCAAAATATCACCGTCTTGATGGGAATCAAAGAATTTGATCGTCAATTTTTCCAGTTTATTGAATAAGCCGATCCGCATTCTGTTGGTTGATTTTCCCACCACTTGCGTGAACAAGATACTATAAACAAAATTGGCTGCACTGGCTAAGACATAAAAAATCAACAATTTCCAAATGATCGATAGAAAAGCCGATTTATCATCGACCCCTTGCATCAAACCACCAACATAATTCGCCAACTCTTGGAACGCTTCTCCGACAAAAACTGGTGCTTGCACTTGCAGATACGTTGCCAGAATCACCGTTACAAAAATGAATAGAAACGACCACTTGTATTGTTTTAAGTAATGATAGAAAAATTTACTCGCTTTGAACAAATCTGTCATGGTTACTCCTCTCCTTTCTGTGTTGCGAAGATTTCTTGATAGATGGCATTGTTATTGGCTAAAAATTCATGGCTTCCTTCACCAACCAGACGTCCATTATCTAAAACGAAGATACGGTCGGCTTTCACAACAGAGGCAATCTTTTGCGCGATAATGATCGTTGTCGTGTCTTTTAATTGTTTTTCAAACGCTTCGCGAACCAATTTCTCCGAACGCGCATCTAATGCACTCGTACTATCATCCAAAATCAAAATTTTCGGTTCACCGATCACGCCTCGAGAAATCGATAAGCGTTGCTTTTGTCCTCCAGAAAAATTGCTGCTGCGCTCGGAGACCGGCGCTTCAAACCCAGCGGTCAATTTTTGAATAAATTCACTGGCTTGGGCGATTTCTGTTGCCCGAGACATCTCAGACTCTGAAGCATCTTTTTTCCCTTGCCGCAAGTTTTGGGCAATCGTTCCTGAAAAGAGGATCGCTTTTTGCAAGACAAAGGCGACCGTTTTACGCAAGCTTTGTTCATTGACTTCTTTTAGGTCAACGCCGCCAACCCGCACGACACCTTCCGTTGGGTCAAACAAACGGGGAATCAGCTGCGCCAGTGTTGATTTGCCGGCACCAGTCGCTCCTACGATCCCAATCATTTCGCCAGGTTTGATGGTAAAACTGATATCCGTTAGGGCATTTTTTTCATCCCCAGGGTAACGGAAGCTGACGTTTTCAAAAGCGACACTTCCAGACAATTCTTGTTCTGGGACATCTTGGTATTGCAGATCCGGTTCGGTATCTAGAATCTCTTTGATCCGTTTTAGCGAAACTGCAGCCCGTGATGTCATCATCATCATCATGCCGCCGATAATGATCGCCATCATAATTTGCATCAAATAGTTCATGAATGAGGCAATTCCCCCAATCAAGGTTGGGTCATCTTTCGCTAGATCACTGACAAAGAAAATCGCGCCGACCACTGCTAAGTTGGCCGCCAGCATAAAGGAGGGGATCATTACAGAGAACAGGGTTCCTACAATAATATTATGCTTCGTTAACGTTTCACTGACTTTGGAAAAGCCTTGCAGTTGGTTGTCTTCTTGGACAAAAGATTTCACCACACGAATCCCCATCAAATTCTCTTTGGCGATCCCATTGATTTTGTCGATCAAGTTTTGGATGATCATAAAGTGTTTCCCCATCCGTGTAAAGGAGAGTGCCGTAATCACTAGAACAGCGATAATCAGTAAGACGATGATCCACCACAGTTGTGGCATGGTTGCCATCGCCAAAATGAAGGCACCGATAAATAAGAACGGGATGCGAAACAACGATTGTAGTGAGATCATCACTAAGTTTTGAATTTGCGTGATGTCATTGGTCAAACGCACCACTAAGTTTCCTGCCGAGAAGGTTTCGATATTACCAAATGAGAAGGTCTGGATTTTCCGAAACATTTCTTCTCGAATATCGGCACTAACGCCTTGCGCCACTTTCGCAGAAAAAACCGTATTGATGATCCCTGCAACAAGGCCTAGCAATGCAAGCCCAATCAACTGCACACCAATTTTTTTCATTTCATCATTGTTTTCGGTAATAATTGACTCTAGCACTTGCTGCAAGAGCTTTGGCTGCCATAATGCAGCAACGACCATTAAAATGACCGATAATAAGGCAATGCCAGTTGCCGTTTTGTACTTTTTGACATGGCGTAAGACCAGATCCATATACGTACCACTCCTTTGTGTTTAGCAGAAAAGACTGCCAAAAAATTTCGGTTGCACAACAATTTACCATGGATCACGACTAGAAACAAGCGAACAAATAAAACAAAAAGAGCTTTCATGAAAGCTCTTTGAAAATATTGCATAAATGTTGGCGAAAATAACGAATAATAAAGGGATTATGATGATCCTCAAGAGGGTCTTCCTTATTTTCTGTCGCTAAATCTTTGACTTACGATTCGCTGTTTTCCAGCTCACTTTTTTGTTTTTTTGTCAGTTTTTGTTTGACTAGATCGTAGGAAACCAAAATCATTTGTTCGATGTTTTCTTCCATCAAGGCATCAGATGCCAACTTGATGGTATTCCAATGGGTCTTATTGGCATAATACCCCGGAATGATGACGTCAGGAAATTGCTCTCGCAGCGTTTCGTTGACCTCGGGCAGATTTTTCAAAGTCAAAAACGCTGTTTCTTCTGCTTGCGGACTCATGATCCCAAACTGTTTTCCTACTAAATCAAAGTAGATTGCATCCCAATCTTCGCGGTAATAGACTTTGGCTCCCGGCAAGCCTTCCCCAAATGCTTGAAATCGCTGCATTTTTTGTGCAATTTTTTCTTCAATCGATGTACTCATTGTGTTTCCCCCACTTTCTACTATCAAAACCGTCATTTTCTGTCTCAATTTTTGACAGATTGAATCGCTTTCTGCTCTATTTCCTACTATTATACATGGTTGCCGTGTAAAAAGGGATTTTTATCAATGGCATGTCGCCTGAAAATGACTCTTGAGAGTGGCATGCGGCGTTACATTCATTCCTCTCTCTCAGAAGATACAAAAAACCCTTATCAGCGAGTAAGATGTACTCGCCAATAAGGGCAATTGATTACTAGATGTCATGGACAAGATTCATTTTAGAATCTTAGTACCAACCATTTGCTTCCCAGAATGCTTTGGCAGCAGACCAAGAACCATAACGTGATGCTACATATTCATCGGCAACCTTTTCTTGGTTAGCAGCTGAATAGTCACCATTTAAGTAAGAGTTGGTTAATTGGTAACGGCCATAGTATTGTCCGTTTGTCGCTGTGTAAGAACCACCAGATTCTTTGTTTGCGATCCATTCTTTTGCTGAAGCTTCTGAGTCGCTAGCTGAAGAGCTGTAGCTTGAGCTGCTTTGAGTGCTTGCAGCAGATTGTGTGTTGCTTGATTGTGAAGCTGCTGGTTCACTTGGTTGTTGTACACTTGCTGCAGCAGTCGTGCTTGCAGATTCTGTATAAGTTGCAGTGCCATCTGTAGGGATGATCAATGCTTCCCCAACAAAAATCAAGTTTTTATCAGCAATCTCGTTTGCTTCAACGATCGCACTGATCGTATCATCAGAGCTATAACCATAAAAGTTAGTAGCGATTGTTGATAAAGTATCACCAGATTGAACAGTGTATTGTTCGTCTGCAAAGGCGTCTTTCCCACCTAAGAAAAGGCCGAAACCGGCAAGGACAGCTGTACTAAGTAAAACAGTTTTTAAAGACTTCATATAATTAAATCTCCTTCTTTGAAACTCATTTTGCGTCATTTGAGATGACTCAAGCGCATAAACAAGTCTAACATCGAAGAATATTTCATAGGTAAAGAATTCATTACAGATGATTACGAAAACGACAGTTGCCTTACGTTTCGTAAGAATTTGAGAATCCTATCATATCAAGCTTTACTCTGCTGTAATTTTTAACATTACAGTTATTTTGTTTTCAGGTAAACCAGTTAACCTTAGAAAACCTTTCCTATATTACAAAAAACCCTCTTTTTACACAGGATTGTAACAAAAGAAGGAACGAGACAAGGTCTCATTCCTCATTTACTTCCTATTTTTTCTTCACTGGGATCAATTTATTCATGACGATCGCCGCAATAGCGCTTAAAGCAATCGGTGAGTCTAATAAATATTGTAAGAATTGAGGCGCAGATTCTTTGATTTCTGCTGGCATAAACAACAAGCCGATGGCAATAATCAACGGTACCCCGATAATATACAACTCACGCTCGGAAAACTCTTCATTCTTAATGACCCGAAAGCCGCTCAACAAAATAATGACGCAGACGACCGCGAACACGCCGCCGATGACAGCAGAAGGTACTGCGTGAATCAAGGCTGAAAGTTTTCCCATGAAGGACAATAGGATAAACCAGACAGATGCCATCACAAAGACTTTTTTACTAGCAACCCCGGTGATCGATATGATCCCTGCATTGGTAGAATAACCAGTCACAGGGGTCGTTCCTACTAAGGCGGCAACCAAGCAGCCTAGCCCTTCGCCGATCACGCCTTTATTGATCTGTTCGTCCGTAACAGGTTCTTCTGTCACGGAACTGACCGCATACCAAGTACCTGTTGTTTCTGCTAGGAGCACCATATAGATCACTAGCATCGTTAAGATTGCTGAAACATCAAAGTGCAGGCCGTAGTTTAGAAATACCAGTTTTGGCAGACTAAAGAAAGAAGCATCCGCCACCGACTGAAAATCAACGCCCCCCATAAAGGAAGCAATCACGGTACCGATAACCAATGCAATAATGACTGAACTGATTCGGAAGTATTTTCCCATTCCCGGAAAATAATCACCTAACATAGAAAACAAGATCAAAATCGCCGCAGTAATCGCAGCTAACAACATGTTTTGATTGGCACTTAGTGTTTCAGTGGCAGGATAGATATTGCTGGTAAATGCCGTTGGCAGCAGCGTCAAACCAACGATCATAATGATCGTCCCACTCACGATCGTAGGAATAAAATGACGAACGATATACTTATAAATGCCCGTAAAACCTAGTAAAATGACTGCTGCAGCACCAACAATGCTAGCTCCTAACACCGTGTCCATACCGTTGGCACCAAAATAAATACCGATGATCGCTCCAACGGGTACAAAGGATGGTCCTTGACATACGGGTAATTTCAAGAAAAAGAGGACTTGGATCAAAGAAGCGATCCCTGCTCCTAAAAAGGTCGATTGGATCAAACCTGATGCGTCTGAAGAGGACATCGCCACCGCCGTTGCGATAATAAATGGCGGCACATACACGTCCATTGCCAACACATGCTGCAACCCTAAAAGTACTGCTTGACCAAAGGGAATGTCTTCATTCATTCCGATCGTTAAATGTTTGTTTTTCGTTGATTCCACTGTCTCATTCTCCTCGTTTTTCGTGTACTTTTTTTCCTTGGACCCAGACTTGGCGAATATTTTGCATCGTTGCTAAGTACAGGATTTTTTGTAATCTTGCTTCGGGTGAGGTGAACACACCGAAGTCAGGCAAAGGATTTTCTTTTTGTCGCGTATCGATCACTTGCACATCAAACGCATAACCTTCTTTGATGACACCTACAGGTAATTTCAGTGCCTCACCGCCGCCTTTTGTCGCCAATGAGAACGCATCGATCACGGATATACGAGAATCAGCTACTCCTCGTGTGTTTTGGGGAAGCGTGACGTCTACACCATCTTCTAACATTCTCGAAGACATCACAGCTTGTTTGATGTTGTCATACAAATTCGGTGAAAAACCACCGGAGATATCCGTCCCTAACCCAATCGTGACCCCTTGCTCTTTCAAGCGCTTGATTGGGATCACACCATTGGCAAAGTAGGCATTTGAGATGGGACAGTGCGCAACTGCGGCGCCGCTTTCGACAAAACGGGCGCCGTCAGCTGGGCTGATGAAATTGCCATGAGCCATCACTGCTTTTTCTCGCAACAAGCCGAAATCTTGCAGCACTTCGGTATCCGTTTTGCCAAATCGTTCTTGAACAAAGTCATGTTCCCATTGCCCTTCACTGCAGTGGGTCTGAACATGGACATCATACTTTTCAGCCAATGCGCCTAACCCTGCCAAGCCTTTATCGGTACAGCTGGGGACAAATCGCGGAGTAACCACAGGATAAACGCCTTGAGGTGCAGTCTTTGCGATTGCTTGTACTTCTTGAATAAAACGTTCTGTATCCGCTAATGCCTCTTCTGTTGACGCGTCCCGATAAAAAGCAGGATTGGCTTGGGGATCGTCCATAACGACTTTTCCGACTAATCCCCGTTGACCAAGAGCGGCACAAGTCTTCGCCAATTGAAGGCTCGCTTCTAGATGGATCGTTGCAAAATAAAGAACCGTTGTCGTTCCTCTTGCCAACAACTGTGCCACCAAATCCTGATAGACAGCTTTGGCAAATGCCGGATCGGCATATTTTGCCTCCAGCGGAAACGTGCATTCATCTAACCAGACATTTAACGGTTCATCTAACGCGATCCCTGCTTGCGGCCATTGTGGTGCATGGACATGCAGATCGACAAACCCTGGTAAAAAACACTGGCCTGCAGATAAAGCCTGCAGATTCTCTGATGCTTTCGCCAGCTCTGACTCATACCCTTGATCTGTTTTAGCAGTGACTTTTGTGATGATCCCTGCGTCATCGACTTGAATCAAAGCTTCTTCTATATACTCCAATTTTCCATCACTTGGCGTATGGAAAACATCTCCTTTAAAATAGCGAATGGTTGCCATTTGGTTGATTTCCCCCGTTCTCTAAGACATTGTCAGGAAAAAGCTGTTCATTTAATGTTCCTTTTTCACTAACACGATGTTCTTATTTTAACGCTATTCGAAAATAGTGCAATAAAATTCACTATCATAAAGGAAGATAAAACGCTTAACGTTCGGTTTTTATGCGATTTCAAAAAAAGACACCGTCTAGAAATAAGACAGTGTCTGCTTTTTGAGAATATTCGCTTGGTTTATCTATAACTAAGGCGTTACCTAAACTAGACTAACGGTCAGGGTTTTTCCGAGGGCGGAAGCAAGTTTGGATAATGTTTCGAAACTTGTATTATCCCCTCTCTCAATACGTGCAATGGTTGACTGAGGAACAGCGGCGAGCTCTGCAAGTTCTCTTTGTGTGAGTCCTGCACTTTCTCGCGCTTTCATCAATGCTACAGCACTAGCAAGTTTCGCTTTTTCAGCTTCATATTCAGCTTTGAATTCAGTGTCTTTCATTTTTTCTTTTAAAAAATCATTGAATTTAACTGTTGGCATCTTTGATCTCCTCCTCAAATTCTTTTCGGATCTCTATCGCTTTTGCTATTTCTTGAATTGGCGTCTTCTGCGTTTTCTTGGTGAAACCATGGGTAATAATGAATTTAGAACCTAGCCAATGAAAATATAAAGCTCTTTGAATGTTTCCTCCAATTCCTGATCTCAGCTCAAATAGGTTATCTCCCAGTTTTTTCACCCATTTCATTTTTTGAGCGATCAGTATTCCATGTTCTTCCACATTCGCAATGACTGCTAACATTTTTTTCTGGTCTTTCTCAGGTAACTGTTCAAAAAACTCAATAAATTCATTGTGTCCATTTGGTCGCTCATAAAACTCAAACTTAGGTTTGTCCATATACAAATGATAGCATATATGCCATCATTTGTCGATTCAAGTTACCGTTCATTATTCTTTCTTAGACTTTATTCCCTATAATTGGTTTCATCTTTTTTTCTAGTTGATACAAAACTACTTAACATTCTCTTTGTCGATGAAACCGAATCAACTCCAAATCATTTCTCCATCATTTTTCTTTACGATTCCTACGAAAAACCACCAGTCCACCTACTAGCAAACACAGTAATCCTGCAATCGAGCCCCATTTTGCTGGCTCTAAAAAGCTTTGGATCCTTGAGGTTTGATTCGTTGCCGTCGTCCCTGATAGCTGAAACAAGAAAGCCAGCGGCTGATGTTCAAAACGAAGAATGACAAATAGGAGTGTCATCAAAAGAAATTGATGTACCAGACTCCCTTTGCTTTGTGTGGCATACTTGGCTAAGCTCTGCTGTTCAATTGCTTCCGGTTTTGCCGCCAAATACTGTTTCGTGAGCCATTGATTCAATCCCGCATTAAAGAAACTAATGACAAATAAACTTATTGGGATCAAAAAATCGCTGCTAAATAGAAGAACACCAACCATCAATCCAAGCAAATACGCCGGTACTAACTGTTTTTCTAGCAAGCGTGCGAGTTTTCCTCCGAGAAACATTGCGCCAAAAAGGCCCAGTGCATACGGCAAGTAAACGTGAGTACTGAGCGCTTGTGCCCCAAATCGACCGGTAACATAGACCGAGCCGAAAAGAAAAAGAAAGTTACCGATCACTCCCCGAATAAAGGTGAGGATGTTCAAGTGAAGCGGCTGTCTCCACGACTTACTGCGTTTCGTTAAAGTGATCAGCAGCAAAGCAAAGAGAAACAAGAAACCAGTGATCGCCCACTCAAAGAGGGCATTCGACTTGATCAGCCTGGCTGCTCGCAAGCCAAATAGTAAGAGAAAGAAAAAGAAATACAACAAAAATTGTTTGTTGAATAACTGGTTGCGCTGCATCAGCGGTCTTTTCGGTAGGTTTTTGAATGTTTGACTACTCTTAGCCGCCAGCACAAAGAGTGCAAGATAACTGCCAAATAGACCAATGCCTTGAAGGTCATCAGGCAACCGTAAGGCAAACAATAAAACGAAAAGAAAGAACAGCGCCTCCTTCCAATCATTTTTCAGCGGCTGTTCAGTGAGATTGGCTTTTTGGCGTACCATCAGGTCAGCTGGCGGCAACCAAGAAGCACTGATCCCCAACAAACCAGCAGCTGGCAAGAGTGCAGCGCTCCACCAAGTGCTCAAGATACCTACCAATGCGCCGGCGCTGCCGATCAAGACACTGGCTGCTAAGAGCGATGGTGCGAAAAGCGCCGTAAGCGTCTGTAAGAAAAAGACCCCTGTCATGCGAAAGGTATAAAAGAGCGCAAAGGCTAATGCTGCACTTAGCGACTGCTCTTTGCTCAAAGATAAGAAATAAAGATACGGGATGATCGTGATCGTATTGCTGATGATCAAAAGTGCGGTATGGGATTTTAAAGCTTTCATCGTCCGACTCCTTGCCTTGATTTAAAGTTCCATCTTTCTTCTATCCTACACTTTCAAGCAATCCTGTCAACTTGCGTGTCAAATTTAAGCAAAAAGAAACCAAGTGTGTTGTCAAAGGACTGACACTTCGTTTCTTTTTCTTATTGCGATTTTCGGTTAGGAGCCAGTAGACTGAATCGTTTGCTTAATTGCCTGAATTTCTTCATACAACCCTTGAAACTCTTTTGCAAGCTCACTCATGATGTCTGCGCTCATCAAAAGATCTTCCGCATGACTTAATAGTAAGGACATCCAAACTTTGTCCCCTTGTGCTTCTTGTTGAACTAACTTCCGATGTGCCAAATGGGCTTCATGATAGTGTTCTTTTCCTTTTTCGATTGCTTGCAGTGCAGCCAGATTCTGGGCTTCTCTTCCTTTTTGAATACTTTCAAAAAAGCAACTTCTTGCCATACCCGCTTGCGAGATAATCTGAAAACAAATTTGTTCTTTTTCTTCCATTCTACTCTCCTATTAGTTCAAGTGCTTGTTCCAATGCTTTTTTTCCATCCATCATGCCATAGGTGCGCATGTCGATACTGGCTGCTGGACAAGCAACTAAACCTTGGACTTCATTTAATCGGTATGAAACTTGCGGTCCTAACAGTACGCAATCAGCATCTTTGGCTGCAGTCGTGACCGATTCAATAGAGAACGCATCGATCGCCACCGTTTCTCCTTTTTCTTGCGCTGCTTTTTTCATATTATTTACTAAGACGCCAGTAGACATGCCGCCAGCGCAAACTAATACTATTTTTTTCATCATTGTTCCTCCATTTTCTCGTTATTTGTTACTCAACGACTGCCGCTTGGGTTTGCAGATTCTTTTCTTCAGCGAGTGCTGCTTTGTCTTGCAGACGCATAAAAGGGATGTAGATGATGACACATAAGACAAATTGAATCAATTGTGCAATGATCCCTTGCCAGCCATTCACTAAGAAGCCACCGAAAATAATCGGAAATCCAGTTGGGATATTGACTCCATTGTGATAAGGCAAAAAGCCGACAATTGTTAAGAGATATGCTGACAACACGGAAACAGCCGGTGTTACCATCAAGGGAAGCAGCATTCTGATATTCATCACCTGAGGAATCCCAAATTTGATTGGCTCAGAAATACCAAACATGGAAGGGATCAAACCAATTTTACCAACAGCTTTTAGCTGCTCTGATTTGCAACCAAAAATAGCCAATAAAGCGACTGCAAATGAACGAGCCCCGCGATTGTTCAAAATAAACCCAATCGTAAACAAATGTGGTAATGCTTGGCCGGTACTGTACGCCGCCAGATTATCAAGCCCTGGTTGGTAAAAGACCAACATCAAGATCGGATAAACAGCCAACACTTCGTGAATGCCAAAGAACCAAAGAAATTCGATAAACGCCACAATGATCATACAAGCAAAAATATTCGCTCCTAGCAAGGTCAATGGAGCTTGTACCCAAGTATAGATCATATCTGTCAGCGTGCCGTAAGGAGTTGCCGCCATGCCCACATAAATGATGCCCATAATGGCGGAAACAATAATTGCTGGCACGATCGCTGCAAAGGATTTGTTGACGATCGGCGGTACCGAATCCGGCATTTTGATCATCAAATTCTTCTGTACACATAAAATGTAAATTCTGGCACCCAACAATCCGCCAAACATGGCGACAAACATCCCACCGGAACCAAGGGTCGACAACTCCATCGTACGGGTTTCTTCTAAAGTCGAAATCGGACTCAAGATCAAAAATGATACCAAACTCATGATACCGGCATTTAGTTGATCCGCATTTAAATGCTCGGCTAATTTATAGCCAACTAGAAAGGCGACATAAACGGAAACGACATCGATCGTCATCGCGTTGACTTGGGTTAATAATGCTTTCAAACCAATTTGTTCCATTATCTGTTGCGTTGCCCCGATGTCGATCGCATTGATCAAGGAAGCAATGGAACTGATCATCATGACGGGCATTAAGCCCATCATTGCATTGGCAATGGCTTTCATATAAATATTGTTTTGTACTTGAACGGCTGCAGCTAGTATTTTATCTTTCAGTGTATTCATAAGGTCCTCCTTCACTTAATCCCGCAAGTATTTATCTTTAAGCAGCTGGATTTTCTGCTGTGAAAAACCCAGTTCTTCTTTTACATACGTTTCAATCCCCCCATGAGCCTCAATCAAATCCAAAGCGGTTTGTAAAAAACACCGATCAGCTTCTTTGAAGTATCGCATTGCTGCCACAAAATCGGGGTTGTTCGTTTCTTCTTGTATCAGCTTGAGACTCTTGGTATTTTTCTCCCTTTTGTACTCGTTGGTCAGCAGGTAATCTTCCATGACCTCTTCATAACTGACACCCAACAGTAACTGAATCAGGGCAACCCCATACCCGGTGCGGTCTTTGCCACCACGGCAGTGCTGAACCACTGCACCTTCAGCTTCCAAATGAATGTCCAATACTTCTTTAAAAACGGTCTTGCATTGACTGTTTTCAACAAATTCATAATTTTGCCGAATCATCAATTCTTTTGCAACTTCGGCGGTGATTTTTTCTGAAGAAAGCGCCATTGGCTCCCCTTCTTCTGAAGAAGCTAAAGCAGCAATATCAGCAATTGGCGTCAAATAAAGGATCTGAGCATTCCCAATAGGTTTGTCTTCATTGTCTGCTCTTTCTTGGGCATTGCGGTAGTCAATAATTTTCTCAATTCCCAGAGCTGCTAATTTTTTCTGATCGGCTTCTGTCAATTTGCTCAATTCGTCTGAGCGGTATAGTTTTCCAGTCACTACGTATTTGCCCTCTTTGGTCCGATAGCCGCCAAAATCGCGAAAATTATACGCACCTTCTAAGGTTACTTTTTCATTTGTCATATACTACTCCTTTAAATAATTAATGAACGTCATAAAGTCCGTTGTCGCAGCTAGCTTGTTTACTTTATCCAACGAAGAACATTGTTTGATCAAATGATCATTCAGCGGTTTCACTTTTAAATGATCTTGTTCAGCAATCACTAATAAGAAAACGAGACGAACCGTCTGTTTGTACCAGAACACTGGCTTTTTCAAGTTTGCAACGGCAATCACCGTTTCTGAACCAATCAGTGCATTGGGATGAGGGAAAGCGACTGACGGCAAGAAATCGGTTCCAAAAAAGGCTTCTCGTTCAAAAACTAAGGTTTCAAAATTCTCAGGCATTGAATACTGTTCTTTGATTTGTTGGCATAAAAAATGCAACACCGCTTCTTTTGTTTCAAATTCTTGTTCACAGATGAATAACGATTCCTTAAAGTAGTTCAAAAGCACTTCTTCTGTGAAGACAGCGGCCAATGCGGCTTCGATCTTTTTGATCATATCCGGTTGCATAAAATAATCAACATTCATAACAGGAATCGTTCCTTCGTAAGGAAGTGGAATCGAAGAAAAGATAAAATCGAACTCCTGCTCTTCGATCATTTGCAAAAATTCATATGGATTGCATACCGTGACTTTCTTGATATAATTGCGAAAATAAAACTCAAATTTCTCTTTAAGGAAGGTATTGGCCGCTCGGCCGAGGTCATTGACCACTAAAATATACTTGCGCTGTGTTTGCGAATCTTTCTTATTTAAGGCCACATCAAAGTGCATCGCCAAATAGCTGAGTTCATGATCACTGATGGTCTTTTCAAATTGCTTTGCAATGACTTGACCGGCAATAATGGCTAAATCATAAGCGACATTACAGTGTACCTTCACCTCATTCAACAAAGGATTTTTCAGCTCGATCCCCAATTCGATCCGATCGATCAGCGGAGCAAAGTGCAACATCAACATCGTTTGCAGATCCAAGTCTTTACTGAAATCGATTTGGCGGCTTTCCTTGATCGCTTTTAAAATTTTGCTGACCAATTCTGCTGCTTCATCTGAAACAGTCATCTTTTCATTTCTAGGGACTACTCGTTTGCCAACGATTTGCCCTAAAACATAATTTCGCTCGTATTCGGTAAAATGTACAGCACACTCTTTTTCAATTCTGGCGATGATTCGCTCTCCTAGTAATGTCTGTTCATCATTGGTCCTGCCGCTGATCGGTAGGTTTCGATCTAAGTAGCGGCCGCTTTGCATGCGTAAGACAGCGATCGCTAAATGATTTACCAGATTGTTCAAAATTGCCTCCGACATGGGGTAGGCTTTTTGCGAAAACTCCGACGAAACGATCGCTTTTATCTGCTGGTGAAGAAGCGACGGTGTATCTTCGCTGATTGTGCCCTCTTCTAACTGCTTGATATGGGTTCTTTGCAAATAATTACTAGCCATAAACCGTCTCAAGTCAAATTCGCTACCGCTAAGTTTCATTCCGTAATACGGCTTCGTTTGAATGGAGAGCTGGTAATGGCTTAGTATCCGTCGCAGCTTTTTCAATTCTTGAGATAGCTTGCTTTGAGAAATGAATAAGCGTTCGCAAAGCATTTCGGATTTAATATATGTTTCTTCTTGAATAAAGAATTCAATAATTCTAGAAACAAAGTCGTCATTGTGGGATGCTTGTTCTTTCCTTCGCTGAAAAGCTTCTTCGTTCGTTATTTGTAAATACAACCCACTCCCTTTTTTCGCTTGAATCATACAACCGTATCGTTCTTGATGCTGGTTGATTTCTTCTGCATAACGGCGAACGGTTTTCCTGCTAACACCCAACTCGGCAGCAGCCGCTTTACTCGTCATAAAACCATCATGCTCCGAAAGTGTTCTTAACAACAATAGGCTTAATTTTTCCATCTCTCTCTCCCTCGCTTACTAGTTTAGAGTCAAACCCAAACAACCTCCATAGGTATATCTTCCCTTTCATTAAGGGAAATTTCTACAAGAAGTTGCTTGACTTGTGCTTTGCTTCTTATCAAAAAAACGAATGGTCGTGACTTTCACTTTGTTGTTGCCACATATGACCGACCAATTTGTTTGAGTTTTCTTCTCCACAAAAAAAGACATGATCTTCACTCAATGAAGGTCATGTCTTTTTTATTTAGCGAACCTCGCTGATTTTCTCTACCGACTGTCGCACTTTTAATTGATGGGGACTAATTTTTCGATGGCTCGTTTCTGCTTGATTGGTGATGATGTCTGCTAGTAATTCAGCTGCTTCATAACCGATTCGTTCCATATCTTGAGCAACGGTTGTTAATTCAGGCGTTACGTAGCTAGCCAAAATAATATCATCGAACCCGATGACCGAAATGTCTTCAGGAACCCGCAAGCCCATGTCTTTGATTCCACGTATCGCTCCGATTGCCATAATATCACTAGCACAGAACAGTGCAGTGATTTCTTGATTGTTTTCTAACAGATTTTTACAAATCAAATAGGCAATTTCTTCTTCATAGTTGGCGTACTGGATATACGACTCATTCACTAACAAGCCATGCGCTGCCAAAGAAGCGCGGTAGCCTTTTTCTCTAAGTTCACTGACATTGGCATCACGACTCCCGTTGATCATGCCAATTTGTCGATGATTATTGGCAATCAAAAAATCCACAGCTTCTTGCGCCGCTTTTTCATTGTCAATCGAAACCAAGCCGATCTTAGGATTGTCGATTTCCATATCAATCAGAACTGTCGGCAAAGAGGTTTGCTGTACTTCCTGGTAGTAAGGATCGGTGGTTTTTAACCCTTGGATCACTACACCAGTGATATTGTGCTCATTGCAGAACTGACTAAACGTCTTTTGCTTTTGTTTCTCAGTACTTGTCCCATAAAAGACAAACTCAAAATCTGACTGATCCGTATAACGATAGACCCCATTCAACACTTCCAAAGGCATCGTTGATTTTCGGTTGAAATTCAACTCATTTAAAATCAAGGCGATGGTTTGTTGTTTCTTGGAAGACAGTGTCCTTGCTGCCATGTTTGGGGAATAGTCTAATTCTTTCGCTATTTTTAAAATTTCTTGCTTGGTTTGCTGGTTGATATCACTATACCCATTAAAAACTTTAGATACAGTCGCTATTGATACGCCGGCTGCCTTTGCCACATCGCGAATCGTTGTTCGCATTTGCTATCTCTCCTTTATCCAGATACCACCATCAGTCTTCGTAGCGATCAATCGTGTTTCCTCCGCTAACTGACAGTCAATACGTTGATCCTTTAAATTGATTTTAACAGGTTCTCCTTGATAAAAGAGCGTAAATTTTAGTTCTTTTATTTTCTGTGGCAAGTGATTCGCTAATCGCAACCCTTGATCGTAATACAAACCAGCAAATCCGTAAATCAAGCTCAGCCAGCTTCCCCCCATATTTGCTGCGTGAATGCCATCGACAACATTTTTTTGTAAATCCGTTAAATCCATCAAAGCCGTATCCATGAAATAACGATACGCCTTCTCAGAGTCCCCAATTCGACTCGCCATCACGCTGAAAATAGAACGAGATAAGGAAGAATCATGCGTCGTTACTTGCTCGTAATAATCATAATCTTTTTTTAATTGCTCAAGACTGAAATCTCCTGTATAAAGCATTTGGGCCAAAACCGTATCGGCTTGTTTACAGACCTGATGTTTGTAGATGACCATTGGATGATAATGTAACAGGAGAGGATACTTTTCAGCCGGTGTAGTTTCAAACGGCCAGACTGCTTGTTCTAAGAATCCATCATCTTGTTTCGTAATGCCTCGCTGTTCATCGTAGCCAAAATACATTAAATCGGCTGCCTGCTGCCAAGCACTAATTGATTCTTGGTATTTTCCAAATCGCTGTGCTAACTCAATTGCGTAGTAAAGATTGTTTTGAACCATCTTATTCGTATAAAAATTATTGTTAACAAGGGCGCTGTATTCGTCAGGTCCGGTCACTCCATTGATACAAAAAGCAAGCTTGCCGTCTTTTTCTACCAGATCGCCATAACTCAACCAGAATTTTGCTGTTTCAAAAACAACTTCACTGCCAACCGTTTCGATGAATGCCTGGTCTCCAGTCACTCGTTCATACAATTGGAATGCATAAACGATATCCGCATTGATATGGACTTGGGCAGTTCCCGCTGGATAATAAGCACTCGTCTCATTTCCATCAATTGTTCGCCAAGCAAACAAAGCACCCTCTTGACTTAGCTCCTGCGCCCGTTGTTTGGCTTGCGGCAAGATCTTCCCGCGATAGGAAAGCAATGCTTTGGCTATTTCAGGGTTCGTGAAAATAAAAAATGGCAACAGATACATTTCCGTATCCCAAAAGTAATGCCCTTCATATCCCTCGCCAGTCAATCCTTTGGCTGCGAAATTTGTTCTGCCGTCTCGCCCCGCACCTTGATTCAAATGAAACAAATTGAACCGAATGCCTTTTTGAAGAACTGGATCTCCTTCGATTTGGATATCACTTGCCGCCCAAAATTGCTGATAACTTTGTTGCTGCTCTTGCAAGAGAACTTCAAAATCGGCTAACTCTTGGTTAAAAGGTGTTTCGTGATTTTGATTATCTTCAAGTAGTTTCATTTGGAAAACCGTCGTAAGCGTTTCCTCTGCTTGTAATTGCTTTTCGCCATTGATCACTCGAATTGCTATACTTCGTTGACTATTTTCAGCAGTCCAAATCGCATAATCCTGATAATCAGCTTTTCGTAAGTGATGTGCTTTACTGGCAACCCGAGGATCATCTGTTTGAACAATTGCTGCTTTTTGTTCTAAAGGATGTGTCATGGAAATTGGCTCTGAGAAATTGGTGTTCTTAATTTGATACTGACAGACGTAGAGTTCACTTCGTGTCACAGAGGCAAACGACTGCATCACCAATTCAAAAGTTTTACCTAGTGGCGTTACTACTTTATAGGATTCATCCAACACGCCTTTTTCCAAATCCAAAGTCATTTGTATAGGCTTTACTTGCCATTCTGAAGCACTAGAGTCCTCGTCACCAATCTGTAAACGTACGCCTCTTAGATTCGGCAGCTTGATGATCGTCTGATGCTCTTTGGCATAGCCGTATGCCCATTCACCGTATTGAATCGGCTCACTATCAAAAAAGCCATTAACAAAGGAGCCCGGATTTCCCCCGTAAAGCTCATTAACTTTTAAAGGATGCCCTGACCGCACGCCAATTTGACCATTGCCAACTGCAAACAATGTTTCTAGGTACTCAGGTGTTTGATGAGAAAGTTCCTCTGCACTTACTTTAAATGAATCATTTTTCGCCATCCATTCGCACTCCTTGTAAGAAATATTTGTTGAACAGCAAGTAAATGATCACAATGGGAATGATCGTGATCACACTTGCCGCCATCGTCTGATCCCATCGTACACCACCATTTCGACTTTGGAAAGTCTGCAACCCTAGAGTCAAAGTATATTTACTTGGCGTGGTCAAATAGAGCATTGGTTTCATGAATTCATTCCAAAAGCCCATAAAAATAAAGACAGCTTGGGTTGCGATGGATGGTTTTGCTAATGGCATCACGATACGAAAGAATGTTTGAAATCTGCCGAGACCATCGATTGCCGCAGCTTCTTCCACATCTTTTGGAAAAGATAAAAAGAATTGGCGCATCATAAAGATATTCCCGATGTTGATCGCAGCTGGTAAAATCAACGCTGAAAAACTATCTAACATTCCTAGATTCATCAAGATTAAGTAATTTGGAATCAACAAAACCTGAGCTGGCACCATCATCAATGCCAAAAAACCATAGTAAATTCGTTCACGCCCCGGAAAATTTAATCTTGCTAAGGCATAACCTGCCATCGTATTTAATAAAATATTGATGGTCGTTCCAATAACGGATATAATCACGGAGTTTAGAAACCAACGCATAAACAAAGAAGAGCGCCCCAAGACATATCGAAAATTGTCTAAAGTAAACTCATTGGGGATCAAACTCATATCCCCAGAAACAATTTCTCTATAGGGTTTGAAAGATGCAGCAATTGCCCAGACAAAAGGATAAAAGGTCAGTACTGCATAAAGAATCAAGATCGTATAGAGCAAGATCTTTAAAATTTTTGTTTTCTCTTTTCCTCTCACGGACGTTACCCTCTTTCTTTGTTCAATTTTTCTGCTAAAAGTGACGTGATAAAGATAATAATTGCTAAAACGATCGCTAATGCTGCCGCATACCCCATCGTGTTCATTTGTCCAAAAGCGTATTGGTAAATCATTAGTGACAAGGTCAGAGTCGAATTGTTGGGTCCCCCTGATCCGTTCGAGAAGATATACGCCTGGTCAAACATCTGAAAGGTACCAATGATCCCCGTCAGCAGTACATAGGTAGTGATTGGGCGTAGATAAGGAATCGTGATATACCGTAATTTATCCACGGTTGTCGCACCATCGATCTCTGCTGCTTCGTACAAAGAATGAGGCAGATCAACTAAAGAAGCCAAATAGATCGTCATATAATAAGGCACGGTCGACCAGATATTCATTACCATAATCACTTTCAACGCATAGGCCGGTTCTTGTAAAAAATTGATTGGTTCTGAGTAAAATCCTAAATTCATAAATAAGTCATTGACTGGACCGTAAATATTAAAAATAAACATAAAGATGATCGTCAATGCTGAACTAGAAGTTAAAGTTGGCAAAAAATAAACCATCCGAAACAGTTTCTTCCCCTTGATTCCTTTGCTGCTTAAAATATACGCGATAATCAAAGCAAAAATCGTTTGTAACGGAACGACGACCAAGGCAAACGTGGCCGTATTTCTAAGAGCGATTCGCGCTTTTTGATCGGTGAAGATACGTAAATAGTTTTCTATCCCTTTAAAAGAAAATGTATTGGTAAACAAATTGACGTCGTTGAAAGATAGATAAAAAGCAAAGAGAACAGCTAAGACGAAAAAGATTCCTACGACAATGATTGCTGGAGCCAGAAAGAGCCACGCTTGTCGGATTTCTTGCCATTGGCTTTTTGTATGGTTAGTTTTTTTTCGTTCCATCATGTTGTCACCTTTCCCAAAAGAAAAGAGAGAGGAGTTCCTCTCCCTCGTTCAAATTCAGACTAGTTTGCTGTAATATCTGCGTTCGCTTGTTCATCAGCAGCTTCCATTGCTTCTTCAAAGGTCATGTTTCCATTTAAAGCATTCGGTAAAAAGTTTTGATAGGCTTTGTTGATCGTATCTAAAGTGGTGCCCTTTTGCCAAATCGTTGCATAATCCCAAGCCTCTAGGTGAACATTCAAGTCACTGTTTTCTGTGATTTTAGCTGCATCTGCTACATCTTGACGACTAGGTAATGTCCCGGTTCCTTCAACCCATGCTTGCATACCGCTTTGACCAGTAGCGTGTTGAATCCATTTATCTGCCAAGGCACTTTTTTCAGTCCCAACATATTTTCCCCAACCGACAGAAAACATCATTGACCCTTCCGTTCCTTTATACGTTGGCATTTCTTTTACAACAAAAGGAATATCAGGAAATTCTGTCTTAAGTGTCTCATACACCCAGTTTCCTTCATCCATGATCGCAATTTTTCCAGATCCAAAAGCTTCGCCATTCCAACCTGTTCCGATATCTTGCGGTGTAACAGCTGCTTTCGTATCGACCAACTCTTTTAAAATCGAAAGATTATCAACTACTGCTGGATCAGCCAAATTAGCCGTCCCATCTTCATTGATTGGTTGAGCATTTTCCCGCGTTGCAAGATGATAGTTGCGAGCCATATCTTGGTTATAGCTCATGGCAAAAACATTTCCGTCACCATACGCCTCATTGATTTTTTCTTGGAACGACGGCAGCCACTCAACATACGCTTCAAGTGTGTCTGGCACTTCATCGATCGACACACCCGCTTCTTCAAAAATCGCTGTATTGAAATAGAGTGCTAAAGTTGACATATCTTTGGGAACAGCCTGCAGTTGTCCATCCGAAGTCGTAAAAGCATCGATCAAGCTATCATAAAACTGCTCACTTTCAAAATTAGCCGGATCCAGCTCTGCAAGTGTGCCATTCTCTGAGAACCATGGGAACATATAGGCATCCACGTAAAAGACATCTGGTGCCGTTCTACCAGCCATGTCAGCTTGAATTTGGGTATTATAATCGGTATATACTTTCTTTTCAACTGTTGCACCCGTTGCTTCTTCAAAAGATTGGATCATCTCATCCAACGATTTTTCTTCTGCCTCGTTGCCACCCCAAACACCGATCGTTAACGAATCCCCTGTGAAATCCGTCTGATCTGTCGAACTACTGGTGTCTTCGTTTCCCCCACAAGCTGCCAGCACCACTGCTCCAGACAATAGAAGCCCTGTTCCTACTACTTTTTTCCATCCAGTCATTTTATTTCCCCCTAAAAAGTGATTTTGATTTGTTCTTCAAGCAGATAAACCTTATCAAAAGCGATAAACTCAATCGCTTGCTCCCCATGGTTGGTGACCGTAAAACCTTCCTGTGTGACCTCAATCTTTAATGGCTGTTGGTGCCACATAATACCAAATTCAAGTGCTTCCCAAGCCTTTGGTAAATGTGGTTCAATTCGTAACTGGCCGTCTAAACAACGGACACCACCATAGCCGAAGACCGTCATTTGCCAAATTCCACCGAGTGATGCTGCATGGATCCCTTCATTGGAAGACAGCATATTTTCTCCCATATCAATGTTGATTGCTTGTTGAAACAGATCATAAGAAAGTGCTATTTCCCCTAAATCAGCAGCGAGGATGGCATGTGTCGATAAGGATAAGGAAGAATCATGCAACGTTTTCGGCTCATAGTAATCCCAATTCAACCGTTTCTCTTCTTTTGAAAAAAGGTTCTCAAATAAGAACAAGAGCAAAAGAACATCCGCTTGTTTCGAAACTTGCATCTCGTTGACTTGTTCTAAGTTATACTCATGGAACAGTGTGCCTACCTGCGAATCATTTTTATATTTCGTGAGATCGATCTCTTTTTTCGTCAAATAGGTATCATCTTGCGGGATGATTCCCGCTTCATTCGGTTGCGGTAAATAAATAGCAGCTACTTTTGTTTGCCATTCTTGATAAGCTTCATTTAATGGTAATTTTTCAGCTAGTTTCGCAAATTGTTCTGGCTGGTTCTTTTTCAACTCTTCATACAATGAAATAGCTAATTGAATGTTCCAGTGCGCAGTATGATTCGTGAAAGCATTGTTATCGACATGCTCCTTATATTCATCTGGTCCGACTACGTCTAAAATTTCAAAGCGCTGGTTTTCTTCGGACCACTCTAAACGACTCGCCCAGAAGATCGCCGTATCAAAAATCACTTCATAACCTTTTTCCCATGCAAATTGTTGATCATTCGTTACATCAATAAATTGTTTGATGCCGTAGGTGACATCACTGGTAATATGCTGTTCAATAAATCCTGACCAAATTTTCGTTGGTAAGCCCGTAAGGATATCCGCAGCGCCCCAAACTGGCGTAGTCTCACCATCTTCAGGCCAAGCAGCTTCCCACGGAAATTGGGCGCCTTGATAGCCGTTCTCAGTAGCTTTTTTATGGGCACCAGCCAAACCTAAATAGCGATAAGTCACTAATTTTTTGGCGATTTCTGGGTGTGTGAAGGTAAAATATGGCAGCATAAAAATCTCTGTATCCCAAAAGGTATGTCCTTTGTACCCTTCCCCAGAAAGGCCTTTGGCACCTATGTTCATGCGTTCGTCATGGGCTGGTGTCATCACATGAAGATGATATTTTGCAAAATGAATCGCTAATTGATCTAGTGTGTTCTCTGTCTTGATTTTGATTGGAAAGACGGACCAGACTTCTTTGTCCCATGCCGCTGCTGAAGCTTTTGCTAATTCCTGATAGCCGTTTTTGCGAATCTCTTTCAGCTCTTCAAGGGCAATCTTCTTCAAATCTTGTGGTGTCTTTCCTAAATGCTCTTTATCGATCGTGGTATAAACAGAAGAAAACTTCTCAAGCTTCAACGTCTCATTAGGTGCCAAGGTTTGCCAGTAACGATTGTAGATTTTCCGTCTTCCCATCTCGATCCGCTTCTTCGTTCCATCATAGCAATCTTCTGTTTTTTCTAGATTATGTACTGTCGAAAGAACAAAGGCGATCTTAGATTGAGTGGTCTTTGGCATCATTTGTAAGAAACGATTTTCTGTTAATGATTTGTCACCTTCAGTAAAATGCTGCGAGCCGCTATTTGTCTTTTGTCCGTCAATACCAGAAATAATTTCCAACGTGACTTCTTTTCCTAAATTTTCGACCAGCACTTGTTGCGCAAACACATGCTTTTGGGCAAAGGAAACACATCGCTTAAAGGTCAGTTCGACATTAATCTGACCATGTTTCCATTGAAAGGAGCGCGTGAGTTCCCCAGTTCTCAAATTTAAGACACGTGAATAGTTTGAATATTTGCCTTTTGATAAATCTAATCGTTCGCCATCAAAAAGGAGCTCCATTCCAATCATATCCGGCACATTAGGAAGCTCAGTCACTTCATTTTCGTCGAATTTATTAAAGGTTCCTGCAACAAAAAGATTACGCGTTTCGCCAACATATTTCTCTTCTGTCACAGAGCGCATCCCCAGATACCCGTTGCCCAAACACATGATGGCTTCTGCTTTGCCTAACCATTTTGTATCAAAGGTCTTTTCCGTAATTTTCCAAGGGTCTTCTTTTAAATACTGCATCGCTGTCTCCATTTCTTCCTCCTATTTCTTCAGAAAACGTTTTAGTTTCTTTCAAAAATTTTTTATTTATAAAAATAGTTATTGGACCGAAACAAAAGTACAATCAAGCCCATGAAATAACTACCAATTACTAGGACAATTGCTGCGTTAAGAAACACCCATCCTACGATCAAGTGGAGTGGCGCATAGTAAGCATAATCTCTAATTATTTTTGCGGCTTGGTATTCGTTTCGCCACTTCCAAGCAATAAGACTAGCACTAGCCCAAGCAAAAATAACTAGCAAAAGTAGCGCTTGTGTATTGATCTCCAATAAAGGATTCCCTGTTAACAACTCATCGAAGGAGGTTTCGTTCATACTGATCATTCCCCTGTTTCTTATTGAACCCCACTACACTTTGTCCTAAAATGTCGTGTAACGTTTTTTTCGTACCTAGATAGAGGAAGAAAGAACCAGTGAAAAACAACCAACCGATCATTGGTAAAAAGTAGAGCAATTTTGCTACTTCCCTCATTCCTACAGTTAATATATTACGTTGATTCGTAAAAACAACGAGTTTCGCAAAATGTTTGCCAATCGTTTTCCCCTCAAAACTACTCAAACAAATCATGTTGTAGACCACAAAGAGAAGTTGTGGCAAGACAATCGTTACTCCAGCAGGTACCATTAGGAGATAGCTAAGCATGGTACTTGGTAAAAAAATGATCATGCAATCAATCAAAAATGCTAGCAATCTTAGTAACAGCATATTTGTCCCCCTCTTTTCGAAAACCTTTTCGTTACATCCACATATTACCAGACATCTTTTCTCTATTCAAGCGTTTTCATAAAAAATAATTTTTATTTTTTCCGATTTTCTAATGGAAAATCGCGTAAACACTAAAACGTTTTAGATTGTCTGTTTTTTTGCAAGCGATTTGGTTGGGAACCAGCTTTACTTGTGATACCATGAAGCAAATACGAAAGAAGGCGATTTCTTGGATTTATGGCTTACAAATGTACAACTTGAGACGAGTTATTTAAAAGAAGGCGATTGGTCTTATGGAACCAAAACAGAAAATACAGCAATCGGGATCAATGATGGAAAAATAGCGGAGATCGTGCCGATGACCGAATGGCAGGCATCAAGCGAAGCGACGATCATTGATGGGGGAAATCAGTTATTGTTGCCAGGATTGATCGAAAAACATTGTCATTTGGACAAAAGTAAATTAGGTACTCCTTGGCGTCCAGTAACGCCGGCAGCTAGCTTGGTGGAACGATTTGAAACTGAGATTCCCCAATTAGATGCCTTGCCGTTATCGATCAAAGAACGCGGACAAGCGCTGATCGATTTAGAACTGCCTCATGGTGCGGTGATGTTCCGCTCACATATTGATATTGAACCAATGACTCAGCTGCGTTATTTTGATGCGATTACCGAATTAGTTGCCGAACAACCTTTTGGCTCGGAGTTGGTCTTATTCCCACAACATGGCTTATTGCGCTCAAATGCTGCTTCTTTGATTGAAGAAGCCTTAGCAACGGGCAAAGCATCTTTTATTGGCGGTGTTGATCCTTATACACTCGATCAAGATTACCAGGCTTCCTTACGGACAACTTTTGAACTTGCTCAAAAAGGACATGTCGGGATTGACCTCCATCTTCACGATCGGCAAGAAGCTGGCAGAGCGACCGTCAAAGAAATGATTCGTTTGACGAAGGAATTCAATATGCAAGGAAATGTGGCGATCAGTCACGCCTTTGGTCTAAATGACTTTGAAGGCACAGAACGCAAAGAAGTCTTTCAAGCCTTAGCAGATTTAGAGATCCACATCATTTCAAGTATTCCCATCAGCCCTGGCACGATTCCACCGCTTAAGGAATTGCAAAGCTATGGCGTTGCTGTTCATATTGGTTGCGACAACGTCTATGATTCTTGGTCTTCTCTAGGAGATGGTTCTTTACAAGAAAAACTGGCCCGCTATTTAGAGATTTTTGCCGTCAAAAGTCAGGAAGACTTGACGCAAGCATTAGGTTTAGTCACGGATGGCAAAGTGCCATTGGATAAAAACGGTGCGCAGCAATGGCCTAAGGTTGGTGATTCGGCTGATTTCTTACTGACACCAGCTGCTTGTACGGCAGAATTTGTTGCCCGTAAAGGCTTCGTCAGCAAAAGTTTTTATCGAGGAACGGTTGTCTTTTCAGCTGAATAAACTATCTGATAGCAACAAAAGAAAAGCCATTGTCTGAACTCAACAGACAATGGCTTATTTCTTCCGACCTTAAAACGTTTCTCAAAAATTCCACTTCACCCAATCAGCAAACAATTCTGGCCAACGGACAACCGATGCTTCGATCCCGTGTTGATTGCCGTTGGCGGTTTCCGGTGTTCCTAAACTTAGTCCATGACCACCGCGAGGGAAAATGTGCAGCTCATAAGGTATATTAAATTTGCGCAGCTGTTCGGCAAAAAGGAGGCTGTTTTCCGCCAAGACTAATCCATCTTCTAACGTATGCCAAAGAAACGTCGGCGGTGTCTGTTCATTGACTAAAGTCTCTAAGGACAAAGCGGCTTTTTCTGTTTCATAGCGTTCTGCTAATAATGAACGGAAGGAATCTTGGTGCCCAAGTTCACCACTAGATAAGACCGGATAACTCAACAGTAACCCGTTAGGTCGCCATTCTTCATTGGCTCCTTGTAAAGCCTCTGCTAGAAAAGGTTGCTGCCAAGACACACCCAGATTAGCAGCTAAGTGACCACCAGCTGAAAAACCGGCAACAATGATTTTTTCAGGATCGACGTGCCAGACCTCATGATTGGTGCGCACAAGACGAATGGCAGCCGCCAATTCCTTTAAGGCTAACGGATAGACAGCCGGTTTGATACTATAATGCAACACAAAGGCTTGGAAACCAAAGCTCATCATTTTGATGGCGATGGGTTCCGCTTCGCGATCAGACAACATTTCATAGCCGCCGCCAGGACAGACGATGACCGCTGGTCGAACACGATCTGGTTCCATTTCAGGAGAATTTTCCATGACATACGTGGTTAAACTGGCTTGGCTTTCTGGTAAAAGTGCGGTTCTTTTTTCATGTATCACGGATTGCGCCTCATTTCATTGTAATTTTATAGACAATTGGTTGGTCGGTTTCAATTGGTTCAAAAGTTAGTTGCAAGCCTTCATCGGTCACTTGCCAATCAATAGGCTGTTCTTCGTGTCCTAGAATCGTCACGTTTTGGATGATGCCGTGAAATTCTGGCAAATTTTGATCTTTAGACTGGGCCAGTGCTTGGATCCTTGCGTGCCCATTCTCAGGACTTGCCATGCCAATAGCATACAACGAATCCCCCTGAACCGTAAAGCGGAAATCCTGGCTCGTGTATGTCGTCGCCTGTGCCTCTTGAAATTGTCCTGAGACAACGGTCGTGGGTCCTTCCCCAGCTTTGCGCCATGGTTTCGCTTCATAAATGGCTTCACCGTTTACATCCAGCCACGCACCGATTTCTTTTAAGATCGTTTGATCTTTTTCTGGGATCGAACCATCCCCTTTCGGCCCGATATTCAAAAGGAGATTGCCATTTTTACTGACGACTTCGATCAAATCCTGTAAAATCTCACGCGTTGGTTTGTAATCCAACGTTGTGGTATAGCACCATGAATTACGAGCGATCGCTGTATCTGTTTGCCAGTAAAAAGGTTGTGGTTCGGCAAATTTTCCCCGTTCGATCTCCACAATACCACTACCAAACATCATGGCATCGTGTTTGTAGCAGATACCAACTTTTTTGCCCCATTCAGCCCCACGATTGTAATAGTAAGCAGCGAAAACTTGCAGGTGCTCCTTGAAGGCTTCATGTTGGATCCACCAATCAAAATACAGCAGCTCTGGTTGATAGTTGTCGACGAGTTCACAGGTTCGCAGTAGCCAATCATCTAAAAACTCTTTTGATGGATATGGCTCGCTATACAAATCTTGATTATCAGGTTCTGGCATAGCAGGCCAATAAAAGTCGCCTTTTTCTAACGGTTCCTTGATGTCGCTGTCGAATTCCTTACCGTGTCCCATAAAAAACCAATGTTCGGCACGATGAGATGAGGTACAAAAATACAGGCCTTGTTCCTCAGCTGCCTCTTTTAATTCCGCAAGAATATCTTTTTTCGGTCCCATAACTGCCGCATTCCATTCAGACAGCTCGCTTTTGTACATCTGAAACCCATCGTGATGTTCTGCAACGGGAAAAAGATAATTGGCACCGGCTTGTTTGATCAGTCGAATCCACTCATTTGCATCGAATTTTTCTGCAGTAAACATGGGAATAAAGTCTTTGTAGCCAAAGTTTTTTTGTGGACCGTAGGTGTTGATATGGTGATCGTATTCCGGATGGTCTTTGATGTACATATTTCTGGAGTACCACTCGTTATTAAATGCAGGAACACTATACAATCCCCAATGAATGAAGACCCCGAATTTTGCTTTGGGGAACCATTCTGGTAGAACAAAAGCGCTCAATGACTGCCAATTTGGGAAAAAGGGGCCTTGGTGCGCGACTTGGCGGATCGTTTCTACTGTGATCATGGTTTTTCCTCCAAAATACCGACTGTTTCCAGCCATGTTTTTGCAATCAACACATGTCCTGCAGTCGACGGATGCACACGATCACTGCTTAAGACATAGGATGACTGATAAAGCAAAAAATCATCAAACTTTTCCTGCGTATCTCCTAAAAGGATACCATACTCTTGCGATACTTTAGCAAGCACGTGTTGGTAGTTGGTAAGCATTTTTCTTAGTGGATCTTCTTTGTTGGCTTCAACCATAAACGGGGTCAAGAGAATCATTCCTTTGACACTCGGTAACGTCTGAGCGATCAAATCACGCAACTCTGATTCAAATCTTTCAATCCCCACCAGTTCCGTTTGAGCAAATGTGCCATCAAAATGCCGCCACACATCATTTACACCGATCATGATCGTTACCCAATCTGGTTGAAATGCCAATACATCATCCTTCCAACGCTTCTTCAAATCGACGACTGTATCTCCACTGATGCCTCGGTTAACGATCATTAATTCCATTTGTGGGAGTAATGCTGTGGTATAGGCGTTGATCAGATGAACATAGCCGTCCCCCCATGACGACCATCCCGCAGGTATCGCTTGATAATTTCGATTACTATCTGTGATCGAATCCCCCATAAAAAGCAGACGATCTTTTTTATCCACTATCATTGTTTTCCTCCTTAAAGAAAGAAGACTGATCCGCTGGTGCTGGATCAATCTTCTTAAGTGATTGCTTAACCAAACGCTGTTTACTCACTTTTGTCAAGGAACCATTGACCAACCATTTTTATGATTCTTTGTTTTTGATTAGTCCCCAAATTCTTTTGCTACTTCTACCCGTTTTTCGTTTTGATCTTTCGCATTATTCATGTCAAATTCTAGCACTGTTTGATAGCCTAAGCCGTCTGCTGTTTCTTGCATTTCTTTTAGCAATTGGTCAAATTCTGCTTCATCTTTGGCAAAAACCATTCGCCAAGAGTACTCGATGATCGTCGCCTTGGCTTGATTCCGCAACGTAGAGATCTCTGAACTATCTTCTGGCGCTACATAGCTGGCACCAGGGGCAACTAACAATTGGTCGTTCTCCTCTAAATAGCCAATGGTCGATTCTGCACCACCCATATTTTTTGACCAATCTTCTTTTACAGGATCGGTTGTTTCATTTTGATAGCTTTCCCACATTGTGTAAGCATATGGGAAGCCGGTATCAGGATTGATATCGATCGGTAATACCGTATTGACGTTTAGTGCGGATACACCATCTTTGTAACTTCCGCCACCATATTCTTCTGGCACATCCCCATCGCCATCTAGCAACGCTTGTTTTCCGAACTCAGTTAAGACAGGCTCACCATCTTTCATTTCCCAAGTTAAGCCTTCAGGGCCACTACTACCGCTTGTTTGAGAAGAATTTGCTAACACGCCTTCTGAAGAGTAGAGCCAGTCAATAAAGGCTGCGATTCGCTCTGGGTCTTCGGCATTTGAACCGATCCCGATAAATTGTTTGCCACCGTAAACTTCCGCACCATAAGAGAAGATTTTTTGGTCTTGAATCGGTGCCAACATAAAGCCTTTTCCTTCATTCAAGTTCGTAGTCGTATTAAAAGCCGCTTGACCTAACCAAGGCCACCATGAGAATAAGACTTGTCCTTCTTGGAATTTGGCGAAAAGTGTATCGTAATTTTGCGTCGTTGATTCTGGATCTACTAAGCCCATTTGATTGGCTTGGAAATAAAACTTAAGTGCGCGAATATATTCAGAATCACTATCGAGAATGCTTTGATAATCAGAACCATCCGCTTTTGCCAAGACAAATCCTAATTCATCGTACCCATAATAGGTGACCAGCTGTTTGCCTGCATTCATCATGTTGCCGTCCCAATCGCTGAATAGAGAAAACCCATAAACTTTTTTCCCAGAATCTGTTGTTGGATTGTCTTCTTGCATTTTTTGAATCACAGGAAGCAGGTCTTCAAGTGTCCCGATTTCTGGGTATCCTTGCTCCCCATAAAGATCCCAACGCACATAAGCACCAAATGTAGGATCTAATCCTTCTGAAGGATCGGTGGCTTTTAATGTAGAAACGGAAGTTGGAAAGCCATATAGACCATCGGCATCTTTGTTTAGATTTTGAACAGCCGCATCGAAGCGCTGAACATTTTCCATAGTTTCATAATACTCGCTCGCATCTGTCAACAAACCAGCTTCAACCAATTCGTTGTATTGTTGGCCATTATCAACAATGATCAAATCGCCCAAATCGCCTGCTGCCGTTCTCGTTTGATAAAGGGTATCTCCGTTTCCAGCAACGTTTGGTGCGATGATGTTCAATTCCATATTGAATTTATCTCGCACGATTTTGGCAAACCAACCTTCTTGCATCCCCATATAGTTGGCTAACCCATTATAGACATCGATCGTAATCGTCTCATCGTAACCACTTTCGCTAGAAGCAGCGTCTGTGTCAGATTCAGCCGCTCCTCCACAGCCGGCTAAACTACCTAGCAATGTCATGCCTAACAAACCTGTTGTTACATATTTCGACATTTTTTTCATTTTCTTCCCTCTTTCTTTTTATTAACCTTTCACCGCACCCAACATAATTCCTTTGACAAAATATTTCTGGAATAGCGGATAAATGAACATGATTGGTAAAACAACAATGACTGAAACGGTCATGCGAATCGAAGTCGGCGTCTGCGTTGTCGCTGCTGAAGCGATGCTGGAAAGTGATCCCGATGTATTTTTGACCATTTGTGCCAACGAATTGGCTTGATTGATATACGTATAAAGAAGGTATTGCAAGGAGTAGAGACTTTGATCCGTAATGTAAATCAGTGTATCTTGGAAAGAATTCCATTGACCAACTGCCGAGAAGATTGCGACTGTTGCTAAAATCGGCGTACAGTTGGGTAATATTACCCGAAAGAATACTTGAATGATGCCAGCTCCGTCCATTTCAGCTGCTTCTTGCAACGATTTGGGGATTGACTCAATATAGGTTTTCACTAAGATGATGTTAAAAGGCTGAACGACAGCCGGCAAAATATAGACCCAAAAATTATTCGTTAAACCTAATGTCTTCATGGTGATGAATAATGGAATCAGCCCTGCATTGAAATACATTGTAATCACGACAAAGCGATACCAAAATTTTCGTTTCCACATTTTTTCTTGGGTAAACATAAAGCCTAAGAAGGCTGAAGCTAAGACGGTTGCTGCTGTTCCGATCACCGTTCTAGCCACCGAAACGGTTGCGGCTAATGGCAACCCTTTTAGTTGTAACACTTGACTGTAGTTTTCAAAATGGATCTCTTGTGGAAAAAAGCGAATTTGTCCTAACGCACTCAACTCATTATTACTGATTGAATTAATAATCAAGTAATAAAAAGGATACGCGCAAATCAACGTAATCAGAAAGAAAAAGGTATAATTGAGGATACTAAACGTCAGGTTTTCACGTTTGGGTACTTTTTTCGCCTTTTTCTTTTCACTAATCGATAGTTCCATAGATATCCTCCTCTCCTAAATAATGGAAGTCCCCCGAATTTTTTTCGAAGCAATATTGACGATGGCTAATAAGGCAACAGAAATGACACTTTTTAGCATACTGATCGCGGTAGCCAGAGATAGACTATTTCCGCCCATCCCCAAATTGTAAACATACAAATCGAGGACTTGGATCGTATTTCGATTGAATGCATTTTGGAAAACAAAGTACTGATCCATCCCGTTGTTCAGCAAGTTGGCGATAGACAGCATCAGCATCACAAGGAACGTCGGCATCAAGGCAGGTAGTGTGATATGACGCATCAGATGGAAACGATTCGCCCCATCGATTCGTGCCGATTCATACAATTCGGGGTCAATTCCTGAAATGCCTGCCAGATACATGATGGCACCCCAGCCCAAGCCTTTCCAAATATTCCAAAGACACATCATCAGCCATGTATGATTGCCGCTATCCAAAAATTTGACTGGATCGGTAACGAAGCCCCATTCTTGCAGCAACGTGTTTACCAGCCCTGTTGAAGAAAACAAGCTAAAGGCGATCGTATACACCAAAACCCAACTGATAAAATTTGGCAGCGTGGTCAGCGTTTGTACCAAGTTTTTAAACCATTTGCACTTGATTTCGTTCAGTAAAATGGCGAAGCCTACTGGTAGGATCGAAGTGGCGATCCCTAAAAAACTCATGGCAAAGGTGTTTTTCATTACTTGTACGATCTGATCCACTTGTGTTGGACTAGAGACAAGAAGTCGAAACCATTTGAAGCCTACAAACTCGCTGCGCGCTAAACCTAATGCTGGTTTGTAATCATAAAGTGAATAAATCCATCCGTGCAAAGGAAAATAAGAGAACAAAAACACGAGAATCAGGAAGGGAACGATACATAAAAACAAAATCTTCCCTTCTCGTGTCACCCGCTTATTTTTTCTTGGGACACTGCTTAATTTACTTTCCATTTTCCTCCCCCTTTTTTTGTAACCGCTTTTACATTTTTAATACTAGCACCTGAAATCTTATTTGCCACCTGTTAAAAATAGAGGTCAATCCGTACATTTTAGACTTTATTTTTCTTTTATTTACAAAGAATGCTGATATATCAAGGTTTCAGATAAAAGACACCTAAATGGTAAGGCTTTCAATATTTGTTTTTTGCGAGTACTATAGGAATATATCAATTTTGGAGGGATAAAAATGAAGTACAATCCTGATGGTCAACTGTACAAAATAACCACCGTTTTTTCACAATTCACATTGTTAAATTTACTATATATCGTTAGCTGTTTGCCAATTATTACGATTGGAGCTGCGACAGCTGCCCTTTATGAAGTGACGATTCGTTATGCGGATGAAGAGCGTGGTGAATTGATCGTGGGCTATGTCCGAGCGCTACGAGCAAACTTTATGAAAGCCACCGGTAGTTTTCTCCTTCTTGGGTTGCCCATGGTAGCACTACTGTATAGTAGCTTGTTTTGGTTTTCCTCAAAAACCATTCTTGCCAGTATTTTTGCCTTCGTTCTAATAGTTACAGCTATTTATCTGTTTATTGTGTTAGTCTATTGCCTCGCGTTAATTGGACGTTATGAAAACAGCTTTAGGCAAACATTAAAAAACGCGTTTCTGTTACCGATCGCGGACCCTATCCGTTCGTTAGCCCTCGCGCTTATTCCTATCGCTGCGTTTTGTTTTGTTGTTTTATTTCCGTTGTTTAAATTCCTCTTGTTGATTTTTGGTTTTTCTTTTGTTATTTATTGTAGCTCGTTCCTGTTGCTTTCTATCTTTCGTAATCAACAAGCATGAAAAGAATCAGTCATCTCTCACTTTTTCGTCGTCTGAGTCAGTTTTCCATTCGGCGACAATTGTTCATTCTTTATCTACCTGTTGTTTTTTTATCCACAGTGACTATTGGTCTCTTATTGGTCTACGATTCAACCAAACAGCTGACAGGCAATTACCAACACTTGGCAGAGTTGAATGCTCAGCGTGTCAAATCTGTTCTTTTTGATACAACAAACACGCTGACCAACACGGCGAGTTCCTTATCAAACGATACTCATCTACGTCAGCTTTTAACTGCCAATTACCTTGACGACCAAGAAGCGATCGTGGACATCAATAGCTATGATCAGCTAGATGAGATCAGAAATCTTCAAACCTCGATTGCGAAATTAACCATCTATACGACGAATCAAACCATTCCGAACTATAAATATTTTCAACAGGCAGATGACACGATCCAAGCGACCGCCTGGTACCAAAGAGCTCTCAAGCAACCCGATGCTTTTTTGATGACGATGCCAGAGGATTACAAAGCAAATCGTTTGAGTCTTTATAAAACATTGCCTTTGCCTTTATCAAAAGAAACTGCCGTTTTGGAGATCCAAGTCGATTACAATTATCTCAGTAACCGACTTCGTAATTCATCCTATGAATTGGAATTACAGTTAAATGATGATGTCATCTTTTATAGCGACAAAATCAATCAAGTTGGGGAACCGGGACAGCTGACAGCTCTTTCTGAGCCGCAAACGAGTGCTGCCTTTTTAAAAAATGATGGTACCAAGGTGATGCTGACCAAAAGCACCTTACCCATGAGTAACAAAGAAGATATCATCACGATTTATAGTGCGGATACCAATGCCTATCGCAATCTACGCGCCAATCTGATTCGTTGGAGCACGATCGTTTTGGTAATTTTGATCACTACTTTCATCATCGTCTTTCTGTTTGCTCGATTCTTTACTAAACGAATCTCTCAACTGCAGCAGGCGGTCTACTTTGCCTCGATCGAGGATTATGATTTCTTTCAAAATATTAGCGGCGAAGACGAGATTTCACAGATATCTCTTGATTTCCACAAGATCATTCAACGAATCAAGAAAAAAGAAGAAGAGATCTACCGTTCACGTTTGGCACAGCAAGAGCTGTTGACTCAGCAGCAGCAAATGGAATTTAATATCTTAGCGGGGCAAATCAATCCCCACTTCTTGTTCAATACGTTAGAAACGATTCGCATGATGGCGCTGACTTCCGGCAATTCTGACGTCGTTTATGCCATCAAGTTACTGGCAAAATCGATGCGCTATACGCTAGAAGCCCACGGAACCAAGCGAACAAGTTTAGAAGAGTCCTTAGATGCCGTTCACGTATATGTCAAGATCCAGCGGATGCGCTTTGGCGATCGAGTCAACTTTTCCTATTCAGTCTCCAATGAGATCGACCAAAAAGAGGTCCAAATATTGCCCCTCCTGATTCAACCATTGGTGGAAAACGCCATCTCCCATGGCTTGGAAGGCATCACCTATCCAGGATTTGTCCGTTTGACGATCACCAAAGACGGCCATGATCTGGTGATCGTGGTACAAGACAACGGCAGCGGGATACCGCCAGAAAAACTCGAACACTTGCAGCAAAAAATCAAGACGCCCTCCACCCATGCCAAAAAGAACATTGGGCTAGCCAATGTCAATCATCGGGTCAAAATGTTTTATGGACCTGAATACGGCTTAATGATCGAGAGTGTGTTGGGCAGCGGCACACAAGTCACCTTGCGGATCCACGATCTAAGCCAAGATTCATTTTCTCCTCGCTAAAACAGTAAAGCCCCCCTTCGATTCCTGTTTCAGAAATCGAAGGGGGGCTTTTGATTGATTAGAAATCCCGCACACGAACGGTTTGTTGTGGTGAAGAAGCACTGGCGTAACAGCCCACCATGATTCCAGTAAAGACACCACCGACTTCAGTAGTCAGATATTTTGTTTCTCCACTGCCTAAAGGCTGTGCTTGTCCTTGTTCATCAAGAACAGAAAAACGATAGGTTTCTTTATCGGCGCTCAGCTGCAAGGTGACCATATCGGCTGCATAAGGCAGTTTCTTTTCCACTTTCCATAAGGAACCGATTTGTCGGCGGAAAACCAGCTGCTGACTGGTCGCTGTTTTTTCCAGGTATCCCTCATAGTGATGGGTGGCATTTAAGAAAACCGTCAATCCCACTTGTCCATCCGTTAGTTGCCGACAATCAAAGGTTGCCTGAAATTGTTGCTCAAAGGCGGTTTGTCGTTGGAACACAGCCGCTAGTTTGCCTTGATCAGACAGACCCGTCTGATTAGGATGCAGCAAGAAGCCATGCGGCTCTTCTTCAATCAACGCAGGGTCCCATTCGAATAAAGTCACGTAATCAGGCTTGCTGCTCTCCTTTCGTGTTTCCTTTGATGCTGCCGCTGTGTCTACCTGAATGGTTTCTGGCAAATGACCTTTTTCGCCAAACACCGGCCATGAGTTTGACCAGTCTACTGACAGCAAGCATGTTTCCCGCCCTAACAAATGCCTCAAAGGATAGCTGATGGGGCGTACTGCTAGACAGACTGCCCACCAGTTGCCTTTAGTATCTTGCACGAGATCCGCATGCCCTGAAGCTTGCAGAGGCAGATTCGTACTGCGATTGGTCATCACTGGATTGTTGGGGCATGCTTCGTAGGGTCCCGTCAAGGAACGGCTGCGGGCCATGGTCAGCATATGCCCATAGGACGTTCCGCCTTCGGAGATCAACAGGTAGTAATAGCCGTCTTTTTTATACAAGTGGGGGCCTTCTGGATCAGCCGCTCCGCTGCCCGTCCAAATGTTTTGGCGCGGACCTAGTTCTCCAGAAGCCAAATCGATCGTCCGCAGATAGATTTCCTTATGGGTGCCTAAGTAATAGGTCTGTCCATCGTCATCTGCGAAAATCGTCGGGTCGATCCCAGGGGTGTCCAACCAAATCGGGTCAGACCATTCACCAGCGATGTCATCCGTCCAAATCAGAAAATTGCCTTCTCCTCCTTCGTTTGCGCCAACGTTGGTGCAAACGAGGTAAAAGCGGTCCTTGATAAAACGTAAGGTTGGGGCATACAGACCAAAAGCATTGGGATTTTCAGTCGATAGCTGCAGCTGCTCAGGTCGCGAAAGTCCATGGCCAATCAGCTGCCAGTCTGCCAAGTTTTTACTGTGATAGATTGGTAATCCAGGAAAATATTCAAAGGTACTCGTCACCAGATAAAAGTCTTCACCGACACGGCAAATACTGGGATCTGGATGAAATCCAGGCAAAATTGGATTCGTGATGGTTCGCATGGGCATCTAGAACTCCTTTATCGTGGTTTGGTCAGCGGTCAGCTCATGGCTCGTTTTTCCAGCAGTCGTGTGAATCTGCAAGGATGCTTGCTGGATGCCAGTCAGCTTGACGATCAGTTCTTGATCGACTCTTTCGACAGCCACCTCGCCAAGCCACTCACCGTGGTGATCATAGATAACGGCAGCGGTCTTGTCTTGCGGATCAAAGAGATGGATCGTTGGATGTTGGGCATAGTCATAGACTGCTTTGGTTTGTTCATGGCCTTCGATAATCAGTTGATTTGGTCGGACTAACAGTGGCAAGTGGAAATAATCGTAGGTTTCTTGGTACCAGCGTCCGCCCTCGTAGGCTTTGCCAGATAAGTAGTCGATCCAATGCCCCTTCGTCTTCGGTACGTAAAAGGAGACCGTTCCTTGATCATTAAAAATGGGTGCAACTAAAAGGTGTTCCCCCAGCATGTATTGGCGATCCAAATGATGGGTCATCTCGTCTTCAGGAAACTCTAAGACCATCGCCCGCATCATCGGAATCCCCGTTTGGGCGGTTAGCACCGATTGGGCTTGCAAGTAAGGCATCAAGGACAATTTTAACTTGGTGAAGGCTTTGGCTACCGCCACGGCTTCGTCGTCATAAACCCATGGCACTTTGTATTCCCAGCTGCCATGGTAACGGCTATGGGAAGACAGCAGACCAAATTGTGTCCAGCGCTTGTAAAGGTCTGGGGTTGAACCAGCTTCAAACCCTGAGATATCGTGGCTCCAATACCCAAAGCCGCCTAACCCAAAGGACAGACCTGCCCGCAGTGACTCTGCCATCGATGGATAATCTGAGGTACTGTCGCCACCCCAGTGTACAGGCAAGCGTTGCGAACCAACCGAAGCTGCCCGCGCAAAAACGATGGCTTCTTCTGCTCCCTTGACTTCTTTCAGCAAGTCAAAGACGACTTTATTGTATAGGTAGGCGTAATAATTGTGCATTTTTTCTGGATCAGAGCCGTCATAGTACACCGCATCGGTGGGAATCCGTTCCCCAAAGTCCGTTTTGAAGCAATCCACACCCATGTCTAATAAGGAACGCAGCTTGCTATTGTACCAAGCGACCGCTTCAGGGTTGGTGAAGTCGACGATCGCCAAACCTGCTTGCCATTTGTCCCATTGCCAGACATCTCCATTGGCGCGTTTCAAAAAGTAGCCATTGGCCATCCCTTCGTCAAACAAGGGGGATTTTTGCCCAATGTAAGGATTGATCCAGACACAGATTTTCAATCCTTTGGCTTTCAAGCGCTGCAGCATTTTTTCCGGTTCTGGGAAAGTTCGTTCGTCCCACGTGAAGTTGCACCACTCGTATTCTTTCATCCATAAGCAGTCAAAATGAAAGACCTCAAGGGGAATCTCACGTTCTGCCATACCGTCTACAAAAGATGTTACGGTTTGTTCATCATAATCCGTCAAGAACGAGGTACTTAGCCACAACCCAAAGGACCACGCAGGCGGCAGCGACGGTTTCCCCGTCAAATCAGTGTAGCGCTGGATCACTTGTTTTAACTCATCACCGGCGATCACAAAGTACTGCAGCGATTGTCCTGGATTGCTGAATTGAACACGAGAAACTTTTTCACTCCCTACTTCAAATTGCACCCGGTCTGGTGAATTGACGAAGACGCCATACCCTTTATTACTTACATAAAACGGAATATTTTTGTAAGCTTGCTCCGTACCAGTGCCCCCGTCGGCATTCCAAATATCAACACTTTGGCCGTTCTTCACGAAATTTGTAAAGCGTTCCCCTAAACCATAGATCGTTTCTCCCACATCCAGAGTCAACTGTTCGCTGATATGGGTATTTGCTTGCGGATCAATCACTAAGGCTTTACTGCGAGGTTTGCTTTGGGTAATCAGCTGGTCTTTGTAATAAAACGAAGCTGTCACATTTTCCTCTTTGCTAATCACGACTTGCAAGTCTCCCGTGCGAAAAACATACGATTGCTCATCTTCTGAAATATCAGGAGTGATTTCTTCTGTCATCAATTCAAAATCGGGGGCTTTGGCTTGGACTCCCTTATAATTATAGAGGGTGATCCCAATGATATTGGTTCTAGGGGTAGTGACTTCCATCGTTAACAATCCGCCATCCAGTGTTGCCCCTTTATGCCCGACATAGCTATAAGGCAGATATAAGACCAATTTGTTTTCTTCTTTACGGGCATCGTAGACATGCACCGCAAATTTCACATCAAATCCTTCACGAAATAACCAACCGCCATCTGAAAATTTCATTTTTTTCCTCCTTGTTGGATCAATGTCAACGCCCCTAACAGACCAGAATCATTATAGTAACGACAAGTCTCGATCGGCACTTGGAAATCCGGCCAATGGGGGTTCTCATTGATTGCTTGTTTGATTATAGCTAATAGATCAGGGTTTTGGCTGATGCCGCCGCCGATCAGTATTTTTTCTGGATTCATCGTGACAGCTAGGTTGTAAATCGCAAGTGCGACATAACGTGCCCACTGTTTCAGAATCTCCTGCGTTTCAGGGTCACTCGACCGCTGCTGCATGATGGTTTCGCCTAAAATCTCCTCTGATTCAGGAATCGCTTTTGCCCGTCGATAGGCAGCAATCAGTCCTCTCGTTGAAGCTAGATCATGGAGGGTCGCAAAAGAAGATGCTTGAAAATCAGTGATCATCATCCCGAATTCTCCTGCCCGAAACCCATTCCCGTGAATCAACTGGCGCTGATGAACGAGCGCGCCACCAATACCGGTGCCTAATGTAATCATGACAAAATCTTGTACGTCAGTAGCATTGCCGGTCGAAAGTTCTGCTAAAGCAGCACATTTCGCATCATTTTCGATCCAGATCGGATAGGACTTAGTTAAACGCTGCTGCAGCTCTTGTACGACAGCACAGCCGTGTAAAGGAGCCAACGCCCCCGCCATGATCGCTCGGCCATTGACTGAATCAATGAAACCAGGAAAACTCAGCCCGATCCCTTCGATAACATGCGCTTGCTCGACTTCTTGTATTTTGGCAGCTAAGGCAGCAAAAAATTCATCCCGGGTATTACTCGGGGTTTTGATTTTGCCTCGGTCCAGCCATTGATTCTTCTCGGTAAAAACCCCGAATTTGATATAGGTCCCGCCTACATCAAAGCACAGGCGTACATCTGTCATTTCTCCTCCTCCGTTCGAAAAGCGCTTACAGTTTCATCTAAATTATATAAAAGAAAAAAAAGAAAGCCTACCAAGCAATTTAGTCATCGTTACCCTAAAAAATAGATGTCCGTAGAAAATCACGGACATCTTTGTGGTTATTCATTTTTCCGAAACTCATTTGGTGAAACCTGATGGTATTGTTTGAACTTTTTGTAGAAATAATCAACATTGCTGTAGCCTACCAATTCAGCGACTTCGTAGACCATTAGATTGGAATGACGCAAGATTTCCACCGCCTTTTCCATTCGCACTTCATCCAAGAACGCCAAATAATTTTTACCGGTTTCTTTGCGAAACTTCTTGCCTAGATAGGCACTATTGTAATTGAAACGTTCCCCGATTTTTTTCAAGGTCAAATCTTCTTGATAATGCTTTTTTGTATATTGGATCAATTCTGCAATGATATCGATTTGGTTCAAACTGCTGGCGACTGTTGCTTGCAAGGCTGCTAGTTTTTCGGCGATGACCTCTTGCAGCATCGGAAACGTTTGGGCGAGAAAAATCTGCTGATGCACTTCGTCTGTCGACCATTCGATTGCTAAGGCTACTTTTTCACTGATTTGATGCTGCAACCATTCGATGTCACCATTGATTTGCCATTTGATCTCTTCTTCCAATGCCAATGAATGATAAAAGGTTTGATAATAGCGGAATAACGGCTGTTCCAACGGATCGTTTGCCAAAATCGCTTTTACTAATTCTTCACGCAAATCGCTTCGTTCTTCTGCTTCTTGGGTCGTATCCAAAACATGGTGAGAAATGACTTGATTGGGAAATAAGAAAATCAATTTACTCAATGTCTGGATGTCGATCATCAATGGCTTCAAGTTATCTTGCGCCGCAAACCAGCGGGAGATCAAGATTTCTTGATGAGCCATTTTTTTGCGGCACCACGTATCGATCGCCTCGTCGGGAAAGCGTTCCTCGTTTAACAAAACCAAATACCGATGATGCCGATGGATCAAGGTGATGACTTGCGCCACTTGCTCCTGCAATTTCTCAACCAGCTTTTGGGCATCTGCCTCCTCGGGAAGTCGCAATAGCTTGATGGCTTGTGCCTCTTTGATCCCCGTTTGATCCCCGCCAAACAATTTCTCCATCAACTGACTCTTCTGATTTTTCTGCTGATCGGTCTTGGCTTTTTGATCGATTTTCGTCAAAATACCGATCAGCTCTTCTTCATCAACTGGTTTCAGCAAATAGGTCACAGCGCCCAGTTGCAACGCTTGCTTGGCATAGTCAAAATCTGAGTAGCCGGACAAAATAATGGCAAAAAACAAAAGACCTTCCTCCGATGCTGCTTGCACCATCTCAAGACCATTTTTTCCCGGCATACGGATATCAGCGATCACAACGTCTGGCTTCAATTCACGGATCATCGCCAAGCCAGCTTCGCCGTTTTCCGCCGACCCGACGATTTGATACCCCAGACGTTCCCAATCGATGATCAGAGGCAGTCCATTTCGGATCGATGCTTCATCGTCAACGATCAACACTTTACGCATTTTCCAACCTCCATTTTCAGCTACTCCTTCGTTACATCATGTTTCACTTGTCAAACTTGCCCCGTTGGTGCGAATCACCTCTTGATACCAATAAAAACTATCTTTCGGGATGCGCGCCAACTGACGTTCGCTTTGATTGTCGCGATCGACATAAACAAACCCATAGCGTTTTTTGTATCCATTCAACCAACTCAGTAGATCTGTAAAGGACCAAGCACAATAGCCGATCAGCTCAACCCCATCCGTGATGGCCTTTTGCAGTTCCACCAGATGTTCCTGCAAATAGGTGATGCGGTAGGGGTCATGGATCTGTTTGTCTTCTGTCAATTGATCGATAGCGCCTAACCCATTTTCAGTAATAAAAATCGGCAAGTCATAATTGGCTTGGATGCGTCGCAAGGCTACGCGGAAACCAACGGGATCGATCTCCCAGCCCCAATCCGTTTTTTTCAAGTGAGGATTTTCTGCTGTCGCAAACATGGTTTCTTCGGGTGAGAACTCACCAGCTGCCGCTTGCATCAAATACGGATCGACTTTAGAAAATTCTTTCTTTTCAGCTGACTGCTTTTGCAAATTGTTTTGCTGGGCCGTCCCACCGTGATAGTAATTGATTCCTAAGAAATCAGGTTTTGCCTGTTTTAATAGTGCTTGATCTTCTGGAGTGACTTCAGGAGCCAAGCCAACTTTGGCTAATTGCTTGTAGACAAATTTCGGGTATTCGCCTTTGCAATAGACATCTAAAAACCACGCGTTGTTGAAGGATTCGCCATTTTCTGCAGCCAGCACATCTTCTGGGTCACAGCTAAACGGATACATCGGACCATAGCCAAAACTTGGACCAATCTTGCCCTGAGGAACCAGCTCATGGAACAAATTGATCGCCTTAGCATTGGCAAGGTTGATGATATGATTGGCTGCATACATCCGTTTTAAGTCCTTCAAGCCTGGTGGATGTGCCGCCCAACGGTACCCAAGAGAAGTGAAGACATTTTGTTCATTCATGGTGACCCAATAGGTGACTTTCTTTCCTAGGCGTTCAAAAAGGATCCGACAATACCGTTCAAATGCTTCTGCTGTTTCTCGGCCTTCCCATCCTAAGTATTTGTCTTGCAAAGCCTGGGGAAGGTCCCAATGATACAGCGTCAAAATCGGCTCTACTCCTTGCCGAAGCAATTCGTCCACCAGCTTTTCGTAAAACGCCACACCCGCTTCGTTGACCGCGCCTTCGCCATCAGGTAAGATTCGTGACCATGCCACACTGAAACGATAGGCTTTCAAGCCCATTTGTTTCATCAGAGCAACATCTTCTTTGTACCGATGGTAATGATCGATCGCTACTTTGCCGTTGGTTTCCTCAAAGGTATTGCCGGGAATTTGGGCATAGGTATCCCAAATCGACGGACCTTTGCCGTCTTCTGCCCACGCACCTTCAATTTGATAGGCCGCCGAAGCCGCCCCCCATAAGAAGTTTTCTGGGAAAGGATCTAAGTTTGTGTGAAACATCAAGTTGCCTCCTTCAATTCCTAAACCGAGTTAAATCGGTTACATTTTATCGTATCATAATTTGGTTGATTCGTAACAATTACCAAAAGATATTTTTTAGGTGAAAAAACTGTCGCTCCTCAGAACGACAGTCGTTTCTTATTAAAACAGGTAATCATTCAAACGAGATTTCACATATTCAATGTGGCTGGATTCTAATTCGATTTGATCATGCGCCAATGCGTAATCTGTCAGTGTTTCTAAGTTTTCCTCATCAGCAACGATCTTCGCTCCGATGCCTTCTTGGAAAGAGGCGTACCGTTTTTCCTTCAACTCGTCTAAGAAGCGGTCTTCTTTTAGTTTGGCTGCTGCTTTCAACGCTCGGGCATACGTATCCATACCAGCGATGTGGGCTAACAACAGATCTTCCATTTCAAATGACGAACGACGGACTTTAGAATCGAAGTTGATTCCTCCCGGTGCGATGCCGCCGTTTTCTAAGACTTCGTATAAAGCGAGTGTCGAGTCAAAGACGTTGGTTGGGAATTCATCCGTATCCCATCCTAACAGCATATCTCCTTGGTTGGCATCCAGTGAGCCTAATGCGTTATAGCTGCGGGCAACAGCGATTTCATGTTCAAAGGTATGACCAGCTAATGTTGCATGATTGGCTTCTAGGTTTAATTTGAAATCTCCTTCTAAGCCGTAGTGCTGAATGAAGGCCATCGTTGTCGCTGCATCAAAATCATATTGGTGTTTTGATGGTTCTTTTGGTTTCGGCTCTAATAAGAACTGCGGTTTATGACCGATTTTTTCTCCATAAGCGATCGCCATTTTGAATAGACGGGCGATGTTGTCTTGTTCAAATTTCATGTCTGTATTCAACAAGGTTTCATAGCCTTCACGGCCGCCCCAGAAGACATAGTTTTCACCGCCTAATTTTTTCGAGATATCTAAGCCTTTTTTAACTTGGGCTGCTGCATACGCGTAAACTTCCGCATTATTGGTGGAAGCAGCGCCGTTGTTGAAACGAGGGTGTGAGAACATATTTGCTGTATTCCATAATAGTTTGATTCCCGTTTGTTCCATTTTTTCTTTGATTAAATCGGTGATTTCGTCTAAGTTTTGGAAAAATTCTTCTAACGTTTCTCCCGCAGGTGCCACGTCAACATCATGGAAACAGAAGAACTCTGCTCCTAATTTTTCGCAAATCTCAAAGAAGGCTTCTACTCGATTTTTCGCTGTCTCCATTTCGGTGTCACCGATCCACGTCCGTTTGTTGACGGGTGCGCCGAAAGGATCAGAGCCGTCTTGCGTCATCGTATGCCAATAGGCGATTGCAAAACGTAGATGATCTTTCATTTTCTTGCCTAAAACAACTTCTTCGGCATCGTAATGGCGAAATGCAAACATATTGTCTGTTTTAGGACCTTCGTAGCGGATTTTTTCGATGTCTGGGAAATAAGTCATTGTTGTTGCCTCCATTTTATGTTTTTTAGTGTAATAAACTAACTTACTTGTTTCCAATCATTTAGAACCAAAAACGATTCCTCGCTTTGATCAAGCAGATTGCCTGCGGCCATTACGCTATTCGATTTGCGCCAACGCATGGCAGATAGGCGCGGTCTGCTGGTAGACGGTCCGGTAGATCGCATAGATTTCTTGGTATTTGGCGACATTTTCAGGAATCGGTGCAATGGCTTTGCCATATTTGACAAAGGCGTTAACACAAGCACCTGCATCTGGATAAATGCCACTGCCGATTGCTGCCAGCATTGCTGCGCCCATACCTGGACCTTGTTCAGTAGACAAAGTCAGCATTTCTGCATTAAAAATATCGGCTTGCATTTGCAGCCATTCGGCATTTTTCGCACCGCCCCCCACAGAAACGATCTGGGTGAATTTCCGCTGTGCTCGTTCTTCCATGATCATTTGGGAATCTTTCAAAGAGAAGGTGATCCCTTCTAAGACGGCACGACTGAAATGCTTTTCGCGATGCCGTGTGTCAATGCCAATAAAACTTCCTCTGATTTGGCTGTCGGTATGTGGGGTGCGTTCGCCCACGATATAAGGCGTAAACAGCAGGCCTTCTGCCCCCGGTTTTACCTCACTGATCGCTGAAAGCAATTCCTGAAACGATTGGTTGGGGGCAAACGTATCACGATACCAGCTTAAGGAATTTCCAGCGGCTAACGTGACCCCCATTGAATACAACTTGTCTTTGATCGCATGACGGAAAAGGTGTAGATCGCCTTGATAATCAACCTCTTGCGCTTCTTCAAAGGATAAGAACACACCGCTAGTGCCAATCGACACCATGCCGACACCTTCGGCGATGATCCCTGAACCTAATGCAGCACAGGCATTGTCTGCGCCACCTGCACAGATCGTCACCTCTTGTTCAAAGCCAAAGGCTTCTTGCAGTTCTTTTCGCATTTGCCCTACTGGCGCTGCTGATTCAAAAAGCGGCGGCAGTAAATCCGATGCGATGGCGAATTTTTCTAGAATGGCTTCAGACCAGCACTTCTTTTCGATATCCAGCAGTAACGTACCCGCCGCATCAGAATAATCCATCGAATAGTTACCAGTCAGCCAAAAAGCCAAGTAGTCTTTTGGCAGCATCATGTGACGAACTTGTTGCCAATGTTCAGGCTCATGTTCTTGAACCCATAAAATTTTTGGTAAGGTGAACCCTTCCAAAGCAATATTCTTGGTGATTGCTTTTATTTCCTCTCCAAAGGATGCCATGATCGCTTGGCATTGTTTGGTGGTTCGAACGTCATTCCATAATATTGCCGGACGAATGACTCGGTTATCTTCATCCAATAAAACAAGACTATGCATTTGCCCGGAAAAGCTGATGCCGATCAATTCTTTCTGCAGCGTTGGAAGCTGCTGAATCAAGGTTTTGATTACCTTGTCTGCAGCCTCTTGCCAATGCACCGGCTCTTGCTCACTGAACCCCGGTCTAGGGGATGACAATGGATAGTCAGCACTTGCTGTTCCTTGGAGTTCCCCGGTTTGATCAAAAACTAGGCCTTTTAACGCACTTGTTCCTAGATCCAACCCTAAAAAATAAGCCATCTCTTCTCTCCTTCCTCTGTTTGAAGCAGTTAACCATTGATCCTCAATCGGTTAATTAGCATTCAAAACTAACTAATTGGATAGTAAACGATTCTCGCATTCCTGTCAAGCGCTTTCAACGATTCTTTTATGGTTTTTCGTTCTCAAACTACTGTTCCTACATTCTTCGTTTTTTCTTTATTCTTCAGCTTGCACAATATTAATTTGCACGGTAAACTAACACTAATCACATCTACGAAGAGGAGAACACATGATTATCAATAAAATGGGCATACGCGAACAAAATGAAGCGGCTGTATTGAAGACAATCATTGACAATGAAAATGTGTCAAGAGCGGAAGTGTCAAATTTGACCCATCTCAATAAAGCGTCTGTTTCTCAAATAACCAAAAAACTAATCGACACGGACTTCGTGCGCGAAGTCGGCATTGGGGATTCCACTTCGATCGGTGGTCGCAAACCGATTCAATTGCAATTCAATCACCGCAGCAGCTTAGCTGTTACCTTTGACATCGGCTATAACTATGTTCGTGGAATGCTTTCTTATATCAATGGCGAGATGATCGCCTCCGCCGATCATTCTCATGAATTGATCACCAAAGAAAATGTACTGGCGACGATCGATTCTATGATGAAAGAATTTTGGCCGCAAATGCCGCAAACCACTCATGGATTAGTAGGAATCTGTTTGGCGATCCACGGCATCGTTCACAATCAGACGATCACCTTTGCCCCCTACTACGACTTGGAACACTTTGATTTGATCGCCCCTTTGAGCCAAAAATACAATACGGCGGTCTATATAGAAAACGAAGCCAATTTAACAGCTTTAGGCGAGTACTGTTTTTCTTCTGATTCCACGAATTTACTGAGCGTCAGCGTCCATAGCGGGATCGGTGTCGGAATCATCGTTGATGGGCAGTTGCAAACCGGTACTCACGGTATGGCGGGGGAAGTTGGCCATTCTACGCTCTTTCCTCACGGCAACTTGTGCCCTTGCGGCAATCGAGGCTGCTTAGAGCAATATGCCTCGAACAAAGTCTTGTTTGACACCTACAGTCACTATACAAAAACTGCCTTCGTAAATTCGGATACCTTCGCACAAGCCTACCATGCCGGAGAAAAATCAGCAGTCGAATTGGCGCTACAAAATGTTGAGTTTCTTAGCATTGGGCTAAACAATGTCATCACTTTTTCTGATCCCGAAGAAGTCTATATCAACAGCTCGGTCTATCGCAAAATTCCTGATTTATTACTGGCGCTTCAGCAAAAATTGACCAGCCAGTTCACCAAAAACACGAAGATCAAAAACAGTCGATTAGGCGATCAAGCCCCGCTGTTTGGCGGTAACGTTCTAGTGGCAAAACATTTCTTGAATATCAACGATTTGCGCTTTGCAGCACTTGATCTCTCCCATGCGATCCGTTAAATGAACGCTGGACTGAAAACTCAGTCCAGCGTTTTCTTTTGGTAAAAAGGTCTCGCTATCCTTTGATTCCGCCAGCCGTCACACCGCCCACGATGTATTTCGAGAGAAACAGATAAATCAGTAGTAAAGGAATAATACTTAATGAGATCCCTAGATACATACTGCCAAATTCAGTACGGTAAACATCGGTTTTCAGCAATTGGACCAGCATCGGCAACGTATACTTTTCCGTATCGTTGATCAAGATCAAGGGCATCAAGAAATTATTCCACGAGGTTACGAATGAGAAAATCGCCATGGTGGCTAAGCCCGGTTTCATCAAAGGCAACATGATGCGATGGAAAATTTTGATTTCGCCGGCTCCGTCTAAACGAGCAGAATCTGCCAAATCAGGATGATAGATCGTTTCTAAATATTGCTTTAAGAAAAAAACGGTAGCGGGTGATGCGATCGCTGGTAAAATCAATGGCAGAAAATTATTTAAGAGCCCTAAGCGATTCATAAATTGATAAAAGCCGATCATGCTAATTTGCTGAGGAATCATGATCAGCCCAAGAATGACAGCAAACAGGACTTTCTTGCCACGAAATTCATAGGCGATCACGCCATAAGCCGTCAGCGCCGAAAAATACACATTGAGAACGGTAGCACCAGCAGCAATCAGGAAACTATTTTTAAACCCATTGAAAACATTGAAGCCTCTGCCCATTAAGACGGACCAGTTGTATTGGAGATTACCGCCAGGCCACAAGGAAAGCCCTTGCTGGATCTGTTCTGCTGAACGGGTCGCATTGACTAAGACGACCCAAAACGGCAGAATACTTAAGATGGTCAGCAACACCAAAAAGACATAGATCAACAATCGTTTTGCTCGATAGCTATTTTCCATTTATTTTCGCCCCACTTTGCTGTTTTCTTTGAAAAATTGAAACAATAACGTGCTTAATACGATTGAAAGTACCAATAATAGTACCGACGCGGTTGCGGCAACGTTGAAATTCCGACTCCCGGTAAAGGCCTGGTTGTAGATAAACATCGTGATCGTTAAGACGCTATTGTTGGGATTGCCATTTGTCAGCAAAAAAGGAATATCGAACATTTGCAAGCCACCAATCAAGGACGTCACCAATGTATAAAGCAAGATTGGTTTTAACAAAGGCAGCGTAATCTTGCGGAAAATTTGACCATCATTGGCTCCATCGACCATTGCTGATTCAAAAAGAGCATCATCAATGCTCAAAATGCCCGAAACCAAAACGATCGTGGTCTGACCATACCACATCCAAAATTGGATAAAGGAAACGATCAGCCGAGTACCCGTTTCACTACGGAAAAAGTCATAGGGCTGGTCCAAAACACCGAAATGCTGCAAGACTAGGTTGATCGGACCTAACGGAAAACTGAACAAAACAAAAAATAAGATTGCTACTGAAGCGGCAGTAATGATGTTGGGTAAGTAAAAAGCGACTTTGAAGAAGCCTTTCCCCCGCAAGCGCAGCTTGATATTGGTAAACCATGCCGCCAGCAACAAAGCCAAGCCAATTTGAGGAACAAAGTTTAAGCCCCACAAAATAAAGGTATTGCTGATCGATTTTAAAAATAACGGGTTGCGAAAAATCGCAAGATAGTTATCCAGTCCGACAAGATTGGCAGTCGGATTCCACCCTTTTAGATCTGTAAAGCTCAGGTAAATCGTATAGAGAATTGGATAAAGCTGAAAAACCAAGAATGCTAGAAAAAATGGTGCGATAAATAATAGCCCATAGCGATGATACTGTTCAAATCTTCTCTTATTCTGCATCGTAATCCCCCTGATATTTTTTTCTTCCACTGTCAACTTCTGCCTATAAAGACAAGCCATTTAAGCAGCGCCTAGTACCTAGAAAAGGTTGAAACCGACCCCGTCTTCGGTGCCGGTTTCAACAACACCTAATCTACTTGAACATCTGGATAAGCATTGACGACCGCATCTTTAAAGTTTTGGATCGCCGTTTCCTGATCCACTTCACCTTTTGAATATGGTGTCAAACAACTATCCGTAAAGAGGGTTTCAATCGTCTGGTCATACTCGGTCAGAATTTTCGCGTTGATGTCTTGAACCATATCGGCAAATTCTGCATAGTGGTTTTGACCGCCTAAAAACTCCTCTTGGTATTCGCTTTTAATTTCTTCAACGACTCGCTCATTCGATACAAAATCACCGGTATCTTCGGCCCATTGTTTTAAAAATGCTTGATCTGTGGTCAAGTAAGCCACCAATTGCGCCGCTTCTTCTTGCATCTCAGAATTTGCCGTAGCACCGATCCATGTGCCGCCCCAGAACCAAGACGACGGTCCTTGGATCATGCGCCAGTCCCCTTCTGTTGAGCTGGAGTTATCGGCAGCTGTCGCATTTGGTTTTAACCAATAGTGCAGCCCCCATGTCGGCAAACTATAACCGAATACATTGTCGCTATTCATTCCAGCAAACCAAGCTTCTGATTGTCCTTCTGTATCTTGTGTCAGGCCTTCTTCTACAAATTTTCGTGATATATCCAACAAATCATACAAACTGTCGTCGATCACTAATTTACCGTCTTCAACCCAGCCATGTTCGCGTTGACCATAAAAAGGCTTCGCCAAATCTTGGACACTAGAGATCATATAGGTGGTTCCACCACTTTTTTCTTTGACTGCTTTGGCTTCCTCATAGAACTTGTCGTAGTCTGACAAGGCCGCTTGCGCAGCCGCTGGATCACCGATCCCTAGCAGCTCTTCTGCCATCGACGCCCGGTAATAAAACCCGCCAGGAGCAGCTTGCCAAGCCAAGGCATGAAGAACCCCGTCTTTTGAAGTTCCTACGTCTTTGACATATTGATACGTATCTGCCGCGGCTTCATCAAGTCCCAGTGAACCAAGGTCTGCCATCATCCCTGATTCCACATATTTTTTGACAAAGGCAGATTCTAAAGCAATCACATCTGGTGCATCTTTGGAACCGAGAATCGGATCGAGCTTGGTCTCGAATTGGTCAGAAGGAATCTCCACGATCCGAATGTCATAGGCCAAATCGTCATGCGCCGGCAAATAGTAATCATTGATCATCGTTGATAATTCTGAAGTAAAGGTCCAAACCACGAGTTCATTCTTGCCACTGCTTCCCGTTGCGCTGTTATCCGAGCCGCTGTTTCCTGAACCATTCCCGCAGCCACTAAGCATAAAAGCCGCTAAGCCCGCCACTGACGCTGTTTGTAAGACCCGTTTCCAATTTTTCATCTTTCTTCCTCCTCGATTTTTTGATAGTCAAATGAATCAAAATCAGCCGCCAAACGATTGCCAGTCGTATCGATCGCAAACATCCCCACAAAAGCCCCCGTAAAGAACCCACCGTAATGTTCTGCCACATAGTCGTCAGACAATTGCAAGCTGTCAAATAGCTGATCGATGACCTGCCACTCATTTTGATCAAAGGAGTACGCGTATTGATAGTGGGCATAATTGACGATCGTTTTGAAGTAGACTGTTTGTACATCGGCTGGTATCATAACTTCTGGTGCTTTTTGACTCTTCAGTTGGCCCTTTTCGCTTGCCAATACAGTGATGATTTTTCCTTTCGTCTCATCATGAGTGATGTAGATCGCCGACCAATTTTGTGTATTGTAGTAATTCGTCATGCCTGCCAACTGTAGAAACGAGGTCGGTGAAAATTCGACGGCAGTCGTTGCTTCGAAACGAAAATCGCTCCATCTCCTTGCCACCAGTGCTTGATGGAACAAGGAATTGAATGATTCTCGCCCATACAAGCGCAAGTATCCAGGTCGTGCGGTCAAACTACCGATCTCCTCAGAAAAAGGAATCCGCAAGGTTTGAAACACTGGTGCCAAAGACTTCTCTTCAAAATCATCAAAGCCTGATTCTGTTTCCCACGGATGTTCGGGCAGCTGTGGCTGTGGGACTTCCTCTTTTGGAAAGTTTCCGCCTGTGATATACGGCCAATCATTTTCCCAATAAACAGACTGGATCGCTGTTTCCCGTCCGAGCGGGCAATAGCCGCGATTTTCTAAGAGGGGCGTTTCTGGATACTTCAGCGCTCGCCCTGTTAAGTGAACAAAATACCATTCATCGGTCTGCGTTTTCACAAATGAACCATGGCCAGCTTTTTGTAGCAGGATCTCTGGCTGTCCCCAGGAACTGATCAGAGGGTTTTGAGGATGAACTTCATAGGGACCTTCAATGTGCGTTCCACGAGCGATGGTACTTGCATGTTCAAACTTGGTGCCACCTTCTGCCGTCAATAAATAATAATAGCCGTTTACTTTATACATAACCGGTGCTTCCGTCAATTTGCGCTCTGTTCCTTTGAAGATAATTTTGGGCTGCCCCACCAATTTCTTGGCTTGCCAATCAAACTCTTGAAGAGCGATCCCATAAAAGGAATGGTTTGTCGGGCGATAATCCCATACCATGTTCAGAAAATATTTTTTGCCGTCGTCGTCATGAAATAACGAGGGATCGAAACCAGAAGAGTTCATATAGATTGGTTCTGACCACTCCCCATCAATGGTTTCACAGGTGATCAAATAATTGTTCACATCTTTCCAGCTATTGGATTGGGTTTTGACATCTGAATAAATCAACCAAAAACGACCATCACTGTAACTTAAGTTTGGCGCCCAAACGCCCCCAGAATCAGGGTTTCCCAGCATATTCAACTGACTGACACGATTGACTGGTGTACTGATCAAGCGCCAGTTCTTCAAATCCTTCGAATGGAAGATGCGCACACCTGGAAACCATTCAAAGGTCGATGTAGCAATGTAATAATCTTCTCCTGCACGACAAATACTCGGGTCTGGATGAAAGCCTGTTAGTATCGGATTGGTAATCAAAAAAATTTCCTCCTCTTTCCCTTTTTGGCATTTTGTGATTCAACTGAGAGACAGTAGGAATGAGCTTCTTTCAGTTAGTAAGTTTTCTTTACTAATATACCTAACTAAAAAAAGAAACTTGCTGCTGTAGTCCATTTTAAAAATATTCACTAATCATTGTTCTATTTACTTTCTTCAGCTGAACTGTCATAATTATAAAATGAAATCGCTATCATTCACAGGACGATTTCCACACATCGATAGACAAAAAATGGAGGAAAGATTGCGTGACCATTTTAGAAGAATATCATTTTGGCGAATACCTAGGCGTTTCCAGTTACCATCCCTACTCGCTTAATTACATGGAACATTTTCATCGTTCCTTTGAATTGCTTTTTTGTAGTGACGGCGAAGCGGTTGTCAAAATTGAAGAAAGTCCCTATGTCCTTACAACTGGCCAAGTGTTATTAGTCATGCCTTACCAGACCCATGCCATCGAAACCCCTAAGGAATCACAACTGCATATTCTGGTTTTTTCGCCGGAGTTTATTCCAGATTTTTATGCCAAAACCAAAGATTTCGCTTTGTCAGATCCCGTTATCACCATTGATCCGTCTGTCGCAAATCAGCTGTATTATCCTTTATTTGAAACGGATTCCCTCTATTTACGAAAATCGGCACTGTATCAAGTCCTTTACCTTTTTGAGCACCAAACGACTTTACTACCAGCCAAAAACCAAGAGGATATCCTGATCCAGCTGCTTGCCTATATCGAGTCACACTTCAAAGAAGAGCTGACGCTCGAAAAACTAAGCAGCAGTATCGGTTATAGTAGCGTCTACGTTTCCAGAATGATCACTGAGAAATTGAAAAGCACCTTTCCTCGGCTTTTGAATCAAGCAAGAATTCGCCATGCCTCTTTTTTGCTGACCCATAGTCTCTTGCCGATTACGGAAGTAGCAGAACAAGCTGGCTTTCAAAACGTGCGAACCTTCAATCGAAATTTCAAAGCATTGACCTCACTGACTCCGAAAGAATACCGCTTAAAACACAATGCTCATTTTTCGTTGCTGAAGGAATAGCGCAAAAAAGCAGCTTCACTTACCTATAAAGTGAGCTGCTACAATCTTACTCGTTATTCTAGTCAACCTTTTGCCACGTTCCCAGAAAGTAGTGAAAAACGTTCTAACGCTCCCCTTCTTCATAGAGAAATGAGCAGGAAAAAACCAATTGCCAAAATCAACCTTTGTTGTTTTACCGATTCCGCAACACTATACCTGATTTATAGCACCGTATGTTCTTGCTTAATGCCGTTTGCTTTATCGAAGCTTCTTGGGATAACGATCAATGCCAAGAAAAATGATTCACGACTAGCCAGTCTCTGACTTCCGTCAGATCAGAAAAAGTTTTCACCTGTGCAGCTACTTCTTGCTCAAGTTTTGGCTGTTTAAGCAAAGGGTACTTCCCATTTTTTTTGACTGGCAAAGCACTCAAATCATCCGCAATCAGAAAAGCTGGGATCTCGGCTTGTTTTGCGGCTTTTATGCCGGCGAGAGAATCTTCTAATACCAAGGCAGCTTCAGGCTTTACGCCTAATTGTTGGCAAGCTGTTAGAAAGATTTCTGGATCAGGTTTGCCGTTTCGCACTTGATCCCCAGAAACCACCGTGTCAAACCAATCTGGCATCTGTTCCATTTCAAAATACGCCTTGATTTTTTCTTTCGACGAAGAGGACGCCACGGCTATCAAGCAATCTTGTTTTTTTAATGCTTCCAACAGTTCAAGAAGGCCGGGCTTTTTGAACACCCGTTTTTCTTCAGCTAAAATCACTTCTTTCTGACGATTCATCGCTTCTCGCCACCGATCCGTTGGTACCGTACTGCCATAAAGTTCCTGCATCCCTCTACGAATATCGGCTTCCGTTTTGCCAGTCAGGTAATAATAAACATCTTGGCAAACTTCAAAATCATACTCCTCCGCGGCGCTTAAATAGGCGCGGTAAGCTAGACGACCTGTTTCAAACATCAAACCGTCCATATCAAAAATCACCAGTTTTATCTTCTCCATCCTATGGCCTCCTTTGCTTTTCTGCGAATAAAAAAGCAATGGTACCAAAATCCTTTGGCACCCATTGCTTCATCTTGTTTATTTACAGCTGACTGCTCAACTTAGCAATGATTTTACATGCGCCAAATGGCTGTCAGCCTTTTCCCGACCTTCTTTTACTAATGATTCTGAAAGAATGAAGGAGCCGCCAACTGCTAGCACCTGCGGATCAGATAAATAGTCTTGAACATTTTCGAGAGTGATTCCGCCAGTTGGGACAAATCGAATATCATAAAACGGACCGCTGAGGGCTTTGATCGCCAGCAAGCCCCCGTAGATATCCGCGGGGAAAAATTTCACAACTGATAAGCCATAATCCGTTGCCCGTTGAATGTCATTTGGGGTAGCTGTCCCTGGAAACACTGGAATGTTTTCGGCAAGACAAAATTCCACCACATCAGGTACAAGAGCAGGGGAAACAATAAAGCGCGCCCCTTTCTCAACTGCTGCTTTCGCTTGTTCTAAGGTGCGTACCGTGCCTGCGCCTACGATCAATTTGCCTGATTGAGAGAGTTTTTCAATCGCTGCTAAAGCAAGGTCACTGCGGAAGGTCACTTCAATAAAGGGTAGTTCATGTTCGATCAACAGTGATTCTACTACGGGCAAATAGGTAAGGTCTGTTGCCGTGTAAAGAGGCAATACCCTTGTTTTTGCCAATTGTTCATAGAGTGTCATACACTCTTTCCTCCCTTCGATTGCATTTGCTCTTTCAAGACGGCTTCATGAAGCCCTTGAAGATAACTGATTCCAATCGCGCGATCATACAGGCCATAGCCTGGCATCGCCACTTCCCCCCAGATCGTCCGCCCGTGATCTGGACGGATGACGCCATCAAAACCGACCTCAACCAAGGCTTTCATGATGGCATACATATCTAACGATCCTTCAGTAGAAAGATGGGCAGATTCTTTAAATTTGCGTTCCCCCATAAACAACACATTGCGGAAATGAACAAAGTTGATGCGGCCTTTTAAGGCATGAACGATCTCCACCATGTCGTTTTCTGGATCGGCACCTAACGAACCGGTGCACAACGTCACCCCATTATAAGGCGAATCCACGATGTCCATGATTTTTTTCAAGTCCTCTAAATTTTTGGTGATCCGTGGCAAGCCAAAAATTTCCCAAGGTGGATCGTCCGGATGGATCGCCATTTTCACATCTACTTCTTCACATACAGGAATGATTCGCTTTAAGAAATAGCTTAAGTTATCAAAGAGGATCTCTTGAGTGACCCCTTCATAAGTTGCCATCAAACGATGGAACTTTTTCAGTCGTTCTTCTTCCCAGCCTGGCAATTTAAAGCCTTTTGATTGGCTATGGATCAACGTATACATCTCACTAGGTTCCATATCATCTACAACGGCTTGATCATAGAGCAAGGAGAAACTGCCATCCTCGTTTTGATAAAATAGGTTTGTTTTTGCCCAGCCGAAGATCGGTTTGAAGCTATAGCAGATCATATGTACATCACAAGCTGCTAAATTCCGAATCGTTTGAATATAATGATCGATGTAGTGATCCCGTTCCTCTGTTCCGGCTTTGATCGCATCGTGGATCGCCACACTCTCAATCCCTAATAGCGAAAGATGCTCTTTTTCAATTGATGCTTTTAGTGCGTTGATTTCGGAAATCTCCCAGACATCTCCGGGCATTTTATTCAGAAGTGTTCCTACAATGCCGTGCATTCCTGGAATTTGTCGAATATTCGTTAACGGGATCGTATCCCCTTCCCCGTACCATCGAAACCCCCATTGCATTTGCTGTCATCCTTTCGTTTTTAAAAATCATCGTCCTCATCAGTTTCTTTGCTACTATCACCTGCCGAAGAATTGTGCCAAAGCGCTACACTGTTTTCTCCTTGCTGGATCACTGCTGCCACCGCCTGTTCAATCGGTGTCGCCAAAAATTGGTGATTGATCGCTTCTAATACCATCGGCAAATTCACCCCGCCGATCACATACGTCTTTTCCTGAAGTGGTTCATCTAATTGATTGATCGTTACAACCGACTGATTGTAGGGACTCGCACTCAATAGATCAGCAAACACCACTACACCGTCCCCTTGATCTGTTTCATGGATTGCTTCATGGATTTTGTTTCCCAGAAGCTGAATATCCTCTCCGTGGTTCAAATTAACGACCGCAATATTTTCGACACTGCCCATGATCACCTCTGCGGCATCTTTAAAGCCAGTACTCAGCTGTCCGTGAGTTGCCAATACGATTCCTAACAAATGTTGTTCCTCCTTTTTCGCTTCCTAACCAAATAATGCAAGGACTTTTTGCATATTCCTCAGATTCAGCTCTTTTTGCTTTAATTGTTTTCTAGGCAACACATACGTCTGATCCTGTTGCTTTTCTGCACAAAACAGATAGTTGATGCTGCCCATTGCTTCACTGCTGTGTTCGATCGCCAGCTGCTGCAGTTGCCCTTCATTGAATTGCTTGCCGATAGCTCGAATCGGCGCATCGGCACCAATAGAATCTAAATAATAAATCTTCGCATTCGGCCTTGCTGAATCACGTAACACTTCCAACCCGCGTTCTCCAAAACTTCCTTCATCAAGAAATGCGAAGGCAGTCGCTGTTTGACTGTTTTGACTGATCAATGACAGCAGCGCTAAGATAGAGGATGTATTGCGGGTCAAATTTTGCTCAAATCCTGCCCCGTGGCTTACGCGATTTAATAGCAGAAAATAAATACCGACTCCTAAAGCAAAAAGCGCTGTTTGCCATGAGAGCAAGGGAAATCTCCCTGAGGCAAAGTGGATATAAAGCCAGGTACCCAACAACCCTAAAAGAATCATCACTGCTGAAGCAGTCAGAATAAATTGATTTGTTTTGCGCCCTTGCTCCTGCCGATCAAAAAAATGGTAATCACCGAAATGCTGTGGCGGTGTATCATAATATGTGCAGATGATCCGTTTTGCTTTGGTCAGATCGCCAACATACAAATTGCGTGAGGCGTTTTTTTTCGTGTGATCATACTCAATCACCTGAAGATCTTTGCGAAACGGAATGATATCTGCGATGAGTGCCTTCAAAAATCTTTGTTTGCTTTTATCCGTGGATCGCGACCGGTAGACATACCGATAACGAAACAGCCAATCACGAAATGTTTCTGATTGATTCATGGCGAATTCTCCTATTCACAAATTACCGACAAGGAAGGAGGAACTCTTTTTTTATAAGATCCTCCGCCTTCCTCTTCAACAGATGACGAACTCGCTCAATGATTACAAATTGAACTGCTTCAACACATCTTTAAGGGTTGATTTCGGTGCAGAAGGTGTTGCTTGAAAATAGATTGATTCCACACCGTACGCTTCGTTCATTTCTTTGAGTTTTTGCGCATCCGCTTGATTTAAATAAACAGATTTTGTAACGAGAAGGTCCTTTTCAGGATCTTTTTGGGCGATACCGCCTATGTTTAATTCTTTCATCGGCACGCCGTGTTTGACTAAGTCGTACATCACACTGACAGTTTTGGCGATCAAAATACAGTTGTAATCTTTGAAGTTGTATTCATCCCAGTAAAATTTGGCTTTTTCTGGTGTCACGACGATCGTTTTTTGTCCTGTGCGGCTACCGGCATTTTCGTATAATTCCCGCATGAACTTATCCTTAGCTACTACCTCATCCACTACAAAGATCGAGTTGACTCCGCTTTTTTGCGATAAGGTCATCATGACCTGCCCATGGATCAATCGTTCGTCGACTCGTGCTAAATTTACTACACCCATTTTTGACACTCCTTTTTATAAAATCCCTACACCAGCTAAAATGATCAAGATCAAAGTCAGCCATAACAGTGCTTGGGTCACTTTCAATCCCTTTTTGGTATAGAACCAATAGACACCCATTACGACAGCCAGTGGCAAGATCCCTGGTATGATCTGGTCAAGAATATCTTGAATAATAAATTCTCTTCCAGAAATATCAAATTTTAGAGAAGAACTCACATTCACATAATTTCCTGCTAATACACCCATCATGAATAAACCTAAAACCGATAGCGTCTCAATGGCTGTTTGAACACCTGTACTTTGCATCAGTCCAGTGGCATTGCGGCCCATCGAGAAGGCTTGACGAGCAAAGAACAGGCCGATGGAAACTTGATACAAGGCAAAACAAATGAATGGGAAGAGGGATCCTAATGGGTTCCCTTGTTGTGCCCATGGCACCGCAATTGCTATGAAAATGTATTGCACAGTTCCTGAATCGATGGCATCGCCAATCCCTGCTAAAGCCCCCATCAAACCGGCTTTGGTGTTGTACATCAAATCATCTTGCATCAAAATTTCTTTTTTCTCATACTCTTCTTCGGCTCGCTGCTGCTCCATTGAAGACATCAACCCGGTGATGACCCCGCCACCCCAACTCAGTTGTGTATTGAAGAAAAGCAGTTGTCGTTTGTAAGCAGCTTTTAACGCATCATCTTCTTTATAGAGTTTGCGTAAAATCGGCATCATTGCATATAAAAGCGAAGGTGCCACATAGCGTTCGAATGAGTGAGGGATTTCATTTGCGAAATGCCATCTTAAATAGGCTTTAGTCACATCTTTTGTGGTAATTTCTTCGGGCGCACCTTGTGCATTTTGAACCATTTCTGACATTATTGCTCCTCCTTATCGGTTAAAACCCATCATCGTAATCATCGTCTTCCTCAAATGTTGACGATGCTTTTTCTGCAGCAGGCGCTACTTTTCCTTTTTGAGACTGGACAAAAATCAATGCAATCAAGATACCAAAAATCGAATAAGTTACCATGGTGATTTCCAGTGAGCTTAAAACCACACTCATGAAATAAGCTAGGAAGAAAAAGACCATATAATCTTTACGGCCAATGACATAGACCGTTGTCGCAATCCCGATTGCCGCTAAGCCCCCACCAACTACTTCTAAAATATGAATAACTACAGTTCCTTCTAAGGCATTGATCACATCCGCGATCAGTGGAGCACCAAAATAAAGCGAGATAAAAATCAGTGGTACATATAGAATAAATGAAGCCAATGTCGGGTATAAAATAATGGAACGGCTCATTGCTTTTTGATTTAAGTCTTCAACTGCTTTGTCGGTATACTTTCCTAAGAAAGTATTAATAAAGAACCGAAACTGATACAGGTAACTTCCTAACAAACCAACCGGCACTGCTACGGCAATCGCGGCTTCTGCAGGAAGATCACCAAGTAAAGCAACTGGCACAGCAATCGCTGCGGCAACTGATGGTTCTGCTGGCATTGATCCGCCGGGAGCAAAAACTCCCATATAAATCATTTGCAACGCTGCAGTAACGATCATCGCTTGCTTGACGTCCCCCATCACTATGCCGACGATCAGTCCAGTCATTAATGGCGAAAATCGTAAAGTCAGCGTTGCGCCTCCACCGAGCCAACGAGACATGACTGCTGCCACCCATAAAGCAATCAGTAAACTTTGGGTAATGCTCAATGTATCCATTTTTTGCTCCTCCTATACATCTTTCAAATAAGTTTCTAACGCATAAATAGCTTCTTTCAAACGTTCTTTGTTGACTTCGACCGGAATCAGATGAACTTTTTCTTTCGAATCAATAAAAGCTACCAACTGATCGATCACTTGCTCGTCTTTAGGATAGATTTCCATTTGGTGGAGGCTCATTGGTAGATGTAACTCTTGATAGAATGGCAGCAGCTGATCAATCGCTGCCCATTTTTCTTCAAGGGCTAATTGATAGAACATCCCATAAGCAACCTTTTCCCCGTGAAGAAAACGATGACTCTCAGGAAGATATTTACTGATAGCATCATGCATCGCATGAGCCGCAGCATTCCGGGCGTATTTGTCCCCTAAGCCCCCGACCATACCAGCGACAGCTATAATGATCTCAGACAAATGACAAAAGGCATCAGTGACTTCTTGCTGTTCCATATCTGTAATGGCTTGCTTCGATTGAGATAAAATCGCTGTTTCACATAATTTGGCCGTATAGCCAGCCATCTGCAAGAATGGTTCGTCTTGGAGATGTGGCTGAGCAAGGATCGCTTCGGATTCGATCCATTTCGCCAATGTATCAGCCAACCCAGCGATAAAGTAGTCCACCGGTGCATCAATGACTAAAGTTGGGTCAGTGATCAAAAAAGCCGCCTGTCTCAAATAGTGCTCCGTTTTCCCTTCTGCTTCTCCTGACTCTTTGTACATTACCGATAATGGTGTCCAAGGGGCACAGTTGCTCGCTAATGTAGGGATCAATCCGAATGGCAAATTGGTTTTATGGGCAGCATAACCGACTAAATCCGCTAATTTTCCGCCACCAACGCCGAGAATAAAATCAATTTCTTTTTCTTGCGCAATGTTTTCAATCAACTCAGTCCCATAATAGCTGCATTCTCCTGTATAACGGTGGTAAAAAATTTCTATGGGCAGTGACTTCAAAAACGTCATTTTTGGTTGTGCTTTTTCCCACGAAACACTTCCATGAACAATCAACAATCGCTTCACTTGGTACTCAGCTAGCACCGTTGGCACAAAATCAATTGCTCCTTCATGATAGCGATACACTTGTGGACCTACCTTGACCTTTAAATCTGTTAACATCTCTTTCACACTCCTTTAAACTGCTAGAAATTTACTTTGTGCTTGTACAGCGCGATCTGGTAACAACCCTTTGGTAATTCTCTCGATGTCCGTCACACATTTATTACCCATTTCCTCTAAACACTCTAATGTGTAAGCAGAGGTATGTGGCGTCATCACGACATTGTCGAAGGCAAGATAAGGATGGTCTTTGCTTCCTGGTTCTTCTTCCAAAACATCTGTTGCTAAACCAGCGATTTTCCCACTTTTCAACCCGCTTACAATGGCAGCTTCATCTAATAATGCTCCCCGTGCACTATTCGAGAGATAGACTTTATCCTTCATCTTCGCGACTTCAGCAAAGGAAATCATATGGTAGTTTTCATCTGTTAAATTCGCACAAAGACAAATGATGTCTGATTTGGCCAATAATTCATCTAATTCCACTTTTTTGCCGCCAAAGCTCTGAATATGTAGTGCTGATTTGTAAGGATCATATGCTAAAACATCACAACGGAAGCCATTTCTTAAAATCTCCACTACACAACTTCCTGTATTGCCTACCCCAATAACGCCCACTGTTTTATTGAACAATGCTCTGCCGACAAAATCTGCTCGTTTTTCCCATTGGTCGGCGCGCACTTGCGTCATTGATTCCACAGTACAACGCAAGAGTGCCAGTAAATTCGTTACATTGTTTTCAGCCACCGCATCCCGTTCCACCAACGCAGGAATGATCGAGACAATCGTTTGATGTTCTTTCGCTGCTGCCAAATCAATGTTGTTATACCCGATCCCATGCCGTGTGATCAGTAAGAGTTCATCCTTATTTTCAAAAAATTCTTTTGTAAAAAAAGGGGTCACACTAGCGATGATGATGTTATAGCCCGTCAATGCTTTCGCCAACTCTTTGCCACCGATCTCACTGTCGAAGGAAAAGTAGTTCACTGGTCCAATCGCTTGCAAGCGCTGAATATGCTGTGGAAACACTTTGCCAAAACTGCTTGAATTCACCACAGCGATCTTGAAATTTCCCATTGATTCGCTCCTCTCTTAGCTTCTTATGACCATCTCATGGTCGCTAGATCCATTTTTTATCCACACATCTTTTTCCAAAAATCGTTTTCTTGTGAAATATTTATCATGAGTAAACTCACGGCGTCTGCAACTACCACCAAATTGATCGCTAGCGCAATTTATTCAGTCTATTTTGCTGTCTTAGGATTTCCAAGCTTATCAGTTTGCCTTGTTAGCAATGGGCTTTCAAAAATTATGCGAATGTTTCTAGCAATCAGTACTGAGTGAATCGAGATTTCAAGCCAACTGGTACAAAATCAAATCCAGTTTGACGTTGGGTTCCCAATTGACCCTTTTTTTCATTGCCTCTCACTTGCTTCGATGCCATTGACGAACAGCTTGCAAAAACACCTGATTTTGTAACCAAGTTAACTGTTTGGCCATTAATCCAACCCGATAACTAAATTGCTCAACAGAAAAGCGGTTTCATTTTATCAGCGAAAAAATGAGCAGTCAGTAGTTAGAATCTTTCTTATTTGAATCCCCCTTTCAATCAAGCTGGATCTAACCATTGACTGTGGTACTATCGATCGCTTTTCCTGTAAGTAATATCGGCTAAAGTCTACGGGTGGTAGGTATCGATGTGCCCATTCAATCCAGGCTGAAACTAGATCGATTCCTCTTTTACCGTAGTTTCTTTCACTGATTCTGCAAGGTCGCCCCTTTCCCTAAGTCGCTTTGCTCATTGAGCTTGAGACACATTCTCCATTTTCCAAGACCGATAAGCTCGCCATTATGATAACGCCTCCATTCCACACCTTTATTATACAAAAAAATATTTTTTTGTAAATAGAAAAAATAAAAATAATTTTTATTTGCATTTTTTTCGCAAAAGAGGTACTTTAGAGGTAAAGAGATGTTGTTATTAAAAAGGAGGTAGAAGCTTTTGACTGTCTCGATTCGCTTGCAAATAAAAACGCTTTATAAAGATCTCAGTCTTAAAGAACAAGCAATTGCCGACTATGTGTTAGAAAACCCTAGCAAGGTCTGCCACAGTTCGATCAGTGACCTCTCCAGTGATTTGGGCATTGCTGATTCCACGTTTTTTCAATTCACAAAAAAACTCGGTTACAATGGGTTTAAGGACTTCAAAATGGCGATGTTGATGCAAGAAAGCGAACTTGCCGCCCTCTCGATCCATGAAAACATCGAGAAAGCGGACAATGAATTGACGATCGCACAAAAAGTATTCGATTCGATCATGACGACGCTCACGGACACTAGAAAGTTATTAAAAGAAGAGGATCTTCAGAAGGCCGCAGCAATGATCAATGAATCCAATCGGCTTTTCTTCTTCGGGGTGGGTGGCTCTGAGATTGTAGCCACAGATGCTTACCACAAATTTTTGCGCTCTTCCATCTCTGTCTTCCACAGTGCAGATTTTCATATCCAATTGATGGAAGCGGCGGTATTAACACCAGATGATTGCGCCTTTTTCATCTCCCACACCGGAAAATCACGAGAAACGATTGAGTTAGCCAATGTTGCTAAGAGCAACGGTGCCAAGATTATCGTTGTGACTAGTCATGCGGCTTCCCCTTTGGCAAAACTTGGCGATGTCGTCTTAATTTCGATTTCACAAGAAATCGAGTTTCGGTCAGAGGCACTTTCTTCACGGATTGCCCAGTTAAGTATCTTGGACTCCCTCTATGTGATCGTGATGTTTCTTAACCGTGAGAAAGCCCAACGCTCGATTGCAAAAATTCGCCGTTCCATCTCAACAGCGAAAGAAACCTAACAGAGTAGAGAGATTGACTCCCGCGGATGTTTTTGCTTAATGAACATACAGCAACTAGTCCATAACAAGGAATGAAAATTTTATATAGTTTTTTTAACTAAACTATGATTGCCTTCCCAGAATGTAGGGGAAGGCATTTTTTTTACTGAAAAAATTTTTTTCTCATCTGCCACCAGAACGAGGAAACCTTCGTGCAATCTATAAAGATTCTCAGACACAATTTTCTACAAAAAAAGCACTTTCCTCTTAGCGGAAAGTGCTTTTGAAAGACCCATTTATTACCATCTTTTGGAGACAACTTCTGCCCCGAAAGGCATCAATGCCAGCTGAGCTAGCTTTAATGATTGTGCTGCAAATGGGATGCCAATGATAGTAATGGCAAGAATGACCGCACTAGCTAAATGCCCTAAAGCCAGTGGCACACCAGAAAAAATCAGCCATAATATATTGAGAATCAAGGAAGTGCCACCACCTCGGTAGACGATTTCTTTGCCAAAAGGTGCTAACGATAAGCTGGCGAACTTAAAGCATTGCAAGCCGATTGGAATCCCAATAATCGTGATACACCAGAGGCAGCCTGCTAGAAACCAGGAGATTGCGCCAATCAATCCACCAAAAATAAACCAAATGACATTACCCAGAAAATTCATCTTCCTTCCTCCCTTCTTCTCGTCTAAAAAAAGACTGTACCATAAACGCAAGTTGAAATTTTTTATCTAAATGAGACGTGTGCAAGCCAAGCAAACAGGTGCTTGGCCTTTTTCACTGCCTATGTTATCGTCACCGCTCTAATTAGTAACGGTTCAAGTCTTCATTCTTATTGTCCAGAATCAACCGTTGATTCGCTGCTGTTATTTGACTCATTCGAGTCATTGCCGAAGACACCGGTGATCGAAGACCAGATGCCGCTAAAGAAGCTCTTGATATTTTCCCAAAGGCCCTTAGAGGTTTCTTCGATTTGCTTGCGGGCTTCTGACAGATCCAATTCTTTGATGAAGTCATCGAAGATATTGTTGTCTCGCATGTCGCTCATTAAAGAGGTCAATTCAGAAATTTGATTTTCCGTAACGATTCCTTCAAGTCCATTGTCCTTCAAGGCTTTTTCTACTGTCTCTTGAATATCGGCTTGGGTTAATTCCGTACCATCTGCGGTTTGAGCAGCCAAATCGGTTTTCGCTTGTTCTTGCGCTGCATTCAATGCTTCATCGGAATAGCCTTCTTTGTCTTTGTTCTCTTCGGTGATCGTCGAAAGCACATCCATCTCATCTTGAGCTACAGCTACTCGATTCTGATTAATGACGCCGCCTGATTCTTCAACGATTTTGTAAACCCCAGCTAAAGCACCGGAACCGTCGATCGGTACAGCAGAAGCAACCGTTAGCTTCGCATCAGTGATCCCTGCCGTCAGCGCCGCATTTTGATACTGGGCTGCGGTGATGCGGGTAATGTTATCTGGTGTCGCGATATCGACAGTGATTCCTGCCCCGCTTTCTAGCGTCTGCATTCTGACCGAGCTATAGACCGCCCAATCTGCGGTAAAGCCACCATCGGGAATGTATTTCATCAAGTCAGTACCGTTTGTCGTATAAATCGGTGTTTCGCCTTGAATGCCCAGACGTTCAAGTGTGTAGTCTTCTTGTGCTTTCGTCAAGGCATTTCCGATCGCCACAGCATTGACTTGCAAACGATCTGAACTGCTGTCAGAGGTACTCGTTTGACTATCGCTAGTGGCTGTCGTTGCGGTAGAACTGCTTGTTGCAGTGGAACTGCTCGTCGTTGAATTGGTTTCGTCAGCAAAAACTTGTGGTGCTGCTAATAAAACTTGGCTAGATACCAAGAGAGTCGCTAAAATCATCGCTGGTTTTCGAGTCTGTTTTTTCATCACTATATCCTCCAAGTGTTGATCTCTTTTTCAGGGATTTTTCCCTCTTACTGCTGTTATTGTACTATAGGTTTTCTTGCAAAGCCTACGTCTAGGGTCTGAAATGAAGAAAAACTTAGAACTCTGCTACTATTTAAAAAAAGTGTAACTTGGTTTTATCCTTGGTGCAGCAATACTTTAGGCGTTTTTCTTTTCATCAACTGTTTTTTTAGCAAACCCAACCGCATAGGATTTTAAACGGCTGCCCACTTTCCTCAAGCCGAGAAAGACTCCCGTTAAAACTATCGTATAAAAGAACAACGGAAACCCTGCGAGTGAAAAAAAGACTTTCCCGGATTCCAGAAACAGCGGGTGACTCAGAAAGATCAATCGACTAGCCTCAGCTGCTTGTTTTGCTTGCCAAGTCCGCTTTTGTGGTTGCTGCTTGATCAGCCAAGCAAGGAAAAAAAGAGTCGTCGGCACAAAGAACAGCATGAAATTCTTATCGTCCCCCTGATTGAGATACACCAGTCGACCTTCAATGCCTAATAAGCAAAGAGAGACCGCGAATTTTCTGCCAAGATGCTTCGTGAAAAAAGGATGTTTCTGGTGTTCACCTAAACAAAACCCGCACAGCAAAAAAAGAAACCCATAAAAAAGACCGTTTCTCGTTGTAAAAAATAGGGTCCGATAATTTTGATAAAATACCAATAAAGGACCACTTAAATAACTGCTGTACGTTTCAAGACAGCCAATCAAATACAAACTGATCGCCAGTAAAAACTGCCACCGATAGCCAAGAAAGCGGGTTTTCCTTACTAACCACATGCCAAAGAGCAACGCTGGAAAATACCAAAGATGGTACCAGACCCCTACTGTAAAAAAGCCAGCAGCCAAACCGATGACCCGTAATGGATCGGCAAGATTTTGCTGCCCTAAATAAACCCAGCCTAAGGGAAGATACACGATCGACCAAGGCAAATAAAGCTTGAGTTGTCGTTTGCACCATTGCTGCCATGAACAGGTGCTCTTTTGAAAAAAATAGCCATTCAGCAGGAGAAAAAAAGGAACCGCCAAACGACATAGGAGACTCTTTAATAGGAAATGAAGGCCACTGTTTTCTGCCAGTCGACCACAATGAACGAGAATCACCAGTAAGGAAGCGATGAATTGGATGTAGCCAATTGGAACCATTGGTTGTTTTGTCTTCATTCGATCGTTTCTCCTTTCTCTGTCAAATTTGATCAACCATCCTTCACTTTACTGGCCCTTTCTTTTTATGACCAGCACGGAAAGCTTCCAGGATAGAAAGACAGTGCAACAAGTAGAAACATTGATAAATAAAGGATGTTACCCTTTGTTGCATCGCTAATTTCATAGATCCTCGTTCGCATAGAAAAGAGTTTGCTATAATATAAGAAGAATGATGGAGGCAAAACAGACACATGGATATTGGGAAAATTATTAAAGAAGAACGCACCAAACGAAATCTCACACAAGAACAAGTGGCGCAGGAATTTTTTGTCACTCGGCAACTAATTTCAAAATGGGAAAACGGCAAGAGCTATCCTGATCTAGATCAAGTAGTCAAGCTGAGCAACTATTTTGAATTGACCTTGGACTATTTATTAAAAGAAGATCAGCAGATGGTGCAAGAACTCAATCTGACCACCCACCGCAAACGAATTGGCCTTGTATTGATCGCCCTTTTGACTGTTCTCAGTATTAGCTTAAGTACGATTTTGCTGGCAGGATTTTGGATCGATCCAGTCTTTTTCACAAAAGAAGACCTAACGATCACTTCTATAAAAAAGTACCACTTGCCTGCCACTGAGATAACGAATCAGGCAACCGGACAAGTGATTCAGCTACCTGAAGATACGGAATACTTGATCACTTATACGATCGATCGGCCATTGGTAAAAACGGGCCGTCTGTCGGGTTATAAAGAATACAGCAGCGAAAATGCCAGCCAATTAACGGCTTTTGGTCATCGCGGCTTTCATTTTGGCACGCAAACAAGCAAAATCGTCATTCGCAGCAATCGCCAAGACAATTTAGTTTCACCAGAATTAAATGCAGGCAAGGATCTTTATCTTCGTAATATGAATAAAGCACGTACCTATCAAAAATCTGCAGCAGGTGCCGCATTTTCTATTGAAGACGAAGGCGATCTCCTGTTTACTGCAGAAGAACTGGAACAATTACCCTTTGAACAAGGACAACTGCCAGAGTAAACAAAAACCACCGAATCGTTTTGATCGGTGGTTTTTTGCTGACTTCTTATCCTAACAAGATCATTGCGATCGCCGCCAAGGCGTTATTGAGAAAATGCATGGCGATGGCTGTTTCTAAGCGCTTAGTTTTTACATAAATCAGCGCCATGATCAATCCCATAGTACCGTAAATCAGAAACTCGACCAGATTGGTGACGGAATGGATGATACTAAAAGCCGCCACACTTGAGATGATCCCGACTATCGGGTATTTCTTGAATAAAAGGCCGATGAATCCACCACGGAAAACGATCTCTTCCATGATTGGCGCCGCCACGGCAATCAATAGAAAGATCAAAAGCGGATTTTCGCCTGTAAACAGTTCCCCTAACACTGCATCATTGGCGGTCGCTTCTTGATCGGAAATATGCTGCAGATACATGGTACCACCAACAGCAATGACTCGTCCTAAAACAAAGCCACCGATGATCCATAACCAGTTGCGCTTCGTTGACCAGCCAAAGTCAAAGGTGGCAAGTCCTAGCTTCCGAGCCAAATACATCATCAGGCCAATGTTTGCCAAAAGCAAGGCAATCAATCCGTAGCTCATCATCGCAGGAATCCTCGGCTCTCCGGCTTCCAAATAATAGATTTTTACCACACTGAATACGGTCATCCCTACTTGACTAAGTAAGAACAAGCCAATCAAAATAAATAAGTTCTTTACTGCTTTCATGCTCTCCTCCTTTTTTCTCATTGCATTTTGCAGGATTGGGTTACGACAAATCATGACACAGCTCATCACTTGGTTCCCCATATATCCAGAAACAAGCCGCTATCGGCTTGTTTCTAATGATACTGAGTTTCTTCAGAATTTACAACAAATAAAAAATAAAAACAGTTATTTTGCGTATTTTATCCAATAAACCACATTTTTTCTTTTGCTGCTCTCAAAAAAAAATAAGTAATGTTTGAAAAAAGCGCTCTCTTATGCTACACTGTTCCTACTTTTGTTTGGCTGACGAACCGCTGCCCCAACCATGTTCGTTTGGACCAACTCGTTGCGAGTATTCGATTTCGAATGCTCTTTTTGTCGCGTTTGTCAAAAGAAAGTGAGTGAATCCAAATGATCCAAGTAGAACACCTCAGCAAGACCTTCCAAGTATCCAAGCGAAAAAGCGGCTTTCGCCAAGCAGCCAAAGCCTTTCTTTCTCGTGAAACCACCACCGTCCATGCATTGCAAGACATCAGCTTTACCATCAATGAGGGCGAAATGGTTGGCTACATCGGGCCTAATGGTGCTGGAAAAAGTACCACCATCAAAATCATGTGTGGGATTTTGACCCCTGATCAAGGCGTTTGTCACATCAATGGTCGTACCCCTTGGCAAGAACGTATCCAACATGTCAAAGACATCGGCGTCGTCTTCGGTCAGCGCAGTCAACTCTGGTGGGATGTCCCCGTCAACGACAGCTTTGATTTGATCCGTGATATCTATAAAGTAGACGCTGCTAGCTATCAGCGCAACCTAGAAGAATTAGTCACCTTACTAGATTTAGGTGAGATCTTAAAAACCCCTGCTCGGTCCTTGAGTCTCGGTCAGCGTATGCGCTGTGAGATCGCCGCCTCCTTACTCCATGACCCCAAAATCTTATTTCTTGATGAACCCACCATCGGTTTAGATGCTGTATCAAAAATTGCTGTGCGTCAGTTCATCAAAAAAAGAAACCAAGAAAAAGGCACCACAGTTATCCTGACGACCCACGATATGCAAGACATCGAGGCGCTGACACAACGAATTCTGTTGATCGGCAAAGGGCAAATTTTGCTGGATGGTCGCCTCGATGAACTAAAGCATCGTTTTTCTGATGTCAAAACGCTGGAGATCGACTATCAAGGGAAGGAGCCCCATCTGCCAGAAAATGTCCAGCTGCTTCAAAAAGACGTTGGTCGCTTGGTTCTGAAGCTTAATCCCAAAGAAGTGTCAGTCGCTCAGCTCCTCAGTCTGCTCAGCAATCAAGTCGAGATCACCGATTTGGCCGTTGCCAGTATCACCGCCGAAGAAATGGTCGCCAAGCTGTATCAGGAGTATCAAATATGAGGAAGTATCAGGCATTTTTCCGCATTCGCTTTATCAATACCTTGCAATACCGCTCGGCGGCGATTGCCGGGATGGCTACACAACTAGCTTGGGGCTTGATGGAGATTCTGGCATTCCACGCCTTTTACCAAGCAGATCCTAGTGCCTTTCCCATGACCTTTCAACAAACCGTCTCCTATGTTTGGCTCCAGCAAGCCTTCTTATCCTTGTTTATGTTGTGGTTCTTTGAGGCAGAAATTTTCGACACCATCACCACAGGGTCGATCGCCTACGAACTTGTGCGACCGATGGATCTATACAATCGCTGGTTTTGCCAATCGGCTGCCAATCGCTTAGCAAAAGCCCTCTTGCGTTGCGGACCAATTTTTGTGATTGCCTTTTTACTGCCAGCCCCTTATCGCTTGATTCTGCCAACAAATGTTGTTGCCCTGTTCTTGTTTCTTTTGTCGATGGTGCTGAGTTTAGGTGTGGTGATTGCTATGTCACAGTTGGTCTACATCTCGACTTTTTATACATTATCCTCCATCGGGGTGCGAATCGTCATCAGCTCCATCGGTGAATTTTTAGCTGGCGGGGTCATTCCTCTGCCTTTCTTTCCGCAGCCTTTTCGCCAATTCGTGGAACTATTGCCTTTTGCTTCCATGCAAAACGTCCCGCTGCGAATTTACAACGGGGATCTGACTGGCTTTGCGCTTGTTTCCGCATTGCTCTTACAAGCGTTTTGGCTCGTACTTTTGATCGTGATCGGAAAAATTTGGCTGCAGCAGGCACTCAAGCGTGTCGTTGTGCAAGGAGGTTAAGGAATATGGTTTATTGGCATTATTTTTGTATTCATCTCAAAAGTCAGATGCAGTATAAAGTTTCCTTTATGTTAACTGCTTTGGGACAATTTCTAGGTTCCTTTACTGCTTTTTTAGGCATTTGGTTTATGTTTACGCGGTTTCATCAAGTGGATGGCTTTACCTTTGAGGAAGTCCTGCTTTCCTTTGCGACGGTTTTGTTTGCCTTTTCGATTGCGGAATGCTTCTTTCGCGGGTTCGATCTTTTTCCACAAATGATCAGTAATGGCGAGTTCGATCGGGCACTCGTGCGTCCCCGCTCCTTGATCTTTCAAGTCTTAGCTTCCAAAATGGAGTTCTCGCGTCTCGGTCGTTTTATTCAAGCCTTGCTGTTGTTTGCTTATGCGATTCCCAATAGTGGAATTGCTTGGCATTTTGGAAATGTCCTGACTCTTTTTCTAATGATCGTCTGCGGCGCCCTCTTTTTCGCCCTATTGTTCTTAGTGTATGCTGCCATTTCCTTCTTTACGATCCAAGGACTTGAATTTATGAATATTTTTACCGATGGTGCCCGAGAATTTGGTCGCTACCCATTTAGTATCTACGGAAAACACGTCTTGCGTTTATTGACCTACATCGTGCCGATGGCTTGGTTTCAGTATTATCCGTTTTTGTATGTCATTGGTCGCGTAACTAATCCTTGGTGGATCTTATCACCCTTGGTTTGTCTGCTCTTTGCCTTTCCCGCCTTCTTCTTTTGGCGAGTAGGTTTGAAGAATTATATTTCTACGGGTTCATAAGCCTCTCCCTTTTTAAGCATCTTGTGGGAAAAAAGCGTCACTTTATGGGTGATGCTCTTTTTTTACTTTCCAATAGTTGTGAAATTGCTTCGCTTTTTTGATTGCATAACTACACCTGTCTTATGCAGTAAATAATTATTGTTTTAAAGATATAAACTGGCTAGGAAAAGCCGCCAAACTCTGGTAAGATAAATAAAAACGTAAAAGAGGACCAGTTATGGAATATTTAGCGATTTTACTTGTTTTCTTTCTATTGAATGTAGTGATACTTGTACTAGGATTGAAGAAGAAACGGATCATGCTGCTTTTTCTGTCGCTTTCTGGTTTATTATTGGTGTGTTTGATCGCTATTTCTTATGTTTTCTTCTATTCAAATACACTTTAAATCGCCTAAATCACGGTAGCTGGCTTCAAAATAACCGTGGCTATTTTACTCATTATCCCCTGCTTAGAAGCAGTCGGACGTACAAAAATTGCATCCTGCTTCAAAAAATCACTGCTTTTTTCGATCACTTAATCTGCCGAAAGTATCATTTACGCGTTCGTTACCGCCTCGTCTTTCCACAACATTTTGCAACCCATAGAGTTAGTCACTCAGTCTTCCGTTTGCATGATGGAACATTCGTATGGAACGAGTTTGTTTGAATTACACCTAAATAAAGAGGATTTGACATAAGCCCAGAAAAGAAAACCGCAAGAAATGAAGGGAAAGCGTTCATTTCTTGCGGTTTTCTTGGGTAAAATAAAAAGGAGCACCGGTTGCCGCCAATGCCCCATCATTTAATCCTGAAGGACTAAACAAAATGTAATACTAATCATAGCATGAATCAACTCACTTTGGATCTATCTACTTCATTTTCTCCAAAAGAAAATCATGTCGCCTTTTTATCAATAATCTGGTCGAAGCGCTTCAGATTAATGAATCCTATCTTTTTGGTCGACCAAGAGAATATGAATTAGGTGCCATGATTAAATTGGTTCTTTTTGCAATATGCGAGAAGCCTTTACAACTCGCAAGATTGAACGCTTAGCTGAAGAAACCCTATATGCTCGCTGGTTGACGCAAGAACGGGTTCCAACTTATCGAACCCTCGCCCATTTGTTTTGTTTCCAACGATGGACCAATAAAGGCTTAGATCAGCTGACAGAGTATCTGCGTGCACGGAATCTGATTGATGATGCTTTCTTTATTGACGGCACAAAAATCTTGGCGAATGCGAACAAGTACAGCTTTGTCTGGAAGAAAAACACGATCCGGTTTGATCAAATGGGTCGCGAAAAACTGCTTACTATGATGACGGAACTAAGAGAAGCATATGCCCTGAAACAGATTCCCTAAGGGACGACATTGACCGTAGACATGATAGATGAACGGTTAACACGGATGGAACTGCGTCTGGATGAACTAGATAAAGAAGTTGAGGTAACGAAACGTCTTTCGCCAAATCCAGCAAAACAACAATGGCGAACGTTGAAAAGCCAAGTACGCAAATTAAATACAACGCGAGAAAAACTTCTGGAACATCAAACGCAGTTTTCTATTTACAGCAAATTTGTTATCTTTAGGGCGAAGATTTTGATCAAAAACAGCTATCGAAATCTTGTTTATAGTGTACTTAGTAAGAGATTTTGGCATAGTAATTGTAATCATGTAACTCTATCTGCCTTATAAAAAAATATCTCTTACTTACTAACATTTGTAAATACCATTTCATTAGACATTCAAGGTGTTTATTTCTTTTGTGCACAATCCCACTATAGTTAATTATTTGCGAAAAAGTACAGAAGCTAAAAAGGTAGAGAGAATGAACTATTTGACATTAGGTTATGATTAGAATCTTTTTGTTACACATAAAAATTTTCCGACAATCAAAATATAAATATCCATTGTCGTGAATAGTGCTAGAATAAGAAAACTGAAGAGTATCAGGTACACTTCCCCAAGCATTCCGGCCTAATACTCCTCAGCTTCTTTTGCATGCACTTACTAATTTAAAGCCTAAACTTAGCTACTGCAAGCAATTAAAAAAAATCCCCCTCGTTTGAGGAGGACAGAAAAAAGGATGTAATAATAGTAAGGTTATGACTATTATTCATAAATACATTATATAAGAAGAATGATTCTTTTCAATAACATCCATTATCTTATTTTTGCGAAATTTTGCTAAATCGGGAAATTCCAAGAAATCATTTTGATACTTTCAATACAAAATCATGGTTCAATTTGGAATAAAAAGTCTTGGGAAATAACACAACCCCCCCCTCATAATGAGGGGGCCAAAGTAAGGAGATTGTGACTAGCACTAATCTATGTTCTATCCGTGACTTAAATATATAACATATTTCTACGAGTTCCTACACTTTCAATTATCCTGTTTTTGCAAGATTATGCTTATCCAAGAAAGAGTCTACCATGGAAGCTTATTATCGTTCATCGCTCGTTGCAATTCCTTAACTATATCAGAAACCTGACTGACAATACCGTCAACCATTGTGCCCAATACTTTTTGCATCGGTTTGATTGTTGCTTCGCCACATAAACCATCCATTACACTAGAATAATATCCTCCTCTAGATTTAAGCCCCATTTGGATTGTACGAATAATGTCAGATCCAATTATCATCTAGCAAAACTCTTAATCTTGCAGCTTGAGTAATTAGTTCTTCAACCATACTAAGTTTGTCACGAGGAATTGTATTGAACATTTGTTGAAGACGATCCTTTTCTTCTGTCACACGCTTTTCCATGTCATCCATGTAATAGGTAAGCGACATCCAAGTACTTTTGCTATTGAACTTAGCTTCTCAATAGCAGGTGCATTTTTACCATTTTCAATGCTTCCATAATACTTACTAGAAATTCCTAGTTGCTACATCAACCTGTGTCACCCTATTTTCAAGCCTCTTATGCTTCATTCTCGATTCAATTAGCTTAGAATCTAAAATAATCGTCTTCTTTCTATCTTCAATATGTAGGTCTAGAAAGATAATTTTAGATTTCATCGGCCGGCTCCAATAGTTCTGGATTCTCCTATATGTTGCCGATTTTCTCTGCATCATCACTCACATTAATTAAAGGTTTGTAGTAACCATGTCTAATTAACTCAGTCATAAATTGGCCATTCACAAATATTACTAGGCGATTGTTTGCATTCTTTTCAAAATAAGTATAGAAGATAATATCCCCTTCGAAAATCTCCACGCCGTTGTTGTCTTTCAAGCCTGTTGATTTCATGTGTTCAATTTCTTCGAACCACCGCCAAGCGGCATTTACATTTATCATTCCGTATTCAAAGTCGATACTTTCAACCGGCATCATAGATTCTAGCCCTTTATCCCAAGCTCTAAATTTTGGTACCATCTTATCCCTCATCTTCGATTGCATCATCCTCCACTTCAAAATATTCGGTTTCACCAACGCCTGACCAAGTCGTTTCAATATCAATTCTTATTTTATTACCATGATATCGCTCCTCCTCTTCAATTACTTTTGTTTGCTGTCGATGATAACTAGCTATCAAAATTTGTAATTAGTAAATACGCTTTTTTTTTCATTACCCTTCAACTTTTTATTATAAAATCCACATTTCTATCTATACAAAACCTACGTATGATAAAATCAGAATCGAACTAGAATTAATTCGAGGAGGTAGATCAACAATGTGTACAAGCTTAACTTATGAAGCAAAAAACCATACATTTTTTCTTGCAAGAACAATGGATTTTGGGGTTAAGTTAGAAGGTAGACCTGTCGCAATCCCTAGAAACTATGTGTGGGAAAGACAAAATGGCAAAGAAATTAAAACAAGATACGGTTTCGTCGGAACTGGACGTAAATTGGATGGGTACTTTTTTGCTGATGGTGTGAATGAATTTGGATTGTCGGTGGCCGAACTATATCATCCAAATGAAGCAACCTATCATGATTCTAAAAAACCAGGCAAGCTTAACTTAGCTCCACATGAATTCATAATGTGGGTGATGGGAGAAAATAAATCCATTGCCGAAATAAAAGAAAATATCGGCGGTGTCCGATTAATCAATAAAAAAGTCTCACTGTTGGATGATGTTCCTCCACTACACTACATCATTACCGATTCCACTGGAGAGTCGATTGTAATCGAGACCGAAGATAAAGAGCTAGTCATCAAAGAGAACCCAGTAGGAGTAATGACAAATAGCCCAAAATTCGAATGGCATTTAACAAATTTAAATAATTTTCTCTCGTTAAAACCAACAAATGTAAAAAATAGACAAGTAGGCGAACTCACCCTACATCCTTTCGGACAAGGTTCAGGAACATTCGGATTGCCAGGCGGCTTTACTTCTCCTGAAAGATTTGTTCGAACAGTCTATATGAAACACTTGATCAAACAAGCTGCTAATTCCACTGAAGCCGTAAATACGATATTGAAAATTTTAAACGGTGTGACTATTCCAAAAGGAGTAAATATCAAGGACGATGGATTAGATGATTACACACAGTACCGAGCAGTAATGGATGCTTCAAATAAAATCTATTACTTTAACCCATATGATACAAATAGCATTTTTGCAGTTAAACTAACGGAAGAACTATTGAATGCAGTAGAACCTACTGAATTCCTTTTTGAGGAAGAACTTCAGATCCAATTTATGAACTGCTAAAAAGGTATCTTTTTCTAAACTAGAATCCTTTATAGGGTTCTTTTTTTGCTATTTCGTCGGATAGCTGACTATCCAGTAATTTCAACTAATACATCTGACCACGCTTCGACAACACGTATCCACCGGCAATTGGAGGCACTTTATAAGTTCCGTCTTTTAAAAAATGTCTTCCTTCTGATGAAAAAGATTCCAAACACAAAAATTTTCTCGTTGTATAGTTAATATGAATTGATTGCTCATTTTTTGCCTCATTACAGTTTGCTATTTTGGTTGATAGCAAACTAATTAAAAAACTTACTAAATTTACATTAAATAATCAGCGTTTTTATATATCATTAAAATAACGTTGATGTTAAGATTAATTTATTAAATATAAATAAATTGATAAGGGTCAAAAAATCAATGGCAAAGCTTCCGATAGTGACCGTCAATGATATTTTTAACAACAAAAATTGTATTCTTGACCTTAAGAATTCCATACGCAAAAATAATATTAAGGATATTGAATATTTTTACTCGAAATTATTTCCGTATGGAGAAAAAAACATTTGTGATCTATTTAACGATTCTTCGATTTTTATTCCTCCAATAAGCAAAAGTCCCTGTATTTATCCTAAACATATTGAATTTTATGATCAGCAGTTCGAGTATAATATGCCTGAGAAGTTTAGTAATTGATTATGGTTAGCCAAAATTGATTTTGTATTTCTGTCACTTATCGACTAGCATAACCATTCTTGATAGCTAAGAACCGCATAATCACTTGCTGGCGTTTTTGTTCTTCCATACAAATCCACAATTCTTTCAATAGTCTAGGAACCAATTTGCTCCTACCAGTTAATTCATTGATAATGCCCGTTGGATGAAAGCTGTACTCTTGAACATCTGCTGTTTCGCCTAACATCCAATCAAGGATCATTTGTTGATTTTCTGTTACCGAGCTATTCAGAAAGCTAAATTTTTTTATTTTTATAAAATCGCTAGTACCTTGTACTTTTTCTATTTCAAAAGATTCGCATCTGCCAACTGGCTTCCCATTGTTATAAATCAAGTTCATTTTCTAACCCTCCTAGTTTGCTATTTCTTCCACTAATCAACTATTTTGGTGGATTACTGATTAATTATAGTTAAAAAGGTCTTCGACAATGGTATTGGAAAAACCAATATCAATAACTTTTTGTTGAATAACCTTCATTGACTCTTCAGGATAGCTCCAGTGTCGGCAATACATACCGCCATAACCGTTTGTACCGTTAGCGGAAGTTCCTAGCTGTATGTACTCACGCAAGACCTTCACCAAGGCTTGTAACGTACCGTCTTCTGAGAACCAACGCTTGAAGTTTAGATATCGATAAACGTAAATGTAGCTATTCTTGATAACAAAGTGGGAAATCTCCCCGACTTAATCGGTATCACGGCATCAATATTCAATTATGCTATCAATATCCGGTTACTCAACAATAATCCAATGGACAGGGTAATTCGGCCAAAAAAACAGAAAAAAATAGATGAAGAGGACTACATCGCTCCTTTCTATGATCGTGAACAGTTGCTCACTTTTTTATCGGTGGTAAAAGAAAATTAATCAGAACAATTATTTGTGATGTTTCGCATTCTTAGGTATCCGGGTCTTCGCAAAGGAGAATTACATGCATTACGTTGGAAAGATATTGATTTCGATAAGAAAACTCTTACCGTCAAACAAACACTAGCAACTATTCATAGTTAGGCGTTATTTTTTCAGCCACCGAAGACAAATACGCTCACGTAACTGAACAAAGAAAAGAAAAAACTGCTCATGACTTTGCAAACTTCATGGCAAACGGCAGCCCAGATCCAGATAAAAATACTAGCGGTAGTCAAAGGTAAAAAAAGAGGTTTCCCTATAAATAGGAAAACCTCTAGAAAGCTGATAAGACAGCCCTTGGACAATGTTTGTCTTATTCTGCAGCGTTTGTGTCTTTGAGACCGTATTGTGTATTTCCTTAGAATCTGATTATTCCTGACTCAACACAAACAGCTTTAAATCAACATTTTAGATAAAGGAAAGAACTTGGTAATTGTTAGTAAAACTTATTCGAGAAGGTCAAAAGTATGGTCAAAAAATACTCGCCAGTATTTCAAAAAATTTGTTGCAAATTCTTCGCGTTCTAAAGTTAGATTAAACATAATCAAGTGCTTCATCCGATTTTCTCTTACTAATTTGACTTTCAGATGAAACTCTATTTAATATTTAAAATACAAAATATTCTTCACGGTGATTAGTGTGACAAAAAATTTCTAATTCAATTAGTCTTATTCATTAAGAAATTCATTTTTGGACTGATCAATGAAGCCGCGTTCCCCGCTTCTGAATGTATATTTAACATATTCATTCATCTCATTTGGTGGAGTATTTTCAACTACGATAACCTGCGCCTTTTTAGATAACTCTTTCAACATAAAAAATATATTTAGGTATACTTCTGGATCATCTATCTTTTCTTCACCGTCAATTTCTATATTTTCATTAGTGCCGAAATACTTACTAATTGAATCGAGTAACAGAACTTTAGGATGAAACTTTGATTCTTTATTTGATATGATAGCATTCAAATAAGAAAGTTGCATACATTCCAATAGTCCTCCACTATCTTGCTCATACACACTAGCGTCTTTGTAATAAGGAATGTAGTCTTTGGAATCAATAAAAGAACCTCTCACCTCAGAATACTTCATTCTCTTCATATTACTAAGATAACTATCGTTCAATTCTTTGAGTATAAATTCTTTTCGTTGTCCCTTCTCTTCTAGACTTTTCAATTTTTCTTTTAGTCTCTTTAATTTTACCTCTTCACTATCAATATTTTTTGTTAGTTCATCAATTTTATTAAAAACTCTTTTGCTCTCTAGTAATATTTCTTTGTTTTTATCAAAACTATTTATATTGACATTAATACTATTTAATTCAGGCAATAATGGGGTTTGAATATCCTTTGAAAATTCCTCGAGAGCTAGTAGTAATATATTTTTCTTTATACTCTTTCTATCTATTTTAGTCTTTAATTCTTTAACTTTCTTTTTACTTGTCTCTATGACCCCTTCTACCATTTTCACTTTACTTTGAACATCTTTTAAAATAGATTTGTAATTATCCTTCGATTGCTTTTCAATTTGGTCCTCATGAAAATTATTCTTTATTTTGGAATTACAGAGTGGGCATGTTAGTTCGTGTTCACTTATTTTTAACTTGTAGTTGATTTCTTCAGTTGTTCTAATATCTTCCATTTCTAAATGATAATCATTTAAAAGTATTTCATTACTTGTTATTCCTAATTCTATGTCTCGGATATTCTTTTTATCTGATTGAATAGCATCTTCCAATTCTCGTATTTCACCATTTAAAAGAACATAATCTCTATTGCTTTTGTTCACCTTTTCATCTAGCTTTTGACTTTGAACGATTTCATTTTTTCTCTTTTGTAATTTTTCAATTTGTTCATTCAAATTATCTATTTGATCCAATAAATCTATAAAATTTGAGTTGCCTCGTTGATTTAAATAACCTTCTAAATTTTCTCTGTTTTTTTTGTCATCCTCAATTCGATTTTGAATTTTTGCTATTTCAGTTTGGAGATTATTTTGAGAAAAGTCAATTAAATCAAATATCATTTCAAAACATATTGGATTCTTATAACGTTTCATTGTCTCATTATGTGAGAGAAAATTATGAGTGCCCAAATCGTGTTGACTTACAAAACAATATCTATAAATATCCCTAAATGATATTGTCTCAGTAGTTAGTCTATTCGTTCTAGCCTTATTTTTGGTTTTTGTAAACTCAATTGCTCCCAACTTATTCATTATAAAAGTTTGGAAACTTTTTTTATCAAATTTTTCAGGTATATAGTCATCAATATTTTTATATCCGGAATAATAAACCCAAAAGATAGAGATTCCTTTTTTTATGCTTCTACAAATAGTGAATGTTTCTTCATTAATTGCTATTTCTAAAAAGATAAAATCAACATTGCTATCCAATTCTGTTTGCACTTTTAAAGAGATATTGCTCCCCTTTCCTAAACAATAGTCGATAAGAGAAAGTACTAGAGATTTCCCTGAAGTCTTTTCTCCTCTAATAATGTTTAAACCAGAAGAAAATTCCAAAGTTCTTTGATATGAATCACCACGAACTATTAGTTTTTTTATAATCATTTAGAATTCTCCCTCATATAGTAATTTTTGAAACTCCAGATTCTTAGTTCCATAAGGATATTTTTCCATAATAGCTATAATCTGTTTCAAATACATCTCTACACTTTCAGATTGCAAAGAATCAATAGCATTGATTCCGGTTTCAGAAATGGAAACTTTCAATTTGTTTAACCTTGTAAATAAATCTCCGTGAATTTGCACAAACTCTAAATTTTCAAGATATATGATAATCTCATTAATTTGTTTTTTATCTCTAAGGTATTTGTATATTAACGGTGTATTAATATCAGTAGTCTCAAAATATAACATATAATAGTAGTATAGTAATTGTTCTAAACTTAATTGTCGTTGTCTACATATATCTTTTGCCTGATACAAAATCCCTAGATATTTCAATAAGTCTAGCTTCTTATTATCAAATAATAATTCAATTTCTGAAGATAAATGAGATTGCTTATTTATATGTTTCATAAACGTTCACTTCCCCACCAAATGTCTTTTTCTCCATCGTCTGCTAAAACATGTATAAAACCTTTATTCTCTGATCCAGTGGGTTTATTTGTTTCATTTACTAGCCTATCAATATTGATTTGCTCTAAATTTTTGTGGATTTCTATAAGAAGTTCCTCACTAGACTGACCTTTTCTAAAATAGATTTCACTATACTTTTCCTTATAAGTCATAAAAACTTCAGCTAATATTCCGTCAATAAATTCTTTTGGCAGTCCCAAATTCTTACTTTTCCGTACAAATTTTTCTGCCGCAATATAAAAATATTTACTAATATCTCGTAAGTCTTCGCCAATCTTTGCAAGTTGGAGTTTACGATAAAAGAGATTCTCCTCATAATCTTCTTCCCCAGAAATTAACTCCTCAATGCCAACTGAAGGATAAGCTGGAGATTTTTCTCTCTCTGTTCCATCCTGAGTTTGTTCATCAGTTATTTCAGTCAGTAATTTTCTTATTTCCTCAACATGGGAAGAATCCTGAAGATCATAATCAATAATCTGAATACCAAAATCTTTACTCAATCTATCTTTCTTTTGACTATCTACAGAATCAGAACTAGTTATCATGTAATGTGTTCCTTGAAAAAATTCCTTATGATTTTTTACTAATTCTTGAACAAAAACATCATCAAAAGAAAAACCTAGAAAAAGAAAACTATAATTACTAGAGAAAGCACTCATATAGCTATTAAATTTTGGATCAGAATATACTAAATCATATTTTTCAGAAGAAATAACGATAGAATCAGGGTTTGATACACACCCATGTATATGGAATAAATACTTCTCTCTATCATTTTCAAATAATCTTGGTACACTAGAAGTATATTCAGTTAACGATTTAAATCCATTTATTTCCGGTAAATAATCATCGAGCAGCCTATCATAATTGGTTGTCATATAAACTTTGAAATTATTCTTTATAAGATCAATATAATTGTTATCAACTGTATCTTCTGAATCAGTTTTTCTCATAGAATAGTCTTCAGAAATTTTTTCTTGAATAGGTTGATCTGTCACATGTCCATACTTTTTTATATTCTCAATAGCTTCTTGATAATTTTTCTCATCTAAATCAAAATCCACTGCATCCCAATATCTTTTGTCTAGTAAAGACTCCTTTAATTCATTTATTAGTTCCGGCCATGGTTTTAAAGAAAACGGAATAGATAACCCTGCTCCAATAAACGGGACAATTTTTTTCTCTTGGTATTTTTTCTTCAATTGATCAATAAAGTATTGGCTCATATATACACACTCCTACATTAAGAAACAGTCTTACAGTAATTTTATCATAATAGTATTAAGTATGTTATACCTTAATAACTAGTTCAATCTTTTGCTTTCTCCAATAATTTCAAAAAACTCTAGTAGTACCAATTTATAGTATTTTGAATGGCAAATATTTCACAGTCTTTCATTCTTTTAGAGAGCAATGATGGAAATTTATCGCCAGTTGATATAACACTATTAAAACTATACTCTCATAAAAACTTGTATTTTATCATAAACAATAATTTTTTTATTTGCGCCAAAGCTTTGTTAATACTCTCAAATCGATTTGATTCTCTAATTGATATACTTCCTCATTTCATCTTTAGTAGCCCTTTAATTTCTTCACTAGTTTTAGATATTAAAAACTATTATCTTCATTAATAACATTAACATTTTCTTTTCGCATTTTTGACCTACAAAATTTTTATTCAAATCTTTCAAAAACAAAGAATCTAATTTTTTAACACATCTATTCAGTATTAAAAAAATAAAGTTTCACTTTGAAAAAGAAATAAAGCAAAAACAACTAAATCAAGTAAGAAATAATCGCTATTAAAATAATCATAATGCTATCACTATTGACAAAACCAAAATACTTTGAGCTATAAAATGATTCTAGTTTCTTCTATATGTATATGGTCATTTTGCTCTTAACATTATATAATTTGAATCAAGTAGATTCTTAAGAAAGAAGGTATGGAATGAAAGCTGGCGAATTATTGAGACAACTAACCGCGAATCCCTTTCATGACGATTACAAAGGTATTTATACTCAATTAGGTGGAACATTAGTTCAATTCACTACTGCAAAGCCTGATGATGAAGGAAACATTATTTTTTTTCGCCAAAATAGAAAAGAACCAATGACAACGAAAACTTTGTTTTCGATTTTATTTCTACATAAAAATAAGGATATTTATCTCTGGAATAATCAAAAGATAGCCATATATGGCTATAGTGTAAACCGTGGAAAAATTATTGTATAGAATCCTCTCAGATAAACGTCTGGGAGGATTCTATGAATTAAGGAAATGGCCTTCATTAACAAAGTAAATACGAAATTGCTTAATTTAAACGGACTTTTATATAAAGTTACCTTCATTTTGTGTCTTCAGTTCCTCGTGATAAATTTGTTCGAACTTGTCCATTAATTCAGAATACTCATCTGTATCGATATTAGAATTATAAATAAAATAAATATCAACTAAATCTGTATGATGGTAAATTCCTGTTGTTTCTATTTCTAAATCTGTAAAATTATTAATCGCTTCTAATCTTCTAGCTAATTCTCTGGTCATAGTTCTGCTTTGTAGATTTAAATCATCTTGAATAGATAAATAACCTTTGTTATAAAGTTCATCTAGCAGCTCTCTATCTGACATATTTTAAACTCCTTTTTCTTTATTCTATAATTCAGTAGTCAGTTCTTACAGTTTATTTCTAAAACTACATTTGTAGAAATTGAGTAACTAATCATATTTCACAACTTTTCTAGAAAAATAAATCAAGTCGTTTTCATACCTTTGAAATCAGTATAAGATAAGTTTACTCAATAATATTATTTCTGATTCTATGACTTTTTAATTCTCTAATTGTAGATTTTTTATTAGAGCCTCTTTTAATTCAGCAATAAAGCAGCTAACTTGCTACTCATTGGGTATAGTCCTCTAATATTAATCGTTGTTAACTACAGAGTCCTTAACTGAATGTTCATGTATATATATGAACTGACTTGCTACTGTAACTCGAAACTCATCATTATGCTCATTCCCAACTCTCGAAAATTCATCTTCTTCACCGTTAGAATCATATCTATCCTCAAGTGAAACGACATTTTCTTTTTCAATATTTATTAAACTACTATATTTCTCATTTTCTTTTAGTAACTCATAGAAATAATTGGGGTCTATAAGCTCGCCAATCAGCTCATATGTTGATCGATCCATATCAGTTCTACGATAATCGCTTTTACCAAGAGCTGTAGCTTTCCCTAAAAACTGTGATATGAAGTCTAAAGCTTGATCTGCTGTCTTCACTAGATTCTGTATATACTCTGAAATTTCAGATTTATTCCCAAGTTCTTTCCAATACATATAAATACGATTAGAACTATCTGTCACATTAACCGGGATTTTATTTTCTTTAGCGAATTGTCGGATAAGCTCTAATGCGTGTTCCTTATAAAGACCAATCTCTTCTTCATTTAGATCTATTTCTTTTCGGTTCTTTCCTTTTTGAGAATAGACATAAACATTTTTAAGAAGCAATACGAACGTTTCCATTCGATTTTCACAATAACTTTGATCTAATAACGAAATATAATCTTCTAGCTTAGTATTGGACTTTTCCAAAATATCATCAATTCTAAAAATAAGGGTTTCCAATAAACTCAGCTTAAATCCTATTGAAACATTCTTTTGTGGAAAGGTCTCAACTAGATCCAGTAATACTTTGCAAAAATCCCTACTGTTGCTAATTAAATCTATATTATCCACAATCATTTTCAAAGCAATATCAAAGTTGTTCTTGTTTATCTTACTGAATACTTCATTTTTTAATTCAGTCAAATCTGTCAGTTGCAAAATTTTAATAATTTCCCTATTAGAGATTCCTTCTTCTTCGTCGAGTGAAGCAAAAAACAAATCAAAATAAAATTCAGATGCTATGCGTTGCTGACGTCTGAGCCTTTCTCCATCAGTAGTAAAATGATTGTTATATATTTCATCAATAATAGGAAACAAACCTTGTACTATTTCTAATTTTTCATCAGGTATATTACTTAATAGTTTATCAGCATCTGCCTTTCTCTTTTCATTATCACTGTCAAGAAGGTATTTTGGAGAGATATTACGGGTCTGTTTCACAAATAACTCTCGATTCGTTCTTATTAGTTGATATAAGGGTTCATCAAAAGTTCGGACTATCTCTAAAATACTTAAATCTACAACATTAATTTCTCCAATTGAAATCGGTACTCTAAAACGATACACATTAATAATTTTGTTTATATCTCGAGGAGAGGCAATATATTTATTTGCTCCATAAAAATAAAGACGTTGAAAACGATTTACCTCTTCTTCTGTTAGAGTGATCCCGAATTCATTGAACAACTTATCTATTTTACCGAGTAATACTTTGTCTAATCTCTCCTGGGTTAATTCTGGAAGAGCGATTGGAACTTGAATAAGTTTCTCTATAAATTCATCTCCGTTTTGGTCCTTAGGCAGACATTCTTCAATAGCAGAACAAACATAACGCTTATCAAACGGCAGAATATAGGTCATCCCTCCATAGTCTGCAACCGTATTTATCGCACGCAGAATGTCAATAATTTGTTTGCCTTCAAGCCGGTCTAAATCGTCTATAAAAACAATAACTTTTTTGTCTCCTATCGACTCTTCAATACGTTTACGTGCTTTATCTATATTGTCACTTGAAGCGAGCATTTGACCCACATAATTTACAGTATTGATTATTTTTCCTGAGCTAATTTTTGTCTCTTTACGCCCACCACTATTTAAGTCCAATTCTGTATCTAGATCGAATGGAATTTCTGCTTTGGAGACCTTAGATAAAAATCCTCCAAATCGGGCTCGTTTGTTCTTCGCTTTCTTTTTCATAATCTTTCTAGAAGCTTGATCAAGAATGTCCCATAAAATTTTTTCATAATCTCCCCCAAGTGCCCATGCACTTAAGTAAATTTCACAAAACTGTTCCTTATTTTTCAAACTATCTAAAATCATGTTTACTGTAGATGTTTTACCTCGTCCCCATTTCGCATACAACCCAATAATGTAGTTCTCTTTGTCTTCAAAATCAGTTAATATTTTTATAAAGTCATCAACGAAAACACTACGATTATATTCATCTTTTTTTCTGTCATTGATTGGTTGATCCGAATGGTATTTAGTCATGATTAATTAACTCCCTAAACTGATATTTAAAACATCTAATGTTCACTATTAGAATTTCTCTTTTGTGTCTCTTACTTTGAACGTCCTTACAATCCTTAATCAAAAAGAGCAATCAAATAATTACGCTATATGATTATTTATCAATAAAAAGGCTGTATTTAATGAGGCTTGGATTAACAAATAGTTCGGTTATCTGAGTAGTTTCAAAGTACTTTAGTAGCAATTATCTATAAAGTTCATTTTGGAATTGGTATCGTCTTATAGAATCCAAAATATATCATGAAATATTATTTCTTTTATCGTCTAAATAATTAAAAATAATGTCGCCATTATACACTAATTCTAGTACTGAGCTGACTAACACGTTCATTTCTTGACTAGGCTTGCCTTTATCAAACGTTATATTCTTCCAGTCTAATACTTCTATAAAAAAGTATAATCTAATTTTCTGATCATCTAATTCAAAAACTTTTACATCCCCATATCGATATCTAAAAGCATTTTCTCCATATTGTTCTTTTATTTTAGACAATACTTCGATTAATTGATTTGCAGGATTACAAACAAAAATATTTATCCAATTTTCATTTTTTATATTATTTCGAATGCGATTAAAAAATCTAAGATTTTGGTTATTCGTATAGTTTAAACGACATAAAATATTAATCTCTTGAAACAAATATTTACTTTTATTACTACAAGTAATAAGGTTATCGTTTTTTATAAAATCATACTTAAAATCTCCAGCTTTTTTGTAAGTATTTTTATCAACATCAATTTTTCGTATCAAAACTTTGAAGCCAGTAAATTTCTTGTTTATTGCATCAAAATAGCTTTCATCTTCATAATCAAGCAAATTGTCATTATATGGTGTAAGTAAAGTTATTTGATCAGAGTGAGAAAGTATTTCAATCAATTCTTTTTCACTATCAATTTTCTTAAATCCATTCACAGCATTCATTTCGGAAAATTGTAATATTCTTTCAAAAGGATCTGAATTCTTTATTAATTCAATTTCATTCGATAATATGTTCAGCAAACCTGAAAGTAATGTGGAAAATAGTACGTCTTCAAAGAGTTTATTCACATTTTTTTTACTCTTGAATTCCCTTATCAATTCATTTGATTTACTTTCATAATCCATTATGACTGTTTCGTTTGCTGTATCTATTCTAATACTCCCAATTTTTGAAGGAAGTGCATTTCCAACGTCATACTTTTTTACTAAAAAATCTTTCATTTCTTGAAATGAAGGATTGTCCAAAGTTGTTAAATCTTTAAGTATACGTTTCAGTTTCTTCTTCGGACGAATATTAGATTTGTCAAACCATGTTACTAATTTTTTTGCGTCTTTCAATTGATCATAACTGATGTCTGGCAAGTCATATGCACATGCTAATATAAACAATGTAGAAAAAAAATTTACAGTCTCGTTGTAATTCGCTTTATTTAAGTTTTCTATATAGAAACAAAACCATTTTTTGAATTTTCCTAAGACCTTCAAGAATTTCTCTTCATATTCATCTACTATCTTCTCTTTATCTTTATAATCGTTCAACGCAATTCGTGAACATACTTCAATCAACAAACAGTATTGCTCTTGAATGGAATCAATTTTTTCAAAAAAACCTTCATAACTTTTTTTGAATGAAGGGTCATTATTAGCAAGGTTATTCATTAACCACCCCATTTGACCGAGGCTTGTGTGTAGTGTAAGATATTCATGACCTAATTCATGTACAATTACAGATAAAATTTCCTCTTGGTTTAAATCAGAATTAATCATCACCATATTATAATCGTATCTTCCACGCACTTTTTGTAATTTCACCCTTTTATCTCCTCTACCAACAAGGTATTCAGATGAATTTGAATACCTTCTATATATTCGCCGGTGTTTCAATTTTTGCACAATAAATACAGCTAGCTTTTGTTAGCTATTGCCAACTTGATTAGTGAGTTACTCCTTACTAGTCAAGGCTTTATCACTTGATTACCAGTCTTGTGATAAAGTGCCTTTTTATTATATTATTCTTTCAATAGACATCGATTCTTGACATATTAGCTTCTACATAGTCATTTTGATTAATGTCCTTAGGGATATTGCCATCAGATAAATCTATTTTAAACTCTCCAATTTGTAAAATCTCACTTTTCCTATCTACAATCTTACCTTGAATATAGTAGTTATCGTTTTTTTCATCTATTACGTATTCTTCGTTGAAACTTTTCACAATATTTTTAACATTAAATCCGTAAAGAATATCTGAAAACATATCTCCTTCTGAAAAAGTACAATCACTACAAAAACAATTAATGGAATAAATACCATCTGAAAGTAAAATGTCTGCCTCTCCAGAATCTTCGTCTATCCAATTCACTTTTTTTACAATAATCATTTTATATCCTCTCCTATGGTTTTAAGCCTAAACTAGGCGCCTTTTTAGCAAGTTCTTTTACAGACTTCAAATGTAAAGTTGTTATATTACCTGTTGTTCTATCTAACCCTACAAATGCATACTTAGCGCTACCTTCACCACCAACAAGTTTTATATATCCATTCATTTCAGGAACAAATTGACCTTCTTTAATAACATGGTTTGCATCACTTAGATAATCAGCTATTGAATAATTTTTTTTGTTTAAAGCTTGTTTCATTTCTGAACCATGTTTTGAAAAATGAGTTTCTAATTTTTCTACACTACCAAATTCAAGTCCACTAGCTTTCTTAACACCTTTTGTCACTTTCGCATCTGATTGAAGTATCTTGGCATAATCTCCTAGCTTCCCTTTACCACTCACTTTCATTATAACACCATTCGATGTAACTACCTCATCCATTATAGGGACAGGAATCTTACTCAATTTATTTCCAAAAGCTTTTAACGCATCATCTCCATAAGAAAGAGCTTTGTTAAGACTTGTTGTCAGTTTACTCAATTTATTGAACGTGTTTACCTTTGCTGCTGTCTTAAATGCATTCATTCCCTCAGTCAGCTTCAGTCCCCAAGAGGAGCCCTTTGCCACAGCACTAACTTCACCTACACCGACAAACATGCTGGCAACATCAAAAATATACCCACCAATCGCATAACTATCACCATTCTTTACACTATTCCAAATTTCACCAAGAAGTTCTTTTCCCATCGTAATTGTTTGCTTCTTCGCATCATTAAATAATGGCACGGACTGTAAATACGAATTGTTCATAGCTAATATCCCTAAGCCTACCGTGCCCAGAGTGGCTCCAATAGACTTGGTGTTCTCCCAAGCACCACGTAAGTCGTCCAACTGCCATTGTGGCATCTCTGTGCCTGATACAAGATGATCTAAGCCATTCAATAATTCTCCGCCTAATTGAACCAGTTCACTAGCACCAATTGCAATAGAACTAACAGTCTCTCCTGCTCTACCGATAAAACCCTCTAGTGTTACGAGTAGTTGTTTATCTGAATCGTTCAAGGGTAATGCTTTTGTGCCAGAGACGACATCATCCCAAAAATTTCCGATTTCCTCTGAACGGTCTTGTAACCAACTAGTAATTGGATGTTGCTCAGCCCATTTTTCCTGTTTCTTCTTCGCGGCTTTTTCTGCTTCTATTTTTGCTTGTTTTTCTTGGGCAGTGATTTGATCATCAATTTCCTTAATGGCATTCGCTAACTGACTTTGTTCCCAAAAGATTTAAAGCGTGGATCTGTATAGCTCAGTTCATTCGCTTGTTCAGCCATTGAAACCTGTTGGGACAAAGCAGACACCAGCTCAGCGGTGCTACTTGTAACTTGTTTACTATCAAACTCCGTTACGTTCGTAATAATTTTTGTTAAATACTTTTCAGCATCTGCCTTTTTTCCTTTGAATGTATTTTCAGGCATAGGTAGATCAATCAAATCGGCAATGTCTTCATATACGGCTTTTGTTTCTTTTCGCAACTCCTCATGAGTCGTTTCCATATTATCTAGATCAGCTTTTACTTTTGTAATCACTTCTTCATCTAGAATTGCATCTTCAGAGCTTTCTCCAGTGGTGCTTAAAAACTCTTGAAGTGCTTGCTGAAATTCTGCGCCTAAAATTTTGTAGCTATCTTTCAACCCAACAATGACCGCATTTTGATTATTGTTGATATCATTTGTGATCGCTTTTCCAACTTCACCATACATCGCATTACTCGTAATAATGCCATTCATCCCTTTTCGAGCATCATCCAAAGCCGTTTGTGCGTTATCCGCAGCTTTTAAATAATGCTCGGTAAGTTCTTTTATTTCTTTTACATCCACGTAAAATCCCATAGCGACCTCCTTTCTTTATTTAATCTTTTCCCTTTTCCAACGTCTCATAGAAGCGGAGAGCATCTTCTGTCGTCATAAAGGCAGTAGAAATCTGTTGACGAGCAACTTGTGTTGCTCGCAACACATCAAAGGAAAATCGTTCTTCCCACTCATCTTTATAGCCTTCTTGTATAACACGCTTAATCATCATATTTGAAATTATAATGGGCTCTCCTCCAGGCATTTCGCCGAATGGCCATAACCGACCATAGTAATCAACGAGATAGTGATCAAATCCCGATTGCAACGGGACTTTACGCCCTGTCAAGGTCACCCTTGCTCCTACACCTTCTGTAAACATCCGTTCTACACCTAAAGGCAGCATTGTTTCATCTAGTTCAACAGTTGTTCCTAATGGAAGGATTGGCGCAAAAGCAACGTCTACTTTCCCTAGAAATTGTAAAAACTGTGGCAGTGTTAACGTTACTTCTGATTCTCTTTTTATCGTTACAGACTGCTGCTCATAATCGAATAAAACAACTATTTCCGCTCCGATTAGAGGCTTATGAACAAATTGAAGGTCAAGTTTTCGTAAAGTTTTATATACTCCTCTAAGTAGCGGGAAATTTGTTCCCAACGTAACACCAAAATGTATAAGTATTTCTATTGGATCAAAACTTAGGGAAGAATCATTAATCAACACACCGGTAAAATATTTCTTTGGTTCAACAATCGACATGATTTACTCCTCTCACTTGTATAGTTTTTTTATCTATGAACTTGTTAGTAAGCTGATTTTTCATAACTGTATTTCCATCTTTTTATTTTCCCGTGCTATTTTTGCAGTACATTTTTTTCGCTAATATCTGACTACAAAAAAACATCAGTAGATTTACTGATGCTTTTAAGGACTGTTTAGTTCAAACCAAAAGATTTCGCATCTGCTTGGTCTCGTTGCGCAACAGTGTCGGCGTATTTGGTTAGTTGTCCATTAATACTTTCCAACAGTTGTTCCATCTGCTTCACATTCCCTTCCAATTGGTTGTACTGTTCCAAGTAAGAAGTAAATGCTTGCCCTTGCCATTCTTGAGCGATCGTTTGATTCATTGAGCTCACTTTACGAATGGCGTCTTGCATTTGAGAGGACGCTTGTTGGTACACTTTTGCTTGTTCTTTCAGTTGTTCGGGGGTTACAGAAATTGCTCCAGCCATTAGAAAACACTCCTTATTTATTGATACCCTCAGTATACTCCGGATCTTTTTTTCAAAACTTCCTTTGGTGCTTCCTTTTGAACCTTTGACGTAAAAACAAACTGATTTATTATAAAAGAGAATAACTTCTTTTTTATTTTTTTACCCTTTTTTCGAAAAATGGGACCATTCAAATCGTAGTTATGATGAGGAAAGGAAGAGCCATCCATTGATTGACCTGCGTTGTTTGCTCAATTCGAATGAGGAGGGACTCTTCCATCTCCTTCACCCTATCGAATATAGAAAGCGAGGAAAATAAATGGCTGTAAAAATTAGTGATCTTACCTTACCAAAAGATAAGTTGGAAACAGAATATCAAGTAGTCCAAGTTGCCCGCTGGCAAAGAGACGGAGAGGTCTTAGGTTGGAGTTATGAATGTATTCTGCCAAAACTTCGATTTGAAAAAATGAGTGTCAAAGTAAGCAGTGAATTTCCCGTCATCTCTAAAGAACAATTAGAGGAACAAGGGACCGCTCGACTTCGATTTGAGCAGTTAGTCATTACACCTTGGGGGAGAGTCAATGGCCAATTTGTTAGTTATGGACTATCTGCCACGGCTGAAAAAGCAACACTTATTGCCACTAGATGACCCAGTACTTCACCGCTCATGAAGTACTAGAACAAGTCGCAGGTCTTCATTCTCTTTCCACGTTAAACAAATGGGCAAACTTTGTTCAAAAAGAATGCCATTACACATTCCATTATGAAGAGCTGCCTTTTGTGGTTCGTACAAGAACAAAACGAATGAGAAATCACCGACGAACCAGGCTGTTTACCAAAGAAGAAATAGAGAAGTTTTGCCAAGTTGCTCAATTTATCCCTATCCTTGGTAGAGATAAAGCGCTTCGGGAGCAGTTTGATACGCAGAATCTGTTGGATCGTTGCACACACAGCGAGTTAATGAGGCTTCTTACGAAAAAATTAGAGGAACGGCTGCTTTCGCAACAAGAAGCGATTCGTAATCAAGGAAAACAACTCCAAAACCTACAAAATGACTGTCAAAAGTTAAAGAAACACCTCAGTCAACTGGAAGATCGATTCTTGACAATTGAACAGACTTCCGGCGGGTGGTTTCGACGGAAGCGGTAGAGCGCCCAACGCTCATGCCGCATGACGCTCGAAAACAACCACACGATGAATGACTGTTCGGGAAGAAAGGCGCAGGCTTTCTTCCTACTTAACTTGATTTATAGAACAACATCAGGAGAAAATCGACGGCTCTTTGACAATAAAATATTTACTCAGGAGTGATGATTTTTGAAGGCTTATAATCAAAAGATCATTGAAACTCCCACGTATATTGAAATCTATGATTATGAAGCATTCATTACTCCAAAACGAAAAACAATTGAACATAAAATGAATCAAGAACGAAAAAGACAACTTGCGTGGTTATATGACGAAGAACAAACAATAATTGAAAAAAGAAAAACCTATGATGAACTCTCAGCACAAGGACAATACGACAGTTTGAAACGCAAACAGAGTTATTACAAAAATATGCGTTTTGAAATTGCGCGTCTTGTGGATACAAATTTTGACAATCAGACAAAATTTTTAACCCTTACCTTCAAAGAAAACATTCAAGACATTCCCTACGCGAATAATGAATTTAAAAAATTTATCAAACGATTAAACTATGAAATCTATCACACAAAAAAAGCAAAATTGAAATATCTTGCGACGTGGGAAAAACAAAAACGTGGGGCTATCCATTACCATATCCTTTTATTTAGCTTCCCTTTTGTCTCCATTGACCACTTAACCACCATATGGGGATTTGGGTTTGTCAAAATTAATAAGATTGATGTGGATAGCATTGAAAATCGCGGACGCTATATCAGCAAATATTTTGATAAGAATTTAGAGTTGAAAGAACACAAACAGAAGGCGTTCTTCAAATCTCGTAATCTTAAATTACCAATTGTCACAAAAAAAATAGTTAGCGAACCATATAATGTTTCTAGTCAGAACATATTATATTCGAATAAATATCTAGTTAGACGACCTATTTTTTTTCATACTCTAAATGATTTTGGCCTATCCGAAAAAATGATGGATTTCCAAGAAAGCACGGTCCGGTATATAAAAATAAAGAAAACGAAAAAGAAAGAGGAGACGTAAGTATGATCATAACTGTACCCATTGAATTACCTCAAGAAATTATTGAAGAAATTGTTCAATTAACAAAACAACGAATTAAAGAAGAACAATCTCACCAGACGAAAGTGAACGAGATTCCTCCTTATCCAACAAGAAAACAATTAAAGCAAATTCTCAAAATTGGAGATAGTCGTTTGAACAATTGGATTATGAATGGCCTTAAAACTATTCCTTTTGGAAAAGAAACACGGTTTGATCGTGAAGATGTAAAGCAGTTTTTAAATGATCTTAAAATTTAATCTTGACTTACACGGATACGCTGACTATGATACCGTTAAGAAAGGAGGATTCCTTCTCTTTGATATACTGGCGAGTGAATCAAAGGAGAAAATATGTTTAAGCAATATCAAAAGAAAAATGGAAAAAAGGTCTATATGTTTAAAGCATATCTGGGTATTGACCCGGTTACAGAGAAAAAGAAATATACCACTAAGCGTGGTTTCAAAACATTAAAGGAAGCCAAACAAGCTTATACTCGTTTGATGGTTCAGGTACAAGAAAATGATGTATTGACGGATTCTCAACGGTTATTTTCGGAATTGGCAGATGAATGGTTTGAACAATACAAAAATACGGTTCGTGAAAGTACCTATGTCGCCCAAAAATTGGCGTATAGAAAACATATCCTACCTCTTTTCGGTAATCTGAAAATTTCTAGAATTTCTATTCCCTATTGTCAAAAACAAGTAAACCAATGGTACAGCTACTACAAAAAGTATTCCAATCTCATTGGATTAACTTCGTCTATTTTTAAATATGCTTTAAGTCTACGACTTATTCGTAATAACCCTATGGACGGTGTTATTCGTCCAAAACGGAAAAAAAGAATTGATGAAGAAAAGTATGAAGCACCTTACTATAACAAAAAAGAACTCCTAGCTTTTCTTGAAGTTGTAAAAACGTATCCTGATCCGGTCTATCCCTTATTTCGGGTTTTAGCATTTACAGGTTTACGAAAAGGCGAGCTCTTAGCATTACGTTGGAAGGATATTGATTTTGAGGAAAATACACTTTCGGTTAAGCAAACATTAGCTACTTGTGACAAATGGGAAATCAAATTTCAAGTCCCGAAAACAGAAAAGAGCCTTCGGACAATTTCGATAGACTCTGAAACATTGCAAGTGATTAAACATTGGCAACTAAAACAAAAAGAAAACTTTCTGAAAATGGGGATCCAATTGACAAAAAATGGCGAACAACTGGTATTTTCATCAGAAGAAAACAAACCCCTTTACCTAGACTATGTAAATCATAATTTGAAAATTATTATAAAAGAAAATAATTTGAAACGTATCACGCCCCATGGCTTTCGACATACGCATTGTAGTTTACTTTTTGAATCTGGTGCTTCGCTGAAAGAAGTCCAAGTTCGCTTGGGTCATACTGACATCAAAACGACGATGGACATTTACACCCATGTCACAAAAAAACAGACTGAAAAAACAGCTAGTCGCTTCGCAGATTTTATGAAGGAAGCTGATCAAAAAACTGAGGAGTTTCGGTATGGTCAAAAGTATGGTCAAAAGTATGGTCAAAACGCAAAAAAAACAGACTACCCCTATTAGATAGTCTGCTAAACGTTGATTTATCAATGTTTGTCTTATTCTGCAGCGTTTGTGTCTTTGAGACCGTATTTTTTGTTGAAACGGTCCACACGTCCGTCTGCTTGTGTGAATTTTTGACGTCCAGTGTAGAATGGATGTGAATCAGAAGTTACTTCGACACGGATCAATGGATACGTGTTGCCGTCTTCCCACTCAACAGTTTCTTGAGAATTCTTTGTAGAACCTGATAAGAATTTGAAACCAGTAGTTGAGTCCATGAATACAACTGGATGATAATCTGGATGGATATCTTGTTTCATTTCTTCTTCTCTCCTTTGCCCTGGCTCATTTGCTTCACCAGAGTTGATTTGTCGATTTTACAACATGACTATCTTACCATGTTTGGTTTTTAGATGCAATTATCTTTTTATATTTCTTTTTTGCCGCTTGTCTCCGAAATGGACATCATGAAAAGCCGCTAAAAACTCTTCATTGTTCTTCGTTTTGCGCAAGAATTGAATGAATTGTTCTGTGAACTCTAAGGAATCCCCTAACATGTTGTTGCGCAAGCGCCAAGTTTCTTCCAATTGTTCACTGCTCATCAGCAATTCCTCTTTACGGGTACCAGATTTCTTGATGTCGATCGCAGGGAAGATCCGACGTTCTGCTAAGCTGCGAGAAAGCTGCAGCTCCATATTGCCGGTTCCTTTAAACTCTTCATAGATGACATCATCCATGCGGCTGCCGGTATCCACCAGTGCTGTGGCAAGAATCGTCAAACTGCCGCCTTCTTCAATATTACGGGCAGCACCAAAAAATTTCTTTGGTTTGTACAAAGCAGCTGGATCGATCCCGCCGCTTAGTGTACGTCCGCTTGGAGGTACCACTAAGTTGTAGGCTCTTGCCAAACGAGTGATACTATCCATCAGAATCACGACATCACGCTTGTCTTCTACCAAACGCATCGCCCGTTCTAGTACCAATTCAGAGACACGGGTATGATTGCTAGGCTGCAGGTCAAAGGTTGAAGAAACAACATCGCCTTTGACACTGCGTTCCAGATCAGTCACTTCTTCTGGGCGCTCGTCGATCAAAAGAACGATCAATTCCACCTCAGGATAGTTGTCAGTGATCCCATTGGCAATTTCTTTCAATATACTGGTTTTCCCAGCTTTAGGCGGAGCAACGATCAGTCCCCGTTGTCCAAAACCCACTGGCGATAGCATGTCGATCATCCGAGTAGAAAGGCGTCCTGACGTTGTTTCTAATTTTAAATGACGATTCGGATAAAGCGGCGTCAACGCTGGAAAATGCGGACGCTCTTTGGCATCTTCTGGATCTTTGCCATTAACAGACTCAACGTGCATCAATCCATAATAGCGCTCAGATTCCTTGGGCGGGCGCGCCTTACCGGCGACTTTATCGCCATTACGCAAACTAAACCGACGAATCTGTGACGAAGAAATATAGATATCTTCTGCACTCGGTCCGTAGTTGATTGGGCGTAAAAAACCGTAGCCTTCTTGGCCTACGATATCCAAGATTCCTTCCATATAAAAGAAGCCTTGTTTTTCCGCCTGCGCCCGTATCACAGCCAATGACAATTCTTTTTTATTCATTTGGCTGTAATAAGGAATTCGAAACTCTTTGGCAAAGGTGTAGATTTCTTTTAAGGTTTTGTTTTCCAACTCTGCCATCGTAAGATAATCGCTCATAATTACTCCTCTATCATTTGAATATCAGCTCCAAGAGCCGTTAGTTTTTCGATGATATGATCATAGCCGCGCAAAATGTACTCGACATTAAAGACGCTGGTCGTGCCAGTCGCCATCAATCCGGCAATGACAAGACAAGCTCCTGCTCGCAAATCAGAAGCGACAACTTCTGCTCCGTGCAATTGGCTCGGTCCGCTAACAAAAATCATGTTGCCTTCTGTCGTTGCTTGTGCGCCCATCCGTGCTAATTCAGGAATATGGTTGACCCGTTTGGCGTAAATCGTGTCCATAATCTCCGATGTTCCCTTTGCTTTTAGCAATAATGGTGTGATCGGCTGTTGCAGGTCTGTGGCAAATCCCGGATAAGGATAGGTTTTCACAGTCGCTGGTTTCAAGTCTTTTGAGGGATGCACATAGATTTCATCTTCACTGATATCCATTCGCACGCCGATTTCTTCCAATTTCGCAATGTAGCTTTCTAGATGCTCATAAATCACATTTTTGACAGTAATGCCTTCCCCCGCTGCTGCGGCTAAAGAAAGGTAGGTTCCTGCTTCGATCCGGTCTGGAATGATGGAATGGCGACAACCGTGCAATTCTTCCACACCTTCGATACGAATTTCATTGGTACCTGCACCTCTGATTTTCGCCCCCATATTATTTAAAAGGGTCGCAACATCAATGATCTCAGGTTCCCGTGCGGCATTTTCAATGATCGTTTTGCCTTTGGCTCTTACTGCTGCCAGCATTACATTGATGGTTGCTCCGATGGAGACCATATCTAAGAAAATCCGTTCGCCAGTCAAGCCTTCTTCTTCGGTACGCAAATACATAGCACCATGTTCGTTGGTGACTTTTGCGCCAAGTGCTTCAAAGCCTTTAATATGCAGATCGATGGGTCGCGGGCCTAAGAAGCAGCCGCCAGGCAATCCAACGACGCCTTCACCAAACTTCGCCAACAATGCCCCCATGAAATAGTAAGAAGCTCGTAGACTATTGATTTTTCCGTTAGGCATCGGGATCGAAACGATGTTTGTCGGATCGATCTCAAGCGTATTGTTTTCAAAATGGGTCTTCACACCCATGATTTCGATAATCTCAATTAATGAGTGCACATCTTGGATGTCAGGCACTCCTTCTAAAATGACCGGTGAATCAGCTAAGATCGCTGCCGGGATCAATGCGACTGCACTGTTTTTTGCGCCGCTAATGGTGACTTCACCTTTTAAGGGACGATTGCCGTTGATGACAATTTTTTTCATGGAATTCCACCTATACTCTTTTTTAATTTATGTGTATCATTCCAATTTTAGCACAGATCCCTCAAAGAAAAAAGATGCAGGATATTTTTGATCCCCGCATCAAGAATATTTTCTTGGAAAACAAAAAAACTCTTAGAATCAGTGATTCTAAGAGTTTTGATCTTTGATTAAGATTAAGCTTTACCAGCTGAACCGAACCAGTCGATGTGTTCTTCTGCATCTTTAACGATTGCAGCAACACCTGGTGCTAATAATTTACGAGGGTCGAATCCTTTACCTTCTTTATCTTTGCCAGCTTCGATGTATTCACGAGTTGCTTTAGCAAATGATAATTGGAATTCAGTATTTACGTTTACTTTAGAAACACCCATTGAGATTGCTTTTTCGATTTGGTCTTGAGGAATACCAGAACCACCGTGTAATACTAATGGTACATCAGAACCTACTGCATCAGCGATTGCTTGTAAGTGGTCAAAAGCAAGGCCTTTCCAGTTTTCAGGGTATTGACCGTGAATGTTACCAATTCCGCAAGCTAGGTAATCAATACCAGTTGCAACCATTTGTTTACATTCTTCGATGTCAGCTAATTCGCCAGAACCGATGATTCCATCTTCTTCTCCGCCGATTGAACCAACTTCACACTCCACAGAAACGCCTTTTGCGTGTGCTTTTTCGACAACTTCTTTAGCCAATTTCAAGTTTTCTTCAAATGGTAAGTGAGAGCCATCAAACATAACAGAAGTGTAACCAACTTCGATACATTCCATTGCTGCATCATAATCACCATGGTCTAAGTGGATTGCAACTGGAACAGTGATGTTCATTGAATCAACCAAGTTTGTAACGATGTCTTTAGCAACTTTGTATCCGCCCATATATTTGGCAGCACCCATTGAAGTTTGGATTAGAACTGGCGCTTTTTTCGCTTCAGCAGCTTTTAAAATCGCTTGTGTCCATTCTAAGTTGTTTGTGTTGAATCCGCCGACTGCATATCCGCCTTGACGAGCAGCTTTTAAGAATTCAGCTCCTGATACTACTGGCATAAAAAATTCCTCCTAAGTTTTGAAAAACTTTATTTGTTAAGCAATGCTTAACCGACAATGCTATTTTAGCAAATATTTGCGGTATTTGCTACTAAAAAGAGGAATTTCTCTTTTCAAAAAAAGATTGCACAAATATAAAAATCCAGCATTTTCATCATCTTTTCTGAAAGTCTACGATTCTGTAAGGTTTTGCTCTCCTATATGCGGTCGTTAGATAACATATCAGCGTGTGAAAATTCGAGAAAAATTTCACATATTTTTTCGTCGTTTTATCATAATTTTCCTGTAAATCCTTCCTTCTTCTCCTCTGAGCATAAGAATAGCCTTGTGAAAGCGGCTATATTATTATGTAAAAAAGGAGGGATAAAATGAAAAAAGCGCTTATTGGATTTTTGGCAGTCATCGGAGTTCTTTTCTTGGCAAGTTGCAGCTCGGGGGCCAAAGAAGAAACCAAAACATTCACAATGGATCAAAATGGGGTTTCGATGGAACTGGTCTTCACTTATGAAGGCGATAAAGTAAAAACTCAGACTGCAAACAATGTCATGCCTTATTCAGCAATTGGGGTAACGACTAAAGAAGAAGCACAGACGGTACTTGATCCGATCGCAGAACAGTATCAGCAAGTCAAAGGGTTGGACTATTCCCTCGACTATACAGATAGTGAAGCGACTGAATCCTTGAAGATCAATTACGACGAGTTGGATTATGATTCAGCAAAACAATTGCCTGGGGTTAGTTTTGAAGGAAATACCGAAAATGGGATCAGCATGGAACGTACAGAGGAAATGCTCTTGGATCAAGGGTATAAATTAAAAGAATAATCCTCTCTAGGCACCAGCAAATCAACACGCGTTTCCGCTGGCGGATTTCATTCGAACTGTTAGCGAAAATAATAATGCATCAGCCAGAAACTTCCGGTCGTTTTGACGGAAGTTTTTTGTATGCAGAAACAGATGATTTCCACCAACGCTCACGCAAGTGTCAACCTTTTACGGATTACTGGGATCGCGCAACTCAAAAAACTCCCCATCTTGAGATGAGGAGTTTCGCACATTCATTTTTTGGTTTGCCACTAACGATTATTATGCTTGACGATTGTCTAATGAAGCTCCAACAAATGCTTTGATCAAGCGTTGTGGGCGTGTTGGACGAGAAATCAATTCTGGGTGGAATTGGCAACCCACGAAGAATTTGTTTTCTGGAATCTCAACGATCTCAACCAAACGATTGTCTGGCGACACACCTGAGAAGACCATACCATTTGCTTCAAAGATTTCACGGTATTTGTTATTAAATTCATAACGATGACGGTGACGTTCTTGAACAACTTCCTCCCCATCATAAGCTGCAGCTGTTTTGGTGCCTTTTTTCACTTTACATGGATACAAGCCTAAACGCAATGTTCCACCTAAGTTTTCGATGTTTTCTTGGTCAGCCATCAAGTCAATGATGTTGTTGGCTGTTTCAGGATCCGTTTCTGCGGAATTGGCATTTTCCAAGCCAACGACATTGCGGGCATACTCCACACAAGCCATTTGCATCCCTAGACAAATCCCTAAGAATGGCACATCGTTTTCCCGAGCATATCGGATCGCTTCGATTTTCCCTTCAATCCCACGATCCCCAAATCCACCAGGAACAAGGATCCCGTCTACTTCACCTAAGTAAGACTCCACATTTTCCCGTGTGATTTCTTGGGCTTTGATCCAATCGATCTCGATGTCTGCATCAAAGGCAAAACCAGAATGTTTCAAGGCTTCGACAACTGATAGATAAGCATCTGGCAATTCCACATATTTTCCGACTAATGCGATGCGTACTTTTTTCTTCAAATTCAGCACCTTTTCTTCCAATGCTTGCCATTCAGTCATGTCAGCAACTGGTGCGGTCAGTTTCAAATGATCACACACGATTTGATCCATGCCTTGCGCTTGCAGTGCCAATGGGATCGAATAAAGGGTCTCAACGTCACGAGATTCGATCACGGCTTCTGGTGCCACGTCACAGAATTGTGCCAATTTGTTTTTTGTTGATTGTCCTACGGGTTGTTCTGTCCGAACGACCAAGATATTTGGTTGAATCCCTAAGCCGCGCAGTTCCTTCACACTGTGTTGGGTCGGTTTGGTTTTCATTTCGCCCGCTGCTTTCAAATAAGGAATCAGCGTCGTGTGGATGTACATCACATTGTCTGAACCTACGTCTGCTTTCATTTGACGCAAAGCTTCTAGAAACGGCAATGATTCAATATCCCCTACTGTACCGCCGACTTCTGTGATGATCACATCTGAATCAGTCATTTTGGCTGCCCGCATGATTTTTTCTTTGATCTCGTTGGTGATATGCGGGATCACTTGAACAGTCGCGCCTAAGTATTCTCCTTTACGCTCTTTCCGCAAAACTTCTGAATAGATTTTTCCAGTTGTTACATTTGAGTATTTGTTCAAATTGATATCGATAAAGCGTTCATAGTGACCTAAGTCTAAGTCGGTCTCTGCTCCATCATCGGTTACGAATACTTCACCATGTTGGTATGGGCTCATCGTTCCTGGATCAACGTTGATGTACGGATCGAATTTTTGAATGGTTACTTTCAAGCCGCGATTTTTCAACAGACGTCCTAATGATGCTGCTACGATCCCTTTACCAATAGAAGAAACCACACCGCCGGTTACAAAAATATATTTTGTCATAAACTGAAAAACTCCTTTAATCTATTTTACAGGAAAAGCATTTAGAAAATAATAAAAGCTCCCTATCCATAAATGAATAGGGAGCGAAAATTCTAAATCACTTTCTGACTCTTGTAAAGAGTGCCCAAACAGAATGATACATTCTCACCTAGCAAATGTCAAGAAAACTTTATCTGATTTTTTCAGAAAAAACGGAGGTTTCCAAACGAAGCGCTTCACGCTTCAATGCAGCTGGTTCCTCCTTTTTCACGCCGGCATTCTGAGGTTACTCTTTCTTAAACAACCTTCATGTTTTCTACACAACTTTTTGCAATTTTTTCATTGCTTCTTACGAAATCATTGAACTCTCTTTGGCATAATACAAAGTGTAGATGAAGTCTGGCGCTTTACTCGTTTTGGTAAAAATGATCGGAACGTATTTCTGGTTATTTTTGGCAAAGACGAGGTGCAGGTTCGATTCCTGCCTTCTACGCTAAGATAATTTTTCTTTTGCAGGATAGAGCTAATTATTCTGCTATTTTTGTCTGCCAAGTAATGTGCTCTGAATGATTATTCCCCAATAAGGAGTGCCCTCAATAAATATCAAAATTTGATTGCGCTTTTTGGTTATCTTTGAGATTATAGATATATATTTAAATTATTTTTTTATAGCGTCCTACGGTAATCATTTACCGATAAGGAAACAATCAAATTCTATTGTCTCCCAAAAGAGATTCTATAGAAGCCACAATTTTGGAGGAAGAAGACAATGACTGCTAAAAACCAAAAAGCACCAGATACTGTCAAGACACTAATTCGGCCTCGAAATCCTTTCCAGATTTTTTTCGCATTCTTGCTCGTGATAGGGCTGCCTACCATGCTTTATTGTTATTACTATAATTACAGTCCTTTCCCTAGTAAAAAAGTAGCTGGTGTTCCCAATAATCACCTTGTTCAGCTAGAGAACCCTATGGACCTTTCTAGTTTATTGTTGGATTTTGGCTCACAACTGAAATTTAACACAGTGGCTGAGTCCATGACGGTTTACTTTGATTATTATCAAAAAGGGGAGATAAAAGAACACAAAATAGTCGCTTCCCTGATAACAGAGCCAAGAAGTGATTATAATGGCTATTTGAACATAGGAATTACTAAGAGCGATTCTCTACTCTTCGTTGATTTATTTTCAAATGGTTCCTCATCAAATACAATGACCGACTTATCTAAATTCCACTATACGTCCCTTGGAGAAGATAGTTTATCTCCTACTGGAGCTAGCACTAGTATTCCCAATAACGAGCTTAACATTGAGAAAAAACAAGAAATTCCATTGTTTTATATTGCCAAGGGCGGTGACGTCAAACTATATGCTGAAATGGAAAACAATCTGTCCGAAGAAAATTTAAAAAGCGTTGAAAACGTCTATTACATTTACTTAATAGTAGAATAACGAAAAAAGACCAGTTCAGAATGCCTGAGCTGGTCTTTAGTCTATCACACTGTCGATTAATTCCGACGGTTGTTATTACCGAATAAAATAATCAAACGTAAGAGCTGCAATAAGGTTGCTACGGCAGCTGCGACATAGGTCAACGCTGCGGCAAAGAGCACTCTTCTCGCTTGTGGTACTTCCTCTTCTGTTAACAAGCCACCATCTGCCAAAATACGGATCGCCCGTTTTGAGGCATCGAATTCGACTGGCAAGGTCACTAATTGGAAAATAAACGCCAATGAGAAAGCCAACAAACCTAAGTTGATCAGAAACGAGCCTCGTAACAGTACCCCGATCAAAATCAACGGGATCGAGATGCTAGTTCCGATATTGGCGATCGGCACGATCGCATGACGCAAACGCAAAGGAAAATAACCTTTGGCATCTTGGACTGCGTGACCACACTCATGGGCCGCAACACCGATTGCTGCTACCGAAGTTGATTGTGCGGTGGATTGTGATAAACTCAGCATTTTGTTGCCAGAATTGTAATTATCCGTCAAATCACCAGCGATCGCTTGCACACCAACATTATTGATTCCTTGGCTTTGCAAGATGTACTGCGCCGCTTTTGTGCCGGTAATATTATTTTTACTTCTGACTTTGTCATATTTGTTAAAGGTACTTTTGACATACGCTGACGCTGCTAGCGAAATCACCATACCGATAATTACGAGAATGAAAGTCGGGTCATAAAAAAAGCCGAACCCGTATCCGCCCATACCATACACGATAAAATTCCCCCTTTTAATCTTTGACCTTATTTTACCATTAAAGTGGTGAAAAAATTATGAAGATGACTGGAAGATTTTGTTTTTAACCTTTTTTTACAAATTCTGATTTTAGTTTCATCGCGCCGAAGCCATCGATCTTGCAATCAATGTTGTGGTCGCCTTCGACTAATTTGATGTTTTTCACTTTCGTTCCTTGTTTGATGGCGCCAGATGCGCCTTTGACTTTCAAGTCTTTGATGACTGTCACTGTATCACCATCTACTAAAATATTGCCATTGGCATCTTTGTATACTGGTGCTTCTTCCGCCGCTTGTTGCTCTTGCCATTCGTTTCCGCATTCAGGACAAACAAACAGCCCGCGATCTTCATAAGCGTATTCAGATTGACAATTTGGACAGTTAGGAATTTGAGTCATAGTGTTGCTCCTTTAAAATATAATTTTCGCTGTAAAAAACAACTCACCATCAGCATACCGAAAAACCACTAGTGGCGCAACCAAAAATCAGTGACCGATAAGCAAAAAAATCGCTTCTGTAGAGTAATAACAGAAGCGATAATTCAAGTGTATCCGAAAAGGAACTACAAAGCGTTGGGTATTATTTTGAGAAATGATTCGCACAAGCATCGCCGACCCACTGGATGATTTGTACCAGAAGAATCAGCAGGAGAATCACCACAATCAAAATCGCCGTTTCATAGCGATAATAACCATACTGAATTGCTAAATCGCCAATGCCGCCTGCACCAATTGTTCCCACCATCGCTGAGTAGCCTAAAAGACTGATCAAAGTTAGCACAAATCCGCGAATCAAGGCTGGCAAGCTTTCTGGTAAAATCACTTCGCGAATAATTTGCCCCGTCGATGCTCCGGAAGCGACACTAGCTTCAAGGACGCCATAGTCGATTTCGGCAAATGCGGATTCAGCGATTCGGGCGAAAAAAGGAATCGCGGCAATCGATAAAGCAATCGCTCCGCCGGCCGGGGTATAAGGATCACCGATCAGCATCGCTGATAACGGAATCAGCGTAATCAATAAGATCAAAAATGGTAGCGAACGGATTGCATTGACGACAAAATCGGCCAGATGATGCAAGAAAACATTTTTATGAAAAAGTTTACTGCCGACTAAAAACAGGACTAATCCAATCAATAAGCCGAAAACTACTCCTATAATTGCTGAAGTTCCCACCATGAAGAATGTTTCCCATAGTGCTTGGGGCAGGTTTGTTTTTAAAATCTCAAGCGTATCAGCCATTTTCTTCACCTATCTTTCTTAGAGAAAAGACGTTCGCAGCTAGGTGTGCTCGGGCTTTTGCTACTTCTTCGGCGGGGCCAGTCAAATAGATATACAAAATACCGATCACATCTTTTTTTATATACTCAATTTTTCCGTGGATAATATTGATCGACACATCATAGGCTTTGGCTACAGTCGAAATCAGTGGTTCTAACGTATACTCCCCTTGATAGCGCAATTCCAGCAAGTCGCCTTCCGTGAAGGATGCTAGAATCTCCTCGGGAAGCGTCAGATCCAAGTAACGACCTACCAGTTTTTTCGTCATAGGCTGTTTAGGCTGACTGAACAAGCCGTAGGTCGTTTGTTCTTCAACGATGCGACCCTTCTCCATCACTGCCACCCGATCAAAAAACTTGCGGGCAACATCCAATTCATGGGTGATAAAGACGATGGTGATGCCTGTCTGTTCCTTGATTCGGATCAATAATTTCAAAATTTCTTCAGTCGTTTCAACATCTAACGCACTGGTAGCTTCGTCACATAACAAAATCTCAGGTTCATTGGCAATCGCTCGTGCAATGCCGATCCGTTGCTTTTCTCCCCCAGACAAATTATTCGGATACTCGTGAATTTTGTGAGGCAGATCCACCATTTCCAACAGTTCCTTAATCCTCGCTTCTTGCTTTTCTTGCGGATAATGCCCAGCACGCAAAGCAAAGGCTAAATTTTCCTTGATGGTTCGATTATGGATCAGATTGAAATGCTGAAAGATCATCCCGATTTTTTGTCGTACTTCACGCAAGTGTTTCCCTTTGGCTTGCGTGATGTCTTGACCATCAATCAGAATTTGACCGCTAGATGGTACCTGCAGTAGATTCAACGTACGAACCAAGGTACTTTTCCCAGCCCCGCTCAATCCGACGATCCCGTATACTTCTCCAGCTTGAACGGAAAAATCAACGGAATCCACTGCTTTTTTGATTTGTTTTTTATGAGTGAATGTCACTGATACTTGTTTTACTTCTATTTTTGCCATAAGATATGCCCTTCTTACTCAGTCCAAAATTTCGGTTGATCAAAGTTGCTGAACGGTGATTCGGCAATCGCTTCTTTAAATGCGTCACTTTCTAATACTTCCGTAACTGCCTTAGCAAAATCACTGTCTTCTTCTTCGGAGGACACCACAAAAACATTTTTATATTCTTCTTTCAATGACTCCAACGCCAAAGCATCTGCAGGATCAAGAGAAGCCGCCCAAGCGAAGTTTCCTGGTACTAAAGCTAAATCGACTGTATCTAACGAACGAGCCAATTGAGCTGCGTCTAATTCTTTAAATGTCAGATTCTTCGGATTTTCTTCGATGTCATTCACTGTTGCTTTCGTTTCGTCGATATTGTCTGCGATGGTGATCAACTCATTGGCAGCTAACAGTTGCAAGGTCCGCGCTAAATTTGAGGCATCATTGGCAATCGAAACAGTCGCCCCGTCTGCTAACTCATCCAAGCTGGACAGTTGCTTCGAATAGATGCCCATTCCCAGTGTTGGCACTTTTTGTAATGCCGTAAGGGATAACTGGTTATCTGCGGAAAATTTTTCTAGATAGGCCGTATGTTGAAACAAATTGGCATCGATTTGGCCATTCGCCAAGGCATTGTTCGGCTGAATATAATCATTAAACACTTTGGTCGTGAGTTGATACCCTTTTTCTTCCAGTAATGGCGAGATCACCTCTGTCACCATGTCCCCGTATGGTCCCGGCGCCACTCCAACGACTTTTTCTTCCACTGCATTTACACTGTTTTCACCAGACTGCGTATCCTCTGTGCTGCTAGTATTGCCACAAGCTGCCAATGTAATTAAGACAGCAGCAGCAACTAATCCAACGATTCCCTTTTTCAACTGTTTCATTTCTTTGTTCCCCCTTTTTATAATAAAAAAACGTCCTTTCTCCATCATAGAGAAAGGACGAAACAACCTTGTTCGTGGTACCACCTTTAATTTATTGGCTGAACCAGCCAACCTTATCAGTTTATTAACTGCTTTGCTGTATCGGGCAATCCCGCTGCACGCTTGCTTTTGCTCACGTCCAAACGCTCCAAGGCCATCTTCAGTCAAACGGCTGTGCTCTTTCTCACCAATCCGAGCTCTCTGATCCAATCGAAACTGACTTACTCTTCTTATCATCGCGTGTTTTTTAATTTGTGTTTAACTATACGATAGCCTCAAATGAATGTCAATTCTTTTTTTCACGAAAATATCATCTTTTTGCAATAACTTTCACAGTGTTTACAGAGTCAAATTCTCATCTAAAATCAAGCCTTCAGAGACCATAACCGCATCGCCGATCAATTCTAATGCGCCCTGATCGACATCAACTTCGACCGTTAACTCGCCACCTAACACGTGCAGCAAGACATTCGCTGCCGCTTGCTGGTGACGTTTGGTCACGACATACGCAGTGGCACCAGATCCTGTGCCGCACGCATAGGTAAAACCTTCTACCCCTCGTTCATATGTGCGAACGATCAGCTCACCCTTGTCATCTTCTTCATAGAAATTGACATTGGCCCCTTTTGGGAAAACCTCCCAACAGCGTATCTCTTTGGCAAGTTCAGCCAGCTGTTCCAACTCAGTTTCTGCTAGACCAGGATAGTGAACCACCGCATGAGGGATTCCTGGATCACCCAATTCCACATAGTCCACGAAAGAAACCATTGGATTCGGGTACGCTTGATCAAATGTAGTCACTGTCGGTGGATTCAAGGTTACTTTGTAGTGTTTTGCCGACAAGCGCCATGCAGGGACATCGCCAGCAACTGTTTCGATGGTCATCTGCTCGCCAGCAATTCCCTTCTCAAAGGCATAACGGGCAATACAGCGAGCGCCGTTGCCGCACATTTCTGCTTCAGTCCCATCAGCATTGTAAAACCGCATCCGAAAATCAGCGGTTCCTGTGGGGAAGTCCACTGCCATGACTGCATCCGCGCCGACAGAAAATTTCCGATGGCAAACTTGAGCAGCAAATTGCGACAGTTGTTCATGGGAGAATTTCAATGTGCGGTTATCGATTACGATAAAATCATTTCCTGCACCTTGCATTTTTGTATAAGGAATCGTCATGTTGTCACCTGCTTTTCAAAATTTTACTTGCTGGAAGTTCCCTCTTTTAGAAACGATGGAACCACTTCATTTTGCAGCATTTGCTCGTAGGACTGGCGTTTAACGGCTAATTCCGCTTGGCCGTTTTCCACAAAGACGACTGCAGGTATCTGTAAATTATTGTAGCTGCTGGCCATCGAATAGCCGTAAGCTCCTGTTGCGAACGTAGCAAACAGATCCCCAGTTTCAACGGGCGGTAATGCAAGATCTTTTACTAAGATGTCCGTGCTCTCACAAGCTTTGCCAGAAATGGTGATCTTTTGTGTCGCAGCTTCGGAAGCGCGGTTGGCTAAGATCCCAATATAAGTTGCTTGATAAAGACCAGGACGAATATTGTCTGTCATGCCACCGTCAATGCTGGCGTATGTTCTGATTCCCGGCAATGTCTTGATACTGCCGATGGTGTGCAAACTAATGCCTGCTTCTGCGACGATACTGCGACCGGGTTCAATAACGATGGTCGGACGTTCGCTCTGGTGCTGCGCATAAAAGGCGTCGATTTTTTCCATCACAGGATCTAAAAAGTAGCTGTAGGGTTGGCGAATATCTGCATCTGTGTATCGAACGCCAAAGCCGCCGCCAACATTTAGTTCTTTGATCCAATAATCAAAACGTTCATGAATGGTTTGGACAAGGGCCAAAGCCGCATCAACTGCCGCTAGATGTGAGCTATTGTCCGACAATTGACTGCCGACATGAAAATGCAGGCCATAGAAATCCAATTCAGGTGCTTGAATCACTTCTTCCACTAACGGAAATAAGATTTCTTCATCTAAAGGAATCCCGAATTTTGAATCTTTTTGTCCGGTCGAGATAAATTGATGGGTGCTGACCGAAACCTCGGGTGTGATGCGCAACAAAATTTTAGCAACGACTTGCTTTTCTTGACATAACGCCCTGATCAAGCCGACTTCTTGAATGCCATCAACGATGATCCGTCCCACGCCATAATCAAGGGCGGCTGCTAATTCTTCAATGGATTTGTTATTGCCGTTAAACTCGATGTGTTCTGCTGGAAAATCAGCTTGGATCGCTGTATACAGCTCCCCACCGCTAACCACGTCTAATGAAAGTCCTTCTGACTTGATCACTTGCAGCATCGCTGTGGTACAGAAAGCTTTAGCGGCATAGGCTGCTCGTGTCTTGCTGTAGCGCGTCAAAAACTGCGCCTGAATCTTTTGGCATTCTTCGCGAATCTCCGAAACGGAATACACGTAAAGGGGGGTTCCGAAGGTTTTTGCCAGCTCAACGGTATCGCAACCGTCAATGTATAAGTGATTGTTCTTGATTTCTTTTGCCATCGCTTTACTCCTTGTCTGTCGGCTCGTTCAACGCCTCGATCAAACGAACGTAGCATTCGATGCCTTGCAATAGATTTTTTTCGTCAAAATTCATTTTGCTGCTGTGTAAAGGGTGGACATAACCTTTTTCTTCATTTCGGGTACCGACAAAGAAAAAGACGCCGGGGATTTCCTTTTGGTACATCGAAAAATCCTCTGCCAACATATATGGCGGTGTTTCTCGGTAACTCTCCCCGACCACTTTTTCCAATACTTCCACCATCTCAGGATCATTGTCCACGACACGATAAAGATGCTCGAATTCGACATCCGCCGTGCAATCATATCCTTTGGCGATTTCTTGTGCGACAGTGGTGATTCTGCGTGTCATCGTTTCATAGACTTCATCTTCAAACGCCCGCATCGTTCCTTTTAAAACGACCTTGCCGGGAATGATATTTTCCGCATCTCCCCCATGGATCTTCCCAAAAGTGATGACCCCAGCAGAAAGCGGGCTGATATTGCGTGAAATGATCGAATGCAATCCTTGAATGATCGCAGCCGCAGCTAAAATGGCATCATGTCCTTGATGAGGCTGGGCACCATGGGCACTCGTGCCGTTGATCGTTAGATTGATCTCGCCGTTACGGGCCATCATCGGACCTTTCCGACTCGCAATGACTCCTTCGGGAAAGTCTGGGAAGACATGTAGCCCCACGATTTTTTCCACGCCAAAATCTCGTAAGATGCCTTCATCGATCATCAATTGAGCGCCACCAGGGCTTTCCTCGGCTGGTTGGAAAATCAAAACGATCGTTCCACGAATCACTTCAGGATGTGTTGCTAAATATTTAGCAAACCCTAGCATCGTTGCCATATGGCCGTCATGACCGCAGGCATGCATTTTCCCTTCATGTTTGGAAACAAAGGAAACACCGGTCTCTTCTTTGATCGGTAGTGCATCGATATCCGTTCGAAAGGCCAGTGTCTTTCCTGGGCGATCGCTGCGAAAGACCGCAATCAAGCCGGTTTCAATCACTGGATAGATTTCTTTGATTCCAAAGGATTGCAGCTGACGCAGCAAGTATTCCTTTGTTTTGAACTCAGTTAACCCTAATTCAGGGATTGTATGTAATTCACGACGAAAACGAACCACGTCTTCGGTTAATTCTTTGACTGCTTGCGATACTTGCATGTTAAAACACCTTTCTATTCATTCCTTTTAAAAATATCCATAAAAACCAGCGAATATTCAGTTTTTCATTGATATTGTTTAATATTATAGTATATAATTCGAATAATCTATAGTATAAATTGTCGAAATGTTTCGATTTTTATTGAAAATTTTATCCCTCGTTTTGGTACACTTATACGTAGAGTAACGAAAAATAAATTGGTTGAAAGGATGTGTCGTAGTTTGACAATATTCAAAGGTTCTGGCGTTGCGTTGATCACCCCTATGCTTCAAGATGGTTCGGTGGATTTCGATAAGCTGAAGGAGTTAGCGGAGTGGCATGTGCGGCAAGGAACGAATGCAATCATTGCATGCGGTACGACCGGTGAAGCATCCACGTTAGACGACGAAGAACATATCGCGGTGATCGAAGCGGTGGTAAAACAAGTTGCTGGTCGAATCCCCGTCATCGGCGGAACAGGCTCCAACAACACCCAACATGGGATCCATCTTTCAAAAGAAGCACAGCGCGTTGGTGCTGACGCATTATTGGTTGTAACACCCTACTACAACAAAGCGACCAAGAAAAGTTTAGTCGCTCACTATGAAGCAATCTGTCAAAGCGTTGAGCTGCCAGTGATCTTATACTCCGTCAGCTCAAGAACCGGCTTAAATTTAACACCTGAAGCCGTGGCAGAACTGAAAAAAATCCCTAACATCAAAGGCATCAAAGAAGCCAGCGGCGACATTTCGCAAATCGCAGAAATCGCTCGTCTTGCGGATGATGACTTTGCGATCTACTCAGGAAATGACGATCAAGTAACCCCAATTCTAGCTTTAGGTGGCTCTGGCGTGATTTCAACGATCGGCAATATTGCACCGAAACAAACGGCACAACTCGTTGCTGATTTCTTAAATGGTGATGTAAAAGCAGCCATCAAAGAGCAATTGCGACAAAAACCGTTGATCGATGCGATTTTCAGTGAAGTAAATCCTGTGCCGATCAAAGCAGCGGTCTCCTTGCTAGGCAAATGCGAATTGCATTATCGTTTGCCTTTGGGTGTCCCAGAAGATGCGACCCTCGTTCATTTAGAAGAAGAAATGACCAATTACGGATTGCTGTAAGGAGGAGTTTTTGGTGAAACAGATTTTATTAAGCGGTGCAAACGGTCGCATGGGCAAAGTGTTGCAAAGCCTGATTGCAAAGCACCCTCAGTTAGAAGTGGCCGCCGGCTTGGATCGTACCGAGCAATTAGATGGTACTTTTCCAATCTATGATCGTCCAGAAAAAATCACGCAGCCGATCGATTTGGTGATTGATTTTTCTCATTATAGCAATGTCCCTGCCTTGTTGAACTATTGTGTCGAACAGCAGCTGCCAATCGTGGTTGCTACAACTGGTTTGACGGAAGACACGCAGATGATGCTGCCGTTAGCTGCTAAAGTGATTCCGGTTTTCTATTCTGCCAATATGTCGTTGGGGATCAATGTGCTGATCAAAGCACTACAAAGTATCACCCCCGCATTAGAAGCTGACTTTGACATTGAGATCATCGAAAAGCATCATAATCAAAAACTCGATGCGCCAAGCGGTACAGCTTTGCTGTTGGCAGATAGTATCAATGACAGCTGTGAAACAAAAAAAGAGTATCTCTACGGGCGTGAAGGCAGTGATCTAGTAAATGACCGCAAGCAGATGGGCATCCATGCCGTTCGCGGCGGAACGATCCCTGGGGAACACATTGTCATCTATGCTGGGCAGGATGAAATCATTGAATTAAAACACACTGCGCTCTCCCGCGAAATCTTCGCCAATGGTGCGCTAAAAGCAGCGGAATTTTTAGCCGATCAACCAGCCGGTTTTTATTCCATGCAAAATCTAATCGACAAGTAAAGGTGGTCTCTCATGACAGAATTACAATTTTCCGATCCTTATCAATTAGCAAAATATATCAAAGAAGCAAATAAACAAACACCTGTAAAAGTCTATATCAATGGAGATCTTGGTGACGTCCAAGCAGATGACATCCAATTGTTTGGTAACGGCACCTTCTATTTCGTGGTTGGTGACAGTCAAAAAGTAGCTGAGTTTTTAACCGTGCACCAAGACAAAATCATCGATCACTATCTGGAAAATGATCGCCGCAATTCAGCGATCCCTTTGTTAGACTTGACGAAAGTCGATGCCCGTATCGAACCAGGTGCCTTTATCCGTGACCAAGCCATCATTGAAAAAAATGCCGTTATCATGATGGGGGCCGTGATCAACATTGGTGCCGTCGTTGGTGAAGAAACCATGATCGACATGGGTGCGATTTTAGGTGCCCGGGCAACCGTTGGGAAAAAAGCCCATATTGGCGCTGGTGCTGTCTTGGCTGGCGTTCTTGAGCCACCTTCAGCAAGCCCAGTCATCATAGAAGACAATGTTTTGATCGGTGCAAATGCCGTCGTCCTTGAAGGTGTCCGTGTTGGCGAAGGTGCAGTCGTCGCTGCTGGTTCTGTGGTGACTGAAGATGTCCCTGCTGGAGCAGTCGTTGCTGGCTCACCAGCCAAAGTCATCAAAATGAAAGACGAGAAAACGAAAAGCAAAACCGAATTTTTAGACGATCTACGGGGCTAAGCCGCGCTTTTTCTCAAAAATAAGCAAAAAAACGCAGTGCCGGTTCAGTGATGAGCCTGCGCTGCGTTTTGTCTAAAAAAGGGCATGCCGAAAGCTTTTGGCACGCCCTTTTTTATTGGCAAATGTTCTTGTGAAAGTGTTTATTCTGCTTGAAATTCTTTGATCGCTGCTTGGATCTCTTGATAGATTACGGCAACTTCTTCAAGGTCTTTTGCGTTTGCTCCACTGGCAAGGGGATGTCCGCCGCCATGATGACGTTTGGCGATCTCATTGATCACTGGACCTTTCGAACGCATCCGAACTCGGTAATAGCCTTCTGGTTGTTCGACAAAGATCGCCCAAGCCAGCACCTCATCGATTTTCCCTGGTAAGGAAACGACTGCTGAGGTTTCCGAATCTACTACGCCAAAACGCTGCTGCAATTCTTGTGATAGGATCACTTTGCCAGCACCAATCTCATCGATTTCGATGGTTTCGTAGACATACCCTGAAAGGCGGGCAACACTGCGAGAGACTTGATCCAATTGCCGATTGATCTTCGCTGCATCAAAGCCGTAATCCAATAGTTCAGCCGCTAAGCGCAGGGTTGTCGCTGTCGTTGCCGGATATAAAAACCGTCCAGTATCACCAACAATGCCCGCATACAGTAGACGAGCCGCTTCTTGGGTCATCGTCAGCTCGTTTTGAAACATTTGCCAAAACGAAACGATCATCTCACTACAGCTGCTGGCTTTCGTATTGACCCAGACCAGCTCTCCGTAAGGCTCATCATTAGGGTGATGATCGATTTTGATCAATTTCGCCCCTTGATCATAGCGTTGGTCACTGACCCGTGGTGCATTGGCCGTATCTGTAACGATCACTAGTGCCCCTTTATACAAATCATCAGGGATCGTCTGCATCAGCGCCAAGTAATCCAATCCTTCAACAGGTCCGCCGACTTGATAGATTTCTTTTTTTGGAAAACTAGCTCGTAAAATTTCTGCCAAGCCCACTTGTGATCCTAATGCATCTGGATCAGGGCGTTGGTGCCGATGGATAATGATTCGGTCGAATGCTTTGATTGTTGCAAGTATTTCTTCTTGTACCTTCATGAATGGTCTCAACTTTCTCTCTAAAATTTTTCCATAAGTGCCGTTTTCGATGATTTATGGGCGTTCCATTACTTGGCATACCACGATCGCTTTTGCCACTAAGGAATTTTCGATCGATACTTCAATATCGATTTTCGCCGAACGTCGCCCCAGTTCTAGAATCTTCGGTTGAATGATGATCTCGCTTTCTAATTGGATCAAACGGAAGTAATGCAGATTGACTTGTTCGATCCAACTATTGCGCCGTTGATTCAACTGCATGGTACGTTTTGCCGTATTAGCGATCACTTCACTCAAGACACCAAAAGAGATCGTTCCGACTTCATTGACCATTTGGGGCGTTACCGCAAAACTGAAATGCGGCTGCGGCAATTTGTTTCCTTCAAAATCTTGTTCGATAACTTGCATCTGTCCCGAGATTTGGTCAGAAATCGTATCTGAAATTTGCGTTTGTCGTTGGACCATCTGCATCGCTTTCATGATGTCTTGGCGTGTGACGATCCCAATCAAAGAAAGGTCATCTGCTACGACGGGCATCACTTCTAAGCCATCCCAAATCATCTGATGGCTGGCAGAGGCCACACTCATCTCTTTTTTTACGACCCGTGGTTCCCGGGTCATGATTCGTTCGATGATCTGCGTGTCAGGCTTTTCTAAGACATCTTTGGCTGTGATGATCCCAACGACCCGCATATTCTTGTTGACGACTGGATAGCGGGAGTGGTTGGTAGACTCCGAAAGCAGTTTGTAATCCTTGACCGTATCGAAGGTGTGCAGATACTTGGTTTTTTCCAATGGCATATAAATGTCACTCACCAGCATGATGTCCTTTTTGATCAGCTGGTCGCTCAAGGCACGGTTGATCATCGTTGCCACGGTAAAGGTGTCATAGGTCGTTTGTAAAATCGGCAGCTCCAATTCGTCTGCTAAGCGACAGATTTCCTCTGAGGTTTCAAAGCCCCCCGTGATCAAGACGGCTGCGCCATCTTCCAGTGCCAACTTGTGGACTTCGTTACGGTTTCCGACGATCACTAAAGAACCAGGCGTGATGTAGCGTTCCATTGCCGATTCCTTCATGGCGCCGATAACAAATTTGTTCAAGTCTTTGTCTAAACCGGCAGCGCCGCCTAAAACATCGCCTTCAATTATTTGGACGACTTCGCCGAAAGTTAGTTTTTCAATGTGTTTCTTTAGTTTCCGTTCGATACGGATGGTTCCCACACGCTGGATCGTTGAAACCAAGCCGATATTTTCCGCATCTTTGATCGCCCGATAGGCTGTTCCTTCACTGACATTCAAGTCTTTTGCGATTCCCCGCACCGAGATGCGATCGCCTACAGGCAGATTCTCGATATGCGCTAAAATCAAGTCGTGTTTTGTCGCCATAATTATCCCCTATTCCTACTACGAATCTTCCTGTTGCTTAAACTTCTAATGTCTCACCGACTGCAAGGATCTGGCCCACACCTGCCGGCAATAAATTCACGAAGGTTTGCGGATCTTGCTTGATCATTGGAAACGTATTGTAATGGATCGGTACTACTTTGCTCGCGTTTAAAAGCGCCGCTGCTGTTGCAGCATCTTGAACGCCCATCGTAAAATTATCCCCAATCGGTAAAAACGCCACATCGATGTCGAAACGTTCACCGATCATCGCCATATCGCTAAAGAGGGCAGTATCGCCAGCGTGGTAAATGGTTTTGCCTTCTGCTTCTAAAATGATCCCCACTGGATTGCCCATATAGATCATCGTTCCGTCTTCTTCAAGACCAGAGCTGTGTTTCGCTTCCACCATTGAGATTTTGCCAAACGGAAACTCAAAAGAGCCTCCCATATTCATGCCATGCGTCTCAGTAACGCCTTTGCGGGCTGCATAGCGGCAAATTTCAACGACACTGATCACTGGCGCTTCGTTTCTTTTGGCGATCGGCACCATGTCCCCAATATGATCACTATGACCATGCGTGATCAAAAGCCAATCGGTTTCCACTGTCTCTGCATCCAAATCAGTCAGAGCATTTCCAGTAATAAAAGGGTCAAACAACAATTTTTGGCCATCCGCTAATTGGATAGCAAGCACTGAGTGTCCGTGATACGTGAGTTTCATACAACATTCCCCTTTCCATCTAAGTAATACAGTCTAATATTTTCCATTATAACAGATAACGCCAGAAATCCAAAAGCACAAATTCTGGCAGCTTTATTACATCCGTCCTTTTTCTGGTTCTTGTCAAGAAAAATAAAAAAACTGTTCTACCCTTTCTGAATAAGGAATAGAACAGTTCGACCTGATGACTTCAAGCGATCATAGCGTTTTCTTACGTCCACCTTGTTTATAGATGCGCCAGACTGTTAAGAATAACGCCGTGATACAAAGAAGGAACGCCCCAAAGAAGGTGATTTTCATGCCATAGGCAAAAATATCTGCCCGACCTGCGATATAGGTCGTCACATGCTTCCCATAGGCTTGACTCATTGCGGCATAAAGAATCGTCGTTGCTAAGGATATCCCTAAGACCATGCCCAAGTTACGGGCAAAGGAATTTAGACTACCTGCCACCCCAAGGTTTTCTTTGGTGACACTGCTCATCACCATCGTATTGTTGGGGGATTGGAACAACGAATTGCCTAACCCCATGATGGCAGTGGCAACGATATAATACCAAATCGGCGTATGCTGATTCATAAACATATACATCAGCTGAGTGATGGATAGTAACGCTAAGCCAGCTAAGACCAAGATCTCCGGTCCTACGCGGTCCGTCAAATACCCGCTAAGTGGTGAACCAATGACCATCATCAAAGGAAAGACCATCATCAGCATTCCTGCCACGCTCGGCGTTAAGCCTCGGGCACTTTGCAAGTAAAAGGGAATCACGACATTGACAAAAAAGTTTGCAGAAAAGATCAGCAGCGCCGTAATCAGGCTCATGGTGAAAATTTTATTACGAAAGATCCCAAAGGTAATCAGCGGTTTGCTCACACGCGCTTCTACTCGCAAAAAGACGATGAATGCCACTAAGGCGATCCCCACCAACAGCAGCGGCAGCCACGTTAGAAAGCCACGCTCTTGTCCAAGAAAAATGCCGCCGAAGAAGCTAATAATTGCAATTGAAAACAGCACAAACCCGGTTTTATCGATGGAATCATGACTCATGGTGATATCTTTTGGCAACACCTTTTCTCCAGCAATCATCGTCAGAATACCGACAGGAACATTGATCCAAAAAATAAACGGCCAAGAAAAATGCGCCAAAATCACTCCACCTAATCCAGGACCGGCGATGGAGCCTAACGAAACAAAGGCACCGATCATCCCTAAGGCGCGTCCTCGTTCACTCATAGGAAAGACTTCAGTAATAATTCCGGTATTCGTCGCCATTGTCATGCTAGCACCGATCGCTTGCACCACTCGGGCAAATAGCAGAAATGCTAAGGAGTGATTAAACCCGCATAACAGCGAACCGATAATAAAGATCAGCATCCCCAAGCGGAATACTTTGATTTTGCCCCAACTATCCCCTACCTTACCGAATAATAAAAGGCAGGCACAAACGATCATCAAGTAGACGGATACGACCCATTCCGCTTGATTCATAGGTACACCCATATCTGCTGAGATCGTCGGCAATGCGATATTTACGATACTCCCATCCAATGTTGACATAAAGGTAAACATCGAAACAGCAATGAGAATCCACCACTTTCTCTGTTGTACTACGGGATTTTCTTGATAACTATTCACAAATCGACCATCCTCTCTTTGCTTGTTTTGTTCCTCTAGTCTTAGGGGGACAACTTTGTATTATTGATCGAAATCCATTCGCCGTCAATCCTTATCTGCTCATCAAGACCAAAATAAAGGTCATTTTGTAAAAAAACCGCCGCTTGTTTTCTTGCACAAAAAAAGACAAAAGCTTCGGTGAAAAGAAATCGGCCGTCAAACGGCTATTCTTTCACCTGCTTTTGTCAGTAGGTCAAAACGAATTATTTACGGTTGCGATTTCTTTGGCTTGATTCCATGATGACCGGCAAGATGACGGGACGGCGTTTGGTTTGTTCAAACAAGAAACGACTCAAACGATCACGGATATCTTGTTTCAATTTGCTCCATTCAAACTCTTCATCATGAAGGTGTTTTTCTACGATTTCTTCTACGATCTCGCCACTTTCACGAATCAGGTCACGGCTGGCTTTCACGTAGACAAACCCGCGAGAAGTGATTTGAGGGGCAGAAATAATTTTCTTTTCACGACGATTGATCGTCACTACCGCAACGAAGATTCCGTCTTCAGATAAGACTTTGCGGTCTCGCAGGACGATATTCCCAATGTCACCGACACCGATCCCATCGATCATGACGTTTTCAGCTGGAACCGCACCTGCGGCAAGCATTTCGCCTTTTTTGTATTCTAACACATCTCCACGTGCAGTAATGAAGATATTTTTCATCGGAATCCCGACTTCTTGCGCCAAGTCCACATGGGCGGCTAATTGGCGGTACTCGCCTTGAATAGGGATAAAGTACTTCGGCTTCATCATATTCAACATCAGCTGCAGATCATTCGGGTTGGCATGACCAGAAACACGGAAATTATCCGAGATCTGTTTCACGGTACCGCCAGCGCGATAGATGATATCTTCCGTTTTCGCAACCACCGTTTCCATTGCCGTTGTCGGCGTCGTTGTGATGTAAACAAGATCTCCTTCTTTGATGCGCAGCGTCCGGTGAGAGCCGTTGGCCATTTTTTGCAACGCTTTGATTGGTTCCCCCATGCGACCTGTTTCTAAAATCAACAACTGTTCGTCTGAGTATTTTTTCATTTCTTTTTGGGTGATCAGCAAGTCTTCGGCAGGTAATTTTAATTTCCCTAACTTCATGGCCGTTTTGATGATCCGACCAAAATCTTGCCCGGTCAAAACGACTTTGCGATCAGAACGAAATGCCGCATCTAGTACTTGTTGCACCCGTTGTAAATTGCTAGCAACGCTAGCGACGATGATCCGACCTTCCCAGTAACGGATATTGTCATAAACTTCATCTTGGATCGTCAATTCAGAAGCAATCGGCGTTGGATTTTCGGCATTTGAGGACGTACTTAGCAATGCTAAGACGCCTTCTTTTCCAATTTCCGCTAAGCGGCCAAAATCGGTTTGATACATAGGGATCGCTGTTTGGTCAAACTTGAAATCTCCTGTATAAACGATATTGCCAGCTTCTGTTTTTACGCTGATTCCAACAGAATCAGGGATAGAGTGGGTCGTACGGAAAAAGCTGATGGTCGCATGGCCAAAGTCGATCTCCGAATGTTCATCGATCACATGAAAATCTTTGAAGCGCTTGGTAGCTTCATTTTTATTCACGGTCAATTTTGCTAGTTCGATCGTTAACTCGGTCCCAAAGACCGGTACTTGGATATTCTCCAAGAAATAAGGCAATGCACCAATCGCATCTGCATGCCCGTGGGTCAAGAAGACACCCGCCACACGGTCGGCATTTTCTTCTAAATATGTGAAGTCTGGAATCACTGTATCGATCCCTAATAATTCATTTTCTGGATAACGGACACCGCAATCCAGCACAAATATATCCTCGCCAACTTCAGCAATGTACATGTTCTTTCCGTTTTCGCGTACACCGCCAAGAGGAATGATTTTTATCGTTTCCACTTTTATTCACCTCTTAATTTTTTTCTACTGTATTATTTCCCAAGCATAAGCCGTCCCTATTATTATACAACAAAAAAAAGAAAAGCGTGGCATTCACCACACTTTTCTGAAAAACTTATGGTTTACACATGAACTAATCCTTGCTGATGCAGGCTTTCGGCGATTTGAACGGAGTTCCATGCCGCACCTTTCAGTAAATTATCAGAAACGACCCATAAATGCAAGCCGTTTTCGACATCCAAGTCTTTGCGAATCCGACCAACAAAGGTTTCCGTTTTGTCCACACTGGTCAAAGCTTGCGGATATACTTGTTGACTCGGATCATCTTGTAAGACAGCTCCTGGCGCTTCGCTGATCCACTGCCTAACTTCCTCAACACTGGCATGGTCTTTGGTCTCGATATAAATCGACTCCGAATGACCGCTAAACACAGGGATTCTCACACACGTAGCTGCTACTTTGATCTGCGTATCTTCCATGATCTTCTTCGTTTCATTGATCATTTTCCACTCTTCGTAAGTATAATCCTCTTCGGCAAAAACATCGATTTGCGGCAAAGCGTTAAACGCGATTGGGTAGTGCTTTTTATCGCTGCCTGCTGGTAAAATCTCAGGGTTTAGTTCATCAGCGGCTTTGCCGGCTAATAGTTCTTGAGATTCACGAGTCAATTCAGCCAAGGCTTGTGCGCCAGCACCGGAAACTGCTTGATACGTTGAAACCAAGACCCTCGATAAACCGACTTTTTGACGAATCGGTTCTAATGCCACCATCATTTGAATCGTTGAACAATTCGGATTGGCAATGATTCCTTTATGTTGCGCTAATGCATGAGGATTCACCTCAGGAACGACTAGAGGAACATTCGGATCCATCCGAAAATGACTGGTATTGTCGATCACGACTGCACCGTGTTTGACTGCTTCTGGAGCAAATTGTTTTGAAATGCCACCACCGGCACTGAACAATGCAATATCGACTCCCGCAAAGGAATCTGCGGTCAGCTCTTGAATAACGAGCGGTTCATTTTTGAACACAAGGGTCTTCCCAGCAGAACGTTTGGATGCCAACAACGTTATTTTTTTGATCGGCAACGTGGTCTTCTCCAACATCTCAATCATTTTTGTTCCTACTGCGCCGGTAGCTCCGACAACTGCTATGTGATACCCTGTACTCATCAAATCACTCCTCGAATAAAAATACATTTTTACTAGTTTATCATATCTTGTAAAAAAGAAAAGACCTTTCGTGGAAAGAAGCGCAAAAAGAAGGCAGAACTATCTAAATTTTCAATCGTTTTCCCCGTTTTTGGAAAAAACTACCTATATTTAAGGGTTATCATTTGTCACATTTAGGTGTTATAGGATATAATACCGACAGAAGGAATTTTGGGGAAGATTCTTTCCAACGTGCATGGGGAAATTAAAAATACCCAAAACATTGAATGAGACAAGAATTGCATATGCAATTCTTGCCTCATTTTTATGCTTCATTCAATTCTTCGTTATTTACTTTCACGATAGCAAAGCCTTTGTTATCAATGATCATCGTCTCATCTTCCAGTTGGACAAACTGTTCCATCAAAATTGAATCAGGACGAGAGAGTGTAAGTTGGTCCTCGCCAGTGTTGAAAATACCGATGATCCGCTGTGCCCCCAACTCTCGTTCGAAAATGATCAGGCCATCTTCTTCCGAAACCCAGTTCCAACTCAAGGAACCTTCAGATAAGACTTTTTGGTTGTCTTTGCGTAGTTTGATCAATGACTGGGTGAAATGCAGCAAATCACGATCTTGCTTTTCCTCATCCCAAATCATACATTTACGACAATCCGGATCCATATCACCGGTCAAACCAATCTCATCGCCGTAATACAGGCAAGGAACGCCTTGTTGCAGATACGTAAAGGCCATCACTTGGCGCATCAAGTCTTTGTCTCCCCGAGCCAAAGTTAACAAACGCGGGGTATCATGAGAATCCAAAATATTGAACTGCACTTGGTTGGTTTGCTCCCGGTACAACATCAGCTGGTTATTTAATTCCGAGACCATTTTCGTCATGGAGATCTCGTCTTTGACAAAATATTCAATAATTGCATCTGTAAAGGCGTAGTTCATCACTGCATGAAACTCGTCGCCTTGTAACCAGCGTTGAGAAGAATGCCAAATTTCCCCAAGGATATAAAAATCATCTTTGGCCTCATCACACACTTGGCGGAATTTTTTCCAGAAGAAGTGACTAACTTCATTCGCCACGTCCAAGCGCCAAGCATCGATATCAAATTCTTCGATCCAATAACGAGCGATCTTCAACAAATAATCTTGCACATCGGGATTTTCCGTATTGAGTTTCGGCATATGCGGCGTAAAGGCAAAAACATCATAGGTGATGTCATAAGCGTCTTCAAAGTTTTCCCCTTCTTTGTAGTTGACAGGAAACTCATTGATGTGGAACCAATCAGCAAACGGCGAATCTTTGCCGTTTTTAATGACATCTAGCCATTGATGCGAAGTATCCCCCATATGGTTGAAAACAGCATCCAACATAACTTTGATGCCGCGTTTGTGGCATTCCTCCACTAATCGTTTAAAGGTATCGTTATCACCAAAAGCAGGATCGATGGCCAAATAATCGATGGTATCATACTTGTGATTCGAATAGGCCTCAAAAATCGGACAGAAATAGATCCCATTGATCCCTAGATCGACAAGATAATCCAAATGATCGATGACCCCTTGTAGATCCCCACCGAAAAAGTCTTGGCGATCGGGATTTTTTGAGCCCCACGGCAATACACCTTCTGGATCATTTGATGGATCCCCGTTCGCAAAGCGCTCAGGGAAAATTTGATACCAAACCGTTTCTTTCGCCCACTCGGGAATTTTGAAACGATCGGCTTCTTGGAAGTAAGGCATCCGAAAATAATTGTTGTTCATTTCTAAATATTGCTGTTCAAAGGGATAGACCCCGTGATCCCCATAGAAGACATGCAACCCATCGTAACTTTCGATGGAAAAGCCGTAAGACAAACGGCGGAATTCTGCTCCGACCGATACTTGCCAATAATCATGCAAGTCCGTGGAAAGAATTTTTTGCATTTCAATTCTTTGTTGGTACCACGCTTCTTTATACAGTGTGTAAGGATCACCGCAAAGCAGCTGGACATGGCGGACGTCTTGACGGGCGGTACGCAAACGGATATGCATTTTATCCTTCTCGTACAAATACGCAAATTCACTTTCGGGACGATGATAGATGGCAGTAGTATTCATAGCAGACTCCTTTGACTTGTTTGATATACTCATTGTCGCACAAATCAGAAGTCAAAACAAGAGAAAAACGCAATCGGTTGCTTTATCTAAAAAATCGATAATATAAGTTAATATGAAATTAATTCAGTAATTAAAAAGCAAACGATTGCTTCACCCATTTTTAATCAAACGGTGTCTTCTTCTCACATTGATTGCCAGTCCGTAAAATGTCATATTTCCGCAAGATCCCCACTGCCTCCGTCAACGACTGACTCAACTGCTGGATATCTTCCACAGCCATTTGAGCGGTTTTGGCATTCAAGCGGTCTTCCACTTGTTTTTTCTTTTGGACAAACAACTGCTTCCCAGCTTCTTCCAAATAAACATTGACGTTGCGACGATTGACGCCGTTGGTTTTGCGTACCACAAAGCCAGCCTTTTCCAACCCCGAGATCGAACGACTGATTTGGACTTTTGACGTACCGATTTGCTGAGCCAACTCGGACATCGTAATTCCTTCATTACTAGAGATCACCACGAGTTCCAAGATTTCCATTTTGGTCAATTTTAAATCTTCCAGACCGATTTCTTCAAACAATATGTTTCCCATCAGAGAAAAGATCTCCGCAAACACCGCCATATTGAATGTTCCTAACGCTTTTTCCATACTCTCCCTCTTTTCTGTCTTTAGTTTAGTATAAATTATTTGTTTAAACAATGATAATCGTTGATTTTTGTTAACCATTATGATAGCGTGGTTACATAATGAAAATAATCGTGAAAACGGCAAGAAAAGAGTGACCCCATGTTAGAATTAAAAGATATCAAGAAGTATTATACAGTTGGCTCCAGTACTACGAAAGCCCTCGACGGCGTCACCGTCGCCTTTCGTAAACAAGATTTTGTTGCCATTTTAGGGCCAAGCGGCTCTGGGAAAACAACCATGTTGAACGTGATCGGCGGCTTAGATAATTACGATTCTGGTGATATGATCATTAATGGCAAATCAACCAAATCCTTTAAAGACCGCGACTGGGATGCCTATCGGAACAATTCGATTGGCTTTGTCTTCCAAAGCTACAATTTGATCAGTCATTTAGGCATCATCGACAACGTCGAGCTTGGGATGACCTTGAGCGGTGTGTCAAAAGAAGAAAAACGCGCAAAAGCAACCGATGCTTTGACGCGTGTGGGCTTAGCTGAGCATATGCACAAAAAACCAAATCAGCTTTCTGGTGGTCAAATGCAGCGGGTAGCGATCGCTCGTGCCTTAGCAAATGATCCTGATATCCTCCTTTGTGATGAACCTACAGGTGCCTTGGATTCAGAGACAAGTGTCCAAATCATGGAACTGATCCAAGAACTATCAAAAGAAAAATTGGTCATCATGGTTACCCATAATCCTGAATTGGCCCACAAATACGCTGGACGGATCATTGAATTCAAAGACGGACGAATCATTAAAGATTCGAACCCCCATGTCGAAGGACAAAAGAAAGACCAATTCGAATTAAAGCACACAAAAATGAGTTTCATGACGGCCTTACGTTTGTCGTTTAACAATATCCGCACCAAAAAAGGGCGCACCTTCTTGACAGCCTTTGCTTCTAGTATCGGAATCATCGGAATCGCCATTGTTTTGTCACTGTCAACGGGATTCCAAAAACAAATCGACAATACCCAGTCAGAAACATTAGCTCGTTTTCCGATCACGATCTCACAAGTGGCCACTGAACAAGATCCATCAGCGATGGGTACGCGGGATAAATCGGAAGATTTCCCTTCAGATAAAGAGGTCACTGCCAAATTAAGTGATACGGATCGTGCAACTCATATCAACAAAATCGATCAAGAGTTTCTCGATTACATCAACGACATTGATCCTGAATTAAGCAACAATATCGGCTACACTCGTTCCACTTCATTGAATCTTTTCCGCAAGATCGATGACAATGTGGAACAAGTCAGCTTCTCCAACGCGTCGCCTGACAATGAACAGACCAATGCCATGATGTCTGCCATGAGTGCCTCAACCGGTATTGGGGTTTCGACTTTCCCTGAGCAGTTATCAGAGGATAACGGCAATTTCTTAAAAGACAACTATGACCTTTTAGAAGGCAGCTACCCAAGTGCCAGCACAGATGTCGTTTTGATCGTCGATGAAAACAACGTAACGAATGTCAATGCATTGATCAATCTCGGTTTTGATATTGAAGATGGCGACACGGTTTCCTTCGACGATATCGTAGGAACAAAAATCACATTGGCGTCTAATGATGCCTTTTACACCGAATTGCCGACTGGAAACTTCATTCCAAACCAAGATTTAAATGAAGTTTTCGATAACAGCAACAACAAAGAATTAACGATCAGTGGAATCTTACGTATCAAGCAAAACTCTACGATGAACTTGCTTTCAACCGGCATTGCCTACAGTGATGCCCTCGCGCAAGAAGTCATCAAAGAAAACCAAGACTCAGCGATCGTCCAAGCACAAAAAGATAGCGACACCAACGTGATGACGAATGAACCCGTTGACGAAAGTGCCAAAGATTCATTGATCGCTTATCTTGGCGGTAGTGATTTACCAAACAGCATTATGATCTATCCGAATGATTTCAGTGCCAAAGAAAAAATCCTTGATTACTTGGATGACTTCAACAAAGGCAAAGACAAAGAAGACCAAATCGTTTATTCCGATTTAGCCGGTACGATGACTCAATTGACTGGTGGCTTGATGGATGCGATCACCTATGTCTTGATCGCTTTTGCAGGCATCTCCTTGGTAACCAGCATGATTATGATCGGTATCATCACTTATACCTCTGTACTAGAACGTACGAAAGAAATTGGGGTCTTAAAAGCATTAGGTGCTCGTAAAAAAGACATCACCCGCGTCTTTGATGCCGAAACCTGTATTTTAGGGATCGCTTCAGGGGCTTTAGGTGTCCTAATTGCTTGGTTAGCTACATTCCCGATCAACGCGATCTTATATAGCATGACTGATCTCGAAAATGTTGCTCAATTAAATCCGGTCCACGGCCTGATCTTGATTGCCGTCAGCACCGTCCTAACGATGATTGGCGGCCACATTCCAGCTCGAATGGCAGCGAAGAAAGATGCAGCGATCGCTTTACGCGCCGACTAATTTTATAAGAAAACCTAACAGGCAGCAGCCATCCCCTTGGCTGCTGTTTTTTTGTCCTTCCTTCTGACTTCCAAAAGGTTTCTCTTGAAAAATTCATAAATGAGGAATACAATAGATTTGTTTTTAGGTATACCTAAAAAGATAGGACGTGAAACGATGAATGAAGAAAAAAAATTGATCCAAGCGGCCAACGGTCCTAGCTTGGAAGAAATAAATAATACAGTTGCCATCCCAAAAAACGGCAGCTTTTGGCGCAATCTCTTAGCGTTCTCTGGTCCTGGGGCATTGGTAGCCGTGGGCTATATGGACCCAGGAAACTGGATCACCTCGATCGGAGGCGGTGCTGAATATGGCTATCTCTTACTTTCTGTGATCTTGATTTCCAGTTTGATCGCTATGCTACTGCAATACATGGCAGCCAAGCTAGGGATCGTGACCCAGATGGACCTTGCGCAAGCAACTCGTAAACACACCAGCAAAGGTTTAGGCTTTGTCTTGTGGATCGTCACCGAATTGGCTATCATGGCAACGGATATCGCGGAAGTGATCGGAGGAACGATCGCTCTCAATCTACTATTCGGCTTACCGTTATTAGTTGGGGTCATCTTAACGATTTTCGATGTATTGCTTCTGCTCTTTTTAATGAAACTAGGTTTCCGTAAAATCGAAGCGATCGTCATGACACTGATTTTGGTCATTATGCTAGTCTTTTGTTACGAAGTCATTATTGCTCAACCGGATCTACCGGCTGTCTTGCAAGGCTTTATTCCGCAAAAACAAGTCTTGAACCATGGGCAGCTGACAATGGCGTTGGGGATCGTTGGTGCGACTGTGATGCCACATAATCTCTATCTGCATTCTTCGATCTCCCAGTCACGAAAAATCGATCGCAGCGATACCCAAGAAGTGGCAACGGCCGTGCGGTTCGCTACTTGGGATTCCAATATCCAATTATCCGCTGCGTTTTTGGTCAATTGCCTGCTTTTGATCTTAGGAAGCGCCTTGTTCTTTGGTCATAGTGAAGAAGTCGGCACCTTCTCCGCGCTGTTCAATGCATTGCAAGATTCCTCCATTGCTGGTGCTGTCGCCAGTCCAGTCTTGAGCGTTCTGTTTGCCGTGGCGCTCTTGGCATCTGGTCAAAATTCAACGATCACTGGGACACTGACGGGGCAAGTCGTGATGGAAGGATTTATCCATATGAAGATCCCTACTTGGGCGCGACGTCTGATCACCCGTGGCTTATCGGTGATCCCCGTCTTGCTTTGTACAATTTACTTTGGCGGCAACGAACAAGCTCTGGACGATCTGCTGATCTATTCGCAAGTCTTTTTAAGCATCGCCTTACCCGTTTCGATGATTCCGTTGGTTCTTTTTACCAGCTCAAAAAAAATCATGGGGGAACGTTTCAAGAATCCGCTATGGGTCTCTACCTTAGGCTGGATCTGTGCCATTGCATTGACGGTCTTGAATGTCCGCTTGATCATCGAAACACTCGGCAACTTCTAATAGCGAAAAAAAAGCTTACGAGGCTGCCTCGTAAGCTTTTTTTGGTTAATTCGTTTCTAAATCATGTAAAAACAGACCGCTCAACAGTTTTGGTTCAAACCAAGTTGATTTTGGCGGCATAATTTCTCCCGCATCGGCGACTGCCAAAAGATCGGCCATTTGCGTTGGATACATGGAAAAGGCCAATGTCCATTCTCCGCTATCTACCAAACGTTCCAATTCTTCTGGACCACGAATTCCGCCGACAAAATCAATGCGTTTGTCTGTCCGCACATCTTGGATCGCGAAAATATCAGCCAGCACGTATTGTTGTAAAAGCGACACATCCAGCTGTCCTACCGCATCTTGCGGCACAGCTTCCGGTTTGATGGTCAACTCCCACCACGCATGGTTTAGGTACAGATGAATCGAACCACGTTGCGCTGGTTTCTTCCTTGTAGTTTCTCGAATCGTAAAATGTTGGGCTGCCTGCTCAAAAAAGGTATCTGGCACTGGTACCCGCAAAACCCGATTGTATTCCCAAATCGCCAATTCATTTTCTGGGAATAAGATCGCTAAAAAGCGGTCGCTTTCTTGACTGCTTTGGCCATCAGCTCGCTTTTGCAAGCCGACTTTGACTGCTGACTCTGTGCGGTGATGCCCATCCGCAATATAAAGGGCATCTACAGCTTGAAACTGCTGGGCAAAAGAGGCGACTAGCGCTGGATCATCGATCAGCCAAACACGATGTTGCACCTCATGATAGCTGACAAAATCATAGATTGGTGCATGCTCTGCTTGCCACGCATCGATCGCTTCTTTGACTGCTGCTGGTTGCCGATAGCTCAAGAAAATCGGACTTGTATTGGCATCACATGCCAGAATATGATTGATCCGATCGATTTCTTTTTCTGGACGGGTAAACTCGTGTTTCTTGATTTTCCCAGCGACATAATCATCGATCGAGGTACAGGCGACAAGCCCCGTTTGGCTTCTACCAGCCATCGTCAATTCATACAAATAATATGCGGGCGCCGTTTCTTGAATCAACCAGCCTTCTTCTTGAAAAGATGCAAGATTTTCCGCCGCTTTTTGATACACCTGTGGATCATAAGGATCGATTCCTGGCAAGTCGATCTCCGAACGGTCGATGTGGAAATAGCTGTAAGGATTACCTTGCGCAAACGCTGCGGCTTCTTGTGAATTGACCACGTCATACGGTAGCTCGGCCACTTTTTCTGCCAATGAGGCTTCTGGACGAATGGCTTTAAACGGAAATACTTGAACCATTAATACCCAACCTCCTGATTCTTAATGACCCGTACACGAACGATGTTTTCGTTCTCCCGCAGTTTATCGGCTAATTGATTCAATAAGGCTTCATCTTCAGAAGCGACATCGGCTAGGGTGTAAGCAAAGTCTTCCCGTCCACGATTCAACATATTGTCGATATTGATTCCAGATTCCGCAATGATCGATGAAATCTGACCTAACATATTCGGTACATTGCGATTGATGATCGTCAGACGATAAGGCGAATGAAAAGCCATCTCAACAGTTGGAAAATTCACTGAGCGCTTGATGGTTCCAAATTCCAAGAATTTTTTCAATGTTCGGGCTGCCATTTTGGCACAGTTGACTTCGGCTTCTTCTGTTGATGCACCTAAATGCGGCAAGACGAGGACTTTTTCATTGTGCAGCAATTGTTCATCCGCAAAATCAGTCGTATAGCCCGCTAGACGGTCAGCTTTTAACGCACGTAAAACGGCATCTGTATCGACGATTTCTTTACGAGAAAAGTTGAATAGCTTCGTTGTTGGTTTCATTTTCGCAAGTTCGGCTTCCCCGACGAGATGATGCGTGTTTTCCATTAGCGGCACATGAACCGTAATAAAATCACAGGTTGAAAAGACTTCCGCAATATCATTGGCACGCTTGACCCGACGAGAGATCGTCCAAGCAGTATCCACTGACACGTAAGGATCATAACCGACTACTTCCATCCCTAGACGATAAGCATCGTTGGCGACCATCGCTCCAATAGAACCAAGGCCGATGATTCCTAACTTTTTGCCTTCTAACTCTGTTCCAGCAAATTGACTTTTTTGCGCTTCTGCTTGTTCTTCCACATTATCACCGCTCAAGGTTTGCACCCATTGGGCACCTCGTAAAATCGGACGGACACTTAAGAGCAGACTAGCGATCACTAATTCTTTGACCGCATTGGCATTGGCACCTGGCGTATTAAAGACGACGATCCCTTTTTCAGTACATGCTTTGACGGGAATGTTGTTGGTCCCAGCCCCTGCACGGGCAATACCTAAGACACTTTCAGGAAAAGCGTAATCGTGCAATTTCTGGCTGCGCAGCAAAATCCCTTGCGGTTGGTCGCTTTCGTTGATGGCATACTTTTCTTTTTCTAAACGCTGTAATCCTTCTGGTGCGATCGCATTGAATGTTTTGATTTGGAACATTTATTTGACCTCCGCTTCAAATGATTTCATAAAGTCGACTAACGCTTGAACGCCAGCTAATGGAAAGGCATTGTACAAGCTTGCTCGCATTCCTCCGACGGAACGATGCCCCTTCAAGTTCTCAAAGCCAGCTTTAACAGCTTCTTCATTGAAGCGCTGATCTAATGCTTTATCCCCTGTTACAAAAGGAATATTCGTTAATGAACGGCTGTCAACAGCCACAGGACTACTGTAAAGAGCAGAGGCTTCGATCGTTTCGTATAAAAGCGCCGCTTTTTGGCGGTCTTGTTCTAAAATTGCAGGAATGCCGCCTAATTCTTCCAACCATTCAAACACCAATTTAGCAATATAGATAGCATACGTTGGTGGTGTATTGTACAATGAGTCATTTTTAGCCTGTAGACGATAATCCAGCATTGGAGCGAAAACAGCATCATCATTGAGTAAATCTTCTCGGATGATCACTACCGTCAACCCTGCAGGGCCAATATTCTTTTGGGCCCCAGCATAAATCACACCGAAGTCTTCTACACGATAGTCATTAGCTAAAATATTTGAGGACATGTCTGCTACGATCGGCACATTGCCAGCCTGCGGAATCGTTTGAAAGGCCGTCCCTTCAATGGTATTGTTCGTGGTGATATGCAAATAAGCCGCTTCTTGATCGATCGCATCTTCTGAAATTTCTGGAATATAGGTAAAGTTTTGATCCTCACTAGAGGCAACGACTTCCACCGTCACGTTTCCAAGCGCTTTTGCTGCTTCAATAGCTTTCTTCGACCAAGAACCGGTATTTACGTATAAGGCTTTTTTGTTTTGTGCAAGATTCAAAGGGATCATACTGAATTGGAGACTCGCGCCGCCTTGTAAAAACAGTACCTGATAGTTTTCAGGAATTCCCATTAATTTTCGTAAAAGTGCTTCTGCATCTTTAATGATCGCTTCAAACAAGGAGGATCGATGACTCAGCTCCATAACGGACATCCCACTTCCGCGGTAATTCAAAAGTTCGGATTGTGCTTTCTCCAATACGGGACGGGGCAATACGGCAGGACCAGCTGAAAAGTTATAAACTGTCATACAAAAAATCTCTCCTTTATGTTAGATGTGAAAATCATTATAACAGATAGCCGAAAATGAAAAAAGCCTTAAAAGAGAAAATAATTTTGAATTTTCAGAAAAGACTACCAATTTCTTAACGTTCGTCATTTCGGCATTTTTTCATACAGCCAGCGAGAAATTTCATTGTAAACGATCTCGCGGTTGCGCTCATTCAAAATCTCATGACGGCCATGTTCGAGCAAATACATCGTCACGTCAGCATTTTGCTTCAGTTGCTGAGCCAATTGGCGGACGCTTTTGCCATAGTGCCCCACAGGATCGTCTCCACCTGAAATCAGCAGCAGCGGCAATTCTGGATCAATCTTGCGTAGTTGGTCCGGATCACTGGCAGCTTGTGTCAATGTAAAGAGATCCTTGTAAGCTGCTAAGGAAAAATGAAATTGGGTGTAAGGGTCCTTCAAATAGCGATCCACTTGCTGCGGATCACTGGTCAACCAGTCCTTGGCGGTTCGATTGGGACGAAAACGCCGGTTGTGCTGACCAAAAACTAGCTGTTCCATTACGTGATAAGGCCATTGCTGAGCGGCAAAGGGCCGCAACAAGTTCGTGACAAGTTTGCCTCCTTGCATCAGCACAGCTTTTTCCATCGTGGTGCCCATGATGATCGCTCCTGTCAATGGATATGGCTGACTAAACAAATAATTCCGCAAAACCAGCGACCCCATACTGTGACCTAAGATAAAGTATGGTCGGTCTGGATAGCAAGCAGCGGCGTACTGATGGACCACTCCCACATCTGCCACTAAATATTTGGCGCCCTCTTTTTCACCAAAATGACCATAGGCCTGTGTTTCTTTCACGGATTGCCCATGCCCTAAGTGATCATGACCGACCACCGCATAGCCTTGCGCAGTTAAACATTCCGCAAACTCGTGGTAACGTTCAATGTGTTCGATCATTCCGTGGACGATTTGCACGACTGCTTTTGGCTGTTCTTCTGGCAGCCACGTTTTGACAAAAAGCTGATCCTTCCCATTTGATGAAGTCAGCTTTTCTTGATTCATCCTCATAGTTTGCACCTCTTTTGCTTTTTCTTTTCTCTCCGCCAAATAAAACGGTTGTTTTCTTTATTATACATGGAATTTTAGGCTATGGCGGTAGGAGTTGGGAATTTTCGAGGACGAAAAAATCCTGCCACATTGTCTAAAGACAAAGTAGCAGGAGTCAAACGATCATTACCCATCGCTTGGATTGGAAAACTTCCTCACTATTTTTTATTTGAATTTGACGAGTTCTAAACGATCAATACTTAGCGTATCCACCCCAATCTCAGACGAAAGGGTGATTTCCTGCGCCCCTTTCGATAACTTCATGCGGACTTGTAGCGGTTGATAATATTCGGAAGGATAGACATCCACCACGTGGCTTGCTTGTTTCGTTTCAATCCTGACCTGAATTGGGTCATTTAAGGAGAGGTAATCAGTGGTTTTGACATAGGCAATCACTAGAAATTCGTCTGCTTCTTCAATCTGCGGGGTAAAGATAATTTTGTCAGTCGTTGATTCAAAGCCTTGGACGACTTTTTTCGAGAGTGCTGCCTCATCTTCGACAAGCACTAAATCGCCTTCCAGCAAAGCACGGCTAGCAGTTAATCGCAGTCGATTCGGCTCAGCTTTTGGCAACGCTTGAACATGCCATTCATCCAAAGGAGCTTCCAGCAGAATTTTATCCTCTTGATCCCAACCAAACTTTTGTAAGCGGATCGAACGGTTCCAGCCCGAATGATCCCACCGAGCAGCATGATAAATCAGCCAGTCTTCAGAACCGTCTTTTGATTTGGCAAATCCATTATGACCAGGTCCATAGACAGTGTTTGTCTGTTGGAAAATCGGCGCTGGTTCCTTTTGCCAGTTCGCTCTTTCTAGCGGATCATCAGCCACATCTAAGGTCATAAGACCAAAAGCGTAATCATTGTCCCAGCTTCCACTGGCAGAGTATACCAAATTGACTGTTTCGTCTTTGATCATCACTTGAGGGGCTTCATTGATCAATGGTGTTTGCCGCATTTCCCATTCATATTCTGGTTCTGAGATCAGCCGTTTCTCCCCAATCACTTCCGTAGGGGAGGCCATTTCCGCTAAATAAAGATTTTGCGCAACATTTTCATACCCTTCCCAGCCCGACCAAAGGAAATAGCGTTTGTCATTGATCTCTAAGACTGTTCCATCAATCGCAAATTTATCATCCATCCCTTTGATCTCTTCCAATTGCCACTCACCCATGTAAGGATCTTTCTGATGATTGACTAATGCGTACATACGATGTGTTTCTGAAGGGCGATTAGCCGCGAAATACATCACCCAGCGATCATCTAAGTAATGAAGCTCAGGTGCCCAGATACTTTCAAATTCTGCTGGCATTTCCCAGATGATCTTTTTTTCCCCAGCAGCAACGTGAGAGAGGTTTTCAGCACGCCAGAGCGTTAAATTATTCCCAGTCGTTTTGGTATAATAAAAGAACGCTTCCGTTTGCAAGATCCAAGGATCTGCCCCATTATTATCGATAATTGAAGTAAAATCGGACACTTCTTCCCCTGGATCAGTTCCAGTGCTACAACCGGTTATCATAAGCGCAGCAATCAAGATACTTACTCCACTGAGCCAAGCTGCTGATTTCCCCATCGGACATCGCCCCTTTCCTTACCAATCATTTTATTCTATCTGTGGTGGATGAAACTGCTCATTGATCTCTTTAATCGCTGCCAAATCAACTTTTGGTTGGCGGTCATAGGTCAGTAATCCATTGATTTCTTGTTCAACATCTGTCAACTGAGTGTAGCAATAGCCCCAGAGTCCGACAGAATCATAAACAGCTGTCATGATTCGCTGATAATCCTTCAAGAAATCTTGTTGATTTTCCACTGAGGTATAGCCCCAACCGGGTTGCCCCGAAACATCGAAGCCAATACCGCCAAACTCAGTCAATAAAATAGGCTGATCCTGATAAGAAAATCCTCCAGCGAAAATCGGCCATGGGGTCGATACTCGATTCACCAATTTTTCTCTCGTGCTGAGACTGTCTTTGAAGTATAGATATTTTTGCCGCTCAGATTCTTGCCCATGCGCATAATTATGAATCGCACAAATATCTGTCTCCGTCATCGCCCAACCATCATTTGAAATAACCAACCGTTGCTGGTCTAGCGAATGGATAAAGTGATACATCGCTTGAGAAAAATGCTGTTGCTGACGATCAAATGAGATTTTTGGCACACCCCAGCTCTCGTTGATTGGGACCCAAGTAACGATCGAAGGGTGACTATAATCTCGAGTAATGATTTCTGCCCACTCTTGCATCAAGCGCGTTACCGAACGATCGGTATAGATTGCCGGCGCCGCACACTCTCCCCAAGCAAGAAATCCTAATTTATCTGCCCAGTATAAAAAGCGTGGGTCTTCTGTTTTTTGGTGTTTCCGGCAACCATTGAACCCCATTTCTTTGGCCAATAAAATGTCTTGTTTAAAGTCCTCATCTGTTGGTGCAGTTAACAAGCTGCTCGGCCAATAGCCTTGATCGAGAACCAACTTCTGGTAGTAAGGCTTGTTATTTAAGTAAATCATACCGTTTTCTGTATGTATTTTACGCATACCAAAATAACTTTTTAGCTGATCGATGGCATTCCCTGCTTCTCTAAGCGTCAATTCAACATCAAATAATTGCGGCTTTTCAGGTGTCCAAGACCAGCCTTCGTGGTGAAAATTCGTCCGAAAAATTTCTTGCTGGAAAATATCAACTGCAAAACTCAACTTAGCAGTGATAAAGTCTGCCTTTCCGCTGGTAACTAAAGCACCTTTATAATAGATTTGATATTCTAAGACTACTTGCGGCTGTAACTGGTTCAGTTCTACATCGATCTTCACGGCGCCAGCATCAAAATCACTCGTAAATTTCACCTGTTTCAGATGGGTTTCGGCAACTACTTCAAGCCAGACTGGCTGCCAGATCCCTGTTGAGTTTGTGTACCAGATTCCTGCTGATTCTTCTTCCCAAAATTGTTTCCCCCGTGGAATGCTTTCATCAAAATGCGGGTCAAATGCTCGCACACTTAGTATTTGCTCTTGTCCAGATACTAAAGCATCCGTGATGTCTATATCAAAAGAGGTATGCCCTCCGCAATGATTTTTCACATGATTGCCATTGACAAACACATCTGCTTCATAGTCCACCGCCCCAAAATGCAAAAGGACACGACTTTTTTCAGGGACTTGCACATTGAAGGTCCGATAATACCATACAACGTCGTGCACTTCTCGATGATCAATGCCGCTCAATGCACTTTGATAGACAAAGGGAACATTGATCTTGTACGGATAGTTTGCTTCGTTTGTGTACCACTTTTCTTTTAAACCAAGATTTTGGTCATCAAAGGCAAATTGCCATTCACCATTTAAGCTTAACCAATTCTCTCTCTCAAATTGCGGTCTCGGATATTCTTCTCTACTCATATTTCCTCCAAAAACAAATTATTTTATGCCACTTTGCAACGACATTGACGCCATAAAACTCTTTTGCGCCACCAAATACAATAAAAAGGTAGGGATCAAAGCCAAGATTGCTCCAGCAGTTCCAATTCCCGGATAGGTCATGTATTGCCCTTGTAGCAATTGCAGCCCCGGTGTAATCGGCAATTTATCAATATCGTTTATCACGATCGATGGCCACAAGAAGTCATTCCATGAGCCAGTAAAACTAAATAACGCAACCACCGTCAATACAGGTTTGATCAACGGTAAAATGATATGATAAAAGATTTGAAACTCGTTGGCCCCATCGATCACAGCCGATTCATCCAATTCTTTAGGAATCCCTAAAATGAACTGCCGAACGAGGAAAATGTTATAAACACCTGCAGCCCCAGGAACGATGACAGCTAGAAATGTATTGGTCCAACCTAACGTATCAACGATTTTGAAATTCGGGATCAAATTAACCACCCCCGGAAACATCATCGTTCCTAACAATAGGGCAAAAATCAAATCTCTCCCCTTAAAGGTGAGTCGTGTATAGCCATAGGCTGCAAACGAGACGATCACCATAACCAACAGCGTATGTGAAGTTGAAATAATCATTGAATTCACAAACCAACGGAACACAGGAGAAGAATCATTGCCTTGTAACAAGCCCAAAAAGTTAGCCAGTGTCCAATCTTGCGGAATCAAACTGAACCCAACCTTTTGAATCTCTGCCTCCGATTTAAACGAGGTAAAAATTGCCCATATCAAAGGAAAGATCCAAATCACACAGACGATCGCTAGCAAAATAAAGGCAATTCTTTTCCCTAGTTTGTTTTCTCGCATCTTCTTCCCTCCTATCTTTCCATTTTTTTGATGACCATAAATTGCACAATCGAAACTGCCATGATTACAAAACCTAGTAAAATAGCCATCGCTGAAGAAATTCCTGCAACCGAGGTACTACTACCAAAAGCATTTTCTTGGATGTACATCATCAACACGCGAGTAGAATTGTTGGGGCCGCCACCCGTCAACATTAGTGGCTGACCATAAATATTAAACTGAGCGATGGTCGTCATGACCGTGGTAAAAACAAGCTGGTTGCGAATACTCGGCAAAGAAATACGGAAAAATTTCGTGATACTATTTGCACCATCTAATTCTGCTGCTTCTAACTGCTCTTTGGAGACGCCATTTAATGCAGCAACATAAATAATTAGATTCCCACCTAATGTCCACCAAATCGTCACGATCAAAATAGCGATCCATGCCCATGGTTGCGTGCCTACAAAATTGATGTCGATACCGAATACTTCTTTGATTGGCCCAAAAGATTTGCTCAAAAGGAACCCCCAAATAATCATGACGGCAGAGATTGCAAACAGTGTTGGCAGATAGAGAATCGATTGAAAAAAACGCATCATTTTTGGTTTAGCAGACAATGCAACCGCTAGCAACAAGGGAATCACAATACATAATGGAACGGAGATTGCCGCAAAAAACAGCGTATTTTTCATTCCATTAAAAAATTGCGTATGATACAACGAGTCTTGATCAAACAAAATCGTTTGAAAATTATCAAATCCGACAAAAATCGGTGTACTGAACAGATCCCATTCAGTAAAAGAAACATAGATCCCAATCACTGCAGGAACTAAAAAGAATAAAAGAAAAAGGAGCATATGCGGACCAATAAAAACGATCGGCCAGCCATTTAACCTTTTTTTCATCAATACCCATCCTTCCTTGTATTTCTAGTGCAGCTCTCAACAAGAAACGACTGTGACAGCCCTTTAAACCTCCCCATCAGAATTCCTACCTTATCAAAAAATGGACTGAATTCTTTTTATGGTCGCTCTTCCTTCTGCCACAGCCTCCAAGTGAGAAGATTATTTCATCTTTTCTTCTACAACTTTTTGGATCTCACCAAAAGTCGTTTGAATATCTGCTTTTCCTGTGATCATGTCCCATGAACGATTATCATATTCACCAAAGATATACGATAAGCCATCAACTGCGTTAACAGAAATTGCCGCTTGTCCTTTTTCTGTCTTCAATAAGAAGGATTGTGGCATCTCAACATATTCTTCATTGTCTAGCATTGCTAAGGAAGTAGGATTTGCACCTGATTTGACCCACTCTAATTGGTTTGCTTGTAACCAAGTCAGAAAGTCGACCATGCCACTTTTCTTTTCATCGGAACGTTCCTCGTTCGTTTTGAACATCGCAAACTGATCGACGCCTGAACCCTGAATGATATGTTCCGCATTCCATTGAGGAGTAAATGTTTGACCCCAAGTGAAGTCACTGATTTCTTCCATATTACTTAGCATCCATGTTCCTTCTGGAAGAAAAATCAGCTGCTGGTTTGCAAAAAGTTTATTTGCATCTTCACCATCTGGGACCATGTAGCCGGCATCGTATAGATCCTTAAACTCTTGAACGGCATTGTAAGAAAACTCATTATCGATATTGATGTTTCCTTGTGCATCTTGCCATTCCCCACCCATTTGTTGGTAGAGATTCGAATAATTCTGCATGCCCCATGTATAGCCAAAACTATAGATACCATCTGCTTTTGCTTTTTCCCCAGCTTGTCTGATTTCTTCGTACGTCACTACGCCATCATCCAACGCTCCTGGAACATATTTATCCACCAAATCTTGGTTGTAATACATCACCCACGAACCCATGGTTGCCGGAATCCCATATTGACTATCATCCACTACACCAGTGTCCCAAGCAGCTTCTACGTAGTTTTCCCGTGCCAATTCTGTCCCATCGATCATGTCATCCCAAGTTTCAAGCATGTCTTGGTGTTTATACGTAGGCAAAGCTTCTGAGGCGATCAAAGCCAAATCAGGGACACCTTTCCCCGATTTCCCCGCAGTCGTCAACTTTGAAGTAAAGGTGTCACCTTGCATGCTTACTAGCTTCACTTTAAAGTCTGGGTCTGTTTCATTGTATTGATCAATTGTTTTTTTGATTTTTTCACCGTCCGGTCCTGTCGTCGAAGACCAAAGCAAAATTTCTGAATTATTACTTGAGCTACCACTTCCGCCACAAGCAGCTAACAACACTGTACATAATAAGCTTGTCCCTACTAAAACAATTGATTTACTTACTTTCATTTTTTACACTCCTTTTAATTTAACTAAAAATTAAAATGACATCCAGTTATCAATAAACATAATCGTTAGACTATCGTCGAATAATGTTTACACCGTAAAGTTACTATAAATATAAAGCGCTGTCAACATTATTTTAACAAGGTTTATCTAAAAAAATCATCATTTTACTATTTTGTAAATTCACAAGGTTGTGTTATAATTAAACCATCTTTTCATTAAACATTTTAGTATAACGAGGTGATCGCTATGGAATTGGATCTAACAAACGCATCTTTACCGATCTACGAAGCACTGGCAAATGAAACTCGCTTAGCGATTTTAAGAGAATTAGGCGATAAGAAGAAAAGCATCAGTGAAATTGGACAAAAATTAGCAATCAGCAATGCTTTGATGACCAAACATATCCGTAAACTCGAAGAAGCTCAGTTGATCAAAACAGAAAAAGGATCGGGGCAAGACTGGAAGAAAAAATACTTATCTCTAAAAACTGATTTCATCAATATCAATTTCCCAGCAAAAGTGTTTCCAGAAATGAATCTAACCTCCCAATCCGTGAAAATTGGCCACTTCACCGATTTTAAAGCTGAGCCTTCTTGTGGAATGGCGACCAAAGACCGCTTGATTGGCGCCTTAGATGATCCAAAATCTTTTCTGGATCAAGAACGTGTTGATGCAAGTATCATCTGGCTAAATAACGGTTTTTTAGAATACAAAATCCCAAATCCTTTGAAAAATGGCGAAAAAATCGAATTACTGGAAATCAGTATGGAGATCGCTTCAGAGTTCCCAATTTCGAATAACTATTGGCCCAGTGATCTTTCCTTTTACTTAAACAATCACTGCATCGGTAGCTACACCGTACCAGGAAACTTTTCGGATGTCAGAGGTTCTCTGACTCCGCAATGGTGGATCGATGAGTTCAGTCAATATGGATTACTTAAGCATTTGCGCATCAATCGCTATGATACTTCCCTTGATGGAGAAAAATTAACAGATCACAACCTGAATGAAATCGACTTAGACCACAGTGACTTTTTCACCTTTAAAATTGCTGCACCTGCAACTGCCGAAAACGCTGGTGGTCTGACCATTTTCGGCGATCGATGGGGAAATTATCCTCAAGATTTATTGTTCAATTTTTACGTATCGGAATGACTGTTGTCGTTTCATTACACAAAAAAGCACGTAGCGAAGAGAGACCACTCCCTCAGCTAGTGCTTTTTTCTATTCTCTTACGCTGTGGCAAAAATGCGTTCGATCAACTGCATCACTGCTCGGACTTCTTCGTTTTTAACGATAGGTTCGGCACCGTTGCGTACAACGTTGTAAAAATTCTTGTAGAAAGGTTCAAAATCCGCTTCGGCTTTCGGGAAAGGAATTTCTTTGGCTGCCAATTCCGATGGGGGTGCCATCGTTTTCGTCAAGCCGACGCCTGCTTGGACTGGTTTTGGTGCTGCCACATCTTCGCGACCTGTTGCTTGCACCATTTCCCCATTTAAATCCCAATCGGTGATGGTGGCTGTTCCTTCTGTTCCTTTGATGTACCAGCGAGGCAATTGCGTGTAATTGGAGGTTCCAACTTCCACGATTGCTTTGACCCCATTTTCAAAAGTAATCAAAGCGAAGAACCCATCATCGACTTCTTCCCCCAACACAAAGCTAAGATCCGCTTTGACGTCTTTCACTGGGCTGTCGATCAGCCATAGCATTTGATCCAACAAGTGAACGCCCCAGTCTAAAAGCATTCCCCCACCTTGTTTTTTCACATGGCGCCAGTCTCCTGGGATGCCGTTTGCCCCTTGGACCCGTGATTCTAATTGGAACAAATCACCGATCTGTCCATTACGGTACAGTTCGCGTACAAGTAGAAAATCAGGATCCCAACGGCGGTTTTGGTGAACCATAAAGGTATTGCCAGTTTCTTGGGCAACCGCCACGATCTCATCTAGTTCCGCAGTATTCAGCGCAACAGGCTTCTCGCAAACAACATGTTTGCCTGCTTTCAACGCAGCGATCGATAACTCTTTGTGCAAGTCATTAGGTGTGGCGATCAGTACTGCTTCGATCGTCTCATCGGCTAAGACTTCATCATAGCTTTTAAAGATCTTATGGCCTTTTTCTTGGGAGATCGCTTGACGTTCTTCATTGATATCGTAAGTTCCTACGATGTGGATTCGTTCGTTTTCATTTGGTAAGATATTGTGGACATGGTACGCACCCATGCCGCCATATCCGATTACTGCAAAATTGATTGCACTCATGTCTGACACTCCTCGGTTTTCTTCTTATGCCCACCACATGGATGAAGCTTCTTCACGGATCATAATCGTCTTCAAGTTACTGATGGCACGAGTCAGTCCTTCATCAATGGACATGATTGGATCTTCATGTTCAATACTCAAGACATAATCATACCCATAAATTCTAAGCGCAGAAATAATATCTGACCAGACTTGTAAGCTGTGGCCGCAACCGACTGAACGGAAGGTCCAAGCTCGGGTTTTGACATTGCTATATGGCTGCATGTCCGTCAAGCCATGCATGTTGATATTGTCTTGGTCCAAATACGTATCTTTGGCATGGAAGTGATGGATCGCATCGGCTTCCCCTAAGATTTTGACCGCTGCCACTGGGTCGATCCCTTGCCACCATAAATGACTTGGATCCAAGTTACAGCCGATGGCTTTCCCCGCAGCATCCCGCAGTTTCAACATCGTATAAGGGGTATGTGCCAAAAAGCCACCATGAAGTTCGATCCCAATTTTAACACCAGCCGCTTCCGCTTCCGTGTTGATGTCTTTCCAATAAGGAATCAATTTTTGTTCCCATTGATAATTATAATTGTCATCGTATTCCGTTGGCCACGGCAATACTGGCCAGTTGACTTGCGTATCTGTTTCATTTCCGCCTGAAACGCCTGAAAATCCATTCACAACAGGTACATTCATTAAGCTGGCTAATTTGATGGTTTTGCGCAAAAGTTGATCGGCTTCTTTCGCTTCTGCTTTTAGTGGAGAGATTGGGTTGTTGTGGCAGCTCAAAGCTGAGATTTCCAATCCTTTATCAGCTAATTTCGCTAAGTATTCTTTTCGCTCTGCTTCACTTGCTAGTAAACGGTCAATGTCTAAGTGGGCATTGCCGGGAGAACCACCGGTACCGATCTCAACGGTTTGGAGCCCTTTTTTCGCTACTTCATCGATCATTTCTTCAAAGCTAAGTTGATTGAATAATGGGGTAAAAACACCTAATTTCATTTTCTTTCCTCCTCAATTGCTTGAAAATGCCCATATGTTGGGTAACGATTTTCTGTTGGTGCACACCAGCGAGCCGCATTTTGGATCACTTTTTGCACTTTGGGATTGTAATAGCTTGGGAATGTCTCATGACCAGGCTGGAAATAGAAAATCTTGCCATTCCCACGGCGGAATGTACAGCCGCTGCGGAAAACTTCACCCCCAGGGAACCAGCTGACAAAGATCAATTCATCCGGCGCTGGAATATCAAAGTGCTCGCCATACATTTCCTCTTGCTCTAGTTCGATCCATTCGCCGACTCCTTCAACGATTGGGTGGCTTGGATTAACATTCCAGATCCGCGCATGCTGATCGTCTACCCGCCATTTCAAATCGCACGACGTTCCCATCAACGTTTTAAAGATTTTCGAAAAGTGACCAGAATGCAAGACGATCAGTCCCATTCCTTCCCATACACGCTGCTGCACACGAGCAACGATAGCATCATCGACTTCTTCATGCGCCATATGGCCCCACCAAACCAACACATCCGTGTCAGCCAATACTTGCTCCGTCAACCCGTGTTCTGGTTCATCAAGGGTCGCCGTTCGCACTTGGAAATCATCCTCTGCTAAAAACTTGGCAATTTGACCATGGATTCCTTCTGGATACATTTTTTGGACGGTCTCATTTGTTTTTTCATGACGAAACTCGTTCCATACCGTAACATGGATCATTGGTAGACCTCCTCTACGATGTTTTTTAATTGCAGATAATCAATCCCGCTGGCTTCTAAAGGAGCGAATTTTTGAAACGCTTCCTGCTCGACGATCAGCCATGGTAGTTCTAATGCTTTAGCTGCTTCTACATACGACTTGATTGGTAAAATCCCATTGCCGATCTCGGTGCTTTCCTGCGGCTGCTCTTGCATATCTTTGATATGAACCAAACCGACCTTCGTTTCGCGTTCCTTTAGCCAAGGTAAAACAGCCACGTTTGCAAAGGCTAACCAGTAAAGGTCGGCTTCCAAACGCAGTTGCGGATTGTCTTTGATCAGTTCATCGATCATGGATTCTCCAGCAATTTCAGTAAATTCATGGGCATGATTATGGTAGTAACAAGTCAGCCCTTCTGCCTGCAATTTTTGGGTGATCTGGGTCAGCTCCGCAGCAAAGGCTTGCCATTTTTCCAAAGAATCAAAGCTGGCATACGGAATCACGATCCGTTGATTGCCAATCGTTTTTTCAAAAGCGACGGTTTCTTCAAAACGATCTTGCAATGCTTCAAACGGGATATGGGAAGCCGCGACCGCCAAATCCAACTGCTCCAGCATTTCTTTGATCTGAACAGCACTGTGTCCATGATAACCGGCAAATTCAACACCGTCATAGCCGTTTTGTTTTACTGTTTTCAACGCTTCAAAAAGATCTGTCTTGCAGTCCTCTTGAATACTCCAAAGCTGTAAAGCGATTTTCGGTTTTGTCATTTATGCTCGCTCCTTTTCTTCCAGCAGTTCTTATAGGTAGACTGGCTCACCGGTTTGCGATGATTTGTAGATCGCTTCTAAAATCTCCGTCACGACCATTGCTTCTTCAGGTTTGACCACTGGTTCGGTATCGTTGATGATCGCATGGATCCACGATTGTGCTTCTAAAATTTCTGGCGTCTCCCCGTTTCCTTCATAAAAATCAACGCCGCCTGTTTCAAGTTCGATATTTTTTTCATACAGCAAGCTGTGGTCTTCCCCATTGATGGTCAAACCGTTGTTCATATCCGCACCGGCTTTGCTACCAATCAGTGTCGTTTTGGCTTCTTTCACGTCCAAACTGTTGAGTGCCCAGCTGGCTTCTAAGAAAATCGTTGCGCCATCTTCCATGACCACAAAACCAAAGGCCGAATCTTCTACTGAGAATTTCTCTGGGTCCCAAGGGCCCCAAGCATTTGCGGCATTTTTGGTTTGTGACAACTCATGATACGCTTTTCCGACAACAAATTTTGGTTTGTAATTGTTCATCATCCATAAGGTCAGATCCAATGCGTGGGTACCGATATCGATCAAAGGACCGCCGCCTTGCGCCTCTTCATCAAGGAAAACACCCCAAGTTGGCACAGCCCGACGACGGATCGCATGAGCTTTCCCAAAATAAATGTTTCCTAATTGTCCTTCGGCGCACACTTCATGAAGATAACGAGAATCTTTTCTAAAACGGTTTTGGTAGCCGATCGTGAGTTTTTTTCCTGTTCGGTTGGCTGCTTCGATCATTGCTTTGGCTTCTGCCGCTGTCTTTGCCATTGGTTTTTCACACATGACATGACAATCCGCTTCTAGTGCGGCAATCGTCAACTCAGCATGTGAGGCGTTTGGTGTACACACATGGATCACATCTAGATCAGCTTGTGCCAACATTTCTTGATAATCGCTGAATACTTGGGCATCTTCGGTCCCAAATGCTGATTTCGCTTCAACTGCACGTTCAACCAGCAGATCACAAAAGGCAACCATTTCTACTTCTTCTACTTGAGACAAGGCAGGCATGTGCTTGCCGTTTGCGATCCCACCGCACCCAATGATTCCAACTTTAACTGTCATATCTTTCCTCCTGAAAACGCTTATTATTTTCTACCCCCTCATTATAGCGAAACATCGAAAGCAGTTCTTCCCAGTTTCCATTGAAAAAATTCCCGAAAATTATCTTATGAAACTTTAACAAAAAGAACCACTCCACAATTTATACAAAACGCTTAAAAAAACACTATTGAGAAAAAATAGTGCCAAATTGACAAAAAAAAACAGTCGACAAGCAAAGGCTCATCGGCTGTTTCTATCAATTTTGATTCAGTTGTTTCTGGTACTGCAACGGTGATTGACCAACGGCTTCCTTAAAGACATGGTGAAATGTTTTGACACTGGCAAAACCTGCTTTTTCAGCGACTTCTGCCATGGGAATCTTTTCATTGGCCAAGATAAATTTGGCTTGATTGATGCGGTATTCCGTCAAAAACTGCATGAAGGTCTTGCCAGTATTGGTTTTAAAGAAACGCGTGAAATAATGGGGACTAAACCCTACATGTCTTGCGGTGTCCTCCATCGTCAAGACTTCTTGGTAATGAGATTCGATGTACTCAAAGACATCATTCAGGCGCTGCAAGGTTTCTTTGTATTGTGCGGCCGTTCGTTTTAGCGGATTGACGGCTTGTTTGCGCTTTGGCAAACCTTGATAGCACTCCCCAATCAACTGGTAAAGCAGCCCGAGAGTCAAATAACGCTTCCCAACAACATTTTCTTCTTCCAACTGATACAACTCGATCAAGAGACCTGTTATTTTTTCCGTAAAACTCGCTGGCCAATTTTTGCTGTGGGGCTCCCCTTCTTCAAAGAGTGTCATCAAGGATACTTCATTTTCTCGCAGCAGCGGCTCTTCAAAAAGCTGCATATCAAATTGATAGACATAGCGTTCACTCTCAGGCGATGCTAGAAAATAGTGGGGTTGCCCGCTGGAAAAAAGATACAGATCCCCTTCCTCCAACTCAATGATCGTATCGTCAACACCAATATTGACCGTGCCGCGCTTAGCGTAAATGATCTCGATTTCTTTATGGACATGGGGATAAACGATGGTCAACCCATCATTTAGAAACGTTCGAAAACGAAATTCACTTTCAAATTCAGGAATTTCAAGATACATACTCATGGCTGACCGACTCCTTCGCTCTATTCTTATTTATTATAATCGAAAAATTGCCCAAGAGAAAACCTTTTCTCAGCCAATCATAGTTTCTTCTGCTTTTTTGTGGTATCGTATTCAAGAAAAGGAGTCTTGTTTATGAATTATTATGATCAACATCTGCATACATTTTTGTCTTTTGATTCAGATGAACAGTTTGAGAATTATCTAGCTTACCAACCTGCCTACTTCGTTGCGACAGATCATTTCGATTTGAAGAACCCCTATTCGGGATTCCGTGATGATATTCCTGACTATGAATTACTAGTAAATACCCACCAGAAGCTGCAAGAGACCACAGCGACGAAACTCTTAAAAGGCATCGAGATTGGTGTCGTGCCTGGTCAAGAACAAGAAATCTTGCGCTATCTTGAAAGCCATCCCTATGACTTGAAATTGATCAGTATCCATCAAAACGGTACCTTTGATTATATGGACGATGCCGTGTTGAACAAGGACAAATTTGCAGTCGCCAAACAATACTTTGACCAAATGGCCCACGTGTTGGACTCGTTTTCTGACGGGCATATCGTGACCCACTTTGATTATGGCTTGCGTCGTTTCCAATTTACAGCTGAGGAATTGGCCGCCCATTTTGAAACAGAGTTAACGACGATCTTCAAAAAAATCGTTGCCCGTGACTTAGCGATGGAAATCAACGCTAAGAGCTTTGGCCCCTATCAAAATGCCCACCTTTATCAATATGCAATCCCGCTGTATCAAAGTGTCGGTGGTAAATTGTTCACCCTCGGCTCTGATGCCCATAAAGCCAGTGACTATCGGTTAGATTTTGCAGCGATGAGCGATCTGTTGCGTTCCTTTGGTGTCAATCAATTAGCGGTCTTTCAAGGTAGAGAACGGTTTATGGCGGATCTGCCGACAGAATAAGCTTATTCTTTGACTATCATGCAAAAAAATTAAAAATGACCAGCCAAGGAAAGGAGGATTCCAGCTTCATTAGCAGTTATCCTTTCCTAGGTTGGTCATTTTAGTTGTGCGTATTATTTGATGGTTTTCAATTCTTGCACATTCAGGTCACGAAAATCAATAATCGTTTGATCCGCTGGCAGACCTTGCACAGGGAATGCTGGATTCGCAAAGCCAATACAGTACATACCCGCAGCTTTAGCAGCTTTACAGCCATTGATCGTATCTTCAATGACGATACATTGCTGAGGGTTCGCGCTCAACAACGACGCTGCTTTCAAGAATACGTCAGGAAAAGGCTTCGAGCGTGCTACCTCTTCACTACTGACGATCTCTGTAAAATAGTTTCGCAACTGCAATTGATCCAGGTTCTCCTCAATCTCTTTTTTGGGAGAAGAGGAAGCAACACCAAGCTGAAAGTTCGCTTCTGCTAACTGCCGAATCAATGTTTGCACATGAGGAATCGGTTTGACGCCATCACGTGTGATCAACGCTTTTCTTCTGTGATTCATTTCTTCAATGTACGCTGAAACAGATTTTTGTAACTGTAATTCTTCCTTCATTTTTTCCCACATAAATTCTGCAGTGGTCCCCATGAACTGATAGTGATACGACTCATCTACAAGGTGCCCTTCACTATGAAGCATCGCTGTTTTTGATTCTAAAAACGTATACTCAGAATCTACGATAACCCCATCCATATCAAAAATTACCGTTGTCGTCATTGGCATAACCCCTGAATCGATGGCGACTTAAACGTCTCGACCCAGTCATTGTGAAAGTCCGTTACTGCTTTTTGAATGGAAGGCATGGCTAATCCTTGTCGATAGATGTCTGGATCAGCAGTGAGCGCATGTGCCCCTGCACGAATCGCGCGATTCATTTGCGCAGTGTTCTTAAAGCTTGCGGCAAGGATCTTACTTTGTGCTTGAGTGGTACGAATCGCTTGTGCCAATGATTCAATGACTGTTGGTGCATCAACATTAATATTTTCCATACGGTTATAGTATGGCGCCAAATAATCGACTCCAGCACCAATCGCTAAGAACCCCTGCAATTCGGTATAAATGGCTGTAGCTGTTAAGTTGAATTCACGCTCTTTTAAGCGTTTGATGGCTTCTAACCCATTTTCATTGATAGGAATTTTGATATAGACTTCTTTTCCCAGCTTATTGATAATCGTTTCTGCATCTAGGATCATCTCATCGACGGTTTCCCCAACCACTTGAACATGTAAGGATGCTTCTCCGATTCGTTCTTTCACTGCTTGCAAATGAGTAAAAAAGTCGATGTTCCCCGCAGCTTTCAAAATCGTGGGGTTCGAGGTTACTCCTGCCAGCGGGAGTACCTTTTGATAGTGGGTGATTTCCTCAAGATTTACTGTATCCAAAAAGAATTCCATTGCTTACACTCCTTCAATCTTACGTTTTACTAGACAGTTTCCTTACTTAATGCTGATTTTCGTTCCTTTTTCAATCACAGGGATCGTTTTTGCTTCTACATAAAGTGTGCCTGGTAATTCAGAGGTCGAACTGCCGTCAAATTTAATCGTGATGTGTCCTAATTCTTGTAAATTTCTTGATACCACATCGCCTACCGAGGTAATTTGATAGCTTTGATCATCGATCCATAATTTTTGTTCAGATGTAATCGTGCCATTCATTGGCTGTACTTCAATATTGTAACAATAGTCAGCTAACGCTGTCGGTGCGTCTTTGCCAAAAAGAATGATCATATTTTCTTCGCGAAATAATTCCGCCTCCACACCGATTGAAAGAACTGTCGTAGTAAAAACTGCCATTTCTGCTTCCTCCTATACTGATTTAACTATAAAGCCCAAAACTTGCAAGCCATGCTACGAAGACTCGTGGTACACCATTTAAGAAACGAGAATAAAGAACAGAAGGTACCCCAACCTCAACCGTTTCCGCTTCTGCCTCTTCTAATCCTAACCCAACTGGAATAAAATCACAGGCATTTTGAGTATTGATCGCAAATAATGCAGGTAGAGCAAGTTGAGGTGGAATCGTTCCTTTGCCGATCTCGACCCCAATCAGTGTCCCGATCACTTGACTGATCACTGCCCCTGGTCCAAGTAACGGGGAGAGAAATGGCAAGGAACAAATAAAGCCGATGATCATCAATCCCCAAATATTGCCAGCTAATGGCGCCATCACATTCGCAAAGAAATTTCCAACGCCTGACCCTTGAATGATCCCAATCAACAGGGAAACAAATGCCATGAAGGGAATGACGGTATTGATCATCGTCTGAACCCCGTCTCGTGCAGATTGGTTAAAGGTAGCAACGACTTTCCCCGCGCCCATCCCGATCTTGGCAATAAAATTTTGCTGCTCGGCTTTTTGCTCCGTGATTTTTTTCGAAGTATCGTAGGTGAATTCCCGCTTAGGAGCTGTTGCTTCATTGGTGACGGTGATTGCTTCTTGCTCTTCACTTAATGAAATTTGGTCGACCCCAACCGCCGAAACATAGATCTGTTCATTGATATATTGTGCTAATGGCCCACTTTTCCCCGTCGCGACGACATTGATCGTCGGAATCCCTTTTTTGGGATAAATACCGCAACGTAGCGTGCCACCACAGTCAATGATCGCTAATGCAATTTCATCATCGGGAATCGATGTTTTAAAGCCATTGACTGCTTCCATTCCCGTTAATTCAACAATTTTATCAATGATTGCAGGTCGCTCACCACCACCGGTAATGTAAATAAATTTATGTCTTTCTTCTGTCGGCGTGATCACTAAGGGACCGCCATAACCGCCACTGCCTTTGACTACTCGTATACTTTTGTACGTCATCTTGATTCCTCCTTATTCTGCCGCTAGTTTGACTGTTTTACTCAAAGTGATGCCTTGCTGCTTACACACGTAAGCAGTCGTAAAGTCGGTGACCCAACCGCCAATAAAGTTCATGATCATACCGACCAATAGATAACGAATCGCCAGCTCCATCGAGTTTAAGCCTAATGTTGTGATTCCTTGGGCAATACCCAACCATACAAAGAGTTCTCCAGGATTGATATGAGGAAATACCCCATTACTGGTGTGACAAAATTGCGCTTGTGAGGCATAATAGCTAGGCTTATAGTATTCAGGTAAAAAGCGAGCCATAGTAAACGACATTGGGTTTCCTAACATAAAGGCAGATAGGAAAGGTAAAAGCAAATAGCGAGTGAAAGGATTTTTTGAAGATAAACGTGCCACTTTGGTCACGCGTTCTTCTCCTAAGAAAGCAATCAACGTATTCATGGCGACCATCAGCATTAGCACCACTGGAACGATACCTGTCATCCATGAGATAAAGGTCTCTGCTCCGGTTTGAAAAAGGCTCATAAAACCTTCAGCAAATTTTGTAATATACTCCATTATTTTGCACTCCTTTTTTCTTTCATATATATTTTTTCTTTCCATGTTTGTATTTGTATTTTCAACAGTGTTACAGGCGACACTCCCTGACTTTCGGTATAGTTCCCGGCTTCTGTGCGCAAATAGATTTCTCTGGCATTTTCCATCGCTTGAATCGTCAACTTGTTTTCTTTCTGCACTTTGGGATGGTACTTATCGATATAATGAATATCTTCTCCTAGATAGACCGGCAGCTCTTTAAACTTCGCCAACACGGTTACCCCTTGCATCTTTCTGGCATCAAGAATGATTCCTGCTGGATCGACCGCAAGTAAAACGATCGTTCCTGCTTTTATTTTTCCAGCTCTGCGTCCAATCGCTACCTTGCCTTTTTTGCGCAGTTGCTGATAGTTTTGATTAAAGTGTTTGATCTGTTTCAACCCAAAAAGAATTTGTAACAAATAGGCGCCTAAGGCAAAAATACCAAATAGATAAACAAAACTCATATAATCAACTCCTTCTGATAAAGCCATTCTTTCAATGCCAATAGATTTTCTTGGGCACTGATTTCTTCTCTGAAATCCGCATTGCCAGCAATCGCAAATAATTCATTATAAATGCGCAACAAGTCTTGTTCGTTTTCCCCTGTCAATTCACTTGGAATACCTAACAAAAAAATCAGTTTGATATTCCCCTCAGGAGTAACCAATTTCCTTTTGAACACACCTATCGACAGAACGATTTTATCTGTTTGATCATTGATCGCATGGGGAAAGCCAATCTCAGAATCAAAAATCGTGGCATGTTTTTCCTCTCTTTGTCTGATTCGTTCCAAAAAGCACTCATCTACTATATGCTCCTTTGTTAATTCGGCGATCATTGACTCGACATTCTTTTGATAGGTCAAGTCAGGATCTAAGTGGTTAAAGTGTAAGAGGATCGACTGCTTCCCTACTGACTGCAAGCGTTCGGCTTTTTCCCACTCATTGCGCAACCAATGATCGTCAAATAAGTTGGTCAATTTAATGATTGGACTTTTCACTTGCTCTAAATGTTTTAATGGGATCGTCGTAAAAATGGCGAAGTAATCGGTCAGATTTTCCTGATGATAGGCTTCCTCTGATAAATGGGTGATGCGAATATCATTGCCTAAGACTCGTTCCAATTGACGACGAATGATCATCGCCGTACCTCTGCCACTGTGACAAACTACAGCAATTTGTTTTTTGGCTGGTTCGTTTTGTTGGCTTTTCAAAGCAAGTTCAAAATAAAGTGCTAGATAACTGATTTCGACTGTGGGTATGGTTCGACCAACCACTTCTTCAATCTCTTGTAGACCGACTTTGGCTAATTCATAGGCAAAGGGATATTGTCGCTCGATTTCGCCGTAAAACAAATCGCTTAATTTTGCTTGGACCACGATTCGGTTGATCATATACTTTAAGTGTTCTTTCATTTCTAAAAACAACACTTTCTCATTGATATCCAAAACGAGCGTGCGATGGATTCGCTTTAGCATCGCTTTAAAGTACTGTTCGACTGCTGTCGGGACAACCGTACGCTCAATTAAGGAATTTGCAGATAAATTTAACGGGAACCAGAGAAAGTCTTGTTCTGTTTGACTTAAAGTCACTCGGTATTTGGTCTCTAGATGATAGATCAACTGCTCGATTTGTTCTTCTTCTTTGATGAAATTTGTATAACAATTCGGTATCGTCTCTAAATAATTTCCTTCAATGATCCTTTTCATGGAAATAGAAATCACTTTATACAGTAAACGACCATAATACTGCGGAATCCCTGAGAGAGAAATGATTTTTTGGATCATTGCTCGTGTATCATTTTCTAAATAATTTTCATAAAAATAATCTTGTACATAATAGATATAAAGCAAACGCAGATTAAATTCACTTCCTTTAATCTGAATCCCTCTATTTGGCGTTCCAACTACTTCTGTATCAAAAGGCTTGAGTAGCTTTTTTAGCATCCGAAAATCATTATAGACAGTACTCCTACTGATCCCTAGCGCTTCAGACAGATCGTCAATTAAAATAAATGACTTTTCCTCGATCAATTGTTTTAGGATAAATGCCACCCGTTTACTTGCTGAGTTAAAATCGGTTTCTTTTTTTAACTTTCCAGCCAAAATGAGTTCAAATTCTTCAGCATCTTCTACCTCAATCGAATAGCTCTTTTTCCTTTGCACGATTTTCGCAATACCAATTAGTTCTTCATTAAGCAGATCAATACTACTCTTTACTGTTTTTGAACTACTGCTCAACTTTTTCTGTAAATCAATGATTGAAATATCCTTATGAGTTATTAACAAGTCTAAGATTTGATACCATCGATTTACGAATGCCATTTTATCCCCCTATTTCTATCCCCTAGTTTTTCCTCCCGCTACATTTGTTGTCACTCCTGTAATATAACTGGATCGGTCAGACAGGTAATAGCAGACCAAGTCAGCTACTTCTGTCAATTTGCCACTCCGACCTAGAGGAATTGTACTCGTTTTTGTGTATCCTTCTCGCAGTTTTTTAACTGTCGTCCCTCTTGTGTAAGCCAATGCCTCCTCATAGGCAGGCGTTCTCAAACCTGTTTCTTCCATGATACCGGGTGCAATCCCCACCACTCGAACATTTGATTTTCCTAATTCTTTTGCCCATGATCTTGTATAGCTATTGAGTGCCGCTTTGGTAGCAGCATATGCACTTTGCCCTTCAGATCCTTCAAGCCCTGATTCTGATGACATATTGATGATGACTCCAGATTTTTTATTGACCAATTCTCGGGCTACTGTTTGCGTCATTAGGAAAACGCCCTTTTGATTGATTGCACTCATCTTGTCAAAAATAGGATCTGATAATTCATATTTCCCATGAGGGTCTTTCTTATCTACTAAAAGACGTGGAATATTGATCCCTGCATTGTTCACTAAACCATCGACAGTTCCAAACCGCTCAATGACCTTTTCTACACCTGACTCCACCTCTTCCCTTATTGAAATATCCGTTTCAACAAACAACAAATTGTCATGTTGTTGCGTAGCTTCTGTAAGGTCAAAGTTTGCCACATTCACCCCTTGCTCTAATAAACTTTCAACAATCCTCTTTCCGATTCCTGAAGAACCCCCTGTTACGATCACGGTTTTTCCAGCTATATTTAACCAGTCTTTCATACGTTCCCTCCTACAATTTGATTACGCTTTCAGTATAAGCGTTGACCAATAATAATTAAGACAGGATTTTTTCAAAGATCTGGAAAAAAAGTGTACGAATTCACTGAATAATCTTCAGACCGTTTGCCTTATAAAACAATGCAATTTTATTTTGCAGCCGAAAGAATCATGTTGAAGCGAGTTCTATTCTATCCTATCTTCTCCTTAGATGGAGTCATCCGCTCTTTTTTTTAAAGGACGGTTTGTGAAGACGACTTAATTAATTGCTCTCGATTTTTCCACAACAAAGCCACTCCAATAACAAGCAGTCAAAGAAAGAAAAACTCCTACCTTTTTCTTCCACAAAAAAAGCTTAGGAAAATTCCCTAAGCTAATTGAAACGATTGAAATTAGAGTGTATTAAAAGGCGGAGATTGGTTAGTACGCTCCTTAAGAATGACCCAAATCGTTGACTTTTTCAAATAAAGACTTCGGCGAAAGTCAATCTCAGATATCCGTTTAACCGTCTGGAAGCCAGCATATGTTGACACCTTATTTCCCCTAGTTCAGATATTCCCATTGAAAGAAATCATTCAGTTGTTGCCTGACAAGAAGAAGCTGTTTCCATTAGCACTTCATTCAATGTTTCGATGTTTTTTCTACCGTCTGTTTGCATCCATTGTCTTGCAGCAGCTTCTCCTTCAGTGGCAAATACCTTAACACCATCTGCCCAAGTTGCTCGCCCGCATAATACACCATTGAAGGTTGAACCAGCTGCTTTGGCAAAGCGGAGAGTTTCTTGAAAAAGCTCCGCACCGACGCCCCCGCTAAGAAAAATAAATGGACAAGCAGCCATCTGGCTTTGTTCTTTAAAGAATGCTGCAGCCTCTTTTTGTGTATAGACAACCTCATTCCCGAACCCTTCAACAAACTTCATATTGACAGGAACTTCTACTTTCAAAACAGCCACGTTATAGCGCGGCTCTGCAAAAACCTTCATCATTTGATTGACTTTATGTGGTTTGACCGTTGCGTATTCTTTCGATGTGTTATCCGAAATGGTCGCATCATAGGAGACTAGCTCTAAGAAAAAGGGCAGCCCTTCCGCCAGACATTCAGAACCGATTCGTTCTATATAAGCTTTCTTTTGATCGTTGATCGCATCGCTTTCGTCTAAATCATAGTAGAGTAAAAACTTACAGGCATCTGCTCCTGCCTCTTTGAGTTTCTTGACTGACCAATAATTTAACGAGTCTGGGAGTCTCCCTAGCGTCGTTGCGTCATACCCCGTTTTTTCATAAGCCATCAAAAGACCAGTTTGCTGAGCGCGTTGTTTTGCTGCCGGAAGTCCGTATTCTGGATCTAATAAAATAGCCGATGCATAGGGTGTTAGTTCTTCAGAGACGATGGTTTTAAATTGCTCGATCGCTGCATCCGGCACTTCTTTTTTATATTGACTTAGCATCCTCTTTAATGCGCCTCTTTGATCGATCGCTAATGCACTGATGATTCCTTTTGAATTACAAAGTTTTGTTACTGCTATCGGTTGCTTCATTGTCGTAGTCATTTTTTCAATTCCCTTCTAGATACTGATTCATTACTTGTAGTAAAGCTGTTTTAGAAGTAGTTGCTTGGATCGCTTTTTTAAAATCTTCTTTCATCAACATCCTTGCCACTTGAGATAAAATCGTAAGGTGGGTACTCCCAGCTTCATTCTCTGGTATAAACATAGCGATGATCGTATGGATTTTTTGTCCGTCTAAACTGTCCCAATCGATTGCTTCTCTAAGTTTGATTACACTAATAAATGGTCGTCTAATAACGCTGCTCTTCGCATGAGGAATGGCAAAACCATCCATCATGCCTGTAGAGCCTTGTTCTTCTCGAAGGATAAATGCTGCTTCCACTTCTGAAGCATCCGTAGCATCGTCTTGTCTCCGACTTTCTTTTGCTAGAAATGATAGAGCTTCTGCTTTATTTTTTAAGAGGGAATCGACAAAAATATATTCTTCCGTAATCATGCTTTCACGTCCATTCTCTGTTTGGCAAATTTTCTTTTTTGAACCAATCCTAGCAACAAACCACCTGAGATTGATCCTGCCAAAATCGCACTTACCCATAAAAGACCATGAGTAACAACGGGTAATACCAGAAAGCCACCATGAGGTGCAGGCACTTGCACTTTGAAGAGATAGGTCAGTACAGCAGCAATCGAAGAACCAAGCATCATGATCGGTAACACCCTCAGCGGGTCTTTCGCCGCAAAAGGAATCGCTCCTTCTGTAATATGTGTTGAGCCTAAGATAAAATTGACTAATCCAGCATTTTTTTCATTTGCATCAAAATACTTCCCAAAGAATAAAACGGCAAAACCTGTGATCAATGGTGGGGCAATGCACGCTGCCGAAACTCCTGCCATGAAACTAGTATTTCCTTGTGCCAATAAAGCAGTACCTGTTACATAAGCTGCTTTATTGATTGGTCCTCCCATATCGAATGCACACATACAGCCAACAATAATTCCTAATACAAAGGGACTAGAGTTTTCGAAACCAGCTAAGAAGGACATCATTGCTTCGTTGATCGTTGCCATTGGCCCTGACACAAAGTCCATAATCAATCCTGTAATCAAGACTCCTAAAACGGGATAAAGAAAAATTGCTTTCAAACCATCTAATGATTTAGGTAAAAGAACCAATGCCTTCATCAGCCCTAGCACGACATATCCGGCTAAGAAACCTGAAACGATCCCACCTAAAAAGCCAGTGCCGCCGTCTGCCGCGATCAAGCCCCCAACAAACCCAACCACTAGTCCTGGTCGTTTCGCGATACTCTCCGCAATAAATGCTGATAGGATCGGGACCATCATACTCATAGCAAAACCACCGATTCCATTGAGTCGCGCAGCAAATTCGTTGTACTGAGCGTTAGTTGGATCAGCCGAATAAATCCCCCAAAGAAATGAAATAGCAATCAAGACTCCCCCACTGACCACAAACGGTAACATATGGGAGACATCATTCATTAAGTTTTTGTAGATCGTATGTCCAATCCCGCTGACGGCTACTTCTTCTTTATTGGTCGGAACAGATTGCTTCGGCTGTTTGATTTTCCCTGCACCCTCTAAGGCATCAGCGATCAATTGATCCGCATTGCGAATGCCTGAAGCTACCGGGACATCAATGATTTTTTTGCCTGCAAAACGTTCGGCTTGAACATCTTTATCAGCCGCGATAATGACTGCGTCGGCAGCTTCGATCTCTTCAGCAGTCAACGCATTTTCAATCCCAATCTGTCCATGAGTCTCTACTTTGATCGAAATGCCTCGCTTCTTAGCGGCTTGCTCTAATGCTTCTTGTGCCATATACGTATGCGCGATCCCCGTCGGACATCCCGTCGCAGCTACTATCTGAAATTTTGTCATTTATGGACTTCCTTTCTATGAACATGTATTTGCGCTTCCAATTCAGGGATATCTAAAAAGTCAGTCAATCCCTTTTTAAAAGCAGTTGAACTTCCCGCAGCAATACTTCTTTTCAATGTATGAAAAACCTCCTCCTTGCGAACCATCCCAGCAATAAAGGTCCCTAATAAGCTATCTCCCGCACAGGCTGTATTTACCACTTTGCCTTTTGGGGCATTAGCGATCAGACAAGTTGCTTCATTTAAAAAAATCCCCCCCTCACTTCCTAAAGACAGCAACACATTTTGCGCTCCTTCTGCAATTAACATTTGACCGTATTTCTGATAATCTTCGGGTGCGATCGTGGCGACATCAAACAGTGTCGCTAACTCCTCTTCATTTGGTTTGATTAAGTAAGGACGATACTGCAAACATTCCCGAACTTCCTTATAACTACTATCAATAATCAGCTTGACTTCTCGTTCCTGACAGATTTTACTGATCTCAATCAAAACCGTCGGCTGAACACCTTTTGGCAAACTCCCAGAAACACAGAGAAAATCACCTGGAACAAGAGTCTTGATTTTTGCTAACAATCGTTCCACATTTTCTGGACTGATCGCTGGTCCTTGATTGACCAATTTATATTCTTTGTTTTCTTCGTTGACTTGTGTAAAGACATTGATCCTGGTCATTCCATTAACCGCTACAAAATCGTTCTTGATGTGCTTTTCGCTTAAAAAATCTTCAATATATTTTCCTGTAAAGCCACCGCTAAATCCTAAAGCAGTGCTGGGAATACCTAGCATTTTCAAAATAAGAGAAACGTTCACCCCTTTGCCATTGGCTTGGATCTCATCATCTAGTGTACGATTGACAACTTGAGGCAAAAGCTGTTCTGTTTCAATAAATAAGTCAATCGCTAAATTCATCGTGCATGTGTAAATCGTTCCCATAATTGTTCCTCCTTGCTGTACCTTAAGTATGCACTGTTTCTGAATGTACATGTTTTCTAAAACGATCCATTCTGTTGAAAACATTTTCAATCTTGTTTGATTCCATTTGATTTTCAGATACAATCACACTAAAATAGCGATAAGAGGTGGCAAGATGGACAACAAATTAAGTGAAGCAGAACTATTTTTATGGAATTACATTACGCAAAACCTTTCAGAAATTCCGAGCCTTTCGATTATCAAACTAAGTGAACTGGCAAATGTTTCAACGACAACGATCGTCCGAACCATGAAGAAAAAGGGCTATGAGGGCTACACCTCTTTTAAACATCATTTAAAAGAGCAATCGAATATAACCTTGAATTTTTCAAACGTGGAAATGGTGGATGAAGAGATCCGTCGCTCCATTATTAAAAATGAACAAGAAGTCATTCGTACCTTAAATATGCTGGATACGGGCACTATTGAAGATGCGATCCAAAAAATATACAACGCGAAACGAATCGTTATTTTTGCACGGGGCTTTTCAGAATTGATTGGGGAAGAAATGAAGACAAAATTTCAACTGGTGGATAAATATTGTGAGTTGTACACTGATCCCAATATTATCACTACGATCAGTAAGCGTTTGCATAAAGAAGATACTGTGGTTTTTGTTTCATTAAATGGGGAAACCGAAGAATTAGTCATCGCGGCTCAAAATTGTTACGATAAAGAAATCGGATCGCTTTTGATCACCGCCTCAAAAGAAAGCCGCTTGCTGGAATTAGTCGAGCTTTCTTTGATTGGCTTCAAATCAGAAATTTCCTTTTTCCCTGATTATGAAGTCCGCTCACGACTGCCCTTATCGGTCATTGCTCGAATCTTGTTGGATTCTTATGCGATTCGTATCAAGAAAAAATAAGCAGACTCACTCGAAATCAATAAAAAAAGTCTTTTCGCCCTCATAGTGTTTCTTCTATGAGTGAGCGAAAAGACTTTTTTGCTGAATGATTTGGATGCAGTCTCTTGATATCGCTACTGACTGCTAGCGATTTTACGAGTTATTACCTTCGCAGAAGTGTTATTCTGCTGCTAAAATATCTTCCTTAGCATGGATCATTTGAGTCAAAAAGTCGCAATAAGGCGTTGGCACTTGGTACTTGCGGCCTTTTCGTGAGATTGCGCCATTGATATAATCGATTTCGGTTTTACGATGATTATTGATCAAATCTTGATACATGGATGGATAGTGCATTCCGATGCCTTCTGGATCATAGGTTTCTTCAATATGGTGGACTACTTCGGATACATCCAGTTCAACAGATTCATGGGTAGCAACTGCCGCAAATTCTTCCACAATCGTTTGGACCATCGCACGCGCCGTTGAGGTTTGTCCGAATTGGGCAATATTCACATTTAAAATCGAACACAAACCATTTAGTGTGCCGTTAACACAGGCTTTGCGATAGATGGAGTAGCGAATGTTCTCAGAATAAGACGCATTTAACCCAGCATCAGCCAAGACTGCCGCTAATTGACGGGCATCTTCTTCTTTGCCCGGTTCGATATTTTGCAGTTCTACAGAACCATCCCCAAACAAGCGAACATTACCAGGACCAATCAAGTCCGCCGTCCAAATGGTATTTCCTAAAAAGATTTTATCCGTGCTGACATATTTTTCAATCGTGTCCTCATGACCGATCCCGTTTAATAAGCATAAGACTTTCGTTTGCTCTCCGATCATCGGTTTGATCGTTTGCATCATTTGATCCAGTTGCATCGCTTTAGTAAAGACCAGGATCAAGTCTGCTTGTACAGTCGTTGGGATCTCATTTTGCGAATAGATCGAAAAAGGGACTGCGATCTCTTCACCGTTTAAGTTCGCTCGTAATCCGTGTTCACGGATCGCTTCGATATGCGCCGGCCAGCCGTCGATTAACGTGACGTCATTTCCGCCTCTTTTTAACATAATAGCAAAACGGCTGCCCATAGCACCTGCACCAGCAATAACAATTTTCATCTGAATTCCTCTTTCCTCTTCCACAATTAGGTATAGTTTACTCTAAAATCGTGAAATATGCGAGAGCCTTGCGTTTTTTCTCGATAGGAAAGAAAAAAGAACAATTGGAATAGTTAGATTTTTCAGATAATTAAAAAACGGTCGTTTCCAACTTTGTTCATTCAAAAAAGTCGCACGGAAGATTGAAAACTTGACTGAGCTAAGCCAGTTTTCGGACTCACGTGCGACTCTTTTAATCATTCATTTTCTGTGAAACAGTTGTCGGTTTAGGCAGTGACTGTTTCGTTTTTTGTTGCAAAGTTTTTTAACCGTTCAGCTTTTTCCGCTTCTGTGATCCCATGTTGTTCCACGTAACGGTTGTGTTCGTGGATGGCACAATCATAGCCACAGGCACCTAAATGGGCAGCTTGATTTTCCTCAGAAGTTAAGAATTGGCGATTGCATTCTGGGTTGGCACAGTTTACATAGCGCTCGCAAGGTGTCCCATCAAACCAGTCGCGGCCGATGACTTTTTTATCTACATGATTGATTTCCACACTGATGCGTTCATCAAAGACGTACATTTTCCCATCCCAAAGCTCGCCTTGAACTTCTGGGTCATTCCCATAAGCAAAGATACCACCATGGAGTTGGGCCACATCTTCAAAACCTTCTCGCAGCAGCCAGCCTGAGAATTTTTCACAACGGATACCACCAGTACAATAAGTAACGACTTTTTTATCCATGAATTTTTCTTTATTATCGATGATCCATTGCGGCAACTCACGGAAGCTGCGGATATCGGGACGAACGGCTCCTCGGAAATGGCCTAAATCATATTCATAATCGTTACGGGCATCGATCACCACGGTATCTTCATCTAACAACGCTTCTTTGAACGCTTTAGGATCTAAATATTTTCCAGTCATTTCTAATGGATCGATGTCGTCTTCAAGGTTCAATGAAACCAATTCTTTGCGCGGACGAACGAATAGCTTTTTAAACGCATGTTCTTCTACTTCGTCAATCTTATAAAAAATCCCTTTAAAACGGGGATCAGCTTCCATTTTTTCCATATAGCGATCCGTTGCTTCAACCGTTCCAGAAAGCGTGCCATTGATCCCTTCATTGGCTACTAAAATACGGCCTTTGATGCCAATTTCTTTTCCAAATGCTAAATGCTCCTTGGCGAAGCTTTCCGGATCTTCAATTGTTGTGTATTTATAAAATAATAAAACGCGGTATGTCAAACCAATTCCTCCTTTTTTTGCACCCTACAGTATAGGTTATCACGTGACAAAAAACGAGTTTTATGCTTGTACTTTTCCACACAATCTTTTTCCTTGAGCAAACCGTGTCATGGATTGGTTTTATTGAGCTCTGCCACGAAAAAAGCTGTGACTTGATCCATCGTTTCTCCACGAACCAGATGGCGTTCTTCTCGCGAGATAAACTGCAGATTTGCTTCTGGATTTTCTGCCACAAAGGCTTCCACATCACCATAAGGAATTTTCTCGTCTTGGGTACCATGCCAAAACAAAAGAGGACGCTGTCCTAATTTCTCTGGTTGAGAAGACAGGTCGTAAGCATCCATCCAGCTTAATAGCTGACCATAATCCTCGGGTACAAAGAACCCAGCAGCGCCAGCGTGCATTTGGATGCGGTCACGGTATTTCAACATGGAAGGAGAACCCATGATACAAGCTGCCGCTGTGATTTCTGGATGCTGGCACAATAAACCGCACGTGGTCATCCCTCCCATGGAGACTCCGCCAACTGCGATCTGACCGTTGACCAAACCAAGATTTTCAAAAAAATCGACTAAGTAAGAAAACTCAAATAGATTGGTTTGGATACTTTGCCAAAAAGTTAAAGAAGGAATCTCCGATAGCTGGGTCTTGCGCTCCCCATGATTGGCTGCATCTGGCAAGACCACCCGAAAACCTTCTCTAGCCAACTTTCTGCCTTGTGTCAACACTAATTCTTTACTCGTCTGCCAGCCATGATAGTAAATAATCAATGGCAGCGGCTCATAAATCATTTCTTCTGGTACAACTTCTAAGACCGGAATATTCCCGATTTTTCTTTTTCGAACAGCTAATTTCATTCTTTTCCACCTCAGCTTAAGTATACAAAAAGTCGCCAAAAGCGCCACTGATACGCTGTAAAAAAAGATCATACCCGAAGAGTATGATCCGTTTTTTCGTTTATGAATGTAAGACCGCTTCTCGAGCCAATGCCAAACAACCGAGGGTTCCAGCGTTGTCTTCCAATGCTGGGGTCACGATATATTTGCTTAACTCAGGCGTTTCGACATACCCATTGACCAATTTTGCAAATGCGTCGTGGACGTTTTGCAGCATATGGCGCTGTTTCATCACACCACCGCCAAAAATGATCACATCTGGAGAAAACATCAAGGTTGTATTGTAGGCACATTGAGCAATATAGGAGGCTTCGATTTCCCAATAAGGATCATCTTCTGCAACCTCTTGTCCTTTTTTCCCTAAGCGTTTTTCGATGGCTGGTCCAGCTGCCATCCCTTCTAAACAGTTGCCATGAAATGGACAGCTGCCAGCAAAGTCATCTTTTGGATGAGGGACGACCAGCATATGCCCCATTTCTGGATGACTAAAGCCTTCAATAAAGCGCCCTTCTTGTAAGGCCCCGCCGCCAACACCTGTACCGATCGTGTAGTAAACGACACTACTCAATCCTTTGCCACTGCCGAAGACATACTCACCGTAGGCAGCCGCATTGACATCTGTTGTCCAAGAAATCGGGATCGGAAATTCTTTTTTCATGGTACCGATGAAATCAAAATTTTGCCATGCCAATTTCGGGGTCGAGGTAATGTACCCATAAGTGGCAGAATCGTGATGGATATCGATAGGCCCAAATGAGCCAATCCCAATCCCTGCTAAATCTGTTTGGTATTGTTTGAAGAAATCAATGACTAAAGGCATTGTTTCCTCAGGTGTCGTTGTCGGAAAGCTCACTCTTTCCTTGATCGTCATTTCTTCATCGCCAATGGCACACACAAATTTTGTGCCGCCTGCTTCAATCGAACCGTATAACATGCACATCGCTCCTTTTTTTCTAACTACTTGCTGAACTTGATGCTGCGGCATCATCTGCTTTGACGCGATCGATCGCTACCACTAATGCAATGATCAGGTCATCTAGATCTTCTTCATAGATCACGACTTCATAGGTATCGCCCCAAGAGATCCATTTTTTGTGGATCTCTGCGATTCGCTTACCGTTGCGGTTAACCACAAAATCCATATCCCACCAATTACCGTCCACATCGATGCCTTCTGCACTGATGGAATAGCGGGCTTTAAAAAATGTGAAATGTTTTTCTAAAACGATCGCTTCTTGGCCGTGGACTTCCACAAAAAATTTTGGTAATAAACTGAACACTTTTTTGGTGATCTCCGCGATCGATCGCTGCTGCTCATTGAAGATCGTAAAACTTTTCGGGATCTTAAAAAAACTACCTTCGACATAATAGCGAGGGTTTTGTAAGTCGTCGGTGACGGTAAATTTTTCGCCGATGCTGAAAACCTTCTGTTTGATGTAAAGTTTCTTCAAATGCTACACTCCTTTCTCTTTGACATCACCCGTATTGATCACCGGCTGCGTGCCTTTATCGGTAATGATCGACACCAATAAATTATTGATCAGTTGGACTTTGCGGTCATCTGTGAAATTGATGTCCTGTCCGTCTTCGATTTGTTCTAACGCCATTTGTGTCATGGAGACGGCCCCTTCAACAATGATTTGTCGTGCAGATAAAATCGCTTTGGCTTGTTGGCGCTGCAGCATCGCACTAGCGATCTCAGTCGCATACGCCAAATGGTTTAAGCGCGTCTCCAAGACTTCGACCCCAGCAACAGCCAATCGTTCTTGCAATTCTTTTGCCAGCTCCTCCGAAACTTCATTGGTATTGCCTCGCAACGTCAGATCATCGTCATTGAACGTGTCATAGGGGTATTGCGTCGCAATATGACGAATCGCTGTTTCACTTTGGATCTCAATGAAATCTTGGTAATAATCGACATCAAACAATGCTTTCGCCGTATCTACGACTTTAAAAACCACCACTGCCGAGATCTCGATCGGGTTTCCGTCTGAATCATTGACCTTCAACAGCGAACTGTTAAAGTTGCGGACTTTCAATGAAACATTGATTTTTTGGGTTAAGGGGGTTGTCACGAATAAGCCGTTGTCTTTAATGGTCCCTAAATATTGCCCAAAAAAGAGGATCGCTTTGGCTTGGTTGGGTTGTACGATCGTTAACGAACTAAGGAAAAGAAACGAAACGATCCATAAAAGAATACTGAGAACGATTTCGAGAACGCTCTCATTTACGAACCCATGATAAAACAAATAACCGCCGCCAACTAATAACCCGATCAGCACAACTAGTGCTAAATACCCATTCACATGAAATGTCTGTTTTTCTGTCATTTTTATTCCTTCCCTTCTTGCTCTTATCTTACCTTGGTTAAAGCCGCTGTGCAAATGTTCTTGCGCATATCAGGGACGATTCCCAATCAAGCTATTTTGTTTTCTGCAACTTTCCCGTTACAATTAAGGTAGGACAAAATTTTTCTCAAAAAAGGAGTAATTCTTATGGCACAAAAAATTGACTTAGAAACGAGTAAATGGTCGTTGGAATCGATCATTAAAACGGTCGGCACCGATCTTTCCTCTGTTGTAGAGGTACAAAACAAAGATGGCATTGACGTTGTAGTGATCTCGAAAGACGAGTGGCAACATCTTTTGGAATTACTCGATGCACGTCATGCAGAAGGCTATCGGTTGGAGCAAGAGCTTCCTGAAGAAATTTTAATTGACGTTGCCGATACCGACAACCAATACATCGAAGAAGGCGAGTTAGAAATGGAGCTGCCTGAGCGTGTGCATCCAGCACCAGATTTTGAACTCGATTCAGAAGAAATCGTTGAAAGTGATGACGTACTAGATTAAACAAAAAAGCAAAACGGCCACAGGCACGTTTTGCTTTTTTTATAGCTCTTTTTCCTGCTTTTTGGTCATGACTGCTTGCAATCGTTCGATGGCAGGCTGCAATTCTTGTAGCGCCTCTTCTTCGGGTTCTAACTCTGCGCACCGTTGCAGTCGCTCTAACCACATCTCTGGTTCTTTGACGCCCAACTGGCCAATTGCCCAATAAGCCGTTCCTCGAATCACTGGGCGCACGTCTTCTGTCGCACAGCGCCAAATCGCTGGCAAGGCACTGCGGTCTCCCACATTGGCTAAGGCGATGATGGCATTACGCTGCAGCGGTTTTTTCCCCCGCCAAGAGCCAGATAGATGGCCAAATTGTTCTTTGAAGGCTTTGTTTGATAAAGACAGCATCGGTTGCAGTTTTGGATAAACGGTATCGACTTCAGGCTCCATCTCTTGATGAAAATGGAAGTCCTTCCCCCGATTATAAGGGCAGACCAGCTGACAAATATCGCAACCGTAAATCACGTTATGCATCTTTTTGCGGTACTCTTCTGGCATCATGCCCTTCGTCTGGGTTTGATAGGACAAACAGCGCTGGGCATTCATCCGACCATCGCCCAATAACGCTTTGGTGGGGCAAGCCGTCACACAACGCATGCAATCCCCACAACCAAACGGGACCTCTTCATCTGGTTCAAGAGAGATATTAGTGACGATCTCCCCGAGATAAACAAACGAACCAAATTCCTCTGTGATCAGCAAGCCATTACGACCGATAAAGCCAAGACCCGCCCGCTGCGCTGCCGCCACATCCACCAATTCCCCTGTATCGACTTGCGGTGCGAAACGCCATTCGACTTGTTCTTCCATCGTTTGCGCTTGTTCTTTGATAAAGGCGATCAAGCGATCTAATCGTTCTCGCAAAATATCATGGTAATCGATGCCCCACGAGGCACGGGCAAACATGCCACGTTTTTCATCCCGGGGGACTTTCTCTTTGATTTTTGTCGGATAAGCTAAAGCGATCGCAATGATCGTTTGCGGATTTTCAAATGTCCGTTCAGGATAGATACGCTCTTCGATCACGGGATGCTCAAAACCAGAGGTATGGCCTTTGGCTTTTTGTTCCCGCAAGGAAGGCTCCAATGCCAAAAACGGCTCCGCTGAAGCAAACCCGATCTTGTCAATGCCAAGCCGCTTGCTTTCTGCAATAATTTTTTCTTTTAAAGTCATGCTCGCTACCCTCTTTTGTCCGCTAAGCATCTGCTTCTCGGCTTTTTCTCTTCCCCTATTATACGTAAGCACCTGAAAAAAGTCGATGGCGCGGTTTGTTCCCCCCGTTTTTTTCTTTCTTTAAAAGAACACGTGTTGATTGTTTAAGATTTTAATTAATTTTATCGTTATTTTCCTCGCAACGATTGCATTGCCTTTTTCGAATGCTAGACTAGATAAAGGAATTAGAAAGAAATGAACAAATGAAATGGAGATGCTTATGACTCAATTACCCACCGGCTTGACTGCAGCAGAAGTCGCCAAAAAAACCCAAGAGGGACTGCACAATGATTATGAAACCAAAACCAGTAAATCAACTGCTGCGATCATCAAAGACAATTTACTGACGTTATTCAATTTTCTCAATCTATTGATTGGCGTTTTTTTATTTGCCGTAGGCGCCTATTCCAACATGTTCTACTTAGCGATTATTTTTGTGAATATCACCATTGGGATCAGCCAAGAATTGCACGCGCGTAATTTAGTAAAAAAACTCTCACTTGTTTCACCGCAAACGGTACGAGTGATTCGAGATGCTCAAATCCATGAGATTTCAGCCAAAGAATTGGTCTTAGAGGACGTAGTTATTCTTGGTGCTGGGGACCAAATCCCCGCTGATATGACGGTGCTTTCTGGACTAGTCGAAGTCAATGAAGCGATGCTGACTGGTGAAGCCGATCTGGTTGTCAAAGAAGCAGGTGCTTCCTTACTCTCAGGGAGTTTCATCGTCAGCGGGGAAGTGACAGGAACAGTCCTTCATGTCGGTGCAGAAAACTACGCAGCGAAACTAAGCAATGAGGCAAAGATCCACAAACCGATCCGCTCTGAGCTGCTTGCTTCGATCCGTAGTGTATCCAAATTCACTAGCTATGTAATCGTTCCTTTAGGGGTGATTTTGTTCTTCCAAGCCTTTATGATGCGAGATGCTGGGATCAAGGAATCCGTCGTCGTTTCTGCCGCTGCCTTATTAGGAATGTTACCAAAAGGACTTGTCCTGCTGATCAGTATCGCCTTGACGACAGGTGTCATTAAATTGGCCAAAAAACGGATTTTGGTCCAAGACATGTATGCCGTTGAAACCTTGGCGCATGTCGATACCCTTTGTCTGGATAAGACGGGGACGTTGACGGAAGGCCATATGGTTCTCGAATCGATCGTTCCTCTCCAAACCGATAGCGACCCTAACATGCTCTTAGGGAATTATTTGGCAGCCAGCACAGATAACAATTTAACGATGCAAGCATTGCGTCAAGGCTGCCCTGAGCTAACGGATCATCAGCCGATCGAAGTCGCTGCCTTTTCTTCACAGCGCAAATGGGGTGCTGTAGCTTTTGAACATCTAGGAAATGTCTATCTTGGCGCACCTGAAAAAGTTGCTGGCTCTGCTGCGTTGCCGCAAGTCAAAGAAGCGCAAGAAGCAGGTCTGCGGGTGTTGATTTTAGCCGTAGAGACCGATCCAAAAGCGCCAGTATCCTTTGACCCAACCAATGCACAAGCGGTGGCTGTCTTGATTTTATCCGATATCATCCGCCAAAACGCAGAAGAAACCTTGGTTTACTTAGCAGATCAAGGCATCGATCTAAAAGTAATCTCTGGCGATAATCCAATAGCTGTCGCAGCGATCGCCCATCGTGCAGGCCTAGCGAATGCCGATCAAGCCATTGATCTTTCTACCTTAACGACCGAAGCAGAAGTCCGAGAAGCTGCGACACGCTATACGGTCTTTGGTCGTGTGACCCCTGAACAAAAGAAACTACTCGTTCAAGAATTAAAAGCCAATCAACGGACCGTTGCCATGACGGGTGATGGCGTCAACGATGTGTTGGCACTACGGGAAGCCGACGTCAGCATTGCAATGGCTGCTGGCGACAGTGCGGCTCGTCAAATCGCTAACTTTGTCTTATTGGATTCTGACTTTACTACGTTGCCAGATGTTTTATTTGAAGGACGCCGCGTCGTCAATAACGTCACCAAAGCGTCGGGAATCTTCTTTATCAAGACGATTTACAGCTTCTTGCTCTCTTTGGTTTGTATCCTGACATCCAGCGCCTTTCCGTTCTTGCCGATCCAAATCACATTGATCGACTTAGCAATTGAAGGCTATCCATCTTTCTTCCTTTCCTTTGAAGAAAACAAAGCACCAATCAAGGGGCGCTACTTGCCGACAGTCTTGCTCAATGCGTTGCCAAATGCCTTGTTAGTGTTAGTCAATTACTTCGCGATCCGCTTTTTACAAACCGACTACGGTTGGTCGCAATTTGATACGACGACCTTGTTGTACCATTTGTTGATCGGGATCAGCTGTATCGCTGTGATTCGCGCTTGCTTGCCATTAAATCCATTGCGATTGTTCTTAGCGATTACCACTACCGTGGGGATCTATGTTGCAGCAATGCTCTTCCACGGGTTGCTGGAAGTCGGTTTCTTGACCGCCGTAACATTGCCTTACTTCCTTGGCATGATGGCATTGAACATCTGCCTGTACGTTGGGCTTTCTTTCCTAACGAAGCGCTTTTCAGCCAAAGTGCTTGTTAAACAGTCTTAATTAATTTTGCAGCATCGCTCTTTCTTGCTTTGTCCAGAAAGACGATGCTGTTTTTTTGTCCTCTCCATAGGTGCAACCATACAAGAAGAAAGAAATTTGGTATACTGAACCTGTAGGCGGTTTCAACAAGGACGGTGTTTCTTTGGAAAAGGCAACCCCCTTGTCAAACAGCCAAATTTAATCAGAAAGTGTTGGTGAAATTGGATGAAAAAAAGTATTTTACTCGTTTCTCACAGTCAGCAACTCACCGAAGGATTAAAACAGATGATCGAAGAAATGTCTGATGGCGAGTCAGTCACGATCTATTCTTTAGGCGGGACAGCAGAAGGAGAGCTGGGTTCTGACGCCACGAAAATCGTAGATGCCGTCAACGAATCCGCAGATGCTGAACTGATCTTAGTCTTTGCCGATCTAGGCAGTGCCGTTTTGAATGCCGAACTTGCTTACGACATGCTAGAACCTCAGCAACAAGAACGCTATCACCTGATCGACGCGCCGCTGGTGGAAGGTGCCTTTGCTGCAGCGATCACCGCTGGTTTTAGTGATGATTTGGCACAAATCGTTGCAGAAGCAAAAAAAGCAGCCGAGAAAGGATGGCATGAAGCATGAAAAAAATCATTAATGATCCCTCAATGATCGTAGAAGAAATGTTGGCTGGTATCGTAGGCAGTTATCCTGAACTGGTCCATCAAGTCGCCGACTCACGGGTGATCGCTAAGAATAATCAAAAAGAACAAGTCGGTCTTGTTTCTGGCGGTGGGAGCGGACATGAGCCGGCCCATGCTGGCTTTGTCGGTGATGGGATGCTTAGCGCCGCCGTTTTAGGCGATGTCTTCACCTCCCCTACCCCCGACCAGATTTTGACGGCTATCCAAGATTCTGATCAAGGACAAGGCGTCTTGTTGATCGTCAAAAACTATACTGGCGATATCTTGAACTTTGAGATGGCCAAAGATATGGCAGAAATGGAAGAGATCACAACTGAGATCGTGGTCGTTGATGATGATATCGCTGTTGAAAATAGCACCTATACTGCTGGCAAACGAGGAGTTGCCGGTACGGTCTTAGTCCACAAGATTTTAGGCGCAGCTGCTCGTAATGGTGCCAGCTTAAGTGAATTAAAAACACTGGGCGATGCCTTGGTTGCATCGATCAAAACCATTGGGGTCGCATTAAAAGCGGCAACAGTTCCTGAAGTTGGGAAACCAGGTTTTGACTTAGCCGATGATGAGATCGAGTATGGCGTGGGCATCCACGGCGAACCTGGTTACCGTCGAGAAAAACTGAAACCCTCACGTGAACTAGCACAAGAGTTGGTGGAAAAAATCTTAGCGGATTATGAAAAGACCCCAGAAAAAGTCGGTGTCTTGATCAACGGTATGGGTGGTACGCCGCAAATGGAGTTGTTCGTTTTTGCCAATGATGTCGCGAAATTACTCGCAGAAAAAGACATCCCTGTCTCCTTCCATAAGGTCGGCAATTTCATGACTTCCATCGATATGCAGGGACTTTCACTGACCATGATCGATTTCAGCGAAACGGATCACACCGATGCGTTAAATGAAGACGTCACAACAATAGCCTGGTAAAGGAGCGAATAGAGATGCAATTGACAACAGAAACGGTGCAAGCATGGTTAGATACCTTCACGAAAGAAATCGAAGCAAACAAGGCCTATTTAAGCGATTTAGATACACCGATCGGCGACGGGGACCATGGCAACAATATGGCACGCGGCGTAGCTGCTTATCAAGAAGCTTATGCCAAGCAACAGCCAACGACGATCAGTGATACCTTTAAAGTCTTCTCGATGGCAATGATCTCAAAAGTCGGCGGCGCTTCGGGTCCCCTTTATGGTTCGGCGTTTATGAATATGACCAAAGCAACAAAGGAACTAGAAACAATCGACTCCTTTGAACAATTAGGTACGATCGTTGAAGAAGGCTTGACGGGCATCAAAATGCGGGGAAAAGCTGAGTTTGAAGACAAAACGATGGTCGATGTTTGGCAACCTATCGCAGAAGCCTTGAAAAAAGGGGAATTGACCAAAGACACGATCGAAGCAGCGAAAGAACATACCAAAGAACTCGTTGCTAAAAAAGGCCGTGCCTCTTATGTTGGTGAACGTGCCATCGGTCATATCGATCCCGGATCGGCTTCTAGTGCGATTTTATTTGAGTCACTGTTAACAGTGATAGAAAAAGATTAAAAAAAAACAGTGCTCTTACAACGCACCGTTTAAGACAAAAGACAAACCTTATGATTGCGTAAGGTTTGTCTTTTTCTTGCTTATTCATCTTGTAAAATCGTTTGGGCAACTAGCTTCACGTATTGATCCATGCCATCTGGATTTGGATGGACCCGATCTTCATAGAACCAGGACTCTTGGTCATTACTCAAATCATACCAATCGATCAAGGTCATATTGTCGTATTTTTCCGCCATGCGCTCCAACATCCGATTGACTTCATTTTGCCAACGCTGTGTCGGTACCCGCACATTGATCCAGTAGACTTTGCGATCACCGATCTCATTCATAAAGCTGTCAAATTGGGCTTCTGTAAAGGAACCATTCGTTCCAAGCCCCACAAGGACGGTATCCCGCAAAAGATTTTTTTCTTTCAAGTCTTTGATCAATTCAGGGCTCGCATACAGCTGGCGCCCAACATCCCCATCAACTACCGCTTGGGTAAAGACTTCTTTCAAGTCAGCCGTTGCATCCAGCATCACAGAATCACCAAAAGCCGTGATTTCAAGAGATTCCGCTTTTTTCACTTGGGCTGCTGTTAGATCATACTTTTCCATGATATTTTTTTCATCTTCACTCGTGTTCGCCTCATCATCCGTTTCATTGCCTTCAGCATTCGCATTCTTTTGCGATTGCTCTGCCGCTTTTTTATTGGCCGCAATGTTGTCTCTCAACTGCTGCTGCTGGGCATCGACATAATTCGTCGGTGCAGTCACGACGCCAAACAAAGCAACGAGGGTAATGAGTAAGCTGGGCACTAACCACGGTTTTTTCCAACTAAAAATTGGTTTACTGAACCAACCGCGGACCGTTCTGAATGTATCTTTGTACTGGAATTTACGCATTGGGTTTTCGATAAACCGATAGGACAATTCACTGATAAACAAGATCAAGAATAGTTCCACTAACGTGTGCATCAGCACGTTCTCACCGATATTTCCCACTTTTGCTTCGTAAAATATCATCACTGGAAATTGATACAAATAGATCCCATAACTGCGCTTGCCGATATAACTGAAAATCGGATTACTCAATACCCGATTCAAACTGGCTCCCGGATGAGCGGTGACTGCCACAAGAATCGTACATAGGATACTGATCAAGAACATGCCGCCATAATAGACAAAGGTCAAATGATCATCTAAGAAAAAGAACGCTGCGATCAGACCAGCCAAGGAAGCAAAACCAGAGATATTTAAGACCCGTTTGGCTTTTTGCGGTATCTCTTTCTTCAAGTGGGTACTTGGCCAAATGAATGCTAAGGCACTCCCCATCCAGATCGAAAAGAGTCGCGTATCTGTTCCATAATAGACCCGTGTCGGATCAGCACCCGGTGTGTAAAGGACCGCTAACAGAATTGCCGATAAAATCGTGACTGCGGCAGTAAATTTAAAGGCGCGATGCCTCTGCTTGCCGATTTTCATCAACAAAATAAACACTAAAGGCCAAATCAGATAGTTCTGTCCCTCCACAGCCAATGACCACAGATGGGTAAAGGGAGATTCATTGCCGAACCGATCAAAATAGGATAACCCATGATTGATCTGCCACCAGTTGTTGTAATACAGCAGCGAGCTAACAAAAACCCCGCGCAAATTATTCAGCAGGTTTCGCTGGAACAAAGTGATATACGCTGCTGAGATAAGCAGCATCACCACCATTCCTGGATAGAGCCGTTTCATCCGCCGAACATAAAAATCTTTGACTTTGATTTTGCCGTTTTGATCCCACTCTTGCCTCAGCAAGTCAGTGATTAAATAACCTGATACGACAAAGAATACTGGAACTCCTAAATACCCGCCTCGCATATGAGTAGGTAGTAAATGATATAAAATAACGCCGATGACTGCCAAGGTTCGAATGCCGTCGAACCCGGTAATATAGCGGCTTGTACTTAAACGTTTGTTCATTCTCCAACCACTTTTCTCTAATTGATCCAATTGTTTCATAAAAAAACAATTTCAGCATGAACGCTATTGATTCCATACTCTCATAATTTACCAGAAATCCCCCATATAAAGCTAGCAACATCTGCTATATTTCAAAAAAATTAATTTTTGGCGAAAAAAAAGTACTTCTATAAAGAAATACTTTTTTTAACTCCTTTTTTACAGTTCTTCTTCATAAAACCGACCCAAAATCTGGACATTTTCCGCAATACTAACAAAGGCTTTTGGATCGGCTTCTTTCATAGCACTGCGCAGCATCGGCAGTTCAAAGCGTGTGACTACCGTCAGCAAAACCGTTTGTTTGTCATGTTTGTAGGCTCCTTCGGCTTCATTGATGATGGTAATGCCTCGCCGCATATGTTTTTGGATCGTCTGAATGACTTCTTCTGGGTTGCGAGTGATGATCGTCACCTGCATTTTCTTTTGTTTCGTAAAGACCGCATCCGTCACTTTTCCACTGACAAAAATCGCGATCGCACTATACAACGCATATTGCCAGCCAAACAAGATCCCAGCGGCGAACAAAATAACAATGTTAAAGAAAATCGATATCGAGCCGATCGTCTTCCCTGTCCGTTTGCGTATGGCAATGCTGACAAAATCCAGCCCTCCGGAAGAAAGACCATTCTTCAAGGCATAGCCGATCCCCACTCCATTGATGGCACCACCGAAAATCGCACAGATCATCGGGTCCGTCGTGACGGTTTCTTCTGGCAAAATTTGCACGAATAAGGATGTCAATAAAACAGTGATTCCAGTAAAGATCGTAAATTTGTGGCCGATCTTAAACCAGCCAAGAAAAAATAATGGCACATTCAACAATAATAGCGCAAGAGATAAGGGGATATAAAACCCGATCCATTCTCTTGAGATCGTAGTAATGATCTGAGCGACACCGGTAATGCCGCTGGAATAAATATTGCCCGGCTGATAGAAAAAATTGACCGCAATCGATGCCAGCAGTGCGTACACGATCGAGAATGAAAGTTTGTTGGCATATTCCGGATGAGGGAGCCATTTAAACAGAGGAGTCATTGCATTTCATAGCCTCACTTTTTTGATTTGCCTTTATTATACTTCAGCACATAAAAAAAGAAACGAGCAATGAAAGAAATGGGTGAATTCTCATGAACTTTTTTCATTCATTCACCAATTTCTATTTCATCACTCATTTCATCATGGGTTTAACGCTTATTCGTTTTCTTCAACCGTTGTTACATCAATGCTCAAGTCAAACAGTTGCATTGGTGAAACGGTACTTGGTGCTTGTGACATTGGATCAGCCGCTTTCCCATTTTTAGGGAAGGCAATGACTTCGCGAATGTTTTCTTCACCAGCCAATAGCATCACTAATCGGTCTAACCCAAGGGCGATGCCGCCATGTGGTGGGAAACCATAATCCAAAGCATCCAATAAGAAGCCAAATTGATTTTGCATCTCGCGACGTGAGAAGCCTAGCGCTTCAAACATTTGCTCTTGCACTTCCCGTGTATGGATACGCAATGATCCGCCACCTAGCTCGTAACCGTTTAGCACGATATCGTAGGCTTGCGCATAGACTTTTGAAGGGTCTGTCGTTAACAACGGCAGATCGCTTTCTTTTGGCAATGTGAACGGATGGTGAGCAGAAACATAGCGACCTGCTTCTTCATCGTATTCAAATTGCGGCCAGTCAGTAACCCATAGGAAGTTGAATTTGCTCTCGTCGATCAAGCCTAATTCTTTTCCTAATTTATTACGGATCGCACCTAACGTTGCTGAAACGATCTCAAAGGAATCGGCACCAAACATCAGAATATCGCCAACTTCCGCATTGGCTGCTGCAATAATCGCGTCGGTTGCTTCCGTTAAGAATTTAGCGATCGGTCCTTTCAATCCATCTTCTTCAACTTTGACCCATGCCAATCCTTTGGCACCAAATTGGCCAGCGTAATGACCTAGATTGTCCATGTCTTTTCTGGAGTATTTGTCTGCAGCCCCTTTGGCGTTTAAGACTTTCACAACGCCGCCTTTTTCAAGAGCCATTTGGAAGACTTTAAAATCAACGTCTTTCACAACTTCTGATAAGTCGATAAGCTCCATGTCAAACCGTGTATCTGGTTTGTCACTGCCGTAGCGTCCCATTGCCTCATCATAGGTCATCCGTGGGAATGGCAAGGTAACTTCGATGCCTTTGACTTCTCGCATCACTTTTGCCAATAGCTCTTCCGTATAGGTTTGGATTTCTTCTGCCGTCAAGAAAGAGGTTTCGATATCGACTTGGGTAAATTCTGGTTGACGGTCGCCCCGCAAATCTTCGTCACGGAAGCAACGTACGATTTGATAGTAGCGATCGAAGCCAGCACCCATCAATAACTGTTTAAAAATTTGTGGTGATTGTGGCAACGCATAGAAATGACCTGGATAGATCCGTGAAGGAACCAAATAATCCCGCGCGCCCTCTGGTGTTGATTTTCCTAGATAAGGTGTTTCGATATCTAAGAAGTCGTTCGTGTCTAAGAAATTACGGATCGCTTGCGTCGTTTTCGCCCGCATCACGATGTTGTTCGTCATTTTTGGACGACGCAAGTCTAAATAACGGTATTTCATGCGAATCTCGTCGCCAACGGTTTGATCATCTTCAATCAAAAAGGCTGGTGTTTTTGCAGTGTTTAAAATCGTGATTTCGCTGATCATCACTTCATAGGCACCTGTCACCATTTTCGGATTGATGGCTTCTGGTGCACGATTGATGACTTGACCCGTTACTTCTAATACATATTCGCTGCGACATTTGTCCGCGATTTCCCAGGCTTCTTTCGAAACCTCAGGATTGAAGACGATTTGCACAATCCCTTCCCGGTCGCGTAAGTCAATAAAAATCACGCCACCTAAGTCACGGCGCTTTTGCACCCAGCCTTTTAGTGTCACTGTCTGGTTTAAATGGGTCTCATTTACTAACCCGCAATATACTGTACGTTTTGTCATTCTTTTTCTCCTCACTCAAACATTTTGGTTGTCATTTCATCGTAAATCTCATCGAAGCGGGCATAAAGATCCGCTAACGGAAATTGTTTTTCTTCACGGCTTGCCATGGATTTGATATTGATCACTTGTTCTGCTAATTCTGTTTCGCCTAGAGTCAGAACCAACCGTGCCCCTTGCTTATCAGCAGATTTAAACTGGGCTTTGGCTTTACGATCCATGAAATCACGATCGGCAGAAAAGCCGAAATTACGAATCGCTTGCACGACTTTCAGCGCTTCTAAATTGGTTTCTTGTCCCAAACCAACCACATACGCATCTAACTCATTCAAAGCAGGAATTACAACTTCTTCGGCTTCCATAGTGATCAATAAACGTTCGATCCCTAAAGCAAAACCAAAACCAGGTGTTTCTGGTCCCCCTAGCTCTTCCACTAAATGATTGTACCGACCGCCGGCACAGATGGTGGCTTGCGCCCCCATTTTTGGTGCCTCACTCATGATCTCAAAAATCGTGTGGGTATAATAATCCAGACCACGCACCATATTTGAATCGATCTCATAAGGGATCTCCAACGCATCCAGCATACTCGTTACGGTTTCAAAATGTGCCTTGGCATCTGGCGTTAAGTAGTCTAGGATCGATGGCGCATCTGCCACAAATTTTTGGTCTCGCTTGTCTTTGCTGTCAAGGACCCGCAAAGGATTTTCATGCAAGCGGCGTTTTGAATCCTCACTAAGCTCCGCTTCATGGGGCGCTAGATAGTCGATCAACGCTTGACGATAGTTTTGGCGTGTCTCTTTGTCACCTAATGAATTGATGACCAAGCGCAATTGACTCAGTCCTAATTGACGATAAAAATCCATTGCCATCGCCATTGTTTCAACATCGGTCGCTGGATTTGCTGAACCGAAAACTTCGACACCGATTTGGTGGAATTGACGCAAACGGCCTTTTTGCGGACGTTCATAACGGAACATTGGTCCCATGTAAAACACTTTATAAGGCTTCGTATGTTCTGGTCCGAATAGTTTGTTTTCGACATAAGAACGAGCGATCGGTGCAGTGCCTTCTGGACGCAACGTCACATGACGCTCTCCTTTATCGTAGAAATCATACATTTCTTTTGAAACGATATCCGTTGTGTCCCCGACACTGCGGGCGATCACTTCAAAGTGCTCAAAAATCGGCGTCCGAATCTCGTTGAATTGGTAATCGCGAAACACTAAACGTGCTGTTTCTTCCACAAATTGCCATTTTTCGGATTCTCCTGGCAAAATATCGTTGGTTCCTTTTGGACGTTGGTAACTCATCGTATGCATCCTCCTATTTGTTTCATGGTTGCCCATGTTCTTTGCTTTCATTACTTGTTTGCTTATTCACCTATTGTTTGTTGCTCGTTGATGTGGGTGGGTTGTTCTCGTGTTTGGCTTTTGGGTTATTGCGCTTTTAGTGGTTGGTTGCTGCTGTTCATCATCTATTCTGTCTTGCTCCAAAAGACAATCCCAGTGATTCCTAGTTTGGTTACTACGCTCCCTGTGGTCGCCTAGTACTGTTCATCATCTATTCTGTCTTGCTCCGCAAGCCAATCATAGTGATTCACAGCAAAAAACTCGCCCTTGTTTTTTTATACAAGGGCGAGTTTTGATTACACGCGGTACCACCTAAATTCGAGAAATGTTCTTCTCCTCTCGATTAACGCTCGGTCACGGAACAGCTTTTCTTCTGTTCATCTCCAGATTGTCTTTCCTTTACACGTCCTAAACTGCTTTCAGCCGGGGCAGTTTTCTCTTTTAAGGAATAGAATAAAGTACTCGATCCTTCACTGATTTTTGATATTATCTATAAACTACAAGAAAGCTATGAAAAAGTCAAGGTGTTTCACTGTCTTTTTCATTCCGCTGCTCTCTAGTAGCATTTTCTCAAGTGTTCAACACAAAGAAGCTCTCCTTCTGTTTGCTTTTCTTCCTTTTTGCGTTATGCTGAATAACGAAGGTTTTGTTTCTATGAAAGGAGCTGTTTTTATGTCTTTATATTCAGGCTATATCCGTCAACCACACTACTATGAGACCGATCAAATGGCGATCATCCATCACGCCAATTATATCCGCTGGTTTGAAGAGGCCCGCGTGGAATTACTCGCGTTTTTGGATTTACCGTATCATACCATCGAAGAAGCGGGCTTGATCGTTCCCGTGCTGGAAGTCAGTGCGCAATACAAAACGATGATTCGTTACGAAGATGAGGTGCGAATCGATGTTTTGGTCGACAAATATACTGGCACGCGTTTGGATTTTCGCTATGAGATCTACAAAACGAGCGATGGTCAGTTGGCAACGACGGGGACTTCAAAGCATTGTTTTTTAGCAAAAGAGACCAATCGCATCGTGCAGCTGAAGCGTAGTTTTCCTGAAATCCATCAACGATTTGCTGATTATGCTGCCCTGTCAGGGGAATAATTAATTCTGATCACTCATTTAAGTCAAAATCCTTGCTTTTTGAAACGGCTTTCGTATAATCAAAAGTAATTTCAGGGAAGGATGATGGCGATGTACGTGATTAAAGTTTTGCATGGTTACATTGGCAAAGATGGTCGTCGCACTCGTGAAAAAATTCCAGACAAGTTATGGGTCTTTGAAGATCGGAAGCAGTCCGAAGCATTTGCAGATAAAATTGGTGGTCGCGTCAAACCGTTAACTGAAGTCAAACAGCATACGTAAAGAAATAAGCCGTTATCGTCTTTTGCGCATAGACGATAGCGGCTTATCTTTTTTACTGCGAAACAGGATTAGTCATCTAATTCGGTTTCTAGTACTTCACCTGTTTGGGCATTGATTTTCACATCTGTTTGTTTGTTGCCATCTTCTACTTTGACTTCCCAATAGGTTACATTCATTTCTTTGTCTAAGGACCAATCTGTTGCTTGACCACCGCCAGCTTCTTTCACGGCGATATCAGAAATTTCTTCCAATGAAAGCAAGTTGGTTAGGTCCAATTGATCGGCATCTTTTTTAACACCGTTTTGTTCATCGGTATCCAATTTTTCCGTTCTTTCTTCAGAAGTTTCTTTGGTTTCTGCATCGATCTTTAATTCAAACTCATTCGTGTCATCCACGCCTTCTACTTGGTAGAAGTAATTGCCAAAAGAAGTATCCAAATCAATCGAAGTGATCGCTGCATCTGGGTATTTGTCTTGGAATACTTGGATCGCTTCTTCTACGGTCACCGTAGGCAAGCCCCCATTGGCGATCGCTGCACTGCTTGAAGAGCTGTCCGCTGCTGATGATGAGGTTGTTTCACTTGATGAGGCAACTGCTGTGCTTGAGCTGCTGTTTTGCGCAGGTTCTGAATTTCCAGTGTTGTTTTGTGTACATCCTGCCAATAATCCTAATGTGGCAATTCCGAATAAAATAGTTGTTTTTTTCATGTTTCATTCCTCCAAATGTTTGTGTATTCCTTTTTTCTATATATTTAGAATAACAAGTTCCTCATGAAAAAGAATCAAAAATGCTTGAAGAAAATCTAAAAAAATCTTCATCTTTCTCTTTCATTTGGAAAGGCAAGTTTAAAGATACTGCCTTGCGGTTGATTGTCTGTCACGGTAATTTTGGCATGATACTTGTCTGCCAGCTGTTTTACCAATGAAAGCCCGATGCCTGACCCAGCAATCTGGCTAGAACGAGAATCTTCTACCCGATAGAACCGTTCAAAAATCAAGGCTTTCTTATCATCGGGAATCCCAATGCCAAAATCGGCGACGGTTAAAGACAACTGCCTTTGCTCTTGCGTCAAGGTCACATGAATCGGCTGATCGGCAGGTGAATACTTCGCGGCATTTTCTAATAGGTTTTGGATGATTTGCTGGAAGTCACGTTTATGCCCTCGCTTCATACATTGGTTCTCCACAAAATATTCAATTGATTGCGGAACGATCGTCGCTTGTTTTTCACACTCTTCTCGGACGATCTGGGAAACATCAACGAGGGTCATTTCATCTTGGGATTGATTTTTTTCTAGGTCCAGCAATTGATTGCTCAATGTTTCCAAACGCTTCGACTCTTTGTCGATAAACGCCATTGAGGAAGGAATGACTTCGGGATGTTTGGTTCCACGCCGCTGGATCAATTGGACATGTCCGCGAATCGCAGCTAGAGGTGTTCGCAGCTCATGGGAAGCATCGGCAACGAACCGTTTTTCCCGCTCGATCGTCTCTCGCTGTTCTTTCAATAATTTATTAAAGGCCAAGGCCACCGAACGAATTTCGATGGGCTCTTCAGAAACCGTCAGTTCTCCTGTTCGGCTTTGTTCAATGGCAGCAATTTCTTGCGCCATGCCGGTAAGTTTCTGACTCCATTTCCCGACACTCCAATAAATCAGCAGGCTGCCAATCACAACAGCGATCAGATTCAAGAAACTGCTGATCATAAAGAGACCATAGGCTAATTCCACACTATCCTCCCCATTGATAGCGATCGTCACCTGATCCCCATCGACTTCTTGGGTTTTCGTGTAATAGATGCCATCCTCTGTAAAAACGATGTCTTCGAGAAATGGCATCACTCGTCCTTGATTGATATCGGCAAAAATCTCTTCCGCATCTTCTGATGAAACGACACTGCCATCGGCTAAGATCACTTGCAGGGCGTCTTCTTCATCTGCCGAAACATAGGCATTGACGAGAGTGTCCCAAGCATCCCCTGATGCCTCACCTTTTTCGATGGCTTCAAGGATGTTGCTGGCACGATTTTCAATATGTTCAAACAAATAACCTACGGACAATAGAATAAACAGCAGATTGAAGAGAATCAACAGACCAAAGAGTATCAAGGAAAAGCGGCTCGTCAATTGAAACTGGGCTGTTTTTCTACGTTGGTTGACTGACTTATTCTTCATGGTCGGTCCTCAAGACATAGCCTAATCCTCGAACGGTTGCGATCATTTTGCCTTTGCCGCAAACATCTAGCTTGTTCCGCAGTGTACGGATATAGACATCTACAACATTCGTTTGACCGTCGTATTCATAACCCCAAATCTCATTCAATAGGTCATCTCTTGTTTTGACGACCTCGGGTTCTTTCATCAATTCATATAAAATCCCAAACTCTTTGGGCGTCAACTCAATGGTTTCACCGGCAATTTGAACCAAGTGCTTGGCGATGTCCATCATCAGCTCCCCCGCCACTAATTGGTTTTGCTGGTTCTTTTGTTGTTTGGCTTCTCGTTGCAACCGCCGCTCGATCACCCGAATTCTGGCAAACAGTTCTTCGATTTCAAAAGGTTTCGTTAAATAATCATCTAATCCGACATCAAGCCCCGTCACCACATCGGCGGTTTGATTTCTGGCGGTCATCATCAAAATCGGGATGTCGCTTTCTTTGCGTATCCGCCGCGCCACTGTGATGCCGTCATAGATTGGCAGCATCCAATCCAATAAAATCAGATCAAAGGCATTTGCTTGCTGATTGAACAAGGTCAATGCCTCTTGCCCATCTTTGGCCCAGACCGTGTCATATCCCTCAAAAGTCAATTCGGTCTGAATAAAACTGGCTAAACTTTCTTCGTCTTCTACTAGCAAGATCTTCAAGGCCATATGCACTCCTCCTCCTGTTTTGCTTCTATCATAACGGATTTTTTCGAAACTTCCTAACTGATTGAAAGAAAAAAATCATGAAGATTTTTTCATGTTCAAAAAAAAAAGACGGCATGAACCAAGGTCCACTCCGTCTTTCATTTATTCCATATTTTTTGCTAGCTGATACGTGCCAACGAGTTCTCCTTTTTCGAGTTGAAGCACGTAAGGACATGTTTCAGCCAAAAACTCGCGATCATGACTGATCACCGCTAACAGATCAACTTCTTTAGCAACTGTTCGCAACAGTTTTGCGACTTCTTCCATTTGCTGCAAATCTAACCCACTCGTTGGTTCATCGAAAAACAACAAGCGTTTACCAGAAAGCAGGGCACTGCCGATGGCAACTCGTTGTTTTTCCCCTCCTGACAAGCTTTGCGGATGTCGGGCAAGGAGTGGTGTTAAGTGCAACAATGAGACAATTTCTTCAAAACGAGCTGGGTTTTGGGCTTTGATCAGCAGCTCTTTTTCCACCGTTTCAAAAAACAGCTGCAAGTTGACATCCTGCATCACAAGAAAGCTTTCCTGCAGCAGCTGCTTTTGGGTCCGCTTTTGTCCATTGATGGCAAATACTGCTTCTGGGCATTTTTTCAATCCTGACAGGACTTGCACCAACGTACTTTTGCCAGCACCATTTGGTCCAACGATCCCCACAGCTTGCTTCGTCGGCAATTGTAGTTCAGGCAAGTTAAGCGCCCAATTTCTGCTGTTTGCTGAGCGTTTTGATTGCTTGATCTGCAGATGCGTTGCCGTTAATCCAGATTTTTCTGGCAAAGATTCTCGGCAGTGCTGAGTTTCCAATGCCGCCTCACCTACTTTTCGCAATCCCAACTCGTGAATTGCCTCCTCTGATAGTGACAAAAGCTGAGCTGCTGGATAAGACGCCCGCAATCGTCCTGCTTCTAATAGACAGAAGCGATCTGCCAGTGGCGCCAAATACGCCAAGCGGTGTTCGGCGATCACAATGGTTTTCCCTTGTTGTTTTAAAGAAGCCAATCCTTGAGTCAACTTTTGGATCGCTTCTTGATCCAAATTACTGGAAGGCTCATCCAATAAGAACACATCATGGGGCAACATCGTGGCTGCAGCGAGAGCAATCAGCTGCTTCTCCCCACCAGATAGGTCAAAGACACTAGCATCAAGCAATGGGGTCAGGGAAAACTGCTGTGCTACTTCGGTGATTCGCTGCCGAATGTTTTCTGGTGCGACGCCCGCATTTTCCATCGAAAAAGCCAACTCCGAATAGACATCCGTGGTGAAAAATTGAGTCTTGGGGTTTTGAAAGACGACGCCAATCGTCTGGGCATAATGGGAGAAATCGGCAACTGGCAAGTCTGTTTCTCCGACACGGATCTTCCCTTGCACTTCGGCGGGATACAGCTCAGGGATCAAGCCATTCAAAACATTGAGCAGGGTCGTTTTGCCGCTGCCGCTAGCGCCGCACAAAACGATGACTTCCCCAGCTGCGACCGTCAAAGAGAGCTCAGATAATACGGTTCGATTTTCTCGTTTCACTGACACTTGTTCTAATGTAATCATCCAAGCCACATCCTTTTCACGATAAAGCCGCCTAATGCTAAAAAGACCAAGCCATCCCACCAGCGCAGCTTCAGTTCGTGGACGGTGGTATGGGGAGTTTCTGATGCTAACCCGCGAACCAGCGCCGTAGCCGACAGTTCGGTTGCGGTCTTTTCAGCCGACATCAGTAATGGGATCAAAAAATACTCCGCACTTTGCAGTGGATGAAGCAAGATCGATCCTGCCGACAGCGAGATGCCGCGAAAGCGCATCGCTTGGCGAATACTTTTGAAATCTTGTACCAATGTGGGAAAAAAACGAAATAAGACTGCCAGCGGGACTAATAATACGTTGGGCACGTGCATTTTTTGCAGCGCAGCCATCCACTCACTGTTCTTCGTCCCGCTAATGGCAAAAGCCGCCGCCATGATCGTTGGCAACAAGCGGCGATAACCGACGGAAAAGAAATCCAGCAACACGATTAGTATGTGGTTGCCTTGGCGAAACAAAAAACTATCTGCCAGTGTCAGCAAGACAAACACGCCATAGAGCAGCAAGCCTTTTTTCCAAAAGCCGCTGACTATAAATAGCAGCAGCAAGAAAGTGACAAAGGCAAACTCATCGATCCAGCTGATGGTCACCATCATAGTAAAACTAGCAAAGAGAATCACCGCTAATTTGCTGCGGGGATCAAACCTTGTTTTCGACACATTCCTCACCCTTTATGCGATTGGATCGTTGGTTGAAAATGTTTTTCCATCAAGCGACTGCCAATACCTAAACCAGCCACCGCACCAATCAAAACCGCCAATGCACAAAGCCCCAACATCAAATTGGAGGTATGAGCAAACACGCCGGCAATGTAGGTTTCATCTTTTCCGCGAGCTACTAATGAATCGATGTAGGCATTTTTCATAAACCACAGGGGCAAGATCGGGCCCATCAAGCCAAAACTAAAGACGATATAACTCGCCAGTACGCGAACGTTTCCTTTGAGCTTTGTTTTGTATTGGATCAAATCAGCTGCTAAGGCACAAAGCATATTGGGCAAAAAGGCCAATGGAAAATGTCCTGAAATCAAAAAAAAGAGCCCTACCACGGTACCCATAATGGTGATTGCGCCAAATTTCGGTACTTTATTCAATAAAATCAGATAGATAATGCCAGAAAACAAAGCGGTGACTGCTGGAATAAATAAATTATGAAAACCTGGGATCACAAAACGCAAAATCAATAGACAGACGCTCATTAAAAGAAAATAAATCGCTGTATAGATCCCCACTGCAATTAAATCTTGAACCTTTAGTTTTTTCACTGTGTATACGCTCCTTCTCGCAAGCACTCAATGAAAAAACCGTTGCTGCTTGCTTGTACAAACTTATTTTTACAAAGCCTCAGTATAGCACAAAGCAGACGTTTTTAGGGGGAGATATGCTTACCAACAGTCGATTTTCTTCTAAAACAGAACCAACAAATAGAGGTGTCTTCTGAATGGCTCCATTTCAACACACAGGTACCTTTAAAGATGCACTAATGGAAAATGATGCTTTCACACGCTTAGTTGTTTTCTCCTCTTCCCATCTTTGCGAAATTAATGAATAATAGATAAGGACAAACACTAAAAATCAGCACAGACTCGTCATCATTTTCTTTGTTAAGAAACCAGCAGGTTCTTCTATAAAAAACAATAAGCAAGCTGACTGTCGCTTTTTCGTTGAAGAAAATCAATGCTGTTGTGCTATGTAAACAGCATAAAACCAACTGTAAAAACATTTTGACACTTGATTTCAAGGCATTGTCAAAGACATTTGATCGTTAGAACGCAGACATTGTCCTACACTAATGGTAGAAGGAGCGGATAAAATGAACTTAAGCAAACAAATAAAAAAACATCGGGAACGATTAAGTCTCTCTCAGGAAGGGCTGGCAGAAAAACTTTATGTCTCCCGACAAACGATCTCAAATTGGGAGAATGAAAAAAGTTATCCTGATGTTCACAACTTATTATTGCTCAGTGTTCTATTTGATGTTTCTTTAGATGAATTAGTCAAAGGGGATGTTGAACAAATGAAAGAAACGATTGAGAAAACAGCAATGGATCGCTACACGAAAATAATGTTGGTCTTTACATTGTTGGCCGCATTATCTGTTGGGCCTGCTCTCTTTTTACCAGGACACTGGTGGATTGCCCCGCCTCTATGTTTTTGGCTCGTCTCCATGTATGCCGCATTGAAGATCGAAAAAATCAAGAAAACCCAAAATATCAAAACGTATAAAGAGATCGTTGCCTTCATGGAAAATCAAGACATCGATGCCATTAGGAAAAAGCGGGACATCAAAAAAGATTTCCTCTCAAAAACAGTCATCATCTTGGTCTTTGCCTTGATTGTCGGCATGCTTGCATGGCTTAGTACACTGCCGCATTTACTGATGCGCTGATCAAAACACAGGTTGAATCTGCTTTTATGATGAAGCCGCTTCAACCTGTGTTTTTTTCAATTCAATGATCTCATCCGCATAAATCAAATTTTTCGGGCGATGGGTGATCATAATGACTAGTTTATTTTTCAATTGGTCTTTGATCGCTGCAAAAAGCTTTTCTTCTGTTGTTTCGTCTAAAGCAGAGGTGGCTTCATCAAGGACAATGACTTCTGCGTTTGTGAAAAACAATCGGGCAAAAGCGATCCGCTGTTTTTCCCCACCAGAAAGGTTGGCTCCTTTTTCTCCAATTTCAGCAGACAGTCCTCCCTTGAGTGCCTGATAGAATGCGCCTAATTGACATTTTTCTAATACCGCTATGATTTCCTCGTCTGCGATTTCCTTATCAAAAATGATATTTTCTTTCAGCGTTCCTTGGAATATTGGCGCATCTTGCGATAGATAAAAGACATGCTGATAGTAATCATTTAAGTTGTAAGCAGCCAAATTTTTGTGATTGATCAGAACTGCACCGGTCGTCGGCTGATACAAGCCTAAAATCGTTTTGATCAGCGTTGATTTTCCTGCGCCGCTTTCTCCAACTAACCCATAAATCGCTCCCCGCTTCAGCTCCAGTGTGCTATCGGTTAAGATTTTCTTTTCTTGAAGTGTGACGGATAGATCCTTAACTGTGATATAGTTGATGGTCTCAGACAATGCATCTCCTTGTGTTAATGCTTTGTCCTCTGGCAGATAGAAAAATTCATTTAACCGTGCAAAGGCAACTTTATCTAAGCTGTATTGAACAAAAATCACGTTAAATATTGCAACAGGCGTATAGATTCGATCCACATAAATAATCAGTGCTGCTAAACCGCCCAAGCTGACTGTAATCTGATTTGTGAATGCCAATACCACAATTGCGACTTTGATCAATGCGACTAAAACTGCAAAAAAACCAAAGAAAAACTCATGGATCATCGTCATTTTCGTCAAACGTTCTGTTGTGTCAGCAGACATATTTTTATATTGTGCGATCTCTTTTTCAAACCGCTTATTGATCCGAAACGTGACCATTTCCGTTAATCCGCGGATAAAGGTGCTGTTCATGGCTTCTTCTGAAACTAGCGCACGTTCTTTGAGAGAGCGTAAAACTTTCAAAAGCAAATTGGTCACGATAAACACCACTAGATAGCCCACAAGGATCGCTGGAATCAACCTTTTATCGATCATAGCAATAAAAGCTAAGTTAAACAGTGTTTCGGGAAGCAATTCTTTAAACAAGCGTCCATAAAAATTCAAATGGATATTTCTGCCCGCCGCTGCTCCCGCTTCAGTTTTCTGTAAGAGTGCTCCAGAGCCAATCTGCAAGTACTCAGAATAGGCAATCTTGCTGATTTTCACTAAAGCTTGTTCTTTGAGATAGAAATACATGCTGTTGTGCAATTTCGTTTTGGGTTTCTGCTCGAGATAGGACAAAAGCGGTACCAATACAAGCGTTAACCCATAGATAAAAATAACTGACCAATCAAATGTCTTGCCAAATGAATCGAGTAATTTTTGAAAATAAAAGACATTCGCGGCACTCAAAAATGAGACCGCAATTCCAATCCCAATATATACCGTCAATCCTTTTTTAAAATGCCGCCATAAATCAATCGCCATCGTAAGCTCCTTTTGCTGCAGTGTTCGTGAAAAAGTCGTGAGATAAATAAAATAACAGCTTTCAAAAGTATAAACTATTTTTCGCTTAATGGAAAGAAACGTATGAAAGATAGTGAGAAACCATTCCTCGGTCATCGAGAAAAAACAAAAAAACCCCGCTCAAAGAGCGGGGCTAACGTTGTTGCCAACGATTGATTATTTGTTTAAAGCGTCTTTTGCTTGGTCAGCTAATGCAGTAAATGCTGCTGCATCGTTTACAGCCAAGTCAGCTAACATTTTGCGGTTGATGTCGATTTCAGCTAATTTCAAGCCGTGCATCAATTTTGAGTAGCTTAAGCCATTCATACGAGCCGCTGCGTTGATACGAGCGATCCACAATTTGCGGAAGTCGCGTTTCTTTTGACGACGATCGCGGTATGCGTAGTTGTATGAATTCATTACTTGTTCTTTTGCTGTTTTAAATAGAGTGTGTTTAGAACCGTAGTAACCTTTTGCTAATTTAAGCACTTTTTTACGACGTTTACGAGTTACTGTTCCACCTTTAACACGTGCCATGTATAATTCCTCCTAATATGAAAATCGATAATTGTTTGTATACGTGAAGCTTGGGTTACGCAATTATTTCATGCGTGCTAGTTGTTGACGGATACGTTTGTAATCGCCAGCTGAAACCATTGAAGCTTTACGCAATTGACGACGTTGTTTTTTTGTTTTGCCGTGGAAACGGTGACTGGTAAAGGCACGGAAGCGTTTCAATCCGCCGCCGCCAGTGCGTTTTACGCGTTTTGCTAATCCGCGGTGTGTTTTTTGTTTTGGCATAACTAATTTCCTCCTCAAAATCTTTCGTTATCTGACTTTAAACTGAAACTCAGTGAGTCATTATTTATCGTTTTTTGGTGCTAATACTAAGAACATACTGCGGCCATCCATTTTTGGCTTTTGCTCAACAGTTGCCAAATCAGCAGTTTCTTCCGCCAAACGATCTAACACTTTCTGACCAATTTCTTTATGGGTAATGGCACGGCCTTTGAAACGGATCGAAGCTTTCACTTTGTCCCCTTTTTCAAGGAATTTACGTGCATTACGCAATTTTGTGTTGAAATCATTGACGTCGATCGTTGGACTTAAACGAACCTCTTTAATGTTGATTACTTTTTGTTTCTTACGAGCTTCACGGTCTTTTTTCTGTTGCTCAAAGCGGAATTTCCCGTAATCCATAATTCTTGCTACTGGCGGCTTAGCATTTGGTGCCACCAATACCACATCAAGGTTTGCTCGTTCTGCAATTTGCAATGCTTCAGCTTTACTCTTTACACCAAGTTGTTCGCCGTTTTGATCAATCAAACGCAATTCACGTGCACGAATGCCGTCGTTTACCATCATATCCTTTGCTATGGTCATTCACCTCCGAGTTTTTTGAGAGAAAGAAAAGCTTGTCGATTCGAAATCAGACAATAAAAAAACGAGTTCTTCACGAACCCGCACGTACTCCACACAAATAAATGGTAGGAATCCTATTCTGCCCAGCGATATCTTCACTCAGGCGAGAAGCGGGTGCTTCTGCTTTTATTTCTCAACTTTTATAGTATACTGCTTTTTCCTCTTATTGTCAACAGTTTTCATGATTGTTTCAAAAAAAAAGCCGGAGCATACGCTCCGACTTTTGTGTTTCTTATTCTGCTTTCAACGCAGCCATCGTGATGTAGTTGTATGGTTGGTTGAAGTGAGGCAAGAAGAAGATATCTAATAGCTTCATCTTGTCGATCGTTACGCCTTCTTCGATCGCTAGTGAGAACATGTGGATGCCCATTGCGATTTCAGATGTACGTGACGCCATTTGTGCACCAACGATACGGCGTGTTTCTTCTTCATAGACGATGCGGATCTTAACTGTCGCATTTTCTTTCATGAAGCCTGGTTTTTGGGTATCTTCGTAATCAGAGTATTTCACTTTCATGCCATTACGTTCGGCAGCTTCGACTGACAAGCCAGTTGAAACCATGTTGTAGCCGAAGATCGAAATCCCGTTTGATCCTTGAACACCCGTTGATTCTAAAGAAGTTCCGCCGATATTATGGGCAGCGACGATCCCTGAACGTACGGCATTCGTTGCTAATGCGATATAAGTGGTTTGTTGCAAAGCATTTGAGTACACAGTTGCACAGTCACCGACTGCGTAAACATCTGCATCGCTTGTCCGTTGATGGCGGTCCACTAAGTACGCGCCGTTAGCAAACAATTCCAAATGATCTTTGCCTAGCTCGTTGTTTGGTAAGAAACCGATCGCATTGATCACTAGATCAACTGGGTATTCGCCGTTGTCTGTTACAACTGCTTCTACTTTCTCTGTTCCTTTGTATTCACGTGCTAATTCACCGAAATGCAATTCAATGCCATTGTCAGCTAAGTTTTTGTCCATATCTTCTGTGAACCATTTGTCGTAGTAGTTTGGCAATGCCCGTGTCGCTGCATCAAAAAGCAACACATTTTTACCACGGCGTTTTGCTGCTTCAGCAATTTCAACACCGATGTAACCAGCACCGATAACGGCAACGTTTTTCACGTCTTCTGAGGCTAACTCTTTATCAACCGTTTGTCCGTCTTGGAATTTTTTCAAGAAATGGATGTTTTTCAAGTCACGTCCAGGTACTTTTGGTGAAATCGGAACAGAACCAGTTGCGATGACAACTTTGTCATAAGATTCAACGATCGTTTCACCTTCACTGGTCACAGCGTGTACTTCTTTTTTCTCAAAATCGATATGGTCAACCACTGTTTCCATATGGATTTTTGCACCTTTTGCTTCAAAATCTTCACGTTTTGTATAGAACAAGCCTTCGTATGAATCGATTTGACGTCCAACCCATAAAGCAGTCCCACAACCTAGGTAGCTTAAGTTTGTATTACGGTCGATCATTACGACCTCTTGGTCTTTGTAGTTATCTAATAGTGTATTGGCAGCAGCAATCCCCGCGTGGTTTGCACCGATAATAACTGTTTTTGTCATGGAAAATTTCCTCCTTTTGTTTACATTGTCATTATAGCTCGCTTGTGAATTTGAAAACTATCAACTTTTTCGCGATTTTAAAAATTTGTGACAGTTTTCCGTTGATATACGTCACTTTCAGCGGGTTAAGTTTCTATATCAAAATTATTTTCGTCTTGCAAGTAAAAAGATTGTGAAAAAATATGTATTCAAAATCAAAGGTTTTCCTTGTTATAAAAGCATTCTGCAAACCGATTGAATAAATTTCACAATGCCCCACCGCTTTTTCGTAACTATCGCGGCATCGATTCGCCGTGTTATACTGAGAGAAAAACATACAGGATGGGATCTTGATGAAGAAAAAAATCGTATTGCCAGTACCGCCCTTATTGTCGGCATTAGAGCCACAGGATTTTTATTTAGAAGAAGAACTGCTTTTCGAAGGTGCTTTCTTCGAAGGCGGTGACTATAGCTATGATGCTTGCAAAAACCTCATCTTGAAGCAATGTCATTTCAAGAAAGTGACGATGCAAAAAACACGCTTGAGTCAATGGGAATGCCAAAATGTCCTCTTTGAGAACTGCGATTTTTCTAATCTGGAATGTTTTGGTGCCAGCTTTCATCGGGTTCACTTTAAACAGTGTAAATTGACTGGTACGAATTTTGCGGAAAGCTATTTCCGTGACTGTACCTTTGAAGATTGCGTGGCGAACTTTGCTTCTTTTAGCAATACCAATTTACGGACGATGCTGTTTCGTCAGTGCCAACTAAACGACAGTGAGTTTTATGAGATGGATTGGAAACACTTGTCGCTACAAGAAAACCAGTTGAACAATAGCAACTGGTTTCACACAAAATTAGCAACTCTAGATTTTCGGACCAATCAATTTCAAAAGATCGCGTTGTCCTTTGAACAATTGCGGGGACTAACAGTCGATCAAGAACAATCCTTGGTCATCGCCGCCGGTCTAGGTTTGGTGATCGACTAACGAATTCTGCGCCATAAAGCAATCAACATCCAGACGGATAACACTAAACTAATCAGCAAGGCAATGCCCCAACCGAAAATACTATTGGTAAAAGGCAGCGGAACATTCATGCCAAAGAAACTGGTCACGATGGAAGGCACAGTCAATAAGAGGGACCAAACAGTCAAAAACTTCATGGTATCATTCAAGTTATTGTTTAACAGATTATTGTAGGTTCCAGATAGTTGCTCTAAAATTTGAAAAGCCAGCAACGTCATTTCCACTGCCTGTTTGGCTTCGATCAGGGCATCATCCAGCTGTTCCCGCTCGTCATCATCCATCAAACGATAAATGGATAACGCTTTGATCTGCTCCAAGAGGACCGCATTTTGTTTCGTAGCAGAGACTAAAAAAACCAGTCCAACTTCCAAATCAGACATTTGCAGCAGGTTTTTATTGGTGGTTTTTTCCCGTAGTCGCTGATTCAAGCGAATCCGCTCACTATTGACTTCTTCGACTAGCGGAAAAAACGTGCCAGAAATCAAGAATAAGCTTTGAAACAAAAAATGAATGGGCGTTTGCAGCGGGTTTTGCAGGATCAAGCGCTCCATCATTGGAATCACATAACGGGTATTGTGGGAAGCAAAAGTAAAGAGTTGCTTCCTTTTTAAAATAAACGTCATCGGGCTGGTCTCAAAATGATTGTCACGCTTTTCTTGCTGAGGTACATTGAAAACCAGCAGCAATGCTTCCTCTTCGGCATCATATTCGACCCGTGCGCGTTCGTTTTTATCTAAAGAGTACGTAAGCATCTCGTCAGACAAATGATATTGTTTTTGCAGTGCCATCACGCTTTTTGCGTCTTGTTGGTCGACTTGAATCCATTCATAGTTTCCGTCATAAAAGACATGTTTGTTTTCCACAATCCATCCTCCACTCTTGCTTTCTTCTATTATAAAAGAAAACAGCCAGAAGCCCAATCAAAGGACTTTCCTGGCTGTATCGGCTATTACTTATTTACGGGCGTCTTTCAAGGCCTCTTCCACCATTGTTAAAACGGCCTGTGCCGCTTGTGGGTCTTCGACAAAATTGAATTGATCGCCATCGATCTGGATTTTTGGACTCTCATTGTATTCTTCGTACCACTGATCATAGCGTTTGTTCAACTCTTTGTAGTAGTCGTATAACGAAGGATCAAAGGTCAATTGTTCGTATTCCCGTCCGCGTTTTTCAATACGCTCCAGCATCGTTTCAAAAGAAACGCGAATATGCACCAAGAGATCTGGATGCTTTTTGTGGGCTGCATACGGCAGCTCTTCTAACATATTGGCTAACAATTCATCATAGACTTTGACTTCGGTATCGGTTGCTCGCCCAAGGTCCGCATTTAAATGGAACAACAGTGAATCCTCATAAATGGAACGGTCCAAGACGTTATTGTCGTCTTTCATGGCTTGCTTGATACTTTCAAATCGTTTATTTAAGAAATAGATTTGCAGTAAAAACGCATATTTATTTGGATCTGCATAAAATAATGGTAACACTTCATTGTCATCGATCGATTCATAAAAGGCTTGACTGCCAAAATGATTGGCGATCAATGCGGTCAAACTTGATTTACCGGCACCAATCGTTCCTGCTAATACGATCACGCTCATATCCCCCAACTCACTCATCACTAAATATTGTATGTTGCCTTTGCGATACCAACTATACAATACTATATCTTGTGCCGTCAACTGAAACTTTCGAAGCACAGATCAAGATTTTTTTCAATAAAAGTTTAAAGATTTTTGCTTTTTTTTGAAATCTCATACGGAATGCTTAACGAAAGAGCCTTCTTCTAGTAAAATAGGAAAGGATCTTTAATTAAATTGTGTTTTCGTCAGGAGATAGTTACAATTGACTGACAAACGATAAATGAATCATGTGGGGTAAGCTCCCTAGAGAAATGAGGAAAATAATGTCAATTGGTACTGGCATAGCTACAGGAAAAATCATCTTAATGGGTGAACATTCAGTTGTTTACGGTGAACCAGCAATTGCTTTCCCTTTTGCGGGAGCAAAAGTACAAGTCGAGATCACAGCAAATGAAACAAACACCTTGATTTCAAGTTACTATCACGGTCTGCTTGAAGAAGTCCCCAGCCACTTAAAAAATGTCAAAGACTTGCTGCATCGTCTGCAACAAGATTTTCACACGGGTCCTTTTGCAACCTCCATCGTCAGCACCATCCCTTCTGAACGGGGAATGGGTTCTAGCGCGGCGGTCGCTGTTGCACTGACTCGCGCTTTTTTTGATTGGATCAAAAAAGACTTTACAAAAGAAGAATTGATGACCTATGTCAACTTTTCTGAAAAAATCGCTCACGGCAATCCTAGCGGGATCGATGCTGCGGCAGCCAGTGGGACAGATGCCATTTACTTTATCAAAGGGCATCCCATCACTTCGTTTCCCCTCACGATCGACGGCTATTTGCTCGTCGCTGATACTGGCATCAAAGGGCAAACGAGAGAAGCAGTCAAAAGTGTCGCCCATCTTTTTGAAACCAGCAAGCAGCTGGCTAGTCAAGCAATCCAGCGTTTAGGGATCGAAACCAAAAAAGCTAAAGAGGCCATCATAGCCAATCAATTAGAAGTATTAGGCGAAAGCATGAACAACGCCCATCAGGCCCTGCAGCAGTTAGGGGTCAGCAATCAGCAACTGGATCAGTTGGTTTCCTTAGCATTGGCACACGGGGCTTACGGGGCAAAGCTGACCGGCGGAGGCCGGGGCGGCTGTATGATCGCACTAACCAAAACGAAGGAACAGGCTGAGAATATCAGCCGTATTTTATTGTCCGATGGCGCTCGTGCGGCATGGATACAAGGATTAGGAGTTTATGAACATGTATAAGGGAAAGGCTCGCGCCTACACGAATATCGCATTGATCAAGTATTGGGGAAAACAAGACGAAACCTTCATTTTACCGATGAACAATAGTTTGTCCCTGACCCTCGATGCCTTTTACACAGAAACAACGGTGGCTTTTTCACCCGATTTTACGCAGGATCGCTTTACGCTGGATGGCGTGGTGCAAACAGACGCTGCCACCAAAAAAGTTGCGGACTTTTTGGATCTGGTACGAAAAAAAGCGGACTGCCCGTGGTATGCCACGGTGGAAAGTCAAAACTTCGTCCCAACCGCTGCTGGACTTGCCTCTTCTGCCAGTGGATTAGCGGCATTGGCGGGTGCCTGTAGTGAAGCACTGGACTTAAACTTGTCGGAGCAAGCGTTATCCCGTTTGGCCCGTCGCGGTTCTGGTTCGGCTTGTCGGAGTATCTACGGCGGCTTTGCTGAATGGCATCAAGGCACCGATGAGACTTCTTTTGCCACCCAAGTGCCGTCGAATGGCTGGGAAGAAGAATTGAGTATGATCTTTATTTTGATCAATGCACAAGCCAAAGAAGTCTCCAGTCGTGAGGGGATGCGCCGAACCGTTGAAACCTCGAGCTTTTATCCAGGCTGGCTTTCTGCCACTGCCACCGATCTTGTGAAAATGAAACAAGCGATTGCCGAAAAAGACTTTACTGCTTTAGGTGAAACGACCGAGGCCAACGCCTTGAAAATGCATGGAACGACCTTAGCCGCCGAACCACCTTTTACTTATTGGTCTTCTGAATCTTTGCGAGCTATGGAATGTGTCCGAATGCTGCGAAAAAAAGGATTGGCTTGCTATTTCACGATGGATGCTGGTCCCAATGTCAAAGTTTTATGCCAAAAACAAGAAGAACAAACGATTTTACGTGAATTAAGTGCTCACTTTGCCTCAGAACAATTAGTAACTGCTCATGCGGGCAAAGGATTAGCCTTTTTACCGGTGGAAGAATCTTCCCCCATCAACTAAGAAGCCATTAAGAAGCCATCGATTAGGAGTGTCGAAATGATTGAACTATCCGTTCCTGGAAAACTATTTATTGCTGGTGAATACGCCGTTGTCGAACCTGGTCATCCTGCAATCATCGTTGCCGTTGACCAATTTATCACGGTCACTGTTGAAGAGGCCCGTAAAAACGGCAGCATCCAGTCTGCCCAATACAGCGACCTGCCAATTCGCTGGACGCGTCGCAAAGGCGAATTAGTCTTAGACCACCGGGATAACCCGTTCCACTATATTTTGGCAGCCATTCGTCTGACGGAAAAATATGCCCAAGAAAAAGGCATCCCCCTTTCCTTTTACGATTTAAAAGTGACCAGTGAACTGGATAACTCGAATGGTCGCAAATACGGCCTCGGTTCCAGCGGTGCCGTGACTGTTGCCACGGTCAAAGCATTGAATCTGTACTATCAAATGGAAATGGATCGGTTGACCCAATTCAAAATTGCGGCTCTTGCCCATCTCGCTGTTCAAGGCAATGGGTCGTGCGGTGATATTGCGGCCTCTTGTTATGGCGGCTGGATCGCTTTTTCAACCTTCGATCACGACTGGGTCTTAGCCAAACAAAAAGACCATACCTTAACAGAATTGATCGCTTTCGATTGGCCAGGATTATCGATCCGTCCCTTGACGGTTCCGAAATCTCTTCGACTATTGATTGGCTGGACAGGCTCTCCAGCCTCTACTTCTGATTTAGTGGATCAAGTCTATCAATCCAAAGAAGAAAAAGAAAACGCCTATGCGGCCTTTTTAGCAGCCAGCAAAGACTGCGTCAATCGATTGATCGACGGCTTCTTAAATGAAGACAGTCGCACGATCAAAAAAATGATCACGGAAAATCGAAAGCTCCTGCGGGAGTTGTCCGCACTGACTGGTGTGCCGATTGAAACTCCAGCACTTAAAAAGCTTTGTGATCTAGCAGAAAATTATTGTGGTGCAGCCAAATCTTCCGGTGCCGGCGGCGGCGATTGCGGTATCGTGATCGTTGACCAAAAAACCGGTATTTTACCATTGATGAGTGCGTGGGAAAAAGCCGAGATCACCCCCTTGCCGCTGCATGTTTACCATTACCGGGAGGACCTATCATGAATCGAAAAGATGAACATGTTTCCTTAGCAAAAGCGTTCCATAAAGAACACAGCAACGATTTTGATGCAGTTCGCTTGGTTCACCAGTCGTTTCCACAAATTGACGTGGCTGATGTGTCAATTGCGACGACTGTCTTTGACCGCTCATTTTCCAGCCCTTTTTTCATCAATGCCATGACGGGCGGCAGTGAAAAAACCTTAAAAATCAACCAAGAGTTAGCAGAGATCGCGCAAGCCTGTGAGTTGATGATGGCAACCGGCTCTGTTTCGGCTGCCTTAAAAGACCCAAGTGTCGCCGACTCTTTCCGCATCGTCCGTAAAGCCAATCCTGATGGCTTCTTATTAGCCAATATTGGTGCGGGCAGTCCCGTTGAAAATGCACAACGGGCAGTAGAACTGTTTGGCGCCGACGCCTTGCAGATCCATCTTAATGCACCACAAGAATTAGTGATGCCCGAAGGCGATCGTCAATTTAGCCAATGGCTGCCCTTATTGGAAAAAACGATTGCTTCCGTTGCCGTTCCGATTGTCGTCAAAGAGGTCGGCTTTGGGATGTCCCGTGAAACGATTCAGCAGTTACTGGCGATCGGCGTAAAAACCATTGATGTTGCTGGCAGCGGCGGCACAAGTTTTACTCAAATCGAAAATGCTCGCCGGAAAAAACGTGAATTGGCGTATCTAGATACCTTCGGCCAATCCACCGTGATTTCCTTGCTGGAAGCAAACGAGATCCAACAACCCTTTACCCGCATCGCTTCAGGCGGGGTTCGGGATGCTTACGATATCTTCAAAGCACTTTGCCTTGGTGCCGATAGCGTAGGACTATCCGCCACGATCCTCGTGCTGCTTTTGTCAAAAGGCAAAGAAGAAACGATCGCCACCTTGCAATCATGGAAGGAACAGCTACAGCTGCTCTACACTATGGCAGGACAGACAAGTACCAAAGACCTCACCAAGGTCCAGCTGATTTTTTCTGGCGCTGTCAAAGAATGGTGTGAAGCACGTCAAATTCCCTTAGCAAAGTATAGTTTGCGTTAAGCGATCCAATCGCTGACTACCTCATCGAACAAGCAAAAGCAGTACAATTCGTTTTTTATTGTACTGCTTTTTTTGTGTTCTTTTTTCTATAATAGTAAGTTTCCATTTATCATTTGGATAGTAATGTTATTTAATCGCTACTTGATAATCACTTTCATTATCAGGTACGTTGTTTTTTTACCATCTTGGTTTCGAATGTGCTATGCTCAAGTTGAGGGAGGACCAATCGATTGTTTCTTGAGAAAAGGATCGGTTTTTCATTCCTAGACTACATTCAAAAGGAGGCGTTTCTTATGAGTAAATCAGAATCGTCGGCTGTTTTTTCAACGATCACTTGTTTGCTATTGATGGCTACTGGCTTTCTTATGGCATCTTTTTCTATCCCTTATAGCTTTGTCCCCTACTTGTTAGCGATACTTGCCGGGGGTTGGAAACAAACCTGGGAAGGCACGCAAGAATTGGTGCACGACAAACGATTGAACGTCGATCTACTGATGGCATTAGCCGCCATTGGTGCCTGTATCATTGGTCATTGGTTTGAAGGGGCGATGCTGACCTTTATCTTTTGTTTGAGCGGTGCCCTTGAGGAATATACGACCAACAAAAGTACGCGAGAAATTAGTTCATTAATGGCACTGCAACCAACGACTGCCTTAAAAATGATTGAATCTGGGGAGCTCGTCGAAGTACCAGTCGAAGCCCTTCAGTTAAAAGATACGATTATGGTGGCAAAAGGCAGTGCGATCCCAATCGACGGTATCGTGATCCAAGGAACCAGCAGTGTTGATGAGGCGGCTATCAGTGGCGAATCCATTCCTGTCGAGAAACGTTTAGGCAGTGAAGTCTTTGGCGGAACCATCAACCTCGGACAGCCATTGTACATTGAAGTTACTCAAACGAGTGAAAACACCCGCTTTGCAAAAATCATTCAATTGGTGGAAGAAGCACAGCAAATGCCAAGTCAAACGGCGACCCTGATTGAAAAAATCGAACGGATCTATGTGCCGATCGTCTTGATCGCCGTCCCACTAATGATCGTTTTGTGTACGTTTTTCACGAATTGGGGGTTCCAAGAAAGTTTTTATCGTGGCATGGTCTTACTGGTGGTGGCATCTCCTTGTGCCTTAGTTGCCTCTGCTACTCCTGCGACATTAGCAGCCATTTCTCACGCTGCTCGTTTGGGCGTTTTATGCAAAGGCGGACAAGCCTTGGATGCCTTTGCCAATGTCAAAGCGATCGCTTTTGACAAAACCGGAACGCTGACTCGCGGCAAACCTGCTGTCACTGATGTTCATCTGTTGCTGGATGAACCGTTTATCCCCCAACTGATCGTCGGGATGGAAAAACAATCAAATCACCCATTGGCTGAAGCGATTCTAGCGTATTTTCATGATGAAAAACCATTGGAATTAGCAGTGGAAGAACAAGCGGGGGTCGGTCTAGCCACCACTTACCAAGCTGCCCATTGGACGATTGGAAAAGAAGTCGATCTAACCTCTGTAGCTGTCAGTGAGCAAACCCGCATCCAAGAATTAAAAGCAGCCGGAAAAACCTTGATTTACATCAATCGTGACCGTGTATTAGCAGGGTATTTAGCACTATTGGATCAGCCCCGTCCTGAAGCTCGTGAAAGTCTTGCCTACTTCAATAAGCAAGGAATTCACACGACGATGCTGACGGGTGATCATTTAGGTACTGCCAAAGTGATCGCCGCAGAGATCGGCTTGTCTGACTACGAAAGTGATTGCCTGCCTGATGAGAAAACCACTCGTATCAAAGAAATGAAAGAAACCTACCAAATCAATGCGATGGTCGGTGATGGGATCAATGATGCTCCAGCCTTAGCGACCGCAAGTGTGGGGATCGCGATGGGCGAAGGAACCGACGTCGCAATGGATGTGGCGGACATCGTCTTGATGAAAAATGATTTGCTGCGCTTGGTCGACAGTCACCGTTTGGCTAAGAAATTACAGCGGATCATCAAACAAAACATCGTCTTTTCTATCAGTGTCATCTTGTTGCTGATTGCTTCAAACTTCCTTGAATTTCTCACGCTGCCTCTAGGGGTCGTGGGTCATGAAGGAAGCACGATCTTAGTTATCTTAAACGGATTGCGTATGCTTTTGCCATTACACAAAGAAACACCCCAGCAAGCCAAACCAACCCGCAAAGATTGCGATGATTGTGTCTTGTATCAACAGTCTTTGCATACGTGACCACTATTTGCACTAGCAAAAACGCCCATTGTTGGCACTTCACTAGAAGTCCAACAATGGGCATTTTTACTGTATTTTTTCTACTTATACTTGATTGGCAAGTTGCTCCGTGTAGAGTTTGCCATCGTACATCTTAAAGAATGGATAATAGCAGAGAATGGAAACCCCTAAGTTGATCAAAGCGATCAGGATGGCTCGGAAATCACCGCCGGTTCCTAAAAACGCCCCAATTCCGACTGGTGAAATCCAGGGAATTCCCGTAATGACTTTATCGACAAAGCCAAACGAGCTAGCAAAGTAAGCAATCGTCACATTGATCATAGGGGTTACGATAAAGGGGATGATCAAATACGGATTGTAGACGATCGGTGCCCCGAAGATCACTGGTTCATTGATGTTAAAAAGCCCCGGTAAGATTGCTGCTTTTCCTAAGACTTTGAGTTGTTGCGATTTTGCCACAAACAGCATCAATAAAACCAATCCAAGCGTACTTCCTGCGCCGCCCATAAAAATATACATGTTCACGAAATCCCCAGCAAAAATATTATTGGCACCATCGATATTTTCAGTTAGAGCCACCAACAGGATGGGATTGATGAAACTATTTTTAATAACTGCCGTCCCATGAACCCCCACTGCCCATAAGAGGTGGATAAGGAGCATAATCACGATGATTCCTAACCAAGAACCCGTCAACTCTTTCACGAATTCAAAGGGTTTGGATAGCAATCCGTGAAGATCCGTGTGGAAAGCCGCCAGTACTCCATTGATCACGACCATCAAAAAGGCAATCAAAATCGCTGGGATCAATGACGCAAATGCTTTGCTGACTCCATCAGGAACCCCTTCAGGCATCTGGATGGTGATCTTTCTTTTTACACAAAAACGATAGACTGACGTAGCAATTACTGCGGTGATAATCCCGATGAAGATCCCTACTCCACTGAAGCGAGTGATCCAACCGCCTAAAGCGACCCCATTGTAAACAATGGCGGTTTCGCTTTCTGATTGTAGCAATTGTGCAGTACCATCTGTGATATCGACTTGAATGATCGTCATTAAAAAGGCAAACAAACTTAATAACGCTCCTACAAAACTGCTCATAGTCAAATGCTCTTCTTTATGATAAATCTCAGTTAAATAATACCCTGTTGCTAAACAATAAAAAACAGCAATCGAACCGACAGACATGGTAGTTACGACACTATAAAGCGGCGAAAATCGTAAAATCGTTTGTTCGAAAAAGCTAGCCAGTGGCGGAATGATTTGTGGTAAATTATTAATGATCAAAAAAATCGATCCGACGATCGTAAAAGGGACCGTAATGATCCCTGCTTGCATGATTGCGCGAATAAAGCGTAAATTCGCCAACTTATTCAAAGGCGGCATCAAACGCGTTTCTAAAAAGGTAAAAACACTTGTCATCGTTACTCCTCCAACGAAGGGATTGCCCCTTCTTCAATCAGCTTTTGATACCAATAAAAGCTGTCTTTTCTCACTCGTTTTTGTTCTTTTTCCTCTGCATCATTGCGATCTACGTAAATAAAACCATACCGTTTTCGAATCCCTTCATGCACACTAATCAAATCAATGGCAGACCACGGGCTATATCCGATCAGATCCACCCCAGCATTGATCGCGGCTAAGCATTGATTGATATGCTGCGACAAATAATCGATACGGTACGGATCATGAACCGTGCCATCTGCTTCTAGATGGTCTTCGGCCCCTAAGCCATTTTCGGTAATGATGATCGGTAAGTGGTAACGATCATAGAGTGTTTGCAACGTCGTTTTCAGCCCCAAGGGATCGATGGTCCAATTGAAGGCATTTTTCTTCAAGAACGTATTGGTGAACCCTTTGTAAAAACCACGCTCCATAATGTCTTCGCTTTGCTGATCACTGATGCCGTTTTTCATGTCCCCAGCTTCCGTCGGCTGCTCCACTGTCACCGTGGTGTAGAAGTTCATTGCGACAAAGTCAGGCAGAGCCCGTTTCATCAACGCCTCATCTTCCGGACCAAAGTCAATCGTGAGGCCGTTTTGGTTCAAATAATCTTGAAAGACCGTATTGTAACGACCGAAGCAGGCGAAATCAAGGTACGCCCAGTTCCGGACACTGTTGAAATACAGCGCTGCTTGGTTGTCTTCTGGTCGACTAGTCGCCGCATAGACCAACGAAATATTCGGCACCGGTCCGATTTTGCCATTCGGTACGATTTCATGACACGCTTCGAAAGCATATTTTTCAGCGATCATCAGGTGATGAAATTGCTGGTATTTTTCTGATAATGGAATCTTTTTCCCTAATATTTTTTGATCCACCAACAGCATGATATTTGGTTCATTGATCGTCAGCCAGTGCGTCACTCGATCCCCATAGGCTGTAAACAGCGTTTTGGCGTATGCGGCAAATGCCTCAACGGTGCTGCGTTTTGTCCAGCCGCCTTCGTCTTCCAATGCTTGCGGCAAGTCAAAATGGTTCAACGTTACAAAGGGCTGAATGCCGTGTTTCAGCAATTCATCAATGACATCGCTGTAATGATCCAATCCTTTTTGATTAATAGTACCGCGCCCTTCTGGAAAAATTCGCGACCAAGCGATCGAAAAACGGAAAATTTTGATCCCCATTTCTGCTAACAAGGCGATATCCTCTTTGTACTGGTGGTAATGGTCGACAGCCACAGTAAAATCCGCGATCATGTGGTTGTCTCTTGGACGAGTATCTTGGACACTCAGCCCCTTGCCGTCGGTTTGATACGCCCCTTCGGTTTGGTGAGCGGAAATCGATGCTCCCCATAAAAAATCAGTTGGAAATGTTTGTTTCATATCGTACTCCTTATCCTAAATAAGATGCGTTTAACATCTTAGAATTATTGCTTGCATGGCAAAGACAATATTCTGAATTATCTCTTATTTTTCGCACTAAAGCAAAAAATAACTCCTGTCAAGTAAGCCCCTTTTGAAGATGTGCTACTTAGACAAAAAAAAAGCAAAGTCTAGTTTCCTAGACTTTGCTTTTCAATGCGATAATTTAGAAATAGCAGCTTATTTTTGCTCTGCTTTATCTTCGTTCAATAGTGCTTTTCTTGAAAGGTTCACACGGCCTTGTTTGTCGATTTCTGTGACCTTCACTAAGATTTCGTCGCCTTCTTTGACAACGTCTTCTACTTTGTTGACCCGTTCGTTCGCAAGTTGTGAAATGTGAACTAAGCCGTCTTTGCCTTTGATCAAGTTGACAAACGCACCGAATTTTTCAACACGGACAACTTTCCCAAGGTACACTTCGCCAACTTTTACTTCTTTCGTCAATTCTTCAATGATCTTGATAGCTTTTTGGATCATTTCTGCATCAGCAGAAGCAATCGAAACTTTTCCGTCTTGATCAATATCGATTTTCACGCCAGTTTCATCAATGATGCCATTGATGGTGTCGCCGCCTTTACCGATTACATCTTTGATCTTCGCAGGATCGATTTGGATCATTTCGATCTTCGGTGCGTATTGGCTTAACTCTTCACGAGGAGCAGCCAATGTTGATGTCAATTCATTTAAGATTTCCATCCGTGCTTTTTTCGCTTGATCTAATGCTTCTGTCAAGATTTGTTCAGTGATTCCTTGAATCTTGATATCCATTTGTAACGCAGTGATCCCATCTTTGGTTCCAGCAACTTTAAAGTCCATATCGCCAAGGTGATCTTCTAAGCCTTGAATATCAGTTAAGATCGTGTAGTTTTCACCATCAGATACAAGTCCCATTGCGATACCTGCAACTGGTGCTTTGATTGGTACCCCTGCATCCATCAATGCTAAAGTTCCAGCACAAATACTTGCTTGAGAAGAAGAACCATTTGATTCTAATACTTCTGCAACGAGACGGATTGTGTAAGGGAAGTCTGTTTCATCAGGAATCACTTGTGCTAAGGCACGTTCGCCTAATGCACCATGACCGATTTCACGACGTCCTGGTGAGCCGGCACGACCAGTCGAACCAACAGAAAATTGAGGGAAGTTGTAATGATGGATGAACCGTTTTGATTCTTCAACCCCTAATCCATCAATGATTTGGTGTTCGCCTAAAGGTGCTAATGTACAAGCAGACAATGCTTGGGTTTGTCCCCGAGTAAATAGACCAGAACCATGAACACGTGGCAATAAGCCAACTTCTGATGCCAATGGACGGATTTCGTCTAATTGACGGCCATCCGGACGAATCTTGTCGATGGTGATCAATTCGCGAACCACATCTTTTTCAAGATCTTCCGCGATTTGTTTCACTTCTTTCAAGAATTGTGCTTCCTCTTCATGTCCAGCAAATTTTTCTGCATACACTTCTTTCACTGTGTCTTTGACTTTATCGATCTCGTCTTCACGAGCCAATTTTTCTTCAGTCATAACAGCAGTTTTCATTGTTTGGTAGTAGCCGTCGAAGATTTCTTTTTTCAAGTCAGCATCTACTTGTAACAATTTGACTTCCATTTTTGGTTTGCCCACAGCTGCGACAACTTCTTCTTGGAAGGCAACCAATTCTTTGATAGCATCAAAACCGAATAATAACGCACCTAACATGTCTTCTTCAGAAACTTCTTTCGCTCCTGATTCAACCATGTTGATAGCTTTTTTCGTTCCAGCTACTGTCAATTCGATATCAGTTTGTTCTGCTTGTTCTACTGTTGGATTCAAGACGTACTCACCATTGACCCGACCAACATCAACACCAGCGATCGGTCCGTCAAACGGGATATCTGAAATAGACAATGCTAAAGAAGAACCTAACATTGCCGCCATTGCTGGCGTACAATCTTGTTCAACACTCATTACGATGTTTGTTACTTGTACTTCGTTACGGAAACCTTCCGCAAACATTGGACGGATCGGACGGTCGATCAAGCGGGCAGTCAAGGTTGCTTCCGTACTTGGGCGTCCTTCACGTTTGATAAAGCCACCAGGTACTTTCCCTACGGCATACATTTTTTCTTCGTAATTGATTGTTAATGGGAAAAAGTCGGTATCTTTTGCTTCCTTAGATGCAACCGCTGCACTTAGGACAACCGTATCGCCATAACGAACCAATACAGCTCCGTTTGCTTGTTTGGCTAATTGGCCAACTTCTACTTCTAATGGGCGGCCGCCCCAAGTGGTTTTGAATACTTGTTTTTCTGTCATGTTCTGCTCCTTTTCATCGGATCCCAGCAAGTCACTACTAAACAAATGAAAAAATCGGAATGTCGTTCCGCTGCTTTCATTTGGTTAGTAGGATGCTGCTTACAAGGACCCAAAATTCTTTTTAGCTACGCTTTTTGATTCACCAGTCAAAAGGCCGCTCTTTCGGTGTTTCACTTTTTAGATGGCTCGAAATCACCTGTCAGACTGCATCAGCTGTTTTAGCCGACAATGCCGTCGCAGTGATTCCGCTGCTTGGTCACTACGCTCGCTGCTCTCGCCTAGTAGGTTTCATCATCTGCTCTGTGCGGCTTGCGCCGCCCAGTCGCAGTGATTCATAGCAAAAAAGTGAGATTCGGGTTGAACCTCACTTTTCTTTGTTTGATTAACGACGTAATCCTAAAGCTTGGATTAATTCGCGGTAACGTTGTACGTCTTTTTGACGTAGGTAAGCTAATAAGTTACGACGATGTCCAACTTTTTTCATCAACCCACGGTATGAATGGTGGTCTTTTTTGTGCATACGTGCATGTTCGTTCAAATGGTTGATTTCTTCTGTTAAAACAGCGATTTGAACTTCTGGAGAACCAGTATCTCCTTCATGACGTGCAAATTTGTTGATGATTTCGTTTTTGCGTTCTTTTGAAATTGCCATGTTTTTCACCTCTTTTTCTTTTTCCCCTGCGACTGAGTAAAACGTTGGTGATTCGTTAAACCAAGTAACAGGTACTGTGCTTTTCACACGTAATTACTTTACTTGATTCTAAGTAAAAAAGCAAGTTTATCTACCTATTCTTTTCGTTTCTTTTGAAAGCTCCTCCAAAACTTATGTTATACTTAGGATACTATTCTATCTAAAGGAAGTGTAAGGATGAGCGTTCTTTCCCGAATCGAGAGCATGAAAAATGAATTATCGCTTTCTGAGAAGAAACTCTTCGCATTCATGGAGGCCAATCCTGAAAAAGTGCCGTCGATGACTGCGAGTCAATTAGCAGAAGCCACTGGGATCAGTGCGCCGACTGTCGTACGCTTTGCGAAAAAAACCGGCTTTGCTAGTTTGACAGATTTAAAAATACAATTATCTGCGGAATCCGGCTTGCGCCAAAATGCCAATGAAAACTTGGGCTATGCCGATGTTGAATTAAATGAGCCCTTTCATGCCATCACATCTAAATTAAGCCACAATGCACAGGTGACTATGAATGAGACGGCCCAATTGTTAGAAGAACAGCTGATGTTGGCTGCCGCTGAACTGATCGCGACTCGTGAGCGCATCTTTGTCTGCGGGATCGGTGCTTCCTCATTGATCGCACAAGATATCCAACAAAAATGGACTCGTTTAGGCAAGATCGTCGTGTTTGAAAATGACTACAATCTCTTGTTGCCGCAACTCGTCAAAAACGAGAAAAAAAGTCTCCTCTGGGTCATTTCCAACAGTGGACACACGCCTGAGATGGTTCACTTAGCAGAAATCGTTAAAAATCTTGGCGTCCCGATTCTATCACTCACCCGCTTTGGCAGTAATCCGTTAACAAAATTGGCGGATGTTCCCCTGCAAGTGTCCCGTTCCAAAGAAGCCAACCAGCGTAGTGCTGCTACGAATTCGATTATCGCCCACCTATTGGCGGTCGATGTCCTTTTCTATGTCTTTTTAAGTAAGAATGAAAAGCTGGCACGCAATATCTATGCCTCACGCCAAGCCATTGCCGATTTTCGTGAGAAGTATTTATAAAATAATCATAGCCAAAGAAGTCCGCAGGAAAGTTTTCCTGCGGTATTTTTTCTTCTAAGGACACTTTGATCAATCAAGGGCATTCTTGGCAGCTACTTCTGCCAACCAAAAACTGGACGCTTTGGGATAACGCTTGAAGTCATTTTTCAAATCCACTCGATAAAACCCATAGCGGTTTTTATATGCGTTCAACCAGCTCCAGCAATCCATAAAGGTCCACATATGGTAGCCGAAACAAGGAGACCCGTCTTCGATTGCATGATGCAGCTGACGTAAATGGTCTTCAACAAAGGCGATCCGATACGTATCATTGACCTGCCCCATGGCGTCCATGAACCGTTCTTCCTCAGATACCCCCATGCCATTTTCGGAAACAAACCATGGCATGTTTTGATAGTCGTTCTTTAGACGCATCGCAATATCGTAAATCCCTTCTGGATAGATTTCCCAGCCGCGATGAGGATTGATTTTTTTCTCTGGCCAATCGTACCCACGAAATAACTGACGCGGCTCAAAGGGACCGGATGCTGCCTTCTGCGGAAGTGGTGCTTGGATCCGCAACGGTTGATAATAATTGCAACCAATAAAATCTACGGTATTTTCACGAAAAATTTCCGCATCTGTTGCTTCATATTCAGGGGACAAGTGATGCTCCTTGAATAAGCTCGTTAGTTTTTCAGGAAATTGTCCATAAACGACACAGTCCAAAAAACTGCGAATATACAAGAGATCTGCCCATTCAGCGGCTTCTCGATCAGCCGCTTCTTGGCTTCTTGGATAAACAGGTGACAAATTTAAGATGATACAGATTTCTCCATCAGGAAGTGCGAGTTTACGAAACTCAGCAACCGCCTTCGCATGAGCTAGCAAAGTATTATAACCCACTTGGATCGCCCGCTTGAAATCACGCACTTGCGGCCAATGAGCATCTCCATAATACCCACATTCAATATGCACCAACGGTTCATTAAAGGTCGCCCATTTTTTCACTAGATCGCCGAATTGTTCAAAAGCAGTTTTTGCATAAAATGCAAAATGGTCCACGGATTCCCGCGCCTCCCAGCCTCCTTTTTCCATCAGCCACCAAGGCATGTCAAAATGAAACAAATTAATGATCGGTTCGATGCCTTGGTCCAACATTTCCTGAAAATATGCCCGATAAAACCGGACTGCTGTTTGATTCAATGTTTTTCCATCTGGTAATAAGCGGGTCCATGCAATCGATGTCCGATAGGAATTCAAGTTCATGGCCTTCATGTTTGCTACGTCTTCCCGGTATTGATAGTAGGTATTTGAGGTGTCGCTTGGTCCGACACCATCGTAAAAGCGTGACGGCTCCAACTCAAACCATTTGTCCCATGTAGAGGGACTTTTGCCGTCAACCGCCGCGGCCCCCTCGGTTTGCGGTGCTGACGCGGCCGCTCCCCATAAAAAGTTTTTTGGAAATTGAATCATTCTTTTGCTCCTTTCTGAATTACCTGCCACGTGCGGTCAGGGTTGGATCGTTGAAATGCAAACTGATACCGCTGCGCAGCTGCCTCGATTTCTAAACAAAATGATGTTGTTTCTTCCAGAGAAATTGCCAGCTGCTGCAATGATGCTTCACCGATCACGAGTTGAAAAGCTGCTTGTCCTTGTCTAGGCACCCATACTTTTTGAAAGCCGCATAGGACTTTTTTCCTCGGCACATATGCTTTTGTATACTCTTTTAGATAGCATTGGACCACTTCTTTACCAGACACAGTAGAATGATTTTTAAGTGTGCCACTGACGATAATGCCTTCTCCTGCATATTCAGCCGAAACCGAGCTGCAAATAAAAGAGGCATAACTAAGCCCATAACCAAAAGCATATACTGGTGCGCCTTTTTGATCGAGGTAGTCTTTTTGAAACGCTGTGTTGCGATAATTATAACAGACAGGCAACTGTCCAACCGTATCAGGAATAGAAACTGCTAATTTTCCACTAGGTACCGTTTCACCAAAAAGGATCCGAGCAATCGCTTTCCCTCCATATTGTCCGGGATAGCCAGCGTAAAGCAACCCATCGAACAAGTCTTGCAAAGGTGCTAAGCAATGCGGCCGACCGGAAATCACGATCCCAATCAGCGGCTTTTTACTCTTCTTCAACGCAAACAGTAAATCCAACTGGCATTGCGGCAAATCGAGGGTAGCCAAGTCGATGTTTTCTCCACTGGTCATTTCCTGAGATCCCCTTAAGGCGGCACCGTTTTTGTCAAAATCCGTTGTGAAATCACGGGCACTGGAGCCGCCGATCGTCACTAAGATGACATCCGCTGTTTCTGCAATCTGACAGGCTTGCCTTCGTTGAGCCAGTGTGCCACTAGAGATTTCGCAGCCTTTCTCGTAGAAGAAGTCAGCTTGATGCGTACTTAAACTGGTCAAGCCTTCCCAAAGGGTCGTACATGTTGTTTCTTCCTTGAATGGCGTATAATCCCCCAGCTGATGATAGAGCTGTTTAACGTGAGGACCGATGACGGCAATCTTTTGTCGCGTTTTCTTCAAAGGCAAAATGCCATTGTTCTCTAGTAAAACAATCGATTCCTCCGCCAATTTCAAGGCAACTTGTTGCGCCTTTTCTTTACGGGGCAATGAAACATGGGGCGATGCTTCTTTAAACAAGCCAAGTTTTTCTTTCAAAAGAAGCACACGGCGGACTGCATCATCGATCGCCGTTTCCGCAATCAGCCCCTCAAGGACAGCTTCTTCTAACACTGGGAAAACTTCATCCCATAAACTAACATCCACACCGCTGGTCAAGGATTTGGCGGCCGCTTGCGGGCGGCTTCCCAGCCAGTCAGCAATCCGATCCAGCCCGCACCCATCGGCCATCACAATTCCCGTAAAGCCACTTTCTTCTCGTAAAACCTCTTGTAACAAATAAGCATTGGCATGGCAAGGAACACCATCTAGATCATTGTATGCAGCCATACACCCCAAGGCCCCAGCAACAATCCCTGCTTTCATTGGTGGCAGATGGATCTCGCGGAATTCCCGATCACCGATTGCCACTGGCCCTGCATTGTGTCCCCCCATTCCTGCACCTTGGGCAGCAAAGTGCTTTAACACCGCTAAAACGTTCTGTTTTTCAATCGTTGCTTTTGATCCTTGTAACCCTCTGACGGCTGCTTTGGTAAAGCTACTGGTCAAAAACGGATCTTCACTGAAACATTCTTCTGTTCGCCCCCAACGAGGATCTCTAGCAATGTCCAATGCGGAAACCAAGCCGACATGGGCCCCTTTTGCCCGAATCTCTTGAGCAGTGATGGTTTGGGCCGCTTGATACAGCTCTGGGTTCCAACTAGAACCAACACTAAAATTGACCGGAAACGTCGTCGCTTCCAAACCTTGGTGACCGTGAGGACACTCTTCACTGAGAAGGGCCGGAATCCCCAGCCGAGTGTGTTCCTGCAAATAAGTTTGAATCATAAGGGATAGCTCATAGGACTCCGTGGTCGTCAGGCCGGTTTGCTGATTTCTACCTGACCAAGGATCAGCCCGAAAGACGCCGTAGATCCAGCCAAGACTGCCAAAACGAGCTACTTCTTTTTTAAAGGTTTCAGTTAAAATAATTTTTCCATTGTTTTTTTCGTAAACTTCCCAACCATACAGACGCTGATTCAGCTGGCCGATTTTTTCTTTCAATGTCATTTGCCGTAAAAGTGTCTCAATCATATGCTTCTCCATTTCTATTTAGTCTTCTAAATAAAGCATGATGGTCTGGATCTCAAAAGGCTGGAAATGGATTGTGATGCTTTGGGCATCCAGCGGCTCCACCGGCAGTTCAGCGACGGTTTCTTCCAAAAGATTCGTCAAAACCGCTTTTTTGATTCTTTTCTGGCAGCGCATTTGACAGGCGGTGGTTTGATTGTGATATTCATACAACCGCACGATCAGTGCCTCTTCATCTTCGGCTTTTTTCACCGTATCCAGTAAGACATTCTTTTGGTCGACTGCTAGAAAAGCTTCTGCTGATAGTTGTGGCACACTTGGAACGGTTAGAACGGGAACATTCAATGCCAAAGCTTCTTCCATCGTTTGCGCGTCTTGCCAAGTTCCTTCGTGGGCGTACAAGGAATAGGTAAACTCATGAAGGCCTTGATCCGCTTCAGGATACGGATCGATCGGCGATTTAATCAAAGAAAGCCCGATTTTTTGATAATCCGTATTGAACCCATATTTCGAATCCGTCAAAATACTAACCCCATAATTCCCTTCTGAGAGATCTACCCATTTTTGTCCACAGCTCTCAAAACGCGCTTGGTCCCATGTCGTGTTTTGATGCACAGGCCGTTTTACCTGCCCGAATTGAATATCAAACGTTGCTTCCAATGTGTTAACATCAATCGGCAGCAATGCCTTTAACAGCAGTTGATGCTGGTGCCAATCAACCGCTGTTTCAAAATCGATTCTTCCCGTGCCATGGTAAAAATGCAGCCATTGCGTAATAAAAGAATCTTCAAACTGACGTTTGATCTTCAAGGTATCGCGAATCTCCCCTTGCTCAACAACCTCAGCTGAGAGAACTTGCTTCACAGGATAAGGCTTCTTCTGGTAATAAATATCAATGTCCCACGCATCATAATCCATTGGCAGATCTTCGTAAGCCACTAACTGATTCAACCGCTCTCCTTTTGGCACGATTTCTCGCTGCTGCCGTTTGTCAAATAAAGAGATGATGTCAAAGTGTTCGTCAAAAATCACTTTAAAATCAACCGTTTCAAACGATTCCTCCAGCCGCATTGCCACTTGCTTTGATTGAGGCACAGCTGAGACAGGGGTCAGTGTTTTGCAGCTCAATCCAGCCATGGCGGGAATTTTGACTAAGAGCCGGTCATCATAGGTCCGCTGAGTCAGGTAAGCTTCTTTGATCCCTGTCTGATCGTCTAAATAGACCAGACCCGTCCGCTCTTGTCCCAGCGGATTAAAGACATGCCATGACGTAGCTTCGGCTGCTTGCGCCGCTGGAATCAAAGCTTCGATCAGCTTGCAGCCTTTATCAAAGAGCTGTTGATACTCTTGATCCGTCTGATCATAAACTTCTTTGATTGAGCTTCCCGGTAGAATGTCATGGAATTGATTAAATAGCAGCTGTTTCCAAAGTTGTTCTAATTCAGCTTGCGGATAACGATTGATTGCACAAATACTATAAAGTTTTTCAATCGTCTGTAAGAAAAATTCTCCTTGGCGATTGGCCTTCTTGTTTTTACCAATCGAAGTCAGTGTTCCACGATGGTATTCAAAGTACAATTCGCCGTACCAGACCGGGCCAGGTTCTTCCATAAAAGAATCTGCCAGTCGATCAAAAAAGCCCCCCACATGATTGCCAGTAATCGTCGGCATATCTGGCAGTGTCTTTTGCAGCCGTTTCTGGACTTCTAGCATCTCTTTCGTCGGGCCTCCGCCACCGTCACCGTACCCATAGGCAATCAAAATTTCGTCGTGCTGATCTTTTTGCTGATAACGTTCAAAACTCCCCTTAATCGTATACGGATCTAGCAATCCATTATACGTCGTATAATAATCTCTTGGACTGTATCCTTCACTGATGGTGGTAATAAAATGCGTCAAAACGCGGCTGCCATCAATTCCTTGCCAATAGAAGGAATCATAAGGAATTTGATTGAACTGGTTCCATGACAGCTTCGTCGTCATAAAGTAGGGCGTATTTGTTTTGCGTAAAATTTGCGGCAAGGCGGCTGAATAACCAAAGACATCCGGTAGCCATAAGATGCGGCTATCGACTTGAAATTCCTCTTTCATAAACCGTTTGCCATAAAGGATCTGACGAACCAGCGATTCCCCTGAAGTCAAATTGCAATCGGCTTCCACCCACATCGCCCCGTCAACTTCCCATCTTCCTTCTCGAACTTTTTCTTTGATTGCAGCGTAAAGTTCAGGATAATGTGTTTTCATGGAGAGATACAGTTGTGGTTGGCTTTGAAAAAACGTGTAATCTGGATACTCCTCCATCAATTTCAAGACCGTCTGGAAACTGCGCTCACCTTTTTCAATTGCTTGCTGTGCCGTCCAAAGCCACGCCAGATCGATGTGGGTATGGCCGACAGCCGTCACTTTTTGTTTTGGTGTATGCGCTGGTAAGTAACATGACGCAAGCAGCTGCTTTGCTTTTGCGAGACTTTCATAGAATGCCGCTGAGTAGGGCGTACGAAAATCCAAGACATTGGCGACTTGACCAAGGACTTGTTGATAAAATGCTTCGTCACCGCCAAACGCACGAATGGCACGCCAACTATCAAACAGCGTATAAAAATCAAACCAGAGTTCATTGACGACAGGATCCAATGCCAATAAGTTGATATGCAGTGGGAATGGTTTATCGGAACGGCCCGAGAACAGATCAATCTTCAGTTTGACTGCTTTTTGTTGATATCCTTCAGTCAAAGTGACCTCTCGATGATTGACATCGATAGCTTGGACATAGGTATCGTCCAAATAAATTTTGATTTGGGGATTGGTGGTGTTGTCCCACTCTGAGAGACTTGAATAGACTTGTAAGACGACACAAGGATTCCCTACCCAGTCAGCGGGAACTTGAAAGCTGCCTTTCAACTGATAATAGGTGTTTTTTTCTCCGAAATAACTCCCTTGTTCATACGGTACCCAATCCTCTTGCTTTAAAAAAAGCAGGTCTATTGGCTGTTGATAGCGTACACGGTACTGTTTTAATTTGTAGAAAATTTTTCGGATGCGTTCAAACTCGTAAGGCTGCATAACTCTCATTTTTCTTTTGACTCCTCTATCTATTTTTTGAAAAAAAACGGGTGGAGATTGATTGTCTCGACCCGTTTCCCTTATCGTATGATATTAGTTTGCTTTCCAGCGGTCATAGGCCGTTTGATAGACTTCGACATATTCGTCAATGCCCATTGCTTCGATCGTTTTCACATAATCGTCCCAATTGTCTAATGGCTCGACACCTGTGATAAACTTCGCTTCCATTTGTTCTACATAAGTTGTCAAATCAGTGGCAGTGGCTGCTACTTTGTCATTTTCTTCAATCGTTAAATACAGTAGCGGGAATGGTACTTCAGCGATATCTTCCATCTTTTCTGCCGTTTCTTGTGCAACCCAATCACTAAAACGAGTATCTGGTTCTTCATCAGCCGTTTTGCGGATATGGTATTCACCTGTTGTATCAATGACAATGTTTGGTGTAGTCAATCCATACGCCGGCGTGATTTTGCCGCGTTCGTCTTCCGTGTTGTCTGTATCAATGCCATCCACATAAACCCGGACTTTTTCGCCATCCGCATTTTCTTGGTACTCCCAAAGAACACCTTCTGGCCCTTGTTCAATATATTTTGTGCCTTCTTCCGAATAGAAGTAATCCACCCAACGCATGGAAGCTTCTGGGGAAGGATTGACATTGGTCAATGCAAAAGTTCCGCGGGAGATTCGTGGACTGCCAGGAATCTTGGCTTCTGGTGCCCATTCAGAGGTCAACGGTTGGAACATCGGATCGTTCATTGCCTCTGCCTCACTACGACCAGTAGTAAAGAAGCTGAAATAGTCAGCAAAAAGCCCTAGTTGATTGTTTTCACCCTTCGCTTTTTTCTGCTCATCGGACTGTCCATAAACTTCTTTATCCAGTAATCCTTCATCGTACAGTGTATTCATGTATTCCAAGAATGCTTTGTAGTTTTCTGATGTCGGTGTGTAGGAGACCACATCATCGTCCACTTGAATCCCGCGAGTCCGTAATCCAAAGGCGGCCATCAACCAAACACGTGTCGAGTTCATATCGACATCCGTCAATGGAATCTCGTCTGCTTGACCATTTCCGTTAGGATCTTCGTCTTTGAAACGCGTCAACAATTCTTGCAGTTCCTCTGTGGTTTTCGGCAGTTCTGATACGCCTAAATTATCTAGCCACGTGCCGTTGTACCACATCGGGCCTTGCCACCAGATTGAAGTCGCATTCCGCGAGATCATCGGTAAGGAGTAAATGTGCCCATCTGGCGTGGTGATCGATTTTAAAATAGAAGGATCTTCTTGCGTCAGTGCATAAAGATTTGGCATGATTTCTGGCGTGATATACTCCTCTAAGGGAAGTAAAATCCCTTGTGAACCGTAATCGATCTCCATCGAAGCAGTCAGTGCTTGCGAACCAGCACCGTAAACGATATCCGGCAAGTCGCCGGAAGCAAAGGCTAAGTTCAGTTTCGTACTAAAGTCAGCCGATGGCGGTGTCGTATAAGTCAGTTTGATACCGGTTTTTTCTTGGTAATCCTGTAACGTCGGCATGTCTTCCCACTCGGCCATTCCCACGCCTGGTGCCATGATATTCAAGGTCAGCTCTTCGCCTTCTTTGATGATTGGAAATTGGCTGTCATGATTGATAGCAACCTCTTTCTTTTCTCCAGTTCCCTCATCTGAAGAATTGCCGCAGGCACCCAAGACGAGGGTACTGCATAAAGCGACACCCGCCATTCCTAAAAGTTTCTTTTTTAATCCCATTTTCTTCCTCCTTTGATTTTTTTATCCTTTAATTGAACCGACCATCATGCCCTTGACAAAATACTTTTGTAAGAACGGATAGACGATGATTACCGGTAACGAAGAAACGATCATGACACCGTACTTGATGACTTGAGCGAGTTGCTGTTTGCTGTATAGCATATTCGCCATTTCTGAAGTCACATTGCTGACGGTATTTGAAGACATATCTTGAAGAATCAAAATTTCTCTTAAAATCATCTGCAGCGGGTACATCGATCGATCAGAAAGATAGATCAATGCGTTAAAGAAGCTGTTCCAATGTCCGACGCCATAGAACAAAGCCATTACCGCAATGATCGGCGTTGATAATGGTAAAACGATCTGCATGAATAGCCGAAAATCGGAACAACCATCCACAATCGCTGCTTCTTCCATCTCTCGCGGAATTGTGGATTGAAAAAACGTTCGTGTGACAACCACATTGTAAACCGAGACGGCCCCTGGAATCACCAGTGCCCAAACGGTATTCAGCATGCCTAAGCTGCGAATCAGCAAATAGCTGGGAATCAAGCCACCAGACAGGAACATGGTGACCAGCATAAAATTGGTGAAGGCCCGTCGCCCATAAAAATCCTCTCGCGATAACGCATAGGCACAAGGCAAGGTTACCAAGAGATTGATCGATGTTCCTAACACTGTATAGTAGATCGTGTTCAAATAGCCACGCCAGATACTGCTGTTGCCCAATAATGTTCGATAACCTTCGAAGGTGACCCCTTTTGGTAAAAGCCACATTTCACCAGAGTTTACCAAATGCGGATTTGAGATCGAAGCGCTGACGATATAGATCAGCGGATACAAAACGATCAGCAATGAAATTGCTAAAAACACATAAACAAAGATCAAAAAGATTTTATCAGCACGGGTATCTTTTATTAAAGAAGTTGTTTTCACTTTTGGTTCTCCCTCCTACAATAGACTAGAATTGCTTAAACGTTTGGCGATATGATTGACTACGATCAACAATACGGAATTGATCAGTGAGTTAAATAGGCCGACTGCCGCAGCAAAACTGTACTGCGCATCTAACAGCCCTTGCTGGTATACAAAGGTCGCAATCACATTCGAGGATTGCATATTCAAAGGATTCTGCATCAAGATGATTTTTTCAAACCCAACTGACATCAAGCTGCCGAAGCTCATGATCAATAAGATCACCATCGTGGGCATGATCGTTGGAATATTGATATACCAAACGCGTTGCAGACGAGAAGCGCCATCGATCGTTGCCGCTTCGTGCAGTTGCGTATCGACTCCAGATAGAGCTGCCAGATAAATCACAGACCCCCATCCCGTTCCTTGCCAAACTCCGGACAGGACATAAATCGTTTTAAACCAACGGGGATTGGTCATAAAGCTGATCCGCTCGAAACCCAAAAATTCTAATAGGTGATTGATGATCCCTGTTGAGGGAGATAAGAAAGCAATGACCATACCAACCATGACCACCACAGCAATAAAGTTTGGGGCATAGGTGACTGTTTGGGTAATTTTTTTAAACGGGCCGTCTTTGATCTCATTCAAAGCCAATGCCAAGATGATCGGCAGCGGAAAACCGACAACCAATGAATAGATACTGATTCCTAAAGTATTTTTGATGAGTTCCCAAAAATAATAGGAATCGAAGAAACGTTGAAAATGTTTAAATCCAACCCAAGGACTGCCCAAAATCCCTAATGATGGCATGTAATCCTTGAATGCAATAATGATTCCATACATCGGTCCATAAGAGAAAATCAAAATAATCAAAAATGCTGGTAACACAAACAAGTACAATTGCCGATTTTTCTTGATCTTCATTTTTATATCTTGTTTCTTTGTTTTAGGTACTGAAACGGTTTGTCTGATTGGCGCTGTTTCCATTCTTCCTCCTCCTTGCTTGGTGTTAGCCTTATCATGAATTGTATTCGCTTTCAAATCAATGTGTATTTTTTTCCCTATGTGTCGAAACGCGAATCCCAACTGCCCCAACGTTCGGGTGGCTGATATCCGACCATAAGAGATACGGTTCATCAGCATTTTTATAGATTGGTAACGGTTTTTTAGTAGCTAGATCAATTAGCTCGTCTTCTTCAGTTGCGCCGATCTCTGTTAAAGGAATCTGTTCGCAAACCACTGCAGCGATACTGCGAAATGCAAAATGAGCCTTGCCGTCTTTTTGATAGGTCAAATGCCATTCATTTGGCCAAGCTGTTGGTCTCGCCCGCGTTTCATAGATGCCTTCACCATATAGCGCCAACCAATTGCCGATTTCTTCTAAGCGTTGGGTCTCTTCGAATGTAAATTCGCCCTCAGGTGTTGGGCCAACACCTAAAATCAAATTTCCCCCTTTGCTGACTACATCAATCAAGGTTTCCAGCAGTTCTTGGCTGCTCTTGAAGGTATCATTCGGCACATACCCCCAATCATTCCCAATCGGGATATTGCTTTCCCAAACTTTTTTAGGAATTTCCGCTAATGCAGGAATTTTGCGTTCCGGTGTCACATAATTTTCATGACGGCCACCCATCATCCGATCAACGATGATCAATTCCGGCTGTTTCTCACGCGCAATCTCAGCTAAACGATCCATTTGTAGGTCTTCTTTGCCTTGTCCGCACCAACCGGCATCTAACCAAAGAAAATCGACTGTTCCGTAATTGGAAGTAATCTCTGCAATCTGGCGATGCACAAACGACACATAGCGCGCCCAAATTTCTGGATGAAGGTGGGTGTCGTAGCTGGCATGACGGCCTTTGACCGTATCATCATCCAACCAGTAAAAAGGAGAATACCAGTCAGCTTTAGAATAGTAGGCTCCTGTTGCAATCCCTACTTCTCGAAATGCCGTAAACACTTCTTGCAATATATCGCGTTTAAAGGGACTTAATTTCCCACCGATTTTAAACTCTGATTCCATAGTATTGAACATCGAAAACCCGTCATGATGCTTTGTCGTGAACAAACAGTACTTAAATCCTGCATCCTTACAGATCTTGGCCCATTTGCGGGTATCCAGCTTCTTCGGCTCAAATTGATTGATCAACTGCCAATAATCCAAACGTAGTGCTTCGATAGTTTCTCGATAGGGCTGGTTTTCTCTAGCCCATTCATCTTTTTCAGATAATTGCCATGATTCAACGATCCCCGCTTCGGCATACAGCCCATAATGGAAGATCACTCCGAATTTCAAGTCTTGAAACCATTCCAGACGCTGCTTGAGCATTTCTGTTTCTGGGACCCACGCTGCTTGCTCTCTCTCCTTGGCTTCTTCAATATCGCCGCGAATTTTTGTCATGCATTTGCACTCCTTTCTTTGTTCTAAATGTAAGCGAAAAAAAGTCCATCTAACAATATGTAACTTTTTTCACTGTGTTAAACCAAGCAAGAGCGTTTGCAAAATTTGTAATGAAGAAAGCTTCCTTCCATAAAAACGTGAGGAGAAATAAAGCGGGTCAAACATATTTGCTGTGTTTTTCCTGTATGGGATGTGTGTTTTTTTTCATCCATGCCCACTATCCATGGATCAATGGTACGATAAGGGCAACAATTAAAGCGGATACAATATGGTTATCCGTAAGAAAGTGAGGATCTTATGAAACAATCCAGTGGTCTTTATCATGTTTCCTATCAAGTCGGTGAATGGCTCCTCCATTGCCTAAAATTGCAGTTTCTTTGGTTCTATTGGGTTTTGCGATACGGGATATTTTTAGGGATTTTTCCTGCTACCGCTACGATCATCCAAGCTTTTTTCGACAGTTTCCAAAAAAAGGGACGACCAGCGGCTTTGAAGCCTTGGTTCAGAACTGTCGTGAAAAAAAATTTCCGTCGCGCCAATCAATTAGGAGCCATGCAAGTGGGTTTGCTGCTTTTCTTATGGCTAGAATTGCGCATCTCTAGTACCTTTATCCAAAATAGCTTGCTTCACTTTTTTTTGCTGCTGTTGTTTATCAGTGCCCTTTTGATCAGCTTGTATCTGCTGCCAGTATATTTGCGTTATGACTTGCCCCTTCTTCACTATTTTAAGCAAGCAGTAATACTGATGGTTATCAGTGTTCCCCAAACGATTGCGATGATTTTGGGAATCTTAGTAACTACAATCATTTTGACTTTTTTGCCAATCTTATTAGTCATCGGCTTTGTTCCCTTTTTCCTATTCCCCAGTAGCTGGTTCTCTTTTCAAGCGATTCAGCGCTCGGAATCACTGATGAAAGAAGGACGCTCGTGATGAAGGACATTTTTATCCAAAGTAATGAAAACCTCGATGATTTTTTTAGTCACGCACTGCAAGAACTAGAATTGAGGGAAACGCAGAATGGCCATCCCTTGCGCTTGATTCATCGACCCGGTTCCCTGAAAATTTGCCACGGCCCACTAGAAACGATCATTTACTATCAAGAAAAAGCCCATTTGTTTCGGGCATTAACTTTATGGGTGCATGAAGACCGCCCAGTCTATGTCTTAGAAGAACAGCCGCATTTTGAAGCAATTGGACCAATGATCGATCTGTCCCGCAATGCGGTGATGACCGTCAAAAAGCTGGAACGGTTCATTTTATTAACAAGTAAGATGGGCCTCAATCGCCTCATGCTCTATATGGAAGATACTTATGAAATTCCTGAGTACCCTTATTTCGGACATTTGCGCGGTCGTTATACCCAAGTAGAATTAAAGGCTCTAGATACCTATGCCCAAGCCGTAGGAGTAACTTTGATTCCAGCGATTCAAACATTGGCACATTTGACGAATCCTTTAAAGTGGCAGTTCGCTGGAAATATTCGGGACACAGAAGATATTCTACTGGTGGGAGAAGAAGAAACGTATACTTTTTTGGAAGCAGCGATCCGTTCGATCCGTTCGTGTTTTACGACGGATCAGCTACACATTGGCATGGATGAAGCTCACCAATTGGGGAAAGGAAAATATTTGGTAGTGCACGGTTTAAAAGACCGTTTCTCGATTATGGCCGAACATCTGCAGCGGGTAGCTGTGCTTTGTCAAAACGTGGGTTTTAAGCCGATGATGTGGAGCGATATGTTTTTTAGGATCGGTGCACCTACTGGTGATTATTACGATCCAGACGTGTGTTTTCCAACAGAATTGTTTGCTGACCTTCCTGCTGTCAAAATGGTTTACTGGGATTATTACCACAATGATTATGCCTCTTATCAGCGAATGTTTGCGAAACATCGGGAATTAAAACAGCCAATCGTCTTTGCTGGAGGTATCTGGACTTGGAACGGTTTGGCGCCGAACTATGGCAAAAGTTTCGCCACCATGCGTCATGCCTTGCAAGCCGCCAAAGAAAACGATGTTCAGGAAGTCTATGCCACACTTTGGGGCGACGACGGAGCTGAAACACCGTTGATTGCTGCGCTACTAGGTTTGCAATATTTCAGTGAAGCACAGTTTGGAAACGACCTTTCGTTAGAGAATTTAACTAAAAAATTTCAGCTCTTTCACCAATCAATAGCCAGCGATTTTTTACTGCTTGATCGCTTTGATCAAACTGCAGGTGTACCAAAAAACAATCCTCACGGAGAAAACCCCAGCAAGCTGCTGCTCTACCAAGACTTGCTGTATGGTTTGTATCATGAAAACTTAACCGATCTTTCTTTAGCATCCCACTATCAAGCATTGGCTCAAGAGTTGGCCGCTGTGAAAGCAACACGGGACACACAAACGATGTTTGCCTTTTATCAGCAACTGGCTGATGTTTTGGCACAAAAAGCCTGTATTACCAACCAGATCACCAGTGCCTATAAAAGCAAGGACTTCACGGAATTGCGCCAAGCAGTCGATGAGCTCAGTGTCTATAAATCCGCCTTGCAATCCCTTTATGAAGCCCATCGTCAAGTCTGGTTTGACTGGAATCGACCTTTCGGTTTTGAGAGTATCGATCTGCGCTACGGCGCCTTGCTGATGCGCTGCGACACGACACTCTGGCGGCTTACTGCCTTCTTGGACGGGGAGCTCGATACTTTGGAAGAATTGACTCAACCGTCCTTACCAATGGTGACCCCTTTCAGCGGCAGTACTTCTGTGGGTCGCAATTTATTTCATGGAATCTATAGTGCGGGGAAAATTTCTGATGTTTAAAAGAAGGAGTGAGAAATTATGAAAACATCCTTGCTGCGCCGAACCATCATCGTGAGTTTACTGGCTGTTGTTAGCCTATTCTTTCTCTATTTTCTAACAACCGATTCTTCTGCTCCAGTTCATGCCCAACCTTCAGAAAAACTGGAGATGACAGGTAATATTACAAATCAAGCAGCGGCGGAGGCTTGTTTGGCAGTGCTGAAAGAAAATTTACAAGCAGCCTCTGACCAAGACGCGACAGCTTATGCCGCCACGCTCGTGGCAGCGGCGCGAGCAGAGACGACCCAAGAATTGGCTGATTTTTTTGCAGAAGAACAGCTGCAGCACACGCTGCTTTCTTTTGAAGTCGTTAAACAAGAGACAGGATCCATGCTGGTCGCGGCGCAACAGAAAACGATCAGCCCAAAAGATTCTTCCTACCGTGATCACATCACAGAGGCTTACCATACTTTCGTTAAGGAAGCAGATGGCTGGAAAATTCAAGAAACAGTCATGACGAATACCGAATTTCTTTAAGTGAGTGAAAAAGGAGTGATTTTTAATGAGAACGTATAGGAATTGGCCTGCCAACTACCCTGACCCAAACTGGTTTCTCCATGATCGGTTTGGCTTATTCATCCATTTCGGCCTATTCAGTATTGGCGCTCGACACGAATGGTTTATGACGACAGAAAAAATTGAACCTACCACCTATCGCGAGAACTATTTTTCTCAGTTTGATCCTGATCTTTTCAACGCGGAGGAATGGGCTCAAACCGCAAAGAAGGCCGGTTTTCAATACATGGTCTTCACGACGAAACATCATGAAGGCTTTGCCCTTTGGGACACCGCGCTCAGCGACTACAAAGTAACCAACACCCCATTCAAGCGAGACCTCTTAGCAGAACTGCTGCCGGCATTTCGCAAGGTCGGCATTAAGGTCGGACTGTATCATTCGCTGATTGATTGGTATCATCCAGATTTCACGCTCGACGGCCTGCATCCGCAACGAGAGACTATTCAAGCCCGTCAAACTAATGACCAGCGGGACATGCGCCGTTATCAAGATTTTTTGGCCGGTCAAGTCACCGAACTATTGACCAATTATGGGACCATTGATTATATGTGGTTTGATTTTCCTTATAGCCATCGAGATTGGGGCTGGTCAAAAGGCAAAGGTGCCGCCGATTGGGATAGCGAACGGATCGAAAAAATTTGTCGAAACCTGCAACCGAACATGCTGCTGAATGACCGTTTGGATTTGGGCCGCGGAATTACCACCCCTGAGCAATTCCAACCAGACAAACCATTAGAAGCGGATGGATTGCCTTTAATATGGGAGGCTTGCCAAACGATGTACGAAACGTGGGGCTATGATCGTGATGCTCAGCACTGGAAATCCAGTGAAATGATGACCAAAATGCTGATTGACACAGTAGCAAAAGATGGGAACTTTCTCTTAAACATCGGCCCGACTGCTCGTGGAGAAATCAACTTACCAACTCGCAGCCATTTAGAAGCTATCGGTTCATGGATGCATTATCATCAGCAAGCGATTATCGGCTGTGGTGCCAGCTCTTTTCAATCGCCTATTGACAGTCGCTACACCCAAAACGGGAATAAACTTTACTTGCACCTCTTCTCCTACCCCTACAAATCCTTGCATCTTCCGGGGCTTGCAGGATGCGTGAAGCATATCCGTTTCTTACATGATGGTTCCGAGTTGTTTTATCGAGGATTTGATCCCGAGGAATTTCTCACTTCAACGGAAGCCATCATCAACAAAGAGGACCTTGTTCTCAGCTTACCCGTCTGCCCACCAGATGTGTTGGTACCAGTGGTCGAAATCACTTTAAAAGAAACATAAGCGCCTATTGCACTGTGCTAAATGAATATTTTTATTGATACAAAAACATTGTCCTTACTTTCTTTACAAAAAAATGACTAGAAACTGATCGTTTCTAGTCATTTTTTATGGCTATTTTTTCAAGAACTCCCCAAATTCAGTTATACGAAAGTAGCGAACTAGCTTGTTGAACAGGTGATGAGAACATCCAGACGAGTTGCTTGCTTAATCCATCCTTAACGGTACTTACCACAGAAGGTTCAAAGTTCCTTGGACAAATAAAGAACAAGATCGTCATTGTTACAACAAGGCGCATTCATCGCACAATTCTGATTATTGAACCAAACACCAGACCCATCTGGAATATAGCCTTGTTTTACATACAGTCTCTGAGCCGATCCATAACCAGTGTGTAAACCTACCCCCAAAGTCACCACGGCAGCTATTTCTCGTGCCTTTTCTTCGGCTGCTTTTAAAAGCTGACTGCCTACCCCTTGTTTTTGATAGGATTCAAAAACATTAAAATCTGCAATTTCTGGATACAAGCCTTTAAATGGCCCGTGCTTTGCTAGAGGGACCAAAGTCAAATACCCGGCAGTTTTGTTGTTTATTTTGGCAAGCAAAACGTCTCTCTCCCCCGCTTCTTGCTCATTTAAATACTCAATCAAGAGCTGCTGGCGAGAAGGCCACCCTTGCTTTAAAAACATTTGATCCATTTCAAGAATATCTTTTCTCTTCAACGGTTGAATATCTATGATCACTTATTTGCTCCATTTCTCCCCTCACTCGGAGTTACGTTCATTTTATCAAAAATACTATTGGCTGTTGTTTCACTTGTCGCTAAACTTATTCAGCATAAAGAAAGCAACAGGGATTGTTAGCGATGCGCCCTTTCACCCAATTCCTCTAACAATCAGCTGAATGTCGCTTCCCACCCATCATAAAGCTTTTGAAATGTCTCTTTTGGTCGGTTTGGCTCATTATAAACTTTTTGGCTAATGGCCGCTTGGAGCCAAAAAATCGCTTGGATCACTTCACGGCTAGTCTGAGCCTCAGGTACATCCGCCCAGACGGATAAGGCGATCGCCTGTGTTTGGGCAAGCTGTTCCTGTGCAACTTGTTGTCCATTGGCAAACGTCGTCAACTGGAATTCATTGCTGATTTTTTCGTAAGTTGGATAGGTATACCCTGCCGCTTCTCCTAAGACATAATAGAAAAAATTATCATTGTGATTGATCATGGTATAGCCCTTTTCAAAAAAGACATCCGTCGGCGCCATATTTTGGTTCCAACGGGTCCAATAGGAGATTTGGCAATTCTCCGTCAACGTTGTCTGCTCTTGGCGATTCAAGCGGTAAAAACCATCATTCCAGACCCGCACAACAAAGCCGAGACTTTCAACAAAGACCGCCAGCTCATTGACATAATCAATAAAGACTTCGATTCCGCTGGCTTTTTCCCCATAGCGCTCGCGGGCTGCTTCGATCATTTGTGGAAAGTTTTCTAACTGGTCAAAATCAATAAACTCATCGGCCCCGATGTGAAAATAAGTGCTGTCTTCAAACAGTTGCGCATATTCCCGATAAACTTCCTGAATAAAGGCTACCGCTTCTGAATCCAAAATGTTTAGTGCTCGATCATCACGCGTGCCAGCTGCTGTCGGCAATTGCCACTGAGGTTTTTGAGCCAACACTTGTCGCAAATGACCAGGAGAATCAAAATCAGGGATGATGGCAATTTCATGGTTTTGGGCATACGCAATCAATTCACGAATCTCCTGCTTGGTCAAATATTCTTCCGAAACAATTTCTGGAAATTGCTGGGATTCAATCCGAAAGCCTTCGTTTTCCGAAAAATGAAGTTGCAGATGCGTGAATTGGAAGCAAGCCATGCTGCGGATGATTGCTTTCAAATCAGCTAGCGAATAGAATTTGCGCCCGATATCGATCATCAGACAGCGTTCTTTAAGCGCTGCTAGACAGCTTTTCTGTGCTAATTGACCCGTCGCCTGATCTCGGCCATATTTGGTTAACGAGTAAAAGGCATGTTCTGGCGAGGACACACTGATTGTTTGGTTTTCAAATCGAAAATCAGCATCCAGCTGCGGATCGACCACTATTTTCGGTAACGGATCTTTCGCCGACTGCCAACCTATTTCCTCAAAAAAGACGGCTGCTCGTTGCTGAGCTTCTGTCAAATCAACTTGTTTGTTCATCTCATTTTCCCTCATACTTTCAATAATTTCTCATTTTTTGGTTCATTTCACGGTATTGCCCTGGTGTCACACCCACTATTTTTCGGAACTTTCTCGTATAATTGGAAACATCATAATACCCATTGTTGCGAATAATTTCTTTGATCGGCAAATCTGTCTCAATCAGTTCCTCTTTGATTTTTTTCAGCCGTAGTTCTTGAATATATTTGGAGAAGGTTTTGCCGCTTTCTTTTTTTACAAAACGGCTGACATAAGAGACAGATACACCCACTTCTTCTGCCACCGATTCCAAGGAGAGCTGTGAGGAATGGTAATTTTCTTGGATAAAACTGAAGATTTTCTCATTCATTTCCGACTCATCATCCAGCGGTTGTTTCTGCACCTTCGTGCAAATCTGCTGGGCAATCGTTAACAAGGCCGTTTGCAATTGATTCAAGCTGTTGAAATCAGCACTTTCAGAAGCGGTATGCAGTACTTCTGCCCCCACCAATTCACCGCCGACTTGTGCGATCGTATTCAACAAGTAGTAGCCATACATTTTTTGGACACGCGGCGAAGTCTGTTTACTCTCGCCTTCTTCGATCAACCGCTGGATCGTTTCACTGGCAATCTCAATATTTCCTTGATTCAAGGCTTGGATCAATTTTAATTTTTGATTGTCTGGATAATTGATTGGCAAATGATTGGTCTCTTTGGAAAGCTCTGCATAGTAGCTGATTTGCTTGCCTTGACTCCCTTGATTTTCCAGTGCTGCCAACCCTTCGATATAGGATTCATTGATGGCGGTTAGTTGATCGACCGTCATCCCGACACCCATTGTGGGTGTTAGGGAGATCGCATGGGTTATTTTTTCCGCAATGGCATCCACAATTTCTTTTTGTTCTTTGCCATCAACAAACCCTACGGTCAACGCTAGCATTTCTTTGGATAAAATTTCCGTCGCATATGCCGTATAATCTGCCTCTTTGATTTCCTCGATATAATCGATCAGAAATTTTTTATCTCCTTGCTTGGCTTTGGAATCCACAGTTTTCGTATCAATGGCGATCACAAAGTAGTTTGACTTAGGAAAGCAGACATGAACTGCTTCCAAAAGCAGACCCAATTCTTGCTCGGACCGAAAACGTCCGCTCATTAATTTGCGCAACACTTGCTCTCTGGCATGAGGTGTTTGCAGGCGGACTTCCTGATGCAGTTCTTGGTGCTCAACCAAAAATGCCGCCAAGGTATTATGGACATCATCCATCGAATGAAGGGTCATTTTGGGGTCCCGATGAAACTCCTGAACTAGATTCTCTATTTTGCGAATCGGCCGATAACTTCGTAAACCAAGTATCACTACTGCGGTGATCCCCGTAAACAATATGGCGATAAATACTAGGACGAACTGCTCTTGGACACGGTTAACCGATGCCAGCGCTTGATTCGGATTAGCAACGGCTACCACTGAAATATTCAATTCTTTATTGGCAATTGCTTGAACAAAATACGTCGATTGTTCAAACCGCATTCGTCCTGTTTGAATGCCTTTTTTCATGCGCTCGGGATGATTTAAAAAGCGTGCTAACTCATCATTGGTGGTACTGGCTAATAACTGGTACTCATCATTGATAATATAGGTGTTACTGATCCCAATGTTGTTGCCGAGATCAAGAATTCTCTTCAAATTGTTCTCTTTGATTTCATAGATCGCTGAGCCATAGACAGTCATCTCTTCACTTTGAATGGGAACGATATAAAAGAAGCGGGAATAACGCTGCTCCTCACCGGCGCCTTCTAATGTCAACAATGTAGGCGCTGAGGAATCCAATTGTGCGGCTAACTGTTCCTGGCCCATTTCATTTTTCGGCAGTACTTTTTTCAAAAATGTGTCAAAAGAGAATGATCCTACGGTTGAATACAAGGTTGCTGGGGACTCTTTATAATATAAATAGACTTCTTCGACTAAGTCGTTGGTGATTTTGTATGTTTGCATGGCCTCTCTTGCTTCTTTGGTCAAGTAAGGATGCTGCAAATATGTCAATGAGACAACATGATCATTGGTCATTTTTTGCGTCAGATAATTCAATTGAATAAACGTATTTTCTAAAGAATATTTCAACTGAATTAATTGGTTTCTAGCGGTCAGCATCACTTGTTCATTGATACTTTTGACAGAGGTATCATACCAAATCCATGACACGGCTAAAAAAGGCACTAAAAACACGATTAAATAAGAGCTGATGGCACGAATGATTCCCCTAAATAGTTTTTGACGATTCAGTTCCGTGTACTTTCCCATTTGCATCACCTATTCTCTGTTATTTCGAAAGCTCAAAAACGCTTTCATTTATCGGTACTTATTTAGGAGAAAAGAATGTATGATACTCTAATAAAATACGCTTTATTTCAATAAAAAACAATGCTTTTTTACAAGTCAGCTATCAGGCTTGTATATTCTTAACCAGTTATAACAAGCCCCCAACAAATTAGATTCATTGCCGAAACGACAGGCACAAATTTTGGGCACGATAACCGTACTGGGAATCTGCTCAGCAATCATAGCTAATCGTGCGTTTACATGTGGGATCAAGAAACGGCTCGCACTGATTCCACCGCCAATCAAGATGATTTCCGGATCAATCATATATTGCAGGCTATAGCAAGCTGCCGCCAGCTTATCGACAAAATCAGCTACTACTGGCAGACATCGCGGATCTTGTTCTTGAACCAGTGTATCAATACGCTGACCATTGATTGTTGGGTCTCCGATGCGTTTTGCTGTTTTCTCTACTAAGGTTCTGGTTGACCCTGCGATGCTCCAAAGTTCCCAATCCTTCCTTTCGGTCGGAAAAAGCATATAACCAAACTCTCCTGCTAGTAAGTGTTTGCCGCGAACCAGTTGATGATCGATCATCAAGCCACCGCCAACGGATGTACCTAGAACAATTGTCGCAAAGGACGCACAATTTTGAGCGTGACCCAACCACTTTTCTGCCAATAACGCACAGTTGCCATCATTTTCGGCAGCCACTGGACATTGGTATGTACTGCGCAAATGCTTAACCAGTCTTTTACCAAATCCTTCATATAAAGGGGATGTCATGCCGATTTCTTGGCTTCGGGGATCAACCAGTCCCGTTGAGCTAATAGCAATGCCATCAAATGCTGCTGCATAACATGCATCGATCTGTCGACATATACGTTGCGTGACTGTGGAATATTCCTTGTTCATGGGAAATTGAGTCAATTGTTTACGTTCCCCCTGACTATTCACTAACCCACATTTAATAGCAGTACCGCCAATATCAATTGCTAAAATCCACATTTTGTTGACCTCACAAGGTTTTCTTTTGTCTTAGATTCAGTATACGCAACCGATGTTTTTCTCGACCATATGTATTTCTTGCAGCAATGTGTCAAATCCTTTAAAGCATTGAAAAAGCGCGAAATAGAAGATTTTTGGCATTTAAAAAGAGGACCATTAAAAAGCCAGCGATAGCTTCGTAACTTATTTTTCTAGCACTTGAAAGAGCTGATGTCCCCCTCAACTTCACAAGAATTTGCCTCATTCAAAGCAAAAAACGACCTCATTGGATGTAGTTAACTGAGAAACTAAAAAAGGAAGCCGTTGCATCTCTTTTTCTAATGGGATAAGCGATGTGGATAAAAACAAAAAAAGCGATCACACATAAGGAATCAGCCCATGCGTGATCGGTATTCGATTTAATCATTGATTTTTAGAAATAGATTGAAAACTTTCTAAGAACATATTGGCAAATTCTTGGTAGCAAACAGAACATAAATGCGTAGTAAGAACACTTCATTTTTTTCTCTGACTTATCATTGTTCCTTTGATTCATAAAACCTCAAAAAACTTGTTTGCTCTTTCAAAACAGTTCCTGTTCCAAATAATTCACCAACGGAACCAAGTACTTTTTATCCGTCCAATCGCAATCTTGTCCATTGGCTTCCATGAGCGCCTTCGTCTGTGGGTCATAGGTATGTGGCTCTTTTTTAGCGGCAGCTTTTCTTAACATCTTCACTAAGGTCCGATCAAAAAAGGTCATTTTGCTTTCCTGCCATTGCCCTCTTCCGTAAAAAAGGGGAATGTCCTTTAGCGGACCCGTGAGATTCTGTTCTCTGAGTTTTTTCACAACATCTTCTTCAGGAGCAGAAGCTCCCGCACAAAAGATAAATATCGCTTTGCCTTTTAGTTGATTGCTATTCTTTTTTAAAAAGGACAGTCCAGCAATGCCGGAAGCATAGATTCCCCCACAGAAGATAATTGTGTCATAATCCATTACTTCAGCTATTTTCGCTTTTGGAGTTTCTACGCTAGAAAAACCTGTTGCTTCTTGAAGCCAGTGAACATACTTTTTGACAGCGCCGTATTTCGATTGGTAAACAATAATGCCGTTTTTCATGGGGGAACTCCTCCCTGCAGTTAGGACTGCGACTTATTTTTCTGTGGAATCTATTGCCTGTTTCAAAAACATTTCGTACGCTTTTTCCTGTTGTGCATAGATTTCATCTAGTGGAATACCGGGTGTCGTTACTGAGAAAATCGTGCCGATTCCGATGGTGTAAATCAGCATATGCAAGTGTAGCTGTTTGGCGGTTTCTATGCTAATGTTCAAATCGGCGACAATCCTTTTTGCTACTTGAGGATTCGTTTCCAACTGATACAGCTCTTCTAATGAAGAAACATTCGCTCTTTTTTGTAATACAAAAATTCTCAAAACATGGGGTTCTTCTTTCGCCAGTTGCACATACGCATGTCCAGTACTACGAAACAAATCACGCTTGTCAATATGGGCTGCTAAATACTCTTGTAAAAATTGCCGTGCTCTCTGTTCTACCTCGGTCCGCAGCCCCTCCATATTGGTGCAGTAACTATAAATCGGCTGGACTGAACAGCCTAACTTCTCGGCAATGTTCTTGACGATCACTTGCTCCATACCGCCTTTTCGCGCAATCTCAAAGGCAGCATCAACCACCATTTCCTTTGTTATTCGTTGTTTTGGCATCCATCATACTCCTATACCTTAGTTATATAAACAATTTATATAACTCAATTATATTTATTTGATCCTTAGAAGTCAATCCGTTTCGAGACACCTTTCGATCCTCTTTCTGGAAATAAGTGGGCAGCGTTTCTGTCAGCCCCACCTCTCATAGTCTACTCAAATTTATACGCTATTCAGTTTATAACGATACTGGTTGTTTTATCCGCACAAAAAAGATACAGCCCACAGAAAAAGGCTGTACCGTTGATAATACGTATGGACTCTTTTACATTCGAAGTTGCTAGACTTCGGGTGTCTCCTCTGATGGTGCTTCGGGGATCGGTTCTTCGTCTTCATACAAGGAGGAAACCCGCGTATACCATTCAAATACATGGGTAATGATCACCTTGGCAGCTGCATAGACAGGAATCCCTAAAATGACCCCAACAAGGCCAAATAGTTTTCCTGAAGTCAAGAGGACTAAAAGAATCGTGACAGGATGGATCGACAATTCGTTTCCTAAAACTAACGGTGAGATCAAGCGTCCTTCAATGGTCTGCTCAATGACAAAGACGATCAGGACTTGGATCAGCAATACCGGCCCACCAACAATTCCTAAAAAGACCGCTGGAATCATGGCCAAAAAAGATCCTAAATAAGGGATCAAATTTAAAAAGCCAGCTGCAATGCCTAGTGTGATGGCATAATCTAAGCCAATAATACTAAAGCCGATCATAAACATCACTGCGACCGCAAACGCCACTGTCAGCTGTCCCCGAATATAGGAGGATACCTGGTCATTCATTTCTTTTAAAACGATCAGTGACGGCTGGCGCATTTTGGTTGGTAAAAATTTGACAAAATAAGGGGCTAGTTTGCGGCCATCTTTCAGTAGGTAGAACAAAATAAACGGCATGGTAATGACCGCTAAAACGATCGTCGCAACAGCCCCGAAGAAACTACCTAGATTTTGAATCGTGCTGCGGGAAAGGTTTTGGACGATATCCGTCAGAGAAGAAATCAACTTCTCATTGGAAGCTTCGATCTGCTCTTGGACTTGCGAGAAGATTGGATCAGACAAGATTTCATTCACCTTATTCTCAATAATCGTCAAGTAGCCTGGCAAATTATCCGCAAAACTCATGGATTGCTCTTGAATCTTAGGGATGATCACCACCACACCCCAGACGATCAGACCAACCACTAAAATAAAGAGACCGAAAATACTGTAGATTCGCTTGATCCCTTTTCGTTCTAAGTAGTCAACTGTTGGATTCATCAAGTAATATAAAATGCCCGCCAAAATGATTGGCAATCCGACGATAGCTAAAAATTGCCAGACAGGTTCAAACAAATACGACACTTTCGTAAAGAGCAGCAAAATCAAGAGAATCAATAAAATGACCAGCAAGCTAGTCACTGCTTGATTGTTTAAAAACCATTTCCAAAACCAGGAATGCGGCTTTTTCTGCGTTTCTTTCATGACATTCTTTGCCTCCTAGTTGTACGTCACTTGCATGCCGACTTCGAGGTTCGGCAAAACAGTTGGCGTTAAATAAATCGCACTTGAAAGCGGATCTTCAGCCGGCTCTTCGTCAAAGACAAAGGTCACATGCTGGATCGTTTGCAGGATTTGGTTAGCCACCGTTCCTACATATTGGACTTGATAGGTCTGATCACCAAAAGTGATCTGATTCCCTTTTTTGACGACTAACGCTTGCGAATCAGGAATCGTTTGAATGACTGAATATTCTCGCAGTGTGTCGGTCGCTTCTTCCCCAAAGAAGATGATCATTCTTTCTTGTGAATCGATCGCTTGTGGACCAATTTCTTTGATCGTCCCTTTTTTCATATGACAAACTCCCCTTTCTATCTTCTCGTTTATTATAACATAAAGAGTTTTTCTACCCGCCCAAAACCGCATTCTATGGTAGAATTAAAGAGGAATGAAACTATTAGGAGGTTTTTTTATGTTGCAAACGATTTATTTAGGTACGTACACTCGTCGCGAAAGTAAAGGGATCTATTCGATCGCTTTAGATACGGAAAAAGGAACACTGACCGATTTGACCTTATGTGCGGAAGAAAAAAGTCCGACTTATCTTGCCCGCAGTAAAAAAGAAGCAGTTTACAGCGTCACAGAAGTAGCTGGCAACGGCGGCGCCGCTGCTTATACTCCAGACTTTACCTTGCTGAATACCGCAACGGAAGAAGGCGCACCCCTTTGCTATGTAGCAGTTGATGAAAACCGTCAGCTTTTATATGGTGCCAACTACCACAAAGGTGAAGTGAATGTTTATAAAATTCTAGAAGATGGCAGCATCGAAGCAACAGACAGCATCTACCATGATGAACCCGTCGGCTCTCATGAAAACCAAGACAAACCTCATGTCCATTATACTGACTTAACACCAGACCAACGTTTAGCAGTTTGTGACCTTGGAACGGACCGGGTCTATACTTATGATATTTCAGAAGATGGCAAACTGACAGAAGTTGCCGTTTATGTGGCAGAAGACGGAACTGGTCCACGTCACTTGGTCTTCCATCCAAATAACCAATACGCTTACTTAGTGGGCGAATTAGACAGCTCATTGACTGTTTTACGCTACAATCAAGCAGATGGCAGTTTTGAGAAAATCCAAAAAGTGCCAACGATCCCTGCGGACTTTACGGATTTCAACAGTGGCGCTGCGGTACGTATCTCGAACGATGGACGTTTTGTTTACAGCTCAAATCGCGGCCATAATTCAATCGCTGTTTTTGAAGTAACCGATGAAGGCGCTGGTCTGGCTTTTGTTCAATCAATCTCAACAGAAGGCGACTTCCCTCGCGATTTCGATTTGGACCCGACAAACGATTATCTGGTTTGTGCCAACCAAAATTCTGATAACCTAACGTTATACAAACGCGATGAAGCCACTGGCAAATTGACTGTCTTAGAAAAAGACATCTACGCACCAGAATGTGTCTGCGTCTTATTCAAAAAATAAAGTTTTGGAGGATTCCCCCATGTTTGATAAAACACCAAAGGAACTTGTGCTCAAAGATTTTTCTAATATCTACAATAAATGTCAGTCAACCTTTGAACTAGTGACGAGCCGCAGGTACAATGAATCATTGGTCCTATTAACGACTGCGGAAACGTATGCGATCGCTGAAAAAGCCTATATTCGCTGCGATACTGCCAAAGAGCTGCAAACAGCGGAAGTCATTGCTTTCTTTGATGCTTTTGAGATCTATTATTTTGAATTAAAACAAGTCCTTTTTCATGATGACGATGACTTTGTTTCTTTAAAAAATCGTTTAGAAAAAATGAAAGACACTTACGAAGCATTGACAGCCTCATTTCATTTGTTATGATGAAATCAAATCAAAAGTGAAAAAGGTGACGTTATGAACCAAGAACAAGTGTTGGATCGTTTACGAGAAGAATTGGCGATGCCATTTTTCGAAGCAAAACTAGAAGACAAAGACTATTCCGAAGAAGACTATCAACAAGTCAAAGCGGATTTGGTAAAGTACTTTGATGATTATGTACGTAATGTAGAAAATTAAGAAACAGCCTGCGATGATTCCTTCATCGCAGGCTGTTTTGCTATTATAACGTCACTAGAAAGTTTTGATTCGTCGTAGCTTCGATCTGAGGATGCTGTTTTAAATAGTCAGCAATCAGTTCTGTCATATCGACTTGGATCTCACGAACGATTTTTTCGGCAGAAAACATCGCGTAGTTGCCACCGCCCACGGCACGATATTGGTTGATGACGATCTCTAATTCTTGGTCCATCGCAATGGCTTTTTCTTCAAAATCCAAGCGGGTGATTCGTTGACCGACGGGTTGGCTAAGATCGATCGTATACTCGATGCCTTCATACATATCGTAATTATAATATTGCGGTTTTGGCTCAATAAAAGCAGGATTGAACACGATCTGACCGTCAACAACGGCTAAATAATCCGCCGTTTGTTCTAAAGCGGCTTTTAATTCAGCACCTGTTACTTTGACTACAGCTAACGTATTTGGGTAAATATAATTGGTGATCACATCCCGCATCGTGATGGTTGAGCCAAAGCCCTTGCCTTCATTGTTGAAAAGAGCAGTGCCAGAAATTTTGGCGCCGCTGGCAGCCATCTGAACACGATTGATAAATTCAATATAAGGATGCTCTTTCAAGCGTGCCCCCATCGGATCGGTGATTCGCATATCCCCACTGACTTTGCCTAACGGCTGATCTAGCCATGTTTGTAATTCTTCTTCGATGGGTGCTAACAAAGCCAACGTCTCTTGATCTGGGAGAGCATCCGCAACAGGGATCAACGCAGCCGTACTGTTTGTGACATGAACCCCTGTGTGATTTTTTTCAACCGTCAATTCGATGGCGCCGATAAAGCTTCCACGATAACCGGGCTGTACAACGGGAACACCATTGATTTTTGTGGCGATCTCACGATGTTGGTGTCCTGTGAAGAAGGCATCGATTCCTGAGACTTCCTGCAATAATTGATAGCCCTCATTTTCGCCGGTCAATAATTCAGTCGGTTCCCCAGTGACTAAATCACGCTCGAAGCCACCATGATAACTGACAACAACGATATCGGCTTGTTCTCGTAAGTAAGGTACATAGTTTTTCGCTGTCTCAACGATGCTGACAAACTGCATCCCGCGAATCGTCGCAGGCTGTTCCCAGTGAGGAATATACGGCGTCACCATTCCTAAGATCGCGATCTTGACCCCTTCTTTTTCAATGATGGTGTAGGCTTGCCCAAAAAATGGTTCTCCCGCTTCATTTAAAATATTCGCTGCCAGTACTGGTGTTTGGTAGCTGGCGATCGCTTCTTGCAAATAAGGCAGACCGTAGTTGAACTCATGATTGCCTAAGACATGAACATCAACGTCTAGGTGGTTGACGACAGCGGTCAATGCGGCAACGGAATGCTGGCTCTTGGCGATGTAATAGCTTAAGGGCGAGCCTTGGATAAAGTCGCCATTTTCGATCGTTACGACCGGCCCGGAGGCTGCTTGACGTAGCTCTTTCATTTTGGTGGCAACTTTTGCCACGCCGAATCCTTGTTCCGTATCATCGGCAAAATTGGTTGGATAGACATAGCCATGCATATCGCTCGTTTCTAAAAACGTGATTTTCATTCAAAAGACTCCTTTTCCCCTCAATAGACCAAAAGGGCATGCGCATAAGTCGAAAACCCTCGAAAGCCAGCATTTTCTGCTTCCTTGTGTCTTCAAACCTTATGGCACAAACCCTTTGGTGTTTCATTCTCAGGTGTTTCCCTGATTATACCCTATTTTGACGAAGAAATTCAGAATTATTGGTTCCAAGCATCTTCTAATTGTGGTTTTGCATTTTCAATCAATTGATCGACATCTTGATCTGTATTAGACAAAATGTTTTCCATGATTGAACGCATTTCATTGTAAGCAGGATCAGCATTTTCAATCACTGGGATCGAGAACAATTCTTTGGTTGCGTCTTCTAATTTGGCAGCTACTTTTGTTTCAGGATTGTTTTTGTATTCATCGCTTTCCAAAACAGATTCAACAACTGGCATGTAGCCGGTATCGATTGCCCATGTTTTTTGCGCTTCTGGAGAAGTCAAGAATTTCATGTATTCAAAAGCAGCAGTACGTTGCTCTGGTGTTGCGCTGTTGAACATGTACAAGTCAGTTCCTTGTTGCAAGTTGATGGCTTCTGGACGAGCTGCTACGTCATATTCGAATTTGCCTTCAGTATCTTTCTTAACAAAGCCTTCCCCTGCGATGGAGCCGACATACATTGCGACTTGCTTGTTAGCAAATGGTCCAGACAAGTATTGATCAGAACCAGCGATTCGGAAGTAGCCGTCTTTGACACCATCTAGGTAGTAGTTGATGACTTCTTTTGATTCGTCACTGTCTAGTTGCAAGTCTTTGTCAAAATCAACGCCTTGGTTTTTCATTGCGATGGCGTAGTAGTTGTTTAATGAGTCAAAACCAGCACCGACTACTTCACCGTTTGATTTTTCATAGATTTCTTGAGAAGCTTCTTTTAATTCTTCCAGGTTTGTTGGTACGTCAATACCATACTCGTCTAACATGTCTGCATTGTAAAACAGCATTTCTGTTGATTTGTTGAATGGAATTCCGTATTGCACGCCGTCGATTTGTGCGCCTTCTAAAAGGGCACTGCGGATCTCTTCTTGGTCACCCCAACCGATAGTATCATCGTTGATGTATTCGCCAAGGTCAACCAACATGTCATCTTGGGCAGCATTCCATAACCAACCAGGATATGCTTGGGTGATAGTTGGTAGATCTTTTGGTGAAGGCAAGGTTGAATTCACCTTTGCTTGTAGATCAGAGTAGCTGGATTGGTTTTGCAATTCGATCTTGATGTTTGGATTTTCATCCATGAATTGCTCCGTCAATTTCGTCAATGATTCTTCTTGCGCACCATTCATTGCATGCCAAAAGGTGACAGTCGTATCTTCGCTTAGTTCTGTAACGATTTCATCACTTTCCGTAGAACCAGATGAATCGTTGTTGTTTCCACAAGCCCCTAATACCAATGTCGCGGCTGCAGCTGCTGCAAATGCAAGTTTCTTTGTTTTCATTTTTTCCTCTCCTCTATCACTCTAAAATAATTTTTTCACCGCGTTGCGGCAATATTCTTTCACCGTACGGATTCACCAGATTTTCTGGTTTCAGCGTATGGATTGGAACCAATCGTTGGGGCTCGATCCAGGCAATGATCTGATCTAAATCAGCTGGTTTTGCATGTCCCGAGTTTGGCAAACGGACAAATTCGATCTCCAGTGCTGCCAGTTGATCCAAAAAGACTTGGTAAGCTGGATCAAAATCGCCTAACGGCTGTGCATCACTGTGAATATACAATCCACCTGTTTGCAAGTTTTCAAAATGCGCGACTGCTTGCCAAAGGTACTGGCTCCTGTCGGCACATAATGCCTGATAAGAAATAGCGAAGGCTGGATCGAGGGTCGCTGGTACTTGATCATCGATCGTATAGAACGGTACATCTTTATCGAAAATTTCTTTCAGCAATGCGGCTTGGGTCGCCTCTAGAACAACCGTCCGTGGTGCGGCTTCGACAAGCGCCATAAAGCGCTCGACATTGGCTGGATAGCCATTGAAGGTAATTTGTCGTTGGGGATTTTCTTTGACCAAACGCACAAACTTCTCGATCAATTCTGTTTCACTTTCCACCGTGATCGCATTGGGATCCGGTTCTCTTTCTGGGAAGCTGATGCTGACCCCTTCCATCATCAATAGGTCCGTGTGTTTGGCTAATTGACAGAATTCTTTGGTACGCTCTGGATGATAGCCATGCAAACGTAAATCACCGGTATAAGCAATAAAATGATCCGGCGTGCGAATCAACAAAGCTGCCGCTCCATAAGCATCATGATCGACTGGAATGATCTCGACTTCAATTTCCCCGACTCGAATCACATCGTGCGGTTCTAAGCCGATCAATTCACGGACAAAGCTTTTTTCCTCATGAGGAACGGGCAGCAAGAAGTCCCCTTTTTGATTCAACACTTCAAGGATCGCTTTGGTTTCCTTCAAGGTGTACATAGGAATGCTCGGGTCTAAAAAGTTGATCATTTTTGAGTGATCCAGATGGGCATGGGAAAGGAAGACTGCTGTTTCTTGGTATTCTTTCGTTTCACTGCCTTGATACGTGTAGTCTAAGCGTGGATCGTAGACATTTTTCAGTTCTGGTATCCAACGGTGGGAGACTAGAGTTTGTAATTCTTCATCTGGTAAAGGTGTTTCTGGGTGGTATTCCGAACCGAAGTCAAAAAAGATATGGGCATCTTTGTACGCAACTTCGATGACGGTCCCTCCAATCGTTAAGATCCCGCTATGGAAGGTGATCGTTGTTTTATCCTTTGATGCCATCTTTAGCCACTCCTTTGATAATTTCTTTTCTAAAGATCAAGTAAATGATCAGAATTGGAATGACGGTCAAGGTCGCTGCCGCCATTTGTAAATGAACGTCACTGCCGCTTTCTGTGGTAAAGGCAGCCAACCCATTATTTAAGAGGCGGTATTTTTTCTCATTGGTCACTAACAACGGCCATAAGAAGGAATTCCAGCTAGAGATGAACGTCAGAATCCCGACTGTCACTAAGGCTGGTTTTGACATGGGGATCAAAATCCGGCGGATATAAGCTAGGTCGCTGGCACCGTCAATTTTGGCTGCCTTATAAAAGGTATTAGAAATACTTTGTAAATAACCGTTTAAATAATAGATGTAAAAAATACTGGTCAAAAAGGGAATGATCAAGGCACTATACGTATTCAATAAGCCCATTCGCGCAATCGTATTGTAATTGGTGAAAATGATCGATTCATAAGGAACCATCAATAACGAGATCATCAAGCCAATCACGAGACGTTTGTATTTGAATTCAAGACTTGTTAATGCAAAGGCAGCTAGAATCGCCGTGATCAGCGTCGCGATAGTCGTCACCGCAGAAACGAAGACCGTATTAAAGAAGTAGCGTAAAAACGGTGCTCGGGTAAAGACTTCCCCGTAGTTGCTCCACTGGAAAGACTCCGGCATGATCGTCGGTGGAATACTGGTTGCTTCACTGTAGGTCATTAGCCCAGCCAAGATCATATAGACAAAGGGAAACAGCGTGATCACTGCTAAAATTGCTAAAAACAACATCGAAACAATCGTCACAATTTTTTTCATTCGTTTACTCGCCCACTTTCTTCAAAAGTTTATTTTGGATAAAGGTGACGAGCAAAATAATGATGAACAAGATCACGGTTGCCGCCATTGCAATCCCCGGACGTCCGGCAATATGGAATTTGTCATAAATATAAAAGACTGCTGTCGTGGCACTACGAGCGATCCCTGGCTGGCCGCCAAACAAAGCATATACTTGAGTATAAACTTTAAAGGCACTGATCAGATTGACCGTCAACAAGAAAGCAAAGGTCGGGATCAACTGCGGAAAGGTGATTTTCCGAAAAATTTCGCCATCGGTAGCGCCAAACATTTTTGCGATTTTATAGTGTTCTTTGTCGATGTTGCGCATTCCTGCCAACAAGATAATAATGTTGAAGGCGAGGCTCGTCCAAACGCCGAAGATGATCAAAGTCGTCATACTCATGTTGACGTTATCTAGCCAATTGACTGGCGCAATGCCGACAAGACCTAGCAGATAATTAATGATCCCGTAAGAGCCATTGAAAAAGTAACGAAACACGATCCCGATCGCAATCGTACTTGTGACATAGGGCATAAAGAAGATCGTTTCAAAAAAACTTTTGTATTTGACTTTTTCAAAAATGATCCAAGCAATCGCTAATGAGAGAATCAGCGAGATCGGCACGACCGCAAAAGCAAACAGCGCTGTGTTTTGCAGTGCTCGAAAGAATACGGGGTCCGTTAAAACCCTTTGATAGTTCTCAAGCCCAGCATACTGTTGGTTAATCAAGGTTCCTTTTTGGAAACTCATGATGAAGGAACGAAACAGCGGATACACACTGAATAAGAAAATAATGACCAATGAAGGCAGTAAAAACAGCCACGCCTTTGGTTGATTCTCAGGGTTATAATTTTTTTTGAACATTAGTAGACCCGCTCTCCTTTTTCATCAAAGATAAAGGCTTTTTTGTAATGAAAATCAAATGACACTTGCGCGCCTTCTTCAATGATCTCTTCAATACTAACGATCGATTTCATATGTTTTTCAGCCAGATCAAAGTTCAAGATTCGTTCTCGTCCGATCAGCTCTACACTCTTGATTTCTGTTTGGAACAACCCTGCTTGTAAAGTGGTCAGCACATCTTCTGGACGAATACCTAACGTATATTGGCCGTCTGTCAATGGTTTTTTGAAGCGAATGTCGGTAAAGCGGTCAACCGGGATCGTAAACGCTGGATGGATCATTTGTCCCTCTTTGACTTCTACTGGCAAGATGTTGATGATTGGATTACCAATAAATTTCGCTACGAAAAGATTGTTTGGTTCTAAGTAAAGGTTTTGCGGATCATCATTTTGCTGAATGATCCCTTCGTTCATCAAAATGATCTTATCACTGATAGAAAGAGCTTCTTCCTGGTCATGAGTCACGAAGATCGTGGTGATACCTACTTCTTTGACTAACCGACGGATCTCTTCACGGATCTTCAAGCGCAAACGGGCATCTAGGTTACTCAATGGTTCATCTAGCAGTAACACTTCTGGACTTTGTACCAAAGCACGAGTAATAGCGACCCGTTGCTGCTGTCCACCGGAAAGGGTTCCAGGTTTTTTCTGACTTAATTCTTCAATATTGGTCAGTTTCATGAACTTCTCAGCAATTTTTTGTGCTTCATTTTTCTTGATTTTTTTCTCTCCGACTGTCAAGGGAAACATGACATTTTCTAACACAGTCATATGGGGATAAAGGGCATAATTCTGAAAAACAAACCCGATATTGCGGTCTTTCGGCTCCGTCTTAACAACGGAAGTACCATTAAAGCGGATATCTCCATCGGTGGGACTTAACAACCCCGCGATCAAATTCAATATCGTCGATTTCCCACAACCACTCGGTCCCAACAAACAAACCAAATCGCCTTTTTCTATTGTAAAATCTACTGCTTTCAAGGCTTCAAACTTATTATCGAAAACCTTCTTCAACCCGACTACTTCTATCAAAACTGCCCCTCCATTTTCTCTTTTTCCTCCGAATAGTTGACTGGCATTTCAAGTCACAAAAAAAACGAACTCTTGATGTTTCGGTCAAACGCTCAAAGAAATTCGATTTTAATCATAACAAACTAATGTTTTTATTCGATACTATTATTGTAAATGTTTTGTAAAAATCATTGGGAATTATGAAAGAATTTTTAATTAATTTACCTAATAATGAGAAAACGATGAGTAGTCCAAAGGGGATTGCACCCACTAAACACGAACATTTCGTCATTTTTCGAAAATTTTCATGAAAAAATGAATGAATTTTATCAAATATACGCAGCTGTGTATAATAACACTATTTTTACACTTCTTTTTTATCAAAAGCACCCTTAGTATTTATTTACTAAACCTGCCAGTAAATTCCCGTTTAAAATAACAAAAAAAGAACGATTTATTTAAGAAAACAATCGTCCTTTTTTCCCTTTATTCATTCTTTTTCATCGATCGTCAACGTCAGCAATTTCGTTGAGACTTGCTCAAGAAAATAACGGTCGTGTTCAATGATCAGCATAGAAGGCTCCACCAAATGGATCACTTCCTCTAATTGCTTCTGATTGAAGACGTCCAAATAATTCAGCGGTTCATCCCAGATAAACAATTCCGCTGGTGTTGCTAATGATTTGGCTAGCTCCACGCGTTTACGTTGCCCCATACTCATTTGCTGGATCGGGGTTTGAAAGACAGTTCTTTCCAAGCCAAGTTTTTTTAAATTATTTAGCAGATCTTGATAATTCAAGCCATGCTCTTGGGCAAATTCTGTCAGCATCCCACGGTTGTCCTCATAATTTTGCCGGACGTAACTAATAGTGATCCCGTGGGCTGTTTTGATCGTCCCTGTCTGCTGTCCATCGAAAGTACCTAAAATACTCGCAATCAAACTGGACTTGCCAGATCCGTTGGCCCCTTGAATCCCCAAGCGCTCTTTTTGACGGATCGCAAACGTCAGCGGTTTAAACAAAGGCTGCTCATAGCCGAGCTGAAAATGCTCTGCTTCCAGCAACACGTCATGATGGCTAACCAGTGGGGTCATTTTCAGCGGATCGATCCACTCAATGTCTTTTAACAACGCAGACTTGTCTTGAATTTGATCTTCCATCCGTTTAACGATCGCTTTCGAGCGCTTCATGGTCCGTGCCGCTCGGGCACCGATCGCCCCCGTATCATAGACTGCCCCGCTGCCTTTTTTGGTCGGCGACCCTAATTTGTCCCGTTCGCGTCCTCGGGACCACTCCGCTTTTTCGGCTGCTGTCTGCTTCAAACGCCCGATTTCTTTTTTCAACTTGCTGTTTTGTTCTTGCTCATAGGCATCTTTTTGCTGCTTTTGCAGCTCATAGACTGAATAATTCCCTTTGTACAACACCAAGCGGCTTTTTTCGATCGCCAATACATGATCGACGACTTCATCGACAAACTGTCGATCATGGCTCACAACGATAAACCCGGTTTTTTGCTGCAAATAGCGGGCAACATGTTGGCGAGCGGTCACATCCAAATGGTTGGTCGGTTCATCGATCAAAGGAAAATTCTCTTCATCAACGAACAACCGCGCCAATAGGACTTTCGTTTGCTCGCCGCCAGATAAAGTCGCAAAGGGACGCCAAAGCACTTCTGGATCAAGTTGCAGCAGGTTCAATTCCCGCTCCAAACGCCACTGCTCAAATTCGCCAGATTCCTGTAAAACAAAAAGCGTCAATTGCTGATCATCAGCGACGGTTAAGGGAAAATAAACGAATTGTTGCTCATGGGTGATCGAGCCGCTATAAGGCAATTCATTGAGCAGCAGACGCAGCAAGGTCGTTTTGCCGCGACCATTTCTACCAATCAACCCTAATTTCCATTGTGTATCAAGGTTCAAGTTGGCATCCTCAAAAAGCAACCGTTCTTGGCTATCAAAGCCAAAAGTTAAATGATTAATACTGATATTCGACATAAATATACCTCGTCTCTATTCACGGAATAGAGTAGACCTAAAGCTATTTTCAGAATCAGTTTTTAGAGGTACACAAAAAGATCCCCCATTGAAAAAGTCAACCAATCCTGAAAATCTGCAGACTATCCCCTTGGAGGAACAGTTTCATGCAGCTTTCAACAAATTGGTTAATTTTTCAATGGAGGATCCCTCATTTCGTTTAATAGTGCCCTAAGTATAGCATTGATCGACAAAAAAGCGCAAGTTCGGTACCCACTGCTGCTTTATCTTTCTATTTTATTCACAAACTAAACCCGTTATCGCTGGAAACGTCTCATTAAAAAACACTTGAAAAACAAAAAAACCATCAGGTTGGTTAGTCCTGATGGCAAAAGGAGTAAAATGAAAAATAAAAAGGTTGTTGGTTGTGAATTCATTATACCTCCGATAAAAAAACTTTACATGTGAAAAACATAACAGTTAAATTAAATAACTCTTGTTTAACTTGAATGTTTATCATTTTTTTAACAATAAAGCGGTCATCCGTTGGATAGCAAAAGAAATTTCATCCGTTGCTTCATCTTGCTTAGCTTCTGCCGCATCAAAGGCTTCTTGGTCGATTTTGTTATCCAGACTCAAAATCATCTCATCACAGCCGGCAACATATTTCATATACGCCCGCTCGAATTTTTTATGGATCCCCATCACATTTGCTGGTGGGCGCAATTTGCTGATTTTTTCCAGCATCAAGCGGTATTTGTCCGTGCCTTCTTTAAAAATTCTGGTAATCTCAGCTAGCCGCTCAGGTGTTACCTCGGCTTCTTTTTTCTCGTCGATCGCTTTGCGGATCTCTTCATAATTGGGATTCATTTTCTCCCCGATCGCTTCTGTTTCTTTGACAAGATCGTTGATTGTTTGTACATAAAAACCTAAGTTTGGTCGCACAGTGGGTTCCCTACTTTCTTTGTTATTATCTTCTATTTTACCGTTTCTTACTGCAAATGAAAAGGTCAAGAAACAGACACAGGGTTTATCGAAATAAGCCAGCAAAAAAAGGCCTGCTGCCCATGGAGAAGGACAGCAGACCATTGATTGTTTTTCCGTTTATTTTGGCTTATTTGCGTCCCATTGCTCGTTGGATCGCTTTGACGATCTCAACGACTGGAATGATCGCAAAGGAGGCGCCTAAAACGATGCCCCATTGATACAAGTCAAGGTGTGCAACACGGAAGATATCATTTAATCCTGGCACGATGAAGATCACTAGCATCAACGCAAAGGACAACAGGATCGCCCAGTTGAAGGCTTTGTTTCTAAATGCCCCTACTTTAAAGAGCGACTGATGGATCGATTTGACGTTGAAGGCATGGAACAACTGCATCAATCCTAACGTGGCAAAAGCCATCGTTAAGGCATCGGCATGGATCGCATCGTACATATTGTGAACGGGCCATTGGATCGCTGACCAATAAACGAACAGCACGGTTGCCGCTTCTAAGATCCCTTGGTAGATGATACTACTCATCACACCACCAGAAAAGAAGTTGGAACTGCGTCCCCGCGGTGCATGTTTCATTAAATCTTTTTCAGCAGGCTCCATTCCTAGGGCAATTGCTGGGAAGGTATCCGTTACTAGGTTGATCCAAAGCAAGTGGATCGGCAATAGCGAGTCCCAACCCCACAAGGTTGCTAAGAACAAGGTCAAAACTTCCCCTAGGTTAGCGGCTAGCAAGTATTGAATCGCTTTTTGAATATTGGAGAAGACTTTTCGTCCTTCTTCCACTGCTACGACGATCGTAGCAAAGTTGTCATCGGCTAGGACCATATCAGAAGCACCTTTAGAAACTTCGGTACCTGTGATCCCCATGCCGACACCAATATCGGCTTGCTTCAGTGATGGTGCATCGTTGACCCCGTCACCGGTCATAGCAACGACTTTGCCTTCTTGTTGCCAAGCTTTGACGATGCGGACTTTATGTTCCGGTGATACCCGCGCATAGACTGAATAGTGGGCTACTTTTTGAGCGAACTCTTCATCGCTCATTTTATTGAGTTCAGCACCAGTCAAGACGGCATCATCATCGCCCGGTTTGATGATCCCTAAACGTCCCGCAATGGCTTCAGCTGTATCGCGGTGGTCTCCGGTGATCATGATTGGACGAATTCCAGCTTCTTTGGCTAAACGTACCGCATCGGCTGCTTCTGCCCGTTCTGGATCGATCATTCCGACTAAGCCAGCAAAGACGAGGTCATTTTCGACAATTTCTGATTCTAAGTTTTCTGGTACTTGGTCTACGTATTTGTAGGCCATCCCCAATACCCGTAACGCTTGTTTTGCCAGATCGGTATTGTTGAATAAGATTTTTTCTTTTTCCTCATCGGTCATTGGCAGCTCTTGGCCATCCAATAGCACTTTGGAGGTTCTGCCTAGCAAGACATCCGGCGCACCTTTGACAGCAACTAAATAGCGGCCGTCTTCTTGTTGGTGGATCGTACTCATTAGTTTTCGGTCAGAATCAAATGGCAGATCCGCTATCCGTGGTTCTTGATTGACGAGATCCCGCACATGGAATCCTTGATCCATCCCAAATTGTACCAAGGCAGTTTCGGTCGGATCACCGATCAAGTTGCCTTCTTCACCAAATTTTGTATCATTGGCAAAATTCATGACTTTTAATGCCATGTTGTCTAACGGAATATCTTCTGAAGCAGCATGTTGTTTGTTATTGACAAACAATTTTTCCACGGTCATTTGATTCAACGTCAAAGTACCAGTTTTATCAGAAGCGATAATATCGGTTGCCCCAAGGGTTTCAACCGCAGGCAATTTACGGATCACTGCATTTCGTTTCGCCATGACTTGCGTACCTAAGGCTAAGATGATCGTTACGATCGCTGGCAGCCCTTCTGGGATCGCCGCTACTGCTAATGAGATCGAAGTCAATAGCATGTCGACCCATGACGTATTGTTAAAGATCGTTCCAACAAAGAACATGATCACTGCAATGATAATGATGGCGATCGTCAGGAATTTTCCTAGTTCATTTAAGTTACGCTTCAACGGTGTTTCGGTTTCTTGGGCGCTAGCCAGCATGCCAGCGATTTTCCCAACTTCAGTTCCCATCCCTGTATTGACCACGACCCCTTTTCCGCGGCCATAGGTCACATTACTGTTTGAATAAGCCATATTGACGCGATCGCCGATCCCGACATCCGTCCCGTCGATGACAGTCAATTCTTTTTCGACTGGTACGGATTCACCGGTCAAAGCGGCTTCTTCAATTTTTAACGAACTTGCTTCTAAGAGGCGTAAATCCGCCGGTACGACATCGCCAGCTTCTAATAGGACAATATCCCCCGGAACCAATTCATCGCTCTTGATGGTGACGGTATGACCATTACGCAAGACGTTGGCATTTGGGGTGGACATTTCCCTTAGCGCTTCGATGGCCTGCTCTGCCTTTGCCTCTTGAACAACACCCATGATCGCGTTGATAATGACAACTGCTAAAATAATAATTGAGTCCACGACTTCATGGGAAACGACTGCTGAGATAATCGCCGCCGCTAGCAAAACGATGATCATCAAATCTTTGAATTGCTCAAAGAATTTTTGTGCCATCGATTTCTTTTTGCCTTCTTCTAATTCGTTGGGACCATACTCAGATAAGCGTTTTTGCGCTTCATCGTTCGTTAATCCATTGGCATCTGTTTGCATTTCTTCCAGAACATGCTGCGCTTCTTGCGCATAAAACGCCTGCGAAAGCTGTTCCTTTTTATTTTCTTCTGACATGTTTCTCCTCCTTTTATAGTTACTCTTCCTTTATTGTACATGATATGAAAAAAAATAGACTTATGTATGCACTGTCTAAGCATACATAAGTCTCACTGTTTAAGACAGCACCAGAAATTTCTTTCAGGATGGTGATACTGCCGCAGATAAAATCCGCCAATTACTCCCTCATGTTCATATCAATAACCTACATTATACAAAAACTTTTCGGGTCTGGCAATTTTATTTTCGCTGAAATTCAACAAAGGATTTCTCCTAAAAATCAAGCGATGATCGAGCCGTTTGGCATGCCTTTTGGTGCTTCCACGATTTGCAGACGACCATCATTGTCTTCTGCCGAAAGGATCATTCCTTGGCTGACTTGCCCCCGCATTTTCCGTGGTTTTAAGTTGGAAACGATCACGACTTTTTTGCCGATCAAATCTTGTGGTTCTGGATAAAATTCAGCGATCCCCGATAAAATTTGACGATATTGATCATCCCCAGCAGCTAAGCGGAATTGCAGCAGCTTGTCGGCGCCTTTGACTTTTTGACAGTCAACGACTTCTGCCACTTTTAATTCGATCTTATCGAAGTCTTCGTATTTGATTTCGGCTTTCTCTGATTGCAGTGTGGTTTCTTCTGGGTCCCATTTCACCGTTTCTTCTGGACTTTGTGTCCCTTCAGCCATTTTCTTTTGGATGTAGGCTACTTCTGTTTCAAGTTCCAAACGAGGGAAAATCGGTGTGCCTTTAGCAACGACTTTCGTACCACTTGGAAATTCACCGAAGCGCAAATCTTTCAGATCCATGGCAACAGAAGCTAACCCTAGTTGTTGGAAAATATTGGCTGGTGTTTCTGTCATCACCGGTTGCAATAAGATTGCGACGATGCGTAAGCTTTCCGCCAAATGAACCATCACACTATTTAATTCTGCGCGCTTTTCTTCTTCTTTGGCTAGCACCCATGGTTGGGTTTCGTCAATGTATTTATTGGCGCGAGAAATCAATGTCCAAACTTCGGATAATGCCGTACTGAATTCCATTTTGTCCATGGCTTCATGGTAACGACCGACCACATTGGCAGCAGTCGTTGACAACTCGCTATCAAAAGGTGTCACTTTTGAGGCATAGTCCGGCACTAAACCATCACAATATTTATTGATCATGGCGATCGTCCGATTCAGCAAGTTTCCTAAGTCGTTGGCTAGATCGTAGTTCAAACGAGAGACGAAATCTTCTGGTGTAAATACACCATCGCTACCAAAAGGAACCGCCCGTAATAGATAGTAACGCAACGCATCTAAGCTATAGCGTTCCACTAACATTTCTGGATAAACGACATTGCCTTTTGATTTCGACATCTTGCCGTCTTTCATCATCAACCAGCCATGGCCAAAGATTTTTTTCGGTAATGGCAAGTCTAAGGCCATCAGCATGATTGGCCAATAGATCGTATGGAAACGCACGATTTCTTTCCCAACCATATGCACGTCAGCTGGCCAGTATTTTTGGAACAAGGAATCGTCGTCTGAGCCATAGCCTAATGCCGTAATATAGTTGGATAACGCATCGATCCACACATATACCACGTGTTCAGGACTAGCAGTGACTGGGATGCCCCATTTAAAGGTCGTTCTGGAAACAGCCAAGTCTTCTAAGCCGGGTTTGATGAAATTATTCAGCATTTCATTTTTACGTGATTCTGGTTGAATGAACTCTGGGTGTTCATCATAGTATTCAACCAAACGATCGGCATATTTGCTCATGCGGAAGAAATAAGAAGATTCCTTCACCAATTCTACCTCATGACCGCTTGGCGCTTTACCGCCGATGACTTTGCCCTCTTCATCGCGGTAAACTTCTGCTAGTTGCGTTTCGGTAAAGTATTCTTCATCAGAAACGGAATACCAGCCTTCGTATTCCCCAAGATAGATATCGCCTTGATCAAGCAATTGCTGGAAGATTTTTTGAACGGCTGTTTTATGGTAGTCATCCGTTGTACGGATAAATTTGTCATAACTGATGTCTAGTGTGTTCCATAATTTCTTGACGTCAGCTGCCATTTTGTCGACATATTCTTGCGGATCTACGCCAAGTTCTTCTGCTTTTTTCTCGATTTTTTGACCGTGCTCATCGACACCCGTCAAATAAAAGACATCAAAGCCCATCAATCGTTTGTATCGTGCTACCGCATCACAAGCGATCGTCGTGTAAGAATTCCCGATATGCAGCTTGCCGCTTGGATAATAAATTGGCGTCGTAATATAGAATGTTTCTTTTTCAGCCATGGACGCAAGTCCTCCTTTTCACTAGTAAAGTGTATACTTAGGTAGTATACAGTTCGCAACCCAAAAATGCTATAAATTTAATCAAAAAAGCGGACAACCTAAGACCTTTCTTCATGCTCTAAAAGAAGCAAAGGAATCGTTTTGGTCCTTAAAACGCAGCAAATAAACCAGCAGATTTGAGTATTTCTTTTCTACTAGTTATCATAGCGCAGATAGCCGTTCACTTCAATGTTCTAGGGGAAGAATCTGATCCTGACAACAAATCTCATAGGAAATAAAGCTGTTTTATCTCTCTTTGATTAACAGGTACTTCTTTTGCTATAATGAGGAAGACTTCACTTATAGAAAGGAACGCTATGACCCGAAAAAACAAACAGCATTTTTTGCTTTTAACCGTGCTTTCTGTGGGGCACTTGCTCTTTTCAACCACAGGTTACCCCTTTTTGTTTGCTTACTTCAACAGCCATGATTACGCGGCGCTTTTTGCGACAGCGCTGGCAATCCTACGGGTAGCTTTTCTGCTCTGGATCGCTCTTTGGGGTTATTCAGCGCTCAAAGAACACCCTCGGTCTTCTTGGCTTTATCTCGCATTGTTTTTCATTAATTTGATCGTTCCTTATTTTTTCCGTTAAGGAAAACCATCGCGCTCAGTTACTTACTTTATCTAAGGCAGGAGAAACCAATGAAAGAATTTACCTCAAAATCAGCTGAAAAGCACTACTATGAAAAAGAAGCTTCTGAAGCAGACTTTCTTACGTGGTATCAGGCACAAGATCAGCCAAAATACGAGAAACCCTCCGTAACCGTCGATATGGTGTTGATGTGTTACAACAAAGAAGAAGAACAACTCAAAATTGCGCTGATCCAAAGAAAAGGGCATCCTTTCCGGAATTCTTGGGCATTGCCAGGGGGCTTCGTCAATCCCAATGAATCGACAGGCCAAAGTGTGATCCGTGAGACCCAAGAAGAGATCGGGGTCACCATCTCCAAACAAAACATCGAACAGCTGCATACCTTCAGCACCCCTGGTCGTGATCCGCGTGGGTGGGTAATCACCGTCAGCTATTTGGCATTTATTGGTGAAGAGCCCTTGAGTGCTGGGGACGATGCGAATCAAGTGCGCTGGTTCTCTCTGGAAAGAAAAGCCAATCAAATCTATTTGATCAGCGGTGAGATCGAGATCATTCTTGACTTGGTGACTGGCGCCTCTGTTGGAAAAGATACGTTGGCTTTTGACCACAGCGCGATCATTCTCAAAGCCTTCAAACGGGTTGCCAATAAGATGGAGCACGAGCCGCAAGTGCTTCTTGTGTTAGGCAAAGACTTTACGATCACGGAAGCCCGTAAAGTATTCGCCAAGTTTTTAGGGATCGGTTTTAAAATGATCGATCATTCCAACTTCAAAAAATCCATGCTCCAATATTTTACGGAAGTCGGCGAAAAGCCCGTCGGCATCGGGCGTCCCTCAAAGATCTATCGCTTAAATGACGCATTTTTAGGTGATAAAATGTAAAAAAATACAACCCCCTGTCAGACCTTAGTTTGGCAGGGGGTTGCTGGTTAATCATAATTAGTGAACGTGGTTCCTAGAAACAAAAATCTTAAAGATTTTTTCTATACCCTAGGCGATCCCTGGCGTTCCTTCCAGTTCAAGTGGCTCAGCTACTCATTTCGCCTGAGAGCCGTTCTAGCTTCTGTTGGTCCTGCGTATCCAACGTGACAAAACGCAGTTCTTTACCGTACCACTGCGCTTTGTACTGGATTTTGCGAACGAATTGATGCCAATCACTGATGCTGTAATGACCAGCTTTTAAAACCGTATCTTCTGCGATTTGTTCCAAATAGATCGTATCATACTGTTTTACGAGATGGTAGCTGACTTGATCGATGAATTCCCGCTTTTGACAGCAGTGAAAACGATAAAGGCGAGCGACCTTTCCTTTTAGCTTCTGATAATTTCGTGCCTGAGTCAAAAGGATTTTTTTCCGTTTGACCGCCGTAGCTTTCACCTGAAGTTTGCGTTCTGCTCGTGTCAGCTTTTGCTTCGTTTGGATGGCATGTTCACAGGTGATGGGTACCGGCTGGTTGGCTTTGACCAACTGCTGTGGATCATAAACAACCGCGATAGACGCTTGCTGTTTCGGGAGTGGCGTGATCTCTTCCAAACAAAGGATCGAGATGTAAAACTCTTCGTTGTTTTTTGCTGAGATCGTTGCCGATTTGATTTTCCCTTTGATCTCCCGATGCTTTTTTACGGGAACCAGTGTTTTAAGCTTTGGCAGCTTGATTTGATCCTCTTCAAAATAAATGGTGTGCTGCTGATTATTGGTGGTATACGATTGCCAGATACTTTTTTTGGTTTTCATTTTTGGAAAGCCAGCCCGCTTTTGAAAGTAATTTCGAAACGCTCGATCCAGATTCCGTTGTGCATTCGCCAATGCCAAACTATCGGTCTCCTTCAAAAAAGGATACTCCTTTTTTAGTTTGGCTGGCGTCAACCCTTGCTTTGCTTCATTGTTGGCCAGCTCTTCCATCTTCGCCTCCAGCAGTTGATTGTACGTAAACCGTACACAGCCGAAGGTTTCGATGAAAAACTGTTTTTGCTGTCCATTAGGATAGATCCGAAATTTGTATGCTTTTAAAACACCCAGTTTCATCTCCTCCTAACACTCCCTATACCTTTGACGCTAGTTCCCCTTTTTTTGTGCTAACTTTTCTTGATAGATCTTGGCTTCTTTTTTCGTGGCATAAACGAAATGTCCTGGTGCGATCTCTTCCATTGCTCGTTCTTGGTTATCGTTTGGTTCGCTGACGTATTTGATCCGTTTGCGTTGACGCTCATGGTCAGGATCTGGCAGCGGAATCGCTGATAAAAGACTTTCAGTATACGGATGGACCCCGTAATGATAGATTTCATCGCTGGTGCCTACTTCTAGCAGTTTGCCGTTGTGCATCACGCCGATCCGATCGCTGATGTGTTTGACCATCGATAAATCATGGGCGATAAACAAGTACGTCAATTTATGTTCTTCTTGCAGATCTTGCAGCAAGTTAACGACTTGGGCTTGGATCGAAACATCCAATGCCGAGATCGGTTCATCACAGATAATGAATTTTGGATCGACGGCTAACGCGCGGGCGATCCCGATCCGTTGACGTTGTCCCCCTGAAAATTCATGGGGATAACGGGTCCCGTGACTTGGGTTGAGTCCGACGGTTCGCAAAAGTTCATCCACCCGATCATTGCGTTCTTTTTCATTTTTGGCTAATCCGTTGATATCGATCCCTTCAGCAATAATGTCCCGAACTTTCATCCGGGGATTCAAGGAGGCATAAGGATCTTGGAAGACCATTTGGACTTCCCGGCGAAAATCAGCCAGCGGTTTCTTGCCTTTGATTTTCATAACATCTTGTCCATCAAAAAGAACTTCGCCTCCGGTAGGGTTATTCAAACGAATCACCGTCCGTCCAGTGGTCGATTTTCCACTTCCGGATTCGCCTACTAGACCAAAGGTTTCTCCTTCATAGATTTGGAAGGAGATATCATCGACGGCTTTGACTTCGTCTTTGCGGCCAACGTTAAAATATTGTTTAAGATTCTTTACTTCAAGTAAAACTTTTTCCAACCGTTTCTCCTCCTTTAGACAGATGCCTGAGTATTTTTTTCTTGGAATTTTTTCCAGCGAATCAAGATCTCATCCGGCGGAGTTACCTTCGGTGCTTGCGGCGCTAACAGCCACGTTGCTGCTTTGTGAGTCGGTGAAACATCAAAGAACGGTGGTTGCTGTTCTGCATCGATCTGCAAAGCAAATTCGTTTCGTGGATAAAAAGCGTCCCCTGTTGGCGGGTCCAACAGATCCGGTGGTGAACCAGGAATCGCGTACAACCGATCGCCTGTCCCTTCTAACGTCGGCATCGAGCCTAACAAGCCCCAAGTATACGGATGTTGCGGGTTGTAGAAGATTTCTTCTGCGGTCCCCACTTCGACGATTTTCCCACCATACATCACGGCTACTCGGTCAGCCACATTGGCAACGACCCCTAAGTCATGGGTAATAAAGACGATGGACGAATTGATTTTCTTCTGAATATCTTTTAATAACTCTAAGATCTGTGCTTGTATCGTTACATCCAATGCAGTCGTCGGTTCATCTGCAATCAAGATCTGTGGGTAGCAGATCAACGCGATCGCAATAACGATCCGCTGCCGCTGACCACCGGAAAATTGATGCGGATAATTTTTCAAGCGTTTCTCAGCATTCGGGATACCGACAAGGTTCAGTAATTCCAACGCTTGTCGCAAGCCTTCTTTTTTACTGATTTTGTTGTGCTTCATCAATGACTCTGCCACTTGCTTACCAATCGGCATCGTTGGGTCTAGTGAAGTCATTGGATCTTGGAAAATCATGGCGATTTCCTTGCCACGGATTTTTTGCAGTTCTTTTTCGGATTTTTTCAAAATGTCCGTCCCATTGAAGAGGATCTGGCCATTATCGACATTGGCATTGCTGGCTAACAACCCCATGATACTACGGGTTGTCACGGACTTGCCGCTCCCGGATTCGCCCACGATCGCCAAGGTTTCTCCTTTGTATAGATCGAAACTGACATCACGGATCGCTTGGACTTTCCCAGCAAAGGTGTCAAAAGAAATTTCTAAGTTTTTCACTTCTAAGACTTTTTTCATCGCAATCACTCTTTCATTTTCGGATCAAAGGCATCACGCAAACCGTCTGCCAGCAAGTTGAACCCAATCATAATCACAGACAAGGTCACAGCCGGCACCCACATTTGGTAAGGCAGGAACAAGAAGGTTTTGTAGCCATCGCTTAGTAACATCCCTAAAGATGCTGAAGGTGGTTTTAGTCCTAGCCCGATAAAGCTTAGGAAGGCCTCGAAGAAAATCGCCGAGGGAATACTGAACATCATTTGTACGATGATCACGCTGGAAATATTTGGTAATACGTGTTTCATCGCAATCTTGAGACGACTTTCCCCCAGTGTCGTTGCGGCTAAAACGAATTCCTGATCTTTTAGTTTCATTGTTTGGGCCCGTACGATCCGCGCCATTGGAATCCAGTTAGTGATCGCCATTGCTGCCACGATCGAGAAGATCCCTGGTTCGAAAACTACCAGCATCAAGATCATTACCACTAAGTTGGGAATACCAGATAAGATCTCTAAGAAACGTTGCATCACATTATCGATCCGTCCACCTAAAAGACCAGAGATCAAGCCATAGGTTACACCAAAGATGATATCTAGCATCGCTGCGATAAACGCAATCAATAAGGAGATACGTGTTCCTACAAATAAACGACTCAATAAGTCACGACCTAATCCATCCGTTCCTAAAAGGAAATACGTCCCGTCAGGAACATTGGCAGCTGCATACTTATCTACTAGCTCGCCCCCCACCATCGCATAGCCGTTTAAGCCATTGATGTTGATACCGGGAATTTTCGGCGGCAGATTCGTAAAGGTCACATTTTGTGCAGTTGGATCATGTGGCGAGACAAAAATCGTAATGATTGAGATCGCAATAATGATCAGCAACAAAATGATTGAGAAAACCGCGGCTTTGTTCTTTTTCAAACGACGCCATGAATCTTGGAAAAAGGTTAATGAAGGGGTTGCGATCGCTTCACGCTCTTCATTGGTATTTTTTTGTAACGGTTGAAATTTGGCTGCATCGATGGCAGCAACATCATTTGCTGTGTAAGGTTTCTCTGCCATTAGCCACGACTCCCTTCTGAAACTCGGATCCGCGGATCAACGATTCCATATAAAATATCAACAACAAGAATCACAAAGACCAACATTGCGGAATAAAGGATCGTTACCGCCATGATCGTTGGATAGTCATTGGTCATGATTGATTTTACGAACTGTTCACCGATACCCGGGATCGCAAAAATATTTTCTACGACAAGGGAACCAGTCATCAAACCGACAGCTAGCGGTCCTAACAACGTCAATAACGGAATCAAACTATTCCGCAAACCGTGCTTGAAGGCAATTTCCCAGCGGCTCAATCCTTTTGCTCGTGCCAACTCGACATAATCACTATGCAGCACTTCCACCATCTCGGTTCGAATAAACCTGGCGGAATCCGCTAACGGCGACATCGCTAAGGCGACGGTCGGTAGGATCGTGCTAGCAAAGGTCTCCCACTTAGCAATCGGCAAGATCCCTAGTTTGATGGCAAAAATGTATTGCAGCAAAACGGCAAAGACAAAGTTAGGGATCGAACGCCCTAAGATCGCCACTAAGGTAGACGTTGTATCGATCCAAGTATTTTGCTTCATCGCAGAGATCGTTCCTAAAATGATCCCAAAGAAGGTCCCAAAGATGATCGCTTGTAGCCCTAGTTGCAGTGAAGGTCCGATTCTTCCTGATAGTAAATTCGCTACTGGCTGGTTTTTAAATTGGAAAGAGATCCCAAAGTCACCTTTTAGTAGATTGGTCAAATAAAGCCAATATTGGGTAATGATCGGTTTGTCCAATCCTGCTTGCTCATTTAGCAAGGCAATTTGTTCTGGACTTAATTTTTCAGCATTCGTATATGGTGTTCCTGGCAAAAATTGCATCAAGAAAAAGGTGATCGTGGCAATCAGCCATAACGTTAAGACCATGTAGAACACTCGTTTCAATAAATATTTCAAAAAGCTGTTCACGCAGTTTCCCCCTTAAGTATTTTGACTTCTATTCAATAATTATGTAAATTAACATAGTACGAATCATTAAAAAGGAGTCAGATCATGAAAATAAAAAAAAGTAGTGGGCTCATACCCCTCCTATGCCTCGCAATTTCTGGCGGATGGTTAGCCATAAAAAATGAATTTTCCATAGCAGCTCTTTCAGATGCCCTTTTCTTGTGGGCGCTGTTCTTTTTGATCATTGGCGGTTTTTTATGGGTATTTGCTTCTGGTTTCTTTGACCATTTTCAATATTCCATGAAGAAAGCTTTTTCCAAAAATAAAACAGATTATCTGAAATTATCCCAAGTTGGCAAACAGAGTTACGCCTTTTGGTTAGGGCCTGGTGTCTTCTTATTATTCCTTTCATTGCTCTTTTTAATGATTGCTACTAGTTAATTTCATTCTTATAGTTTTACTCGTTGAAATGAGAAGCAAAAGGCTGAGACAAGAAATTGTCCCAGCCTTTTCTTCGGCATTTCAAGTCAACTACTCGTGATTATTCGATTGATGTCCACTTGTAGTCGTATTGTGCGCCTGCTGCGTGAGCAACAACACCTTTGACTTTTGTTGCACGTAAGTGTGCTTCCGCTTTTTGATAAACTGGAATGACACCTTGTTCATTCATAATGATTTTTTCTGCATTGACTAAATCTTCCCAACGTTTGTCAGGGTCATTGGCATTGGTCGTACCTGCTGCTTTTACAGCTGCATCGTATTCTTCACTGCTCCATTGACCACGGTTGTATGAGTTGCCTGTCGTAAACAAGTCAGTAAAGCTACTTGCATCGGCATAGTCAGCACCCCAACCGCCCATTACTGTATCAAAATCACCCGCATTTGAACGATCCAAACGAACAGAGAATGGAACTGGACTTAACGTGACTTTCACACCGTCCAATGTTTTTTCGATCGTGTCTTGCAAGTACTCAATGATTTTCTTGGTTGAGTCTGTATCAGAAGCTAAGATATCAAATTCTAATGAATCGATTCCTAATTCTTCTTTGGCTTTTTCCCAATATTCTTTTGCTTTCTCTTGATCGTAGCTAATGACGCTGCCAGCTGCTTCTGTGAAGTCTGTATGATCGCCAGGGCTGAAAGTCATGCCTTCCGGCACCAAACCAGTTGAAGCAATTGAACCATCACCTAAGATCGATGTTACTAAGGCATCACGGTCGATCGCATAAGAGATTGCTTTACGCAAGTTTTCGTTACGGAAAGGTGAATCTTCATCACGTTGATTCAATTCTAAGTAAGAAGTCGTTGCTTCTGGTTGAGAAACGAATGCTTCGTCGTTAGCCATCTGTTGCGCCAGTTCACCTGTTAAGATGACATCATCTGCTTGACCATCTTGGAAAAGATTCAAGGCAGTTGAGGATTCTTTCACGACGCTTACGTTGATCGTTTGTAATTTAACAGTGTCTTTGTCCCAATACTGATCGTTCTTTTCATAAGCCCATTCTGTATCCGTTCCTGGTCCATCAAAACCAGTCAAGACAAATGGTCCATTATAAACGGCATTGTCGCTGGTTGATGCATATTGATCGCCATTTTCTTCCACTACTTTTTGATTTTGTGGGAAGAAGGATGGGAATGCTAATAAGTAATCAAAGTAAGGTGTTGCTTTTTCTAGGGTGATTTCTAATTCATAATCCCCCACTGCTTTGATGCCTAGCTCTGATGGATCGGTATCGCCAGCTGTGATGGCATCCGCATTTTTGACTGGTGAAAATAGATACGCATATTCTGATGCAGTTTCAGGTTTGACCGTCCGTTGCCAGCCATAAACATAATCCGCTGCTGTAACAGGGTCACCATTTGACCATTTTGCATCTTCACGCAATTTGATCTTGTAAGTTAGTCCATCCTCGCTGACTTCAGCTGCTTCAGCTGCACCAGCAGGTTGTGGTGTGCTGTCAGCATCCAAACGATACAGTCCTTCATATACATTGTTCAATGCACTGAAGCTGATCGTATCGGTTGCTAATGAGAGATCCGCACTTGGCATTTCTTGTGAAACCACTACGTTAAATACTTGTTCTGCGTTGCTATCGCCGCTAGTTGCTGTGTCATTGCTTGAACTATTTGTTCCGCCTGTTGTACAGCCGGCTAACACCACGCCACACACAGCTACTAAACCATAGGCCCATTTATTTTTCATCCTGTCCTACCCCTTAATTGAATTAATTTTCAGAATAATCATTCGATTTCTGAAGTTAGATAAGATTTTAATTAATAATTATTAAAAAAGCAATCCTTTTTTCGATAAAAAACACCTTTGGAAGAAAGTTTTCTTGGTATTTACTTACCTTACTCTCATCAAACACTCGTTAAATGCTATTTTTCCTTTCTTTATTTATAAGAAATAAAGCAAAAATAATAATAAAAAAACATGGTTAAATGTAACTTACATTCGTTTTCTGTCTTTCTTTTTCATTTGATCCGTCAAAATGAGAAACCCCTGATAGAAGTGTAAATATACAGCAATCACCAATGAATTTTCTCAAAACAGTCCAAAAAAAGACCTGATCCCATAGGATCAGGTCTTCTCGCTTCAAGGACACTTGTTGCCTCCCCGAAAGGATGCCCTTCAATGATTAATGGATCGCGCCGCCAATCGCTTTTAAATCTTCTTTGTCGGCATAATCAACGATGGCTTCCACTGCTGCGGTTAATCCTTTGGCGATGTCTTCGATGCTCATTGCAGGCTGTCCTGCTTTATCGACGACTTGCTGAGGAATAAACGGCACGTGGATAAAACCGCCTTTCATTTCCGGGTATTTTGTATCGATCATGTATTGTACTTGATACATGATGTGGTTGCAGACAAAGGTTCCAGCAGTATTAGAAACGGCTGCAGGTATTCCGGCTTTTTTCATGTTTTCTACCATTGCTTTGATCGGCAGTTGTGTGAAGTAGGCAGGCTTTCCTTCTGTTTGGATCACTTCATCGACGGGTTGATTGCCTTCATTATCAGGAATCCGGGCATCATCCACATTGATTGCCACTCGTTCTGGTGAGATGGCAAACCGTCCGCCCGCTTGACCGATGTTTAAGACGACATCTGGGTGGATCTCTTCAATTTTCTCTTCGACGATCGCCGCTGATTTCCCAAATACAGTGGGGATCTCTGCTTTCACGATCTGTGCACCATGAATTGTATCTGGCAGTAATTTCACTGCTTCTAAGGCAGGATTGATTGCTTCTCCGCCAAATGGATCAAATCCGGTAATTAATAATTTCATTTCCATCATCCTTCCATCTCTGTTTTACCACTAAAATGCCCAAAAGTACATTAAAGCGATGTGAATCACTAACAATATTAAAGCAATTGGGGCTTGTGCTTTAATGACACCATTGGGGTCTTTCATCTCTAACAAGGCCACTGGCAATGCGTTGAAATTGGCTGCCATCGGGGTCAACAACGTGCCACAAAAACCAGCGGTCATTGCCAACGCACCAGCAACGACGGGGTCGCCACCTTGCGCCATTACGAAAGGTACACCAATGCCGGCGGTAATAACAGTAAATGCCGCAAAGCCATTTCCCATGATCATAGTAAAAATCATCATTCCTAAACAGTAAGCCACGACACCGATAAAACGATTGCCTTCTGGCACGACGCCAGAGATTCCTTGAGAAATCACGTCACCAACACCAGCAGCGTTAAAAATGACACCTAGTGCTGCTAATAACTGCGGCAAGATACCGGCAGTTCCGACTTGACGAAGCATCCGATCAGAATCGTCCAGCACTGTTTTGGGTTTAGCGGAAGTTAGCACGACTGCCAACAAGAGTGCTAAGATCGATGCGATCCCGATCCCAACTTGGCCCCCTAATGGCGTATAAGAAATCACTACAGCGATCAATGCTAAACTGATACATGGCACGAAGATCGTACTACCGATCCGTTTAGCCGATGCTTCTGCTTTTTCATCATCAACGTCCACGATTTTACCAATCTGCACTTGTTTGAAGAAGGTCAAACAGCCCATCAAAACGATCAAAATCCCGTCCACAAGATACGGCAAGAAATTTCCGAAAGCAAAGACGATCCCTAGCAGTAGCCAAAAGGCAGAGGTGCCTAATCGGGTGGGATGATCCGCTTCACGAAAAACCCGTACAGCCGTCATGATCGACAGCAATCCGATCAAGATATAAAAGAATTCCAATAATCCGTTAACGATTCCTTCCATCTATTTCTCCTCCTTCTTGCCATATTTTTTTGCTAATTTGCGATCAAAGAGCAAGTTCGACAATGTAGCAATGACTAAGACGATCAATGCGATCGGCAATGAGGCTTGCGCGATTGAACTAGCTGCCACATCATACCCAAGAGATTGCAATGTTCCTACGATCAATAGCACACCAGAAGCAGCCACGAAGGTATTTTGCGCAAAGAAATTCCCAAAGTTTTCGTTGGCGGCAGCTCGGGCTTTGATTTTTTCCTGATCTTTTTCATCTAGTTCCCCAAATTTATTTTCCCCAGCAGCTTGCGCCATCGGGTTGACGATTGGGCGAATAAATTGCGTATGTCCTTGGATCCGAATAGAGAAAAAGCCAGCAAGTTCTCGAATAAATAAGTACAAACTCAGAAACTTCCCTGGTGTCAAGCCTTTGATTTTTTCAATCAATATGACGGCCTGCTGTTTCAAGCCAAAACGTTCCGACAAGCCGACCATTGGTAGCGTCAGCAAGAACAGTGTCACGAGTCGATTATTGACAAACGCTTCTCCTAACATTGTTAAAAAATCAACAACAGAAATCCCCGACACAAGCGCGGTGACAAAACCAGCAACGATTACGACAGCAATAGTATCTAGCTTCAGCAAAAAGCCGACTAAAATAACTAGAATACCAATTAATTTAATCCATTCCATCAAATCATCCTTTCACGATAAGTTATTTTTAATGAATACCAGCCTTTAGTATAATCTATTTTTTTCTTGTAAAACAATATTTTTTGAATTTTCTTTGCGGGAATACGCTTTCTTCAAGGCGTTTTTTAAATGTTTAGATAATAAAAAACAAAAAGAAGAACTGCGCTTGTGCAGTCCTTCTTTTATTTTACATGTTTAAGAAGCAGAGGCTTCTTTTTTCATTTGTTTGCTTCGCAGCTGTCCGCAAGCTGCGTCGATATCTGTCCCATGTTCTTTACGAATCACACAGTTGATGCCGTTTTTCTTTAAAATGTCATAAAAAGCTAACACATCGGCTTTTTTACTTCGAGCATATTGGTCATGTTCACTCACTGGGTTATAAGGAATCAAGTTGACGTAAGACAATTTCTTTTTATCCTTCAATAATGCTGCCAACTGACGGGCATGTTCCGGTCGGTCGTTGACATGATCCAGCATGATATACTCAAACGTGATGCGGCGATTGGTTTTTTCTAAATAATAATCGACCGCTGCCATCAGTTTTTCAATTGGGAAGCTCCGATTGATCCGCATCATAGAGGTTCTGACTTCGTTATTTGGGGCATGCAGCGAAATGGCCAAGTTCACTTGCAAGCCGTTTTCCGCAAACTCTCTGATTTTATGCGCTAAGCCGCTGGTTGACACGGTAATATGCCGCGCGCCGATCGCTAAGCCTTTCGGGTCGTTGATAATCTGTAAGAAATGCATCACATTGTCATAGTTATCAAAAGGTTCGCCGATCCCCATGACGACTACGTGAGAGACTCGTTCTCCCTCGTTGCGTTCATCAAAATAGTGTTGCACTAACATGATTTGAGCCACGATCTCGCCTGCCGTTAAGTCTCGTTGTTTCTTTAATAACCCACTAGCACAAAAGGTACAGCCGATGTTGCAGCCGACTTGGGTCGTCACACAAACGGACATGCCATATTCTTGACGCATCAAGACCGTTTCAATCATGTGATTGTCTGGCAATTGGAATAAATATTTGACGGTCCCGTCACTGGCTTCTTGTACCACCATCTGTTTCAGGGGATTGATCACAAAGGCTGCCGACAGTTTCTCAATCAAAGGCTTCGGTAGATTGGTCATTTCTTCAAAGGTAGTTACTCGTTTTTCATAGAGCCACTCCCACACTTGGTTAGCCCGGAATTTCTTTTCATTTTGTTCAGTTATCCACAAAGATAAATCTGATTTGGTAAGTCCATAAATCGATGGGTTCACTTTTTTCCCTCTTTTCAAACTAGTCGCTACATACTATAACTGAATTCTTTGTGAAAAGCAACCGTGCCTTGTCCCTTCCTCTCAGTCTTTCAGCAGCAATTTTTTGTTGCATTGCTCTTTTTTAAAGGTCTCCTTTATTCCGTTTAACGGTTCATTTATCCATAGAAACACTCTCACAAAGACATGCACAAAAAAAGCAGGAGCCGAACCTACTCCTATGAACAAAATAGAGCGGTTCTTTCCTGCTTATTTCGGCTCTTTCCCCATGAGCGTTGCTTTATTGACAAGATCACCCTTCAAAAGAAAGGACTCGGCCTTCTTTTGCGGTCAACATCCCCCGTTGCGGTGGCTGTAGCTGTAAATAAAGCTGGAGTGACATTTCTAATATTAGTTCTTTGTCTCCTTGTTGAAAAACGCCATAATAATAGGTCTGTTCCCGTTTCTCTTCATATGTATGACTCACAAGGTAATACCCTTGTTCCATGGTTTCATTGCGCTTTTTGGTTTCTGAAAGAAAACGGCGAATATGTTTATAAGTAAAGAGAATCAATAAAATGACAACTGCTATTAAAAATAAATACCCCATTGCTGTTTTACACCTCGATCGTTGATGTGGCAAAGGTCGGCTCCACACCAATACTGATCATCAAAGCAGCATCGACTTCACACATCACTTTATCGTCTAAATGACAAACCTTTTCTTTCAACCGACTTTTGTCGATCGTGCGGATCTGTTCCATCAAAATGACGGAGTCTTTGCCAATCCCTGTGCAAGAAGCGGAAATCCCAATGTGGGTTGGTAATTTCGGCTTCGCCATTTTTGCCGTGATCGCCGCAATGATCACGGTGGGACTGAAGTGATTGCCCAAGTCATTTTGAATGATCAAGACCGGCCGTATTCCGCCTTGCTCCGATCCAACGACTGGTGAAAGATCGGCAAAATAAATATCTCCCCTTTTTACCATAGGACCACCCTAACTTTTATATTCTCGCGGAACCCTTGCTGAGAGGGTGCACGCTACTTCATAGTGAATCGTTTCTAACTGGTCTGCAACATCCTGCATCGTAATTCGTTTCCCATGATTCTCACCAATCAACGTGACCGTTGTACCGACAGCAAAAGCTCGTGGCAAACGAATCATCAGTTGATCCATACACACCCGACCGACGATTTCACAAGGTTCGCCTTCTACTAAGATCGAGAATCCTTGCATTTTTCGTAACCAGCCATCCGCATAACCGATAGGCACGGTGCCGATCCATTCCTGACGGGGCGTGATATATGTCTCACCATAGCCAATCCCCGCTCCTTTTTCAAGTAATTTCACTTGGATCAGTTCAGAAACAAGTGAAAGGGCTGGTTTTAAGGAGAATGGTTCCTTCAATGTATGACCTGACGGATTCAATCCATACATCGCGATCCCAAAACGGACCATATTCCCAACAGCCTCTTTGTGCCACAAGGAGGTCGCACTATTGCCTGTATGTATATATGTCGGCAAATAAGGCAAAACAGTTAAGACTTCTTTAAATCGCTGGTGCTGGGTTTCCCAATAAGTCGTATCAGCTTGATCGGCTGTAGAGAAATGGGTAAAGATTCCTTCCCAATCAAAAGAGGGATGATCTTCCAACCAAAGAACGGCTTGACGCACTTCTTCTGGGGTCAAAAAGCCGATTCTCCCCATGCCGGTATCCACTTTGACATGTACTTTAAGGGATGTCTTTATAGGATTTTCCTTTAAATAAGTATCAGCTTCTACCAACCAGTCCATCGAAGCGACTGGAAAAGAAAAATCGTATTCCGCAAGTAAGGGAATGTCATGCACGTTCACAACTCCTAAAATCAGTAGCGGCTCATTGATCCCTGCTTCTCGCAATTCGATCGCTTCATCAATCGTCGCAACGCAAAAACCTACTGCGCCGCCTTCTTTGGCTGCTTGAGCCGTTTGTACCGCTCCGTGTCCGTACCCGTTAGCTTTGACTACCGCAAAAAGAAACGTCTCACTTGGTAAGTGAGCAATCTCGTTTTTGATGTTTTCGGTAATCGCTGTTGTGTCAATAATCGCTTTCGTTGGTCTATGGTAAGCAACCACCATTTCCAGTTCCTTCTTTCTACTAGTGCTTGATCAGACAAACAAATTAAGTTGGTTTTATGTAGTCGTCTGTTCGTCCATAAAGTATCGTAATTTTCTTCACCAAGTGACGAACTCCACTCAGATTACTCGCTATCCGATACTTCTAAGATAATTTGTGCAAAGGCAGTATCGTTTGTATGAGTGATACTGACAAAAATTTTTTCTAAAGGGTGCGGTGCTTTGGTGACGATCGGTGCACCGAATTCATTGGTCAAGACTTCAATATCGTGAAAAGAAACTTTGCCGATCCCTGTCCCCCAAGCTTTCGAGAACGCTTCTTTGCAGGCATAGCGCCCCCCGAGGAACTCAACTTGACGTTTCAGGGGCAAACGGGCAAATAATTTTGCTTCCTTCTCTGTTAAAATACGCGTTATAAACTGCGGTTTTTTTTCAATTAATTCTTTCATTCGAGGCAGCTCGACTGCATCGATCCCGATTCCTTTGATCATCCTTCTCGCTACCTTTACTTAAGATAGGGGTTTCCAAATTGGAATTGGCCCTTGTTTAGCTAGTTACCATTCTACCAAAAAAATGGCGAATTACCATTCAAATCTGACGAGTTTATACGGAGATTAAGATTTAAAAAAGAAAGATTCAGTTAAATCATATTTTTCGACGATTCGAAAATTTTTGCAATAAATGAACATTAAAAAAATATTTACCGCATTATTATCCCTTCTACTACTATTTAATTAAGTTGCTTTAGCTAAAAGAACTCAAAAAAGCCAATTCAATCAAATGGAACATTTGATTGAATTGGGCCTAATCATTCGTTCTCTATTTTCTAAATAAAATCATAGAAAAGAAAGACGGGGATAATGCTAAGCATTCATATTATAAATATTACTCTATCTATTCAATTGAATTTCATATCTATATCTATCAGCCCGATAATAAATTTCCGCATATTCGATATTTCTATTTTTATCATCGATTGTATTTCTAGTTATATACAACAATGGTTCTCCCGTTTTGATCTTTAAATGATCAGCCAGTACATCATCTGCTACGATAGACTCAATAATTTCGGTAGCACTTTCGATCAGAATAGATTTATCTTCAAAAATTTTATAGAGTGAAGCTTCTGGAGAATTAAAGTCCTCTTCATTCAACTCTATATAATTTTTCGGCACATATACACGCTGAAAACCGATATTCTCATCATCAATGATTCGTATCCGTTCATTCACATAAACTTCTTCCATTGGAGATAATTTTAACTGTAACCTTACTTTTTCAGGTGCAGGTTCTCTTCTAAAATCAACTAGCTTAGATGAAGTAATATGCTCACTATGCTCATCATTAAAACTTATCAAGCGATTCAATTGTAATGTTCGCTTATTGCTGTTGACGATTGTTCCCAATCCAGGAACCTTTTTGATGTATCCATCCGATTCTAACAGTTGCAGTGCGGAACGAATCGTTATTCTGCTAACACCATATTTTTTTTGCAAATCAACTTCAGTTGGAAAAAAATCATTTTCCACATATTTCTTTGCAATGATGCTTTTTTTCAATTCTTCATAGATTTGATAATATTTAGAATTACTATTATTACTCAAATTATCCCTGACCTACTCTCATTTCACTATTTCTGCAATATTAGAGGCTAACCCTCTTATGTCCATTTCATTCGCTTTTTCTATCACTGATAATTTACTCTTGACCGTCTCATCTACTGATACGAGCGCACCTGTCATAGAACCGACGATTGTAGCAATCGTATCGGTGTCATAGCCGATATTTACAGCATCGATCGTTGCTTGATAGGGCGTTTCCTTATTTAGGGCTACGATTCCATACGCACAGGGAACCGCTTCTGAAACATGAAGTCCACTCCCAACAACTTCATAAAGTTTCAACAACTTATCAACTTTTTCACCACTGCCATTCGCTATATCTAAAGCAAGCTGTATTCTTCGATAAACACTTGGTCCTGGAACATGCTTAGAATATTTTTTTCCTTGTTCTTCTCCGAGTTTTGCACCTAATAAGCCAGCTTCAATCACACTATCCATTGTAGCACTTTCCTTCAATGATTCCGACACACTTAGGGCAACCGCACAAGCACCTGAGATTGACAATGAATTATCATGGGTGACTTTTGTAATTATAATAGCATCTTCTAAAGCCTTTTCATAGTCACCTGGATGAAATAGTCCCGCCGGAGAAATCTTCATTGCGGAACCATTTGTAGCTTTAGAAGCATAATCTACTGTTACTGCCCCAGGAAGTGCTTTTATTTCCGATAAATCATTTTTGTACATTTCAATCGCACTTCTTGTTGTAGGTCCAGCAAAACGATTAAAATAATGCGGAATATCAGACCATTCAATAATACTTTTCTTTATAATATCTCGGTCAATCATTCCTTGGTTCTTAAGAATATTTTGACAGATTAAATATATTTGTGAAAAATCATCAGTGACTTCACCTGCCTTATTTCCATATGCGAATGCTGTTTTGCCGGGTTCAACTAGCTTTTCCAATGGTCCAGCAAATTTTAACCGAATTTCATCAAAAGGCAGATTTTCTGTCGCAGCCCCCATTGCGTCTCCAATCGCTGCCATTGTTAAAGATCCTAAAATCCTCTCAATCATGTAATCAATTCTCCCATCCATTTTACTTATTCAAGTCCTTTGACCCCAAACACAAAAGTTAAGACAAGTCCACCAATAAACGATAGCAGTAAACCAACTAAGTATGCCCATAAGGTAGGTCCAGCAAATGCAGGGATCGTTGTCAGTCCCCCAAATACAAACGCATTCCCAATAACATCAAAAGCACCCATAAAAGCACCACCAATCGCTGCACCGATACATCCTGCCGCTAATGGCGTCTTATACTTCACTCCAATACCATAGATCGCTGGTTCGACTATTCCAGATAGAAAAACAGAAGTAATAGCCGACACAGAAAAATTTTTTAAATCTTTATTCTTAGTCATAATAAAAATAGCTAACGCAGCACCGGCCATCCCAAAATTTGCGTTGGCGCCATAAGCAATAAGAGCAGAAGTACCTGTCGCAGCAATTTCAGGAATAATGATCATCGTATTAGGAGCCCAATGGAATCCAAACATAATCAAAATATTCCAAATGCCTCCAATAATTGCTCCAGTAACAATGCTGTTTATCGCTGTTAGTCTCCCAACAACATCGGCAATAAATAGACTAGCATAATTTCCAATTGGTCCAATAATACCGGCTGCAATCGGTACTAATAAAAACAAAAGTATGGTCGGTATAACAACCATATGCAAACTTTGCGGAATTACTTTCTTTAGAAAGAACTCCATTTTTGATTGAAGCCAAACAAGAATAATTGATGGAATCACTTGTCCTGTATAGCTAAATAATCGAATCGGCATACCCATGAATTGAATGATTGTTCCTGGTTGATCATTCATCATCGCTACAAAATCCGGCATAATCAGTACCCCTAAAACAGCAATAGCGATATATGCACTGGTTTTGAATTTCTTAGCAGAAGTGATAGCTACTAGCAATGGGAAAAAATAAAATACCGATGTTGCAGCTAGAGTTAGCAAAGTATTCGTGTCACTCTCTACACTCAATATTCCTAGTTCATTTGCTAAGATAGTAAATCCTCTTAAAAGACCCGCACCAGCGAGAAGCGGCAATAATGGAGAAAAGATACTGACTACTAACGAAACAAATCGGTTGATCAAACTTTCATTCCCTGTTTCTCCACTTTCCAATTCTGAATGATTACTCATATGTGCTCGTACTGCTTCATAAACTTCCCCTACATTTGTTCCTATAATGATTTGAAAACTTTTATCGTTGTCTACGATCCCTATGACTTCAGCTAAATTCTCGATTCCCTCAGCATCAACTTTACTTCTATCTTTGAATGTTGGTCTTAATCTTGTGGCACAATGAGTCAGACTAGAAATATTACCAGAACCACCCATCAACTCTAAAAGCATAATCCCCAATTCATCCATCTGTTTTCCTCCAAGAATTTTTAAATGTTATGACGTCATATCATTAAAAATAATATATAACGCTTTCATAATTATGTCAACAACAACTTTAGCAACGAAGCTAACATAAAAATATAAATAAAAACTATCTAATTTATCTATATTTCTATTAATAGAAATCTTGTAATTTTTAACATAAAAAAAGAACATGAAGTGAGCGAAGCTCGCCATTCATGTTCTTTTAATAAAAAGCTCATTCTTATTGTAATTCAAAAAAACAATTAGTCTTGGTTATTTCTGATAACGAAACCGCGTTTTTTGTCGTTGCTGCGGCGATTGTTTTTACGGGCACCATCTTTTGAATAGTTACCGCGGGCTTTATTGCCGTTGCCGCCGCCACGGTTCCCACCGTTTTCTTTGCGGTTACGATTGCCGCCATTGCTGTTATTGCTGCGACGACCATTTTTGTTGAATGATTTTTTCCCTTGAGGCAATGGACGCTCTGGTGTGATCTTGACTGGTGCTAAATCAGCAGGATCTTTCGCCATGGTTTTTAGAAGCAATGCTGCTAAATCTTGTGCAGAATAACGTTCTAATAGATCGTCGGCTGCTTGCAAGTATTTATCCAAACCATTTTCATCCAATTTGGTTTCAACAGATTCGATTGCGGCACCTAGTTGACCTTTGAATGCTTCTTTTTCGGTCGGTGGGCGCATTGGTGTCATCCGTTTTTTCGTTAAGTTTTCAATGACGTGCAGATAGCTCATTTCGTTTGGTGTAACGAAAGTCACAGACATTCCGCCTTTTCCAGCACGGCCAGTACGTCCGATCCGGTGAACATAGCTTTCAGGGTCTTGAGGAATATCGTAGTTATATACGTGTGTCACGCCAGAGATATCCAATCCACGAGCTGCAACGTCTGTGGCAACTAAGATATCTAGTTGACCACTCTTGAATGAACGCAAAACGCTCATCCGTTTTTGTTGAGAAAGGTCTCCATGAATGCCTTCTGCTTTATAGCCGCGGGCTTCTAAGCCGCGCGCCAATTCATCGACACGACGTTTCGTACGACCGAAAACGATGGTCAATTCTGGTGTTTGCACATCCAATAAGCGAGTCATGATATCAAATTTTTCGTAATCTTTTGAACGAACATAGTATTGATCAATCAAATCAGCGGTCATTTCTTTGGCTTTGATCTGTACATGTTCAGGCTCTTTCATGAATTTCACGCCGATATTTTTGATTGCTGGCGGCATTGTTGCTGAAAATAGCAACGTTTGACGAACATCTGGAACTTGGCTGATGATTTTTTCAATATCTTCCAAGAAGCCCATGTTCAACATTTCGTCTGCTTCATCTAATACAAGTGTTTCAACGGTGCCTAATTTCAAGGTGTGGCGGTTGATATGGTCTAACATACGTCCTGGCGTACCAACTACGATATGGGGACGATCTTTTAGTTGACGGATTTGACGGCCGATATCGGCTCCACCGTAAACTGCTTGTACACGAATTTTTTTGTCTTTACCAAGACGGTACAATTCTTCTTGGGTTTGGATCGCTAATTCACGGGTTGGGGCAATCACTAATCCTTGTAGTTGATGGTTCGTTGGGTCAATTTTTTCTAACATTGGCAAACCAAATGCGGCGGTTTTACCAGTACCGGTCTGTGCTTGACCGATCACGTCTTTGCCTGCTAAGGCTAATGGAATCGTTGCTTCTTGGATGGGTGTTGCTTCTTCAAAGCCGGCACGCTCAACAGAAGTCAATAATTCGTTGGATAATTCTAGATCTTTAAATTTCAAATGGATCCTCCTAGGCTGGTCATCTTTTCGATGCCTGTTTTTCTATCATCGAAGCGTAGGTTAGTTCTTCAGAAACACAAGAGTAGTCCCATTTACTCTTATCTTTCTCTTGGTACCGAAAAACCGCTTCACGAAGGCATTATAAAAGGCTAAAACAAGTGTTGTTTGTCTCAGCCATCATTTTATCTCAAAACGTCAATGTTTTTTACAGTAATCATTCTGTGCTTCATCTTTCGGCGTTAGATAAGTATAACACGCTTTGAAAGTTTCAGCAAGATTTCAACTCCCTTTTACATTCCTTTTAGTGCATCAACGACTTCACTCAGGCCCATGCCATTGCTGCCTTTGATCACTAGGCTATCGGAAGGTTCTAAAGTTTCTATTAAGGAGGCGATCAGCTGTGGTTTTTCATCGATCGCAAAATAGCGCACCTTATCAGCAAGTGGTGACTGAGCTAGTCGTTTTTGCAATGCTTGCATTTCTTTGCCATAAAGAAAAACTAGTTGGAACGAGTCGTCTAAGTGTGCGGCCATCTGCTCGTGCATTTGTGCAGAATCTGGTCCTAATTCAAGCATATCTGCCAATACGGCGATCCGTCGTCCTGCTAAAGGCAATTTGCGGAAGCTATCCAATACAAGACCCATGGCCGTCGGATTGGCATTGTAAATATCGCTCAAAATCGCTGCCCCATTACCAGCAGTCACCCATTGGGTCCGATTTTTCGTCAATTGAAAATGCGCCAAGCCTTCCTTGATCGCTTCATCTGCTACACCAAAATGACGTCCTATCCCAATCGCGATCAAGGCATTTTTGACATTATAGCCGCCTAAGACCGGCAGGGTAAAGGTGGTACCTGCTACCGTAAAAATCGTCTGATCTTGCGATTCCTCCACGATGTCTCCTTGTAGATCTCCCTCAGTTAAGCCAAAAGTTTCAATGGTCTGCGTTAAATTGGGAACAAAGGGCTCTAACAATGGTTCATCAGCTGGCATCATAAAGAAGCCGTCTTTTTTCAATCCTGCGGTGATCTCCATTTTCGCTTTGGCGATCCCTTCTCTGGACCCTAAGTTTTCAATGTGGGCTTCGCCTATCAACGTGATAGCGGCAGCGTCAGGTTCTGCTAAGCGCGAAAGGACTTCGATTTCACCTGCATGATCCATTCCCATTTCTAAAATCAACACTTGGGTATCTTCTGGCGCATGCAAGATAGTCAAAGGCACGCCTAGTTCATTGTTGTGGTTGCCTTGGGTTTTATAGGTCTGGTACTTTTGGGCCATGACCGCTTCCACCATATCTTTGGTGGTCGTTTTCCCGTTACTTCCAGTAATACCGATGATTTTCGGTGCAAGCTTTTCTTTATACGCTCGTGCCAATTGTTGAAACGCTTTGACGGTATCCGTGACAGGAATCACAAGGATGTCTTGCGGCGGTTCGATCGTAGGGTGGCTCCACAGTGTGGCGATCGCACCATTGTCTTTGGCTTGTTGGGCAAATTCATGGCCGTCACGGGTCCCCGCTAAGGGAACAAAAAGACTGTTTTCTTTGATCAGACGGCTGTCGAATTCCACAGAGGCAAGTGGCGTTTCATTTTCAATTTGCTGACCAAATACGGCAGCGGCTTCTTTTACAGTAAAATTCATCAGGTTCGCTCCTTTTTCCTAAAAAAAGAAAGCACAAGATCGCTTCAAGTATTTTCCTTGAGTTGAGCTGGCTTTCTTCCTGCTATTTATTCTGCTTCGTTTTCTGCTTCTTTTTCTGTTGCTTCTACATTGGTCAAGAACGAACGTCTTTGATTGAAACGATTCATCCCTAATTGGATCAATTCTTCAATCAAATCCCCATAAGGCAAGCCGGTCTTCTCCCATAGCAGTGGGTACATGCTGAATTCAGTGAACCCTGGCATCGTGTTCAGCTCATTTAAAAAGAGCTCATTTTTATTGGTCAAAAAGAAATCACAACGGCTCAATCCGCTGCCGCCTAGCATTGTATAGGCTTTTTTCGCAAACTCTTGAGCTTTGGCTTGTGTTTCTTCGGGAATTTGTGCAGGAATCTGCATCTCGATTCGGTTGTCAATGTATTTGGAATTGTAATCATAAAAGGCAACATCTTTCACGATTTCTCCCGGCATGGTGGTCCGCACGTCTTCGTTTCCAAGAACAGCGACTTCGATCTCACGAGCTTCGATTCCTTGTTCAACGATCGCTCGGGTATCGTAGCGATACGCTTCTTGCAACGCATTTTGCAGTTCTTCGCGGTTCTCTGCTTTCGAGATACCGACACTTGAGCCCATGTTGGCTGGTTTGACAAACATCGGATAAAGGAGACTGCCTTCGCATTGATCAAAAATCTTTTTCGGATTTTCTTTCCACGCATTTTTCAAGACTGGTACATACGGAACTTGCGGAATTCCCGCAGCTTGCAAGATGTACTTGGTCATGATTTTGTCCATCCCGCAGGCACTAGTCAAGACACCGGCTCCGACATAAGGCATTCCGATGGTTTCTAAAAACCCTTGGATCGTGCCGTCTTCGCCGTTTGGTCCATGGAGCAATGGAAAGACGATCGCGTCTTCTTCATAGATTTCCCCAGGTGAAATTTCTTCCCCTTTGGTCTCTTCGTTGGTCAATGCCAAAGTATCTGGTGACGTTGGCGCCTCAGACAATAATGGGCCTTTTAACCAGCGTCCTTCTTTGGTGATCATTACTAATTGAACTTGGTAGTAATTATAATATACAGCATTAACAACTGAAAAAGCGGATAACAGTGATACCTCATGCTCTGCACTGCGTCCCCCGTATAATAAAATGATTTTCAAAAGAATTTCCTCCTGTATTCATTGATTCTACCAAACTAAGTCTTCCACATTTTAGCACAAAATCGACCAACCGGCATTAAATCTTGCAGAAATTTCTTTAAGCTTACACAGTCGTTAGTTGAATGTTTTTCATTTTGTCAGTACTATGAATATATCACGGCACGTTTAAAGAGGTGGGACTTATGACAGAACAAACCGCTCCTTCTAGAAAAGGACGATTAAAACAAATCGTTCAAGTCTTTTTGAAATACAAAGTCGTTCAAAATATCAGCAAACAGCAGCACCCCGAAATGGTGCGTCAAGCGTTTGAAGAATTAGGACCAACATTTATCAAAATCGGGCAGATGCTTTCGGTCCGCAATGATCTGCTTTCCAGCACTTTCGTTGATGCCTTCAAGCAGCTACAGGACAATGTCAAAAGCGATCCATTTCCCAAGGTCAAAGCACTACTGGAAACAGAACTGCAGCAGCCGTTAACGGAAGTTTTTTCCGCTTTTGATGAGATTCCAGTCGCCTCAGCTTCCATCGGACAAGCCCATCGAGCAAACTTGCTCAGCGGCAAAGAAGTGATCGTCAAAGTACAGCATCCGGGGATCATTGCGGCGATCCAAGTGGATCTCGATCTTTTTGAAAAAGCCCTGCCGTTGGTTCGCGCAATTCCAGAAGCCAATGTAGTGGATTTAAAAAGCGTGCTAAGCGAAGTCCGACGATCCCTTGCCAATGAAACGAATTTTTTGCAAGAGATGAAAAATGCACAGGAATTCTACCGCAACAATCACCAAGACCCGCAATTGGCATTGCCAAAAGTTTATCCCGAATGGTGCACTCACAAAGTATTAGTCATGGATTACATGGCTGGTGAAAGCTTGAACTGCTTACTGACCCGCAACAATCAAGACATCGTTTATGACAATCAGTCCGTGAAAGCAGTGAAAAAACAAGTGGGCACGCTATTAGTCGAAAACTTTATGAAGCAAGTCTTTGAAGATGGCTTCTTTCACGCTGATCCGCATCCTGGCAATCTGTTCTTGCATGTCTTCACAGATCAAGCCAATCGACCAAAACCATTTCAGGTCAAGCAGCGTGTCGGTGTCCTTGGCGGTGTCGATTATTCGTTGAAATGGCAAGAAGAAGCGGTCATGCCGCCTTACCAAGTGATTTTCTTGGACTTTGGGATGATGGGACATTTGGATCAGTCTTTACGCAGCCGTTTAGCCGATGCGTTGATTGCTCTTTATACCCAAGACACCCAAGAAGTCGGTAAAGCTGTCTTGCGGTTGTGCAACAGCAGCGGCAGTTCCTTTGACGAAGTCGCCTTCTACCAAGACCTACAAAAATTTGTTGAAAATTACTATAATATGCCGCTAAAGGATATCGACTTGCAAAAAGTGATGGCGGAAGTCATCACAATCTGCCATGATAACCAACTGCAGATGCATCGAGACATCACCTTGCTGATCAAGGCTTTTGGCACCTTGGAAGGTGTGATCAAAGCTTTAGACCCCGAATTGTCAATGATGGAAGTCACTCAGCCCTTTGCACAAAAATATTTCCTACAGCAGCTGAGTATTGAAGATGAGGTGAAAAAAAGCGCCTTGGCAACCGCAAAAAGCTTGCGGGCACTTAGCCATCTTCCTGATCGGACCTTGGCTGTCTTAGACACGTTTGCGACTGGTAAACACCGGTTGAATCTAGAAATCCGCGAACAAAAACAGCTATTGGACCGCTTTGATCAGATGGTCAATCGACTGGTGATCGGTATTATTCTAGCTGCGGTCATCCTTGGTTCTTCTTTATTGGTGGTGGCTAGTCCGCAACAAGGAGCTTTCGTCCATCAGATGGGGATCTTCGGATATACCTTGGCATTTTTCGCGATTGTGGCTTTAGTTGGTAAATACTTCTATGATCGTTTTCGTAAGAAATAAATAAGCACCTTCAATTCCCGTGTTTCATGCAGAAGCTGGGTCTTGAGGGTGCTTATTTTGCAAGGGTCTGTCGCAATTCGTTTTCAAAGATTCGTTTGAAGGCTTCCCGATCCTCTTTCGTAAAAGGCTTCGGTCCTTTTGTGCGCTTGCCTGCTTTACGCATCTGCGCACCTAAGTAGCGTTGTCCGAGTAAAAAATCGATCGTTTCTGGCAAATACTCTGTGCCGTTATGGTGAAAAACCCGCGCTTTTTTTGGCAAGACCAACGAGGCTAAGCCATAATCTTGGGTGACGAGAAAATCGCCGGGTTCTATTTCCTTCACGATTTCATAATCCGCGCGATCCGAGCCTTTGTCGACATAGACAAAGTGAACGTGGGCAGGATAATCTTTGGTCGTATAATGATCGACACTGGTCACGATCACTACCGGCAGCTGATACTGCTGAGCCAGTTCAATCACTTCATTTTTCACTGGCGAACCGTCGCCGTCAATAAAAAGCCGCATCTGCTTGCTCCTCTCACAAATTTCTTCGTTTACAATTACTTCTATTGTAAGAGGAGCACCTAGAAGATGCAAGCGGACTTTGCGGTATTTTCATTTCAGTCTTGCTCAATGAGGGAACTAGAATGACGATCTTTCTTTCACTAACGAGCGGTTAAGCTCACCTATCAACTTTAGAAAAGGCTCGTTCCTTCAGCTCATAAACGACATCGCAAGCCTTTGCTACTTCTTGTTCATGGGTCACTAAGATGATACATTTTTTTTGCTCATGGGCAATTTCTTGAAACAGTTTAACGATTTCTTTGGAGGTCGTTTCATCCAAGTTTCCAGTCGGTTCATCGGCTACGATCAGCTCATGCTCACAGCACAACGCGCGAACGATAGCGACCCGCTGCTGTTGCCCACCCGATAATTGGGTCACTTTTTTCAGTGCCAGCTCTTCTGTGATGCCAACTTTGGCCAAGTTGGCTAAAGCATAGGCCTTTTTATCGGCTTGCTGGGACTTGGCGATCGCCATGGCTGTGATCACATTGTCCAGTGCCGACATATAAGGCAGTAGATTATAGGCTTGGAACACGATGGAAACATCTTTGCGACGATATTCCCGCAATCCGATTTTCGCTAACGTTTCTTCGTTGTAAAGGATCTTTCCTTCTTTCGGGGTATCTAGGCCCGTGATCAGCGACAAGAAGGTTGTTTTCCCCGATCCGCTGGAACCTAAGATCGCATACATCTTGCCAGGTTCAAAGGTCAAATCAACGCCACGAAACAGCGCTTCTGCTTCGCTTTGATACCAATAGCCTAATTGTTCTGTTCGTAATGTCATGTCGTTCCTCCTAAGAAACCAAGATTTTTTTCGGATTCAACCGCAAAATGCCCGCGGAAGAGAGTAAGATCGAGCCAAAACTGATCCCTAGACCGAGTAATGCCAATAGACCAATTTGTTGAGGGGAAACGGTGATTTCTAAAGACTCCACTTCTGCTGATTGGGTGAAGGATGGGAAAGAACCGCCACGATTGCCGCCCATTTGCGGCATCTCCCCGCCTCCAGGACCAGCGTTTTCAGTGGCTGCTTGGTCAGTCGTCGTCTCCGTTTGTTGCGCCAATAATTGCTCTCCGACAGCATTACCGACAAGATTGCCGCTAGCGGCCGCAATCCCTAAAGCAAACACCATACAGACAAAAATCTCTGTGAAAAATTGTAGAATCACTTTGGCCCGTGACTCACCTAAAGAGAGCAATACGCCAATCTCATAGCGACGTTCCCGAATCGACATCATCACGATCAACGTCAAAATAATGATACCGGCAGCAGCAACTAAGACAATAATATTTTTTGCAAAGCTAGCGACATTATTCAACGGTGTCAGCATCGATTGATACATTTGATCGTTGGTTTGGATGCTGTAGGTTTCTGTATCGATCAACCCTTCTGCTTCTTCCACGAATGCTGTCATTTCAGACGGATCACTCAAGGTATAGGTTGCCGAATCAATGGTGTCCTCATTGCCGCTCAACGTATTGGCAAGGGTATAAGAAGCAAAGATCGTGTTGGCTGGGTTGAGAAAGTTAAACATTTGGCTCATGCTGTTGCCAACTTCACTCGTTTCATAGATCCCTTTGATGGTCACTTCTACTTCATTGTCCTCTGCATCAGTGATCGAAAACGTATCTCCGACCGCCAAATCATTCGCTTCAGCTAGTGAGGATTCGATCAGGACTTGGTTCGTACCTTCATCCTCAGAAGTAATGCCTGCTCCATCCGTGATCGTCGCTGTTCCTTCCGAAAAAGTCGTATATGCTGCACTGGTTGATACGCCAGTGATTTGGAAATCACCTGTACTCATACTCCCACCAGGCATACCTCCTGGCATACCGCCCATTTGCCCCGATTCGCTGCTATCGGTTGTTCCTGACTCTGTCGAGGAGTCACTGCTTGAGATCGGTTCGATCCCGCTGACGGCATCAGCCGAGGTACTGACTTCAAAACTATATGAAGCAACCCCGTCTAAATCAGCGATCGCTTGGGCATCAGTGATCGCTACGGGCGTCGATTGAAAACTCCCTGGATCTGGTCGGGTGCTTTGGTCATCGCTGTCAGAAGAAGAACTTCTTTGCTGAAAAGCCTGCTCGCGGTTTGCTTGCAACGTCACAGTTGCGCCAACACTTTTCTGAGCATTTTCAGTCGCTACCAATGCCGCACTGCGAATCGTCAAACCCGCTAATACAAAAATCAAGATTGCAGAAAATACGGCGATCAGCAACAGACTCCGGCCTTTTTTCGCCCATAAACTTTGAAGACCTCGTTTCAAAAAATTCATCTTTGTTCCTCCTGAATAGCTATTTATTGTCTTTCGACTATAAGGATCCTAGCTTAAATTGACCTTAAACCATCTCCTGATTTTTGAATCATAGAAACAGACCGCAGCTGCTTCCTGCGATCTGTTGATTTTTTGGATAAACATTTGGTGATGATTGGCGAAACTTCAACTAACGACCAAAACCACCGCCCATCTGATTGGTTGTCGCCGTTGCACCTGATTGGGTCAAGTTAGCGATCGTATCCGTGACGGACAATGTTCCTAATTCTGTCCCATCACTAAGGGTTCCGCCAGCATAATAACCGGAGACTGCTTGTGCATCATTTGTTCCCCCACTGACCAATGTATAGCTGCTATCGGTCAAATCTGGGCTAGAAAGAACCACGTGTTGGTAGCTTTTGCTTGGTGCATAAGACAAGATCGTCTGTCCTTGACTATCCTTTAAGGTCACTAGGGTCTCTGCTGATTGGGTTTGATCGAAACTGATTCCGATCGACTGTTGACTACCACCGCTAACGTTCATGGCCATATCGGTCGTGCCTGCCGCTAACAAGACGCCGCCGGTGAGTTCAAATGTGCCGTTATAGTCCAAAGCACCATTACCTCCGGTCGTTGGACCATTTACGATGACGACGCCATCACTCATGGTGACATTGCCATTACTATCTAGGCCATCCCCTTCGGCATCAATGACCAACGTTCCACCAGTGATCGTGATCTGTTTACTGTCATCCGCGGTATCGCCACCGCCAGGGCCGCCGCCAAAACTGTCTTGACCAAATTGTCCCGTTGTTTCATCCGTATCACTGCCACCACCGGCATTGATCCCGTCATCGCTAGCCACGACGTGTGTCGTGCCACCAGCAATCGTGATTACACTTGCTTCTAAGCCCTCATAGGATTCTTCGATAGAAATCGTTCCGTCGGAGATCGTCAATTCATTGTCGGCGTGGATCCCATCATCGCCACTGCTGGCAGTGATCGTGCCACCTGCAATGTTGATCGTATCATTGGCATGCAAGCTATCATCCGCACTATCGATCGCAAAGGTACCACTGCTGATGGTCATCACACCGCCAGCTTTCAATCCTTTGTAACTTTCATCCGTCACTAGCGACTGACTTTGTGCCCCATCAGCCGTTTTGATCGTAATATCAGCTGATTGTACGCTTAAATTTGTTTCTGCTTGAATCCCGTCACGACCACTTTGGATCGAAAAAGTACCACCATCGATCGCAACGTAGCCTTTTTCCTCATCTTCCGTATTATTCGCTTGGATACCATCTCCTTCAGTGGTGTTCAGTGTGTAGTTCCCCGCCAAGATCGATACGGAATCTTTTCCTTTGATGGCGTTGTTTTTCGCTGTGATTTCAATCGTACCACCTGCTAAAACCAAATCATCTTTGCTGCGCAGTCCGTTGCTGTAATTTCCTGTGATCACCAGCGTCCCATCGCCATTGATGGACAAATCTTCTTTACTATAAAAGGCAGCATCTGGTTCTGTCTCGCCTTCTGCCAAGGTGTAGCTGCTGCCATCCGTCAGAGTATTCGTCGTATCACTGGCTAAGGTCGTGATGACTTTTTCTGCTTGTTCGATGACGACGGCCGCCCCGTCTTCATTGGTGATCGTGACACCGGCAAAGATCAGATGGACTTTTTCTTCTTTGTTGACGTTGACAACCAGTTGCCCATTACTTAACGACCCGCTGACGACATAGGTGCCGGCTTGGGTGATCGTCACGGTTTGGTCTTCCACTGAAACGCCATCAACAGCCGTCGTGTCGCTGCCATTCAATTCAAGTTGCGTAGCAGTTGCCTCATCGTAGGAAGCATCAACATCTTCTTCTTCGTAACTACCGTAATAGTCCACAGAATCATCAAGGGTCGTTGAAACGTTGGTCACTGCGGCCGAACCGGAAACAGCTGCTGCGGAACTGGAACTGCTGCTCGTACTAGTACTATCGGTTTGCCCGCAAGCGCCTAAGAGCAGCGATGAGAGCAAGAGTGGATAAATGAGTTTTTTCATAAAAGGTTCCTCCTTCTACAGCTCATCGCGGTTAGCGGTGAGCTTGCCTAAAACAACAGGTAAATTGCCATTACGAACCCGAACTTCATCAATGATTTGCTTTTCTTGCGCTTGGTCTTTTAACAGCAACTGATAGCGCAATTCATACAAGCTTCCCATCGTCGTCGTTCGAACCGATGTCAGTTTGGCAGAATGCGTATATTTTTCAAAGAGATCATCGAATAATTGCGGATAATCCAAATCTTCCGGAATCGTGACCTTCAGTTCCCGTTCACTCGTAGCTTGTCGATCGCCAAAGGGCACCGTATATAAAAGGGTCAAGAAAAGCGCCACGATAATGGAAAAAATGACGACATAGCCGACATACCCCATCCCAGTTGCCAGACCGATCCCCATCGACCAAAAGACGCTGGTGATCTCTCTAGAACCCCCGGGAACCGAGCGGAAACGAATCAAACTGAAAGCGCCTAAGATCGCCACCCCTGTGCCAAGATTGCCGTTGACTAGCATGATCACCGATTGAACGAGAATCGGTAAGACTGCCAAGGTAATGACGAAGTTTTTCGTATAGACATTGCGGATCATATGGATTGCTGCCACTAATAACCCTAAAAGCAATGAGGCGGCGATACAGATCAATAAGCTACGCCATTCAAGGGTGCTCGTATCGCCAGAAAATAGACTAGATAACATGTAACCGTTCCTCCTTCTTGAATAAATGCCGTTGATAGGTTTGGGCATACTTTGAAAAGCTGCCTTTGCGCACACTGTATTTGTTCAGTAGTTCCACAAACCATATTGGATAAGAGCCGAGGGCTTTGACTTCCATCAACACTCCGACTTCCGGTGCGACTAGCGCACCGTCACTGCCAGAACCTAACATGAGATCACAGGTGCGAAAGCGAATGTTTTGATCGAACGTCACGCGAAATTCACTATCATCATCAACAAACAGCGACAGGCGATCATAGGCAATCAATACTTTCGGCAGCAGGTCCGGGTTTTTCTTAAATAACCAGTGGATCTCCGCGGCGATTTGCGGGGCTTCCTCCATTGACGGCAAGACCCCCGTTTGCATCCAGCGGCAATAGTCAGCATAGGGCATCGGAACGCGGCGTTTGTAGACCACGCCACTGACTTTCTTCTTGATCTCTAAAAAAATCAACTGTTGTTCTGTTGGTACCCCATAGCTACGGACCCGAAATTTTTCTTTGTATTTCGGTTTGTCCATGGAATGACGAATAAAGCGGTAATCCTGGGTATCGTAATACAAGGACATAATCGTGTGTTGCCCATATTCATCGATCGCCATTTTTTGCTGCAACTCGCCAAGAAATGCTGGAAATTGCTCCTTAGTTAATAGATATTTCGTCTCTTTTCTTTGAAAGACTTTTTTTAATTTCATAAAATGTTCCTCCCTTGAAATCCATGCACTGAATTTACGGCAGCTATCTTAAATGCAGCTTAAGACAAAACAGTTTTTTTAAGCATTTTTTATGCTATTCGTGCTATTCTTATCCTTAAAGAGGTGGGAACATGATTAAATTATTAGTAATCGAAGATGACAAAACATTATCTGAAAATATGAAAGAAATCGTCAGCGAAATCGGTGAAGTCACGCAAGCATATGATGGCAGCGAAGGCTTGTACGAGGCGGAAACGGGGATCTATGACTTGATTATTCTTGACTTGATGATGCCTGAGATGAACGGCTACGAGGTGCTTTCAGCATTGCGAAAAAAAGGACTCCAAACACCCGTCCTGATTTTGACCGCCAAAGACGGCTTAGAAGACAAAGTAACCGGCTTTCAAAAAGGGGCTGATGATTATTTGACTAAGCCTTTTTATCGGGAAGAGTTATTGATGCGGATCAAAGCGTTACTAAAACGCTCCTTAGGTTTGTTCAATGAAAATACACTGGAATATAATGGATTGCTCTGTAACCTTGGCACCAACGAGGTCAGCTACCAAGGAGAGCTTTTACCGATTCAAGGGAAAGAATTTGAGCTACTGCTTTATTTTCTACAAAATAGAAACATTATTTTGACCAAGGAACAGATTTTTGATCGCATCTGGGGATTTGATTCAGAAACGACCCTAACTGTCGTCGAAGTCTACATGAGCAATCTGCGAAAACACTTGCGCCAGACAGGAATCGACAAAGAGATCCGCACGTTGCGAAATGTCGGCTATATCATGCAAGGAGCCTAGTCTATGAACAAAGAACGCACTAAGAGACAACGACTGCACTCTTTTCTCCTAAATGTCAGTGCCTTTGCCTTGGTTTTCTTACTTTTAGGAACCATCGTCCTCCAATTATTCAACCAATCGGCTTATAGACAAACCGACATTTCTTTGGAACAAGCAGTCAAAGATACCCGCTTGATCCAAGCAGAGATCAGCGCTTCGCAATCCAATCTAGAGGTATTGCCGCCGGATAGTGCCATGCCAAAGATCCCTGGGACCAATCGCTTCAATACCCAGTTGATCCTCTGGTCTGAGGACGGCGAGATTTTAAACAAACAGACCTTAGGCGGACGTTTTTCACAATTGGCAAGTCTATCTTTAGATACGAGCCACTTAGACAGTATCACGTCTTTTTCAGTGGTGGATCAGTCCTTGTCAGAGGAAGAAGAAACCCTTTTGTTTCGCTCAATCACCACTAAAGCCCCAACCAATGACGCCGGGGTCGGCTATATCCAAGTCTTAGCGAACACCAATCAAATCAAAAATGCCATGAACAATTTCCAAACCATCTTGATTTTATCGATGATTTTTTTCTGGATTCTCTCGATCGGGATCAGCTACTTGCTTTCCAGCTTGAACATGCGCCCGATTTTAGCCTCGTGGAAGAAACAACAAGAATTTGTCGAAAATGCTTCTCACGAGTTGCGCACACCATTGACGATCATTCAAAACAGTCTGGAGCGCCTGTTTACCAAGCCCAATCATACGATCATTGAAGAATCTGAAAGCATTGCCCAAGCGTTAGCGGAAACCCGGCGGCTGACTGGTTTAACGGCGGACCTGCTGACGATCGCCCGCAGTGATTCCAATCAACTGCTGTTAACGAAAGAAACCGTCGAATTAGCTCCGTTTATCGATGACTTAGTCAAACCTTTCAAAGAAATTGCCGAATTGGATCAAAAACATTTTATTGTCGAAAATTTTGCCAAAACGACCGCTTGCTTTGACCAAAAGAAAATTCATCAAGTCCTCGTGATTCTCCTAGATAATGCCTTAAAATATACCAGCAGCGGTGATAAAATTACGCTCTTATCGGAGATTTCTAACAAGCAATGGCTGCTCGAGGTCAAAAATACTGGCCCAACTATTTCCGATGAAGAGAAAGCTCGCATCTTTGACCGCTTCTACCGCGAGGATCGTTCCCGCTCCAAGGAGACCGGCGGCTATGGTTTAGGCTTAGCAATCGCCAAGCAAATCGTCGAAGAGCACAAAGGACAAATCCAGGTCAAAGATTTGCAGCCACGAGGGGTTATTTTTCAGATTCGCTTACCTAAAGAAGGATAAAGGAGAAAAACAAATGCAGGTCATCACCCTTAAAGAACACCCTGAATACTTGGCAGAAGCCATTCGTTACTTCCAAAATCAGTGGGCTAGCCCCGACTCCCTCATGGTTTATGAGGATAGCCTGACCCATAGTTTTTCAACAAGCAGTTTGCCGCAATGGCTGCTGCTGGTCAACGAAGAAATCGCAGCAGACGGACGTTATCAAATCATCGGCTGTGGCGGCTTGATCCCCAACGACTTCATCAGTCGGATGGATTTGACCCCTTGGCTTTGCGCCTTGTATGTGGACCCTTTGTGGCGTGGCCAAGGTGGTGCCCGCCTTTTGATCGAAACAGCCAAACAACGCGCTGCTGTAGCTGGTTTTGATTCTCTGTATCTATGTACGGATCTTTCTACTTTTTATGAGCAGTTTGCTTTTGAACCGATTGGCACTGGTTACCATCCTTGGGGAGAAGCGTCCACCATTTATCGCTGTTCCCTCACTTAAATAAACAAAAAAAGCTGTGAACAAAAATGTTCACAGCTTTCTTCACTCACAGTACTATTGCTAGTAGAATACCCTATCTCCACAAAAGGAATATTCCGACACCCTACAAATCCGGTAGGTTGCTTACGCGGTGTGCCTCTGCTATCAATCTGGTCAGCTAATGCTAGACCTTCTCGACTCGTCGCATGAGGATTACTTTACCATAAAATTAGTCGGAATACTACTGTTTTTTTATAAAATCAAAAACTGCTGATACGCATTTCTCGAGAAAGAGTGCCTATCAGCAGTTTTCCATGAATCAATGGTTACTTTTCAATAGAAACATTCCCATCGATGGATAAAAAAATCTTAGGATAAGAAGGTCGCTACTTTGGTCGTAATCAAATCGATGGCTACGTGGTTTTCGCCGCCTTCTGGTACGATGACATCGGCATACCGTTTTGTCGGTTCGATGAATTGATGATACATTGGTTTTACGACCGTCAAGTATTGTTCGATCACAGAATCCAACGTCCGGCCACGTTCTTCCATATCACGTTTGATTCGGCGAATAATCCGAATATCATCGTCTGTATCAACATAAAGTTTAATATCCATTAAATTACGTAATCGCTCATCTTCTAAAATCAAGATCCCTTCCAAGATAATGACTTCTTTGGGTTCTTGAATGATCGTTGCTTCGCTGCGAGTATGAGCGACATAATCATAGACAGGTTTTTCGATCGTTTGATATGCAAGCAGCTGCTGCAAGTGATCGATCAACAAATCAGTATCAAATGCAAAAGGATGGTCATAGTTGGTGTTCAACCGTTCTTCAAAGCTCAGATCACTTTGGTCTTTATAGTAGGAGTCTTGTTCAAGCATCATAATAGAATGGTTGGGGAAATGATTAAAGATCGCCCGACTCACGCTTGTTTTTCCACTACCTGATCCACCTGTCACACCAATAATAATGGGCTTGCCATTCGTCATTCAATTAACCTCTTTCATCTTAAAAAATTCACACTGGTTCTATTATAGCGAAAATTCGGCAAATTACTACTGTTTCTGAAGAATCAGTGCTGTAATAAAGGAAGTAATTGCTGCAAACGTTCGATCTCATAAGTAGGCTGAATCTCACCACTGTTTTTTTTCTTTGGATTGAACCAAATCGTATCGATCCCTGCCAATTGTCCGCCTAAGATATCTGAAGTCAGTGAATCGCCAATGATGACTGTTTCTTGTTTTTTTACGTTTGGTATGCGAGCAAACACATAGTCAAAATATTCTTTCATTGGTTTTTGATAACCCGTATCTTCTGAAACAAAGATATCACGGAAATAGGGCTTCAATTTGGCATCTTCCAAGCGGCGGTATTGGGTTTCAGAAACCCCGTTCGTCACCACATATAGGTCAAAATGCTGCGCCAACTCCGCTAAGACCTCATCACTGTTGTCTAACAGTTTATGTCCTTCATTTAGAAATTCCCGATAGGCCAATTCAACTGCTGGGCTATCGACCTGAATGCCTTGCGTTTCAAAAAACAAACCGAAACGCTCATTGATGACTTGGTCTCTCGTGATTTTTCCTTGCTCAAACTGCTGCCACAAATCATGATTGATGGTTTGATAGCTTTGTTTGCGCTCTGGGGTCATTTCCAAGCCATGAGCTTCAAATAGTGCTTTTAAGGCTTGATCTTCGGTATCTTGAAAGTCGAGGATCGTGTCATCGACATCAAATAATAATGTTTTATACTTCATTTTCTCCCTCTTTCTCAGCGGAAATGCGCCGCCAATCCTTTTAATTCTTCTTGCGTCAACGAGCGATAACTGCCCACTGCTAAATCATCTGGTAGAACCAGCGAACCCATCGCTGTTCGTTTCAGCTGAATCACTTTTTTTCCCCGAGCTAGAAACATCTTCTTCACTTGATGGAATTTGCCTTCAGCAATTTCTAACGAAGCAAAGGAACGATCCACTCGTGCATCGATGATCGTTAAGTCAGCTGGTTTGCAGGTGACACCGCCATGAAAGGTGATCCCTGTGGCAAATGCCACCACATCCTCAGGGGTCACCAAGTCATTGACCACCACTTCATACCGCTTGGTCACTTTTTTGGATGGATGCAGCAAGTCATAGCCTAACTGACCATTCGTTGTTACCAATACCAACCCTTCCGTGTCCCGATCCAATCGACCGACAGCATAAAGATCTGGATGCTGATCCCTTGGTGCAATCAAATCGATCACTGTCTGGTGCTGTTGATCCAGATTGGCTGTAACGACACCATTGGGCTTATTGACGATATAATAGCGTTCCTGTGTTTCCAGCTGTCGCCCCGCAACCATGATTTGATGCAAGGCGCTATCGACATTGCGCTCGGGTCTTCGCTCAATCCTTTGATCCACAAGGACCTTTCCTTGCTGGAACAACCGTTTCATCTCTTTCCGAGAAGTATTCAATTGTTGCTCGATCACTTTATCTAAACGCATAAGTTCTTCTCCATAGTGGCTATTATAGCTCAGGATCTAGCGAAAGGAAACTGCTGGGATTTCATATGATTTGACTTTCTTTGTCTTTTTGCGTAAGGTTAAAGAGTAAAGTAAATATAGTTTCTCATACACAGCGTTATGACCTGGTGGAGAAAAGTTGAACCAAAACTTTCTGGGGCAGTTGTGTACACAACTGCCCTTTTGCGTGTTTTCACTCACGTACCACTTAATGTGCAGAGTTAACAAAATTTGCTTAAAAAATCTCGTTATTAACGAGAAAATTTTAGGAGGAATTGAGTTATGTCAGTATCATTAGAAGTTACGAAAAGAGAAGTTCGCCCACGTTCTTTACGGAACAAGTTGCGTCACGAAGGAAAAGTACCTGCAATTGTCAATGGGTACAAAGTAGAAAGCACACCGATTGCTGTCAATGCAGCAGAATTAGAAAAGATCTTGCGTGAAAATGGATTGAATACCGTTATTACGATCAGTTTAGAAGGTAAAAAAGTCAATACACTGATCAAAGAGTATCAATCAGATACCTTCACACGCAATTTAACCCACGTTGAATTCATATCTGTCGATATGAATGAAGAAACCGAAGTAGAAGCAGAAGTAACCTTGATTGGCGAATCTGCTGGTGTCAAAGCTGGTGGTGTTCTAGCACAAAACTTGTATACAGTCGTTGTATCAGCAACACCAGACAAATTGCCGGAACGTGTTGAGATCGATGTAACGTCATTAGAGATCGGTGATTCATTAACAGTGGCTGATCTGCCTAAGAACGACGAGTACACGATCGTGACCGATCCAGAAGAACAAATCGTTGCGGTTACTGAACCACAAGAAATCTCTGAAGATGAAGAAGCCGGCGAAGCTGCTGAGCCAGCAGTTATCGGTGAAGACGAAGAATAATCATAGACCGACATTCTTATAATCGCGTCTTCAATCAACAGACAGTTCTAAGAAATGTAAGACTCTTGAAGGGCTTTCCCTTTAAGAGTCTTTTTCATTCTTACGAAGGGCTAGTGCGCTGCAACTGGCTATTTCTGCTGAAAGGCGTCATTGGAAAACTTTGTCCAACCATCCCAACAAATTTTTAAGAGAATATTTAAAATGCGTCGCTGACCAAAAAGAAAAGCAGAAGTAGTTGCATTTTTGACGGTTCTTCATTATGATAAATAGACAAATTTGATGTTAATGGCAAGCCTACTTGAAGGAGGGGTTTATTATGTTTGAAACATTTGATGATCACCGCAGTCGTTACGCTTCTGGCGGTATTGTTCAAACACTACCTAGCGAACTGATCGATAGTATATGGTTAATCATTGATCTTGATTTAAAAGGGTTTATTCCGTTGACAAATCTGCTCACCTTTGAAGTCCAAAACAATCATGGTCGTGTCACCCTGCTTTTTTCTCAAGCCCAAAGTCAAATCGAACTTGGTGTTGATCTACCGTACCGGTATTCCGACCTGTATCCCCAAAAAGTCTATGTATATGACGATGGGCAACAGCAAACGATTTTATTGCCTAGTGAGACCCGTTAACGTCCATTCATATTGATTTTTTATAACGATACCTATATAAAAAACCACCCTTTTTGTTTTAGAAGGTGGTTTTTTTTTGCATCCCTCCTCTCATTTAATTTTATCTAGCAGCAATTTCAAATAAATGCTCGACAAAAACCTCGTTTTTTATTAAGTTTTATTGACTATTTTTTGTGCATTAAAATAACGAGTGAATTTCCCTTATAATAAGGACAGTTGTAAAATTCAGCTGAAAGAGGTGCATGATGTTGAAAAATATTCTTGAAAAAGATATTATGCAAATGCTGCGACTGTCCACAACACTCTTAACCGAAAATCCCCTTCCCTTGAGTAAAGCTGCTGCCGCCCAAAATCTCTCTGTCAAAACGATCCGTCGACTGTTATCAAGCTATTTAAACGAGGATCTTTCCTTCCACTATGATGTAGAGCAAGGACATATTCGCGCAAACCATCGTTTGCAGCAGCCATCAACCAGCCACTCCCTGTCCCATACAGAAATGATTGCTGCACTGTTCAACAAAAGCGTGAATTATCAGCTGCTCTTGCTCTTGTTAAAAATGCCGACTATTTCCTTTGCAGATCTCTACAAACGCTATTATCTTAGCCCATCCAGTTTGCATCGGCGCTTTTCAGCCTTTTCCAGCTTTTTAGCACCTTATCAACTAGCTATCGATCGCCGCAGCTATCCTTTGATTACTGGCAATGAACGACAACTGCGCTATTTGCTTTTTCGCCTTACCCTCTTAGCAAACCCAACGCTTTCCCCCAAACAAGCGTTTCAAGAACTGAAGAAGATCCATCAGTTACGAGCAAAGGCTTTTTATCCTAGCACCCCCGCCCCGTTTACTCAGCAAATTTATCCAACATGTTTTGTGCCACGTTTTTATTTAGTTGGTGAACGCAGCTACTTATTTTTATGGAAACAGCTGCTAACACTGGAACCTTTCTATGTGCCAACAGAAGAAGCCTTCCTTTTGCGACGAATCATCACGCCGATTTTGTTGGAGCATCCGCTCCAACAGCCGTTAGAGGTTCTTTTGCCGAAAATTTTTCAAACCCATCTGCTGGGGGCATTGTTGGAAGGCAATTTATTTGTCTATCCGCCACTAAACCCTCGCTTATCTGAACGTTCCCGATGTTTGGTCCAGGCTTTATTGACACAGCTTCCCCATTACGAAAAACTTTTAAAGAAGCACCCTGAGCTTCCCTTGCTTTATGAATGCATTTGGCAAGAGCTCTCTTTTTTCCAACCGATCATTGCCTTTCCCCAACAAAAAGAGCGCCCGCTTGAATAGCGGTACGCTCTTTTTAAAATCATTTTACTATCAGTAAATTATTGTGCGTCAGCATCAACGATTTTCACGGAACCTTGCCATTGTTTTTCAACAAAGTCTTTGATTTCGTCTGAATGCAACACTTCGATCAATTTCTTGATTTTGTCGCTATCTTCATCACCACTGCGGACAGCGATCACGTTGACATAAGGAGAATTATCCGCTTCTAACAAAACAGAATCATCCGCTGGATTCAAATCGATTCCGAATGCGAAGTTCGCATTGATGGCAATTAGGTCTGCTTCGTCGTTTTGATAAGCAGTCGCCAAAAGAGATGGATCGACGTCATGTTTAAATTCTAAGTTTTTCGGATTTTCAGCAATATCATCAAAGGTTGCCGTTTCTGTATCAACGCCGTCTTTTAAGGTGATCAAGTCAGCATCTTGTAAAATCGTTAGGATACGACCCCAGTCAGATTCAGAAGTGGAGGTAAGAACCGTTGCACCATCTTCTAGTTCCGAAATATCAGAGATTCGTTTTGAGTAAAGACCCATTGGCTCGATATGGATCGCACCGGCATTGACAAAGTCATAGCCATTGTCTGCGATTTGTTTGTTTAGATAAGGAATGTGTTGGAAGTAATTGGCATCGATATCACCATTTTCCAATGCTTTGTTTGGCAACACATAATCATCGAAGGTTTTGATTTCAAGGTCAATGCCTTCTTCTGCTAGTAAAGGTTTGGCTTGTTCTAAAATTTCCGCATGAGGGGTAACTGATGCACCGATCACTAATTTTGTTGATTCTCCCTCAGCCGCAGATGAGTCAGAGCTTCCTGAATTTGAGCCCGTTCCGCAAGCAGCTAAAGCGGCAGTTAATAATAACGTTGTTGCAATACCAAAAATCTTTTTCATATCCATTTCCTCCCATATTTTCCACTTTTTGTTCTTCGTTTCATTTACCGTTTGTCGGTGGTCTTCGCAAGGAAATCGCCGACCCCTTGGATAATGAAAACGATAATTAAAATAATCACTGTTGCGACAAGGGTAACAGTGTAATTTCCACGTTGAAATCCTTCTTGCCAAGCCAAAGCGCCTAGCCCACCGGCACCAATCGCGCCTGCCATGGCGGTATAACCAATCATTGAGATCGTTGTGACTGTCAGTCCTGAAATCAATGCCGGAACACTTTCTGGGATCACGATCTTATAAATGATCTCCCAGTAACTAGCGCCCATCGCTTCTGCAGCTTCAATCACACCAGGATTGACTTCACGAAAAGCAATTTCCACCATCCGAGCATAAAACGGCGCAGCCGATAAAACTAATGCTGGGATCGCTGCTTTTGCCCCTAGGAACGAACCGACTAATAACGTTGTAAAGGGAATGATCAAGACCATTAAAATCATGAATGGTGTTGAGCGAAAGGCGTTGCTGATGATGGAAACCACATTATAGAAAATGTTGGCTCCCGCCGTTTGTTTACGCCCTAGTGAATAAAGCGCCAATCCTAGAAGCAAACCGATCACCACCACTAAAACCATGGAGAAGAAAGTCATAAACAAGGTATCTAGGGTTGCTTGCTGCATGTTGGCCCAATCGACTTTTTCAAAATTAAAATAGGTTTCTACAAATGACTTATCCACGTTCAATCACCTCCACGCCTACTTGCTGCTCTTTGAAAAAGGTGATCGCTTTTTCGATCTCATTTGCTTCACCTGTCAATAAGACCGTCAAGCCGCCAAAGGATCCTTCATTGGTTTGTTGGATCTTTCCATAAACGACATTGACATCGATCTGAAAGCGGCGAATCGCTTGTGAAATGACTGGTTCATTGGCGTTGTCTTGTGTGAATGTCAAGGTCACTAAATGCCCTTGCGGATTTTCTCGTAAGAAGGCTTGTCGTAGTTCTTCGACGTCTTCTTCTGGTTCCAAATCTTGCTGAACAAAACGTTTGGTCACTTCCTGCTGCGGGTTACGGAAAACCGATTGTACTGATCCTTCTTCCACGATCTGCCCGTGCTCCATCACCGCGACCTTGTTGCAGATTTTGCGAATGACGTTCATTTCATGGGTAATCAGCACGATCGTCAAATGTAATTTTTTATTGATGGAAAGCAAGAGATCCAACACTTCTTCTGTTGTTTGTGGATCTAACGCACTCGTTGCTTCATCACACAGCAAAATTTCTGGTTCATTCGCTAATGCACGAGCAATCCCGACTCTTTGCTTTTGTCCGCCAGACAATTGTGCCGGATAGGCAGTTTCCCGTCCTTCCAACCCAACTAACTTGATCAGCTCTTGCGCTCGTTGCCGTCGTTTTGCTTTTTCAACGCCTGCCAACTCCAATGGCAATTCGATGTTCTCCGCCACCGTTCGAGACCATAATAGATTAAAGTGCTGAAAAATCATGCCGATTTTTTTGCGGAAGTTTCTCAATTCTTTGTTTTTCAATGCCAAAATATTTTGACCGTTAATGACTACATCTCCTGCTGTCGGCAATTCTAAGCCGTTCAACAAACGAACTAATGTACTTTTCCCAGCACCAGAGTAGCCAACGATTCCATAGATATCGCCTTTTTCCACTTGCAGTGAAACATCATTGACGGCGTGGACAGCCGTTTGCTTTTTGCCGAATGACTTTTTTACATGCGACAATTCGATTAATGCCATGTTATTCCCATCTTTCCTCTTTGGTTGGTTAAACACAAAAAAAGCTTTCATCCTCTGTACATTATACTGTTACAAAGGACGAAAGCACAACTTCCGCGTTACCACCTTGATTTACTGTCGATTCACATCAACAGCCTCGCTCAGTACTTGAATTGCTTCGCATACTGCTGCACTGTAACGGGTGCCTCCCGTGATAGGCTTGTTTCCACTCACCTCTCATGCTCAAAGACCATCTTCCATCCTCTCTCCGTCGCCCATTTGCACCAAACAGGGCTCTCTGTGTACGTTAAGAACATGTACTCTTCTTTTCAAAGCATTCATTTATTGAGCAAATTATAGCAACGTCTTATCCGACTGTCAATTCTTTTTGAAAAAATAGTCGTTTTTACAGATTTGACTTACAAAGCTTCAAATTGACTTGGGTCAACCTCTTTGAAGCTGACCAGCCAAGCATTCATTTCGTCTTCATCATTTAAGGTATCAATGGATTGATCGATTTTTTCATTTACGGAAGAAATCACGCCCGTCAATGGACTTGGAAATTCACTGACTGCTTTTTCCGCTTCTAGCTCAACAAGGGTCTCTCCTTGTTTTAAAGCAGTTCCTGCTTTTTGAATCGAAGCAAACGTGACCGCACCAAGTTCTTCTTGCGCTTCTTTTGTTAAACCGACACAATATTCTTTCCCGTTAAACAAAACCCACAAATTATCTTTTTTTCTTAAGCATTTCTTTTCCATGATTCTAGTAAGACTCCTTCATATTCATTTTCTTTAAATCCATTAATCAAAAAGCGGTCGCCGCTAACTAGTAGTGGGCGCTTGATCAACATACCATCGGTTGCCAGCACATCGGCTGCGTCTTGGGCAGTCATGGTCGGCACTTTTTCTTTTAATTGCAATTCACGGTATTTCATGCCGCTTGTGTTAAAGAAACGGGTTAACGGTGCTTCGCTTGATTGGATCCAAGCCAGCAATTGTTCCGGTTGAGGCGGTGTGGTCACCATATCGATCGCTTCAAAGGGAATCTCGTGCTCTTCTAACCAACGCTTCGCATTTCGGCATGTACTGCATTTTGGGTACCAATAAAATGTAATCATGTGAACTCCTTAAAGTGTTTTTGGTGCGGTCTCAGCTTGATAGCGCATCGATAAAATCAAACCGATCCCAATCATATTGCTTAATAGGGCAGATCCTCCTTGGCTAATAAACGGCAGTGGAATTCCCGTCAACGGTAAGAGACCGATGTTTGCGCCAATGTTTTCAAACACATGGAAGAGAATCATCATAATGATCCCAGTTGCCAAGTAAGCATAAAATTCATTGTTGGTATCGAAACATACGCGGATCATCCGATAGATCAAAATAAAATACAATAAAATGACAAACGCGCTGCCAATAAACCCAAAATTCTCACCGATCACCGAAAAAATCATATCGGATTCTCGGACTGGTACATACACATCGCTGACATTAAATCCTTTCCCGAACATCCCGCCAGAGGCGATCGCCATCAGAGCGTACGCCAATTGGAAGGATTGCCCTTGGGTATCATGAAAAGGATCTAGCCACGAATCGATACGGGCGAACTGGTACTCTTTAAAGATCCCTGTATTGTACAGCAACTCACGACCAACATCGGTAGTCACTAAGAAAATCGTTCCGCCGCCGAGAATCACGAATGCCGCAATCACTGGCACAACGATTCGCCAAGAGATCCCCGACATCAAGAAGACCCCACCGAAAATCGCCAGAAAGACCAACATCGTACCAAAGTCGTTTTGCAAGGTGATCAGGATCAGTACTGGAATCGTGACGGCCAACATTTTCGCAATCAGCAACCCATCTGTTTTCAGATCTCGTTCCCGATGCTTGACATTGTGCTGTGTGACGACTAAGGCCAACATCATAATATAGGCGATCTTCATCAACTCTGACGGCTGGAGAGTAAAGGCCCCAAAACGGAACCAGTTTTTTGACCCTGTCGAGGCAGCCATTGTCCGGTCGTAAAATTTCAAAAGCGCCAACATGACGGCTAATCCGGCTCCATAAATATAGGGAGTCAATTTCCAAAGCCATTTTGATTTGATCTGCATGATAATAATCACCGCAATAATACCTAGCACATACCATAAAGCTTGAAATCCTAACGTTCGCAAAATATTCGGGTTATTTGGATCGTGGGTCAACGCCACATACAAGGACGCCACACCAATCAGACATAATAAAAATACGGGTAGAATCACACCGTAGTCAATTCGATTATCGTTCGTTTTTATTCGTGAATTTTCCATGTCCACACTCTCTTCTGTAGAATCTTTATCCATTATAGTGATATTTGAGGAGAAAAGAAAGGATTGTCCACGAGCATTCACAAAAAATTTAGAAACTTTAATGATTTTCGGGAAAAGAGGGTTAAAAACAATCCGAAATTGTTTAGAATTACAATGAAAGAAGGGCTATATTCTGATTCATATCTGATTAATCAGAGTAAAATGATCGTATATGTACTAGATAGGAAGTTCACCGACATACTTTTCAATGAAAACTCGCTGAATTCGTCTATTCTCCTTACTTAATAAAATATCTTATTATAAGTATTCTTCTTTATTTTAATTATTCTTTACTCAATGTAACCGAACAAAGCAACTTTAAATCAGTCAAAAATTGCCACCTTATTTTCGTTTCAAAGAAATAGCAACCTGTGACTACTTCCCTTAAGTTGCTCAGAATATAAATTGATGCACGACGAGCCTATTTACCACATTAATGTGGTAATGAAATGTTATTTACGCCACCACATAATTTCACTAGAATACAATTAAGGAAGCGCTTCCGGAGGTGAACCAATGATTTTAAATAATCGAGAACAACTACTGTTGCAACTACTATTAGAACAAACGGAGTTTCGCCCTGCCTCTTTTTTTCAAAAGCAGTTAAATGTATCCCAAAAAACGGTTTATAACAATTTAACGACTTTAGAAAAGAAACTAAAAGATTCGGGACTAGCTATCAAAAAAGTACCAAGAAAAGGAATCTTTTTATCTGGTTCTGAATCAGCAAAACAGAATGGTTATCGATTGTTAGCAAAAAAAGAGACTAAACTCGAACTATTTTCACCTAATTATCGTAAAATCTTTATTTTCGCTAACTATCTGTTTTCAGTAAAACCAATGCATTATCAGGAATTCTCTGAATATTTTTATATTAGCAACCAGTCAATAAAGAAAGATGTTGATGAAATCGTTGCTTTCTGTCGATTCCATCAAGTATCAACAAAAATGACTACTAGCGGACTCAAGCTAACCTCAGTTGAATCTGCTGCTCAAAACGTATTCAAATCTTTTTTAGAGAAGTATACCGACGCCAAAGCCAGTGAAAATCTTTTGGTCAACAATCTCTTTGACTCTAAGGTTCTCGATTTAACGAAGAAATTTGTCTCAGACATGACTCAAACAATCGGCCATCCAGTCAATAATTATTCTATTGAATCCTTGAAGCTTTCATTGCGAATTTTTCTTTCAAGACTTCTTATAGATAAACACATTGAAAAACAAGAGCATCTAGTATTTGACGAACTTAGACGAATGAAATTCTATATGATCGCGGTTGATTTTTCTGAAATGATCCAACAGCAACTACCTGTTCAATTTAGTGATACAGATATTCAATATGTATGTTCCTTGTTATTAGCACACGGCATCGAGCCTTTTGGTCAAATGGATGAGCCTCACGAATCTACTATCACAAATTGTACGAAACAAATTATTCAAAAAATGTCACATATGTTAAACGCAGATCTGACACAAGATAAATTATTGCTGCAAACATTATTGGCTCATATCGTTCCCATGATCCATCGATCAAAGACAGGAATTTTATTGAAAAACCCACTGATAAAAAGTATCAAAAAACAATACTCAACAATGTATACATTGACCAAATATGCAATTGGAGATTTAGAGGAGCGATTTCAAATCTTATTAACAGAAGACGAAGTTTCTTTTCTGACGATCCATTTTCAGCTAGCCTTTGAAAAGATAAAAATTACTAACCATATACTAATTGTTTGCCAATCTGGTTTTGCTACATCGGAGTTGATTTTTAACCGTATCAAACAGACGATCGCTGCTGATACCGTATTGGAGATCATTCCTTTGAGTAAACTGGCCAGTACATCTCTTGAAGCTGTTGATCTGATCATATCAACTATTCCATTGGACATTACAGCACCGCCAGTTACTTATATTTCGCCGCTTCCTACTACCGAAGAAATAGGAAGAATCTCAGCAAAGATATCTAATCTTAATGAGAATGAGAAAAATTTTTACTCAAAAAAATACCAGAAAACGACTTTATTACAAAAATATTTAGATCCTACTTTCCTTTTTGTCAAAAAAAAGTTTCGAACAAAAAAAGATGTACTGGATTTTTTAGCAGATGATTATCTGAAAAAAAAGCTTGTTACAACAAAATTTAAGCATTCTCTATTTGAACGAGAGGAACTAGGAAGCACTGGCTTAAAGACGGGAGTAGCCATTCCACATGCTGATCCACATACAGTGAAAGAAACAAAACTTGCTTTTCTCACCCTCGATGCGCCAATTACTTGGGGAGACACAAAAATCCAACTAATTGTTTTGCTTGCGATTGCTGAAGAAAACATGATCGAGGCAAAAGAGTTGATCGCTTCGATTTACGGATTGTTTAACTCAGCCGAAGAAATTCAATGGATCGTTAATAGTCAAACGCAAGAAGAACTGTATCAAAGATTGTTAAGAGGAGGAAATTGATCATGTTTTTTGATCACCAAATCGTGTTACTTGAAAAAGATTCTAAAACAAAAGAGGAAGCTTTTCGACTATTAGCAGACGAACTCATCAAAACTCATTGTGTAAATGATCAGTTCTATCAAAATATCGTACAGCGAGAAGAAACCTTTCCTACAGGTTTAAAAATTAACGGCATTGGGGTAGCGATCCCACATACGGACAGCAAATTTGTTTTACGATCCCAAGTCGCTTTTATGTCACTTGCCTCTCCCCTTTCATTTATTGAAATGGGTTCGCAAGAAAAGAAAATCGATGTATCTCTGTTGTTCATGCTTGCATTGAAGGAACCACATGAGCAATTGGGTATGCTACAAAATCTTATCTCTATGTTTCAAACACCAGGGGTTTTGGAAGCCCTATCCTCAGTAACGACTAAAGAAGCGTATCTTTCGATTATTGAAAAAAATGGACTGCAATAAAAAGGAGGAACAATTATGTTAAATGCATTACAGTGGTTCGTTGATCTAGGTTCAATCGTTGTTTTGCCTATTTTAATTTTTATTTTTGGAATAATTTTGGGAACCAAGCCTGGCAAAGCCTTTACTTCAGCCTTAACTGTTGGTGTCGGGTTTGTTGGATTGAATTTGGTGATTGACCTTCTAAGCAGCAGCTTGGGTCCTGCCGCCCAGCATATGGTTGAACGTCTAGGATTAAATTTGACAACGATTGATGTCGGATGGCCTGCCGCAGCGGCAATTTCTTACGGGACGATTTTAGGAAGTCTTGCCATTCCGATTGGTGTGGTCCTAAATGTTTTACTCATCATTTTAGGGCTGACTAAAGTATTGAATGTAGATATTTGGAATATTTGGCACGCAGCCTTCATCTCTTCTCTGATTTATGCCCTCACTGGAGACTTTGCAATGGGGATCGCGGCCACCGTCATCTATTTGATGATGATTCTTTTAATGGGAGATATTTTAGGTCCGATCATTAATAAGTTCTACGGATTTCCTAATATCACTTTTCCTCATGGTACCGCCGCACCAGGATTCATCTTTGCACTTCCGATGAATTGGCTCTTTGATCGTATTCCAGGACTAAAAGATTGGAAAGCAGATCCAGAAACCATTCAGAAAAAATTTGGTGTCTTTGGTGACTCTACTGTTATGGGCTTTTTGATTGGTCTCATCATGGGAATACTTGCCGGATATGACACAGCAGGTGTCGGCCAATTAGCCGTCCAAACAGGCGCTGTGATGGTTTTGATGCCTAAAATGGTTGCTTTACTGATGGAAGGTCTAACGCCTATTTCTGAATCTGCAAATGAATTCGTCAAAAAACGGTTTCCTGGAAGAGAGCTTTACATCGGTATGGATGCAGCATTATCGGTTGGTCATCCAGCTGTTCTTTCTTCCTCATTGCTGCTAGTTCCGATCACTATTTTGTTAGCCGTAGTTCTACCTGGCAATACGACCTTGCCTTTTGGTGATTTAGCAACCATTCCCTTTCTGATTTGCTTGATGGCTGCTGTTTTTGGAGGAAACATCATTCGAACAGTAATTGCTGGAACGATTTATATGGTAAGCATTCTCTATATTACTTCGTGGGCAGCACCGCTTGTCACTACTGCTGCTCGATCCGCAAACTTTGATCTACAAGGAAACTCTATGATCACTGCTATGGCTGAAGGTGGTTTATGGACCACATTCCTTTATGTCGGCTTAACCAAAATATTAAGCTGGGGCGGTTTAGCCATAATTGGCGTCTCTGTTTTGTTTGGATTGATTTATGTAAATAAAATTCGTCCCAAGAAACAAACATCGAAATTATAGGAGGAAATGATAATGAAAAAACTATTGATTATGTGCGGTACAGGTGTTGCAACTTCAACAATCGTAACAAATAAGGTAAAAGAATGGCTGAAAGAAAAAGGGATGACTGATCAAGTGAAACTGTATCAATCCAAAGTGGCAGATGAGATGAATAAAATTGATAACTATGACATCGTGGTGAGTACAACGGTTGTTCCAGACTCAATCAAAGATCGCGTAATTATGGGGCTGCCACTCTTAACAGGGATTGGTACAGAAGAAATGTACGCGGAAATCGAAAAGAAAATCAAAGAATAAGGAGAATGCCCTATGTTGGTCACAACAAAAGAACTATTCGCACATGCAGAAAAACACAATTATGCATTACCTGCAGCAAATTTTTTCGACTTAACTAGTGCAAGAACATACGCGGAGACTGCTGAACGTTTAAACAAGCCTTTGATATTGGCCTTCGCTCAGTCCCATATGAACATGTTGACTTTAGAAGAGGCTGCCATGATTGGAAAATTTTTGGCAAAGAAAAGCACTGTACCTATCGCTTTGCACTTAGATCATGGTACCGATGAAGAGGTCATCAAAAGAGCCATTCATTTAGGTTTTACTTCCGTAATGATCGATGCTTCTGAGGAGCCATTTGAAGAAAATGTCCGTCGGTCAAAGGAGATCGCCGATTACGCTCATAAAAATGGTGTCGTTGTTGAAGCCGAAATCGGGCACGTTGGGTCGGAAAACAGTCTGGAATCAGCCGTAAATAGTCAATCTATTTACACAGAACCTTCTGAGGCTGTTGCATTTGCCAAATTAACCGGGGTTGATTCGTTGGCAGTTTCTATTGGCACCTCTCACGGACATTATCAAGGGATACCCAAAATAAATTTTGACGTTTTAAAGGAAATACACCATGCCGTCAATGTTCCTCTTGTTCTGCATGGCGGATCCTCTTCTGGCGATGAAAACCTTGAAAAATGTGCCTTAGAAGGTATCCGTAAAATAAATATTTTTACTGACTTTGTCACTGCTGCTATGAATGAAATTCACAAAAATCAACCAAATGACTATTTCGATTTACTTCATTCAGCAAGCAATGGAATGTCCAAGACACTCGAGCACTATTTTACAGTCTTTCATACCAAACCTTATCGTGAAGGAGAAAGCTAATGAAAAAAAGAACTTTAAGAACGCCATTCTTTGTCATCAATCCCAAAGCCTATCTTTATGGAAAACAAGCATTGGCATTGGCAAAAGCTGCTGATGAGTTGTCATCTTTGTATGACATCGACATTCTATTTACTGTTCAGCATGCAGACGTTTCTTTAATTAAACAAGCAACAACACATTTATTCGTCACTGTCCAACATTTAGACGGAATCGGAATTGGTCGTGGAATGGGCTATGTTTTACCCGAAGCAGTGGCAGAAGCCGGAGCTGAAGCTACCTTTTTAAACCATGCTGAACACCCCATGACATTGCAAGAACTGACTAAAGCGATTCAGCGCTCAAATGAATTGGGTCTCTTAACAATTGTCTGTGCGAATTCATTGAGTGAAGCGAGAGCCGCGGCTTCCCTAAAACCCGATGTGATGGTTTGCGAGCCAACCGAACTAATTGGGACAGGACAAACCAGTGATCTTCAATACATGACGGAAACAAATCGTGTTGTTCGGGAAATTGATCCAGAAATCCTGATTTTGCAGGCTGCTGGTATATCTAGTGCTGCCGATGTTGAAAAAGCTTTGTCGTCAGGTGCTGATGGTACCGGAGGGACAAGCGGTATTGTGCAAGCAGATGATCCAGTTCAAACCCTTACAGAAATGATCAAACAAGCGGTGAAGCACAAAAAGGAGGATTAACACTGTGAAATTTTTAAAAGAGCAACTGACGTTAACTTCTAACGGGAATCGAGTGTCTTACCACAACATCACAGAAGAAGTGAAAGCAATGGTTGAAAAAAGCGGAATTTCAAATGGAATCTGTCTCGTACAGTCTCCCCATACGACTTGTTCTGTTATCTTTGAAGAATACATGCATGATACAGACTTTAACGGAGATGAATTTCTTCAAGTTGATTTAAACCGAATTCTCGATAAAATTATTCCTCGTGAACTATCAGAAAATACCGATTATCGTTATCCTGGACCAAAGCATTTAGAATTTTTGATGAGTCTGGACGATCCAAACTACCCAACAGATCCAGCAACGATTTTAAACGGCGATGCACATATTCGCTCGAGTTTTTTCGGTGCAAGCGAAAGTTTTATTTTAAGTAACGGCAAGCTAGAGATCGGCTCTGTAGGCTATATCTATTTTGTTGATTTCGATCAAAATCGTGTGCGAAATAGGACATGCCATGTAATGCTAATGGGCGAATAAGAACAGTTATCGGGTAAATCAGGAAAAATTTAGATTACTTATCGCCTGCAAAAGAAAAACCATGAATCCTCTAAAAGAAGATTCATGGTTTTTCATTTCTTATGCCAGCTGCAGGATTCGAACCTGTGACCTACGCGTTACGAGTGCGTTGCTCTACCAACTGAGCTAAGCTGGCGTTGTATGGCACAAAGAAAATTATATGCAAAAACGATTGTTTTGTAAAGAGGTCTGCTGAAAAAAATCTACTTACTGAAATTTTCCGAAAATTGTGATATAATAGAAGTATCAAGGAGGTTTTTACATGGCAACATTTGGTAAATTCGAAACAACAATTGTCCCGTCACAAGAAGGTTCAACGTTTGAGGTCGCTACTCCTGTCATGTTCACGTTCCATGGGAAGAAACAAACTGGTACCATCACAAAGCAGTTGAAAAACTCTGCGGTGGTCGAGCTGAACGAAACCCCAGAAAACCAGAAATTAGTTTCGCAAAGTAATGGTGTATTGATCATCAATTACAAACAATTAACCAAACTATAACCCGTTTAATGCAAGGAGAAAATCAGTTGATTTTCTCCTTTTTTCATTGTCTGTTTTTTTGAAAAACGCAAAAAAAGCCATGGATAACCGATCGAACCGTTTTGGCTGTCGATCTTCTTCCATGGCGTCATTGACGAGGCAAAACTTCAGTTGCCGTTGTCGTATTTGTATTGATTTATTTTGTACCGAATAGACGGTCACCGGCATCGCCCAAACCAGGAACGATATAGCCGTGTTCATTTAGGCGTTCATCAAGATTTGCAGTGTAGATGTCAACATCTGGATGGGCATCTTGCAATGCTTTCACGCCTTCTGGTGCAGCAACTAAGCAGACGAATTTCATGTTTGAAGCACCACGTTTTTTCAGTGCATCGATCGCCATGATCGCTGAACCACCCGTAGCTAACATTGGGTCAACGATAAATAATTGACGTTCATCGATATCTTCAGGTAATTTTACGAAGTATTCGTGTGGTTCTAGCGTTTCTTCATCACGGTACATCCCGATATGACCAACTTTTGCGGCTGGGATCAATTCAAGGATACCATCAACCATGCCTAGACCTGCGCGCAGGATCGGAATGATCGCTACCTTTTTACCAGATAGTGTTTTTTGTGTTGATTCTTCAATTGGTGTTTCAATCACTAGATCTTCAAGCGGCATGTCGCGAGACACTTCATACGCCATCAACATTGCGATTTCATTAACAACTTCACGGAAAACCTTTGTTCCACAGTTCTTGTCGCGGATCATTGTTAATTTGTGTTGGATCAGCGGGTGATCGATTACTTGAAATTTACCCATTTAAAAAAATCTCCTTTGGTTTTTCTCTTATTTTAAAGCAAATCGGCTCTTGTTACAACCATCTGCCCCAGGCAATGCTGCTTTTCCTCAAAAAAAGGATTGTGTTAGAAGGAAGGAGACAAGACGGCATGTAACACGCCTCTACGTTCATTCTAGCCCCTTTTTCACTTTTGGTGATCAAAGAGCTGGAGCGCAGGAAAAACGCGTGAGACGTCTTGTCTGACCTTAACTTCTGTCACAGTCCCATTTTATTTGTTTTTGTAAAGTGGATAGTTGTCCGTCAATTCTTTGACTTGCGCCGCTACTTCTGCCAAGACGGCTTCATCATTTGGTTTTTCTAAAACTTTGACGATCAATTTCGCCACTTCGACACAATCTTCTTCTTTAAAGCCACGACTAGTGATCGCTGGTGTCCCCACGCGAATCCCACTCGTTTTGAAAGGACTTAATGATTCGAAAGGAATCGAGTTTTTATTGACGGTAATATTGACTTGATCCAGCAAGGCTTCTGCTTCTTTTCCGTTCAAATCAAAGCCACGCACATCGATCAATAATAGGTGATTGTCTGTTGCACCAGAGACCAAGCGGGCTTGTGGTGCTTGGTTGAAGACTTTCGCCATTGCTTGCGCATTGCGGATGACTTGTTCAGAGTACTCTTTGAACGACTCATCTTGTGCTTCTTTAAAAGCGACAGCTTTCGCTGCGATCACGTGCTCTAATGGTCCGCCTTGGATGCCAGGGAAAACGGCACTATTGATTTTTTTCGCTAAGTCTTCATCATTTGTTAAAATCAAACCGCCTCGAGGGCCGCGTAATGTTTTATGGGTCGTAGAAGTCGTGATGTCCGCATAAGGAACTGGGTTTGGATGAAGACCAGCCGCTACTAAACCAGCGATATGCGCCATATCCACCATCAATTTTGCGCCAACTTCATCAGCGATTTCACGGAACTTCGCAAAATCGATCGTACGTGAGTAAGCACTGGCACCGGCAACGATCAGTTTCGGTTGATGCTTGCGCGCCAAAATACGAACGACATTGTAGTCAATGACTTCTGTTGCAGGATCAACACCATAACTAACAAAATTATAGGTCTTGCCGCTGAAATTCACTGGTGAGCCATGGGTCAAATGACCGCCTGCGGAAAGATCCATCCCTAATACTGTATCGCCTGTTTCGATCAACGCTAAATAAGCTGCTGTGTTGGCTTGAGAACCAGAATGCGGTTGAACATTGGCATATGCCGCACCGAAAATACTTTTCGCCCGTTCAATTGCTAAGTTTTCTACCACATCAACAAATTCACAACCGCCATAGTAACGACGACCTGGATAACCCTCAGCGTATTTATTTGTCAAAATACTACCTTGCGCAGCCATTACACCTTCTGAAACGATATTTTCAGACGCAATCAATTCCAAATTGTTTTGTTGACGATTCGTTTCTTTTTCGATCGCTTGCCACAATTCGGGATCAAACGTTTGATAATCCATGCTTACAACACCCCTTTACCTTAATGGTAGCATTGTATCACATTTCTTCATAAGCTACCTATAATGAATTCTGGTTTTTTGCTAATTTTCTTGAAAGAAACTTTGATTTGCAGCTTTTTTCAACCGATTCATATAAGCAGCCCCTAAGCCGCTTTCTGGAAACGTGGGTGCAAATAAGATATCTAGCTCAGCAATCGATTCATCTAACGCCCGTAACCCCGCAAACAGCCCTTTTGTCGCGGCTTCCACACTGTCATCAAAAAATAAATAAATGGCTGCCGCTTCAAAGCGGACTTGCTCGGCGATCGTCGGTCCAGCTAAAACACCTACCTTAAGCTGCTGTTCTTTTGCCCAAGCCATGGCTGCCGACCAATCTTGGTCATTGACCATCATGACGTTAGTATTCGGTGCATAGTGCTTGTATTTCATGCCTGGCGCTTTGGGTGCTTCACTTTCTGTTACTAAGTGCTGATCGACGAGGACTTTCGTTTGTAAGACTGCTTCAAGCTGTTCTTTAGAGATCGCACCAGGGCGTAAGATGACCGGCGGCGCCGTTGGGTCACTCAAATCTAAGACTGTTGATTCGACACCGATCTGCGTCACCCCATCATCCAAGATGCCAGCAATTTTGCCTGCCAGATCATGCTGAACATGCGCAGCTGATGTTGGGCTTGGTTTACCAGATGTATTCGCGCTAGGACCAACCAATGGCTGTTGGGCTTGTTTGATCAACGCTAACGTCTTGGTGTTGTTGGGCATCCGAAAAGCCGCTGTGGATAAGCCGCCAGTAACGATGCTAGGTAAACTGTCTTTTTTGATCGAAAAGATCAAGGTTAAGGGCCCCGGCCAGAAAGTTTCCATCAATTTATCAGCGAAGGGATGCTTGTTATCCACAAACGGTTCCAACTGCTCTGGCTCGGCAATATGAACGATCAAAGGGTTGTCACTAGGTCGTCCTTTGACTTGATATACTTGCGCAACAGCATTGGGCAAAAGCGCGCTAGCCCCTAGTCCATAGACGGTTTCCGTCGGGAACGCCACTAATCCCCCCTCAGCTAAAATAGCTGCTGCTTCGTTTAACTGTGATTGATCAAAAATTTTTGTTTCCACAATTTATCCACATCCTTTTTTGAGAAGTTTCCACACTTATCAACATTTCCTGGTTTCTTTTCCACATTTTGTGGATAAGTCGTTTGTCAAGTGTGGATAACCCTGTTTATAACTCGGTTTATTTAGAAGTCGTTCATTTCATAAGGTTTTTGCAATTTTTCCTGTGTAAAAAAAATTTATTTATCCACATCTTGTGGATGACTGACGAACACCATCCGGTCTTGACCCGCAAGATCTTTTACTACGGTGACTTCTTTGTTGGGAAAAGCGGCTGCAAACAGTTGTTGAACGGCGGGTCCTTGCTGAAAGCCGATTTCTAGCGCCATTTGCCCACTTGGCGCCAAACACTTCGGTGCTTGCTGTGCTAATTGCTTATAGATCGCTAACCCTTGTTCTTGAGCAAAAAGCGCCATTTTAGGCTCTTTTTCCCGTACGCTGATATCCATCAGTGGCCACTCTTCAGCACTGATATACGGCGGGTTGGAAACGATCAGATCCCATTGCTGATCTGCCACAGGTTCTAAAGTATCTCCTTGGAAAAAGCGGATCTCTGCGCCTAAGGCTGTCGCATTTTCTTTAGCAACGGCTAATGCCTCTGCTGAAAGATCCACGGCACTTACGGCCCACTGGGGACGTGCCAATTTTAAGGCAATGGCGATCGCTCCAGTACCTGTGCCGATGTCTACGACTCGTAGTGGCTGATCTGCTGGTAATTTTGCCAAACACTTTTCCACCAGCTCTTCGGTTTCTGGACGCGGGATCAAGGTTGCAGGAGTCACTTTTAAGCGATGCCCATAAAATTCTTCATACCCCAGTAAATATTGCGGGGGTTCATGCTGTAGCAACTGTTCAAGATCTGCTGCGATCTGTGCCTCATCTTCCTTTAGGATGGGTTGGTCCATCTGCAGCAGCCAATCGAGTTGTTGCCAGTTTTTTCGCTGTAAAAACAGGTATTGGATCGCATACCCGTCCAGTCCTTTCGTTTCTAAAAAAGAAGAAGCCCGTGAAAGGACTTCTCGATAGGTTTTAGCCATTTTGCATCTCATCTAATTTTGATGTTTGATCGTAAACGATCAGTGCATCAACAATTTCATCGAGTTTTCCAGCTAAAATTTGATCCAATTTTTGAATAGTCAACCCGATACGATGATCTGTTACGCGGTTTTGTGGGAAGTTATAGGTCCGAATCCGTTCAGAACGATCGCCGGTACCCACTGCTGATTTACGGTTTGCATCGTATTCGCTTTGTGCTTCTTGCTGCATTTGGTCATAGACCCGTGCCCGCAAGACTTTCATCGCTTTCTCACGGTTTTTCAGCTGTGAACGCTCATCTTGCATCGCAACAGCGATCCCTGTTGGCAAGTGCGTCAAACGAACAGCAGAAGCTGTTTTGTTGACGTGCTGACCACCGGCACCAGAGGCATGGTAAATATCGGTCCGAATATCTTTGTCTGCGATATCGATTTCGACTTCTTCTGCTTCAGGCATAACCACGACCGTTGCCGTAGACGTATGGATTCGGCCTTGTGATTCGGTAGACGGTACCCTTTGTACTCGGTGGGCGCCGCTCTCATATTTCAATTTTGAAAAGACGTTGTCGCCAGTGATCATCATGATGACTTCTTTGTAGCCGCCGATCCCAGTGACGTTGGCATCCATGACTTCGACTTTCCAGCCTTGATTTTCCGCATATTTTTGATACATATTGAAAAGATCGCCAGCAAATAAGGCTGCTTCATCGCCGCCTGCTGCACCACGGATCTCCATGATGATGTTTTTGTCATCATTCGGATCTTTTGGCAATAACAAGATTTTGATGCGTTCTTCTAAAACATCTTTTTCTTTTTTCAAGTCAGAGAGTTCTTCTTTGGCCATCTCCGCCATTTCCGCATCAAGGTTTTCCCCAAGCATTTCTTCGGTATCCTTGATTCCTTCAACGACTTCTTTGTAACGGCGGTAGACTTCCACCGTTTCCCGTGTATTGGCTTCTTCTTTTGAAAGCTGCATGAAGCGTTTGGTGTCAGAGATCACGGCTGGATCACTTAGTAATTCGCCTAATTCTTCGTAACGGTCTTCGATTGCTTGTAACTGATCGTACATTGATTATTCTCCTTCTTTTTTCATTCCCGGGTGAAAGTAATGCTTGCGGCAAACTGGATAATACGCTTCATTGCCGCCGATTTGTACTTGATCGCCCTCGTAAACGGGTTTTCCGTCGATATAGTGCAAGTTCATGGTTGCTTTTTTATGACAGAACCAGCAGATGGTTTTCATCTCTTCGATTTTATCTGCGTAAAGCAGCAAGTATTTTGAGCCTTCAAATAATTCATTGCGGAAATCATTTTTCAAACCAAAGGCCATCACAGGGATACCTAACTCGTCCACGATTTTGGTGAAAGCCAGCACGTGATGCTTCTTTAGGAACTGTGCTTCATCGATTAAAATACAATAAGGTTTATAACCCAGGTCTTTGATCAAATGGAACAGATCCGTTTCATCAAAAATCGGGATCGCGTCTCGTTCTAAGCCGATGCGACTCGAAACATTTCCCACGCCACTTCTCGTGTCCAATCCGCTTGTCATGATCACGACTGGTTTGTCTTGTTCTTCATAGTTGTGAGCAACTTTCAGTATCTCGATCGTTTTCCCACTATTCATTGCGCCATATTTAAAAAAAAGCTGTGCCATCTCGCCCATCCTTCCTCATACTCCTTTGGTATTATACTTGAAAAAGGAGAATTTTTACAGACTTAAATTCGACACATGCCGCCTTTTACGCAAGAGTTTTACGAAAAGTTAACGGATTTTTTTCCGCCAGCATCTCTTACTCGTTTCTGGCTTTTTGGGCCACTTCTGCCAATACCTGACAAGCCAGTGGATATTCTGGATTTTCAGCCCCATTGATATCTGTTGCAATGATCGCAAATCCAAGCTGCTGATAGAGCTTGATTGCTGCGTGGCTCCAGGTTTGCGTATGAAGGTACATTGGTTCGTTGGCTGCCTCCAAGACAGCAACGACTTGCGTGACCAAGCCGTGAGCGATCCCTTGACGCTGGGCTTGCGGCATTACTGCTACCCAATGGACTAGTGGAACCAGTGTGCCGTCTTGCTTGGCTTTTTTCCAAGCGGTAGCCGTACCGACCGGTGTACCTGATTGATCAAGGGCAAAAAACATTCGCTGTCCTAGCTGTGCTTGCTCGGGCATAAATTCCCTTTCAAAATATGCCAATGCCTCGGCCTCATTGTCAAACTCTCCGACGGATGTTTCGATCCGTGCCCAGTGCCTTTCGTCTCCTGCTTGGTAGCTGCGTAGCGAATAGTTATCGGATTGAAGGGGCTGGATCGGTGTGTTTTTGTGCGCTCGCTTCATCCAGATTTCTGCATATGGAATTGATTTATCTAACATTGGTTGTGCCTCTCTCTCATTGGTTTTTTCCTTGTTCAAAGGTTTATTTGAGAATCAATTTGGAATCAATCATGTAATTTCTTTACTAGAAAAATTTCTGTTAGCTGATTTTGCGTATGGGCGATTCTCCCAATTTCGTCATAACCCATTCGCTGATAAAAATCTGGCGCTTGAAAATCAAAGGTCGCCGTCTGACAGTTTTCACAGCCAAATGCTTTCAACTGCTGTTCAAGATCCGTAAGAATCTGCTTGCCATACCCTTTTCCCCGCTCGGATGCTTTGACCCACAGGGTGTCAAGATAGCCGATATGATACATTGAGGCGTAGGCAATGCCACCAGCAATCACCACACCCTCTTTTTTGATTACACTGCTAAAGTTCTGATAGGTATCTGTTTGTGTAAATGGTTTTTGGTGCTTTGTGTAAGCTGTTAATGCTGTTTCTAACGCAGCCAATTCTTGGTCTGTTCCTTGTTCAATGATTCGCGTCATATTCAATCACTCCTTCTTGTTTCTTGATGATCTGCGATGATCTGATCGACCGTTTCTGCTATCGTTAGGCCTTCTTTGATCAGTCTTTCCTCTGAAGATCCTTTTGGGAAAAGCAAGTCACGCTCAAGCCACCATTTACGCATCGTTTCCTCGGAAAAATAGTCTCGCTGCATTCGGGTCTGATGTCTTTTGACCGTTTCCTCAAAAGAAAGATCAAAATAATAAACTAGCTTTTTTTTGGGAAAGAGTTTCATTAGAAAGTCGAGAAAGTCTTGGTATTTTTCACGAGAATAAATTCCTTCAACAAGTACCACCGGCACTTTCCCCTTCGCATATAGGACAGCTTCTTTCATCAAACCGCTGGCTAAATTATTAGGGGTATCTTTGACACAAAAAATTTCTCGCCGAAAAACATCTTGTGAAATCAGCACTGCCTCTTCCCCAAAAACGTGCTGAACAGCTTTGGCAATAGTGGTTTTGCCGCTGCCAGAATTACCTCGAAGTAAAATCAAAATACTTTCCATGCAAACTTCCTTTCTTCATTGCCCTGTTTTCTAAGCATATCTCTTGTTTTCCTCTACTAGAAGCATACCATAGAAGCAAAGGAGGAATACCTATGAAAGATACGGCAATTTTTGCTGGCGGTTGTTTTTGGTGCATGGTGAAGCCTTTTGATTCGCTGCCAGGCATCCTCAAAGTGGTTTCTGGCTTTACTGGTGGCCATGTGCCTAACCCAACCTACCAACAAGTAACGACAGGTACCACCGGTCACACCGAAGCAGTTGAGATCACCTTTGATCCTGAAGTCATCTCTTATGAAGAATTGGTTGCCATCTATTGGCAACAGACAGACCCCACAGATGCGTTTGGTCAGTTTGCCGACCGTGGTGATTCCTATCGTCCAGTGATTTTTTACAATAGTGAAGAACAAAAAGCGATTGCGGAAAAATCAAAGGCGCAGTTGCAAGCTAGTGGCCGCTTTGACCGTCCGATCGTAACGAAGATCGAACCAGCAGAACCTTTTTATCCTGCAGAAGACTATCATCAAGATTTTTACAAAAAAAATGCAGCCCATTACAATGCTTATAGCGAAGGCTCCGGTCGAGCCGGCTTTATTCGCCAAAACTGGGCTTAACTTTTTGGGGAACGTTCATTACAATTCATCACTAACAGCCGATCTGCCTCGTCAGCAGATCGGCTGTTTTCTGTTTTTTTTTGCCAAAAGGAAATTGACAGTCAGGGCATTTTCGCGATACACTGATTAGAAAATTCTGACGATTATAAAGGAGTGTTTGTTTGATGTTAGCCAATGAAGTCCGTCCAGGTCCAAACCGTTATATTACGGGCGATGGGGTCTTAACTGATTTGCCGGAGTATTTACGAGAGTTCCAAGAGGTAGCAGTAATTACTGGGGAGCAGTCATTCGATGTGTTTTCGAACTATTACCCTCATTCATTCGACTACCCGATCTACCGTTACGATGGATCATCGAGTTATGAAAATGCGCAAATCTTAGCTGAAGCGATCCAGCAAGCAGATGCCGTGGTGGCAATCGGCGGCGGCAAGGTCGCTGATACAGCAAAAATCACCGCCCAAACCCTTGGCGCAGAGCTGATCGTGATCCCTACATTGGTTTCCAACTGTGCGCCCTTTACCCCGGTGATCGTCGCCTATTACCCCGATCATACGATTTGTAAAATCGACTATGCCAAAAAAGGTGCCTACATGACGATCGTCGACACCCGTTTTTTACTAGCCACACCTGTTGATTACTTTATCGCAGGGATCGCTGATACGTTAGCCAAATATTATGAAATGGAAGCCATCGTCCGCAACATGGCAGAAGACGACAAGACTGCCTTAGTACGGCTAGGTTTCCAAAGCGCTCTTTTGATCAAAAACTTGCTGATTGCCGATGCGATCCAAGCCGTCAAAGACCTAGAAGCTGGGCAGCTGACACCCGCCTTTGCCCGCATCACCGACGCGATCATTGCTTTGGCAGGCGAAGTTGGCGGTTTTGCAGTAGAGTTTGGCCGCACGTCCGGTGCGCATGCGCTGCATGACGGCTTGTCTTATTTGAATGAGACCCATAGTGTCTTGCACGGCAACAAAGTCGCCTACTGCATTTGGGTCCAGCTTGCCTATACCAATGATTTTGATGTGATTGAAGAATTACGGCCATTTTACGAAGCTTTGCACTTGCCAATGAAGCTGAAGGATCTCCACGTGACGCGCCTTGATCGGGATTACTTCGCCTCGGTTCTGACCTATGCTGTCAAAGAAGAAGAAACCTTTGTTTTGATCGATCCTGCGATCACACCCGAAAAAGTCTATCAGGCGATCGAAGCAGTAGAGGCGCTGTAAGCCGTACACATTGCTAAACAACTTTATATCAAAAAAACTGTTTCCCTAATGCATTTCGGAAACAGTTTTTTTATTTGATGAAACAGACACCCAGTAGCGATCCTGGCGGCGCATGTTCTTAGCGGGCAACAGCAACTGGCGCATTGCCCATCACTGCACGACTTCACCCAATAGCCCATTTTCTAAGCAGTAATGATAAATGCCTTCCTCGGCTACGTGACCGATCACTTCGTCGGCGATTGCTTTTAACTCGTCCGAAGCATTGGCCATTGCGAGACCCCAGCCGACTGCCTCTAGCATCTCAATGTCATTGTTGCAATCGCCAAAGGCAATGGCTTCGGATTTATCCAAGCCATAGTAAGCCAGCATTTTGGCAATGCCGCTTCCTTTTCCGCTGCTGACTGGAATAATATCGACTGCCCGATCCCACCAGGCGGTGATTTTCGCCTCTGTAGTATTTGCCATCACTTTGGCGTAGTCTTCTTTCCCTGAACCTAACATCACTTGGAAAATGTCTTGCTGTTGGATCAACTCATCAAAATCTTCTGCCACGATCACTTCTTGGTGAGCAAAGGAAAAATACTCAACTAAATCAGCATCTTTACCATTGGCAACCGTTCGATCCTTCGTTGCAATCGCTACTGGACGCTTGAGCGCCGTGGCATTTTCTATGATTTGCTGAACATCTTTTTTAGGAATGGGGTTTTGGTGGATCCCCTCGGCTTGATTGAAACAATACGATCCGTTAAAGGTCAAAAACGCATCGAAGGTCACGCCTTCAAATTGCGGCAACGCGATGGGACTTCTGCCAGTCGCAATGCACAACAGGATCCCTTGCTTCTTCAAGGCTTTTAATGTGGCTAACATTCTTTCAGAGATTTGCTTTTTGCTCATATCGATCAGTGTGCCATCAACATCGAAAAAAATAATTTTTACGTCTTTCATGATACTCCCCATTTCCGTCTCGATTTCCAAAAAAATTTATGCGCTTTTTTGTCCGCTTTCTCGCTATTGTTCCGTGCGGATCGTCGCTGCTATCTTTTTCTTCTTTTATCTTCTCATAAATTGCTAGCGTTTTCTTCTGAAATCGTGAAAATTGATCGGAATACTTACTTTTTTTTAAGAATCTTAAAGAACGCCTAGACTATCGGAAACAGCTGTTCCAATGTGACTAATACTCCATCCTCATCATTTGACGGACAGACAGCGGTGGCAACGGCTTTGACGTTTTCTGGCGCATTGTCCATCGCATAGCCTCTCTGGCAATAGGCTAACATTTCCAAATCATTGCCGCCATCGCCAAAAGCGACACATTGCTCAGGAGTGATCCCCCATCGCTCGACCAAGCGTGCCAATCCTGATGCTTTGTGGCAGTTAGGCACGATCAGATCCACGGAACCATGCCCACTGCCTGTTGGTACTAGCAAACCGGCTAGTTCTTTTTGAAACAGTTCCGAATAATAGGCCGTTTTTTCGACAGGAACAGTTGGGGCAAATTTCAAGATCGTGTCCTCTACTTGGGCAAAATCATCGACCCATTGCAATTTGTGGTAATACTTATTTGTTAATTCAAAAAAAGCATCACTGACCGTTCCCCGTTCACAATAAGCACTATTGAGCCCACACATCACATTTTTAACTTCGGGGTATTTTTTACACAAATCTAAGGTTGCTAGAACCGTTTCTCGGGGAATGTCCGCTGCAAAAAGCACTGTTTCTTTGTCTTTGACAAGTGCTCCGTTTTCTGCAACAAAACTCAGCTCGTGATCATAGCCGGGAAATTGAGCCCGCAACTGGTAATACTGATTGCCGCTGGCAACGACAAACTGACAGCCGACAGCTTTCATGCGGGCCAACACGGCCTTGAAGCGGGGAACATCATACGTATAATCCGTGCGCATAAAGGTTCCATCCATATCGACAGCTACTAACTTGATATCATAAGGGTTGGCATTCATCTACTTCTCTCCATTCTGACTTTCTTCATTAAAGAAAGCGTTTTTCTAACGTTATTATTTTAACATGTATATACAACTTCCGCATCCTTTTTCTTGCACAATTTCTGCTGCTCATAAATTCTATCCTGCTTTCTTTCAAATCTACTTGGTTCTTTGGTATACTGGGGATAGTTTATTTAGTGAGGGGTTTTTTGTAATGAACTTTACCCGCTTTGCTCGCTTGACACAGCGCAGGAGCAAAACATTTATTTCCCAGAATGTGTCTTCGATCCAAGTGATCGTTTTTTATTATATCGTGATGACGGTGGTCTCTTTGGGGCTTTTTTCACTCCCCTTCTTTCGGGAACCCGGCTCTCATGTCGCGTTTATCGATCTGTTCTTTATGGCGGTCAGCACGGTCAGTGTCACAGGGTTGACTACCTTCCCAATCAATGACGTATTTAACGACCGCGGGGTCATTTTATTGGAAGTCCTCTTTCAAGTCGGTGGTTTAGGGATCATGATGATCTCGACCTTTTTTGCGATCGTTTCACGGCGCAAAATCAGTTTAAAGCAGCGCCAGTTGATCATGACGGATATGAACCAGCCGAAGCTTAGCGGGATCGTTCGGATGATTCGAACGACGTTTACCATCATTTTAGTTTGTCAGTTGGTAGCAGGCACGATCTTCGCTGTTTATTTTCATCTTTACGGGTATTATGACAATTGGCGAGACGCGATCTTTTATGGGTTTTATCAAGCGATCTCTGCTGTGACCAACTCTGGCTTTGATGTGACGGGCAATTCCATCTTGCCGTTTTCCCATGATTATTTCTTCCTGACGTGTATCATGATTTTGATTTTTATCGGGGGGATCGGATTTCCAGTGATCATGGACTTTCGGGAATGGGTCCTTTTTAAAATGAAAAAACAACGCCGCCGCTTGCCGTTTCGCTTTTCTTTGTTCACAAAAATTGCTGTTTTGGCTTTCGTGATCCTCTTTGTCGGCGGCACATTGGCGATTTTTTTCCTTGAGAAAGATTATTTATTCAAAGATTACAGCTTTAGTGGTATGTGGATGAACAGCATGTTTTATTCTATGACAACGCGGAATGCTGGCTTGCAGATCCATGACTTAGGCAACTTCCAAACCACGACGTTGATCGTTTTCTCCTTGCTGATGTTTATTGGTTGTAGTCCCAGCTCTGTTGGTGGCGGGATTCGGACGACGACCATTGCCATCATTGGGCTGTACCTCTATGCCTTCTTAAAAAGTGAGGATAATATCAATATCTTTGGTCGCCGCATCGATCAAGATGACGTCCGCAAATCGGTGGTAGTCTTCATGCTTTCGATGGGCATGTGCTTCTTTTGTGTCTTATTCTTGACCGCCATCGAGGACATCCCTTTGATTGCCATCATTGTTGAAGTTTCCTCGGCCTTTGGAACCACAGGGCTTTCTTTAGGAATCACGGGCGATTTATCAACTATTGGCAAACTCGTGATTGCTCTTTTGATGTTTATTGGCCGTGTCGGTATGCTGTACACTTTGATGTTATTCGTACCAAAAGAAACACGTGACTTAGGTTACGAGTACCCAACGGAAAAAATCATTATCGGTTAAAGCACAGCAAACCTGACAGAAGGTTTGCTGTTTTGCTTTTCAAGCCTTTGATCAGCGCAAGTAAAAGAGCCATTTATCAGAATGGTCTTTGCAGAAATTTAAAGAATCGCAAAAGCAATTTAACCTTTTTCTTGGTATATGGTATGATAAATTGAATTTGCACAATGAAAGCATTCGCTCTAATGGAGGGTTACATTATGGGAATACGAAGTCATCTGGCTGTTTCAGTCGGTAAGACCTCTCAATGGGTATTAAAGAACTTTTTCAAAGGCGGCTCAAGCCTGCCTGGTAAATTAGCATTAAAAGTTGATCCACATATATTAGATCATTTGGCGAAAGATTACCAAGTCGTCGTGATCACAGGCACCAACGGCAAAACATTGACAACTGCCTTGACTGTCAATATTTTGCGCCAAGAATTTGATGAAGTATTGACGAACCCAACCGGCGCCAATATGGTCCAAGGGATCGTTTCAACCTTTCTATCGGCACGCCCTAAAAAAGGCAAAAAATTTGCGGTTTTAGAAATTGATGAAGCCAGTCTCAGCAAAGTAACGAAGTACATCAAACCGGAATTGTTCGTTTTCACCAATATTTTCCGTGATCAAATGGACCGTTATGGCGAGATTTATACGACCTATAAAATGATCGTTGAAGGTGCCGCAAACTCACCGGAAGCAACGATCCTCTGCAATGGGGATTCGCCACTGTTCAATTCGGTAGCAACTGTCAATCCGCGGAAATACTATGGATTTGATCATTTACCAGATGAAGAGCAGATGGCCCATTACAATACGGATGGCGTGTTGTGTCCTGAGTGTCATCACATTTTGCATTATAAAATGATCACCTATGCCAATCTTGGAAAATACTACTGCCCAAATTGCGGCTTCCATCGACCAGAATTGGATTATAAACTGACGGAAATGACCGCAATGGACAACACCTCTGCTGATTTTGTGATCGACGGAAATGACTATCGCATCGAAGTCGGCGGGATGTACAATGTCTACAATGCGCTGGCGGCAACTGCGGTTGCGGAATATTATGGCGTAGCACCTGCAAAAATCAAAGCTGGTTTGGCCTATGACGAAAAAGTCTTTGGTCGCCAGGAAGTGATCCGCATCGGGGACAAAGAATGTACGTTAGTCTTAGTTAAAAACCCTGTTGGTTTGAACCAAGTCATTGATATGATCGGCCTGTCACCCTATCCTTTCTCGCTAGTCAGCTTGTTGAATGCCAACTACGCAGATGGGATCGACGTCAGCTGGATTTGGGATGGCGACCATGAAGCGTTTGCCGATATGGGGATTCCTCAAGTGATCGCTGGTGGTGATCGTCACAAAGATATGGCGTTGCGGCTAAAAGTTGCGGGGATCCCTGAAGAGAAAATCATTGAAACCCCTGAACTTGATGACGTCATCAAGCAAATCGCAGACTTACCTACAGAAAAAGTCTATATTTTAGCGACTTACACTGCAGTCTTGCAGCTACGCAAAAAACTTGCGGAAAAAGGCTATATCAAAGGAGGAATGAGTCGTGACTAAGTATCAACTGAATGTTGCCCACTTGTATGGAAATCTTTTGAATACTTATGGCGACAACGGCAATCTCTTGATGCTGCGCTACGTGGCCGAAAAACTAGGCGTGACCTTCAACGCAGAAGTCGTCAGCATTCACGAGCCCTTCGATCCTGAAAAATATGATCTCGTCTTTTTCGGTGGGGGACAAGATTTTGAACAAGTGATCGTTTCACAAGATATCCAATCAAAAAAAGAAGCCTTGACCAGCTATATCGAAAATGACGGCGTCATGCTGGCGATCTGCGGCGGCTATCAATTGCTAGGTCATTACTACATCGGTGCCAACGGCGAGAAAATCAAGGGGATCGGTGCCTTGGATCATTACACCTTGAGCCAAGAAAACAACCGGTTCATCGGTGACATCGTGATCCACAATGAAGAATTCGATGAGACCTATTATGGCTTTGAAAACCATAATGGCCGTACTTTCTTAGGTAAAGGGGAAAAACCATTGGGGAAAGTCATCCAAGGACAAGGAAACAATGGTGAAGACCAAACCGAAGGCGTGGTTTACCGCAATGTGTTCGGCTCTTACTTCCACGGACCGCTTCTCGCAAGAAATGAGCATTTGGCAGAGCGCTTGATCCGCACCGCCCTTGCCAATCGTTATGGCAACGTCGAAATTTAAATACACGTATTTAGCAAACAAACCTGTTTTTCGCAGGTTTGTTTTTTTATGGGAAATTTCCCCGCAGTTGCCACCTTTTCTCTTTATTTGCTTCTACGTTCCTATGCTGCCTCGTTTCATTGTAACCGCTATCTTTCTTTTCTATACTGAGGTTGTAGTAAAAATTGAAAGGAGATGTTAAGAAATTATGATGGAAAAAGTTCAGCGGTTTGGCGGTGCGATGTTTACCCCGGTCCTCTTGTTTTCCTTTTCAGGGATCATGGTCGCGCTGTGTATTATCTTTAAAAATCCGATGCTTGTGGGGAGCATCGCCACTGAAGGCTCTACTTGGTACAACATTTGGACGATCATTGAAAACGGTGCGTGGACAGTCTTCAACCAAATGGAATTATTATTTGTCATTGGATTACCGATCGGTCTCGCAAAAAAAGCCAATGCGCGAGCGGCAATGGAAGCCTTTGTCGTCTATATTACTTGTAATTATTTTATTTCTGGCATGATCGAGTACTTTGGTAACTTCTTCGGTGTCAACTTTGCAGCTGATCCCGGCGGTGAGAGTGGCTTGAAAATGATCGCTGGCATCAAAACATTAGATACTGGTATTATCGGAGCAATTTTTATTTCGGCAATCGTCGTCTATCTTCACAACAAGTTTTTCGATATGAAGCTGCCTGATTTTCTCGGAATCTTCCAAGGCTCTTCCTTTGTCGTGATCCTCGGTTTCTTTTTAATGCTGCCAGTTGCTTTTTTGATCGCATTGATTTGGCCGAAAGTCCAAGCTGGCATTGGGTCCATGCAAGGGTTTCTAGCAAGTGCTGGGGTCTTTGGGGTCTGGCTCTATACTTTCTTAGAGCGAATATTGATTCCCACAGGTCTCCATCATTTCGTGTATACCCCCTTTGTTTTTGGTCCCGCTGTCGTCGAAGAAGGAATCTCCAAATACTGGATGGCACATTTACAAGAATTTGCCCAATCCACCAGACCATTGAAAGAGCTTTTCCCTGAAGGGGGCTTTGCTTTACATGGCAATTCTAAGATCTTTGCTGCACCAGGGATCGCTGCTGCTTTTTATTTCACAGCCAAGCCTGAGAACAAAAAGAAGGTCTTAGCGATTTTGATCCCTGCCACTTTAACTGCCGTTTTAGCTGGTATCACTGAGCCATTGGAATTCACCTTCCTCTTTATCTCACCACCCCTCTTTGCGGTGCACGCTGTTTTAGCAGCGACCATGGCGGCAACGATGTTTGCCTTCGGGGTCGTTGGTGATATGGGGGGCGGCTTGATTGATCTGTTGGCGAAGGTCTGGATTCCGCTATTTCAAAATCATCGCAGTATGATCTTCACGCAGCTGGTGATCGGGTTAGCCTTTACTGCCCTTTATTTCCTTGTTTTCCGCTTCTTGATCCTCAAATTTAAGTTAGCCACACCAGGACGGGAAGAAAACAATAGCGAAGTCAAACTGTACACCAAAAAAGATTACAAAGAAAAACAAGCCAACACTGGTACGCCAGTGATTGCTGGTGCCAATCGCTACACCGAACAAGCCGCAGTCTACTTAGAAGGGTTTGGCGGTCGCGATAATATCGATAAAGTCACTAATTGTGCCACTCGCCTAAGAATCACCGTTAAAGATCAAGACCAAGTGCTGCCAGATGACATCTTTAAAGGCGCTGGTGCCCATGGTGTTGTTCGCAACGGCAACGCCTTCCAAGTGATCGTTGGCCTGGATGTGCCACAAGTGAGAGAACAATTCGAAAAATTATTAGCTGTATCAGACTAAGGAGGAAACAAAAATGAAAAAATTTTCAATCGTGATCGCCGGAGGCGGCAGTACCTTTACCCCAGGAATCGTCTTGATGCTTTTGGAACACTTGGATCGTTTCCCGATTCGCCAAATCAAGTTTTACGACAATTTGGAAGAACGACAAGAAAAAGTTGCACAAGCTTGCGAGATTTTATTGAAAGAACGCGCACCAGAAATCAGCTTTTTAGCAACCACTGATCCCGAAACCGCATTTCAGGATGTCGATTTTGTGATGGCGCATATCCGAGTTGGCTTGTATGCGATGCGCGAAAAGGATGAAAAAATCCCTTTGAAATATGGTGTGGTCGGCCAAGAAACTTGTGGTCCTGGCGGGATCGCTTATGGGATGCGTTCTATCGGCGGTGTCTTGGAGTTAGTCGATTACATGGAAAAATATTCCCCTGATGCATGGATGTTGAATTATTCCAATCCTGCAGCGATCGTCGCAGAAGCGACTCGTAAATTACGCCCTGATGCTAAGATCATTAATATTTGTGATATGCCAGTGGGAATCGAAGAACGGATGGCGCAAGCGATCGGTTTAGCTTCTCGCAAAGAGTTGGTGGTTCGCTATTATGGCTTGAATCACTTTGGCTGGTGGACAGATATACGAGACAAAGCTGGCAATGATTTGCTGCCACAGATCCAGGCGCATGTGGCAAAATACGGCTATTCATTGCCAGAAGAAATCGAAGCGAGCCAACATGCTGATGCCAGCTGGATGCACACCTTTGCCAAAGCAAAAGAAGTGTACGAGGTTGATCCATCCACTTTGCCAAATACCTACTTGAAGTATTACTTTTTCCCTCAAGATGAAGTGGCGCACACCAACCCATCTTTTACACGGGCAAATGAAGTCATGGCTGGCCGCGAAAAACACGTCTTTGGTGAATGCCAACGCATCGTAGAAAATCAGACAGCGACTGACACCACGCTTGAAGTGGATGAACACGCCAGCTACATTGTTGACCTTGCACGAGCGATTGCTTATAACACGCAAGAACGGATGCTGTTGATCGTGCCTAACGAAGGAGCGATCGTCAACTTTGATGAGCAGGCAATGGTGGAAGTGCCTTGTATCGTCGGCAGTAACGGAGCAGAACCAATCACACAAGGCAAGATCCCTCGCTTCCAAAAAGGATTGATGGAGCAACAAGTCGCCGTAGAAAAATTAGTCGTGGAAGCTTGGGCAGAGGGTTCTTATCAGAAGCTGTGGCAAGCACTAATTCTTTCAAAAGTGGTCCCAAATGCCCGTGTAGCCAAAGAATTACTCGATGAATTGATTGAAGCAAATCAAGCCTTTTGGCCAGAATTACACTAGCCAGCGTTCTTCGCCTCCCCTCCTGGCTTTTCAGCTATACTTAATCCATAAGGAGGGGTTTTTGTGAAATTACAGTATTTGATTCAACAGCACCAATCAGAGTTAAGTGAACTTGATCGTGGCATTCTAAACTACATTCTTTCCAACGGCGACACCGTTCTATCTATGGGGATCGTCGAGCTATCCGAGCAGGTTCACGTCTCAAAGTCATCTATTTTACGGTTGACGAAAAAACTTGGTTTTTCTGGCTATTCCGAGTTCAAATATTTTTTACGGCATCAGCAAGAACAGATAACAACGATTTCGCAGCAAAAAACGATTTTTGAAAAACAACAAGAGGATATTTTCGCCACCCTCAACTATGTAAAAACGGTAGACTTAGCTGTCCTCAACCGCTTGTTTGACCGCAGCAAAACCATCTACTGCTACCCAACTGGGTTTTCCCAAAAGAAAGCACTGGAGGAGTTTTCCAAAATGATGCTTTCTATGGAAAAACGAGTGATCGTATTGCCGAACAAAACGGAATTTGATATGGTCATGCCGATGATCACTGCCGAAGATTGTGTGATCATCGCCTCACTCAGCGGCGAAACAGAAAACGTCAAAGAGAATCTGACGACTTTTGCGATTCGTCAGATTCCCGTTTTGACATTGAGTGCGCCAGGAGATAATTATTTTGCTCGCCATTCAACGTTTCACCTGACCTATTATTGCGATTTTTTTCAAATCGGTCGCAAGAAAATCCCTAGCCAGTCTTTGATCGGACTGAGCTGCTTGATTGATTATTTGATCCGTTCCTACGGACTATTCACTTTACAGGAGGGCAACCATGACTAAACGAAAATGGGCGTTTCCATTGATTTTACTGAGTTATTGGCTTTTGATCGCCGGTGCTTACTATCTTTATCTTTCCTTGACTGCCTTCAACCATGGAATGACCTTTGCCCAGTACCTCAACTCGCAACCGTTAGCCGCTTTAGGGGTCTTGTTAAGTAGTCTCCTTTTGCTGCAAGGGGCTTGCCTGTACTTTATTCAACGGTTTTCCATGAGTAAAAAAGGCCTTTTGGGACAGTATTTAATCCTGATCTTCTTCCAGCAATTACTGACAGCGAATGTCATCGGCGCAGGACTCGTCTTTTTTACAAGAAGAAGTCTTTCGAGTCAGGAGGAAAACGCAACTTGGGGCGAAAAGAGTTTTACCTATGGGGCATTAGCATTCATTCTTTTATTGAGTTTATTATTTTTCCTCCTTGTTCGATCAACGATTTAACTTCCCCAAAAAGAAAAGCAGTGCCGGTTGGCACTGCTTTTTGCTGTCGTTTCTGCTAGTTTGGCTCTGTTTTTGAAGCAAAAACCACTTTGATTCCAAAGTGATCGCTGACGATCGGAGTACGCGTTCCGTCAAAAACGACTTCATATTCCGTTGCTTGCAGGTCTTTGGATGTAAAAACATAATCGATTCGCAACGCTTCTCGATTATCTTGCCAACCATCAATGGCTTTAACGATAGAGGCTTCCCCGATCGTTTCAGCAGCCGTTAAAAAGCTGTCTTGCAGCTGTAAGGAGCTGTCAAGGACCAGTTGATGCCCAGAACTGGCGGCATCGTTGTTGAAATCCCCTAGGATCAATAAGGTATCAGCCCGTTCTGCTAAAAATGCTTCTGTCTGTTGCCACTCGTAGGCAAATTTACCGTCTTGCCACCAAGAAAAATGACAGCTAATGACTTGTACGATCTGTCCATCGGCTTCAGTCACGCCGCTCAGGTTTTTGCGTGTGGTATGATCCCAGACATCCGTGGCTTGTGAAGCAAGGTATTCTTTGGCAATGATGGGCTGTTTGGACAATAAGGCATTGCCTTCGTGGTAAATGTCATAGCCTACATGACTGTAAGTCCATGACCAATAGTAATCACAGTCTAACAGTTGCAGTTCTTCCACTAGGCGTAAAGCAAAATTGTCCTCCTTGATTTCCACCAGCGTATCTGTTGGGCAATAAAGCCCATCAGGAACGATGGCTTCAGCAGCGATCGTTTGGTTGACTTCTTGCAAGGCGATGATGTCATAGTCGCCTGTTGCAATCTCTTGTGCGATCATTTTGCATTTTTCTAGCTGATTTTCTTCTAACCAGCTATGGGTGTTCAATGTTAATACCTTCATGAATAAGGCTCCTTCTCTCGGTTTGCTTGTACGATTCCTTTTAAAAATAAAAGAGAGCGGGTCAACAAAAGAGTCGACCCGCTTGTCATTTTATTATAGTTTTACGATTCCAACAACTGCGGCTGCTTGTTGCTTGCCGATTTGGGTCAATTCAAAGGAATCGATTTGATCGCTGTTGGTCAACACTACAACGATGGTGGTGTCTTTGCCAGCAGCACTTACTGCAGCGAGATCCATCTCCGCTAACTTGTCACCCACCGCCACTTGTTGTCCTTCAGTGACAGCTACCGTAAAGGGTGCACCGTTTAAGTCAACGGTATCTAAGCCCATGTGAACCAATACTTCGATGCCTTCATCAGAAAGCAAGCCGATCGCATGTTTCGTTGGGAAGATATTGGTGACTTTCCCGCTGATTGGTGCGACAACTGTCGTCTGCTCTGGACGTATACCATAACCGTCACCCATCATTTTTTCCGCAAACACTTGGTCTTTGACAGAGGTGATCGGCATCACTTCTCCAGTGGCAACAGCAGCTAGTTCAGCTGTCACGCCTTGGCTTTGATGGGTAGTCGTTTCTACTGGTGCTTGACTAGCAGTCGGTTCGGGAATCGTGACACCAGAATCTAAGATATCTTGAATGTCTGATTTTAAGACATCTGCTTTCGGTCCATAGACTGCTTGCACGCCATTGTCTTTTACGATCAAGCCTAACGCCCCTGCGGCTTTCCACGCTTTTTCATCGCCGACCGCTTCTCGATTTTTCACAGAGACCCGTAAACGAGTCATACATGCATCAACGTCGGCGATATTTTCACGTCCACCTAATAAATGAATGATTTTCACGACTTGCGAATCTGGGTTCAAATGGCCATCCGCCGAAGCAGTTGCTGGCGCATCGCTGGCCCCTTCTGTTTCATAGTTGCCGTTTCTACCTGGTGTTGCAAAGTTGAATTTTTTGATCAAGAAGTTTGCCAAGAAATACATCCCGACACCAAAGACGATGGTCACTAACACAAAGTTGATCAAATCTTGTCCTAAGCCGGCATTGATCGCCATTGGGGTACGGGTCAACAACTCGATATTCCCAAAAGAATGAACCCGTAAGTTGACGATATCCGCCATCGCAAACGCCGCCCCTTGTACGACTGCATAAACGAGGTAAAGCGGTACGGCAGCAAACATAAACATGAACTCCAACGGTTCCGTTACCCCTGTCAAGAAGACAGCGATGGCAGCTGATAAATACATAGAGGTATATTTGTGCCGTTTGTCCGCATCGACATTGCGATACATGGCATAAGACAAGCCCATCAAGATCCCAGAGGAACCAATCATTTGTCCAACTTTAAAGCGGGCAGGAACAAAGTTTTCCAATAAAAATTGATATTGTGACGTATCGCCAGCATTGCGCATGTTCACTAGATCCGTTGCCCAAGCAAGCCATAAGGGGTCTTGTCCAAAGACTTGGGTGCCGGCTTGTGCTCCAGAAAGAATCGTGTAGGTTCCACCTAATTCGGTGTAATTGATCGGGATCGTCAACATGTGATGCAGCCCGAATGGTAAGAGCAGCCGCTCCAAGGTTCCAAACAAGAACGGTGCTAAAACGGGCGCACTTTCTTGTGATTGCGCGATCCATAAACCGAAGTTGTTGATGCCGGCTTGAATGTAAGGCCAAACGATCGATAATACTAATGCGACGACTACTGAACGGGCAATCACCACGAAAGGGACGAAGCGTTTGCCGTTAAAGAAGGAAAGCGCATCCGGTAATTTGCGGAAATTATAGTATTTGTTGTAAGCTGTTGCCCCCACAAAACCGGCGATGATCCCGACAAAGACACCCATGTTCAAAGCAGGTGCTTCTAATACACTAGTAAAGAAACCGTCGATCATGATCTTTGTCCCAAACAACGTATGGGTAAAGGCGCCTTCTTCGGTTAACATCGCGCTCGTCACGCCAAAGATCGAACCAGTGATCCGGTTGATCAAAATAAAGGCGATCCCGGCAGCAAATGCCCCACCAGCTCGCTCTTTAGCCCAACTACCACCAATAGCTAATGCAAATAATAAATGCAGGTTACCAATAATTGCCCAACCAATGTTTTCAATGACGCCTCCTGTGGTGATCAAGAATGCCCAGTCGGCATTGATCATTGGGATCGTTTTCCCAATACTGATCATCAAACCAGCGGCTGGCATAACAGCGACAACCACCATTAGCGCTTTTCCGAATTTTTGCCAAAATTCGAAGCTCAATAATTTTTTCATCTTCCTTCTTCCTTCCCTGAATCGATTTACGCAATCGGTTTCTTAATGATTTCATTCTAACGGAGAAAAAAGATTTTGTAAACCCAGAAATATCAAAAGGTATTCTATTCGCTTTTTCGCCTTTATCTAACTGAATCTTTCCTTCTTTATGTTTCCCAACAGGAAAATCTACAAACGCAACAACTTTCACTTGACGATGCAATCGTTTGCGCTTATGATAGAGATATCAAAAAGATTCTGGAGGGACTTTCATGAAAAAAATCCAACGATTGTTCGAGATCGATCCATGGAAAATCGCGACATCTACCTTAGATAAAGAAAATCGTCGACTGCAAGAGTCGCTAACAAGCATCGGGAATGGCTACATGGGAATGCGCGGCAACTTTGAGGAACAATATAGCGGCGACCATCACTTAGGTACTTATATCGCAGGTGTCTGGTACCCAGACAAAACCCGTGTTGGCTGGTGGAAAAACGGCTATCCTGATTATTTTGGCAAAGTGATCAACGCGGTCAACTTTATTGCGATGGACCTATTTGTCAACGACCAGTTAGTCGACTTAGCAAAAATCAGCCCAAGTGATTTCTATTTAGAACTAGACATGGAAACTGGGATTTTGCGCCGTAACTACACTGTGTCTTTGGCAGGTGCAACGGTTAAATTCTCTTTTGAACGCTTCTTGAGCATCGTAAAACGTGAACTTGCCCTCATTAAGATGGATGCTGAGATCATTGAAGGCGACGCTGAGATCAAAGTCGTTTCTAAACTAGATAACAACGTCCATAACGAAGACAGCAACTACGACGAACGTTTCTGGGAAGAATTAGATCATGGCCAAACCGAAACCTTCCATTACTTGACCACTCGGACTGTAGAAAATAATTTTGACATTGAACGCTTCACTGTCACTTCTGCTATGCGTCATAGCCAAACACCGATTGATTCCGTGAAAAGCGAACTTTGCGTCGCTGATACCTTTGCCTTTTCTGGGGCAGCCGGTGACACCTTCTCATTGATCAAAGAAGTCTTGATCGTTACGAGTCGTGATGTTCCCGCTCATGATCATCCAGCAAAAGTCACCGAATTAGGCACTTTATACAAAGCAGATTATGATGCGTTGCGTGCAGAACAAGTCGCTGCTTGGAAAGCCCGCTGGGATTTAGCCGATGTGATCATTGAAGGCGACGCTGCGGCGCAACAAGGGATTCGTTTCAACCTGTTCCAATTGTTCTCAACCTATTATGGTGAAGACGAGCGTCTGAACATTGGACCGAAAGGCTTTACTGGTGAAAAATATGGCGGTGCGACTTACTGGGATACCGAAGCCTATGCAGTCCCATTGTATTTGGCATTAGCAAAACCAGAAGTGACCCGCAACTTGTTGAAATACCGTCACAACCAATTGCCGCAAGCCCATATCAATGCGCAAAAACAAGGCTTAGCAGGTGCCCTTTACCCAATGGTGACCTTCACTGGGATCGAATGCCACAATGAGTGGGAGATCACTTTCGAAGAAATCCACCGAAATGGTGCCATCGCTTATGCCATCTACAACTATACGAATTATACTGGCGATACAAGTTACCTGAAAAAAGAAGGATTAGAAGTGTTAAGCGCGATCTCACGTTTCTGGGCAGATCGTGTCCACTATTCAAAACGCCAGCAAAAATACATGATCCATGGCGTTACAGGACCAAACGAATACGAAAACAATATCAATAACAACTGGTACACCAATAAAATGGCTACTTGGGTCTTAGCTTATACCTTAGCCAGCTATGAAGCCTTCAAAGACGAAGCGACTGTCACGATCTCAGACGAAGAACAAGCTAAATGGCAAGACATCATCGACAATATGTACTTCCCAGAAGACCAAGAGCTTGGTGTGTTCGTCCAGCATGATACCTTCTTAGACAAAGACTTGATGCCCGTTTCCGATCTTGATCCAAAACACTTGCCGTTAAACCAAAATTGGTCGTGGGATCATATCTTGCGCTCTTGCTTTATCAAGCAAGCCGATGTTTTGCAAGGGATCTACTTCTTCGGCGATCAATTCAGCAAAGAAGAAAAACAACGGAACTTTGATTTCTATGAGCCGATGACAGTGCATGAATCTTCCCTTTCCCCAAGTATTCATGCGATTTTGGCAGCGGAATTAGGTCTGGAAGAAAAAGCGTTGGAAATGTATGAGCGAACTGCTCGTCTTGATTTGGACAATTACAACAATGATACCGATGATGGCTTGCACATCACTTCTATGACCGGCAGCTGGTTAGCGATCGTTCAAGGTTTTGCTCAAATGAAAACCGATCACGACCACTTAGGGTTTGCGCCATTCTTACCTAAAACGTGGAGCCGCTATGCCTTCCACATCAACTATCGTGGACGTCTGCTCTTTGTTTCCGTCAATGAGTCGACGGTGACTTTGAAAAAAATCAGCGGTGAGGCATTGCCAATCAAGGTGTATGGCAAAGACTATGTTTTAGAAGACGAAATCAGTACAGCTATCAACTAAACAAGCCTTCTGAAAGAAGAAATGTCTGCATTTCTTCTTTCTTTTGATTGGCTCTACCCTTGTGCCGACACTTTGTGATACTATAAGCTAAAAAAGGAGGGAAATCAGTGAGCATTACGGTCAAAGATGTCGCCAAAAAGGCTGGCGTCGCTACATCCACGGTTTCTCGTGTCGTAAATGATCATCCCAGCATTTCTGAAGATACCAAGAAGAAAGTGCGCAAAGTAATGGCAGAAATGGGCTATGTCCCCAATCTTGCGGCTCGAAATCTCGGCAAACAGATATCCAGTGCCATCGGCGTGATCTTGCCGCCTCTTGATTCGAAAGAACGACTAGGAAACCCCTTTTATTTAGAAACGATCGAAGCCATCAATGAAGAGGCCCGCCATCATCAAATGACGGTTGCCGTTGCCTCCGCCCGTGACTTTGCTACATTACTAAAAAACGTGGAACGGATGCACCTGCAAAAACAAGTAGATGGCTTTATCTTGGTCTATTCCGATGAAAAAGACCCCATCATCGATTATCTGGTCGAAAAAGAAGTCCCCTTTACCTTGATTGGTCAACCATACAGCAATGAAGACAAAATCGTTTTTGTCGATAATGACAACCAGTTGTTAGGCAAGCAAGCAACCGAGCATCTGATCGCCCAAGGGCATACGAAGATATTATTTGCTACTAATACGACCCATGAAAATCTGTATTTCGAGCGTTTCTTCGGCTACCAAAAAGCCATGATGCTGGCAAATCTCCCCTTTTATCCAGCATTGACCTTTGAAAAAGCAGAAGATTACGTCACGTTTGAAGAAACGATCAAAGAATCCCAAGCATCGGCCATCGTCGTGATCGATGATCTGTTCGCTGTGCGGATCATTCAATTAGCGACGATGTATGGCTACAAAGTTCCCGACGATTTATCCATCATCAGTTTCAACAATTCGATCTTTGCTACTTTGACACATCCGTATTTGACTAGTATCGATATCAACGTGTTGTCCTTAGGAAAAATCGCTACCGAACGGCTGATGGCGCAATTGAATCATGAAGATTCAAACGGCGTACAGCTGGTCGTACCACATAAGCTGATCAAACGAGAAACAGTCTTGAACCGCAACCAGTTGAACTGATCCGCTGGGTCTGGTCCACTTCCCCCACACGCAAAAGCACCCGCTGTCCCTAAGGATAGCGGGTGCTTTTCATATTTTTATTTATACTCTTTGCTTTCCAGGCGGAACAATGGACTCATTGGTGTATTTTCGTGAATGCGGCGAACGGCTTCCCCCATCAATTCAGCACAAGAAATGTAGTGCAGTTTTTCTGGATGACGTTCTTCGCTGGTCCAACAAGAATCGGTGACACAAATCCTTTCAATCGCTGATTGATCCAAAATTTCTTTAGCTGGCGGCGAAAGTAAGGCGTGAGACACACAAGCATACACTTCGCTGGCACCAGCTTCCTTCAACAAGTCTGCCGCTTTTGCCAATGTATGGCCGGTATTTAAAATGTCATCAACTAAGATACATTTTTTCCCAACGACATCACCAATCACATAGCCGCCATCGGCTTCATCTTGATCGACGATCGCGATCGCTGTATCTAAGTATTCTGCCAAACTACGGGTCCGTTGGACACCGCTGTTTTTTGGTGAAACCACGACATAGTCGTCACCCGTCATTTTTTGTTCGCGATAATAATGGGCAAACAATGGAATCGTAAAGAGATTATCCACTGGGATGTCGAAAAAGCCTTGAACTTGGACGGCATGCAGATCAAGCGTCAAGATCCGAGAAGCTCCTGCTTCCACCAGCATATTGGCAATCAATTTTGCAGTGATCGGCTCATGCGGGTTGGCGGTTCGGTCTTGCCTTGCATATGCGTAATAAGGCAAAACGACATTGATGGTCTTCGCACTAGCCCGTTTCATGGCATCGATCATGATCAGCAACTCTAAATAATGATCATTGACGGGTTCATTCGTCGATTGAATGATATAAATATGGTCGCCCCGCACACTTTCTTCAATATTGATGGCAATCTCTCCATCACTAAACTGTGTCACTTTTGACTTCCCTAGTTCTGTACCGAAAACTTTCGCAATGTTTTCTGCTAATGGTAAATTTCCATTTAAACTAAAAATTTTCAACGAACTATCTTTATAACTTTCGCCCATGATTGCCTCCAATGAATGTGGTTGTTTTCTTCTATTCTAGCACAAAGTGACTGTTTTTTTAACCGTCTCGTTTAAGGAAGTGTGACGGTACCGTTTACCCAACTGGCGGGAATCACTTTTTTGTAGTTGCCCCAGTTGTCATGAACTTTAAAATAGCGTTCTCCGCTGGCGGTTTCAGCGTAGGCGTAAGCCACGACCCAATGATTGCCATATGTGCTGCCTAAAGGCTTCAAAATACCGATGATCACCGGTTTGCCTTCGTCGATTCGTTTGCACGCTCGATGCCAACCGCCAACAACGGTCGCACGTCCGCGGTAAGGCAATTGGAATTGATCGAAAAACCGAGTCAATCCATGACTGACTTGCCAAGCGATCGTCGGCAACCCATGAGGCTGAATCAGCACCCGCAGCATTTCCGTCACTACTGTCAGATCCCGCTGTTTTTTTCTGCGAAACGCTTTCGGGATGATCGTTTCATCGATGTAATCTTGATAGTAGGCCAAAAAGACGGCTGCCGCATAGGTGCCGCATAAATACCCTGAAGGAGTGACCCACTGTTTATACGGACGAAACCGCTCTTCGGCGATCCCTTTCCACTCTAGTTGTTCCATCTCGTTCACCTGCCTTTTTTCTTATTATACCTTAGATTCTCCTCCTATTTGGATCAAAACCCTTTTTCGTCTAGAAAACTTTTCTTTGCGTCCTTACAGATTTTGTTTCATAATAGTAGAAAGCGAGAGGAGCGAAAGACATGACAACCTTGTTAAAAGATGATTTTTATGACTATGTAAATGGCGAGTGGCTGGAGACCGCTGTTATTCCAGCAGATAAACCCGCTACGGGTGGATTCCAAGATCTCGTTGACGGAATCGATTCCTTAATGATCGCAGAATTTGAAAATATGGCACACGATCCCCATGCTACGCCAAAAGGCTGCATGAAGGATGCTGTGGCTTTTTACCGCTTAGCCAGCGATTTTGCCCAACGAGAGGCAGCGGGCGCTACTGAAGCAAATGCACTATTAGCAAAAATCGAAGCGTTGCGTTCTTATGAGGAATTGAATCAGCAACTGGCAAGTTTCGTTTTAGATGGTATTGCCTTACCTTTTCAACTAGATGTCGATGCAGACATGAAAAATGCGCAAATGAATACTTTATCAGTCTATCCGCCTGCTACTATTTTGCCGGATAAAACCTATTACACAGAAAATCCCCAAGCAGGCGAAATGCTGCAAGTCTACTTTGAGATGGCCGTCAACGTTTTAGTTGCTTACGGAAAAGACCAAGCAGAAGCGGAATCGTTGGTAGAGCAAGCGATCGCATTTGATAAATTGATCGCCCCTCACGTCCGCAGTGCGGAAGAAAGTGCGGATTATAGCAAAAACTACAATCCTCGCTCCTTGGAGGAATTTGCAAAGCAAGCTAGCAAGATCGATTTTAGACAACTCTTGACGGCCCTTTTACCAGGTACACCGGAAGAGCTGATCGTAACGGAACCCGCTTACTTTGAAGCCTTTGACATTATTGTTTCTGATAGCCATTTTGAACTCTTGAAAGGCTGGATGATCGTCAACCAAAGCTTGCGCTATACTAGCTATCTGAGTGAAGAATTGCGTCAGTTAGGCGGAACCTACAGTCGCTACTTATCAGGGATCGATGAAGCGGCTCCCCAACAAAAAGCGGCTTATTACTTAACGATGGGTCATTTCAGTCAAGTGATCGGTGATTATTATGGACGCAAGTACTTTGGGGAAACGGCGAAAAAAGACGTCAAACATATGGTGGAAACAATGATTGCTGTCTACCAAGAGCGTTTGCGCAACAACACGTGGTTAAGTGAAGAAACCCGCCAAAAAGCGATTATCAAATTGAATCGTTTAGGTATCCATGTCGGGTACCCTGATCAAGTTCCTGTCATTTATGACCAGTTGCATACCGATGAAGAGAAAAGTCTGCTGGCAAATGCCCTGCATTTCAATCGTTTGTTCCGAGAAGATGCCTTCAAAAAATGGCAGCAGCCCGTGGATCGTGAGGAATGGGAAATGTCCGCCGCTACCGTGAATGCCTACTATCACCCATTTAAAAACGTGATCGTTTTCCCAGCGGCAATCTTACAAGCACCCTTTTATAGTTTGGAGCAATCCACCAGCGCAAATTATGGGGGAATCGGCGCGGTCATTGCTCATGAGATTTCCCACGCCTTTGACAACAACGGGGCAAAATTTGATGAATATGGTAATTTAAACAATTGGTGGACAGAGGAAGATTTGGCCCACTTTGAACGCTTAGCTCAAGCGATGATCGATGAGTTTGATGGACTGTCCTTTGCCGGCGGTACCGTCAACGGCACATTGACTGTTTCTGAAAACATCGCCGATGCAGGCGGACTAAGCTGTGCACTAGAAGCAGCGCAAAAGGAAAGCGACGTTTCTTTAGCAGACTTCTTCACCAATTGGGCGAAAATTTGGCGTACAAAAGCCAAAGAACAATACCAACAGCTCTTACTGTCGATCGATGTCCACGGACCAGCTAAACTACGGGCCAATATCCAAGTTCAAAATATCGATGAATTCTATACAACCTTTGATATCAAACCTGGTGACCCTATGTATCGTGCACCAGAAGATCGTGTGCAGATTTGGTGAACAAAAGCGCAAGCAGATTTTTCTGCTTGCGCTTTTTCTTCGCCAATTGTTTATTTCTGCAAAGCTTTTTTCATCATACTGATCACAGAATCGAATTGAGAATGCTCATTGACGACTTGATCGGCTTTTTGCCGATTAGGGCGGTCTTTTAGAAAGTCGAAGATTTGGTTTTCATTCTGGATGCCTAATTTAGCCATAAACTCATCCAAGTTCTGAAAATCCGTATACTTTTGCAAGAAGTCATTATTCAACAATGCCTTCACATCAAGATCTCCCTTTTGATACGCTTGATAAAGACTAGTCAGTTCACTGAAGCTGAAATTTGCTTTTAATTGATCCATCCATCCCATTTACGCTTCCTCCTTCGCAGAAATGATTTTCGCGCCAAGGGTATTTTCAAAATGGCGCAGTGCCCATTCATGTCCGACCGCGTCAAAGCTGGCAACGGTATCTGCATCGATCACCAGTTGGTAGCCTAAATTATAGGCATCCACTGCTGTATGCAAGACACAGATATCGGTACAAACGCCGGTCAAGTACAATTCCGTGATCCCTCTTTCTCGCAGACGGATGTCCAAGTCGGTACCGCTAAACGCTGAGTAATGGCGCTTGTCGATCCAATAGACATTTGGCGCTTCCTGATAGTTTTCATAAAGCGGGGCTAAACGGCCGTAAAGATGTCGACCTGCACTGCCCGCAAGATTATGGGGTGGGAACAAACGGTTTTCAGGATGATAGTTGTCTGTTTCCTCATGACGATCAATGGCAAAAACGACATACTCACCGGCTTCGATAAAGGCTTGCGTGTGAGCCACTAAGGCAGCTTCAATCGCTTGCCCAGCAGCCCCCGTGGTCAATCGTCCCTCATCTGCAACAAAATCATACGTATAATCAATCGATAGTAATGCTCTCATGCTTCCTTCCTCCTCTTACGGATCGGCTCTCCTGTTTTTTAAGTTACTTTAATGTTTCAACGAATGCCAAGACCATTTCAGCGGAACGCTTGCCAGCTTCTAAGATAAACTCATCAAAAGAGACAGTCGCTGCATGGTCGGCGGTGTCGCTGATCGCGCGCACGATCAAGAAAGGAATATTGAATTGCTGTGCGGTCTGTGCGATCGCGGCTCCTTCCATCTCACAAGCCAAGGCATCTGGAAAATGTCCTAAAATCTCCTGTACTTTTTGCGGGTCATTGATGAAACTGTCGCCGGTAACGATCAATCCCTTTTTCACGGTATGATGGGTCGCCTCTGCGGCTTTCGTCATCTCACTGATCAAGTAGCGGCTGGCTTCATAATACAAGGGCATCCCGCCAGGCAGCTGGCCATATTCATAACCAAAGCCCGTCACATCGACATCAAAATACGCCACTTTATCTGAGATCACTAAATCCCCTACTTGTAAACCGGCACCAATCCCACCAGCCGATCCAGTATTGATCACCATATTGACCCCATATTGTTGGATCAGTAAGCTAGTGGTGATCGATGCCAGAACCTTGCCGATACCTGAACGAACAACGATCACTTCATGATTGCCGATACTTCCTGAAATAAATAGTGCGCCGCCGCGTTCCCAAGAAAGCGGTGAAATCAACTGTTCCCGCAACGCCTTGATTTCTTCCTCCATTGCACCAATAATACCAATTTTCATGTGTTTGCCTCCTGCTTCTCGTTTATTTTTCATCCTTTGAAATGAAAAACAACAGAAATTCCCACGTATCTACTGACGTGTTTTTCTCCTTTCATGATAAACTAGTTTTGACGAAACGAACAGTTTTTTGTCATTATCAAAGGAGGCACTTATGTCTGAAATTTTCAACGCCATGGCAGCAAAATACGATACCCCTGAGCGGATCGCGTTAGCACACTTGGTCACCCAAACCCTTGACCCTTATTTTAAAGACAACCAGCACCAAACCTTGATCGATATCGGCGGCGGTACCGGCCTGGTAAGTCTGCCCTTAGCAGCTTATGTCCAGCACTTAGCCATCTGGGATACTGCCCCTAACATGATCGAGGTTTCTGAAAAAAAAATCAACCAACTGCAGCTGGCCAATGCTTCTGCAACTGTCCACGATCTGCTGCAAGAATCCTTGCAAGCAAAAGCAGATGCTGTGCTGCTATCCCTCGTCTTGCTGCATATTCCTGACACAGCCGCTATGCTGGAAAAACTATACGCCTTGCTGCAGCCGGGAGGAACCCTTTATCTAGTGGATTTCCTCAAAAATCCCGCCGTGTCTCACCCGCTGGTTCATAATGGGTTCGATCCTGCCGCATTGACTCAACTGGCTGAGACGACTGGTTTTGCAGTTACTTCCTTTACCGTTTTTCATGAAGCGGATCATTTGTTCATGAATCAGCCAGCTGCCATGTTTTTAGCTATTTTGAAAAAGCCGACCGAATAACAAAAAAGCCGCACTTGCAGAAGATGCAGGGACGGCTTTTTCTTAGTACTACAAGGATCACAACAAAAAGATCGCTAAACCGACGACGACTAACAATAAAGTGACGATCACGATGGCTTTCATTAAAAAGCGATTCAGATCCCGAGATTTTTGGTTCTCGCCCGCACGGGTCTTCGTGATTTCTTTGTTTTTCTTGCGGACTTTTCGGTAGTGGTTATCGATTTGTTTTTCTTTTTGTTTCCATTCTTTCTTGCTTTGTTTTTCTACGATTTGCTGATTGCGTTCAGCTGCCGCTTGTTCTTCTTCGCGTCGGCGTCGAAGCTCACTGCGGGTGATCAATGGTTCTTTAGGCAAGTCCGTTCCTCCGTTTCAATTCCAGCAACTCCCAAAATTGGATCGCAAACACGGTCTTCGCATCACAGATCGTTCCATCAGCGATAGCGGCTTGTGCCTGCTCTAAGTTCAATTCATAGACTTCCAGCACTTCGTCTTCGTCTTGCGGTAATGGATTGGTCACTTTTTCCAGCTCTTTCGCATAATAGACGTGCAAGATTTCATTCGCAAAGCCTGGTGAAAGGTACATAGAAGAAACGTGCTCCAGCGTTTTTGCACGATAGCCAGTCTCTTCTTCTAATTCCCGGGCGCCAGTCAAATCCGGACGAGCACCTTCTCCTGGATCGATTTTTCCTGCTGGTATCTCTAAAATCACTCGCTCTAATGGTTTTCTGAATTGGCGAACGAACAGCATCTTGTTCTCACTCGTCAAGGCAATCACGGCCACACCGCCTGGGTGAAAGACGAGTTCTCGTTTGCTGGTCCCGCCATTTGGCAAGGAGACATCATCAACCACTACATCAATGATCTTGCCATGGAAAATTTCATTTCGTTGGATCGTTTTTTCTTCAAAATCTTTAAATTCTAACATCTATCGACACCTAACTTTCCTCATACGTCTTATCTATCAAACACTTTAGCATAATTTAGAAAAAATATCTTCTTAAGAAATAGCAAGAAAGCTTATGAATTTACTAAATATCGGAAAATCCACCCCAAGTCTGATATTTTTCTTTTAGTGAACATGCTAAAATAAAGATGTCGAATAACCCAATCTACTTGTCCAAGAGATTTTTAGGAGGAGGAAAAATGAAAAAAAACATCTGGCTGATCGTTGGTGCGATCGTCCTCATCAGTATTATTTTTAACGTAGTAGGCGATTCATTTGCGAGCCTATTATTAATCGTCGGTGCGATTTTAGTCTACGTCGGTATCAGAGGACGTAAAGTTCCAGCAGCCGATCCACAAGTTTTGCCTTCTTTAACGAGAGAAAGAGAAGCCCATTACTTGAAAAGCGGGATGACTAGTCGTGAGATCGAATTGTTCCGGGAAACGATGAATCAGACGAAACACCAAATCGATAAATACCAAAAAAATATCACTAGCAATAACAAGTTAAAAGCCATTGACTTGCGTCACGATGCTTTGCGTGCCTCAAAAGCTCTTTTCAAAGAACTCGTAAAAGAACCAACCAAACTGCCTTTGGCAAGTCATTTTCTCTATACCCACTTGCCTAATATGGTCGATTTGACCGATAAGTTCATTGAAATCAATAGCCATGAGATCAAAAGTCGTGAGACCTATGATAAAATTGAGGAAAGCACCCAAATCATCGAGCAAATGGCTTCCTTGATCGCCAAAGACTACTCCCAATTTGTAGCAGACGATCTTGATGACATGGATGTTGAGTTATCCATTGCCAAACAAAGCATAAAACGAGATAATGAATAGGGATAGATTCTGATTGGCAACAAGAAAAGAATCTAAAAAAAAAAATCTAGCCCAGGCTAGATTTTTTTCGAAAGCAGACACTTATTAGGAGGAGTTATTATGAGTGAAACACCAAATCAAGCAAAACCCGTAACGGATACGCTTGACGATTTATTGAACAACCCATTTTCAACCCCTGTCGACACTTTGACCACCACTCAACAAGCGGAGATCAGTCAGCTGAAAGAACAGCAAACGGCACCGCGTTTGATTGATAAATTACCGCCAGAGCGTCAAGCACAGGCCCAAGAATTAGCCAGCAAGATCGATGCAACTGACCAACAAGCGGTCATCACCTATGGTGCAGCTGCCCAAACCAAACTTGGAGAGTTTTCCCAATCCATGTTGAACCATGTCCAAGCAGCTGATATCGGCCCTGTGGGCGACTCATTGACGGAGTTGATGTATCGCTTGCAAGAAGCCAATCCAGACGAACTGCGTGCAGGTGAAGGCAACTTATTCAAGCGGATGTTTGGTAAAGTCAAACAATCCATTTTTGAAATCACCGCTAAATACCAAAAAATCGGTGCCCAAATCGACAAGATCGCCGTCAAATTGGATAAAGAAAAAGACGGTTTGCTAAAAGACAACCTGATGTTGGAACAATTGTATCAAAAGAACAAAGATTACTTCGATGCATTGAACATCTACATTGCCGCTGGCGAGTTGAAGATGCAAGAATTGCAAACCAAAATCATTCCTGAAGCTATGAAAAAAGCAGAAGAAACGAATGATCAAATGGACGTACAGATCGCCAACGATTATACGCAATTCCTAGATCGTTTAGACAAACGGACCCATGACTTGCGTTTGGCCCGCCAAATCACGATCCAACAGGCACCACAAATTCGCCTGATCCAAAACACGAACCAAGCGTTAGCAGAAAAAATCCAAGCTTCTGTCAATACAGCGATCCCACTGTGGAAAAACCAAGTAGTGATTGCCTTGACTTTATTGCGTCAAAAAGATGCAGTTACGGCACAGCGTCAAGTTTCTGAGACCACCAATGATCTATTGAAGAAAAACTCAGAAATGTTGAAAGTTTCTGCTATTGAAACAGCGAAAGAAAACGAGCGCGGCATCGTCGACATCGAAACATTGCAAAAAACACAAAACGACCTTGTGGAAACGATCCAAGAAACATTACGGATCCAAAAAGAAGGAAAAGAAAAACGTCGGGCTGCCGAAGTGGAATTGGGTCATCTAGAAGAAGACTTGAAAGACCGCTTATTGGATTTAACTAGCAACAAGTAAACGAAACATCACGCATTAAAGAAAGCCCCTCTTTGGTGACCTGAATGGTCAGCCAAAGAGGGGCTTTCGATGTTAAAAGTAGGAAATGCATTGAGCGCCAAATTATTTTTTCACCAACTCTAATGGTGAATCGATTTGTTCAGCGACTGTTTTCCCTTGGAAATGGTCAAACGCTGCCTGCAAAGCAAGGCGGCCCATTTCTTCTGGTTTTTGAGCGATCGTTGCCGTCATTCTACCTTCTTCGATGGCTTTGAGACCGTCTTCAGTACCGTCAAACCCGACAATCACTACGCCTTCTCGGTTTCCAATCGCTTCGGCTGCCCCTAAAGCCATTTCATCGTTTTGTGCAAAGACGCCTTGAATGTCATTGTTGGCTTGGAGGATATTTTCCATAACCGTTAATCCTTCTGCTCGATTGAAGTTTGCGGATTGCTTTTCAACAACATCCAGTTTGTCTTTGGCATAATCATCAAAGCCTTTTCCCCGCTCTCTGGTTGCAGAAGCGCCAGGGACGCCTTCAAGTTCTACCACTTTTGCGTTTTCCCCTAATTGTTCGAGGATAAATTCTGCTGCCATTTTCCCGCCTTCTTCATTATTGGAGGCAACAGTCGTCAAAAGCGTTCCTCCATCGCTACTACGGTCGATGGCAATAACTGGGATGTTGGCATTATTAGCGGCTTCAACAGCTGGGACGATAGCAGCAGAATCAACGGGATTGATCAAAAGCACATCCACGCCTTGTTGGATCAAATCATCAATATCATTGCTTTGCTTGGCAGTATCATCTTGGGCATCAACAAAGCGTACATCGGTGTCATTTTCCTCAGCCAATTGATTGATCCCCTCTTGCATGGAAACAAAAAACGGGTTATTGAGGGTGGAGATTGATACACCAACTGTCAATTCTGAAGCTGCTTTTTCCTCACTTTGTGTCTCACTACTGCCACCATTGTCCAATGTTGCCGCTCCACATCCAGAAAGTACCAATAAGCCTGCTGCCAATAAAAACATTTTTTTCATAATAGATCCTCCTATTTTTTATTTCCTTTTCCGATCCAGTAACACTGCAATTACGATCACGATCCCTTTAACGATTTGTTGATAAAAACTTGAGACACCCAATAGATTTAAACCATTGTTCAACGTACCAATGATCAATGCCCCGATCAACGTACCAAAAATTCTGCCTCTTCCACCAGATAAGCTCGTACCACCTAAAACGACTGCTGCAATCGCATCCATTTCATAGGCTTGCCCTGCTGTTGGTTGCGCAGAATTCAGCCTAGAAGTGATGATCATGCCACTGATTGAAGCCATCAATCCGGAGATCGAATAAATGATCAGTTTTATCTTATCGATTTTCACACCGGCAATAAAAGCGGCCTTTTCATTGCCACCGATGGCATAGGTTTTTCGTCCGAAGGCTGTGCGATGAAGCAACAAGAACAAAAGAAAGAACACGAGAAACATCAATACGACTGGAAAAGGAATCCCGAAAAGATACCCACGACCAATAAAGCTGAATAGAAAGCTGTCACCTAGTCCAGTGATTGGATTTCCATTGGTGTACACTAAGGTAGCACCCCGATAGATCGTCATCGTTGCTAAGGTTGCGATAAACGGCGCCATTTTTCCTTTTGAGATCAGTAGTCCATTCAACGCACCAAGGATCGCTCCACTTAGTAACCCAATCAAAATAGCGACTAAAGGTGACACCCCATTGGCCATCATTCCTGCTGTCAAGGCACTGGAAAGTGCCAAGGTGGACCCTACAGACAAATCAATGCCCCCGGTCAAAATGACAAAGGTCATTCCGAATGCAATAAAGCCATTCGCTGCGACTTGCCGCAAAAGATTCAACAAATTACTGGGTGATAAAAAGCTTGGATTTAAGGCAGTGACAGCAGCCACTAGAGCCATCAAAGCGAGTAAAGGTCCCAATTTACTAATTGATTCCGAGAGTTGTTTTGTTTTCATACCACTTTTTTCCATATTAGTTTCCTCCTGTCGCATACGTCATGATCTTCTCTTGTGTGGCTTCTTGCTGAGAGAGTTCCCCTGATATTTTTCCTTCGTGTAAAACAATGATGCGATCGCTGACACCTAACACTTCTGGTAGATCACTAGAAACCATCAAAATCGCAATACCACGTTCCGCTAACTCATTCATCAGCTGATAAATCTCTCGTTTGGCACCTACGTCTACTCCGCGTGTCGGTTCATCTAAAATCAATACTTTTGGTCCGACACCGATCCACTTCGCCAAAACCACTTTTTGCTGATTTCCACCAGAAAGCTCGCTGGCTAAATTCTGGGCACTCATAGCTTTGATGCGTAAGCGCTCGATCATTAACGCGACGAAACTGGCTTCAGTCTTGCTATCGACCATGCCTGTTTTGACAAAATTATCAATGCTGGGCAAACTGATATTATCGGTCAGGGAAAAGTCTAAGACCAAGCCTTCCGTTTTCCGATTTTCTGTTAGAAAGCCAAAGCCATTGGCGATCGCCTTTGAAGGTGAAGAATTTTTCACTTCTTGCCCTTCAACGATTAAGGTACCGCTTTCAATTTCATCTAAACCAAATATTCCTCGCATGACTTCTGTGCGTCCAGCACCCATTAAACCTGAGAACCCAAGGATCTCGCCTGCTCTTACTTGAAAATTGATGCCTTGGTAAACTTTAGAAGCTGCTGTTAAATTTTTCACTTCAAAAACGACTTCACCGATCTGCGCTTGCTTTTCTGGATAATAATCAGCTAACTCTCTACCGACCATTTTCTTCACGACCTCTTCCATCGTCGTATCCTCCGTCTTTTTCGTATCGATCGATAGACCATCCCGCATCACAGTGATCTTGTCACTTATTTTGAAAATCTCCTCCATTCGATGAGAGATATAAACGATCGCTACGCCGTTTTCTTTCATGCGACGAATGATTTGAAACAAATTATTGATTTCCTTATCCGACAAGGCAGCAGTCGGTTCATCCATGATCAACACCTTGGCATCAGTCATCAGCGCTTTCGTGATCTCGATCATTTGCTGTTGCCCGACTGAAAGTTCATCCACTTCTTTTTGAAGGGGGATCTGAATCCCCAACTGTTCAAAGACTGCCTGCGCCTTGTTTGCCATTTTCTTCGTATCTAGTAGCCCAAAGGTGGTTTTCAATTCCCGATTCAAGAATAAGTTATCCAATACAGTCATCTGTTCCCAGTTATTCATTTCTTGATGGATAAAGCTAACACCGGCTTGTTCGGCTTCCTTCGGATCGGCGTAGTTCGTTTCTTTGCCATCGATCAAAATCGTCCCTGCATCTTTGGCATGTAACCCAGTTAAAATGTTCATCAACGTTGACTTGCCTGCCCCATTTTCTCCCATTAGGGCATGGATTTCTCCAGGGTACAATGTTAATGAGACATCTCTTAACACTTGATTCTTCCCAAAGGATTTCTCAATATTGCTCATCTCGACTTGCACATGATTTCCTCCTGTCTCTTTAGAAGATAACGGCTGCTTGTAAAATAATGTTCGAATAGGGTGTCGCCTCCCCTGTTCGAATAATGGCTTTGCTTTCCTTTGTTTCTTCTTTGAATGCCTCATGTGGAACAAAACGAATCGGAACATTCGGGAACGTTTTTTGAATCAATTGCCACTGCTCCGCATTCTCCGTCTTTATTTCCTCTGCTAAAACGATCGCCTCGACTGCCATCTCTTGTTGCATTACCGATAACACCTCTTCAAAACTCGGACTACCTAGTTTTAATGCCAGATCGATTTTTTTCACCCCTGTGGGTACTGGCAACCCCAAGTCCCCAATCGTAAGCTGATCGGTGTGGCCTAAATCCGCCAATAATTTATCGATTTCACTATTTAATGCCCCATGCTTCTTCATACAATGGACTCTCCTTCATTTCCTTTAATGTAGGCATTCCGCCTTGAGCACCATATCCTTTGACGGAGATCGCTGCTGCTAAGTTGGCAAAGGCAATGGCGTTTTCTAAGGGAACACCTGCTAAAATCCCTACTGCTAATGCACCATTGAAGGTATCCCCAGCTCCCGTAGTATCGACCGCAGCAACTGGAAAGGCAGGAACTAAGACCTCCGACTTCCCGTTGTGAAAAATCGCTCCTTTGGCACCTAGGGTAACGATCAATCGATTAGGGTAGGCTGCTAAAACGTCAGCAAGCTTTTGATTGGGAAAAAGTAACTTAAACTCATGTTCATTAGGGGTCAGATACCCCACCTTAGATAACATACGCGGATTGAGCTTTCTCGCAGGTGCTGGATTATATAAAACAGGGATTTTTGCTTCCCAACACCAGTCGATGATGGCTTCATTGGCTTCTTGGGGAATCTCGTTTTGCAAAATCACTAAATCAGCCTCTGTGATGTTTCCTTTTATTTCGGAAAAGCGAGCTAAATCAAGCGCATTATTGGCACCGGGTATGACAATGATGCTATTGTCATTTTCATGCAAAATGATATGCGCGGCACCAGATGGAGAATGTGTAACGGGTTCCACATTCTCCGTAGAAACGCCGTTCACGTTTAAGTTTTCGACGATTTCATTTCCGAAACGATCAGTTCCTACATGGCCTAGCATTGCTACTTCTGCACCTAAACGGCTAGCGGCGATGGCTTGGTTTGCTCCTTTGCCGCCAAAGTTCGTGTCAAATTTTTCCCCAAAAACCGTTTCTCCTTGATTGGGTTTCACCTTCGTAGTGACTACAAAATCTGTTGCCATACTACCAATCACGATGATCTTATTCAATTGGCGTTCCTCCATTTCTTACTGTTTCTCTTTCTTCTAAATGAACAGGAAGGATGATTTTTTTCTGTTCAATAAATTGATCGTTGATCAATGCAAAGAGCATTTCTGCTCCTTTATAACCTACTTGATAAGCAGGCTGATGGATCGTCGTCAAGCGTGGCACCACCAATTTACTGATGGGAATATCGTCATAGCCGATCACTTGAAGTTGTTCTGGGATCTTTACACCATGATGATAAGCCTCTTGCATGATGGCAATCGCATGGGTATCACTTGGTGCAATCACACTATCGACAGTGGGATGTTCTAAAAAAACTTGCTTCGCTGTCAACGTCGCATCCTCTAAGAGAAAGGATGTGGATTTCACTAGTGCATAAGGAACTTGTGCTTTTTTCAATGTGTATTCAACACTTAATAAACGATCCCGAGCACGGGTGACAGATTCAGGCCCAGCAATCACGACTACCTTTTTGGGGTCACCTTTTAAGATCGCTTCAGCAGCCAGTTCGCCCCCTTGAAGGTCATCCGAATAAACCCCATATTCGACATCTTGATCGATCCGATCCAAGACGACCGTCGGAATATTGCTTTGGGTACGATTTTTATTTTCGACAGCGGAAAGAATCCCCGCCACATTGTTTTGCTCAAACGCACGTAAATATTCATTGGCTTTCTCATTGTCTTCTTGAATGTTGCCAAGGATGACTTGATAGCCTTTTTTTTGTAGAAAGTCTTCAACGCCTTTGGCTACTAGCGGAAAAAACGGGTTGGATATATCAGGAAGTAGCAAACCAATCAATTTTGACTTTTTCTGATACAGCGAACGTGCGACTTCATTGGGGGAATAATTCAGTTCATTGATCGCCTGATGGATTTTCTCACGGGCTTTTTCGCTCACATAGCCAGTCCCATTCATGGCTCTTGAAACTGTCGCTACGGAAAGGCCAGCTAAATTAGCGACATCTTTAATTGTTGGCATGTTGCTCCCTCCTGTGTAACCGATTACACACTTATCATAGCCGACCTTTATGAAAATTGCAAGGAGAAATAAAAAAACTTTTTTCCCTTGGTGTCCCCTTCTCCTAAAAAAATGCGTTTTGCTGCATAAATAGCCGCATTTCGAGGAAGCGAAACTTTCTCGAGATGCGGCAAAAGGTTTGATGAGCGCAGCGACATATCTTTTATTTCCTACCGGTAAAGCTAATTTTTCAATGAAATGAAACTTCAAAGTGATTGACGCCGTCTTGATCCACCGTCAAACTGATTTGCGCCTGCAACATTTCTGTGATGGCTTTGGCGATGGCTAAACCTAACCCATAGCCACCGTCTTGATGGTTGCGAGAAGGATCCCCGCGGTAGAAGCGGTCAAAGACATAGGGAATTGTTTCTTCTGGGATCGGACAACCACTGTTGGAGACTTGCAGCACCGTTTTTCGTTGGCGTTCAACGAGTGCCACTGTGACGGTTTCTCCAGCGGGCGTGTATTTCAAGGCATTATCTACCAATATCATGGTCAATTGCCGCAAGGCTTGCTCATTGCTTTCAAGGCTCACCTGTTTAGCGATCTGTTCCTGATAGTGGATCCCTTTTTCCAGCGCAATGGCCTCCATGCTTTGATAAACACTTTGCACGACTTGACTGGCATCAATCACCGAACGCACGACTTCTTGCTCGGCACTTTCGAATTTGGTCAATAGCAGTAAGCTATTCACTAGCTCATCCATCCGTTCGGAACCTAACTGAATGTTTTCCAGCCATTTCATTTGGCTTTCCAAGGTTTCTTCTGGACTGCCAGCTAATACTTCGGCATTAACTTGAATGATTGCCAGTGGTGTTTTCAACTCATGGGAAGCGTTAGAAACAAACTCTTTTTGTTTGCGCCAAGCCAGTTCAACTGGTCGCAAGGCTCGATTGGCGACGTAAAAACTAGCGATATAGATACTGGCTAAAGCTAAAACGCCGATGAGCAAAAGCGTGTTTCTTAGATTTCTCAGACTGGTCTTATAATCGGTGACATCAAAAAACATTACTTGGTAATATGGCTCATAGCTATTGATACTGGTGGAGTACATTCCCATTGACTCATTATTGATGGAATAATGGCTGAAAGAAGCCACCAAAAAGAGGGAATAGCGCCAATAACGATCATTCAACTTCACCTCGTTTGGTACTGCTCCTTGCTTCGTTGCTGTATCGACCAAAGCGGCATACAGTTCGCTCTCATCGACAACCTCATCATCACTTTGGATCTCAACGTCGACTTGATCGCTGACAACTAAGCCAATTTCTCTGAGATCGCTGGTACTATTGATGACGGTCAAAATCATTGGATATTCTGGATCGATTAGTGATTGCCTTATTTCGTCCTCCTCTAGAGGTGCCGCACCTAAACTATTTGCTTCTTGCGAGATTAGTGATTGAATCTCATTTTCGATTTGCGTGGCATTCAAAATATAGATAAAGGTAAAGGCACCTAAGACAATAATCGAGGTCAATGCCATATTGAACCATAGCATTTTATTTCGCAATTTTTTTAACATGGCGGCTCCTTGCTCTGCAAAATGTACCCGGCATTGCGGATCGTACGAATGCCGATATCCGCTTCTAGCAGCGTCAGTTTTTTTCGCAGCAAAGATACATAGATCTCAACACGGTTTTCTTCCACATCGGGATCAAAGCCCCAAATCTTATTGATGATGGTTTCTTTTGATAAAATCACTTTAGGTCTGGCTAAAAATAGCTCCATCAGTTTCATTTCTTTTGGTGACAGCACCACTTGATTGGTCTTCGTAGCTAACTGCAGCTCATTACGCGCCAAGACCACATTGCCAAATGCTAACTGGTCTTCTTGGTAATCCAAGTCTTTTCTTCTGCCTAGCGAACGGATCCGAGCCAGCAGCTCTTTCATTTGAAAAGGCTTCGTCAAATAATCATCGGCTCCTGCATCTAAGCCAAGCACCTTGTCATCGACTTCGCTTTTGGCCGTCAACATAATGATCGGCGTCCGGATGTTTTGCTTGCGTAACGTCTTTAGCAATGTGATTCCATCGATTTTAGGCAGCATGATATCCAAAACAAGAATGTCATATACACCACTCGTAGCATAATCTAATCCGGTTTCGCCGTCAAAGGCCAAATCAACGGAATAATGGTGTTTCTTCAATAAGCTGGCAACCGCTTCTGCGATCGATGGCTCATCTTCTACGAATAAGATCCGCATCGGTCAGTCCCCCTTTTACACTCATCATTTCTTTTTTCAATCACTTTTCGGTAAGCACAATCATTCCTGTAGGATCATTCTAATTGTTCTCCAATAAAACGTTCTGTTGAAACGATCCGCATGTGTACACTTGATTGATGAATCCACATGTGTAGCAACAATGCTACCATACCGCTTAGTAAAAAGACAAACAGCTTTTTCCTAAGTTCTTGAAAATTCTCTTGATGACGCATGGGTTTCCTCCTTTTGCAGGTTGACTAAAAAAAGAAAGCGGCTATTCAGGATCAGATGCCGTTGGGGCTGTCTGATTGCCTAAACTGATATCAAAGGTGATCGTATCTTCTAACGGCAGAAACTGATTGAACTTGCTCATCCCCACGATCGTTCCGTAGGGTTCTGCTGAGTTGACGTAACGGACTTGATAGCTGATGTTCGCCCCTTTTGAACGGAATTCATCAAAGAAAAGCTTTTGCAGATCTCCTTCAAGGTATTCTCCTCGACGATAATCTCTGATATACGGTTGACCTGCGGAGTAGACGACGTCAATCCCTTGGTCATCTTTGCTAGTCAGGACTGTCCCGGCGGACTCGCTTTGGGAAATCAGCTGTCCGTAAGCCAGACTCTGAGTAAACTGCATCCGCACCCGTACATTGACGCCCTCAACAGCGTCTTGGGCATCATCTGGTAAAATCGTTGAAAAGTCCGGTACGGTGACTCCTTTTCCTAGGGAAATCGTTACTTGAAACGCATCCCGTTTCGCGATTTTTTCTTTTGGTGCCACGCTTTGTTCAATGACTTTGCCTTCTTCCACAGTGTCTGAAGCCTGTTCTTTGACTTCTAGGTCCAGCTCATGGACTTTCCCCCATGTTTCTACCTCTGAACGTGTTTTATCCTTAAAGTCAGGTACCTCAATATCTTTTTCAAAGATTTCTTCGCCTTTTGAATAAAAGACTCGTCCGACATCTCGACGATGATAGTTTTCTCGTGAGACTTCTTTATTGGTAAATTCTACTCGAATCGGTGCTTTTTCCTCGATCTCATCGTGGTATTCATCGACGATCGTCAAATTGCTGGCTTGATTTTTTTCGATCCACTCTGCTGCCTCGTCTCTGGTCATTTCCATAAAGTCTGGCAACGCCAATTTCTCTTCTGGATCTGGTCCTTGGCTAACCGTTAGATGCAACGTGCTTCTTTTTCTGACTCGGCTTCTGGCAGCTTCTTCTTGGGCAATCACTTGATTGGCTGGGGCTTCATTATAGGCTGGTGTGACAGCAACCGCAAGATCATGTTCCGCCGCCCATTCCCTGACCTCTGAGATCTCTTTGTCCACAAAGTTATCCAACCGGACATACGCCAATTGGAAAAATAAAAAGCCGCTGAGTATAAAGAGTCCAAGCAAGGCAGCTAACCCTAGCAGTCGTTTTTTCCGCCGCTTCTTTTTGAAGGAGGGATCGTGTTCGATCCCCTCTTCTAAAGAAGCTGAACCTTTTTCTTTGCGGGAAGCACGGGAAGAAGGTGCTTTAGCTGTAGCTGATTCCTTGTCTGGCTCTTTCGGTTCTTCTTCAAACTTCGATAAAAAATCACTCATAGGCTGTCAACGCACCTTTTTTTAAATAAAATGTCTGATCTGACTGCTTGGCAATCTCAGTCGAATGGGTCACTACGATGATGCACTTGTTGTGGATCGCCGCTAGTTCTTTAAAAATATCCACGATTTCTTGTTCCATGCCTTCATCCAAATTCCCGGTAGGTTCATCGGCTAAAATGATATCAACGTTGGTCGCTAAAGCACGAGCGATGGCGACCCGCTGCTGTTCCCCACCGGAAAGCTGATTGACGAAACGATCGGCTTTCGTGGAATTGATGCCGATATAGTCCAGCAAACGATACGCAATTTGATCGTGCTGATCTGGTAGTTTGTTGTCTGAAATCGCCATTGAAACAAGGACGTTTTCTAAAGCCGTCAAATAAGGGATCAAGTTGTAACTTTGAAAAATCAAACTGATCTTGTTGCGGCGATATTCTTCATAACCGATCGTTTTGATATTTTTTTCTTCAAAAAACACTTCCCCATCGGTTGGCTGATCCAATGCACTGATCAAGGAAAGAAAAGTGGTCTTTCCTGAGCCTGATTTTCCTAAGATCGTGTAAAATTTGCCTTTTTCAAAGGAGATATTGGTTTTATCTAAAATTTTCCGGCGATTCTCGCCATCTTGGTAGTAATACGTCATGTCTTTTGTTTCTAAAATTGCCATGTTCATCGCTCCTTACAGCATGATTTTTTTCGGATTCAACCGTAAAATATACAACAGCGGCACCACTGCCGAAAGCAAGATCGTCACGATCCCAGTCGCTAAAAAGGCGATCACATAAGATAAGGTATATTGAACGCGAAACGCCTCGTTGATCGTCGCTTGGTCGATTTTCGGTGCACCCACAAAGAATTGTTCCATCCCTGCTTGGTTTGCCTCTAGCATACTGCTGGCTAACAAAGATTCAGAAACCATCTTGCCCAGCATGTTGCCGGTGACTAAGGAAATCAACATCGCACTGATACCAATCAGCAGGAGTTCGATAACGATTTGTGCAAACACGTATTTCCGGCGTTCACCTAACGAAAGGTAGATGCCTAACTCATATTTACGATCACGGGTAAACAACACAATGATCAAGGAGATAATAATCAAGGAAGCAATCACCGCAATCACTACGACATACGAGGAAATTTGTGATAAGCGATTCATACTGGTTCCCACACGGTCATACTCATCCGTAGAAGCATTGACCTTATAGCCATTTGGCAAGAGTGGTGTCACCTCTTGTTTGAATTGTTCTGCATCTTCTGGTTGATTCAAAATAAATTGCGGGGTAAAGAAATCCTCGTCAGAACCGGGGTCTGTCGCTGGAAACGCCGCTTGTCGCCCCACACGTTCCTCTTCAACAATCGTTTTCACAGCATCATTTGGCATATAGATCCGATTGAAGGGCCGATCATCAAAAGCAAACGAGCTGACTCCCCCCTCTTGTCCTTGTTCATTCGCTTTTTCTAAGCTGATATTTTTAAAGATCCCGACGATTTCGATAGGATAATCATTGCCTTTTTGTTTCTCTGGCTCCTCACCAGACGAATAGTCGATAAACTGTCCATCTAAGACCATGGTGTCACCAACGGTCAAGCCGTTTTCCTGAGCCACCTCTTCAGAAATCAACCCTACACGTTTTCCGGTACGCTGTTCCTCTTCTGTAAAGAAGCGTCCCTGTGTTAAATTCACCGTATCTTCTTCAAAATCCAACGGTTGTAAGAGATTGGTTCCTGTTAAATAGACCCAAGAATCCATACCTCCAGAAGCCATGATATTCTCGTTTTCAACTTCTGGTCTAAAACTATAGGGTTTGAATTTATCAACAGCAATCATTGCTTCTCGCAAATAGTCATACTGTTTGACTTCCGAGCGCTCGCCAATTTGTTTGATCAGCTCCTCCGGCAGCGGCTGAATCTCCTCCATACTTGCGCCGCCCTCACTATTTGCCATCAAGGCTTCATAGTCGATATCGATCGTTGCGAGGGAACCTAATTGGTTTTTGATCTGCTTTTCGACATTTTGAGTCGACTGATTGACCGCAATTGCGCCAGCGATCACATTTCCTAAAATTAGAATAACAGCAAACAATATTGCAGATTTTCCTCGCTTTCTCGTCACACTCAGCCATGCCCGTTTCATATAATTCAATTGCCAACATCCTCTCTTTTTTTCTCTAACAAAAGCATACTGGATGAACCTTTAGTGAATCTGTCATTTGGAAAATTTCCCAAAAAAAGCAGATCCATAGAGGACGTTTGATAAAAAAAGACTGTCGTTGCAATGATCAGCACCAGAAATGACCACTATTTGAGTAACAAAAAAAGCCTCCTAAAACGCTGCTTATAGGAAGCTCGGCTATATTTACACAAAAAAAGACAAAGACCGCATCCGGGTCTTTGCCTTTTCATAATCCTATTCGTCAATGTTCTCATTTAATTCGCTGTTACGATAGCCATATACAAAATAGATCGCGATCCCGATCACTAAAGAGATCCCAAAAACGATCCAAGTCGCCGTTTTCAGGCGTGTCATCAAGAAGAGACAGCTGGCAACGGACAACAAAGGCAATAACGGTACCAGGGGTACTTTGAACTCACCTTTAGCAGGGGGGCCCATCATCTTCCGCAGCTTGATGATCCCTAAGGACATCAAGATCATATACGACAATGCCGCAATGTTGGTCAATTCTGCTAAGATATTCAATGGGAAAGCTGCTGCAAAGAAGAAAGCAAAAACACCGGCGATATAGGTCGCTTTCTTTGGTGTTTGATGTTTTGGATCGATGGCTTGCATGGCTTTTGGCAATAACCCATCTTTACTGATGGCATATAACAGACGCGCCAAGGAGTACATCATAGCGATCGTCACTGTTAATAAGGTCAAGATCGCCCCTACGGAAATGATTGATCCGACAACCCCATGACCGACATAACGCATAGCAAAAGCCACCGGATCATTGACTCCTAATTCAGCAAACGGCACGATCCCTGTCATGATCAGGGTAACAACGATGTACAGTACCGTTGCGATCGCAATCGAACCAATGATCCCCCGAGGGACATTTTTCTTGGCATCTTCGACTTCTTCCGCCGCCATTGCGACAGCATCGAAGCCAAGAAAAGCAAAGAAGACTAACGCTGCACCATTAAAGACGCCTGAAAAACCAAAGGGCATAAAAGGCTGCCAGTTGTCTGGTTCTACGAAAAAGGCACCAAAAACAATAAACAAGACGATCACGCCGAATTTGACCCACACCATGGCATTATTCAAACGTAACGCTTTTTTCGCTTCTTGGCTAACCCATAAGGTTACAAAAATAATGACTAAACCAGCGATCAAATCAATGTAGGTCCCCTTGCTTGGGTCATAACCGCCAGTCAAAGCGGTTGGTAAATGGATATCCGCACTGGCCAAAAAGCCTTGCACATAGCCTGACCAGCCAGATGCCACCGAAGAAACGGCCAATAAGAACTCGCAAATCAAAAACCAGCCTGCCAGCCACGCGGTAAATTCACCAAAAACGACATATAAATACGAGTAGGCGCCCCCTAAAACAGGGATCCGAGAAGCAAATTCCGCAAAAGAAAGCCCTGATAACACAACAACGATACCAGCTACAACAAAGGAAAGAATCAATGCCGGTCCGGCATATTCAGCAGAAGCAGTCCCTGTAACAACAAAGATACCTGTGCCGATAATGGCGCCGATCCCCAACATAATCAAATCTTTTAACTTCAACTCTTTTTTTAAATTCGTCACACTTTCCCGTTGTATGACTTTTTTTCGAAATAAATCCATAATTCCTCCTCAAACATATACGTTTATGTTGCTTTCATATACCCTAGCAAAACACCGCCGATAATCACCAGCAGACAACCATTCACCACATAACGCAGTTCTTTCTTGGTTTTCTTTTCGCCGAGAATAAAAATCCCGCCTAGCGTTGAAATGATGATCCCCATCTGCGACAATGAGAAGCCCACCGCGAGTCCGACTTGCTGAACCGTGATCAGCATGCAGACATTGCCGATGCCCCATAACAACCCTGACAACGTATTTTTCCCTACAAAACGATCGACCTTCGTCTTCCTTAAAGCAAATAGGCTGGCACCGATCAGCATCCCGATACTTTGCGGCAAAATGATCGCTAGCGGATCCAATCCTGCCCAAGTAATCAAAATCGTATAGGCGCCGTAACCAATCGTTGATGAGATCAAGGCCCGAAATCCTTTAGGAAAATCAAGCATCTTGCTGCCGGCTTCTACCGGACTTTCGCCATCTTGGCGAGCGGTCAGATACGCCCCGATCACCAACAAGATCAATGCGCTAACACCTAATGCATAATCGCGGGTCTGGGTCCATTCCGCAAAAAACAATGCACCGGCGACCGTATTTAAAATTAGCTGCATGCCGGTTGAAAGCGGCAGTCCAACAGACACACCTAAATATTTCATACCATGGAATTGACCGTTTTGACCGACGGACCAAAAGAGACCAGACAAAAGACCGATCAAAATCACCTTTCCATCAATCACTGGCATCGTCACAAAAAATACGACCAGAGAAAAGAAAAAGGCACCAATCGTCATTCCTAGCGTTTGCTGGTTCGCATCCCCGCCAAGTTTGGCACTTACTAAACCAATGCTGCCCCACGCAAACATTGGTACTAATGCAACGAGTATCTCCATTTCATTCATCCTTACCATTCAATTTTAAACACAGGCTTTAGTGTATCAGTGAAAACGTTCTAGGGACAAGTGATTTTTGTCAAAAAACACAAAAAGATACTCGAAAAAAAGCAGATTAGCGTTTTTCCTCATAATAACTTAGTAACGGGAAGAACAGCGTCATGGTGGTTCCTTTTCCAACCGTCGACGAAGCCGTTAGCTCGATGCCTAGTTCCTTCGCTAAACTTTTCGCTAAAAAGAGCCCCAATCCCGTCGAGTGGGTGTCCGTTTGGCGCCCATTTTCGCCCGTAAAGCCTTTATCAAAGATGCGCCGCATGTCTTCTTTAGGAATGCCGATCCCACTATCTTGCAAGTGGAGATAGGTCCCTTGGGCATCTTTTTCGATCCGAATCGTCAGCTGTCCATTTTGTGGTGTGTACTTCACAGCATTGCTGACCAGTTGGCGAAAGATAAAGCCGAGCCATTTTTCATCGGTCAACACTTGCTGGTCCTCGCCTTCAACAGCATAATGCAAGTTCTTTTGGATAAAATAGTTGGCCTGACTGCGCAAAACCGGCTGAACGACGGCTTTCAATGAAATTTCTTGGACCAGATAATCTTTTGAAAAGCTATCCAAACGGGCGACGTACAAGACTTGTTCGACGTATTCATTCATACGGTTCAATTCATTTTCTAGTAAGATAAATTTTTCATCAGGAATATCAAATTCGATCGAATGCAGCAGTAACCGCGAGGCGGCTAAAGGTACTTTGATCTCATGGACCCACGAATCGATGTATTCCTTTTGCTCTTCTTGATTGCTGACCACTTGCTGCATCAATTCTTGGTGCTCTCGGATCAACTGATTGATGTAGGATTCGATCCGCTCTTCTTCTGCCGAGCGTGCTCCTTGCAAGTAGTTTTGCAGCAAGCTGTCTCCGGGCTTGGGGGTGATTTTTTGCCAAAAGCGCCGCTTAGATAAGTAGCTGATTGCTAAAAAGAACACCATCAAGACACTTTGCATCAAAAAGAGATACCCGACTGTGCCCCAATCCATTGGGGAATGAGGAGTCAGCCAAAAAACTAAGACCGTCAACACGAAAAAGACCAGCCAGCCAATAAACAGCAGCCAACGATCTTTCAAAAAACTGCGCAAAACCCGCCACTTTGTCATGGTACGATATACCCTTGACCAACCTTGGTTTCAATGTAGCCATTCATCCCCGCTTGTTCGATTTTTCGTCGCAAACGATTGATATTGACCGTCAAGGTATTGTCATCTACAAAACGCTCGTCATCCCATAAGGCCCGCAAGAGTTTTTCCCGACTTAAAATCTTGCCGTGATTTTTCATCAAAATATACAGCAGGCGGTATTCGTTTTTGCTAAGATCGATGCTTTCGCCATTGATATACATGCTGCTGTTGTCGATATTGAGGGTCAAACCGTTATGCACTAACGTCTCGCTGCTGCTTTCTACATAGTTGTAGGAACGGCGCAATAAGGCATTGATTTTTGCAATCAGAACGTCGATCTCAAAAGGTTTTGTCACAAAATCATCCGCCCCCATATTCATGGCCATGATCATATCCATATTGGTGTTGCGGCTAGAAATAAAAATGATCGGCACTTTGGAGGCCTCGCGGATTTTTTGGCACCAATAATAGCCATCAAAAACCGGCAAATTAATATCCAGCAAAATCAGCTGGGGCTCTTGTTCTTCAAAATCAGTCAACACTTGATGGAAATCCGTGGTGCCAAAGGTCTCAAACTGCCATTTTTCTAGTTCTTCGATAATCAGTTGACGAATCACCGCTTCATCTTCTACTACCATTATTTTTGCCATATCCGTGAATTCCCTCACTTTGCGTAATTTTCTCTTCTATACTTTATCAAATATCAAAAACGAATGCGAACATTAATCGTCGTTTTTAGCAAACCCTAAAAAAACCTCTTCACTGTCCTGAGGAATCAGTGAAGAGGCAAACGCAAAAACGGTCGACTGGGTTACTCGATGATCTCAACAGTCTCAATCAGCAATTTCCCGATAAACAATAAGATCCCATCGAAAAAAAGCACACTCATGTTGACACCTAATAACATCGATAACCGTTCAACGACATCGATTTTTGGTCGTTTGTTCAAATAACGAAACAAAAAAAAATTCACACCATATGTCACTGCCATGATCAGCAGCATCAAAATCACCATTTTAGTTCCCTGCTTTTCTTCAAATTTTTGGTTGCTGTGCTAAAAACTGTGTCAGCTTGCTTTGATCGATGGCTTCATACTGCGATAGGAAGCGACCGATCGCTTGAACGACTGCCGGTAGATGACCCGCTTCGTCATTTTCAATCTGCAGCACGAGCAATGGTTCGTGCAGGCTCATTCGTAGCAAGAACCAGCCTTGACCATAGGGACCCGTTAGATTGATACGAATGCCTTCCTCGTTTTCTGGATCGATCTGCCAGCCTGGAATCAAATGATTGGCTAAATCAGCGATCACTTGGCGACCATAGTCTTGATAATTACTTTGCCGGATGGTAAAGCGCAATTCTTGGGTCTCAGCGGGTTGTTGCAATGCTGCGATCAGCTCATCCAGTGTCGTGCCTTGCTGTTGCAATTGTGGCAGCATCATCAAGAGCTTGGCGATCACGTACGCCCCGTCATCTAAAAAGAAATTTTCTTTAAACGCGGCATGCCCGCTGGTTTCGATGGCTAACTGTGTGTCCAGTCCTGCTTCATTCAGTTCGATCGCTTTGTTGATCACATTACGATAGCCAGAAATATAGCGTACTTGCTGTCCCCCCAGTGCTTCGATAAAGGTTTTTAAATGATTGGAGGTTGGCGAATTGGTGACGATACGTGTGCCAGGGTGTTCCGCTAAGATGATCTTGCTTAATACAGCGATCATATTGTTGCGGTTCAATGGCTCACCGCTTTTGGTCACGACGGCTGAACGGTCGACATCGGTATCGAAAATAATGCCTAGATCGGCTTGTTCTCGTAAGACGGCTTCACGGATACTCGCCATCGCCTCTTTATTGTCTGGATTGGGAATATGGTTAGGAAAATGCCCATCTGGTTCTAAAAATTGCGAGCCATTCGTATCTGCTCCCAGCGGAATTAACACTTTTTCTGCAAAAAAGCCGCCGGCACCATTGCCTGCATCAACAATGATCTTTAATCCAGCCAATGGTTTTTCGGTATTGGTGCCCATTCCTTGGCGAATCTTTTGCAGCAGATCTTGGGCATAAGGCGTCAGCAGGTCTTTTTGCTGATAGCTTCCTTTTTCCGCTGCCTCATGAACGGTAGTGTGGGTCAAAATATAGTGGATATCGGATTTTTCCGCACCGCCTTGGCGGCTGAAAATTTTTATTCCATTAAAGTAATAAGGCAAATGACTCGCTGTCAGCATCACACCGGCATCACAGTCAAAATCTTCAAATTGTGTACTCATAAACATGGCTGGTGTCGTTGCCAAGCCGCAATCGATCACTGCCACGCCTTCTTGCTGCAGCTGTGCCATCAACACTTCTTGCAGTGCTTCACCACTCAAGCGACTGTCACGACCGACTGCCACGCGAAAAGGTCCGCTGCCCTTTGTTGCCAACCAGTTGCGCAAGCCTGAAGCAACTTGCCGGACCGCTTGCTCCGTCAGTGTCACCTGTTCTTTTTCAGTGGCGATCGCAATTCCCCGAATATCAGAACCATTTTGTAATTCAACGATGTTCATTTCCTCCACCCCTTCTTGTAACCGGAATCAATTTTATTATACCAGAGAAATAAGGAAATGAAATTGCTTTTTAGTATTTTTTACTATAAATAGTTTGCTTCATCTATTCTTTAAAAGGAATCCCTTCCAGTTGCAGTAATCGGCGTTTGGTTGCTAACCCGCCCCGATACCCCGTCAAGCGGCCGTTTTTTCCTAACACACGATGACAAGGAACCACGATCATCATCGGGTTACGCCCCACTGCATTGGCGACAGCTCGAACAGCGGTCGGACGGTGGATGCGCAGCGCCAAGTCACTGTACGTAGTCGTTTGTCCATAAGGAATTTGGGTCAGTGCTTGCCAAACGGTTTGTTGAAACGGCGTCCCGACAAAATCAAACGCAAAAGTAAATGTCACTGGTTCACCTGCGAAATAAGCTTGTAGCTGCGCTTCAATTACTGAATCAAGGTCAGCTGTATCACTGATTTCAGCCAGCGGAAAGAACTTGAGTAATTCATGATGATCCTGCTGCCGACCAAAATATACTAGCCCTTTTTCCGATTGGACCACTTCATACCACTCATCATCTAAAACGATCTTTGCCAATGCTAGTTTCATGTTTTCACCTCATGGAATCCATTTTTCGCAGCACAACTGCTTACGTGCTGCCGCCGTTCTACGGCTGTCTCACTGACAGTATACCATTTTTTCGAGCTGCGCAAAAAAACCGATTGGCTTATTGCCAATCGGTCGTTGCAAATAGTGGGAAAATAGGTTGCTCTCCAGCTGCTCCAACTTTGAGCCATAGCACTGGCAGGATCAATCCAATTCGATTTTTCCAGTATATAGCTGATAATAGGTGCCTTTTTCAGCCAATAGCGTTTCATGGGTCCCCCGCTCAATGATGCGGCCATGATCCATTACCATGATGACATCGGAGTTTTGGATCGTTGACAATCGGTGGGCGATCACAAACACGGTCCGTCCAGACATCAAACGGTCCATCCCTGATTGGACGATCCGCTCTGTACGGGTGTCGATACTTGAGGTGGCTTCGTCTAAGATCATCACTGGTGGATCAGCGATCGCTGCGCGAGCAATGGCCAACAGCTGCCGTTGCCCTTGGGAAAGTCCTTCGCCATCCCCCGTGATCACGGTATCGTATTTTTCTGGCAAATGGTTGATAAACATGTCGGCATTGGCTAATTTCGCAGCTGCCAGCACTTCTTCATCACTAGCATCTAGTTTCCCAAAGCGAATATTTTCGCGAATCGTTCCGGTAAACAAATGGGTGTCTTGCAAAACGATCCCTAAGGAGCGGCGCAGGGATTCCAGATGGATTTTTTCAATGTTGATACCATCATAGCGAATCTTCCCATCTTGGATATTGTAGAATCGATTGATCAGATTGGTGATCGTTGTCTTGCCAGCACCTGTGGCACCGACAAAGGCAACTTTTTGTCCGGGTTCTGCATAAAGATTGATATCATGTAAGACCAGTTGATTGTCGACATAACCAAAATCAACGTCTTCAAACCGCACGTCTCCCGTCACTTCCGTATAGGTAATGGTTCCATCCTCGTGGGGATGTTTCCACGCCCACGTGCCGGTTCGTTCTTTGGTTTCAACTAGCTGACCTTGGGACCATTTGGCATTGACCAGTGTGACGTAGCCATGATCGATTTCTGGCGTTTCATCTAATAGGTTGAAAATTCGCTCAGCACCGGCTAACGCCATGATCACAAAGTTGATTTGTTGTGACACTTGGCTGATAGGACCATTCAATGAACGGCTCAGTTGCAAGAAAGAAGCGATCATCCCGACCGTTAGTCCAGAAACACCATTGATGGCAAACAGGCCACCAATGATGGCGATCAAGACATATTGGACATTCAGTAAGTTCATCATGATCGGCATCAAGGTATTGGCGTTGACATTGGCTTTAGTGGCACTTTCTTGTAGTTGGTCATTTAAGGCATCAAATTCTTCCATGACGATCTTTTCATGATTGAAGATCTTGACGACCTTTTGCCCGTGCATCATTTCTTCGATATACCCGTTGACAGCGCCTAAATCTCGTTGCTGGGCGCCAAAGAAGCGGCCGCTGCGGCGAGAAATGATACGGATCACATTTAGCATCAAAATAACCGACAGCATCACGAACAGAGTCAATGGGACACTGATGGAGAACATGGCGATAAAGACGGAACAAAAGGTTACTGCCGCCATCATCAAGTTCGGAATACTTTGAGAGATCATTTGACGCAACGTATCCGTATCATTAGTAAAATGGCTCATGATGTCGCCATCTGAGCGGGCATCAAAGTAGCCGACGGGCAGAGACTGCATATGCGTGAACATTTGGTCCCGGATTTTTTTCTGTGTCCCTTCACTGATTTTGACCATCATAAAGTTATAGGTCAGTGCGGCCAAGATTCCAATCAGGTAGATGATCGCCATTTGAACGATCGCCCGAAACAAGCCGCCAAAATCAGGATTGGCTTGCCCTAAGAGGGGTGTGATATGATCGTCGATCACGACTTGTAAAAACAACGAACCGCGTACGTTGGCAAAGGCACTTAACAAGATCATGACCACGACGAACAGGAGTTGTCCTTTGTAGTCGCCAAACATCGTTCGCAATAAACGTTTCAATGTGCGCTTGGGATTTGCTGCTTGTCTATTCTTCACCTTCACCAAATCCTTTCTGCTGCGAATGGTACACTTCTTGATAGATGGCATTGTTTGCCAACAATTCTTCGTGGGTACCGATGCCGTTGATTTTGCCATCATCCATTACGATGATCCGGTCGGCGTCTTCGATCGAGTTGATCCGTTGAGAAATAATGATCGTCGTCGTTCCCGGAATTTCTCGTTTCAAGCCTTCGCGGATACTGCGATCGGTTTTGGTGTCGACGGCACTGGTAGAATCATCGAGGATCAAGATTTTCGGTTTCTTCAGCAAGGCGCGAGCAATCGTCAACCGTTGTTTTTGCCCACCGGAAACATTGTTTCCTCCTTGCGAAATCTGTGTTTCATACTTGTCAGGAAACTCTTGAATAAAAGGATCGGCTTGTGCGATCGTTGCCACGCGCTGGATCTCTTCATCCGATGCCTCTTCATTGCCCCAACGCAAATTGTCGTTGATAGTGCCGCTAAAGAGTACATTGTTTTGCAAGACCATACTTACTTGGTCCCGCAATGCTTCTAAATCATAGTCGCGAACATCATGACCGCCGACGATGACACGCCCTTCAATCACATCATATAAGCGCGGGATCAGCTGGACGAGGGTGGATTTCCCGCTCCCGGTTCCACCAATGATCCCAATGACTTCACCAGATTCGATGTGTAGATTCGCATCCGTCAGCGCCAACTTATTTTTGTCATTGGCGTAACTAAAGCCAACATTTTCAAAAACGATGGAGCCGTCTTTGATCTCTTTGACCGGATCGGCGGGATTTTTCAAGTCACTTTCTTCATCTAATACTTCCACGACCCGTTCTGCCGACGTTCGTGCGATCAAAATCTGCACGAAAGCCATCGACATCATCATCAAGCTCATCAAAATCTGCATCGTGTAGTTGAACATGCTGACTAATTCACCCGTCGTCAGGCTACTTTGTTCCACGATCAACTGGGCACCAAACCATGACAAGAGCAGCATACATGTATAGACTGCAAATTGCATCAATGGCATATTAAAGGAAACGATCCGTTGCGCCAGCGTGAAATTCCGATAAACATCGGTGGACACTTCGCCAAACAGTTCTTCTTGCTGTTCTTCCCGGACATACGATTTCACGACACGAACCCCTTGTAAATTCTCTTGCACCACATTATTCAAGCGGTCATAAATGCGGAATACTTTTAGAAACAGTGGGTGGGCAAAACGAATCACTAAGGCAAGGCCAATCGCTAAGATCGGCAAAACAACTAAGTAGATCGTCATAAGTTCTGGGCTGATGGTGCTAACCATTGCAAGTGAGAAAATCAGAACTAACGGGCTGCGGACCAGAATACGAATAATCATTTGATACGCATTTTGGACGTTGGTCACGTCAGTGGTCAAGCGGGTGATCAAACTGGAGGAAGAAAAGCGGTCAATGTTTGAAAAGGAAAAATCTTGGATTCGGCGAAACAGATTGTGCCGCAGGTTGCGGGCAAAACCAGCCGAAGCGATCGCTGCGGTTCGTCCGCCAAGCGTTCCTAAAAGTAATGCGATCAAGGAACATAAAAAAAGCAAGCCGCCATCTCTTAGAATCACACCGGCGTCTCCTTTTTCGATCCCTTGGTCGATCATCATGGCCATAATCAGGGGCATAATGACATCTAAGGCAACCTCTCCTGCTACATACACAGGGGTCAGCAAGCTGTCCTTCTTATAGCTGCCAACATTCGCGAGTAATTTTTTTATCATTTGTTTCGTCCCTTCTATAGATGGCACTGCGGAGCCATTTTTTATCGTTACCATCAAGTTTACTTTATCGATCCAGCGATTTCAAGCGGCTCGCTCGTGTTTTTTTTACAATTAGTAAGTAAAAACACCCTTCCAAGGAAGGGTGCTTACCTTTTGATACTGTGTGAAAAAGTGTTGGTTGCGAGATTATTCGGCAGCAGATGAACCAGCGGTACTGACCGGTTCATCGGTATCGTCACCGCCATCATCTGCCGGCGGTGTTTGGGTACTGCCTTGCAGATTGCCACGACTGATCCCGATGGTGATCCACGTTTCTAGGGGAATAAACTCGCCGTAGCGGCTCATTTCAACGACGGTTCCTTTCGGTTCCGCCGAATCGACATAGTAGATTTCGTAATAGACATTGGCGCCTTTTGATTTGTATTCATCAAAGAATAGTTTTGGCAAGTCGCCTTCCGTTGCTTGGAAACGGATGTCTTTCAAATACGGTCTGCCTAATGAGTAGACGACTTTGACAGTTGGCAAAGTATCGCTTTCGCTGTATTCTTTGCCGGCTTCCTCCGACTGACTCAAGAAACTACCATACGCTACTTGATCGGAATAGACCGTGCTGACTTGCAGCGGGATCTTCGATTCTAGACCTTGGGCTTCTTCGATCGTGTATTGTGAAAAATCTGGAACGGTCAAAGCCTGGCCTTTTGAGACCTTCACCACAAATTCTTCTTTTTTCGCAAGTTTGCTGCCTTTGACTGGTTCTTGTGAAACCACCAGGTCTAGGGCGACACTGTCAGAAAAGACGGTTTCTTCTTTGTATTTCAAGTCATTCTTTTTCGCCCATTCGGAAGCTTCACTTTTGGCTTTGCCTGTAAAATCAGGTACTTCAATATTTTTTTCAAAGACTTCTTTGCCCTTTGAATAATAGACACTCAAACGGTCTTTGCGTTTGTATTCGGCTAAATCAAGCTCTTTGTTGGCCGCCTCTTGTTTAATAAAAGCTTCTGCTGCTACATTGTCGTCAAATTGTTCGATCAAAGAGAGGTTCTCGGCTTTATTGCTGGCGATCCATTCTTTTGCTTCGGTCACTTGCATCGCTGAAAAATCTGGCAGCTCTAAGCGTTCTTCAGGATCAGGCCCGAGACTCGCCGTCAGTGTCAATGTGGCACCCTTCTTGATCTTTTTGTCAGGGTCAACACTTTGGTCGATCACTTGGTTGACGTCTTTGTCAAAATCATATTCTTGCTCCACTTTGATAGCGACGCCTTCTTCCACACCCCACGTCCGCGCTTCTGACAAATCTTGGGCAGTGAAATCCGGCACCTTGACATGGGTCATTTGATAGTAGACGATTCCGATCACGGCAACTGCCAAGGCGCTCAGCAGGGCAATCAACAAGATTTTTTTCTGCCGACGCTTTTTGTAGGTCGGATCAAATTCCGTTTCTTCTTTCCCAAAACGGCTGACTGGTTCCTTTGACGCTATCTTCTCCGTCGAAGAACTCGCTGCTTTTGCTTCAGTCGTCTGTGTTTGTTGACGGGCTGCCGAGCGACTCATCGGCTCACTAGCTGTCGGCTCTTCTGATTGGTGAACCGTCGTTGGCTCCGCTGGTTTGCTCGCTTGCTCAGCGCCGCTTGCATTTTGATCTCCGACAGGTTCGCTAGTTTTTTTCTCGCTATTGCCAGCAGGCTTCTTTTTGCCATCATAGTTGTCCGGGCTGAAATTTGATAAAAAATCACTCATGCTTACTCAACACACCTTTACGTAAATACAAGACTTCATCTGCTTGTTGAGCGATCTCATTGGCGTGGGTCACGACGATCACACATTTGTTGTGGACGTGAGCCAGCTCTTTAAAGATATCGATGATCTCTTGCTCCATTTCTTCATCCAAATTTCCGGTTGGTTCATCCGCTAAAATGATATCGACATTGGTGGCTAATGCCCGCGCGATCGCTACCCGTTGTTGTTCACCACCAGATAATTGATTGACGAGCCGATCTGCTTTTTCCTTGGTGATGCCAATATAATCCAGCAAATTGTACGCCACTTCTCGTTGATTGTCCGGCAACTGATTTTTCGTGATTGCCATCGGCACTAAGACATTCTCGACTGCACTCAAATAAGGAATCAGATTATAGCTTTGGAAAATAATACTGATGTCGTCGCGGCGGTAATTCTCATGCCCGATTTTTTCGATATCGGTGCCTTCATAAAGTACTTGTCCACTTTTCGGACTATCCAGTGCACTGATCAAGGACAAAAACGTCGTTTTTCCCGAACCAGATTGACCTAAGATGGCATAAAATCGGCCTTTTTCAAAAGAAACAGAAGTCTCTTTCAGTATATAGCGACGCTGATCGCCGTCTTGGTAATAGTAATCGACTGCTTTGGTTTCTAATAAAGTCATCGTTGGTTCCTCCTACATCATGATTTTCTTTGGATTCAAGCGTAAAATATACAATAGCGGTAAAATCGCTGAGAGTAAGACAGTTCCTAGACCTAACAGCAGATACGTGATGATGTAGCCTGCTGAGAAGGACACTTGATAGGCATTCTTGATATCCATGTAATCAATATTAGCTGCCATCAAACCGCCAGAATAAACACCGCCCATATCATTTTGATTGCTCATCCAATCGTTTTGCATCAAGGTATTTGAAACGGCCCCACCTAATAAGTTCCCGGTCACTAAGGACAATAGCAGTGCGGCTAAACTAACCAGCAAGACTTCAATTACGATCTGTCCAATGACTTTCCCACGGCTTTCCCCCAAGGAGAGATAGATGCCTAATTCTTGTTTCCGATCTCGTAAGAAAAGTAGGACCACTAAGGAAATGATAAAGATGGTTGCGATCGATGCAATGATCACGATGTAATTTGCGATCACCCCTAAACGAGTAAAGCCACCGGCGATCTGCTCGTATTGATCCGTATTGGCAATGACACGATAGTATTGGGGCAATAAGGCACCGGCTTCTTGTTTAAAGGCTTCGACGTCATCCGTTGAATTTAGGACAAAGATCGGCTGATAATAGGCGTCTGACTCTTCTTCGATCACTTCTTGACCCCAAAGCTTTTCAGACTGCAATTTGTTAAAATCTTGCACTAAATTATTGCTAGCATAAAAGGTGTTGATTTGATCCATCACTTGCCATATCTGATCACTATTTTGAGAATTGCTCTGCTCTGATGAATTGCCTTGATTGCTTTGATCCTTTTTAACGACAGAAAAGATCCCTGCAATGGTCACGGGATAATCAAAGGTTGCGACACGATTGCCACTTTCAGCTGTTTCGTCCGTCGCATCCTCACTATCGTCACTCACTGCTTCGCTTGAGCCTTCTTCCATCATGACTTCTGCCCGTGTATCCCACACCAATTGATCACCGACACTCAGGTTATTCAATTCTGCGATCTCTTTACTGATCAATACCGCGTTCGTCAACTCACTGACATCTTTTTCTGTCAATCCCTCGCCTTCCTCCAAGCGAATCAAGCCTTCTTGCATGTCTAATGGCTCAACCAAATTTCCACCCTTCAAGGTGAAATAGTTGCCACCCATGCCGACCGAGCCATCCTCTGGCGTATAGGCTTTCAATTTTGTTGTTTCTAACCAGGCTTGATTTTGGTAATCAAAGTATTTCACATAGCTTAACTGACCGATTTGCTCATAAACATCCAATGCTGGTGGTTTCGGATAAAAATCCTCTCGAGACCGCTCTTCATCCGAAACATCTGCGTTGTCTTTTTCAAAACCTTCCCAATCCATTTCCACCGTAGCTACGTTCCCCATTTTGCGTTTCGTCTCACGCTCCACGTTGGCAGTGGATTGTTGAATTGCTACAGCACCAGCGATCACATTTCCTAAAATAAACAGAACTAAAAATAAAATAAATGATTTCCCTTTTCTTCTGGTGATACTTTTTAATGCACGCTGCCAAAAGTTCATTGTTATTTCCTCCAGTGACATTATTTTTTAACAATTATTCCATACTTCTCCCTTAAGAACAATCGCAATAAAGGGTCGTTTTTCGAATTTGAAATATTAAAAAACGAGCACAAACGATATTTTCATTTAAAAACCCTTATAAAAGAACAAGAAAAAGATGTTAAATAACAAATAAAAGAATGGGATTTTTACTAACAGTTTTGTAAGATTTCCCGATTGCAACTTATATTTCACTTGGATCCCATCAAAAATGCTTGGCGCTTTCGAGAGGATAAAAAAACGAAGGACTTCTCCCACTTTTTCCAGCGAGAAAATCCTTCGTTTTGTATCTCTTATTTTTCTTTCGTATCGATCACGATCGTCACCGGGCCATCATTGACCAAGGCGACTTGCATATCTGCGCCAAATTTTCCGGTAGCAACAGTGATCCCTTCGGCTTTTAAGCCTTCATTAAAGGCTTCGTAAAGCGGGATCGCAATACTTGGCGGTGCCGCTTGAATGAAGCTGGGGCGATTGCCTTTCTTGGTCTCCCCATAGAGGGTAAACTGTGAAATACTCAAGACGGAACCGTTTATGCTTTCCAGTGACCGATTCATTTTGCCCTCTTCGTCTTCAAAAACCCGTAAATTCTTGATTTTTCTTACGAGATAAGCCACATCGTCACCTGTATCCTCATGGGTGATCCCCAACAAAACCATGAATCCCTGTTGGATCTTACCGACGACATTGTCCTCAATCGACACGCTTGCTTGACTGACTCGCTGGATCACTGCCCGCATTCTTTCTCATCCCTTCGTACGTCTGACGCTGTAAACATCTGGAATCTGTTTGATCTTATCAACGATCGATTTCAAATGAGTCAAATTCTGAATCGCCACCGTGATGCGGATCGTTGCCATTTTGTCTTTGTTGGTTTTGGCTTCGACACTTACCAAACGCTTGGTGACGCTATTGACTGTCTGTAAGACATCGTTGAGTAAACCAGAACGATCATAGCCATAGATCTCAAGATCGGCATCGTATTCCTTGTTGATGTCGGTGGCATCTTCCCACTCAACGTCGATCAAACGGTTCGCGGCGTCTTTGTTTTGAACATTGGGACAATCGCTGCGGTGGATCGAGATCCCCCGGCCTTTGGTAATGTAGCCGACGATCGAATCCCCAGGAACCGGATTGCAGCAGCGGGAGATGCGGATCAACAAGTTATCGACCCCTTCAATGACAATGCCGCCTTCGTGACGAACCTTCATTTTTTCTGGTTCTTTTTTCGCCGGTTGATTGATCATCTCTTGGACTTGCTGCTTTTGCTTCTCGATTTGTTTCTCGCGCCGTTCTTCTTCGGTCAAACGGTTGGCTAAGGTCGTGGGACTGACTTCCCCATAACCGACAGAGGCAAACAGATCATCTTCTGTTTGATAATTGAATCGTTCGCAAGCTTCCGCCATTTTGCTTTTCGTCAAGAATTCTTTTGGCACAAAGCCCATATCTTGTAAGGTACGAACCACTGCCTCATGCCCTTTGATGATGTTTTCATCACGATCTTGGGCTTTGAAGAATCGTTTGATTTTGTTCTTCGCTTTGCTGGTAGCCACTAGTTTGACCCAGTCGCGGCTTGGCCCAAAGGAATTTGGTGAGGTCAAGATCTCGATAATGTCCCCATTTTTTAGCTTGTAGTCCAATTGGACCATCTTGCCATTGACCTTGGCACCGGTGGTTTTGTTACCGATGTCGGTATGGATGCTATAGGCAAAATCCAGTGGACTGGAGCCTTGAGGCAACTCCGTCACATCACCTTTTGGCGTAAAGACATAGACTTTGTCGCTGAAAATATCGCCTTTGACACCTTCCATAAATTCAGAAGCATCATAGCTTTCGTCTTGTAGTTCCAAGATTTCGCGGAACCAGCCAACTTGTTGGGTCATCTTGTCGGCTTTGACTTTTTCCGTCTTGCCTTCTTTATAGGCCCAGTGCGCAGCAACCCCAAATTCAGCGATCTCATGCATTTCATGGGTCCGAATTTGGATCTCGACAGGATTGCCTTTGGGACCAATGACCGTCGTATGCAGCGATTGGTACATGTTGGCTTTTGGCATCGCGATATAATCCTTGAACCGCCCAGGCATTGGTTTCCATTTTGTATGGATCGTTCCCAAAACCGCATAACAATCTTTGATGGAGTCAACGATCACTCGGATCGCCAACAAATCATAGATTTCATTGAACTGTTTCTTTTGGTCTTTCATCTTGCGATAGATTGAGTAAATATGCTTTGGTCGGCCATAGATCTCAGCATAGATATCTAGTTCCTCGGTGGCGATCCGAATCTCTTCTACGGTTTCAGAAACGTAAGATTCCCGTTCTTCTCGCTTTGTCTGCATCAAATGCACGATTCGGTAATATTGCTGTGGATTCAAATAACGCAAAGAAATATCTTCTAATTCCCATTTGATGCGGCTGATCCCTAAACGATGAGCCAATGGGGCATAGATTTCCATCGTTTCTTGGGCGATGCGGCGTTGTTTGTCTTCCCGCAGATGTTTCAACGTACGCATATTATGTAAACGGTCAGCCAGTTTGACCATGATGACCCGTAAATCTTGCGCCATGGCGATCAACATTTTTCGATGATTTTCTGCTAATTGTTCTTCATGAGATTTGTACTTGATCTTACCCAGCTTGGTCACGCCATCCACTAGCATCGCTACATCGGCACCGAATTCTTCTTTCAGATCGGCTAACGTCACATCGGTATCTTCGACGACATCATGCAAAAAACCAGTTGCAACGGTATGAGGGTCCATCTGCAATTCTGCCAAGATCCCCGCAACTTGGATTGGATGAATAATGTAAGGCTCGCCGGATTTACGGAATTGTTCTTTATGGGCTTCTGTCGCGTAATCTAATGCTTTTTGGACAAAGGCAACATGCTCTTCACTCATATAATGAGCGACCAATTTGATGACATTGGGCCCGGTCAATATAACTTCTTTTGCCATTCATTCCGCCTCCTGCTTTTCTTTTTTGTGCTATCAAAAAGGCAGACAGAAGTCGCTGTTAACGTTTCGTCACGCACCCAAAGCCTTGCGGACAAACGTTCTAAGCATGGGACTCCTGTCTAACCTGCAGTTCTTATTTTAGTAGTATTATTATACAAATTTTTCAGCTATTTTTCAATCGCTGTTGTTCAAAGCACATCGGGCGACGGCTGGTCCTTAAGCAATTCTTCAAAAACATGATACGAGAGCCCGATTTTCTCAGCGCCAGCAGCCTGTAGTGATTGCAGCGCTTGTTCATCTACTGTGTCAGGATTGATCTGGATCGACAGTTGACTACCACCATCTAAGGAAAACAAGCTCACGTCATGCAATGCTTCTGCTAGCGGTTGTTTTTGCCCTAACACGATCTTTGACCAAGCTTCTTCTTTCAAGCGTTGTGCTACTTGGATCTTCGTCAATTCATTCATGATCTCGGTTTGCACAGCTAAGCGGATCTCTCCTCCTGTCAAGGTCAAGGAGCGGATCGTTTCAGTCAACTCCGCAAAGCCACGATCATTTTCCATGAAGGAAGAAGCTGGCAGCCAGACTTCCAAAAAATCGGCGCCTTCCATAAACGCCCGACCGATTTCAAACGCCACCTTTGCCAATGTTCCTTGGGCAAGGGGGTAATCGATCACTGCGCCGATTTGTAGGGAAGAGCCTTGTGCCAAGATTTTCGCCCGTCGAATGGCACTAGGCAAAACGACGACTTCCTTTAAGGTCGTCTTATATTGATTGATAAAATCCTTCAAGACCCAGTCGGTCAGATCGGCCGTCAACAAACGGACACTGATTGCTTCTTGGTTCTTATTCATCAACTCACATCCTCTTTAATTCCGTTAGCACACTGACAGCACTTAAAAAATAAAATGGTGCTGTTTCTGTTCGTAAAATTCGAGGGCCTAACCCGCATAATTTGGCGTTGTTTTGCTGGGCTTCTTCGATTTCGGAGGGGGTCAGACCGCCTTCTGGACCAAAGATCGCTAAAACTTTGCTGCCAACAGGCAATGCGGTGATCACTTGCAGCAGCATCGCTGCTTCTCCTTGTTTGGCTGATTCTTCATAAGCCACTAGGACCGCATCATACTGACTGAGGCTTTGCCAAAATGCTTTGGCGTTATCCAGCAGCGTGATGGCTGGTGCGATCTGCCGTTGGGATTGCTCCGCCGCTTCTTGGGCGATTTTTTGCAGCCGCTGCTGCTTTTTCTGTAATTTCTTTTGATCCCATTTCACGACCGAAGTTTGCGCAGGAAAACCGATAAAGGCTGCCGCCCCCAGCTCCGTTCCTTTTTGAACGATCAAGTCCAGCTTGTCGCCTTTCGGGTAGCCGCTAGCGATCGTGACCTGCAGCGGCAATTCCTTGTCCTGCTGTTCTTTTTCGACTTCCTCTAAGTACACCGTTTCTTCATCGGCTTCTTTGATCTTGGCAATGATCGCCAAATGATCCTCAAACACTAAACCGACTTTTGCCCCGGGAGTCATGCGCATCACTCGGATCATATGGTGGAAGGGTTCTCCCGAAACGGCAAACACCGCTTTTGCTTCATAAGGCTCCTGTAAAAAATATCGCTGCATCTTACTCTACCTCTGTTTTTTTAAAGGCGATCGCATACCAGTCTTTTTGATTGAACAATTGATCGATCTCAAAGCCTTGTGCGATCATGGCATCGATCACTAATTGTTTTTTCGTCTCAATGATCCCAGAAACGATCAAGGTCCCTTCTTGCTTCAATAGACGCCACGCATCAGGGATCATCAATAGAATGATGTCCGCTAAAATATTGGCAACGATAAGATCAGCAGGGACCGTCACTCCTTGCAAGAGATCATTGGCCTGCACGGTCACATCGTGAGCAATAGGGTTCATCGCCATATTTTCTTGGGCGGACCTCACAGCGACTTCATCTAGATCATAAGCGAACACGTCTTTGGCACCTAAATATTTACTGGCGATACTCAACACGCCTGAACCCGTCCCGACATCTAAGACGGTTTCACCGCCTCGCAAGTAGACTTCTAGGGCTTGTAATGTCAAGCGTGTCGTAGGATGCGTGCCGGTTCCAAAAGCCATCCCCGGATCAAGGGTGATGATCTTTTCCTCTTCTTGCAGCGGTTGATAGTTTTCCCAGCTCGGCACGATCGTCAGATAGCGGGAGATACGGACTGGATGGTAATATTTTTTCCAGGCCGTTGCCCATGCTTCTTCCACGACCTCGCTCGTTGTGATGGTGTTTTTGCCGATCGCCAAACCATATTCTGGCAGACGGTCGATGGCTGCTTTGATCGTCGGCAGCACTTCTGGTAAAAAGATCGTCTCTGGGAAATAGGCACTGACTTGGGCGCCTTCTTCTAAGGTCGTATAGGTTTCTTTATCCAAAATTTCGCCATACGCATCGCTTTTAAAATTTTCGATATCTAAAACGTCCTCGATCGCTACCCCACTTGCTCCGTGTTCCATTAAAATATTGGCGACTGCTTCCACTGCTTCGCTAGCTGTCGCTACGGTTACTTCATTCCATTTCATGTTCGTTCTCCTTAGTAACTAGGGTACGGGATCATGGTTTCCCCAGCTCCCGCTTGATAGTTCGTCATTTTCTCCACAAATTCTTCTTCGTTGAATCGCAATTCAAAGATCGCTTCTTCACTGTCATCGTTCAAGAAATCAAGCAGATCGCTTTGGCCTTCTTCTAAAATTTCTTGAATGTAATCAACCAATCCGTCTAACAAGGCTTTTTGGATCCCTTTTTTCCCTGCATAAGGGATCGTCGCTAAATAATCTTCTTCATCAAACGTTGATTTTTGTGGATCATACAGCAAAATCCCATCTTCAAATTCAATGATCGCTTCTTCTGATGCCACACCTTGTGCATCGTCGATCTGCACGTGGTGAGGATTTTCAGCAAACAAGCGCAGCACCAATTCGATCGTATGATTTTTGGCATCCCAATCGATCGCCACATCATAGTCGGTGATTTTTTTCGTTAATCGCTGATCTAAGTAAGTCAATATCGTTTCTTTCGCCATCACTATTCCTTCTTTCTTAACACCATCCATGGTCTTGCTGAACAGCGGTTTTTCGTATATTTGTCAAATACGGATTGCCAGCCACCGCAAAACGAAGCGGCATCTGGGTCCATTCCCCTTTATTTGGGATACCGATCCGAGGCAATGCCAAAATTTCTTTTGGGGTACGTCGGCGCTCAGGAACCAAATGCAGTGGGCTTGTAAAAATCGATTCTCCATAAAGCTCAGCGGGGATCTGCAGTGCCTGTACCAGTTTCCCGGGGCCGTTGGCTACATCCGGTCCTGTTTTTTGTCGTTGTTGCTCCATCAAAGCGATCCCATCCACCGGTTCTAGCCCGCGAATCATGATTCCTTGCGGGATGCCTTTTGGCTGCGTAATAAAGTTGACGATTCGATGCGTATGCATCGTATATAAATAAATCGTACCTGGTTCCTGATACATCGCCCGAACCCTTGGTGTGTTTCGCATGCCCACACTATGAGCCGCCAAATCATCGGGACCTAGATACGCTTCACAATCCACGATATACCCACCTACTGTTCCTTCTGGGGTCTCATGTTCCAAATACATTCCTAATAAGGCACGTGCGATGGTCGTTGTCGGCTGTGTCGCAAAAAGTGCCATTAATTCATCCATTCTCATCACCCTCTTTATTCTACACAATTCTCGACGAACTTACTATCTTTGACTACAGAGTTACGACGATCTCAACGATTTCTTTTCAACGAACCTGATTTTTGCTGACTGAGTGGAAAATAAGCGCCCTTTTGTTTCTGTAAAGACGCAAATCAGCTTGTTTATGAGAATATACGTTCTTATGTTATACTTACAGGAAAAGGAGAGGATCGTTTTATGCAGCAGCCACTTGCTTATCGAATGCGGCCACGGAACTTAGATGAAGTCGTCGGACAGCAGCATTTGGTTGGCCCGGGGAAAATCATTCGCCGAATGGTCGAAGCCAAAATGCTTTCTTCGATGATCCTATACGGACCGCCGGGAACCGGAAAAACCAGCATTGCCAGTGCGATCGCCGGCTCGACACGCTATGCGTTTCGCATGCTGAACGCCGCCACAGATACAAAAAAAGACCTGCAGATCGTGGCAGAGGAAGCCAAAATGAGCGGTACTGTCATTTTATTGCTTGATGAAGTCCATCGACTGGACAAGACAAAACAAGACTTTTTACTGCCCCATTTAGAAAGCGGCAAGATCATTATGATCGGTGCCACGACGGAAAATCCCTACATTACGATCAATCCAGCGATTCGCAGTCGGACACAGATTTTTGAAGTCAAACCGCTCCAAGAAGAAGACATTTTGACCGCCATTGATCAAGCCTTAGCAGATGAAATTCGCGGACTTGGATCAGAAACCATCGTATTGACCGATGATGCCCGCTTGCATCTCTCGCGAGCGACCAACGGTGATTTACGAAGTGCGCTAAACGGCTTAGAGCTCGCTGCTCGTTCCACCCCAAAAGGACCAGACGGCATTATTCATTTGACCTTAGCGATCATCGAAGAGTGCGTCCAGCGTAAAGCATTGACCCACGATAAAGATGGGGATGCGCACTATGATGTGATCTCTGCTTTTCAAAAATCGATTCGCGGCAGCGATGTGGATGGTGCGCTGCATTACTTAGGTCGTTTAGTAGAGGCAGGCGATCTGGCGATCATTTGTCGGCGCTTGATGGTCATCGGCTATGAAGACATTGGTTTAGCTAACCCAGCAGCCGCTGCTCGAACCGTCAATGCTGTGTTAGCCGCTGAACGTTTGGGCTTGCCAGAAGCTCGGATTCCGTTAGCCGATACAGTGGTCGATCTATGTCTGTCACCAAAATCCAACTCTGCCTACATGGCATTGGATGCAGCGATCGCAGATATTCGCAGCGGTAAAGCTGGCGATGTCCCGGATCATTTACGAGACAGTCATTACAAGGGTGCCCAAAGCTTGAATCGGGGTGTTGGCTATCAATACCCACATAATTTTGATGATGCCTGGGTCGATCAGCAATACTTACCTGATAAGCTGAAAAATACTCATTATTACCAACCAAAAGCCACTGGTAAATATGAGCAAGCCTTAGGTCAACGGTACCAACAATTGCAGCAGCGAAAGAAAAAAAACTAGGTACTTAAAAAAAATAGCGACTTTTTGGTATCGTTTTCAAACAACTTTATTGCACCTTCGTCATTCCTATGCTACTATAAGGGTGGGAATTCTGTGATGTACGAGTTGTCCCTTTTGTGTGTTGACCGAACATTTTTATTGATATCTTGGGATCCGTCTTGTGTCAATGCTGGTAACATGCCTTTTCCTTTGGTAGTTCGAAGCTTAGACCGTGGAACCCACCTGCTAGAATTTGCGGGATCAATACTATGGGAAAAAGAACGGCATCAACGGATATTACCCATTCTTTTTAGAATGTGCCATCTGTTTTTAACAGATGGCTTTTTTGCGTTTTCTAACCGATAGCAACAGTGAAACGTCCTTGCCTGACATCAGAGTAAGGGTGGCTTTTGCTATTCTTTCTAGGGTTCGCTATACTAAACTTATCAACTTAGGACAGGATGGCGTATGTTTATGATTCTTCTATTATTTACGATCGTGGCACTGGTATTATTCGGCACCAGTTATTTGCTTTATGCCAAACAAGCGATTTTTTTCACTTTGATCCCTACCACCGAGGCGAATAAGGTCTTCTTAAAAACCTATAGTCTCATTCATTTCCTTTTAGGCGTGGTGGCATTGGTTGTGGGCTTTGTCGATAAGGAGCTGATTGCCTTGTTTTATTTGGCTTTATTGCTGCTCTCTTCCGCATCTTTCAGCATCTTGCTGGCACAAAAAATGAAAAAAAAGAAAGATTAGGTTTTCTTTTTCCAGAAAAAAGCATTACAATAAAAGTAGAAGATAACAGATGGGAGTGTTTCTTATGTTACAACAATATCAACGAATCATGGTAGCCGTCGATGGGTCTAGCGAGTCAGAATTAGCCTTCAAAAAAGCCGTGAACGTGGCACAGCGGAATGATTCTGAATTGGTTTTAGCACATGTGATAGACACTCGTGCCTTTCAAACCGTTTCTTCTTTTGACGGCATGCTTGCTGAGCAAGCAACCGAAATGGCCAAACAAACCTTGAAAGACTATGAGGATTATGCCCGCAAACACCAAGTAACTGCTGTCAAAACAGTGATCGAATATGGCTCGCCAAAACCGATCATTGCCAAACAATTGCCCGAAGATCACGACATCGATTTGATTATGATCGGTGCCACTGGGTTAAATGCGGTTGAACGAATCTTTATCGGTTCTGTGTCTGAGTATGTCATTCGCCATGCTGGCTGTGATGTGTTAGTTGTACGGACAGATCTAGAAAACAAATTACCAGAAAAAGACCACACCAAAGCTTGATAGTGAGACGACCTGCCGACGAACGGCAGGTTTTTTTGTGCAAAAAAAAACCGTGACAAAAGCAAAAGAGGCAACGAGCACTTAGGTCTCATTGGACTTTTTGCCTTTGGTCACAGCTCTTTGACAAGTCGGTTATCCAAACTTGTACAGCAAAAAATGAAAGCAAAGTAATAGGTACTCCTATCTAACCATGTTTCCTTTTGATTGTAAATAGTTTTTCTGAATTTTCTGAATAAATAGTCAATTTACCCGTCGTTTAATAAAAAAGCAAAGCGTCGTTTCCCTTAGGAAAAACGACGCCAAAATCTGTATTGATAATGGGCTATCCAGAGGCCGCTGGTCAAGAGGATCACGAAGAAAATCGGACCATTCAATAACCAAAAATCAACCGAAGTTGCAGCAAAGCCATAAAGGATGATAACAATGACGGAAAGAAATAGCGTTGCGATCGTTCCAATGGCTAACCCAAGACTCCCCGCCCCTCTCGTAAACAATTGACTGATGTTGGTCCAATCCAAAAGCAGCAGCCGATAATCACGAGCAAAATATTTCAAGCACAAAAGAAAACTGCTCCAAAGTGCCCCAACTAGAAAAGAGACAGCCAAAATCAGCGGCATTTTGAACAGAAGGACTGCTGCCAGCACGATGACTGCCGTTAAGCTCAGTTGCAAAACGACGCCAAAACGGAATTTTTCCCGCAAGTAGCGCTTCATCGATAGCGGCAAGGAGCGGACAAACAAGAAATTCTCCTGATCCAGTGAGATCAAATTACTGATAAAAGAAGTCGGGTTGACCATCAATGCTGCCAAGGCGATCCCCGCCACAAAAACGACACCGATAAATCGCTCATCCAATTCACTTAACTGAATCGCTCCTGTAAACACAAAGGACACTAAGAAAATGATGGGCATCAGCAACGAAGAAGAGAAGACTTGCATAATCAAATTCGGATCACGGATCAACTGCGAATTGTAATTAAACAACTGCTGGCCCAAGCCTTGATTGGGTTTATGCTTCCGGCGAACACTTCCTTGGTTGGGCGCCGCGGCTGCCACTTGCTCATAAAACTTCGGCAAGATCAACCGATAGAGGGCAAAAAGCAACACGCCTGCTGTGGCGATGATCCCTAGCAAGCTAAGCAAACCAGTTGTTTGAAACGGCGCCACCATCACATAATAAAAGGGCAATAAAAAGCTGATCGCTCCTCGGTCTACCACGTCTGCCTCGTAGGTATTCACCTGATTCATCATTAAGACCCCGATCACAACAACCAGCATCGTCACGCCTAGCAACAAACTAGTGACCAATTTTTTATGCTTCAAGAAAAACTTAGTCCGCGTCAGGCTGAAGACGATCAAGCTGCAAATGCTGAAGATCAAGACTAAAAACAAGCCGAACAGCAAAAACGCCCATAAGATCGTCAGCAAGAAAAAGACGTTTGCCCGAATCCCTGTCAGGAGAAATAAGACCAACAGAGGAAAAATAAACGGCGCAACGGTGAGAAATACCACCACGATTTTTGCCAGAAAAATTTCACTCTGTCGAAAGGGCAGCGGCAAATACGCTGGCAGGTCTTGACTCTCGAAAAAGACATTGTAAATAGACGAAATCCCTTGGGAAAAGCCTAAGATCCCGAACAAAGCGACATAAGCGGTAAAAAAGCCTGGCATCTGACTAAAATCCAATGTGATCATCGTCAACCCATAGACTAGCAAAAACACTACCCCAGAAAGCGCATATTGAAACAACAAATAACTGGTCAAGGTCGAACCAGCCTTGCCTTTTTTGCGGGCTTTGTCTGTTAGTTGGGGATTGGCATACCGCAAATTAACGGAGGTCAGCGTCAGAAATTGTTGTTTTCGCATCTACGCTTCCTCCGCTTCTGCAAGAATCGCTTCTTCTTGACTTCTCCCAGTCATTTGCAGATAGATCGTTTCCAAAGAAAGCGACGGATGCTGTGCCAGCAAATCTGCCACTGAGCCATTGTACAGTAGCTCGCCTTTTTTCAAAATCGCCAATTGATCACACAACTGCTGGGCGGTGTCCAAGACATGGGTGGAAAAAATCACGGTCTTGCCCTTGGCAGCGTGCTGTTTCATCATTTCTTTTAAATCATACGCCGCTTGGGGATCTAAGCCTTGTAATGGTTCATCCAAGATCCAAATGTCTGGATCGGGGATCAATGCCCCAATCAGCAGTGTTTTTTGCCGCATTCCATGGGAAAAGCTGGCGATGGTCTCTTCTTCATGAGACAGCATATCAAACAAGCGCCCTAATTTTTGCAAACGCTCAGCCTTTTCCGCTGCTGGCACCTCATACGCTGCGGCAATCAAGTCCCAATACTCCCCTGCTGTTAGCTGTAAAAATAAATCTGGTGTGTCCGGCACATAAGCAATTTGTTTTTTTATCGCTTCCCGATGTTCCACGAGGGATTGACCATCAAAATAGATTTCTCCACTCGTTGGCTGCAAAATACTCACTAAGCTTTTGATCGTAGTCGACTTCCCTGCCCCGTTGTGTCCCAGAAAGCCAAAGATCTCCCCTTGACGGATCGTCAGGGAAAGATCAGACAACGCTTTTTTTGGTCCATATTGTTTCGTCAGATTCTTGATCTCAATCATTTTCCTGCCTCCTTATTCCATACCTATTGTTATCTTACGCTGAAAAGCAGGAAATGAAAAATGTTTATTGCCATTTTTAGCAAATAGATTGACAGGAGCTGCAAAAACAAAGATAATAAGAGCACTTTAGGGGAGTAGCACATGGATCGTTCCATGATCTTAGATCAACAGCAAGCGGGAATCCGCTGGTTTAAGATGTTTCTTGCAAGACCTAAGTGGCAAGGGGCCGCTTAGGTCTTTTTGCAGTTTAAAATGGAGGGAAAACAGTCAATGAGTTCAAGCAAAATGAAAAAAGTGACCGCCGGCGGACTTTTAGTCGCCATGGGGGTGGTCTACGGTGATATTGGTACGAGCCCACTTTACGTAATGAAAGCCTTGGTGGAGGACAATGGCGGACTACGCACCTTAACACCTGATTTTATCTTAGGCAGCGTCTCGCTCGTCTTTTGGACGCTGACCTTGTTAACGACGATCAAGTACGTCTTGATCGCATTAAACGCGGATAACCATGGAGAAGGCGGGATTTTTTCCCTTTATACCTTAGTTCGTAAAAACAGCCGCTATTTGATTATTCCAGCAATCATCGGGGGTGCAGCCCTGCTAGCAGATGGCGTGTTGACGCCGGCCGTGACGGTGACCACTGCCATCGAAGGATTACGAGGGATTCCAGTCTTTTTTGATCGCTTCGGCAATGACCAATCGATCATCGTCGGCATCACCTTAGCAATCTTATTGGTCCTCTTTGCCCTGCAGCGCTTTGGGACTGAGTTTGTCGGCAAAGCCTTCGGACCGATCATGCTAGGCTGGTTTACCTTCTTAGGCATCGTCGGGGTGATGAACTTTGCCGGTGACCTTTCGGTGATTCGCGCCCTTGATCCCCGGTATGCAATCAATCTGCTCTTTAGTCCCGATAACAGTTCCGGGCTCTTTATTCTCGGCAATATCTTTTTGGCAACGACTGGTGCAGAAGCCCTCTACTCGGACTTAGGTCACGTGGGTAAGAAAAACATTTATGCCAGCTGGCCCTATATCAAAATCTGCTTGATGCTGAATTACTTTGGTCAAGCGGCGTGGTTGCTGCAAGTCTATCAAAACCCGACTTATCAAGAAATCGAAAACTTGAATCCATTTTTCCAAGCGTTGCCACAAGGATGGACAGTCTTTGGTGTCAGCTTTGCCACCCTCGCTGCCATCATTGCTTCGCAAGCCCTGCTGTCTGGCTCCTTTACCTTGGTTTCTGAAGCCATCAAGTTGAAACTATTGCCGCGGATGCAAATCATCTATCCGGGGGCGTCTATCGGGCAAATGTATATTCCTGCCTTGAACACCTTGTTGTGGATCGCCTGTTCCGGCGTGGTCTTATTCTTCAGGACTTCTACGCATATGGAAGCCGCTTATGGATTGGCCATTACGGTAACGATGTTGATGACCACTGTTTTGCTCTATTTCTACTTGCACCAAAACAAGAAGACTCGTTTCTTGGCACCGTTCATCACGCTCTTTTTTGCAGTGATCGAGGGCATTTTCTTTATCTCCAGTGCGACCAAATTTTTCCACGGCGGTTACGTTGCCATCTTACTAGCCTGCCTAATCATCGGCGTGATGCTGATTTGGGAATGGGGCAATCGTATTCAAGAAAATGCTGCCGAAGAAGTTGCACTTTCTACCTACATCCCTCAATTGAAACAGTTGCGGGAAGATGATTCTTTGCCATTATCTCAGACGAATGTCGTCTTCATGGTTCCTAAACTGCAAGACGATCAGATCGGTCAGCAGTTCATCTATTCCATTTTAGACAAACGGCCGAAGCGTGCCAAAGTGTATTGGTTCGTCAATGTAGAAGTCACCGATGAACCCTATACGAAAAAATATGAAGTTTCGATGGCAGATACCGATTTTATCGTTAAACTAAAGCTTTATCTCGGCTTTCGGGTGCCGCAAGAAGTCAATCTCTACATTCGCCAAATCATTCAAGAATTGATGAAAGATGGTCGCTTGCCGCTGCAGCCGCAACGCTACTCCTTAACGCCTGGACGCAATGTGGGTGATTTCCAATTCGTGATGATCGAAGAAGAGCTGTCGAATGCAACGGCATTAAGCAAATGGCAGAAGCAAGTCATGCAGACGAAGCTTTTTATCAAACGCCATACGATTTCGCCGGAACGCTGGTTCGGCTTAGAATATAGTGATGTGGTTCATGAGACCGTTCCATTGGTCATCGGTCAGATGAAAGAAAGCTCTCTGACAGAATTACGCATCGAGGAACGCTAAGAAACCGCCAGTCCTGGTTGAACTTTCTGATACTTTCAGGTACACTGAAAAGACAAAGATACAAAGGAGGGAAAACGACCATGATGCGCATGACTAAAATAACAAGTAATGAAAATTACCAACGATACCATATCGCATTTAGCCATGCAATTGGTTTTACAGTTGCTGTTGACGGTACGAGTCTGTCCAAAACAGTGAAATTTACGTAAAATCAATGGCCATCTCAAGGTATTTTTCTCGAAAGAATCTGAGTTTAAATAACACTGGCCATGGGTATCCATGGCCTTTTTGAGTGGTCTCAAGGAGAGAGATCATGATCATACAAGCAATTGCTATTAAAAAAACCATCGGCGGGAATCCGTTATTTGAGGAGTTATCCTGCCAAATCGAAGCTGGGGAAAAAATTGCCCTAGTCGGCATCAACGGAACGGGCAAATCAACCTTTTTACAAATATTGACTGGCGCTGAAGGCGTCGATAGCGGCGTTATCAGCCGCCAAAAAGGCTTAAGGATCGGGACGGTCGAGCAAGAGCTGACCGTTTCTGAAGCAACCGTTATCCACTACCTGCTCCATTCTGCTGCTAACATTCAAGAACTCAAACAACAAATGAGTCATTACGAAGCCTTGATGGCAGAACCCAATACTGATTTAGAGAAGTGTCTGATCCGTTATGGCGAGTTGCAGCAGCGCTTTGAAGAGTTGGGCGGTTATGGATTAGAAGACCGAATTTCCGCGATCTTACAAGGCTTAGGAATTCCCCAGCGACAGGACGCACGGCTAACAGAGCTTAGCGGTGGCGAACGGGTCAAAGTCGCTTTAGCCAAAGTGCTAGTTGCCGATGCTGACTTGCTGTTACTGGATGAACCAACCAATCACTTGGATCTTTCAAGTATCCGCTGGTTGGAAAATTATTTACAGAATACGAAAAAAGCGATCCTAGTCGTTTCTCACGATCGGCACTTTCTTGATCAAGTCACCACCAAGACCTGGGAACTGGAAGAAGGCGCCTTGATTGAGTATCCTGGGAACTATAGCCGATTTCGTGTCTTGAAAGAAGCTCGCTTGGCGGAGCTGACCAAAAATTACGAACTGCAGCAAAAAGAAGTCCAGCGACTGAAAGTCATGATTCGTCGGTTTCGTCAGTGGGGCCATGAAGGAGACAATGAATCCTTCTTCAAAAAAGCCAAAGAATTGGAACGCCGCCTAGCGAAACTTACACTGGTCAAACCGCCAGCGCCCCCGAAAAATCGGCTGCAAGGCTTGGCAAATGGCGGAAAATCGGGCAAAGAGGTGTTCATCGTTCGCGACTTGCACCAGCAATATGCCGATCAGCTCCTATTCAAAGACAGCAGTTTTGCGGTCTACCGTGGGGAGCATCTAGCGATCATCGGCGACAATGGTACCGGAAAATCAACCTTACTCAAGTTACTCCTCGGTGAGGAAATTCCCAGTGGCGGCACCATCAAGCGCGGCAGCAGCTTACAAATCGGCTATTTGCCCCAGCAACTGCAGTTTGCCGCCCCCGAGAGCCGTTTGTTGGCCTACGTACAGACGTTGACAGGAAACGAAGAAACGGCTCGCCGACAGTTAGCTAAAAGCGGTTTTTATCAAAGTGATGTGGCCAAACGAATCAAAGATTTATCTGGTGGTGAAAAAATCCGTTTGGCGTTACTGAAACTCTTTTTAGAAAAAATCAACGTCCTGATTTTGGATGAACCAACCAATCACCTCGACAGCTATGCCCGAGAAGAAATTGAAGAAATGTTGCAAGAATATCAAGGGACCCTGCTGGCAGTCAGCCATGACCGCTACTTTTTACAGCAGCACTTCCAAGAAGCCTTAGTTATTGAACAGCAGCAGATCACGCGCCAATCTCTGAGTCCCTTGATTGACTAAGACATTGATTCACAACAAAAAACTTGATTTTCCGCCTATGCATTGATTGAACAACCAATGCATACGGTAGGAAAATCAAGTTTTTATTTTTTGATCAATGAATGTTGCCGATCAAGTTGCGGATCGGTTTTCTAGCTAAATACAAGATGATGCCGACAACAACGGCTACTCCGCCGACGATGCCATAGTACATCCCTTCTGTTTGCGGTGTGTAGAACCGAGCGATTTGCGCATTGATGGCTTGTGAAGACGCGTCTGCTAGCAGCCAAATCGCCAAGGTTTGTGCTTCGAAGGCTTTCGGCGCAAGTTTGGTCGTCACCGACAAGCCCACCGGTGAAAGACACATTTCCCCAGCAATCATAATGAAGAAGCTCAATACTAACCATAATGGGCTGACCCGTTCTTCTACTCCAAACAAAAGGCTTGGCAGCATCAATAAGAGAAAAGACAAACCGGCTAAGACTAAACCGATGGCAAACTTCACTTCTGTCCGCGGTTGACGAGAACCTAGTTTGGTCCACAACCAAACAAAGACAGGTGTCAGTAAGACAACAAAAAGTGGATTTAAGGTTTGATACAAACTTGCTGGAATATTGATGCCGAATAACGTTGATTGCGTACGGTCAGCGGCAAACAATGCCAAGATCGATGAGCCTTGTTCTTCTAAGGACCAAAAGACGATCGCTGACAAAAACAGCGGAATGTAGGCCAATACTTTTTTCTTTTCATCTGGTGTGACATCTTTCGAACGCAACATTTTGGTAAAGTAGTAGATTGGTAAGAAAATACCTAGAACACTGATAAAGTTGATGAAGAAATCAACCGTCAGATGCCCCGTTGCAGCTGCTGCGCCAAACAACACTGCCAATGCGAGAAGAACCAGAACGACTGCTCGGAAGAAGGTTTTCTTTTCGGCTGCCGATAAAGGATTCGTTGGCGCGATCGCTACACTTTTCAACGTGGTTTTTCCTTGCACATAATACTGCACCAAACCGATAAACATCCCGATAGCAGCAACGGAAAAGCCTAAGTGGTAGTTAACTTCTTGTCCTAAGATCCCAACGATGATCGGTGCTAACAAGCCGCCGATATTGATCCCCATATAGAAAATCGAGAAACCAGCATCCCTACGGATATCGTCTTTGCTGTACAAATGCCCCACCATACCCGATACGTTGGATTTCAATAGTCCGGTTCCGATGACGATCAGCATCATGGACACAAACAACGCTGGAATCCCTAAAGGTGTTGCCAAGACGATGTGTCCTAACATGATCAAGATCCCACCATAAAAAACGGATTTATTTGATCCTAAAAGACGGTCCGAGATCCAGCCGCCAACAATGCTTGACATATACACTAAGGAACCGTAAATCGACATGATCGCCACAGCCGTTCCTTTTGGCAACCCTAAGCCGCCGTTGGCAACTGCATCGTACATGAAGTACACCAAAATCGCCCGCATACCATAATAACTGAATCGTTCCCACATTTCCGTGAAGAATAACGTCGACAGCCCACGCGGCTGACCTAAAAATGTTTTTTCTTTTTCCATATGAATGGCCCCTTATAAAAATTAGTGAAAATAAAATAGCAGAATTTTTCTGAAAATTCACAAATGCCAGTTTATTCCCATTTGGCAACTTTTACAAGGGAATTTCCCTGAGAACATCCTACAAAAAAGGAGGGAAATTTAAATTCAAATGAAAGTAAAATGAGAAGCCTTCTAAATAAGTCCAGTATGAACCACTTTTCATATGTATAATTATTAAATATTCTGTTTAAAAAATTAGAAACTGGTCTTCACCAATTTTTACCTCTGACACCATTTTTTTTGATTTTCATACAAAAAAGCACATGCAAGTATTTTCTCTTGCATGTGCTTCCTCTTCTATTTAAGGATTGCTTTGGCTTAGCCGCGTAAACGTTCCACATCGCGAGCGATCATTAATTCTTCATCTGTTGGGATCAAAAGCACTTTGACTTTTGACTCTTCAGTTGAGATCACTAATTCTTCGCCGCGTTTTGCATTTTGATCGGCATCTAATTCGCAACCAAACCAAGTCATGCCTTTGATGACTTCGCTACGGACGTGGGCATCATTTTCACCGATACCAGCAGTAAAGACGATCGCGTCAACGCCATTCATGGTTGTGACATAGCCACCGATATATTTACGGATCCGGTCAGTAAAGACATCATAAGCAACTTTGACTTCTTCTTTGTCGTAGTTTGCTTCTAGATCGCGCATGTCACTTGAAATACCAGTTAAGCCTAATAAACCAGATTTTTTATTCAAAACATCCACCATTTCATCGATGTTCAAATCTAATTTTTCCATTAAATATGGTAAAACAGCAGGATCGATGTCACCTGAACGTGTGCCCATCGTTACACCAGCTAATGGCGTGAAGCCCATTGAGGTATCCACTGATTTTCCGCCGTCAACCGCAGTGATCGACGCACCGTTCCCTAGATGGCAAGTGATGATTTTTAATTCTTCGATTGGTTTGCCTAACATTTCTGCTGCACGCTCAGAAACATAACGGTGGCTTGTACCGTGGAAGCCGTATTTACGTACTTTAAACTCGTTATAGTACTCTAATGGCAAGCTGTATAGGTAATTGTGTTTTGGCATCGTTGCATGGAAAGAAGTATCAAAAACAGCGACACTAATGATTTCTGGCAAGATTTTTTTGAAAGCAGTGATCCCCATCAAGTTTGCTGGATTGTGTAATGGCGCAAATTCAGCCAATGCTTGGATGCGTTCCATCACTTCGTCTGTAATCACAACAGAATCAGGGAAATCTTCTCCGCCGTGAACGACACGATGGCCGACACCAGTGATTTCATCATAGGCACCTAAAATGTTTAATTCGATCAGTTGATCCAATAACATTTTTACCGCTACTTCGTGATCGTTGATGTCGATGATTTGTTCGAATTTTTGATCTTCCCCATATTTGATGGTAAAGATAGAATCTTTCAAACCGATTCGTTCAACGATTCCTTTAGCGACAACTGTTTCCTCTGGCATTTGATATAATTGCCATTTTAAACTTGAACTTCCAGCATTGATTGCGATTGTTTTTGACATGATGATCTCCTTATCCGAATTATATTACAGATTTGCTGCTTTCCAAGCCGCAAATTGTTCAAAAAGTTTTGTGATGTTCTTTGGTTCTTTCAGTGAGGCTAGCTTGACCAGCAAGACTTCGTCTGCTTGTTTGCTTGTCCCTCCATGGTTTTGTAAAAGCAAAATACTTTTACGTGAATGTTCATTTTTAAAGAGTTCTTCAGGAAGCTGAATCATTCCTTGCAAATAAACCTTTTCTTTCAGCCATTTTTTCAAAAATTCACTCTGTTCTGTTTCCAAGAAGTTGCTTGGTACTAAGAACAAACCGTACCCACCTGCTTTGACATAGTTCATCGCTTGTTCCATCAGCAAATGATGGGCGTAACTGTGTCCTTCAGGAGCCGCTGTAATGAAACTTTGGGCTTTTTCATCTTGTGGGTAATAGCCCACCGGTAGATCGCTGATTGCCAGATCCATTGGTTCGATCAATAGCTCTTGTAAGCCATCTTGATGGAACAAATGCAAAGGCGCTTTGGTCCATTCCCCCGTTGCAGCTGCGATCGCCAACAAGGTTTCGTCAATATCCACACCGGTTCCTTCTACTGGCCGCTTGGCTAATTGTAGATTCAGCAAGACTGTCAATAAGAGATTCCCCATGCCTACCGATAAATCCAGAAGTTTCACTGGTTGGTCGGCACTACTCAACTGCTCGATCAAATAGACGAATAAAAACCCAAGACTATCTGGTGTCAGTTGGTGATTGGCCTGCAGGCGCTCCGTTTGGCTGCCTTTCAACAAAACCAACTGCGCAAGCTTGCGTTTTTCTTCTGCCGATAGTTCCATTGCTCGAATTTCTTGATAGATGGTTTCTAAACGAGTAGCAGTTGCTTCATCAGGTACCCCATCGATCACACGAACTTGGTATTGATCAACAAAATTTTCGATCGTCTCTACGTAAGCATCAAAAAAAGACGTTTCCAATGCGTTTTGAAGCAATTGGATCGCTTCAACGGTCAAATGAAAAGACGTTTCCATTTTTTCTGCGGACATCTTGCACCTCTTTTCAAAACTATAACAACATATATACCTGTTTAATTTTAGCCGATTCATCCAAAATAATCAATCGCTTTCGTTTAGAATAATTTGTGAAGCTGTAAACATTCTTTTTCTATTTCTGTATGAAAAAGGATGGTCGAAACAACCATCCTTTCCCTGTACTATTCCTCTTAGTCTTCTGTGTCTATTTCAGGCTGTTCTTCGGGTAACAAAAAGGTAAATGTAAAGCGGCGGCTTTTGACATGGCACTCGATCTGTAAGACCTGTCCTTGCCGTTCATAGGTCAACTTTCCCACATTATAAAGACGTGACCCTTGATCAGCCATTTCGTTTTGCAAGAATTCCGCATGGAACAGTTCACTCATGATGCGAGCTTCATAAGTTTCAATGGTTTTTGTATAAAAAAGTGCCGTTGTACGACTATTTTCTAACACCAGTAATAGCATCAAACTCATCAGCTGTACAAACAATAGTGCTGTCAATAAAATACCGCCCTTATGCCGCCTCTTGTGTGTGAATTTTCCATTGCCCAATTTTTTGCTCTCCATTCTCAAAAGAAACGGTAAAGCGGATCGCTGCGCCAATTTTCTCAAAAGACACATCCGCTACTTCTGTCAATAGTGGTTGATAGCCATTGTTGTCCCGTTTCCGCAGCACGCGATTGATGCGATCGATCGTTACCGAATTGTTTTGACTGCTTCGCAAATATAGCGTCGTCTCGCTGACTGATAGATAGGTACAGGTACTTAATTCCCGTTCCAGCTGAAGCAAAAACACATGCCACTCTTGATCTTTGCGAGCCATGATCTGCTGATTGACCGGTGCCAGGTGCTTGACGATCCCACTGATCATCAATAAGCAGATCGCCAATACCCATAAAGACAACAGGCACTCCCACAAAGTAAAGCCTTTACTCTTCATACAAAATCTCCCAGAGCTGTTCGCCACTTTGGATGCGTGCCTGTTGATGCTGCGCTGCTTGCCAAAAGCGAACTTGATAGACCGCCTGACGCTGCGTTGTGTAGGTGATGGCTGAAGAATCAAAGGAATGGTTCTGGACTTCTTCATACAGCACCCTCATCATCTGGGCTTTTTCCTGCAATGCCGCACTTTGAGCAAGTACAGCAGCCTGCATCACTAAAAACAATAAGATACACGTTGCTAACACCCCAAACCCCATCAGGCTTTCGGCCAAGATATACCCGCTATTCAACGATTTTTTCATAACGGCCACTCCCAAATAAAAACTTATAGCTGATGGTTTGCTTTTTCTCCTGCCAATAAAAAACGATCTTTCGCAGACTGCTGTTGTTGCCAGATTGACTACTGAACAGGATGTCGGGAAACGCCTGCACCTCTAGCTGTGAAGGAACTTCAATCTTCGTTACCGGCTCAGTTGCAGCGCCATAAAATGAAACAGTTGGCGTTGGCTCTGCTTGATAGACGGCCCGGGTTTGTGTGTTGTCGATGATGGCCGTTTGCTGTAAAGTGTAGAGCCCTTTTTCTAAGCGAGCACAAAAGCCTAAGACTTCGGCAGATTGCTGATAGTATTCAATGGCCACAACAGGGAAAAAGAAAAACATACTACTGACAAGAAGGACCAAAAGGCTTTCTATTAAGGTAAACCCAGCAAAAGAGCGCCATTGACAGTCTTCAGTTCCCCTGCTCATAAATCGCATATTGTTCCTCAGATACATACCCTTCAGCAATCAATTCTTCTCTCGAAGGCTCCCGATTTTCATTCAGACGGAAGAGTTCGATCTGTGTTTCCACTACTTTCACGATGGCCGCATTTCCTTTCTCATCAATGATTCCTCTTTGACTGGCAAGATTTGGGACAAACAATAAAACCAAAATACTGATCACTAATAAAACGACTAGCATTTCAATGAAAGATAGTTAATATACTTATATCATCTCGATGTGTTTTTCTGATACAATAAAGGAAAAAGTAGAGGAGTTTATAACGAACATGAAAAAAGTTTATTTGGGTGTTTTTATTGGTATCAATTTATTATTCTTATCGGCTTGCTCAAGTCCCGAAGATGAGAAAACAGTTACTCAAGGTTCTGCCACTGCTCAAACCGAATCAATTGTTGAATCTTCTGCTGAAAATACTACTGAAAGTAGCACCGTAGAAAGCAATAGTGCCACCGTGGACCGTGCCGAATATTCAGCGAATTTTTCAGAAGATTGGAATGGCCTGACTACGAACATCAATAAAGTAGTGATTGTAGAACTATCCGATGATGAGATTGAAATGCAAGGTCTAGAAAATAAATACGCTGTTCAAGTATATTTCGAAATTACCAACAATTCGGACATGGATTTTGATACTTATCCAGACCAAGCAACAATGGTTGTGGAAGGTCAGCAAATCGAAGCTGAGATGTTCTTAAGTGATAGTATTGGTGGAGAAATCTTAAGCGGTGTAACAAAAGAAGGAATTGTGACATTTTCAGTACCTAAAATAGAAGATGTTAGCAACGTTTCTAATATTCGATTGAAATGGTCGGCTAGCTACGACACCGAAAATTACGACGAGGATAATTATAAAGATTTTGATGTCACATTCGATTTGACTAAATAATTCATGAATGGCAGAACTTAAAATACGGTTGTTTGAATTAAACAAACTCACAAAATTGCTCCTACCTTATTTGGTAGAGAGCTTTTTTTTATTTTCTGTTCGCTTTACAAAACGAACGTTTGTTCGTATAATTCTTGCAAGGAGTGATTGATATGCAAATACCACTTGCGCACCAACGGACATATGCGCTAGAACGCTACTACTACGAGTTTATTGAGAGGATGGGTCCAGCGCACCTGCTATATGATCAGTTTGTTCGGACGATGGAAAATTTCGGGAAACCATATTTCACTGTACCCATCAGCTATAGTCATTATTCGGAAGAGTTGGCTTTTGTATTTAAAATAGACGGCGAAAATTATCTGTTCGATCACGTTAGAACGCAAGACAAGATTCTCCGAAAATACGACCCTAACACAAAGTATAAACCCGGCGGCAACTGATATGAACATAATCAGTCAATATGAGCAAGGCTACCTATCTTTTTCTGAGTTTATAAATGATTTTCCGGACAGTATTTCTGAGTCACAGGAAGCTTTATTCGGAGCAAAATGTGTCGAGTTTTATGTTGATGTCACGTTAGGCAAAACAGATTGTCGCTATTATGTACAAGCTTATGGAGGCGGTTGTTATGAAAACGATGAAAGGCTATGTTTCGAAGATACGTGTGTTGAAGATGAGCAAGACCCCTTTGGTGCGGTTCTCTTTGGATGATGTAAACTGTTTGATTGCTGCACATAGTTTGAACTTCTTGGCAGATGTGGATGAGGGAATGGAGATCGTTGTCGCTGGTGAGTTTAACGATCGGAAGCAGTTTGTTGTGAAGAAGTATTCGGTGATTGGTAAGACGAAGATTATGATTGAATTTGAAGCAATGAAAAAAGCTCCCTACTCTAATTGAGTAAGGAGCTTTTGTTATAACATAAAATTGTCAAACCGTCTTATACAAACATTAGTTCCTCTTGTTTTCCGTTTCATTTAATAAGTATAATGTAAGTAAAATTTTAAAAAGGAGTTTTTAGAATGTACGGTAATATGATTTTGGCTCAAAATGTCACACAAGACCCTCAAGGAAATGGCTATTTCATCAACAATCCAACAAATAGTTTTTCTTTATTAAGCACCCCTGCTCTTCATAATTTAGCATTACTATTTAATGTTTCTGGAATTGATCCCAAAAAGAGCCATTCCTTGAGCTTAGTTTTAAAAAGCAAAACAATAAATAGGGTTGTAATGAATGAAATTATTCCTGCGCAATTCAACAGTTTTAATAATATTGATGATAACCCTGACACCGTTTTTTCTATGAATGCTAATATCGCTTTAGGTTCACTTCAAATTGATCACCTCGGTAGATTTGATTTAACTTTGTATATAGATGATATAGAAATTTGCTCTTCACCATTGTTCTTCACCCAAGCAAAAGCAATTGAATAGGTGGTTGAAATGACTGATTGTATGAAAGAAGAAGATGCTAAAGATATCGGTGAAAACATCTCAATCGTCACTCCTGAAATAATAATTTCCTCACCCTCGAAAATTGAAGATGTGAAAATCAATTTCACAAAATCATCGATGAATAATCAGCTCAAATTTGAAACTAAATCTCCACTAGGGCACAGAGTAGTTTTGAAAGAGAGTACATGGACACAACACGTAATTAAAGATCATCCAGATAGATTTTTTTATGAAATTGAATCAAATTTTTCTCAAATAGTTGGTGTTTTATCGGAACCGACAATAATTGCTGACGATAAAGACTTTTCCCCTGAAAATGTACGCTTGAATTATTTAGGGAATGTTTTAATTAATAATAATGGCAAATTGACCCTAAAAGATGTTAAAATAGTTACAGAAGTAACGACAGATTTTAAAGTAGATTTTAAAAACCCATCGACTTGGACATACCAAGAGATGGTTACCTGCATCGTTCAAACTAAAAATAAAGAAGACTTTTCAGATAGGAGGCTGCATTATGTACGAAATTATGTATAAAGATTTTATTGCGGACGCCACTCTTATCGTGAACTATGACACTTCTTACGACTACCTTACGTTTTATATTAAATCTTCTGGTAACACAGATTATATTCAAGCTAGTGATCACATTTATTTAATAATAGACTTAGATTCTTCTAAAGTTATAGGCGTTAAAGTTTTTGGATTTTTAAATTATTTTTCCTTAAAGGAATTAAATAATTTAGAATATCCTAACGTAGCGAAAACAATTAAAACCCTTTATAATAGAATTTCAAATAACCCCCTACTCTAAAGAGTAAGGGGTTATTTTATGTGCTTTTAGAACTCGAAACTGCGGCAGAAAGATTATGAGCCGTCTGCTCAAAAATAACCCACCCTCAAGGAGAGTGGGCCTGAAAAAAGATATAAAATGAAATAGCCCCGGTCAAGGCTATGATTTCATTCTACAAGAACATAGTTTTTATTTCAACAAAAAGTCCACCCTATTCTGCCTAGAGTGGACCAAAAGAAAAGTAAACATATGAAAAATTGGATTGGTTGGTATGATTCTACATTACATCCATTATTAATTAAATTCAACAAATTTATGACGATTTTCTAATCAATAATATCTATTACATTGAAACAATGCTAAAATAAAAAAATCGAAGAGTACTAGGCACACTTCCCCAAGCATTACCGCCTAATACTCCTCGTAGAGTATTGCACGCACCTACTAATCTATAGGATAAACTTAGTTACTGCAAGTAAAACGAATATAACTTATGTATAAGCCCGCCGAAGCGGGCTATTTGTTTACTTCACTTTCTTCACGTAATCAAGATTGGCAGTCATATAACCCATGGACGTACGTGCTACTGGTGTGCCGTTTACTTTAATGAACTCATGGAAATAAACTCGGGTGCCTAATGGGAATCGAGTAACTTTCTCACTCTTACGTTCCTTATCATCAAATACTGGCTCGTATCCACGGCTCCCCGCTTTAATTACCTCATACCAACCTTTGTCTGTTGCGTATTTCGCTTTTGCCACTGTGTTGTTCCCTCCAGTTGATGTTGATTTATAGCCCATAACTTCCAACGCCGCATTGACCGCTTCATCCATTTTATTGGCCATGATATCCATATCTTTTTGGCTATCTACAAATCCCCATTCGATTAAAATTGCAGAGCCAGTTGAAGCTCGAATTACATATAAGGATGTAGTAGCCTTTGCTCCACGGTTTACCCACCCCGTCACTTTACATACAGCCGCACAAATTTCTTCTGCTAGTTTTTTCGCTTGAGTATTACCAGCGTAATACCAGACTTCAAAGCCATTCGCAGTACCGTTAAAAGCGTTCAAATGGTGGCTAACATGGAATGATACACCCACAGCATTCATTTTTCGGACGATGTTGTACAGGTTATCGTTGGCAGTTCGTCCCACATTGTCTGTTGCATCTACAGCCTTTGTAGCTGCACGAAACTTATCATGGATCTTTTGCGCAACTTCATGCTCTTTTAATCCGCAACCACTTGCCCCGGGTACGATCGCGTTATGACCTCTATGAGAGGTTGAATTATTATATTTGACCATGTTTACTCCCCCTTTCCGATGTAAAAGTAATCATCAATTTCTTCAGAAGAATCGTCCGTTTTTTCACGTTTTTGGACTTCGAATTTAAATGTCTTATCTTGGCCATCTTTTGTAAAATTACCAGTAAGATGATATTCAGTCTCACCTAGTTGGTTCATCGTGTGTGCCGCATCTTGCACTGGATCCACAGCCTCAACGATTTCTGGCTTGGCTACTTCTTCAAAGTCTTCAATAAATTTTGCTTTGTTTCTCATAGTTATCCCTCCAAATTTTTTATATATAAAAAGAGCGGCCTATTCAGCCACTCCTTGATTAATAATTCTGGTAAATGTTTGATGCAAACCTGTAGACGCTAGCCCACTAACTGCACCATAAACAATAGATTCAACCGTTAAACCGTTCATTACAAGACCTAGTACCGCGCCCAGCACTCCGACGATTAATGGGATATAATCATTTACCTTGTTGGTTAAAACTGGCGTGTTCTTGATAATATAGCCAACAGCCAAACATGCAATCACAATCACCGGCACAAAGTTTTCTGTTACTACTGATAAATCCATTTAAATTCCACCTTTCAAATTTCGTAATTCGTTCTCTGTATTTATTAGTTTCGTTGTCAATTCTTCGTTTTCGTCCTCTAGTCTTTCAACTTCAGATTGATAAAATGCTATTTCTTTTTCGTACTTGGTTTTCATGATTTCAATTTGGTGTTCTAAACGATCAACTTTCGCTTCCAATCCTTTATTCAGTTCTTCGTACTTCTGATAAAGCTGAGTTGCATTTTTGATATTCGTTTCAGCTAAGTTCGTTTTATTCGTAGTCTTAGTAGCCGCATAAGTAATTAATCCAGTTACTAACGAAGGCAATATAACTATCCACATTTGCTCTGTCATATCTAACCCTCTTTCAGAGCGATTCCAAACGCTAAAAGCGCCATCGCTAAAGAGAATATCCACACAGTATTTGCTGGAGGACTAATTAAGAATGAAATAGCAAAAACCATCCATAAAAATGATAAGGTTGTCAGCGAAAATCGTTTGAGAACCTTTTTGTTCAATACCACACCAAGCAACTTCATTAGTCCGAGAATAACGAATGTTAAACTGATTAATTTCTGATCAAACATCCCATCTATCAGCCGATAAACTTTATAGCTCTGAAGAATATCTGGATACAATAGAAGTTGAACACCATAGATTATTGAAACCAGTGATAAAATCAGACTATCCCACTTCAATACCAACACTTTCCACATATGTCACCTGCTTTCTAAAAGAAAAAGGAACAAGCTTACGCCTGCCCCTCAACTTCTGCCACTAGATCGTCTTCAACTGCCCAAACTTTATCTTGAAAATCTTCAATATCTTTTCGACATTCCTCACGATTTTGACGATATAAGGTTTGGTTTTCAATTTGCTGATTGATATTTGTATTGCCTGCTGAGTCAGTTGTGACCGTTGCTGAAAAATAAATCACCCGTTGTCCGTTTATTTTTGAATCTCCTGTGATACTGATTGCTTTTTTTACATCTAATACCATGATATCTTCCTCCAATATTTTGTATTTAAAAAGGACACTGACTATTCAGTATCCTTGTTGCTTTCTTCTAACTGTCCAAACTTATCCTTGTATGCTTGTAATTCTGTCGCAACTTGATTAAAAGCCACTCTTAAAGTTGCATTATCCAGATTGGCTTGTGATAACTGACCAGCAATCTCTTTAACGACTTCATTTGCATCAACATTCATTCAATAATCCCTCCCAAGTTAGTAATCAAGTCCTTTCCGACAGCTTTTCGAATATCCTTCATGCCCATTTCTTCTAGTTCGCTTTGCTCAAGAAAAATATGCCCTGTAGCATAAGAGTTGTTCGCAAAAGTAACCTTATAAGATACTTTGTACAAATTGTCTTGCTGTAGAGACTGTCCTGTTATGACAATTTTATCCATTCAAAATCCCCTCCATTAATCTTTCAATTTTATTTAAACGTACATCTTTAAGAACATTACTTTCAACCAGTTTCCTTAAGATGGGAATTAATGTTACCCATAGTCGGTCGTACTCAATCCCTTCAATTTCTCCAGTTTCATAATTGGTAGAAATAAATGCATCGAGTCCAGCTCCACGTAGGTCTTCTGCAATGAGTCCATAGTGTGGATTTAATGTGATAGGGTCAATATCACACAATCCCCCTTCAGTCATATCTCTAGCAGCTAACTCTGAATTTGATTTATCAAACCAATACTTGGGTATGACAGTTAATAGTTTGAGTCCTAAGTCTTCCGCATCCACGATTTCACTAATATTTAATTTGTACTTGCTTGCCGAAGTTGAGCGACCTAATGTACCTGAAGATGTAATTGTTAAGTTGGCAGCAGAGCTATAAGTTCTATTGTAAACAGCTAGAGAGGCTATGGTCTTACCAACTCCATCCAATCCAATTCTTAAATCAGCTGCGGAAGTTTTAGTTTCGTTGAAATAAATATTTGAAATACCAAAGTTGACGTCTGTTATAGCTCGGTTGTCGTTGATTTTAAATGAATCAATTCCTGTTGGAGAGTCAATACGATGAGTTCTTAGCCCGACATTGTTTGGTGCTGATACATCTAATCCAGCAAAAGAACCTCTACCGTTAAAGTATGAGGTTCCATCAGAACGTATTATAGATTGAGATGCGCCGCCCCAGTCTTCATTACTCATAGTAATTGCGTCTGAGTTTACATCAATACGGTTCAATAACTTCCCGCTCGAGTTATATTGACGCATCTTTAAATAGTCGTTCCCATAAAAAGACTCACCATCATATAAATAAGAACCTCGTGTGTTGGAGCTAGTCACGTTATATATTTTGCCAGTAAAAACTAAGTGACGATGTGACAAGCGCCAGTCGCCTACAAACCAACGATAATTAAACGCCGCTGCGTAGCCATCGCCGAAATCGTATGTCCCCATCATCCCTCTGTTTTCTGTGGCCATTGTGAGCCAACCAGTTACATTTAGCGTTCCTGTTTCCGTAGTTATCGCCGCCAAAGAGTTTGCAACTATTTTACTTGCATCCAAATTGATTATTTTTGCACTAGATATCGTAGCATCTGCAATTTTGGCATTAGTGATCGCTGCGTCACCAATTTTCGCATTCACAATTGCTCCGTCTGCTATTTTAGCCGTACTAACTGCCAGATTTCCAATTTTTGCATTGGTGATTGCTGCATCGCCTATCTTACCTTCAGTCACCGAAAGATTTGCTATTTTACCGTCGGAAACAGCAAGATCGGCAATGTGCGCTGTTTTTATAACTGCGTTCTCAATGTATGTCTGGCCAGTAATCTGCACTTTATTCCCTGCAATCAAAACGCCGTCTGTCGAGATATTGATTTGATTCACTACATCATTCTTTGAAACTTTTAAATTGATAGTATCCGACAACTGGGTTATTTGAGACGCGGTTACTTCTCGATCAGTCACATCAACAATAGATATGTCATCCCACCAAACAGTTCCTAATGTATGAGAAGCAGTTAGCGTAATACTCCACTCAAATATATTAGTTCCTGCAGTGTATATTTGTGATTTCTGATTCCATTCTGTTGATGCCCCATCCCAACCTAGAGCGTTAATTAAAGTTCCATTAGTTTGACCAATCCTAAGCTTCTGGTTACCAGAAACACCATTTGCATCTGCCGTTGTCTTATACCAATAACTAACTTCATACTTTCGTCCAGGAACTACAGGAATGTTAATCCTTCTACCAATAGCTCTTCCAGTAGAACCAACATTACTCACAGCTAAAGACTTGGAACCAGAATGAGATTCACTTGTTGTAATTGTGAACCCTGAAGGTTGTGTCCATCCAACATAATCATTCTCGAATCCTCCATTTGATATCAGATTAGTTCCGCCACCGTCAATTCGGTTAACAGTTGATACTAAGCCATCAGCCGTTTGCTCAACCTGAGTTGCTTTCGTCAAAGCATTATTAGCTGTTGTCTCAACACTTGATATTGTTGTTTTCAAGCCATTCGCAGTTGTTTCGACTTGCGTTGCTTTAGTAAGAGCAGAATCTGCTGTTGTTTTCGTACTAGCTATTAACTGTGTGTGTCCGTCAACTGTTTCTGAGACCTGATTTACTTTTGTAATGGTTTCAGTATTACTAGCTAGAGAACCTCTTTCAACTCCATATTGTATGGCATTATATGGCGGCAATTCCGTTATAAAAGGTTGTGTAGCCATGTATTCAATTGTTCCTGCGCCCGCTTTGCTAAATGGTGTCATCCTGAATGCGGTATAGGTTTGAGACCACTTCATGTAATACCAAACTTCACTAAGAGACTCGCTCGTGGTTACTTCTATAGCTACCAGATCACTAGCTGTAACTAAAGAGGTATCAGATATAGATATCTCGAACAAACTGTTTTGTCCCATAGCTGCCTGTTGCTTATGGTTCAAATATATACGGCCAAGAGTAGTCTTGGAATTCCCTGCTCCTGATCCAATAAAATCAATACCAACCCGAATATCTTGATAACGAACAATAAGTTTAGTTTTTGCGATAAGAGTCCATTTTCTTATATTTACATCTGCACTCGAAGAGGTAGCGTAGCTTTGATCAGTAATTTTTGTTGCCAAGTCCGTTTGTACACTAGATATAGTTCTAGTAAACCCATCAACAGTTGTTTCTAATACATTCGCCTTATTCAAAGCACTTTCTGCTGTCATAGTCACAGTTGCCAATGTTTGCTTCTGTCCATCCACTGTGACAACTAATTCATTCAATTTCTTCGTGGTTGATCCAGCCGTGCTTTCAACATCCGTGATCCTTCCAGTTAAACCAGTGACTGAGGTTTCAAGCGTTGCTGTTCTACTTTCGACAGCATTCGCCTTATTATAGGCTTCGTTAGCTTCACTCTTAATAGAATTAACTGTCCCATTGATCGTAGTAACATCAGAAACAAGCCCATTCACATCGATTTTTATCGCATCTGCTTTATCTTTGGCTGCTTGAGCATCTAAACCAGCTTGTGTGGCTAAATTTGCAGCATTTTCTCCTGCTTGCTTCGCTGCAACTGCTTCTTCTTTTGCTTCTTTGGCTGCCTCTTCTGCATCTTGTCCTGCTTTTTTAGCATCTTCAATGGCTGCAAGTAACTCAGGGTCACCGGCTGATGTAATTTCCATTACCCATTTTAAGACACCATCTACATTTCTATAAATCCATATCTCAGTATCTTGTCCATTAGGCTTAAACCAAATATCTCCTTCTTTGGGATTACGAGGTTCAGTTGTATCATAGTAGTTTGAGTTCCAATTATTCGAGCTTAAAATAGAATCAAGATAATCAATTCGCTGATTAAGAGATCCCCGGTACTTGTAGGTTGCTTGCGAGCTTGAACTTGTTGTGGCTTTTGATTCAGCCGACATCCCGCCATTAAATGTAATACTATAAGATAGATTGGGAACTGAATATTCCGTACCATCATTTGCCGTAATGTAAATCCAATCACCAGCTTCAAGTGGTGGGCACCCCCGCCATTTCAACTCGTAAGGAAAGTAATTCAAATTTTTAACTAATTCCCATATTTGGTTCAGCAGTTGTTGGGTCATAACTTTGTTTTCCAATTGAACTTGAGAGCCATTTGTTGACCCTACACGAATGACATCCGTCTCCTCTTCACCCGTTTTTACTGTTATTCCGCCAATTCGATAGCTAACCTCATTTTTTGTAAATCCTTTTAACATATAACTTTCTGGTGTAATCTCAAAGTTTGTAGGCGCTAATCTTCGGATCTCCAACTCACCATTTCTATTAAAGCTGGCAAAACCGCCTTCGAACTGTGCGATTAACCCAATTGCTTGTCTGAATGTATATCCTTCTGGTTTGTTAATTGCAGCTGTTCCCAGAGCAGAAAATGATGCTTCATTTATTTCGACCCCTGCGAGATTCGCTACCTCCAAAGCCACTTCTCTATATGGTTTCTTATAACTCAGTTTGGACTCATACGGCCCTTCCATGAAACGCATCTTATCAGTTGCTTTAATCGTTGTAGTATTGCTGTTTCTGTTTCGCTCAAACTCATCAATAAAGAAGTGGCCAAGCTTTGTGTATTCGTAATTACCATTTACTAAAACAGCAAGTTCAGGTACTACCTCTAAATCTTCTTTGACCGTTTCAATTATCGAAGGAAAAACTAGCTGAATAGAATTCATGTAAGTAGATCCTATTTGGTACGTTTCACCAGAAATACTGCCAGAATCAAAAGAGAGTGAGGTAATATCCTCACTCCCATACGTAACATTATTCATTTTCACTCGAATAGATAGCTGTCTTGAAGGACTTAACCAAGCAGCTATTACGTCATCTGTTGTGACTAACAAAATTACCTCACCTACCTTTCAATAAAACTCATCGTTAGCCCTTCCCACTTAGGCAATTTGTCATGCCATGAATATGCTGGAGCTGATCGATCGCCGACGTAGAATGTCTTTGTAACGATGCCGCCTTCCATGGGATCGGGATAAGTGACTTCAAAAAAAGGAGCCATCACCGCTTTTAAAATTGGTGAAATCTCCGCATCTGTTAACGCACCCCATTCAAGGTCCATTTTTCGTTTTGTAGTGATATAATCACGAGTCATATCGCCTTTCGCATTACGACCAGAATCACCATCAACTGCTTGTATACCTGCAGTAAACTTTTTAGGAGTCTTGATCGTAACTCCATTAATTTTTAAATATCCAGCCATCAGATCAATCCTCCTAAATGTTTAATTCTGTATAACCAAGCTGCTGATGGTATTTGTTGATTTCTTTAACTGCAATACGACCGAATTCTTTACCGCCAATATTAATGACAATATCTCCATTTGGTGCTTGGGTTGGTGTTGCACCCAATGCAGAAATAGCATTCATCAATGTTGTTACCATAGATGAAGTGAAGTCTTTCATGCCGCCACCTTCATAATTCATTTGGTTATTGTTACTAAACGTACTATTCGATGGTGTGAATGTTGGTGTTTGGAACATTTCGGGCAACATTATGCTTGAGTTGAACATATCAAGTCCAAGATACTCAACAGCTTGTTGGATTAATTCAGCAGCACGTTGAGGTTTCTCAAGTGGAATGACCATCTCTTTCTTGTTGCCTTCTCCCATACGATATAAACCGTCTTGAGTTACCAAACCGCCATTCTCATATCCAACGCCTCGATAAGCTGAGGCAAGTGATCCATAACGACTTAATGCGTATCTCATAGATGCCAAAATATTCGACATTGGGTCCCAAATATTTTTGTTGTATGGGCTTCGGGCATACGCTCTAAACGTTGGATCAATAACCTGCATCAAACCTTTTGAAGGGGTTCCGTTCTTAGCGTTGATATCCCAATTATTGATGGCGTTAGGGTTACCATTTGATTCAGTCTTCATTTGGTAAAGCGTGCGATTTGCATTGGCTAGTGAATAAATGTCTAGTTTGTTCAATGCGCTATTGACAGTCGATCGCCATCTTTCTACTGATGAACCATACTGACCAGCAACTGCTGCACCTCCAGATGCGCCAAACGAAGCATTCTTGTCTATGTCGCTTGCTCCGAGTGAGCCGTTGATATGCAAATGATCGTAGTGGTCATTTTGCGGCCATCTCACCCAACTTCCACTCGATCCAGTACCAGACATTCCTTTGCGGTCTCGAACTTTACCTTGGGTGATAACGTAAGCTACTTTTGAGGCAAAGTTATCAAACACCCAGTTCGCTGGGGCAAAGTATTTCGAAGATCCGTTCATACTTGCTGGATACGCAACGTCAATCGCTTGATGCTTCCCATGGGAATGTGGATCACCTGGTCTAAAGCCAGAAGTGATTCTCATACCAGGATATCGATCAACGGTTTTTCTAGCGATATCATATAGGTATTTGTATACACCCCAACTTCCCATTGATCCATCAAACGAACTATTTTGTGCTTCATATCCTGCATCGAACTTCGATTTAAACCATTCATAAGAACCTTCTGCGATCGTTCCAACGGAACCTTTCGCCATTGATAGAGCTGGTTCAACAGCGCCTTTCAAATTAACGAATTTAGAAATTGCTGCATTCAAAAGCTTCTTAGGATTTGATGCATAAGACCAAATATCCGATGCAATCTCTTTTGCGCCATCCCATTTCTCTTTTAGCCATTCGCCTACCCCATTTGCGTATGCTGGTACACCATACATTGCGGCAGTCTTTGGACCACTCAAGACGGATGTTCCTTTTGGAAGGTTAACCATCAGATTTCTTTGCGCTGGAAAGATACCAGTACGTCCATCAGGTGTCCGGTAAGCTTCTTGATAATTAGATCCTAACCCATCATTTACTAAAGCGGGTCCGCCCGGATGATAGCCGGTACCTTTAGCATAAGTAGGAATGGTCCATTTCTTCAGAGCGCTGTCTCCTGCTCCGACTTTACTTAGTACCCAGTTGATACCGCTGATAACACCATTGACACCTTTTCCGATAACGCCGACCATGCCATTGAAAATTTTACCTGCTCCTTCTTTAACTTTCTTAGCGCCATTGCCAAGCCCTTTCCCTATTTTTTCTCCTAGTTCATTAGCCCAACCGGTAATCTTTCCGAAAGCTTCAGAAGCATTTGTCTTCATAGTATCAAACGAGCCACTCATGCTCGTTTTTAAATTACTAAATGCAGTACTTGCTTTTTCTTTAGCTGAATTAGCTGAAGTTGAAACCTTATCACGAATTTCATTCCATTTATCAACGGTATTATTTTTGACATTATTCCATCGATCAGAAACGTTTTTCCGAAGTTCTTGTAATCGGTTTGATGCATTATCTTTTGCTGTTCTTGCTTTGTTTGATACATCTGTGGAAAAAGTATCCCAAGTTTCCTTTGTATTCTTCTTGATATCACTCCATCGTCCGCTAACATTATTCCAGATATCAGAAGCTTTCTCAGTAACTGTTTTCTTAGCATTATTCCAAGTGTCACTGGTCCATTTTTGGACATTTCCCCAAGTATCTGAAACGGTCTTCATTATTTTGCCAAAGCGATCATCGATAACATCTTTAAGTTCACCAATCGCTTTTTTAGGATTCTTAACTGCGTTAGCAACTTTTTCTAACACACCAGCAAGAAATTCTAACCCTTTTGTCAAAAGTTCAATTTGTCCAATAATCAGGAATTTAGCCACCTGAGTAAGAGGAACAATAACGACGTCCCAGAACCATTTAAAGATTGGTTTGAAAATCTCAATCACTTGGTTCAAGACCTTCAATGCTGCTGAGAACATATCAAAATACTTAGGCACATAGTCTTCAATGAAAAAGCTTGCCAAAGGTAGTAGAACGTTTTTATACAACCACTCAAGTCCATCGCCAACATTTTTCAGGATAGGACGAATCGATTTGAATAATCCATCTATCGCTTTAAGTAATGGCGTGAAATCAAGGTTTTTTGCCCATTCTTCTGTGGCTTTGGTCATACTGTTGATATTACCTAACAAATCATCTACAGCATCGAGTATCGTTCCGAAGATTGATTCTCCAACTCTTCCTTCTTTCCACGCCTTTTTAAGTTGCTCAGCAATGTTGCCGATCGTATTGAAGATATTCGTATAGATTTCAAGAATATTGGCAGCTATACTTTCTCCACGACCATCGTTCCATGCGTTTCGAAAAGCAACAGCAATTTCATGAAGTAATTCAAGAATTCGATTCCACATATCAAAGAACGATTGAATCAGCCTTGTTCCTCGCCCATCATCTTCCCATGCACGTCTGAACGCACCAGCAATATCACCAATTATGCCAAGTACATCTGCTAATAAAATCAGGATATTCTCAATGAATAATTGACCCGTTCCGTTTGTCCAAACTTCCATAAATGACTTGCCGATAGCAGAAGCTAAACCTATTACCTCACCTAATGCATACTTCCAAGCATCGATCACTCGTTGTCCTTGATTTTTCCATGCATCTTGGAAAGGCTTGAAGAAATCCTTCAACAAGTTTTGGATGTCTTTCATCCATTTAGGCGTTGAATAAGTGCCTGTCGCTGAACCAAAATCAATGCCAGGAGTTGTGGAATCTTCTTTCTTTTCATCATCCGTATCCATCGTTAGCTTGTTGATTTGGTCAAATCCCATGAGAGATTTTTGTAGTTTTTTCACTTTCTCATTGGCTTTATTTGCAGAAGACCCAGTATCGTTTAGCGCTTGGATATTGTCATACAATCCACTCGCGCCTTGTTTTGCTGCATCATAGGTTGTCCCGAATAACATTGCAATAAATGAAGCAAGCTGCCCCGTGAGTTGGGTTACTGTACTCATTAACGCATTCAACGCTGGTAAGATTGCCGTGTATATTGGATAGAATGCCGTCATAAGATTGACTTTAATCTGATTCAACGAAGCGCTGAATTGATCGTTCGTTTTCAACGCTGACATCATACCGCTAGCTAGTTTGGTAATTGCGCCACCTAACAGCTGATAAACAACCAATGAAGGTAACAGATATTTCATTGACTGACCAAAAGCATTCGTGCTTCCTGTCATTCGATTTGTTCCAGCTGTAACTTTGTTGGAATTACTAGAAAATAGACTTCCGAACTTTCCAATAAATCCAAGAGAGTTCCTTAAGCCATTTCCGACGCTCCCGAATCCGTGTGAAACAGCATTGGACATACGGTTGAATACACCGCCATATTTAGAAACAGCCCGCTCAGATTGCTTCAGTCCTGTGCCTGTCATACTAGCGCCGCTAGAAGCGTTGCCCGTTTGAATGGATGATTGTCCCAAAGCAGAGTTAACTCGTTGCAGAGCCTTTCTCAACGCATCTGCTCTGTCTTCTGTTTGTGCGTATTCCTTTTGCAAACGATCATTGTCACTTATAAGCTTATTCATCTTGATTGATTGTTTTTGAATCTCTCCAGACGTTTTCAGTGATTGAGGAGTATCTTCATAATTTTTGAATCCAGATGTAAAGCTGCCAGTTGGCACACGTTGGTCGTTGTACTCCGCCTTCAACGTCCGAATTCGTTTTCGCATCGCTTCAATTTGAGCTTCGTTTTGGCTCATGCCTTTTGTTATATTTTCCAAGGAAGATGGAACAGCGTCTAATTCACGCTTGATGGTATTACCCATACCTTTTGCCTGATCTTGGAATTTTGTCATCTGAGCTTGCGCTCGAGCGATTTGTTCATCGTATTTAACGACTTTCCCTGTATCTCCTTGACTGGATGCCGTTTGCCTTTGCGATTTCAGATAAGCAACCTTTTCTTGTGCCGCTTTCGCTTGTCCCATTTTAGCGTTGATCTCATTCACCATCGCATCGATTTCCTTTGTAACCTTCGGACGTGCTTTGCGCACCCCGGTTGCGAAGTTATCTCCAGCAGTTTCAGACGATTGCTTTGTCGATCGCTCGAAGTTTGCTAATGTCTTTTCTAGTGCTTGATTCATTTTTCCTAGTTGTTTCGTGAAATTGCTAGCACCTTTTTCAATATCCATATTTTTCTCTGTGCGATCCATTGAGTTACCGGACATTTGTTGGATTCTACTCATTGCACCCTCAATTTTTGGCAATACACTCTCTAGGGATTGCTCAACTCGAGCAGTATTGATATCTAACAAGACTTCAAGTGTTTCTAATTCTAATCCCATGCTTTCTCACCTACCTTTCTTCTATGAGTTTTCTTCTTTCTCTTGTTGCTTTGATAGCCTGCGCTTGGGCCAAGAACATTTCTTGCTCACGCTGCATAGTTTCCTGCTTTGTTTCTTCCTCCGTTTTTGCTTCTTCAACGGCTTGTTCAATTTGTTTGAGAAATGGATAAGCATCTTCAAATTTTGGAAAATTCTTCGGATCATTAAATGCAAAAACGGCTAGCCTTTGCTGAGAATAGTCGAATAATGCTTTTTCTTTTAACTCATTCTCCTTGATTTTCTTGTTGGCTTGAACTTGTATCATTATTTCTTCAAGCGTCATTCCCCAATATTCAGTGGCAGGGATTCCTGATTCGACAGCTTGTGGGTACATGAATTCAAGCATTTCGGATAGATTATCGAAGTTTTTTACAGAAGACTGTCCTCGCTGTTCGTTTGATCCAAAGATTCCCCATCTGTCGCTTCGTTCACCGTTTCTTTCTTTCCGAAAAAACCAGCTTCATCTAAGAAATCGTTGATTTCACCAAATAAATCCATTGTTGTTTTGCCAGATTCGATGTATTGCTCAAAGGCTTCAATAATTGCTTTTTCGGTAACTCCGCTCGTTTTATTGGCGCCTTGCAAGATAATCAACAAGCTATTTGCTGGCGGCAGTTTGATTTCACCTTGTTTTTTAACAAACAGACCCATGATTCCTTCATCTAATTTCTTTTCGATTGCAATGATTGCTTTACCATCCAACCGAAGTTGTAAAGTCAAGTTACCTAACTCGAATGGTGTTGTGTTTGGCATTTGTACTACGTTGTTTTTTGACATGTATGTTTCCTCCTAATTTATAAAAATAGAGACTAAGGATTATCCCTCAGTCTCTGATTCGTCTGCATTGTCCCCTGTGGTATCTTCAGGGGTTGTTACTCCCCCGGCGCTGGTGCCGGAGTGATATCTGGACCGTCACTTACAACGATACCTAAGTTAAACCCAATCGCTTGGTTAACTTCAGCTCCATCAAATTTGTAGTAAGGCTCGCCAGTGAATTCAGCTTTCAATCCGTCTGGATAAGTGATCGTCCAAGCCACAGATTTGCCAGTTTCAACCAATGCATGGACATCTCGGAAGTTGTCCCCTTGATAAACGATCGCAAATTCAAAGTTATCTACATCTTCGATACCTTTGATATAAGCTTTCTTTTCTGATCCCAAGTGTGTAACATCAACTTTTTCTGGGTCACTGCCCAATGCTGGGATAGATTTAACTGCTGCTACAGTTTTAGTTGTTGCACCATCTTTGTAGGTTAAGACGGTACCTTTTGATAATAGTCCTGCAAAATCCATGTGTAATTCCTCCTATTTTTTGTAAACATATTTCGTAACATTATCAACTACAGCTGTTACTTCAACGATGATTCGTTTTAGATCAGCCGTGTTAGCATCTTTAGCGGTACCAGAAAAACCAATACTACCGAATGTGCTTAAAACACTTTCAGCAATACTGGTCTGGCTTTTGTCTCCGTATAATTCAACCGTGATTGTCCAATCTGTTTGTAACTCATTACCCAACGAATCAATCTGATGTGGTTTATTGGCTGTCCTATAAATAGCCAATGGGAATGTATTCCAAGTTGAAGGATAGTCCGTGGCAATCTTTTTGATGTCAGTGACGGCTTGTAATACTTCAACAGTGACTGTCTTCATATTCACTCGTTCCATCACTTCAACTCCCTTAGCTTGCGTTGTACATGCTCTTTGTAGATTTCTGGTGCTTCACCGATCAAATCTACTAATGAAGGATACAAGAACGGTCGTGCTGGCTGTCCTTTGGTAATGTAGAAGTCTGTACCTTGAACAGTCACACGAGGAATACCGTATATAGCTTCCAAATCCACAGCAACATCTTTTGCTGGGATAAACCATGCTGTTTGCGAGTAAACTGGTGTAAATCCTTCTGGTAAGTCTTTTTGACTAGCTTCACCGACAGGACCAGTACCAACTTCTCGGAATAGCGCTTCTTGCTTGTCGGACCAGACACGTCCAACAATTTGGTTTTGTGCATTAATCACGACTTCGTTTTTCAAACTACCCAACAATTCACCACTAGAATATTTCATGCTAGGCGACAATCGCAATTCGGCAGCTTGTTTGATCAACTCAGTGATTTCAAAAGTCGCATCCCACATCGCATCATCTAAGATTTGCGGTATTGCTTTGACTTTTCGCCGTAAACTTTCAAGGCCTTTGATTTCAACTCCCACGATTATCATTCCTTTCTAGCATAATGTTCTTGTGCGTCGAAAATGTCTGGATAGATTTGATCGTGAAGTCTGGTTCCTCATCTTTACCAACGTAGACGCAAATGCCGTCTAGTTCATTCTGTGACTCGCTAATCTTGTCGCCTTGGTATTTGCATGCTTTCATTGTTTCAAGCTTGCTACCGTAGATTTGGGCGTTTACCGAACCGCTTGCAGCTTGTACATTCATACGCAACTCAATTGGTTCGAATGGATAAGTTACTATTTCCTCTGCTTCTTCATCATGAGTAACTTTTCGCTTTTTTAGATAGACTGTTTGTAGGTCATTCTTCAGTAGGCGCATAGTAACTCACAACCTTTCCCTTTCGGAATCTGTTCAAGCCACGTTGAATAGAGACTGGAATATCGGTCAAGAAAGACTGCGACACGCCGCCTTCAGACCTTGAAGCTTCACCTTCAGCGCCCTGTTGGTTGTATGCGATTGTTGCAAGTTGTCTTGCATATACCCACATACTATCAATCATCGCTTCACGACCAGTATAATCAAGGACGAGTGCGACAGCGTCCTCGATCAATACTGTTGCTGAGATAGGAGATATCTCCAATTGCTCAGCTAGTACTGAAATAACTTCATCTCGTTTCTCGTCCATGATTTCACTCCTTATTCGCCAGTCCCACCAGCGATCGTAGTAGTCGGTGTCCATAGTTTATGCTTGAATTGAACGATACGAACATTTTTAGATTCGTATACACGTTCCCAGTTACCGCCAGTAGCTAACTCAGTGTTTGTTGGAGAAGAACCAGCAACAGACTTACTTGTGAACTTAACTCCACGAGGATGCAACAAGAAATGTTGTCGGTTAACCAAGATATCATCGCCAGCCAATGCATCACGATCTGTTTCAGTAGGGACTGGAGCAGCACCGTTACCTAAACCAATAGCACCTTGGCCAAAGATATAAGAAGTGAACACTCCGCCAGAATTAGGCATACCATCATCAACGATCACGCGTTTACCCATGTAAGTTGGGATTTTTGTGTTGTTTGAATCTAACAAGAACTCAATCAAGTTTTGTTTGCGCAAGTTAGCATATACAGACGAGTGAACAGCAATTGCAGTCAGTTTTTCTTCTGCATCACCCAATTTGTATGAAGCATCCAAGAATGTTTCACCAGTGAACGCAGCAGCATTACCTGTTTCAGCAGAAATATCTAAGCTGTTATCACCCATTTTAGTAGTTGTAGCGCCAAACACGCCTTTTAAGACACTTAGCAACGTAGCTTGTTGACGGCGGGCCCAATAAGCCGCAACCAAGTCACCAATAGCACGCATAGGATCGTCACCAGACAATGCTTTAGATAAATCATTTACTTTCCAAGCTTTACCACGCATCAAGAGAGCGGCAACGTCTTGACCAGCAGTGATTTTATCTGTTTCTAGCGATTGGGAATCAGACAACACTTCGTCGTCACCAGTTAAATCTTGCCAAAACGGCATATTGATTAACTTACCACCAGCAGTTGCCAAAGCATCTAATTCTGGATCTTTCACAACGATTCCCGATTGGTACAACGCTGATAATTCAGCAGTACGTTCAATAACGTAACGATTAAAGACTTCTGGTACAATGACATCTTCGATTTTTGTTTTAGCAGCAAAATACTGCAAGTTCATTTTCATTAAACTTTTCCCCATTTTTTCTCCCACTTTCTATTTATTCGCTAATGCCTGTAAGGCTTTTGCTTTTTCTGGATCTTCTCGCAGCAATCTTCCCTGCTCAGTAAGGTTTAAGGTTTCTGCAGCAAACGGATTAGTGTCAGGCAAAGTTGTATTAGAACCTAGTGGCGAATCAACTGAATTCAATAGCGCTTGATCAACAGCAACTTTTAGCGCTTCATCCCATGCTTTCTTGAATGTTTTGACATCTTCCAAAATTTCTTCTGCGGTGTCACCTTTAATGCGTGCTGCTAACTCTTTGCTGATTCCGATCGACTGTAACTGATTACCTTTTTCAACAAATAATTGTTCTTGTCGAAAAGCTTCTTTTTCTTTTTCGAATTCCAACTTATCTTTGTTAAGCAATTCTTTTTGTCTTTCTTCCTCGCTTAGCTTTGCCAAACGGGCAGCTTCATTCTTTTCTTCTTCAAATTCTTTCTGCCAGCGTGACTTTTTACTTTTGACAATAGAGTCAACTTCTTTGTCGTCCTTGAAACCAAACTTCTCTTTGATTGCTGCAATCTCTTCGTCGCTCAACTCTTCTACGTTTAGCTGTTTTGATGTTTCAGAATCATCCGGAGTATCTGATTCATCTTTTTCAGCAAAGAATTGTAGGTTAAGTGGCAACAGTTTTTTGTGTTTCATGTTTTGTACTCCTTCCATATCTTTTAGAGTGGATAAATGCTTGCACTTCCGATGCTTTTAATGTCTTCACGCTTGGACATAATAAAAAACCTTGCGACTGCTAGACTTCTGATTAATAAGGAACACGAATATTTTCTTGTTTTTTGTATACATCCAAATACATTTCATTCTTATCCCCGTTGTTAGTTACTTCAAAATAAAGCCCATCACCAGATCGACTAGTTGATAAGAGCGCCTTGTTGTTTTGTAACGCTTTTACTAGCCAAACCACGTACAACTCTTCCTCTTTTAGTGGTGGATGTAGCGATCCCTTTCGTTCGTTAAACGCCTTGACGATTGCATTTTTTGCTGCCGTTACAAATTCTTGATCTCCCATTTTACACAATCCTTTCTTTTTTTGAGTAACTTCTAACTAGACTTCCGTTTCTTGAATCAATTGTTGTTTTGCAATCTCAACCACGCCGATGACCTGAGTTGAACTTAGTTGAGTGTAAAAGGTATTGATAAAACCATCTTTATCCATGCCTACAACTATAATGCTGTCAGCGTCTTTGAAGAATTCTTTCGATTTATCCATAAACTCTTCGTTGCTAACACCACGCTCTTTCTTGCGTTTCATCTCTCTGAAATCCAAGTGATTCACACTCCCATTATTTTCTTCTTCTGCAATGCTATCTCTTCATCCGAATACTTTTCTTTCAACTTGTTCATCCATTCGTTATAGGTAGTGTCACCTCTGATTGGAATGACTTTCCCGCTGATAGGGTCTAATGCTTTTCTAGGTAGCTTCAGCGTTCGTTTGCTGTACATAACCGCTATTGTTCTGCACCATGGATGGAAAGGCGGATACGTACCACTAGCACCATTTACTTTAGCTTCAGAAACTGAATATATTTTATGATCTTTTCCTTTACAGATATCAGATGTTCGCAAGTCCAGCACAGCTACTAGCATGTACTCTTTTACACCGTTATCTTGCCAAGCTTTGAGTTTCGCTTGGTTAGCCATGTAATTAGCTTCTGTGCGTATCAAACGCCTAGCAACACCAATAGAGCGATCAAACTCACTAGCTATTGCCTTTGCCATTTCAAACTCAGACATACCAGTCATACTTTCAACTGTAAAAAGCTCCTCAAGGCGTTTAGCTAAAGCTTCAGTATCGCCCCATATCCGTTTAGAATAATTCGATCCATGCCAGTGGCTATCGAGGATGTTCTTTGTATACCTGGTCGATAGTTCCTTAAACTGATAATCCTTCTTATTCCATACCTCAATGACTACGCCATTCTTGGCATTCTCTTGTGCCTTTCGGATGACTGATTCAGCCGTTGCCTCACGATACGATTCGTGAATAGCATCTACATAGAACTCTGTCTGCTTTTTTAACTGAACATCTGCAACTTGCTTCGAAACTAAAAAAGACTTGGCTTTCAAGTCCTCTGCACGTGTGATACGCTCTTTGAATGCTAATGCTTGCAATCTGTTTTTTGCTGCAACTTGTAATTCAGGATCTTTAATCTGTTTAGATAGCTTTCTCAATTCTGCTAACTCTTCAACTGGCGTTGTTTGGTTCAGCATCCTTTTAGCTTCAACCTCAGATAGCCCAGAGCGTTGTTGAGAGCGTGCGAATAACTTCCTAACCTTTTGGGTTAAGTATGTTTGTGCTTGCCTGTAAGCCTTGGCTACAGCTTCCTCAACCTTGATTGCACCATCGTTTATCTTTTGCTCTGCGTCGATGTTACGTCGTTCCCAGTAGGATAGCTTGCGTTTCTTTTGAGCCATTTAATCAGCTCCTAGTCTTCCTGAACATCATCTTCAGGTTGATCATCCAAATCTGAATGACTATCTTCAGCTTGCACACCTAATGCTTTCTGGTTCATCACAATAGCTTCTTCTTTTTCAAGGTGCAACTGTTTCAACACCTCGTCCACATCGTCAATATCTGGCAACCATCCTAGAAGAACTTTAAGCGGTAAGATACCAGCTTGGTAAGCACTGACAATTTGATTGATGATATCGCTAGTGTTTACAGGTAAATTAGGCTTGAGTTTGATCTTCGTACCTTGCGCATCAATTGAATTGTCTTTGACCTTCAAGATTGTTTCAAACAATTCCATGCGCTTTCTCAAACCTTTGATCATATAACGTGATTTAACCGACATAAGCTGAAGCAAGCCAAAAAGTTTGTACTTCATAGCTTCACCAGAAACATTTCCAGAAAACTTCTCATCATTCATATCAGGTACATAGGTAATCTTATGGATATCGTCAAGGATTGCAGATCGTAAAAGATTAACGCCGTCCTCGTTTAATTCCTTGGTAAGATACCCTGCGTCTACTTCGTTAGGTGCTGCTGATGTTTGCAGCATCTTTTCTTTCGCCAACTTCTCGCCATCACCATCTTCTAAAGTAAATCCTCTAATAAACAGAATTGCATCTACAAAGGCCTCTTTGTCGTTTAGTCGATCGGATTGGAGTAGATTGTATGCATCAATCAAAGAAATAGCTTGTTCGAAGTCACCTTGCTTTTCTTCATTGTTCCGATACTCAATGACCGGCACTGCTTTGAAGTAATGTGGCTTGGCATCCACTAGTAAGTATTCGCCAAATCCCCTAGAGCTTGCGTGATACGTAATCACTCGATTGTCGTTGTAATACTTAACCACATAGTGATCTATGCCGCCTTGCAGCGTTAGTACGGGTTGATAATGAACCGCAAACAAAGGGTTCTTGTCTACTGTATCATCCGTAACTAAGAAGATACCTCTAGGATCAATACATTTGATTTCTAATTGTGTTCCATCGTTTTCCTTTGTCTTGTTTAGATACACAAGCTCATAACCCACACCGAATGTTGATAGGTCTTTCTCTAATTCTGTATCATGAGAAACAATGTCAATCCTGTCATAAGCATCTAAGATTGGCGATATGTTCTTATCTGATTCAGATACATAAGAAATCGGATTACCCACCATAAATCCAACATTCATGTCCACTACATATTTCGCATGGTTGATCAACACCTTATTATTTGGCGCTGCTTCATTTTCTTTCTTGCGATTAAGAATGTCATGCTTACCATCGTAATAATCTGATAGCCTTTCTAGTCTCGCCAATTCCATCATGTGCTGTTGGATACAAAAATTAAGTAACTCAGCAGATGGGTTATTTAAGTTGCCGGCTATCTGTCTGTTAACTACTATTGCCACAATATCACCTCTCTTAAAATCCGAATTTAACTTTGCTGACGATTTGAGCCTTTTTGCTTTTCTTCAACTCGTGTGAGTAAATTGCATATCTTAATGCATCAAGAACATCATCAAATTCTTTAATCGGTTCCCCTTTTCGTTTATCCCAAACATATTGATAAATCTCGTTTGGAAACTTCTTAACTTTGTCACGACAGATAAAAAGCTTATCCGCTTTAATCTTCTTGGCAACAGATTCAACACCACTTAATCTGGCTTTGTCTGCGTTAAATGCTTCGATTCGTTCGCGTTTAAACCTTGCAACATGCTCTGGTCTTGCAGAATCACAATAAAAAGGTATCCTTGAGCCATAACGCTCTCGAATACCTTTGGCAATTTCTACCCAATAATCAATTTCTTCAAACTGTGTGGCATGTTCTTCTATGAGATATGCTGTTCCGTTATCTGTTTCGCCTATAACAACAATTGATCCCCAGTGTTCGTATCCCCAGTCAACTCCACAATAGAAAGAGGATAACTGAGGGATTTCATTTGATTGGACGTAATGCTTACTCGCATCAAAGTCTTGATATACCACACCTTCAGCAGACACCCACAATCCTTTTATGTCACGATCGTAGAACATACCACTAGGCGTTGACTCTTTAATATTTTCTCTGTATCGATCAGAAAGAAATGTGTTGTCATCTAATTCAAAATGAAACGCCTTGATATTTTTACTTGTATTGTCGATATATTCCTTTTTTAGCCAATGCTCTGGATTATCTGGGTTGGTATCGCCCAATATCCTAGCGCCTGTTCCTGAACAACGAGAAACGATTTCAGCAAATACTTCTTGCTTAGCTAATGAAGCTTCATTGATATATGCACCATGAGCCGTCATACCACGAATAGCACCAACACCGCCAATGTTTCCCGTGTATGCTTGAACCACCTTCACACCGAACAAGACAAAGTTATTATGCTTATCAAATTTGGGTTCAATGCTATACATGTTGTAAAGCTCTTGCAGTATGTTCTTTTGAATAGTGGCACTTGATACACCAGCGAGAATATACATCGGCTCTTTAATGCCTTCTTTATCTGCTATCTTGCGCACACGTCTTAACTCAAACAAAAATAAATCATTGTTTATCTTTGTCTTTCCTGATCGCTTAGCTCCATGCAGCAAAGTAATGAACCAATCTTTCTTTACCGTTTCATTCAAAACTTGGATTTGTTTAGTAGTGTATACATCACTAATCATTCAGTTCACCACTAATCTTCTCTAACAACTCATCTAACTTATCTTCAGTAGTCTGAGTTGTGCCATTTTTGAGTGCTTCGGCTTTAAATTGGGAAATTTCTGCGTCTGCTTTAGCTTTTTTGATTTGAGCATTGTGCAATTCATCAATTTCAATATACTTCATAAGTTCGGCCATAGCTTTTTGCTTGTCATAGAGTTTGACAGAAACTCCATCTTTCCCTTTTTTAACCTCTTGGATGAGTGTGCCATCGACTTCTTCACTGTTTTTCAATGAAACTTGGGATGATTTGTATGTTTCCAATTCGCCAGTAAACTCGTTAAACACCTCTTGCTTCTCGCCTGCCTCATCATACTCATAAAGCTTGTGTTCTGTTGATGAGAACTCAACAAAATCAGTGATATCGGCAAATGCCTGCTTTGCATATTCTCTAATCAAATCTTTTACATCAAGAAACACATCTTGCTGCAGTTCTGCCTTCAGTCTTTTCAACTCGATCTTTATGCTATCTTTTGCTAGCAATCTTATACTGTTAGACCTAGCGGAATTATAATCACATCCATACGCCTGTTGGTATGCCTTAGTCGCGTTGAAGCTCTGTAGATAATAAAGACAAAACAGTTTTTGTTGCTCTGTTAAATCATCATTATCTATTACTGGTTGCACCTCTTTTTTGTGTGCAACCTTTTCTTTCTTGGTTGCACCCTTTTTTTCAGGAGGTGCATTCCACTTTCTAGACTTCCAAGACTTAACTGTATTGATAGATACATCATGTTTAGCGGCTATGTCTTTGTACTTCATGCCGTTTTGATAATCTATGTATGCTAACTCCCATTTCTGCACATCAACGCCACCGCCTTCGTAATGTTTTAACCACAAAAAAACGGCCCATAAAAGGACCGCTTTCTTTTCATCTATACTTTAGTAGGAAGTATCAAAGATCATGTGAGTAATCTAACCGACAACTCCCAATCAGGAATGTAGGATTTGAACCTACGACCTCTACTGCCCAAGAGTAGCGCTCTACCAAACTGAGCCAATTCCTGTCTTAAGACGGCTAGCGAATGAAGATAAGGAGTGTGTTCAACTCCATTCATTTTAAATTTTTTGGTGCCGTCTTAATTAAATACAGGGCGCTAAAAGGAGAATCACGAAAGTAGGTCTGCCAACTGATCATAAAGGAGTGCGCCCTGATATTTACAATTTGTTGATGATACTATTGTATTACGCCAAATGTCAAAAATGTCCTATTTTATCCCTAACTTTTCCCTATTTTATCCCTAATTTTTTAGAGTGATCAGTTCTCCCATCTTATATGCTTCAGCAAACGCGATTAAAGCCTGAGCTTTTAAGCGTTCAATATTCTTGATGCTGTAGTGAAATTCTTCTTTCTGGCCATACGTGGTAATCCTGTATCCAGTTATGCTTGCTGCCAACTCGTTGATCGTACACGGGTTCTTTACACAGTATGATTTTTTCAGTATCTTCTGATAAATGTCAGGCAGCTGCTTAATAGCATGATCGATTTCAGCGATTTTCCTATTATAATTTTGATGTTGTTTGGTTATCCCTCGAAACATCATAGCAGTTTTATGCTCCTGTCCATTACGGCTGCTTGGGCTTTTGGGCATGTCACTGTATTGTATGGCTTGAGTTAGATCATAGACACTGTCGTCAAAACTCACATGCCTCTTCATTGACATATAGTCTCCGAGAAGCTCACGTGCTCTTTCACGAGTTTTATTCTCATCAATTTCTGGAAATAAGCTCATAGCCTCGACCCCTCCGATATGTTAGAATTTATTTGTGGTTTATAACTTAGTCGGAGAAATCCGGCTTTTTTATTTCTTTTTAGCAGTTCCATTAGCTTCTGCCTTTTGTTGCAATCTACGCTTTTTCTTTTTTATTTTTGATTTTTTCTTTGGCAATGGCTTGCTTCTCCTTTTCATCTAATTCTTTACCAAAAATTACACTTGCGAATACTGTGGCAAAAAGTGCCACGGCTACTAACACTGCAAAGTCCATCATTTATCCCCCTGCTTCCATAGCATCTCTCACCAGCGGATCGTTAATAATAATCTTGTACTTCATCTGCTCATGCTGCAGTTGTTCTTGTAACTGTTCAATTTGTTCCTGTTGGTCCACTATTGTATAGGATAACCAACTTAGACCGAGTATGGTTAGCAGTATTATGATGACAGAATGGCTAGTTTTCATAGGCTTGCTCCTGTTCTACCCAACCCCAGTCAACATAATTAAAAATTGCTTGCTTTGCTTCTTTCTCAATAACTTCATTTGTAGCATCATCTTCCACTTCAATTGTTGCATAGATGTCGTTACCTCCGTCTGCGTTTAACCAAACATCTATTTTTCTGCTCACTATAAGACCTCCATTCATTTATCGCTGACGATTGCGGAATTAACTTCTTGGCAGGCTATAACGTATTTAACTGCTGGATAAGTGTCCATTTCTGCAATAGCCCCGTCTGATGTGACAGCTTCAATTTGCATCGTTCCTACTGATCCATCATGAGAAACGCATGTTACTTCAAAGGTTTTCATCACTCTTCCTCCTGTTCCAAAGCCCAATTAACATAAGCGCTCATAATTACTAAATCCTGTTTGCCATTCATCGATTGATAAGCTTGCTCAACGGTAGAAGGTAACGCTGAACCAAAGTGTTGCCATCCGAAATCTGCAAAAGTTACAATTGGAGCACTGTCAGTTTTTACGGCTATTCCCTTCAAAAACTCCAACACAATCTGCTGATTCTCGTTGAGTTGCGGTTGCTTCGTCTCAAAATTTTCTAGCATTACAAATGGGCTAGTGCCCTGAACTTTTTCAATTGCGAACTTGCTACACTTACCAATTAATTTTTTGTTGTTATAGACTAAACTCACATTCATTCCTCGCTTTCTGCTATTTCGTCGGATAGCCGACTATATTAGTGCTTCAAACAGACTTTCAAAGATATCAACAGGTATGCTATTCCCAGCCTGTTTATACATAGGCATTCGAAACCTACCATTTCTTTTAACTGTTGAGGCGGCCGCAAAGTAATCCTCATCTGAATAACCTTGTAGCCTCCAGCACTCCAATTCAGTAAGATATCTAAAACGATCGTTCCCACAATCAATTACCTGCGCTGGTGTGCGATCCTGTCGAGTTGTGATTGTGTATGCATATTCTTGAATCACTGTTGCTCGCTTGATGCCTGTCTTTCCGATTACAGAAAGAACACTAGGCTGTGTTACATCGTAGATTGGATCAACTTGATCATTGGACAATAAAAACTCCTTGATATCTCTCATAGGCTTTCGCTTTAAGATCTGGAAGTTAAAAGGCCCTTGGTTAAGAATCGAAATCGTGAACACACGCTGCCGTGCTTGTGGTAGTCCAAAATCCCTTGCATCTAACAATTCAAAGGAATTTGAATAACCTAGTTTTTCCAGTTCATCAAGATACCGATTGAAATTCTTTCGCATATGCTTATGCAATACACCTTTCACATTCTCCCAGATGACGACTCGAGGTTTCCAAATCCCCATATCTCGAACAACTTTAATTGTTTCCCACATTAAACTGGACCTGGTTTCTGATCCTTCATCAGCACCTTTTCGCTGTCCCGCAATAGATACATCTTGGCAAGGTGATCCATGAATCAAAATGTCCGGTTTTAGATTCCAGTTAATAACTGACTGAGTTTTGAAGGGTAATTCATCTGCGAAGATAGCGTTATAACTATCAACGGCTTTCTGATCAATCTCCACATAATCAATTGACTTAGTCGGTATTCCTAAATTTCTCAATGCAATTCGAGGGCTGCCAATGCCTCCGAAAAGTTCTAAAATTTGAAGCACTAGCTTCACTCCTTAGTTGGTTATTTTGGTGGATTATATACTAGCTTCTATATGTCTATGAGTTATTACACATCTGATAATTCATATTTCTTACGTATTATCTTCGACCTTGCCCTCCATTTTAATAATTGAATATTCTCCACATCTCTCAAAAGGCTTTTGCTTGAATTCCAAGGTTGATTGTTTCTGCACAGTTATTATTATTTTTTTTTTGAAAATTTTCCGTTAAAAAAATAAATTTAGCTTATAATGAATTAATAAAAATAATTATAAGCAAGGGAGTTTTAGAATTGGACACTATTCATTACAAAGAATTTGGATCTGGTAAATTAATATATTTCATTCATGGAAATTCCTTGAACTTAGAAAGTATGATTGAATTTTATGAACCCTTTTTCGAAACTAATCAATCATTTAGAAGAATTTATCTAGATATACCGGGAATGGGAGATTCTTATCTGAAACCTTCTATTAACAACTCAGACGATATTCTTGAAGAAATATATTCATTTATTTTAGATCATTCAAATAACAAAAACTTCTCACTGTGTGGACATTCTTATGGAGGATATTTATGTCTGGGGCTGGCAACCCTCTTTCCAAATATTAGTAAGCTATTCCTCACCTGTCCTGTTGTAAAAGCAAAACATAGAGAGCGTATTTTAGAAAACCACAAGGTCATTGTTCAAGAAGAAGTGATTCCTGTTGATAATAAAGAGTATTTTGAAGATTATTTAGACATGAACGTACAAATAAGCAATCTCAGCTGGTCTAAATATCAACATTCAATATTACCTGGTCTAAAAAAAGGAACTGATTCTTTTTGGACTAATATTTCCGAAGAGGACTATATGTTAAGTTTTGAAAATCTACTCTTTGATAGAATAAAAGATACCCATTGCACAGTTTTATTAGGTAGATATGATCAAATAGTAGGTTATAAAGACCAACTAGAATTAATGAATGATAGAAAAAATTTTGAAGTTAAACTCTTATCTCACAGCGGACATAACTTACCGATTGACGAACCAGATTCGCTATTCTTGTTCTTTAAAAATTTTATTGAGAGTTAAGGCAAATTGTTAAAACAGAAAAACTCCGTTTTTATCATAAATTTCATTATTTCTGTCGTTGCTAAATTTTCATATCTACAAACATTTATAGTATTTATTTATTTTGTTTGTTTATTATGGTATTTTATTTTAAAGGAGTGATTCTATGGCGAACAATATTGAATTTGAAGTTGAACAGGTTTATAAAGGCAGAACCAACGAAATCTTTGTTATTACTGATCCCGAGACACAGGTACAATATATTCAAACAATTGTTATCGGTTCAGACGGAAAAGGCGTCGCAATTACACCAAGACTAGAGCCAGATGGAAGTATTCATTATAAGGATTAATTAGATCAACTTTTGTTGGTCTTTTTTCTTTCCAAGTTGGTAATCTCTTCCGATTCTGGAATTATTTCAGGTCACTGGACTTAACGAAAACACCATTGACCATCTTTCCAGTCCGTCCTTTGATTTCGTCATAAGCGAAATTCAAGCACTCGTATAGATCCATGTCGTTTTGTAAAGCTAAAATAATTAAAGTCACAGCGACATCTCCGATGCCATCACGAAGTGCATCCTGATCATTTCTAGCTAATGCAGCCGCAACTTCACCAGTTTCTTCGACAACTTTCAGCATTTGTTTGCTAGGTTCTGCCTTATCAAGTCCCTTATTTTTTGCCCACTGTTCTACTGATTCAATTAATACATCCATGTTATTTCCTCCAAATTTAAGTTATGCACATATCCACAAAGTTATGCACAATATATTGTAGGAACGTACTTTCGCCCACTATATATTGATTACTTTGTTCTTTTATAGCCCAATTCAATCAAAAACTCTTCCCTTTGATTCAGAGCGTTACGATAAATCGCCTGTACACCAATTTGATCCGCATAGGCTATTCCTTCTTGACTAGTAATGAAACGATAGCTCCTTGCTGTTTCATCCACTAAAATCGCATGAAATTCGTTATAATAAATTCTTTTCAAAATATTCACCTCAACTTACAAACTTTTGATGGGAGATCTTCACTTCATCATCATTAATCATCGAATAAGCCATCGTAGTCTCAATATTTTCATGACCGAGGAACCTAGAAACGAGTTCTATAGGCATTCCGTGTCTTCTCGCAAGTGTTGCGGCTGTCCTTCTGAATCTGTGTGGGTGAACATTCAAAACACCTGCACGCTCCCCTAGACGCTTGACCAACTTTTGGATTCCGGCAGTAGTCATCTCTTTCCCTCTCGTCTGTCCATAAAATAATGGACCAGTGATGTGAGGCACCTCTTTTAAGTAATGATTCAATGCCAGCTTTGCCTTGGCATTAAAGTATAAAGTTCTTTGCTTGTTCCCTTTTCCAATCACTTCAATCGAATCATTTTCTTGGTCATAGTCACTAAAATTTAGAGAAACCAATTCTGAGACTCGACATCCAGTACTCAGTAGCAGTTCGATGATTAGCGTTTCTTTCGCATTAGATGCAGCACTTCGCAGCTTTTCAACTTCAAGCTCGCTGAATTCTTGTTTGCGCCTTTTGGGTACTTTTATCTTTTCCACCCTTGCGCCAGGATCTCGATCGATAAACTCTTCGATATAAAGCCAGTGAAAGAACCTAACGATGCAGCCACGTTCACGAGCAAGTGTACCTTTAGATATTCGATCATGGATTTCCCTGTTAGCAATAAACAATCGGATGTCATTTGTGGTGATATCCTTAAACGGCTTTCTAAGCTTGCTCATGAAGAAATTGATCGTCTGCATATAAAGTTTCAATGTTCCCTCTGAAAGCCCCTGAATCTTCTTTGACACCATAAATTGATGGTAAGCTGACGCATCTGACTTTTCGTCATAGATTACTATGTCTGTTGAAGACTTAACCAATTCAAATGGTTCGAGATACATCACCAGAAGCATGTTCACTTTTCGAAGCTGTTCTGAATTTAAATCAGCTTCTAATTCTCCGACAATTTTATTTACCAGAGATTCTTTAGCAGTCATCTCACTAGACTCCACATTAGTGCCAAGGCAACTAAAACAATGATTCCATGAACTGCTTTGTTTCGATTTTTTGTTTCTGCGGTGATGTTTTCCATACTCAACAAAACAATCACACCGAGAAAAATTAAGAATACTATCATCATTCACTCCTAACCGAAACTCTTTCGAATTTCATATTCGTGGTCGATCAACTCTTTCAATGTATCTTTGGGATATAATTTCTTGCCTGACCGCTTTTGATGCTGCACACACAACCACTGAAACTTTTCGATGGTTGCATCATCCATTGCGTATCTGGGTCTTTTTTTCTTCGTAGCCAATAGGTGGGACACCTCCTATGAAATGGTGGGACACCTTTGGGGTTACTCTTTCCAGCGGTATATTCGCCCTTGTTTATCAGGGTTCCCACTTTGGATTAAATTTTTAACAGTGACTTTGGACTTCTTGCATTTCTCACTAACGGTTTTCTTATTCCCTGTAAAAATGACATCCCCTTTATAGAGAACCTCAACTAAACGTTTTTCAGGATTTACACCTTCATAGAGATCCTCCCGAAGCTTTTCCCATTCCTTTTTGGCATCCGGGTCTTTTTCGAGATCGACTTTTTCTGCAAGGTACACCATCCGCTGCCGGCGAATCTTTTTTTCAAGACTTTTTTCTTTATCCATCTAACCGCCTCCCTTTTTGTTTAGATAAGCTTGGACCTTAGCATTTATTTCCGCTTGGCGTTCTGGGGCAATTTCAGGCTCCGGTTCAGGATTAACAAACCTTTCTGGCAATGGTTCTTCTCGAATAAAAGGTTTCTTCATTCGCTGTTGGTTACTTGATTCCTTTTTTATCTCAAACTTGAGACTGTCAAATTTTTCTCTCAGCTTTTTAGCGCTTCTGATATTGCCAAACCAAAACTCGCTTGTAGGAAGCCAATTGATCACATACTCAATTTGTTTGATAGTACGATCATCCTTTTCCTCCATAAGGCGGATAACATCTGCCCATTTTTCCAAGTTGGCTTTTTTCATTTCTTTAGGAAAATCATTAATCAAATTATTTTTAAGCTTCGAAGCAAGCGTGAAGTGTTCGGTAGAATACTTCACAGGAGAAGTTTCAACTTCTTCTTTATCTGTATTATTAAATGTATTATTAATAGATGTATTATTATCTTGATAGATTTCTTGGTGGGGGGTCACCAAATTTTCTTGGTCACCCTCATCAAGATTTTTTGATGACCCCACCAAATTTTCTTGGTGAGGGGTGTTGATTATACGTATTTTTCTGGCTTCAACTTCCTTAGTGTTTGGTCTGTATTTTACTTCTCTGTAAATATGACCATAGTCTTCCAAGGATTTAAGCCAATTTTGAATTGTTGGTTTGCTAACTCCGTATAATTGGGCGAAATAATCATTACTTGCCCAGCAATAGCCTCTTTCATTAGATAAAGCGGTTATCTCACCATACAGAAGTTTCGCACTTGGTATCAATCTGTTATCATACCTAACACTTGCCGGTATGATTGCAAAGTAACTTCTGTGAATTACCACGTTATACCTCCTTTGTGGCTTTCTTAAACAAATCTTCTGTCTCATATTCTTCATCAAATCGCATGATTTGGGCGTTATTCATAATTCCAATCTTAATCAATGCCTCTTGGTCTAAATAGACTGGTTTGATTTGATATTTTTGGATAAACTCTTCTTGACCCAAGTTGTGAGCGATATTATGGTACTTCCAACTCAAAGCAACAAACGGAAACTTTCGATGATCGACCTTGTTTCTGTGGCGATTCCCTACTGCCGTTACATGGTGGATCTGCGCGCCTGATTGACCAGTTACTGCGCATTTTCGGTATTTGCAGCAGAAGTAGAAGAAACTGTCATGTTCCAGAAGGTAGTTATAGCGTCTTGGTAACTGAACTCCTTCTGAAACAACGTATTCGATTAGAAAGTCAATCCATTGGTTCATCTCTGATTTTGTAGCTTCCGCATGACTGAATTCACAATCGTAGGTGTTTTGATAGATGTGCCGCATTTTCTCTTTTGCTTCATAGCGTGGAATGTTTTCACTCTCAGCAATATCTTTGATCAATGAATGAGACAACGCATTTTGCTTCGCACTCCTAGGGTCGTTATCTATAAATTGGATTTCTGCAAATCCCTCTTGTCCCCTGCGGATCGTTTCAAGGTGTTTAGGATTCACATCCTCGTCAACTTCCAGTAGAAATCTGTTCCCCTTTTGCTTTAGAATCTTTGCTAGCATCACTCGGTCACTTCAACAATTTCGATCCTTAATTGCACAATGCTTTTGTTTAGTAGTTTAAATTGTTCATCCGAGCCTTTGAGTTTCAGCGTGACTACTTTGCCGTTTGCTGATACTTCCTTTTCTTGAGCAGGCTCTTCTTGGATTTCGCCAGTTTCCGGATCAATCGGTACTGATGGAACTGGCTCTTTTTTCTCAACTTTTTCAATGATTGCTGCTGCTTTAGCAAGCTTTTCTTTTTGTTCAGCAACCACTTGATTGATCTGATCAAAGACTTCTTGCAATTCATGACCTTGATCAATCCAACGAACCCAAGAGAATGGATCCAAGCCAACGGCCTGCGCATAGCTTTCCACTGCTTGTTTATTCGCTGCTAATGTTTGTTTTTTAGACACGATGTCGTTGATGGTATCTGTGATTTCTTTACTGGTCGTTTTTGTTAATTCACCCTTTGCAGCAGTAAAGGCACCTTTATTTGTCCATCGATCAGGAATTTCGATTTCATTTGGATCGACACCTAATGCATTGCACAGGTCCTCTATTTTTTCTTTCACTTTTAGCGATCGTGAATCACGTTCTTTAGTTTCGAACTTTTCGAGGCTCCGAGAAATTCCTTCTTTGGCAGTTTCCATCTGATTAACAAATGTCTTGATCTTGGCTTCGAATGCTGTTAACGGCTCAGAATACCCTTTTTTTACTTCTTTTCGTTTTACTTCCAATAATTTGATAATTTTATTTAGAGAAGATTGAGCATCTTTCGCCCCCTGAATGTCTCCTTCACTGAAAGTCAAACTATTGTAGTGATTGACGGTATTTTCAACCAGCGCTTCTAGCTCTGCTTCATTTTTGATTTCAATGGTACTTGGTGTATAGTCAATCTGAATCATTGTGTCCGTTTTGATTAATTCATTCATCAGATATTTCCCCCCATGTAAATGATTTAGTTTCATTCTTTTTCGGCGCTGCTTGTTCAGGTGGTTTAGCCTTCTGAACTTTTTCCGCCTTAAGCTTCATCCGATTGGCATAATTCAAAATAGTGCCATATTCATTTTTATTTAATTGATCAAATGGTGTTTGTATTTTTGTGTTTTCTCGTATATTTGCAACAAGGATTTCAAAATCCGTGTCTGTCGCTTGAGCAACAACCTTGAGTATTTCGTCCAAATAGCCGACTTGTTCCTCGCTAATTAGTTCTGGTTTTGAAATATCTTCTGGCATATCTTCCCCTGCATAGAGATACAAGCCTAATCCATGTTTGGCCAACGCTTTAACAAAGCAACGTTTGTTACTAGTGTTAATTTGAAAACTATTAGGATTAGATACTGGATACTTGGCTTTTTCAACAATTGGCAGCCATTCGGTTTCTGCCTTACCTTGAAATGTCACAGTGTTTCTGACGAAAAATCCTTGTGGTGTTTTCAAATAAGGGACTGTCACCCCTTCAATCATTCGGAATTGATTATCAAACATTGGAAATTCGTGGACTTTTTCTGATGCCTCAGGATCAATACGTTTCATTTCACGCCATCCGTATGACCATGAAAGATATTCAAGAGAAAATTCTTGTGGATTTCCTTGTTTATCTGTGTATTTTTGGACATTCTTCTTAACTGCATTCGTCAGATCTCGGTTGTAAAGCTCCTCGAAAGAAACGATTTCTTTTATTGTCATAAGGGCACCGGCTTTCCTAGTTTTGATTTGCAGTACTCCAATAGGTCATCCTCATGGATGAATTGATCTTCAATGGAATAGACTAGGTCACCTTGATATAGGGGATTGCCACGCCAATCAAATGCTATAGGGTCATTTTCCTCTGGTGGCAATTGTCTTGCCCCTAGACTGTCAAATTGATCCATGATACACTCTCCTTGAATACATTTTGTTTGTGACTCGATGCTTGGCGGCTGAGTCACTTTTTTTGTTTCATTCGTTCGATATGTTGTTTAGCTAAAATAGATGGCTTTTCAATCTCACACATGCGATCAGCAATGACTTTACCGATGCGCAAAGCTTCTGCTCTAGTCATACCGTCTCACCTTCCTTTTGCTTTTATAATTAAGGAATACTCCATAGGGGCCAGTATCCGCACTTAGGAAAACCGGTCCTTTTTTTGCGGCAAGATTGATGTCCCCATCCACCGTTTCTAAATTGAGAAATACCGGTGTTTCAGTGATTCGTAAATACCAGATGCAAAATTTCTTAATCATAGTTTTTCCTCCTTGAAGTATCGATCGATCAAAGCGAGCGCTTCTTCTTTTGTTGATACGGTATGCTGCATTGTCGATCCGTTTGTTTCTATTGAGATAGTGATTTTCATGCTGTTCCTCCTTTGGTATAATTGTTAAAAACTGGTGGTGTTAATGTGGATGGATTTAATCTCGAAACATTTAATTCTTACTTAGAAGAACGAAAGAAAATTATTGAGCCTGCCTTAGAACAAATCCGACAATTTGAAGAAGTGATTGCTCCACATGTTAAGATAATGAATGCTGCTACTGAAAATGTGAAAGTAGCAACTGAACATTACGACAAGATTCGTTCTTTAATCCCAGATGTAAAGAAATTTTATAGCGGTATTACTACTCCCGATGAACTCAAAAATGATGGTCCGATCGAAACTCAACTTACTAGTTTAGACTCCAGATTAGTTGAGTTGAAAGAGAAACAAGATTTTACAAAAGAGGAAAAAGAAAGTTTGTTGTTAGCGTCGGAATTTATTGCCAATCAGAACATTCAAGAATCCAATGAGATTCGAAATTATCTTAATTCGATGTCCCCTACGTTGCTCAAGGACAATCAAGAAATAAGTGATAAAAGTGAGTTGGTATCTAATAAAACTCAAGATTCCGAACACGAAGAAAAAGTTATAAATCAAGATATCGACCCTTCTTTCTTAGATGTGCTTCTAAATAAACAGACATTTTATAATGAACTTTCTGGCTTTATTTACCAAACTATTTTTGCAATGGCTTCTGGTGTAATTAATGGTGTCACCTCACCCATAACTCTTATGCTAGTTGTTTCGATTCTTTGCAAAATACTTATCAAACCAAACAATTGAAATAGTAATAAGACTAAGCCCCTCCTTCCGTGTGGGGTTATTTTTAATCCAGTAGATCCATTTGAGGATAGTAACCCTCTGCAGTTAATAAGTTGTAAATGAAGACCCGACCTTTTTGCGTCCACTTTGTATTCATCACAACTTTTACGCCGCCATCAGCTTTTGGAATTTCGCTTGTGTGCGATTTTGTGTATCCTTGGTTCATGTGTTTGCGGTACAGTATCCATTGACCACTGACTTTATGCTGAACACCTAACTCATTAAGCAGTTTGTTAAGTGCGATTGCCGACATTCCATAATCAGCAGCGATTTGAGACGTTGCTGCTGTATCAGTCGATGACAGGATCATATCTAGGTAACTGATTTTCGGTTCATATTCAGCGATTTGCTGTTCGAGCAGTTGGTTCTTTTCTTCTAGGTCAGCTGCTAGTCGCAATGCCTGAGCGAAACTTTGAGGAACGTTTGTGTAGCTACCTGTTTTTCTGATTGTTGGAAGGACTTCACTCGTTACCCAACGTTTGAACTTTCTTGCATTTGGTAGCTTGGATTTAAGTATCATGCTGTACAACCCCGATTCGTTGATGATCGTCATCTCTCTTGATTGACCTGAGGTCGTGATTCGCGACCCCGTCTTATCTTCCGAATCCACGTGTCGTGACAAGGCGTCTTTAGTGTTCGAATATCCTAAAACTCCTGCTACATCTTTACCTACAAAATATGGCTCGTCATTTACTAAGATTGTCCGAACTTCGTTTTGTTCGAAATTGAAAATTTGTGGTGTGTTCATTTTTTTATTCCTTTCTTTGGTATAATTTCCTTATCAGTCAGTGGTCGGCTGAAATAATTGATAAGGTGGTGGAAACTGTGAATATGAATGAATACTTAAAAATGTTAAAAAGAATGGATAGTATAGCTAATACTCCTAACTTTAAAAAAGCTTTAGAAACAAGAAAGAAAATCGAGCAAATCATAAATCCTGAATGGATAAAAAGAACCGAACGTATTCAAAATGAATTTTCAAGAACAGACCTAATATCGTATGTGCAGCAAATCAGTCAACTGCAAACAGCTATCAAACCAATTGAATTTGTAGATATAAATCAAAATTTTTACAATCAAATTCAATCTATTCAGAATAAATTAAGTGATTCGATGCCTGATTTAACTAAATATTATTCAGATACTGAAGAAGTCGATGATGAAGTTGTTGAAACTCTTCAAAGTGACTACTCTATTTTAGTGAATGAACTCGAAACATTTCCCAAACAAAGATTAACTGAAGAACAAAGAATCGAAATGATTCAAAAATTAGAAACCTTTCTTGATGATATCCAAGCACCTTCTGATATAGCCTCTACTGAACTGAATGATGTAGTAGAGGAAAACAATCGGGAGCATGAACACGACGTGTACAATCAAGACGATAGGGAAAATCAACAAAGCGAAACCGGCCGAACAAACGATGGCAACCCATTGTATATTTTTATTCAAAGTACACTCTCCTCTCTAAAAGACCCAAAATGGCATGGTGAAAAAGTTGCTGAATCTTTAGTAAGTAATGGTTATATCTTACTTGCCGATTTGATTTTCAATGCCCAATCCGGTCAGATAAATATTTTTGCATTGGTTGCAACAATTAAACTTTTAACTTTCTTTTTCCAAAAGAAAAAATAATAAAGTGATCATCCATCAGAACTAATTTGATTCTTCTTGAGAAGTACCATGAATATGTGGATACAACTCGTCCAATGAAGGAAAGCGACTAGGTTTATTACTTGGATCATGAATAATTTTTACCAACTGTTGCTCTAGGTTGCTTCCGACAGCTTGGAGCAATTTTGTTATTTCTTCTGGTTTTGCTTCGATTGTGATTTTCATTCTTCTCACCTCACTTCTATTTGCCGATTCAATCGGCATTGATAAAGTAACTCCTGATATCTTTTGAGATCTCTAACTAGCAAATCTCGTTGAGAGTCGCTCAGTAAGCTTTTGCGATCGTTTAGCTGCTCATGTAGGCTATGCACTTTCTCTTTAGCTAGGGTGTCGATCTGCAGCTCTTGTTGTAGTGTGTAGGTCATGCTGTCACACCCCTATTGTTGTTACTTCTTATAATCAATTGGTAAAGCAACAAGCTCTTTTCTTGGGACAATACGATTTTTGACAAATCTTTTATCTTATTTCCATTACTATCCAAATTAATAATTTCCATAGGAGAACCTCCCATCATTTCAAACTATCGCTAAAAGCGATACTATCGCCAAAAAAAATTCCATTAAGCGGATATTTGTAAAGATCAGCAAAAACAAACATATATTTTGCCGGCATATCTGACGAATCTTTCTCCCACCTCATGATTGTTTCTCTTGTAACCCCAATCCTTTGCGCTACCTCTGACTGCGTTAATTGCATTCTTTTACGCAACGCAGCCAATGTCATCATCTGCTCTTTCGGCATTTCAACGCCTCCTTTCTATGCCCTTATACTATATCGCTAAAAGCGATACGTCAAGCAAAAAAGTGATAAAGAACACTCTCTAAGTTAGAAAAATATCGCTTTATGCTATACAAAAATCGCTTTAAGTGATATACTCTTTTCGAGCACATATTATAGAAGGAGAAATTAATAATGACAGAAGATCTGAAGGTTGTTTTCGGGAAAAATTTGGAGAAATTTAGGCAATTAAAAAACGTCAGTATGGTTGAGCTTGCGGAAAGAATTGGTGTATCTCAATCAACGGTTTCAGATTGGGAGAATGGTAAAAAAATGCCACGTTCAGGCTCTATTCAAAAGTTAGCTGACTTTTTTGGTGTCCAAAAGACTGATTTGTTAACAGAGAACGATGAATTAGCATCAAATTTGATGAGAGTCACTGAGTTTATTGATATTCCTATATTAGGAACTATTACATGTGGTGAGCCTATCCTTGCGATTGAAAACTTTGATGGTTATAGAAGAATGCCAAAAGATAATCTACCTAAAGGGGATTTATTCTTTCTAAGAACTAAAGGGGATTCGATGTCTCCAACTATTCGTGAAAATAGTTATGTGCTTATTAAGAAACAACCAGAAGTCGAAGATGGCGAGATTGCAGCAGTAATTGTTAATGGTGATGATGAAATGACTTTGAAACGTGTCAAACGTCAAAATGGTTTAATAATGCTTATGGCGGACAATCCTACTTTTGCTCCGATGATTATTACACCTGACACACCTGCTAGAATAATAGGAAAAGCAGTACAAGTAAGTTTTGATCTATAAAACAAGCACATTCCCGGTCGCCAAACTAGAAAATGTGCTTAGAAATTTTGAAACCTAGGGTATAGGTCTCTTTCTTGTACCCTATTTTAACAAAAATATGGGGGTTTTACTATGAAATTTGCTATTTATGTTCGTGTATCTACACTTGAACAAGCTGAGGAAGGATACTCAATTGAAGAACAGATTGATAAATTAAGTAAATATTGTGAGGTAAAAAATTGGGGTATTTTTAAGATTTATAAGGATGGCGGATTTAGCGGATCTACAACTGACAGACCCGGGCTATCTAGTTTGATAACAGATTCTAAAAGGAAAAAGTTTCAGGGTGTGCTTGTTTATAAACTAGATAGATTGTCCAGAAGTCAAAAAGACACGCTGTATCTAATCGAAGATGTCTTCACCGCGAATGATATTTCTTTTGTATCGTTAAATGAAAATTTTGATACAAGTTCCGCTTTCGGTAAAGCTATGATAGGTATTCTTGCTGTCTTTGCTCAACTCGAGCGAGAACAAATAAAAGAACGAATGGTGATGGGAAAAGTAGGACGTGCAAAATCTGGCAAGGCGATGAGTTGGTCAAAAGTACCGTTTGGATATATTTATAAAAATGATACATACGTTGCCCATCCTATTCAAGCGCCAATTGTAAAGCAAATTTTTGACGATTACATGAGCGGAATATCCATTACCAAACTAAAAGACAAGTTAAACGACGAAGGACATATTGGGAAAGAAATAAATTGGTCATATAGAACAATCAGACAGACATTAGCAAATCCAATCTATGCTGGTATTAATCGTTACAACGGCGAATTATTTGAAGGTAACCACGAAGGTATAATCACTAAAGCTTTTTTTGAAAAAGTACAAAACGAACTGAAAGTACGGCAAGTAGCAGCTTATGAGAAAAACAATAATCCTAGGCCTTTTCAATCAAAATATATGCTTTCTGGAATAATACGTTGCGGACTTTGCGGTGCTTCTCTCAGTGTAGGAATGCGAGCAAAGAGAAAAGACGGTTCTAGACATCGCTATTACAGATGCTATTCTAAATCTAAGAAGAAAAATTTAACGATGACCAAAGATCCAAACGGCTGCACTTCCCCCAATTATAGTATGGATGAATTAGAAAAACACATACTTTCGCAAATAGAACAGATCAGACTAAATACAGAACTTATAAATTCTTTATCAGCAAATGATTCTGTCGTTGACTTTTCGTCCTATAACAAAAGAATAGACGAACTAGATTTATCTCTCGAAAAAATTGTTAATCTATTTATAGATGATGCTATCCCAAAAGACATATTAGAAGCAAGGATGGAAAAAATAAAACAAGAAAAAGATTCACTAGAAAAGAAAATAGATTCTCTGAAAATAAAAAGACCAATTCTTGAACCTATGGATGCAAAAGAGATACTGTCAAAGCTAACTGACAATATATGGAATCTTTCCTATATGGATCAAAAATCAATTGTCATGGAATTGATTAGTAAAATATTAGTTTATCCAGACAAGCTAGAAATTCACTGGAAGTTTGCGATTAATTAGTATATTTAATATATAGCATTTCAACCAATGTAAAGCCTTTTTTGACACGCCAAATCCCCTGCTTGCGAGGAGATGCTACTTTCTTTTCTATCATTCGATCACTCCTTGGATATTTCCATAGATTGGTAAAAACATAGCGGCATAGATCCCAACGATCATTAAAGCAACCAACAAAAAAATCAGAGGCTGAACCCAGTGAATAGTTTTTTCGATTCGTTGAAACAAGCGTTCCATCAATAATTGGCTGTATAGAAAAAGTTCTTCTCCTAACTTCCCCTGCACCTCTCCTTGAAAGACGATCAAAGAAAATTCTGGTGTGAGAAACGAAAAACGCCGAAGTTTTTCTGGGAGTTGTCCACCCAAAGTCAAGGTTACTCGCAGCTCCCGTGCTAATTCTTGGATCAAGGTAGCTTTATTGGTATGCTCCATACACTCAATAATTTGTTGGATATCTAACCCTTGCTGAAACAACTTGCCCCATTCCAATGCGAAAAAACTCGTGTGATAACTCGTGTACAATGCTCCGAACAATGGCAGGCGGCTGAAAAACACAGCTTTTTGCAAGGCAGTGCGGCGGGCAAACACCCAGCGACTGATCACAAAAAGCAGCCCACTGAACAACAAGAAGAGGATAAGTACTGCGGGTGCCCAAGTGATGGCGCGAATGCCCCAATGACCTTCGTCGATCATGCCAGAGGCTAACAATTGGGGCAATAAAAAGCGGTGCATCCCAAAAAGCGCAGCTAGTAAAAAGACCAGTAACAAAAGCGGATAGGCAGCTACTTTGTACAGCAGCTGTTTTTGCTTGTTGACCAATGTGTGGTAGTCGACCATCCGCCGCAAGGTCGCCGTGAGATCCCCATGCCTTTCTGCTAAATGAAGCTGACTTTTTTCAGTAGCTGATAACGACAACGGCGCTACCGCTGCTGCAAAGCTTTGCCCTTGGGCAAGATGGACAATCAGCTGTTCGATCACAGGTTCAGAAAACTGGCGGCTGCGCAGCAGCACTTGGAGGCTTTCTTGTAGGGAAAAGCCACTCTCCAATAACACCGTGAAGGTGACTAAGAGGGCTTCAGTTGCACGGCGTGGTAGCTGGGGCTTCTTTTTCATAAACTTCATCGCTGATCCACCCACTTTCTTTCACTCGGTTTAGTACGTGTTGCCACTGTTTTTCCACTTGTCCCTCATAAAAGTGATACGCCAGCAATCCATGAGGTTCATTCGCTTCATTTGGCAGCAATCGCTGATAAATGATCCCTTGCAGCGCATGTGCCAGACGATCGTCTGTCCCGAGCAATTCCAGCAGCCGCGTCTTGGTTTCTGCTACACCTCGGGCATGGATCGTGGCAAATACTCGGTGACCTGTCAGAGCGGCTCGAACAGCGGCTTGCGCCGTTTCTTTGTTACGGATCTCGCCGATCAAAAGCAGGTCCGGACGATGCCGCAAAGACAAGCGAATCAATTCATCATAATCTTGCCCGATCTTCAAATTAGTTTGTAGCTGCAAAAAGCGCGGCTCTTCGATCTCGACGGGATCTTCAATGGTAATGACTTGCCCCTTGGTTGCCCGTGCTAACTGATACATGAGGGTCGACTTTCCTGATCCAGTGGGGCCTGAAAACAAATACAGCCCTCTTTGTTTGGTCCCCTGCTGGATCTGCTGGACATCTTCTGCAAAGAAATAGCGCAGATGCTCCTGAGTCAAGGGATAAAGAAACCGCATCACGAGACTTTCACGCCCTTGGTAGTCACCGACTGTTGAGATGCGCAGCCGCTGCAGCTGATCGCCGAACGGATAACTGACTGCGCCTAACTGAGCTTTACGTCGCTCTCCCACCTCCATTCCTCCTAAAAATTTGAAGCGAGTGATCAGCTGCTGGGCTTCTTCGTTGGTCAGTACTTGATAGGTCTTTCTGAGATAGCTTTTACTGAAAGTCACCTCCATCTGTGAACCGCTAGGCAAAATGGCCAGATCCTGCATGCGTTCTTGTCTTCCATAAAGAATCAACTCGTCTGAGAATGCTTGAATATCCACGACTTATCCCTCCTAAAAAGAAATACGCAAACGCTTTGAGAATAGAAAAAAAGATGAAGCAAATTTGCTTCATCTTTCATCATTCGTTTATTTCTGTGGTTCTTTTGCCACAAATTGGGCTTCCACCCGATAGATTCGCTGACCGCGGCTGGAGAATTTTTCTTCATATTCCGTCATGATATTGTTCTCAAAGGTACTGTTATGCAGGTCCAACCAAACTTGTTTGATAATCATGCCATATTGAGAAAAGCTCGCTAAGGAATACTCAAACAATCCTTGGTTGTCCGTTTTGAAATGGATCTCGCCATTAGGTCGTAAAATTTGCTCGTCCACTGCTAAAAAGGCTTTAGAAGTCAAACGGCGCTTCTCATGCTTTTTCTTAGGCCAGGGATCAGAAAAATTCAAGTAGATCTGGTCTACTTCATTGTCTGCAAAATAGTTGGTCAATGCGGAACCATCCACATGCAGCAGTTGCAAGTTTGGGATCTCCTGCTCGATCATTTTATCCAATGCGATCGAAACGACACTGATCTGCATCTCTACCCCAATATAATTGATCTCGGGATGAGCTTTTGCCATTTCCGTAATAAATTGACCTTTGCCCATGCCGATTTCGATGTGTAGCGGATGATCATTGCCAAAGCGTTCATGCCAACGCCCTTTCCATCCGGTAGGCTCTGCAACGACGTATTGTGGATGAGCTTCAATCAGCTCTTTTGCACCTGCACGTTTTCTTACTCTCATGTTTCTTCCTTTCCGAAAAAACAAGATGGAACCAAATTGCCTCGCTCCATCTTCTCTTCATTCACTATAAATTCGTTTTAATTGTAAAATCTCTGCATTCATGGCTTTGTAATCGCCCCGCAGATAATATTTTTTGACCTCTTGCAGCATACTCAACAATGCATACCAATAAATCTTTTCGATCACTTCGCTGCTGCTATGGATACCATAGCGCACCAGCCAATGAGACCAGCTGGATAGCGGCACATAGTGACCTAAAATAGTCCCGATATCGATTGCTGGATCTGCAAACATCACGGAATCCCAATCGACTAAATATAAATAATTTTGACAAACTAGCCAATTTCGATAATTGACATCGCCATGGACGACCGCGGCTTTTTGCTCGTCAAAAGCTGGAATATTAGCTTTTAAATACTCGGTGACCAAATGAATAAAACCGTTTTGGGCGACCGCAGAAGGCAGCTGATCCTGATAATCCATCAGCATCTGTTCAGGCGATCTGACTTGTCCCCCTATTTTACTTAGCATCTGTGCCAGTGTTTTTGAATGATGCAAGTGATACAACACATCAATGACGTCATTTCTTTGGCCGATTTCATCGGGATCTAAGACCCGTCCATCCAGCCATTCTTGTGCGGAGAGCGTATCGCCATTTCCCGTCCGTTTCGTCCAGACGAGTTTGGGTGCAATGCCCTCTTTAGAGAGTGCCGCAAGCATCGGGGTCGTATTTCGTTTGATAAAGACTTTGTCGTTGTCCTTGAGCCCGATATAGGCTTTCCCGGTGTCGCCTTTGATCGGCCGCATACGCCAATCTTGATCCAAGCGAATATCCATCCTAGCTTCTCTCCTTATTTCGCAGTACCTCTTATTCTAGCTTCCCAAAGGGTCGCCGTCAAGCGCATATGCGTTCGCTTTTTGTAAGAGAAGCCACTTGTGGATCAAGCATGCATTTTCTTTAATCGCCCTGGTAAATAGATGCCTAAAAAGAGACCCGCAAACCCTAAGAAGCCAAGAAACGCGATACCGCCTTGCCAAACAAAAGGCAAGCGCAAGCAACAGATCACGCCGAAAAGAACTGCGGTCACCAGTAAGAGTGCCCCAAGAATTTTTTTGATCGCTGCGGCTTTTTGTTTTTCTGGCACGGGATACAGATGGGTCAAAACCATGTATTGAAATTCATTGATCAAGGGAATCAGTTGGAAACCGATCAGATAAAGAAACAAGCAGCCGATCAGCAGACTGATCCAAAGCTCATCGACAAAGAACAAGACGAACCCACCAATCAAGGATAAGCGGACATAAAGGCCGCCGTATTGCCCACCACGAATCACTCGGCGCAAGTAAAGATAGAGATACGTATTGCTGTGCACTGGCTTGATCTTTGCCAGCAACCAGTCGAGGTATTTGCGCCGTTTGGCTTCCGTCGTGATTTGGGGAACATCTGTAAATAAGTTGATAAACCGATAGATCCGCATTAAGCGCGACTGTTCGGCTTGGATCATATAGTCCCAATCTAAAAGCTGACGATTAGATTTCACGCCAAAGAGGAACCAGATTGCTTGGAGGATGCTGATCACCAACCCTAACCAAGGTACTACATAAATACTAGCAAGTGCAGCAACTAGCGCACTGACCATCCAGATGCCTCGCTGCTGTTTGACTTGCTGCTGGGTTTCTTGATACAAACGGATCCGTTGTAGTGAAAGATCCCCCAGTTTTAAGAGCCACATCATCCCTAAAAAGTATGGGAATGAGGCAAAGGTGCTGTTTGCTGTGACCACGACCAAAGGCATTGTTGCCCCTACGGTTAAAAATAAAACCCCAAAGGGCAGCCAGAGGGAATAACGTAACGCTTGGCTGAGGTAACTTGTCATTTGTCCTTCCTTGGCTAAAAGAAAAATCAAGTCTGCCGGTTTTGTCAATGTCGCTAAGCGTCCTAACGGTAAAACAAATAACCAAACAGCCACCACGATGACGCCGCCTAAGGGAAACGGCCGCGGCAATGTTTTTAATAACTCCGAATAGTAAAGACCGAGGCCTCCGACTAAAAAGGTGCTGATCAAAGCAAAATGATCATTGAAGACATAGCGCAAATAGCGTGTCATCTGTTTTTGATGCCGCTGTAAGCGTTGCGAGAAAAACTGCTTCATGCTTGACTCTCCTTTGTCAGTGCGAGGTACAGATCATCAAGGGAGGCTTCCGGTGCTTGAAATTGGCTTCTTAGTTGCGCCAAGGTCCCTTGTGCGCGGATCTCACCGTTATGCAGTAGAATGAATTTATCACAATACTTCTCTGCGGTTGCTAAAATGTGGGTGGACATCAAAATCGATGCTCCAGTTTGTTTCATCTCATTCATCAGTTCCAATAATGCATTGATCGCTAAAGGATCCAATCCTAAGAAGGGTTCGTCGATGATGTAAACGCTTGGTTCAATCAAAAAGGCACAGAGCACCATGACTTTTTGTTTCATTCCTTTTGAAAAATTTGCTGGGAACCAATCGAGTTTGTTTTCTAAACGAAACGTTTTTAACAAGCGTTCTGCTCGCTTCATGGCTTCTCCTTGCGGAAGATCGTAGGCCATCGCCGTCACTTCGATGTGCTCTCTTAAGGTCAATTCTTCATATAAAGAAGGGGTTTCAGGGATATACCCGATTTGTTTGCGGTATTGCTCTGGGTTTTCTTTCAGGGTCAGGCCATCGATCGTGATGGTGCCGCTGTGAGGTTGCAGTAACCCGATGATCTCTTTGATCGTCGTACTCTTTCCTGCCCCGTTCAAGCCGATCAAGCCGACGAGTTCCCCATCGCCGATCGTAAAATCAATATTTTTTAAGACTGGCAGTTGATTATAGCCGCCTGTCACGTTTGCTACTTGTAAAGTCATTTTCTTCCTCCGATTCACCTAATTACGACACTTTTTCAACATAGGCTCTTTTTGTTCAATTCAGTCAGCTGGCAAAACAGTTATTTATTTTTCTTTATTCGTAACTTGCAAGATAAATTCGTTTTCTCCCACTGTAATGGGTTCTTGCGGCAGTTCTTGGCTGCCAAAGCGCTCTTGCCACGTTTGTGCTTCGCTGGCTGGAAAGACGACCATTTGGATCGCACCAGCAGCAAGACGGGTGGTAAAGGCTTGGACAGCGGCTGGTTCAGCATAAGAAACCAGACTGATCCTCAGCTCTTCTTTTTGATACCCTTGGTCGATCGCCCATGCTTCAACGGTTTCTTCCAACTCACTTTGCACCGCAGGGTCCATTGCTGTTTCAGTGACAATGGCGGCATTGACTACTTCTTCTTGCGGACGTGTCAGAGAATAAGTGATTGAACCAGCAAACACCACAAACAGCGTGATCGCGATCAACCACTCTTTATAGGCATAGGCTAAGTAGCGAAGCTTCGCTGAAGTCGTTGTTTTTTTCTGTAAGGTTTCTCTAATGATCGGTTTCATAGGTTCCTTCTTTCCAAATGATTTCTGATATTAAGTCTAGGGTTGTTGGAATCTAAATGCAAGCGTTTCTCGCTCGCTTTTCGCATTTCTTTAAAAAAGCGCCTTTGTTGAAGGAACAGTTGCCTTGTTCCGACTTTTTCAAAGAGGAAATCAGACGAAAAAAAGCAAAATATGGTAAAGTAGAGGTACTAGATCAAGGAGGTTTTTTTACAATGGAAAATTGTATTTTTTGTAAAATCAACAATCGTGAGATTCCTAGCTACAAAGTCTACGAGGATGAGCAAGTCTATGCCTTTTTAGATATTTCCCAAGTCACCCCGGGTCATACATTGGTGATCCCCAAAACTCATGTGACGGATATTTTTGAGTACGATGAAACGTTGGCAGCAGCGGTTTTTGCCCGCATTCCTAAGATTGCTCGAGCGATCGAAAAAGCATTCCCTGAGATCGAAGGCTTAAATATCATCAACAACAATAAAGAATTGGCGTACCAATCGGTCTTTCATTCCCATGTCCATTTGATTCCTCGTTACAGCAAAGACGATGATTTCAAGATCCATTTTGGCAATCACGCAGACAACTACACGGGGGAAGAACTAGCGGCAATCGCCGAAAAAATTGGAAAGCAGGTGGATTAAATGATCGGCAATTTTCTTAAAGGACTATTATTCGGTTCCATCGCCGGCGGCTTAGGTGGTTTGCTTTTTGCACCGAAAAGCGGCAATGAAACTCGTGAAGAATTGATTCGCTATTTAGATGACACGACAGAAGCGACCTTAGAATTCAATGACAGCGTTAAACAGCTAAAGGATGCTGTGATGGTGACCCGCAAAACGATCGACGAAACCATCCCCGTTGTGACCGAATCTTTTACGAAAGATCTGGAAGCCTTCAAATTCCAAGCGCAACCGCGCCTTGCTCGGATCAAAACCCAAATGGAGCAGTTGAATCAGCACATCACGACGATTCAAGCCCAAAGCGCAGAGGATACCAAACAAATTGAAAATTTGTAGTTTTTATGAATTTTGTTTGAAACATCCACTGTTTTCTTCCCAACCATTTCTAGAAGTGGTATAGTAGGTGCAGTGATTATTATGAATCTTTTTTAGAATTAGGAGTGCTTAAACGAATGAAGAAAAAATTAATTTTAGTAGCAGTCAGTGCAATGAGTCTTTTTGCATTAGCGGCTTGTGGTAATTCAAGTGAGGAAATCGCAACAATGAAGGGCGGTAAAATCACTGTTCAAGATTTTTATGACCAAGCAAAAACAAGTTCAGAAAACCAAAATGCGTTGCGTCAAATGATCGTCTTAAAAGTCTTTACTGAAAAATATGGTGATGATGTTACCGAAGACATGATCGATGAGCAATTCAACAATATGGCTGAACAATACGGTGGGAATGATTCCTTTGAATCAACCTTGACTGCCTCTGGTTATACGGTGAAGTCTTACCGGGCAGAATTGAAGCAACAACTTGCTTTACGTGAAGGTTTAAAAGCCAACATGGATATTACTGACGAAGACATGAAAACAGCATGGGATTCTTTCCACCCAGAGGTAGAGGCACAAATCATCAAAGTAGCAAGTGAAGATGATGCCAAAGATGTCTTAGAAGAAGTGAAAAAAGATGATGCTGATTTTGGTGAAATTGCCAAAGAAAAATCAACCGATGCAGCCACAAAAGAAGATGGCGGAACGATCAAATTCGATTCTACTTCATCAGCTGTACCGAATGAAGTAAAAACAGCCGCTTTTGACTTAAAAGATGGTGAAATCTCTGAAGTGATCTCTGCCACCAACACATCAACTTACACGACAGAATACTACATCGTGAAAATGGTGAAAAACCAAGACAAAGGCAACGACATGGATAAATACAAAGATGATTTGACTGAGATCGCTCAAAACACCTTATTGAATGATCAAACATTCGTGGCAGCAACGATCGGTCAAGAATTGCAAGCAGCTAATGTGAAAATGAAAGACTCTGACTTAGCAGACTTGCTTTCTGATTACATCACAGCAGCCGAAACAGAAGATTCAACTGCTGACTCTTCTGCAACGGACAGCTCAGCGGCAGATTCTTCTGCTACTGATGCAACCGATGACTCTACTGCAACGAGTGAAAGTGCTACAGATTCTTCTGCTGAATAATAAAAAAAGAAGTGCCGTCATAGCGGCGCTTCTTTTTTTGTACCGATTAGATTTCTATCTACGATTCAAATTTTTCCAGCAGCTAACAAAAACCACGCTAAGCAAGCCTAGCGTGGTTTTTGTTCTTTCCGTCATTCACTTTGGTTGATCGTGCTGCAACGTCGCTGCTACACTTCTTTCGGTACATAAAAACTCCGATTGTCCATGCCAAAAATACGATCCGTGTATTGACCAGGTTCCGTTAAACGGATTGACGTCAGCATCATTTGCATGGAAGCATCCAAGTTATCGATCTGATGGAGGATTTCTGCTTCCATTATGCGGGGCCGAACAGGTGACCCATATTCTAGCAACCCATGATGAGCTAAGACCATATGCCGCAAAACAACGATATCTTCTTCTTTATCATCAAATTTCAAAGCAATACAGGCTTGTGTGATTTCTTCATCCACTAAGACGAGATGCCCTACTAGATTCCCTGCTAAGGTATACTCTGTCGTCATGGGACCTGTCAACTCGATTACTTTTCCTAAATCATGCAAAATAATGCCCGCATACAGCAGTGAAGCATTTAATTCAGGGTATTCTTTGACGATCGCTTTTCCTAAACGCAGCATAGTTGTCGTATGATACGCCAATCCACTGGCGAAGGCATGGTGATTGCGTTTCGCAGCTGGAAAGTCAAAGAATTCCTTTTTATACTTGTTCAACAAGAAACGGACGATGCGATTCCAATGAGGATTTGTGATCTCAAACAAGGTTTGACTGATTTCTTCTTCCATCTCTTCTTTTCGCAAGGGCGCTTTTTCCATATATTGGCTTGGTTCGTGGGGTTCTTCCGGCTTCGCTAAACGCAAATGCATGATTTTGACTTGCGGATTGCCTTGGTAGACTTCCCGTTTCCCATCTAGCAGTACTACTTTCCCGGGTTCAAAACGGGCGATTTCTTCATCTGATGCATCCCAGAACTTTCCGTCGATCGTGCCAGATGTATCTTGAAAGGTGAAGGCAATAAATTTTTTGCCGTTTTTCGCGATTCGTACATCGGCATTCTTAATCAGTAAGAAAAGTTGAAACGTTTCATCAACAGTTAATTCACGAATTTTTTTCATGGGCTTATTTGGCCGATCAGCCAAATCTTTCACTTCCTTTACTCAGATCCTGGATAGGCTGCTGGTACTTCTGATAATAGCTTACCATTTCTTGGTCAGAAGACAAACAAATTACTTGATAACTTTGACCAAACTCTTTTAATAGTGCTGCGAAGCGTTCCTTACGAACACTGTCATAATGCAACCAACCATCATCAATAATGATTGGACACAACGGATGATTTTTTTGCAGCGCTAGATAACCGAAACGTAACGCCATGATCAACTGATCCTTCGTGCCTGTGGACAAGTCGATGATCGAAAAGGTCTCGCTGGCATTTGCCGCTACTAACAGACCATTTTCCAGAAGAATCTTTTGATAACGTCCGTTTGAAAGCTGTTCAAAATAAGTCGAAGCGGCTGACAATAGCTGCGGCAATTGCTGTTCTGACAATTCGGTCGTGACATCCGTCAAAATTGAAGCCGCCAACTGACGACTGCCCCATGCCACAGCGAGTTCTTCAATGACCGCCTTCAGCTCACTTTCTTCTTGATAAAGCTGATTCAAGGTGCCGTTTTTTTGACTGGCTGCTGCTTCTAATTCCAAGCGCTGTTTTTGCTCCATCAACTGCTGTATTTGTGCTTGAAGTTGTGTTTGCTGCTGCTTGATCTGGTCTTTTTGCTGCAGCAATTCTGCTTGTGTCACTGGTTTGGGATAGATCGGTGTTAACATCTCCGCCAATTCTTCTGCTCGCTGCTGCGTGCGTTGCGCCGCTTCCCATTGCTTCAACCAGAGGCTGATTTCTGCAGGGTGATCTAAGCCTTGCTGCTGCAAGAGATCACTGGCCTGGGAAAGCAGCTGGTCGCGTTCATTGCGGGTGCGGTTCAATTGTTGAGCCAGCAGTGTGCTAGGTTGTTGCAGCCGTGAAAGCTTGATCGTTTGCATCTCTTCATGAAATTTCTGTAAGATCGCTGCTTTTTCTAACACTGTTTTGTTTTGCAGCGGCAGCCACTCCGCATACGGACGGTACTGCTCGTCAAAGGGGGCCAGTTCTTCTGCGACGGCTTGCCGTTCTTGATAGGCTTGTTTGCGTTGTTGCGAGTAGGCTTGATAGCTAGCAACATCTTCATCATAGGCCAATAGATACGCCTGCCAGCTTTCCACCGGCAAATCACCAAAAAAGGGTGTCAACGCTTGGTAGGCACGATCGATCTGCTGCTGCTTTTGCTGCTGTTCATTTTCCAGTTGTGCCAACTCTTCTCCCAGTAGATCCAGCTGCATGAGGATCGTCTGCCATTCTTGCTTGATGCCTTGCTGCTTGTTTGGCGCTGCTTTCATCAGCGGTAAAACACTGCCGATGATCGCTGCGATCCCCACACCTAATGCAAGCCAGCGCCACGGACTCGGCAAAAAGATACCGATCACTGCTAGCAGCCCACCGACGATCCCTAGCGGCCATAGTGGGCGAGAAACCGACTTGCGGCCAATCAATTGAGGATGCTGCTGTTCTAAGCGGGCCGCGGTGGCTTGCAAAGGCTGCGCTTTTTCTTCTAAACGCATCATGCGCTTTTCGAGCTCTTCTAACTGCACACGTTCTTGTAGTAAACGTGTGGTTTGTTCATGGATCGAAGCCGTTACTAGCGGCGGCGATTCTCTGCTCCATTGGCGCTTTTCGATCAAGCGATTCAGCTCCGTGATGGCGACGGCTTCTTGTTGATTGGCCGCTGATTCACGATCTGCCAAACGCGCCATCGTCACTTGCTGCTGCAGCAAGTGATGGATTTGGTGCTCATGATCAAGATAAAAGAAATACTTATCTGATTCTTTTCCTTGCTCCAACTGATCTAATTCAGCTTCTTTTTTGCGAATTTCTTCCGTCAGCTGCTGATACTGCTGATAAAACTGTTTGATGGCTTGGACTTGCTGAGGATCGGCTAACGTATCTGCTGGTGCCATTTGCTGCCACTCTTCATAAAGACCCCAATGACTCAGCTGCTGCTGATTTTCCTGATAGGCGTCATTCAATGCTTGATACTGGTGTCGCAAGTCTTGGATCTGTTCTTGCAGCTGGGAGATCTGCTGATACTGATGTTGGATGCGGCTTTCTTCGCTTTCTTTTTCCGCAATCGTTTTTTGCAGTTTTTCTAATTGTTTTAACGCCTGGTTCAAAGGCAGCTTTTGCCCCCGCGGCTTGTATTGCTGCTGATTGATGGTTTCATATTGCGCCACTTGCTGCAGCATTTTTTGACTGCCGCTGATCCCTAGAGAAATCAACGCTTGGTGCAGCTCATTTTCTTCTAGCTTATCGATCTGGGTCAATTGCTCTTGCTGAAAAGTAAAGACATCGAAGAACAACGCTCGATTGAGGGGCTGCAAGTGTTGTGCCAGCCATTGCTCATCAACCGTCTGACCAGCGACATGGACTTTGGCACGACCACGGTCCACTTGCCGATAGCGTTCGACGATCACTTCGCCGAAGGGTTCCAGCGCCAACCATAACTTGCCACCGTAAGCAGCACCGTTTTTGGGGGTATAGTCTTTTTTCTTGGCTGTCTTTTTCGGAAAGCCAAACAAGATGGCGGCAATAAATTGATACAACGTCGATTTTCCGATCTCATTGTGCCCAAAGAGCAGCTGATTTTGCGGATGAAAGGCAAAGCTTTGTTCATGGTATTTCCCAAAACCGGTAATCTCTGCTTTTAAAATTTTCATGACTGCTCCTCCCATTGAAAGTCGTCTTTCAACAATTGTTTAGCTTGCTGCAAGACTTCTTCTTGAAATGATTCATGGGTGATCCCTCGCTGGATCAGCGGATGCTGCAACAGGTCCGACAGTCGGTCCGCAAACATCTCTGGTGACTCATACATCGCTAAAAACTGCAGCATATAATCTTCTGATACCGCCAATGCGATCTTGTCTTCATTGGCTTGCTCGACTTCAAGGGCATAGATCACTTGCAGTGGCTCTGTTTGCGCCAACCGTTCATTGAGGTAGGTTAGCCATTCATTTTTTTCCGCAGCTGGAAACCAATCTGGCGGCAGCTGCTGCACATCGGTCAACACCAGATGCAGCAAGCGCGAACGAGGACTTTTTAAACGCTCGATGATCGCTGGCAATACGGCATTCGAGGCGGTCACATCCGCTAAGGAGACCACTTGCTTTTGCCAAGCGATCTCAGCGACCTCCAAGCGCTCGATTGTTGGTCCTTGCGGCGTTAAATCTGCCAAAATCACCCCAGTCGCCTGTTCTTTCTTGGTCTTTCCTTGAGGTGTACCGGGATAGAGGATCGGTGGCTGCTCTAAGAGTGTCTTAGGTACATGGATGTGCCCCAAGCCCCAATAATCATAGCCTTTTTTCTTCATTTCACTGATTGAAAAGGGGGCATACCGTTCACCGGCTTGATCCCCGTGGTAAAGCCCAATATGGTAATCCACCGCTGCTCTTGCGGGAAATTCTGTTACTTTATTTTCAGCGATCCAAGGATGTTGGTAGCTAAATCCACTGATTGCATAGGTTTCATCGTTTTTCGTTGTTCCTTGAACCGTTTGAACTTCTTCTGATGAAAAGAGAATGACATTTTCTGGAAAAGCAAACCAATACCGTTGCGGATCATAATAATCATGGTTGCCGAAAATCATATAGACTGGGATCTGTGCTTCCCCTAGTCGTTGCAGTTGGGCAAAAAAGTCATGCTGCACTTTTAGACTCGGCCGTGCTTGATGGAATGTATCCCCAGCCAGCAAAACAAAATCGACCGCTTTTTCTAAGGCAACATCCACCAAATTACGGATGATTTTTTGATTGATGGCAGGGAGTTGGGTCTTCACTTTTTCAGATAACAAATGAACCCCTTCAAATGACCGGTCGATATGCAGGTCTGCACTATGTAAAAATCGCATTTCTTTCTCCCTCCTTAATGCTTCTATCATAACATTTATCAGGCATTTCGTCAGCAAAATACGAAAATTTGTTCGCCTTTTTCATAAAAAAAACCAAAGAAGCGCTTTTGAAACTTCTTTGGAAACGGCTCTTGCAGTTGCAGCCGATTTCTCTGAAGATTCACTAGCTTCTTTGGTCTTTGTCTGTTGGCGATTACGCTTCGTATAGATCTCTTACAGGACCCATGATGATGCGGTTCAAGTCATTGGCTACTAAGCTGAAGGCTTGCTCTTTTTGCATCAAGTCAGAAACGATGCCGTCTTGTTGAATTTTTTGCGATAATTCTTGGGCTTTTTGCGCTTCTTCTTCCGTCATTTCTTCGCCAGCCATCATTTTTTGTTGCAGGCTTTGTTGCAACTCTTGAAACTCTTTGAATAACGCATAGGCTTCTTCATTTGCTTTCAAGCGGTCGAAAGAACCTTTCAAATCTTGAAACTGTTCTGACTCCCGTAATTCACGTTCTAATTGGTTTGCTGTATCATAAATATTTGCCATTTTGACGCCTCCTCTTTTTTTCTAGTATACCATTCTTCTCAGGTTCTAGACTAGCAGTTGCGTAATTCCTTTAATTTCCGCTGATGGAATTCCACAAGCCACCAAACAGTTCTTTCGTTCCTTCTTTGATCTTGCTGCCGAATTCCTTCATGCCTTCTTTGGCGCTTTCGGCAAAGTCATCGATGGTTTGCTGCCAATCATTGCCATTTTGTGACGTACTGCTCTCAGGATCTGGTACTTCATCGGCTGCCATCAATTTTCCGCCTGTCCAATAAGCGTCTGCAACTTGGAATTGAGTGCCTTGACTATAAGGCAGTAAGCTTTCGGCCTCTGCTTTAAATATTTTCCCAACGACTTGTCCGCTAGTTCCCGTTAAGTAATGATCTTCACTCACATGTTCAAATCCTAGCCAGGTTGACAGAACCATATCAGGAGTATAGCCGACGATCCATTGGTCATTGACCTTAGAAGCATCAAAGTTGGTCTCTGTCGTACCCGTCTTACCGGCGATCGTAAAGCCGTACGGACTAGCACTAACCCCCGTCCCGTTAGAGAAGGTACCCAGCATCATGCTCGTCATTTTATCAGCGGTCTCTTTAGAAATCACGCGTTTGCCTTGCACAGACGTATTGTCAACGATCACGGCACCGGTAGAATCAACGATTTTGGTGATCAAATGCGGTTTGTAGTAATACCCGCCATTTGCGAAAACGCCATACGCTGCTGCCATCGTCATTGGTGATTCCCCTTTTTCCAAACCACCTAATGCTAAGCCATAATATTTGTCGGATTCAGTCAAGGAAAGACCGAATTCTTGTGCTTTGCTGTACCCACGATCTAAGCCGATCTCATGCAGCAGCCAAACTGCTGGCAGATTCAAGCTTTGGGCGAGGGCTTGATACATGACTGCTTCGCCAGCATAGGTCCCATCAAAGTTTTGAGCATCATAAAAATCAAGGGGCTCGTCTTTCAGGATACTATCGGGTTCAAACCCAGCTTCTAGGGCAGGGGCGAAGACGCTGATCGGTTTGATCGTGGAGCCTGGTGAACGTTTCATTTGCGTGGCAAAATTAAAGCCTCTAAAGACGTGCTCGCCACGACGACCCACCACCGCTTGCACCCCACCGGTATTCGGATCAAGTGCGACAGAGCCAGATTGCACCATCGTGCCATCAGCGGCATTTTCAGGGAACAAGGCATCGTTTTTATAGGCAGCTTCCATTTGTGCTTGGTAGTTTTGATCCAGCGCTGTATAGATCTTGTAGCCGCGATTCATGACATCATCAGCATCCAACCCATAGGATTCGGCTTCATCGATGACCGCATCGAAATAATAAGGATACTTATAGCCAGATTCTGAATTGCCAAATCCATCATACAGTAAATTGGCTAAGGCAACTTGTGATTCTTGGTCAGCAACGGACTGGTCCAACTTGCCGTTATCCACCATCAAACTCAAGACGGTGTCGCGACGGTTCGTGGCGTTTTCCAGATTGTCGATCGGGTTATAGATCGAAGGACCTTTGAGCATCCCCACCAACGTCGCAGCTTCTCCCACGCTTAGTTCAGAAGCATTGACACCGAAATATTTTAGCGAGGCATCTTGAATGCCCCAAACCCCGTTACCGAAATAGGAACTGTTCAAATACATTTCCAAAATCTCATCTTTGGAATATTTCTTCTCGATCTCGATCGCTAAGAAAAGCTCCTTGGCTTTTCGACTAAAGGTTTGATCCAAGGACAAATAGGCATTTTTGGCAAGCTGTTGGGTGATGGTACTTCCCCCACCGCCTTCGGCACTGCGGTTAACCAGCATGCGTAGGGCTGCCCGAGCGATCCCCTTGATATCAAATCCGTGGTGATTATAGAAGTTGCGGTCTTCGGTTGAGATCAAGGCGTTGACTACATCACTGGAGATGGCATCAAGAGAAACGTACGTGCCTTTTTGCGAGTACAATTGCCCTGCTTCATCGCCATTGGCATCAAAAATCACCGTTGATTCTTTCAGACCTGACTCTAATTCACTAACTTTCGTATTTTTGGCGATATAAAACAAATACCCGCTCATGATTAAAATAGCAACTAAACTAAGTAAAATAAAAATTTTATTTACGTGGTATTTTTTCCAAACCCGTTTGCGCCATTGATGAAATTGCTGCAAATATGGTTTTAACCAGCGCCAAAAGGTCAGCCAACCGGTTTTTATTTTGTGAAGGATGTGCTTCCAATCCATTACTTCACGCTCCTTTGGTTAAGTGTAGCATAAATGACTTTCTTTGTTATACGGCTCTAGACGTAATTTCATTCGAAAAGAATGCTTTATTATTCTAGCATTGAATACTCTGTTTTTTATTGTTTTTTTTATAAGAAAAGCTTAAAGATGCTATAATAGTCGGTAGCGAACAGCAAAGAAAGGACGTTTTTATGGAATACACCATGACTTTACCCGAAAATCACCCGCCCATGCCGCTTCGCGAGTTGTTGGAACAGGAGTGGCTCGTCCCACGAAAAGTGCGCCATTTTCTGCGCACACGGAAAAATGTGGCCGTCAATCAGCAGCCTGCGATGTTTCATCAAGAAGTTCGTGGCGGCGATCAAATCACTTTGATCATTGAAGACAGTGATTACAGCTACCAGCCGATCCAGTTAGGCCAAGCAGACAAAGTCGACGTACTTTTTGAAGATGAGCACTTATTGGTACTGAACAAGCCAGCCGGGGTCAAGACGCACCCCAATCAGCCATTAGAAGCAGATACCCTGTTGAATGATGCAGCTGCTTACCTTGCGCCGAAACAGCAGCAGCCTTATGTGGTCCATCGTCTAGACAAAGAAACCAGCGGTGTCGTTTTATTCGCAAAAAATCCCTTGGTGTTGCCGATCTTGGGCCGAATGTTGGAAAACAAACAGATTTTCCGCCGCTATCAAGCCACGGTTTGGGGCAAACTCACGCAAGATCAAACGATCGCCAAAAAAATCGGTCGTGACCGTCACGATCGGCGCAAGCGGATCATTGACCCCCGCAACGGTCAGTCAGCCGTCACTCATGTAACCATCGCCCACGCCCAACAAAAGACGACCGATGTGTATTGTGTGTTAGATACGGGGAGGACCCACCAAATTCGCGTCCACCTTGCCAGCATCGGTCATCCAGTCGTTGGTGACCCGCTTTACCAAAACAAACCAGCGCCGCGTTTGCTGCTGCATGGCTACGAATTGCATCTAGAGCATCCCTTTACCAAAGAACAGTTAGTGATCATCGCTCAACCGGGCTTGTGGTAAACAAAAAAAGCATGACGACTTGAGGAACCCCCTCTTGTCAGTCATGCTTTTTGGTTTCAGATGATTGTTTTCAATGTTTCTACTCGGAGCTTTGCCTTATAGCGGCAAGTAAGCTGCTGGATCAACGAACTCTGACCACAACGTCTTACTTAGTCCAAAGTGCAGATGGACGCCTGTCGAATTTCCAGTCGTCCCCATCGTACCGACTTGGTCGCCGACTGCAACGGTCGCCCCCTTCGAGACACTGACAGCTGTTAAATGAAAATAATACGAGTAAAAGCCGTTATCGTGAGCCAAAATCACGTAGTTTCCAGTGCTTGGGCCATAGCCAGCATCTTCTACCTGTCCATCACGAGCGGCGACAATCTTCTCCCCCGCTTGACCGGTGAAGTCGATCCCGTCATGCTGCGTCCCTGAAAAACCAGTTGGGTCAGCTCGAGTACCAAAACCGCTGGAGATCGACACGGAGCCCGTGATTGGCAGTGAAAATTCACTGGCTGCCGCTTTCTCTGCTGCTTCTTTGGCTTTTTGTTTTGCTTCTTCAGCGGCTTTTGCTTCTTTGTCCACTTTTTCTTGCAAGTCTTGTACTTGCGCTTGCGTCTGCTGCAGCTGCTCTTGTTGGCTCTGCAATTCTTCTTTTGCTGTTGCTAGTTGTTCTTTACTATGTACTAATTGGGCTTGCGTCAAGGTTTGGTACGAAGTGATACGTTGTTGTTCGGCTTCTTTTTCCGCCAACTGTTGGTTTACTTCCCGTAAAGCTGCTTGTGTTTCACTAAACTTGCGTAGTTGCTGGATCGTGGCTTGCGGTCCATCGACTACCAGGCTGCTTTGCGCTTGGCTTCCTTGGTGCTGGGCTTTTTGGTCATTCAGAGCAGCGATCTGCGTTTGAACTTCCTTGCTTTCTTCTGCCAATTGGTTTAATTCTTCCTGATAATCTGCTAATTGACTTTCCAGCGCTGTGACTTTCTGTTGGCTAGTCGTGACTTCTTCTTCATAAGAGGCTAGTTCTGTGGTCAAAACCGTCAGTTCCTCGCTGCTCTTGGTTTCAGCAGCATAACTGACAGCTGGCTGGAAAAGCGGCAACGTAAGGGCGAGCAATAAAAAAATCTTTTTCTTCAATGAGGTAACTCCTTCTTTTTTTAGTAGCTTGGCTACTGTAACATGCTTATTCATGAAAAAAAAGAGGGTTTTTCCAACAGTTTAAAGTCTATTGTTGCAAATTTTCATGTAAATCACCTATAAAACGGGCTTTTTTTACAAATATTGCAGCCGAATAACAACTTTTATAAGAATTTCTTTAGCTCGCCGATCGTCTTATCCTCGCTCTTGCAGCTTCGCCAATTCCTCAGGAGTTAATTCCCGATACTCGCCTAATGCCAAATCATCTGGCAGGGACAGGCCTCCCATGCGAATCCGTTTCAAATAAACGACTTCTTTTCCTACTGCCTGGACCATCCGTTTGACTTGATGAAACTTGCCTTCATGGAGAATCAGTTTGATTTCGCTGCGCGTTTCTTCTTCATCGACGTTGAGGATCTGCAGTTCAGCCGGCAAGGTCCACTCGCCGTCTAATTTGATGCCTTTGGCAAAGGTTTTTTGATCCTCCGCTGTCATGATTCCCTCGACTTGGGCATAATATTCTTTTTCCACATGCTTCTTAGGCGACAATAATTGATGCGCCAATCCGCCATCGTTCGTAATCAGCAAAAAGCCTTCGGTGTCTTTATCCAACCGTCCTACTGGAAACAAATCTTCGCGAAACGCTTCTTCAGAAAACAAATCTAAGACCGTCTCTTCATAGGAATCGACGGTTGCCGAAATCACTCCAGCGGGTTTATTTAGTAAATAATAAAACTGGCTTTGATAGACGATGGGTTCCCCCTCAAAACAAACGGTATCTTGTGTTTCTAGTACTTGCGCTTTGTCACTCTTGATGACTTGTCCATTGACGGTCACGAGACCTTTTTTGATCAACTGTTTCACTTCTTTGCGGGAGCCATAACCCATATCCGCTAAAAACTTGTCTAAACGCATTGCTTTCTTCCTTTCATGGAAAACAGCCGCCAAGGTCTCGCAATGGAGGCTCAGCGACTGCTTCTGGTTTTATTTGATGTGTAATTTCTGGCGCAAACGAACCATTGATGAGCCGAGCAGTTTTTCAGCTAAACGTAATTTCAGCGCAATGTAGATGTACACACTGCCACCGACTCCTGCTACTAGCAAGCTCAAGATAAAGGCTTGAACTTTTCTTTCAGAGCTCAAGACAAGCCCAAAGAGTTGACGAGCGATCAACGCTGCGATCACCATAATGATGGTCATCGCGCCAATCAATAATGTCCGTCGCAACGTCAAGTTTACATTGAAATGGCCTTTGCGAATCATCTTGCGAATATTTAGCCAGCAAACGATCCCTAGAGCAATCGTGGTGGAAACCAATGGGCCGTAAACTTGGAACAACCGAATCGCTGGGTATTGCAAGATCACTTTCACCAGCAACCCTACAAAGAAGAAAGTAACGGCTTCTTTGTTGTGGTACATTCCTTGAAGCATACTGGAACTAAGCATAAACAAGCCTAAGACCAGTCCAGACAGACAGGCAGCGACTAGGACGCTCGCCCCTAACGCATCTGGGCGATAAAACAAGGTGTATAAGGGATAAGACAGTACGATCATCCCAAAGGTCGCTGGGAACATTACAAAGGAATACAATTGCAAGTTGTTGCTGATCAATTTAGCTAAGTTCTTTTTGTCCTTTTTGGCGACTGCTTCACTGATCAAAGGCAAGCCTGTTGAAGCCATGGAAGTAGCTAATCCGATAACGACCATCGTCAGCTTATCAGGATTGCTACCGAAAATCGCCATTAATTCTAAGAGCTGGTCATTTGAAAATTCAGTAAAACTACTCATGATCCGTACAAAGGTGTACTGATCCACCAATTTTAAAATCGTGATCCCAGAACCAACGATAATAAAAGGGATCGCTTCTTTGATGGTCGCTAAAACCAATTCTTTGGTTTGCAGCACGGTTTCTTCTTTGCTCATATCGACTAAGACATCCATCCGCACCCGTTGCTTTTGGAAGTAATAGCCTAAAACCAAAATACTTGCTAAGACACCAATAAAGGCGGCAAAAGTCGATTGCGTCACTGCTGCCGTGTATTCGCCTTCGATGACCCGCATAATGATGAAGGTCGCTAAAAGCATATAGCAGACGCGGGCGATTTGTTCCACCACTTGCGAGATCGCAAAAGGTTTCATGTCTTGATTCCCTTGGAAGTATCCTCGCATGACACTCATACAAGGAAAGACCAATAGTGCAATGCTCAATGAGCGCATTGCAGGAATCAATTCTTCTCCACCACCTGAAGCCGTTGCCAACCATGGGGCTGCCAAATACATGATGCCGGCGGTCACCACGCCAAAGCCTGCCATCAATTGGAAGGCTCTTAAAAAGAGTTTCTGGCTCGTGCGGTATTCTTGGCGAGAATTATAAAAAGAAATCTGTTTGGCAATTGCCGATGGGATCCCCGCAGTGGAGATCATTAAAAATAAGGCGTAAACATTATAGCCCATTCCAAATAACGCATTTGCTTTATCAGCATTTGCCCCCATCCAATAATACCAGGGTAAAATGTAAATGGCGCCAAGCAAACGTGAGCCGATATTTCCCATCGTCATCCAAGCAGATCCTTGAGCCATTTTTTCTTGTGTAGTTAATTCTTTTGACACTGAACGCATGTGATTATCCATCGCCATTATCTCCAACTTTCTACAAACATATCCCTTCCATTTTAATTCGAAAAAGGGTTGGTCGCAATCTATTTTTGCAACATCTTAAAGTTTCTTCAAAATAAGGAGAAAAAAAAGAAAACTTTTCTCTCCCAAACGGCGGTTTTTAGGAGTTATGCTATAATAAGAGAAATCTTTAGAGGAATGAAGGAGAACAATGATGCAAAAGGAACTCATTACCGTGCCCCAGATCCGCAAGCTCTTATTGCAGGAAAACCTATTGAAAGAAATCATCACCCCCACTGATTGGGTTTATACCGTGCCGCAAGAAATGACTGATCTTGCCTTTACCTCATTAAGCTACGACTCGCGAACAGCCGATGCGGCGACGCTTTTTTTCTGTAAAGGGGCTTCTTTTAAAGAAAGCTACCTAGCCGCCGCCATTGATCAAGGCATTCAGTGCTACATTTCAGAAACACCTTATGACAACTTCGCAACCTACGGGATCATTGTTACGGACATTCGAGAAACGATGGCAGTGATCGCCCAAGCGTTTTATGGCAACCCGCAAGAACAGCTGGTGACCATCGGCATCACTGGCACAAAAGGCAAAACCAGCTGCGCCTATTTTGCTCGGGCGATTTTAGCAGAATCGACGGGTCAAAAAGTAGCATTCTTTTCATCTGAGGAAAACTCAGTCGATGGAAAAACCTTTAATGAAGCAGTGTTAACGACCCCCGAAACACTGGATCTCTATAAAATGATGGCCGAGGCTGTCGCAAACGGCCTGACCCATCTTGTGATGGAGGTTTCTTCCCAAGCCTATAAAACCAAACGGGTCGCCGGTATTACCTTTGATATTGGCGCGTTCTTGAATATTTCGCCTGACCACATTGGACCGGTGGAACACCCGACTTATGATGATTACCTTTACTGCAAACGGGAACTGATCCGCAACAGCAAACAAATGATTTTAAATCGGCAAAGTGATCACTACCACTTGCTGCGAGAAACTTGTGAAGTCCATAAAGTTCCTTATATCACCTACGGACGTTCAGACGCCGATTATGTCGTTCAAGAAGGAATGGACCTAAAGAGTTTTGCCCTGACAGCTACTTCTGATGTCTTGCAAGTCTCTGGTGAATATCAACTGGGGATCTTAGGTTCTTTCAACCATGAGAACGCCGCAGCGGCGATTTTGGCTGCCTGCTTAGCGGGTGCCTCTCGTGAGGACGCCCAGAAAGTCCTGCCGACAGTGATCATCCCTGGACGAATGATCGTTTTAGAAAAAGAAAATGGGGCGGTCATGATTGTTGATTATGCCCACAATTACCTTAGCTTCCAATCATTAAGTGAACTTGCCCGTCAATTGCGCCCAGATGGCCGCCTGCTTTTTGTCACTGGTAGTGCGGGTGGCAAAGCCCAATCTCGCCGAGCAGATATGGGACGAGCATTAGGAGAATATGCGGACAAAGTCTATCTGACTAGCGATGATCCTGATTTTGAAGAAGCATCGGCGATCGCCCAAGAGATCGCCGACGCTATCATCAATCCTGAAGTTGCCGTCATTCTTGAGATGGATCGGGAACAAGCCGTCAAATCGGCGATCGCTGAAGCAGACAGTCGTGATATCGTGATTATTGCGGGCAAAGGTGCCGAACAATACTTGAAAGTTGCCGGAAAAAAAGTCCCTTACATTGGTGACTTGACCTTAGCACAGCAGCAAGCCAAGCATTAATAGCAATGCCTCAACCAAAAAAGCTTTCAGATGATCGGTTAAATCATCTGAAAGCTTTTTTCTGCGTGATTAAGGTTGTTCGTCTTCGTAAGTCTCATAGACATAGGGTGCGCCATCATAACGGAATTCTGTTGAAATGGCAGCGTCAAGGTCTTCGGTAAACATTCGCTTGCTGAAAGGAAACAAAAAGACTTGCCCTTCTTTGGCATCTTCGGCTGCTAAACGGTAAAACAGCTCTTCTTCTGTTAATTGTTGATTCAACTGTTCCAAGACATCGGCAGTGACTGCCTCTTCTTCATAGCCAGGTTTGGCAATCCGTGCATAATCTTCAAAAAAAGCCGTTTGGCCTTCAAATGATTGATACTCCATGTAAGTCCCCTCTTTCTTTTCTCTTTCTTTATTATACGAGAGTCTGTGAGGATCAGCGAATAATATGATCGCTAACAAGCGGAATTTTGGCTTTTTTGGCGCTTAAATATGTCAGAAACATTTCAAGTGTATTACGAATCAATTATTTGACAAAATCAGATTGAACACGTATCCAAATTTTGTATAATGATACATAGAGACTATAAAAGGGGCAAATGTAATGAACAACGCAAAGAAAAAATTATTCGTCGGTACTGGTGCTGCAATTGGTTTTGTCGCAATCGTTGCTATGATGGCTCAGTTCATGATTTCCAATCATCTATTTGGCGGAAGTGATGCTTCATCAGAAATTTTCACTCGCGCTACGTATCCAAACGGCTTTCTACTAGTGATCTTGATTCCATTGGTCGCAACAGCCGCTTTGTTCTATGGGATCATTCGCAAAAAATAACAAAAAAGTGTTGCTGAGAACCACTCAGTAACACTTTTTTTCTTTGTCGCTACCAAAAAGCTGCCTAACAGACTGTCGATCTGTTAGGCAGCTACGTTTTTAGCGTTTAGTTTGCAACGATATTGACCAATTTATTCGGTACAACGATCACTTTGCGGATCGTTTTTCCTTGGAGCTGTTCTTGGACAAGTTCGTTTTCTTGCGCCAATTGTTCAAGCACTGCTTTTTCGGCATCCGCTGGCACCATTGCTTTGGCGCGAACTTTGCCATTGACTTGAAAGACGACTTCGATCTCATCTTCCACTAGGGCACTTTCGTCATAGGTTGGCCATGGCACATATGAGATCCCATTGTCATTTCCGAGGATCGACCAGAGCTCTTCCCCGATATGCGGTGCGATCGGAGCCAATAGCTGCACAAATCCTTCGACATATTCGTAAGGCAAGGCATCGGCTTTGTAGGCTTCATTGACGAAGACCATCAATTGGGAAATCGCCGTATTGAAGTGCAGCTGCTCAAAATCTTCCGTCACTTTCTTAACGGTTTGATGGTACACTTTCGACAATTTGCCATCGTTGAATGTCGTGATGCGGTCGCGCATTTTGCCATTTTCATCGACGATCAAGCGCCACACGCGATCCAAGAATTTGCGACTGCCTTCAAGACCATTCTCATTCCAAGCGATCGATGCATCCAGTGGTCCCATAAACATTTCATATAAACGCAAGGTGTCCGCACCGTATTGGTTGACGACATCATCTGGATTGACGACGTTGCCGCGGGATTTTGACATTTTTTCATTATTTTCCCCAAGGATCATCCCTTGGTTAAACAATTTTTCAAATGGTTCTTTCGTTGGTACAACACCGATATCGTACAAGAATTTATGCCAGAAGCGAGCATAAAGTAAATGCAAGACAGCGTGCTCTGCGCCACCGATATAAATATCGACTGGCATCCAGCGTTTCAATTTATCGTAGTCAGCCAAAACAGACTTATTATGAGGATCGATAAAACGTAAGAAATACCAGGAACTTCCAGCCCATTGCGGCATCGTATTGGTTTCCCGACGTCCTTTTTTCCCAGTTTCAGGGTCGGTGACATTGACCCAATCCGTGACATTGGCTAATGGCGATTCACCAGTACCGCTTGGTTTGATATTGTCGGTTTTTGGCAAACGCAACGGCAGCTGATCTTCAGGAAGCGTCGTAGTCGTCCCATCTTCCCAATGGATGATTGGGATTGGTTCCCCCCAATACCGTTGACGAGAGAACAACCAATCGCGAAGACGATAGCTGACTTCTTTTTTCCCAACATGGTTTTCTTCCAACCATGCGACCATTTTTTCGATGGCAGTCTCTTTGTCTAGCCCATCCAAAAAGTCTGAATTGATATGCAGTCCATCTTCGGTATAGGCAGATTCTTCCACGTTGCCCCCTGCCAATACAGGAATGATCTCTAAGCCGAATGTTTTGGCAAATTCGTGGTCACGTTCGTCATGGGCAGGAACCGCCATGATCGCACCTGTTCCATAAGAAGCCAAAACGTAATCGGCGATCCAGATCGGGATCTCTTTGCCATTCACGGGATTGATGGCATAGGCACCAGTGAAGACACCGGTTTTTTCTTTGGCCAAATCTGTTCGGTTCAAATCAGATTTTTTCGATGCTTCTTCTACATAGGCATCAATGGCTGCTTTTTGTTCAGGGGTAGTGATTTGGGCCACTAGCTCATGTTCTGGCGCCAATACGGCGTAGGTCGCACCAAACAAGGTATCTGGGCGAGTCGTAAAGACGGTAAAGTCTTTTTCCATCCCTGCCACTTTAAACGTTACGTTGGCTCCGACAGAACGTCCGATCCAATTGCGTTGCATTTCTTTGATGCTTTCTGGCCAATCAACTTCTTCTAAATCGTCCAACAAACGATCAGCATACGCCGTGATTTTCAGCATCCATTGGCGCATCGGTTTGCGGATCACATCATAGCCGCCCCGTTCGCTCTTGCCGTCAATGACTTCTTCATTGGCGATCACAGTTCCAAGCTCTGGTACCCAGTTTACTGGAACTTCAGCTTCATAAGCTAACCCTTTTTCATAAAGCTTGGTAAAGATCCATTGGGTCCACTTGTAGTATTCAGGGTCTGTCGTGTTGATTTCACGATTCCAGTCATAACTGAAGCCTAACGAATTGATTTGACGACGGAAGGTCTCAATGTTTTTCTTTGTGAATTCCGCTGGATCATTTCCAGTGTCTAATGCATACTGTTCGGCAGGCAGACCAAAGGCATCCCAGCCCATTGGGTGCAGTACATTGTAGCCTTGGCTGCGTTTGAAGCGGCTCAAGATATCCGTAGCCGTATAGCCTTCTGGATGTCCGACATGTAATCCTTGTCCAGATGGATATGGGAACATATCTAGCGCATAAAATTTTGGTTTGTCCGGCTCATCATGGGTGTTGAATTCATTTTTCTTCGCCCAATATTTTTGCCATTTTTTTTCGATTTCTTTGTGATTGTAATTCACGATGGACTCCTCCTAAAAATTGGTGTTTTGCTCGTCAAATCAACTAGCAAAACTTAAAAAAAGTCCTATAAAAATCGCTATGATTTTTATAGGACGTTATCAACGTGGTACCACCTAAGTTTATCTGCTCCTCAAAAAAGCAGACCTCGATGTTTTAACGGCCATCGCCGTATCTGCCTAGCCAATTCAGGTTCAGTCAGATATCACTCGAAGACGAGTTCGAAAGGTGTGCTGTGCATTTCCACCAACCATGCACTCTCTAAAAGTCCCACCGTACTTCTACTATTCCTTCTCAAACGTGAAAGTTTCTTTGCACTTATCCTAACAAAAATCATTAGGAATAGCAATCTATTTTACCCTAACTGTTTGTCCTGGGTAAATAAAGTTATTTTGAATATTGTTCCATTGGATAAATTGATCCGTCGTGATGCCGAACTTATCTGCGATTCCCCAAACGGAATCCCCCGATGCGACCTTGTAAGAACCATTTGTCGTGGAAGTACTGGTGGTAGCTGCCGTGCCGCCTTGCTTAACGACCACCTTTTGTCCTGGATAGATAAAATCATTTTTGATGTTGTTCCAGCTGCGGAATTGATCCATCGTAATCCCATGTTTATTGGCAACTGACCAGACTGAATCACCCGCTGCCACCGTATAGGTATTGCCTGCAGCACTACTGCTGGTTTGGCTACTGACGGTCGTGCTTGTTGTAGTACTCGTTGCGGAACTACCGCTGACAACCACCTTTTGTCCTGGATAGACATAGTCGTTTTTAATATTGTTCAAACTGCGGAATTGATCCATCGAAATCCCATGTTTGTTAGCAATCGACCAGACCGAATCGCCAGCTGCCACCGTGTAGGTGCCGCCACTGCTTTGGCTAGCCGTTGATGCCGTGCTGACGGTCGTAGTACTGCTGGTATTCGTAGACGATCCACCGCTGACGACAACTTTTTGCCCTGGATAGACAAAATCATTTTTGATGTTGTTCAAGCTGCGGAATTGATCCATCGAAATGCCATGCTTATTGGCAATCGACCAGACCGAATCGCCAGAAACTACGGTATAGGTGTTGCCTGATGTAGTTGCTGAAGTATTACGATTGACGATCGATACTGTTGAAGTTGTCGAAGTACTTTGGGTGCTGCCGTTGACATTCAACGTTTGCCCCGGATAAACAAAATCGTTTTTGATGTTGTTCAAACTGCGCAACTGATCCATGGAGATGCCATGTTTGTTAGCAATCGACCAGACCGAATCGCCTGAAGCGACTGTATAGGTTTGACTGCCGCTCGTGCTAACAGCTGCCGTTGTAGTCGTGGTATTGGTTGATGCGCTAGCTGTGGCACCACCACCGGCATTGCCAGAAGCTGGTGTGTCATATTGCGTCAAACCAAATTGTTGGATCACGGCATTCAGGGAAGAAGCATAGTTTGGTGCAGTCGCATAGCGACCTGCTAGCCATGCGGTTGCATCAAGATATGAAGTCGTATTGCTCTTCCAAGCGCCAGAATAATACGCGACACCGCTTTGTAAAGAGGTTGAGCGTAAAGTACGTGCATTATCTTCGAATGATTGCGTGTAAGATGGGTAGCGCTTAAAAGGTTCATTCATAGTCAACCATTGATTGTTCAAGTACTCCAAGGTACTCATATAAACGGTTTGACCGTTGTAGCTGCCTTTGATCCCGAATAAATTATAATTTGGTGCTTTTGATAAACTGCTTCGGCCCCAACCACTTTCTAAAATGGCTTGTGCGATCATCACAGAAGCATATAAATCGTTGGCTTGTGCCACGGGCTGAGCGTACGTAGCGATTTCGGCAATAAATGCGGAAGTATTCGGCGCGGCAAAATTGCTAGTAGAAACTTGGGCGATCGAGGTCTCTACGGCTTCTGCTTGAACCGATGACACCAATGGAGCTACAACAGAGCAAGCAGTCAGTGTCGTTCCTAAAACAACTGCACTTTTTTTGATCACTCGATACTTATCGCCCGATTGGTCTGCTTGACGATGTACTTTTCTTGATTGACTCGTGTTCATGTCCGTTATTCCTCCGTTTTTTCCTTATAGTGAACGTAGATTTAGTATACAATTTCTTAAGAATTTATAAAAGGTATTTGAGCCGATTTCAGAAACTGTAAACTCTTTGTAATCAAACAAACATTTATTGAAATGAAGAGTTTGTATTTAACCAAACGAAAGCTATTCTTTGAAAGTGGGAGAATCCTTGATTAGTCCCCTGCTTTTTCCGTCGTGCGATAAATGCTATAATACCTTCTAGATGTCTCTTTGCTTGTAGAGACAGAAATTCTCTAGAAACGAGGCTTTTCCATGCATAAAAAACTATATTTTCAATTTGCCGGCAGCTGCTTTTTACTGCTGTTCGTTTTTCTCGGCTATCTCGTGAAATTTTATCCTACTTGGTTGGTCTCCTTTGACGAAACCTTGACTCGCATCATCCGCAGCGGCTACCCGTTTTGGACACCGTTTTTTCTATGGGTCACAAAATTTGCGAACCCTACCACGATCATCTTGCTCTTTCTCGCCGTTTTAGCCGTCTTAGTGATCAACAAATATTATGCAGAAGCACTATGGCTCAGTATCGGCACCATCGGGATTGCTGGGCTCTTTAATCCATTGATCAAACTCGTCTTTTTACGGGAGCGACCAACCCTTGAACACTTAGTCACGGAATCAAGTTTCAGTTTCCCCAGCGGACACTCGACGGGCAGTATGGTTTTTTATGGGACATTGCTCTTCTTGGTCCCGGTCTTCTTCAAGCAGCCGTTTTGGCAATGGGGACTCCGCATTCTGTTAGGCCTATTGATCGGTTGCATCGGCATTAGCCGCATCTATGTTGGCGTGCATTTTCCCAGTGATGTATTAGGCGGGTTTTGTGTTGGCCTGTCTTGGCTGCTATTGACCTACCCTTACTACTTGCAAAAACGCTTTGTCTGGCGCTTCACCCGTAAACAATTATAAAAGAAGGTAAAAAAATGAATCCATTTCCTTATGCAGAAGATAAAAACAAACGATACCATTCGTGGAACTTTGCTTTGCGGCAAGAATTTGGCGAAAAAATCTTTAAAGTCCCCATTGATGCCGGCTTCGACTGCCCCAATCGTGACGGCACCGTTGCCAAAGGCGGCTGTACATTTTGCAGTGTGTCCGGCTCTGGCGATATGATCGTAGCACCTGAAGCCCCGCTGCCAGAGCAGTTTGAAAAAGAGATCGACATGATGCACAAAAAGTGGCCGCAAGTGGACAAATACATTGTCTATTTTCAAAACTTTACGAACACTCACGCACCGGTGGCAGTGATCCGCGAGCGCTTCGAGCAAGTGCTGACACTACCTGGTGTTGTCGGGATCTCCATTGGGACCCGACCAGACTGCTTACCAGCAGATGTCGTTGACTATCTGGCAGAACTCAATCAACGCTTTTATTTATGGGTCGAATTAGGACTGCAAACGACGTTTGAAACCACGAGCAACGCCATTAACCGCGCCCATGATTATCAAACTTACTTAGACGGCGTCGCCAGCCTGCGCAAACACAATATTCGTGTCTGTACCCATTTGATCAATGGCCTGCCAGGCGAGACGATCGAGATGATGCAAGAAAACGTCCGCCGTACCATTCAAGATTCTGATATTCAAGGCATCAAACTACACCTGCTGCATTTGATGCGCAATACTCGGATGCTGCGGGATTATCATGAGGGACGTTTGCAATTGATGCGGCGCGATACCTATGTGTCATTGATTTGTGATCAGTTAGAGATGATCCCCCCAGAGATCATCATTCATCGCTTGACAGGCGATGCACCATGGGATTCTCTGGTAGGTCCAATGTGGAGTTTGAAAAAATGGGAAGTCTTGAATGAGATCGATCAAGAAATGTTGCGCCGCAACTCCTATCAAGGAAAATTCAATGTGCGAAAGGAGCCAGTCGATGCTGCCGACCGCCATGCGCTATAGCCACACCCTTTTAAAAGAAGTTCTGCAACCGGGACAAACCGCCGTTGATGCCACGATGGGCAACGGCTTCGACACGGAATTACTGGCTTCCTTAGTTGGACCGACTGGTCAGGTGTTTGCTTTTGATATTCAAGAACAAGCCCTGCAAGCTACCAAAAAGCGGTTGGCTGAAAAAGAGCTGTTGGCGCAAGTCCAGCTGATCCATCAAGGCCATGAGACGTTGGCAGATATTGTGAGTGGTCCGGTTCACGCCGCCATTTTCAATTTAGGCTACTTGCCTAAAGGGGACAAAGCGATCATCACGCTGCCTGATACAACGAAAACGGCTTTAGAAGCTTTACTGACACGTTTAGCCCCGAAAGGTAGAATCATCCTCGTCTGCTATTATGGACACGCTGGCGGCGAAGCAGAGCTGAAAGAAGTCCACTCCTTTTGTCAGCAGCTGCCGCAAGAGGCATTCAATGTCCTTTCCTATCAATTTATCAATCAGCGGAACCAGCCGCCGATCTTATTTTGTATCGAACGAAAAAACCATCAGTCCTCGGCACGTTAAGGTGTCGATCGACTGATGGTTTTTTTTATTCGCTAAAAAGCCATTGCAAGACTCGTTGGATCCATTGATCCCAGAAATTCCAATCATGATCCCCAGTTCCCGATTCAAACGTTACGGCTATTTTGCGTTTTTGCAGCTTATCCGCCGCATACTCACTTGCCGGGTACAGTTGATCTTCGGTTCCGCAGCTAATAAAAAAACGCGGCGCGGTGCTTGGATCGATGGTCTCAATCAGATGGATCAAATCATTTTCAGATCCTTTGAATTGCTCTAAAGGGCCAAAGATTCCTGCCCAATAAGCTTGGCTTCGCAGCTGCAGCAAGGAATCCATGCTTTCAGCCAGCGCTAATGCCCCAGACAAAGACGCTACCGCCGCAAACTGGTCAGGCTTGCGCAGCCCAAGTTTTACAGCCCCATAGCCTCCCATCGAGAGACCTGCTGCAAAAGTTTTTTCTCGTTTTTGCGTCAGCTGAGGAAACAGCTCATGGCAAATCTGTGGTAATTCTTCGGCGATAAACGTCCAATACTTCATTTCATAGGTCGTATCAGTATACCAGCCTAGATCAGTAGACGGCATGATGACCGCTAGTTGATACTCTGCGGCATACCGCTCGATCGACGTCCGTCGCTGCCAGACACTATGATTTCCGTTCATCCCATGCAATAAATAAAGCACTGGGAGATCTGTGCCCGTCGATTGGCTTTGGGTGCCGATTTTTTTCTTGGTACTTTGAGGCAAGATCACATCGATCATTACCTCCATTTCAAGAACATTTGAATAGATATTTGCTTGTAAAAAAGCCATACAATCACCTGCGATCCTTTTTTTATATTGTACCAGATTCTCGCGAAATCGTGCGGGTCAAACCAATCGCTAGCACAATGAGTAAAACACCGATCCCAAAAACCCAGTGTAGACCGCTATAAAGAATCTCCCGTAATTGTCCTAATAATGCGGTTGGCAGCTGACGCGCGGCGGCTGGATCTACCAGTTGATTCATGACACTGCTGTCAGTGACTTGCGCCTGTGCTAAGCCTATGCTATTACTGGTATTTAAAACGATACCGAAGACCGCCACCATGATGGTTTGCCCGATCGTGCGCAGCAGCGTATTAAAAGAAGTTGCCACGCCGACTTGGGTGGGGGCAACGCTGGTTTGGGCAGTAACGGTACAAACCACCATCGTTGCCCCTAAACCGACGCCCGTAATAGAAGAAATCACTAAGAACAACCAGAATGACGTCTGTGCCGGTGTCAAAAAGAGCCACAAAGCACCGGTAGCCGTGATCACTAAGCTAACCGTCAAGACCCAACTGACACTGTGTTGTGTCAACCAACGGCTGGCTAAGAAGGAACCAATCATCCATAAAATCGACAACGGTGCCAACACAAGCCCGCCAATCCCCGCACTCATGCCTAAGACCCCTTGCATCCACATTGGGATATAGACATCGATCCCCATCAAGAAGCCGCTCGCCAAAGCTGCTACGATATTGACCACCACAAACAATTTTGAGTGGAACAGCTTCAGATCAATAATCGGATCTGTTGCTTTTTTCTCCACTCGAATGAAGCCGATAAACGTAAGGACAGAAAAAACGAATAGCCCGATGACAGGCAGACTCATACCATAATCTCCCAGCAACTGGAAGCCTAGCAGGAGCCCTACTAGCGTCAACATCAACAAGAGACTGCCAGCATAATCAATGTTGACTGCAGCAAAGGCTTTTTTTTCTTCATGAAAATAAAACCAAATCAAGGCGATCAACCCTAATCCGATGGGCACGTTGATAAAGAAGATCCAATGCCAGCCGATCGTATCTACGATCAAGCCACCGGCTAAGGGTCCGACGACGCTGGCGATCCCCCAAGCAGTACTATTGAGCCCTAAGACTTTCGCCCGCTTTTCAACAGGATACAGGTCCGCAATGATCGTTAGGGCAACGGGCATCATGGCCCCTGCGCCTAATCCTTGCAACGCTCTGGCAATGATCAACGTCAACATCGTATTGGCCATCCCACAAAACGCCGACCCGATAATAAACAGCAGCGTACCAAATAAAAAGACTGGTTTGCGGCCGATATTATCGGCAAACTTGCCGTAGATCGGGGTCAACATCGCACTGGTCAAAAGATAGATCGAGAAGACCCAGTTCATGATCTCGATTCCTTTCAATGAACTGACGATGGTAGGCATCGCTGTCGTAATGATCGTTCCTTCGATCGCGGTCATAAACGTTGCGACAAAAACTGCAATGGTGACTAATTTTACATTGGTTCGCATGTAACTCCTCCTTTTACTCCAAAAAAAAGAACCTCTATTGATAGTCATCAATAGAGGTCGCCTCTTTTAATCCTTCACACTTGCCAAAAGTGCCGCCACCTTGTCGGTGCGTTCCCATGGCAAATCGATATCTGTACGACCGAAATGTCCGTAAGCGGCAGTCTGACGATAAATCGGACGGCGCAAATCTAACATTTCAATAATTCCTGCTGGTCGCAAATCAAAGTTTTCCCGTACCGCTTGGATCAAGCGCTCGTTGCTGACGGTTCCGGTACCAAAAGTGTTGATGCTGATCGAAACGGGCTGTGCCACACCGATCGCATAGGCTAATTGGACTTCCACTTTTTTGGCTAGCTTTGCTGCTACGATGTTTTTGGCAATGTAGCGAGCCGCATAACTAGCTGAACGGTCAACTTTGGTTGCGTCTTTTCCAGAAAACGCACCGCCACCATGACGTGCATAGCCGCCATAAGTATCAACGATGATTTTTCTGCCAGTCAAACCGGCATCCCCTTGAGGACCGCCGATCACAAAACGACCAGTAGGATTAATATAATATTTTGTCTGCTCGTCTAAAAGATCGGCAGGGATCACTTCTTTGATCACTTTTTCAATGACATCACGGTGGATCGTTTCATTATCAGCCGCATCATCATGCTGAGTACTAATAACGACGGTGTCCACTCTTTGTGGTTGATCGTTATCATCATATTCAACGGTTACTTGTGATTTTGCATCTGGACGCAAGTAGCTTAGTTCATTGTTTTTACGCAACTCTGCTAAACGACGGACTAACCGATGGCTCAAGGCAATCGGTAAAGGCATCAATTCAGGTGTTTCATCAACGGCAAAACCAAACATCAAGCCTTGGTCACCGGCACCGATATCTTCTTTATCCGTTTCTCCGCGACTTTCTAAAGCATCATCGACGCCTTGAGCGATATCTGGTGATTGCTCATCGATCGCTACTAAAACAGCAACCGTGTCGCCGTCAAAGCCGAATTTTGCTCGTGTATAGCCGATTTCTTTGATGGTTTCTCGGACGACTTTTTGGATATCTACATAAGCAGAAGTAGAAATTTCTCCAAAGACTAAAACCAGTCCGGTAGTAACTGACGTTTCGCACGCGACCCGTGCCATTGGATCTTCGGCAAGCAACGCATCTAAGATGGCATCACTGATTTGGTCGGCTACTTTGTCTGGGTGTCCTTCTGAAACGGACTCTGATGTAAATAAGTGTTTCTCTGTCATTTTTGTATTCCCCCTAATATATGTTTCGGTTACAAGGCATCTTCGCAGCTGCGAATCCTTTCGGGAACTTGCAACGGACTGATTATAACAAATTTTGACTGCTTATGCTTGAGAAAATGATAAAAAGATCATTTTTGGGTAATAAAAAAACACTCTCAAGAGTGTTTGCATGATCCGTACGGGATTCGAACCCGTGTTACCGCCGTGAAAGGGCGGTGTCTTAACCGCTTGACCAACGGACCAGTTTAAAAATGTAATGGGCCTAAATGGACTCGAACCATCGACCTCACGCTTATCAGGCGTGCGCTCTAACCAGCTGAGCTATAGGCCCCAAATAAAAAATGCAAAGCGGGTGACGAGAATCGAACTCGCGACAACAGCTTGGAAGGCTGTAGTTTTACCACTAAACTACACCCGCATTCCTATGGCGCGGGACAGAATCGAACTGCCGACACATGGAGCTTCAATCCATTGCTCTACCAACTGAGCTACCGAGCCAAAAACAACGGTCTGGACGGGACTCGAACCCGCGACCTCCTGCGTGACAGGCAGGCATTCTAACCAACTGAACTACCAAACCAGAAGCTTTGTATTGCTGCTTTGTCGTTAAACAAAGCGATTGCGGGAGCAGGATTTGAACCTACGACCTTCGGGTTATGAGCCCGACGAGCTACCAGACTGCTCCATCCCGCGATAAGTAATTACTTTAGAGTAATTAAAGGACTGTGATTCTTTTGCTCGCA
>NZ_AP025635.1:1610000-1935000 GCF_022846515.1 Enterococcus innesii
TTAAAAAACTCTTTTAACATTTCAACTCGGTGTGTGTTACTTGTTTTGATTTTTCTTCGATATCCAGTTTTCAATGAACAAAGCTTAACGACCATTGTCGTTAATGGAGCCTAGCGGGATCGAACCGCTGACCTCCTGCGTGCAAAGCAGGCGCTCTCCCAGCTGAGCTAAGGCCCCGGGTATTTACTTGAGAGTAGACCTCTCAAAACTGAACAAAGGCAAACGATGTGTAGTCTTCCGAAATATTCCTTAGAAAGGAGGTGATCCAGCCGCACCTTCCGATACGGCTACCTTGTTACGACTTCACCCCAATCATCTATCCCACCTTAGGCGGCTGGCTCCAAAAAGGTTACCTCACCGACTTCGGGTGTTACAAACTCTCGTGGTGTGACGGGCGGTGTGTACAAGGCCCGGGAACGTATTCACCGCGGCGTGCTGATCCGCGATTACTAGCGATTCCGGCTTCATGTAGGCGAGTTGCAGCCTACAATCCGAACTGAGAGAAGCTTTAAGAGATTAGCTTAGCCTCGCGACTTCGCAACTCGTTGTACTTCCCATTGTAGCACGTGTGTAGCCCAGGTCATAAGGGGCATGATGATTTGACGTCATCCCCACCTTCCTCCGGTTTGTCACCGGCAGTCTCGCTAGAGTGCCCAACTAAATGATGGCAACTAACAATAAGGGTTGCGCTCGTTGCGGGACTTAACCCAACATCTCACGACACGAGCTGACGACAACCATGCACCACCTGTCACTTTGCCCCCGAAGGGGAAGCTCTATCTCTAGAGTGGTCAAAGGATGTCAAGACCTGGTAAGGTTCTTCGCGTTGCTTCGAATTAAACCACATGCTCCACCGCTTGTGCGGGCCCCCGTCAATTCCTTTGAGTTTCAACCTTGCGGTCGTACTCCCCAGGCGGAGTGCTTAATGCGTTTGCTGCAGCACTGAAGGGCGGAAACCCTCCAACACTTAGCACTCATCGTTTACGGCGTGGACTACCAGGGTATCTAATCCTGTTCGCTCCCCACGCTTTCGAGCCTCAGCGTCAGTTACAGACCAGAGAGCCGCCTTCGCCACTGGTGTTCCTCCATATATCTACGCATTTCACCGCTACACATGGAATTCCACTCTCCTCTTCTGCACTCAAGTCTCCCAGTTTCCAATGACCCTCCCCGGTTGAGCCGGGGGCTTTCACATCAGACTTAAGAAACCGCCTGCGCTCGCTTTACGCCCAATAAATCCGGACAACGCTTGCCACCTACGTATTACCGCGGCTGCTGGCACGTAGTTAGCCGTGGCTTTCTGGTTAGATACCGTCAAGGGATGAACATTTTACTCTCATCCTTGTTCTTCTCTAACAACAGAGTTTTACGATCCGAAAACCTTCTTCACTCACGCGGCGTTGCTCGGTCAGACTTTCGTCCATTGCCGAAGATTCCCTACTGCTGCCTCCCGTAGGAGTCTGGGCCGTGTCTCAGTCCCAGTGTGGCCGATCACCCTCTCAGGTCGGCTATGCATCGTCGCCTTGGTGAGCCGTTACCTCACCAACTAGCTAATGCACCGCGGGTCCATCCATCAGTGACGCAAAAGCGCCTTTCAACTTTCTTCCATGCGGAAAATAGTGTTATACGGTATTAGCACCTGTTTCCAAGTGTTATCCCCTTCTGATGGGCAGGTTACCCACGTGTTACTCACCCGTTCGCCACTCTTTTTCTTTCGGTGGAGCAAGCTCCGGTGAAAGAAAAAGCGTTCGACTTGCATGTATTAGGCACGCCGCCAGCGTTCGTCCTGAGCCAGGATCAAACTCTCATAATGATTTGTTTGAATGACCATACGGTCATTAAGCTCATAAAAATTAACTTTGCTAGCTATTGCTTGCATGTATTTGTTTCAATAAATTGAAACGTCCTACACATTGGTTCGTTTGCTTGCTTTGTTCAGTTTTCAAAGGTCTACTGTGCTGTGTTAGCAACTTTTATATCATATCAGAGCGACGTTTGATTGTCAACTCTTTTTTTAAAAGTTTTTTTCGCCCGTTGTTTTTCAACTTCGCAGCGGCTGCCTCAGCGACTTTATTAGAATAACAAATGATTTGTTATTTGTCAACAACTTTTTCCAATTAATTTTGTTGATGTATCAACATCAATTAACTTTTTTAAAATTGCGACTTCGTTATAATATCATCTGTCGAGCTGTGCGTCAACTACTTTTTTCAATTCTTTTTAGGAATTCATTTAGTCATTTGGCACATGTAATAATATACCAACTAAATCCCTTGCGGTCAATCATTTTCTATGGCTTTTTTTAATTTTTACAAACCCGTCTAATCGCATTGGATCCAGCTTTTATCGTTCGCATTTAATCCGTTTTCTAGCATCTGCCCTAACGTATTTCCCTCTATTTCCTCGCTGTTTTTCTCCCTGATCCAGCAGACAAGAAAAAAACCGCCCATCTCTTGCGAGTGGACGGAGTTTTTTTTATCTCATTGTTGGGAATAATAAAACGTCGCGAATCGATTGCGCATCGGTCAACAACATCACTAAGCGATCGATCCCGATCCCTAATCCACCAGTTGGCGGCATACCGTATTCAAGCGCTTCTAAGAAATCTTCATCCACCCCATGGGCTTCATCATTTCCTGCTTCGCGCTCTTTTTCTTGCCCTTCAAAACGTTCTCTTTGATCGATTGGGTCATTCAATTCCGTGAAGGCATTCGCAAATTCACGACCAACGATAAATAATTCAAAGCGGTCGGTAAAGCGTTCATCTTCTGGATTCTTTTTCGCTAATGGCGAAACTTCCACTGGATGACCAAAGACAAAGGTTGGCTGCTGTAACGTTTCTTCAACAAATGTCTCAAAGAATTCATTGATGATATGGCCAACAGTCATGGCATCAGTGATTTCAACATGATGTTCTTTCGCTAAGCTGCGAGCTTCTTCAACGGACATTGGTTGCCAGAAATCCACACCTGTTTGATTTTTGATTGCATCGACCATATGGATTCGTGCAAAGTCGCTAGCTATATCGACTTCTTGTCCATCGTATTGGATCGTTGCTGTATGCAAGACTTTTTCAGCAGCATTACGGATAATGCCTTCGGTTAGATCCATCACATCTTTAAAATCTGTATATGCCGTATACGCTTCTAGCATCGTAAACTCAGGGTTATGGGTCGTATCGATTCCTTCATTTCGGAAAACGCGGCCGATCTCATAAACTTTTTCCATGCCGCCCACGATCAATCGTTTTAAGTGAAGCTCAAGAGCGATCCGTAAATACAGATCCATATCTAAAGCATTATGGTGGGTAATGAAGGGCCGAGCCGCTGCACCACCTGCTTGATTATGCAATACTGGCGTTTCGACTTCGATATACCCATGACCGTCAAGGTAACGACGAATTTCGCTGATGATTTGGCTTCGTTTCATGAAACGATCAAAGCTTTCTTTATTACTGATCAAATCCAAGTATCGTTGACGGTAGCGTTGTTCTACGTTCGTCAAGCCATGGTATTTGTCAGGCAATGGACGCAATGCTTTTGATAAAATCACGATTTCTTTGGCTTTGATGGTCACTTCGCCGGTATCGGTCTTCATGATCTCGCCAGATACGCCGAAGAAATCACCTAAGTCTGCGTGTTTGAATACTTCGTAAGGTTCGTCCCCTACTTGGTCTTTACGTACATATATTTGAATACGGCCTTCGCGGTCTTGTAAATGCGCAAAACCAGCCTTTCCTTTTCCACGTTTTGTAACGATTCTTCCTGCAATGCTTGCTGAAAGATTCATTTCGGCTAATTCTTCTTTGGTTCTTTGATCAAATAACTCATGTAACTCGGCAGAATTATGGGTGCGTTCGAATCGCTTGCCAAAAGGATCAATGCCTTCTTCCCGTAGTTTTTCCATCTTTTCACGGCGAACCAACATTTGATCATTCAATTCTTCTTGTGTTTGTCGTTCCTCTGTCACGAGTTTTCCTCCATTCTTAACTTGGGTTTCCTTCTTATAATGCCAATGATGACGCAAAAAATCAAGCCGAACTTTCGAATCGACTTGATTTGTTTCTTATTCCTTAAGAGTTGCTACCGGCTGTTTTTCGGTCTTTTCCACAAATGCATCTAATAAATCAAAAATCGTCTGCTTATCTTCTGCTTGATTGATAGCTGCCTTCACTTTGGCTGCCCGCGAAATACCTTTTAAGTAGTACGCAGCATGTTGGCGGAATTCTCGCGAAGCGATTTTTTCCCCTTTTAGATCAGCCAACCGTTCTAAATGAAGTTTCGCTGTCGAAATTTTTTCTCGTGGTGTTGGTTCCGGCAATAACTCGCCTGTCTCTAAGTATTGCTTGGTGCGGTGGATCATCCACGGATTGCCTAAGGCTGCCCGTCCGATCATCACTGCATCGGCGCCGACTTCTTCCAACATTCGTTTCGCATCTTCAGGGGTTTTGACATCGCCATTGCCCATAAAGGGAATCGTGATACTTTGCTTCACTTGTTTCAAAACGTCCCAATCAGCCGATCCTTCATACATCTGTACACGGGTTCTGCCATGCATACCGATTGCTGCGGCACCCGCTGCTTCTGCGGCCTGGGCATTCTCAACCGCAAAGACGTGCTGCTCATCCCAGCCGATCCGCATTTTGACGGTAACGGGCTTGTCGATCGCACTGGAAACAGCATGAACCATTTCATAAACCTTGTCGGGATCTAAGAGCCACTTCGCACCAGCTTCTGCTTTGATGATTTTGTTTACAGGACACCCCATATTGATATCAATGATATCGGCAGTTGTGTTCTCTGCGACAAATTGCGCTGCTTCTACTAAGGATGCTTTATTCCCACCAAAAATCTGAATACTAAGAGGATGCTCCGTCTCGTCAATAAACAGCATCTCAAGGGTCTTCTTATTACGCAGTTGAATCCCTCGATCACTGATCATCTCACAGACGACTAAACCCGCGCCAAATTCTTTGACTGTCACACGAAACGCAGAATTGGTGATCCCTGCCATTGGCGCAACGACGACGCGGTTAGGAATCTCAACCGAGCCGATCTGCCATGTCTGTCTATCTTTCACTTACGCTTCCGCCTCTTTCTTCAACGTCGCCAGTTCCGTTTCATCAAAATGATACTTGTTGCCACAAAACGAGCAGACTGCCTCTGCCCCATGGTCTTCATCGATCATCGCTTGGATCTCGTCAGCCCCTAAGGTGATGATCGCTGTCGCAAATTTTTCTTTCGTGCAATCACAATGGAACTGGACTGGCATTTTTTCTAGTACTTCGATCGTCGTGTCTGGCAACAATGTCGCTAAGATCTCTTCTGGTGATTGGCCGTCATCGATCAAGGTTGATACTCGAGGCAATTCTCCCAAACGTTTTTCGATGGCATCAATGATCTCTTCACTGGCACCAGGCATGATCTGTAGCATAAAGCCACCGGCTGCCCGAATCGAATCATCGGTTTCTACTAATACACTCAGACCAACAGCAGAAGGAATCTGTTCTGACACTGCTAAATAATAAGTAAAGTCTTCCCCAAGTTCCCCCGAGACGATCGGTGTTTGTCCAGAGAAGGGTTCTTTTAGCCCTAAGTCTTTGATCACGGTAAAGATCCCTTGGTCACCCACTGCGCCCCGAACATCCAATTTCCCTTGAGGGTTCAACGGCAGACTGATCTGCGGATTTTTTATGTATCCTTTTACGTCCCCACGACCATTGCTGTCTACGACGATTGCCCCAGCAGGACCATTTCCTTGAATTTTGACGGTCAATTTGTCTTCCCCTTTTAAGGTACTGCCTAATAACAAACTTCCCACCATCGCTCGCCCTAAAGCAGCGGATGCCGTATTCCATGTTTCATGGCGTCGTTGTGCTTCGGCGATCGTCTCTGTTGCCGATACGGCGTATGCCCGGACGAAGCCGTTATATGCTAGTGCTTTTACTAAATAATCCTTCATCTTGATTCTCCTTTTTATTCATTAATGAATCATACTAGGAAGCGCCGCTTTTTTCAACTGAATGTGTTTGAATTTAAGGAAAGTCTTCTTAAATAGAAACAAAAAGGCACCGAGTTTCCTCGGTGCCTTGATACGTCTTGTTTTAGGCGTTATCATCTTTGTTTTCTTGATCAGTCGGTTGGCTTTCGCTGTTGCGGCGAACGTCTTCCAATTGTTGATCAAAATCGTTTGATGGTGCATCTTCACTGTGTTTTTCTGCAGCTTGCTTCTCTGCATCTTTTTCTTCCAGCGCACGTTTTGCTTCTTCAAACGTTTGGGCTTTTTCACTAGGATACTCAGAGCTTTCGGTTCCTTCAGGCATTTTGCCTTCTTCAAACAAGGATTTGATTGCTTTGGCATCTAATGTTTCATGTTCAAGCAGTTTTTCAGCGATCAATTTGTGCTGTGCACGGTGTTCTTCAATGATTTCATGGGCTTTTTGATGGGCATCCATTAAAATCTTGCGAACTTCTTGATCGATTTCAAAGGCAACTTGTTCAGAGTACGCTTTTGTTTGACCATAATCACGACCGACAAATACTTGATGGTTTCCTTCATATTGAACTGGACCTAATTTGTCGCTCATGCCATATTCTGTCACCATACTTCTTGCAAGCGCAGTTGCTTGTTCAAAGTCATTAGAAGCACCCGTTGATTGTACCCCGAAGATGATTTCTTCAGCCGTACGTCCTCCAAGCAACCCAACGATTTGCTCAAACATATCTTCTTTGGTCATCAAGAATTGATCTTCTTTCGGCAAGGCGATCATGTAACCACCTGCACGTCCCCGAGGAATGATCGTTACTTTGTGTACCACACGGGCACGACTCAAGACTAACCCAACGATGGTATGTCCTGCTTCATGGTAAGCAACCATTTCACGTTCGCGTTTGTTGATGACCCGGTCTTTCTTCGCAGGACCAGCGATCACGCGGTCTTCCGCTTCATCAATATCTGAAGCATCGATTTTTTTCTTGTTACGACGAGCAGCAACTAATGCCGCTTCGTTCAAGACGTTTTCCAGATCCGCACCGGCAAACCCTGGTGTTTGTTGGGCAACGACTTTCAAATCAACATCATCTGATAAAGGTTTGTTGCGGGCATGGACACGGAGGATCGCTTCGCGACCTTTCACGTCTGGACGACCAACTAAAATCTGACGGTCAAAACGACCTGGACGTAGCAACGCTGGATCTAGAACATCCGAACGGTTCGTTGCGGCAATGACGATCACGCCTTCGTTTCCATCAAAACCATCCATTTCAACCAATAACTGGTTCAATGTTTGTTCCCGCTCATCATGTCCGCCACCCATACCGGCACCACGTTGGCGACCGACAGCATCGATTTCATCGATAAAGATGATGGCTGGTGCATTTTTCTTCGCTGTTTCAAATAAGTCACGCACCCGGCTTGCACCGACACCGACAAACATTTCAACGAAATCTGAACCAGAGATCGAGTAAAACGGTACGCCAGCTTCACCGGCAACGGCTTTGGCTAGCAACGTTTTCCCGGTTCCCGGAGGTCCCTCAAGCAAGACACCTGCTGGGATACGAGCACCTAACTCAACGAAACGTCGAGGATCTTTCAAGAATTCCACGACTTCGACAAGTTCTTGTTTTTCTTCTTCTGCACCGGCTACGTCTGAAAAACGTACGCGGTTGGCTTTTTTGTCCGCTTCTTTGGCTTTTGATTTGCCAAAGTTCATCACACGGCCGCCACCGCCACCGCCGCCGCCTTGTTGGCTCATCATCATATAGAAGAAGAAAATGATGATCACAAGTGGTAAGAAGCTAACCAAAAGCGATAACCAAACACCACTGTTGGATTCTTCTTCGATGGTAGTTTTGACCCCTTGTGCTGAGGCCAGACTGGTGACTTCGCTCAGCGTAGAATCATTTGGTAAAATGATCGTTGAAAAGCGGGTCGAACTCGCCTGTGTATTGCCTAAAACAGACAAGCTGTTGTCATTGCTGACAGTTTGTTCTTCATTGTATTCACCCACGATTCGATAAACACCGTTAGCGGGTTGGACAGTAAATTGTTTGACCTTCCCGTCTTTCAGTTGTTCTGTAAACGTGGAGTACTCGATCGTTGGGGTCTGCTGATTGCCATTTCCAAAGATGAAATAAACGACCATGACCATTGCCAACAAGACAAGTACATAATATAAGGTATTTTTTACCATACCGTTATTTTTCTTATTCATGCGTACCTCCCTGGCTATTTTGTTTTATCAATCCTGACCATTTAATTGTATCACAATTGATTTAGAACAGTCACTAATTTGACTGATAAACACTAGGTTTTAAGACGCCAACGTAAGGTAAGTTTCGATATTGCTCTGCATAGTCCAGTCCATATCCAACAACAAACTCATTTGGCACATCGAAGCCGACGTAATCAGCATCGATCTCAACAACACGGCCTTCCGGCTTATCTAATAACGTCACGATTTTCACTGATTTCGCTTTACGGTATTTGAATAGATCTACCAGATAAGCCAACGTGCGACCGCTGTCAATGATGTCTTCAACGATCAAAAGATCGCGGCCCTCAACATTTGTATCTAAATCTTTGATGATTTTGACTTCTCCAGATGAAATCATGGCATTGCCATAACTTGAGACATCCATGAAGTCTAACTCCAAGTAACAATCCATCTCACGAACGATGTCTGCCATGAAAGGAACGGCACCTTTCAGTACACCTACGACTAGAGGATTTTTATCCGCATAAGCCGCCGTTAATTCTTGACCAAGTTCCACACAACGATTTTTGATTTCGTCACGGGAAATCAAAATTTTCTCAATATCTTTATCTAGCATAAAGTTCTCCTTCCAACTCTTACTTCTGATATTTATAAAGAAGTATGTAGTGTATTTTATCAGTTTCTGGCGCAATACTCAAATAGGAAAATGCATGAGGTAGTAAGGCAATCACCTGTTTATCAAGGTTTGTGACGACCCAACTTTTTTCTCGCTCTTCATTAGGAATTTTTGAATCGATAAAAAAACGACTGATCTTTTTGGTCAGGCCACGCGCCAAGCGGATTCGGTCTCCTGGCTGACGCTTACGTACGATCAGCTCAGAGGAATAGTTTAGCGGTAAATCTTGGGAAAACTCTGACCAATTTGTGATTTTTTTGGGAATATGCTGTTCATTTATCGGAAAATACCCAATCCATTCCTTTTCAGAAAGATAGATCCCCTCCCCTAAAACCAGACGCTGACTGACTTCTGTCAACGGCGTTGCAGGCTTTTGGGAAACAGCTACAGGTTCCAATAATAATTGGTCATAACTGCGCCGCAACTGCCACTGTTTGTGCAATGCCAATTGCCATTGCCCTTTCTTTTCGTCTAGCAGACGCAATAACTGCGGCAGCTGTTTTTGATTGAGTGGCTGCTTTGTAAAAGCTTCTGCTTGCTGCAAAAACCCAGCATAGAAAAAATAGCGCTGCGCCGGCGAAAACTTCGGCAGCTGTTGCAGATCGATCACTAAGCGAGCAGCTTGCTGTTGAACGAACGCAGACAACCATTGCTGCTGCTCTTGCTGGATCAACTGATTGGCTAACTGCATTTCTACAGAAAGCTGTTGAAAATGTGGCAGCAGTTGCGGATTTTCCGCTTTTAATGCCGGCACTACTTGCTGGCGTAGTCGATTTCGCAAATACAGCGGTTCGTGATTGCTTTCGTCTTCAAAGTAGGGAATCTGCTGTGCTTGCGCATAGTCGTAAATCGCTGCCTTACTGACACTAAGCAGCGGCCGCAACAGGACTCCTGTGTGAAAAGGCTGCTGCTGCTGCATCCCGCCAGCCGATTGCAAGCGGCCTTCTCGCATCATCTTCATCAGCATCGTTTCTACTTGGTCATCATTGTGATGGGCAGTCAGCAAAACATCATAGCCTTCTTGGGACATGACATCGGCAAAAAACGTATAGCGAAAGTCGCGAGCGCTAGCTTCTACGCCGGTTTCTGGCGGATTTTCCCAACTCCGCTCATAAAAAGGAATGCCGCGTTCCTGGCAGTACTGCCGTAAAAAAGCCGCTTCCTCAGCAGATGCTGGACGCAATTGATGGTTCACATGTGCCACGCCAAAACATGGCTCTTTTTGCATTTCGGGAAATAACTGACAAAAGACCTGCAACAAGACCATCGAATCGACGCCCGTCGATACCGCCAGCAAAAAGCGGCGTTTTTTTTCCGGATCGATAGCAGCGAGTTGCCCTCGAACGGTTTGAATGACCATCTTATGACCTCCTTTTCCTTCGGTAGACCCACAAGAAAGAAAGCTGAAACAAAACGAACCAACAGTTTTGTTCCAGCTTTTTCCAACTTGCTATTCATGTTTAGTTACGGCGTCCGCCGCGGCCACCGCGTTTTCCTTCTGTATTTCGACGTAATGATGAAAGACGATCATCACTATCTTTTAGAAAAGAACTCATCAATGAATCGAAGTCTTGTTTATTTACGTTAGTAGTTTGATTGCGTGAAAAAGATTTTTTCGGATTTGGTCGATTGAATTCTTTTTTCGGGTATTCACGTTTTTCTTCCGGCTTATCTTCTGCCTTGCGGATCGATAGTCCAATTTTCCCATCGTTGCCGATTGCCGTAACAAGTACTGTCACTTCATCCCCAACAGACAACACGTCGTGAATGTCTTTGACGAATCCGTTTGATACTTCACTGATATGCACCAAACCAGTTTTCCCTTCACCAAGATCAATGAACGCACCAAAATTTGTAATACCAGACACTTTGCCCTTTAGTTTCGCTCCAACTTCGATTGACATATAAAAAATGTTCCTCCTAATTTTTACCCATTTAAAATAATTCAAACTACTGCGCTGAGTAGGTATGACATTGCTTAATCTTGTGACTCTGTGGATGATGATTCTTGCTCGCTTTGTGAAGAGCCTTCATTCGTGCTCTGAGAATCCGTTCCGTCCGGCAAGACCGGATAGATCTTTTCCCCATCTTTTGAATAGAAGAATCGGCTCCGGGCCAATTTTGCTACATATTCATCGTCTTTCAGTAAGGCAACATCCCGCTCCAACGAAGCCACTTTTTGTTCAGCTTCTTTTTGTTCAGCGACTGTTTCCGCCTTATATTCCTTTAGCTTTTGCAGGCGCATTTGATCGTTGAACATCTGAATGCCTACGATCGCAAATATCGCTAATGCCGCTACGAAAAACGCCACCAGCCGACGTCGGCGAAACACGACTTGCCGCCGCTCTTTTTCAAACTTGGCAAATTGCTCTTTCGCATAATCGGTCTGCAATAGTTCTATTTTTTTATTTGATTCTTTTGCCACCTGAACTCGCTCCCGTCGCTGTCTTTGTTTTTTACATTATACCAACATCCGCAAAGCTTGTCTAACTGAAAATGCCGTAAAAATCAAGCATTTTCTGAGATTCTTTCCTCTGAAACGATCTCATACATTTTTGCAGCGTCTTCTTTTTTCGTCGATTCATGCAATTCATTGACTTTTACTTCCAAGACCTTATTCCCGAACTGAATGCGCATGGTATCGCCTACTTTGACGTCACTGCTTGACTTGGCTAACTTGCCGTTGATCTGAATACGTCCCTTGTCTGCCACTTCTTTGGCCACAGAGCGACGCTTGATGATGCGGGAGATTTTAAGAAATTTATCTAATCTCATGTTTTTCACCTCTTCTTAATAGTTTCTTTCCAAATGGAACTAACAGCCATTCGCGAATCGTTAACAATTTGATTTTGATCGCTGCCCCGATAAAGGCTGCTCCTCCCAGACCGACACCGCCTAGGCAAAAAAGCAGCGCCTGTAGTCGATGGGTCAAAGGACCGTTCAATAAGATCGCTACGAAGCTATAATATAAGAATAGCACGCTTGCCATGATCCCTAAACAAATAAATAATTTTTTTCCATAATTTCCTTCATACCAAAAGCGATTGATGCTACTTTGTGCTCGACGCTGTTCGGAAACCACAAAACAGCATAAGGTCGCTCCTAACCCCAACAGCGTACTGATACTTGCTCCTGCAGTCCCATAAGAAGCAGTCAGCGGCCACATCGATAGACATTTGACCAAAAGACCGATCCCCGCAGCGATCAAGCCGAAGGTATAGGTACTGCGGCTTTGTTGAATGCTTTGATAAGCTTGGATCGTCGCCATCAGAGCGATGGAAAAGACAAACAATACTAGCGCCGCATTGCCAGATCCGTCTTTGAATAAGGCAAAGTTGATATAAGGCAGCAAAATCGCTAAGCCTACGGCGGAAGCCGAAGCAATCCCGATCGTTAGGCGTAAATACATTTTTGCCGACTTTTCAAACAGCTGCTGATTTTTTACCATCAAATACTTGGTCAATGTTGGCAAAAACGTCGAACTCAACGCCATCGCCACCACAAGACCTAGTTGGACGAGGGGTTGTCCTCGATCATAGATCCCTTTCGAAATCCGAGCTGCTTGTGCCGTCAACCCACCTGCTTCCAGTGCATTGGTCAACAAAAACGAATCCGCTAACTGGAACAAGATCAAATAGCCGCTATAAATCGTCAACAGACCGCCTTCTAAGAAGAACCGTTTTTTCAAGGAGGCTGATAAAACAGCAGTGTTTTCTCCTGTACTAGTGACTGGTTTATGCCATAACGATAAGCGTTTGCCGTTGATTTGTCGGCTATAATAACTTAAAATCCACCACGCCGCAAGCCCCCCGACCAAGGCACCCATCATGGCGACAGTTCCCGTTTGATAAACCGTCCAACCCAATTGCTGGAAAGCTGCCGCAGCACCTAAAATCACCCCGACTCTAAGGAGCTGCTCTACGACTTGGGAAACTGCGGTTGGCACCATTTGTAAATTCCCTTGAAACATTCCTCGATAAAAGGTCAAAGGTGGGACAAACAAGAAGGTAAAGGAAACGACTCGAATCAAGTCTGACAGTTGGTCGTCCCCCATCACTTGCGCGATTGGACCGGCAAATAAAAAGGTCATAGCCCATAAGCCGATCGCCGACCAAAGCACATAAGGCGTCAAAGCTTGCAGCCGTTCCTTGCTTTTCAAAGGATCGGGTTCTTCAGCGACAATACGGGAGATAAACTGTGGCAAACCTGACAACGCCAAAGTCATTGCCAATCCATAAATCGGATAGACTTGTTGATACACATAAAACCCTTCGTCCCCTACCAGGTTCTGAAAAGGGACCCGATAAACGGCACTTAAGATTTTTGCGATAAAGGAAGCGATCGTTAAAATAAACGCCCCTTCCATCGTACGCTTCAATTGTGATTTCGGCATCCCTCTGGTTCCTTTCTAGCCTTGACTGGCGTATTTTTGTTCCCGTAATGCTTTGACAAAATCTTGGATTTCTAATAGCCAGGTGCTTTCTTTCATCACTGGCGGAATCTGTAATTTGATGGTCATTTGCTCATGATCGACACCCATCGTGGCTTTTAATTTAGTGGCTTTTAATGCTTCAAACAGCTGCTCCACCGAATAATTTTTCGTGCCGACTTTACTCAAAGTAAACGACACCGTCTGTTGCTGCTTGCGGATAGTTTCTAACAAGGCACGATCGCCGTTCATCTTGATCTCACCCACCGTTAAGAGGTGCGCCACTTCAACAGGGTATTCTCCGAAACGGTCTAACAAATCATCTTGAAGTTCATCGACTGCTTCTTGGGATTCCAGCTCACGAATTCGTTTGTAGATCTCGATTTTTTGCCGTTCATCTTCAATATACGAAGTCGGTAAGTAGGCATCGATCCCCAGATCGATCTCAACGGTCGTTTTCTCTGTTTGGGTATTTTTCCCTTGCTTACGGGTAACTGCTTCCGACAGCATTTGCGAGTACATATCAAATCCGACTGCATCGATAAAGCCGTGCTGTTGCGCCCCCAATAGATTTCCCGCTCCCCGAATTGAAAGATCGCGCATCGCGATTTTGAATCCTGAACCTAACTCCGTAAAGTCCTTAATGGCTTGTAGTCGTTTTTCACTGACTTCGTTCAACACTTTTTGCTGTTCATACATGAAATACGCATAGGCGACTCGATTGCTCCGTCCGACACGGCCGCGCAACTGATACAACGTCGAAAGCCCCATGTAATCGGCATTTTCTACAAACAACGTATTAGCATTGGGAATATCCACACCGGTTTCAATGATCGTCGTTGTCACCAACACATCGTATTGGCCTTCAATAAAGTCAAACAACGTATTTTCCAATTGGATCTCAGTCATTTGCCCGTGGGCATAAGCGATTCGTGCATCAGGCACTAACGCCTGCAGTTCTTCGACTTTTCGCTCGATCGTATCGACACGATTATAGAGATAAAACACTTGCCCTCCCCGGGCCATCTCCCGTTGGATCGCTTCTCGCACCGCTCCTGGATTCATCTCCATCACATAGGTTTGGATCGGGTAACGATTTTCCGGTGGTGTCTCGATCACAGATAAATCCCGCACACCCAGCATCGACATATGCAATGTTCGTGGGATCGGCGTTGCCGTCAACGTCAACACATCGACTTGCGAACGCAGTTGTTTCAAGCGCTCTTTGTGTTTGACCCCAAAACGTTGTTCTTCATCGATCACCAACAAGCCTAAATCGGCAAACTCAACATCTTTTGACAATAATCGGTGGGTCCCCACCAAAATATCGACTTGCCCTTTGCGCACTTGCTCGATCGTTTCATTCTGCTGTTTTTTCGTCCGAAAACGACTCAGCACCCCAACATTGACGGGGAATCCTTCAAAACGATCGACCATCGTTTCATAGTGCTGCTGCGCCAAGATCGTTGTCGGCACTAAGAAAGCCACTTGTTTGCTTTCTTTGATCGCTTTAAAAGCAGCCCGCAGCGCCACTTCTGTTTTCCCAAAACCGACATCTCCGACTAACAAGCGGTCCATCGGTTTTTCTTTTTCCATATCCCGCTTGATCTCTGCCGTACTGCGCAGTTGATCATCGGTTTCCGAATACGGAAAAGCATCTTCAAATTCTTTTTGATAGGCATCGTCTGGTTGAAAGGCATAACCTTTTTCTGATTCGCGTTTGGCATACAATAAAATCAAATCATCCGCGATATCTTCAATTTTAGCCGTCACTTTGCGCTTGGTCTTCGCCCACTCACTGCCGCCTAATTTATTGATTTTCGGTGTTTTCGATTCGGAAGCCACATATTTTTGAATCAAATTCAATTGGGTGACTGGAATAAAGAGCTTGTCTTCGTTTTGGTACAAGATCGTCATGTAATCTTGATGGACGCCATCGACTTCTAAGGTTTCCATGCCGATGTACTTCCCAATCCCATGATTCGCATGGACGACATAATCGCCGGCTTTTAACTCATTGTAGCTTTTGAGACGTTCCGCATTGGTGACATTTTGCCGGCGGGCTCTTTTTTTGTTCATCTTTTGGAAAATTTCTTTTTCCGTAACCACCACTAGCTTGTCTTGCGGCATTTCAAAGCCGCTTTGCAAACGTTCCACCACGATTTGGGTACGTCCCGTAAACAGACGGTCTTGTTGCGTCTGCACGGCATAGATATCATGATCTCGCAGATCTTGCTCTAACTTCTTAGCACGTTCTTGGTCACTGACCAGAAAAATCACCGTTTGCTGTTGCTTCTCCCAGCGATCGATCTCAACTTTCAAGAGACCCATTTGGCTGAAAAACTGCTGCATCGGCCGGTATTGGAATTGATGGATCGCTTGGAAGCGAATGTTCCCCATTCCTTTTTGGAATAATGAAAAGAAGCTGGTGACAAAGGTTTCTTTTTGCAGCAATTGATGGACATCGATCCCGAATTGCTGTTCAGAAAAGACCCGCAGTTCCGCTAATTTTTGGGTATGCCACTCCGCTTCTTCCCGTTCGATCTCACGATTGGTCTCCATGATCCGGGCATAATCATCGATCATTAAAAAGGCATCTTCAGAAAAATAATCTAAGACACTTGTTTGCTGACGATAAAGCAAATCCGTGTAATAACGGGCACTTTCACCAGGAATCCCCGCTTGCCACTGGGAAGCCAATTGGCCGAAATAGTCTTCTAAAAAGGCACGATCGGTTGCTTCTTTGGTGACTGCCAACCGCTTGTTCAATAATTCTTGCAGCTGCTTTTGCCCCGCAGCTAAATCTTCCGCTGAGAAAACTAATTCAGTAGTGGGTAAAATAGCCACTTGTTGCAGCGTTTCCACTGAGCGTTGCGTTTCCACGTTGAAAGAACGCATCGAGTCGATTTCCACATCGAACAACTCGATCCGTACGGGGTATTCGGCATTTAATGGGTATATATCGAGGATGCTTCCACGAATACTGAATTCGCCGGGTTTGCCAATCATTGACTGCCGTTCGTAACCCATCAAGATCAATTGTTGCGGCAAACGCTCTAAATCGATCTCATCGCCGATCTGCCATTGGAATTGGTTGGCTAACCAGGTTTTCTTTTCAGGCAAATACTTTCGCAAAGCCGCCACCGGCAACACATAGATCCCGGTTTTCCCTTGCGAAACAGCATTCAGCGCGGCCACTCGTTCTTCTCGTGCTTCTGGTGAAGAAAAAGCCATTTCGGCTGACAACACTTCATCCACTGGAAAAACATAGACATCTTCCGTCACATTACGCAGATCTTCGGCTAGTTGATTTGTATAATAGAGATTTGGTGTCACCACGATCACTTGCTTTTGAAATGCCTGATACACACCGGTGATCGCTAATGTTTTTGCCGATCCAGCTAGACCGGTCAGTAATTGCCGGGGGGCCTGTTCACGTAAACCTGCATGCCAAGCCGCCACTGTCGGCACTTTATTTATTAATTCAATTAAATCCATTTCGGCCCTCCTTAGTTAAATCGATTCATTGTGGCAAGAAAGTCGCCGTTGGTCAAGTAATCACTACTTGCCTCGACCGCTTTATCAATACTTTGTAAAACGATCGGCAGATCGTCTTTTGCAAAAGGACTCAGCACATGATTGACCACGGTTTGTCCCGGACGCGGCCGATCGATCCCAATTTTGATCCGGTCAAAGACTGTTGAATCCAAGTGAGCGATCAAACTCTTGATCCCATTGTGGCCACCTGCACTGCCTTTTTGGCGCAAGCGGATTTTCCCTAATGCTAAATCAAGGTCATCATAGACCACCACTAATTCTTCTTGGTAGATGCCAAAATAGGTCATCAACGGACCTACCGCACGACCCGATTCATTCATGAAGGTTTGCGGTTTGACCAAAAGAATTTTTTCACCCTTCAAGAAAATCTCTGCCACCTCTGCTTCAAAAGCCGACTTTTTAAAGGTTGCTTGGTACTTTTGTGCCAACGCATCCACTACCATAAAGCCAACATTATGTTTGGTTTTTTCATATTTTTTGCCGGGATTTCCCAAGCCTACAATCATTTTCATTTTTTAGTTACGCTCCATTATTTCTAGTTTCAAGCTGATTCTTCATCTATTTTATCGGTTTTCTTATCCAAACACAAAATACTGGGCACACAAATGCGCCCAGTTCTTTTGCTTAGATAATTATAACACGAAATGGACTGTTATGGTGGCGTGCTCTTGCTCAGTTTTTATCTTTCTTAACGAATCTTAATAAAACGTTGGTATATCTTCTTTTTGACGTAATAACAAAGAAAGCATTTACAACTGAAACAGTGATATTTTGTGTAATATTGTTGTGCAAATCACATGACAAATATACTTGAAAATGGTAGGATGATAGCGAGTAAAACAATTATGCGGAAGGAATGATACACAGATGACTGCAAAAACGAACAAAAAAGATCACCAAAAGGTAATTCTTGTTGGAGACGGTGCGGTTGGTTCTAGTTACGCGTTTGCGCTGGTGACCCAAAACATTGCGCAAGAAGTCGGAATCATTGATATAAATACAGCAAAAACAGAAGGCGACGCAATTGATTTGTCCCATGCCTTGGCCTTTACTTCCCCTAAAAAAATCTATGCCGCTTCTTATGAAGACGCACATGATGCTGATTTAGTTGTTATTACTGCTGGTGCGCCTCAAAAACCAGGCGAAACCCGCTTAGATTTGGTTCATAAAAACTTAAAAATCAACCGGGAAGTAGTTACCCAAATCGTTGATTCAGGGTTTAACGGAATCTTCTTGGTAGCAGCAAACCCAGTCGATATTTTGACTTATTCGACTTGGAAATTCTCAGGCTTCCCGAAAGAACGCGTCATCGGTTCAGGTACTTCATTAGATTCTGCCCGTTTCCGTCAAGCATTGGCTGAATTGGTCGATGTTGATGCCCGTAACGTCCATGCCTATATCTTAGGCGAACACGGGGATTCAGAATTCCCTGTTTGGTCTCATGCCAACGTAGCCGGCCTACAAATCTATGAATGGGTCAAAAATAACCCAGACATCGATGAAGAAGCCATGGTCAACATTTTCTTCAGCGTTCGTGATGCAGCCTACACCATCATCGAGAAAAAAGGTGCGACTTTCTATGGGATCGCAGTAGCTTTAGCACGAATCACTCGTGCGATCTTAGACGATGAAAATGCTGTCTTACCACTATCTGTGTATATGAATGGCGAATATGGTTTAAACGACTTGTACATCGGTGCTCCTGCAATCATCAATGCCCAAGGGATCCAAAAAGTAATTGAGATTCCATTGACGGATGGGGAAAAAGACCGGATGGCCGCTTCTGCAAAACAATTAAAAGACATTCTTGATGAAGCTTTTGCGAAACTAGATGCAGAAGACAATCAATAATTTCTTTCACTTCGTTTAGCTAATCAACCATGCAACTGAACGAACCTTACAGCTTACTCTTTTTCAGAACAATTTGATCAAGATGACCTGCTGCCGGTTCGTTCAGTTTTTTTATGCAATGAAATGCTTTTCTACAGCTTAGCTAAAGATAGTTTAAGAATTTTCTATTTTTCATGGAAGTTTCATTTGCCATATTCGCTTTCCTGGGGGAATATGGTATGATTTAAGCGTTATTATCTATTATGCCATTAGAAAAAAGGAGTAGTTGAATGACTCGTTCAAACAAACATACTGACGCCAAGAACAATACCAAGAAAATTGTTCTGATCGTTGTGGCTGCTTTATTAGTAGTGATCGCTGGCGGCTATACCTACCGAAGTACATATTATGCAAACCGTTTTTTACCAAAGACTGAAATTGAGGGCATCGATATCAGCAACAAAACCGTTGCTGAGGCCAATGCTCTGCTGCATGACCGCTATTCGCAAGAAGATTTCACCATCAAAGAAGGCGATAGCGAATGGAAGACAATCAACCTTGCTCAATTTGGGTTACAGACGGATTTCACCGATGAGCTACAATCGTTAAAAGATGAACAGAACCAGTGGAGTTGGGGAATGGCTTACGTTTCTGCTGCAGAAGAAAAAACACTGGATAATCTCTCGGTAGATCAAGATACGCTAAATAGCGAAACAGACACGATTCAAAAGGAACTAGAAACTTTAAATGAGGATCGCACCAAGTCTGCCGATGCAACATTGGAAAAAGGCGAAGACGGTTTTTCTATCAAACCAGAAGTTGACGGCGATGCCATTGATGTGGACAAAGCAGTGGCTGACTTACAAGAAGCCATCGTCAGCGGCGAAAAGGAACTAAATCTCGGCGATTACATCACAAAACCAAGTGTGACCGCTGATGATCCTGATCTAACCAAAGAAATGGATTCGTTGAATAAAATCGCCAAAGTAACCGGCAATTATACGATCAACGGAAACACGTTTCAAATTCCAAGAGAATCGATCATGGATTGGCTCTCTTACAAAGATGGCAACACCACGATCGACGAAGACAAAGTACGAAGCTATGTCGCTTCGATCGGTGAGCAATACAACACCAGCACCAATTCTTCGACCTTCAAGAGTACCAAACAAGGCGAAGTAACAGTTCCAGCCGGCACCCTCAGCTGGACGATCCAAACCGATGCGGAAACAGAAGCATTGATCGAGGCGTTAAAAGCCGGCGAAGACTTCACCCGCACACCGATCGCTCAAGGAAGCACCGATGCTGGCAGCCCGTTATTTGGCAACACATATATTGAAGTTGATTTGAAAAACCAACACATGTGGTATTACAAAGATGGCGAGCTGGTGCTAGATACGAAAATTATCTCTGGGAAACCAGCTACACCAACGCCAACTGGTGTCTTCTATGTCTGGAACAAAGAAGAAGATGCAACCTTGACCGGTGAAGATTATGCGTCCCCTGTTGATTACTGGATGCCGATTGATTGGACCGGTGTCGGAATCCATGATTCTGATTGGCAAACGGAATACGGTGGTGATCTTTGGAAAACCCGCGGCTCTCACGGCTGTATCAATACTCCGCCAGGCGTCATGAAAGAATTGTACAGCAAAGCCGAAGTCGGGACACCCGTGATCGTGATTTAACCGAAAAAAGAGTCAGACCTTTTTATAGATGAACCAAAAGCTGCAAAAGAAAATTCTTTTGCGGCTTTTTTTGTTATTTCCCCCATGTTCCTATTTACAAAGCGTCATTTAATTAATATACTTAATTAACTATATTAATTAATAAGGAGAATCATTTTGGAAAAAGTCGTCTTCATCGATCGTTCTACTTTGGCTGGAAGTTTGATTAAAATTTTTGCCCGCAACATCCAAATGCTTTCTGAGGATCAAATCAGCGTGACGGTTCTGACACCGGAACGACTAGCAAGTTATCGTTTTTCGCAAGAAAAAATCGTTTTGGTCGACCCCTTGCTTTCTTTAACAGATCCAATGATCCAACAAGCTATCCCACCGCGCATCAAACGCCTGTCGTTTCCCGTCAATCATTACAGCGGCATGAATACTGAAGGCATTCTAGAATTGATCCAACAAGCATAACCTAAAAAGGCCGACGGAAACCAATGGTTTCTGCCGGCCTTTTCTCATGCCACTTGCCCTTTGCTAGACCATCGCTTCTTCTTGTTCTAACAAAGTAACTTGCTCTCCTTTGTCTTGCAGCGCAGCAACGTGCATCGTGCCCCACTGGCAAAGAGTATCCAATAAGCCGCCTAAGGTTTCTCCATATTCACTCAAGGAATACTCAACTTTGGGTGGTACTTGGTTATAGGACTTGCGAGTAACGATGTCAGACTCTTCTAATTCCCGCAATTGCTGGGTCAACATTTTTTGACTGATGCCAGGAATTTTCCGCCGTAAATCACTAGGACGCAATGCCCCATGGCGTAAATTACAAAGAATGATTGGTTTCCATTTCCCGCCGATGACATCCATTGTTGCTTCTACACCTATATTATAAATTTTTTCTTCCATTTTTTTCACCTCATCATGTTTGCTAACATACAAAAGTTACCAAAAGGTGTGTATCAAACAAAAAAGTACGTACTATACAACCTTACCTCCTCATTATATGATGATTACAGAAAAAAATAAAGGAGATGTTTTTATGATCGAAAAATTATCGGATACCGTTACACTGAACAATGGCAGTAAAATCCCTGGTTTGGGGTTAGGTGTCTTTCAAATCCCTGAAGCTGAAACAGCAGAGGTCGTGAAACAGGCCATCGTCAATGGGTATCGCCTGATTGATACGGCGGCTATCTATGGCAATGAAACAGGAACAGGGAAAGGAATCAAACAAGGCTTACAAGAAACGGGGTTGCCTCGTGAAGAACTCTTTGTCACTTCCAAACTTTGGAACGACCATTTAACTTATGATGAAACGATCCACGCCTTCAATGAAAGTTTGGCCCGCTTAAACCTCGAGTATCTCGACTTGTACTTGATCCATTGGCCGGGAAATCAGGCATTTCAAGAGTCATGGCGCGCATTGGAAGACTTGTATGCCGCAGGAAAAATCAAAGCAATCGGGGTCAGCAACTTCCAGATTCATCACTTGGAGCAATTATTGGCCGTTGCTAAGGTCGTTCCTGTCGTCAATCAGATCGAACTGCATCCCAAACTGACGCAGCAAGACCTGCGGGACTTTTGTGCTGAAAAAGGGATTGCGATCCAAGCTTGGTCGCCTTTGATGCAAGGCAAACTGCTGACAGATGACACCGTCTTGGCGATCGCCGATGCACAGCAAAAATCAGCGGCACAAGTGCTTTTACGCTGGGCTATCCAACAAGGAATCTTAGTCAATGTCAAATCGACACACCCTGAGCGAATGATCGCCAATGCAGCGATTTTTGATTTCCGTTTATCAGAAGAGGAAATGGACCGCTTGAACACATTAAATGAGGACCTGCGAGTGGGTCCAGATCCAGACACATTCGATTTTCATTAATCACACTATATACTAAACAAAACCTTAGGAGGAAGTAAAATGACAAACACAAACACAGGATTTTCAATGGTGAACCACGTGGGAATCACCGTCAGCAATCTCGAACGTTCCATCCAATTTTATGAAGCATTAACTGGAAAGAAAATCGCCAATCAAGATACGATCGGTGGCAAACGAATGGCGCAAACGCAAGGTTTAGAGGATACATTGATCAAATACGCCAATCTTCATTTAGACAATCTCAACATCGACCTTTTAGAATACGTCGAACCAAAATCCAACAAAGCTAGCTATTCCAATGAGCAAATCAGTGCCATGCATCTTTGTTTTGAAGTCGAAAATATTGATGAAGCCGTTGCTCGTCTAAAAGCCATCGGGGTTGAACCTGACGGTACCCCAATCGTTTTTGAAGAACAAGATGGTTTAAAAAGCGGTTTCGGGACAGGTGTTGCCTACTTTACAGATCCAGATGGCACCAATCTTGAACTGATTGCACCAAAAGGACCATTTCAACGGGGATAATTGAAAAAGGGATGGCGACTTATAGCGCCCTCCCTTTTTGTTTACGCAAAACTATCTATTTTTTCAATAGTTCCCCTTCATAGAACTCTTTACAGCGAGTACAATAAATAGATAATCCTCTTTATTCGCTGATTTCCCAACAAACCTCGCTTGAAAGGAAGTGATCTCGATCGATATTGGCCTTTTGTTGTTGATTTTTACGGGGATTTTTTTCATCGTCTTCCTGTTCTTTTACCGAGAAGAACCCAATTATATCTTCGGCTTTCGCACCAAGCGCAGTACAGCCAGTGTCAGCAATTGGCGTTTTTCCCAGCAGTGGTTCTCCCTGTTGGCGATGCTCTTTCTAGGTGGGGTCATTGTGCTGCAGCGCAACGAGCTGATGGAAGAGAAATTTTACCAGCTAGCCGTCCTTGGCAGCTATCTTCTAGCAGCATTGCTGGTAGAAATAGCGCTTTATCTCAAAGATTCACGCGCGAGCACCAAAAAGTAAGACAAAAAAGACATTCCGGGGAATGTCTTTATTCTATTCTTTATTTTGACTGTGGATCGTGATTCCCAACACCAGGGCTAAAATTCCTGAAACCACCCAGATGGTCCGGTGGAATAAGAAAATTCCTAGCAAGCTGCTTAAAACCGCCCCAAAAAAGAAACCTCCGATGATCAAGGAAATAGAAATGATCTTGGGTGTCACTGATCGGTCCTGCTTAAACCAGCGCAAATACAAGTAATCAGCCAGCGAACGTAAATTGCCAGTGGTCATCGTGGTGGCATAGGGCATCCCTGCCAAGCGCCGATAGGCGGCATATTGAATCGCTGCAAAAAAAGATAATCCGGAATCAACCAGGACATTGGGTAAAGAACGCGCAAAAAAGCCCAGAACCAAAATACCGATTGCTTCAAAGATCAACGCAGCATTTTGCCAAACGATCCAACCACCAATCGGAAAATGATGCTGCAGATAATTCGTCACCACGATCCCCACTAAAAACATACAGATTGGTGGCAGATACCGAAAGGCTTGTTCAAACTGCCCCGTTGAAAGATTGATCCCTAACAAAATAACATTCCCCGACTGCATGCTCGCAAACACTTCACCGTGAAAGAGATAGGTATAGGCATCTAAAAAGCCGCCAGCCATTGCGAGAAGAACCCCCACCGGCAAACTTTCATGCACGACAAACTCGGTTTTGCCTTTGACACTACTCAAACTTTTTTCCATTGGTTTCGCCTCTTGTTTTTTTATACTTTCTGACAGCTTAACGCTTAAAAACGCCGACAACTCGTTATGTTTTGCGGCGTTTAGGTGACTTTTTCGATAGCTGACAAATCAACCACCCCAAAAGAACGGCGGTCAGTGCTCCAGCTGAATCCAGCATGACATCTTGAAAAAGCGGCGTCCGTCCTCCCGTCAGCATTTGATGGTATTCATCGATCCCTGCATAGCCAGTGGCTGCCAACCAAGCAAAAAAAGCGGCTAGCCAATACGGCATACGGCGATAAACGAGCACGAAAAACAAACTGCCCCCTAGGACAAAATAGGTAAAGAAATGTGCGCCTTTACGGATGAAAAATTCCACAAAGGAGAAATAGCCTTTTTCCGCAATACTGATCTCCGAACCAGCATAGGAAAAAGAAATCTTCTCTAGCCACTCTTTCAATGGTTCATTTTTTAAGATTCGTGAAAGCAACCCAATTTGCGATTGCTGCTCATAGGTTTGTGAAGAACTGATAAAGAGGATGACCATGACCGCAACTGCGATACAAAAGTAAAAATTCGGTTCTTTCAGTAATTTTTTCATAATTTTCACTCCTCATTTTCCTATCTTACCATTTTCATTTGGTGATGCAACTGTTTTTCGAGGCTGCTCTTTTTAGAAAAATAGCTTGCAGTTGCTCCACTTCCCTATCAAAACGCCAGCCGCCTCACTGTTTTCAGCTGGCATTCGCATTAGAGATCAAGAACCAGTTACTTTACGTCCCCTGACAAACGCGCATAAAACTCAAAAAGCGTGTTTCCCTTATCAAGGAGAAACACACTTTTTGAGTTAATCAAACATACGAAAAAATCCACAGAGTTTACGCCGTCTTTGCAGAATCAACGCCTTCCCCCCTTCTTCGGTTAAAAGGACGAGCTGATTCCGTTTATGTTCTTCTAAAACAGGACGTTCACTGATTCATTTGCTCCTTTCCACCAAATAAAGAAGTACCTATCTCATAGCCCTCGACATAATGATTTAAGCGGCGAACGACGGCTTCAGCAGCAGCTTTTGAAGGGGTAATGATCAATAGGATATCAAAACCTGCGATGGTACCGGCGATCTCTGGTAGCTCCATCTCATCTAGGTAGTTGGCGATGACATCTGCTCCATTTCCCGCAGTATGCACCACCACCATAAACTCGACTTGCGTGATCGCTTTTAAATATTCATACATAGAAAAAGCAATTTTGTCCTCCAAATTGCGCTCTTTTGATTCAAAAATCGAATAATAAGGACGACCATTTTTCGCATAGGTTTTGGCAATATTCATTTCTCGCATATCACGAGAAATCGTCGCTTGGGTTGCTGTAACGTTTTCTTGTTTTAATAAGTTCATCAATTCTTCTTGAGATTCGATACGGTGTTCCGCAAAAAGACGTTTGATGATCACTTGACGCTCTTTTTTCTTCATTTGTTCAATCAGCTCCTCTCAGATCTTTTTAAATAAGCAGAACCTCTCACTCAGTGGGGGAGCAGCAAGACAGATTGCCTATCATAGGAAGAGCATCGAGAAGATCAAGATCAGTAGATTCGAAACCCCAATCACAAGTAACGGTTTGCGCATAAAGCGGGTCCAAGTGGAATAGTTGACCCGAGCCAGCTCCAATCCCCCCATCACGACGCCAGAAGTTGGTGTGATCAAATTCACTAATCCGCAACCAGCAGTAAAGATCATCACCATAACGTTCGGATTGAGTCCGATGCTTTGCGCCAAGGCCCCCATGATTGGGATCGATACATACGCTAGTCCGGAAGTTGATGGAATCAAGAACGATAAGAGCAAATACAAAATGTAGGCGCCAATCACGAACAGGACGGGCGATAAGCCTTCTAAAAGATGAGAAGCCCGATCCAAAATAAACAGATCCAAGTAGGTCGTCTGCATAATATAGGAAGCACCCCGTGCCACAACGATGATCAAGACCACTGATAAAATGTCTTTGACCCCATCAATAAAGTTGGTCACGATTTCTTTTTCTGAGAACCCTTGAATCAACGCGATAATGATACTGATGTAGAAGAACCACATGGCCAAATCACCAAAATACCATTCACCGAAGCTATTGCCGGTCAAAAAGGCGGTCCAACCGTCAAACACATGGATATCAAAGTCGCCCCAAGGAATCAAGGAAACCACCATGATCACAAAGGATAAGCCAAAAATCGTCAAAATCAGGCGATGTTTTTGCGTAAACACCAAGGCTTCGTTCGTGTCTTTGACAAAATGTTCTTCCATTTCTTTTTGCTCTTGCAGCGATAAGATCGTCGACCCTTTGTCAGCTTTGACTTTTTTGGCATAAGACATCACTACAAAGATACAGTATGCGGTCGTGACTAACCAAAGCATTGCCCCGACTACTAAGATCGTGCCGTTGTTTGGGGCAATATCGATGCTTCGCAAGGCATCCATCGCAACGCCGGTCGCAAAGGGATTGACGGTGGAGCCAATCACGCCAGCTCCAGCACCCAGCATAACGGTTCCTGCTGCGACGATCGTATCAAAACCTGATGCCACCATCGTGATTGCTAATAAGGAATAAAAAGGAATCGTTTCTTCCGCCATTCCATAAGTGGAGCCGCCGATCGAAAACAGGATCATTAAAATCGGAATCAAAATCAACTCATTGCCTTTGAGTTTTTTGACCAAATGTTGAATCCCGGCTTCCAAAGCGCCTGTTCGCGTGACGATATTCAAAAAACCACCTAAACAGAGAATAAACACACAGATCTCGATCGCATCACGAAATCCGTTAAAAGGCGCCATAAAGAAATCAGAAAACTTGGCACCTACCACTTGGCTGACCATCTCTTCTTGGCCTGCTGGTAAAGAAGGCGCAAAAGGCTGCCCTGCTAAAAGCCAGGAAGCGACCGTCAAGGCGATAATGATCAGAAATAAGATACTGAACGATGTCAGCGACTTTTTTTCTTTTTGCTTTTTTTTCATCTGTGTTCCCCCTTTATTGAATCAATCCTATTTGCTGCCAGCCATTATTTGGCAACATGAGAAAAATAATCCTGGTCATAAATAATGAGTTCTTTGTAGCGATAGTAAATCTTTCTTTTATGCACGAGCGCCTTGAGCGTTTGACTGACTGTCTCTCGGGTCGTTCCGCTGTACTTGGCTATATCATTGATAAAAACGGGAAAAGGAATGCGAATCTGCTCACCTTGTGTCTGCCCATGTTCGATCATCAAAAGACCAATCGTATTGACGACTCTTGTTTGCGCACTGGAGGTGACACAATACTCGACACGGCGTCTTTGTTTTTCCAATTGACGGCTCATTTGCTGATTGAGCCACAGCAACTGACTTGTAGACGAAACAACTAGCGGTTCAAACAGCGACATCGCTGCAAACTGCACGACAATGTCTGTTGCAGCGAATGCCGATACATCATAGTTGTCTCTTTCAAACAAGCCAATCAAAGGAAATAACTGATCAGGCCCAACAAAATCTACATAACAATAGGAATCAGTTCCGTCGGTTTTTTCGATCCGCACAAGTCCTTCTATCACGAGGAATATCCGATCTCTTACGTCGCCTTCATAAAAAAGTACCTGGCCTTTTTTGTACGTACGGCAGTAAATATGCTCTTTCAACCGCTGCTGATTTTCTTCTTCCAGCCATTGAAAGCTGTTCACTCTTGTTGATGGATCTTTTATTTGGTGGTCGATCATTTTTCTCACTCCAATGTTTTGGGTCTTGCTTTGCTGCTTCGCTTATTTCCAGGTGATCTGCGTACCAGCGTCTTCGATGTCCGCCAGCTTGTCTAAAGAAGTAATCACTGCCTGTTTTTCCGCCCCCATTTTGACAAAGTTCAAAGCGGCTTGCACTTTCGGCAACATACTACCTGGTGAAAAATGGCCTTCATCGACATAGGTTTCCAATTCAGCGGCGGTCACATGATCCAACCACTGCTCATTTTCCTTGCCAAAGTTCAAAGCGATTTTTTCTACGCCCGTTAAAATGATCAGCTGATCCGCATCGACCAAACGAGCCAATTTTTCAGAAGCAAAATCTTTATCGATCACGGCTTCAACACCCAGGCCATTGTCTAACACGGGAATGCCGCCGCCTCCTGCACAAATGACGATCGTGTTTTGTTCAATCAGCGCTTTGATGCTGGCAACTTCTTGGATCGCTTGTGGTGCAGGACTGGCTACGACTTTCCGCCAACCACGACCAGCATCTTCACGATAGATGGCATCTGTTGCCGCCATGGCTTCTTTGGCAGCCGTTTCCGTTAAGAAAGGCCCGATCGGTTTTGTCGGATGGGCAAATGCTGGATCTTGGGCATCGACTGTAATTTCCGTGACCACAGTCACCACCGGCTTCGCTATTTGAGCTGCTTTCAACTGGGTTCTCAGCTCATTTTGCAACCAATAGCCAATACTGCCTTGGGTCATAGCGACACAGGTATCTAAAGGCATCGCTGGATTTTTACTAGAATCGCTCGCTTGCTGCTGCAAAACCAAATTTCCCACTTGGGGACCATTCCCATGAGTAATGATCAAATTGACGTCTTTTCGGATCAAGGGAATTAAATACTCGACCGTCTGTTTAAGCCGTTCTTTTTGCCCTTTGGCACTGGCATCTTCTGCTAAGATGGCGTTGCCGCCAAGGGCGACAACGATCGTTGGTTTCTTTTCACTCATCTGCTCACTGCTCCTTCTTACACTCTAGGAATAAATAGATCGCCTAAGGTTACTGCCATGATCGCTTTGATTGAGTGCATCCGGTTTTCAGCCTCTTCAAATTGACGACCCCAGTGACTACGGAAAATATCGTCTGTGATCTCCATTTCAGAAATGCCAAATTTTTCTTCGATCATTTTTCCATACGTCGTATTCGTATCATGGAACGCTGGCAAGCAGTGAAGCACGATCAAGCCATCGTCTTGTTTTCCGGTAGCCATCACCATTTCGCGGTTGATCTGGTAATCTTTCAACAGCTTCACCCGCTCTTCGAACTGGTCTTCTTCCCCCATTGACACCCAAACATCGGTATACAAGACGTCTGCATCTTTGACGCCTTTTTGGATATCATCTGTTACCATCAACTGACTGCCAGATTCTTTAGCAAATTCGTTGGCATAGTCTGTCACTTCTTGCACTGGGAAAAGTTCTTTTGGTGCACAGATACGAACGTTGACCCCTAAAATCGCCCCCGTCACTAACAAACTATTCGCCATATTGTTCCGACCGTCACCCACATAAACTAGCGTAATGTTTTCCAAGGTACCGAAGTTTTCTTTGATGGTCATAAAGTCAGCGATCATTTGGGTTGGGTGCCATTCATCGGTTAAGCCATTCCAAACAGGAACACCGGAGAATTTGGCTAAATCTTCAACGACTTGTTGGCTGAACCCGCGGAACTCAATGCCATCAAACATGCTGCCTAAAACTTTTGCTGTATCTTCGACGGATTCTTTTTTGCCTAGCTGAATATCATTCGCGCCTAAAAATTCTGGATGGGCACCAAGATCGATGGCAGCTGTCGTAAAGGCCGCCCGTGTCCGAGTCGACGTTTTTTCGAACAAAAGGGCAATGTTCTTGCCTTCCAAATAGCGATGAGAAATATTTTGTTTTTTCAACTGTTTCAAATAGATTGAAAAATCAATGAGGTATTCTAACTCGGCTTTCGTAAAATCTTTTTCTGCTAAAAAACTTCTTCCTTTAAATACTTGTTCCATCGATGATTCCTCCTCTGATTTAAATATCTTCTCTAACAAATGGCATGCTCATGCAACGAGGGCCGCCACGACCGCGAACCAATTCACTGCCGGAGATTTTGTGCAATTTGATGCCGGCTTCTGCCAACTTCTGATTGGTGATGGTATTGCGGTCATATACGACGACTTCGCCAGGTGCGATCGTTAAAGTATTCGAACCGTCATTCCACTGTTCCCGAGCCGCTGCAATCAAATCGCTGCCACCGCAACGAATCAATTCAACCGCATTTAGTTCTAGATAGCGACATAAAATATTTTCCAACGTGTCCTTTTCTTCTTTGATCGTCACCCCATCACCTGCTCGTGAGATTGAATAAACCGTCAGCTCTCCTTCGATTTCTGGATGAATCGTAAACTTGTCATGATCGACCATTGTAAATACCGTATCTAAATGCATGAATTTGCGCTCTTGACCAATGTCAAACGCTAGGACATATTCAAAGCTTGGCTCATTTTCGAACACTTTGCGGGCCAGCTGCTCAATCGAAGCGGCATCCGTTCGTTGCGAGATACCAATCGCCAGCACATGTTTTGACAGAACTAATTCGTCGCCACCTTCGATGCGGGTTGGTTGGGCGCGATCATAAAGCATATGAGGCGGATTTTGCTGAAACATTGGATGATGAGCAAAAATATATTTGCCGTATAACGTTTCGCGCCGTCTTGTTTCTGAATACATGCGATTCAACGAAACGCCGTTTCCAATCGTCGCAAAGGGATCGCGCGTAAAATACAAATTCGGCATTGGATCGATCAGAAATGGGTATTGATCATCCACGGTCCCAGCGAGGCTCTTGGTGTTTGGCAGCTCCAGTTCATTTTTGGCTAAACCAGCCATGGTTTTGTCGATCAGTTCCCGATCATTGTCACAAGACAGAAAATAATCCGTGACTTCTTTGATGATCTCGGGACTTTGGATCGTTGTTTCCGCTAAATAATCCTTGAGAAATTGCTGTTTGATTTCTGGTGACGTGAGCGATTCAGCAGCTAAATCTTCTAGGTACAACACCTCCACATCATTTTGACGTAGGACTTCCGCAAACCGATCATGTTCTGCTCTGGCTTGTTCCAAAAAAGGAATATCATCAAATAGCAGGCGGTTCAAATGATCAGGAACAAGGTTCTCCAATTCCCGACCAGGGCGGTGAAGCATGACTTGCTTCAAGCGTCCAATCTCTGAAAAAACATGAATAGCATTTGGCATTTTTCTTCCTCCTTCTTCTGTTTACGCCTCTATGCTACCTAATTGTATACGCTTTCGTAGTGGTATATTTCGTGTTCTTTTCGCAAAGGATTTGGCATTATGCATGAAAAAGCGAATATCGCTCTTCAGACGTTTTTTTACTCGCTGTTTTTTTTCATATGTAATATTTATCCATCGTTTTTTTTCTAAGAATTTGATGAGGATGTAATAGTTTTTTTATTTTTGACGTTTTTCCGCCCTATCAATAGATCAAGGAGATATACATTCCATTTTTTGTTTTTGGTACAGTTTCATCAAAAACCCTTATTTCATAAGGATTCTGATGGTTGCGACCAAATTTCGTTATGCTATACTTAATAAGATCGAAGGAAAAGAAAGGGGTTTGATAGGAATGACCTATTCAATCAATTGGGATCTAGAAACAATCTTTCCGGGAGGCAGCGATTCTGTTCAATTAAAAGAACGCATGAGCCAACTGGAAGAACAAATTGCAAATTACCGAACAACAGTCGATGCATGGTCGCCCAACAGCGAAGACGATGCAGCAAAATTAGGAGAGTTACTTGATTTATCCGCAACTATCAGTCAAGGATTTTCACAATGTGGCAGCTTTATCAATGCCTTGCTTTCAGCCAATGTCAATGACAGCAAAGCCAAAATCCTGACGGGTGACCTCTATGCAAAATTGCCAGCACTGCAAGCAGCACAAACCGTTTTTTCAAAAAAATTGACAGAAATTTCTGAGGATGATTGGACAGCACTAGTTAAAGCAGAAAACTTAGCATCTGTCGCTTTTCGTTTAAGCGAGATTCGCCGCGACGGCAAAGAGTTGTTATCCGAGGCAGAAGAAACCATCATCAACACTTTAAATTTAGATGGCTTGAATGCTTGGAGCCAACATTACGATACAATCGTTGCCTCAATCGAAATTCCTTTCCTGCAAGAAGACGGCACGACGATCAAGTTGTCAGCTGGTCAAGCCTTCAATAAAATGATGGGCGATCCTGATCCGGAAGTTCGTGCGCGTTTATTCGATACTTGGGAAAAGACGTGGGCAGAAAAAGAAGACCTCTTTGCGGATACCTTGAACCACTTAGACGGTTTCCGCCTCTCTACCTTCAAACTTCACGGTGTCACTGATTACTTGAAGGAACCATTAGAATACAATCGTCTGCAAAAAGCGACATTGGATGCTATGTGGGGCACGATCCAAAAAAACAAACAGCCGATCGTTGATTTCTTGACCCGCAAAGCCCAGCTTTTCGGCAAAGAAAAAATGGAATGGCAAGACCAAGATGCGCCAATCATTCTTGGGGACATGGAAGAAAGAACCTACACCTTTGATGAAGCAGCTGACTTTATTTTGACCAACTTCCGTAAGTTCAGCCCGAAAATGGCTGATTTTGCCCAAGTTGCTTTTGAAAAAAGCTGGATCGAAGCAGAAGATCGTCCGGGCAAACGTCCTGGCGGCTATTGCACCAGCTTGCCAGAAACCAAAGAATCTCGTATTTTCATGACCTACAGCAATTCAGTCAACGAAGTAGCGACGCTCGCCCATGAGCTCGGTCACGCGTTTCACAGCAGCGTTCTTTGGGAGCTGCCGGAATTAAATCGCAACTATGCCATGAACGTTGCCGAAACAGCAAGTACCTTTGCTGAATTGATCGTTGCGGATGCAACCCTTAAAGAAGCAACAACAAAAGAAGAAAAAATCAATCTATTGGATGCCAAAATGCAAAATGCGATCGCAATGTTCATGAACATCCACGCACGCTTTATTTTTGAAAACAGTTTCTATCAAGCTCGTCAAAAGGGCTTGGTTTCAGCGGAACAAATCACGGAAATGATGACAGCGGCGCAAAAAGAAAGCTATGCCGATGGGTTAGCGACTTATCACCCACATTTCTGGGCAGCCAAATTGCACTTCTTTATTGACGATGTGCCGTTCTACAACTTCCCGTATACCTTTGGTTACCTCTTTAGTATGGGGATCTACGCGTATGCCAATGAAAAAGGGTCTAGTTTTGAAGAAGAATACATTGCGTTATTGCAAGATACTGCTTCAATGACCACCGAAGAATTGGCACAAAAACACCTTGGTGTCGATTTAACGAAACCAGACTTCTGGCAAGCAGGGATCGACATGGTCCTAAAAGATGTTGCCAGCTTTATGGAATTGACTGAAGACTATATCTAAAACAAAAACCCTCTTCCAAACGTGTCGTTGGAAGAGGGTTTTTCTATCAGGTATTCAATAAAGTTAAGCCGATCGTTAAGTAGCCTGCGTACAAACACCAAATCAAATAAGGAATAAACAAGTACATCGCTTTTTTGTCGATACGGGCAAAGAGGATCATACAGATAATCACTGATAACACTAACAAGACAATAATGATGGTTCCAGCCCAGTAAGCATTCCAGCCAAAGAAAACAATACTCCACAAGAAGTTTAATACTTGCTGGATCGCAAAAAAGATATAGGCATTCTTTTTAAGCGCTGGATTGACTTTGGCTACGATCAGTAGATACAACGCCGTTCCCATAAAAGCATACAAAATCGTCCAAACAATCCCAATGATCCCGCCAGGAGGGGCCAAAAAGGGTTTTTCCATTTGCGCATACGTTCCGGCAATGTCCCCTGCAAACAAACTCGAGATGATTCCTGTTGCTTCAATGCCGATCACACAGACCAGCCAAATTAAAAATTTCATGTTCTCCACTCCTTCTTTTTTTCATGACTCTCTCGTTTCATCGTACCATCGAATCGAAAAAAAGCAGAACAGAACGCTTAAAAAAAGAAACGCCCGTGTGGACGTTTCTTTCTTGTTCCTTTCAATTTATACTGCTTGCTCCCCTTCTTGGGCTTCTTGCTTGACTAGGCCTGCATCATAAGAACGAGCGAATGGGAAGTAGATCAAAAAGGCGACGCCTGCACATAAGAAAGCACAAACTGCAGCTTTCCAATCGCCACCACTTCCAATAAATGCGCCGATACCAATTGGGGACGGCCAAGGCATTTGGGCGATCATCGGCCGAATGATTTCCAATTCGATTGCAAAATAGGCAATCGATGCAGACGCCATCGGTGCTAAGAAAAAGGGAATCGCCAAGAAAGGATTGTAAATCAAGGGAATCCCAAAAATCAACGGCTCATTAATATTGAATAACGCTGGAATGATCGAAGCTTTGCCTAACACTCTCAATTGTTTTGATTTCGCTAGATAAACCAAGAATAAAGCAAGTCCTAATGTTGCCCCAGAACCGCCAACAGTCACATACGCATTGTTAAACTCGCCTGCTAATGCAAAGTTGGCGCCTTCGGCATTCGCTGTCAAATTTCCTAAGGTGATCGGTGTCAAGACAGAGAAAATGATATTTGCACCATGAATCCCTACTAACCATAATGCACTGACTAAAAAGTAAATCACCATCAACCCTAACCAACTGTTGGTCAAATTGGTAACAAACCCAAAAGGTACCGCAATGATTTGGAAAATATCCGTTCCTGCTGCAACTAATGCGCCATTGATGATAAGGACCGTGAAGGCCACAACAAAGGCGGGAATCAATGCTGTAAAGGCACGGGCAACCCCTAATGGGACTTCTTCAGGCATTTTGATGACCCATTTTTTCGTCACACATAAACGGTACAACTGAACGGCCAACACCGCCATAATGATACCGGTAAAAATCCCTGTCGTCCCTAATCGTTCCACCCCATCGCCACCGATCGCCCAACCATTGATGATGGCATTTTCTTGATCGGTGATCCGTGACATGCTACCGTCCACGATCATCAATTGCGGGATCGACATGAAAAAGGCAAACATCGATAGTAACGCCCCACTCATAGGCGCAAGATCCAACTCTTCTTCTTCCGCATAGATCTTGGTGTATTCATAGCCGAGAACGATACAAAAATATAAGGCCAAAAGTCCCATTGTCGTGCTGTTTGCCAGCATATACAAATCACTGACTCTGAAAAAAGTATTATTGAAGAAATCTTCTAAAAAGGTAAAGGTCTGCGGCAGCACATTGATAACTAAAAACATCGAGCCAACGATGGTAAAAGGAATCGAAGCCATCCCAGCAGCCATGATGGCACGTACGATTTTGAACTGTGCCACTTTTCCTAACGGACCCATGACGGCCGTTTCTAAGAGACTGAACAACTTGCTATTTGATTGTTCCATATTGTAACTACTTCCCTTCAATGAGTTTTTTGTATTCTTTGATATATCCGTAATACATATCTTTTTTGCGGCGGATCTTATTTACACGTTGTAAACATAACGCAGCTAATGCCAATCCCACACCCAGCCAGAGCGCAAGAACCCCTCGATTGACCAGTGTATTATCAAGAAAAGGAAAAACGAATGAAAACAGAGGAGAAAAGAAACAAACGGCGTATAAAAGGAGATTCATCGTCAGTTGACAAAGATAAAACAAGCGCGTCCATCGTAGGTTTTCTGTTATTTGCTCTGAGTGGTTGCCATAAAGACGCACGTATTCTCCAATTGCCAAAATAGCCAAAACCAACAGCGACAGCGGAAGAATCAAGAGTAGGGCATTGCTGGCAATCGCAGCCAATAACCAATAAAGATTTGCAAAGAAAAACACTGCTAATACATACCTTAGAAATAAAAAGCGATTAAACCGAAAATTTTTTTCTGCCATTTTTTTCTGTTGTTCTTGATTGGTCATTTGTTCCCTTCCTTTCTACCGCTCTCGCTGGTATAACGCCAGCATTTCAATCGCCACTTCTCGTAAAGTCATCGTTGTCATCAGGTGATCTTGTGCATGGACCATGATGATCTCCATGTCGATTTTTTCACCGCTAGCATATTCTTGTAATAAGCCAGTCTGCGCTTTATGAGCATCAACTAACGCTTCATTTGCTTGATCCAGTTTTGCTTGTGCTGTATCAAAAGTCCCTTGGCGCATCGCTTGAAAGGCTTCATGAACGATCGTCCGGGCATCCCCGCTGCTAAGAATGATTTGAAAAGCGGTCTCTTGTAATTTTTCTGATTCCATTGTTCTTTCTCCCTTACATGTGCTATATATGTGCTTCTAGGTGATACCCAATAAAACATTTCATAAAATGTTCAAAATCACCACTTGCTATGAGTGCATCTCTAAATGACTCATTTTCAATAATTGGTACTAACAGTTGACTGATTTTATTCAATTCTACTTGCCCCAATCGATCTGGAGAAAGCAAGAAAATCAGCTGGATCTGGTCATGCTCGTCATCCCATTTTATGCCCTTCTTCACAATAGCAACGGCCGCATATGCGTCATTGGTAATTGGTTCAATGGGGTGTGCCACCGCCAAATGATCAGAAAAAGCGACTGAACTATACGCTTCCCGCAAAGCAAGCTGCTTACCTAGCGCTTCTTTCACTGAGCGTTTTTCCAAGTCTTCAATTTTCGTCAGCAACTGATCCATAACAGTCGATTTGTCAGTCTCTTCCTCTATCCGCAGAAAAAGTTCTGAGTGAAAGCTGGTCTCAATCAATTCCCGCTCCTTGTCAGATAAAGATTTCGACTGTTGTTTCAATATGCTGCCATACTGTTTTTTGATTTTATACTGCTTCAACTGGCGATTGATTTTTTGGATATCTTTTTTATCTAAAAAAACACTGACGGTGACGATGGGGATATTTAAAACCACATCTGGTACTTTGATGGACGAGATGATCAAATCGATCCCTGCTAGTTTTTGTTCACTGATTTCGTAATAACTGATCATATCTTCAATCACGATTTTTGAACCAAGTTCATGTTCTAAACGGTTTTTTAGCATCTGTGAACTACCGATCCCCGTTGCACAGATCACTAATACCTTGGCTTTTTGTTGATTCGCTAAGCGTTCCATCGCAGCAGTTAAATGGATCGTCAAATAGGCAAGCTCTCCTTCGGTCACTGTATAAGGGGCAAAGAAGGGGACATCTGAAAAATACCGAATTGTTAGCTGAAAAAAATCATTGTAGTCTTTCTTGATCGTACCTAGCAAAGGATTCTCCATACTCGTGCCGTTGTTCAATCGTTGCAATAAGGGGGTGATATGCATCATCAGCCCTTCTATCAACAATGGATCTTCGGCTAAGCAAAAGCCGGTTTCTTGATCGATTTTATGCAAAACAGCTAAGAGCTGCTGCTTGACCTCATTGTCATCTAAATCGATCTGTTCGCGGATAGTTTCGGAAACTAGCTTATTTTTTAAGTGAATGGCGATATAAAAAGCCTCTTCTGGTGGCAAAGCAATGCCCATTTGTTGTCGAATCTTCTCAACGATCTCTATAGCCGACTGGTATTCTGCTTCTTGTTCCAATTCAGGATCCTGTGGATGCAACTGGATCTCGAAGCCCGACTGCAGCCGTTTTATCGCTAAGCCTAAATGCAGGACGATCGTATAGATCATAAAATCAGAGAGTTTCAAAAAGTATTTACGACAGGTGTCCAAGACGATGATCACGATCTCCTCGATCGCTATACCTTCTAACAGATGTTTGTACATCGAGAAAGCATAAAGATTGTCTTGCAGGCGATTCATGAAAAAGTAATTCATGATGAAATGCCGCAGACTATTTTCAGATCCTTCAACATAAATGCCTTGACTGGTTCGATGTTTCAACTCGATCGTATAAGGCTTTAATAATTGCTTGATTTCAACGATATCATTTGAAATCGTCGAGCGTGAAACACATAGATCCGCTGCTAAATCATCAACAAAAACGGGCTTGTGGCCAAATAATAATTGATTTAGCAAAAAATATTGCCGGTCATTGGCTTCATTGATTGTGGTTAGATCATCAGCTGTTGGCCTGAGGTTAGTCTTCTCTGTATAAAATCGATCAAAGGAACGCTGGTCAGTGATATTCAAGCGATACCCCTGTCCTTGCTTGGCACAAATTTGACCTATCTTATGGTTCCTCAGGATAAGTCCCAGACCTTGAACGTACTTGCGAGCAGTCCGATCCGAGACCCCCAGTTGATTTGCGATCTGTTTGCTGCTAATGTAGGTGTTACGGTTTTGGTAGAGCATCTTTAGCATGATGATTTCTTTTTTACTCAACATTATTCATCAACCTTTTTCATCAACCTATTTTCATCTGGCTACTTGTTTGAACTGCTATTTGATATTTTGTTCTACCACAGCAGCTAATTTTTCAATGCCCATCGGTATCGGTACGTAGGCTTGAGGCGGAATATTCACGATTGGCCGCTGGTGCTTGATGGCAGCTTTTTCTAGATTCGCAAAATACATTTTGGTTTGCGGGCTGACTAAGTATAAGTCGTAGTCATCTTTGGCGATCGTGGCTGCTCCTTGTGATGCAGAAGTGGCATCTAGTTCGATCGCTTTTCCTCGCTCTCTAAAATATTCCGTCGTTTTTTTGGCAATGACAGATGAAGACATGCCTCCTGCACAAATGATCAATGCTTTTTTCATATTGTTTTCCTCCTTAACGAATACACTCATTTTCATTATCTATGTTCAGTAGCTGCTAAATAATGGTGTAGGACTGCTTTTCCTTACGTTGAATAAAACAGTTGCTCACCTGATTTAGCATGGCAATGGGTTGATAATGCCATCATAATAGATAGCGCTTTCTTTTTGAACACAAGGTGTTTCCTTATCGATGCGGAAGCAAATTAGATGCTACTAGTTTCATTCTATAAGAACCCCATTCAAAAAATGACCGAAAAAAATAGCTTTACTTGTCTTTTCTCCAAGTAAAGCTTTCTTCCTCACACTTTATTTGATTACTGCTCTTCAAACTTCCGCCGTTCATTTTCTACATATTTGTATAACGAACCGTAGCGGCTGCGATAGCCTTTCTTCCACGGCTTCTCTTTGCCGCAAAAATGCAGCAGAACGGTATGTTCGATGACCCAATCCAAACTCCATTCCCCTAGGCTGATCGTCTCATACGTACGGTTTTTCCGTACATCATAGTTATAGAGCTGATCAGAAATCGCCAGCACCCGATCGCCATATAACCCATTCAAAATATCTTGATCCGGCAAAAAGAGGTTCAAATGATTTTTCTCAATGAAGGCTGCGATCTCTGTTTCTTTGACCTCTTGCCGTAGCTGATGCACGTTCATCAGCAAAACGCCTGAATTATAGTAGCCTTCCGACTCATAATTGCGCAAACGGACTTTATTGATGACTGTTGTCACTTCTGTCAGTTTAGAATGGCTGGCGGCGGCATACAGAAAATCCCCTAACGTCAGCTCATACAAGGGGCGCAAATCATTGATGCACAAAATATCCGCATCTAGATACAGGATCTTTTCCACCTGCTGCGGCAAGTAATTTTGTGCCAACAATCGATAGTAGATCGACTCTGGGTAGCGGTCACTAACTGGTGCCGTTTTAAAGATCGAACCAGAACCGATGACGACGGGATGATAGGTCATCGCCAATTTTTGACAAAAGACCTCTAGCTCTGCACCTTGTCTCAATTCTTTTTCTTGTAAAACATAGACATCGAAAGATGCTGCTGTCGTATGACGTTTGATTGAATATAACGTTGTTTTTAATTGTTCACTGAATCGATCATCAATCGCAAAAAGTAGATTCATGCTCTTGTTCACTCCTCTGTTACTGGTTGCGTGCTCGTTTTTGGAAAAATCGAACGCAGTTGCCCGCATCTTCTGCTCTTCTAGTATACCCGATTTTTAGTCATTCTTTCAGTGAAATAGCCTTTCCAGTGAAAACCGTCCCTTGGAAACGCAAAAAAATGCTGTTCCATCCAATGAATGAAACAGCAAATGATCGATGATAAATGGTGACATCCTAAAACAGATCAGCGAATCGTGGCAAAAGCCGTTGACCACAACAACAATTCATCTAGCATGTCATTGACACCTGCAGCCATGTGCGCACCTGGTTTGAAGGTACTGAAATTTTCAAAATCAGTGAAGAGATTGAAGGCTGGGTTAGTCCGCACGGTGGCAACTTTTTGTTCAGCTAATACGTTGCGCAATTGTTCAGCGGCCCGAATCCCACCGCCAGAACCATAACTGACGATCCCAGCTGCTTTATCAAACCATTCTTCCCGAGCAGAATCTACGGCGTTTTTCAAGGAAGCTGCAAAACCGTGGTTGTATTCTTGCACGATGAAGATATAGCCATCTAACTCAGCGATTTTTTTGTTCCATGCCATGTTTGGCTCAGCCGTTCCCATAAACGGTAAATCAAATGCTTTTACATCCACGATCTCAAACTGATGCTCTGACCGTTGAGTAGCAATTTCTTGAATATATGCTCCGACTTGCGGACTAACGCGTCCTTCTCTTGTACTGCCTAAAATAATACCAAATTTCATGATAGGTTCCTCCTAAGATTGTTTTCGTTTGTTTTTTAACGATTGGCAAATGTGTCTGCCCAGTCCAATAATTCCGTCAACATATCGTTCATTCCTGCCGTCATATGTTCGCCAGGAGTAAAGGTGGCAAAATTTTCAAAATCAGTAAATAAGTTGAAGGCTGGATTAGTGCGCACCGTGGCTACTTTTTGTTCCGCCAAAATCAAGCGAACTTGCTCAGCGGCCCGAATCCCTCCTGCTGAACCATAGCTGACGATTGCTGCTGCTTTGTTGAACCATTCCTCGCGGGCGCTGTCCAACGCATTTTTCAAGGAAGCCGAGACCCCATGATTGTATTCTTGCACGATGAAGATGTAGCCATCTAATTCAGCGATTTTTTCGTTCCACGCTTGGTTCGCTTCGCCTGTACCCATAAAGGGTAAGTCGTAGTCTTTGATATCAATGATTTCAAACGAGCGGTCGTTATGTGCTCGTGCTGTTTGTAACACGTAATTGGCTACTTGCGGACTCACGCGGCCTTCTCTCGTACTGCCAACGATGATTCCGATTTTTTGCGCTTTTTTCTTTTCTGGGATACGATACACCTCTTTAATCACTTCTTTTTCAATTATTTGTTCTTTTTTCCCAAATCCAAAGACCATTCTTTTGTACTCCTTATATTGTGTTTTCTTAAACGATGGACTCAGCATACCAAACTTACTTTTAGTAAGTCAATCCTTTTGCTTACTTTTTGTTAGAAAAAAACAAACTATTTTCTCTTGACATTCGTTCGGCACCGAACTATAATCAATCCATCGATATCGTTAGGTACCGAACGATAATCCAAAAGGAGTGTTCTCAATGAGTACAATGACCGATCACTTAATGAAACAGCTTCGTTTTATCAGCGAAGCCAGCAATGCCTTTATGAGCCAAAACAACCAACGCCTTTCTGGACAGCAACGCGTCCTTGCCGTTTTAAACTTAGAAGATGGCTTGGTGCAAAATTACCTCGCAGAAGTTTTAGATTTACGGCCAAGTTCCTTGGCAGAACTATTGAAGAAAATGGAAAACAGTGGGGATATCCAGCGCAAAGAAGATGCAGCCGACAAACGGATCAAACGAATCTATCTGACAGAGACTGGACAAAAAAAAGCAGAAAAATTACTGGCACAAAAAGAAGCCGCCAACAGTCAAACATTTTTTGCTGGGTTAACAGAGGAAGAACAAACCGAATTTGCCCGTCTGCTTGAAAACATTGCTGCTGGATGGGAGGCTGACTTTCAGCAACAGACGCAACGCTTTGTTGATCCCATGGATCGTCTGCAAGCCATGCAGGAGATCCGGGAACAAATGATGAAGCAATGGGGTGGAAATTGGCAGGAAATGACGAATGAGGATCGTCGAAAGATGAGCCAACAAATGAAAGCTGCTTGGCAAGACATGGGCGTTGACGAGCGGCGCCAAATGAAAAAACAGATCAAGGAAGCCATGCGGCAAATGCCATTTCCTGGACATCGCGGCATGCCATTTGGTCGCCATCGCCAAGACGAGGGATGGCAAGCATGGGCACCAAAAGATTTCTTTGACCCTTTCAGCAGACAAGACCACAAACCAAACCCTACTTCAACTTCTAAAGACGAAACAGTCGAGGATGATTGGCAGGATTTCTAATAGCACTTAATTAAAAAGAAAAAGCGGTAAGCCCTCTTGCTTGCTATGGAGGAAAACGAATGGAAACAACGACACCAACAGTGAACAAAAACAAATTTAAAATGAAAGACTTTATCCACCTGATCATCAGTGTCAATCCCAAGAAAGGCTTGTTTCTTTTAGGGATGCTCTTCAGCCTGATCACAAGTGCCGCCAGTTTGGTCGTGCCGCAGCTGACGAAAACGCTAGTCGATGCCAGTGGCACCCCCACGTTCAGCACCTCCATGCTGGTCGTTTTGATCCTAGCCTTTGTGCTGCAATTAGGCGTAGGCACTTTAGGCGGCTTTCTCTTGCGCTATGTGGGAGAAAGTGCCGTGAAAACATTGCGGGAACGTCTTTGGAAACATCTGCTGCATTTGCCAGTCAGTTATTTTGATGACCACAAGTCGGGGGAAAGCAGTTCGCGACTCGTCAACGATACTTCGGTGATCAAAGAACTAGTCACCTCGCAATTTCCCAGCTTTGTCACTGGCTTGATCCAATTGGTTGGTTCGATGATCATCTTGTTTTTGATGGATTGGCAGATGGCGGCGATCATGTTCAGTGCGGTGCCTTTGATCACCTTGATCATGTGGCCGATCGGCAAGATCATGTCGAAACTAGGACGCCAGCTGCAAGCAGCGACCGCCGATTTCAATGCGGATGCCAGCGAAAAGCTCTCAGAGATCCGTTTGATCAAAGCCAGCAACGGAGAAGCCAGTGAACAAGAAAACGGTCGGCGCAACATTGGGGCAATTTTTACCCTTGGGGTCAAGGATGCGAAAGTTAGTGCGATTTTGCAGCCAATCATGACGACGGCCATGCTGGGCTTACTCGTAGGAATCCTCGGTTATGGCGCGATCCGCGTCCAAGCCGGCACCTTGACGAGCGGCGCATTGATCGCTTTTCTACTGTATCTCTTTAATATTATTGCGCCGGTGACGACGTTTGCGATGTTCTTTTCGCAAGTCCAAAAAGCGATGGGTGCTACGGAACGGATCCAAGAAATTTTGGATACGCCGCTAGAACCAATTCAAGCAGCACCCAAAGCCGCCATCGATGGCGCTGTCTTACGGGCAGAACAGATCGATTTCAGTTACGATCCCAAACGGCCGATTTTGCAAAACATTTCTTTTGAAGCCAAACCCAACACCGTGATTGCTTTTGCAGGACCAAGCGGCGGCGGAAAATCCACGATTTTTGCTTTACTAGAACGCTTTTATGAACCCACCAGCGGGCGCTTGCTGATTGGTGAACAGCCGATAGCTGACATTGATCTGCAGGACTGGCGGGCACAGATTGGCTATGTTTCCCAAGACAGTGCGGTCTTTGCCGGTACGATTCGGGAAAACTTGCAATACGGATTGGGACGGACGCTGTCAGAGGAGGAATTGTGGCAAGGACTGGCATTGGCTTATGCCGATCAGTTCGTCCAAGAGTTCCCCGAAAAACTAGAAACACAAATCGGCGAACGCGGCGTCAAACTATCTGGCGGGCAAAAACAACGGATCGCCATCGCACGAGCATTCTTGCGAGACCCCAAGCTGCTGATGCTGGATGAAGCGACCGCCAGCCTAGATTCTCAGTCGGAAGAAAAGGTCCAGCGGGCGTTAGATCATTTGATGGAAGGGCGCACGACATTAGTGATTGCTCATCGCTTATCGACCATCGTGGATGCCGATCAAATTTACTTTATAGAAAAAGGTACCATTACCGGTCAAGGTACCCATGCAGAATTGATCAGCAATCACCCGCTTTATGCTGCCTACGTGAATGAACAAATGATCAATTAAAGAATAAAAACTAGAAAAAAAACTGCTTATTGACGGATAAGCAGTTTTTTTCTATTAGCCAACGGCTGAATGTTGCTTCTCTTCACGCGTCCCAGGCACTTGATTTACTCGCTGTAATTCTTTCAGCACCTGATTTTCTGCCCGCAAAAAATCCCGTTCGCTTTGGGCAGTAGCAAGCTTTCCTTGATAGACCAAGACTTCTTCTTGGTAGGTTTTGGCGGTCTTTTGGACTTCTTCTTCTAACTGGTCGATTTTATGGGTCAATTCTTGATTGATCTGTTCATATTTCAGGTAAAGCTTTTGGGCATTTTCGATATTCGTTTGTTCCAAATTCGCTTTGCTGGATACTCGGGTAGCCAAATAAGTAAGTACACCAGTAATGAGTGACGGCAAGACAACTGTTACGATCGATGTATCCATGATCCTCCCCCATTCTTTTTGATACGATTCATATCATCTGTTTCCAGTATAAAAGATACGATTCGTATCGTCAACTGATGTGATATTTTTTATATCAAATAATACAAAAATAGATACAAATTATATCCAACGTGCTATACTACAAAAAAGGAGGCGATCACTCATGCTTGGCGAACGGCTAAGAACACTCAGACTACGAACCAATCAAACCCAACAGCAGATCGCAGATCAGCTAGGGATCACCCGCGCAGCGTATTCGCATTTCGAAAATGATCGTAACGAACCCGATGGCGAGACCATCGTCAAACTCGCAGAGATTTTTCAAGTATCCACCGATTTTTTATTAGGCAGACAAGTCCCGGCAGGCTTTACTCCGCCCTCTGCAAAAGTTCAAACCGTTGCGGCCCATATTGATGATGACGTCACCGATGAGCAGATGGAAGATATCCTCAGCTATATTGAATTTATAAAACAGCGGCACGCCCAAAAGGAATGATGGAAATGGATAAAGTAGAAGAACTGATGGCCGCCTACCCAGACTTGCACTTTATTTTCGATAAAAATATGCCTGATGGTCAGCAAGGATTGTACATCGATCACCATATTTACTTGAACCCTGACCAATCACAAGAAGACCTCTTGAGCACCATCGGTGAAGAAATCGGTCATTATCTGACCAGTGCTGGCGACATTACCGCCCAAGACACCAACGAAAAGCGCAAACAAGAACGCAAAGCCCGCGACATTGGTTCTGCGATCGTGGTCACGCCCTATGATATCATCGCTTGTTTTGAAGAAGGCTGCAAAACATTGGCGGCATGCGCTGATTTTTTAGGGGTTCCCCCACAAACCTTCAAAGATGCGGTCACGTATTATGCTCGCCGCTTTGACGGTATCAAAACCGAAGAAAACTATACCTTGTTTTTCCATATCGACGGCACGATTGAAGTTGTCAAAACCTTTGGCAATCAAGGTTAAGCCTTTTTTACACAAAAACAGACGTTCCTTTTCTGCTGCTAAAGGCAGCGTTGACGGAACGTCTGTTTTTTATCCTTGCATGTTGACCCGCATCAATACACGGTTCGGTCGATAGTTTTCTGAGGATTGATGAACCAGCGCACCTTCCTCAAAACGATACAAATTGTATCCATAGCGTTCTTCAAAACGGACCATCCCATCGCCTTCATCTTCCCCGACAAACGACATACTTGCCACAGTATAGTAAGGGATCCCTGCGATCGTTCCCGTAAACGCATGATGGGTATGTCCACTGAGAATACAAGAGATTTGATACTGCTGCAATAATGCTACCAAACGATCGGCACCGGCCCATGCCGGCGTGCTTGCTTGATAAGGCAACAAATGATGGTGCGTCACAAAGGCGATCTTTTTCTCTTTGAGCTGAGCCAGCGTGGCTTGCAGCCATTCAAACTGTCGCTCATCTACGATACCGTCGGCATAGCCATAACAGGAGTTATCGAAAGTCACGACCGCCAATGTCTCCGTTTCATAGACTTGATTAAAAGGCGTATCACTGGCGGTTTCTACTGACTTACCTTGCCAGCCTTGGCGAAAATGCCGTTTGATATCGTGATTACCTAGCGTTACCACGAACGGCACTGAGCCAAAGGCTTTTTCTAAATATCGCTTCAAAGAGGCATAATCGGCAGGCGCGCCATCTTCGGTCAAATCGCCACTGATCACCACCAAATCGATCGCCCCTCGCGCCTTGGCATCCTGGATACACTCTTCCAGAGGAATCAAGGGATTTTGCATGGCTGCCAGCATTCCTTGATACCCTTCTTCACAAGGCAGGTAACTTTCTCGAAAATGGATATCTGATATATGCAATACATTCATAGGTTTATCTCAATTTCTTTCTGATGATTCCAGTCAACTGGTCTAATAAGAAGACGGTCACAACGACGCCCAACAAAATAATACTTACCTTGCTCCAGGTTCTGGTTTGAATAGCAAAAATCAATGGTGCACCGATCCCGCCAGCACCGACTAACCCTAACGTTGCCGCACTGCGGACCGCAATTTCAAAATGATTCAATGCAAAGGAACTATAGATGGGTGCTAAGTAAGGGACCCGCACGAAAAACATCGTCTGCCAAAAGTTGGCCCCAACTGCTTGCATCTCTTCCGTCAAGCGTTCATCCATGGCTTCCATTTCTTCGGTGAACAACTTGCCCAGCATACCGATCTGGTGGACACCGATCGCCATAACCCCAGCGAAAGGTCCCGGACCTACCACACGGACAAAAATAATCGCATAAACTAGCTCTGGAAATGCCCGCAAGATATTGCAGATCATTTTGCCGACCTTCGCGACCCACGGCGCAGAATCCCATAGGTTGGCGGCACTCAGCAAAGTCACCGGTATCGCACAGACTGTTGCGATCATCGTTCCTAGACAAGCGATGCCGATCGTCAGTAACAATAAGCTCCACAAATCCTCCCCGCTACCGTCGTAAAAGAAAGACCAGTCTGGCTGACTCAACCCTTGCAGGACATCTCTTCCCATCGCTAAGGAAAAAGTACTCAATCCGGAATAATCCAGCGTCGCTGCGGATAATACCAGTAAGATAGCAAAGAGTCCCCATAATAGCCAAGTCGTTTTCTTCACTTCTCTGATCATCATAGGAATGACCTCCTTACCCGCTCACTGAGAAAATCAACGATCGCTACCGTCAGCAAAATCGTCAAGATAATGATTGAGACCCGTTCATAATTCAATAATGCCAATGAGGCGTTCAGGATGACCCCGATCCCGCCGGCACCAACATATCCTAACACCGTCGAAGCTCGAACATTGACTTCAAAGGCATAAAAAGTATAGCTGGCAAACTGGCTGATGACTTGAGGTATGATCGCCCAAACAGTCACTTGAAATTTATTTGCCCCTACCGCCGCTGCTGCTTCGATTGGCGCAAAATCAATGGTTTCGATCGCTTGGAACATCAGCTGTGAAACCATACCAAAGGTAAAGACCGCGATGGTCAAAACACCAGTGGCTTCACCGATCCCAAAAATCGCTACGAACAATGCCGCCAACAATAGGTTGGGAATCGTCCGCACCAGCCCTAAGAGAAAACGCATCGGCACAGAGACCCAACGGCTTTCTGTCACGACTGTCGTCGCCAACAGACTCACCGGTATTGCTGCGACTACTCCTAAAACGGTACCTAAAAAGGACATCTGCAATGTCTTGATCAAGGGCATCATCAGTTGCGGTAAATAACTAAAATCCGGATGCAAAAACCGAGCCATGAAAGCCGTCATCTGGCTGCGATTCGACCACACTTGGGCAAAATCAGCCCCCGTGATCCAGGCACTGCTTTGAAAAAAGAGCAGCAATAAAAGAACCAGCAGCAGGTGCTTGTACCAATTAAAATGAACTGTTTCTTTCAGTTTCATCGATTTCTCCTGCCTTTTCTTCAAAAATTGCTTTGCCATAGATTTGTTCTAAACGCTGATCTGTCAAAGCGGCTGCGTTGCCGTCAAAAACGATCGCACCTGCTTTTAAGGCAATGATCCTTGTCGCATACTGACGAGCCAAGGGAATCGAATGCAGATTGATGACAATCGTTTTGCCCATTTCTTGATTGATCTTCTTCAGATCCTCCATCACTTTCTCTGTCGTGATGGGATCTAGTGATGCCACGGGTTCATCAGCTAAAATCACCGGCGCTTGTTGAACCAAGGCACGGGCGATGGATACTCGCTGCTGTTGACCACCACTCAACTGGTCGCTTCTCGTTTGCAGTTTGTCTGACAAGCCGACAGTCGCTAGCGCTTCTTTCGTTCTTTCGTAGTCCTCTTTCGTAAACAACCCTAAAATACTTTTCCAGGTCCCGTAATATCCCAAACGACCAGATAGCACATTCTTTTGGACAGTACTACGTTTGACCAAATTGAAGCTTTGGGAGATCAATCCGATTTGTCGACGAATCAAGCGCAATTCTTTTTTATTGGCTTTCGTAACTGATTTGCCATCTACCCGGATATCTCCTTCAGTGATTGGCACTAAGCGATTGATCGAGCGTAAAAAGGTACTCTTACCAGCACCACTCAAACCAATGATTGCCACAAATTCTCCTTGTTCAATCGTTACATCTATGTTCTGTAATCCTTTGACCCCATTTGGGTAGACTTTGGATACATTCTCAAAAGTTATCATCTGTTTTCTCCATTATGTAGGGACCGCGGCAAAGTTTCCCCAATCGGTCACGGTCTATCTCACTAAAAAATGCACTGATATTGCGTATTCCACCTATTCCCCTAGTAAATCGCTGCACATCTCCGTGTCCCGTTATCCTTCTACCGCAATCCCTGATTTTTTACTCTGCTGCTCGTTGTGTATAATCGCGAATGGTATCGTAAGCAGAATCAGCTGCTTCTTCATACCCTTGGTGTCCCCACAAGCTCATTGCTTCGGCACCCTCTTCATCGTCTGCCATATTCAAGAACACTTCTTTGATCTGCTCTTTAAGTTCAGCGTCCATCGTTGGTTGAACGGCAATGGCGTCATTCGGGATGTCCCCTTCGGTTAAGTAAAGAACTTTTAGATCTTCGAATAAATCGTTATCTGGGAAGCTTGAAGCAAAGACATTCCGTGCCCCTTGAAACACAAAGGCGGCATCCATCTGACCATTCAAGACTGCAGTGATCTCACTTGGAATATCGTTCACCGTCGTTAATGTAGCATCCGTCGTTGGATCAACTCCTGCATCTTTCAACTCGGCAACTGGGTAAATATAGCCGCTGGCAGAGTTCGGACTCAATGTAGCGATTTTTTTCCCTTTTAAGTCCGTCAATTCTGTCATATCGCTATCCGCACGTACCAAGATCTCCCCTTTGAAGGTATTGGTTTTTTCCCCTTCTAATGGCAAGCCCGTCTCTGGATCATAAGCACCTAATTGAGAAGTCAAAATCGCTTCGGCTGCATCCATGTCTTTGGCCTGAACATAAGCGGCTGGCGGCATGATCCCTAAATCAACTTGTCCAGAAGCCATGGCTTCAACGATCGTCGAATAATCCGTTGCTAACGTTACTTCTACTTCACGGTCCAATTTTTTTGATAAATACTCAGCAAACGGTTTTGCTTTGGCTTGCATCGAGCCGTCATTATTGGTCGGTACGAATTGTACCACCAGCTTTTCTTTTTCGGCTGCGGCACTGCTGTCGCTGCTGCTGCTCCCATTCCCACAGCCGGTCAATGCTGCAACTAACGCAATTCCTAACATTCCTTTAACAATTCGTTTCAATGGCATTTTTTCTCCTCCTAATGGTTTGAAGCTTTCTTACATTCAAATCATACCAAGTATCCCTTCAAAATGAAGTGACACATGTCCTATTTTACCTTATTTTTACATACAATTTACATTAGATTTTATTTATCGTTCGTGTTGAGTCAAAAGGGGAACTAAGCTATACTTAAAGAAAACCATTCAGGAGTGGCTGATTTCCATGAAAAAAATCGATGATACCGCACGCCTCAGTAATTACATTGACACATACGATCTGCAATCTTATATGGACAATGATTTGTTAGCGATGGCCACTTTGCATTCCTTTGAAAAAGAAGAGCACCTGATTCGAACGGGTACGCCTTCTGAATACTTGTATTTTCTCGTAGAAGGAACCGTGATGGTCTATTCTTTCTCTTCGGATACCCAAACGATTTGTATTGATTACGCCAAGCCGGCTGCACCTTTAGGGGAAGCTTCCTCTTTATGGGAACTCTTGCCAAAAAGCAGTGTCAAAGCCGCTTCTGCTTGCGTCTGCGTCTGCATCCCTTTGAATCGCTACCGCAGCACCTTGCAACAAGACGTCCGCTTTTTGCAAACCATCTGTCAGTTGCTCAGTTCCCGCTTGAATTCGGGGATCAACTTAGCGAATTCATTGACGGAACCTGTAGAGACACGGTTGGCCAAATTTATTCTTGCCCATCAAGAAAATCAACACTTTTCCTTTCAGTTGACCACCTGTGCCGCAATCTTGAATGTCAGCTATCGCCACCTGCTACGAACCTTTACCAGCTTTCGGGAAGACAAGCTGATTGAAAAACAAAAACAGGGCTATGCAATTCTCGATTTCCCCGCTTTAGAGTCGCTTGCCGAAAATTTAAGCCATGTGTAGGGAGCAGTCCCCAAGAATGTTCGGGTTTTCCCTGAGTAGGCATTCCTGATGTTGGTCTTGCTCTTAACTCGCGCTGTGACAAGCGTTTGCTACCATGTCAGGCAAGCGAGAAGGGCAACTGCGCCTTATTTTCTTACAAAAAACCCGATCCTTGCTGATATTCAGTCGAGGATCGGGTTTCTTTTGCTTATTTCACGATGGCTAAGAAGTCTTCTCCTTGCAAGACATCGGTTTGATTCATATCCATCACATCTAAATATTGCGGGGTGTTCGTCACAACGATCGGTGTGATCGTGGATAAGCCAGCTGCTTTGATCGTATCTAGATCAAACTTCACTAACAAATCGCCGCGTTTGACTTGATCGTCTTGTTTAACAAAGACCTCAAAGCCTTTGCCTTCTAGTTCCACGGTATCCATACCAATATGCATCAAGACTTCGGCTCCATCCGTGGTGGTCAAACCAACGGCATGGCCAGTAGGAAAGAGCGTCGTGATGGTGCCATCTGCTGGCGCATATAAAGCCCCGACAGTTGGTTCGATAGCGATACCTTTTCCTAATGCACCAGAAGAAAAGACTTGGTCTTTGACTTCTGCTAAGGGAACCACTTTGCCTTCTAACGGACTGCTGAGGATCACTCGTTCTTTAGACGAACTCTCTGTGGGTGCTGCTGGCTCTTTTGCTGGTGCTGCACTGGCATCGGTTGCTGGCTGATCTTCAAAACGTAAGAAGAAGGTCAAGACAAACGCTGCGCCAAAAGCGATAGCCGTGCCGATGGAAGCTGCGATCAGACCACTTAGATCTCTCGTATCTTGTGGGATAAAGGACGGCAGACTTAGTAAGCTAACTAACCCAAAGGTATAGTTTTCGACTTGGCTGAAGCCGATGAAGGCACCCCCGAGGGCACCACTGATACACGCGGCGATAAATGGTTTTTTCAAAGGCAAGGTTACCCCATACACCGTCGGTTCTGTGATCCCAAAAATTGAGGTGATCGTTGAAGAAAGGGCCAACCCTTTCAATTTCACATTTTTTGTCATAAAGAATACTGCTAGCGCTGCACCACCTTGAGAAAGGACAGCTGGCAACAGCATCGGCACCATCGTATCGACACCGGTTTGACTGAGATTCAACATCATGATCGGTACAAAGCCCCAGTGCATGCCAAACATCACAAAGACTTGCCATAAACCTCCCATGACAGCCCCAGCGATCAGTGGGCTAAAGTGGTAAATGCTGTCGTAAGCACTACCTAACAAGTTTCCTAAAATCGTTCCTAGTGGACCGACGACAATAAAGGTCAATGGCGCCATGATCAAGAAGACCGCTAAAGGCACACAGATGATCTGTAAGAAGCTAGGAATGACTTTTTTAAAGAAACGCTCCACATAGCTTTGTAAAAAGACCGCTAAAATAATCGGAATGACGGAAGACGTATAAGCACTCGCACCAATAATGACCGGTAAGCCTAGGAAACTCAACGTTTGTCCAGCCAAAGCGGTAATATTTGGATGAACCAATGCCATCGCTAAGGAAACCGCTAGAAATTCATTGGTACGAAACTTCTTCGCTGCAGTAAAAGCCAACATCACTGGTAAATAGGTAAATAACCCATCGGCAATCGCATACAATACAGTGTAAACCCCAGAATCAGCTGCCAGCCAATTCAAGGTGACTGCTAGCGTCAAGAATCCTTTTAAGACCCCGGCACCTGCCATTGCGCCTAAAAACGGCGTGAAGATCGACGAAATAATATCCACCAGTTGATTCAACAGGTTGCCTTTGTCGCCTTTGCTGTCTGCTTCACCATCGAAGTTCGCTACTCCATTTAATTCACGGTAAACGTCGCTGACATGACTGCCGATCACCACTTGGTATTGTCCGCCGCTTTGAACGACTTGGATCACGTCGTCGTCTTGATTCAAGCGTGCCGTATCCGCTTTGTTCTCATCTTTTAATTTGAAACGCAAGCGGGTCGCACAATGCACCACGCTGTTGACATTTTCTTTGCCGCCCACCGCATCGAGGACGCGAACGGCAATTTCTTTATTTGAACTCATTTTTTCAACACTCCTTTTTTAATAAAAAAACCCAGATTGAAAAAACGACCGTCCAACGAGTCTTTTCCTCGCTGACTGTTGTCTTTTCAATCTGGGTATTGCCTGCCTGACAGTAACAATCCGTTAATGATTGAATGTTAATTGGTTTGATCATTGACGACACGTTCGATATGGATCGTTAAGTAGATCATTTCTGATTCACCGATCGATTTGTCGTAGGTTTTGATCAAGTACTCGTTGATCCGTTGGACCGTTTGAAACGCTTTAGGGTACTTCGATTGCACAAGGGCAAATAAAAACTCATCTTTTTCCCCTGAAAGTTCATCGCTTAAATAACGCTGCGCAAAATACTGCAAATGCGTGGTGATCCGTTGATAATTCAAGGAATCTGGGTTAAAGACTCGTCCATAAAAGCGACTGATGATCGCCAGTACGTCACGAACGATCTCTACCGCTTGCATCGTGGTTTCCATCGTACCATTGGCTTGTTCGCTATTGACGATATGAAAGGCGATAAAGCCAATTTCCGATTCCGGCAATGAAATCCCGAAGACTTTTTCAAAATAAGCAACGGCATCTGCTGCAACCGCATACTCTTTCGGATAAAATTTGCGGGTCTCAAACAACAATGGATTCGGCAGCTCAATGCCTTCACGTGCCCGAACCAGCGCATAATGGATATGATCGGTCAGTGTCAAATAAATATTTGGCGACAGTTCGATCCCCAAGGATGCTTCCGCATCATCCACCACTTGCTTGACGGCTTCGACTTCTTCCACAGGAATGTCTGAAAACAATTGCTGAAACTGATTTGCGGTAAACGTATCCTTTAACACAAATTCTTTTTCGACAAAGGCTTCATCCACTGGATCGCCGACCTTCTTCTTAAATGCAATGCCACGACCCATATAGATCACTTCCTGACCGGCATCATTGGTCGAGATGACGACATTATTATTTAATATTTTCCCAATAACCATCGTTTTCCCTCACTCCAAAATAAAAAAACCTAGAATCTCCCCATTAGCGCGCTACGGTCAATTCTGGTTTTGCCTGCCGAACAGTAACAATCCTTGTAACTGAAAGAATAATAACACACCCCTGTGGCAGATGCAACCCTTTTCAATCAGAATTTCTGCAACGTGCTTTTCCTTTGTTATACCATTGAACAATTCTCCTTGCAACATCCTTCACTATCTAAATTGAGTTGTTTTTTAATCAAAAAAGGAACGGCCCAGTTGCAGCCATTCCTAATCTATCAGAGTTGCTTTCTTTGCTGTCCCATGCGCCGCTCTTTCATCGCCGTGCCTAACGTACCATAGGTGAAGACCGCGATCCCCAGCCAAATAAACGCAAAGGCGGAAAATTGGGCCAGTGAATAGGTTTCGTGAAACAAAAAGATGGCCAACAAAAGCATGATCGTCGGATTGACGTATTGAATAAACCCAAGCGTAATGTAAGAAACATTTTTCGCGGCTTCCGCAAACAGCAACAGCGGAATAGCCGTCACGATCCCGGCACCCATCAATAAGAGATTGGTTTGCAAGGGATAATTCATAAAGCCGACGGTTGAAAACCCTAAAATATACACGAGCGCAAAGGGGAAAATCACCATCGTCTCGATCGTTAACCCAGTAACCGAACTAATAGGGATTCTTTTTTTGATCAAGCCATACGTACTAAAGGAAAAGGCCATGATCAGTGAGGCATAGGGAATCGTTCCTGTTTGGATCGATAATAAGATTACCCCGATACTTGCCAGCAGACACGCCAGCATGCCAGTACGACTAAGACGTTCCTTCAAAAAAACGGTTGCTAACAAGACATTGACTAGCGGATTGATGTAATAGCCTAAGCTGGCTTGCATCACGTGGCCCGCACTCACCGCGAAGATAAAAGTGAACCAGTTGATGGAGATCAGCACAGACGCTAAAACGATCAGTCCAGCAAATGCTTTGTTCTTCCACAGCAGACGCGCTTCTTGTAAAAATTGCGTTTTCTTCCCAGAAAGCACGATAAACAACACCATAAAAACAAAGGACCACACGATTCGGTAGCACATCGTGGCTAACGGGGAAACCCCAACGATTATTTTCCAATATAGTGTGACCAAGCCCCACAAGACATAGGCAGACAACCCAAAGTAAACGCCTTTATTCTTCATTTTCTCCCTGATTTTTTTCCATGAAAGCAAGTCTTTCCTGAAAAAAAATACTCCTCCTAAACCATAAGTTATCTTATTATATCGAATTTTTTGGTTTTTCATAGAGTTTCATGAAATAAATCAAGAACATCTGCCATTGGGCGGTTCCAACGCGTATAGCTCTTTCTCCATGCACAGAATTTTTTTAGCATATTGCTGTCCATATAAACTGAGCTTCATTCGCAAGCAGACGGCCAGTTGGGTTTTTCTTAGGAACGAAACAATGTCCCCTCTCTGATTAACTCCTTAGAGAAGGGACCCAACTTTTTATCTTCTAGGGAAATTTACTTAGCAACAGCTGTCTGCACTTCCTTAAAACGAAAAACTTTAGAAATCTCACTAACGATCAGCGGAATCAGTGACAACAAGATGACAATCGTCCATTCAACGCCTGTCAGGCTTTGCACCTTGAAAATATCTTGCAGGAATGGAATAAACAATACAGCTAATTGCAAGACCAAGCTGACCAGAAATGCTTTATTCATTGCACTATTTGAGAAAATTCCAATTCGGAAGATAGAGCGTGTTTCACTGCGAACAGCAAAAGCTCGCGTCAGTTCACCAAAAACTAAAGTGGCAAAAGCCATTGTATTTGCCGTACCATCTGCGATGGTTGGATCAGACAAGACATATTCTCCCAGCCAGTAAGCAGCTAATGTGATTGCCCCTACCAACACACCGTAAAAAATCATATTTGCGGCAAAACCGTCTGCAAAAATACTTTTTCGGGAATCTCGTGGTTTTTGTTGCATGACACCTGGCTCAACGGGCTCCATCCCTAAGGCTAATGCAGGGAGTGAGTCTGTGACAAGATTCAACCAAAGCAGTTGGATCGCAACTAGCGGCATTTGATGGAAATTGAGTGCGGTAGCAACAAAGATCGTGATGATTTCCCCAATATTACAACTCAGCAGATATTGGATAGACTTTTTAATGTTGGCATAAATCCCTCGCCCTTGTTCTACTGCATGAACGATCGTGGCAAAATTGTCATCCGTCAAGATCATATCGGCTGCACCTTTAGCTACATCGGTTCCTGTGATTCCCATCGCACAGCCGATATCCGCAGCTTTTAGTGCTGGGGCATCATTCACCCCGTCGCCTGTCATCGCAACGACCATTCCTTTTGCTTGCCAAGCCTTGACAATCCGCATCTTATGTTCAGGCGAAACCCGTGCATAAACAGAATAGTTGCCTACTTCTTCCTCCAAAATCTCTTGCGGGACCAGATCCAGCTCTGTACCCGTCATCGCTCGATCGCCTGGTCGATAAATAGCTAATTCTTTGGCGATCGCAACCGCCGTCAACTTGTGATCCCCTGTGATCATGACTGGTCGGATTCCCGCCTCATAACACTGTGCGACTGCTTCTTTGACTTCTTGACGCGGAGGATCAATCATTCCTGCTAAACCAACAAAAGTCAGCTCACTTTCGATGTCCTCTGTCTTTAAATCTTGTGGAATTTCAGCGATATCTTTGTAAGCAGCCCCTAGAACTCGTAAAGCTTTTGATGCCATCTCAGCATTCTTCGCAGATATTTGTTCCGCGTCTGTCTCTGAAAGTAGACATCGATTCAGCAAAACATCAGGGGCACCTTTCACCATTACCCGAAAGCCCTGTTCTGTTTGATGGATGGTGCTCATCAATTTACGCTCTGAATCGAAAGGGATTTCTGCCCTTCGCGGAAATTTTGCTTCCAGTTCATTTTTGTCCAGCTTTTCTTCATAGGCTTTCGTTACAAAAGCTGTTTCGGTAGGATCCCCGGATACTTGAAATTCACTAGAACCGCTGCTGACTAGTTTAGAGTCATTGCACAGTGCCCCGATCGTCAACAACCTGTCGACTGTATGGTCATCATAAAGGAAAGTTTCTACGATCGTCATTTTGTTTTGGGTCAATGTCCCGGTCTTATCGCTGCAGATCACTGAAGCTGCACCAAGGGTCTCAACTGCCGGCAGTTTTTTAACGATTGCGTGTCGCTTGACTAGCCGCTGCACACCTAGCGCCAAAACAATCGTTACAATTGCAGCCAATCCTTCCGGAATCGCAGCTACCCCCAGCGAGACTGCCATCATAAAAATATCCAAAATCGGGCGACCGTACAAGATCCCGACAATAAACATTAAAATGCAGATTCCTAAACAGATCATCGATAGCAGTTTTGAGATTTCAGCCATTTTACGCTGTAACGGAGTGATGTTCTCGTCTTCGGAGATCAGTAAGTTCGCGATTCTTCCGACCTCTGTTTTCATCCCCGTATTCGTTACTACGCACACAGCACGGCCATTTGTAATAACCGTTGAGGAAATCAGCATGTTTTTGCGATCAGCTAGAACCGTCTCTTGCGGCAGTCCTTCCAGCGCTTTTTTATTAACAGGAACAGATTCCCCCGTCATTGCTGACTCATCTGCCTTTAAGTTCGCTGCTGAAAGGATTCTGACATCTGCCGGTACCAAGTCTCCGGCTTCCAACTCAATAATATCTCCCGGCACTAGTGATGCGGTATCTACTTGTTCTCGTTTTCCGTCCCGAATCACTTTTGCTAATGGTGCTGACATCTTTTGCAAAGCCTCTAAAGATTTATTGGCATTATTTTCTTGCGAAATCGAAATGATGGCATTGATCACAACAATCAGCAATATGATCACTGACTCGATCCAATCTTCAAATCCGCTAGCAGCATAGGACAAAAATGCTGCAATCAACAAAACGATGATCATCGGATCTTTTAATTGATCGATCACTTTTTTTAATAGACTATCGCCCTTTTTGGCTTCTAATTCATTTCTGCCGAAAGACTGCAGCCGCTGTTGCGCTTCTTGAGTGGATAATCCAGTTTTTTCATTGGTATCCAATGCACGCAAAACTTCTTCTTTCCTTTGAGTAAACCATAAGTCCATTGTCTTCAACTCCTCTTTGATTACCGCTGTTTCCTTTCTTTATCGGCCGCCCTACTTTGAATTTATTAAAAAACGTCATAGCAGAATGTAGATTCAGCCTGCTATGACTTTCACTTGACCATAAAAGAAAATCGAAAAAGAACGTCTTATTTTCTTAAAATGTGAATAGCAAATCCACCAAACTCATCTGCTAAATAAATATTTTTCAGTTTGTTTTCTTCATCGTAGGCTGCTGTATCCATATTAAACGCCAGGCCTTTTGCTTCAAGTTCCGCAACAGCACTCTCCAAATCAGCTGTACGCATGGCGATATGACCGTTTGTTCCTAAAAAAGGTGCCTTCATACACTCAAAATAATCGCCAGCAAACTCTGATTTTTGTCCATGACGGGGGATTAGATTAAAAATCATGCTTAGTTGTTTCGCAAGCTCTTGTGCTTGTGTTTCATTTGCAGTATTGATACCGATGTGTTCTAATTCAAAATTGTTTTCCATTTTCTACACCTCATTCAAAGTAGTTTTTTGCCCTCTTACATTGGGAACATTAAGATCGATCCGACAGTCAAGAAAACCAGTCGAATAAAGTATTGCGGAACGGTAAACTTCCAAAATTGAACCGCCGTGTACTTTCCAGTACCTAATATCATCGCGGGCATACCATCAATCGGTAAGAAATGGCCACACCAGCCAGAGATGACGATAGCACAAGCAGCAGCAGTCGGATCCAATCCTAAACTTGTACAAGTAGCAATTGCCAACGGCGTAAAGACGTAAACCGTACCGATTGTCGAACCCGTCAACGTCGCTAATAGACTGGTCAGAACACAAAAGGCAAAAATCATCACGAAAGGGTTCACGTTTGTACCCAGCATATCTGCTACAGTCGTTCCGACTAAATTCGTTAAACCAGTACTTCCCAGAGCATCAGCAACACCGATGACCCCCGCAGACATTAAGATGATTGGCGCACTGATCGCATCTCGAATTTCTTTGAAATCCAAAACACCGATCAGTAAAATCACTGCAACGGATAGACCGGCCATCGCATACCCTGCATCCCCAATTTGACTTTGCAACAGCATACCAACAACAGCAAACACAAATACACCATAGGTAGTCAATTCTTTCCATCGTGGCAGTTGCGAAGCAGGTACCTGCCCATCATTTGACACCACTGCTTGCGAGTCTTCTGATGTCGGATGGTCAGGAAGAAACTTATATTGGATGATACAGTTGAGTAAGAAGCCGATCGACAAAAATAAATTGACAATTGCAAATTTAAAGACAGAAACTTCCGCCATGATCCCTGCAGCATTTAACACAGCAATGACGATGCCATACTGCAACGCTGTATTAAAAGGAATCAAGGGGTGATTAGTAGCAAAACCGGCAGTCATAATGACTTTTGACGGCGGCAATTTTTTTGAATAGGGCAACGTGGACAACAACCCCAATGTCAGTACATAATACGCAGTTGATCCCGTCCCAAACAAACTGCCACCTAACATCACGACAAGAATGATCAAAAGATAGGATTTGAAGCCGCCTTTGTTGGCCATGGAAAACATCGCTTTTTTAAAGACGACGATGAAACTAGTCTTCTCCAATGCGGCGATGATGGCCATAAACTCCGCCAACATGATGATCGTTGAATTTGAGAAACCCGCAAAGGCACCTTTGATATCTGTAATACCGAAAATAACTAATAATAAACAAGCAAATAAGGGCGCCGCCCCGAAGGGAATTTTTTCAGTCATGATCAAAATAATCATGACTACGGTAATAGCTAGTGCAGTCATCATTTGAATAGTCATAACATCCTCCTAATTTTTAATTTTGCTGCAAGCTGTCGGATAAGCGGCTGATTCGTCCGCCTATCCATCATGCTTACATTTGCAGCTAAGAGCTGCCGTTTTACGCCTGTTAACACAGACCTTTTTCTTTGTCTTCTGCTAATACTTTTTTCAATGCAGCGATCCCTTCGTCCGGGATCTGATTGAATGGTGCTCGGCATTTTCCAACGTTGCTACCAAGTAAAGCAGTGGCTGTTTTGACAATCGTATTCGGGTTACCATATTTGAAGCAGTTTCTGAAGTTTTGAATGCGTTCATTTGCAGTTTTCGCCTCTTCAATCTTCCCTTCTACAAAAAGATCGTAGATAGAAGCCATTGTCTTCGGATACACATTCGCGCATCCAGCGATGCCACCGGTTCCGCCTGCTAATAACGTCCAAATAATCAGCTGATCATTCCCCGACAACGTATAAAACGTTCCGTTTATTTTTGCTTTACCAGCTTCGATATAGCCTAGAATATTAGCAAAATTCCCACTAGAATCTTTGGCACCAATGATGTTGTCAATTTGTGCCAAACGGGCAACAGTGGCTGGAGCAATGGCATTTCCCGTCCGAGCTGGAATGTTATACAGGACGATTGGCAAATCTACAGCTTCAGCAACCGTCTTGTAATGGGTATAGATTTCTTCTTGGCTTGCTGCTGCAAAACTTGGTGTAATGATCGATAAAACATCTGCTCCAACAGCTTGCGCCATCTTGCTCTGTTCAATCGTTTCTTTCGTAGAAATCGCGCCGGAACCAGCGTAGATTGGTACCCGACCGGCAGCTTGGTCTACAACGACTTCTAATACCTGCTTTTTCTCCTCTGCAGATAAGATGTAACCTTCGCCGTTTGTTCCAAACGGGAAGATGCCATGAATTCCGTTGTCGATCATTCGATCTACTTGATGACGCAACTCCTCAAAGTTGATACTCTCATCTTCGTACATAGGTGTTAGGATAGGGCTGATAATTCCTTTTAATTCAATTGATTTCATTGTGATTACTCCTTTTCTTCCTTCAGAATACGTTTTCATTTGAATAGATTGGCTGATAGATGCTTTGCTTGATGATTGGCAACAGCCTAAGACACCTCTATCGTCAACTACTTGCCTCCTCAACCCCTTCACCGGAGGTCGGATTATACACCCCCATCATTTCCCGCTTTTCTCCGAATAGATCTTTAAGAGTAAACCGAATATATTTTACGCAAAGTCGATTTCGATAGGCATAGACTAGATGTAAAAGCCCTTCTTTGTCTTGATAGATCGTTGGGTATTCATATTGTGAATTATTGGTTTTGTTTTCCGTCCCAATATATCCCTCTGCGGCTTCAAAAATCCGGCCAATCGGCCATGTTTTGCCAACGTCTTCACTTACAGAGACAGCCACTGGATTGCGCAGTCCCGGCCAAGCAACTTTACCAAAAGTCGCATTTGGCGCAGAATTAAGATTGTACGCCAATGCAATCTCCCCGCTAGCCAGTTTGATCGCACTAACACTTGCATTATTATTCGGTAGTCCTGTGGCCGCAGGCACGCACCAACTATCACCAAAATCAAAGGACTCACTAATATACACAAAATCGGCAAATCGACTCCGCATAAACGCTGCCAAATGTCCCGGTTCTACCTCTACGACGTTGGCATGGACGCGTCCGCTGCTATCCGGCATTCGTACAGCCCGCCATGTTTTTCCTTGGTCGTCCGATACTTGAAATTCTGTTGGATCATTCGTCAAACCTTCGGCAGAATCTTCACACAGCCAAGTGCTGTATATCCAGCGGCCATTACTCAAAATTTGGATCCCTTGTCGACCAAAGGTGCCTTCTTTCTCAAATAAAACCTCGGGCTCTCCCCAAGTTTGCCCTTCATCATCTGACTTTTGGACCATGATGATCGAAGTAAACTGCATATTGTCTTTACCTTCTTGTCGGCTGAGTTGAGAGGTATAAATCAGCCAGATCTTTCCATCTGGTGCGCGGAAAAAAGAAGGATTTTGTTCGCTTCGGTCGATACCTTTCGAAACAGTGATTGGATCAGACCATTTTTGAGTCGTGGGCTCTAATTTAGAGACCACGATCGAGATATCCCCACTTCCTTCAAAGCTGCCAGCAAACCACGCACACAGCATCCCGTTATCTACGGTTTCGATCAAAGCCGGCGCATGAGCCGTATTGTTGCCGCCGGTAGGAATCAGCCCAAAATCAATATTTAGAAATGCATCTCGGTACATGATCCCATTCGGCTCAGATTGACGAACTTGTTCTAGTTGAATCACCATAATTCTCCCCTTTGTTTTTGTTTATTTTGAATTGTTTGTCCTATTATTTAGTATGCTCAGCCAGGCGAATCGCATAGTCGATGGCATTTTCTAAGCTGGATTCGCTGGCAGTCCACTTGCCAGCTTGGTCGAAGGCAGTCCCATGATCTACCGACGTTCGGATAATCGGAAGATTCAAGGTGATATTGACCCCTTCTACTGCTTGCCAAGTTTGTGCCTCTTGATCATAAACGAACCCTAATAATTTCAATGGAATATGTCCTTGATCGTGATACATCGCTACAACAATGTCATACATCCCCCCATTGGCTTTTGAAAAAAGTGTATCCGCTGGCAGTGAACCGGAAACATTGATACCTTCTGCTTTAGCTGCTTCAACAGCAGGATTGATTTCCTCGATTTCTTCCCGACCAAACAAGCCATTTTCTCCGCAATGAGGGTTTAACCCAGCAACAGCGACCCTCGGGTTTTCAATACCCAAATCTTTGCAAGCTTTGTCTGCGATACGGATCACATCCAATACACGCTGTTTCGTTGCACGATCGCAAGCTTCCCGCAAAGAAACATGTGTTGATACGTGAACGACTCGCAGATTCCCATCTGCCAGCATCATCGTGTACTTGTCTGTATCTGTCAGGTCTGCATAGATTTCTGTGTGTCCAGCATAATGGTGTCCGGCTGCATTCATCGCTTCTTTATTCAGAGGATTAGTCACTGTGGCATCAATCTCTCCGGCTAATGCTAGCTCAATGACTTTCTTGACGTATTGAAAGGCGGCATCACCGCCAGTCTTTGATACCTCGCCAATAAGAAAACTGGCCATATCTACCTTTTTCAAATCAATCAAATCAATTGTGCCGAAGATATACCTTCCTTCTTTGGGCTGCTCGATGGAATTTACTTTTAGTGCTAGTTCCGGATACTTTGCTAAATAATAGTCAACAACACTCCGATCCCCCACTAACAATGGTCGGCAATGATCGTAAAGGGCCGGTTTTGCAAAAGCTTTAAGAGAAATCTCAGGTCCGATTCCAGCAGGATCCCCCATAGTAATGCCGATAATTTTCTTCATAATACTCATCCTCCTTTCCAACACTGACTTATAAGATTTGCTGATAGATCGCTCGAGCATCTTCAGGTGTCACTTCCCGTTTGTTATTGACAAGCAGACGGGTAACTTCCATACCAGCTGCCACTAAACCTTCCAAGTCTTCTTCTGGCACACGGAAGGTTTTTAGGCTTGTTGGGATCTCTAAGATTCGAACGATGTTTTCTAATCTGTTAATCATGAACGCTGATTTTTCATCGATAGAGAGGGTTTGATCCCCATCATGAATCACGCGATCGTAGGCATCAGCCAACAATTCTTTGATAGCAGGTTCATTAAATCTCATCACTGGTGTTAACAGGATCGCATTGGACACTCCATGGGCAATATGATACTTTCCGCCCAACGGATAAGACAGCGCATGGACAGCTGTCGTACCAGACGCCGTGATCGCAACACCGGCGTAAAAGGAGCCTAACAGCATACTGCGCTTAGCTTCAAGCGCTTCTGGATTTGTACAGGCTTCAATGATATGATTCATAATCAAGTCTAGAGCCTCTAGGGCAAAGGTGTCGCTGATTGGATTGGCTTTTGCTGAGGTAAAACATTCGATCGCATGACATAACGCATCCACACCGGTAGCTGCGGCAATTGGTTTGGGTAAATCCTTGATCATTCGCCCATCTAGCAGAACAAAATCAGCAATCATTTCCGGATTGACAATCCCGATCTTTAAGTCTTTTTCTGGTACACCGACAATGGCGTTCGGTGTTGCTTCTGCACCCGTTCCGGCCGTCGAAGGAATCATCAAACTTCTCACGTGTTTTTTAGCCGCTAGCGGATCATCCAACAAATCTTTGATGGTATACTCATCTGTTGCTGAAATCGAAGCAAGTTTTGCTACATCCATGACCGAACCACCGCCGACAGCAACAATAAAGTCCGCTTGCTCATTTTTGAAAGCATCAACCATCGCTTGGGCTTCGTGATAATTAGGTTCTGCTGGAATATCTGAAAGAATTGTATACTCAATTCCAGCTTCTTCGATTAGTTGAATCGGCAAATCGATTAATCCCAAAGCGAGAAGGCTTTTATCAGTAAACAGAACGATTTTACGGATCCCGCTATTGATAATCGGTTTCAGCTGTTCGATTGCATGTTCACCTGCAAAAATCGTTTTAGGCATTTTTAAACTGTAATCTGTTAACATTTCAATTCCTCCTTGATTGTTTCGTACTGCTTGATTTCTTCAAATAATGTTTCTGAGCCAAACCCACCGGATTTTGTAATCACCTGCATTTCTTTGTTATTCCACTCCACTACAGACAAAACCACGCCAGGTTTGAGTTCTACCAAAGGTTTGATACCGGTCACACCTAAAACCCTCATCGTTTGATATAAGGTGTCTCCACCTGTAAATAGAAATGTGTTTTTGTGTTGCTGAGACCAAAGTGTTTTTGTCAATTTCCCCAGTGCCTCTCCTATGCGAAAGCGGCACTCTTTTGCAGTCAGTCCCAGCTCTTTGCTAAGCGTAAGAAGCTCAGCAGTCGTTTGATCACTGCAGGTATCAAAAACGACCAGGGATTCCTTTTTCAACAGCTCATGATAGGCGCTCACCTCTTGCCGTCCCACTTCTTTCTCCCAATAGGTATCATCCAACAATTGCTTTGCCGACAAAGAAATGCGTGGGGAGCGCTTTTGCGCATAAGCAATCTGCTTCTTCGTTATAGGGTTCACACTGCCGCAGATGACCACGATCGGTTTTTCAAGCTGCAACTGGACTTTACTCCCTTCTGGAAACAGTTCATGTGCTAAAGTCTTTGCAAACCCAGCACATCCGACTGTCAGTCCCAGAAGTTTTTTTTCTTTCAGCTGTCTGCCATGTTTTGCCAGCATCTCGTCTGTCTGGGCATCAAAGACTGCTACACCAATGTTTGGCAATTGATCATTTTGTACCAGTACTGCTTCGATGTCAGCTTCCGTCTTTAATCGTTGTATCACACTACTTTCTATTACTGGTTCATATGGGTCATCTGCAAAAACACTTTCTGTAACCAAGACATCATCAATATATAAATGACCATCGATCAACACTCGATTCATTTCGGGGTACGCAGGCAAAAACGGGATGACCGCTTGCTTATGCGTATCTATCATTGCTTTTATCTCAGCACTGATATTTCCTCTCAACGCCGAATCTACTTTTTTATAGATATAGGGAATTCCGGCAGCTTGTGCCTCTTCTAGAATGGCTTTGGTTTTTTCGTAAGCCGTGTCAAAGTTTAAGTGCCTGCTCTCTGTGTTAAGAACCAGCACCTCCATCTCATGCGGAATCTCCTCATAATGAACAACTGCTTCCGTCGAGACCAAAGTTTGAATACCCTGTCTAGAAAATTGAACCCCAGTATCAAGCGCTCCTGTAAAGTCGTCTGCAATAACTAACAACTTTAACATCTACTCACCACCTCGGACTTCTTGGTTTGATTATAGCGACAAAAAATAAGCGGTTACATTCTAAAAAAAAGAAAAATCGTTTAATTTCGAAACAGTTTAAATGAAAACGGATACTTAATCGTTTTTCTGTGTTATTATCGTTTACAAATGAAACACTATTGAAGGTGAAGAAAATGAAGAGGAAAATTTTAGGAATCGCACCTTATGAAGAATTAAATTATTCAATGACTATTATTGGTGAGCAATACCCTGAAGTTGAGACGACTATTTATACGGCCGATTTGGTGGAAGGGCAAAAATTGGCAACGCAACTTTGCAATGATGGATATGATGCGATCATTTCTCGCGGTGGGACTGCCAAACTAATCCGAAGAGTGGTTTCTTTGCCAGTAATTGATGTCTCGCTATCGATTTACGATGTTCATAGTGCCATTCGCTTGGCCGAAAATTACACAGACAACTTCGTCATTGTCGGCTACCCTAGTATTACTGAAAAAGCGCACTTACTTTGCGATCTCTTAGGTTTGAACATTGAAATCTATACCATCGACGAGGATATCAATGCTCACGAGATGCTCGATTCATTGGCAGAAAAAAAATATGAATTGATTTTATGCGATGCAATTACGAATCGTACTGCTCTTTTAAAATCGTTAAACACCCTTTTGATCACGTCAGGATTGGAGAGCATCAAACGTGCCTATGAAGACGCCCTGACGATCATCGATCACGTCAATCAAGTCAAACATAAAAAAGAGATTCTGGAAAAAGGGTTGCTTTGCCTGAAACAAGATATTCTGTTTTGCGACGATGATTATAAGGTTGAATTTTCCACCCTTGACCCGATTTTTGCGTCAGAAATCATCAAAATTTTACAGACGAAATCCGAAAAAAAAGAGCTACAGCACTATTCTCAAGTAAAGAACTGTTTCGTTACAGTTACAGTCAAAACATATATTATTGATCACCAGAAGTATTACTGTTGTTTTATAAACGAGAAAAATACACCACCGATTTCCAATAAACACGGTATCACCTATCAAAAAAAAGCTGAGGTTGCAGCCGTTTTTTCAAAGCAGCTGCTGTTTTCACAATTCATTCCTCAAGAAATCAAGCTGGAACTCAAGAAAAAAGAAGCCAGCTATTCTTCCTACCTAGTATTCGGAGAAAGCGGCACAGCGAAGAAAAATATCGCCTATCAGATTTACTTGTCCCAGACGCAAGACACTAACTATCTGATTACCATCAACTGTGCTTTGATTACAGACAAGTTATGGAAGTTTCTAGTCAATGCAGCCAATGGCCCTTTTGTTGATGTCCACAATACCATTTTCTTCGATCATGCTGAGCAGCTTAAGCCCGCTTCAATTGAACGGCTTGTCTCTTTGATCAAAACGACGAATGTCTTGAAAAACAACCGGCTGCTCTTTACCTATGACAACAATAAAACAAGTGATTCAACAACCTTTACTCGCTTGGCAAGCCAGTTAGGCAGTGCCAAAATCTATGCTCCTACGATTCGTGAGCGAAAAAATGAATTGAGTATTATCACGACACTACTTTTAAATAAGATGAATATTGAATGCAGCAAAGATATCATGGGCTTCGATCCTAGAGCGTTAGAAGCCTTTATGGCCTATGACTGGCCGGGAAATTTTGATCAGCTGCAATACTGTGTCAAAGAACTGGTATTAAATGCGAATTCCCATTATATTTCTGAACACCAGGTTGCAGAATTACTAAATAAAGAACGTTTGATACAAAATTTCACTAATATACAAGACAATTTTACGACTAAAAGCAGCCTCCAACCTCCGACATTGTTTGACTATACAAAAACAATCATTCTAAATGTATTAGAGCAAAACGAGGGCAATCAAACCAAAACCGCTATTCAACTAGGAATCAGCCGAACGACATTATGGCGCTACCTAAAAGAAGACGGTTAAAAAAATCTGCCGGGCCGCAAAGAACGCTTCTTGCGGATCCGGCAGATTTTCTTCTCTCAACCTATATTTTCATCTTCATTGGAGAGGGTGTGTTTTCCTTCGTTTTTCTTGATTCCAAAACTTCGCAAACCTTCTTACGCTTTATGAACTGTACTAAATGATGAGCTTATTCCAGCGGTTCTTCCGCACCTTCCAGCCACACGGCTTCTGGTTTCTGATCACGAATCAAAAATAGCCCCGTTGCAAACAGCAGACCAGAAGCGATCGTCATCAATAAGAAAGAAACATTCATCCCGTGAAGCAGTGCACTCGTCCCCGTTAAGGTCGTGCTGTTTTGCGCCACACTATTCATGATCCCGACAAATAATGCTGTTCCGATGGCGCCTGCCACCGTCCGCAAAGAAGTCAATAACGCTGTTCCATGCGCCGTCAGCTGCGGCGGAATATTTTTATTTCCCCACGTCACAAAGGGCATCAACAAACAGCCGGTGGCGGCACAGCGCAGCATGTTCAAAACCACTGCTACCCAAATCCCCGTGTGCATATGGATGAAATACATGCCGATGTTGCTCAAGACCAGTGAGCCGCCGCCGAAAATCGTCAACAGACGGATGCCGACTTTGTCATAGATTCGTCCAGCCACCGGACTTAAAAAAGCCGAGACCAAGGAACCTGGCAAAACGACTAACCCTGAGATCGTCGCTGATTTGCCTAAAATCGACTGCACGTAAAGCGGCATCAGCATCGCCGAACCCATCAAGACCAAGTAAAGCATGATACTGCCAAAGACACTGATGGCATATTCTTTTGTTTTCAAGACCCGCAGCTCCAAAAATGGGGTTTCCGCTCTTAACTGACGGAAGACAAAGAAGATCCCTGCTACCAAACCGATCCCTAAGGTTCCTAAAACTGGCAAGCTGAAAAAGCCATAGCTGCCGATATTGCCAAAGCCTAAAGTGATCCCACCAAAGGCGAAGGCACTCAAAACAAAAGAGGTCTGATCAAATTTGCTGTTGCTTACTGGTAACACATCATCAAAAACCTTTATGGCCCAAATCAACGAGATCAAAACGATCACGGCAACGATATAAAAAATCGCATGCCAGTTCAAGCGGTCCACGATCAGCCCAGCGATCGTCGGTGCGATCACGGGTGCCGCGGTGATTGAGAGTCCATACCAGCCCATCACCACACCGATGCGATTGATCGGATAGATCGATAAGAGGATCACTTGCGCCATTGCGGTCAAGATTCCATTGCCTACGGCCTGCAAAATACGAGCAAGCATCATGACTAGAAAATTGGGCGCTGCAGCACAAAGCAGCAAGCCCACCAACGCAATTCCTAATGCAGCGAGATAGAGCTTTTTGGTTGGCACACGATTCATAAGATATGCCGTCAAGGGCATAACGATCGCCATCGCCAAGGAATAACCGCTTGTCAGCCATTGTCCCGTAGTGACGGAAATCTGCAGGTCAGTGACGATGGCGGGTAAAGCCGTCGTCAAGGCGGTCGCCAACATGGATACGGCAATACATGTAATCATTAAATTAATAAAAATCAGCGTCCGCTGACGTTCGTTTCGTTGGACTGTTTCACTCAATCAACGTCCGCCTCCTTCTCAAGATAAAACTGTTCGATTTTTGCTAAGGCTTGACCAAAGGCTTGTTTTTCTTCTGCCGTCAAATAGGTCAGCATTTCTTGGTGCGCCTTGCTACGTTTTTCTTTCATTCGCTGTGCCTCTTCCTTGCCTGCTTCTGTCAGCGAAATCAAATGGCTGCGTTTATCTTTCGGATCGACTTCTTTTTGGATCAGCCCTTTTTCAGCCAGTTTCTTTAGTAGTTCGCCAGTGGATGTCGAACGAATCGCTAAATACGCGGCGAGATCTTTTTGAGTCAACGTGCCTTTTTCGTCCAATACCAGTAGGCAATTGAACTGTCCCCGACCTGGCATAAAGCGCCCATATTTTTGTTCCGCATACCGCCGATTTAATTTATACACTTCAAACAATCGTTCCACGATTTCTTGTTCGGAAACCATCGACCTTCAGCTCCTTTCGCCTCTTCACTATTTAGATAGGTACCTAGTTAAAAGTCCGCACTCCATTTTACATAGGTACCTATCTATTGTCAAGGAAGGATTGACAATGAGAGCGGGTACAGCAACCAAAAACAAAAAAAGCATTGAAACTTACGCTTCAATACTTTCCTCGTGGTTCTTTTTCTCCGCAAACTCTGCCAGAAGTTGTCGAACTTCATCGGTTGATTTGGTATTCATCAATTTTGCTCGCAAGTCACTGGCTCCAGGGAAGCCTTTGACATAGATTTTAAAGAAACGATGCAATCCTGCGATCGAGCGTGGCACCATTTTGGCGTAATGGTCCTGCAAGTCTAATTGCAACTGCAGCAAGCCTAATAGCTCTTCTGAGGTATGCTCTTTCGGTTCTTTTTCAAAGGCATAGGGATTCTTGAAAATGCCCCGACCGATCATGATTCCGTCCACGCCATATTTTTCTGCTAGCTCTAAACCTTTGGTACGATCAGGGATATCGCCGTTGATCGTCAGCTTCGTTTGTGGGGCGATTCGGTCCCGCAAGGCAACCACTTCAGGAATCAATTCCCAATGGGCATCGACCTTGCTCATTTCTTTGCGGGTTCGCAAATGGATCGAAAGGTTGGCGATATCTTGTTGCAGGACATGGGTCAGCCAGGCTTCCATTTCCCCTAGTTCGGTATAGCCCAAACGCGTCTTGACACTGACCGGCAGACCGCCAGCTTTGGCTGCTTGGATCAGCTCAGCCGCAACGTCCGGTCGCAAGATCAAGCCGCTGCCTTTGCCTCGTCCGGCAACGTTTGGCACTGGACAGCCCATATTTAAGTCAATCCCTTTAAAGCCCATCTCGGCTAATCCGATACTCATTTCACGGAAATACTCTGGCTTGTCTCCCCAAATGTGGGCTACCATTGGTTGCTCATCTTCGGTGAAGACTAAACGTCCCCGCACACTGTCGCGTCCTTCTGGATGACAGTAACTATCGGAGTTGGTAAATTCCGTAAAGAAAACATCTGGTGCGCCGGCAGCTTGAACGACATGCCGAAAAACGACATCGGTGACATCTTCCATTGGTGCTAGAATAAAAAAAGGCTTCGGCAATTCAGCCCAAAAATTTGTTGTCATGATTTACGCTCCATTTCTTTGTCCAAGGATCTTCTTTTATGACCCCACTTGCAAAACAAACCCCATTATACTAAGAATGCGTCAAAGAAGCAAAAGAGCAAGACGCTTAATACTGCCGAATAACTGGCGGTTCGTAGGCTTGAATAAAGGCTTCAAGTTCATTCGTTGTTTGCGCAAAGCCGATTTTTTCGCGATCGGCCTGCGTCAAGAACTCATTTTCCACCATGTTGTCATATAAGGCTCTCGTTGCGTGGTAAAAGTTGTTCACATCATAAAAAGCACAAGGATTCGGGTTTTGACCGATTCTTGACCACGAGATCATCTCCGTGATTTCTTCCAGCGTACCCGGACCACCTGGCAGTGCGACAAAGGCCTGCGACAATTCGAACATTTTTCGTTTTCTTTCTGACATCGTCTCGACGACATGGAGTTCGGTCAATCCAGGATGTGCTAGTTCCCGATCCTTTAAAAAGGTTGGGATCACCCCGATCACCTGACCGCCATTTTCTAAGACAGCATCTGCCAGCACGCCCATCAAGCCGGCTTTTCCGCCGCCATAAACTAGCGTATTTTTTCTTGAAGCGATCCACTGCCCCAATTCTTGGGCGGCTGTTGCAAAACTAGGTTCATTACCGACACTGGCACCACAATAGACTGCAATTTTCATAAAACTCTTCATCATCCTTCTCAATCATTTTGAAATAGTATATCATGATTCTGATAAAGGTTCTGGGAAAGGATGAGAAAAAATTTATGAACATTGAGGAATATCAACGATTTATCAGTGACTTCTACAAAGCCCGCAACTGGTATCAATATGATCCGTTTATTCGGGCGAATTTTTTAGCAGAGGAAGTCGGGGAAGTGAGCCGTGCCATTCGGACATTGGAGATCGGTCGTGACCGTCCCGACGAACAAGAAGGCTTGCCAGAAGAAAAACTGGCAAACCTGACGGAAGAATTGGGCGATGTACTGGATAACTTATTTATTCTCGCCGATAAATACGATATTTCTCTCGAGACGATCATGCAAAAACACAAAGAAAAGCTGTTGTCTCGCTATCAAATGGACCACGTGACAGAAAAAAACAGCTAACGGGCTACTTGTTGCGGAACGGGCAGCGGCAAAGGGTGCTTTTCTTAAATACAAAAAACCAACGTTTCTGTGGTCGATTGGCCAGTGAAACGTTGGTTTTCTTCTATTATATAAAAAGTTGGTTCTCCTTTTTATGGGAATAGGGGTGTTTATTGTGCCATTTGCTCTACCAGTTCTTCCAAACCAGTCAAGGCTTGGTAGCCGTAGCCAAAGAGATAATTGTAGTCCATGCTGTAGACTTGTTTGTTTTTGATGGCTTTCATGCTAGAGAGTTTGTCGTTTTTGTATAAGCCTTCAATGATTTCTTGACCGGAAACACTGCCTTCGATCGTTGACCAGTCGCCGACGATCAAGACATCGGGATCCGTTTCGATCAAAGTTTCGACACTGACTTCCCCTGAATAGTCTTGAAACACATTGTTCAGTTTGATCATATCAAAGTTGCTATTGAAAAAAGACTCATCTTGAGCGGCATAGACACTGACCACACTTGGATCGGACATAAAGAGATGGGCAAAGGTTTGCTCTTCTTTGTCTGCTACTTTTTCTTCCAAGGCACTCTGACGATCCTTTAATTCTTTTTCAAAAGCAGCGGCTGCCTCAGGGACATTGAAGAGCTTACCAAGGTTTTCAATGTCTTGATAAACAGAATCAAACGTCGCCCCAGTGACAGAGGTTTCTTGGACATAAGTCGGAATGCCCATCTCGTTCAAGGAATCAACGGTGCCGACGCCCCAATCTTGGTTATCGAAAAGTCCCCCGCGGCCAAAAATCAAATCTGGATCCACACTTAAGGCTGTTTCTTTACTGATATAGTCGCTGCCCAGGTCGTTGAGTTCTGCGTAATCAGCAGCAACTTCCTCATCAGCGGCACCAAAGGTTGCACCGACACCCGCAATCTGATCCTTGAGGCCGAGATGCAGCAGCAATTCCGCTGCTGGTCGTGTGTTGGCAACGACTTTTTTCGGTGCCTCATTAAAGGTTTGGTCCTTGGCAGTCCATTGCGTGCCGCCCTCTGCTTTGGTGTAGTTGCTGATGGTTAAAGGATACGTACTTTCTGCCTGTGAGGAAGAAGCCGAAGTTCCTTCATCCTTCGCATTGCCGCAAGCGCTTAATGTAAAGACTGCCAATCCTACCCCAATCATTTTTCCCCATTTATTCATCTGTTTGCTCCTTTTCAAAATAATAATGAAACCCTAATCCGCCTGTGATCGGATGATGGTAAATACTGCATTTCACGCCATAGATCTCTTCGATCAGTTCTTCTGTCAGCAACGTTTCTGGTTCGCCATACCCTACGACCCGCCCATCTTTTAAGGCATAGATAATGTCGCAATAATTGGCTGCTTGTTCCAAATTGTGCAGCGCCGCCAACAAGCCAATCTTCAGATGCTTGACGGTCTCTAAGATTTCCAGTTGATATCGGATATCCAAATGATTGGTCGGCTCATCGAGAATCATAAATTTCGGTTCTTGGGTGATGGCACGAGCAAGGACGACCCGCTGTTTTTCGCCTCCTGATAATGAGAGGTAACTGCGTTTTCTATAGGCACTTAGCCCTGTTTTGGCTAAGGCTTCAGTGACCAGCTCATGGTCGGCTTTGGTGTCTTGTTCCAATAGACCCTTGTGGGGCGTGCGGCCTAAAAGTACCATCTGTTCTACTGTTAAATCAAAGCTCAACTCATTGAACTGACTGACGACGCTGACTTGCTGGGCGACTTTTTTTTCGGAACTTTTCAAAATATTCATCTCACCCAAATAAATGTCGCCGCTGTCAGGTTTCAACGTTTTGTAGATAGCTTTTAACAATGTAGATTTGCCGCTGCCGTTGGACCCAATCAAGCCGACAAATTGCCCTTGTGCGGTTTGGACGGAGATGTCTTTTAGTATCTGCTGATCCCCGATCGTCAGATTGAGCTTTTCAACTGCTAGTTTCATTCCGTCACCCCCCAAAATTGTATTGCCGTTTGACAATGATATAGATAAAGATCGGTGCGCCAATCAGCGCTGTAATGATCCCGATCGGCAGTTCGACTCCTTGCAGAGTCGAGCGGGCGATCACATCCGCCCAAATCAAAAACAACGCGCCTGTCAAAGCGGTCAAAGGCATCAACAGGCGATGATCCGACCCACTGACTCCACGTACGATATGAGGAATGATCAAGCCGACAAAGCCAATCATCCCAGAATTCGCAACGATGATACTGGTTAACAGCGCTGCTAGCAGCATATAAAAACGACGATAGAAGGTCAGCTTGACCCCTAAGGTGGAGGCAACTTCATCTCCCAGCAAAAGCGTATTCAAAACACGGTATTGCGTCAGGAAGAAGAGCGTGATCAAAGAAACCAGAACCACGATAAAGCCCAATTTGTTCCAAGAAGCCGAGGCTAGGCTGCCCATCGACCAAAACGCTACGGTCTTCATCCCTTCTGCATTGCTAGCCAGATAGATGATCAAGTTTGAAACAGAGCTGCATAAGGCACTGACGATCGTCCCCGACAGCACAAGTTTTGTGGAAGTCATTTTCCCACCGATACTGGCAAGCAGCAGCACCAAAATAGTCGCAATCCCCGCTCCTGCAAAGGCGCCAAACGATAAGCCCAGCTGCAAGACTAGAGCCGAGCCGCCAAAACCGACTAAGATGGCGAAGGTCGCCCCTAAGGATGCGCCGGAAGAGATCCCTAGAATATATGGATCTGCCAGCGGATTTTGGACCACCGCCTGCATCACTGCCCCGCTGATCGCTAACCCCATGCCCACAAAAATAGAAAGCAAGACCCGCGGTGCCCGAACAAACCAGACGATATTGATGTTTGCGTCTGAAATGCCTGAAAGATCACCAACCAACCCATGGCTGATTTTATAGAAGAGAATTTGGTAAACTTCGCCAAGGGTGATATTGGCTTGTCCGTTTGCCAAAGCAACTCCTGCAGATAAGAGAATGGCGACAACTAAAACACAGCAAATGATTGTCGACACCATCCAACGATTTGATTTAATCAACCCTACCGACATGTGATTCTCCTTTATTCAGCACGATCCTCTCCTGATTTCACAGCAAAAACAACATTGACTGTTGCCTCGCCGCCATCATAAAAGAAGCATCTGTGCGTTTTTTCGCTTATAAAAGTTCGTCTCATGAAAAGCGCCCAAGCCATGTGCTGCTTTGACATCTATTTGCAAATGAGAATCACTCTCAATGAATAGAGTCATTATAAGGAACCTTTTGTGAAATGTAAATAATTTTCTGAAAATTTCCTTAAATAAGAGTTATTCTAATGTTCGTGATTGATTGGGCATTTTCCTCTCCATTGACCTATCGAAAACACGGTACCCGTGAAGAAGCGAATCCTTTGGCAAAATGATCCATTTTTTTTAATGATGAAAAAAAGACAGACTTCATTTCGTACGAAGTCTGTCTCCAGTCTGATGCCTATGCTTAGGCAGGCTTTTTCTTGCTAGCTTCCCTTTGTTCGAACGTGAAACCTATGCGTTGCCAAGGATTTGCTGATTCAACGAAATCATCTCCAAAAGACCTTGAGCGGCTTCGCTGCCTTTGTTGCCAGCTTTGGTTCCCGACCGTTCAATGGCTTGTTCGATCGTTTCAGTCGTCAACACACCAAACATGATTGGAATGTCGGCATTCAGACCAATTTGGGCTACGCCTTTCGCCACTTCATTTGAGATCAATTCATAGTGGGTCGTTGCTCCGCGAATCAAGGCACCTAATGTCACGATCCCATCGTATTGTTTGTGGTCAACGATTTTTTTGGTAATATACGGAATCTCATAAGCACCTGGAACCCAATATACATCGATGTTTTCTGCTTTGACTCCATGACGCAGCAAATTGTCTTTGGCGCCTTCCACTAACTTGGAAGTGATAAACTCGTTGAATCGTGAGACTACGATCCCTACTTTGACTGCCTCTCCCTGAAACGTTCCTTCAAATACTGTCATCGCTCATTCTCCTTTGGTTGATTAAATAGATAGGTAATGGTGAAACTTTTCTTTCTTCGTTTTCAAATAGCTGCTGTTTTCTTTGTGCGCAGGCATCTCCAGCGGTACTCGTTCTGCTACCTTGATCCCTAAGCTTTCTAATTCCTTCACTTTGTCAGGGTTGTTGGTCATCAGTTGAATCTCCTGCACTTCTAAGGAACGTAAAACATCGGCGGCAAACGTGTAATGACGAGCATCTGCTGCAAACCCTAATGCAATATTTGCTTCATACGTATCCATGCCTTGTTCCTGCAGCTGATAGGCACGGAGCTTGTTCCGCAAGCCAATACCGCGGCCTTCTTGGCGTAGATACAAAATCGCACCGCGACCTTTTGCTTCGATCTGCCGCATCGCTTCTTGCAGCTGTTCGCCACAATCACAGCGATGAGAGCCGAAGACGTCGCCTGTTAAACACTCTGAATGGATCCGTAGTAACAGCGGCTCGGTAGTATGTTGAATCTCGCCTTTGGCTAGTAAAAGGTGTTCATTGCCGAATTCATCTTCAAATAAGGTCAATTGGAACGCCCCATAAGCCGTTGGCAGATCCACCGTGATAGGTGCAGTTCCTCGTAGATATTCCGCCAACTCATCAATGGTCAAAAACGGCAGCTGCCATTTTTCTGCTAATTTTTTCAATTCTGGAACCCGAGCCATCGTGCCATCTTCATTTAAAATCTCACAAATGTAGGCTGCTTCCACGCTGCCAGCAAGCTTCGCTAAATCCACAGCCGCTTCTGTATGTCCTCTGCGTTCTAACACGCCGCCAGATTGAGCGGTCAATGGGAAGATATGTCCAGGACGATAAAAATCCGCTGCTTGTGACGCAGGATCAGCCAATTTTTCAATCGTCACTGCCCGGTCTTTCGCAGAAATTCCCGTACTCGTGGTCACGTGATCGACACTGATGGTAAACGCGGTACCAAAGGCATCCGTATTATTGGCGGTCATCTCAGGCAATGCCAGCTTTTCAGCGATCGCTTGTGAGATGGGTGCACAGATCAAGCCACGGCCATAAGTCGCCATAAAATTGACGGCTTCTGGCGTTGCGTATTCAGCGATCCCAATCAAATCTCCTTCTGATTCCCGATTTTCATCATCGGCGACAATCACTAAGCCGCCTTTTTTTAACCATTCCACTGCTTGTTCTACTTTATGCATCGTCTGCCTTCTTTCATTTTCGTTGGTATTTGACATATTTCCCGATCATATCCGTCTCGATATTGACCCACTCCCCTTGTTTCAACTGCCCCAGCGTCGTCTGGTCTTTGGAATGGGGGATCAAGCTAACGGAAAAGGCCTGTGCCGTCGTCTGGGTAACCGTCAAGCTGACGCCATTGATCGCAATCGACCCTTGCGGAATGATTTCCCCTTGCACACTGACAGGATAAGCAAACGTCAAGATCAAGGCTTTTTCCAACTGCTTTTTCTGGATCAAACGGGTCGTTACATCAATGTGGCCTGCGACAAAGTGGCCTTCAAAACGCTGCGTTGCTGCCATCGCTCGCTCCAAATTGACTTCGGCACCCACCGAGAGTTGTTTAAAGGTGGTTCGTTGAAAGGTTTCTGGCATGATATCCACCGTAAACGTTGTCGCTTGTTTGGCGATCGCCGTCAAACACGTCCCGTTGATCGCCATACTGTCTCCGATCTGGTAATCCGCCAGCAAGCCTTCCGACGCACTGCAGGTTAGCTGGATCGTGCGGCTTTGCTTGCGGATCTCTTTGATGCGGCCTTTTTCCTGAATCAATCCTGTGAACATTCCTCTGGTCTCCTTCCTCGGATGCAAACATCTTCTCCAACTGCCGTCACCGTCACCTCTGTTAGCTGCTGCAGCTGTTTCGGGGTACGCTCACTGGTAAAACTTGCAAGACTATTGCCCCCAAGAAACTTTGGCGCCACATAAGTAATGCTTTCTTGCCACAGTCCGCTGGCTAAAAAGGCATCATGGATCGCAGCACCTCCTTCTACGTAAAGCGATTGGACCTGTCGTGCGGCAAGCTCCTTCAGCAGTGCAGCGATCGTCAACTCTTCCAGCTGGATCACTGACACATGCGCTGGCAAGTCGCTGACAGCTGTCTGCTGCGTAAAAATCCACACGGGTGCTGAATCATCGGCAAACAGTGCCAAATGGGGTTGCGACAGCGTTCGCCCCCGACGGTCTACCACGATGCGATTCGGCGGAAAGCTGGTTTCAACCGTGGTCAATAACGTGGGATCATCCGTCAACACCGTCTGACTGCCCACTAAGATTCCTTGATAGTCCCCACGTTCTTGATGAACCTTTTGCCAAACCGCTGAACCAGTGATGGCACTGCGGGTCAACGCATCATGAGCGATCCGGCCATCTAAAGTGATCGCTTGCTTCAACGCCACGTAAGGTCGCTGATGCTGATGGTAAAAATTATAGTGTGGATTCAAACGGCGCACCGCTGTTTCTTCGATGCCCACCAACACGTCGATGCCCTGTTCTTCTAAAAATTGCTTGCCTTGTCCAGCCACGATCGGGTTAGGGTCTAACTGGCCGATGACTACCTTTTTGATGCCGCTGTCGATGATCAGCTGGGTGCAAGGCGGCTGTTTTCCTTGATGGTTGCAAGGTTCTAACGTCACGTATAAAGTCGAATTGATTAGGTCTTCGGAGGAATGGCATTGTTCGATGGCGTTTCGTTCCGCATGGGGCTGCCCATAGACTAAGTGAGCCCCTTTGGCAATGACCCGTTGCTCTTTGACGATCACGGCGCCCACTAGCGGATTGGTAAAGGTTTGGTAACGCCCTTTTTTGGCTTCTGCGATCGCCAAACGCATGTATTCGTTATGCATCTTCCTTCCTCCTTTCAATAAAAAAATGCCTCGTGAGAATCTCACGAGGCATAGACAAACAAGACCGGCAAAAAATCAATTTTAGACGCACTGCGCCCCTTGAAATTTTGTGGTTTTTCTTCTCCCATCCAGACTTTCACTGTCGGTGCCAGATTCACACTGGCTCCACCGCATAGCTATGCGGGTCACGGACTTCAAGCATTGCGCTTGTCACCGTCGGTCGGGAATTACACCCTGCCCCGAAGAATACTATTCAATTCATGTGCATTTTAGCCCGACCATTTTTGTTTGTCAATAGGCCTGATTACGAGCCGAGAAGAATTCCTCTTGGCTTTTTCTTTTGGCAAACCCAAATCAGCGACAGCAGAAATCCCTTGTCGTTCCGCCATTTTCCTGAGCTGCAGCAAGGTGATTTTGCCTGTAAAAAATACGAGAAAACCTAGGTTAAATATTTTTTCTCGAACGAAGCCATTTATCGAACTCCGTCACGAGTAAGACGACCATCCCAGAAGCTGCTGAGATGACCCAGCCAATCAAGGACATGTCCTCAGTATGAAAAGCACTTTGCATAAATGGAACATAGGTCAATAACAGTTGCAGAACCAGCATCACCCCAATGATCACGAACGCTTTTGGATTGGTGAAGGAAGCTTTAGAAAATGCTGGTGCACTGGTACGGATGTTGAACAAATAGAAAATCTTACTCAAGACCACGATATTGACCATCATGGTACTGGCAACGGCTTCGCTGACGCCTTGCAGCAAGAGCCAGTCATGGGCGATCAAACTGATGACTGCCATCAAGATCGATACATACGCCATCTGCCAAATATCGTGGCGATTCAACAATTTATTGCCTGTCTTTCGCGGTTTGCGGTTCATGATCCCAGACTCTGCTGGTTCAAAGATAAACGCAAACTGGATCGTAATAGCAGAAACCATGTTGATCCACAGCAGTTGTGTCGCCTGCAGCGGCAATTCTTTTTGCATCATGATCGTAAAGGCAATGATCAGCCCTTCGGCAAAAGATGTCGGCAACAGAAACAGAATGCTCTTTTTGATGTTGTCATAGATCCTGCGTCCTTCGCGAATCGCTAAGGACATGGTACCGAAATTGTCATCGGTCAAGATCATATCAGCAGAGTCTTTGGCTACATCCGTGCCGCTGATCCCCATCGCTACACCGATATCCGCCCGCTTCAACGCAGGGGCATCGTTAACCCCGTCCCCTGTCATCGCCGTGACTTTGCCTTTGGCTTGTAGCGCTCTGATAATGTCCAATTTATTTTTCGGCGTGGTTCGTGCAAAGACTTGATTCGTCAAGGCAGCATCTTGAAATTCGGCTTCACTCATCTGATCCAACTCGGCACCAGTCACGACGTGAATCTCATCAGCTAAACCAAGCTTTTCCCCAATCGCTTTGGCAGTCAGAGGGTGATCCCCCGTGATCATTTTTACTTGAACACCGGCTTGGTTCATTTCCTTCAGGGAAGCGATCACTTCTTCTCGCGGCGGATCGATGATCCCGGCGATCCCTAGTAATTGCAGCCCTTGCTCAAAAATCGTTTCATCAATGTGATCGATCGAAACTTTCTGATAGCCCACCGCTACCACTCGTTTGCCTTCTGCCGACAAGCGGCGGACATGGCCTGTCCAATAGGCTTCATCAAAAGGCGCCGCTTGTTTTTGCACCATTTCAAACAATTTATCTGGGGAGCCTTTAACAAATAACAAGCGCTCCCCCGCAGGGTTTGCCACTAGTTTCGCCATGTAGCGGTTGTCCGAATCAAAGGGCAGCATATCCAGCTCTTGGTAAGCGGGTGCTTGCGGATAGGCAAATTGCTTATGATACAGCGTTAAAAAGGAGCCGTCTGTTGGTTCCCCATTGATCGTCCAGTGATTTCCTTCTGGAACTAATACCGTATCGTTGGCTTCGTAGCCGGCTTCCAAAAACAACTGCAAGATGTCTTGCGTGTATACGTCCTCCTGCTTTGGACGAATCACGCCCACCGGCGCATAGCCGTCACCCGTCACTTCGTATTCCTGCTCAGCCAATACGATGTCTTTAACTGTCATTTCATTTTTGGTCAGGGTACCGGTTTTATCCGTCGCGATCACATCCACTGAGCCTAGCGTTTCAACCGCTGGCAGTGTTTTGATGATGGTGTGCTTGTTTTTTGCCATATCACTGACACCCATCGCCAAAACCACCGAGGTCGTTGCGGGCAATCCTTCTGGGATCGAGCCGACGATCACGGTGACGACGGCTAAGGACAGGACAGAGATCGCATAGGTTTGCTGGAACAAACTAACGATAAACAGCAAGACCGCCACGCCCATGATCACATAGGTGATGCCTTTCCCCAGTCCATCGATCTCTTTCATTAACGGCGTTTTTCGTTCTTCTGTTTGATTGACTTCTGTGGAGATTTTCCCGATCTCAGTATTCGCGCCAGTAGCGATCACGATCCCTTTCCCACTTCCTGACGTCACGGACGTCGAAGCAAATGCCAAATTCCGTTGTTCCGCTAATGGGGTTGCTTCATCCACTAAGGTATCTGTTATTTTTTCCACCGAATCGGCTTCACCAGTCAAGGCGGATTCTTGGATCCGCAAGTTGTCGGCTTCGATGATCCGCAGATCCGCAGGCACATTGTCGCCGGCTTCTAAGAATACGACATCCCCCGGAACGACTTCAGCAGCTGGAATATCTTGCCGAATCCCATTCCGATAGACCGTGGCTTCTGCTGATAGCATCTCTTTGATCCGTTCTAACGCATCGGAAGCATTGGCTTCTTGGTAATAACCGATCAACGCATTGACCAGTACGACGATGCCAATGATCACGGCATCAGAGAAATGCCCCATCAGCAGCGTTAAGATGGCGGAGAAAATCAAAATGTAGATGATCGTGTTATGAAATTGTCGCAGCAGCAACCGCCACTTGGCGGTTTTTTTGACCGCTAATTGGTTCAATCCGTAGGTTTCTAACCGCTCGGTTACTTGCGCCTCATCTAATCCTTGATCGATAGAGGGCACCTGATACTGTTCGATTGTTTCTGACACTGATAATTGAAACTCTTTTTTATTCATTTATTCTTCTTCCTTTTCTTTTTTCATTGATGGATAACACAAATAAGCCCCTTATTTAGAAACTGCTCCTAAATAACGCGCTGTTGTTGGTCTCCTATTCAATTAAAAAGTAAGGTAAGTCAAAATAGTGTTTCTGCTCACCGTCACTCGAGTCGCTTGACATTCGTTTACCACCCCCTCTAAAGTTAGCAATAAGCGTAACAAACTATTTTTCCAAAGTCAAGAGTCATCGCTTTCATAGCAATGAAGGGGCATCTCAAAGTTTTTACGAAAAAAAGCCGCACGACAACGATTCATTGCCGTACAGCTCCTTCAGTACATTCTCTTCAAGCCCAAAGGCTCGCCTTAAAGCTGATCCAGTGCCTCACTGATGGGTGTTTCTCCTGCTTGGACTTTGATGACTTTTTGATAGGTTGCTGGACGTTCCAGCATTTCACCTAACAAGACGGCGACATCCTCGATGGGGATCGCACCAGAGGTCGTTTCACTGATCTCGATCAAACTAGATCCTGGAGTTTCTTTCAACGCACCCGGCTGCAAAATCGTATACTCTAGTGCGGTATTGTCGATCAGCCAGCGATCAGAGAAAAACTTGGCGATCGTGTAATCCATCAATGACGCCATGCCTTCCCTTTGCCACTGTTCAGGTTCTAAGGCATAGGCTGAGCTAAGGTGGATGTAGCGTTTGATTCCTTTTGATTCGGCGGCTTGCATCACTTTGACCGCACCATACAGATCGGATTGCAGCAAGTCTTTGCCTCGGGAACCCGCCACGAAGTATACCGCTTCCGCATCGGCGAATTTGGCTGCCATCTCTTCCGGTTCCGTGTGTAAATCAAAAAACACGGGCTTGATCGTCTCCGTTTCTGTGATTTTCTCACTGCTGCGCGCACCAGCATAAACGATGTGTCCTTGTTTTTCTAGAAAGTCGATCAATTTTTGACCTACTCGTCCAGTAGCACCAACGACAAAAATTTTCATTTTCTTTGCTCCTCTCGTTTCTTTTTCCAACTCTTGCTAGTATCATCGTAGGACAAAAACCAAGATCCAACAACTATTCTGTTTCTAAACGAAGGGGAAAAAGGCACAGCACAAACCAATTCTTGCTGTTTTTCCCCATAGAAACCCATGTTTTAAAAAAAACACCCAAAAAAATGAAAAAAATTTTCTCAAACGATTGACAAAGCCTTGACTCTTTTGTAGACTAGGTAGAAATAATTTAAATATTTAGAAAATTCCAAATAAAGAAAAGGACGGTGGCGTATATGACCCGCACCAATGTTAGCAAACGAATTATTTTATTATTATAGCCGGGACTGTTTGATTTTATACATTCAAAGAGTCCCTATTCACATTGCATCCAAAAAGAAGATCAGCTTCTTGAGATGGAGTGTTTTTTTATACCCATTTTCAAGGAAGCGGCCTTTTACAAACTGACACATTGATGTCAGATAGATCCCAAACGCTCGTTGAACAACTGCTGCCGATTCCCCACGGTTATGCACTGCACTTATTCTAAAGACCCCTTCTGTTTGAACACTTGATTGGTCATGCAGAAAAAGGAAGGATGATTTTTTCTTATGAAAACCGTCAACACGATCGCTGCTTTTGTAAACAAGTATTTGATCTATATCATGATTTTATTGATGATCGTCTCTTATTTCTTCCCGCAACCCTTCTTATGGATTCCGCCTCGTACAACGATTCTTTTGAGCATCATCATGTTTTGTATGGGGATGACTTTAAACGTTGCTGCGTTTAAAATGGTCGTCTTACAGCCTAAAGCATTCATCTTAGGAGTGCTTTTCCAGTTCACCATCAGTCCTTTGGTGGCTTACGGCTTAGCGCAGCTGTTTGGTCTTTCTTCCGGTTTGATCATCGGGTTTGTCCTACTAGGTTGCGTTTCTGGTGGAACCGCCAGCAATGTCATGACCTTTATTGGCAAAGGCGATGTCGCCCTCACCGTTTCCATGACCACGGTATCGACCTTGTTAGCGACCGTCGTTACCCCCTTTTTGGTTTACATCTTGGCTGGTCAGTATACTGAGATCTCCTTCTGGGAAATGCTCTTGTCTGTCTTGCAGATGGTGCTTTTGCCAATCATTTTAGGGGTGATCGTCCACAAACTCATTGCCAAGCACATCGAGCGATTTCTGCAATCATTTGTCTTGATTTCTTCCGTTAGTATCTTATTGATCGTTGCCGGAACTGTCGCTCGCAACGGTGCCGTCATCGTCCAATCTGGCTTGATCGTGATTTTCTTAGTCTTGCTCCATAACTTGATTGGCTACGGTGCAGGCTATGGTCTGAGCCGTGTGATGGGCGTCAGTGCCACCCAAGCCAAATCCATCATGTTTCAATTAGGAATGAAAAATACCGGCCTAGCGATCTCGTTAGCCAATGCCCACTTTGCCGCCATTGCTGCAACCGTTACCCCTGCCGCAGTCGGCATGGTGATCCATCAAATTACCGGACCAATTTTAGCCAATCTCGTGGCCAAGAAAGAAGGAAAACAGTATGAGTCAAAGTATCTTTTTGCCAAACTACACAATCGGGGCGGACGCCTACGAAAAAGTAAATGACATCGTAAAACCATACGGCACCAATGCCGTGATCATCGGCGGAAAAACCGCCCTTGAAAAAGCCGAAGACAAGATCAAAGCCGGTTTAACGTCGGCAGTCAAAGTGACGGATACCTTGTGGTACGGCGGCAACTCGACCTATGAAAACGTCGATCAGCTGTTAGCCAATCCAAGCGTCCAAGCCGCCGATGTTCTATTCGCCGTTGGCGGCGGCCGCGTTTGCGATACCGTCAAAGTGGTTGGAGAAAAAGCAGGCAAACCAGTCTTCACCTTTCCAACGATCGGCTCCAACTGCTCACCAGTCACCGCGGTTTGTGTCATCTATAAAGAAAACGGCGAGATGCAAGGGTTGTTTTTCCCTTCGCAACCGCCGACCCATGCCTTTATCGACAGTGAGATCATCGCCCAAGCCCCCGACAAGTACTTATGGGCAGGAATCGGCGATGCCCTCTCCAAAGAGATCGAATCGACATTTTCAGCGCGGGGCGATCAGTTAGATTACACCGATGGGTTAGGCATCCAAATCGGCAAAATGTGCACGGAACGCTTATTGCAATACGGCACACAAGCCTTGAAAGACAGTGCCGCCAATCAGCCGTCTTATGCCATTGAGCAAGTCGTCTTGGATATCATCGTAACCACCGGCTTAGTTTCCGTCTTAGTCATCAATGATTACAACTCCGCCCTTGCTCATTCCTTTTACTACGGAACGACCGTTTTGGAAAAAATGGAAGACTATTTACACGGCGCATCCGTTAGTTACGGCGTTTTGGCCTTGTTGCAGCTCGATCAGCAAGATGCCCTCTTCCAGCGCATCTACGCCTTTATGAAGGAAAACAAACTGCCGGTTTGCCTAGCGGATATGGGCCTTAACGACACCAGCGACCTTGAGGCAATCTTAGACAAAGCAATGACCACCAATGACATCGTCCACGTGCCTTATGAGATCACGCGAGAAATGTTTAAACAGGCAATACTAGACGTGGAAGCCTATCATGCCAAACAAAACCAAGCAGCATTGGCAGCTGCCAATTAAATGAAGCCCTCCAGCAATTCGTTGCTGGAGGGTTTTTGTATGGCCTTTTTCTCTTCTTCGTACTTGTCCTCCTTCTTCTTTCTTATATGTTAAAAAACATGCAATCGTTTACTTTGATTTATTTTTAAAAACTTATTACTATTTTAGTATAACAAAGGAGGAGATTGGTTTGGAATTGGTTTATTTATCTGGGTTGTTTTTGGTCATTTTCTTGTTGTATTTCCTGGCAAAGAAAAATAATCGCATCAAACAGCTGTTTTCGAAGATCACGATTGCTTTTCTGCTTATTTACTTGGTTTGGCGTTTATTTTTCACGATCCCGATTGATAGTTCTGCTTCACTAGTATTTGGGATCATTCTCTATATTGCGGAAGTCATTGGTTTATTTGTCTATGGCTTTTTTGTTTACCTTTTTTCCAATAAGCTCTCAAAAGAATACCGCTACGAGGGGGATGAAGCAGAAGAATTCTTGCCAAGTGTCGCCGCTTTTATCTGCACTTACAATGAAGACATCAAGCTGGTGATCGCCACAGCATTAGCTGTCAAAGCCTTGAAATACCCCAATAAAAAAATCTATATCTGCGATGATGGCCATCGAGAGGAACTAAAAGAAATGGCCGAGCGAATGAATCTCGGCTATTTGACCCGCGAAGGAAATGCCAATGCCAAAGCTGGGAATATCAACTATGCCTTGTCCCAAACTAGCAGTGACTTGATTTTGCTTCTGGATGCTGACTTTATCGTAAAAAAGAACATTATTTTTGAAGCTGTCGACTATTTTCGCAATCCTAAAGTTGCATTGGTGCAATATCCACAAACATTTTATAACAAATATCCCTTTCAATTACTGCGCAAATCCATGTACAACGAACAGGAATTATTCATGCGCTTTCTAGAACCAGCACTTTCTCGTGAGAATGCTTTGATCCATATCGGTACCAATGCCATCATTCGTCGCAGTGCCCTTGAAGAGATCGGCGGCGTTCCTACCAGCAGTATCACCGAAGATATGGCGACCGGGATGCTTTTACAAGACGCTGGCTATGAAACGATTTTTATCAATAAAGCCTATGCCTTGGGGATCACTCCTTACACTGCCAAAGAGCTGACCTCACAACGGACTCGGTGGGCGCAAGGAACAAAACAAATTTTTGACCACTTCAAACCGCGCCGCTTAAAAGGGTTGTCTTTTATGCAAAAACTTTGTTATTACAACTCCTATTTGTATTGGTTTACCTCTTTCCAAAAAATCATCTTTTTATTGGCACCAACCTTATTTATGGTTTTTGATATCTTTATCGTCAGAAGCAACAATCACCAATTATTGTTGTTCTTTTTACCGCCTTTCATTATGATTTCCCTGTCGTTTCGGCTGTATGTCCCTAAGATCAGGAACCTGACAAGTTCCCACACCTATGATTGCTTTGTCGCTCCTATCCACACTGGGGCATTGATCAAAGAATTTATGAAATCACAGAAAAAATTCAACGTGACCAAAAAAGAGATCGTCGGCAGCAACGCCTTTGATTGGCGAACCGTCTTGCCCCACATCATCCTCTTTACTTGGATTTCCTTTGCCTGTCTGGTAGCTGGGTATCGTTTGTACCGAGGAGAAGGCTATGAATTCGGCTATATCGTGACCTTGATTTGGTCGATCTATAACCTCTATGGCTTGTTTTATGCCATTTTGATCGGGAAAAACCGTTTTATCGAAAGTGATAGTGAAGCCTTGAGTATCGCCATCAATCGTCAGCTTTCTTATGATGCCAAGACGTTCGAAATGTATCAAATGAGTTTCAATGGCTTCCGTGTCCGGACTCATCCCGAGCAAATCTTCGTACCAGGTGAAAGTTACGTCTTTTACGATGATAAGCGTCGCTTCACTATCAATTCGATTTGTCTAGAGGATCATGGCTCCTATGTGACTTTTGCCTTCAACAATCTAACACCGCAATCTGCTGAAGAGCTTGCCAGCTACTATAGCGACCAGCTTAATGCTGCCAAACAGTTAGATTTTGATATGGAGGAAGAAGTCGCAGAAATGAATAGTTAGTCCCGCCCCCTTTGTCGCAAGAGACAAGGGGGGCTTTATTTTTTCCAGAAAGCTCCTCGAAGGGTTGTTCCCCATCTTATGATGCTTGTCTTCCTTTAGATAACACTCTGGCATTTGCTACACTCTTTTCCAATGATCATTGATTGAAAGAGCCAGAACAGAATCTAGACGATTTCTCGATGGCAATACTTTTAAAGCCTTTAGAAAATATTAAAAAATCTGCTTTCCCTATGACCTGATTGAGCTGATGCGGTTGCCACTGCTCACACATTTGTGAATAAAAGCGCATGAAAAAGCAATCCTTGTTATACTTATAAATAACACGAAGTCCTTAGAAAAAGGAGGAATCCTCATGACCCGTTACAAACGATTTCGCTTTGCTCGTTTAGGCGCTCTTTTGGTGTTGGGCTTACTCCTCACTGGCTGCAGTGCGGATAAGGCACCGATTGAAGAACAACCGACTACCGACACGGTCACTCCTTTTGAACCAGCGGTTTCCTATGAAACTTTTCCATTGCCGCAACCGATCTTAGATGGGGAAACCAGTGTGGCGGAAGCTCTCTTCGAGCGGCGCTCGCAACGGGATTTTCAAGACACCGAGCTAACACAAGAACAGCTGGCACAGCTTTTATGGGCCGCTGCCGGTGTCACTACAGAAGATGGTCGCCGGACAGCGCCTTCGGCTGGTGCCTTGTATCCCTTAGACCTCTATGTCGTGGTTACACAGGTAACGGGGCTTGAGCCAGGGCTTTATCTGTATCAACCTGAGCAACATGCCTTAGCAAAAGTTCTTGCCGGCGATTTTCGGACCGCATTGGCGGAAGGTTCGTTGGATCAGCAAGCGATCCAACGAGCACCTGCTACATTGCTTTATACAGTGGTTTATGAACGACTGATCGAGCGCTATGGGGACCGAGGAATCGAACGTTATGCCTATATCGAAGTCGGACATTCCGCCCAAAACGTCCTTTTGCAAGCCCAAGCGTTAGGATTAGGCGCTGTGCCGATCGGCGCCTTCACGGATCATGAACTCAAAGAATTATTACAACTGCCGACGGAAAATGAACCCCGCTATTTGATTCCAGTGGGGGTTATTGAGTAGGGCTACTGAATAACAGAGCCCATTTTCGTGGGATTGTCAGTCTTTCATTAGAAAATGGCAACTGGCAAGGTTGATTTTCCCAGCAAAACTAGTACAATCGAAAAACCACCTGCAAAAACAGCAGGTGGTTTTTCTCTTTGCTTACAGTTTGTATGCCCGGACTTCTTCTGGTATTTCTTCTAGCGGTAGCTCTTTTACTACCGCTTCGGTGCCTGCTGCCATTGCTGTATCGTAGTACCAGCATTTGTATTTGATCGTATTCATGGTTTCTTGCAAGGCTGCCATTTGCTTTGTGACTTCTTCCAAGCGTTCATGAAACAGCTGCTGCCGTTTCTGCAAAGACGCATCGCCTTCCTCGCCCCAATCCAAGAAATTCTTGATGTCTTTGATGGGCATGCCGGTATTCTTCAAACAATCGATCACTTTGATCGTCGCTACTTCTTTTTCTGAAAACACCCGAATGCCGCCATTACTGCGGGCCAACTTCGGAAACATCCCTTCTCGATCGTAATAACGCAGAGTCGAGATGGGGATATTGGTCGTTTGTGATACTTCGCCAATCGAGTAACTCACTTGCATCGCTCCTAAAAAAATGTTGTTTATCGCTTGACCTAAACCTAACTTCAGGTTCTACAATTAAAATACACCGCAAGCACTGAACTGTCAATCACCTATCGTCTCATAGGTTCGCCATTGGCAATATCAGGATTCGATGAAAAAATCATTCACTGGAGGAAATACAAATGACAGAAATCAAAGAAAAAGTTATCGTAATTATGGGAGCATCTTCAGGAATTGGGGAAGCAACCGCCGTTAAACTAGCCGAACAAGGGGCAAAAGTAGTGATCGCTGCCCGCCGTGAAGAGCGCATCAAAGCACTGGCTGAAAAATTAGGAGAAAATGTCTTGTATCAAACAGCCGATGTCACCAATCGCGAACAAGTCCAGCAAGTCATTGATTTAGCCATGACCTCCTTTGGTCGGATTGATGTCCTTTTTAATAATGCTGGCATTATGCCTCAAGGAAACTTAGCAGAGTTGAATTATGACAGCTGGCAAAAAATGCTGGATATCAATATCATGGGGGTATTGAATGGGATCGGCGCTGTGCTGCCTATCATGCAAAAACAACAAGACGGTTTGATCATCGCCACTGACTCAGTTGCCGGACATGTCATTTACCCGGGTTCTGCCGTGTACAACGGGACAAAGTTTGCAGTTCGTGCAATCATGGAAGGCTTGCGCCAAGAAGAACGTGAACATGGCATTCGCTCCACCATCGTCTCTCCAGGAATGGTCTCCACGGAATTGTTTGAAACCGTCGGCAATGCTCAACTAGAAGCAGCCTTGAAAGAAACCTCTCGCGTAGAAGGCAACAGCCTAACGCCAGAAGATGTAGCAAATGCAGTGGTTTATGCCATTCAACAGCCCAAACATGTGGCGATCAGCGAAGTCTTGCTACGCCCAGCAAAACAAACCGTTTAAGCTATTTCTACTAGCCCGTGAAACCTGCTTCCGCTTGATGTGGCCGCAGGTTTTTTTGTCGTCAAATCCCGCCGTTTCCCAGGACAAAATTGCTTGGTTTTCTTGTGACACCCACTTGTCCAAAGAATGTAAACCAATCGTTGCTTTATGTAAACGACTACGTTCTGTTGCTACGGGGGAAATTTTTTTATACTTAGTACAAAGCTTCCGTATAAAACGATCAATCAGAAACGAACCTGTCGTTCTCCTCTTATTTACAAATAGCTGACCATGATCGTTTTCCCGCCTTCACCGTTGACTTGCAAGTATTATCAGCTGTCCTCTTTTAGTACTTGCTTTTTATAAAAGAATGGAGTGAGTGTATGAATGTGAAACAGCTGCTCGTCATTGCCGAGCAACGAAGAAACATCACGAATCAGAAATTGACCTATGCCGAAAACTTCTTGGCTGCCGGCTACTCTGCTGCCGAATTGCTGGCAGACGAAACCTTTCTTGAATTAGAGCGAAGGGAAACCCAACTGATTGCAGAACGCAACGCCATTTTTTACGAAGAAGTCAGCCACAATTAATCCCCCTGTCCAATTGTAGGCGACGAAAAAGCGAAGGCTCAGCAGCACCTTCGCTTTTTTAACCCTCAAAGGCGTCCTTTGCCCTGAGGATCACGCTGCTTGATCGTCCAATAAAACAGCCCTGCAAAGAAACCACCGAGAATCAGGAAATTCATGCCGTATAGACAGTATAGGAAGAAAAAGTTCAGCTGCCCACTGCGCCAAAAGCCCATGATTCCCACTAAAACAAGACTGTTGACGCATCCTGTCAACACACAAACCGTGCGACTGCACTCCAAGCTTTGTAATAGGTATTTTGTGATTTCATATAACGGACTGACGAGCATTATCCCCAGCATAATTGGTAGAATAGCTGGCAACAAGTCTAAAACAACGACATCTGTAGTAAACAACTGAAAAAAAGCAGGACGAAAGACCCAGATCAGACTGGCGATTCCGACATAAGCCACGAAAGAAGAAGCGAAGGTACTTTTTCCCACTGCTAAAATCTTCTGACGATTTTTCTGACCATTCGCCTCACTCGCAAAGACGGTCACTGCGTTGCCATACATCAAAGCAGGCAACCGTGCGATCATCAATCCTTGGCTGCCGATCGCATAGGCGGCCAGCGTACTGACACCCAATCGTGAGACGAAAGCTTCAAAAGCAATAATAAAGACTAAACCCTCAAAGCATTCCTGAATCATTAAGGGAACCGATTTTTTCAATAAAAAGGCACGTTTTCGTGGTCTTTGTTTCAGCCCTCTTGCTAGACTTTCTCTTAAAAGAACCCCATAACTCCCCAGTAAGCACAAAGTCGCAAGCATATTTGCGATGCCACTGCCTAAGACCCCCATGGCGGGAAAACCGAGATTGCCGTTGATCAATAGATAGCTAAGCAACACCTGTACCAACGCACTAATGATCGAAACACCCAGAATGTAGTTCGTTTTCTTTTCAATTTTTAAGAGGCTAGTAAAAACAAACGTGACTAACGTAAGTAAAAGGTAGGGAGACATGATTGCAAGATACAATGTCGCAGTTCCTAGTAAATCCTCACTAAATCCGTAGACAACCTGCAAGATACCCCGTCCAAAAAGCAGAAAAATCAGCAAAAAGCTCACACCGATCGCGACTAATAGAAAAAGAACCGACGACAGATAATCATTTAACTGCGTCTCTTCTCTTTGCCCGACTGCCTTTGCGCCATAAATATTAAAAGCCAGCCCAATCGCACCTAAGATACCCACAAAAGCATAGAGAAACCCGTCGATCAGTGCGATCGCCGCCAGCGCTTCCGTGGATCTTCTTGAAATAATCGCTAATGAAACTTGTGCAATAATGATTTGAAACAAATTGGAAGCAATCAAAGGCAATGTAAAAGACTGTATTTTTTTGTTCAAGAAGCTCTCCTCTCTCCTTCGCCATAACTGCGCAACGCCCACCCGCTAATTGTGATTAACGTCACAATGCAAGCGATCGTTAATAGTCGCAAATACTCAACGACCCATCGGGCGTTTTGACGTTTCTCCCTCCATTTAACCATACAGCCTTCTCGGTGTATATTCCTTCATAATTAAAAAACAAAACATACCGACAATCTCCGCTTGTTTCCTCTATTGGTGTCGACAAGCAATCACTGATGAAGAATAAAAAGGTCCAGAAGAACATACTGCTCTTCTGAACCTTTTCCATGGGATGATAAAAAACGCGATAAATCTTTCAAAAATTCCGTTATTTCTTCACGATCAGCTGAACGGCTTGATCGATTTTCTGCTTTTGGGTTTCCGTGTCGCTGTCTGGATTTTCCAAACAATTTTTCAAATTTTCAGCGACAATGATCCCCATAATACGGTTGACGCTGGAACTGACGGCGGACAATTGCGTGATGACATCGACGCATTCTTTCTCGTCTTCGATCATTTTTTGAATCCCCCGCAACTGGCCTTCGGTTCGTTTTAACCGATTCAAAATATCTTTGTTGCATGCGGTCATCGTTTGATTTCTCCTCTCCATGCTGACATGCCACCGAGGACATTGGTCACTTGAAACCCTTGCTGGCTCAAAAACTCAGACGCCATTTGCGAACGAGCCCCTGAATGACAGATGACATAGTAATTTTTATCCTTCTCTAAGTCGCTGATTTGTTCCGTAAGCTCGCTCAACGGTAGGTTTTGTGCTGTTTTGATGTGTCCTTGTGCAAACTCATCAACTTCTCTAACATCAAGGATCTCAAGTGGTTCACGTTTTTCTTTTTGGGTAAATTCCTCCATAGATATGGCTTTAATCATGAATAATCATCTCCGGCTTAATAGTATTATACAACGAAAAGGCACCATCGAGGTTTTGACAATTGATGCCCGCTTGTTTTAAGATGCGTTCGGCAATGTAGCTTCTCAAACCGCTATGACACATAACGACATACGAAACGCTTGGATCCAATTCAGACAACCGATCCCTCAATTCATCCAACGGAATGTGGAGTGCCTGTTGAAAACGCCCATTATTGGTTAATTCCATCTCTGAACGAACATCCAACAACTGCTTACCGTTTTCTAAGGCCTCCGTCAATTCGTGCCATTGGATATTCTCACTGATTCCTTCTGCCAGATTGATCGCCGCATAGCCTATCATATTCACTGGATCTTTGGCTGAGCCAAAAGGCGGTGCATAGGTGAATTCCAGTTCAGGCAAGTCAAAGATCGTTAAGCCGCCTTTGATCGCTGTTGCCAAAATATCGATCCGTTTGTCGATCCCTTTGGCACCGATGCCTTGCGCACCGTAGATTTTTCCAGTATCTGCATCAAAAATCAGTTTCAAATAAATATCCGTCGCATCAGGATAATACCCAGCATGGTCTTTGCCTGAAAGATGAACCACCTGAGGATTTAGCCCCGCCAGTTTGGCGCTGCGCTCACTCAACCCAGTGGACGCTGCGGCAAGACCGAATACGCGCACGATCGCCGTCCCAATACTGCCTTTGTTTTTGCGAGTCAGTCCTCCCAATACATCCGCAACTTGCCGACCTTGGCGATTGGCTGGTGACGCCAAGGAGATCAGCGTGTCTTCGTTGGTGATTTGTTGTTTCACAACGATGGCATCTCCCACCGCGTAAATGTCTTTCTTGCTAGTTTGGTATCGATCATCTACCAGGATACCCCCCCGGTGTCCCAATTCAATACCAGCACGTTTCGCCAAATCCGTTTCTGGTTGGACACCTACCGAAAGAATCGTGACGTCTGAAGCCAGGACCGTGCCATCCTCCAGAACGATTTCTTGCCCTGCTTTTTCAAAAGCGGTCGCTGACTGCGAGGTCAAAACATTGACCCCTTGCTTGATCAATTCATTTTTGACATACGCCGCCATCTCTTCATCCAAAGGTGGCAATACGTGGGGTGCTTTTTCTACGATCGTAACTTCGAGGCCTTTTTTATGTAAATTTTCAGCGACTTCTAACCCAATAAACCCAGCGCCAATGATCGTCGCTTTTTGAGGCTTTTTGTCTTCAAGATGCGCCATGATTTGGTCTAAGTCAGGAACATTGCGCAAAGAAAAGGCATTGGTTGCTTCTTCTAGCCCTTTGATCGCCGGTACTAGCGGTTTTGCCCCCGGTGATAAAATCAACGCATCATAAGATTCAGTGAAAATTTGCTCGCTGTTTTTGACTGTCACCGTTTTCTCCTGCGGATCGATCGCCAGTACCTCATGAAAAGGCCGCACATCTAGGTTAAACCGTTTTTTTAATGCTTCAGGTGTTTGGACCAATAAGGCGTCTCGCTCTTTAATCTCACCAGAAATAGCATACGGCAGCCCACAATTCGCAAAAGAGACAAAAGGACCTTTTTCAAAAACAATGATCTCCGCTGCTTCTTTAAGTCGACGTAAGCGCGTGGCTGCCGACATTCCCCCTGCTACCCCACCGACAATAACTATTTTTTCCATCGTTACTTTCCTCCTTTGGTTGTTCCCCGCCATTGATTCATGCCACCGCGAACATTGACCACATCAAAACCCTTTTTATTTAGGATTTTGGCTGCTTGTTTGCTTCGCATCCCTGATTGGCAAATGACTGCCAGTTTCTTGTCACCTTTTTTAGTAAATCCAGCAATCTTATTTAACGGTACATTTTTGGCGTAGGCAATGTGTCCGCTGCGGTACTCCGCCGGCGTGCGTACATCCAAAACCGTCCATTCTTTGGCTCCTTCTTTTTGTAAATCTGCTGTTGACATACTTGGTATGCGCTTAAATAGTGAAAACATTTCTTGCTCCTTTCGTATACCCCTTGGGGTATATTAAACAAGATGTTTTGCGATTTGTCAACTAAGTGATTTTCTTTAAGAAAAGAACCTTGCTGTTGCGCTGCTCCCCGCTCGATAAACTGTCATATATCGGACATGTACCAATCAAGGAAGAGGAAAAAAAGCCACATATTTCCTTCCCCTTAGCCTCAGTGCTATAATAAACAAAAAGATATGCAGTAAAAAATAACACACTACAAGGTCACTTCGTCAAAGACGTTTTTCACGACCTCAGAATAAAAACGATGCTCCTCTCAAAAAAACAGCAGATAAAAAACGACGCAAGCACCACTTTCCCTTGATTTATCAAGAAGCAAGCCCTGCTTTCTTGGAATCAGCGTGGGTTTCGACTATGCTTAAGTCACATCAGCGAAAGGAAAAAAAGATGGAATTTGGCGAAAAAATCAAAGAAGTACGCACAAGAAATAACTTGACCCAAGAACAATTTGCCACTCAACTACACGTGACAAGACAAGCCGTTTCGAACTGGGAAAACAATCGCAATCTACCAGATTTAGAAATGTTGATTGCCATCGCCACAATTTTTCAACTCTCGCTTGATGAATTGATTTTAGGAGGAACTCAAGTGAACAAGATCACTGAAAAACTAATCAAAGACGGCAGCGAGACTCGACGCGCCAAACTCAATTTGATCACGACCTTGATCGGAACATTTTTACTACTATTCGGCTTTGCCTGCTTCTTCATCAAAGCAAGCGCCGTAGAATACATCGATCAATCCGGCATTTTACATGAAAATTTCTATCTAATCCCCGTAGGATTTTTGTTCCTATTGGCTAGTTTCGTAGTATTTGCAGGAACCGGGATCAATTATTTTCGAGCTGCTAGAAGAAAATAACGCAAAAAACTCGATTCCAGATGATGGAATCGAGTTTTTTCTTTTGTTCACTATCTTCCTTCAAAGAATCGGAACAAACAAGCCACTGATTTTTTCTTTTGTTTTCGTCAAAAGGCTTCTGGCTTGCCATTCTTCTTTTTCTACTAATTTTGCATGAGCTAAGTCTTCCATAAATTGCTGATTTAACTCTGTGATTATTTTAGACGGCCCATAGATAAACATCGATAACTCATGGTTAAGGTAAAAACTACGAATATCAAAATTTGTTGACCCGATCGTTGCAGCAAACTCATCGACGATCATATATTTACAGTGAATAAAAGCAGTCTCATCATAGGTGTAGACTTCGACGCCGGCAGATAATAGGTCATCAATAAACGAATTCGTGCCATGAAAAGAAATTCCTCGATCCCCTTTTCCCGGCACGATCAATTGCACGTTGATCCCGCACCGTGCTGCTCTTCTAAGCGCACCTAAACTTTCTTCATCAGGAATAAAGTAAGGCATGGCGATCTTAATCGAATCCGTTGCCTTTCCAATGAGATCATTAAAGGAATCCTTAATGATTCGCTCGCTATCATAGGGTCCGCCGTAGATTACCTGAACGATTTCCGAACCGCTTTGAACGTCGGTCTTCAACGGAAAATACGTAGCTGTCTGTGTCAAAAAATGAGTGACCGTTTCTTCCGTCTCATCAAGAAAGAGCCAATCATAAATAAAGCACTCTTGAACTTCTAGAACAGCAGGTCCTTCTATCCGGAAGTTTGTGTCTCGCCAATAAGAAAACTTACTGCCTCGCCCACTATATTCATTTCCAATATTCATGCCTCCTGTATGTGCAATCCCCCCATCAATAACGACCATTTTACGGTGATTGCGCCAGTTCGCTTTATTACTTAGCCAAGGCGAGTTCAACAAATCATACGTGCGTACCTCTACCCCATTCTTTCGCATCATTAATAACAATTGATTAGGAAAGGCGATCGACCCCACGCTATCATACATAAACCGAACTTCCACCCCTTGTTTGGCCTTTTCGACCAAAATATTTGTCAGCTCCTCCCCTGTTTCATCCCCTTTAACGATATAAAAAAACACATGCACATGATGCTTGGCTTTTTTGATATCTTCTAACAAAGAAGCGAACGCCTCAGTGCCTTCGTTTAATAGGGTCAGATGATTATTAGTTGTGGGATACTTGCCCGAAAGATGAAAAATCTCATTGGAGAGATCATGTTTCTCATGAATGATCTCTGAATGTTCTTGCAGAATAGCCGAAACCGTTCGCTGTACTTCCCGTTCATTTTGTATCTGCTGTTTGGGCAATTTCCTTAATCGAGGTTCGCGGCCAATTAAATAATACAACATGACTCCTACAATCGGTAAAAACAATAAAGCTAAGATCCAAGCAATCTTCGAAGTTCCATCCCTTTGATCAAAAACCACTAAGTAGCCACAAAGAAGAATCGCCAAAATTTCAATGGCCTGCCAAGCATAAATCATTTGATTTAAAAAGAGAATTAATCCAACCGTCACAAGTATCAGTAAAATCGTTAAAATTTTATATTGCTGTAATTTGTTTTTGATCATCCTTCACTCCATCCAAATATGCGCTTATTAATAAATGCTAAAGCAAAAAGCCTCACTATATACTATGATTATATACGTTCTCGTTACGCAAATGTAACTCATTTCATCCCCTACTACTCATTTTTTACCTATTATTTATTAAGAAGAGACGATTTGCAGAAACGATACAGTAAATGACAAGCGCCTATTCAAATCGGCGTGCCAACTAAAGAAAAACCTGTAAGTCCCTCGACTTGTTGCAACAGCAGTTTTCTTTGCGTAATCGCCAAATTTGAATAAATCCCATCTTTCCATTACTATAAACGAAATCCGATCGTTTTTGCACGGTTATACTATCAAGGAGGTTTGTATGGCAATTCATGTGATGTGGTTTAGAAAGGATCTGCGCTTAGAGGACAACACGGCACTGACTGAGGCGCTTGCGTCTCTTCAAGCAAACGACCAATTGTTGTGTGTGTTTCATCTCAATGAAAAGCAGTTTCTCCCCGATGCACCAAGCCATGATTACTTTTTTAGCGCGGTTGCTCACTTTATCGAGGCTGCCAAAAAACAAAATCTGACGATCCACCTCTTGACGGGGACTTTGACAGAAGCCTTTGATCAGTTGTTCGCTTGCTATCCAGAATGGAGCCAACTGTACTTCAACTTTGATAACCGTGGATATGGTCGTAAACGCGACCTCTACATAAAAGAATTGGTCGAGAAAAAAGGCGTCACTGTCCATTCCTTTGAAGAACATCATCTGCACCAACCAACGGAAGTCACCAAAGAGGACGGGACGTATTACAAAAAATTTACGCCCTATTATAAGAAATGGATCCAGCTGCCCAAACCGGTCTATCAAAAGCAGGCCCTTGATTTTGAAAAAGCCGTTGATTTTGATGATGCATCTCACTTTAAAGCAGGGACAGCGTTGCTTGCTAAGCTGCTAAAAAATAGAAAGACCGATTTTTCAACGATCGTTGGGGAAGACTATGCGCATAAACAATTGCAGGCCTTTGTGCAAAAGCGTTTGGCCGCCTATGAAAAAGATCGAGATCTCCCTTCAATCAAAGGAACCAGCCGCCTGTCTCCTTTCTTGTCTTTTGGACAACTCTCTATTCGGAAGGTTTGGGCCGCTTGCCAAGGAATGCCACCCAGCACTGGCAAAGCGACCTTTTTAAAAGAACTGGCATGGCGAGATTTTTATCATATGATCTACTTCACTCATCCGGAGCAAAAAAACTATGAACTCATTGAGAAATATCGAAATATGGATTGGCAAAAGGATGAAGAGGCGCTAAACAAATGGCAAGCAGGGCAAACCGGCTATCCGATCATTGATGCCGCGATGCGGCAGCTGAATCAAACCGGTTGGATGCATAACCGTCTACGGATGATCGTCGCTTCCTTTCTAACCAAAGATCTACTGATCGATTGGCGGCAAGGAGAAGCCTATTTTGCTCGACAATTGATCGACTACGACGCTGCCAGCAATATCGGCGGCTGGCAATGGGCAGCTTCGACCGGCACCGATGCCGTTCCTTACTTTCGAATTTTCAACCCCATCACTCAGGGGAAAAAATTCGACAAAGAGGGGACGTTTATCAAACAATTTGTTCCCGAACTCGCCCAATTGCCGCTAAAATTCATCCACGAACCTTACCTGATGACTGACGAAGAACAAGCCGACCTAAAGGTAGTTTTAGGCACCAACTATCCGTTGCCTATAGTTGATCACAACGAAGCCAGAAAAAGAGCCCTCGATTTGTATAGTAAAATCGAGCCGTAAGCAGCTGTCATGGCCTGCGCTCAAACATTTTCAGTAGAAAAAAACCAGCAAAGACGGTCCTCTTACGGAGCGCCTTTGCTGGTTTTTTATTAAACTGGTGCGCCATTTTTCGCCTTTCAATAGTGAAAAAACAAACGGCACGTCTCATCAAATAGTCTGCTGGTGAGCATACAAAAAAGAAACATTTTACATGCTGTGTTTTTTTATTAAGGTCTTTTCGCCTGATTCCGCACTTATTTCTAGTCACTCTAAGCAACAATCCCCTGACGATTTATAGATAGAACCCTTTATTAGCGACGTTCCCCACCTTTCCTAGACTGGCTAGTAACGTTTCTCCTTGCAAAACTGTTCGTTTGATGAAAGGTCATCTATAGAACCATTCTGTTATAATAGCTCCATATTTGAGGATAAGGATGGTTTATATGAAAAAAATAATCGGATTCGTCTTAGTCGTACTTTTAGGGTTTGCCGGATACAAAGGCTATGAATATTATCAATCCACCTACTCAGGACAAACAGCTTACGCGTATGTCCCATCTGAGATTCCGCCTAAGGTAGAGCATGAAAGTAAAAGTGGCATCGGCGACCAGTCGCCTTGGTATTCTTACGATTACACGTTAAACTTTGTAAAAGAAGATGGTAGCACACAAACACTCGAGGTTTCATTATCAGAAGATAACGCAAAACCCTTAACCCCAAATTCTTATGTAAAAGCGGTGATCAGTGAAAAGCGTACAATAAAAGGCCCGAATGGCGTTGAAAAAGACACAATTCCCAAAAAAGTTCTAGAGAAATTAGAAAATCAGAACTAACGACTGCAGACTCACATCTTTATGTGGGTCTTTTTTTACATCCTTCCAAAACCCGCATTTTGAATCCCTTCTATTATTTTCACGCTTGATGTCTTCTGCTCTGTTGCGATACGTTATACAAGGATACTGGACACATTTATCTAGCAGAAAGCCGCTTGACTGACTCTGTTTTCATCTCGGCATCAATGACAAGAGCAATTCAAGCGCCTTTTCCTTTCCCTACTTCGCAGATAATTGAAAAAGCAGCGAATCACCTATCCGTTGACTCGCTGCTTTTTAACTAACAAGTGATGGCTCACACCACAAAAGAATGATATTTAGAATAAGCAATTTGATCGACGATCGCAGAAACCTGATTGACATCTAAATCGGCACCAATGGCGGTCACTTGATAAAATTGGTCATAATTGTTCCCTAATTGGGGGAGATTGGCATTGGAAATCAACAAGTCAAATGTCTCGTCCGGAGTATAGGGTAAAACAACAACATTTTGCTTGCCTTTTAGTTCATTTTTTAACAAGTAAATCGAAGCATCCGCCAAAAGACTGGAGCACATATTTAAGACCCCGATCCGTACCCGATATTCTTCTTTAGGTGATAACATATAAATTAAAAAGACTAGGCGTTTCTTGAGATAGTTGAGTTTCGTAGGCGTAAACAAGTTGGTCGGTGCAATAATGTGTTCCAGAATGTCTGAGATCACTTGATCTCGCAAGGAATTATGAAACATTTTGTGGTAATAATTTAGCGTGACTCGATCGATGGAATAATTCACTCCATGAAAGTAATAAACTTGTGCGATTAAGGAAAAGACATTGGCTTTGATGTCGATCGTCGTATGCGAGGCATCAAGACGATAAATGGACTGGATTGCTGCCATGACTTCATCGGTGATCTCAAAGACGGGATTTTTATTAGTGTACAGTCCTAAGCGAAGTTCCTCGTAAGGAATCCCGCCCACCGTAATGAGGAAGAGACAGATAAAGAATGGCACGATCTTCGCTTCATCTACTGAGCAGATACATTTTTTAGAAGCATAGATCTGTCGAATAAAGTGACAGAGGGGCATCTCTTGGCAACGCTCGATTTTGGTTTGTTCTTCCGGACTTAAACTTCCCAAGGTCGTGTGAGACGTGACTTTTTTCATAATCACATACAACCACATCTTCAGCTGCTTTTGTTGGGCAATCGATAAGGTTATTTTTTTCGCTAACTCCGCAACCAGGTCATCGATCAAAACAGAATCGATCGTTGTTGCACCCATTTTGAAAAAATTATAGTAAAAATAAATGCGTTGTGTCATCGTTCCAACTAGTTTTTTGTTTCTGATCTTTAATTCAAAATGCTGCAACAACTGATTGCACTCAGCAATCAATCGATTGAGGGTCCCCACACTTATGTTTAATTCATCAGCCAAGACGAAGGCATCATAGCCTGCATGTTGAAACAAATAATGGATGATTTGATATTTAGCAGATTTTTTCAATAGCGTGTCGGTCAAATCATCCAGTGAGACACTATCGGTTACTTTCAGTTCCAACGTATAACGATTGATGATAAATGAGACCTTCTCATTTTTTAGTTGCCGTTGAAGGCTCTCTGATAATTTCGTCAAGGTCGGCATCGTAATATCTAATTCCCGACACGCATCACTTTTTTTGATATGACCGGTCGATAAATACAAAAATTTGAGCAAGATATACTCTAATTTCAAGTCCTTATCCAGTAAGTCTTCTTTATACATGACTGTTTTTCCTCCAGTGTAAATCTATATTCATTCAGAATAGTTACAACCAATTTACAGAAAAAGATAGCAGTACGTTACTCATGAAACAAACAAGCGCAGTAAAAACAGGCCCTTTCTACACATACTTTTCCTTCACTTACTCCCCAACAAACCGTGACTGACAAACAAAAACCCTCGATGCAAGACGAATTTCCCTAAGAATTCCCTCACGACAACGTTCTAAGATTTCCTTTTTGTTTATGTAAAACGTTCTTCTCTAAAAAAATATATTTAGACCATAATAATTAATACTATCACAAGCCAGAAATGTCAATAAATGAAATTATCAAGCGCCATTTTTTTACTTACTCTTAAAAAAGACACTATCAAGTGCTTACCCGTTCTTACAAACAAAAAAATCAAAGGCAGTCGATGCAACCGCCTTTGATTTTTCTATAAACCAATGTTCATTCAGTCTTGCAAAAAACGTTTCATAAAGGGACTTTTTATTCATTGAAAAAAGCAATGAAAGGGTTTCTAGCGATACCGTTTCTTAATGTGAAAAGCCATAGGTTTGATCGGATGAAACATGACGGCTTGGTCGCTTGTTCAAGCGCTCGATTCCTTCTTTCATGTCTTGCACCAGATCCATTGCCATTTGCATACTTAAATCTGCCCGACAGACAAAGCGTTGGATATTGATATGTGATAGATTATCAGGTAATGGATAGGTAGGGACTTGCCAGCCTTTCATCGCAAATTCATCCGTCAAATCATACAGATTCCAAGAAATATCGGCATCTTCTTTTAATTTGTAGCAGACGATCGGCAACCGTGAACCATCATTATAAATATCGAAGTAACCCATGTTTTCAATCTCTTTTGCTAAATATTGAGCAACATCACTGGTCTTTTTGTGGATCAAGCGGTAGCCTTCAAACCCATTACGGATAAAGGTGTAATATTGTCCGATGATTTGGCTGGCACTTCTTGAAAAGTTGATGGCCATCGTTGGCATTTCACCGCCAAGATAACTTACTTTAAAGACCAGCTCTTCTGGTAAGAAATCTTTTTCTTTCCAAAGCACCCAACCGATACCAGGATAGACTAACCCATATTTGTGTCCAGACGTACTGATGGAACGAACGTTTTTCAAACGGAAATCCCATTCAAGTTCTGGTTCCATAAATGGTGTGTACAATCCACCACTAGCCGCATCCACGTGGATGTAGACTTTGTAGTCGGTGTGTTTGTTGTATTCCTCTAATTTCTTATCTAGTGCTTTGATATCATCGTATCGTCCAGTGTAAGTGATCCCTAAAATACCGACGACTCCGATCGTATATTCATCTAAATAGTCCGTGACCTTATCGACATTGATGCTGCCATGTTCTTCATCGATAGGGATCGTCCGCATTTCAATGTCCCAGTAGACACAGAATTTTTCCCAAACGACTTGATAGGCAGAAGAAATCACTAAGTTTGGTTTTTGTTTATTGATATCTAAGCCAAGTTTTTTTGCCCGATTGCGCCAAGCAAATTTTAAGGCCAATCCACCTAGCATACACGCTTCACTTGAGCCTACCGTTGATGTACCGATAAAATCGGACGCTTCTGGGGCATGCCATAAATCAGCGATCATATTGACACAGCGGTTTTCAATTTCTGCTGTCCGTGGGTACTCGGTTTTATCGATGGCGTTTTTATCAAGGGTTTCACTCATGATTTTGACTGCTTCTGGTTCCATGTAGGTTTGACAAAACGTCGCCAAATTTTGTCTTGAGACCCCTTCATCGATCAATTGATCTTTGACTAATTCATAGGCATCCCGCGGTACCAAGGACTCTTTTGGTAATTTGTACATAGGGATCGCTTGATCCATTGCCTCATTCCCATAGATAGGCTCCAAATATTGGGCTTCTTTTCGATTTTTTTTACTAAATAACATGCAGCTCTCCTCCTCATAGGTTGTGCTTTTTATTTTTTATCGCTTGCTTTTTCACCTACATATTTATAGATGATAAACGGTATCACGACAATAATCAGCCAACTGATGATCAAGATGGCTAAATAGGTTCCGCCCTTTCCGGAGCCGATATCGCTCGGTGGAAAGAAGGAAATAAAGAAAGAAAAAATAGAAACAAGCAAACCAACCATCGCAACACCAATTTTCACATTTTTCCCACCAGGAATATGATACGTTCTTGTTAAGTCGTCTTTTTCTTTGACTAATTTAATATAGGAAAGAAACAAGAGGACATAAGCCACCAGATAGATGCAGACCGTCAAAGCCATCGCAACGAAGAAGGATAGATTGGCGCCTCCACCGCCTAATGTCAAGACAACCGCCCAAATGGAAACAATAATGCCTTGTACCAATACGATATTGATTGGAACATTGTGTTGATTGACTTTGGCCATTTGTTTTGGTAGCAAGCCATTTTCAGCTGCTTCAAGCATCGCCGTCGATGGGCCGACCACCCAAGCAGCAATTTCTGCAATGACACCTAAACAGATGACCACGGCAATCAAACGAACCAGCCATTCTCCGCCGCCAAAATGATGGATCAAATAAGAATAGGCTTGAATCACGCCAGTATCAAGAGACAATTGATTTTGGGGAATCGTGGCAGCCACCGTTGCCCCACCTAACGTATCCAAAAGAATCGTTGCTACAACTAAAATCAAAATAGCTTTCGGGTAATTCTTTCCAGGATTGTCCATATCTTTTACGTGACTGGCAGAAGATTCAACCCCTGCATAGGCCAAAATAAAGGAAACAAAAACGACCAGCGTATTGATTTTCGTGAAATCAGGAATCCAAGCGCCTGATCCAAAAGAAACTTTGACGGGGTTCCCTTGAGCAATGTAGACAATTCCTAAGATAAAAAGAATGATCCCTGTTGCGACGATCCCCACAAAGAACCCTACTTTGGCAATCTTCGCAGTATTTTTTGTTCCGCCAAATTGCGAGATCGTAATCAGCCAAAAGATCACTAAAGTGGCAATCAGCTTCAGCCAAACATTCGTATTAAGAGCCGGCCAATTTAGGGCATAGGAAAGCGCCCCGACAATAAAGTAAATCATCGTAATAAAGCCTACCGTGATTTGGAACCATTGGAAGAAAATGGCAGCAAAGCCCCATTTTCTCCCTAATGTTTTTGAGACCCAGGTATAGAGTCCCCCTTTTTCCCATCCCTTTACAGTAGCCATCTCCGCAGAGCAAAGGGCTACAGGGATAAACCAGAGGAAACCGCCGACGAGTAAATAAAAAACTAAATTCATCTTCGATGTCGCAAAGGTTGGATACTCATATACCGTCATCACCATTGAAGCAGTTATTGCAAAAAAACTCAACAATGATAGTTTTTTCTTGCTAGTATCCATTTTTTTTACCTCCTATCGTTAGATACTATTTTTCAGCAGCGGAAGATAGATCAATATGGTACGTATGTGTCAAATCTCCATCTGCTTTAAATTCGATTTCGACCGCTTTGATCGCTGGCAAACTTTGTTCTTGCGCCACTTTAAAATGAATAAAGCCATCTTTATGTTTGTCATGGGTCAAAATCTCATCATCTAAGTAGTCCACAAACACTTCCGCTTCTACTTTTTTGCCATCATTCAACACCAAATAGGCTTTGTCAGGTTTGATTTTTTTGTCTTTCGAATCTTCATTAAACAATTGATATTTCAGTGAGAGCAATGTTTTGTATTCTTTGTCTTTGTGTTTGAACGCTTCTACATTCACGATTTTTACATGATCCACTAAAAAGCGAATGTGATCCCAACCAGCATTTTCATAATTCGTTTCATACCAAACGACGTCTTTGATTTTCGGATCGATTCCCTTAGTTACGATTTCTTCAAAATACCCGTCATCACTCAATTTTTCACTTCCCACAACTACTTCATCTGACGAATCGCTGATCAACGTTTCCGTTCCAGACCCAGAGACCACTTCCCCTGATTCTTCCACTGTTGAGCATGCACCTAGAGTAAACAAAACGCCTACACCTAAAACGAAACCTGCAACTAATGATGTTTTCTTCATTGTAAATCCTGTCCTTTCTTTTATTATTTTTATTCCATCTCAGGTATACCATTTAACCCAAAAAAGCGAATACCTAATTTTTTATTTTAAAAACAAAAAAACGCGAAAAATAATTCGCGTTTCGGTGCTATCATGAAGTGCAGATAAGAACAATGACCATTGAAAAGAAAGGACTGAGTTTTTTTGAGAGCGCTTGTGGTCGTCCTAACTGCCGTTTTGTTAAGTATCAGCCCTCTTTCAGCTGACTTTTATCTGGAAAGGACGGACAGACATACTTCTAACGCAATGTTTTCTCGGATAGAAGTTGCCCAAAATGAGTGGGCGCCTACTAGGTCACAAAGATTCGTCGGAACGCTGATGCTTCCTGATGCAAAAGACAGCTTGCTTACAGCTGACGGGCATTTTCTGAGAAGACCTTCCAAGCTTGCGACGAATAGGCGAGGAGCAATAGCAGCTTGTAGGGTTCAAAAAACACCCAAAACCGCACGGGGCAGTCATCTTTCTCAGCGCTGTAGCTCTTTAGCCGCTACGACTTTACGGTTAGAAAAAGCATGTCAGCCACGGGCTATCAACCGTCCTTAGCTCTCAGCCGAGTATCTGGTGTTGTACACGACGCCTTCATCCACAGGGTTTCCGCAGTGATGGCACATAGGTAAGTCAAAAACAAATGATCCTCAAACGTTTATCCTCACGCGTATCCTAGACAAATCTACTTCCCCATCCTGAACACAAAAAATAGCCACTACCTACTTTCTACTTACTTGTGCCATCCTCTGCTTGATAAAATGAACAAAATTTTTTGATCGAAAACAAAAAAATTGCCTATTCTGTTTTGATCATTTTTTAGTGATCGAGCATTGCTTAGCTAGCTAAGCCCCCAAACCTCAAGCAGCCCCCGAAAAACAGTTTCGGAGGCTGCTTGAGGTGAGCTTTGCTCACTATTTAGTTTTCTTATAAAAATTTTAATATGAGAAATCATTTATTACAATATGAATGAGAAAATTGAGTTACGCTTTCTATTTTCATAAGTAAGTATAGATTCTATTCACAATGTAACATAGTAACCTTATTTAACTAAGCTATTTTTTTAAGAAGACCTTATCAATCTTCTGAAGCAAAAATATTCCACCAGATTATATTAGTCTTGCCGAAGCCATTTTTATATGCTCTTCAATATTGTACTTATAGCTAACGCACTTCGACTCACCTGTATTCATTCGAATTAACGGACAGCCTCCTAAACACAAAGGTTGAACTTTACAACTTGAACATTTCGCTTTCGAAAAAAATTTGTACTCTGTAAATGTTTTATGCACACTGTTCAATTGTATTCCTGTATAGATATCTCCTACTCGTCCAATCGTTTTACCAATATGAACCCAGCATTTATATAAAAATCCATTAGGGTCGATTACATAGTCGTCTCGATTGATAGCTTCGCAGAACCCAATCGTTGTCCGTGGTATGGCAACAATATTTATCCCTCTTTCCAAAAGACTTTTATAAACCATTATTTCTTCTTTCGAAAACTCTTGGGATGTATAACATGTGGGTGTTTTGTAGGTATCAAAATCCTCTACCGGCGCAAGATAAAAGCCAACTTTCTTAAGTAAATTAAAATTATCCAGCGAGTTCATCAAACGAATAACATCTTCATGATTATTCTCCCTATCTATATTTACTCTTACAGTTACTGGAATATATTTTAGAGTTTTAACTATATTCTGTAATATTCTTGCAAATGTCCCTTTCCCATTTGTTAAACATCTTCTAGAATCATGATTTATCTGATCCCCATCCAGAGTAATTTGAGCATAATTAACGTGATAACTTTTTAAAAGTTGTGCAACTTTTTCTGTTAGCAAATAACCATTGGATACAATTTCTGCGTTGAAATTTTTATATTTTTTTTCGTTTTTCATTATTATTTCACTTATAACTTTAATAGAGTTCAATCCCATCAAAGGCTCTCCTCCATACCAAATTACTTTCAATGACTGATGGGGTAATACATTTTTAAGAATAAACTCGGCTGTTTTCTTAGCAGTTTCAGTAGTCATAGTATGTTGTCTAAACCCTTGCTCGTAACAATAAAAACAGGAGAAATTACAGTTCATCGTAGGGGCAATTGTGAAAGTTACTTGACTAGGATTATATCGTTTTTCATTTGCCACAGACACTAATCTTGCTTCTTCATCAATCTCATCGGAAACAATGATATTTTGATTTTCTAAATAAGAGAATAATTCTGTTTTCTCCAAGTTATCGTTATTAATAAAACTCTGTAGATCATGGAACTCGCTTTGAGTTAGTAAAACGATAGCAGAGTATACCGAATTGTACAAAAGTATTTCATTATCCACTTCTTCAACAATCGTATATTGCGATAATTTCATAAAATCACTCCTAATTAAATTGGGTAAAAAATTTCCTGTTACCTAGATTTGTATGCTTTACAAAAGAACGTATGAATGTTTCTCTATCAATTGAATAGTTGGGGTTACATGAAGTATCACACTGTACCTTTCCTCGACACACTGCAATTAATTCACATGAATTACACTGATTGTTGCTTTTCGGAAGAACACTCTTTTGGTCATAAAGGCTATATTGAACATCTTCTGCAAAAGAAGATGATTCTGTAAAACTTTTTATTATTCTACGTTCATAAAAATTTGTTGCATTACATAACCCTATAGATCCATCAGAGAAAAACTTTACAGACCAAGGATTATACGCATCGCACTCAAAGCGATACGAAGAAAATGGAGAGATATTCACCAGGAAACCGTTTTCAATTAGATGATCAATTGCAGTTGAAGATACCCACTTTAGATATTTTTCATAGGATAATGCATTGAAATAATTTTCATTAAACTCATAGTTATTAATGTAATAGCAATTGATATGGGCTTTGATATCACTTTGGCGGATCGTAACGAGAAAAGACTGAAACTCTTCTGTATTTTTATCAGATGTATTATAACCAATATGGATTTTAACACGTCCGCTCTTAGATGCTACCGCTAGATTTTCAAAAATCTTATCATACGTTCCGCTTCCACTCTTAAGAGATCTATTTCTATCATGATCTTTTCTAGATGTTAGTGTAGTATCGACAATTAAAGAATCAAAATGATTTATAAAATCTGGAGTGAGTAGATAGGCGTTTGTTCCTAAACCATAAGAAATTGAGAGTGATTTCTCTGACGCAATTTGATCAATCTTACTTTTAATTGCGAGAATTCTTTTTTTATAAAGAAGTGGCTCGCCCCCGAAAAAATAGATATATAGTCTCCGAACGCCTAGCTGAGCAATGTCTAAAATGTATTGCATTATATTATTTATCGTCTGATCAGTAATAACATTTTTAGAAAGGAAATCATTCTGGTAACAATAAGTACACGAAAAGTTGCAATCTTCTGTGATATTTATAGTGATAGTAACTAAGTCTCTCTTTAAATTGATTGTTTTCTGTTTATAACTTTCCAAATCACCGTGTATAAATCCATTTTCAAATAAATATTTTCGTTCATCTTCACTTATTTCGCTCGAAATCTCCGTTTTACTTTTCATTTTTTTTGAATCAATAGTAACTATTTCTTGCGTTAATGTATTGCAAAGAATAGTCTCGTTACCGTTCTCAATGATATCGACATACCGTGAAAAACGCATCACCTAACCCCCCTTTTTCAATAATTATACATTTCACAAAATAATATTTCAATTTTTTTTTAATTTGTGATATAGTTTTTACATAGGAGGGAGAGAATGAAAAAAATATTAAAAAGAAACCGCTCACTTTTCTTTTTGCATGTGATTTTATGCGCAATTGCAGCGCTCATTCAAGTTGGGGTTGCTTTGGTGTATAGACAAATCACCGAGGTTGCTATGTCAGGAGATGTAAAAAGACTTTTATTTATTGGTATATTCGCCTTCTTTTACATCTTATTGAACACGATGAGCGATTTTATTCCAAGAAGAAGTAAATCCGTCTTAGTTCAATCAATAATGAATCAACTGAGAGAGAGTCTCTCGCAGAAAATCGTTCGAATGAATCCGGCACTATTTCTTAAAAATGAGAAAAACGAGTATCTCTCAAAGTTGGCAAATGAAATGAAAGTCGTTGAATTAGAATTTTTAAAGCCCGGATTTGGACTGATTTTAAGCATTTTTACCTTTCTATTCTCTCTTTTATTCACACTAAAATTAAACACTTCTTTTTCATTGATTATGCTGCTCTTAGCTTTTAGTCCTTTGCTAGCCCCTTATTTCGCTAAGCGAATCCTTAGTGATCGTCGCAAGTCCGTTGTTCTGGAGCAAGATCGTACTCTTAGTTTATTTGACCAACTTCTCTCAGGATACCTGACCTTACGTGTCGGCAAAGGTTTTCCAACATATACGAAAATTTTTACTAACAGTAGTGAACGATTAAAAAAGGAAAGTATCACTTTTGAAACCTTACAAGGACTGACTTATGCAATTTCTTTTGGACTTGGGGATCTTGCCTATTCAGGGACATGGATCGTTGGTGGTTTCTTTGTTGCTGCCAAAATAATCACCATTCCCGATCTTATTGCGATGACTACACTAATGAGTACGATTGCCGGTCCGTTAGAGTATTTCAGTACTTCAGTTACAGATATTTTAGCGAGCAAGAAGGTCGCGGACGATCTTATAGCTTTCATTGATGGTACCGATGATGATGAGCCCAATCGCTCACTTGAACTTGCAGAACCAATAAATACTTTATCGATTGAAAATCTGCATTTCCATCATGGAAATCGTTTGATTTTCAATGGTTTTACTCAAACATTTGAGCGTGGAAAAAAATATGCTATCACTGGCGCAAGCGGTAGCGGGAAGTCGACACTATTGAATATTTTAGCGGGAATTTACCCTATCGACGATCATCAAGTATTGGTTGACCAGCAAGAGATGAATCAGCTATCTAGAGACTCCCTTTATGAGAAAGTTGCACTTGTCCAACAAAAAACTGCTATCTTCCAGACGAGTATTGCTTACAACGTTTCTATTTTTAGTGAATACGAACTTGAAAAAATCGTTGATGTTTTAAAACGAAGTGGATTAGATGATCGTTTTGATAACAATGATTTAACCGATACGCAAGATAATACATGGATAAACTTTCTTTCTGGCGGCGAGCTTAGACGGCTTGAGATTGCTCGGGCAATCTTTAAAGATTCCGATGTTATTCTTTTTGACGAACCAACATCTGGTCTAGACAGTATAAACGAGATGATTATCAGTGACTTAATCTGCTCACTTACAGATAAAATAATCATTGTCGTTACTCACTCAACAAATCAGGAATTTCTAGGTTCATTTGATGAGCTAATTCAGTTAAATAAATCATGAATTTAGATGATATAGGCCTACCTTATGTCATCTGGAAATATAAAAGAAAGGAGAGGTATACAATGAAAGTAATCTCTGAAGCTTCAAAAGAACAAATCATCACCATGTGTGGAAGTAATCAGCATTCCCATCATCCACCAATCATCTTACCTGAAGAGACTGATACACCATTTTCAAATCAGAAAAAAGAAGAGATAAAAAAAGAAGAGAAAGCTAGTTAAGAGAAAATCATTTGATCCTTACTTTACTTATTAATAAGGATAATAGCAATCAAAGAAGGGGTCGTGACTAGCTATATATGTCTCGACCCCTTCTTACATAGTTCCCGCAAACGCAAATAATTTTTAACAGCTACTTGTTATCAACTTTCTTCATATACAGAATTGGATAAGGGTTTCCTTGTTCGTCTAACTCGCTTCTTTTGTATACCTCAAATCCCATATGCTCATAAAATCCTTTCGCCTGAGGATTCTGTTCATTTACTCCCAGTTCATTTACAGAATAGTTTTCCATCCCGTACGCCAAGAGTTTTCTTCCTAGTCCCTTGCCTCTTTGTTCATTTGCTATAAAAAGCATTTCAAGATTTCGATCCGAGATCCCCATGAAGCCAGCTGGCTCTCCTTGCTCACTTTCTACGACAATCAAATGCGGCACATGATGCAATGCCTCTGGAATGTATTGCTTAATGGCTTGGATTTCGGCCTCTGACAAAAAGGTGTGAGTGGCCTTAACAGAACTCTCCCAAACTTCAATTAATTGTTGCTCTAGCTTTTGATTCATACTACTTACTTCTTTTATATTCATGAATAGTCACACTCTCATCAGCTTATTTTCGTTTTGCATAACAAGAACCGATTGTTTCCTTGATCCAAGTTAAAAATTTTCATCATCATCATAACATGAGACGGATTTATTTAAAATCTATGGATAAAAACTGCCGCGCTCAAATAGATAACGAAACAATCAATTCTAAGAGAGTATGACTTGCTTTGAAACATACTAAAAAAGGAGCTTTCAATATTGATAATTTCTCAAATCATTCTGTTGAAATAAAAATACTTGTAGCTTTTTCTTCCCGAATAGTCGCCATAACGAACAAAATATATTCTTTTAAACAAACGATTTTAAACCACTTGCCCTAGAGTCCACTTCAGGGTTTATGATTACTTATAGAAAAGATAAGGAGAACCAACGATGAATATAAAAAAAGCAGCGGAAATGTTTGATTTGAGCGTAGACACATTGCGCTATTATGAACGAGTCGGTGTGATTCCACCTGTCCAACGCAATGAGAGTGGCTATCGGGTGTACACAACAAATGATCTAAACTGGATCTATTTAGCAAAACATTTACGAAATGCAGGATTGTCGATCGAATCCCTAATTGAATTTGCTCAATTGGCACAAGTACGTGAAAGTCAAAACGTCGAAACAGCTCAGAAACAGATTTTAGCCGATCAACTCGAAGAATTAGAGAAAAAGTTAGCAGCAATGCAGGAAGTAAGAGACCTACTTATTTATAAGATAGAAACGTATGATGAGCATATCGCAAAATTTAGAGCAGGAAATATGCCCCCTGATAAAGTGGAAAAATTATGGGAACGAAAAAAGTAACATCTTTCACTTGCTATGGACTTAACTCCAAGGTTTAGGATAGAACATGCAATGAAAATTAGAGGAGGAAACATTATGCAAACAATCACACTCAATAATGGTGTCACCATGCCGCAACTAGGATTTGGCGTTTATCAAATTCCTTTGGAAGAAACAGCAGAAGCTGTTTACCAAGCAATCAAAGCTGGGTATCGACTGATCGACACCGCTTCTATTTATGGAAATGAAACAGAAACAGGCGAGGGAATCAAGCGCGCCATCACTGAAGGTCTAGTCACTCGAGAAGAACTTTTTGTTACCTCTAAATTATTTATTCTCCAAGCTTCCGAAGATAAAGCGAAAGAAACGATTGAACTTTCGCTTGAAACAATGGGATTAACTTACCTCGATCTTTACCTTATTCACCAACCATATGGAGATATTTATGGTGCTTGGCGCTCCATGGTTGCTGCTCAAAAAACAGGGAAATTACGTGCAATTGGCGTTTCAAATTTCAAATCAGCTAAGATGATCGAGTTTGTCGGCTTGAATGAGGTGAAACCTCAAATCAATCAAATCGAAGTGAACCCTTGGAATCAACGAGTGGAAGATCAGGAATGGCATGATAAATATGACGTCCAAGTTGAAGCTTGGGCACCTTTTGCAGAAGGACGCCATGACCTATTTACCAATCCGACATTAGCAGAAATTGGCAAGCAATATGGCAAAACGGTTGGCCAAGTTGTTCTTCGCTGGTTGATGCAAAGAGGGATTGTCGCTTTAGCAAAAACAGTTCGTCCAGAACGGATGGCTGAAAACATTGCTATTTTTGACTTTGAGCTTTCCCAAGAAGACATTGAAAAAATAGCCGCTTTAGATAAAAAAGAGTCCGCATTCTTTGACCACGATGCCCCCCAACAAGTGGAATGGTTTATGGAGCGGATGCTAGATACTGAAAACTAATAGGTTTTTATTGAAGAAAACCAATACAAGTCCGCTCACATTGCAAAAGGAAGCGGACTTGTATTAGTTCTTACTGAATTGTATGTCGTCACTTTTCTTTGTCAGTATGACAATGTTCTTGGAAATAGGGCCAGTGGGTCATCTTTGAACAAGGAGTTGCTTTTCATATTTAGCAGTGGAACCTAAATGATGACCTAAAAAATGACGAAGGACAGACATCCGTAGATAAGAACTGTACAAAACAACATGCCTAAGACGCTTATCTGGCCTCTCAAATTAGCTTCAGCCAATCAAACTTTAGAAGTTCTACGCACATTTCTACGGTACCATAGATTTATTTTACGCTTATGGCTATCGTCAAGAAATAGTAATCTTTAAATGAACATAACAGCTTCCAACACAGCACAAGGATAGACAACATGTAAGCAAGAGATTCCCCCAATTGTTCCTGCATAAAAAACCCATCTTTTCTATCTATTAATTGAAAATGATAAAAAGACCGATCAACGCAATCCCAAAAGTGATACCATCTAAAACAAACCATTTTTTTTTACCATAAGACGCCTTGGTAGCAAAAAAACAACTTATTCCATAAAGAATAAATAGGATTCCTACTGCTATAGGAAACGTTAACCATTCTGTCCAGCCATTAATAAATAAAAGAAGAATCAATGGTAGAATATAAGACAATACATACCACTTTTTTAAATAGTGCGGCAACTTCTGGTAATTTGAATACATCTATTTATCCTCACAATTTGTTTGATATTGGTTGTTTGTTTACTTCAATTTTTTCTTATATGAGCAGTAAGTACCTTCGTTATAAAATGAGACATAATAAAGCTTAGGGCGATAATGCCAAAAGTAATAGCAAAAGATAAAATCGTGTTCTCCAGTAAATTCGCAAATAAGGGCAGTTTAATATACAAATAACACCCAATTGCCGCAATGATACTCCCTACTGAATAGAAACAAAGCAACTCAGTTACTGTTTTTGAAGGATGAACGTTGCGATCAACTGATGAAAAGTCACCACTTTGAAAAGGTATTGGTGATCCGCTTTGTGATAGATCTGATTTTGTATTCATTACGTTAAAGAAATTACTCGATAGATTATTAGTCGAACGTTGTTTTCTATTCTTTTCGTGATTGTTCATAGCTATTCAGACCTGCTTTCTTTACAAAAATATTTATCACATACGCAATTTATTTTTAAAATAACAATAAACCAAATAACCACTCGAGCATACTAACAAAGGAAGTCCGACATAGAGCATACCAATTCCTAACGGATAATTAATAGCAAGGTCAAGTTGGATATTCTTAAGTTCTTCTTGACTGATTGTGTCAAAATCTTGAATAGGGATCAAAATCGTTTGTAAAAAAAGGCCAACGACCGTGATAAAAAGACTGAAACAAAAAACGCCGAGTGCAAATTTTTTCATAAGAGACCTCTTTTCAGCATACACTTTATTGCTTTATCATCTTATTATACACACTATTCATTAAAAAAAGAAGCTTAAAATATTTTTACACATTACACTTGCATCAATTAACAAGGAAACCATTCTACAGAAGTCATTCCTTAGCTGGGTAAAGGAGTCTTCTCACTAATAATCCTTCCATCAAACAACATAGGAAGTGCTTAATTTCCTTCATTCGACTTACTTGAAATCTGCCTCTATGAAGACTAGAAACGCGTATCCAAATCACCGCTATCCACCGTATTTAGAGTATCGATGTGCTTTTTTGAGACAGTGCCGAAATGGCAGACCTTTTCTCCGAAAAAATCAGAGGGGATGCTAAAAAAAACCGCTAGCAGTAAACGAATCATCGTCCTTACCAACGGCATTTTATAAAAGATTCTGTTCTAGCTTCTCTAAAAATTCCACTTCATATTTTTAGTCAGGCACTGTTTTTATTGTAAAAAGAACTTTCTTTTCTTTAACGTAGTAAAGTTGGATTGCCATTCTTTTCTAACACATGTTTTGTGGACCGTAGTAAAAAGATTCAGTACTTTTTAAACGGTTCTTTGTCTCGTAAATGAATATTCTCATGATTGTCTTCGATCATTTCAATCACTCTTGGTTCACTCGTAGCATACGCTTCCTTCAACGCAGCATCTAAAGCTTCTTTGGAGCGTACACGGACTGCTTTAATACCGTAGCTTTCAGCCATTTCTTTATACCCAATATAATCGATATCGACCCCTTCTTTTTGTCCGTTATAGTCTAGTTCTTGTTGGAATTCAACCATGTTGTATTCTTTATCCACCCAGATTACTTGCACAATATTCAAATTGTAATGGGCTACTGTAGCTAATTCTTGTGAGGAAAACATAAAGCTGCCATCCCCACCTGAAGACAAAATCTTTTCCTCAGGACGCAACAATGCTGCTGAAATCGCCCAAGGAAGACCGACGCCTAAGGTTTGTTCCCCATCAGACATTAAGAAATGTTTTGGCCGATACACCTTTAGGTATGAACCTAGCCACACTTCATGACTTCCTCCATCCATAACAACGGTCGTATTTTGATGAGCATCGATTATTTTTTGCAAAGAATCAACAATTTCCAATGGATGTAGTGCATCCTCAGTTGTTTGGCTGGGTACTTTTTTCTTCGCTGTCAATTTTTCTTGCAAGTCATGGACAACCATTTTCCACTCATCCGTAATGGCTTGATCCGTTATGCTATTGGTAATATTTTTTAGATTTTTTGCGATATTGCCTAAGAGTATGGTGTCAGGGAGATAAGTTTCATCTAAATGATCCACTACAGTATCAATATCAATAATGCGCTTGTTATCGGTATTCCAAACAGAAGCCCAGTATTCAACCAAATTTAATCCCAATGTAATCACTAAATCACTGTTAAAAACTAGTTCATCCCCAGGCAGGTTATTAAACAGCCCCACTCGACCCACATAGTTTTGAGAAAACTCGTCCGTCAATAGACCTGTAGCTTCGAACGTCTCCACGACCGGAATTCCCGTTTTTTTAACGAACGCTTGAATGGCAGCCGCCGCATTATCGTCGGCTGCCCGAGCACCAACGATAATAACTGGGCGTTTGGCCGCTTTGATTTTCTCAACTGCACTAAGAATGGCAGTTTCGTCACTGATCGTATTGTCCAATTGATTCACTAAGGTCGAAAAAGCCAAACCAGATTTAGTGGTCTCAGCTAACAGAATATTACCTGGAATGTCCATAAAAACGGCCCCGGGATTGCCATTGATACTTGAGACATACGCATTCGCTACTTCATCCGCAAGGGCATCGGTATGCTGAATTTCCTTGGCATATTTAGTAATCGTTGAATCATTCATTACGCCAGAAATATTAGGATTTTGAGGATACGGTGTTACTAACTTCGCTTGTGGAACTTGTCCGGCAATAGCCAATACCGGGTCACCATCAGAAGTCGCCGTAGCTAAAGGTGTGACCAAATTCAAAGCCCCCGGTCCTGACGTAGTCATCACTACACCAGGTTTACCAGTCATGCGCCCAATTCCTTGTGCCATGAAACCCGCATTTTGTTCATGTCTTACCGTAACAACTTTAATCTCTTCACGTTTCTTCAAAGCCATTAATAGCGGACCCAACTTGCCGCCTGGCAATTGAAAGACATATTCCACGCCATTTTTAATCAATGTATCTACAATCAAGTCTGCACCGTTCTTATTCATAATAAATCTCTCCTAAATGTTTTTTGCAAGTTGTTTATTAGGATTACTTGAGATAGCTGTAAAGGTAATAAATTTGCTTACTCGTGTACTATAGATTCAAAAGAAAGAATTGTACATTAGGGAATTTTTTTATACGTCTATTTCTTATTGCTTCTTACGATTAGGAGATGAATTATTTTACAAATAGTAAGTAAATCCTTATGATACTCTCAGACATACGGAAAAGGAGACAACGGAAGATGACAAGAAAAATATACAATTGCGAAAATGGCTGCGCGGTCGAATCGACTTTACAAATGATTTCAGGTCGTTGGAAAAGCGTTATCTTATATCATTTGATGTTTGATGGGTCGCTTCGCTATAACGAACTACAAAAGCTGATTCCTGGCATCACTAGAAGAATGGTCTCTTTGCAGTTGAAAGATTTAGAAAAGGATGGATTGATCTATCGTAAGGTCGTTCAGGAAAAACCATTACAGGTTGTGTATGGAATGACCGATTATGGCTACTCTTTAAAAGAGATCATTGAATTATTGTATCGCTGGGGCGAAGATTTTAATCACAAAAACGCGGGATTACTTGAAGAAGAATGTTTAACTTGCAATTGATCGCGACTGCTAGTAAAAATGAGGTTTTTAACGTGAAAAAGATTGAAAATATTGAAGAATTATATGAAGTATTAAGCACATCAATGGAACATTCAACGTGGTGGGATACAGAAAATCCATGGGAAATCGTTGTCGGATCAATTTTGGTTCAAAATACCAATTGGAAAAATGTGGCCTATTCCTTAGCAAATATCAGAAGAGAGATTGGATTTTCTCCGAAAAGATTGGCAGAAATTGATCAGTTCCTTCTTCAGGATCTGATTCGGCCCAGTGGTTTCTACAAAAATAAATCCCGCGCGATAAAAGAAATCTTTTCTTGGTTTCAGCGCTACAACTATGATATCGGTATTATACAGAAAAAAGAACAGGCTGAGTTACGAAAAGAGTTGCTAGCTATCTATGGTGTTGGCTATGAAACGGCAGATGTACTAATGGTTTTTGTGTTTAATAAGGTCGTGTTTATCGCTGATAAATACGCACAACGAATTTTTAGTCGCTTAGGCCTAAATGAGCCGCTTACTTACCTCACTCTTCAAAATATGATCGAATTACCGGATACATTTACCAATGAACAAGCACAAAATTTTCATGGTTGGCTAGTTGATTACGGTCAAGTCCATTTGAGATCGGATAAAGACTGGCAAGCAGGCTTCTTAAGTCAGTTTACACTCGTTCACCTCTAATTGTGGTATAAAAAAATTCCCTAATTTACATTTCATTGACCGAGGATTACGCTGTCCTTGTTACAAAAACACGTTTCAAGGAGGAGATAGTATGAACGATCCATTTTTAGGATTACAAGACGTGCCAGCGTTTCACGTGACCAGTAAGGACATTGTTGACGGGAAACTTATGGATAAGAAATTTATGTCTGGCGATTTTGGGATTGAGGATGGACAAGACATTTCACCAGAGCTTCATTGGACCGGTGCACCAAGCAATACGAAAAGCTATGCGGTTACCTTATACGACCCTGATGCACCAACTGGATCCGGATTCTGGCATTGGGCAGTCATGAATATCCCCGCTTCTGTAGAGGAATTATCACAAGGAGCCGGCAGTAGCGATAACGCAAAGCTGCCACAAGGAGCCGTTCAATTACCAAATGATGCCCGCATGAAAAAATATATTGGTGCTGCACCGCCCAAAGGTCATGGTGTTCATCACTACTTCTTAACGGTTTGGGCATTGGCTATTGAGAAAGTTGAAATTCCTGAGGATTCTACCCCAGCCTTTTTCATTTTTAATACCTTTGGACATGTCCTAGCTCGTGGTGTTGTGAACTTTGAAGTCGAAGTGAAATAGGGAAAGCTCAGAGAGGAAGATACGTAATGAATGCTGCAAAAGAAAACTATTTTGGCAAACTAGAACAAGTCCATGAATTTTATGATGCGATGCCTACCGGTGTTAGCTTATCGGAAACCGGGAGAATCTTTATTAATTTTCCTGAATGGGGAGACCAAGTAACCGCGACAGTCGTTGAACGAGTAGACGGCAAATTAATTCCTTATCCTAGCCAAGAAGCGAATACATTTGATCCTCAAAATCCGGAAAACGGATTTCTAAGTGTACAAAGTATCGTTGCTGATGGTGCTGGTACTTTGTGGGTATTGGATACCGCTGCACCCAAATTCACCGTTCCTGTTAAGGGTGGTGCAAAACTGGTTGCTGTGGATTTAAGTACCAATCAAATTCGCAAAGTCTATACTTTTTCATCAGATGTCGTCCTAGACTCTACGTATTTGAATGATGTTCGAATTGATTTACGCCGCGGTTCTGAAGGTGTAGCCTATATAACCGATTCTTCTATTACCGGTCCTGGTGCGTTGATCGTACTCGATTTAGGTACTGGCGATGCGTTCCGTATTTTAGATGGCGCCCCCTCCACCGCGGTTGATCCAGCCTTTATCCCTAAAGTTGAAGGCGAGATTTTGTTAAATCGCTCGGCTGATGGAACAACTTCGCCTTGGCAAGTGGCAGCTGACGGCCTAGCGATTTCTCCCGATGGAAAAACCTTGTTTTTTAGTCCTTTATCCAGTCGACATTTATACTCAATTGAAACTGATAAAATTTTCAACAAAGAAATTGACGATCATGCGTTAGAAGCACATGTTAAAGATTGGGGCGAAAAAGGCGCCTCCGATGGCATGATTACGGCAGAAGATGGAACGATCTATGCTGGCGACTATGAAAACAACAGCATTCGTGTGATTCACACGGATGGTACTATGGAAACTTTGGCTCACGATCCGCGTATTTTATGGCCAGATACTTTATCTATTGGACCAGATCAATACTTATATTTTAACGCCAACCAGCTGCAACGGCAGGCTAGTTTTCACAAAGGAGAAGACCTGAGAGAGAAGCCTTACAGTCTGTTCCGCATTTTTATCGGGAAAGGTCCTGCGAAAGCAAACTAACCGGTCTTGATCCAAATGGAGGGCAATACGTAAAAGAACTAATACGATTTTCTATCCAGAAAAGGAGGAATTAAGATGTCAGAACAGAAAACGATGAATGTAATAGGCTTTTTCGAAGGCCTGCCAATTGAATCTACGCATAGTTTTATTGACCAAAAAGAAGGAATCCCTGTTCCAGGTCCTCGTGATTTATTAGTAAAAATCAAAGCCGTTTCGGTCAATCCAGTCGACACCAAATTACGGCAAACGACTCGCAAGCGAAATGCCCTGCGTATCTTAGGTTTTGATGCGGTCGGAGAAGTGGTCGCTGTCGGAAAAGATGTCATGAAATTTACTGTTGGTGATCGGGTCTTTTATGCAGGAACCACCACTCGATCAGGAAGCAATCAAGAATATCAAGCAGTCGATGAACGGATCGTTGCTCTAGCCCCTAAAAATTTAACAGATGAAGAGGCGGCTGCATTCCCATTGACTGCATTAACTGCTTATGAATTGCTGTTTGAAAAATTCGGCTTGACTCCTAAAGAAAACGCCAATCAAGGGAAAAGTATTCTCGTCATCAATGGTGCGGGTGGCGTCGGATCGATACTGAATCAGTTGGCTCATTGGGCAGGTCTAGAAGTGTATGCTACCGCTAGTTCAAAAAATTTTGACTGGCTTAAAAAGAGCGGGGTTGACCACCCTTTAGACTACCATCACGACCTAAGGGATAGCTTTCGAGACTTAGGCGTTCCGAATGTTGACTATATCGCTGTCTTGTTTGACATCACCCAATACTTTGATCAAATCAGCCACTTGGTAAAACCTTATGGTCATGTGGGCACGATCGTTGGCATTCACGAGCCCCTTGATTTAAGTGTATGGAAAAACCTTTCTGTTAGCTTTGATTGGGAGTATATGTTCGCTAAAACAGACCACGACTATCAAATCGAGACACAAGGACAAGCGCTAAAAATGATTGCTGATTTAGCAAATGAAGGGACACTAAAAACAACCTTAAGCAAAGTCTATTCGGATGGAATCAACGCGGCAAATTTGAAGCGCGCAACGAGAGATGTCGAAAGTGGCCATATGTTGGGAAAAGTCGTCGTAAGTGGTCCTTTTAATGGAAACCCTACAGGGAATTAATCGCCCGAGCCATTTAATGAATGCTCCCTTCAACAGAATTCATCATATATTCTAATACACTATCACTGATTTTTCGTAACAGCCGGATTCTCAAAGAATGATTTGTAGATGAAAAAAGCATTCAGAAAACAATGGGTCTCTGGATGCTTCATTCATCAATATAATAATCTAATGGATAACATAGTTAAAACTGAAATCAAGGTAAATCCATATTCGTTTTTCATAAAATCATCATCCATTCATAACTTAAAAAATAGTCATTCTTAGTAAGTGTTTATTTTCAAGAAAATTCATTCTCTTTACTTAGTAAGATAGAAAAAGACAACAACCATTATGACAACAAGTACCCAAAAATACCATTTTTCAGAGTTTTTTTTCTTCATATCTATTCTCCCTTTTTATTCATCTCAATTTTGAAAGAAACATAATAAGCAAAATATCGCCTTCTTGAAGGGCAATCGCTATCTGATTCCCTATCCGATTAATTCTCGGTTCACTCATCCCTAAATTTCAGGAATAGGTCTTTCGCTTGTCCTGTACTCATGTTTGTCAGGACTTTAATTTTCTTGACCATGCCAATATCATTTTCGTTTTTTGAAAGCATTTGTCGTGCCATTTCTTCTTTGATCTCTGCTTCTTCTTCCTTCGTTAAATTTCTGACTTCTTTCTTTTTACCAAAGAATCCCATCCTGTTCTCCCCTTCTTATAAAATTTATGCGCTTTTCACACTAGCCAGACTGAGCATTCTTTTTATCTAAAATGCGTTTTTCTATCCATCACTTGATTCCTATACTCTAATCTACCATTTCTGTCGAAACCGAGGAAATGGTTAGTTCTCTTTTTTATTTTTAGGGAAGATATAAAAATAAAACACGGAGCCAATGATGATCGCTGGCGGCACCGAGATGCTCAATAATTTTAAAGCAGTGTTTAAAAGTACACCAAATTTTTCTTGAATAGAAAGATTCATAATCGTGCTGAAGTCTTGATTGAACGAAGTAACGATCATCGTGGCAAAAAAGATCAAGCAAAAACTAATCACCCCATACTTGATACTTACTTTTAAATCATCATTGTCTTTCTTAGTTTCTTCCAAAAGTAATGTTTCTAATGAGATATCTAATTCTTCGGCTATTTTGATCATATTTTTTTTGCTAGGGTACGTAGCACCTAGCTCCCATTTAGAGATCGTCTTATCACTTACTTCTAATAATTCTGCTAGCATACTTTGTGTTAGCTTGTTTTTTTCTCTATATTCTTTCAGCTTCATTGCTAATATTGTTTCCTTCATTTCAACAACTCCTCATCGATTTCTACCTTTCATTTTGACATAAAACCTACCATTTAACAGGAATTCTTGAAAAAGAGAGTAGAATAGAGGGGATTTTTAGCTACTTCTGGTGATTTGCCTGAAACATACTACCGAATCCTTCCTTACAACAATAGTTGTTGTGCATTCTGATATCTTCTAAATAATATCAAACCAGAAATCATAAGCATCTGTAAATAATTAAAGGAGACGCAAAAACTTCCCAGTTTTTGCCCTCCCTCATTTCTCAAGAAAATATGTTAATAGAAGATTCTCTTCCTATCATTCACATTAAAACAAGCCAAAGTATTTTTTCACTTCAATATACACTAAAGGAAAAATGGATAAGCCGATTACCCATAGCCAGTCAACTGCACGAAGAGAGACAAAGCCAAAAATGGTTTGCGTGAATGGAATCGTTACTAACAAGATAATGATCAATGCACCTATGAAGGTTGTCATTACTAACAACGGATTGCTCAAAAAACGCAGCTTCAGGATAGATTCTTTACTTCTACAATTAAACATATGCACAATAGTTGATAATCCCAATACAATAAATGTCATTGTTTGCGAAACCTCTATCGATTCTAGACGTCCAATTAGAATCGCGCCTAATGTGACGCCTGTAAAAACAATTGAGATTTCTACAATTTTTACCAATAACCCTTGCGCAAAAATGCTCGTGTATTTAGTGATAGGGGCTTCCATCATTGCTTTTTTATCGACTGGTTCAATGCTAAGACTCATTCCTGGGATTCCATCTGCAACTACTTTTATGATTAACAATTGAACCGCTGTAACAGGTGCTCCCCACCCAACGAGCAAGGAAATTAAAACGATTGTCAGTGCAGAAATGTTGCAACCTAACATCGCATATAATGATTTTCTGATATTGCTGTATACCCGTCGTCCTTCTTCAACCGCCTGCACAATCGTCGCAAAATTATCGTCTACTAAAACCATATCAGAGGCTTCTTTTGCTACTTCTGTGCCACCTCCCATTGCGATCCCTACATCAGCTGCTTTTAATGCAGGTGCATCATTGACACCATCGCCAGTCATAGCGACAATCTCATCGTTTTTTTGGAATGCTTTTACGATTCGAATTTTATCTTCTGGGGAAGTACGAGCAAAGACTCGATAGTCATCAATCACACGAGCTAATTTTTCATCGCTCATTTCATGTAAATCCGCTCCGGTCATTGCTTTTTTCCCATCGGTGAGAATTCCTACATCCTCTGCGATTTTCTTTGCTGTCAGTAAGTGGTCCCCTGTGATCATTACGGTTTGAATCCCTGCTTGTTTTGCAATAGAAACAGCCGTATAGCTTTCGGGCCGAGCTGGGTCGATAATCCCAACAAATCCTGCAAATTCTAACTGACTTTCAAGAATTTCTTCAGTAAAACGTGTAGGTTTTTCATCGTATCTTTTATAAGCAACGCCCAAAACACGATAGGCTTGGTTGGCCAACTCATCATGCTTACTCAAGTAGGCAGGGTTGTTCGCATCAATGAGATTCAAGCGATCAAAAGCCCCTTTTGTGACAGAAACATATTGGTCGTTTACTTTATATAAGACGGTCATCCTTTTTCGTTTTGAATCAAAGGGAACTTCATGAATCTGTTCAAAGGTTGAAGCGACTTTACCTAATTCCTCTTCAGTGAAGAGCGATGCCAGTTTTTTTCTGATCCCCAACTCTGTTGGATTGCTGGTTACTGCTGTATTTTCTTCCATCGAACTAGCAAGATAGAAGAGAAATAAGAGATTTTTTCCCTTCTCTTTTGTTATTTCTAAGCAAGAAGTCAGTTTATCCTTCATCGTGGCAACTTCTTTCACGGTCATCTTATTTTCGGTAATCGTTCCAGTTTTGTCTGAGCAGATGATTGAAACACCCCCAACGGTTTCTACTGTTGAAGGAGTCCTAACGATGGTTTTCTTCAGTGCCATATTCCTCATCCCAACAGCTAGAGAGATTGTTACTACGACTGGCAAAACCTCTGGAATAGCAGCAACAGCCATTGATATTGCAGTCATGATACTGGTCTCTAAAGACAATCCTTTGCTGATTCCTATAGCAATCGCTAGAAAGCCAGAGAGAATAGCGATTAGGCCTAGAACTTTCCCCAGTTTTTGCATTTTTATTTGTAAAGGTGCTATGGTTGTTTCTTCCTTGCTTAATAAGCTCGATATTTTACCAATTTCCGTATTCATTCCTGTCTTTTCAACTCGAACGTTTGCTTTTCCTGTGACGACCAATGAGCCAGAAAAAACCAAGTCTTTTCTGTCTCCTAAAGAATCTTCTTTAGAAGAAATATAGGTGGGATCTTTTTCACTTGGTTCACTTTCACCAGTTAGAAACGATTCATCAACAAAGAAATTACTACTAGTTAAAAGCTTAGCATCTGCTGGAATACGGTCCCCTAATGCCAACTGAACAATATCACCAGGAACAATGTTCAAACTTTCAATCTCTTTTAACGCCCCATCTCTGAATACTTTACTTACGGGAACACTCATCTTATTTAATTCACTCATTGATTTTTCCGCATGTTTTTGCTGTCGAATCGACAAATATAGATTAAGAATGACAATTGAAAAGATGACTATTGGTTCCGTAAAATCATCAGGATGATTTTGAAAAGCAACATAACTAGATAAGAGCGTTGCAACGATTAAAATCAAGATGGTAATATCCTTCATCGACTCTTTCAAATAGTCATAAAAATGCTTCTCATCTTTGCTTTCTATGGAATTAAACCCATATTTTTCTAGCCTCATTTCTGCTTCTTTACTGGAAAGTCCCAACTGGTTAGGGCTCTTTCCGTTTTCTTTCAATTGTTCTTTTACCATCTGCCTATACCTCCTAAAACAAAAAAGAAGTCAGACAAACTAACCATAAAAGCCTAAGGTTAGTTTTTCTGACTTCAATAAGATTTATTCCGGCGAACAAATCTAATGTCATTATTTAAATTCCACCTAATTATTGCACATCCGAATATTTGGGTCAAGATTTTCACGATGACCGATCAATCAAAATGAGAGAATCGTATGCAAAATCGAGAAAAAGTACGTGTACATCCTAATCCTAGAGACAAGAAGCTCGCCCTTACAAAATGATTTCAGGACTTTCTTTACTTAGCACATAATCATTACCTGTTACGTTAAAATATTCTTGAATCAACAGACTTAACTCTTTGATTGCTTCATTCGCCCGATCCCGTTGTGTTTCATTGATCGACTCAATGAATAAAACAGCATGGGTGGTCTCTTCTGTTAACATCGTGCGTTGGGCTTCCCGCCAATTCAAGCATCGACAAATTGCCCCTTTCTCATCATAGTAAATGACTTCCTTTTCCAAAGCTGGGGAATCAGTATCTGCACCTAAAGGGAAGAAGGATTCGCCACCTTTTGCAACGCCTAAATGAAGGTCGCCAACGATTGTATCGAGGTCTTCTCCGCCTAAAGGGACGCCATATTTCAAGGAAATACTATTATAGATATTTACTAAGGGATTGATGGGAGAAAATTCTCTGTCTTGATTCACCCGTTTCAACAGTGCTTCGATGGAAGAGCGTACCCCTTTTTTCGTTTTAAATTGCTGAAAAGCACTTCGCCATTCTTGGATCACCTGGTTTTCACTGAAGGTGTCGGTCGTTAAGTAACGCTTTGCTTGTTCTTTACTATTTTTTAGCAAGTCAGTAAAAAATGTTTCGTGTGCAGCATCGGCAACATTGTTTATATGTTTTACAACAAGGCAGTTGATTTGGGCTTCTGGAAATAGTGCCCAAAATTCTTGATCGATCATTATTTTCTTCACTTTCTCTACACTCCTATTTAGTTTATTTAAACAAATTCATGTCCTTTATTTTTCAGGCTCTCTGTTTTTTCAGCAGCCAGCCGAGCTATATCCTTTTTAACAAAATATCAGCTACCTGTGCTTCCTACCCTAGGTAGCATGAATGTACATTCAATCAGATCCAATCTCCCCAGCGGCGTTATTCGTTTAATAGTCTCTTTTGATCCCATTCTTGACGTTGACCCAATCAATTTCTACCGAAGATTTTATTTTTGCCAGCATTTCCGCAAAATTTTTTCTTTCTAAAGCAGATAACTGTTGAATCGCTACTTTATTTGAATAGTTATTTTCTCTTATGATTAATTGAACCGCCTGTTTTCCTTTGATGGTTGTGTACAAGTGTTTGATTTTTTTATTTTCTTTGTCTGACTCTTTTAGAATGAAGCCATTTTCCTCTAATTTTTTTACCGCCCGGGACAAAGTCGTGCGATCAACTTTGATCAGTTCGGCTAATCGTTCAGGAATAATTCCTTCATTTTCAAATATACGAACTAAGTAAATGTATTGTCCTTTACTGAGTTGAATCTCTTTAAATTCAATATTAGCAATTGATTCCAACATTCTACTGATCGAACCTATCTCACGAAGTATATCCTCCACGAACTATCCCCTCCCTATCTAGGACTATAATAGCCCATTATTGTTGCATATGCAACAATAATGGGCTTGGTTTACTTTTTTACTCACTCTTAGAAAATGGGTGTATTGCATAAGCTTGTCTCAAAAAAGCAGGAGAATACCGAGAAAAACTTCTCTGTACTCTCCTTTTACAATCATTCCAAGTAGAAATACTATTCGAATTTCTCCTAATTTCAAAACCAAATTCATGAAGGTGATTGCTTAGACCAACAGGGAAAGCAAGGAGATTCGGCGTCCGACTGGTTCAATTTGCCAGCCCCATTCTGTCATCGGTAAGTAGGGATTTTTCACCCCTGTCGCAATGTTGCCACTGACTTTTTCTAAAAACTTTGACAAATGAACACAACGAGTCATAAAAAATAAAAACATGTTATTAATAAAAAAGAGAAAAAGAGTGTTTTCTCTTTTCCTCTTCCTATTCTACATAGTATTTAGTATAAGTTCTTTTCTTTAATAAGATACTTCGAAAGTAAGAAAAGAGCTATAGACAAGATAACTAAATAAAGCGATCCCACAATCCAAGTAGTATCATTCATAAAACCTTTCGATTGTGATATTACTGAAAATGAATCTAAATAGCTTAGTGGAATATATTGAATATACTCTTTTACCAAAGGATGATCTTGAATCAATGAAAATCCGTAGTAAACAAGTACACTACTACCTATTACAATAATGTTCTTTTTTATCAATATTCCCAATGCTATTAGCAACATTGATATAAAAGCAAATACAACTAGACTATAGGTGATGTAAGAAAGCAAAAATAAAGAAACAGGAGTAATGGATAGATTATTAGGATCATTTCCAATAACTATTGGCGAAAGTGGTGAGCCAAATCCATTCATCAACCCTTGGATAATAAAGTTCATCAATGATAAACCTATAACTATACTAAACATACCCATCAATGAAACAACAAATTTCGATAAAAGAATATTTGCTTTCTTTTTGACCGTTAATGAATAAAGAAACCGACTTTTGTTTTCATAATCTCCGCTAGTTAAATCCCCAAAAAACACTAAAAGTAATAAAATGAAAATAACCGAAGACAAAAAGCTACTAGTTATTTCTCCTAAAGAACTCCAAGCTTTCACTGGAATATCCAGATCAGTATCTACTTCTATCTGATTATCGAAAATATATTGCAATTTCATTATTCTAGGCTTGGACGAAACGTTCATAGGGTCTACGTCGGGATGCTGATAGCCATCATCCATTTCATCTGTAAACTCTAAAATTGTTTTTTCTAAGGACCAATATTGATTCATATTTGATTGCTCTAATGCTGTTCTTTGCTGATAGATAATATTTAATATTTTATCAGTTTTCTCAATATACTCGCTAAGAAACTTTTTGTCTTCTTCGTCAATGCCTGAGTCTTCCATCTCAAGCTTTGCATTATCTTGTTCAGAAGAAATCATAGAAATACGATCCTCTAACTCAGGTAGTGTAGTATCAATAAAGCGATTGCTTAATTGATTGGTTGAGTATAACTGTACTCCAATTAGTAATACTGCAAATACGAGCATTGCTTGATTTTTTTTATTATTTATGAGTTTTAAAAATTCCAAGTAAATAATTTTTTTCATATAGCTTCACCAATATTAAAAACATGTTGTTCTAGATACTCTATAGAAATCTCTTCTTTACTATACTCGACGATTTTTTGATGAGTAAAAATCAAAATTTTGTCAGAGAGCTCAGTGACATCTATTAATTGGTGAGACGAGAAAAAGATAAGTTTATTTCCTTTTAGTTTATTCAATAACCGAATGGTTAATTTCCGATTTTTTGGATCTAATCCATTAAGAACTTCATCCAGTAACAAAATATCTGTGTCGAGACTTAGTGTCATTATCAATAAAAGCAATTGTCTCATCCCTAAAGAATACTTCTTTACTTTTTTCTTTAAAGCATCTGAAAAAGAAAAATAGGCGACATACTCTTTTACTAATTCTGGATTAAGATTGGGAAGAGCTTCTAAATGCTGTTTCCCCGTCAATTCTTGACTCAAAATTTTTTCATCTAAGAAAAAGGAAACTTTGCCTACTGCATCTGCTGTACTATTGATAGTCTGATCAAACACTCTGATTTCTCCCGTAGTCGCTTTGAAAATACCAGAAAGCAACGAGAGAAATGTAGTTTTTCCTACCCCATTTGGGCCAATACAACCGATAAGCGAATGCTTTTCAAATGTTAAATTGCAATTATGAAAAATCGTGGTACTACCAAATTGTTTACTCATGTCTCTAATCTCAATCATTGTTGTATCACTCCTAAAACTGGCTATTAAGAAAGGAAGGGGTGTCTTTTAAACGTTTATTTATCTATAATCGTAGATATAGTTTGTAGTAACAATCGCATGAAGTCCCGAATAGTACTTAGTCTTTTTCTCATCGACAGGGTGACAATATCTTGTATAGCGAATTGTTCTCCAATAATTGGTTGTAGAAGTAATACGTCCCAATATATCTAACACTTGTACTCGACTACTTTTTACAGTTACATCATAGTCGCAGCACTTGCAATGCTAGCTCCCGCAGCGAAAAACAATGAGGCAATAGTTATAACTAAAAAACCAACATTAACAACTTTTTTTATCTTATCCTCCTAGTAAAGCCCTTCCTTTTAATTTAATATATAGTAGGAAAACAAAATTGTCTATATTTTCTAACATTTTTAATTTAAATAAATCGATTCATTAAAATTAAAATCAATTAAATAATTTTAGATTTCAAACACATAGTAGCTACAGTTATTGCCTATGTACCGAGTACTTCCATCACATCTATATATTGACCCTCAAAAAACCAGAATAAGTCATCTGAAAGCCGACTTATTCTGGTTAATGATGATCTTTACTTTATTTTTTCGTTGAAAGAATTGTTTATTTCTCTTTCACTGCAACCCAAATCTCACTGTAACAATTTTCTAGACCTTCATCATAGTTTGTAAAAGAAAGCTCTGGGGCTTGGACCAATTCGTAGTTTGATGAGGGCAGCCATTCAGAATAGATCTTTCCCCAAGTATCTTGTAAAGTCTGAGGAAATGGTCCCTTATTTGGGAAAATCGCCCATTTGTGTTTCGCAATAGGTAGTTGCTCCAAATCATCAAAAAGATTTTCTTGTGTTGTCGCAAAACCGATGAAATGTGTTAGTTCTCCTGTTTCTTCCATCCTTCCTTCATCGAACGCGTAGGAAGCGTTCAACACCTGATTAGGATACATATTCCCTAATTTACGCATTTCTGTTCGTTGCTTTTCCGTCATTGATTGTGCCAGCTCTTGAACCACCTTGTTTGTTCCTTCAAATTGTATGGGAACACGCTTTGAGACACCCACTAAATTGAATGTGGGTTTTTCTTCAATTTTAAAATCCATTGAAACTCCTCCTTTAACATTAATATAAAAGGATAGTGGAGGAAAAGACTTTTGAAACTGATTTTTGATAATCTCGGAAGGCAAGAAGCCTGACCATTCTCGGAATGCTCTTGAAAATCCCTCTACGGACTGGTAGCCGTATTTAAAGGCTACTTCTGTTACGGATTCACCTTTGATTAAATCACTATTAGCCAATGCCAACCGTCGATTTCTAACATATTCTACTAATGAAATCCCAGCAATAAATGAAAACGTACGCTTTAAATGGTATTCAGATAACCCCATCGTTTTAGCAGCCTCTGCCAGTGAAATCTCTTGTGTTAATCGCTCTTCGATATACGTCATCAACCGATTCAACTCTTGAATCATTTCTTCCACCTCACCTATGTACTGATTCTATATAAGATTCCGTTATCGGACTTGATAAATGCTAGACTAATATTATCGGTTTCACCTATTGGAATGACGAATCGTTTAATCTCAAACTTCATGCACGTACTCCTATAAAAATAGTGCCTATTTCCAACTTGTTTTTCTTCAACACCTATTAAACACCTCCTTACTCACAATTGCTAACAGAATACTCGATAGATTTGAATGAGTCTAGAAGATTTTTTATGTTTTTATCGCTTTTCTCTGAAACTTCGTGGATATTCTTCCGGTAACGAACTGTTCTAAAATTCATCGTCTCCTATATTCAGCTGAACATAGATTTTGTTACGAGTTTCTATGCACTATATAGAATACTTTTCATAGAAATTTGTTCAAAGAAAAGAATGTCCAGAAAACAGTCATTTTCTGAACACTCTTTGTCGAAAAATTAAGAAGGTCAAAAGCTATTAAATTTCTGTCCATCATATAGCTGTTAAAAAAATCATGAACTGAAATTCTTATAAACACTTTTTTAATTATTGTTTTTTGTATATCTTTTCAGATGCTTTGCTGTGTATGAATCTTCTAACGTTAATAAGTCTATTGGATACCCTTGAAACAATACTTTGCCTCCAAAGTTCCCCCCGCCAGGTCCCATTTCGATAAGCCATTGAGCCTGACTAATTATTTTGAGATTGTGCTCTAGAACAATCAATGTATTTCCTTTTTGCAAAAGTTTATTCAACAATAATAACAGCTTGTCAATATCCGCCTCATGAAGGCCGGTAGATGGTTCATCTAATATTAGACAATTAGAAGTATCTTGAGCAATTATTTTTGCTATCTTTAAACGCTGAAGTTCTCCACCAGAAAATGTATCTAGCGACTGCCCCAACTTCATATACTCTAAACGAACATCCATGAGAATTTGCATCGTTCTGATCAATAAGCGATCATCAAACAAATCTACTGCTTTTCGAACTGATAATTGTAAGATATCGTAAATAGTGAAACCATGCCATAAAATAGATAAGGCTTCATCGTTATATCTTTTTCCTCGGCATTTCTCACAAACTTGCTCTATATCCCCCATAAAAGCTAAATCCATTTTTATCACTCCTTTGCCTTTGCACAGAGGACATGCTCCTGTACCGTTATAGCTGAAAAGAGAGGCACTTTTACCAGAACATTGCGCGTAGATGCTCCGAATCTTATCAAAGACATTTAGATACGTGAGAACATTTGAGCGAATGTTGCCATTTATCTGACTCTGGTCTAATATACTTGCTTCAGGATATTTTTTTTTGAAAAGATAGCGAATGAGTGTGCTCTTCCCAGAACCAGCTACTCCGGTTACAACCGTTAATGCTTGTTTTGGCAATACCACAGAAGCGTTTACAACATTGTGCAAACTAACCTCATTTAATTCGTAATAGGAAGAAAATTGTTGTCTTTGGGTATTAACGTTCAACTTATCTGCCAACGCTCTTCCAGTGATGGTGTTCGACTTCAGTAGTTCATCATAGGTTCCTTCAAAGGTGATATTTCCACCGCTATCCCCGGATCCAGGACCGATCTCAATAATATGGTCTGCAATTTGTATAATATCCGGATCGTGGTCAACAAGAACAACAGTATTTCCTTTATCTTTTAACCCCCTAATTATCTTTGCTATTTTTTGAATATCTTCTGGATGGAGTCCAATACTAGGCTCATCAAAAATATATAGAATATCACTAAGAGCACTGTTAAGATGCTTAACCATTTTTATTCTTTGGGATTCTCCACCAGATAATGTTACTGTTGGACGGTTAAGAAACAAATAACCTAAGCCAACTTCCTCCAAACTCTGTAGTTTCTTACTTAAATCTTTCAAAATCACCTGAACAGCAGAAGAATGAATCCCTTTAATAAATTTGCTTAGTTCAGGAATAGGCATCCTTACACAGTCTGCGATAGATTTTCCATTTATCTTTGCAGAGCGAACAAGTTTACTTACTCTAGTTCCTTGACAATTGGGACATTCTTTCACTTGCAGAATGTGATTTAATGGTGCACTATATTGCGTGCTCTCTTTTTCGATAAAATTTTTGGTAATTCTGGGAATGATCCCCTCATAACGTGCAGTTTTTGGCCAATTATTCGTAGGATTACTTGGAGTGCTGCCGAGATCATTTAGTAAAAGGTCCAATTCTTCTGCTAGATAATCTTTAATTTTTTTATTGTTATCGAAATTACCAGATTCTGTATACCTAGACAGGCGCCATCCTCCCGGTTGAAAAGTAGGAAATTGAATGGCTCCCTCTGATAAGGATTTGTCAAAATCGATTAACTTATCGACATCAATCTCTTTGACCTCACCTAATCCCTTACAAACTTCACACATGCCCTTGGGATTATTAAACGAATAATTCATAGAATATCCAATAAAAGGGGTTGCAACCCGCGAGAATAGCAGCCTTAAACTTGAATATATATCTGTTACAGTTCCAACTGTGGAACGTGCATTTCCTCCTAGTTTCTTCTGATTAATCACAATAGATACTGGTAGATTTTCTATTTTATCAACGATTGGTTGAGAATAGTGAGGTAGTAGCTGTTGGATATAACTCGAATAAGTCTCGTTTAGTAATCGTTGGGATTCAGCTGCTAAGGTATCGAATACCAAAGAAGATTTTCCCGAGCCTGAAACACCTGTTACGACAGTTACTTGATACTTAGAAAGTTTCAGAGAAAGATTTTTTAAATTGTTTGTTTTAGCTCCTTCGATAGAAATGAGATCATTCATCATACCTCAGCCTTTCCGTTTTAAGCGCTTCTAAATATTTCTTTGCTAGTTCAGCGAACTGCTCTTTTTCCTTCCGATTAAAAACTGCATTTGCGATTTCAGATAAGTGTGTATGTCCATTATCAATAGTTGTTAATAAATGACTTCCCTCTTTTGTCAAAAAAGTGAGTAGTTCTCGACCATCTGCATCATTGGGTTTCTGTTGAATATAATTCATTAATTTTAACTCTTTTAACGCCTTTGAAAGTTTTGTCCTACTAATTCCTAGCAAAACACTCATTTTTGATGGGCGCATCTCAGTTTCAGAATTTAGAATATTTAAAATATCATATTGAAGCCAACTAATTGTTTTAGGATTTAGTCTGGTTCTTTCCGCCACCAATTCACATTGTAAGTTTACTAATACCTCTTCTAAATTATTCATGGAAAACTTCCCCTCAAATTGATTTCTACTTGGAAAATATATCATTTGGGAAATCAGATGTCAAATAGGTAGTCTATCCATCTGACGTTTATCATTGTTGTGCGTTGATTCCTGCTTAGTCAAGCAGCCTCTTTCGTAGAAAAACGACAAGTTATTGGGATGGATAAAAAGGAGTCATGATCCAATGAATTTCTGACACTGGAAAACTTAATTATCGGAAAGTCATCAGCCCAAACTAAAAATAGAGTACTCAGAAAATAGATATTTCCAAGCACTCTATGTATTAAAAATCTTTCTTTCACTATCGAAGCAAATGATTTAACTCAAACGATCAATTTAGATCGCACCTTTTATGACAATCAATTTGAGCAGGACATGCGTACTTAAATTCATTTGTTCAACAGGTTTCCCTCGTTAACCATGGCTGCTTTTCTTAGTGTATGATTCTAAACTAAATTCAGTTTCTTCATAAGGAACATCTTCCGCATGTATGCGATTGTATCGCTGCTTAAATTTTCGAAACCCAAAAACCACTAACACTTTCCCGATTGCATAAAGTGGTATACCGAAAATCAACCCAAACATGCCGAAAAGTTCACCCATTATCCATAGCACAAAAATAATTGTTACTGGATGGATCACCATATGTTTTCCCATGACCTGAGGTTCGATCAGCTCCCCATTTAATAATTGAACAACGATCCAGACAATGCACAACTGAATGAACATCGTAGGAGACGTCATGATTGCAATGATTGCACAAGGGAAAAAGGCGACAACCGGTCCGATATAAGGAACGATAGCTGTTGCGCCAACAAGAAATGCTAAGCTTCCAGAAAAAGGCATGTCGATAATTAAGAAGCCAATAAAAGTCAATGTTCCTATGATCACACAAACGACTAGTTGGCCCTTTAGATAGGCGCCCACCTGATTTTCCATCGTCCGAATGATTTCTTTGACTTCATGACGTAATCTAGGTGGGAAGATACCTAAAGAATACTCTACAAATTGACGGTCATTTTTCAATAAAAAGAACGTGATGATCGGCACTGTCAATAACAACAATAGGACATGGGTAATCGTTGAAAATACTTGTGAAGCACCGAAAATAATATTACCCAGATATACGCCCACATTATTAGAAACTTGATTTATCCAATTCGCCAGAACTTCGAGTCCCTCATGATATGCTTGTTCATATCTAGTATTTTGTATAAAAGTTTCTATTACTCGTTCAGCTTCGATCAGATAATTTGGGAAATTTTCGATCAATCGTTCAAATTGTTGGATAAGTAACGGAAGTGCGAGGGCAGTTGACAAGATAAAGGCAGCAGTAAGTGTGCATAATGTAATAATAATACTCAGTACTTTTGAAAGTCCTAGCCCTACCAAAAACTTTACAACTGGTTTAAGTACAAAATATAAAACGAGCGTCATAGTCAACGGAGGAAGAACCACCTGAAATACTTTAACTACTGGCTCAATCAAAAAGGTAAGATTTTTGAACAGCAATAGTGTTGCGCCGCCTATAAACAGGACCGCTAAGATGTATAAGAGTGTAGCCCCACCCAACATTTGTATCACTTTATGTTTCTTTTTCATTTCTTCTCCCCGTTCTTTCATTATCTAAATCAACCTTCTTTTCTTGTAAAGATTAGCTCACCCCAAATGGACCTTTTCATTTACTAATCTCCCGCACTTGAGGATTCGATGCGATTTGAAATGAAGACAACTTTTATTTAATAATCTTACCATAATTAGTCATGAAAATACCTCTAAGCTATATCTCTAGCCTAGAGGTGTTTTTTGATCGTATTCTTGAGTCCGGTCAAAAACTCCAACTCGAAAGGGTTGTTATACCCTACTGTTATAGATGTAGTTCCATTCAGACTCTTTGTAATTATTCCAATGGAATTGCGCTTTCCTAATTTCATTCTTCTCTTTGTAACATCTGCGAACGCGAGTCGCATACGTAGTTAAATTGTTTCAAAAATTGAAATAATTTCTGGAAGTCTTACAACACTAATTAACTTCTTTCAACAATCAAGAAATATTGAATATCATTGAATTTTTTGTTTTCATACTTAAATCATACCCGCATAGTTCCTTAAAATAGGTTCGATAATCATTTTCAGTGATTCGAATGATTTCAGCACTGGTAAATTCGTGAATTTTACATAACTCCACTAAAAGATTCAGCTTTGCATCCAACCCAAGTATTTCTGGAAAATCTTGCCAGAATGATGTTTTCGAAATATTGTCAGTCAGTTCTACCAGTCTGACAAACTGTTGATCAATATACTCTTGAAGTTCAATTTCATCTGCGCAAGAATCACCCAATTCTTGCCAAAAATAGTCCGTATACTCTTTTTTTGTCGTGAATAGAAGCATATTTATTTTCCTTTCTAAACGATTAACATGGTATATTCGGTGCAGCCAAACCACTTATTATATTTTATTCTTTTCATTGCCGTCATTCTTGTCTATTCTCTATTCGTTACTCGTATCATTCAAAATCATCTGTATAAATCGAGCATCAGGATCTTACATAAACTACTCAGGTAGCTATCATATACATATAGACATTTACAACTACAAAGAAACCTAGGGAAGATTAGTCACACATCATTTGTGAATGACTAAATGAGAGTTCATCTTCAAGGATCGATTGAAAAAAGAGTCCAATATCAGTAACTTTAGAAATTCGTGGCAAATAAACAAGTTTCGTCTTTGTGTGTACCTGATATTCAAAAGGAATGATATTCGTTATTAGTAAGTGCCCTTTAAACCCTTTGATTTTTTTTTCTAAGTCAGTGTCTTCATATACAATCGTTAATCTTCGATAGAAAAATCTCTCCAAAAGAATTGCTACAGTTTCATCTATTAATGATCCGTTCGAAAGAATAACAAGAATCTCATGCGTGCGACCAATTTTTTTGTTTAGATACAAATAAACAATCAACGACGCACAAAAATCAGAAACCCACGCACCCGTAAAATAATTTGATTCTTTCAAACTGTTCAAATAATTTTTTAAGTAGTCGAATAAATCTGAATCTAGCGATTGAGCAAATTTATTCGTAACACAATCATTCTTAATATAAATAGGGTCTAGTAATACTTTTGCATATTGTCGTGATAAAAAATCATACACTTCATGAATATCGCAATCAATGCCTAGATACAAAAAACGTTCTCTCAAAATCTCATATAATCCATCGGCAACATTGGCTGCTGTTTGGGATAGATTAGTCAATGGTACGTTGGTTTTGCCACGAAAGTCACAATGCGCGTAAACCATTATACAAATAAAAAACGCTTCATCTTCAAGTTTGTCATAAGGCACCCTCTTAAATCGGCTCATTTGACAAAGGGTTGCTAGTATTTCTTTATATAAATAACTATTTGTTAAAAATTCCCGCACATGAACGGGAAAAGACAGCTCTCCTTCTCCCATCCTTTGGTAAGTAAGATGAATAATTTTTTTCACTTTTTTCAAAGAAATATCGGGAAATAACTGACCAATTTTGTTAGACAACTCAGATGAATCGTCAAATTCGAAATACGTAGACTCACAGAAAAGATCCCAGTAAAATTTTCGAATCATCACTTCTTCTCCTCTGATCGATAATGGAGAAGTATTCAGTTCAATATGGTACTCTGCCAGTTCGTCACGCAATGTAGTGAGCATCCGATTAAGGGTTGATAGAGAAAAATTCAGTTCTGCCCCCCACTCTGGTAACGTCATTTTTTTCTTAGAAAAAAATGACGTTACCATTCTAATCAGTGGCTCTTGATCAAAAAATAGTTTTTTTTTAGCATAATAGCATTCGTAATCATGGATGGTCATTCGCATTCCCGACAAAGATCCGTTTAAGTCGATCGCATTTCCAAACAAATATCTCAAATCATTAAGATCAGCTTGAATCGTTCGCTTACTTAAATTTGTTTTTTGAGAGATTTCGCTTAAGGTCAAATCTGAATTAACTTCAAGTAACATAAGCAACTGTAACGATCGTTTACTATGTGCATTAAGTATTAGTTTTGTTGCTAGAGAATCCACTTATTTTGGCCTCCTATCACTATGCAATCTTCTGAGGTTACTTTCTTTTCCTTATAAGAATCACTAAGAGTAATAGTATAACAAGAAAAATCGAGACTAATAACCAGTAATTAGTTTGGCTAGGAATAGTTATATCTTGTCGATTAAATGTCTTAGATGTCTGATCATCTACCACAAATGATCTCGTCCACTCCCATTCCAGTTCTCCAGAATTTGCTTGTAGATGAAGAACATAAGTACCTGGAACAAATGACTCCCCATTCAAAGAAATTGGAAAGGCAAAATTGGAGTGCGGCGCCATTTGCATTCCCGATGCCTCTGTGGAATAGAGGCGTTCTGTTTGATCTTCATTATAAATTGAGGCACTAACCTCTAACTGATTAACAAACGTCCCCGATTGATTCTGGATCTGAGCACTGAACACATTTCTAAAGTTTAATTGATCCGCATAGACAGCTAAGAGATCTAGCTCGGGAGAAAGTTGCTCCCGCTTATTCGATACAACGAGGCCCATAACATAAGACAGTGTGTTCTCAATAGCCATTGATTCTTCTGACAAATGCTCACTATCTTTGATTTCTTCCACGCGAATTCCTGCTGCTAGAACACCTTCAAATGGTTTATCTTCTGGTAAGGTTAATAAGAGATCTACTTGTTTCGTCTCCCCTTCACTAAGAGTAATCTTGCCATCTCCTTGAATATAATCAGCCAAAAAAAATGGTAGGGTGTCATCTGGGACATCGGCGTCACTACCATATTCCACTACACCACTCACATTTGTAAAAGCTGTATGTACGGATATTGATAAGTTGATCTCTTCATCAGACATATTTCGTAACTCCAAAGATAACGTCTGGCTTTCTCCAGGCTCAAGATTCAGATCAAAATAGCCTACCTCAGAATTCACTTGATTTTCACTCAGAATCGGTCTAACTGAAAAACCAGCAGATTGATCAGCAAAAGCAACTGGGCCAAAAAACAGGGTCAATATAAAAATTACCACTATGTACATCATAGTTTTCTTACTGTCAAATAGTATTTTATTCATAACGATCTTCCTCTCTATATTCCACGGGGATTGCCTTCATTTCTTTTGTTACTACCATTAGTGCCTAATTCCTACCCAGCATAGCAAAATTCATGAATCATATACGCTCGATTTGTGCATGCGACGATGACCAAACTGACCATCATGATTACTAATGAGGAGCAGTACCGCCAGATTCCTCTTGCTTGTAATCCTCGCAAATGGCCAAACAGAAAAATAGCCTAACAACCAAAATGATTTCCTATTGGATGTTAGGCTGTTTGAACATCTTATGAAGTACGCATCCAGTTGATTTCTATCATTGAATGACATTATCAGGGACCGATTGAAGAATCCACTCCAAGGTGGTTTCATATGTTCCAGTTTGACGTTCCTGTTCGGACTCTAAGTGCAGTACAACACTCTCAGCCGCTTGGTCTGTTGTACCAAAGGCAAATAACCACGTTTCTAATCCCGATCCTGCTTGTGCCTGAGCGACAGTAGATGAAACACCCGGAAGGAGCGAGAGTTGTTCTGAATGGGTAGGCTGATTTTCTTGACCGGACGCTGCTATTGCTTGAATATGATGAAACTGCAAAGAAGCGCCAGCTAAAACATGCCCTGTTTCGCTATTCTTAAACTGTTCTCGTTGTTTCACAGATAAGCGCCACCCATCACTTTGATTTCTTCCACGTCTATCAGAAACTTGCACAAAATTTGCACGTGTTTCATTTGCTGTTGTTCTTAATGGTTCGGCGTATAGTGTTTCCGGTGCAAAATACGATATTTCTTGATCCCCAAACTGAATCGTAGGAACAAAATCAATGCTTAAAAATCCTTGATTTTCTGGCAGTTCTGGCATCACCTCTGGATGCAATTCTTCTTGAGGATTCTCTGGATCTTTAGGTGAGACTTGTAACGGCCTTATTGTTACTGGAACGGTGTAATCCATTTGAGCGTATTGCCCAGAGGATAACTTTTCTTGCACTCGAACAACCATGGATGAATCTCCTGGCTGATTCGTATCAGGCATTTCAATGATCTCCGCTATGGAAACGTACCCTTCAGCAATGTCAAAATCAAAAAAACTTTCTGCTACTACCAATAACTCCTCTTCAGAAATATATTGCCAAACCTCATTGTTCAGCAACGGCTTCAACTGATTGATCACTAACGGTCTTAGGTTAGTTGCTGTCACTTCATAAAATGCACTATTTTTATGATTCGTGTGATCTGTGCCTACATTTTCTTCTGCTTCATCTTGCATAAGTACATTCCATTCTAGATTAGAGAAGCCAGCTAAGGCGCCATCAAATTCCTCTCCTGATGAAAACAAGTGCGTCGCGCTGACGATATCACCAACCGATAACTGTAGACGTCCATTTTCTCCCACCGCATTTTCAAAATCTTGTTGTGCTTCGGCAGGTGTTTGCTGAGTAGACAACGTAAAGTCAAAAAAATGTTGGCCTTGGTTTACAAGAATAGTGGCGGAGCCTGAGTATGCATGAAGGGAAGCAAACTCTTGATTTGGCAACTGTTGGATCATTGGTGTAGTTGGATTTGTCCCACCGCGTCCTGGCGATAGTGACAATTCAGGGCCCAATTCTCCAACGTGATGTGTAAAAGCGGCTATTGTTCGCCACTCCTCGAAGTTATTCGCCCATGTTCCACGTAAACGTATTGTGTTGCCCCAACGAACGGAAATGGGAATACGGACAGATAACGTATGCACCGTTCGATATGTAATGGTCACATCTTTAAATCGATCGCCTATATAAAGATAGGAGGATGAGTCAATGTAAGTAACATCGTACTCCCCTGAAGACAACAAGACACCATCTGCCGTTACCGTATGAATCGCACTGCCTAAATCTATGTCTTGGGTTCCCTCTCCTAGAAGGATTGTTTGGGGACTTACTTGTGCTTCAAGATCAATTGTTTCTTCCCAGACATATACGCCAGGATTCGCACCATTATACCCAGACATAAATGCAGTTGAACTAGCAAATGAAACAAAATTAGTTGAACTAGCCAAACTATCTTGAAGTACCCAACGCCCCGTATAGGTTTCCGTTACCGGTATATTGGATAACCAGGTACCGTTAATTCTTGTTCCGGTACCTAAAGTGAGTTGCTCGAAAGATGTCGCTCTAAACATGTTAATAACCTGGATACTGCGATGCCATGAACTTATATCTAGTTTTTTTAAATTGGACATTTCAGCAAACATTGTGGTAGTACTGGTAACATTGGACATATCCCATTGACTCAAATCTAATTCTGTTATACTACTTGCTCCTTGAAACATTGAGTTCATATTTGTTACCTTAGCAGTATCAAACTTTTCAATCCCTTGTATATTTTTCAATTGAGTTAATCCACTGAACAAGCTTACAGCACTACTACCCAGGATGACTCGATCTTCAAGAACTATCTGTTCAACATCAGTATAGGTTTTCCAAGGCGCTAGTCCGGTCGCCCCCTCTCCGCCCCTGAGAATCATGGTTGACGATACTAAATCATAGGACCATGGAACTGTCCCCCATACGCCAGTGATCAACTGACCTGTGGAAGAGCGGTTTTCAGAAGAAACCACATTCTCTTCTTGTTTGCTTTCTGAAGTGTCCCTACCACTATCACTGGGAGAAACCTCGTCATCTCTTGCCACTTTATCGCTTGATTGTATTTCATCTTCCTCACTATGATCACTACTTTCCTCAACGCTATCTTCCATAAAAGAATCGCTAGTTTCCTCATAGACTTCGTCTATAGATACTGTTTGAGCAAAAGTTAGCAATGGGGATGAATGACTGATTAAAGAAAATATCGCTATTAAAACTATGAATTTCTTCATTTTCTTCTCCTCATATTTCAACGAAATAATCTTCTTACAAATATTGTTGATCTCATTCATATAAAAGAGACCAACAATATTCTGCCAATACGTTTTTCGTTGTTCTTAAATAACAGGGGCCAGCGAAGAAGGGACATTGCTTAGACTCCAATTCAATTCACTTGTGAATTGGCCGTTTGCTCGTTCCCCTGGAATTTCTAAAACAATATTCGGATTCACCTCACCATTTAACGTTCCCCAGGTAATCGAATTCCATCCACGTCCATTAAGCACTTCTGCACCCATAAGAATTTGGCTGCCATGTTCCGCCGAAATAGTGACAGGATTTGAGTGAATAGCAACCTCGGAATCCCAAGCTTGAGAAAGTCTTGGGTTACTAAACGTAATGGATGCACCATTCAATTGCACATTATTATCATTGATAAATGGTGTTACTTGTTCAACTCTCAATGTCCATCCTGTTGATACATCACGAGTATCACGAATTTGAGCGAAATGTGGACGCAAAACTTCTTCCCCAGAATCGTCATTCACTTCAAAGGATTCTGCCTGGGCCTCAAATTTTAATAAACCTGTTGAGTTAACATTGTCGTGGATCCCAAAATTTAAAGTGGGCACGTAGGTTATGGAAAATTCCCCGGTTTGTACTGGGGGAATGATAATTCCAGGACCTGGGTCTGGATCTGGATCAACCGTATCAACATCATCAATTATCGAAAGAGTTACTTCTCCTTCTGTTTCTGCATTTCTTGTTATTTGTTCGGCTGAAGCTGTAACAACATTTCCAAACAATAGGCTGCTAAGTAATCCGATTGCTAAATACTTCTTTTTCACTTCTTTTTCCTTCTTTCCTTTTCTTTAATAGGACAAACACGATCAACAAAATGCCTCCTAAAAAGACATTATGTGTTTCTCTTATAGCCATTAACTGGGGAAACCTTCCTGGCTTCTTATATGAGGGGATTTCTTGAATGTCTGCCTGATCTCCTTTTGGTGGTTCCGGCTGTATTTCGTCTTGAATGATATTTTGAAAGGTAATCGAACTATTCGATTGAACCGTTTGGGCAGAAACAGTTGGGACAAAAATCCACAATGCTAACAAACAAAACCAAATACATTTCCTCTTTAATAATTGCACATATAATCACCCCTTTTTGAACTTGTGATAATAGTATCAAATATTTTAAAACTCTACGCCTCAACATCTGCACGCCTAGATGCAAAAAAAGAAATAACTGATCAATAATCTTTCTGATCAGCTATTTCATGGAATAGTAAATAATGAGTTATTTTAAGATTGATTTTCTTTAACAATCGCTTCCAATCAGATACATCTGGAATAGCTGTTAATACTAGCGTTTCAATCATTCAACTAAATTGATCAAAGTAATCTTCTGTATTCAAGACAACAAGATCGAAATGATTTTTTTCTAAATAGTCTAAACTAAATCGCTTGAATTGGGAAAGAAACGTTTTGACTATCTGCTTTGATCTGAATTTATCCATTAAGCGATTTTCTTGAACTCTATGGGAACTTCGCCACGCTCCTACAGTTGGGACTGGGGCATATTCAATATACTCAAGAATAATCCTTGGTGAAAAGGACTTTTATATCACTTGATTTTAGAGCATTAACTGAACTTAGATTTGCTTTCGAGTATCTTTACCCGAAAGCAGATTTTTCTTAAAAACCTATTCCCAATCTATCGTCATTCTAAGTAAAAACTAGATCAATCTATCCATCTTTCATAAATTCGACACAATATTGTTTTTCGCACCAGTTTAAAACCGGCTTTTTCTAGCACTCTTAAAGAAGCAATATTTTTATGCTCAACTTTTCCAAAAACGCGCAGCTCTTCTTGCTTTTCTTTTAGATACGGCTCCGCCCACTTTATGACGTGATTCACTGCTTCTGTGGCATAGCCTTTGTTTTGATAGGATTCGCCAATGTAATAACCGACTTCAAAATGCTTAAGCTTTTTTTTACCATGGTATTTGGAAACTTCTACAGACCCTATTAGATCACCTGAACATTTTTCTTCTATCGCAAAAGCATATTGATCTTTTGTCATATCAATCACGTCATGCCACAGGTTCCAATTTCTTTCGATTTGTGCTTTTGCTCTTTTTTCATTAAGTTTTGGCAGGAAATAAAACCATCTGCGATAGGTTTTCTCGTTGCACAATTTGATTAATGCCTCCAGATCTTTCGTCTCATAGGGCCGATAGATCAACCGCTCACTCGTATGTGTATGCATCGTTTCCTCCCGATCCTTTCTTATTGTCCACACCTGCTATTTTTTATTTTTAAGCACAATTCCATTGTAGGGATGGATGCTATTTCCTGGTATCTTTCGACTGAAAAAGCCTCCACCTTTATTTCATGTTTTGGAAGCCAGACATCAAACAAATACCTATATGCTTCATTCAAAGCATTCGTTACTAGCATTTCTTTCGTCTCTGCCTCGATTTTGCACACAAGATAATAGCCAGAAGGAACATGTTTTATGACCCAACCTGTAGGCAGGACTATTGCCCGCTCTAATTCTTTTCCGCCGACAAAATAACCAAAATGCGTTTGAGAATGACTTGCTGCAAAAGAAATACCAGCTTCCATGACTTCATCAACGATCCCCTTAAGTAGCGGTTTTTCTTGATAAAATCTCTGCCATAGTTCACCAGGCTGATCGATGCCAGTTTGTTGCCCGATAGGCAGTTGCTGATCAACTGAGACCATCCCCTCGATTCCCACATACCGTTCTTCCGTGAGTTGTCTTTTTTCAATCTCCAAGACAATTCCGTTTATGATCAGCGGCACCTTCTCATCGACCAAAAGATAGTTTAAAGCAAGGTTTGGCCGTCGAATCATGTTCATTCGCGGTCTTTTTTCTCGGTACTCTTCAGGAGTCAAGTGATAGGTCTCTTTGAACATGCGAGTAAAATTTGAATGATCCGAAACGCCTAAATGGTTAGCGATTTCTATGATTTTCCAGTCTGTGTTATTAAGTAAATCAATCGCAATGGCTAATCGTCGTAGCTTAATATACTCTTTTACCGACTTATGAACCAAACGTTTAAATAACCTTTGAAAATAAAATGTTGAGAGATACACCTGTTCCGCTAACTGCTTTGTGTCCAACTCTTCCGAAATATGCGATTCAATGTAGTTCACTGATTGATCAATTGCTTCCCATGCATGCATCCTATCTCTCCTTTTTAAACATTTTAGCAACCTCTAAAGTATTTCGCTGGTTATAGGGTGCTCATTTTGAATCTTTTTAAAAAGAATCACCAAATCTTGTACGTCTGCTCTAAAACTTTCTATTAGAGACGACGCTCTTTCCTCTAAATCGTTGAAGACCATTCAAAACTTTCAGAGTGCGAACCTCTCTTAGCTCCATAAAAACAAACATGTGAATTGCATCAGCTCTTGCAATTTAAAATCGTAAGTTTCAAAAATTCCTATTAAACCGTTAGAAATAGCGCTACTGTATCTTTCTTCCCCATTTCAGAAGCTGAATGTAAATGTTTTTCATTAATTGTGTTACCATTTGAATAAATAGAAACTATCGTTAGACACTTACCAAGGAGAAGAACTATGAGAGCTTTACACTTGAATTTTATATTGGATAAACGGACCATCCGCTTCCTAAAAATCTTATCAGCGTTTGAAGGAAAATCGGATTATTTATTACGAGATCTGTCGGAAGCAACTGAAATAAATGAGCGAACACTTTTGGTCGATATCAAGAATATACGCCTACATTTTGACGGGTGTTTAGAAATAGAGAGTACCCATACTGGTTATCAGTTTCAATTACTCAATCCAAATGGCTATGCAGAAGCTAAGCGAGAACTCATTTCTCAAGAACCGCTTTTCGTTGTGATAGAGAGCATACTGAGCGGAAAGCTGCTTTCTTATGAAGAATGGGCCGACCACTTTTTCCTTTCTGAAAGCTCCATGCGCAGACATCTCCTGCGCGTATCTGAAGCACTGGAACCGTACCAACTACAATTTTCAATAAATCCAGTCGATCTGATTGGGGAAGAAGGAAATATTCGAAAGTTTCTCAAAGATTTTTATTATGAAGCCGACGAGATCTCCCCTTTCACCCTAAAACCATCTGTAGAAGTCAATGAACTCATGTATTATTTAGAAGAAAATCGCTATCAGCCATCTATGGGAACAGATATTTTGCCGACGGACTTCTATTATCAATTTTATATCATGGTTTACCGAAGTTCTCAGGGAAAGTATATGCCCGTCCCTAATATTGAAGGCATGGATTGGGAAAAAGACGACACTTACCAGTTTCTTTTATCACTTAAGCCTAAGATCCAAAAGAGGTATGGCTTCGTCGTACCTGATAGCGAGCTTCTCGGTTTGTATCTGTATGCCATTTGTAAGAGAACGATCGACGCTCCAGCAAAGGAAGAGCTATTTTGCCAACAGTTTAACCATTGGTCAACTATAACTGAACTAGCCAGAAAGTTCGTAGCTTATTATGATCCGATTTTAGCCGATCCTCGTTTTCCCACGACAACATTAATTGAATCTTTTTTAACTTCGGTAAAATATCTTGATCAACTCACACCAATCATGAATAAAAATATTACTGAAGTAAATGCATTTGCTCGTCACTCATATCCAGATTGTTATACGCGTATTCACTCTTTTCTAGAAGCCAATCTGAGGGATTTAAAAGTAGAAGATACATACATCGAGGATATTACTGCGAGTCTTCTCTTAACAATTGAAGCGATTCGTGACAGCTATGTTCAAAATCCCAAACGTATTGCTTTCCTACTGGAGGGCTCCTCCTTTGTCTGCCGCAGTGTGAAAGCAAAAGCCCTTCGCTACTTTCGAGGGTACCATCAGATATTTTTCCCAACGATCGAGCAAATGGACAACCACTTTTTTTACCAGAACCAGATTGATATTTTCGTAACCAACTACGCAGACTATGTATCCTACTTAGAAAAAGACATGGAGTATATTTTGTTCCAATCCATTCCGACGATCGACGATTGGAATCATCTGCTTGAACGAATTAATCCTCAAATTTTAAAAGACTTCTCCTTGAACCCTTTAACTGATCTCAAAGGCTAGCGCCTTTCCAATAGTAATAAAACAAGGATCCTACCCATACTGGCAGGATTCTTGTTTTATTTATCCCCGATAGCTTATTTGTTTCTTAGGGAATTGCACTGATCGTCCAAATGATCGCTGTCTTGTATTCTTTAGAATTGGGCATCGTACTTCCTGGAACAGTCAGTTTTATGCTTTCAGACATCGTTTCTGTATCTCCGAAACGATAGATCCAGGTTCCAGCGCCTTCCTCAGATGTTGTTTTAAAAAGGAGACTCGTTTCTTCAGGAACGAGGGTAACTTGGGTTAGATGATCGGTTGGCACCTTTTGATCGTGAATACTGATTAATTCTGCATTTTTAAAGCTCAAAGAGGCCCCTAATAAAAGATCACCCTCGCTTGTCTGGAATTGAGACTCTTGCCGAACAGATAGTGTCCAAGAAGTGATCGTTCGATCAAAATTACTTACCTGAACAAAATTTGGTCGCTCCTCATTCGATCCATTAATTTTTAGCGCACCTGCATAATGTTCTTGTTCATAAATCGTTATTTTTTGTGTGCCGAATAGAATGGTTGGGACGAAATCAATACGAAAACTTTGTGTTTCTTTTGGAAGCTTTGGCATTAACTCTGGGGTTATTTCTACCTCTGGATTGATTGGATCCAAGATTGATGTCTCATTCAAGCGATAGAAAAGATTCACTTCCGTTGTATCTCCTGTAAATCTTCCTTGAAGTGGCCAATCTGAATAATCAAAATGCCAACCTAACACAGACGGAGGAATAATCGAATAGTCTTCTAAATAACCCCCTCGGATCGTTTGTTTTTCAGTCAGAAAATTGCCTTTTTGATCGATGGGGTTGATTGTAATCGTCTGCCATTTTTCTAAGACATAGGTTCCCGGCTGTGATCCATCATAAAAGGCAGACAATAAGGAGCTTCGAGGCGCCACTACTCTTTCCCCCACTTGATTGCCGAACTGATCTTTTGTATGCACCCAGTTTCCTGTATATTCATTTGAAGGCACTTCACTAGGAAAACGTGGGCTGCTGGATCCCATATGTAAAAAAGTCGTATTTTCTCCCAAGTGTATAATTCTTAAGTTTCTCGCTTCAAAGATAAACCAAGAGTTCGTAGACACACTAGCAAGATTCGTCGTATTCCAACTTGAAAGATCCAGTTCCACTAAGTCAGTCATATTATGAAAGGTCCTGTTCACAGTACGTACATTCTTTGTATCCCAACCGTTCAAATTGAGAATGGATAAAGACGTACAATTAGCGAACAGGAAATCCATCGTAGTTACCTGGCTCGTGTCAAAAGACAATGCATCTACGTACGTCAGACTCGTTAAATTGGAAAAGAGATTTGCAGCATTGCTTTGTAAAATGATGTTGTCTTCAACAATGATTTTTTGTACAGCAAGGTATGTTTTCCATGGAGCTGTCGCAACCGTTCCAGCACTGCCGCCCTGCAATGTTAAGGTAGCCGTTTCTTCCTCCCATTCCCAAGGAACGTTCCCCCAGATTCCTGTATCTTGAGAAACAAATTCTTCTTCCTCGGAGTCATCTTTTCGTACTTCATCATCCAATTCCAAATTCTTCTCTTCTTTGAATAGGGAATCCTCTGATTGTGGGCTCCCATCGATAGCAGGGTCTGCCATCACTTTCCCAGGTGCTTCGCCATCCAATATAGTATCTTGGGCATCAACAATTGGTATGCAAAGAAGAAACGCAAAAGCAATGATCCCACCAAGGACGATCAAACAAACTTTCTTCATCATTATCCCCACCCTTTAGCAAAAAAGGATCACTACACATCGTGTAAGGATCCTTTTTCATATTCTTCACCCAAATAAATCAAGCCCCATCTTGGTTGTTGGTGTAAATTTCCACCAGTGATTTCTCGATAAAAGGAATCTTTGTCCTGACGGGTCATTCGGATAATCTCCTCTTCTGTCATACCAAAGTCACTGATAATATCTTTTTGGGTAATTTCTGCTAATTCCATCAAAATCTGTATTTGGGCATCAATGCTCAATAATTTCCCCCACTGCAAGAAGGGGTTTTGTTGGGGATCGTTATATACGTTCTCAAATTGTGTACATAACTCCTCATAATAAATTGCGATTTTTGGATAATTATCTAAGAACCCTGATCCTTCTAGCAATTGCTTGGAATAAGCCAAATACTCTTCAGGGTTATGAATAGATTCTGCTAACATGCTTTCACCTCTTTTCTTTATTGATTGCTTGGTAAAACACTCAGTGGATCGATCAATTGATCCTGCGCCAAGCTTGACGATAAACTCACTTCAAAATGCAAGTGGGGTCCAGTGCTGTTTCCAGTACTCCCCATCGATGCAATGATTTCTCCTTGAGCGACTGTTTGACCAACGGTGACCAGATTTTGATTATTATGCGCATAAAGTGTGGTTAGCCCATTCTCATGCTCGATCGCCACATAATTCCCCCAGGAATTATGGTATTCAGAACGAATCACAGTTCCTGCAAGACTTGCGAGAATTGGTGTTCCTAGTGGTGCCGCAAAATCAACACCGCGGTGAAAGCCATCTCCTCGTGGACCAAAAGTAGAAGAAACAACGGGATTCATGACCGGGTGGATCATTTCGTCAGTGCCTTCTGGCAACTCAGCTTTTTCTTTATCATAGCTAGTCAATGCGTAGGCTTCAATTAGGGCGTTTAACTTCTCGCCATATTGTGTATCCGTCGCATATCGGCCGGTTAAAAATTCCGTTGCGTCTTCATAGGATTCCGTCTCTGATTTCCAGGTTCCTTTATAAAAGTCGCTATCATGCGCTACCCCCTCTTTTAACAGCTTCGCATAATCGTTGAAGGTAGCTTCGTAATCTTCGTATTGTCGGAACGTTGCATCGATCGTGTACAGATTTCCTGATCCGTCGTCTTCTTGCGTTTTGAAGATAACCCCTTTTCCTTCATAAGTCCCTTTGATCCCGAAGAGGTTATGGTAAGGGGCTTGGCTGAGCTTACTTTGACCGCTGGCAGATTCGAGAATCGCCTGGGCGATCATAACCGATCCGTAGAGGTCTTCTTCTAAACCGATTTTCCGCGCCTCTTCACCAATCTCTTTAATGAACTCCCACGTTTCCTTGACAGGAGTGATCGCAATGGTTGTCGATTGATTGGCTTCAGCTGGCGTGCTTTCTGTTAGCTCTGGTAAATTTTCAACGGGTGCTGGCTGCACGGTCTCCGGCGTTGATTCCTGATTCGTTGATTGATCCGGCTGTGGTGTTGGTGCTGGTTTCACTTCTTCTTTTGGCGGCTCAAACGGTGTCGGATCTTCCGGTTTCGGCACTGGTGTAGGTTCCTCTGGTGTTTCTTCAGGAACCTCTGGTAGTACAGGTTCCTCTTCAATCGGTGGATTCACTTCTTCTAAAGGCTGGTCTTCAGGTCGTTCTTCTGGTTGTGTTTCCTGATCATCAGGTGTCATTTGCGCTTGTTCTTCCAACTCTTCACTGTTGGTCACAACAACCGCTGAAACCGGCACTGTGGTCAAAAATTGACTACAAATCAACACAAGGGCAAGCCATTTTCTTGATTGTTTCAAAAATAATCCTCCTTAGATAACAGCAAGTAATGCTAGAATCGTAAAACTATTGATTATACGATCTAGCACTACTTTTTCTTTTCAGCTAGAACCATTTGTTAAACTTACTTATTTTCTGGAACACTACTCAATTCCCAAATCAATTTTGTCTGGTAAACACTAGCTGTTGGGTTAGATGAATGAGGGACATCTAATGCTACACTTTTATCCGAACTCTCTTTATCCCCAAATCGATAAATCCAAGTACCAGTTCCTGTCTCTTCGTCTGCTGTAAGTAGAATTTGCTTCTGTTCTGGTATCAAAATTACTTCTTCAGGCGTTCGAATTGAAGGCTTAGAACCTCCTTGAGCTGTAGCTAGTTGCTGATTCATAAATCGAAGTTGGGCACCTGCTAATTCATCCCCATTATCATTTGTAAACTGAGTATTTTGAATAACAGAGATCTCCCAGCCAACTCTATTTGCATCAGAGCGTCGATCACTAATTTGAACATAGTTAGGACGTCCCTCATCTGCAATAACCTCACCTTCTTCATTCAAGAGACGTTGAGGTTGTGCGTAATAAGTTTTATCCGTAGAGGAGATTGATTGAGTACAGAAATTAAATTGGGAAACAAAATCAATACTCAAGAGCCCCTGATCTTCTGGAATTTCAGGTTTATTTTCAGGGGAAACTTCAAGCTCTGGTTCAAGCGGATCAACCGGTGGAACTGGAAAGGTTGGCGTATATTCTTCAACAATTGTCGAAGCAGTATCTGTTTTACCATCTAGAAATGCGTAAGCGATAACTTCATTGCCACTCGTAAACCTAACTCCAGCTGGTAAATCATATTGATATGTTCCATTGTCGTCTGCCATCACATGAAATGCTTTATCATCTGAAGTATTAGGAGAATCTAACGTTCCTTCCGGAATTGCAGGATCCCCAGAAAAACGTACTAAACTCTTCGGTGTTGCCGTCCCCGTGATTCGATACGAGTTTGTTTGACTCGGGTCTCCGGTGAGCGGATTGATGGTAACTTCGACATCTGGTATTCTTTCAAATAAAACTCGCTGTACATTACGAGTGGTAAAGTTTGCAGAAAAAGTCTCAACTATCTCTTGTTTAATGGAAGAAACATTCATAATTCTTGGTGTAAATGTTGTATAACGAAGATTTAAATTAAAAATAGGGGTCCACGAAAAAGTAGGCTGCTCTTCAAAATTACCTCTATTCCACTGCTTGACTGATTGAACATCAACATCTAGCAAGCCTGTACTGCCTTCTATTCGTACTAATCCATTGTCCATCGAAGTTCCGGATATTGCACTAGTGCGTTCTAGATTGACTCTTTTTGCATCAGAAAACGTAAATCTGGAACCCGCTGAGGCAAAATAGATAAGATTCTGATTAATGGAAGTACTATCGCTTTTTATATCTAGAACAGCATCTTTCCCGACTGAAAACTGAGCGTTTCCCGCTACATGAATGATATTCGAAGGAGAAGAAGCCATATTTGTTGCTTGAATATTCAATTCTCCACTATTTTCAACAATAAGGCTTGTGCCTGCAGCCATCCAGATAACATTATAAATTGAACCATTAGCGTTGGCTTTTGTTCCACGAGAATCAATAGATAAGGAAGCATTCTCACTTATTTTTAACATTGCATTAGAGGTTCTCAAAGAAATTGCAGATCGTGAAGATTGAGGTATTAGTGTAGCGCTAGCTCCTTCTGCAATTTCAACACTTCCCCTACGAACTAAAAGTGGAATTCCCTCAGCTTCTCCTCCACTACCATTTGATGTTGCTAGAAGGGTAGTGTTTTTCTCCATTTTAAACTGATTGTTTGTTGTCTGTACCTCTCCTAAATCCAAATTTCCTGCACTGATTGTCTCTAATTCTACTTCAGAATCCTCTAAAATCGTTAAGTTTGAAGCATAGATATTTGTCTGATCTGTTGCGTTGATTCGCCAGGTTCGAAAAGAAGAAGTATATTCTCTCATCTGTTTGCTGCTAGTCTTACCAGAAATTCTTACACTACTTCTTGGTGAATGGATTAATTGATTTCCATAATTTGTGATGTTGTGATAGGTAATAGCACTTGCATTCTGATTAGTCGTCCCTAAATCATTAAACGTTAACGGTCCATACCAATTACCATGATAGATTGTTAAATCTTTGAGCGTGATATTCCATGGGTTTGCTGTCGTTGCCGTTAAATCATAAAAACATAATGTTATTGATCGGAAGTCTATCTCGTGTCCATTTCCTTCGACAACAAGTGTACGCGAAATATTTCTAACATTCATATAAACAAATCGCTCAGTTGCAGTGACATTTGTAGTTGCTCCACCGGTAATACTCGTCAAATTTTGTCGTGGGTTATCTGGGGTCTCAAAATCTGATGTAATATTGATTGTTGTAATTGAAACATCTGCTATTGCTTGAATAAATTCTACCCAATTACTCACGTTTTGAATGCCAACTTCTGCATCTTCATCAAACTCATAATTATTTTCTTCCAGGTCCTGAGATCGTTTCATTTGATCTGAATCATCTAAATTATTTTCAGTTTTTCCTCTATTACGCTCACTAGTTGATTCTTCTAAAAAATCTATTGTGCCATCAATATTATTTTCAGTCCGAATTGTGAACACTCCAACGGTCTCAGAAGTTACAGGGATCCTGAACTCCGTACTTTCTTCTGCCGTAAATGACCATTCCTCTTCGGTCATTTGCGTAACTTCAAGTCCTTCTGACAGTTCTTCTCTCTGAATGGTGATCTCTTGCGGGATCGTGACTTGTACTTGCTTCGTTGGGCGATCCACCAGAATCACAACTTCCGTTGTCTCTCCTATCGTCCCAATCATTTGTTCTTTTTCAAGGGAAAATGTCGGTTGTTCTTCTACAGTGGGTTCTTGTTGCGTGTCAGAAGAATCAGTCGTCGGCTCTTCTAACAAGTTGTCATAGGGCATGGTCACGTCTTGCGTTTCTGTGTTTTGAGTCTCATTGACTGTTTCCGCAAGCACCATATTAACCGAAGGCAACGTAGTCGTTAGCCCCATTAAAACAAGACTGCTTAGCACCCAACTTTTTTGTAGCTTTCCTTTCAAAGTATCACTCCTTTTTGCCTAGACTCGTTTGGTTCTTTTTGTTTTGAAGGATCAAATACGCGATTACTGCTAAGAGGCAGACAATAAATAGTGCCCCTCCAATAAGCAGCCAATTCGGGCTAGAATCAATCGTCACGTCGTCTCTGTTTAAAGAACGAGCTTCATCGGCTCTAATCGTGAACTCCTCTGTCCAGCTCCATTCCTCTTCACCTGATCTTGCGGTCATTTCTAATACGTAATCACCGCTACGGAAACGATCGCCATTCAATGAGATTGGAAAATTGAAGTGAGAGTTAGGTGCCATCTGCATTTGTTCTTTACTGGCTTCATAGAGGACTTCGTCCTCGCCTTTACGTTTCACACTCGCTTCTACTTCCAGTCGATTGACAAACGTCGGCGTAAAATTTTGAAGGGTGGCACTGATTACATTGCGGTAGTTCAACTGATCAGGAAAGACATCTAAAAGCGCAAGATCTGGTTGAACAGCGTCTCGTGAATTGCTTACAATAACCCCTACGACATAAGCAAATTCATTCTTGATCGCAAGCCCTTCACCTTCAGCTTCTTCTTCCTCAGTGTCTTCCTTCACTTCTGAGATTCGCAACCCACCGGCTAAAAATCCTTCAAAAGCTTCCTCCGGCATCTTCAGCTGAAGAGTCACTGTTTTGGTTTCTTTTCCTGCCAGTTCTACAGTGTCCGGCGTTTCAATCAGCTCATCTAATGAATGAACGAGAGAAGGATCCACTTCTTCTGCATTTTTCCCGTACTCTACTACGCCATTGACATTGGTATAAGCGGTATGAGGTGTGATCGCAATCTTAACGGCTTCATCAGTCGTATTTTGCAATGTTAATGCCAACGTTTCATTCGTATTAGGAGAAAGATTCACGTCAAAGTAACTTTCAGAACCCTCGATTTGGCTTTCTGGAAATTCCGGTGTGACGTAAAAATTTAAGGTCTCATCCTCCGCGAAACCTTTCAAAGGAAACAGGGCAATCATGCTTGTCGCAAGTACTAAGAGTGTCGCCATCCGATTCATTCTGCTCAATATTGTTTTTTTCACGATTTGGTCCTTTCTAAAAACAGCCCAATATGAACTATTGGGCTGTAATCTGTTAATTGTGCGGTTACATCGCCGGCTCTGGTCCTGGTCCAACATCTGAACCTGGTGTTGAAGTCAATTCCCAACTTAAGATAGAAGTATAGGTTGTCGCATCTTTCGCGGTTGATCCTGGGACAGATAAACGGATCATGTCGTTTTCTACAACTTCGACGTTTTCATCTGCAAACTGGGCATTCAAATCTGCTTGATCACCCCAGACAACAGAAGACGCACCGGCACCTTTGCCTGAATCAGCTGTCATTACTGATACTGCAGAATTATTTGGGCTTAATACTAAGCCAGCAGCGTGGTTACCTGGCGCATTGTCTTGATTAATTCCTTCGTATTGGATACGTGAGTCAACAAATTCAATTTCTGCACCTGTCAAAGTGTTGTTTTGAGTGTTTGAAGTAAATTCAGACATACTTACTTGTAGATTCCATCCAGCGTTGTTCCCACGGACATCTTGTACTTGGGCGAAGCTGACGTAAGGAACTAATTCACCGGTTTCTCTTAGTGGTTGCATTTCTGCCACCATGTTATATGTTTGGTCTTGGTTAGAGATTACTTGTGAACCAAAATCCATGTGAGCAACTTTCACGATTGACAAAGGCCCTGTAGTTCCTGGTACCTCGGGTTGGATTTCAACATCTGGTCCTTCTTCTGGTGGCAGAACTTCTAGCTCTTCGTTATCACTTGGTGTAAACTCAATTTGGCCAGTACTAGACACATCCCGAACTTCATCAGCAAACGCACTAGCTGCGCCTCCTGCTAAGATCGTTGTTGTTAATGCTGCGACTGTTGCTAAACGTATCAATTTCATGTAATAATTCCTACTTTCTGTTTGTTTTTGGTTTTAAATTGTCCTTCAGTGTTACTTTCTTTCTGTTTTCTTCGTTTCCAAAAGAGGATCACAAAGAACAATATGCCGATTCCCATCCAATAAAGGTAAGTTTCACCAATCATATTGGTTTTCGGCAAAGACCCATCAGGTCTGTTTACCCCCCCACTCGGTGGTTTTTCACTACCATCGGGTGGCGTGGGTTCTGGTGTTCCGATTGGCTCATAGAATCCAGTAAACTGGATAGAACCTTCTGTTTCTACCTCTTGAACCTCTTTTCCTTGTGCATCTATGGGGGATAGAATACACAAGAATGTGGCCAATAATGGTAACAAGAACCCGAGTTTTACACGCTTTCTCATTTCCCTCCTCCTGAATGTTTGTCTCAAATTTCGTCGTTTTCTAGATAAGAGTATTTTATTTCACCAGCATTTTGATAAAACCTAATTTAATAGACTTTATAGGACATTCAATATTTCTTGGGTGTCTTTTTTTGTTTATTCCCAAAAACGACGGTTTTTAAGAAAACGAATATTGTCTTTCGACAGTTCAAACTATAACAAGTTCAGAAAGAAGAGTTAAATCAAAATATGTCGTGATCCCTACATATTTTGAAATTCTCTTTCACTTCACGAAAAAAAGACGCTCAAATAAGTGATTTGAACGTCTTGGATCGATATTTGTGTTTAGGTGAATCTACGAATAATTTAAGTCCTATAACAACTTCAGATACTATCACTTTCTCCTGATATCATCGTTTTTCGTACTGTTTGTTACATTGCATCAAGTTTAAGAATTATTATTTTATGAACACTTTTGCAACTGTTTCGTCATCAATACTCCTTTTTGATAGGTCATTTGAGCAACATATTTTGCACCGATGCTAGCTACGGTTCAGAAAAGAATTGTCGTTATTGAGAAGACAAACATCCCCAGCATACCGGACTTGTTTCTTATAGGAGGATGTTTAAAGAACAAAGTGAGAAATCACAGACAGATGGTCGTAAAGTATTGATTTGGGTTTGCTCATCAAAAAACTATTCCATCGATTTCAAAAGGATACGATTCCATTTCCATGCCTACTGTCAACGAATCGATACGGCGGGATTTGTCCGAAATTTTAAAGAATACCAAGCAAAAAAAAGCTCCAGACTAAGAACTCATTCCTGAAGTTATCCCACCAAAGGGGGATCTTTGAACGATTCCTTTAAATCTGTCTTAGAAGCATCATTAAGAAAAAGAGAATGTATAGCTACTCCTGAAATTCAAGAAATATATGGACATAGAAAGAACAACGTAGTAACAGGCTTCGAATTTATGAAGGCTTGTTTGGTTTCATTTGATACATGGTTCAAGGAATAGGAAAAGTCAGAAAACAGTCAGGCTTTCTCATTACGACAATCAACATGATGAAATTGACAAAAAACAAGCCCTTGAACTACTAAAATTGAAAAAACAAGAGCACTCGAAAAATCACACGTTTTTCGAGTGCTCCATTTTTTTGAGAGTGTAATTAGTTAACTTATGTCATAGCCCCTTTTCCATAAATCAATAGAGAGTTGCAGAGACAAGTAAGCTGTTTAAACTTTTCTATATCTCTTCAATCCGATAATATTTAAGAAAGTAAATACCAGGATAAACAGCATTAATATGCCTAAGTCAAAGGAGATTTCGTTCCAGCCTTGTCCTTTGATCATGATATTTGTCAATGCATTTCCCGCATAGCTCAATGGAAATATATAGGATATATATCTTACCCAGTCAGCCATACTATCTAAGGCAATCAGTCCAGAAAAGAATACTTGGGGAACAACAACCAATGGAATAAATTGAACCATTTGAAATTCTGAGCTAGCAAATGTTGAAACAAAGATCCCGATAACTAGTGCTGTCAGTGCAATCAAAATATTCGTTACAATAACCCACCATAGACTCCCAACAATTTGGAGATTTAGGACATGAATGGAGAAAAAAATAATAATCAGGGTCTGAATGATTGCAAAACTTCCATACCCTACCAAATATCCCAAAACAATTTCACTTCGCTTGACCGGCGTCGCTAACAATCTTTCCAATGTACCACTGGTACGTTCTCTCAGCAGGGCAATACCAGAAACTAAAAATACAAAGAAAAAAACAAAAAAACCAATCAAAATAGGAAATATTTGGTCAAAAAAGGAGCTGTTTGCTCCACCATAAATATAAGAGTTTTCTACAGAAAAGTTTTCTATGGATACTTTATGCCCGGTTTCTGCTGCTAATTTTTGGACATTCAAACTGAGGTCTTTGACCTTGTCTGCTGTCAAGACGTTTTGAATAAGGCCTTTTATTTTAGCTGTGTTGGCTGGCTCATCATTGGCATAGGTTATGCGAAAAGTAGACTGATCTAATGTTACGAATGCATCTAGCTTATCATTCAATATTTTCTCTTTATAGTCACTATTTGTAGTGTACTGTTTCACTTTTACTTCATCTGAGGAAAACTGATCAACAAGTGTCGAAGGAACCGTCTGATCAAAACCAATTTTCACATGGGTTTCAGAATTGGAATCAAAAACAATATTCATTAAGCTTAAAACAATAATCGGTGCAATCAACATTAATGCTAACGTGCGTTTGTCTCGAATCAATTCTTTGAGAACACGTATCACAATCGCTTTAAATCGAATCATTTTACATTTACCTCAGCTTTCAAAAAGACTTCCTCAATGCTTGTTACTTTGAATTGGTCTTTTAACTCTTGTGGTGAACCGAAAGCAAATAGTTTCCCCTCAATAATAAGACCAACATAGTCACACTTTTCGGCTTCATCCATAACGTGAGTTGTTACGATAATTCCTTTATTATTATTTGCCAGTTCTCTTAATTGCGCCCAAATAGTTACACGTAAGCTAGGATCAATACCTACTGTTGGCTCATCTAATATCAGTAGATCAGGATTAGAAAGAAATGTAATCGCTAAAGAAAGGCGTCTTTTCATGCCTCCAGAATAAGTTTTTACGGGCTTATCTAGAAAATCCAATAAATCGACTAGTTGCATATTCTTCTTAATAGCACGATTAAGAGCTGTGCCAGCTAACCCCATCAAACTGCCAAAAAACACTAAATTCTCTTTTCCAGATAAATCACCATAGAGTGCATCGCTTTGTCCCATATAACCAATTTTCTTTAAAATTTCTCGATTTGGCATCTTCATATGAAATATGTCAACAGATCCTTCGTCTAACTTCTCCATCCCCATTAAACATTTGATAGCCGTTGATTTCCCAGCTCCACTTGGACCTATTATCCCTACAATTTTTCCAGATTGCAGTTCAAGATTTATATTATCTAATACCTTTTGTTTATCAAAAGATTTTGTCGCATTCGACATTGTAGCAATCACTTGCCCCATAATCAATTCCCCTTTTTAATAGACATGGTGTTTATTATCGTATACTTCTTGTAGTATAATTCATTTTGGTAAATCAGCAAGCAAAAAAAATAGTTAATAGACAGATCATAAGAAATGATCATTTATGAGGTGAATACATGAAAAATAAAGAAAAAGATATTCGTTTTTATCGAACAAAAGAACGTATTTTAGGCGCAATGACTGAGTTGCTAAAAAACAAAAATTTTCATCAAGTGACCGTCAAGGATATATGCGAGAAAGCTGAAATCAGCCGCAGCGGTTTCTATCTTCATTATACGGATAAATACGATTTAGTAGAAAAATATCAGCTGGAGCTAATGACACAAGTCAACTGTTTGATAGAGGAAAATGTAAAAGAGAAACGCTCAATGGAAGAAACATTAATAAAATTACTTTACTTTTTTTTAAACGAGGGTCAATTGTTAGCACTACTCATTTCAAATAAAGGATCTGCGGACATCCAAGATCAAGTGAAAAAGGTGCTTCAACAGAACGCAACAAAAAATATTATTCCACATATCGATCTACCTCTGAATAATGAAAGTGAAAAACATTATTTAGTCATCTTTTTTAGTAATGCTGTTTTAGGCATCCTCCAAGAGTGGATAAATACTGGTCAAAAAGAAAAACCAGAAGAGCTTGTTCAAATGATAAACAAATTTATTCCTTATACATTCATCTAAACAGGCGGCAGTCAATTTAGAAGACCATAAAATGTTATAGAAACTAAGTACGTAGCCTATACATGAAGAGTTGTTTCGATAAAGAAAGCGTCCAAATAATTATGTTTTCAGGGCATTTTTATATATTAAGTTTCGATGACCAACACTACTAGTTGACCTGCTTTCTTGCATTATCACCTAAATGTATTGTCCCTAAAAATATTCAACTTCTATTTTGAACTGAAAAATTAATTTCGTCAGTTCTCTCAATTTGACTAGCTGCACCTTTATGTGACAACAAAAATACGCGAGCACCAAAAACGGAAAACGCAAGAACGATTTGTTTCATGATTACCTCCTAATATATCCATCACGCTAATTTGATTATAATCAAAAAATATCTTTTCACTTCAAATACATTTAAAAGTTTTTATTCGATTTTAAAAATACAAATTTTATTTGTTTGCATATTTGTAATTTCACCCTTTATAATAGAATAAATAAGATTTATATTATAAAACAAGGAGGGATTTATAATGAAAAAAATCAGTTTAAGTATTTCAGCATTACTAGTACTTGTGGCTATAGGGGGATGTACTTCCAGAAACAACAATAACGAAACGAGTAGTTCCAGTATCAAAGTAAGTGCTACAAGTGATTCTGCTACTAATCCTACGGGAGATAGCATCGATAGTATGAGAACTGATGGCGATAACTCAAGGTTTAAAGTAGAACAAAAAGCGGGGCAATCCATTCATATCATGTCTACTAATCTAAAGACTGAAGAAGCGACAGAAATAGTTAATTCGGAATTTGTAAGTAACTCCCAAAGCAGAGAATTAGAATTGATTTTTACCACTCAAAACAATAAATTTGAAGTCTCATTGTCGGCTTCAGGTAGTGAAGAATTATCTGATACCAATACTTTTACGGCTGATCAAAAATATGTTGCATTCATCCCCTATAGTTCTGAAGAAAAAAATAAGTTAGGTGTTTTCGTAATGAGTAATGATCAGAAGATTATTACTGATATAAAAAATGATTTGGATAATATAACTAACTATATTGAAAGTGATTCAGATTTTTACGAACAATCGATAGAGGTAAAATAGATTAGTATCTCCCATCCTAGCATAGTTTATTATATCAGGTGTTAAATTTATAATATTAAGTTGATCAAAATAAAGAGTGCCCAGATAATAACTCTGGACACTCTTTATTTTGTGGGTAAAACAACCTTTGGGTTTACAATACACTCTATTAAATAAGGGGAAGATTTTCATAGGTTGACATTACCTGGATACTCTCACGTGCACTATATGTTCGTTAAGTAATACTCAACGAGAGAATTAGTTAGTTACAGTTCCTGTTTCTAAATTGATGGTATAATTCGTGTTTTTAATTTTGATAGTTTCCTTATCAGATAGAAAATCATTAGGAATTTCTAGATTCACTCTCTTCTTTGGATTAAAAATAGCTTGTAGCTGTATCCTTTTCGAGACTTCAATAATCCCCTTTCCATCCTCTAGATCCGGATAATATTCCCAGACTTCAGGTTGTTCAAATACATTGAGATTCAATTGAACCTCAACATTAGTGTGATCCTTTGATTTAGTAACAGTAACAGAATCTACATCGTCTTTACCAATATCCATTGAGGGAGAAAAATAGTTTAAAACAAATATAGAAATTAATAAGGTTAAACAAAGTGTCGCTATTTTCCATCCTTTGTATTTTTTTGACATATTAACCTTTTGTGCGAAATCTTTTACCATTACAGAATCACCTCGTAAAATTTCATCTAAGGAAAATTCAAAAAAAATGCTAAGTTCTACAAGAGTATCTATATTAGGGTATGATAATTCATTTTCCCAGCGAGAAACAGTTTGACGTGTAACATTAAACTGCTTCGCAATATCTTCTTGTGTTAAATTTAAATCAGTTCTCTTTTGGCGTAACATTTTTCCGATTTCCATAAATAAAGTTTATCCTCCAAGGGTTCGTTTGTTTAGCAATTGCCATTTAACAATTGATTTTGTAAAACATAAATTGCTCTAATTATTTTATTGTACCTGTAAACGAGTAAGAATTGTTTATCAAGTTACCATTATAAAATTGAGCATACCAAGTTGTACTAGATTTAATTCCATTCCAGGTTACTGTCCGGCTTTTCCCTGCTTTGACAGAAAAAGAAATATACGTTGTACTACTATTTTTACACTTTATATCTATAACATTTTTTCCTGTATTACTAATCGATACGGTATAAGAAGTTTTTCCTTTAAATGTATACGAAGAATACACGTATCCCCCTCGATCACTACTTCCACTAAGGGAATATTTACCTTTGGAAGCTATGTTCCAATTGCTACTTGGCACATTAGCTCCTCTAGTCAACCCAGGGATAGTTATGCCAATATTTTCAATTGGGTGATCGCTTAAATCGGCATCCGTTTCAACATCACTAATCATTTCAATTCCCTCAGAAACCCAAATCTCTGATTCTTCAGCTGAAGCTGCTACACCCCATAAATAAAGATAGAACAGCTGCAATCCCTAAAACAATTTTTTTCACAATAATCATCTCCTATTTTTTCTGATTACTATATCAGTCAAGCAGGATTATACATTGTGTTCGACAAAACAGGCACGCAATTATCATGTTACATCCCTGAAAACATGCTATTCTACCGTATTCGTCTTTCTATTTGTTGCCCCTCATCTTTTCATGGGAGGGACCCACTCTTCAAAAGATTCGACTTTTCCACCAGCCTCTTCGATCTATTTTTTTTGCTTTTGCATGATAAGGTTATCTATTTTAGTAATCCCTTGAAAATAAAAGGTCAGTATTTTGGTAATCTTCTTGATTTATAGGCTGATCGATTTCATCATAAATTTTACCATAACTTAATACCGACTGAATAACTGAACTTAGATTTTGTTACGTGTTTCTGAACACAATAATTAAGACTAATGAATAAAACTGTAGTCTACGATAAATCACTTTCTTGATCAACTGGTAACCAGCTTCATCAACACCAGAAAATACTTCTAACGGAGAATTATTGTACCTCTTACCATCTTCGAATCCATAGAAATCTTGATTGGTAAACAAGTGATACGCCAAAGCGACCAATCGTTGCTCCCCACCACTTAGGAGGACAAAAAAATAGACGTGCAAAGCACGTCTATAGCGTCAATGATTGATATCTTACCGAAATCTTGCTATAATTACTATGTAAAGAGGAGTTGCGTCAACAACTCCCCTACAGCACCGCTTAAGACGGTGGCCAGATTTAATTACTTTTTAAAAAATAATCGTCGCCTGGCTAAAGAGGACGGTTATTTTTTTGCACTCTTTTTTCGTTTCTTCTTGCTTTTACGCTTAGAAGAACGAGTGTTTATAATCGTATCTGCTAGTTTCACACATGCTTCGATTAAACCAATAAAGGCTAATAAAACAGGCGCTATTGCTAACAAAATGCCGATTATATCTACACCTTGCAAAAGACTGCTCCTTTCTTCAGATTTCGATAGTACATTCATAATGCACCACCTCACTTTCAAAAAAAGCGCCACCGTCACAAACTTTACTGTATCCTTATTATACCAAAAACCACGCTAAAAACCGATATTTATCAAGGTTTTTAGCGTTTATTCATGCGATAAAAAGGGCTAAAATAAAGGAACCATTCACTCGTTTTATCTACTTTGTAAGATTTTTCTTACCTCAAGAACACATACCTACACCATTTTTCTCTGACCTTACCTCAAGAAATCCCCATTCCTCACCCTTCATCCTCCCAAGACAGCTCATCCAAGATCCTAATGAACTTCTGAACTTCTTGATTCAACATCGCACTCTTTAAGTAGGCATATTGAATATAAAAAATTTCCTTATCTTCAGGGACTAGCGGTATTTTCACTAAGCCTTCCATTTCTTGAAACACAGGAAATTCCGTCATCAAGGTAATGCCGATATTGGAACTGACCAGCTGGCCAATCGTCTGGACGTCTGAAAAATAAAAGGGGACTTCCGGCTTCTTCTTTGATTTCTCACTTAAATTCTGAAAGGCGCGCATGTGGGTATAGCCTTTTTCCAATAGGATAAAAGGATATTCGGCAGCTTCCTCGAATGAGATTTCCTTTTTTCCTGCCAATGGGTTTTCTTTTGACACAAAAATAAAAAACTCTTGTTGGTGCAACAACTTCACCTGCAGATTCGGGTGGACGAGGGGATTGACACTGCCCAGCAAGCTAAAATCGATTTTTCCCGATAATAGTTTTGAAAGCAATTCATTGGATCCCCCAGATACCAAGTGAAATTTCGAAATAAAGCGGATGATCTCTTTTTCATCTAAGAGTTTTGAAAAAACTTTGGAACGAATGATCGGCGGCAAACCGATGTGGGTCCGGTTGTTTTTAGCATGGTCGATGGCTCGGTCCAAGGTCACAAATTCATCTAAGATATACTGTGCATGAGCCTTCAAAATTTCCCCCTCCGTCGTCAATGAGATGGAGCGATGCGAGGCTTCTCGCACGATCAAATCACAGCCATAATGCTCTTCCAAGCGTTTGACAGCGTAGCTGACGGTTGGTTGACTGACGGCAAATTTATGCGCCACTTGGGTAAAAGAAAGCATATCTGCCAAAGCGTTAAAGTATTCTAAATCTCGTATATTCATCGTCTGATTCCTCCCTTAACCGGTTTAAACTAGCAGCGGTTTTGTTATAAATAATTTTTATTATACCACCGATAGTTGACTATAATTCTGTCCGAGGATTAAAGTAGCTAATGGAAATGAACGAGTACTCAAAATATATCTATTGGAGGAACATAATGAAAGCACATGACATTTTAAATAACCCATTTTTAAACAAAGGAACCGCGTTTACACAAGAAGAACGAAAAGAACTAGGATTGATCGGTTTATTGCCCCCTCACGTGCAAACGATCGAAGAACAAGCAGAACAAGCCTATTTGCAATATGTCACCAAAGAATCAGACATTGAAAAACGTCACTTTTTAATGGAGATCTTTAATACCAATCGGACATTGTTCTACTATTTGTTCAACCAACATATCGTTGAATTCAATCCGATCGTCTACGATCCAACGATTGCCGATACCATTGAAAATTACAGCCGCCTATTCGTGGATCCTCAATATGCAGCGTACTTAGATATCAATCATCCAGAGAATATCGAAGAAACGTTGAAAAACGCCGCTGGCGATCGAGACATTCGCTTGATCGTAGCCACTGACGCTGAAGGAATTCTTGGAATTGGTGACTGGGGTGTCCAAGGTGTCGATATTTCTGTCGGTAAATTGATGATTTATACCGCAGCTGCTGGGATCGACCCTGCTTCTGTTTTACCAATCGTGATCGATGCCGGTACCAACCGTAAAGAATTGTTAGAGGATCATTTGTATCTAGGCAATCGTCAAGAACGTGTCTACGGTGACGCTTACTACCAATTCATCGATCAATTTGTTCAAACGGCAGAATCATTGTTCCCTAAACTTTACTTGCATTGGGAAGACTTTGGCCGTTCAAATGCTGCAACGATTTTGGACAAATACAAACAAACGATTCCAACTTTTAACGATGACATCCAAGGAACGGGAATCGTTGTACTGGGCGGTATCTTCGGCGCATTAGATATTACAGGTGAAAAATTAACGGATCAAGTCTACTTATGTTATGGCGGTGGTTCCGCTGGTGCTGGGATTGCCAGTCGAGTCCATGCCGAAATGGTCAGCGAAGGTCTTTCAGAAGAAGAAGCCTACAATCATTTCTTTATGGTTGACAAACAAGGGCTTTTGTTCGATGATATGTCCGATTTGACTCCTGCACAAAAACCATTTGCCAAGAAACGGGCTGACTTTGCCAATGCTGGCGATATGACGCAATTGATCAATGTTATTAAAGTCGCAAAACCAACGATTTTGGTCGGTACTTCAACCAATGCGGGTGCCTTTACCAAAGAAGTTGTGGAAGCGATGTGTGAAAACACTGCTCGTCCAGTGATTTTCCCTATCTCGAATCCAACCAAAAAATTAGAAGCAACGGCTGAACAAGTAATCGAATGGTCTGATGGAAAAGCCTTTGTGGCAACCGGTGTCCCTTCAGGAACGATCCAATACAAAGGGGTCGACTACCAAATCGGTCAAGCAAACAACGCCTTGATCTATCCTGGTCTAGGGTTAGGTATGTTGGCTTCAGAAGCCTCTCTCTTGACCGACGAAATGATTGGTGCCGCTGCTCACTCATTAAGTGGTTTGGTTGATTTGAGCCAACCTGGTGCACCAGTTCTTCCACCATTTGAATACGTTGCGGACGTTTCTATCAAAGTGGCTGAAGCAGTTGCCAACAAAGCCAAAGAACAAGGGTTAGCCCAAGCGCAAGAAACCGATATGGCAAAAGCTGTTCAAAATCTTAAATGGTATCCAACATACTAGGAAGGTCTGAAAAATGAATAAATTAAAAACGATGACGATTTCGGGAATTAGTCTTCCCTTGTATCTCTTTTTCATGGTTGTCATATTCAGTGCGATTGCCTTAGACAAATTGCCATTAAATATGGTTGGGATCACCATTTTATTGGTTGCCTTAGGACACCTGCTGTATTTCATTGGGGAAAAACTCCCGATCATGAATTCTTATCTTGGCGGTGGGTCAGTTTTTACCCTGCTTGGTGCCACCCTTTTAGCCTCCTTCCATCTCGTACCCACGAAAGTCATTGACGCGGTCAGTGACTTCATGGGGGGCGGTTTTGGTTTTCTTGATTTCTATATTGCCGCTTTGATTTGCGGCTCGATTTTAGGTATGAACCGCAATTTGTTGGTGAAGGCTTCTACGAAATTCATTCCTGTTGCTTTGATCACCATGGTAGTAGGCTTTTTCTCCGTCGGCCTTGTCGGTATGCTGCTAGGCAATGGATTCGCTGATTCGGTGATGTATGTGTCTCTACCAATGATGTCTGGCGGGATGGGGGCGGGAATCACCCCACTTTCACAAATTTATGCTGATGGCTTGGCAAACGGCAATCAAGCCGCCATCTTTTCTCAATTAGCGCCAGCAGTTACTTTCGGGAATATTCTTGCCATTATTGGTGCTTTATTTATCGCAAAGGCCTTTGCTAAAACCAAATACAATGGCCATGGCACCCTGATCAATGCCACCAAAGAAGAATTAGAAAAACCAAAAATAACGCTTGACGCCCAACAAATCGGGGTCGGGATGCTCTTTTCCTTCTCACTGTTGGTCGTTGGTGCGATTTTAAGCGACTTTTTCCCTAAAATTCACGAGTATGCCTTTATGATCGTGATTGTTTTTATTCTGAAAGCCTTGAACATTGTCCCTAAGAAACTCGAAGATTCTGTGGTGATGTTCAACAATGTTGTGATGACGAATTTGACCCACGCAGTCTTGGCGGGGATTGGTTTGGCATTGATCGATCTGTCAACATTGGCTTCTGCCTTTACTTGGCAATTTGTCGTGCTTTGCCTAACCAGTGTCGTATCTATGGGGGCTGCCAGCTGGTTCTTCGGGATGGTATTGGGGATGTACCCCGTTGAAACCGCAATTGGCGCCGGTATGATCAACAACTCCATGGGGGGAACAGGCAATATCGCTGTATTGTCTGCCTCTGATAGAATGGAAATGATTGCTTTTGCCCAAATGGCTAACCGTTTATGCGGTGCGATCGTGCTGATTCTAGGTGGAATCTTGATCCGTTTCTTCTATTCTTGATCTAAAATAAAAAAACAGGTGCTGCTACGCATGACGCATAGCAGCACTTTTTGCATTCCTCAAACGAATTCGTCCAATTGGTTGCACGAATCAAACAAAGGTTCAATCATTTCCTCATAAGAGAGCCAAAAAGAGCAGTGCCTCCGCACTGCTCTTGCTTTACTGATCATTCAAGGGTTACAGCTTCTGAAACAAGGTTGGGGCTTGATCAGGAGACCAAGTGGTGTCCCCGTAATTTGAGTGGGTGTTAATCACGACATAATTGCTGCCTTTATGGCTCACGATTTCACCACTTGTATACACTTCTGGTGCCGAGAATGTACCTAGTTTCCACACACGGTATTCTGACTCCCCGCCTCCAGGTGTTTCCGTTTCTTCTTTGGCATTGGTTTTCACGCTCAGCTGGTTACTAAAAGCGGATTGTCCCCCCGTTTTACTGATTGCTTTGATTTGGTAATTGTAGGTTGTATCCGCTGCTAGATTCGTGTCTTCATAGGTTGTTCCTGTGGCTGTAGCAATTTTGACGCCATTGCGGTAAACATCATATCCAGCGATCCCATTTGTATGAGTCGATGCTTGCCACATTAAGGACACGCTGCTGTCTGTCACGCTCATTTGATGCAGGTTGGCTGGTGTCGAAGGTGTTTCGACTTGATTGTCTGCTGCGGTAGTCACTTTCACTGCAGCACTTTTTTCTGAAACTAACGCAGTAAAGCCGACTGCTTCTACTTGATAGCTATAGGTTGTGTTGGCTTTTAATTGTGTGTCGGTAAAGGTTGGCTCAGTCGTCGTTGCCACTAAGGCACCATCGCGATACACGTTGTATTCTTTCGCATCGGCTTGACCGTTCCATGCTAAAGCCACCGTGCTGCTAGTCACTCGTTCTGAGCGGACATTTGCTGGTGCTGCTGGTTTTTCGGGAATGACTGTTGAACCAGAAACGTTAACGTCGATCACGTTATAAAAGGCATTTGGCGTATCTGCAACATCCCAGACCGCTAAAATGACATGGTAACCGAGACGATTTTCTGGAATGGTAATGGTATGGCTTGGGCTATTGCTGGCAGCCGAACCATCGTGATTCACAGTAGCGATCAATTCCAAGCTATCTCTTGAAAGTGGCGCGTTTTGATCCCAACCTGGTTTCGTGATATAGTAATGCCATTTTGTGGTCTTGTGAGGCGCTGTATAATGCCAATTGACCCGCAATGGTCCTTGATTGATGTCTTGTTTGGTCCAACGATTGGTTCCTTGTTCATCAAGAACAAAGTCCCCGATTTGTCCGAGTCCACCATCTGCTGAAGCGATACGACCATCTACTGGTCCTGCTTCTGGAAAGCCTTTTTTAGTTTCCAATGATTGTGGGTTTGAAATGACATTGCCATATTTCTCAAACGCAGCGCTCCACCCTAACGTATTGCGATCCAAAGACCCTTGATAGCCCCGACTGACAGGTGATTCCACATAACCATGAGCAAATACTTGTTTCCCCGTGAAGAACAAGGTCCCTCCAAGTAAGATTGCCACCCCGACCGACCATTTTACCAATGCGTTTTTCATACTCTGCCTCCTAAAATTTTTTATCATCGAATAAACCAAACTTATCCGTTTATTCATTGATTCCGATTCAGTGAAAAGCAAACCCTCCATTTAAAAATAGTTTATTTATATATGTATAATAAATGACCTAATCATTATAAGATTATAATGACTAGTTTTCCGTCCTTTCAGTGAGAAATACAAAAAAACTTGAAACGATTCTCCTAATCACTTAAGAGGATTCGTTCCAAGTTTCTTTCTTTATATACGATCTTTTTCAGGAAAAAACAGCCGCTTATTTCCCGTTTTCTTTCACATAGTCAGAGGATTGCGCGCCTGCTTGGCGACCAAAGACCATAATGTCGGCTACAGCATTGCCGCCGATTCGATTTTGTCCGTGGATACCGCCGGTCACTTCACCTGCTGCATACAAGCCAGTGATTGGTGTGCCATCTTCTTTCAACACTTGGGTCTTCGTATTGATCTTGACGCCGCCCATTGTATGGTGGATCCCAGGTGCGATTTGAATCGCATAGAATGGTCCTTCCGTCAAATCATAGTCCATCGCCGTTTCACGACCGAAATCTTTGTCGGCTTTGTCTGCCACTGCTTGGTTCCATGTATCTAAAGTTTTCTTCAAGGTTGCTGGATCAACATCAATTTTTTCAGCTAACGCTTCGATGGTGTCAGCTTCTACCACTACACCTTGTTCTTTGTAGTAATCGACTTGTTTGGCTCTACCTGCTAACGCATTATCAAAAATCAAGTAGGCATAGCTTTCTGGCAGATCCGTAATAGCAGCTGAAACATTGTCGCGGGTTTCTAATTCATTGTAGAAACGTTCCCCTTGTTGGTTCACCAAAATGGCGCCTTCTCCACGAACGGTTTCACTGATCAACATACCTGTATCTTGAACCACTGTTGGATGGACTTGGATTTGATCCATATCAACCGTTGCGCCGCCTAATTCTTCGATCATCTTGATGCCATCGCCTGTACTTCCTTCAGAAGTCGTGCTGACATAGCCTTTCAGATCTGGACGATATTTTTCGATCAGTTCTTTGTTGGAGCCAAAACCACCAGTAGTAACAACCACTGCATCACCAGCGATTTCTTTTTCTTCGCCATTGATTTTCACGTTGACGCCAGTGACTTTGCCGTCTGTTTCATTGATTTTTGTCACATCAGCATTTACAAACAAAGGAATTTCTTGCTCATGAATGTTTCTCAACAGGCCATCCACCAAATACGTACCGACTGCTGAACCGTCATGAGGACGATGGATCCGTTTCACACTGGCACCGCCACTGTAACTGATATTGTCTAAAGTGATCCCCATTGAATCCAACCAATCAATCGCTGAAGCAGAGTTGTCTACTAAATAATGCAGCAATTCTTGATCGTTGGTTCCTTTACCACCTTTAAGGGTATCTTCAAAAAATTGTTCATTCGAATCTTCAATACCTTGGGCTTCTTGGAATTTGGTTTCTGATGCGTTCATTCCGCCAGAAGATTTCAAGGTATTTCCGCCTGCGATCGGCATTTTTTCTAAAATGACTGGATTCATTCCAGCATCTTTAGCCGACAAGGATGCTGCCATCCCTGCACCGCCAGCACCAACGATGACGATATCATATTGATCTTTTAACTCTGCTGGATCGGTATACTCTTGTTGGGAAGCACCTGAAGTGACTTCACTTTCTGAAGAAGAGCTTGCCGCACTGCTGCTGGCTTTTGTTCCGCCATCGGCACCACATGCACTAAGCAACAATAATGAGGCTGCCCCAATCACCCATTTTGACCATCCACTTTTTTTCATTTGTTTCCCTCCGTTTTTCTTGCTCTTTTCTCCTCACTGATCCCCGTCATATATGATGAGAAAAGAAGCTTTTTTCTTGTGAACTCTGCCTAAATTGTTACTTTATTAACAATGATAAATATCTTGCGATCGGACTATTTTTCTATTCGATAGCGATAAAAACATTGTTTAAGCAACATTTAAACAGCGTTCTATTTTATTTAACCATTGTAACAAAAAAAGAAACTAAGTGTCTCGTAATAATTTGTGTATATTTTAACTATTCATTCTCATCTTTTTCTAATTTTTTTGAAAAAAGATATTATATTTTCCTCACTACTTTCTGCTTTTGAAAGCTATCACAAAAGACATGCTCCTAGAAGGACCGTTAAGCACTCGGTCAAAAAGATATGGCCGCGATTGTTCTTTCACTGTTCTTTTCCCTTTGTCCTGCGCCTTCTTTTGTATAATAAAAGAAAAAGCAGAAATGGAGTGGCAAATGGAAAAATTGACCCGGATGTTCGAGCGAGTGATCAGTATCTGTATTGATAGCATGTTAGCGATCTTAGTCGTTGTCGTCTTGATTTTTATGGGAAAAGCGATTTTTATGATCAGCACGACGCTCTTTCCTTTAAGCGAAGCGCCCCACCTGTCCTTTTTGATTGAAGAAATTGCCACGTTATTCATTTTATTAGAAATCATTTTGATGTTGCTGCGGTATATGAAGGACGGACACCATATTCCCGTCCGTTACTTGATTTTGATCAGTATCACTGCGATTTTGCGCGAGTTATTATTGACGCAAGGCATGGCGAACGATGCCCTATTTTTTGCTTTAGCGATCTTTGTTTTGGTACTCGTCTTACTAGTCCTGCAAAAAATCAATGCCTTCCAGCATACCCAAGAAAAAGACCACTGAAACCACCCCTTCGGATCAGTTGGTTTCAGTGGCTTTCTCGGGATCAGTTAGAGGAATACCAATATAAAAGGTGGTTCCTTTAGGCGTACTCGTAACATCAATCAACCAGTCGTTTTTTTCCACGATCGAAGAGACAGTAAAGAGTCCTAGACCAGTACCACCAGTGGCACTCTTGGTCGTGAAGAAACGGGTAAAGATTTTTTCTTGGATCGCTTCTGGTATGCCGGGACCGTTGTCGGCAATTTCGATCAAAGCAAATTCCTGTTGCGCTGGGAATGCTTGCTTACGAAACGGAAAGTTGGCGGTTGTTGTCGAACTGCGACTCAATCGAATGCTGCAATCGGCATTTGCTTGGTACACATTCATCAACAAATTGTAAATGATCACTTGCAGATCGATTTTCTCGTAGACAGCATATCCCGCTTCTTGGATATCATACGTAAGGGAAAAGGCTTTTGGCAATAGCGAGCGCATAGTATCGATAGCTTCTGTCAAGGTAGTAGCAATCGACTGCACAGTTTTATCGGCACTTTCGAGTTTCGAAAAACGCAGCACATTGCTGGCTAACTCTTTGCCTTTTTCCGCCGCTTTGCAGACTTCTTGCAAGTCCTCCACTAAGACTTCATCGTGTTGGTTTTCCTCGATCAGTAATTGCAGATGACCAATCATGGGCGTCAAAAAGTTGTTGAGGTCATGGACGATTGAGGTCGTTAGCAAGCCAATGGTTTCCAGTTTTGATTCTTGCAAAATGTTTTTTTCGATTTCGTGCTTTTCTTTTAGTAGCCGTTGTCGTTCTTTCAATGCTTGGTTTTCGACATAGGCTTGATTGCGTTTCATGTAGTTTTTGATCAGGACCGTCAATAAGATCATAATGACAAACAACAAACCCAACAGGCCGATCAAAATCAAGTTGTCTTGTAAAAAGAGACCGCTTTGCTCCAAAAAATCAGCATTGCTAGCGACGATCAGCCGACTGTCGCCGATGGTGATCCATTGATAAGCAGCCAATTTCAGCACTTTTTGCAGTGTTTCTTCATTCCACCAATAAGAATAATAGACAGAGGTGCCTGCTTCATTGTCGATTTGTTCTTGCTCCAAGCGCTCAAGATCGGTGAAATCCAGCTCTGGAAATTCTTTTTTACGGCTCTCAACGATGGAAAAACCAATTTGTTCGTCCGATGGGTGCATAACGATCCGCATATCGGCGTTTTTGACCATCGTATAGCCGGAGACATTGCGATCGGTGGTAAATTCATGATGATACATGCGCTGTAGATTCAAAGGCATCACAAGAACCGCTTCTTTGTCGTCAAGGGTTAGGGACTGATACACATTTAGATAGGCCTCTTTACCATCGAAATAGACTTGCCCATTTTGTACCTGCCGTCCTGCTAATACTTTTTCTAAGGATGGATCTTTAAATAACAGCTCCTGCATCGTTGGATCTTGTGGTTTATTGATAGACGTTGCGGTATTTTGAGCGATGACTTGACCTTGTTGGTCGATCAAAAACAATCCGACCATGGCATTGTTCGCGGAATTGATCACTGGTAACGTTAAGGGCCGCTGCAAGTCAGCCAAGGCGGCTCCTTCGAGGTGGTCATCGGCATAATTGGCAAGAGCCATGTGGTACGATTCGATACTACGGCTGATCAGCTTGATCGCCGCTTGGTTGACCGTTTCTAACTGCCGCAACCCGACGGTTTCAGCTTGTCTTTGTGCGCTTTTATAACTTGTAAAGGTAAAAATAAGTCCAATCAATGTAATGAATAAGGTAGCGACCACGCTTAAATACAGCCAAAACTTTGATGGCGGTTTCATTGTAAACCCCTTTCATATTTACTATAATACTATTGATACAGGAGGCGGATATTTTGCGAGATGAAAAAATTTTAATCGTTGATGATGACCCTGCCATTCGGCGGCTGATTTGGAAATCTTTACAGTCGACGGGCATTTTGATCTACCAGACTGATTCCGTTGAAAAAACGATTGCGATCAATTCTCGTGTCAGCTTTGATCTTTTTTTACTGGATATCAGTTTGGAGCATGAAAATGACGGCTATCATTTGGCACAACTGATTCGAGAAGAAAACCCCACGGTGCCGATCGTCTTTTTGAGCGGTAAAAGTGACGAAAAAGATATGATAAACGGCTATGAGATCGGTGCCGATCACTACATTACGAAACCTTTTTCACCGGCACTCTTAAAAGCACAAATTGTTTCGATTCTTGATCGCCGCAACGTGCTGCGAGAAAAAGGGATCGCCAAACCGGAAGGGGATCTGTGCAGCGGCATGTTTCGTTTTGACCAAAAACGCTATCAGTTTTTCAAAAATGACCAGCCCATCAAGTTGTCTTCAAAAGAAATCATGCTGATGCGCTTTTTCATGGAAAATCCGGATCAAGTCTTCTCGAAAGAACAGATTTACAGCAATGTTTGGCAAGATGGCCAATTCGATGCCAATACCGTGATGGTTTTTATCAATCATCTGCGAAACAAAATTGAAGATGAGCCGAAGCAAGCCCGTTTTTTGAAAACCGTTTGGGGGATCGGCTATACCTTTTTACCAGAAGGAGACGCCTTCTAGCTGCAAGAAATAAAGGGCCAAGGCTAAAAGATCCGCCGAGCCGCCGGGACTCAAATGGCGTGCGATCAACAATTGATCATAGGTCGTTAATTCACGAAGCAAGTCTGTATCCGACAGATTGGCTTGGTGAATTTTTTGCATCTCCTGCTGCACGGTCTTCATCGCCTCGTAGCCGCCTCGGTGGACGAGGTTGCTGTCTTCGGTTTCACTCATTAGATAGACCAACCCGCGCAACAAGGAAACGGAGGTTTTTTGTGGTTGCTGCCGCAAGTACTCCAGCAGTTTTTTGACCGTTGGATACCCAGCTGCAGCTTCTCCACGAATCCCCATCGTGCCATAGGTCAAATAATTTTTTTCTCCATAAGACAACTGGTCTTTGTGGGTGATTTGCTGCAAGTCTTGCTTGACCAAATGCTGGCAGATATCAGCGGCAAGCTGCAGAATCTGATTGGTATCTTCAGCCGTCAGCTCCGCCTTGCCATTTTGTTGATAATAGACTCCTGTTGCCCCCAACAAAACTGCAAAGGAAAAATTCGCCCCCTTGTGGGTATTGATGCCTTTGGTTGCCTGAAGCATCGCTTCTTCTGCTTCTTGACCGATGCCTCGTAACTGGTCAAACAGCTGGATCAGCGAGCCTGTATGGGCAAAACCGACTTGGCTATAGCGCTGAAAAAACGGCGCCAAACAAGTGATACTGTTGATAAAGGTAAACACATTCATGTCCTGATGCGCACCAGAGGAGCAAGGATCTACTAAACCAGGCTTGGGAGCTAACGCTACCTCATAATGCAGCGCATTGACTGCATAGCTGCTGGCGGTAAAAAGACGGGAATCAGTCAATTTTTCTTCGCTCCATTTCAGCAAGAATAAATTGCAGGGAGTGATCCAAATGTTCATGGGTCAACAACGTGATCTGTTCCGTGTCATTGGTTCTCATGCCGCGATAAATCAGCCAATGTTCCGCCAATGCCGCATCCCTTCTTCTAGAAGAGCGAATCGCAATATCACGAAAATACACGAGGTACGCTTGCAGATCCAGCACGATACTTTTTAACCGCAGCATCTGGCTTTTTTCGTAAATAAACGCATTGAAGTCAGAAAAGTTTTTCAAGACCCCATCCACGTCATCCTCACGATTCAGCTGTTCGCCGTGTTCTAACAAGCAGCGCATCTCCCGGAAATCTTCCTCACTCATCAAGGCCATTGCTTTGATAGTCGCCAACGTATCCAATGATTTGCGGATATCGTAAATCTCATAGGCATCTTTGATACTGATCCCTTTTACGACGATGCCGATTTTTGGTACGTGTTCCACCAGTTTTTCAGCCACCAGCTGAGTCATGGCGTAACGTATCGGGGTCCGGCTGATATTTAGCGTATCGGAAAATTCTTTCTCATTGATGCGAGAGCCTGCGGGAATGTCTCCTAAAATGATGGTTTTTTTGAACGCTTCATAGATCAAATCTTTTAATGGTTTATTTTTGGTCAGATCCAGATTTTTATTTACTGCATCAATAATTGGATTCATGATTTACTCCTATCATACTAAAAACAAATGAGATTTTTGGGAAAAAATAGATATATCGATAAACAAGGAAAACTACCGAGCAAAATGGCAGCCTGCTCGATAGTTTCTGTATGAAATTACTGTGGAATATAAAACGGCATGTGGCCTAATAGTACGATCGTAACGACGAAGATCACGAAAATTCCCAGTGCGTATTTCGCCGCTTCTTTTTGCCATTGCCCCATATCTAAGCCAGTCAAGCGCAATAGCAAGTAGATGAAGGCAACCAATGGACTTAACAAGTGGAACGCTTGGCCCATTAAGGACGCCAAGGCCATCTGCATATTGGTGAAACCATACGAGCGACCTGCTTCTGCTAAGACTGGCAGGACCCCAAAGTAAAACCCGTCATTGGAAATAAAGAAGGTTCCTGGTGCGGAAATCAGGGCGATAACTAACCCCCAGAAACCGGCCAATTGTTTAGGAATGATTTGCGTGAAACTATTCGCTAAGGCCGTAGCCATCCCGGAGCCTTGGAACAAGCCCATGAAGACGCCCGCTGCAAAAACTAAAATTACGACTTGCACAGCGTCGCCGCCGTTGGCACCGATCCGTGACGATTGGTCTTTCAAAATTGGGTAGTTGACCATCAATGCGATACAAGTACCTACAAGGAATAACAAGATTGGTGGTAAAGCGATACTAGAAATAAAGGAGCTTGCTACTAACCAGCCAATCAAGACGATCGTTAAGATACCATTGAAGACAAAGTTTTTCGGACGACGGATCGCTAATGTATCAGGATCAGTCACAGTCGTCATTTCTAAAATCTCATCGTTCGTCAGTTCCGTAACCCCTAAACGTTTCCGTTCTTGGATCCCCATTCTGCGAGCTACGAAGAAAATCACATATAACAGAGACAAAATCATTCCTGGCAACAAATAAGAAAGAATATCCGCATCAACTTCCAACACCGCCATTGCCCGAGCAGTCGGTCCGCCCCATGGCAATAAGTTCATGATGGTGTTTTGCAAAATGATCAAGACACCAAGGTTCATCATTTTCATATTCAGCTTCTTGTAGATGGGAATAAACGCAGAACAGCAGATCAAGGTAGTGGTCGTTCCATCACCGTTCAAAGAGACTGCAGCGGCAACGACTGCCGTTGCCATCAAGACTTTCATGGGATCGCCTTTGGCAAAATAAATCATTTTTTTCGTTATTGGATCAAATAAACCGGCATCCAACATAATGGAAAAGTACAAAATCGCAAACAGCAACATGATCCCTGTGTTGGCTGTAGTGGAGATTCCCTCAAGAACAAAATCTCCGATGTTGCCTTTTTCGGAAACACCGGCAACCATCGCAACGAGGGTAAATAGTAATGGGATAATTACTAAGGATGTAAAGGGTGACATTTTTTTCTTCATGATGACGAACATGAAGACAATAATCATGGCATAGGACAAAATCGTTAAGAACATTTTCTTCTTCCTTTCATGCATCGAAATGTGTAAGCGTTATCAAAAAACATTTTTAAAAAAATTACAGGCCCGTAATTTATTAGTGACAAGCGCCACTAGTTTGTGAAAATTTTTCTTTTCTTAAAGGAAATAATGTTATTGAATGCTTTACACGTCTAAGAATAAACAATCAAGAATTAGAAAAAAAGACCCGTTTACAAAAAGAACAGCAAAAAAACAATTTCTCTTTTCAAATCTTATTTTTCGTTTAAAAAGTTCTTAACAGAATATTAACGCAAGAAAAACCTTGATAAAACAACGTTTATATCGGTTTTTCACTCTTTTCTCAAAAAAGGAACACTGAAAAAACAATTTTGAGCTGAAATAATTCTCGCTGATTGAACAGGAGTTTCTATAATGAAAGAGAACGAATCATTGAGAAAGGAGAAGCCCATGAATCTTATTAAAAGATTGTTCAAAAAAACGCATGATGAACCAGATGCGCCTGTCAGTCCTCCTCTGAAGCCAAGGGAAATGATAGCGGATCCACCCGCATCTGTTTGGCAAGAAATGTCGAGCTATCAGCCGGCGCCAGCAGAAGACTATCCACTAGTCAGTCTGATAGCCGCCGCACTAGGTGCCGAGTGTTACCCTGAAAGTCAGTTTGTCATTCGTAGAATTGAGAAACGCAATCCTGAATTTAAGCGAGTCACCCTGATAGCCGCCAGTATTGCCGCCGGAGAGCTGCCTGATTCTCAGTTCACAATCAAAAAAATAGCCAAAAAAAATGAAAACAAGTGAGGGAAAAACATGTTACGTAAATTTAAAATAGCAATCGATGGGCAAGAATATCTTGTCGAAATGGAAGAAATCGGTGCGCCGCAAACTACCGCTCCTGCCCCAGCAGTGCCAACACCGGCTCCCGCAGCGGTACCTGCTCAACCAGAGCCAGTCAGCACACCAGAACCAGAAGCCGCACCACAGCCAGCGCCAGCTACGCTCCCTGCTGACGGCGAGCCGATTCATTCTCCGATGCCGGGAACGATTTTACGTCTCTTGGTCAATGTAGGTGATACTGTACAAGAAAATCAGTCATTGATGATTTTAGAAGCCATGAAGATGGAAAATGAGATCGTGGCACCAAAAGCCGGAACCGTGGTCGCCATTGCAGTCAATGCGGGCGATATGGTCAACCCAGGAGAACTGCTGATTACGATCGGCTAATTTATTGAAAAGGAAGTGACGTAGTGGAAACGTTAATTGAAGGTGTAGTCGGGTTAGGATCAGAGCCGGGACGGATCGTTATGATGTTCATCGGTGGTCTATTGATGTATTTGGGGATCAAGAAAGAATATGAACCAACCTTGTTAGTCCCTATGGGATTGGGCACGTTGTTAGTGAACTTCCCGAACTCAGGTGTGTTAAGTGCTGGTGGAGAAGCTGGCCCGTTCCAAGTATTGTTTGATATGGGGATCTCAACTGAATTGTTCCCTTTGCTTTTGTTTATCGGGATTGGTGCGATGATCGACTTCGGTCCATTGCTGCAAAATCCATTTCTTTTGTTGTTTGGTGCCGCTGCGCAATTCGGGATCTTCTTTACGATCATCGTTGCCGTGCTGCTTGGTTTTGATTTAAACGACGCAGCTTCCATCGGGATCATCGGTGCCGCTGACGGACCAACGTCGATTTTTGTCGCAAATACGCTGAACTCGAAATATATGGGTGCGATCATGGTGGCAGCTTACTCTTACATGGCGCTAGTACCGATCATTCAACCGGTAGCCATCAAAGCAGTGACGACCAAGCATGAACGAAAAATCCGTATGACGTATCGTGCCGGAGAAGTTTCGCAAACGGCCAAAATTTTGTTCCCAATCGTGATCTCGATCGTAGCAGGGTTGATTGCGCCTGTTTCATTGCCATTGGTCGGATTTTTGATGTTCGGAAATCTCTTGCGGGAATGTGGTGTCTTAGATCGTTTGTCCATCACTGCTCAAAACGAACTGGTGAATATCATCAGTATCCTCCTAGGTTTATCAATTTCTGTGAAAATGCAATATGAAGAATTCTTACAAGTCGATACATTGATGGTTATTGGTTTGGGGTTGGTTGCCTTCATTATGGACTCGGTCGGCGGCGTGTTGTTTGCGAAAGTGCTGAACTTGTTCCGTAAAGAAAAAATCAACCCAATGATCGGTGCCGCTGGTATCTCTGCGTTTCCAATGTCTAGTCGGGTCATCCAAAAAATGGCGACAGATGAAGATCCGCAAAACTTTATTTTGATGCATGCAGCCGGTGCCAACGTTTCAGGACAGATTGCTTCGGTCATCGCCGGTGGCTTACTGCTGGCACTGATTGCTTAGGTCACTAGAAAGGAGAGGAAAACTATGAGTCAAGATTTACTGACTTCATTTGAATTGTTGTTATTCGGTTGGGGCGGCGTCTTTGTCGTGATCCTGATCATCTACTTCGCATCCTTGCTTTTGTCGAAGCTCTTTCCAGTAAAAAAATAAAGAAGGCATTGTATGTATACCTTAAAAAGAATCTGGCTGCAAAAAGATCCGGAAGTCTTTTTGCAATGGCAAAAATTGATTACTCATGCTGGCTTAGCCGTCGGTGAAGAAGTAGCCTATACCGTGGGCATTTTTGACCAGCAAACCTTGATTGCTACTGCTTCTTGCTATGCCAATATCATCAAGTATGTGGTGGTCTGTGAAAAAAAACGCTCCGAACAGCTGTTGACGCAATTGATTTCGCACCTTAGCGATCATATCAAAGACGAGGGCTATACTAAGTCCTTCGTCTATACAGCACCGAAAAATCGACTGTTTTTTGAATCTCTCGGGTTTCGTGAAGTGCTGGCAGCGCAAGACATCTTGTTCATGGAACAGGGCGTCCCTTCTTATGAAAGCTATGCCCAACAACTGCAACGGCAGCGAATCGGACAAAACAACGGCGCAATCGTGATGAACGCCAATCCTTTTACCAAGGGACATTTGTACTTAGTTGAAACAGCTGCGAGTCAAAAAGAGCAAGTTTATGTGTTCGTTTTGTCAGAAGACCGTTCACAATTTTCTGCCAGTGAACGGCTGCAGATGGTGACGGAGGGCGTGGCTCACCTGTCAAATGTCACGGTGCTGCCGACCAACAACTATCTCGTCTCTTCGGCAGTTTTTCCCAGTTATTTCTTGAAAGAGCAAGCACCTGAGGCGATCGCCAAAAAACAAGCCGCCTTTGATGCAACCCTCTTCAAAGAAAAAATTGCTCCGCTGTTGGCGATCACCACGCGTTTTGTAGGCTCAGAGCCTTACTCACCCGTGACCCAACTCTACAATGAGGCGATGGCTGCCGTTTTTTCTCCCGAGCTTAAACTGATCGTGATCGACCGTCTGAAGATCAACCAATCAACCGTTTCGGCTACTAAAGTTCGGAAAGCGATTGCAGAAAAAGATTTACCTTCCTTGCAGCAATTTTTGCCAGAAACAACGTTCACATTTTTAATGCAGCATAACTATATTTAGAGGTGATAATAAGTGGAAATCAAAAAAAGTGCGGTTGCCGGCTCTGTTGAATCCAGTGATATCTTGATCGCGATCGAGCCCACCACAACCCAAACCATCGAGCTGACCCTCGATAGCAGTGTCGAAAAACAATTCGGCAAACAAATTCGCGCCGTCATCCTTGAGACACTGAACCATCTAGGCGTGACCCAGGCCAAAATCACCGCCACCGATAAAGGCGCATTGGACTGTACCATCAAAGCCCGAACTCTGACCGCCCTTCATCGGGCAGCCGAACAAGAACAGTATGCTTGGAAGGAGATCGACACATGGAACGTTTAAGAAGAACGATGATGTTTGTACCAGGAGCTAACGCTGCCATGCTACGAGATGCACCATTGTATGGCGCCGATTCCGTCATGTTTGATTTAGAAGATGCGGTCTCCTTGAATGAAAAAGACTCCGCTCGGACACTGGTGCATTTTGCCTTAAAAACCTTTGACTATTCTGCCATCGAAACCGTCGTACGCATCAACGGCCTCGACACGGTGGGTGCCCTTGATATCGAAGCGATGGTCCTAGCGGGGGTCAACGTCATTCGTCTACCGAAAACCGAAACCGCCCAAGACATCATTGACGTTGCCGCCGTGATTACACAAGTGGAAAAAGACAATGATCTACCGGTAGGAACCACCAAAATGATGGCTGCCATCGAGTCTGCCGAAGGCGTTTTAAATGCCCGAGACATCGCCACAGCTTCCGAGCGCTTGATCGGGATCGCTTTAGGGGCAGAAGATTATGTCACCAATATGAAGACTCGTCGCTACCCAGATGGGCAAGAATTGTTGTTTGCCCGCAGTATGATCTTGCATGCAGCTAGAGCTGCGGGAATCGCCGCCATCGATACCGTCTTTTCTGATATCAATGATACAGATGGCTTTATCGCTGAAACGACCCGCATCAAACAGCTTGGTTTTGACGGAAAATCAGTGATCAATCCACGGCAGATTCCCCTAGTCAATGGGATCTATGCACCTTCAAAAGCCGAGATCCAGCAGGCCAAAGAAGTGATCTGGGCCATTCGCGAAGCCGAAAGCAAAGGCTCTGGTGTGATCTCCTTGAATGGCAAAATGGTCGATAAACCAATCGTTGAGCGAGCGGAACGCGTGATCGCCCTTGCCAAAGCAGCGAAATTGATTACCGAGGAGGAAGTGTAATTATGGTGTTAAACAAAGCAGGAAAAGACATCCCTGAATGCTATGCCACCCAATACGGGGTCTTTGAAAATGAAACAGCCAATATCCATGCCTACAAAGAAGCGAGTCGCAAGATCGAGCCAGTCCTGCCAGGCAAAAGCAAGGTCGTGGGCAGTATTCGTGAAGCCATTGAAAAAACAGGGTTAACGGACGGCATGACGATCTCCTTCCACCATCATTTTCGCGAAGGGGATTTTATCATGAATCTCGTTTTGGACGAGATCGCAAAAATGGGTATCAAGAATCTTGCGATTGCCCCTAGTTCCATCGCGAATGTCCATGAACCATTGATCGGACATATCAAATCTGGCGTCGTGACCAATATCACCTCCAGCGGACTGCGGGACAAAGTCGGTGCCGCAATCTCCGAAGGCATTATGGATGCTCCAGTCATTATCCGTTCTCATGGCGGTCGGGCTCGTGCGATTGCCGCCGGCGATATCCACATCGATGTCGCCTTCTTAGGGGCGCCTAGCTCAGATGCGTATGGCAATGCCAATGGTACCGTCGGAAAAGCAACTTGCGGCTCATTGGGCTATGCGATGGTCGATGCAAAATACGCCGACCAAGTCGTGATCATCACCGACACCCTTGTGCCGTTTCCAAATACCCCAATCAGCATTCCCCAAACGGATGTCGATTATGTCGTGGAAGTCGACGCCATCGGTGATCCTGCAGGGATCGCAAAAGGTGCGACCCGCTTTACCAAAAATCCAAAGGAATTGCTGATTGCTGAGTATGCAGCCAAGGTCATCACGAGCTCGCCTTACTACCAACAAGGCTTCTCCTTCCAAACCGGAACAGGCGGTGCCGCATTAGCCGTTTCTCGTTTTTTACGCGAAGCGATGATCAAAGATGAGATCAAAGCCAGCTTTGCCCTCGGCGGCATTACCAATGCCATGGTGGAACTGTTAGAAGAAGGATTAGTGGAAAAACTGATCGATGTCCAAGACTTTGATCATCCTTCCGCGCAATCGCTAGGGAAAAACGCCAATCATTACGAGATCGATGCCAATATGTATGCCTCACCGTTAAGCAAAGGGGCGTTTATCAATCAATTGGATACCGCCATTCTTTCCGCACTGGAAGTCGACACGGATTTCAACATCAATGTCATCACCGGTTCTGACGGTGTGATCCGCGGTGCCTCTGGCGGCCACTCAGATACTAGTATGGCGTGCAAAATGAGCTTAGTGATCGCTCCTCTTGTGCGGGGACGGATCCCAACAATCGTCGATACCGTCAACACGATCGTCACGCCAGGCGCCAGTATTGATGTCGTCGTTACGGAAATCGGGATCGCCATCAATCCTGCTCGCGAAGACCTGATCAGCCATTTTGAAGCATTGGATATTCCCCAATACACCATTGAAGAGTTAAAAGAAAAAGCCTACAGCATTGTCGGTCAACCCGAACCAATCAAGTACGGGGAAAAAACCGTCGCTTTGATCGAATACCGCGATGGCACGATCATTGATGTGGTCAAAAATGTCTGATGCCCTATTTTCAGGAAACCCTGTGACGCTAACCGATATGCTGCAGGCACGAGAAAATAGAAGCTCCCTTCAACGGGAGCTTCTCGCTGCGGATGAAAAAGCGGCATTGCTTGTTGCCACCATGAATATTCCCGGTCCCGTGAAAAATTCTGCCCCATTGACCGCCGTTTTTGAAGAACTCATTACGGAAATCGAAGAGGCCGTCAAGGAACTGATTCCACTGGCAAACCTCTACCGTAGTTTGGAAACTGGACCGGAATATTATCTCGTACTGCCCACAGATCCTTATGAACTAAAACGAATGATGGTTCAGATTGAGACCCATCATCCTTATGGTCGATTGGTGGATCTGGATGTCTTAGCCAAAAACCAAGACCAGCTTTTACCTATCAGCCGCACCGAAATCGGACTGCCGGCAAGAAGCTGCTACGTCTGTGAACAAGATGCCAAAGTTTGTGGCCGTTCTAGAACTCATAGCGTAGCAGATATGCAGCAGCAGATCCGTAAAATCATTCAGGAAAGAGTGAAAGAATGAAAAAAATCCAATTTACCGAAACCGTCTTGCGGGACGGTCAACAAAGTCTGATCGCCACGCGAATGCCTACCAGCGATATGCTGCCGATCTTAAAAACCATGGATCAAGCAGGCTATCATGCCCTTGAAATGTGGGGCGGCGCAACCTTCGATGCTTGTTTGCGTTTTTTAAATGAAGACCCATGGGAAAGATTGCGGGCGATCCGCAAAGAAGTGAAAAAGACCAAACTGCAAATGCTCTTACGTGGACAAAATCTCTTAGGCTACAAAAACTATGCCGATGACGTCGTTGCTGACTTTGTGACCAAATCGGTCGAAAACGGCATCGACATTCTTCGTTTGTTTGACGCCTTAAATGATGTCCGCAATTTAGAAACCGCCATCCGTGCCACAAAAGCAGCCGGTGGACACTGTCAAACGGCAATCTCTTATACTACTAGCCAGATCCATACCGTGGATTACTTCGTTGACCTTGCCAACAAGATGGCAAACCTCGGCGCCGATTCCATCTGTATCAAAGATATGGCCGGCGTTTTGACGCCGCAAACCGGCTATGAGCTGGTCAGCCGAATCAAAGATGCCGTCGATCTGCCGCTAGAAGTCCATACCCATGCCACCAGCGGCATCGCTGAGATGACTTACTTGAAAGTTGCGGAAGCCGGTGCAGACATCATTGATACCGCCATCTCCTCTTTTGCTGGCGGCACCAGTCAGCCAGCAACCGAATCTGTGGCAATCGCCTTAGAAGATTGCGGCTTTGCTACGGGACTTGATCTGCAGAAAGTCGCTGAGATCGCGGAACACTTCAATCCCGTTCGTGATCGTTTCCGCGAAGAAGGACTACTGAACCCGAAAGTCAAAGATATCGAACCTAAAACCTTGATCTATCAAGTACCTGGCGGCATGTTGTCAAACCTACTCAGCCAATTGACGGAACAAGGATTGCAAGACAAGTATGAAGAAGTTCTAGCAGAAGTACCAAAAGTCAGAGCGGACTTGGGCTATCCGCCACTAGTGACCCCATTGTCGCAAATGGTCGGCACTCAAGCCTTGATGAATGTGATTTCAGGAGAACGTTACAAACTTGTCCCAAGTGAGATCAAAGATTACGTCAAAGGACTTTACGGTCAATCGCCAGCACCCATCAGCGACGAAATCAAAGAAACAATCATCGGAGATGCCGAAGTGATCACCGTTAGACCAGCTGATCTACTGGCGCCACAACTGCCAGCCTTCCGGGAAGAAATCGCTGAGTATGCCAAAAGCGAAGAAGACGTGCTGATGTACGCCCTCTTCCCTCAACAAGCCCAAGACTTTTTAGGCCGACGAGAAGATCCCTTTTATGATGTCCCCGTACAGACAGTGTCTGTGAGGATTGCGGTGGATTAGCAACAAAGCCAGAAACAGAGAAAACGACTGAAAGTGCCCCTCACAAATTCGCTTGCTTTAGCAAATTTGTGAGGGTTGTTAGCATTTACAGGCTGTTTCTTCGTTTTTACTAATTAGCAGCGCAAAAATACATGCGCCACAGCCACTCCACCAATAAGCTTGCATTAATCGCTTCTCGCTCACGTATTTTGGGCAGCTGAGAAGCCAGGATTGTACTTCCGCTCCATCCATTCTATAATCAGCTAAAAGAAGGGGTTTAAAGGAGGAGTTATCCATGCAACGATACATCGCTTTATTAAGAGGCATCAATGTCGGTGGAAAGAACAAAATTTCTATGAAAGAATTGAAAGCCGGTTTTGAAGAATTGGGGTTTAGCAATGTGGTCACTTATTTGAATAGCGGCAATGTGATTTTTTCCAGTAAAGGGGATGATCCACAAGCCCTTGCCGAAACGATTAAAGCAATGGTCAAACGCGATTTTTCCTTTGATATCGCTATTTATATCATTCGCCAAACAGAGCTACAGGAACGCTTGACCCATATACCTGACTGGTCAGGAACGGAAGATAAAACCATCTATGACAACCTGATCTTTTTAATGCCTTCGCTGACCTACGAGAAGTTATCTGAAAAACTCGGGGCTCCGAATGCCGAGCTTGAACAGGTATTTCCTTACAAAGACGTCGTCTTCTGGTCTTACCTCTGCAAAGACTATCAAAAAACCAATTGGTGGAAAAAAACAGCCAGTACCAGCGTCGGCAAACAGATTACGATTCGAACCATCAATACCGTACGGAAGATTGCGGAGCTGTGAGGACATTCTAAAAAATATTCCTCTTTCAGCTTATAAGAAAAACCGCCAGAAGGAGTCCCTCTGACGGTTTTATTTGACTATCGAATCGTCTTTTTCGCTTGATGGATTTCAATAAAAAGAGCCAGCAGAAACGTGAAAGTTACGATCCAAATTGAATATTTTTTTAAAGCAAGACTGACAAAGGCTAGTAAACAAGCACCAATGACAAATGAGAGCACGACGATCGTATAGTTATGGGCATTGCGTTTTTGAAGCGACGTTTTATTCCGTGAGGTCAGATACAGATACCATTCATTTAGCATTTTCCGATAATTGCCTGAGGTCATCATGATCGTATAAGGATTTCCTTCGATTTGCGTTCCAGTAAACGTCAGCATCAGCAAGCCACTGCCAAAAGCAAGCAGACCAATTTTAAAAAGGTGCAAGTTTTGGGACAACAATGGAATGATCACGCTCGATAAAATAACAGGTAGCATGGTGTAACTGCGCCAATAATGACTGAAATTGCTGCGCTTTAGAAGAATACCTAATAAAAATCCTACCGTAAACAAAATGATCGATACGATCTTAGGCAGCATTTGCTGCCAATTATATTGGGATAAATTCGAAGCCATCAAAATAATGTTCCCTGTCTGGGTAGCAACTAATCCATGAAAGTAATTGTGAGAATAGACATCTAATGCCCCGCCTGAAAAAGCCATTAAAATCGCAAACAGACGACTGTTATTCGAGACAGAGACAACTTTATAAAATTTTTTTTGCATAGTAGGTTCCTCAATCGCTTGATAATTTTGCTAATAACGTTCATTTTAGACACTTTTCTTCTATCAACACATTCAAAAATCATTGATCTTTGAATGAAGTTTTTTCAATTGTAAGTATAACAGAATGAACATCTCCTCTTACTTTAATGCAAAGAAAATAAATAGCAAGTAAAGAAGCCCAACAAAGCAAACTTCGTTGAGCTTTCCATACCCGAGATTCGAAAAGAAACCTTTCGCTATCTTTTCATCCAGAAACCAATAGTTCAAACGTACCTGATTCTTATATGCTACTGTTTTGCATGGCGGGCAGGTCATCCTTATTAAGTTTATTTAGATAAGGAATCATCATTAAGACACCCGCAACAAACGCGATACCTTCTGTAATCGTCATTGACCAAATCAATCCATCCAATCCATAGAAATGATGAAGCACTAAAACGATTGGAATAAAGAATGTTCCTTGAATCGTGGACATCACTCCGGTCTGAGCACCTAGTCCAGATGCCTGAAAGATGCCCGTGAATAAACCAGAGAAACCATTAAAGATCGAAGAAACCAACTGTGCCCCTAAAATCGTTAAGCCAACTTGGATCACACGAGGATCACTTGTAAATAACCCCAGCACAGGCACTCGCAACCAATACACAATCAATGCAAAAAGGATGGAGATCCCACCTATCCACAAAGATACTTCTTTCAGTGCTTCTTTCACTCGTTTCGTGTTATGGGCAGAGAAACTGTAGGCAAATAACGGTATGACGCCCAAAAATAGACCCATTGTTAAAAATTCCGGTAATTGCGTGATTCGAACAGCGATACCAAAGCTAGCCACAACATTGTCTCCATATTCAGCAGAAAAATTGTTCAATAATAATGTGGTGACGATCATGAAAGCTGATTTAAACAGCTCGGATATCCCTATTTTATAAACTTCTAGCTGATCTTTGATTGAAAGTTTCATGTTCTTTAAAAAGCCCTTCAATGTCTCGCTTTTCGTTTCTAGGAACCAGACATAATACGTTGTTGAAGCGATATTCGCAATCACCAGTGATAGCCCTGCACCGATCACATGTAGGTTAAAGACGAGAATCAATAATGCATCAAGTAGGATACTCACTGCAACACTGACAAACATGCCATACATTGATTCTTTTGAGGCCCCTTCTGAACGCACCAACTGTTCCAAAGCAAAATTTAAAATGAACGATGCTCCACCAACAAACAAAATCAGTGAATATTGTTTTGTATACAAAAATGTCTGCCCACCTGCTCCTAATAAATGAATAAACGGATCCATGAAAATTACTGCGACAATCCCTATGATCACACCGAGCAGGATGCTCGAGTAAAACGCATAGCCGGCAACTTTCTTGCCCTTTTGAGTGTCTCCATTTCCTAGTAGTCGTGTGATATAGCTTCCTCCACCAACACCTAGCATGTTCCCAACGGCCATCAACAGAATCGTAATGGGCATCGCCAAGGTAATCGCCGACATCATATTGGTATCATGGATCAATCCAATAAAATAAGCATTAATCAAATTATAGATCGTCGTGGTTGAAATACCAACCATCATCGGGATCGATAAATGGGCAATTGCCTTTCGCACCGGACTTTCGCTTAAGTAGTAAATATTGGATTCATTCATTGTGACTTCTTCCATGATGATTCCTCCTTTAATTAGATAGTTAACTATTAGAATTCTAACTTTAAGGCAATAAGCAGTGATTGACTGCTTATTGCTCATAGACTTTGATCGATTTTTCTTAACAAACGAGTCAGTTCTTCGACTTCTTCTGCATTCAGTGCTTGGACCAGTTCTTTTTCTGCCGCATAAAAAGCTTCATTGGTTTGATCAATCAACGCTTTTCCTTTGGGCAAAACGTATATATTTTTTTGCCGCTCATTATTTTTTGGGATGCGGCGTTCGATATACCCTTTTTTTTCTAACCCTTGAAGCATACTTGTGATGCTGGCATCACGACGTTGAAACACTTGGGCCAAATCCTTCTGAATCAATCCTTTGTCTTCATTTTGTGCGATATACGCAATCATTCTTCCTTGCTGCTGACTGATATCCAGGTCTTTTATACGCAGTTCCATCGATTCCCGTGACTTATTCATAATGGAACGCATCAAATTCGAAACGATCAGTTCCTCCAAAACGACTCCCCCTTCGCCAAATGTTAGATATCTAACTATTCGAAAAGAATATACACCGGTTAAAAAGGAAAGTCAATAAAAAGATTCGCTACCTAATAATTAGATACCTAATTTTTTTCATTAGGGTTCCCCCTTGCTAGCCACCAGTGCCTTGTGTGAAAGTAAACCGCCCCGTACGTGTCAGCCCTACTTGCTTTGATAATGTGATAGGAATAGCCTTACACCCATCTCTTCTAGCCAGTTTGAACAATCGTTTAATCATTATTGTTGCCAACTAGTTGCTTGATAGCAGCCTTAAAAGCTGCCTCAGAATGGTTCATCTTTCTACGGTCATAACGCCCCTACTAAAAAGGGTTACGTATATAGTCAAAAAATAGGACGGAAGAGGTTCCAGCGTTCGAGCTTTTTTCATTGCAAAAATCTTCTCTCTATGGTTTAATGGTTTAAACTTTTAAACCATATAGGAGAGACAATTATGATAGATTATGCTAATCTGCAACAAGATTTTTCTGAATTAAGTGATTTTTTAATCGCGCTAGGTGACAAAAAAAGACAAGCTATCATCATTCGGTTGCTAGAAGCGGAAAATTGTGCTGGCTTACAGGTCACTTCCTTATTAGAGGCCACCAATTTATCTAGACCCGCCATTTCACATCATTTGAAAATCTTGAAAGAAGCCAAAATCGTGAATTTCAGACAAGAAGGAACAAAAAATTATTACTATCTCGATCACGAGCAAACAGAAATAAAAAAGCTCCAATCTTTTTTGACGAAAGTCATTCACATTATGAACGAGAGGGACCAATCATGAAGAAAGTATTAGTTGTTGAAACAAACATTCAAAAATATGCTGGCACGAACGAAGCTACCGGACTTTGGTTAGGAGAAAGTGCCGAGTTTCTAGATGAAGTCTACCAACAAGGGATTGACGTTGATTTCGTAAGTCCATTGGGAGGCTTTGTTCCTCTAGATCCAAGAAGCATGAAATATATAGATCAAGCCATTATGAACATTTATCTGGAAGAAAATTTCATTCAGAACGGCCTGATTCACACGAAAAAACCCTCAGAGATAAATCCGAACGATTACCATGCGATTTATTTTACCGGAGGGCATGGTGTCATGTGGGATTTTCCTGATAATAAAGAGCTGCAAGAACTCGCTTTAGCCATTTATGAAAATAATGGGTATATTCTATCTGTTTGTCACGGAATCGCTGGTTTACTAAATATAAAAGATAGAGAAGGAAGCTTTTTGATTTCTGGGAAAAAAATCACTGGATTTACGAAAACAGAAGAATTTCTCGCCGGGAAAATGAACAAAGTTCCTTTCTTTAATCAAACCGCCGCAGAAGAACGAAACGCTCAATTCAAAAAAAGACGCTTTTATAAAGCATTTGCCCTAAAAGATGGACGGATTATCACTGGCCAAAATCCTTTTTCTGTACGTGCTGTAGCAAAACTATATCTTGAGGAGGTACAGTCATGCAAACAATTTTAGGAAGCAATGGACAAATCGGCTATGAACTAGCAAAAGAACTATACAAAAATTACACAAATGAGCTTCGACTAGTTAGCCGGAAGCCTCAAAAAATCAATCCTACAGACCAGCTCGTTTCCGCAGACTTGATGGACTTTTCGCAAACGAAAAAAGCGATTGAACATAGTGAGATTGTTTACTTCACTGTTGGGTTACCGATGGACGCTGAGCTGTGGGAAACCAATTTTATGATAATCACAGAAAATGTCATCCGCGCTTGCCAAGAAGCACAGAGCAAACTGGTTTTTTTGATAATACTTATATGTATCCAAAGGATCGTACACCCCAACAGGAAGACACGCCATTTTCTCCAGCAGGCAGGAAGTCCCTCGTACGCTCTAAAATGGCTCAATTGGTTTTATCCGAGATGGAAAGTGGCCGTTTAGATGCGGTGATTTGTCGAGCCCCAGAGTTTTACGGACCAGGCAAGACCCAGAGCATTACCAATACACTCGTCTTAAACAATATAGTCCACAATGCTCCCGTCAAAATACCTGTCAATAAGGACACTTTACGCACACTTATATGGACACCTGATGCTAGCCGAGCCATGGCCCTTATCGGAAATACGCCTAGTGCCTATGGCCAGACTTGGCATTTGCCCTGTGATACACCTCATAGTTTCCAAGACATGATCGATCTCGCCGAAAAATTTGAAGGCAAGCCATTGAAATACCGCGTCATTCCTTTGTGGCAATTTAAACTTGCTACGCTATTCAGTAAAAACGCGCGCGAACTAAGTGAGTTATTACCTAGATATACGATGGATAATCTTTTTGTCTCTGATAAATTCAAAAAGGCATTCCCTCATTTTGAGATCACAACGTTTGAAGAAGGCATTAGGCAGGTACTTGTTGAGAATAGGGCAGGATGACTGACAACACTTTATTAACCCCAATGAAGAGAATGACTGATGAGAAGCTACCCAGCTTTTAGTAAATCAAATTCAAAGGATGTTCGCGTTAGTAGAAAGTTGAATTAGATATACTTATTTTACCGTTAGCAAAACCGTTCATTACACCGTCACTATTATTAATAAAAAGGATATTCATCCCACCCAAACACAATTAGAACAGGAATATAGAAAGCCAATTAGGCGTAGGCCTAATTGGCTTTAATAAGACATTCTGTTTCCTTTTTCTTTGCTCGGGCTAATAGAAAAAAAACAAGCACTAAGAAGTAATTTTGAGGCAGCTAGACAACAATATAACTGAAGACGAGAACGAAAGAAAAAATTCTTATTTGCGACATTCGATTACGCAAAAAAATATATATGAACATCTATTATTAGCCATCCTTTTTTCTAGCTCTCATTTTAGTTAACCTTTTTATCTATCCTAACTGCTATAAAAACTCTCTCACACGTTCTTTAACATGCTGCTATTGTTCCAACTTCTTTATTGCTAAAGCTAAGCAGCCGATCAAACCTGCATCGTCAGCAAGCATTGGAGTTAGTAAGTATTCTTCAAGAGCAGGGGTATCCACATAGGAACCCATTTTTTCTTTAAACGCTTGGCGAATCAACTCGAGTAGTTGCGGCTGTTTCATTACACCCCCACCTAAAATTATTACTTCCGGTGCATATAGTAAAGTTGTGTTATACACACACTGAGCAAGATAATCTGCCTCAATCGCCCAATAAGGATGATCAAATGAAATGGTTTGGGCTTTTCTTCCAAAGCGTTTTTCAATCGCGGGTCCTGAGGCTAACCCTTCCAAACAATCATGATGAAAAGGACAGATCCCTTCAAATTGATCTTCATTATGACGTTGTAAGAGCATATGTCCCATTTCAGGATGACTGAAACCTGCGACTATTTTTCCATCGACTACAGCACCACCACCAACACCAGTACCAACGGTGTAATACAGAACACTATTTTTACCTTTTCCATACCCTGCCATATATTCTCCATAACAAGCAGCATTTACATCGGTAGTCCAATAGATGGGAACCGACAAGGCGTTTTCCAAAGCTCCGACAAAATGATAATTTTGCCAAGCTAACTTCGGAGTGTTGGTGATATATCCGTAAGTTCTTGATTCGATTTGAATATCAATAGGCCCAAATGCTCCTACACCAATTGATGCGATATTTCCTTTGTACTTATCAAAGAAATCAAACACTTGCTTCATCGTTTCTTCTGGTGTTGTGGTTGGAAAGCTTTTCCGTTCTATCACTTGTAATTGTTCATTACCAATCCCACAGACAAACTTTGTTCCACCAGCTTCTATTCCACCATATAACATTTTATCTACACCTTTCATTCACTCATTTTCAAAAAAAGAAACGTATTTGCACTAAGCAAAATCGTTTCTCACTAAAGGTTTCGTTGTGCCACCTTCGCCAAATTCAATCGGCAATACGGTACGTTTTTCTACTGTCTCTCCATTAATGACAGCAATTAATTTTGCCACTGCCACTTCCGCCATTTGCTTTGTAGGTTGGGCAATTGTTGATACGAGATAAGGGTCTCCTTCTGTCATCTTTTGACCATCAAATCCGATAACTTGGACATCCTCTGGTACGTTTTTCCCTATTTTTTCAAGCATACCAATGACAGCTAATGCCATCGGATCGTTGATCGTAAAAATCCCATCGATATCGGGATTCTCTAACAAAAAATTTGTTACACGTTCTGAGAGATGGTCTAAAGGTTCTAACATATCTAACGCTTTATAGGAAATCCCCAGTTGACGGCACTCGATCTCAAAATATTTTCGACGACTCTTCGTTTCATTCGGTGTTTCTTGGTACCCACCGATATATGCTACATTCTGACATCCTCGGCGATAAAGTTCATTTGCAGCCAAACGTCCACCGGCCGCATTGTCAGCGGTCACATAAATCACCTCTTCAGTGAAATAACGGTCAATACTAACAAAAGGCAGATTACTCGAAATGTATTCATCGATATCTGAATAAGTAATTCCAATGATGCCGTCTACTTTATTTTGGCTGACCATCTGGATATATTCTTGTTCTTTTTCACTATTCCCACTGGAGTTGCACAAATAAAGCTTGTAGTTTTGTCTTTCTAATGCTGTTTCTACATGGTAGGCAAATTCGCCAAAAAATGGATGCCATACTGTGGGTAAAATCAAAGCAACCGTATTCGTATGCTTCATCTTTAACCCCCGGGCATAAAAATCTGGTTGATAGTTTAACTCTGTCATTGCTGCTTCAACTTTTTCTCTAGTAGAAGTTTTAACAGAACCGTTATTCAATACCCGGGAAACAGTTCCTACTCCGACACCTGCTAATTTTGCGACATCTTTCATTGTTGCTTTCATAGTTGATCCCTCACATTTCTGCACAAGTTTAGTATAATGAATTTTGTCATAAATTACTAATTTTTTCAAAATACTAATAGCAAAGCCATGGGAAATCTAGCTATCTGTTCTTTTCTAAAAACATTATCCTTCAAAACCTATTAAATAATTGATACATCGCCTAAGCAATCAAACATTTATTTCACACTCGCTGTTTCAAAAGCTTGAATACGACTTTCTCCAATCGAATGAAACAAGATATCTCGAGCTTTTTCCAGCTCATAGAAAGTAGCCGTCATAACTTCTAACCCATTAATAAAAACTTCAACTGATGAGGTATCTCTAAAAATCTCAAGAACGAGCTGATTATCAATCAAAGGTATTTCAACTTTTCGGACATTCAGAGGGTCTTCTTCCGCCCCTGTAAGCTCTCTTCCTAGTTTCTGACGATCCAATTCAAAAACCTGTTTAGCAGTGTCATAAGTTAGTTTGAGACAATCCGTCTTAGACCGCAGTAATTCAATTGTAAAAACTTCTGCTTTCTCCAAATCTGCGACTAGATGTAAATATGAAGAATCAGACAGCGCGTTTCGAAATACGACTGATGTGTCAGTCACTGCAATATTTTCACTGCCTTGTTGATAAACTAAATGACTATATACAGTTGAGATGGGTTTTTGTACCAATCGATTTTTTTTCACTCTTAACTCTCGGGGCAAACTCATAGAGCCTGCCCAAAGATGGCCTAACTCATGTGTAGGCAATGTACGATCCCACATCTGCATCCAAGCAATCATCACCCGTCCACCATTAGGATCTGTTGTTGTTTGTGGTGCATAAAAATCCATTCCAAAATCTATTTCATGGAAATTATCAACTATCATCTGACCTGTTTCCCAGTCTACCTCACCAATACAAGCCATGGTAGAACTGATATTATGATATTCCAGTCCGTTCTTCTTGATTTGTATCGGTGACATGATTAAGACATCTCGTCCGTCTAAATGGAATAAGTCAGGACATTCCCACATTATTCCTTGCTCTGAAGTCCCTTCTAGCAACACAGAGTAAAAGTGCCAAGTATACAAATCTGACGATTGAAACATCACTATTCTACCAGTAGACTGTGTAGATTTAGTAGCTACTACCATATAGTAAGCATCGTTGTGAACAATTACTTTAGGATCACGAAATTCTTGTATCAGCCCATTCTCACCTAGCTGTTTTTCTGCTACCACAGGATTACCACTGTATTTGCTAAAATGAATACCATCTTCAGAGACCGCCAAACATTGATGCTGATGGCTAATACCATCAATTTCTTGACAGCCTGTATAAAATAAATATAGTTTTCCGTCTCTTTCAATTGCACTTCCTGAGAAACACCCGCCGCTGTCATAAGGTTGATCTGGGGCTAACGCTACTGGTAGATCTTCCCAATGGACCAAATCACTACTGCGCGCATGCCCCCAATGCATGGGCCCCCATCGACTATCGTAAGGATAGTATTGATAGAAGAGATGGTAATGCCCTTTGTAATATATAAACCCATTGGGGTCATTTATCCACCCGATGGGTGCGGAAAAATGATAGTTTTGTCGATACTGAGGGTTAACTTTTCCTCGCATCATTTCAATAAATCGATTTGCTTTATCCAAAATCGCCGTTTCTTCTACTAACACTTATTGTGCTCCCTTCAAAAAATTATCATAGCCAGTTTGTTTTATTTGAATCCATTCTTCCAAACCTACACGTTCCAATTCAGCAAGGTATTCTTCCCATTCTTCATCGATTTTACCGCCTGTGATCCACTCTGCTCTTTTGCGATAGATGTAATCCCACATATCTGTTTCAATTTTTGCTAATCGGTCTGTATCTTCTTTTTCTAAAAAGACACGTGGATAGATATTGTCTTCTGTAATATATGGCAAATACGTGTCATGCATCAAATCTAAACGCCACTTCGCATCATCTGGCATAGTAGTGACTGTGCCGTAATAAGAATCAAGAACTGCTAATGGTCCTCCAGCTTCGGTTTTTTGTCTTAGTTCCCCCGGTGCTGTCCCCTCTAAAGGCAAATGTTTTAACATACCATCCTTTAATTCAAAAATATTCGCCTGTGCTTCATCACCGTAGGTTCCCCAGTTATTTTGGACAGACTGTAACGGTTCATACATTTTATCTATCCACCTAGCTGTAAGTTCCAAGTTTTTATTCGCACTAGTAATTACGAGACGATCTCTTGAGAAACCCATGCCATTCGTACGAGTAACGTGTTTCGTTCCATCTGGTCCCGCTAAGACTGGCAAGACGTCATAACTATCATCTGCACCCGTGATATTTGCTTTATCCCAAGTAAAGTACACGCCATACTTATGTTCTTTCCCTTTGGCAACATACGTATTCCAATCTTGTTCGAAAGCCTCTTTATCAATAAGACCTTTATTATTCATTTCATTGAAATATTTGATGGCTTCTTTATACCCTTCTTTGTTAGCAGTAAATTGTACCTGGCCATCGTTATCAACGACTAAGTGGTCATCATTATCACCTAGACCGAATGCCCCCATTAAAAATTTTAAGTCTTCGTTTCCTCCATTGTTAATAAAGCTAAAAGGAATTTCATCTGCTTCACCATTACCATTTGGATCTTGCGTCTTGAAAGCCTCCAACACAGTCATCAACTGATCAGTGGTTTGCGGCATTTCAAGACCCAAATTATCCAACCACTCCTTGTTGATCCAAGCCATCCCATTTACTGTATGAATCGACTCTTTTCCTTCGCCTAATTCTTCAATCCAAGGCATAGAGTAAATGTGACCATCAGGTGCAGTAGACATTTGTCGGTATTCGGGGTTTTCCTCAAAAATTTTCTTCAGATTTGGCATATAATCTTCGATCAAATCTTCAATCGGTACAATAACACCACTTTCCGCCCAGTTTAATAAATCATAGTCACCTGCAGCGGCGTTGAAGATGGCATCTGGTAAATCACCACTAGCGATATCCAAATTTCTTTTTTCGGCAAAATCACTACTGTAGTTTGTCCAATCAATATGGAGATTGGTCTCTTCTTCTAATCGTTGGAAAATCAATTTGTCATTAGGATCATTGGGAGCCAAAGGGGCACTTTGAGACATCATTTTTAAAGATACTTTTTCTTTCAATGGAAAAGAGACATTTTCTAGTTCATAATCAGGGCTTGATTTACTCTTTTCTTTTGAGCCTCCACAAGCCCCCAAAATTAGTACGGAAGTAAAAACGATTGGCAGCATCCATTTTGCTTTCATCTTAAAATCTCCTTTATAATTTTTATTCATACAAATAGTGAACAATACTTACCCTTTAACGGAACCAACTAAAACACCTTTATCAAAATATTTTTGGAAGAAAGGATACATTATGATTAATGGCAGACTAGAAATGACGATCGTTGCGTATTTAATCAACTCAGCAATTTGTTTCATTTCTGCCATGGCTGTATTGGCTCCCACCATGTCTTGTGAGGGTTGGTTTTGGATCAAAATATTTCTTAATACGAGTTGCAACGGCTGTAAGTCGGGATCTTTGATGTAAATCATGGCGTCAAAGTATGAATTCCATTGTCCAACAAAGGCATATAGAAACAACACGAACATAATTGGTTTAGCTAATGGAAGCATGACTTTGAACAGTATTTGCAAGTCATTGGCGCCATCGATAGTAGCAGCTTCAGAAAGTTCTTTTGGCAAAGCACTAAAATAGGTACGGGCTAAGATAATATTCCACACATTTATAGCCCCTGGTACGATAATCGCCCATACACTATCTAACATGCCCAAGTTCTTTATCAATAAATAGGTAGGTATCAAGCCGCCACCCACGAACATTGTAATGACAAAAAAAGTCATAATAATCTTTTTCCCCGCCAAGTTAGGTCGAGACAAAGGATACGCAGTGATCATCGTAATAAATACAGTCAATAAGCTGAAGCTAAAAGAGTAAAACAACGAATTTACAAAACCGCGTAAAATGGAATCATCTGCAAATACCCGTTGATATCCTTGTATTGTCCAATCTTTCGGATTGAAGCTTATACCTTTATTGATCAAAGTAGCTGGGTCCATAAAAGAAGCTACCAGTACATAAATCAGCGGAACAATGGTAATTACGACCAAAAAAGTTACAATCACTCGATTCAACCATAAGATTTGACGGTCGATTTTTGATAAAGCACTATTCATAATTTTCTCCTTTCATTACAAGCCTTGACCATCGTTTAGCCGCTTGGTTATATTGTTGACAATCAGTAATAAAACGACATTAATAATCATATTGAACAGACCAACAGCAGCAGAGTAGGCATAATCACCTGATTGCAAGCCGACTTTGTATACATAAGTGGAAATGATTTCTGAGGCAGGGATGTTCATTGAAGTTTGCATCAAGTAGGCTTTTTCATATCCTACATTCATAATACCGCCGGCAGCCAAGATGAAGCTGATCACCATCACAGGCCTCAATGCCGGCAAATCGATATGCCAAATCTTTTGTAAAATATTTGCCCCATCGATATTTGCTGCCTCATATAAATCGGTACTGACTCCCGCCAGCGTCGCGGTGTAAAGAATGGATGACCAGCCGATTCCTTGCCAAATTCCCGATAAAATATAAATCGTTCTGAAATAAGCTGGATTAGACATGAACATAATTGGTTGCCCCGTAACCTTTTCTACTAACCCATTAATAGGTCCATTTGCGGATAGGAACAAAAACAGCATCCCCACGATAATAACTACTGAGATAAAATTCGGCGCATATAGAATCAACTGGATTTTCTGTTTTATTTTTTTATTGATAATTTGATTCAAGCTCAGTGCTAAAATAATTGGTGGAAAAAAACCTAACAATAAACCATAAATGCTAATTTTTAATGTGTTGCTCAGCAAAAGCGTAAAATTTGGTGAACTGATAAATTCCCTAAAGTGATCTAGTCCTACCCAAGGACTTTCCAAAATTCCTAGCATAGGATTATAGTCTTTAAATGCAATCACAGCACCGTACATTGGCACATACTTAAAGATAAACGTCATGATGATACCTGGTAAGAGCAACAAGTACATCCACTTATCACGCCGCAACTGTTTCTTTAATTTTTCCCACTTCGAGATATTTTTTTTATCTCGTTGTACCGCCCTTATCTCACCACCTGGTCCCAATGTCTTTTCCAATTCAATCTCCTCCCAATACATTTTAGAAACGTTTCCATTTTCGTTTAAAAAAATAAAAATTTAACGAAGACGCATTTTGGAAACGTTCCCACTATTTTCGTTTATAGATTACCATAGCCATTTTTTTAAGTCAATATTTTTTTGTAATTATTCTTTCACCCACACTAAGCTTCCTTCAATTCATTTATGGTTTACGAAAATTGTTAAAAAATAAGGATCTCGATTATTTCATTAATCCTATTTTTCTCTACTTTTCTAGCATTCTTCTTTTATGAGTTTACTTATCACAACTCGCATTCCCTAATCTCTTTTCTACCAATCATTCACTATTTAACCGTTCCAATCGGAAGATTATCTGGTTAATTATTTAAAAATAGCTCGGATTCACATTTATTGTTTGCTTTTTAACTAACTAAAAGCGAAAAGATAAGAGTTAGATATGTAAATGTATATAAGCTTAAGAGCTGTTAGATGAGCTTTATAGGGGAATCTTGGAAAACTAAAGATATTCAAAAAAATTGTGAATTTACTCCAAATCAATACAAAGCTTTTTTTTCAATTAATCAAGTTTTATATAGAGATGCTTGCGCTTTCCTCCTATAGCAGCCCCATACTTAGTCAATCTCAACATTCAGCCACGAAATGCTTTTGCATATGAATGATCTGTGATTAGCTACCGATCAAATCTACAATAATCATTGTATTCTCGATGTAAGAGCGTTTAGATCACCACACAAAAAGCTAGTCAGGGACTGTTCCTAACTAGCTGTATCTGCTTTTTCATCTTCCTATGCCATTATCAAAGTAAACTATTAAAGCTAGTTTCATCTTATAAAATCCTCGTAAAAAAGATGTTCTCTTGACTACTATCTCTCTTACTTTTAACTGATTTTAAGCTTCCCTGCAATCAGCCCCACTAGAAGCAATAAACTGCCGGAAAGAACAAACACCCACCGTACATCAAAAACATCTGCTACCTGTCCCATCAACAATGTGAATAAAGCAAAAACACCGGAATTTAAGATGCCTGAGGCAGCGTAGATGGCAACCAATCGATCGGCTGCTACTTTTTGTTGGATTAATGAGGCTTGTGGAATATTTTTGATCTGGGAAAAAAGCCCGATTAAAACGGATAATCCCAGAATCAAAAAGCGGTCGCCTGATAGGGCAACGGCAACGGTGATCAGTCCGCCTAAGACAGCGCCCATTACAATCGCTGTTCGTTTGTTTTTATCAAACCGCTCGGAAAATCGCATCACCAACGCACTTCCTAGCAACGCGCCAACAAAATAAGTGGCGTTGATATAGCCCCACCAAGCATCAGGTGCCTGCATCACTTCTCGAACGAATACTAACACAATTGCGGACACCCAGGCTGTATTGGCGATACTTTCCAGCATGTCCATACCAACGATCACCCGAACCAGAGGATCTTTCATAATCCAGCGCCAGCCAATAAACAACTGGTGTCCTAATGGCTGCTTTTCGTTTTTTTCTCGAGTCGTTCTAGGCAAAAACGCTAATACTATCGAGGCACTTAGAAACAAAAAGCTGTCTAATAAAACCAACTGATGAACAAAAAATACCCGCAGCAAGGAGGTTCCGATCGCCCAGCTGCCGATGTTGACTGTTTGAAGCATCGAATTGAATATTCCATTGGCTTTGACGAGGCGATGCTTTTCCACATATTTCGGGATCAAGGCACGGCTAATTGGTTCTGAACAGCCGTCCAAAAACGAAATCAATGCGACAAGGCAATAGAAAACCAATAGATTCATCGTTTCAGCTTTCAGATAGAGATACGCGGTCATAAAAAAGAGTAAGGCTGTTTTGCACATCTGGCTGACCTTCAGCACTTGTTCTAAGCGAAAATAACTCGTGATGACCGGTGAGAGAAAGCCGGAAATGACACCACCTCCTGTTACTAGCACTGGGACAAGCGCCGCTGCCAAAGCAGAGTCCGTCCAGCTAAAAATAGAACTGATAATTGCCACAATAAAAATGGTATCCCCGACATTCGCCACTGTTTGGCCAATGATCAATTGAGTAAATCCCTGATTCTTCTTCATTTGTTTTCCACCTTTACTTAGAAATAACGATTGCTCGTTTTTCTAGTTATTGATCGCCATTTGCTAAGTAAAGGATTTTATTTTGTCTGATTCATTTGTGGGCCTCCTCTATCTGGTGTTGCCTAGCTGTCTAATAGTTCTACTATACCAGATTGACGGGTAAAATTATCTTATGTACACTATAATCACATTGCTCAAGGAGGTGCCTATGAATAATTTAGGAACCACGTATCGTAAAATCAGAAAAAGCCGTGGCATCACGCAAGCGCAAGTTTGTAAAGACCTGCTTTCAAGAACCACCTTATCTAAATTTGAGAATGAAAAATTAACGCCCTCCGTTACCCTTTTTATCGCACTTTTAGCGCGAATCGATTGCGGTTTTGAGGAATTTTTTTACATCGCCCAAGGATACCGTTTAAATGAAAAACAACAAATCTTGCATCAATTTTTCTCTTTGTTTTCCAACCAGGATCTAAAAGCATTGCTTGCTTTGAAAGAACAATGTTTACTTTTCCAAAGAACATCCGTCAGTAAAACCATTGACTTATTGTTGTATGTAATCGACTCTCTCACAGCGCTCTCAACGAATGCAGAAAAAGAAATTCCTTGCCTGCCCAAAGTTCTTTTGACGGTTCCCTGGGATGCACTTCAAGCTTATTCCGACTGGACCCTTGATGATATTAAGCTGATCAATTGTCTTTTATACCTCTTTCCAGTTGAAATCGCCCACGCCATCGCCCGCCAATTGATCCAACAACTAAAAAAATACGAAGCACTAGAAAACACTATGTCTTTACAGTGTGCGATTCATTTGAATGTCGCCTTGCTTTATCTGCAAGAACAGCAACACCAAGAAGCGAAAGGAGCCGCGGATCAAGCCCTGCTATTGGCAAAAAAGAGCAAGCGCTATGATTACTATTCGTTAGCCACTGCTCGAAAAAGTTTTGCGATCAAAGATACGGATTTGTTTGCGCAAGCAAGACAGATGGCATCGTTATTTGAGGATAAATGGACGTGTGAGTTGATTGAGAAGGAAGGACGACAGTTTTTGAGTTGATGGCAGGTTCATTGGAGGATTACATTGTTTATAATGAGGAAATTGATGATGAAAGTTTGTTTTGAGCTTAGAAAGTGACTAGCCTCTCCGTCTTTTTGGGAGTTTTGATGTTGTGATGATTCGGTCGATCGTTAATTGAATGCTTTTGGCGTTCCTTTGTTTTAGATTTAGACAAGATCACACGGTTGTTACTAGCGGTCAACAAGTAGCTTTAAATTCCACTATTTTAGATTTGAACTGGTTCTGGGATGTCGTTATTGTTCCTCTTACTCATTTACATTCCACTATTTTAGATTTGAACCCCGCCCCTACTACACATTGAAATAATAGGCTTTATAGGCCTGTTTCTGTCGATGTCCAAAATTTGAAGTGATTCATCCCCTTAGATAACATTATATATCAAAAGAAGCTTATATTCTAAGTACTTTTCGTCATCTGTCGTAACTAGGGGAAATTAAGGCTGTTTGACATCGACAGTTGAAAAGATCTAGAACCTATTCTATACTATCGATGCGACTATTCTCATTTGGTATTTTCTCTTATTAATATTTTGATCGTCAAGATTATGTGAACCAGTCGTTAAATACCGTTTTTTAAAAAAATTTGATAAATGAGACTTCATCCATCCCGTTTTGAATCGGTGTGATATTTTCTTGTTTATATCCCATTTGAGTATAAAAATGTATCAACCTGCTCTCTTGCAAAATAGTTTCTAAATGCCATTCTTTTACAGTATTAAATTCCATTTCGACCAGTTGCATTACTTTTTTTCCTAATCCCAAATTTTCATACTCTGGGAGTATAACTATTGGCGCAATTCTAGCTTGATCTCTTTGATCTGTAGTAACCACCCTTATGTAACCTATACTTTCTTTATAATTTTTAACTAGAAACATATAATTATTGGGTCGATTAAACTTTCTCAGAAAATCTTCGCTAGTTTCATTATAAGGAGATTCTTTATCTCCGTACTTTCTATACAATTTTTCAAAACCTAATTTTTGAATTTCATGAACTTTTAGTATATCCTCCGTCGTTATTCGTTCAATAAAAACCATATAGAAATCCTCCAATTATTTTAATAAATTAATTTCAAAATAAATTTTCTTCCAAATTCAATTTTTTACTTGGTATAAAAAGTTTGATTATGTTAACTAATTGGTAAAAAAGCTGAGTTAATCCAAAAGAGTTATTGTTGCGATTGCTGTTTTCAATATGATTAAATGCTTTTTTGTTGTTTCAACTTCTACTCTCATAGAATCTTCAAAAATATTTATTACTGTACCTCTAATATTTTCTAATTTATCGTTTAAAAATAGAATGTCTACTTGTGAGCCTAATAATACTTTCACTTCTAAATACCTCTTATTTCCTTTCAAAAATCACATTTTTAGATGGCATATTACCATGTCTTATAAACTCGAATATGATCCAGAACTTCCTCTGTCGTGCTTACTTGCTTGACATAAACTGCATACCCACTTACCCATTCATAACCATTTCGAACATTTAAAGTCTTATAGCGCTTATTATAATAGTCCCCAACTGCTGCCCCTGTAGCAATTTTATGCTTTCTATAAGCTGCAGATAGAACATCCACTCTGTAAGCACGTGTACGATTAAAAACTGGTACAGGATCTTCAATAGTATATTTATATACAGCTCCAACTTCTTCTTTCGAGTAACCATGTTCTTCTAAAATCGAGCTAATTGTTTCTAAGTCTTCAACTTTTTCTAAAACTACCGTTTCGTTGTCAATAGTAGCGACCTTCGTTTCTGAAGCTTCAACATTTTTAAAAAACAATACGCTCAAAGACACAACTACTCCCAATAAAAACAAATATTTCTTCATGCACAACACTCCTAACTATTGCTAATTTTGATTGATTTGATTCCACTTATCTTTCGCACTAGTAAAAACATTTTTTACAACTTTCATATCTTCGCTAGAAACTATTTTTCCTGTTGTTTCGTCTATAACGTTAAAATTCGAATCCATGTGTACCGTTTCGCTGATGTTTCCGCTTGTTGTCCATGTCACTTGAAAATCATTGTCATTTCCATCGTAATCAACTAATACGCCATTTTCATAATCTGTAGCTGTAATAGGAAGACTGGCTGGCACTTCGAATATATTTTCGGTACTAAGTTCAACAACAGAATACCCAATACCATTTTCATTGGTAGTATACGTTCTCCCAGTTTTTTCCCACGTAGAAACTTGGGAATACAAATCAGAGAGTTTATTCTTTTGAACTGTAGCAAATCCTGTAGCCCCCCCAATCAATACCACAAAAAACAAAATAACCACAACAACCATTTTTTTTGATCGCTTCATATTTTTCATATATACTCCTTTCTTTCGAATTTCTCACCCGAACATTTAATATTTTGAAAAGTTTAAATATTATTGAAATTATACTGAATCAATATATTTATATCAAATAAATTTATCGAACAAGCAAGTGGACTAAAAATCCGTCCATTTGCTTGTTCGTGTTAAGGATAAAGAACGACCGTCAATCGCTGGATCACGAGTGAGCCACAAATAACCTGTGAACAACCGTTGGCAACACCATATCGCCTTTTCTACTCTTTAAATATCATAACTGCTAGTATGATAGACTAAATACCGGTAACTGGCCCGCAATGGGTTGTCACTGTGATTGAAGAACGAATTTCGTGGATTATCGGCCTACTTCTAGTAGGTCTAGTACTTTTGCTAGTTGATCGCTGGTTAGACGATTAGCCGATAATCAAAGCAGTTGCCTTCTAGCCTCACCACGGAGTCGCAACAGCGCAAAAAAATCCCTCCTATTCGCAGTAGGAGGGATTTTTGTTGCAACTGTAATTTTAAACTAATTTCGTTTCGCACACTCATTTTTACACAGACCAATTCAAAAGTCATACTCGATACAATCCCCTTTTTACCTTATCTTCTCTTTAAAATTAGAAAATAATGGCGTCTCACTTATGGCAGAACCAATAATGAACCCACAAGTATTAGTGAAAATATCACCAAAATCAAAAATCCCTAAAGCAAAAACGTATTGGCTAATTTCTACAAGAAAAATAACCAAAATAAATAGGAGTAAATTTTTCTTGTTAAATTTAAATAAAAAACCATTAGGTATAAACATAACAATATTAAGCAATACCACAGCACTCAATAAATCTTGAATGAACATAAGAGGATTCCATTCAATTCCTTGTATTCCAATATTTTTGAAAAAAAGTAAATAAATTAATAACAAATAATAAATAATATAAAATATATATATTGCCCATTTTGGAAAAAAACCAGAAATAAAACTTTGAACAAATAAATACAAATAAAAAGTAATTAGCAATATCTGTATCAATGGAATAACAAAATCAACAGATCCACTAGTAGGGAAAAAACTCATCGAAAAAGGATACAAAAATTCCATAAAAAACCATCTGGATACAAAAAAAGAAACTATAATTATAAAAAAATGGATTGAAATTAATTTTAAGTTTTTCATGAATTCTCCAATATATTATCGTATACATGCAATCGTAATATTATTATATCATGTTAGAGGATAAGTCATGGAGAAATATATGAAAAAGGTAGCTTACTCATTGCTTGTGTTAAGCTTTCTAATTCCCGTTGTTGCACACGCAGCCACCGATATTACTTACAAAGGATATGGTATTTGGTCTTGGTCATCTGTAAGTGATTGGTCAGTAAGCTCAACAAAAAAATACAAAGTAACACATAAACAAACAAGAACAACTGCAACCTCGAGTACATCAATGACAGTATATATAAAGAAAAAAGAATTCGTGGGTTCTAGCACTGCAGCTTCGTCTAGTTTTAAAGGCTCAACAAACGGTTCTTTTTCAGCTAATCTAGGCAAAGGAACATACTATTTAAGATTTGAAGCTCCGAAAGCATTAAAATTTGATATTAGTGGTAGCGTAACTCACTAAACGAAAAAACGAGCAAAGTTCTGCTCGTTTTTCGTTTTAGAGCGTTCGAAATCTCAAACGCTTTAAAAGAGCATAAGGGAAATCTGTGCTCATATCCATGGGATCCCCACAGTGCTGGGCGATTCGCCTGGGACTGCTAAAATCATTTTTGACGCCACACGCCGTCAGTCTGCCACACATTTGCCACTAGCTGACGGTAAGGAGTTTTCTGAAACGTTTAAATACAGCTTAACTCGTGTGTATACTAAAGACAAAAACAAGGTGGTGACAACCCTAGTGATAACCGATAGACACCCCAGACAAATGCTGACAATAAAGGAATTAGCTGAGTTTTTCGGAATAAACAGACAAGTTATGAGGAAACATGTTGACAATCTTGAGACAACCTACCTTGCCAAAAATAGCCACGGATATAAGTTTTATATCCCCTTCCACACTATCTTTGATACCTTAGTTAACTATAATCAGATCCATAATTAATCAAAACGTATGATCGACTTTCGTTTCAGTGCGGATCTTCACAACCATCACGAGCCCTATTTTAAATATAGATTATTGAGAATTTCCTTAGCGAAACAAACATAGTTACTCCCATGATACAATTAGTAAAAAGGAGACCTATATGGATAAAACTATTGGTGTTTTTAGTGTGATCATTTCAAATGATCGTGTTTTGTTGGTAAAACGAAGAGACCTTCCCCTATGGGATTTACCAGGAGGAAGGCTTGAGGTGGGAGAATCTATTTTTGATTGTTCAATTAGAGAAACCCGAGAAGAGACTGGTTACAATGTAAAAATTGAGAAAATTATTGGTTCTTACATCAATAATGAACGAAATGATACTCAAATACTTTTACTAAGCAATATAGTATCAGGCTGTCCCATCACTGAAGGACCTGAAACGAAACAACTGAAATTCTTTCCTTTAAACAGGCTGCCCTTGAATATGGTTCCTGCTAGACGACGTCAATTAGCGATGCTAAAAAAGGAAAAGAGAATATTGAGATTGCTCTAAAAGAGAACGCAATCATTCAATTTATTCGTAAAATTTTGGCGTTATAGTTTAGGGAACGGATGAATTAGACGTGATTTTTCAGTCCCAGATTTAATTTTTGTACAACTCACCCGTCCTCGTAAACGAATTTTTGCCTAATACGCTGCTTTTAAAGCGTCTATAAAACATAAAATTTTTGAACAACCCATTCCTTCCGGAAATGATTTCGTTGTTGTATGATTTTGCAGAGTACAATGGATTTAGGGAAAGAACCCAACGAGGAGTTGCTAATTAGTTCTATAGCTTATCCCTTCATAAGTCTGTTAACCAGAGCACTCTGTTCCACTTACTAGCTGTTTCGATCAGGTGCTCGACTCTCAAATAGAAATCAGAAGACAGCTGCTCGCTCTTTTATTCCATATTCTATTAGGTGAAACGTGGCCATCCAGTGAGATTCTGGGAACCCCCACAGTATCAAGATGTTTGCTTCCTAATAGATAATAATCAACGGCTCATTTTGCCGAAAACCTCGGTTACTAATGACAGCGAGGAACTTCATTAACCTGATAGACTGGATGACAAAGAGCCAATATTTGACTCGTCACGTCGCCGTCGGTATTTTTTACAAACACTTATTTGACGACTTCTAATAAATATTTTTTTTAATCAGCTCACCGTTTTTCCACTGCATTTCAACTGTCTTATTCCCTTTGATTTTTAGTCCTTTGACAAAACCATCTTTCAGTTCATCTGGTAATGCAGGCAACCATTTAACGCGTCCATTGCGATCTTGAACAAACAGATTGGCAATCCCAGCGGCCACACCAAAGTTACCGTCAATCTGAAATGGTGGATGTTTGCTCCAAAGATTACTATAGGAAGCTTCCAAAATAGCATGCTGAATATGTTGATAGGCTTGTTGCGAATCTCCTAAAATAGCGAATAAATTGATTAACCAAGCATTACTCCATCCGGTATGTCCCCCACCATTTTCTAAGCGCAGAGCAATTGACTTTCTCGTTGCATTTAAAAGTTCATCTGTCTTATAAAGTTCACCAGGATATGCCCCATAAAGGTGAGAAACGTGGCGATGCCCGGGTTCTACTTCTTCAAATTCCTCTTGCCATTCTAAAATTTGACCTTTCGATCCAATTTTTACAGTTGCTAAATATGGTTGGATTCGCTTCATTCTATCCAACAAATCATCTTGGATATTGAGTGATTCACAAGTTCGCTGGAAGAAATCGAAGTTTTCATTAATTAAGCAGATATCCATTGTAGTTGACAGATGCAACGAGCATTTATTTCCAGCAGCATCGAAAAACAGGTTCTCTGGTGACGAAGAGGGACAGCTATGATATGTTCCATCACTTTCTATTAATGTATTGACTAAGAACATCACAGACTTTCGCAATACTGGATAAACCACCTCTTTCAAGTAAGTCCTATCTCCCGTGTACTCATAGTGCCGGTACAAATCACTGGCTAGCCACGCACCGCCCATTTGCCACATTGCCCAAGAAGCATCGCCTCTACCAGTCTGGGATTGATAAGGAGCCCCCACTGGATTGGTTGTAAACCAACGATCTGTATTATGATGACACACAGATCCTGCTACACCATAATGAACACAGGCTGTCTTTTCCCCTGCACTAGAGAGTTGTTCAATAAAGTTACTATAAGGCACAAAGCATTCGTGTAAATTACAAGTATCCGCTAACCAATAATTCATTTCTAAATTGATATTTGTTGTGAAATTGCAGGACCAAGGCGCTCGCAGCTGCCAACTCCAGATTCCTTGTAAATTACTCGGCAGACTCCCAGGGCGAGAAGAACTGATCAATAAGTAGCGTCCATATTGAAAATATAAAGCGATTAGTCCAGGATCTGATTGCCCTTCCTTTACCCTTGCAATACGTTCATTCAGCGGCAAATGGACTTGGTCTCCTAAAGACATCTCCACGCGATTGAATAGTTCTTGATAGTCTTTCCTGTGGCACTTTTCCGCTTCTACAAAGCTTGAAACTTTTCGTGACTCTTTTCTTCTAAAAAGAAATGATACATTTTGGGCGTTTTCGATGACAAGTCGATCGCTGTCAAAAACCAGATTTCCATCCGTTTTCTCAATGATTAATTCATAGATATGTGTTTCTCCGCGTGTCCCTTGTACAAAGTCCCGTTCATTGCTTATATATTTAGGGTTTACGTGTTCCGGACATTGAACCTGTATTTCAACACAGCTTTTATTCGCATGGTAGATAACCCTTGAGTGTAACTGTGACTCATACGCAATAATAATGGATTCTGCTTCGGGAGCAACGAATCTTCCCCACAAGGCTTGGTCAGGATAACTAGCAAAATACTCGCGCTGATAGACACCCTTCCTTCCTTGGTAGGTTATTTCTACTTTACTTCTACTTAAATCAAGACAACGACAATACTGTTCAATCCCTCCTTTTTGATCTGGTTGCGTAATGATCAGGTTTCCCAAGGGCAAATAGCTTTCGGTATAATTTCCTAAGAAAGTCGCTTCCACTTGTTGACCCGCTTTTAGATAACGGCCTTCTAAAATAGCTTGTTGTATTTCTGACAAATACTTTGCAGCTTCTGGCCTATTTTTATCATATTCGTATCCCGACCAGAGTAATTCATCATTCAAGCCAATTTTTTCAGGGAAACTTCCAAAGATCATTCCCCCTAGACTACCATTTCCAATAGGTAACGTTTCCTCCCATTCCTGCGCAGGACTTGTAAAGAAAAAATTCATTTTGAGGACCTCCATCATAAAAAGACATATGGCTGTTCTTGAAAAGAGTATTGTATCCCTGATTAAACAATCAGGCATGGTCATATTGCCCTCTTTAATTCAAGCTAATTCTTGTCATATTCCACGAGAGCGGCTTTGTGTTAATTGTAACTCTTCCTCCGTCAATCACTATCCGCTCCAACGAATCACGAGGGTCAACTAACTCTTGATTTGGCCCATTAACCGCTTTTGGATCATAATCAGCCATTTCAGTAGCTTCAATGACACTAGCCAATCCCAAATCAGAATCAACTGTGAATACAATTTCTTCACAACGATGCTTATTAACAGAGAAAATGACTAACTCATTTTTTTCATCGTTCAAAATAGCAATACTGTCAAGATAGGGCACATTCTTGAACTGGTTTGTATCATAAGTTGCTACATCAACTTTTGTCGTTAATGCTTGGCCATGGCCATACAATGAAGCTTGTTGGTACGGATAGAAGATGGTCTGCTTCCAAGCGGTTCCATTTTTTTCGGTCATAATCGGTGCGATCACGTTTACCAATTGCGCTAAACAAGCAATCTTCACTCGATCAGAATTCTTTAACAATGTAATGAGCATGCTGCCAACAAGCAAAGCATCTTCAAAATTGTAGATATCTTCCAAAATGTGCGGTGCTACCGTCCATGGTTTTTGCGCCGCCGTCTCTTCATTGGAGTGGTACCAGACGTTCCATTCATCAAAGGACAACATCATCGTCTTGTCACTTCGTTTTTTTGCTTTCATCGTGTCGCAAATGGCTATTACTGATTTGATAAAACGATCCATATCTTCTGACTTGGCCAAAAATTCAGCAAGGTTATCTGTTTTATTGTCGTAATATTGATGCAGTGATAAGTAATCGACATATTCATAGGTGTGATCAAGTACCGTTAATTCCCAATCCACGAATGTCGGTCGAGTACTGCTGGAACTGCCACACACCACTAGTTCAATTGAATCATCAACCCATTTCATTGCTTTTGCCGTTTCTTCTGCTAAGCGACCATATTCTTCTGCAGTCTTATGTCCAATTTGCCAATCTCCGTCCATCTCATTCCCTAAGCACCAAGTCTTAATTGCAAAGGGTTTTTCATCTCCATTTTGCTTTCGAAGATCAGACCAATAGGTACCTCCCTCAAAATTGCAATATTCAACAAGATTACGTGCTGCATCAATGCCCCGTGTCCCCAAATTAACTGCCATATTCACTTCAGTCCCGCACTTCTGCGCCCAATGCATATACTCATGTAATCCCACTTCATTTGTTTCAACACTTTGCCATGCTAAGTCCAATCGCTGAGGACGATTTTCTTTCGGTCCTATGCCATCCTCCCAACGATAGCCAGACAAAAAATTCCCTCCAGGATAGCGAACAATTGGAACAGACAACTCTTGTACAAGCTTTAGAACATCTTGGCGAAACCCATTTTCGTCACTCGTTTCATGATTTGGTTGATAAATTCCTTCATAAACGGCTCGCCCCATGTGCTCAATAAATGAACCATAAATTCGACGATCGATTCTCGAAATTTGTTGCGTCTGTGAAATTCGTGTACTAGCTTTCACTTAATCACACTCCTTTTATTCTTACCTCAAATTGATAATGATACTTTTGTAAATGTAGTTGGTATTTGTCTAATACATCAGGACCACAGCTTCTAGAACCAATCCCGTGCTGTTGATAATCGATGTACAAATAGTAGCGGTCTGCTTTTTTTAATTCATGAAGATGTTGTGCAGAATCAATAGCCGCAACAGAATAAGGATGTACACTAAAATTAAAGGAATCGCTTCCTTGAAACTTGAGTGCTAATTGGCTGTCTGCCTTGAATGTTGCCCACTTCGTCTGGCAGTGATTACCACTTTCTTGTGGATACAAATATCGAAAACTCAGCTCATCTGTGGCCTGGGAAAATACATCAAAGTAACTCCCATTATCGGTATCTGCATAGGTTTCTATGGGCCCCTTCCCAGACCAGCAAGTTTTATCAAACTGTTTATGCAGCTGCCAAACAAGTCCGATACGGGGAACTGTCAGCGGATAGTTATTTTTAGGCTCCCCAGATATTTCATAGATAACTCGACCATCCTTGAAAAAAGTAATCGTCGATGTTTGCTCAATATGCCAAAACTTCCCTGCTGGCCCGATTGCTTCCCTTAAAGATAGCTTCAATTTCTCAGAATCATTGGCGACAATGCTGCAGTTCATTACATTTGTCAGCATGCGATCAACACCATATTCCCGCCACGTTTCACTAGAAATAAAATCATTGTTTGTTGTCGGTCGCCAAAAAATACTTTCTGGCGAAGCTAGATAAATGTCTTGTTGTTCATTCATAAACTGCCATTTGCCAGTGACTTTATCCACTCTCAAATAGTTTGTTCCATGTTGGAGCAGCAAAATTTTTGCATCATCCTGAATTTCATTAAAAATGAGTAAATCAGGTTCTGGCTCAGGTAGAGAGAATCCTTCAACTGGCATAGATGCGACAATATTAGCTAGTTTGCCATGAAGTGCTTTTTGATCATCGAAAATCAACACTTTTAAAAGGTTACCCTTTTCTGTATTCAACAAATCCCTAGGCAACGTAATTTCGGCGTCTTTTTCGTGGGGCAAATTGACGGTCACTATCTTTCTTGCTAACACTTCTTGATCTTGTTTCATTTCAAAACAACACTTCATACCTAGCAGGTCTTTGAATTGATTGCGATTACGTAGGATTATTTTTCCAACTTCATATGAGGAAAAATCAATGGTGATTGGTTCTTGTTGTCGCTGAATATCGAAATAACTAGGTGATGGTTGCAAATCAGGCGTCATTAACCCATCCAGAACAAAATTGTAGTCGTTAGGAATATCACCGAAGTCGCCGCCGTATAAATAGGTCAGTTGTCCTTCTCGCTTTGCTTTGATTCCTTGATCTTTCCATTCCCATAAAAAGCCGCCTTGTAATTGCGGTTCCTTATAAAACATTTCCCAGTACTCTTTTAATGAACCGGGGCCATTCCCCATCGCATGTCCATATTCACAGAGGATGTAGGGTTTGATAACTTTCGGATTATCAACGACCTCTTGTAATTCCTGAATCGTCGCATACATTCTAGAATTAAAATCGGCTTGTTGAACATCTTTAACATAGCGTCCATCCGTTTTTGAGAGACAATCACGGGACTCTCCTTCATGGTGAATCAATCGAGTGGGATCCTTCTCGCGGCACCAACGAATCATGGCTTCATGATTGGTCCCATTTCCAGACTCATTTCCTACCGACCAGATAACGATTGAAGTATAGTTCTTGTCGCGTTCGACCATTTGTTTCATGCGATCAAGATACGCTTCTTTCCATTCTTGATTGCTACTCAAGAAATTTTGATCACCGGTACTCCCTATGCCATGGCATTCTAAATCCGCTTCATCCATCACATATAATCCATAGCGATCACACAACTGATAAAATTCTGGGCTATGAGGATAATGAGCAGCTCGAATGGCATTGAAATGCGCTTGTTTTATCAACTGGATCTCTTCTTCTAAAAAACCTTTTGGCAAAGCTCGCCCCTTCGTCTCATGAAACTCATGATGATTGACTCCTTTAAAGAGAATTGGTTTGCCATTAATACAAATTTTATTTTCCAAAAGAGCAACTTCTCTGAAGCCAATTTCCTGACAAATTTCCTCTTCTGAAGTGACCAAGCGCAACCGATACAGTTCTGGCGTTTCAGCAGTCCATTTTTTTGGTGAAACGACTGGAAAAGAAAAACAATGATTATCTTTATCTATCACGATCTTTTTTTGAAAGACAATGGCTTCTTTTTCTAAAAAGATTTCGCAAGCGAGCTGATTCCCATGAATTTTTGGAAAATCAATCGTCAAAATACCATTCTCATAATTGCTATCAAAAGATGTTTGAATTTGGAAATCCCAAATACATTCTTTGGGGCGACTAAGTAACGCTACTTCACGAAAGATCCCACTTAACCACCACATATCTTGATCTTCAATATAAGAACTATCGGACCATTGGAAAACCTCGATGACGAGTTGATTCTCACCCTTTTGGATATAAGCGGTTACATCAAATTCAGCTGGATTACGGCTGCCCTTACTAAATCCTATATACATCCCATTCAGATACAAAGCAAAGCAATTATCTACACCTTCAAACCTAAAAAACTGTTGCATTTTTTGAGGGTCACAGCTAAAATCACAGCGATAAACACCTACCGGAATCTCAGAAAATGTATAGGATGGATTGATTGGAAATGGATATTGGATATTTGTATAGTGCGGTTTCCCATACCCTTCCATTTGCCAATTACTAGGTACAGGAATCCGGTTACTATTTTGCCAAAATTCATCAGAAAAAAATTGCTCCTTTTCAATATCTAGATGAGATGGAAAATATCGAAATCGCCAAAAGCCATTCAATGACAAAACTCGCGAAGAATTGTCATGATCATCCGTTGGAGCATAGGGAAGATAATAACTTCGCGAGCTTTCTCTATTTTCATGAATGCGCTTGGGATCTGACAAATAGTTTGTCGTAAACATTCTCTTTCCTCGCTTTCATTCATAATTAGTCTTTCATCCCAGTTGTCGCACCAGAATCTAAGATATACCGTTGGAACACGATAAACACTAATACTAATGGAATAATTGAAATCACTGAGGCAGCAATTAACACGGTCCAGTTCACATTTTCTGCTCCCACCAAGCTCCTGATGGCTACCTGGAAAGTGTATTTCTTGGGGTCGTTCAAAACTATCAACGGCCAAATGTAATCATTCCACCGCCATTGGAAAGAAAAGATGCTCAGCGTCATAATGATTGGTTTGGCAATGGGTAACATGATTTTCATAAATATTGTGCCATCTGAAGCTCCATCGATTCGCGCGGACTCGATTAAGTCATCCGGAATAGAGACAAAGAAGGTTCTGAACATGAAAATTCCGGTAGCAGTATTGATTGAAGGAATAATGATCCCAGCCAAACTATCATACAAACCTAATTTACGAATCACCGTAAATACTGGATTCATGATTACTTCGGTAGGTAACATCGTAGTTGCAATAATACAGACAAAGAAGAATTTCAACCACTTCATGTCATATTTTGCAAACGCAAAGCCACATGTTGCACTGGCAATAACCGTTAATATCGTGGTAATAACTGACGACTTCATGGTGTTCGTAAAGTATTTTACGAAATCCAGACTTGTCCATGCATCAAGATAATTCTGCACGGTTGCGTTCTCTGGCAAGATACTTAACGGGTAGGAAAATAATTCTGACCCGGGTTTAAAAGAGCTAAGTACAAACCATACTAGTGGGAACAAGTACAACATAGCCACAAGAATCAGGGCAGTTGTGAGAATGATTGTACTCGTTTTATCGTGAAGTTTTGAAGTGTCATTCATTTTTACCACCTCCAATTTTCATTTGAACGAGTCCGAGAACTAACAAGATTGCAAATAATACCATGGAGGCTGCACTGGCATACCCAACTCTCATCTTGTCAAATCCAGTTGTATAAATGTATTGCACAATGAACATATTTGCTGTGCCTGGTCCACCATTCGTTAAGGATTGAACTAAAGCAAATTCTTTCATGGCACCAATACTAGCTAATAGAATCACCATAAAACTAGTTGGTTTTAATGAAGGAATCGTAATGTACAAAAACTTTTGAAAGGATGAGGCACCATCAATATCTGCTGCCTCGTAGTATGATTTAGGTATGTTCTTGAGCGCAGACATAAATTGCAACATATTAAATGCTGTCCCGCCCCAAAGCGCTGCTAACAAAATGACAGCAAATGCCGCGCTTGCATTGGAAAACCACGGAACGGATTCTCCCCCTAAATTCCCAATGATGTAGTTTACAAAACCAAAATTTTCTCCAAACAACCATTTCCAAATAACCCCAGCGACAATTCCTGAAATTGTCCAAGGTAAGAAGAAAACTATTTTTCCTATGAGTTTTCCCTTTGTGTGTTTGTTATTCAACAAGATGGCAATTCCTAAAGACACAGCGTAAATCAGTGGCACCAAGAAAATTGCATAGGTAAAGGTCCGGAATAAGGAACGATAAAAACTCGCATCTTGAAATAAAGCAATATAGTTATCGAAACCAAGAAAGTTAGCAGTCCCAAATCCTTTATAATCCGTTAAAGAGTAATAGAAACCCAGAATTGCTGGTATGAGAAAAAAAGTAATGAACAGGACAATATTGACTCCCGTAAAAACTAAAGGCCATATATTTTTTTTAAGTTTCTTCATGCTCTGCTCCCTCTTTCATTTTTACAACTGGCATTACTTGGTACGACGCAAGATGGTCAATCTCATTCCAAACGAACAAGCCAAATTGAGAATCATCAAACGACTCATCGGTCATTTTCGCTTTTTTGACCGCTGTTATAAAAGACTCAAAAGTTGAAAACTCATTCCTGCTTCCGCACTTTACAAGTACCGTATGATCTATTCCTTCAGAAACGATGTCTCTCCCACGAGTCTCCCCGCTTTGCTGCATTTTATACCCTTGCGAGAAGTAAACACCAAGGAAGCTTTGATCTTTTTTGATAAACAGCCAATTAGAATCATCCATATCTACCTGATCTAAATTCCAATAAGGCACATACATGTGGATAAACGGTACATATGCCTTCGATAAATTGTATTTCATACACAGAACATTTTTAAATTGTTTAATACAAGGCATTCTGCCATTTCCGGCCCAATAACTAGGTCGATTTTCGCCACTATGCATAAACTCACCTGGGTTATTAATCCAAAGCTGTGTCCCATCACTGCCTAAGGAAACGTTCATCATATGTTGCTGGTGGCCCTTTTCAAAGCAATGATAGTCGATCCCACTAGCAAGTGAATATTCTCGACATTTATAAAGATACGTCTGCACTTGATTGATCCCCTGAAGGTAAGTTACGGTCAATTCCTCCTTTGGCTGTAAATCAATCAAAGACAAGCACTCTTTTGGTGGAACATAATCAGATAGGCAAAACAGTGTCGATGCTCGTAAGGCGTAATTAAAATTTCCTCGGTCCCAAGCAATCGCTAATATATTACTGAGTTCTCCTAAACGCATGGCTTTCAAATCGTGCTCATAGGTTCTACCGAATGTGGAGGAAAGCGTTCCTCCATGAGAATTTACAGCCATGATTGTGAAAGTGAAATCCAATGCTTTTTTCGCTGCATCTCTTATCTCTTCATCTGGCGCATTCGTATAAAGGCTGAAAAATCCGATTAAATCGATAGGTAGATACGTAGTAGAATTCCATTCAGAAAACCCATAGTGTTCAAATTGCTCAAACCACTGTAACAAACGTTGTTTTCCTAAATCGTATTGTTGACTTCCCTGTCTGCCACTCGTTACAAACGTCTCCTCCGGAAGCAAGCACCCAGCAAAATATTGGCAGGTATGAAACAACAAGGAATGATTTTCACTGAAGTACCACATAACATCATTGCCAGGCTCATCGATCCAATACCGAAAATGTAACGCCAAATCTTTTAATTTTCTCCTTAGCTTTTCTGGCAATTGCTCTTTTTTCCCTAGCCAAAAGCCTAACAACGGTGCGAACATAAAATCTGCACAATCTCCCCGTTCTTCGATCATACGAAAAGCAGGCTGGAGTTTTTCCCAGCACTCTTCTGACAAGGAACCCGTTAAGTGAATTTCGGCTAACGCACTGTTCATATCCTGAATAGCCAGTTTTGAAAAAATCGTCAGCGCTGTCGTTTTTCTTTCTTCCAAATTTCCACCTAAATGACGCGCGAGTTTTTCTTCGTTATAAACTGTAAAAACAAATTTCTTGAACAGATATGTTTGATCAGGAAGTAAGACCCCCACAAATAGATGCGTTAGTCCTGAGGTAGGGATGTCTTCTACATCACCTAAGGAAATCCGTTGATTATTTAACGGCAGAAACTGACTTTCTCGTCGGAAATCAGTGATATTTCCCCCAACTTCTTCTGTAAAGGTGACTTCTTCATAAGTAACAAAGACTTTTTCAAAATAATCATAGTCTGAACAGATACTTACTTCCCCTTTAGAATAAAAGTCTTTTTCAAAATAAAGGCCATTCAAGAAATCCTCTGCCTGTTGAAGAATCGAATCGTCATACGATAAAGGTAAAACGACTTGAAAGTGATGATTCGACAAAATTTTTAATTCAACAAAAAAGTTTACGTCCCGCTCGGCTAGATCATCCATGTACACGATCAGCTCGTTATCCCCCTGTTCAAGAGGAAGATTTACCGTGGTTTTCGTGCCGTGGTTTCGCGTGTAGGGATGAAAATCGATGAGCAATTTTCCGTTTATCCAAAGAATAGCTCTTCCACAAGTAACCAACGCGCATTCCACCGTTTGGTTCTCTTGGCAACGTAGTTGTGCTCGCAAGTATGTACTTACTTTCTGCGGTGTTGCTTGAAAAGTAGAAAAATCTACCCTCGGGTTTTCAAAGCCATCATACACTTCTGAAAACACTTGCTTTCTAGGGTAAGGCACCTCCGAAAGTTCTCTCAAAAAGTTTGTTCGAATGGGGTATTCGACTTCTTGATATCCTTCCGTCATATTTACAGGAGCATCAATACAACTAGCTTTGCTTGCAACTTTTTGCTTTTGGAGCGTGCTACGTTGCCAGCGATTGATAGAAGTGCCTTGCTTTACTGAATAAATATAATTGCTCATTCTTCTCCCACTTTCAAAATAGAATGGATGTGGACCGGATGAATATCCGTCCAGTCCACATCATTTCCCACTTTACTTACTTCTTCGTGTACCCATCATTGTAGTCTTTTTCGATATTTTCAATCATTTGATCAAACGTGATTTCGTCATTCAACGCTTGAACCATTGAGTCCTTGTATGCACCAGTTAGTCCAACGTATCCAGCCATTGTCATCGCTACTTGATCTGCAGTTTGTTTAGAAGAAATTGGCTGGGCTGCAGCTTCAATTTCTTGATTGTAGATATCATAAGCCGCTTGTGCATCCCCGTAGTCCACATTTATTCCTTCTTCTGCTGGAAGATAACCAGCTAATTCACATAACTCAGTATAATTTTCTGGTGTGTACAACCACTCCATAAATTTCTGTCCGCCCTCACTGTTCTTACTGTTCTCAAAGCCAACCATAAAATTACCACCCATATTGGTAGCGCGAGTTGTTTCATACGGCATGTAGATGGCTTGCCAATTGAAATCTTTAATATTCGTAGTAAAATCCTTAATTTGCCAGCTGCCCGACATGTATGCAGGAATCATTCCACTCTTAAACATGGAAGAAGCATCTTCCCCAGAAGTCCAGACCGTTTTTGGAATTGTTCCGTCATTATTTAGATCAATGAACTTTTGTAACGCGTCTTTTGTCGCGTCATCCGTTTCATACGTACCAGTTGCTTCATTCAAAACAAAATCCTGTCCACCAAATTGGTACGTAAACGCTCTCAAACGATGGTCAGAAGGATCCATTACAAACCCATATTTCGCATCTGTTTTTTCTTGAATTGTGTCCACTGCTTCTAAAAATTCATCCCATGTCCAAATGTCTCCTTCATCCTGAGGATAAGAAACACCTGCTTGATCAAATAGATCTGTGTTAATAAACATCCCTACCGCAGTGATATCTGTTGGTAGTGCTCGAACCTTGCCGTCGTCATCTTTGATTGTCATCGAATCTAGCGTTTTCCCATTATTAGCAATATCTGTCAAATCAACTAAGTAGTCTCCCCAATCTGGCAAGATTCCTGAAACGCGGGCAACATCGGGCGCATCATCTGATTGTACAGCTTTTGTAATTTTCGTTTCCATATCTGCATAAGGTACATCTGTCACTTCCACTTTGACGCCAGTCTCTTCTTCATAACGTTTTGCCATCTCACTATAAGCACCGCCTTCTGATGCATCTCCCGATACAAACAATCTTACCGTTTCGGAAGAAGCAGAATCAGAATTGCCACATGCCGTCAGGCCCATTAATAACCCTACACATAAGCCTGCCTTTAAAATCTTGTTTTTCATTAGTATTTCCTCCTAGTCGTCTATTTAAATTGACTTAAACCCAAAATTGCTGAAAAAAACATGACCATTCCGATGATCGTATGCATCACTTCTACCTTGGACTTTTTTTCCTTTAATAATAAAATCCCCCCAATAATAGATACAAATATGCACAACTGAGAAATCGTATAACTGAATCCTACGCCTAACTGTGTCACGATATAAAATAAGGAAACATTTGCTATTGTCCAAAATATACCTGTCAGTACATTACGAGAAATTCTTGACAGTTCTTGCTTTCCTGGATCAAATTTCGCAATCACACAAGAGGAGAGAAACATTGCAAATGCTTGGGGTAGAAAGATTTGTAGCCCTTCTACATGAAAAAGTGATGTCGTTATCATATAGCCCATCAGACAAAGTGATGAGGTACAAATCATGATCATGGTTTGTAACGACACCGTTTTTTGTTCAGTATCCTTTTTTTGATTCATTGTAATAAGATAGATGGCAGCTAGGATAACCAGCAGCAATAGCAGGGTAACAAGTGACTGCCTCATACTCTGCCATTCACGGAGAAGGATGCCCGCAGCCAATGACGTAAACACCAATTGTGTTCCATTTGATAATGGCATCACGACCGAAACTGACCCAGTCGTAAGGGCTTTGAATTGGAGATATTGGCCACCTGCCCAAAATGATCCAGAGATCAACGCCGCAATTGTCCCAGTCAAAGTGTACTCAACACCCGTTAAAAAACTGAGAATGATAGAAATGCCAAACGCCGTAACAGTTGTTCCCAATAATTGTTCCACGGGTGATCCCCCAGCTTTTTTAGAAATAATAGGCATCAACCCCCATCCCAAAGCTGGCAAACAATAGATGAGATAGTTCATTTGATTTCCTTTTCTTTCAAAGATTTTGCGATACTCAAGGCAAGCAGTGTCATCGCTTGTCCATACACCATTGGCATTTGTACAATTCCTTTATAGTCCTCCGCGTTGCAAGAAATCGGAGTACCTGCAGACACCCCAAGTACCGTACCATCTTCTGCTATTTTGGCAGTTAATGATGAGATTAAATCGTTGATCGTCTCGTCAGAAAGCTGAATGGTAAGGAAGTCATTCTTTATTCCTAAAAGAATGCCGGCAATGATTCCGGCTGAGCCGGACGTTTCCGTATAGGAAGTGGCGTCCGTTAAAATGGTATGCCATAATCCATCCTTGCTACGGAGGTCTAACAACGTTTTGACTTGATTGTTGTAGAGATTCAATAGGTACACTTCTGACGACTTAGCTAAATACCCTTTCATTATTTCCAAAAACAGCGGTATACCAATCGTGATCCAGCTATTTCCTCGACACCAAAAATTGCCTCCATAGTTTGATTGTTCTTCAAAATTCCACCCATGATAAAACAGCCCACTCTTACGATTCAAGAGATACTTACAATGTAGCAGCATTTGTTCTATTGCATCCTCACGCCATGCCTGATTATCGTATTTCACCCCCATTTTTCCCATAAAAAGCACGGTCATGAAAAGAGTATCTACCCAAATTTGCTGTCGATTCTCTTTTACTGTGAATTTGTCTATCCCAGACGTAATATGCTGTAGACCATTTTCATCTGTTCTAGGAAACTCTCTTTCAATCCACTTCATCCATTCTAGAGCCATGTTTTCATACTCCGGATAGTCAACAAGTGTTAGTAAAGGACAAATCGTATTCACATTTTTAGTTGGAAGTCCTTTATTGATCTCTTCAGTTGCCCATTGTTTGATATACTCATCATTTAGCGGTCCTTCCAAATGTAAACCATAGATTGCGACGCCTTGAGGCCAGTCCCATTGTTCCATGCCAAAGTCTCTAGCAAAAAATCCTTTACGTTCGGATAATTGATTATTATTGTCTCTAAAATCTTCTTGATTTAACGGTAAGCTATCAAAATACTTAAGCCGTTCTCTTACGAGTGAGATTTTATTATTCGCTACTACCATTCCTAACTCCTCTTGGCTCTTAAGTTTTTTAATTGGTATTGTTTTGGTGACTCAGCTTGTATCTCTTTAAACTTTTTAATATAGCTAGATTCATCACGATAACCAATTTTTTCCGAAACTTGTTTCACAGAGTATCCTTGTTCCAATAATTCTCGTGATTTCATAATTCGCATATAGATTAAATATTGATTTGGGGTCATCCCAAGTGCATTTTTAAATGCGCGAATAATCGTTGATTTACTGATAAAAAACCGTTCACTCAATTCGTCCAGAGTCATTTCATTCATGTATTCTTCTTTAAGAAAAGAAACAATCTCAGAAATTGTTTGGTAATGCTCATACGATATTGGTTTATGTAGCTTCTCATTAGAATAAACGATTTTATTCAATAGAATAAGTAACTCAGTTAACTTCAATTTTAGATGCAAAAGTTCAAACGGTTTTTCTCGCTCTTGGTCACATCGAATCATTTCCTCATAAAGGTTAGTGACTTTAAGACTTTGATCTGAAGTCAACTCGAGACAGTCGACTTTTTGTTTCTTAGAAAATATTTCTAAAAGAAAAGGAAAACTGGTTGTGAATTCTTCAATAAAGCTGGGCTTGAACAAAACAAAATAGCGTTCATACAATTTGCTACGATCAATCGAGACTCGATGGAGTTCTTCTGAACTAAATAGAGCAACTGTACCAGCATCCGCATCAAATTTTCGTTCATCAATCTGATACGTTGTGCTATTTGTTAATGTAAAATGAATTTCAAACCCGTCATGAAAATGCGGCTTATCCATAAAATGAATCCTGTCTATTTTGTGCATTACTACTAAATCATTTTCAATCAGTACCTTATCAACGTTTTCAGTATCTAATCTCATGTTCTCACCTCACTGACAAGATGATTGTAACCGATTTCTCTATGAAATTGTATACGTTTCCATTCAATAAATCGGGCAATATTGTCATAAAAGATAGAATTTGGCACGATTTTAATTATTAATAAATAATTTGATGATAGAGAATAACGTATGTTTCTTATACTAATTGAGCGGATCAAACCCTCTTGATAATCCTCCAAACCAAAATTTTTGAATAGCCATTCTTATACGGAAAATACTGAGAAGAACGTGCGTGATTTAAGCGTATCTGGCTTAAATGATGATCGCCATTCAAATCAAACTGTCAGAAAGCATTGGCTACTAAATAGAGAAATAGAGGACTCTATCATTTATCGGGCTGATGAATCATAATTGTCGCTGTACCATTTTTGCGCATCGTAAGAAATAAAAAAGCCGCGCGTTTCTACGCGTGGCCGAGATAACATGAACGATAAAAACTCCTTTCAATACACGAATAGGGGTTACCAACCACATATCAGATCGAAAGGAATTTTTTAATGTCTAACAACGATAAACGTTTAGGACATACAAGGTAGAGTTGTAACGTTCCCCTTGTTTTTACGGGTGGCTATTTACTATAGCTATAAAAAACGTATCGTTCTCTAGGTTGAGTAAATTACTACAAAATAAAAATCGAGGTCTTACGAGTATTACATTCCACTATTTTAGATTTGAACGAAATGGTCAAAAATGAGTATTACCAGCCGTTTTTAGATTTACATTCAACCATTTTAGATTTGAACCCCGCATCTACTACACGTTGAAATAATAGGCTTTATAAGTCTGTTTCTGTCGATGTCCAAAATCAAGAGTGATTAATCTCCTCAAATAACATTATATATCAAAAGAAGCTTATATTCTAAGTACTTTTCGTCATCTGTCGTAACTAGGGGAAATCGGGATTATTCGACATCGACAGACGAATCATTTAAAGCATTCTGTCATCAATTTTGAACTAACGATGCCACCACACTTGTTTTCGTATCTTTTCAGATTAGTATTAAAAGAAAGATTCGGTCTAAATTTCTCAGGTCTTCTATTGAACGACTTTTTGTGTTGAATCATTTTCTACGCAAGGACAAAAATATTTCATTAACTAGGTGAATATCTTTGTGCCATAATTCCTAGTATAACAACAAAAAAGAAGTGAAACCCAAAAATTATTTTACAATTTTTGAGTTCGCTTCTTTTTATAAACTTCCAGTGACATAACAATAGACTAAAGCCGAACTTTCTCTATTTGTACTCTGGTAAATAACCTGCATGGGCTTCAATTAATTCATCCACTAGGCAAGTAATTGCTTCTAGCGAGAGTTCTGAAGAGAGATGCGGATCTAGGTAAGCTGCTTGATAGATTTTCGACCGGTTCAATGTCAATGCAGCTTCGACTGTTAATTCTTGTACGTTGATGTTTGTTCGATTTAACGCTGCTAACTGGGTAGGCAGTTGACCTACATAGGTTGGTTGAATGCCGTTCTTGTCCACTAAACAGGGGACTTCAACACAGCAGTCTTCAGGAAGATTGGTTATGAGGCCTTTATTCAAAACATTCCCTGCTATAACAGAAGGAGTACCAGTTACAATTGAATCCATAATGTATGAAGCATATTCATTACTGCGAGTATGGGTTAATTCCCCATTCATAACAATACTTTCCCTCATCTGATTCCAGTCACTAATTTGATTTTCACAGCGGCGCAAATACTCATCTAGCGGAATATCGAAACTATCGATTAATTCTGGGTACAAATTTTTAATAAAGTAAGGATGATATTCTGCATTGTGTTCACTGGATTCTGTGATGTAATAGCCAAAACGTTTCATCAGTTCAAAACGCACCGAATCTTGATGAGGATGTGGTTTTGCTGCTGCTAGTTCTCTGATTGTTGGATAAAAATCTTTCCCGTCTTTTGTCAATTCCAGTAAAAAAGCCATATGGTTGATCCCGGCGATCTTCCATTGAAATTCGTCAGCATTATATTGTTCTGAAATCCCCAGTTGCTTAAACAACTCTGACACACAAACTTGCACACTATGACAGAGTCCAACAGCTTTAATCTTCGTTCCTTTCAAAATACCCATCGTCAACATCGCCATTGGATTGGTGTAATTTAATAACCAAGCTTGAGGGCAGACCTCCTCCATTTCTCTTGCAAACTCTAGCATCACTGGCAATGTCCGTAGGGCGCGGAAAATCCCACCGATCCCCATGGTATCACCAATGGTTTGTCTTAGACCGTATTTTTTGGGAATCTCAAAATCAATCACTGTAGATGGCTGGTAGCCACCTACTTGGATTGCATTGATGACAAAATCTGCACCGGTTAAAGCTTCTTTGCGATTCTGATAGGTTCGGATTTTTGCCCGATCATGATTGGCATTTTTATTGATCGTTCTCAACATTAGCTCTGATTCTCTAAGCCGCTGTTCATTGATATCGTATAATGCAATATCAGCCTCAGATAAACTTGGGGTCAGCATCGCATCCCCTAACACATTTTTTGCAAATATCGTACTTCCTGCACCAATAAATGTAATTTTAACCATATACTTGCTCCTCTCAATCTCTTCCATATTTTCTCGAAAAATCAATCTTCTATTTTCCTATTGGCAACATTTACTCCATCGATTGTTTGTCTATTTTTATCTGTAGCAAGACATAATTTTTCAACACTAGATACATTGATACACTTCCAGAAAAGAACAACAGAAACATCGGAAAAAGAAACCCTATACACGCTATGAGAATAAGCAAAGCCAAGACCTTAGCTGTTTGAACTGGAAATGCCAGTGCAAAGCATCCTGCTGAAAAAAAGGTCTGATACATCGATCTTCCCCAATAAACACTGATAGGAAACACATAGACAAGCATGGATAAAGTACCAATAATCGCTAATAGTATGGGAATGCGTAAACCGATAAACAGCGGCTCTTCGGAGGTTAAAACTATGTGAAAATTGATCCCTAAGCTGCCGAGAATCAACCAACAGATGCATCCTAATTTATTACTACGAAAAAATACTTTTTTATAGCAACTAAAGAAGTCCTGCGCTGTCCATTCGGTTTCACCATCAACGATGAAGCTCTTTAACAGAATGAAGCTAGTCATCGTAGCTGGAAAAAATCCAAAGAGACCAACCCCTAAAAGGGTAAACCCTAACCAGAGAATGTTGAGGTACGCAAATTTCATTACCCACTCTAGATACTGTGCCAGTTGATTGATTTTCACTTATTAATCATCCTTTTTTATCTATCCCTTGATCCCTGTCAATGTGATTCCTTCGATAATATAGCGTTGGGCAAACAAATAGACCAGAATAATTGGAATCACCGAAATCGTGGCACCTGCCATCATGTAAGACCAATTTGTCACATAGAGTCCTTTAAAGTTATTTAGCAACAAAGGAACCGTGAATTTTTCAGGCGTTGAAAGATAAATCAATGCATCCATGAAGTTATTGTACGTGCTCATAAAGATAAAGATCGTCATGGCTGCAAGCGCCGGTTTGATCAATGGTAATATGACACTCCAATAAATACGCGGGATGCTCGCACCATCCATCACTGCCGCCTCTTCTAATTCTTTGGGGATTCCTCGAATAAATTGTCTCAATAAAAAAACTGCAAAGGCGTTAAATAAAGCACCAGGAATGATCAATGGCAAATGCGTGTTTAACCAGCCTAACTTGTCCATAATCAAATACAATGGAATCATGGTGACTTGCTTAGGAATCATCATTGTCGCTAAAAATAGCAGAAACAGAGCCTCGGAACCTTTGAATTTCAATTTTGCAAAAGCATAAGCAGCCATCGATCCAGTGAAAAGCTGACTAACAACGACGATGATCGTAATGTAGAAGCTGTTCCAATAGGCGCGACCAAAAGGCATCGCTTGCAATGAATCGAGGTAATTTTGCCAGACAATCGGATTCGGGAACCAAACAGGTGGTATTGCAAAAATCTGTGTCATATTTTTTAAGGAACTGCCGATCGTCCAGAGAAAAGGAAAGACCATCAAAAAAGAACCGATTGCTAGTAATCCGTGTAAGCACAATTTGCCTACGCTAATTTTCTTATTCTTCATAATGAACCCACCTTTTTTGCGCATAAAATTGAATCAATGTAAGAACCAAAATCGCTACAAACAGGATAACCGCGCCTGCTGCACTTGACCCAAAGCGAAAATCAATAAAGGCCTGCTGATAAATGTGATAAACAAGTGTATAACTGGCTTTCCCCGGACCACCTCGAGTAAGAACAAACGCTTGGTCAAACACTTGAAACGAACTAATGATCGCCATAATGGATAGAAAGAATGTCGTTGGTGAAAGCATCGGTAAGGTGATTTTAAAAAATTGCTGCAACTTACTGGCACCATCCATTTCCGCGGCTTCATAATAGGATTTGGAGATATTTTGAATACCTGCTAAAAAAATTACCATGTTGTACCCTAGTTGCCACCAGATGCTTAACATAGCGATAGATAGCATCACGATCCGAGTGTCCGTCAGCCAATTAGGTCCTTGGATGCCGATCATCCCCAATACCTGATTCAATATCCCAATATCACCATTTAAAATCCACATCCACATGACGGACACAGAGACTGAGCTTGTCACAACCGGCATGAAAAAGAACAATCGATACACATTTTTTCCAGTACGTTTATTCAAAACGACCGCTAATACCAGCGCCAAACTCAGACCGATCGGAACAGTGAATAAGGTATAGAGCAATGTATTGTATGTTGCTGTCCAAAAATCAGGATTGGCAAATTGATTGATATAATTCTGAATCCCTACAAACGTCCGAGCACCAAATCCATCCCATGACATGAAGCTCAAGCCAATTGCTATTGCCACTGGAATCAGAGAAAAAATGATGAGCCCCACTAATTGTGGCGTTAGAAATAACCAGGCCCATTTTGTTGTGCTTTTCCTCATCCTACCACCTCCTCATCTAATAAATATTGCTACGGTTGATTGGCTTCGATCAATTCATTGGCTGTTTTTTCCAAGCGTACTACAGCTTCATCAAGATCTAACTGCCCTAAGAAGAGTAGATCCAGAATACTTTCTAATTGATCACTTAGTCCTGGAACCAATGCCTGTTTATCTTCTACTTTACCGATATCTCTTGCATCGATTAAATAGTTGGCATGCTCAGGTATCGTGGCATTTTCAATGATGTCATCTGCTGTCGTCACAGAAGGAACAGCATTCCCCTCATCTTCTAACCGATCCCGTTGTCCTTGCTCCGAAGTATAGTAGGATAGAAAGCGCAACGCTTCTTCTTTATTTTTTGAATGATCACCTACCGCTAAATACGCGGTTGCAATAAAGCTAGGCTCGATTTGTTCACCTGTGTTAGTAGGATATGGAATGTAATCAAATTCTAATGCCTCATTTTCGCTGAACATTGGTGTAAACCACCGTCCCGCTGACACAAAGGCTGTTTGGTTGGACATAAACATGGCGTCCCCACCTTGCCCCTCTGGCAAAGCCCCTGCATAGGTGAAATTCCCGTCAACTACATTTTTCGTCAAATAAGCAAAGGTTTCTATTCCTCGTTCATTTTCAGGTAAAATAAACGAACCATCGTCCCCATACATTTCTCCACCATTTGACCACAACCAACTGAAGTAGTGATGTGCACCATTTTCTAGGACATGACCATATTTTCCATTAGCAGTGACCGTCTCATTTATCTTTTGGAAATTATCCCAAGTCCAATTTCCAGATTCATATAATTTTTGCGGTTCGTTAGGATCAAGTCCTGCTTCTTCTAGCACTTTTTTGTTGTAATACAACAACATTGGATTGGAATCGACAGAAACACCGTAGATTTGCTCCCCTCTTCGAGCAGGTCCCCAGATTCCTGAGGCAAAGTCATCAACTTTGACATAGCTATCCTCTGATTCCAAGAAATCTGTTAATTCAATCAATCGTCCAGTCGCAATCAGTTGCGCCATTTGTACCTCCCCTACATAAAATAAGTCAGGAGCTTGACTTCCTTGCAACTGCGTGAGTAATTGCTGCGCATACGTATCCCCAGGAGCAGGAATAAGTTCGATGGATACGTTTTCATTTTGTTTCATATAGGCATCAATCGCTCGCTGATATACTTCTTGCTCTGCTGGATTTCCCCAGGCTGTCATGGTTAGCGAAACTTTCCCATCATTGCTATTAGACTCACCATGATTTGATTCATTGGAACAAGCAGATAGAAACAGGATACTGACAAAACAAACTACCCCTAGTAAATACAATCTTTTTCTCACATAAATTCCTCCTTATAATTGTTTGGTTGAAAATCAACTAAAGCCTAAGCCTTTCTCGCAAACTTTGTCTGGAAATCAAGTGGTAACGTTTATAAAATTCCTCCTTTCTCTTTCACTTACTATGATCGATCAAAGTTTTATCATTGGTGCTGTTAGGAAAGTCTTAGGTGTGTGATGAAACTCTTCTCCAGTTCGTGACTATGAGCATATTCTATTGAACTTTACCTTGATCATGAAGTTCCTTGGTAAGTTTAAAAATTAGTGTTGTATATGGACTTGCATTATCTGATTGATTTGACAACTCATGATAAAAAAGTAACTGGCAACAGCTGATTCCCATGGAAATAGATTGATCGAATGTATTTCTCAGCACATAGTCTCATTTCTATTTTCAACCTATAACAGGTTTAATTAAATACGTATCTATTTTGTATACAACTCATCTTATCACAACAAAATAGATATTTAAAGATTAAAATCTATTTTATATACAAAACATACCTATTTTGTATTCTGTGATACGCTTTTATAAAACAGGTATGAGAGGTGCAGAATTTATGTCCCAACAAGAGAACTTATACGAACCCTCAAGAATAGGGGAAAATGTGGTTAATCTCAGAGAAAGTAAAAATTATTCTCAAGCGCATCTGGCAAAGCTAATGAACCTTAATAAAAATGTTCTTGGTAGAATTGAACGAGGCGAGCGACCGTTAAGAGATACCGAGATTTTAAAACTAGCAGAAATATTTCATGTGTCTACAGATTTAATTCTTGATAATCAAACCGAAGCTATCCCTGATTTACAAAAGAATTTCTTAGACTATCGAAATAGCAGTCAAAAAGATATTTCTAAACAAATGGCAAAGTTTCTTGATTTCCTAAAAAAAGAACCTAACTTAACCTTCTCAGGAAAGGTGCTTTCTAGTGAAGAGCGAAAGAACATCACTACGGCGTTTGAAGTGACGAGTCGTTTGATTAGTGAACAGTTATCTCGAAAATAATATAGTGATCTCGTTGCATAAGACGATTTGAGAAGATTTTGTAAGAAGTAGGATGCCAATACATAAAAAAATAAGAAGTACTCAAGGATATTTCTTGGGTACTTCTTATTTTTTATGCTTCGTCATAGCTATTTTTATATTATTGTGTATTCAAATAAAATATTTTGAACAACTTTCTTGATTCTGATCAAAATATACTAAATTAATATTCTTAATCCTTCCACTTACTGAAAAATTTTTAATCGATTGTATTTTTGTTTTTCATCCATATACTCTGATTAAACTAGAATTCTATTTAAAATACCTAGTCAATATTAAGGAGTTTATCTGGATGTTTTTTGTTCCATAAATGAATAATATATTCTTTGTTTTGCTCCGCCCATTCTTGCAAATCTTTAAGGTGTGTTTGTCTTTGTAAACTACCTACCACTACTTCGAAATTAGGAATGCTGATTGAAGCTTTATAATCCCCTTTTATAACATGAAAATGCGGTACATTATGATGATCTTCATTCTGATACATTTTAAATGTATATTGTAAAGGTATTAATACAGTACTCTTATTGAGAGGATTTCTTACAATAAAGAGTTCTTGTTTCAAATCCTCTATATTAAAAATTGACCTAACAATAATTTCTTGATTATTTTTATAAATTTTAATATATTCTTCGCTAAAATTTGAATTTGAAAATGAATACACTAAACGGTCTCTTTCCGAAGCTTCAAATAGACAGCATAATTTTTCTATCTCCAATTCGTACGTGTATGTAGCATTTGCATCAATTTTTGATTCATTTTCTTCATCCCAAAAAGGTTTAGAAAAAAATCTTTTTTTTAAAGCCATTAATAAATAAGAAACAACGGGATTTCCCTTCTGATGTAGAAAATCATTGAAACTTTTATTTACTGTTACTTTTCGTTGATAAAAATCAGTTTTCTTATATAAAACTAGATTCCTTTCATCACAATATTTTAAAAAAGGTATTAAATTATCTCTAATATATTGTTCAAATTCTTTAAACGATGTATATTGCCCATTTAGTGACAGATCATTTATTAAAATATCTACCATATAATCTCCTATAATCCTATCATTTTTAAAAGATCATTTTCAAATTGATCAAATAAGTCCTCTTTAGGATTTAGAACTTCTCCCCCTTCACCAACTACAATCTCCTGATTTATCGTTTCATAGTTTTTATTTAGTGAAATAAAATTTATTGAAACTAAGTCTTTGAAATGCTTCTCTTTTGATATTTCTACTCTCGTAGCATTAAACACATGATCACTATGAGTCTCAATAAATAGTTGCCGACCATTTTTTGCAATATGAAAAAGAAATTCACTTAATTTTGACTGAGCTTTTGGATGTAAATGTAATTCGGGATTTTCTATAACTAATATATCTTCTTTGTTACTAGCTAAACACATAATAATTATACTGATAATATAACTATTTCCTGACCCAACATTTTTAGGTCTACTATATTTACCACTCAAGTTTGGAGCATCAGATAATTCATTTTTATACTCAAGCTTTATTACGTCTGTTTGAGGAACTTCATTAACATTTACTTGTATGTTCATAATTTTTTTGAGCCAAAAATTTAACTGATATTGCAGAGTCAAAGCATCACTATCAATGATTAAATCTTTATCTATAATATCGCTTTTATGATTGAATAAATAGTCAATACTATATCTTCCATCAATCCCAAAGTCATCAAAGCTATCCATATTTCGAGGATAGAGATCCATCCCGCTTATTCTATTAGCAGAGATGTAATGAATCTTCTTGTTTCTATAATGTAAGTAATTCATATTCTCTTGCTCAATATTGCTATCGTTAGAAACAAACACTTTTTCATCTTCATCTATAGTTAATGTCAGCTGACAATCATTCATCTGCGCTATGATTTTAATATCTTCCCTACTTCCTGTGTTCCTTACTTCATTAAAAGTACCTAATTGAACCCACGGTCCATTGAGAGCATATTGCCCATCTATAGATTGAGAAAGAACGAGCAAGGCTTGTAGTATACTGGATTTACCTGATGAATTTGTTCCAACAAATAAATTCAAGTTTGTTAAATCTAGTTCCATATTTCTTATACTTTTAAAAGAATTAATTCCAAGTTTATTTAGCATCATTTAGCTCCTTCAAAATATCATTAACCATGCCAAAGCGTTTTTTTATTTTTGGTAAATTATCTCTGTAACTTCCTATACTATCTTGATAGTTTTCATCATCAAGCAACTCCGCAATCCGCTCTCGAAGAAAAATTATATTATCAGGTGTTTTTAAATCAACTCGCACCATTAAAAACATTAATGTTTCAAAGATGTTCATATTAATAGGCGGTCTTCTACCATTTCTCCTTCTTTTTAGCCTAAATGCATCTTTTCCCAATACTTGAATTGCATTTTTTAAACCCTTGTAACAAAGAGTCTCATATTGTTTAATTACATTCTTGTCAAAAGTATTTAAGCATTCCATACTTTTACCTAATAATTCATCTGGACTATTCTTGTACTCAAACTTACCATTTTCAATTTGGTTTGAAAAATATAGTTCAAAAGAAATATAACGAAGTAAAATATACCTATCTTGCATTCTTTTATTTTTTTCAAAAGCTTGATCTGTGGCTTCACCAAAGAGTGGATTTTCACATACTTTGTTCAGTAACTTTGTAGAATTCCCTTGATATAATGCATTCCTAATTTCTTGTTTATTTAACTGTGTACCAGCTCTATTTACTCGATCAAAAATATGAAATTTAATTTGGTCGTCAGTTGGTGGTAATATGACATGGGCTTGTAACTGATAATCCTCAATTCGAGTTTGAAGTGTCATATTTAAATCAGAGAAACGACATCCATTGTACTTTTTCATAACCTTCATTTTATTGAGGAGGTACTTGTTATCTATAAATTCAAATAAAGCCGTTAGTCGTTGTCTACCATCGACAACAATCAAATTTCCATATTTATCTTCATTGAAATAGAAAATTGGTAACGGAATACCCATCAATATACTTTCAATTAGTTCTACTTTTTGATCCAATTTCCAGACCGCGTTTCTCTGAAAATCACTATCTAGTTTAAGCTTGTTATTTCTATCATACTTTCTTTTTAATTCGTAGACTGTATAAAAACCTTTATCTACTCGAATTTCAGTATTATAATCCAATCTGTCATCGAAACTAGTATAATCTGAATCAGTTTTTAGTTCTTGATCTATTTCGTCATCACTCTCTAAAGGTTCCAGATCGCTACTCGGCAAAGCACTATCACTCAAAGGTTCTGCACTTTCATGAAAATCAGTAATTTGTTCACCTAGTATAGGAACATACCCCTTAGCCATTCTTAAAATATCTTCATCGAAAAGTTCTGTCAGGCTAGTTTCATATTCAGAATAGTTATCCAATATTGCTCTTATTATAGATATACATGCTTTTAAAGGTACACGATTAATTGCCTGATTTGGAACACCTTTTGTCGAAGGACCAATGTTAATAACATCTTTGACTAATGGATAATAATAAAAATCGTCAGGTTTCATATGATGGGTTAATAGCAACTTCAATTCGATCAATATTTTATAATTATTCTTTTTGTATTTTAAATCAAATGGTTCTTTAATAACTTTAGCAATGCCCACTAGACCATTTTCCCATGGTTTGCGGTCACCACCTAATACTACAAAAATTATGTCTCCTAAAGATAAAGTATCAGCATACCAATTCAACCCATCTATCTCAATAATATTCCTGTTATCCAGGATATCATAAGCCGCCTTCTCATTACTTGTTTTGATACTAAAAATATTATATAGTTTTTTATTTATGTTTATCTTGTTATTTTCCAGTTCTTTTAATGAAAGCTCAATAGATGTAACCAATTTTTTCATCTCATCAGGTGCTAAGTCTTTATACTTTGTAAAAATGTTAAATAAACTTTTGTTAGAACTCTCAAGTGGCCTTTGATGATAACCTTTTCGACCATTATCAAAATACGGATCGAAAGAATCTGTCCATTGCCGTATTGTTGCTTCTTTGATTCCAGAGACTTTACTTAATTCACGGTACTTTTTTGTAATATGATTTCGATCTTTATCTGTAGATTTCAAACTAGCATAATACATACACATAATCTGTACTTTTTCTCTTAAATCTAAAATGTTATCAACCAATTTTTTTCACCTCGTTATTTTCTATTTAATTGACAGCACCTGTATTTTTCATTATTTAATTTGGTATAACTAACATGTTTTCTGAGGTGTCACTTTATTTAAATTTATTTGTTAGCACTTTTATTTACCCATCCAATCGAATCTTCAGGGGGATCATTTACATCAATCCATATAAATTCCAAGCCTATGCTTTTATGATCAACATACTTTATGAGACGAATACCATTTATTCCCATCTCATTTAATCTATCACCAGTAAGAGGTTCGTACTCTTTTAGTTGAAAGACTCCCCTTAAAATCCATTCACCTAAAACGCCTTGTTTATTTACAGATTGGATACTTTTCCCGTTATCTTGATTAATATATGCGGTTAATTTATTTTTGCTTGGTAAAAATTCTAATTCAAATTTTCTGCACTCTTTAGGAAGTGCTAACTTACTAGAATTTTCTTTAAATGTTCCAATCTTATCACCAAAAAAATCGGGATATTTTGTATGAAAATTTTTGGCATCTGGGATAGGTATGTACATTTCAGAAACTGGACGATATACCATAGCAAATATATCCTTTTTCATTTCATCATTTTTGATTGAAGATACGTATTCCCTTAGTTCCAAACGTATCTGTTTCATTACTATCTTGTCTTCTTTGTTTGGGTACTTTTCTATTAATATTCTTTTTAATCGATTAACAATATAATCCATTTGCGCTTGAGAAACATCACCTTTAAACTTATTGACAAATTTTTCTATTCTTTTTTCACGATACCCGTCAGACTTTGACAATTTTGTTGCACCATCAAAACCATTGAATCCAGAACTTTCCTCTACAATTCCTTTTTCGTTTGCAATCATCCATGATACAGTCTTCTCTATCTCCCTATGTTCATGGACTGTAGCTATCCCCGTTCTCATATTTTCAAAAAAAGAAAAAGCATCATCCACATAACTAACTTCCCAAGTATCTACAATAATATCTTTGTTGTGAAAATTCATAAATAATTGAGAGTCTGCATTCGCATACTTATATATATGTTTCCCATCCGTAAATTTAAAGTTTGCTGAATTTTTTAAAGCTGTGGAGCCGAGTATTTCTATATTATCTATATCGATTGGAGTATAATCAGTTTCACCTACAAATATTTTTGGTTGTTCATTTTTTTTTGAAGGCATTAAAACATGATATACAGCTTTTACATTTGTTTCATCAGATACTTCAAATCCTCTAATCAATTCTTTTGATGAGGCGATACGCTCATTTCGTAATTTAGCTACTTTTAAAGCCACTTCCATATACAAAGGTTTATTTTTTTCATCGGCTATACTCTTATTACCAAGTTCCATTGCATTTTCTCTAGCTTGTCCTAAAATAGTACTCCAGCCTTCTGCTACACTACTTGCTTTGAACTGTGCAACTTTTTGATCACCTGAATGAATACCGAAAGATTTAATTCCTATCAGGTATTTATTATTCTCATCTATTATTAATGAAGCATCATAGCTAGTATTAGCTATGTCTTCACCTACGGCACCAAAGGAACGTTGAAAGGCTGTTTCTTGAAATTTAGAATTAACTATTGGGGCTACTATTTCTATAGATTCAGTATTATCTTCAGTTTCAGATTTTTGAGAAAAGGCCTTACTTAAACTAGCAAAATTAGTTATTAATAATTTATACTTCTCTTTCTTTTGTTTACTTAACTTCTCCCACATATTATCACCAACTCATCACTCCGCTTTTTATTTAATTATATCAAAAAAGACCGAGCGATTATATATCACTCAGTCTTAATTCAATTCTATTATAATCATACATTAGTACTTATTATTCGTAACTATAGAAATCCATAATTTTATTTTTTTGTACATTACGCAAGTAATCTTCATAACCCATAAATGTAATACCATTATCAATAGAAAATTGAGCTAAGTCTTTATCACTATTAACAACATCTACTAATTCAGATTTTCCACTAAAACGTCCATCCATAGATGTATGCATAATATAATACTTCCCTTTAGGAAAGTTTTTTTCGAATTTAGACTTACTTTTTTTCAAAGCACTATGAATATTCTCAGCAATACGTTCAATTACTGGAACCACTACACTGTTTCCAGCTTGCTTATATAACTGTCCATCTGATATTTTGGGTAATTTAAATTCTCGAGGAAATCCTTGAACGTTAAAAGTTTCCTTCGGTGTAAGTTTTCTAATTCTACCATCATTAGTTAAAATTAGCGGAACATTGTGCCCCCCTGTTCCCATATTTGCTGTTAGAGTCGGAACAACACCTGCTTTATTCTCCCGAACATATTGTCTTCTCCACTGATATACTGTATTTTGTGAAATAATATTAGGATAAAGTTTGTCCCAGAATACCGTCTTATTTTCATTATAATAAAATTTATCATCCATATTTGTTTCAAAATCTATAACACTATCTAATGTGCATGTTAACTCAGTTTTTTCTGGGAACTGGAATGCTTCGTATGCATCTCTGGAACGAAATCCGACAATATATATACGTTCGCGATTTTGAGGAACGTTACCATAATCTTTTGCATTTAAAACTTTCCATTTTATAAAATAGTTACTCATAACTAACGCTTCACGTATTATCTTAAAAGTATTTCCATGATCATGTGTGACCATGTTTTTTACATTTTCAACAAATATAACTTCAGGTTTCTTCTCATTCACGACTTTGAGTAACTCAAAAAACAAATCCCCTCTATCATCTTCAAACCCTTTACGATATCCAGCAATTGAAAATGCTTGGCAAGGAAATCCCCCCATTACTATATCTGTTCTAGGTACATCAGATAGATTTTTAGTCACATCGTGTATATCACGAGAATCCAATGGTGTTTCTGGATGATTTTCACGATAAGTGATCCCAGCATTTTTATCAAACTCATTTGCGTACACCACTCTGAACTTGCCGGTATTTTTAAATCCCAGCTCAATCCCTCCGACACCTGAGAAAAATGCTGCAATAGTACGCTTTGACTCAGCAGAAGAACTTACAGAATTCGTCATGTAGCTCACTCTTTTCTTTTTTTATTTTACAACTTATTCATTTTAGCACACTTGTTCGCTTTTTACAGCTTAATTAGTACTTTTAATATAACCATTTATATGCAGTGCAGAAACATACACTTCATATAAGCTTTTCCTTAATATTAACTACGCATATTCATCATTATTTTCTTTTTAAAAATACATAAGAAAACTTTTGAATTAATAAGTATACTCTTGATAATTGGGTGAACGATCCAAATAGCATATCTTGATAATAAAAATCAGCAATATAATTTGTGCCCTAGGATAAATCCTCATAAGAACTCCAAGAAGAATAAGTTCTTATTTCATTTTTTATCTCTGTAGTTCAATCCAATTAAGATGATCTTTTTCGTTTTTATCTATAATTGGATAAAAACACCTTATGTCACGTTTGTCTATTTCTTTTTGTCCGAAGTTATTTGCGTTGTATTGATTTTTTGTTTCCAAGAGTTTATTCTCTCTATTTCTCAAATCTATCAAAATATCCTGAATTAACCATTCGAAAATATTCGCTTTACTTTTGTTCGCTAAGGTATGGGCTTCTGTTAATAATTCTAAAGAATCATCATATTTATTTTAGTAATATTTTTAATTTACAATCCACCTTTTTTCAACAATCTCGTAATAAGTAGTAGGAAAAATATGTTGCAAAGAACTTAACAATAAATTCATATTGAAGTTTTCAATCGATATTCCCTGGAATATATTTCTAAGAATTTAATAAAAAAAATAGTATAAATCCTTATTGGCAACAGACACATCATACATTTCATTATTCAAAAGGAGACCTGAAAAATAATTTCAGCTCTCCTGATTTTGTAACACTTTTTTGTCAAAAAAGAAATATCCGTATTGTCAGGTACTACAGTACGCTTAGTATCTGAATCAACTTCGTCTAGCAATGGATTTTTTTGATGATAATGGAGTTGACTCATTTCTACCGGATAGTTTAAAAGTATCTAAAACATATTCTATTAAATCTGATGGATATCTTTCAATAAAATCTTCAAATGAATTTACCGTAACATGTTTAGGTAATTGGACACGTTCTAAATCTAATTGAACTTTTTTTCTTTTTGTTCTTATTACAAAAATAGTATAAGGCAGGATTTTGTGTATCAACAGTATTCAATTCAGACTTAACGCCATCAGGTAATCCGTCCTTATTGTCTATCAAAAAAATATAGATATTGCTACTTTCAAGTCCTTGAGTGTAATGATCTTTTGCCGATCTTGTTGATGCCCCCTCATCCTCAAAAGAATATATTTCAAATAATTTTGTTGATTCAAGAATTTCTTTTACTGCTTTCCTAGCAAGAATATATTTCTGATCAGCAGCAGTTTCACCCATTTTAGAACTATTGAATACTTTTATTTTTCCGCTCGGTTCTCTCATAAATTCACCTCTCAAACTTAATCCAAATCTATGTCTTTTCTAGAATTTACATTTTAGATTTCCAAAAAATTATTGTCTAACTCAAAATTGTCCAATCGGAATTCATTTAAGTAATTTTCTTTTCTTTCGTAATCTACCTTACCATAATAAGAAACTTTAATACTTATATTTTCAAAATGCTCTCTAAGAAATTCAAAATATGGAGAATCAACCCTTCCTAGCGAATGACCTATCACAAATATTTCACTTATGTCATTATCATATTGAGATATGAAAGAACGTAAATATATCTTGAATAACGATATATCTTTTTGTGATGAGTTATAAAAATCAGAAAATCCATAGAACATATTCTTCCTAAACTCTTCTTCAAAAATATCATACGACCTATTATCACTTTTTGAAGTATACTGAATTTGATCTCTTCCATGTCCCATTATTGGTTCATTGTCAGTGTCCCCGTGAATATGAAGTATTCTATCATCCTCAATCTCATATATTTCCTCTAATACTTTTGTGTAGTTAAACGTAACAAATATTGATTCCGGATCAAATATATTTTGATACTTTTCGATTCTTTCTATTCCTAATATTTCAACTGACTTAGCCCATTTTTTTACATAATCATCTAGATTGTTTAAGGCGCTGTAATAATCTTCCTGCAAAAAATGAGTAATATGACTATCATCTAATGTTTCATAATCGAATTCTGCATTAAATTCGATTCTCCTATGATTCGCTTCATCAATTACAGAGTCGGCTGATAGATAGCCTAAGTGTTCCTCAAAATTGCTCCAGAGCTCTGGAGTATTGTAGTATGAAAACTTTTCAATTGCCTCTACAAAATTTATACCACCTTGAAAATCTAAGAGATATTGGAAAAAATCTTTGTATCTGGTTGGTAAATTATGACTAATATCAAAACCATTACCAATAATAAATAACTTAACCATACTGAAAAGACTCCTCTCCCTTCGGGAAAAATGCTATACATGCCCCTTTCTAACAGGTGACTAGCTATAAACAATAAAGGTTAAAAATTTCCGATTATGCATTGAAATATCAACGTTTTCGATGTCTCATTGGCAATAACAGTGTCATAAACTTGAGATTAATGCTCCCTATCGAAAAACGCTATCATCTTGTCTAATTCAACTTTAAACGGGTCATAGATATCGATTTCATCATTTTTTGATTGATACTATAAAATTTCTTTTGGTTATCATATTCATATCGAATAATGATAGCTGTATTATCTTGTTTAACTCCATAGTAAAAAATCATCGTTTCTATCAATTTTACGTCCAATAAAGGAAATTGACGGGTATAATAATCAATTTCTATTTGAGATCTCAAAGTCGGTAAAGTACGAAGCTTTTCCTTTTGATGTTCTAAGAAAGTAAAAGGTAAGTAGTGAACTCTATTCCTTCCCCTCTCAATATATACATAAAAAATCGGTGTTCCAATTTCTTCATTTTTCTTCTCTGATGCAGTATACAGATTGTCATAATCGATAACTGGGCTGTAACTCAAATAACTGCTCTCCTCCTCAATGAATGAACCTGAATCAAAAATTCCTTGGATAAATTCAATGATTGTCATTTCATCATAAAAATTGATTTTCTTCTGATTCAAAAAAAGAATAATCTGTTGAATAAACAGTGGATTTAACTGTACCCGAAAATGTTCCACCACAATCTTTGTAATGAATTCTTCTATGGAACCATATAGCAACTCATTAGTTGTCGTCTTTCCCAGAAGAGCAATTTTTTTCAGTTTATCTTCTTTAGGTAGATTGATGCCACGTTCCCAATTATGTATAGTCGTTTTTGGAGAGTTCCTAATTAGTTCTCCAAATTTATTATTATTTAAATCATAACAGACTATCTTAGCAACAACAATAGATGGATACTTTATAGTCGATAAAAATATACCGAGAGCGTATGATTGAAATGCGCTTCAATAAGTACTTTTCTTTATCTTTGAAAACCATATACTGAATGGATGGACTTGTGAATGGATTAGTATCGTAATAAACAAGAGTTGCTGTGAAAGAAACTCGTTTAGAGAAAGAATGGTCTCAACAGAAACTCGCTGAACGGACTTTTCTAGTTTAGTTAAAACACGGGGGAAAGTTCTAGAAAAGCGCAACCGAACCTTGTCTATTACAGAACTGAAAAAGCTACGGACTTATGTCATTCATCATACAGATAATGAATTTAACGTACTTGTGCTGCTAGCTTTAGAAACGGGGATGCGTCGTGGAGAGCTTTTTGGTATTCGACCTGAGAATGTTTTCAAATATGGTATTGAGGTGCGACGATCTATAAGCCCGACTTCTGAGGATACTTCATTAAAGACAAAAAATTCTAAAAGAGATGTTTCTATCAACAAAGAAGTATATGACATTCTACAAACCATTCCAGTCAAAGAGAATGGCTATTACTTCGATCCTAACGGCTTTAATCAATCCGTTAGACTAGCGCAACTGCTAAAGAAGCTAAGATATCCCAAAAACACCTTTCCATGGTCTTAGGGATACTCATGCTTCATTTCTATTGATATCGCCTATGTCTCAAAACGCTTAGGTCACATCAATATCCAAACAACCCAAAATTATTATCTTGAATTAATGCCAGAAAAAAAGCACCAGCAAGATGCCGATGCTTTAGAACTGTTAAACGATTTATTATAATTAACATCAACTGACACCAAAAAGCGCCAGATAGCGTTGATACAATAAGGAATTGATTAACGTTTTGAAAACTGTGAAGCTTTACGAGCTTTCTTAAGACCTGGTTTTTTACGTTCAACCATACGTGCGTCACGTGTAAGTAAGCCAGCACGTTTAAGAGCTAAACGGAAATCAGGATCAACTTGTAACAATGCGCGTGCGATACCGTGACGGATTGCACCTGATTGTCCAGCGTATCCACCACCATTTACGTTTACAAAAACATCGTATGAACCTTTAGTTTCTGTAACGCCGAATGGTTGGTTGATTACTTCACGCAAGTCTGCGTGTGGGATGTATTCTTCAACATCTTTTTTGTTAACAGTAATTTTACCAGTACCTGGTACTAAACGTACGCGGGCTACTGCATTTTTACGACGGCCAGTGCCGATATATTGAGCTTGTGCCAATGAAATTCCCTCCTATTAGATTAAGTTTGTGATGTCCAATACTTCTGGTTGTTGTGCAGCATGTGGGTGTTCAGCGCCAGCATAAACATGAAGTTTCATTCCTTGTTTACGGCCTAAAGTGTTTTTAGGAAGCATGCCTTTTACAGAAGTTTCGATCAAACGACGAGAATTTTTAGCACGTAATTCTCCAGCAGAGACTGATTTCAATCCTCCTGGGAAGTTTGAGTGACGGTAATAAATTTTATCGCTTGCTTTGTTACCTGTTAATTTGATTTTTTCTGCATTAATGACGATTACGAAATCGCCTGTATCCACATGAGGTGTGAATGTTGGTTTATTTTTACCACGTAAGACAGATGCTACTACTGCTGAAAGACGACCCATAGGAACATCTGTTGCATCTACTACGTACCATTTACGTTCTACTTCGCCTGGTTTGGCCATATATGTTGTACGCACAATTTTTTCCTCCAATTCAATTTCACGAATGTTTGACATACACTTGAGTTTCCGGGGCTCTTGTGGGGCAAACAATACCATATAACATAATACCTTCTATAAAGCCTAATGTCAACGTAATTCCGCCTCTTTTTGAAAATTTTCTCCATTCGTTTTCTGCCATTTTCTCTGAAAAATGAAACTTGTTGCTGCAGGCTTCTAAAACTGAATAGATTTATGAATATCGTGTATAAACTTTCATTAACAAAGTGAGCATCCACTTCTTTTCCTTAATCACCGATAATAGTATAAAAACCTGATAATCATCACTTTTATGTATAAATATTTAATTTTTCCCTTGATTTATTATTTTTATTCTGATAAGATAGCTTCAATCACTTGAAAACACGCGGAAAAGGAGTTAATAAGTATGAAAGAAAAAGTAATATTGGCCTATTCTGGAGGATTAGATACCTCCGTTTCAATTAAATGGTTAACGGACCAAGGATATGATGTGGTAGCTTGCTGCCTAGATATCGGTGAAGGTCGCGACACCCAATCCATTAAAGACAAAGCTTTGGCAGTTGGCGCGATTGAATCTTATGCCATCGATGCCCGCGAAGAATTCGCCCAAGATTTTGCTTTGATCGCTTTACAAGGCAATACTTTTTATGAAAATTCTTATCCTCTTGTTTCCGCTTTGTCTCGCCCATTGATCGCCAAGAAATTGGTGGAGTTGGCATTAGCGACTGGCGCAACGACCGTCGCCCACGGCTGTACCGGCAAAGGCAACGACCAAGTTCGGTTTGAAGTGGCGATTGCCGCTTTAGCGCCTCACTTGAAAGTGATCGCACCGGTTCGGGAATGGAAATGGTCCCGGGAAGAAGAGATTGCCTATGCCGCTGAAAAAGGAATGCCGATTCCCGCTGACTTGGACAATCCATATTCCATCGACCAAAACTTGTGGGGACGTGCCTGTGAGTGCGGCGTCTTAGAAGATCCTTGGGCAACGCCGCCAAAAGGGGCCTACGCCATCACGCAAGAATTAGAAGATACTCCTGACGTACCAACGATCGTTGAGATCACCTTTGATCAAGGGGTACCGACGGCCATTGATGGTGAAACGATGAATCTAGCAGAATTGATCATGAAACTGAACCGGGTGGCTGGCGAGCATGGCGTTGGTCGGATCGACCATATCGAAAATCGTCTGGTGGGAATCAAATCACGGGAAGTTTATGAATGTCCAGGAGCGATCGCTTTGATGACGGCTCATAAAGAATTGGAAGATTTGGTCTTTGTACGGGAATTGGCACATTTCAAACCAATCATCGAGCAGCAATTAGCGCAAGTCATCTATGATGGTCTTTGGTTCAATCCATTGACGGAAGCCTTGATTACCTTCTTGAAAAGCACGCAAGTCTACGTCAACGGGATCGTGCGTTTGAAATTGTTCAAAGGCAACGTCATTTGTGAAGGACGGAAATCTGAAAACAGCTTGTACGATGAAAACTTAGCAACGTATACTTCTGCAGATACCTTTGATCAGCATGCGGCCATCGGCTTTATCAAATTATGGGGACTGCCAAGCAAAGTGCACGCTGAGATCCAAGCACAACAGCAACTAACAGAAACATTGATTTAAGTATGCACGGCTGAAGCTGCCGCTTCAGCCGTAATCTTTTTTTGAGGTGAGAATATGGCAAAATTATGGGGCGGACGTTTCGATGGGAAAAATGAAGCATGGATCGATGCTTTTGGGGCTTCCATCACGTTTGATCAAAAGTTAGCAAAACAAGACATTCTTGGCAGTTTGGCCCATGTCAAAATGCTGGTCCATACGGGCATCATCAGTCAAACCGATGGCGAAGCGATCATTGGCGGCTTGACCACGATTCAGCAGCAATTGGCCGCTGGCGAATTGACCTTCACGATTGAAAATGAGGACATCCATTTAAACATCGAGACATTCTTGCATGAATTGATTGGACCAGTGGCAGGCAAATTGCATACTGCCCGTAGTCGTAATGACCAAGTGGCGACCGATATGCATTTGTATTTGAAAGAAGTCGTGCAAGACGTGATCGCCTTGACCGCTGAGTTGCGAGAAGCGCTGGTTTTGCAAGCCGAAGCCAACATCTATACCATCATGCCCGGTTATACCCATCTGCAGCATGCACAGCCGATTTCTTTTGCCCATCACCTCTTAGCCTATTACAGTATGCTGACGCGTGACCAAGAGCGTTTCAGTGAGAGTTTGAGCCGCATCGATGTGATGCCTTTAGGCAGTGCCGCTTTGGCAGGAACCACCTTCCCCATCGATCGGGCCTTCACCGCTCAAGAGTTAGGGTTCAGCAATATTTACAACAACAGCCTAGATGCGGTCAGTGATCGTGATTTTATCTTGGAATTTTTAAGCAACGCCTCTTTATTGATGATGCATCTGTCTCGTTTTTGTGAAGAGCTGATTCTTTGGTGCAGCCACGAGTACCAATTTGTGGAACTGACCGATACCTTCTCCACCGGCAGTTCCATCATGCCTCAAAAGAAAAACCCTGACATGGCGGAGCTGATCCGTGGAAAAACAGGACGTGTCTATGGGAACCTCTTTGGTCTTTTGACGGTCATGAAGGGCTTGCCGCTGGCGTACAACAAAGATTTCCAAGAAGACAAAGAAGGCATGTTTGACAGTGCCGAAACCCTCACGAAAAGCTTGCAGATCATGACGGGCATGATCGCAACGATGAAGGTCAATCAAGCACGAATGCAAGAATCCACTGAAAAGGATTTTTCCAACGCAACAGAATTAGCGGATTACTTAGCTGGCAAAGGCGTGCCTTTCAGACAAGCCCATGAGATTGTCGGCAAGCTCGTCAGCGAGTGCTTGACCAAAGGCATCTATCTGCAAGATGTTTCCTTGGAAGACTACCAAGCGATCCATCCTGCCATCGACAGCGATATTTTTGAAAAACTTGATTCCTATACCGCCGTCAAAAATCGGCATTCTTATGGCGGCACCGGTTTTGATCAAGTGGCACAGCAAATTGAAGCCGCCAAAGCATTATTGGTAGGCAAGTAAAAAAACCAGCGAAGAAAATTCTTCGCTGGTTTTTTGTTGATTAATGACGTACGCGAGATTTCGCTGGATCGATCAATGGCGCTTCGCCTAAGTGCGCTTGGATCATCCAAATACGTTTTTCGATGGCTGTTTTGAAGCCGATGAAGATATCTTGGGTTGGATCGTCGCCTTCTTCACCAGATACTTCGATCCCTTTTTGGTATAAGTCCGCTAAGTAACGGTAACCTTCCACCAATGTAGCTAAGCGTTCTGGAATCGTGCGGTCCCAGTTGCCCACTTCATCAGGGATTTGAGTGTGTTCTGCCATTTCACGCAAAGTTGAATATGGTGAACCGTCTAATGTAATCAAGCGTTCAGAAACTTCATCCAATTGCTCATTTAGATCATCCATGAATTCGTCCATCATTGGATGCAAGGTCAAAAAGCCAGGTCCACGCATGTACCAGTGTGTTTGGTGAACGACCATAGCCATTTGGCTTAAATCAGCAACAAGTTGGTTTAATACTTCTTTTGTTTGTTCAAATTTCATAACGATTCCTCCTCTAAATTATCTATTTTAAGGATAATACGAAACAAATAAAAAGTACAACAAAATCATCTATTTGAGAAAATTTCTCACTCTCTTACGTATTTCTTTATAAGGGGGTACGAAAAATGACGATTTTCGTGTTTTTTTTAGGCGCTTTACTCGGCTTCTTTTGGCTTTTGCTCTTACAAACCCTGTTTTGGAATCTGCCAAAAAGTGATTCTCGTTCTCACTACCAGAAAGTAAACAAAGTTTCGGATAACCATTGGTTTCTTCTCCTTCCTACAAGATGGCTTTCACCCCCGTTTTATTGGGTTTTCGCCTGCTTGTGCTATGGCGAACTTTGCGGGGTTGCCTTTCATGATTCAGAAAGCTCCCTGACTTTTGTCTGGCTGACCAGTGCCTTTTTACTCAGCTTGACCGACTTGATAGACTATAGCGTCTACCCGCAACTGCTGTATCCCGCCCACCTGCTTCTCGCGCTGGCACAGCTTAGAAGCGGCGCTTCTTTTCAATGGCTGTCTTTAGGTTTGCTGGTTCCACTGGTCTTTTTTGTATGGCAGGAAAAAATGGGCGGCGGCGATCTCTTAGTGCTGGCAGGTTGGAGCATTTGGCTAACGCCGACGACCCTTTTGGCCCTCTTACTGGTAGCCAGTAGTCTTGGACTCCTCGCTTTTTTTAGCTATCAAGGCATCTGGAAGAAACGATTGGCGCAGTTGCCCTTCGTCCCCTTCTTGAGTCTTGGTTTGCTGATTGTTCGCTTCCTAGCGTTTCATACTTTTGACGCTTTTTTTCTTTGAAGTGAAGAAAAATAGGGCAGGAAAAAGCGGGACAAGTTGGCCTCATCCCGCTTTCTCTTTCTGCACTGTTGCTTCCCCTGCCTATGATAACGGCGTCCGTTTTTTGCGCTCAAGGTAGATGCCTACTGCGATCACTACTAACAACAGTCCCAAGACGACCCAACCAGCGGTCGTGGTGTCATTGGTTTTCGGTAAGTTGTCAGTTCCCGGCTTCGTTGTTTTGCCTTCTTTGACACGGTTGTTGAATACCATGTCTGCCGTTTGTTCCGCTTCAGCCACTAATTTTCCTGCTTGCTCTTTGACGGTGACCGTTACTTGATAGGTGGTTTCATCATAGATGATCGTTGCATCGTTGCCAGCTTTTTCACGAATCGTGTAACGATGTTCCCCAGCATCGTCATACGTCAATGCATCAAAAGTAATCGTTCCATTTGCGTCATTGCGTTGGGTTTGCAGAACCTTTCCAGCTTCATCCACTAATTCAAATGCGAATTCGTTGGCTTGCAGGTCTCTACCCGTCAAGACTTTCTTAGCACTTAGTACGACACTGCCAGTTTTTGGTTGGTAGCTGTTTTCAAAGACTTGATCGCCTTCGTATTCCGCCACTGCGGTCAACTGTCCGGCTTCATCCGTCACAGTAACGACTACCGCTAGTTCTCTCGTATCGTAAGTGATGGTACCGTCAGTTCCTGTTTTCTCACGAATGATGTAGTGGTATTCGCCTGCTTCATCATATGCGAGAGCGTCAAAGTAAATCTTGCCCGTGGCGTCATTGGCTTTTGTTTGAAGTACAGTTCCGTCTTCATCGACTAGTTCAAAATCGAATTCATTTGCTTGTAGTGTACGACCAGTTAAGACTTTCTCGGCACTTAGTACGACACTGCCAGCTTTTGGTTGGTAGCTGTTTTCAAAGACTTGGTTGCCTTCGTATTCTGCCACTGCGGTCAACTGTCCGGCTTCATCAGTGACGGTCACAACTACCGCTAGCTCTTTCGTATCGTACGTGATGGTGCCATCAGTTCCTGTTTTCTCACGAATGGTGTAGTGGTACTCACCTGTTTCATCATAGGCGAGAGCGTCAAAGTAGATCTTGCCCGTGGCGTCGTTGGCTTTTGTTTGAAGTACGTTGCCTTCTTCATCGACTAGTTCAAAGTCGAATTCATTTGCTTGTAGTGTACGACCAGTTAAGGTTTTCTCGGCACTTAGAACGACACTGCCAGCTTGTGGTTGGTAGCTGTTTTCAAAGACTTGACTGCCTTCGTATTCCGCCACTGCGGTCAACTGTCCGGCTTCATCAGTGACAGTAACGACTACTGCCAGTTCTTTCGTATCGTAGGTGATGGTGCCATCGTTTCCTGCTTTCTCACGAATGGTGTAGTGATACTCACCTGTTTCCTCGTAAGGGAGCGCGTCAAAGTAGATCTTGCCAGTGGCGTCATTGGCTTTTGTTTGAAGAACAGTTCCGTCTTCATCGACTAGTTCAAAATCGAATTCATTTGCTTGTAAGGTACGACCGGTTAAGACTTTCTCGGCACTTAGTACGATACTACCAGCCTTTGGTTGATAGCTGTTTTCAAAGACTTGGTTGCCTTCGTATTCCGCCACTACGGTCAACTGTCCGGCTTCATCAGTGACGGTAACGACTACTGCCAGTTCTCTCGTATCGTAAGTGATGGTGCCATCGTTTCCTGCTTGCTCACGGATGGTATAGCGGTATTCGCCAGCTTTCTCATAGGCGAGAGCGTCAAAGTAGATTTGTCCGGTTGCATCATTGGCTTTTGTTTGAAGTACAGTTCCATCTTCATCCACCAGTTCAAAGGCAAATTCGTCAGCTTGTAAGGTGCGGCCGGTCAAGACTTTCTGGGCACTTAGTACGACACTGCCGGCTTTTGGCGTATAGTCGTTTTCAAAGATCGCATTGCCATCATACGTTGCTTTTGCCACTAGTTGCCCGTCTTCATCGGTGACTTTTACGACAACGCCAATTTCTTTCGTGTCATAGGTAATGGTACTATCTGCGCCAGCTTTTTCCCGAATCGTATAACGGTATTCGCCGACTTCGCCATATGTCAATTCATCGAAATAGATTTGACCATTTACGTCATTGGTTTTCGTCTGCAACACGTTGCCTGCTTCACCGACTAGCTCAAAGGCAAACTCGTTGGCTTCCAGCGTGCGGCCCGTCAATACTTTCTCAGCATTCAGTACCACTCCGCCGGCTTTTGGCGTATAGTCGTTTTCAAAGACTTGGTTACCTTCATATTCGGCAACTGCGGTCAACTGTCCCGCTTCATCCGTCACAGTAACGACTACCGCAAGTTCTTTCGTATCGTAAGTGATGGTGCCATCGTTTCCTGCTTGCTCACGGATGGTGTAGTGGTACTCGCCTGCCTTGTCATATGCAAGAGCATCGAAGGTAATTTGTCCGGTTGCATCATTGGCTTTTGTTTGAAGAATGTTACCTTCTTCATCTACCAGTTCAAATATAAATTCGTCAGCTTGCAACGTGCGGCCTGTCAACACTTTCTCGGCACTCAGTACGACACTGCCGACTTTTGGCGTATAGTCGTTTTCAAAGACTTGGTTGCCTTCGTATTCGGCAACTGCCACAAGCTGTCCGTCTTCATCGGTGACGGTCACAACTACCGCCAGTTCTTTTGCATCGTAAGTGATGGTGCCGTCAGTTCCTGCTTTCTCACGGATGGTATAGCGGTAATCACCTGCTTTATCGTAAGGAAGAGCGTCAAAGTAGATCTTGCCAGTTGCATCATTGGCTTTTGTTTGAAGTACAGTTCCTGCTTCATTGACTAACTCGAAGTCAAATTCTTCTGCTTTCAAATCACGACCAATCAGTACTTTCTCAGCACTCAAAACGACACTACCGGCTTTTGGCGTATAGTCATTTTCAAAGACTTGATTGCCTTCATAGACTGCTTTCGCAATCAACTGGCTGTCTTCTTCCGTGACGGTCACAGTTACCTTTAGTTCCTTGTCAGTATAGGTGATGGTTGGATCGTTGCCGGCTTTTTCCCGAATCGTATAGTGGTACTCGCCAGGCTCGTTGTAAGTGATGGCGTCAAAGGTAACTTGACCGTTACCGTCATTGGTTTGCGTTAAAATCACAGAGCCAGCTTCATCCACCAGGTGGAAAGTAAATTCGCCGTCTTTCAACTCGCGTCCATCAAGCATTTTCTGAACATTCAAGGCAAGGGTTGTTTCTTTGATTTCTCGCTTATTGGCTAGTTCAAAAACATAATTGACTTGCTCATCAGAAATAGTGAAGGTGTACTGAGTCGCATCTCGTTCATATCCTTCTGGTGCGGTGATTTCTTGGATCATGTAATCGCCGTAGCGCAGATTGTCGATCCGTTCAATGGCGTTGCCGTTTTCCATGATCTGATTGTTTTTCACCACCAGATTCGACAAGATGACTTCATAGGTGTTTTGCGCATTTTTGCGGCTTAGTTGGAAAACTGCTTCTTCATCGATCCCTCGTTCTTTCGTGCCATCGGCATCGTATTTCACGATCGTCAAGGAGCCGTTCGTCCCAGAAGAGGTTCCGCTACCGTCTGTCGATTTGATGGTAACTTCTTTGGTCACTGTGTGAATTTCGATCTCACTACCCGTCAAATTGACACTATTGGCCACCCGTTCATTGTTCAAAATCCCGGGATCAAGTTGTGTTTGATAAACGATAAAGTACGGTTTATCAATCAATTCTTCAAAAGCGATCACTAACGATTGCGTCCCTGCGACCACATCCGAGGTGATTTTCGGATTGTCTTCGTTGGTGAAGGTGACTTTTTCCCCTTTTTCCCAAGTGCCATTGTTTAAGACCGCTTCATACACATCTACGATCACGTTATCGTCGGCATCGCGTAAAAAGGTGTGCTGATTGTAGTTGATGGTATCGGTCACTACCGCATTGTGGATTTTGCGACTGTCAGCGTTGATCATGATTTCCCAATCGAGCAATCGATTGTTCTCGGCATTCTGGCTGCCGTTTTTCATCAACCAGTCCGTTTTCGCAGACTTGTCGACTTGCCCATCAGCCGTCAACGTTGTGTCATTGTCCGTCAATGTAATAGTATTTTTGTAGGTAAATACTTCTTCAGATGCTTCCGTTGCCAAGAAGACCGCCAGTGTTTCTGACGTTTCTTTCAGCAAGGTGATCGTAACTTTCTTCGTGTCAGGGTCATAAGTGTAACTGTAATCCTCGTTTAGCACCAATTGCTCTTTCAGTGCTCTGACTTGTGTCGTATATCCAGTTACCGTGACCGTGTAAAGCGCCAAGTCTTTCAAGGTTTGGCCTTCTTGCAGCTGGTCCGTGATGGTTGCATCTTTGTTGATTTTTTCTTTGTACGTATTGAATAGCCCCATCCAATAGACTTGATCGCTTGAAGCAGTCTGCTCATCAAAAATAGTTCCTAGATTCCGACCAAATACAGCGGTAATCGCTTTGGCGACATCTTCCCCTTCACCAATGAATAGGCCATATTTCAAGGCATTTTTTAACCAGTTGGTATCCATCCAAGTATTGGATTCCGAAGCTTCCGTGAACGTATTGCCGGCTTCATCTTTATAATGGACAAACGCTGCATTACTAAACCGGCTGCTAGAACTTCCTAATGCGATCTGCTGTGAAACATCGAAGCTGGTTTTGAAATTAGCAGTGATCGTTGCCGAGGTCGTTTGGTACGCTCCTTGCAACTTGATGCGAAAACCAGTCTCAAGTTCCTTCGTTGAGCCATCGGCTAGCGTTTTCGTTTCTGTGATCAGCTCTAGCGTATAGTCGGTATTGAGCGCTAAAGGCTCGGTCACCCCGCTGGCTGTCACGACTAGCGTATCCGCCAATAAAGCTAAAGCACTGCTGTTTGCACCAGAGATCAATTGATAGCGGTCTTCTATGATCAGGTCGCTAACTTTTTGCTGATTGGTATTGGCTTCAATTTTCCATGCGACAGTCTTCGTTTCATAGTCTTTGGTGCCAGCGGTTTTCACGACACCGATCGTTTTGGTTGGTGTCACTGTCCCGCTGCCCGTCAACGAGGTATTTTGATTGTCGCGGATCGAAGCGTAGTTGTATATACGGGTATCGGCTAAAACCGATTCATACAACTGGGTGTCGTATTGGATCTTGTAGTAGCCAGCTTTGGCAAACGTGATGCCAAAGCGTACGATTTCCCCCTCTTTATTCTGTTGTTCTGTCCCATCAAAGGACCAGTCCTCTGAAGGGATTGGATTACCGTCTTTGTCAGTGATCACCAAAGTTTCTGGAACAAAAAAGTGCAAGGCTTTTTCAGGATCTGTTCCCGAGTAGGTCTGATCCAAAACTCTGGCTTGATCTTTGTCCAATGTAACGGAAATTTCCCAAGATGCTCGTTTCGTTTCTGGATCGTAGCCTTTAAATCGTTTGTATTCTGATTGTTCATCGTAGGTAACCGTTGCTTCTGCGGTTTTCTCTGTAAAATCGCTACCGTTGATTGTTGCCGTGTTTTTGAAAGAAGAAGCCGTTGGATCGGTGACTGCACTATTGATCACGATACGGACCGGTTGATTAACTGTTTGATTGAAGGTAAACGTGTTGTTAACACTGTTATACGTATATAAGCCATCGGTACGAATCCATTCATCGGTGGATTCATCGTACAAGTAGCCTGTCGAGGTACTATAAGCTAATCCTTGTGGCATCTTATCGGTGATCACAACATCATGCAATTCACGACTGGCTTGGTTAAAAATAATTTCCCAAACCACTGAACCGCTGGAAGTTACGTTACCCGTCTTAATGATATCGACCTCATAAATAGGTAATGTAATGATGATCTCATGGCCATCTTCATCGTAAATCCCGGTAGGAATGGTCACTTCCTCAGTAACGGTGCTTACACTTAATTCAGTGATCAGATCAATAGTCCCTGAGCGGTTGGAAAGTGTTTGTGCTGCCTCATTAAAAGTAACGGTCAATGTACCATCGAGTGCTAAGGTAAAGCTTCCGATCGATTGTCCGCCGGAACGGGTCAATTCACCACTGACGGTGTTATGAATGGCAAAATAATTCGGCAATTGATACGTATAATAATCACCAGCACGAATTTCTTCCGTATCTGCTAACGACCAGTCAAAATGAATTTTGATATTGTCATTATACATCGGTGGATTTTCGGCAGTGAAGGGTTGATCGTTTAAGTCAGTGATTCGGACATTGTCAAAAAGTTGTACTCCCCGTTCGTTTAGGTTGGCACTAAGATTTTCAGCGGTAGCAGAAGCTTCCGTTTCCGTCTCTGTCTCTGTCTCAGTATCTGGTGCTCGGGGTTGAATGCTGTTTTGATTCAGTGTCGAAGATGCTTGGGTTGCTTGACTTTCACTAGGGACGGTTGCTTGTTCTTCTTCTGCTTGACTCGTTGCTGACTGAACTGCTCCCGCTGTCGATGAATCCGTAGGTGCTTTTTCCGTATCGATCGTTCCGGTCACAGGTTCAGTACTTTCTAACGTTTCGGTCGTTCTTTCGGTACTTTCGGTTGCATTGATTGCTTCTGCTAGAATGATCGTTGGTTCACAAAAAATGGAACCAAGCAAGACTAGCAAACATATATAGATAGAAAATTGTTTTTTCATAATTGTTCATTCCTTTTTATAAATTTTTTTCAATTGATCTCGGAAGTGCTCTGCGTATAACATTGTTCAACAGTGAGCAATATATCCCAATAAACAACTGCTTTTTGCCTCCTCACTAAGGTTCAATCATTTTGGTCTTTGCTACTTGTATCAAACGTATTACTACTATTCCACACTTCTATTTTCCCAAAATTTTGGGGTGGGATGTATTCAAAAAAAATACAACACGCAATTTTTTTGAATACATGTAAAAACGTGATACTATTTACTTAAAAGGGGGCTCGACGGGCATCATGTTACGGAAATTGTTATCATCTACAACACAAAAGAAACTACAGCTGATTGAGTATTTATTAGACGATCAGGGAACGAGTCTTCACGATTTGGCAGTGAAATTTTCCATCTCAATGTCTGCAGCGAAAACCTATATCGCGGAAATCGACAATGAATTTTCGTTTCTGGACTTACAATTTGACGATTATTCAGCTGTTCGCCTACACTTGCATCCTTTCGCTACTCGACTAGACGTATACAGCCATTTTTTAAATCGCTCGTCTGCGTTTCAATTGTTAGAACTACTCTTCTCATCAAGTTTCACTAGTTATGACATGCTGGCACTAGAATTAAATTTAAGCAAGTCATCGATCATTCGTTTGATCAAGAGGATCAATTTGGTTCTGGCACCGTATGATTTCTTCATCGCAACCAAGCCCATCCAGTTAAAAGGAAATGAACACAACATTCGGCAATTTTTTCTGATTTTTTTCTTAGAGAAGTACCAGTATGAATTTGTGGATGCCAACATTAACCAAGAACAGGATTTCTTGAAGATCGCTCGTATCATGGCAGCTGCGACGCCCCTAAAACTTTATTTTTCCGACATCAAAAAAATTGCTTTTGTAATCTACATCAACACGAAGCGCGATCGCCTATACGCTTCTAATCCCAATGGGAACCACATCGAATATTTCTTAGAGAAAATCGATTTGAGCGAATTTACTGGCTACAGTCGGGCATATGTCGAGAAAATGGTCGGTTATGTCACGTCCCACATTGGTCAAGACCCTGATGTCTTTCGTAAGACCAAACAAGAGTTTTATCAAATGACCAAACGTATATTTAAAAAATACAACTACCATGAAGCCAATTTTGAAGAGAAGCTCGACGCCGTGGTCTTTTCTTATTTTCTTGGGATCAACTTGCAGGTTCCTTACTGCATCTTGGATGATCGCTTTGCTCGTTTTGTTGATAATTGTGATTTAGTCCAACAGACAGTCAATCGAGACATCGTTCAGCTTTTGACCCATTCGAATTTGCCAATCATTCGACCAAGTACGATCAATTACCTGATTTATATTTTCCATATATCTTTCCCCAATTTTGCCAAAGAAATCATCGACGCAAACGCTGACTTTCGCTTAGCTTTGTTTTATGATACGAATAGTTACCATACGGAATTTATCCAAACGAAAATCCAACAGTTTATTCCCTATCAGCTAACGATCACGATCTTAAATCCTCTAGACTCGTTTTCTCTGACCAAACTGGACGAGACTTATGATTTGATCATCGGCAATCTGACCCCCTCCTGCAGAAAAAATTTATTTCATTATGCAGACATCAACCTGACTTCGAATGACTTGGCGTTTATCGCTCGGCAGGTTCAGGAAAAGGGGATTCGGATGCTGCAAGAAAAGAATGCGCAATAAAAAAACACCCTCGAAAAGCCGCAATTTAGCGATTTTCGAGGGTGTTTCCATTATTTGTTTGCTGTTTAGTTTTGTTCACTACGCCATGGCTGGATATTTTGCTGGCGATACAAAGCTGCTTTCCCAATTGCATTGAAGAGGGTCATTTTTTGCGTAACCACTGCTTTAGCTGCCTCAATGCATTCTGGGTAAATAGCATTTGGATCCCATAATTCTGTTTCAGCTAAAATTTGACGGCATTTTTTGTAAAAGGCGTATTTATAATCAGAGGAGATATTTACTTTTTGGATACCGATTGCCACTGCCTGAGCGATTTCTTCATCGGGATTGGCCGATCCGCCATGCAACACCAACGGGATATCGACACGATCTTTGATTTCTTGCAAGACATCCATTTTTAGTTCCGGTTTGATATCTTTCGGATAAATACCATGGGCAGTTCCAATCGCAACTGCTAGTGTATCAATGCCTGTCTTCTCAATGAATTCTTGTGCATCTTCTGGACGAGTATAAATCACTTCGGAGACGCCCCCTTCAACGGAGGTTCCGGTATTGCCGATCGTTCCCAGCTCGCCTTCGACAGATACCCCAATCGGCTGGCAAATCTCGGTAATCTGTTTTGTCAGAGCAATATTTTCTTCAAAAGGCAGCAATGACCCATCGATCATCACCGAGCTGAACCCGCAATGGATCGCCCGCATAATACTTGCCAGACTGTCGCCATGATCCATATGGATCACGATCGGCACAGAACTGTTTTTCGCTCTGGAAACTGCATAGTGGAAAAATTCATCCTTTGTAAAGGCCAATTCTGTTGGGTGGACCGCAATGATGGCTGGTGCATCGTTTTCTTCCGCTGCTTCGATAACGACGCGTAAAAAGTTACTGTCTGCGACGTTAAAGGCACCAACGGCAAATTGATTTTCTTTGGCAACGGTCAGTAATTGTTTCATATTGATCAACATATAAGTGTGCTCCATTCTTTTTTAAAGTGATTTGTTTTTTGATCCAGATAATTCGATATACTCTTTGACGACTGCTTTTCCTGCTTCGATGGTTTGGTGGATCAGGGTCGAATAATCGCTTTCGGGACAAGCATCCAGCTGTTGGTGCAGGGCATTTCTTTGGGCTTTCATAAAATCAGCCCCTACATTGATTTTATTGATTCCTAATGCCACGGAACGTAAGATATTCTCTCTACCGGCTCCCGAGCCACCATGCAAAACCAGCGGTAGGTCAGTGGCTTCTTTGATTGTTTGAACGATATCAAAGCGAAATGCCGGGCGGTACCCTTCTGGATAATCCCCATGACTGGAGCCGTAAGAAAGAGCGAGACAGTCGACCCCGGTTGCTCGAATAAAATGGATGGCTTCCTCTGGATCGGTATACATCCCATCGCTAGTATACTGATCCCCAGCCACTGCTCCCATGTCCCCAACCTCTGCTTCGACACTGGCATTATAGGCTTGCGCAAATTGCACGATCTCTTTGGTGATGGCGATGTTTTTTTCTAAAGGATGCATAGAGGCATCCATCATGACGCTTGAGAACCCTTCATGGAGACATTGTTTGACGAAGGCGATATCCTGTCCGTGATCCAGATTGATGGCAACCTCCACATTGACATTTTCCGCCATCCGAATGATCGGCTGGGTTAAGTAACGATGATCCAGATGGGTTTTTAAATGGTCTTGCAACAAATCCACGATGATGGGTGCATGAGATTCTGCAGCGGCATCGATCACTGCTTTAGCGGTTTCTAGGTTAAAACAATTGATAGCCATAACCGCATAGTTTTCTCGATTGGCTTTTTGCAGCATCTCTTTCATTGATACATACATCTTCTTCGCTCCTTTTCTTAAGAAATTTCAATCGACGAAAAGTCAATGTCTTCTTCCTCTTCCACGATGGGCGTTTCAACGGGTGCCTTTTTCAATGCAAAGAGCAAAACACCGGTGATGGCAGAACCAATCAAGAGTGCGATGGTAAATTTCAGTGGATCCGTCATGGCAGGAATGATGAAGACCCCTCCAGATGGTACCGGTGAACCGACGCCCCAAACCATGCTTAGACCACCGCCGACGGCTGCTCCGGCCGTACAGGAAAAAATGACGCGAAACGGATCGACGGCAGCGATCGGGATCACCCCTTCTGTGATCATGCAAAGACCCATTGGAAAAGCGATCTTGATGTTGTCTTCTTCTTCCGTAGAATATTTGGGTCGGCGTAAGAGACGAGAGAGGACCCAAGAGATCGTAACACCAAAGGGCGGCACCATTGAGGCTAAAATTTTCACGGCTTCGGGTTCTTGAATGCCTTCCAATAATAGCCCATCAGCAAATAGCGAGGCGACTTTGTTGACGGGTCCGCCAAAATCAAAGGCAGCCATGCCACCGACAATCGCGCCAAATAAGAAATTCCCCGAGCCTTGCAGATTCGTTAAGAAGGTAGTCAACGCGTCAGTGGCCCACACGATCGGTACACCGATGACGAAGAACATCAAAGCACCGACGATCAGTGTCGACAAAACTGGAACGATCATCATTGGCATCAGACCTTGTGCCCAACGTGGTACTTTAAGGTTTTTTACTAAGAATAAGACCAGATAACCTGCGAGATAGCCTCCTAACATTCCCCCTAAAAAGCCTGCGCCAATCGCATTGGCAATCAGTCCCATAAAGAGTCCGGGAGCGATTCCTGGACGATCGGCAATGGAGTAGGCGATCGCGGCAGCGATCACTGGCGCCAGCAGCCCCATCCCTAAAACGCCCAGCGAGACCAGTGCATCCGGGATCGTATAGGCAGCATCGTAATTTTCAATGACTGTGCCGTTGGTAAGATTTCCGATCGCAATCAAAAGCCCGGCTGTTACAACGACCGGCAGCATATACGAGATGGCGGTTAAGGCATGTTTTTTCAACTGCAGCTGTTTCATCATTTGTTTCATCCCCCTTTAAATTTGCATTGTCAGAACATTCATTGATTCATCCCTGATTTAATTTTTCTTCAATCGTTTCAAGCAAACGCTTAGGCGCTTTGATCACCATACTAGTTGGAATTTCTACTATTCGCTTGCCTTCAAAGCGGTCTCTGCCACCGATTTTGATATCTGCCGCAATAATGACAACATCAGCTGCATGAATATCTGCTTCTGTCAATTCACTTTCTGTCCCGATGGTTCCTTGGGTTTCGATATGGACTTCATGACCAAGTTCTTTCGCAGCTGTTTCAATTTTTTGCTTAGCAATATACGTATGAGCGATTCCTGAAGTACAAGCAGCTACACCAACGATTTTCATCTCTTCTCCCCCTTTCTTAGTTTTCTGCCATTGGATCTTTAGCAAGCAAGGCCATCATTTGATCCTTTGTCCCTGACGCAACGAGACGATCAATAAACGATTCATCCGCTAGTAGCATCGCTACCTTTTGCAGCAGCTTGATATGCATCGTATTGGCATCGGTATTTTTGACTGCAAACAAGATAATTACTTGAACGGGCGCTTCATCGATGGACTCCCATTCAAGCGGACGCTTGGTTTTTCCGATCACTAAGGAAGTCTTTTTCACACTGTCTGACTTTCCATGTGGGATTGCTAAGCCATGTCCGATACCGGTCATTCCTTCCATTTCTCGGGCAAAGACATCTTGGGTGAACCCTGCTAAATCGGTAATTACCTGGTTTTCATATAAAAGTTCAGACAGTTCAGTGATCGCCTCTTCTTTTGAATTCGCTTCCATTTCCATCTTGATAAGATTGGGATTGATTACATCTGCGATACTGAACGCTTGGATCGTTTGGCTTTCGTTTTTCATCTTTACATCTCTCCTAATAGTTGTTTGACTCGCTTCTCATCCTGTTTGGTAAATACCGAATTGACTAAAATCGTTGGCACCTTCGTTTCTACTGGCAAATTAATGGTGGTTAAGATCAGATCGATATCCTGGTAGTCTTTCGCATGCTTTCGATACATCCGAGCGGAAAGCACATCCACGATATCCAATTCAGGAAAGGCCCGTTGGAATTTGACTTTCAGCAGTTCAGAGGTTCCTACGCCGCTACTGCACATGATTAAGACTCGCTGTCTGCGCCGTCGAATGACTTTAAATTTCACAAAATACAGCACCAAGAAACCAATCTCGTCTTCCGATATGGGATTCGTTCCATAGGTTCGCTCCACTTCCTTGCTGACTTGTGCCACTTGCTCAAAAATCCTTGGGTACTCTAGTTGAATGTCATTTAGCAGACCGTTTTTCACGATAATTTTATTCTTTAGCCGATAGAGCATCGGCTGGATATGGCAAAGTAAATCAGTCTTGTCTGTTTGCTGGTTCAATTGAATACCCAGTGCTTTTTCCATCTGCTTAGTAAAAAACTCCGTGATTTCGCTGGCTTCTTTTGTCAGATTGGTCATTGCCAAGGGTTTGTTTTCTACTCTGGAAGACACTAGATACTGGTAGAGATAAAATACCTCACTTTCTGGCAGCTCCGTCACGAGATAGGCATTGATTTTTTCAATCACTTGTTGGGCAATTTGATAAAACTCTTGGTGCTGTTCAATCAAATGCTGTTCTTCCTCATCTAAACCCTCAATTATCTCTTCACGGTCAATTTCTCCTTCCCTCATTCGTAAAATCAGAATATACAGATGCGAGAAAATATTCATGTTGTAAGGATACGCAATACTGTTTGCGAGTTTTCGCTCAATGAATTCAAGAATTGAGGTAATAAAGTTGATATCAAAGGCATTGATGGGATATTTTTGCGTGACCATTTCTTCATTCCACACATGGGTTTTCGTAAAGAGATCATTGACACAGCGACGGATATTTTTTTCGGTACCAATCACTGCAATTCTCTTATCGGATCGGATCAACTGGAGTTCAAAGTACTGAAAATATTCCGAAAGACGATTGATATCACTACTTATCACTGCTTCACTCAAATAGTAATGAGCGAACAACTCTTTGATCATTAAACGCTTTGGTGATTTAAACAATAAATGCAGGGCAATCGCATGACGTCGCTCAAGCGGCTCATCATGTTGATCCGTTTCTTGATTTTCAATCGTCCCTTTGAGATACGCTTCATAATCCAAACAAAATCCTTTGCCGATTTCAGACCGAATGATTTCTGAACCAGCAGCCTCATTGATCCGCTTGATCGTCCGATAAATGGTTTTTGTTGAAACCTTAGCAGCTGTGGCTAGTTCATTAGCGGTCAAATTCATCCCCTGTATCATAAACTGCTCAATCAAACGTGTTTCTCTCTTGCTCAGCTTCATACTGTCTCCCTCCGTATCTTTACTATAGCCTTCTTTGGCTCGAGTATTTCTTAATCGATGTCCACTGATTTGGACATTTCAAAAATAACGCTTTCATTTGTTGTTTCAAATGCCCTTTTTCTAGGATGAAAGAAGGACGCATTCTTTTTCGTAACATTTTCTTTTGCTAAACAAAAAAAGCTTGCCATTCCGAAGAATGACAAGCTTTTCCTTCACACTGAGTCAATCAGGTGCTGGGCATTGATTAGTTTTGGCTGTTCAATGCGTCTTCAGCAGCCATTTGTGCTTCGATGTCTGAGATGCTGTAGACATTTTCGCTGGCAACTGTTACTTCTTTTGGTTCCATTTCACGGTAACGAGGCATACCAGTACCAGCTGGGATGATCTTACCGATGATAACATTTTCTTTCAATCCAAGAAGTGGATCTTTCTTGCCGCGGATCGCTGCATCGGTCAACACACGAGTGGTTTCTTGGAAGGACGCAGCAGACAAGAAGCTGTTGGTTTCCAAGGATGCTTTCGTGATCCCTAGTAGGACTGGACGGCTAGTTGCAGGAACGCCGCCGGCTACCAAGGTGTCGTAGTTGCGGTCTTTAAAGTCGGCGATATCCAACAATGTTCCTGGCAAGATGCCTGAATCACCTGGATCCATGACGCGGACTTTACGCAGCATTTGACGAACCATTACTTCGATATGTTTGTCGCCGATTTCTACCCCTTGCATACGGTAAACGCGTTGAACTTCCCGTAATAGGTAGTTTTCAACAGACAAGACATCGCGAACTTGTAACAGTTGTTTTGGATCGATCGATCCTTCTGTCAATGGTGCACCACGATGGATAAAGTCGCCTTCTGCTACTTTCATCCGGGCAGTATAAGGAACGGTATACGTACGCGTATCGGTTTCCCCTTTGATGGTCACTTCTTTGGTCCGAGTTGAAGGGTCTTCTGAGATATCGATGACTTCTCCGGTAACTTCGGTAATGACCGCTTGTCCTTTCGGATTACGGGCTTCAAAGATTTCTTGGACACGAGGGAGACCTTGCGTGATATCGTCTCCGGCAACCCCGCCGGTATGGAAGGTACGCATGGTCAACTGAGTACCAGGTTCACCGATTGATTGGGCAGCGATGGTACCGACTGCTTCCCCAACTTCAACTTCAGAACCAGTGGCTAAGTTGCGGCCATAACAATGTTTACATACACCATGTTTGGTGTTACATGTAAAGACAGAGCGAATCGATACTGTTTCGATGCCAGCATCCACCGTTGCTTTGGCTAGGTCTTCGGTGATCAATTGGTTGACCCCAAGAATCACTTCGCCAGTTTCCGGATGGATGATTGATTTACGAGTGTAACGACCAACTAAACGTTCTTCTAAGGATTCGATGATTTCGTTTCCTTCGCGAATTGCTTGAATATCTAAACCACGGTCAGTGCCACAATCGTCTTCACGGATGATGACATCTTGGGCAACGTCAACGAGACGACGTGTCAAGTAACCGGAATCGGCTGTTTTCAAGGCGGTATCGGTCATCCCTTTACGGGCACCATGGGTCGAGATAAACATTTCCAAGACAGATAGACCTTCACGGAAGTTTGAGATGATCGGCAATTCCATGATACGTCCGTTAGGCGCGGCCATCAATCCACGCATCCCAGCAAGCTGAGTAAAGTTGGAGATGTTACCACGGGCACCGGAATCAGACATCATGAAGATTGGGTTTTTCGCTTCCAATGATTCCATCAGTTTTAACTGAATTTCATCTTTGGCTGCATTCCAAACACCAATAACTCGTTCATAACGCTCGTCATCGGTAATCAATCCACGACGGAATTGTTTCGTGATCGTTTCTACTTGTTTGTGGGCATTGTCGATGATTTCATGTTTTTCGTGCAAGTTCATGATATCAGCGATACCAACGGTGATACCCGCCATTGTTGAGTGGCTGTATCCTAAGTCTTTCATGCGGTCAAGCATGCGTGACGTTTCAGTGATGCGGAAACGTTTGAAGACTTCTGAAATGATGTTTCCTAAGTTTTTCTTCTTGAATGGGCCAACAAGCTCTTGTTCTTTGATGAAGGCAGGCACATCTGTACCAGCTTCAATAAAGTACTTGTCTGGTGTTTGAACCGTCAAGTTGTAGTCTGTCGGTTCGTTCAAGAATGGGAATTCTGGGGGCATGATCGAGTTGAAGATCACTTTACCCACTGTTGTTACCATCAAACGTTGTTTTTGTTCAGACGTGAATGGTTTGTCCCCTAAAGTGTTTGGATTGATAGCGATCCGTGTGTGTAAATGCACGTAGCCATTGCGCCATGCCGTAACTGCTTCGTCCATGTCACGGAAGATCATGCCTTCCCCTTCACGGCCTTCTTCTTCCATCGTCAAGTAGTAGTTCCCTAGGACCATATCCTGAGATGGTGTTACAACTGGTTTTCCGTCTTTTGGATTCAAAATGTTTTGGGCTGCTAACATCAGCATACGTGCTTCTGCTTGCGCTTCTTCGTTCAATGGTACGTGAACGGCCATTTGGTCTCCATCGAAATCGGCATTGTAGGCTTCACAAACAAGTGGGTGCAAACGAATGGCACGGCCTTCAACTAAGACTGGTTCAAATGCTTGGATACCTAATCTGTGAAGCGTAGGTGCCCGGTTCAATAGCACTGGATGTTCTTTGATGACATCTTCTAAAACATCCCAAACTTCGTCTTCTTGACGTTCGATTTTGCGTTTGGCATTTTTGATGTTTGACGCGATTTCACGAGAAACAAGTTCCCGCATCACGAATGGTTTGAATAATTCGATCGCCATTTCTTTTGGCAGACCACATTGGTACATTTTCAGGAATGGACCAACGACGATAACTGAACGACCTGAGTAGTCGACCCGTTTTCCTAGCAAGTTTTGACGGAAACGACCTTGTTTCCCTTTCAACATGTGAGAAAGAGATTTCAATGGGCGGTTCCCTGGCCCTGCAACTGGACGGCCGCGACGACCGTTATCGATTAAGGCATCAACTGCTTCTTGCAGCATCCGTTTTTCATTTTGAACGATGATGTTTGGTGCATTCAAGTCTAACAAGCGTTTCAAACGGTTGTTACGGTTGATTACACGACGATACAAGTCGTTCAAGTCACTTGTGGCAAAACGTCCACCTTCTAATTGCACCATTGGACGCAAATCAGGCGGGATAACTGGGATAACGTCCATGACCATCCAGCTTGGTTTGTTTCCTGAAGCACGGAATGCTTCTAAGATATCCAAACGGCGGATCGCACGGGTCCGTTTTTGACCAGTTGCGTTTTTCAATTCTTCTTTTAATTCAGCAACTTCGCCTTCAAGATCAACGCCATCTAATAATTGTTTGATGGCTTCGGCACCCATCGCTGCTGAAAATTCTTGACCGTATTGGTCACGTTTTTCACGGTATTCCCGTTCAGTCAATAGTTGTTTTTTCTCAAGACTGGTGTTTCCTGGTTCAATCACTACGTATGAAGCAAAGTAGATGATTTCTTCCAATGCACGTGGGCTCATGTCTAAGACAAGACCCATCCGTGAAGGAATGCCTTTGAAATACCAAATGTGTGATACTGGTGCTGCTAATTCAATGTGTCCCATGCGTTCACGACGCACTTTTGAACGTGTTACTTCCACGCCGCAACGGTCACAAACGATGCCTTTATAGCGGATCCGTTTATATTTGCCGCAAGCACATTCCCAGTCTTTGGTTGGACCGAAAATACGCTCGTCAAACAACCCTTCGCGTTCAGGTTTTAACGTACGGTAGTTAATGGTTTCTGGTTTTTTTACTTCACCATAAGACCAGCTTCTGATTTTTTCAGGAGAAGCCAAACCGATTTGCATACTTTCGAATTTATTTACATCGATCAAAAAAGGTTCCCTCCATTTCATTTCATGGACATATCCGATAGAACGGGGGCTATTTCCGCTAGTGGCGGAAATAGCGAGGGCCGTCTATTATTGCAAGCGATCTTCTGCTGTCTCGATTTGTTGGTTCAACGCGTCGGCGGCATTTTTAGCTTCTGTTTGTGCTTTTTGTTCTAATTCACGGGCTGTTTGTTGCTCCGCAAATTTTGTTAAGGCATCAACGGTGATCAAATCATCATCGTCATCATCCATATCGCGTAGTTCAATCTCTGCATCATCGATATCTAGGACACGCATGTCTAGACCGAGTGATTGCAATTCTTTTACTAATACGCGGAATGATTCTGGTACACCTGGTTTTGGAATTGGTTCCCCTTTGACGATTGCTTCGTATGTTTTCACACGACCAACCACGTCATCTGATTTGTAGGTCAAGATTTCTTGCAAGGTGTAAGCAGCACCGTATGCTTCCAGTGCCCAAACTTCCATCTCTCCGAAACGTTGTCCACCAAATTGGGCTTTTCCTCCCAATGGTTGTTGAGTAACCAATGAGTAAGGTCCAATGGAACGGGCATGCAATTTATCATCGACCATGTGGGCCAATTTGATCATGTACATGACACCAACAGAGATGCGGCCATCAAATGGTTCGCCGGTACGTCCGTCGTAAAGCACTGTTTTGGCATCGCTGGCCATTCCTGCTTCAGCAACGGTTGCCCAAACATCTTCATCGCTGGCACCATCAAAGACTGGTGTTGCCACGTGAATGCCTAATTGACGCGCAGCCATTCCTAAGTGTAACTCTAATACTTGTCCAATGTTCATCCGAGAAGGTACCCCTAATGGGTTCAGCATGATATCGACTGGTGTGCCATCTGGTAAGAAAGGCATGTCTTCTTCTGGCATAATGCGAGAAACGACCCCTTTGTTTCCGTGACGTCCGGCCATTTTATCCCCTTCATGGATTTTCCGTTTTTGAACGATATAAACGCGAACCAGCATGTTCACACCTGGTGACAATTCATCGCCAGCTTCGCGGGTAAAGATTTTGACATCGTGGACGATTCCGCCGCCGCCGTGAGGCACGCGTAGAGAAGTGTCACGCACTTCGCGGGCTTTTTCACCAAAGATTGCATGCAACAAACGCTCTTCTGCTGAAAGTTCCGTTACCCCTTTTGGCGTGACTTTCCCAACAAGCAGATCGCCATCTTTGACTTCCGCGCCAATGCGGATAATCCCCATTTCGTCTAGGTCTTTCAACGCGTCTTCCCCAACGTTCGGGATTTCGCGAGTGATTTCTTCAGGTCCTAATTTTGTGTCGCGGGCTTCTGATTCATATTCTTCAATATGGACAGAAGTGTAAACATCATCTTTCACCAAACGACGGCTCATGATGATGGCATCTTCATAGTTGTACCCTTCCCAAGTCATGAATGCGACTAAGACGTTTTGTCCTAATGCCATTTCGCCTTGTTCCATAGATGGGCCATCTGCTAAGATGTCGCCTTTTTCCACTTTTTCACCAAGTGCCACTAATGGACGTTGGTTGTAGCTGGTTCCTGAGTTTGAACGACGGAATTTGGTAACAGAATAAACGTCCAATGCGCCATTGTCACGACGAACGCGCACTTCGGCTGCATCCACGTATTCTACGATTCCATCATGTTTACATAACAAAGCAGCTCCTGAGTCATGTGCTGATTTGTATTCCATACCAGTACCAACCCAAGGTGCTTTCGGATTGATCAATGGTACAGCTTGCCGCTGCATGTTGGCACCCATCAAGGCACGGTTGGAGTCATCGTTTTCCAAGAAAGGAATACATGCGGTTGCGACTGCGACTACTTGTTTTGGTGATACGTCCATGTAGTCGACTTTATCGATCGAAACTTCCAAGTTTTCAGAAGTAGCACGCGCCATAACAACGTCGTTTACGAAAGAGCCGTCTTCATTTAACAAGCTGTTTGCTTGGGCCACAACGTAGTGGTCTTCGGTATCGGCAGTCAAGTAATCGATCTTGTCAGTAACACGGCCTGTTTCGCGGTCAACGCGACGGTATGGTGTTTCAATGAAGCCATACTTGTTGACTTTGGCATAAGAGGCCAAGCTGTTGATCAACCCGATGTTTGGTCCCTCAGGCGTTTCGATCGGACACATACGGCCATAGTGGGAATAGTGAACGTCTCGGACTTCATAGCCGGCACGGTCACGGGTCAAACCACCAGGTCCTAAGGCAGATAGACGACGTTTATGGGTCAACTCACCCAGTGGGTTTGTTTGGTCCATGAACTGTGACAACTGAGAAGAACCAAAAAATTCTTTGATACTTGCGACAACTGGACGAATATTGATCAATTGTTGCGGTGTCAAGGTTTCGGTGTCTTGGATCGACATCCGTTCACGAACGACACGTTCCATCCGAGCAAGCCCGATCCGGAATTGGTTTTGCAATAATTCACCAACAGAACGAATCCGACGGTTTCCTAAGTGGTCGATATCATCGACATTGCCGATGCCTTCCATCAAGTTGAAGAAGTAGCTCATTGAAGCAATGATGTCTGCTGGACGAACGGTACGTGTGGCAGTATCTGGATAGCCATTACCGATCACGTTGACTTCTTGTTCTGGATCTTTTGGTGAAAAGACTTTGATGACTTGGACGGTCATTGGTTCGGTCACGACCCCATCTTCTGATGGATAGTACGTTACACTGTTTAGGCCATTATCGATAAATGCGCCTAATGTTTCCATGACTTGGTGAGTCAAAACAGTGCCTTTTTCAACAATGATCTCGCCTGTTTCAGGGTCAACCAAGGTTTCTGCTAAGGTCAAGTTCAATAGACGTGTTTTCAAATCTAATTTTTTGTTTACTTTGTAGCGACCAACATTTGCTAAGTCGTAACGTTTTGGATCGAAGAAACGTGCATTCAGCAAGCTGCGTGAGCTGTCTGCTGTTTTTGGCTCGCCTGGACGAAGACGTTCGTAAACATCTTTCAATCCTTCTTCGGTACGAGAATCGCTTGCGTTTTTATGCAAGTCTTTTTCGATCGTATTACGCAATGATTCACTGTCGCCGAAAATTTCAAAGATCGTGTCATCGGAACCAAACCCTAGGGCACGGACTAAGACCGTCAAAGGAATTTTACGGGTACGGTCAATCCGTACGTAAGAGATATCTTTGGCATCAGTTTCCATTTCTAACCACGCACCGCGGTTAGGGATAACAGTTGAACCAAAGCCTTCTTTGCCGTTTTTATCGACTTTGCCATGGAAATATACACCCGGAGAGCGGACCAACTGAGAAACGATAACCCGTTCTGCCCCGTTGATGATAAAGGTTCCTTGTTCAGTCATTAATGGGAAATCACCAAAGAATACTTCTTGGGATTTGATTTCCCCGGTTTCACGGTTCGTCAAACGCAAAGTAACATGTAATGGTGCCGAATAGTTTGCATCATGGGCACGGGCTTCTTCTACTGTATACTTTGGTTCTTTCAATTCATAATCCACAAATTCTAGGGACAAGTTACCGTTGAATCCTTCGATTGGCAAAATATCTTCAAACATTTCTCTTAGGCCCTCATCTAGGAACCATTGGTAAGAGTCGGTTTGAATTTCAATCAAATTCGGTAATTCTAATACTTCACTGATCCGTGCGAAACTTCTACGTTCGCGATGCTTTCCGTATTTTACTACGTGTCCAGCCAAGCTCTTCACCTCTTCATAAAGTCTTTCAAAAAGGCTATCCGATTATTTACAAAACTGTAACAAATATTAAATATAGGTTACAGAAAGCATTTTTTGCGGCTTTTAGGCAAAAAAAAACCAAAAATAGAACGGATGCATTGGGCATTTTCTACTTTTGTTTCCTTATTCCTAAGCCGAAACGGACAATATTTCGTTTCTGCTTTTTTCGTTCAGATAGTTTTTGCAACTCCTTATTATACAGATGAAGCACTTTCCTGTCAAGCTTTCATTGGAAGTTACAATGCTTTTCTGGCGCACCCATTTCCTAAGATTTTCTAAAGAAAAAAACAAGGCTGGTGGGGACTGTTTTTCGTAAGAAACTACTTTGCTTTTTGCCGATTTCTTGCTATGCTAACGAAAACGTTACACGTGAAACATTAGGAAGGATATCCTTATGACGACAAAAGAAAAAATACTGACCTTATTACAAAAAGAAGATACTGTACTGTCCGGAGAAAAACTAGCCCAAGCTTTGTCGATCTCTCGTACAGCAGTCTGGAAAGCCATTAAAGAACTCGAGAAAGAAGGCTATCATTTCGAACACTTGGCCAACGGCTATCGCTTTGTCTCGGATGATCGCTACGATCAAGCAGCACTTGCGGCAGCCTTGCCGATGATTCCCACGATTCAAATCAAGGAAGCTGTTGAATCCACCATGAAAGAAGCCAAGATCGCCGCTTTGGACAGTGGACTGGCAACCCCCGCCCTTTTTTTGACCGAAACACAAACAGGCGGTCACGGCCGCTTCGAACGTCCGTTTTTCTCACCGAAAAAACAAGGGATCTATATGAGCTTGCTTTTAAAACCAAACCAAGCGTTTCAAGAATTGCCACAATATACCGTTTTGGCGGCGGTGGCAGTCGCCGAAGCCATCGACGCCCTTCTAATGAAGGAAACGGCCATTAAGTGGGTCAACGATCTATACTTAGATGGAAAAAAAATCTGCGGTATTTTGTCTGAAGCAACCAGTGACTTTGAGACAGGCCGCATTACCTCGGTTGTGATCGGTATCGGCATCAGTTTTTCGATTCCGCAACAGCAGTTTCCAGCAGAGATTCGGGAAAAAGCGACCTCACTCTTTCCTGGTGAGGAGTATCCAACCTTTTCTCGAGCAGTATTGATTCAAGAAATTTGGCGTCGGTTCTTCCAATTGTTGGCACAACTGCCTGACATGGATTATATGGCCCGCTATCGGCAGAAATCCTTCGTTTTGGGCCGCACCGTTCAATTTACGCAACAAGGGGTGACCTATGAAGGGATTGCCAAAGACATTACCAACACCGGTGAATTGGTGGTGGAAACAGCGACGGAGCGCAAGGTACTTTCTTCTGGAGAAATCAGTTTGGAGCGGTATTGAGGCTGCTTTCGTAGGTAACCAGTCACAGCAAGCGTAAACACAAACACTCCATAAACAGACCTGCTTATTCCGAGGGGTTAAATAAAAAGCAACCTAGGCAGCTCTCAAACAAACTTTACTGCTACGATCAATTTCGCAGAAAAAGCGAGCCTCATCTTTTCATAATAAGTATCATGCTCGTTCTTTTATCATGTCTTTTCTACAGTTTTTATGCGCTATTTCATTCCCCACATAAAAAAGATCGACCTGCTCTTTCAAGAGCAGGTCGATCTTTTTTTTAAAGCAATTGCCACAACAGACAGAAAAGCAAGCCTAAGGCATAGCTGCTGTTGAATAAAATCATGTTCTTAATCGAATAGCCGAAGCTACGTGGGTGGGGCAGGCTGACTTGATGCTCCTTCAAGTTTTGGCGGATTTTCGGTAGTGTCAGAAACACGAGCAAAATCGGCCATTGGAAGAGACCAAACAAGAGGCCCAACAAAATAGCGGCGTAGGAAGCTAGCATCATTCCTTGAAACAGACGGATACCTGCTTCGCGACCGATGTAGTACACCAGTGTGTAGCGGTGATTTTCGATATCGGCTTCCAGATCCCGTAAGTTATTGGCTAACATGATGTCAGCAATCGTGAAAATCAATGGCAAGGATGCCAACACGATGGCACACACGGCCCAGAGATTCCCTACTAAGCCAAAGGTTCCGTTCACAAAATCCAGTGCCAGATAAAACACTTTTTGATCAATAGTATTGATATAGATCGTGATGGCAAAAATCCCTAATCCCATCGTTACGCCGCTGAACACCTCGCCTAAAGGCATCCGCGATAACGGAATCGGGCCAAAGGTATAAAAGACTCCGATAAAACAAACCACCAACCCCATCACTAGCAGCAGCCATCCGGTAACAAAGGTCAAGTAAAGACCGATCAGTAAGGTTCCTGCCAGCATCGCAAAAATCAGATTGCGAACAGTAGCTTCTGAGATGTTTTCTCGCCCGATCACATTGTGCTGGTATTTGTAGGTTTCTGATTTGGCTTTTTTGAAATCCATATAATTGTTGATGGACGTCGTCGTCAAATCAAACAGCAGCATCCCCAGAAAAAAGATTGCGGTATTCAAAGGATGAATTTCATGAAAATACACCAACGAGAACAACACACCCATAATGAAGGGGAAGACACTGGCCACTTTGGTACGGATCTCCACTACTTCTAAAAACACTGAAAGAGACATCTTTCACTCCTCCTATTCTAAATCCGCACGATCACCCATCGTGTAGCCTGATTCCTCTGAAAGTTCAAAGGTATCTTTGATACCGTCGGTTACATACACTTTGTCTTCTTTTGTGATAAAGATCGCATCGGTACCCTTTTCGGTATGTTGTTCGATATAGGCTAAGCCTTCCTTGACCCCCTTATCAAACGCCACCGTAGTTAACCCATCGCCATCGATGGATTTGTCGGTGATGACAGTCACACTTGCCACATCGCTGTCGTAAGGATAGCCAGTCTCAGAATCGAAAATATGATGGTACGTTTTGCCGTCTACTTCTAAATAGCGTTCGTAGATCCCTGAAGTAACCACTGTTTTATTGGTTTCTTTGATACTACCGATAATCGAGCCGCGAGATTTGTTCGGGTCTTGGATTCCGACATTCCATGGCTCATCTGTGCCGCGGTTACTATGACCTAACACATAGACATTCCCGCCCAAATCGACGATCGCGGAAGTCACGCCATTGTCCTTCAGCACTTTGACGACTTCATCCGTGATGTAGCCTTTAGCGATCGCCCCAAGGTCAAGGATCATGTCCTTGTCTTTTAAATAAACGGTTTGATCTTCATCGTTAAACTCGACTTGTTCATAATTGATATGTTTCAATGCTTCATCGATCTCAGATTGCTCTGGCTTGCGGGCATCATCAAAGCCGATTCGCCATAATTGGGTGATGGCACCGATGGCCATATTAAAGCCGCCTTCTGATTTCACACTGTAATCGTAAGCTTCTTTTAACAAATAATAGATGTCATCCGAAACCTTTACCGGCTTGATACCAGCTTGCGCATTGATCTCATCGATCTCTGACCCTGCTTGGTTGATGGTGATTTTATCGCCTAACTCTCTGATGCGGTCAAAGGCCGGCTTCATGGCGTTCTCTTTGCCTTCATCATAAATGCGAATCCGAGTATAAGTGCCTAATAAAAATTCTTCTTGAAAATATGGTTCTTCTCGCAGCGTCGTTGCTTCCTGATCACTGCCACAAGCTGCCAACATTGTGCCTAAAAAAACAAACATCAGAAAAAACGTTACTTTCTTTTTCATGATTTTCCTCTTTTCTATTGTCTTCAACCTTCATATAATAGCCTTTTTTTGGCAGAATGAAAAGGGGCATTCCGTGATTCCGCAACGTATTTTAGGAATCCTTAATCGAACTTTTTCTTCTTTGTAAAAAACAGTTCTTTTAAAAAAAGCTTTCTGCCAGATTGCTTCCTTTTGCACGAACTTGCTTTTGTGACCTTGCTGCCCACGAAAAAAAGACAGCACTCAAAACGAATGCTGTCCTCTTAATGGAAAGAAGTTGTGATTATTCAGTAACGAAGTTATCCACTTCGATTGTTGTTTGGTCGCCTTTTTCAGCGGCATTCAACAATTGTTGTGCATAGATAACAAAGCTGTGGAAGCTGTGGGTTGCACCAGAAACTACATCCATGTCTGCCACAGAACCATCTTCAGCATTGACTGCAGAAACAAAAGCTTCATTGAAGTTTGGAATAAATTCTTCTGGACTTGTACCAGATTTAGCTTCCATGTTTTCGTTGTATGATGCATCATCTTTTTTCGACTCGCCGGCTTCGTTTAGGTAGTCGTAGTTTGATTCAGAGATTTTGCCATCAGCCACAGTCATTGAGAAGACTACGCGGTAACCATTTGAGTAGTTCTTTTCTTCTAATGTATAGGTTCCGTCTTTCAAGTCTGCCCCATTGTCGATTTCAATGGTTTCCGTGTTTCCTGCTTGCGCCGCTTGAATTAATTGTTGTGCATAGTTTTGGAAGGAATCAAAGGAATGAGTCGCGCCAGAAACTACTTCGATTGAAGAAGGGCTTTGTGCGGCAACTAACTCTTCATTGAATTTAGGAATAAACTCTTCTGGGCTGATACCTGCTTTTTCTTTCATCGTTTCATTGTATTCAGTGTTTTCTGTTTTTGATTCGCCATCCGCATTGACGTTGTCATATTTTGATTCAACGATTTTGCCGTCTTTGACTGTGATCTCAAAGGTAACACGGTAGTCGTTTTTGTAGTTCTTTTCTTCTAAACGATATGTCCCATCTTGCATTGGCTCGCCTGCAACAACGGTTGCTTCCGTGCTTTCTGTTGATGCTGAATCGCTTGCAGAAGTTTGTGATGTACTTTCACTAGTTGACGAAGAAGCTGTATTGTTGTTGTCCGCTCCACAACCCCCTAACAATAATGCTGCGAATGAAAATACCGCCATACCTACAATCAATTTCTTTGCTTTCATAATTATCCACCTTTTACTTGTTTATTTTCCCCACAAAAAAGTTTGTGATACATCTAACATTGTAAAGTAAATTTACGATATGTCAACCGCTTCCTTTCCGCTTTTTCTCGAAAAAATGACTTATTTTTTGATTTTCGCAAGTTTTCACGAATTTCAGGAAATATGCGTTTTTTTCATCAGAATCGTTAGACAAATGAACCATTTGTCTATATAATAGGAACGATTGTGTAATTATTATCATAGATTATTTTTATTAAGGAGAGATTTGCAATGGCAAAGAAAAACATTGTCGTTGTCGGTGCCGGTTATGCAGGCGTTTCTGCTACGAAGTACATGGCAAAAAAATTGAAAAAAGACAATGATGTTGAGATAACATTGATCGACCGTCACTCTTATCATACGATGATGACTGAACTGCATGAAGTCGCTGGAGGACGTGTAGAACCTACCGCAATTCAATATGACTTGCAGCGCTTGTTCTCACGCAAGAAAAATGTTCGTTTAGTAACCGATACAGTAACTGGGATCGATAAAGAAAATAAAACTGTCCAAACAAAATTAGGTAGCTATTCATTTGACTACTTGATCTTAGGGATGGGTGGCGAACCGAATGACTTCGGTACACCTGGCGTTAAAGAAAACGGCTTTACTTTATGGTCATTTGACGATGCTGTCCGCATTCGCGAACACATTGAAAAAACTGTCGCAAAAGCAGCGATCGAACCAGATGCAGCATTACGCAAAGCAATGTTGACCTTTGTCGTTTGTGGTTCTGGATTTACCGGGATCGAAATGATCGGTGAACTGATCGACTGGAAAGATCGTTTAGCTTCCGATTATAAATTGGACCCAAGTGAAATCAGCTTGAAAGTCGTTGAAGCAATGCCAACGATCTTAAACATGCTTGATCGTAACGATGCAGCCAAAGCAGAGCGTTACTTGAAGAAAAACAATGTTGATCTTGTCTTGAATGCACCAATCGTTGAAGTGGCACCTGACCACATCAAACTAAAAGATGGTTCAACGATCCCAACCCACACATTGATCTGGACTGCCGGTGTCAAAGGAACTAGCGATGCTGCTGATTTCGGTTTAGAAACTGCTCGTGGGTTCCGTCTAGTTGCCAATGAGTACATGGAAGCAAAAGGCTACGAAGACAAAAACATCTATATTATTGGTGACTTGGTTTACTTCGAAGAATTCCCGAACACACCAACACCACAAATCGTGCAAGCAGCTGAACAAACAGGTCACACTGCAGCAACGAATATCGTTTCAGCCATCAAAGGTGGCGAAAAACATAAATTCAAAGGAAACTACCAAGGATTTATGGTTTCCATCGGTGCCAAATGGGGCGTGGCGAACTTATTCAATAAGATTCACCTGAGCGGTTTCTTAGCGATCATTATGAAACACATCGTTAACTTGAAATACTTCTTTGATATTCGTTCTGGTTACTACATGTTCCAATACTTGATGCATGAAATCTTCCACATCAAAGATGACCGGACAGTCGCTCGTGGTCACACGTCTCGTTACGGTAACGTCTTGTGGAGTGTTCCGCTTCGTATTTTCTATGGTCTTGTCTGGTTCGTTGAAGCCTTCAAGAAAATTTTGGGTACGAATGGGGAAGTCTTCAAACCTGGTACTTGGTTCGGTGAAGGTTCTTGGTTCCAAGGCAACAGCGTATTCCCTTGGACTTGGGAATATCAAACAGTCGCTGATGCAGCCAGTGGTGCTAGTGAAGCAGCCGATGCAGCAAGTGCCGCTAGTGGTGCCGGTGAAGCAGCCGATGCAGCGACACAAGCCGCACACTTCGGTTTGAGCTATGCTTACGGTGAACAACCAATGATCGTGATTGAAAAATCACCTGACTGGTTCACAAAAGTTATGCAATTTATTATGCCAAACAACGACGTTGCCATGTTCTTCCAAAAATTCATGGTCTTCTTTGAAATTGCTTTAGCTCTTGCATTGATGGCTGGTCTCTTCACTTGGTTAGTAAACGCAACGACTATCGTTTTGGTGTTGACTTTCTGTATGTCTGGTATGTTCTACTGGGTAAACATCTGGTTCATTCCAGTTGCATTTGCCTTGATGAACGGTTCAGGACGCGCAGTCGGTTTAGACCGTTGGGTAATCCCATGGTTGCAACGTACCCTTGGAAAATGGTGGTACGGTACCCCTCGCTCCTTATATGGCAATAAATAAGCCAGCAAAATAGAATACCTGTACGACTTCATGAGACTAAGACATTCTGATTTTCAATCAGTGTCTTGGTCTCTTTCCAAGTACAGAACTTTTTCTTGATCGTCCTTGCACAGAAATCGGTGGATTATTGAGGATTCAGCTAGTAGAATCTTGTCTTCTTATGCTAGAATGAGACACATCACATGAAAGAACAGGAGTCTTTTTTGATGAAACTAAAAGAATTTATCCGCGATGCCCATTTAAAACCATGGGATGGCGTCATCATACTTGTTTTGATCCTCAGCTCTTTTTTACCGCTTTTTATTTTTGGCCAGACGCAAACGGCTGACAAAGAAGCCGTCTTACGGGTCGATGGGACAGAAATCAAACGTTTTGACTTAGTTGAAGGTCAAAAAGCATACACCTATCTTTATGAAGATGAAGACGGAGATACCAATTTACTGGAGATCGAAGGCGATCGGATCCGAATCAAGGAAGCTGATTGCGGCGACCAGATTTGTGTCCGCCGTGGCTGGGCCAGTAAAAATGGGGAAACCATCGTCTGTCTACCTCATAAATTGGTGATCGAAATCCAAGCCGCAGATGGGAGTGAGACCGACGATCTAATTTATTGATCGTTTGCTTATGAGTCGATTACAACGAATAATTTTCATCTCACTGCTGGTCGCCCAAGGGGTCGTGATTGGTTTAGTTGAAAATATGATCCCTTATCCATTTGCCTTTGCGCCTGGTGCGAAACTAGGTTTGGCAAATTTAATTACCATTATTGCTTTGTTCACCATGCCGAAAAAAGACAGCTTTCTCTTGATTTGGCTAAGACTGATTTTAACGACGTTACTAGGAGGAACGGTTTCAACCTTCTTATATAGTATGAGTGGTTCCTTACTGAGCTACTTTGGGATGTCTTTGGTGAAACAGTTGGGGCCTAAGCGTGTCAGTATCATCGGCATTAGTGCGGCTGGCGGTTTCTTGCACAACGTCGGACAGTTGATCACCGCCTCATGGATCGCTCAATCCTGGAGCGTGATGCTCTACTTGCCGGTCCTGTCTTTCTTCGGGATCTTGTCCGGGATCGCTATCGGGATCGCCGCCAACTACTTGCTGCGTCGTGTCGAAACACTGCGCCGTTTTCAAATTGATTATGAACGCCAGACCAAAGTCAAATGGCGCTCGGATTCAGAATAAAGGAGTTAATTATGAAACTTCATTCCATGTGGCAAGAGTATCCAGCACTGCAAGCTGACTTATCTGCCTCCTTGCAATTGATGGAAAAGTCATTAAAACTAAAAAACAAAGAGGTCGAACAAGCGATCCTGTCCATGATCCATTCAGGTGGGAAACTGCTGCGTCCTGCTTATCAGCTGCTCTTTTCTGCTTATGGCAGTGACAAAGATCGCGAGAAAGCCGTCGCATTGGCGGCTTCGATCGAGATGCTCCACACTGCCTCGCTGATCCACGACGATATCGTCGATCATGCGGACACCCGCCGCAAACTGCCGACTATTCGTTCCGAATTTGGCAACGATGTCGCTGTCTATGCTGGTGATTACCTCTTCGTCTGCTGCTTTAAATTGATGGCGGATTATGCCAGCTCCATGAAAAGCTTGCAGATGAATTCCCGCAGTATGGAAAAAATTCTGGCCGGCGAATTAGGGCAAATGAGCAAACGATATGATTTGTCCGTCACTGTCGAGGATTACTTAGAAAACATTCGTGGCAAAACCGCTGAATTGTTTGCTTTAAGCTGCTTTATTGGGGCTTACGAAAGCGGCACTTCCTTGCGCTTTGCCAATCAAGCCCGTGAGATCGGCGAAGCCATTGGCCTTGCGTTTCAAATCATGGATGATGTCTTGGATTACAGCCAAGACGCGACTGCCTTAGGAAAACCAGTATTGGAAGATGTTCGGCAAGGCGTCTATTCTTTGCCGCTGTTGATGGCATTGAAAAATGACCGCCAACAACTGTTGCCACTGCTGGAAAAACAAGCCGCCATGACTGAGGCGGATACCCATGAAGTCTATCGGATCGTCCAAGAAAGCGCCGGAATTGACGAGGCCAAGAAACTCGCTGCTGACTACACGAAAAAAGCTTTGCAGGCGATCCAGAAATTGCCTGAGACCAAAGATGAAACCAAAACATATCTTTATCAGATCACTGCTCAGATCCTTGGGCGTCAGAACTGATCAAGGATCTAGCAAAAGCCTTGCAGCTGGGATCATCCTGAAATAAGCCCCCAAGGTTAGATTTCTGATCTACTTTTGGGGACTTTTTAGTTGATAGCTAGAAGTTTATACGAAAAAAGCCTCAACGGACAATTCATCTGTCCGTTGAGGCTTTTTTTCTTTTAACGCATCGTCACAAATTCTTCTGACCCCGTCGGATGAATGGCAACGGTTTGATCAAAGTCTGCTTTCGTAGCACCCATTTTGATGGCTACAGCGAAGCCTTGCAGCATTTCATCGACACCGATCCCGACGCCGTGCAGACCGATGATTTTTTCTTCTTCTCCTAAGCACACCAATTTCATCTCACATTTTTGGCGATACTCATTTAAAGCAAAGTACATCGGTGTAAAGCGCGAACGATACACCTTTATCTGCTCTTGGCCGTATTTTGCCAAGGCTGCTTCTTCGGATAAACCAATCGTGGCAATCGGTGGATGCGTAAAGATGACCGTCGGTACTAAATTATAATCCAAGTACGCATCGCTTTGACCGTTGAACAAGCGTTCAGACAAGCGACGACCGGCGGCGATCGCAACCGGGGTCAAATCCAATTTTCCAATGACATCGCCCACCGCAAAAATCGAGTCAGCTGTGGTATTTTGATATTTGTCCACAATGATAAACCCTTTTTCATCCAATTGGACATCGGTGTTTTCCAGACCTAACTTGTCCGTATTCGGCACACGACCACCAGCAAAAAGGACGCAATCGCCGGTCAAAGTTTCGCCATTTTCAAAGTGAACGATATACTCGTCACCTTCTTTAATGATACGAGAGGCCACGTAGCCTGCATAAGTTTCGATTCCTGATTCTTGGTACATCTCCACGAGATTATCCGCAAGCATCTTGTCAAAGGTTCGTAATGGCCGCTCTTTGCGGTACGCCCAAGCCACTTGGCTGCCCAGCTGTTGGCTGACCCCGCTGATTTCGGCTGCGATGTAGCCTGCCCCTAAGACGACCATACGCTTTGGTGCTTCTCGCAACGCAAAAAAACCATTCGAGTCAATGGCATACTCACCGCCGGGAATATTCATCGCGCTAGGTTTTCCACCGGTGGCGATCAAAATGTTTGCTGCATGGTAGTTTTCCCCATTGACGGTAATCGTGTGGTTATCCACAAACTGTGCATAACCGTGGATAACTTCTACATTATTGCTGTCTAAGCCTTTTTGATAGGCTGTGTGTAAAAAATCAATGTATTTTTCACGGTTATCCACAAGTTCAGTAAAATTAAATTTATCCACATGTGGATAAATGCCGTAGCTAGTTGCGTCCCGTTTGATCATTTCTAACATCTCACTGGCTTGCCACATGACTTTTTTCGGTACACAGCCGACATTGACACAGGTGCCGCCTAATTCATTGCCTTCGATCAATAATACTTTGGCGCCGTGCATCCCTGCCCGATTGGCTGAGGCGATCCCGCCGCTGCCGCCGCCAATTACTATGTAGTCGTATGTTTCCATATTTGTTGTTTCCTCCTTGAGATTGTCTATGTTCTCATCGATCCTTTTTGGCTGGATTGATTCAACAAAAAAAGCCGAGAGAAGCTCTCGACCTTATTTTTTCTTCCGAATCATGTCTCCGACTTCCACCGGTTCTTTGACCGGCATCGTCAGCAGCATCATAGGATTTGGTGCACGATCGATGGATTCACCGTCTTCATTATACATGACTTCGACGGTTTGGTGAAAGTGATGGAATCCGGGACCGTAAAATTCGATTTCATCGCCGACGGAAAAGTGGTTCCGTTGCCGGATCGTAGCTGTTTTCGTTGCCGGATCATATGCCATGACTTCCCCAATAAATTTGTATTGCGGAATTTTCCGACGTGGACCAAACAATTGCTCATTTTCACTTGGGGTATCATAGTAAAAGCCTGACGCAAGCTCGCGCTGCGCAACTTTCCACAGTTCATCGATCCATTCTTGTTTGCAGACATAGTTCTCTGGATCGGCCATGTAACTGTCCACGGCTGCTTTATAAACGTTCGCTACAGTTGAAACATAGTGGATCGATTTCATGCGGCCTTCGATTTTGAAACTATCCACGCCGTTTTCAATCAAATCAGGGATATGTTCGATCATCGACATATCCACGGCACTCATGGAAAACTCTTCTTCCACTGTCCCGTTTTTAGTCAAACTGTTTCGTTCCGTTGCAAAGGGCATGTCAAACAGATCATATTTCCAGCGGCAAGATTGCGAACAGCCGCCGCGATTGGCGTCTCGCATCGACATATGATTGGACAAAGTACAACGGCCAGAATACGAAATACACATGGCGCCATGAATAAAGGCTTCGATCTCCACGCTAGTATTTTTGCGGATCTCAGCGACTTCCTCCATCGACACTTCTCGGGCGAGAACGACCCGTTCTAGGCCTTCTTCCCGCCAAAATTCCAATGTTTCATAGTTCGTGGCACTGGCTTGGGTGGACAAATGGATCGGTAGACCCGGCGCTTCTGTTGCGCAGATCTGGATCAATGCGGGATCAGAAACGATCACGGCCGAAATACCGACATCTCGCAATTCCCGAAAGAATTCCCCTGCACCTTCTTGATTGCCCTCATGGGTCACCATATTGGCTGCTACATAGACTTTTGCGTTGTGGGCTTTGGCAAAAGCCACCCCTTCCGCCATTTCTTCATAGGTAAAGTTACCCGCGCGACTCCGTAGACCATAGGCATTGCCGCCGATATAGACAGCGTCAGCGCCATAGTGGATCGCTGTTTTTAATTTTTCTAACGTACCAGCTGGTGCTAACACTTCTGGTCGTTTCAATGCTTGTTTAACGGTCATTTGTTCTTGCTCCTTACTTGATATCGTCAGGATCGATGGCATAAAATCCAGTGTCTAACCCACGTTCTGCCGGATGAAGTTGGGCAACTTGTTCACTGAGCACAGCTGCTTGCTCTGCTTGCCACTTCCCACTTTCCACAAGGCTCTTGGCTTGGGCAAACAGTTTAGCAATTGCCACAAAGGCAGCCCCTCGTGTATAGATTCCGTCCAGCTTCCAGGTTTGAAAGCCTGTTGCGTCTAATTCCGCCAGCTGCAGCATCAGATTGATGTCGTTATTGGCAAAAATGTGCGTGCCGTGGCTATCTTCATAAATGGAATAGTGGGTTTCTTCTTTTTTCGGTTCGGATAAAAACAACCCACGGTCGTGGTTCTTTTCTTCCGATTGTTGGGTATAGTTATAATAATTTTGTAAAAGCGGACGCTTCGATTGGTGAATGCAGGTCGCACCATAAACCAATACTTCCACAGGAATATTTAGTTGTGGCGCCATGATTTTCATTTCCTCGAAAGGAACTTCTCGCGCTAAAACGGCTGCCTTTGCTCCTTTTTGTCCCCAAAAATTGATTTGACGAGCGCTCGTTACTAAGGTTTCCCCTGCATAGATAAATGGCAAGGCACATTCTGGATTTTGCTTCATGCGGTAAATAATCCCAGGATCTCCGAGAGCGATTTGATCGGCTTGATTGGTCTTCAGAAATGCTAGGTATTCTGGAATCAGCTTCATTTTTTCTGGATGCATGATGCCATTGACTGCGATCGTCACTTTCTTTCCAGCTTCGTGGGCCATGTCGATCAGTCTGATTTGCTCTTCACGAGAAAAAGAGGTCGGTAGGCGCAGCCCGAATGTCTCTTCTCCAAAAAACAATGTATCAACATAAGGGATGAGCTGCTGTGCTTGCTCGATCGATTCCACCGTGGCGATAATCTCAACCATAATACTCCTCCTTTTTTCAACTCATTCATAGTATCACACAGCAGTGTTCTTTCCAAGAGGTCTCGTTACTCTTTTTTTCACGAATAGCGCTTTGCTCATTAATCAAACGCTGACATAAAGCTGTTTAGAAGGATATTTTTTTGTGAATCACCAATCATAATCAATGGAGAATTCTTGATCACTACTAGACATAGCAAGACAAAAAAGCGACGTCCCTATGGATGCCGATTGCTCGACCATAGAAACGCCGCTGCCGTTATTGGCTCGACTTAAACTTGTTGCAAGACCCGTGCTTGTCCCTCTTTGACATTGAGGGTGATCGATCCTTTGGAAGCACCGATCGTCACTTTGTCACCTAAATGAATTTGTCCTGATAGGAGTGCTTCACTTAAACGGTCTTCGACTTCTTTTTGCAAGGCCCGACGAATCGGCCGTGCCCCATATTCTGGATCAAAACCAGCTTTACCGATCACATCGATGGCAGATGGCGTGATCTTCAATTGGATGTCTTGGTTGCCTAATCGTTTGATGATCGCTTTGCTCATGATCTTCACGATCTCGTGGATCTCCCCTTCACCTAAGGATTGGAAGACTACTGTTTCATCCACACGGTTCAAGAACTCTGGACGGAAGGCTTTTTTCAGCTCTTCTAAGATCCGTTTTTGCATCGCTTGGTGATCTTTCGTTAAATCAGTGACATTAAAACCAACGCTTTTTTCTTCGCGGATTTGTTGGGCACCGATATTAGAGGTCATGATCAAAATCGTGTTGCGGAAATCGACCTTCCGACCTTTGGCATCTGTCAAATGACCATCATCCAGCACTTGCAAGAGGATATTGAAGACATCGGGATGGGCTTTTTCCACCTCGTCCAATAAGATGACGGAGTATGGTTTTGAACGGATTTTTTCCGTCAATTGCCCACCTTCATCGTAGCCGACATAGCCTGGCGGTGAACCGATCAAACGGCTCGTGCTGTATTTTTCCATAAATTCGGACATATCGACACGAACCAAGGCATCTTCACTGCCAAACATCGCTTCTGCTAAGGCTTTGGCAAGCTCGGTTTTCCCGACACCGGTCGGCCCTAAGAACATGAAGGAACCGATTGGGCGGTTGGGGTCTTTCAATCCACTGCGGGCGCGGCGGATCGAACGAGCGACTGCTTTGACCGCTTCTTCTTGGCCAACTACCCGTTGATGCAAGATCTTTTCAAGATCCAACAAGCGTTCGCTTTCTTTTTTCTCCATCTGCTGCAGAGGTACGCCGGTCCATTGGGAAACGACCGTGGCAACATCTTCTGCAGTAACACTATCGGCATAGCCTGACGCTTCTTTGACTTCCATAAACGCTACTTCCGTCAGCTGTTGGGTCAATTTCTTTTCCTTGATCCGTAGACGAGCTGCTGCTTCAAAATCTTGCTGACGAATAGCGGCTTCTTTTTCCTCGATCAAGTTGGCGATCTCGTTTTGTAGATCTGCCAATTCCGAACTTTCATCGGTTTTGTCTAGACGCACTTTGGCTGCTGATTCATCCATCAAATCGATGGCTTTATCTGGTAATTGGCGCGAATTGATGTAACGTACGGACAATTGCACAGCGGCGTGTAACGCATCATCAGAAATTTCCACCCCATGATGTTCTTCATAACGAGGACGCAACCCCCGTAAAATTTCTTCCGCTTCTTCTGGTGTTGGTTCGTCGACTTGCACCCGGGCAAAACGGCGTTCTAATGCAGAATCTTTTTCAATGTATTTTTGGTACTCATCTAGTGTCGTGGCACCGATGGTTTGCAATTCTCCACGGGCTAAGGCTGGTTTCAGAATATTCGAGGCATCAATCGCCCCTTCGGCTCCGCCGGCCCCAATCAGTGTATGCAATTCATCAATGAATAAGATGATTTGACCATCTTGATAGATCTCATCGATGATTTTTTTCATTCGGTCCTCAAATTCCCCACGGTATTTCGTTCCGGCAACTAAAGCCCCCATGTCCAGCATCATCAAGCGTTTGTTTTGCATGTCTTCTGGGACTTCCCCATTGATAATTTTTTGGGCTAAGCCTTCGGCGATCGCGGTTTTCCCAACACCAGGTTCCCCCACGAGAACAGGGTTGTTTTTGGTCCGACGGCTAAGGATCTGGATCAGGCGTTTGACTTCTTTGGCACGCCCGACAACAGGATCTAGGCGTTTTTCACGGGCTAATTTGGTCAAATCACGGGCTAAGGAATCCAAGGTCGGTGTTCCTTGCTGCGCTTTGGCTTGGGCTGGACGACGACGACCAGCACTTCCGTTGGTTTTGCTTTCATTGAAGCCCATTTTTTTCTTCAAAAGCTGACGCATTTTCGCGAGACTCAAGCCGAGATTCAGCATGATTCGTGAAGCCAAAATGTCTTCGTCTCTTAATAAGCCTAATAATAGATGTTCAGTACCAATTTGTGGTGCCCCTAAGCGTTTGGCTTCATCCCCTGCATAAGCAAATGTATGTTTTGCTCGTGGTGAATATGCGAGATAGGCATTTTCTGGATATTGACGAACGGTGCCGTACCCTGTTAAATGTTCGATTTCTTCACGAATATCATTTTCTGTGATATTCATTTCCCGCAAGGTTTTGCCGGCAATCCCGTTTTGTTCAATGACCAATGCCAATAGAATGTGTTCAGAACCTACTGCTTGGTGCTTAAAGTATTTTGCTTCTTCTTGGGCGATAGCCAAAACGGCTTTCGCGCGTTGGGTGAATAATTCATCCATCTCTTTCACTTCCTGTCTTCGTAACTTAATCGTTCTAGAATTGCATGGAGCAAATCAGCTCGTGTTCTATTTTCATAAGGAGAACGTCCTAGAACTGCTTTCGCGATGACGGTCAACAATAAATTGCCTTCTCGCTTGGACAGGATTCCTTCCTCATAAAGTTTCTGGATTATTGCATATGCATCTTTTTCCGAGATGGTTTCATCGAATAATTGATTCATTTCTTTTAAGTAGTGGTGGCTGTCAGTAATTTTGACTTTCTCGATCCGAATATAGCCGCCCCCGCCGCGTTTGCTTTCAACCGCATAGCCTCTTTGAACGGTAAAGCGGGTATTGATCACGTAATTTATTTGTGAGGGCACGCAGTTGAACAAATTTGCCATTTCTGCGCGACGAATCTCAATGGTTTCACTGTCTTCAAGAATTTTCTTCAAATACGCTTCAATCAAATCGGAAGTGTTGTGATGACTCAATTCATTCCCTCCCTTGACTAATTCTGACCTTCATTATACCCAATTTTTGAATCCTTGGAAAGATGTACGCTTGCACAAATGGCCGGACTAAAGGAAATTTTAAAGACACCGGTGCCTCACTATTAGGTTTAGAAACAAAAACAAGCAGCTGGACGGGGAACAAAAAGAGAATTCTTTGGTCCCCGAAGGCTGCTTGGTTAAAGTATTTGGTTTTAGCTAGTTTCTAATCACTTTCTGAGCTACTTTCACTCGTAGCGCTTGAATCAGAGGAATCATCTGAACTACTGCTTGGTGTCGATGAGGACGAATCATCTGGTTCAGGTCCTCTAGAGATCGTGACCGTTACAGTAGAGCCAACTTCGACGGAGGTCCCAGCACCTGGAGAGACACGGACAACATGTCCAGCTGGTACCGAGTCATTATAGCCGTCCTCTTCCTCAAAAGTTGAATCCAATCCCGCTTCATTCAAGTCTGCTTCTGCATCGGCTTGGCTTTTCCCAACAATTCTTGGTACATTGACCATTTCCTGCCCACTGCTGACCGTCAAAGTGATGGTCGTTTGGGAAGTCACCACCGTTTCACCTGTTGCGGGTGCTTGGGCGATGATCGTGCCTGATGGTTGACTGCTAGATTGATAGTTCACTTCGATCTGTGATCGGTCGACACCGCGAGAAGTCAATGCTGCTCGTGCATCTGCCTCTGTCATGCCATAATAGTTGTCCATTGCGAAGCTATCTGGTCCGGAGCTGACCTTAAAGGTGATTTCGTCTTCTGCTGGGGAAACTTCCCGCCCTGCTGCTGGTGATTGACTGATAATATCCCCTTCATCGACATCATCTGACGACTCTAGCTCTTCTTTGATTCTGTCTTCATCAAAGCCCAAATCGATCAACTCTTTTTTGACATCATCAAAGGAACGGCCTTCATAGTCATCAAGGGTGATTTTCTTCGTTCCGCTACTGATGTAGAGGGTCACGACGGAATTCTTTTTGACTTCATTGCCTTCTGGGGGATCGGTTTTGACGACATTGCCTGCTTCGACTTCATCATCTTCGATTTCTTCCACCTCGTCTGCCACTTTCAAACCGGCGGCTTCCAGTTCGGCCCGAGCGGCGGCTTCTGTCTGACCACTGACTTCAGGAATTGCCACATCTCCCCGACCACCGCCGAATAGGAAGTAACTGCCTATCCCTAGCAGTGCGATCACCATAATGATTGGCAGCAGTAGCCAGCGCTTGCGTTTTTTCTTTTTCGGCTGCGCCGCTTCTTCAGCTTGATCCGCAGCCGTTTCTGCCACGGGTTCTTCCACTGGCGGCGTTTCGACTTGGGCTGCTTCCACAGGGGTCAGCACTCTCGTTTCATCCATCAGGGCATGAGGTTCCCATCTCGGTTCATTGAGCCGTTCAGGAGACAGCACGGTATCGAGATCCGCCCGCATTTCATCGGCGGTCTTGTAACGATCCGCCGGTTCTTTGGCGGTCGCCTTCAACACGACGTTTTCCAACGATTGCGGAACATTTTTGTCATAGATCCGAATCGACGGGATCTCATCTTGGAAGTGTTTCAAGGCGATCGTTACGGCTGATTCGCCATCAAAGGGTACTTTGCCGGTTAAAATTTCATAGAGAATGATCCCAATCGCATAAATATCTGATTGATTGGTGGCCATACTGCCTCGTGCTTGTTCTGGTGAAAGATAATGCACCGAGCCTAGCATCGAGTTGGTTTGGGTGATCGACGTTTCTGATAGAGCGATCGCGATCCCAAAATCGGTGATTTTCACCACGCCGTCTTCATTGATCAGCACATTCTGGGGCTTTAGGTCCCGGTGAATGATGCGGTGCTGATGGGCTAATGCCACCGCTGATAAGATTTGTTGGATGATATCAACGATCTGCAAATAAGGTACTGGATAGTGCGTTTGGATATAGCGCTTGAGATCCATTCCTTTGACATATTCCATCACCAAAAACTGCATGCCGTCTTCTTCACCGACATCATAAACGGTTACGATGTTGGGATGAACCAGCTCAGTCGCCGCCAAGGCTTCTCGTTGAAAGCGCCGAATCGCACTTTGGTCGTTTTGGAAGTCAAAACGAAGCACTTTGATTGCCACTTCACGGTCTAAGATCAAGTCATGCGCCAAAAACACATTTGCCATTCCGCCGCTGCCGATATTGCCGATGATTTTGTATCGGCCGTTTATCTTCTTCCCAATTTCGATCATGGGCGCTCTCCTCCAACTTTAATCAATAATACCGTGATATTGTCGACACCGCCGCGTTCGTTGGCTTGATCGATCAATGATTGCACTGCTTCTTCCAGCTCAGGGGTTTCTTGGATCGTTGCTGTGATCTCTTCATCTGAGACCATGTTGGTCAATCCGTCTGAACACAGCAGCAAATAATCCCCGTCTGCAATAAAGTGGATCGCCACATCGACTTCGACTTCGCTTGGCATACCGATTGAGCGGGTCAAAACGTTTTTGCGAGGATGATTTAAGGCCATTTCTGCCGTGATTTGTCCTGACTTCACCAATTCATTGACCAGTGAATGGTCCTCTGTGATTTGGGTCAGCACTTGATTGCGTAAAAGATAGGCACGGCTGTCCCCGACATTGGCGATCGTAAACTGGTCGCCTAATAAGGCCACAGCAATGATCGTGGTGCCCATGCCGCTAAGTTCTTCTTGTTCTTGTCCTTTTTGGAAAATCACTTGGCTTTCCGCTTGGATTTTTTGGATCAGCCATTGGGCAGTTTTTTCACTATCTGTCAGTTCTGTCTGTTCCCAAGCGGTGCCGATCTCACTGACTGCTTGACGGCTAGCGACATCTCCGGCCCGGTGGCCCCCCATGCCATCGGCAAGCAAGGCCAATGTCACATTGGCTTTATTTACATAGGTTGCTGCAAAATCTTGGTTTGTGTTGCGACGTTTGCCGACATCTGTTTGAAAACGAATCTCCAATTTCTTTCACCTCGTTACTTTTTGCGTAGACAACTGATAAAAAAGCCATCTGTCATAAAATCTTGCGGATAGATCGTCAACATATCCTCTTGAACAGCTTCAGCTGCCAGCGGTCCTACCGCAAGAGGCATTTGCTCAAATTCAGGATGGTCAGCGAGAAACGCTGCCACGACTTGTTGATTTTCTTCCGCTAGAATCGTACATGTGCTGTAGACCATTATACCCGATTTTTTCAAGGTTGGGGCGGCACTTTCCAAAATCTCTCGCTGAATCTGCGGCAAGCGTTGGAAATCGGCTTCCGTCTTGCTGTATTTGATGTCCGGCTTACGGCGCATCAACCCTAATCCAGAACAAGGAGCATCCACTAAAATGCGATCAAATTGTTCAGGGGCAAAGGTTTGAGCCGTCTCCCGCGCATCCATCACGCGGGTTTCCACAACTGCTTCTACGCCTAAACGTTGGGCATTTTGCTGAATCAGCTTAACCTTATGGGCATGGATATCCAGTGCTGTCACTTTGCCGCCCTCTGCGGCAGACAAGAAGGCAGCGATATGGGTCGTTTTGCCTCCTGGTGCGGCGCAGGCATCCAATACTTGATGGTCCCGGGCTACTTGTAAAACGGGGACAACCAGCATCGAACTTTCATCTTGGATCGTCAGTAAGCCTTCTTTGTAGAGGGAAGAGCCCGCCATAAAGCCTTTGTCAGCCACAACCCCATAAGGGGAAAGCTCACTTGGTCGTGCGTCAATGCCTTCTTCTTGCAGCCGCTCGATCGCTGCTGCTTGCGAGATGCGCTGCAGATCGATACGACCACTGGCATGATTGGGTTCAAATAGGGCATAGCCCAGCTCACTGGTTTCTTCGATCCCAATTTGTTTGACTAGTTTCTTCGTTAGCCACAGGGGCAAACTGATTTCCGTTGCTAAACGTTCCATTGGGTCTTTGATCAATGCCAAGTCTGGCACTCCTTGTCGTTGGATCGTGCGCAGCACGCCATTGACGAATTTACCGGTTCCCGGATTGCCTTTGGCTTTCGCGATATCCACGGCTTCATGAATGATAGCATGGGCGGGTACTTTATCGAGATACAGCATCTGATACAAGGAAAGCCGCAGCAGCGTTTTGACCCACGGGTCAACTTTGCGGGCATTTTTAATAAACCGATCCAAATAATAATCCAATAAAAGCTGACGACTGATGGTGCCGTACACCAATTCAGTCAGCAAGCGACCGTCTTTGTCATTTAAACGCCCTTGATTCATCAATTCCCGTAGCAATAGATTGGAATAAGCGCCGCCTTTTTCGATTCGTAACAACGCTTCTAGGGCCACAAAACGCACTGTATATTGTATATCTCCAAGATTACGCTTCATAGGTACCTACCTGATCCCCTTTTTGAATCTGTTGTCCACTGCCGTTTAAGAATGCGGCAATGTCTTGTCGGCCTTTTCCAGCTGGCTGCAATTCATCGATAGCCAATACCGTGCCTTCACCACAAGCGATCAGCAACGTTTTTTTCGTCCGTTCAATGATCGTTCCTGGCGGGGCTGTCGTCGTTTGCTCCAACGGTGTTACTTGCCAAAGCTTCCAGCGGTTGCCGTTTTGTGTCGTAAAAGCGATTGGCCATGGCCGCATGCCTCGGACTTGGGCGTCGATTTGCACCGCCGTTTTCTGCCAGTCGATGGCTTCTTGTTCACGGCTGATATTCGGCGAGAAGGTTACTTTCGCTTCTTCTTGCGGAACTGACTGCAGCTCTCCTGACAAGATTTTCGGCACAGTTTCCAGCAGCAAGTCTTTGCCTAATAGGCTCAACTTATCAAACATCGTCCCCACATCATCTTGCGCCGTGATCGGCAAACGAGCTTGAGCAAAAATACCGCCAGCATCCATTTTTTTGATCATTTCCATGATGGTTACACCCGTTTCTTGCTCCCCTTCCATGATGGCATAATGCACAGGTGCTCCGCCTCGGTATTTCGGCAGTAGGGACGCATGAACGTTGATAGCGCCATACTTCGGTACTTCTAGTAAAGCACTAGGTAAAAATTGGCCGAAAGCTGCCGTGATCAGCAGATCGGGTGCTAAAGCTTGAATCTGCTCCATTTCTGGTGACCCACTGATTTTTTCTGGTTGTAAAACCAACAAGCCATGCTTCAACGCCGCTTCTTTGACGGGGGTCGGAGTGATAGTTTTTTTGCGACCGACGGGACGATCCGGCTGGGTCACGACTGCTGCCACTTCATAGCCGGCTTCAAGCAAGCCTTCTAAAATTGGGACGGAAAACGCCGGGGTACCCATAAAGACGATTTTAGTCATTTTCATGTTCCTCCATATACTTTTCTAAGTCTTCTTCAGGAATGCGTTCGACGAGCTTGTCGACAAACAGCACGCCATTTAAATGATCGATCTCATGCTGCATCGCCCGCGCCAAGTAACCGAATGCTTCCACTTCCATTTCTTCTCCTTCTCGATCGAAATAGCGGACAGTGATCTCGTCTGCTCGTTTGACGGTCCCGAAGGTGTGAGGAATACTCAAGCAGCCTTCCACATCAAGGGATTCACCAGAAGAAGCGATGATCTCAGGGTTGATCATTTCAAAGCGATCGTCTTCTTCGACTTCCACGATCGCCACTTGCAGGTTTTTGCCGACTTGCGGTGCGGCAATACCGATCCCATCGTGGGCAACCATCGTTTCATAAAGGTCGTCTAGTAGCTGAACGAGCTCATCGGTAATTACTTTGACGGGTTTTGCTTGCCGACGAAGACGTTCATCGGGGGTAATAATAATAGGATAACGCATATTTTCTCCTCTAAATAAAATTCAACGGCTCTTGGTCAATCGACACGTACAATCCTTTGCGCTGATCGATTTGACTTTGATCCAACAGACGGGTCAACAAAGCAGGTAGCTGCGGTTCATTTTTGTATTTAATGATCAATTGGTAGTAATAACGGTTTTTCACCCGCAAAATCGCACTTGGTGCCGGCCCCAACAAAATACTTTGCGGTGACAGCTCCTGCTGCAGATCCCGCGCGATCGCAAACATCTTCTGAGCGGCGACTTGCTCTTCGGGATGGCTGCAGGTGATTTTGACGGTGAAATAGTACGGTGGATAACCGCTTTGGTGCCGCATCCACATCTCTTTTTGATAGAAATCTTCGTAGTCTTGCGACTGCGCCAACTGGATGGCATAGTGCTCAGGGTTAAATGTTTGGATCACCACTTCGCCGGTTTTTTCTGCCCGACCTGCCCGACCACTGACCTGAGTCAACAGCTGGAACGTCCGTTCACTCGAACGAAAATCTGGCAAATTCAAGGCGGTATCGGCATTCAAGACCCCTACCAGTGTGATATCAGGAAAATCCAAGCCTTTGGCGATCATTTGAGTCCCTAACAAAATATCCGCTTTTTTCTCCCCAAACAAGGTCAAGATTTTTTCATGGGCGCCTTTTTTGCGGGTGGTATCGACATCCATCCGTAAGACCCGCGCTTCAGGAAACAGTTCCTTCAACTCTTCTTCCACTTTTTGCGTGCCCGTTCCGTAATAACGAATCTTGTCTGCATTGCAGTTGGGGCAACGATGGGGGATGTGTTCTTCATGCCCGCAATAATGACAGCGCATCGTTTTGGTATCCATATGCAGCGTCAAGGAGATGTCACAATTTGGACAAGGCAAAACATACCCGCAATCGCGGCACATCACGAAGGAAGAGTAGCCGCGCCGATTCAGCAGCAAGACGATCTGTTCTTTGCGGGCCAAACGGTCTGTAATTTTTTCCTGTAACGGACGAGAAAAGGTTTGATACTTTTTATTGGCAAATTCGGTACGCATATCCACGACTTCGATCTGCGGTAATTGCGCATTGGTTTTTGCCCGCTGATTCAATTTCAATAAGCGGTAGACTTCTTTTTGGGCCCGAGCACGAGATTCTAATGACGGCGTCGCACTGCCTAACACCACTGGACAGTGATGGTACTGGCTGCGCCAAATCGCTAAATCTCTCGCATGATAACGAGGGGCTTCCTCTTGCTTGTAGGAAGCTTCGTGCTCCTCATCGACGATGATGACCCCAATGTTTTTCAACGGAGCAAAAATCGCCGAACGGGCGCCAACCACCACCTGCGCCTCCCCACGTTCGATCTTACGCCATTCATCGTATTTTTCACCTTGGGACAAGCCGCTGTGTAAAACAGCCACTGCGTCGCCGAGACGGCTTTTAAAGCGTTCGACCATTTGCGGGGTCAACGCGATCTCCGGTACGAGCATGATCGCGGTTTTGCCTTGTTTCAGCAATTGGGTGATCGCTTGTAGATAGACTTCTGTTTTTCCACTGCCGGTGATCCCTTCCAGTAAAAAAGTCTGCGCCTCTTGGTTATCCGCACAAGCAGTGATTTGCGCTACTGCAGCTGCCTGTTCTTCATTTAATTCAAGGGGGACCGTTTTTTGAAATTGACGGTCTTTGTAAGGATCACGGTAGGCTTCAACTTCCGTAAAGGTCAGCCAGCCAGCTTCTTGCGCTTGGTTCAAAGCCGCAGTGGAAATCCCTTGTTCGGTAAAAAAGGAAACCGGCAAGCGGGCTTCCTCTGTCAAAATCTGTAAGATTTCCAGCTTGCGTTTGGCCCCTTTGCGCAGCTGTTGCTGGACGGCGGGGATTTCTGCTGGCTCGATCTTGCGTTCAATGTAACGGGTCATTTTCGCTTTGTTTTTATTTTTCACGAGATACTGCAATTCAACTACTGCGGCTTCCCGCAAAGGCTTCAACTGCGGCAGCAGCCCTGCACTTTCGGCGTCTTGCCAACTGAGGATGCCGTCTTCGGGAAAATATTCTTTGATGGGATGATTTCCTTCCAGCAAAACGATCTGCTTTTGGTACTCGGCTTTCATCACACTAGGCAACATCGTCTGCAAGCAAGTAATCTTAAAGGCAAAGGTCGTTTCCTTCATGTAGTCGGCTAATTGGAGAAGTTCTTCATTGACGACAGGCGACAAATCCAACAAACGAACGATTGGTTTTAAGGTCTGCTGCGGTTCGGCAACTTCTGAAAGGCCGACGACGAACCCTTGGATATGGCGGTCGCCCTTGCCAAATGGCACTTCGACCCGCATCCCTGTCTCAATGGCGGCTTGTAATTCTGATGGGATCAGATAAGTAAAAGGCTGATCGGTCTGCATCGTGGGAACATCCACGATCACTTCTGCTATGTACGCCATTTCTTCTCCTCCTTTTAGGTTCTATTTTACTAAATGGGTGGGGGTTTGTCTGTACCCCTTACAAAAATTTAACCATCATCATTCAAAAGAAAAAGCCAGAACACAGGCGTGCTCTAGCTTGCTTTTGTCTATAGCTTTTGTTCGTCGCGGATACGCGCTTCTAATTCTTTTTGTTCTTGGTCTTTTTGCGCTTTGCGCTCTTCTTGTTCCATTTTCAAGCGGGCCCGTTTGATTTCTGGATGCGGATCATTAACAACTAATTCCGCTTCGATTTCTTCAAGTGCTTGACCCACGCTTTTCACTGAATCAAAGTTTTCTAGTGTTGCTTGCGCACCGGCATCAAGTTCATGCGCCCGTTTGCTTGCTAAGATCACTAATGAATATTTTGAATTGACACGATCCAACAAAGAATCGATTGAAGGTTTTAACATCATATTTCTTACAGCTCCTCTAACATTTTGATATAGGTTCCGATCACTCGGTCAACGCGAAAATGTTCACTCGAAATAATTTCGCGAATTCGTTGGACTGCCTTAGGTACTTCATCATTGACAACGGCATAATCATACAAAGCCATCATTTCGATTTCTTCACGGGCGACACGCATCCGTTCATCGATCACTTCGGCAGAGTCGGTTCCTCTTCCTGTAATACGAGAGCGTAATTCTGCCAGATCAGGTGGCGTCAGAAAAATAAACACACCATCGGGAACTTTGTCTTTTACTTGTTTTGCCCCTTGCACTTCGATCTCTAAAAACACATCTTTTCCTTGATCCAATGTTTGTTGGACATAAGATAATGGGGTGCCATAATAATTGCCGACATATTCGGCGTATTCCAGCATTTCACCGGCTTCGATCAAGGCTTCAAATTCTTCCCGCGTGCGGAAATAGTAATCGACCCCTTCCACTTCCCCCTCGCGTTTTTGACGAGTGGTCATTGAAACGGAATATTGAAAATCGTTGTCGTCACTCTCAAAAATTGCTTTGCGCACGGTCCCTTTCCCTACTCCGGAAGGTCCTGATAAAACTATAAGTAATCCTCGCTCTGACATAATGACGTCCTTTCACTGACATTTGCTTAACGTCTATTTTGCACTTTTTTTCAGCAACTTTCAAGAACTACTTTATTATAATGGGAATTTCATGAAATTGCTAGTCTACACTTCGGCTGCTTTCTTAAAAGCCCATGTTGCTTAAGGTATTGATGACCCCTGCTAATTCGTCTTTGGCGGTGATCGCTTTTTCGGTAGGATCCGTCACTTCTTGGCAATCGATACGCACGATGTACCGACGATTTAAAGAAACCGCTATGCCATCAACTAGTAGATGAAGAAAATCCGGCTCTATGGCTACGCAGGCATCTTCCCATGCAGAGAAATTCTCTTTGTCAGAGGGTATACTGCGTTTGATGACATTTTTTCCGCTCAGTTCGTGAAAGGTGATATCGTAATATTTCATTGGTTCATTCCTCCTACTCGATGTTTTGAACTTGTTCTCTGATTTTTTCAATGATCGTCTTCATTTGGACGACACTGTTTTTGATTTGGATCGGACTTGATTTTGAGCCAATCGTATTGACTTCCCGGTTCATCTCTTGGATCAAGAAATCCAGCTCTCGACCTATCGGCGTCTCAGCTGCCAGCAGCTCCGTCATCGTCGTTAAATGGATACTTAAACGATCCAGTTCTTCGTGGATATCGCCGCGTTCCAATAAAATCGCCAACTCTGTCAGTAAACGATCGCGCTCGACTTCTTCCCCTAAATAGGCAGTCAGTTTCTTTTCAAAGCGTTCTTGGTAGTCTGCCTCATAGAGGGTCACGAATTGTTTGAGTTCTGTCAGTTTTTCCTGCAGCTGTCGCTGGTTTTCTTGTAAGATCTGCAGAATGCCTTGCCCTTCCACCCAGCGGCTTTGGTCGATCGCTGCCAACGCTTGGTCTAATGCTTCCATCACGCCATCGGCCAAGGTGCTTTCTTCTGGCTCTTGATCAGAGATCGTTAGAAAAGCCTCATGGAGCAGGAATTGTTCCAGCAATGCTGCTTTGGGCAGCTCTGCTAGGTCAAAACGGTCTTTGGCTTCGGTATCGATTTCCTGCATGAAACGTTCCAGCAGGTCCCATTGGATCTCGATCTGTTTCGTATGTGCGGTTTTTTCTTTTAAAGTCACATACAATTCGATCCGTCCTCGCTGGAGGGTCTGCTTGATCGACTGCCGTAAAGCACCTTCTAGAGGATTCAATTGTTTGGGCATTCGCAGCTGCAGGTCCAAAAAGCGCTGATTGACACTTTTGATTTCAATTTCGATCTGCACATCTGGCGTTTCTGCACTGCCTTTGCCAAAACCAGTCATACTTTTCATTTGATCACTCCTCACCCTTTTGCTTTCTTACATGGAAAGCAGGGCTTTTTTAAGTTCTGCAAATTCTTCATTGGATAAGGTCACGCCTTTGCCCATCTTCTCGTGCTCTGGGCCCCAATCTCTCAGATCAAATTTTGGCGGACGCCCATTCCAGCTCACCAAATTCAATTCTTTGCGCCAGCCTCTTTGATTTTCCGAAAGCACGGCGATCTCTTCAACGATTTCATACGAAAATTTATCCATTTTCTGCTCCTTTCAAAAGATAGTGACTATACGCTGCCATTAAAGCAGTCAGCGGGTAACGCCGACGAATCTGCTGAAGGGCGGGCAGATTCAATTGCTGCGTCCGATAAAAAAAGAAAAAGCGGTTTTGCTCGGACAAGACAAAAAAACGGTCGCGATAATAGCTCAGCCACTCGGTGATCGACCAGGCATCGGCTTCTTCCACTGCCTTTAGCGCAATTTTTTCAGCTAAAGCCGTTAGCATCGTTTCCTGCTCATAAATCACCGTAGGCGCTAGATACAATACTTTCGCGGTACACTCTATCAGTATACGCCCCCACTGCTCAAATGGCACATCCTGTTGATAGAATTTACGCATTTTTTTCCAAAATTCTTTTTTCTTTAGTTCCTGATAAAGCAACGGGTCTGTCTGGCGTAGCTCTTTCAAAAAGCCCCGCCATAACGGCTGAAAATCAACCGTCTTTTCAAAGGTATACCAATGGCCTTGGTATTTGCCGAACACTTTCAAGGTTTCCAAATAGCCTAAGGTCATATTATCCAGCGAACGCTGGGCATCAAAAACCAAAAAGCTGCCTAAGGACCAAGGAGACCCTAACGAAAGTTGCGCAGTTTCTTCCGTCACAACCGTCCTTTTATTGATGCCGGGTCCTTGGACATCCACGGTGATACATTCCGTTGCCCCTTGCTGGACAGCGACATCGATGGGCAGGTTATTGCGATAGCCGCCATCGATATAATAAGCATCATTAATTTTTTGCGCCTGCATTGCTGGATAAAATGACGCGGATGCCAACAACCAATGCAGATTTTCCTCTACTGCGGATGGATCAAAGGCATAAACCGTCTCCTTGAAGTCGGGCAGACGAGTCGTACAGATCAGCAAACGACAAGCAGTTTGGCTGAATTTTTCTTGATCAAAGGTCTTTTGCAAAAGCTTTGCCAAGGGTTCGGTACTGGCGCCGTTGCTTTTGACCGCTTCGCGGACCAGCGAGTTGGCTTGATTCATCAAATCCCGCAGCGTTTGGGCTCGTACCGAAGCAAGCGGATAGTGCAATACTTGCTCGCTGGAGATATTTGCCCATAAATCGACGGCCGCTTCCACATCGTTCATTAAAATCAAGGCGCCATTCAACGCACCAACGGAAGTTCCCGTGATCCATTCAAAGGTGATGCCCCGTTCTTGCAGCGCTTGCCAAACCCCGATTTGATACGCCCCATGAGCACCGCCACCGCCTAAAACCAGCGCCGTCTGATAAGCTAGCGCTTTTTGATACCCTTGAGGGACCACCTGATACCCTTGCTGGATAAACCACTCAGCCAAGGGGGTCCGATGAGGGAGCTGCCACAAGACGGCTGCTACAAAACGACTGCGGGCAAAGCTTTCTGTCACAGCTAGCAGTTGTTTCCAAGTAAACTCGGCGGCTGCTTCCACCAGTAGATTGGTGATAGTCAGTGTCTTTTGGTCAAAATCAAACTGCCCAGCAAGGTAAAAGCGGCCATAACGGCTGTCGATCTGCCAGCCCTGCTGCGCCATGTCGGCAAGAAAGGCTCGTCGCGCTTTTGAGTGCGACTCAAAAAAGGAAAAGACCAGTCGGCTTTCTTGAAACCCTGCCCTTTGTGCAAGAAAATCGATCGAAGTCAGTTTTTTCACTTTCATCAAGACGCCTCCTTAAGCAAAAAAGAATAGACGAATGACACGCCGGCTGCCGTACCACTCGAGCTATTCTTTTGATTAAAATGTTCGTTGTGCCATGTTGAATGCTGCCAACATCTCATCCGTGGCTTCATCGACTGGCGTCACAGATTCCAAATCACCTTGGATCACACGACGGGTGACACCGCCCATTTCGCCACAGGTGATCAGCGTGATCATTTTGCGGCCTTCTACTTCGTCAAGCAAATAGACATCGGTCGGATCGACCCGCACAGAAGAAGTCGCGGTATACGTGTAAATATTTTCCAGATCGGTCACATAGATAGCCGCCCCAATGGCGACATCATCCAATGGCGTAAACAAAAGCTCTGGCGATTGGGCGCGATGGCTGGCTAGTGCGTAATTGCCTTCCCCCATTTTTTGGGTGGGACTTAACGTACCAGCACCATACAGCAAGGCCTCGTTGGCCAAGCCTTTAAAAATCGGCAGATTGATCCCCACACTAGGAACCGCCACGCCGCCGATCACTGGCAAGGCTTTGTTGCTCAGCTGCGCCCGTAAGACTGCTTCTGAACTTGCCGGCTCCACGGCATCAAAATCAAAGGTCGCTTCCGCTTCCATATTTTTTTCCACATCACTGCGATCAATGGTGCCGACTGCGTATGCTTCACCTGTTTGTTTAATAAAATAATTTTTGATTTGATTATTAAAAATCAATGCTAAACCAATCAATAACAGCAAAAGCAAAAAGAGATTGCTCAGCCAATTTGAAAGTCTGCGTTTCTTTTTTCTCATAGGTTTTCGTCTCCATTAGTTTCTTCTTTTATCATACCAAAATCCTCATAAAGACGCCAATTTTGGCCAGTTTTTTTACGAAAAGACAAGATTTGCCTTTTTTTGTCGAAAAAGGGAACTTAAAAATTGTTTTTTCTGTTATTTTGTAATATAACTTTAAACGAAAAGATACAAGCAATTTTCAGCGCTTTGTTGTAGAATGAACTTAGTAGATAGGAGGGATCGATCGGCATGTCTAACACGATTTACGTACATATTGATACAACCAGCAATGCCGTCTTGACCCGCGGGCTTGCCCCCCAAGATTTTAACAAGAGCATTGTCCATCAGCCCAAGAATCTGCTCTTGCTTGATCCTTCCAGTGATTTCGGCGAATTCGACGGTCATACGGGCTTAAAAGTCATTCGTGGAATGGAAGATGTCCAACTGTTTTTTCAGCAGATCAACAAAGGTCGTATTGCTGAAGAAATGAAGTGGATCGATTTTAACGATTACGAGATGGTCAAAGAATTGACGCCTTTAGAGATCTCCGAATTGTTATATTTTGGCCACATGAAGACACACCTCCACTCCCCTTTCTTTTACAAACTGCAAAATAACTTTGTTTTCTTTGACTTAAAAGATGCACGTTCCCGTGTTTATTATCGCTATTTAGATGAATATTACCGGATCTTGGCGGATCGGATCACCCGCATCGTCTTAGAAAAAATCAATGATCGCCTCTCCTTTTTTAAAAAAGCAACACCGGTTGAAAAGCTCGATTTTAATTTGCTGAAAGAATTGCGGGGAATCATGCAAGAAGGCATCGTCTTCTGTCTGACACAAGAGCAACTGATCGATAAAACTTATACGATCCCGATCTATCTGTCAGAAGATGCTGGCTTGAAAAGCACATTGGTCAATCAAAAAGAGTTAGATCAAATTGCAGTTTTGCGCTACTCAGCCAGCAAAAAAAACTGGTCGTTGGAAATTGATCAAGAAGATTTGGCTTTTGGCTTTTTCGACAAAAAAATGTCTTGATGCTTCTCTTTTTCAAAGAGCATCAAGACATTTTTTATGATTTCATTTCTAAAACTAAACTTTCGGCACAAATAATTTTGGAGCGGCCTTGACTAAGAGACCTAATACGACCCCTACATAAACGATATTGATGATGACCGATGACCCATTAAAGATCAAGGAATACAGATACGGACTTTGTCCTGGCGGTGCGTACATTCCCCAGACAAAAACCCCTGCCCAATAATGCCAAAACCAACGGCTAATCACCGCCACGATGCCCCCTAAGACGACATACCACGTAACGTTTTTGCTGTTTTGACGGATCGCTTGCTGGATTTTATTAGCAAACATGCCGCCCATCCCACCAAAAGCAAAGGCAAAGGGATATTCAAAGATGATCTGTGGAACGGTGATAAAGTTACGCATCGCACTACCAATCAAAATATTCAGCAAGCCCCACATAAATCCCGCCGTCATTCCCGGCAGCACCCCGCGACGATACGAATACAAGACCAAGGGCACGAGCCCTAGAGACAAGTCGATACTGGAATTGGCTGTCTGGATCGGGATATACGACAAGACGACCCCGATAGCAGCAATCATCGTTCCTTCCGTCCACACTTGCAGCGACATTTTTCGTTTCAAAAAAACTCCTCCTTTAGAATCATCACAATTCACAAAGGAGAAGTGTTAGACACTTCAACTCGTCACAATTCCTACGTTCGCATGATCGAAACAGGTACGAAGGGTTTAGAGTACTCTCATTCTCAGCCTTTGCAGACTCCCCTTTGTGATTAGATTCTATTTTATTTTTTGCTTGCGTTTCGCAAGTCACTTTCAAGAATACCATAAATTGGTGAAAAGAAACATGACTGCGATCGTTTTTTCTAAAAACATCCTGAAACTCCTCAGAAAAAAACAGCCAATGAGGGGCTAAAGACCGACCATTGGCTGTTGTTCTCATGCATATGAGACACGATTAAATTGATAATTTTGATTCAAACAGTGGACTTACTGGTTTGTTCTCATGGATTCGTTTGATCGCTTCGCCCATCAAGGCACCGACACTGATCTCATCGATTTTTTTCGACTTGCGGTCTTCTGGCAAGTGAATCGAATCTGTCACAACTAGATGCTCAATGGCCGAATCTTCGATCCGTTCCAAGGCAGGTCCTGACAAGACAGGGTGAGTACATGAGGCGTAAACACTTTTAGCTCCTGCTTGTTTCAACGCGTTCGCAGCCAATGTGATGGTACCCGCAGTATCGATCATATCGTCGATCAAGACACAAGTTTTGCCTTCAACATGACCAATGATATTCATGACTTCCGCTACGTTGGCTTTCGGACGACGTTTGTCGATGATCGCGATTGGTGACTTAAGAAACTCAGCTAATTTGCGGGCACGAGTCACGCCCCCGTGGTCTGGTGAAACAACGACGACATCATCGCCTTGAATGCCTCTTTCCAAGAAGTAGTTGGCGATCAATGGTGCACCCATCAAGTGGTCAACGGGGATATCAAAGAACCCTTGAATCTGTGAGGCATGCAAATCCAGTGTAACCATGCGGTTCGCACCGGCTTTTTCGATCATGTTTGCTACAAGTTTTGCGGTGATTGGTTCTCTTGATCGCGCTTTGCGGTCTTGTCTTGCATAACCATAATAAGGCATTACTACATTGATCGTCTTCGCACTGGCGCGCTTCAAAGCATCGATCATGATCAGCAATTCCATTAGGTTATCGTTTACAGGGCTGCTGGTTGATTGAATCACGTAGACGTGGGCACCACGAATACTTTCTTCAATATTCACTTGGATTTCACCATCGCTAAATTGTTTGACTGAACACTTACCTAATTCAACACCTACTGCAGCTGCGATTTTTTCCGCCAAAGGACGATTTGAGTTCAGAGAAAAAATCTTCAATCTTGGATCAAAATAATGATTTGACATGAGAACCTCCACTTTCTTTGCGTTCATCTAGAAAAAAATGACTCCTTTTTACTAGAATCTTCTTCCTAATAAATAGTAGTCATTTTTCCTTAAGAAATCAAGTCATTTCGCTATTTCTAATTTAGATAAGGCAACTTTTTCGCGTAATCCGCTTTATTTTCCTGACGGGCGCGGGCAATCGCCATACTGTGTTTAGGAACATCTTTGGTGATCGTTGAGCCAGCAGCGATCATCGTTTCCTCTTCGATGGTTAATGGCGCAACTAGATTGGAGCCAGAGCCGATAAAGCAATTGTCGCCGACAGTCGTTTTGAATTTGCTCTTGCCGTCATAATTAACAAAGACTACGCCGCAGCCGACATTGATGTTTTTGCCTAAGGTCGCATCGCCAACATAAGACAAGTGTCCGACTTTGGTGCCTTCACCAATCGTCGCATTTTTGACCTCCACAAAGTTACCGATATGGGCATGGGCCAAAATTTCCGCATGGGGACGAAGATGGGCATTAGGACCGACATCGGCGCCATCATGGATGATGCTCTCCTCGATCGTCGATGCCTTGATCGTCACTTGGTTGCCGATCTTGCTGTCTTCAATTTCAGAAGCTGCCGTAATGACACAATCTTCTCCGATCGTCGTCTTCCCTTTGATGATCACACCGGCTTCGATCAAGGTATCTGAACCAATCACAACGCCTTCGTCGATATAAGTCGTCGCCGGGTCGATCAAGGTCACGCCGTTTTGCATGTGCTGACGGTTGATCCGCTGGCGCATCAAGCGATTGGCTTCGGCTAAGGCGATGCGGTCGTTGACCCCTAAAGATTCATGGAAATCTTCGGTTTGATAAGCAGCGATGATTTTGCCGTCTTCCTTTAAGATCTCGATAATGTCAGTCAAATAGTACTCCCCTTGGGCATTGTCCGTATCTAATTTTGCCAAGGCGTCAAATAGCAATTCATTGTCGAAGCAATACGTTCCAGTATTGATTTCTTGGATCAACGCTTCTTCGGTCGACGCATCTTTTTGCTCAACGATTTTCTCCACGATACCGACATGATCCCGTACGATCCGGCCATAGCCCGTTGGATCTGCCGCTTGTGCCGTCAAGATCGTCGCCGATGCATTTTTCCCTTGATGGTAATCGAACAAGTTATTCAAGGTTTCCGTCGTCAATAACGGCGTATCCCCACTAATTACTAAGGTCGTGCCTTTTTTGCCCTTTAAAAATGATTCGGCTTGAACGACAGCGTGACCGGTACCTAATTGTTCGGCTTGTAAGGCGTAATTGGTGCGATCCCCCAGTTGCTCCTTGACCATTTCCGCCCCGTGACCAACGATCGTCACGATCTCTTCAGGATTTGTTTCCACCACTCGGTTCATGATGTGCTCCACCATTGGCTTACCGCAAACCGGATGTAACACTTTATATAACTTCGATTTCATGCGCGTGCCTTTTCCAGCCGCTAAAATTATTGCAAAACGTGCGTCCACGTATTCCACTCCTATCAATCTGAAGGATTTTTATTCATTGAATTTCCTATAAACAGTTTAGCCCAAGTACTTGTAAATTTCAACGATTTAAGGAATCGCCACCTAGACCAATCAAAAAAAGACTGGCAGCCGCCGTTTTAAAAACAGCTGCTTGCGCCAGTCTAAGAGCCACAAAAATCAGGCTTTTTTCTCAAAATAATTTCCCGGTACTACCGAGATCGTTTTGGTCTGGGTATCGACATCTTCAACATAAAGCAGAGAGCTGTAATCGCTGATGGCCCGCTTGCCTTTGAATTTCGTTTCGGCAAAAACCGTAATACCGACTAATTCGGCCTCAAATTCTTCAATCAAGCTCTTCATCCCATTGACCGTGCCGCCGCCTTTCATAAAGTCATCAACCACCAATACTCTAGAGCCGCGCTTTAAGCTGCGTTTGGATAATTCCATTTTTTCGATGCGCTCTGAAGAACCAGAGACATAATTGACACTCACGGTCGAGCCTTCAGTGATCTTGGAATCACGACGCACGATCACGAAGGGAACATTCAAGTAGTAAGAGACTGCTTGAGCGATCGGCACTCCTTTAGTAGCAACGGTCATCACCGCATCGATTTGTTCGCCTAAATATTTGGAAGCGATGATGCGGCCGACTTGGCGCAGCAATTCCGGTTCGCCTAATAAGTCAGATAGATAAACATAGCCGCCAGGCAACAAACGGTCTTGCTCAGACAAGCGTTCTGCCAGCCCTTCGACGTACGCATACGCTTCTTCTTCAGAAATTTCAGGCACAAAAAAAACACCGCCAGCAGCGCCTGGCACGGTATCAAGAATGCCTGTTCCTCGTTCTTTAAAGGTCTTTTTGATAATAGATAAATCTTCGCTAATCGATGATTTTGCAGAGGCATATCGTTTAGAAAAGAAGGACAATGAAATCAATTCATGGGGATGATTCAACAAGTAATGTGTCATATCGATCAGTCGTTCACTTCGACGTATTTTCACACCGGACAACTCCTTTAGTTTATTCGCCTTATTATAAGGCTTTTTCGGGATAAATGCGAGCATTATCTGAAATATTGCTTATATTGTTCGGTTTTGATTAGAGTTTAAAAAAAAGAAACGAAAATTCTTCGTTTCTTTTTCATAAAGCCCTTTATTTGAGGCGCTGTTTTCGTTGCACGAGGATCACGATGCGTTTGATCAAATTGATCACTAAGAAAAGAGCGATAAAAACCAGCGTGATCGTCGCTCCCGGTGGTGTGTCCAAATAAAAGGAACTGGTCAAACCAGACATCATCCCAATCATGCCGATCACGACACTGATCAAAATCACCGCGTTGAAGCTTTTGCCTAAACGCATACTGATGGCAGCTGGTAAAACCATGATCGCAGAGATCAGCAATGCGCCCGCAATCGGGATCATCATAGCGATTGCCACCCCCGTCAAGACATTAAAGAGCATCGACATCACTCGCACAGGCAAGCCATCGACATGGGCGGTATCTTCATCAAAGGTCAAAATGTACATGGGCCGTTTGAATAAGAAAAATAAAGCAAAAACGACTAAAAACAAAAAGCCTAAGATCCAGACTTGTTCTTGTGTGATCGTAACGATCGACCCAAACAAATACGATTGGATACTCGTTGCGGAGTTCCCACCGCTAAGGTTCATCAAGACGAGGGCTAACGCTAAGCCACCGGACATCAAAATGGCGATCGAGATCTCTGAATAACTGCGGTACAGCGTTCGCAAATATTCCAAAATGATTGCGGCAATGACTACGATCAATAGCGTCGTCAAACTGGGATTTAGATTTAGAAAGAAGCCTAGTGCCACCCCTGCTAAAGAGACATGGGACAGCGTATCAGCCATCAATGACTGTCGTCGAATCACCAGAAAGACCCCCAGCATCGGTGCGATACCGGCAATAAAAATCGCCGCAAGAAAAGCTCTTCTCATGAATTCATATGAAAGCAGCGCCATGGTGAATCCTCCTTCCGCACTAAACGGATCTGACGGTCCGCATATTCTTTGATATCTTCGTGATCATGGGTGATCATCAAAATCGACTTGCCATGGTCATGAGCATTGTGTCGCAGCAGTTCATAAAACAGATTGCGGGATTGTTCATCCATCCCCGTGGTTGGTTCATCTAAAATAAATAAATCAGGATCCGTGGCAAAGACCCGTGCCAAGCTGATCCGTTGTTTTTGGCCACCGGACAACTCACCGATCCGTTTATTACGCACGTCCCACATCCCGACGGCATCTAATGCACGGCGGACATGTTCATGGTCTCGTTTCGTCAGTCGCTTGAACCAGCGGTCTCTTGGGTAGCGGCCTGATTGGACCAATTCCAAAACGGTGCTGGGGAACCCGACATTAAAGGAAGCAATCTGCTGAGGAATGTAGCCGATGCTTAATTTTTCACCAGCGGCATTCTTGGTCGCCAAGGTGACTGCTCCTTTAGAAGGTTTCAACAAACCAAGGGTTGCTTTGATCAAAGTAGATTTTGCCGCCCCATTTTCGCCGGTCAAAATCACGAATTCGCCGTCTTCAACAAAGTAAGAAATGTCTTCCAAGACGGGCTCATCGTCATAATAAAAGGTCAAATCTTTTACATCGATATAACGCACGCAGGCGCCTCCTTAGTGAATACTTTTTTGTAATGCTGCCAAATTGTCTTCCATTACAGACAGGTATGTTTCGCCGTTATCCATCTGCGCTTGCGTCAAGCTTTCTAATGGATTCAAGACCGCCAGCTCCACTCCTGTTTCAGAGGCTAAGGTCTCAGCCACCTTCGATGACGCGTTTTCTTCAAAATAGATAACTTTGACTTGCTTTTCTTCTACATATTCTTTCAGCTCAGCCAAACGACTTGGCGTTGGTTCTTGATCGGGTGAAATGCCCGAAATCGATTCTTCGACTAAATTATACTGCCGTGCCAAATAGCCAAAGGCTGCGTGCTGCGTAACGAAGGTCCGCTGAGTCGCATCCTTTAACGCCGCTTGGTAGGCTTCATCTAAAGCAGAAAGTTTTTCGATATAGGCAGCCGCATTTTCCGTGAAGGTTGCCTTTTGCTCAGGAAACTTCGCAATCAGGTCATCGCGGATCGTTTCTACTTCTTGGATCGCTAAGACTGGATCGGTCCAAACATGAGGGTCATACGTATGATCATGGCCTTCATGGCTGTCTTCATCCTCGTGACCATGCTCTTCCTCTGTGCCTTCCACCAACTGAATGTTTTTGGCCGCTTCAATCACTGCTGTTTGCTCAGGATCGACGGAATCCGTCAAACTAGCAACCCAAGTTTCTAGCTCAGGACTATTGTAGACAAAGGCATCTGCATCCATGATTTTGGTCATATCTTTGGCACTTGGCTCATAGTCATGAGGCTCGGTTCCTGCAGGGATCAACAAGGAGACCTCTGCTGCATCGCCTACAACTTCTTTCGTAAATTCGTACATTGGATAAAACGTCGTGACGATCGACAGCTTCTCGGTGTCACTCGATTGACTTGTCGCTTCTTGCTGCCCACAAGCGCCAAGAAGCACGCCCCCTAAAAGGAGTGCTATAGTAAGTAAGATTTTTTTCATCGGGATTTCCCCTTCCATTTGCTGGCTCTTCTTTTTATTTTAAAACGGAACAACTCCGTTTTGTTAGCAAAAGTTACTCTATCAAATGATTTCCGGTTCGTCAAGACAAATCGTACGTTTTACGATTTAAAACTTTTATTTCGAGATAAATCGGAAAACATAGGAGATAACGTTCATTTGAAGCGGATTCTTCTCTCAGAAACTTAGTTATATTTTACACCATTCGCCATGCGCCCCTACTGTGTCAGCTTGAAAAATTAGAGAGTATGTAGGATAATGATCTAAAAGCACTTGGAGGAAACGAAGATGAACGAATTTGTAACTGTGCCGCCAACTGTAACCAACAGTGAACTGCTGAATCGAATCGATTTACCGGAAGATCCTGCATCGCAACAAACCGAAGAAATCCGCAAAGCGATCGACAAATCATTGTACGAAGAAGACAAAAAGAAAAAATCCGCAAAGCAGCAGCACCAAAAAGAATAGCCTTTGCTTTACGTAAAGATTCAGACCCCGACGCCTTTTTTTCGTCGGGGTCTTTTCTGTAAGGCAGCTTCTAGATGCTTCCTCCCTACCTCAGCTGCCTTATTCTTTACTATTGAACTGGATTTTATAGAAGGAATGCAAAAAAACACAGGCGAATCCTGCCTGTGTCCTTGACTCATTCATTTCAATGTACGTACAAGATAAACCTCGTCACAGAACCCTTTTAAGGCATTGTAGACCCGCTGTGCCCGTGAATATTTTTGACAAAGAGCAAAAACAGTCGGTCCGCTGCCGGTCATCAAGGCAACATCGGCACCATATTTCATCATGCGATCTTTGATCTGTTGGACGATCGGATATTTTGGGATCGTGATGGCTTCTAGGCTATTGCCCATGGCAGCGATCATAGCCGAGTAGTCTTCGGCTAAGACGGCGGCAGACAATGCTGCGATATCTGGATGGTGCAGTTGGTCTAGCTCGACTTCTTGAAAGATTTTCCCCGTTGAAACACTCAGACGAGGTTTGACTAAGATGACCCAACATTGCGGCATCGGCCGCAGCGGCGTCACCAGCTCCCCTTTTCCTGCAATATGAGCAGTGGTCCCATACAGACAATAGGGAACATCGGTACCAACTTCCATACCAATATCGATCAGCTCTGCCATGGAAAGATCCAAGTCCCAAAGGCGAACCATCCCCCGCAACGCTGCCGCACAATCCGTACTGCCACCACCTAACCCAGCTGCCACCGGGATATTCTTGGTGATGCGAATGCGGATGCCTTTTTTGATACCATAGCGTTTTTTTAAAATACTGGCGGCCTGATAGACATTATTGCGTTTATCGATTGGTAAAAAAGCTTTGTTGGTTTCTACAATGATCTTATCTTCTGCTATCTCTTCCATTATCAGACGGTCGGCTAGATCAACACTAGACATCACCATTTCCAACTCATGGTAACCGTCTGTTCTTTTCTCTAACACATCGAGACCGAGGTTGATCTTAGCTGGCGCTTTTTCAATAATCTCCATCTTCATTCATCCAATCATCTGATAGTTATTTAGTTCTATCATAGCAGATTCTTATAAGATAGTTGAGTGATTTCTCTTGTTTTTGTGATTGTTGCCATTTTGGTTGCCCTTTGGCTTGGTTCCTCGTAAAATAGAGGTACCAACTCAATAGATAAAAGAAAGCGGGGGAACCACATGGCAAATTTGATTCCAAGAGATTTAGCAGGCGGCGAAGAACTATTAGGCAAATTAATGAACAGTTTTTGGCAAGAACGGCAAATGAACACGGACATTAAAGAGTACGAAGACAAGTATCTCGTTCAAGCAGATTTACCCGGCATCAAGAAAGAAAACATCCGCGTCAGTTACGTCAACAATACCTTGACGATTTCAGCGGCTCAAACAGAGACCACTGAAACCGAGGATGATTTCGGACATTATTTGCGCAAAGAACGCTCTAGCAGTGCCTATCAACGGACCTTCACCATCACAGACATTGATGAAGAGTCCATTAAAGCAGTGTTTGAAGACGGCGTTTTGACCCTGACCTTACCGAAAGCTAGCTACAAAGACGCACCCGCAAAAAATATTCCGATCGAATAACCGAGATACCAAAAAGGCAGTCCCTTCAGAGAACGCTCTGGGGGGAACTGCCTTTTCTTATTTGCGTGCTTGTCGTCGATATGCCTGTCTTGAGGTCTGTGGTTCTTCTTCGGAGACCTCTTTTTTGACGTACAATTTCAAACTGTACGGTTCATGGTATTTGACATCGTTTTTGACAAAATCACCGCCAGTGATAAATAAGCCCACTGGCTCTAAAGGTTGCTTGCCGGTCCATTGAATCGTGCCGACTTTCGTCATCTCCGTGTAGCTGGTCCCGATCTGCAATACGTACACGTTTTTCCCTTGCTGTTTGACAAAATAGTAAGGGTACAAGGTATTTTTCGGAATCGTAAAGCCGTTGGATGACGGTTTAATCGCCAATTCTTCTTGAGCGATCAAAGTCTGCAAATGATTCGCCAATACTAGCTGATAGTCTTCTTCAAAATCGATCACTGCTTTTTCAGTCGTCAAACGATCAATGTCGGTGGTGCTGATAGTTTCCCCTTCAATATTGAAGACTTCATCCGGCAAGACTTTGACAAAGGTCTGAGTGACATCGAACTTCAGGTTTTTATTCAAGAAATAATAGAAGATATTCAGTACCCAGAAATAGACTAAGACCAAAAAGCCGATCGTATAAAGGATTGCTTGAAAATAGTTTTGGTTCGCAAACATTCCATAGACGATCCGCAAAATATACGCCGTTGGAATGATACTGAGGATGGTATAGGCGCGATTCAAGTATTTTGGACTGATGTCAAGATAGCCCAAAAATTTGTGGATGCCGTTGATTAAATCTAAAATAAGCGTCATTTTCTCACCTACTCATTTCCTTGATTCTCATCCATGATCACTTGCTGATCTGGCGTGGTTTCTTCACTTGAAGAAGGCGTTTCTTGATTGTTTTCCGGTGTCGTCGGTGAAACACTCTCATCGCTTGATGGTGTCGTTTCTGTCGGCACCGAAGAAGACGGGGTCGTTTCTGGTGTTACTACTTCACTGCTGGATGACGGTGTTGTCTGCTGGTCATCGTTCGTCGGTTGTGAGTCCGTACTAGCAGGTGTTTGATTTTGACTGTCTTCCGTTATCGAAGACGGTGTGCTTTCACTTGGTGCTTGTTCGGTCGTTTCTGTCGTTTCCGTCGCACGACTTGGTTGGCGATAACTGCCTGAATTCACCACGCCGGTAGCAGTGGCAATGATCGTTGATATCGTTAAAAGTGCAATTGGTTTTAAAATAGGCGGGACTTTTCGCATGATTCTCATCCTTTTCTTACCCGATTCTGCCCATCTGCAGTCTCGGTTCCTTCAGCCTCTTCTTACCTTTATAATCGTTTCTGACAAAAGGGTCAAGATTCCCGAGGCTTCTGTCGCAGGATTTAAAAAAAACTAAACATGTAACTGTTTTCACAAAAAATAACGACGACAGTTGCCGCCGCTACACAAGGTATTCATAAAACTTTTCAAAGGTCAGTTGCAACGTGCCATGGTAATCCCGTAAAAGGGCGGGCAATGCGATCACTTCTTCATGTTGGATCGGGGCATCGATTTGGATCACCGCTTCTTCTTCATCCAGATAATAAGAACTAAACAGTTCATCATCAGCGACTTCTTCTAGCTGATTGGTCAGCTCTTCATAAAACTTTTCTACGATCGGTTCTGCCAACTCATCAAAGACCGGCTGCAAGGCTGCCTCTACAGCTGGAAAAGGCTGTGCGAGTAATTGCTGTCCGCTGAGAGAACGACGGGTATTCTCATAGGTCAAATAAAGCAGGTCGAAATAATCCTCTTCTTCCCCGATCGCTTCTAGCGTCAAAAGGGCTTTTTCTACCAATGAAACCAAGGCCGAGGATACCTCTTGATGCATCACCGCATCGACTTTTTCAAATAGTTGCTGTTTCTCGATGACAAATGTTTCTTCCATAAAAGTGAATTCCGCTTTTTCAAAGCAAAGGGGGGTATCAGAGATAAATAGTTGGATCGTTGCCATGGCGTTGCCTTCTTTCTTTTTCAAGCTGCGGACAAAACAGATGATTTGTCAACAGCGAAAATCTTCGTTAGCATAAATAATAGCAGGTGAACAAATTGTTCATCAAGTAATAAGGAGGAGATCGAATGAGTAAAGTTGCTGTTATTGTCACTGATCTAGTTGAAGATGTTGAATTGACGTCACCCAAAGAAGCACTGGAAGCGGCCGGACATGAAGTAGTCGTTATTAGTAATGAAGGCACCGAGACCGTAAAAGGCAAACAAGGTGGAACGTTTCCCGTCGATGCGGCCATCGATACGATCGATCCCACCAGTTTTGATGCTTTGTTGATCCCAGGCGGTTTCTCCCCTGACCAATTACGGACCGATGAGCGCTATGTGTCATTGACGAAAGACTTTTTGACATCTGATCGTCCCGTCTTTGCCATTTGCCACGGCCCACAACTGTTTATCCAAACAGGACTGACGAAAGATTTGACCTTGACGGCTTATGATTCTGTGCGACCAGATTTAGCCTACGCAGGTGCCACCGTCAAAGATGAGCCCGTCGTGATCGACGAAACTTATCGGTTGATCACCAGTCGGAACCCAGATGACTTAGATGCCTTCAATCAAGCGATTACTGAGGCATTGAACTAACCGCGAATAAGACGTGGTTTCTTTGATAGAAAAAAAGCCGCCAGTTGCAGCGTTCGATCCTTCGTATCGATCGAGTTGCAGCTGAGCGGTTTTTTTTTGCGTAGCTTTTCAGTTTTCAGTTCATGGCTCGTTTCCTGTTACTCGTCAGAGGGCAAGTCAAAACCATCGAAAGTCTCGCCATCATAGTAGCGCAATAATTCTTCCGTCGATAATAAGGAAGACGTCATTTCTTCCTGCGCCTCATTGACCTCTCGAAGTTGGGCAAGGTAAGCCGCGTAGGCTTCTGCCAACTGCCGATAAACAGCTTGCCGCGAAGTTCCTTCCCCTTGGATCGTCGGCAATTCACGGATAAAGGCCCGATAGACGGGACGGTTTTCCTGCCATTCGATCGGCAACTCAATTACTTGAAGCTGGGCTTCTTCAAACCATCGTTCCATTGCTCTCCCTCATTTCTTTTCTTATTATCGTCAAGTTGGCAGCAAAGGTCAATCGGTGAGCAAAAAAATACAGAACAAGCGCTGAAAGAAATTGACCTATCCGCAAAGGCTCACTTGTTGGGCTAGCTTTTACGGATGCGGCAATTTATCTGCTTGCTCTGTGTGTTACTCGTTTTTATGCGGCAACATACGCATATTTTTCAATGTTTTGTCGGATCGTTTCAATCATGTCTTCATCTTGCAAGCCAGTGATTTCTGCAATGACTTCCGGTAGTGACTTTTCATCCAAAAGTGCTTGTAACTGTTGGCTTTGCTCATCTTCAGGGTCTTTGTAGTTGAAGATCATGCCGATCGTTTCATAGAGATGATCTGGCTGCATGTTGCGTTTTTCTAACTCAAGGACTGGTCGGATAAAGCGTTCTTCGGTCCCTAATTTGCGGACAGGCGTCCGTGCCACCCGAGTGATGGCATCGGAAATGTGTTTGTTTTTAAAGCGTTGGATGATTTTTTCGATATACCGTTCATGTTCTTCAGGATCAAAGGCCCATTTCTCAATTAAAAGCCGGCCAGTTTCTTCGAGAACGGATTTTAATTGGATCACCACTAAATGATCCTGCATCGCTTCATCAATCGTCTGATAGCCTTGGAGCGCGCCTGTGTACGCTACCGTGGCATGACCCGTATTGACACTGAATAGTTTCCGTTCAATATACGGTTCCAGATCCGCCACATAATGGACCCCTTGCAGATGGATCGAGGATTTCATCCCTGTCTCTTGGATCACCCATTCGCAGAAGGGTTCTACTTGAACGAATAAGGGATCATCATGGTGCTGCAGCGGTACGATGCGGTCCACCGCTGCATCTGGAAAACCAACCGTCGCTTCCAACGCTGACCAATCCGCAACGTATTTTTGCACTTCGCTTTTTAAAAAGGTCGATCCGCCGATCATATTCTCACAGGCGATCACATCAATGGCTGGCTTGTCTGGGTATTGCTGACGTGCTTCTAAGCCTTTGGCGATCAGCTCAGCGATATGCGGCAAAATGTTGGGACCAATGGCGGTCGTAAGGATATCTGCCTCGGCGATCGCTTGGATCACCGCTTCTGGTTCTTTGGCATTGTTCAATCCCGTCACATGCTCGATGTGGATCTGTTCTTGGGTCTCATCGGCTAATTCGATCGTATACCCTTGTCTTGCTTTTAAGGCGTCAATGATCGTTTCATTGACATCAATAAATGTGATTTCAAAGTTGTTGGCAGCCAATATCTCGCCGATAAAGCCGCGACCAATATTACCTGCACCAAAGTGAACTGCCTTCATGTCTTGTCTCCTCCTTAAATCCTTATGCCACGGTCAAACTTTGGGCGATTTCTTCTTTATCTAAGGCATCCGCCAATTCGACAACGTTATCGATATCGCTGCAAAAGAGGGCGATTTGTTGGACCAATTGCAGATGATCTTCTCCTTTGCCCGCGATGCCGAAAAGGACGGTGACGATTTTTTCTTCGTCCGCGGTACCGAAATTCACGCCATCCGGCACTTGTACGATACAGATACCTGATTTTTTGACGTATTTTTTGGCTTCATCCGTACCGTGAGGAATCGCAATAAAGTTCCCCATATAGACTGAGAGCATCTCGTCACGCTCAAGCATGGCCTCGACATATTCTTTTTCTACACAGCCTGCCGCCAGCAGTTTTTCGCCGCAGTAACGAATGGCTTCTTCTTTGGTCGCAAATTGTTTGTTCAATTCAATCATGTCTTTTTCTAATACTTGCATTCGGCTCATCCTTTCTTAATTCGCTGCTTTGATCGATGCCACGATCCGTTGATAGTTCGTCGTTCCCATCAAATTATTGACGGATAGATGGATCGCTTCTGGCGCTGAGGTTTGCGCTTGTGGCGTTAAGGCTTCTTTCGTGATCACCAATGAAGAGGCGTTGGCATGGAGATCATTGATATGGCTTTTTCTGATCGGCATCGTCAGAGCTTCTTTGGCTAAAAGATCTTGGAAGACTTTCTGAGCCATCGTTGCCGAACCTTTGCGATCATCGTGGGCCAAAATGATTTCATTGACTTGCTTAAGGTCATTGGCGGAAGGAACATCTGCCTGGTTGCCTGCTTCAGACGTTTTTGCTGACTCCCCTGCTGTCTTAGTCCCTGACAATGTGGCTACGATTTCATCGTACCGTGGAGAGTTCAGGAAATTCTCAACCGCGACGAAGGTCGCATTTGGCGCTTTTTGTTTGGCACGTTCTTGCAATTCTTCTTGAGTGACGATCAGCGTATTGGCATCGTCCGTCAAATTGTTGATGGCGGAATTCGAGACATTTTGTGGAAGACCCGCTTCTTTGACTTTTTTACGTAAGATCGATGCCCCCATAGCACTGGAGCCCATGCCTGCATCACATGCGAAGATGATACGATTGATGCCAGTCATTGGTTGAGCCGCCAAGCCTTTAGCGCTGAGTTTTGCTGCTTGCGTTTGTTGTACTTTTTCTTCAAAATTATCCACTGTCTCCTTCGCATCCGCTTTCAAAATTGCGGCAGCGACGATAAAGGATACGCCTGCTCCTACGGCAATTCCGGCTAAGACAGAAACGACACTCATTACCGAGTTGAATGGCGTCATTGCTAAGATCGCAATGATCGAACCTGGTGAAGCAGGTGCCCGTAAGCCTGCACCTAGCAATTGGAAGGTAAAGCTTCCTGATACACCGCCGGCAATCACTGCTAAGAACATCAATGGTTTCATCATGACGTATGGGAAATAGATCTCATGGATCCCACCGATAAAGTGAATGATGATCGCTCCAGGTGCCGAAGATTTCGCTGCTCCTTTTCCGAAGAAAGTGAAGGCTAGCAAGACTCCTAAACCAGGTCCAGGATTAGCTTCTAATAAGTAAAGAATCGATTTCCCAAATTCGCTGACTTGCTCAGTACCTAGTGGTGTCAAAATTCCATGGTTGATGGCGTTGTTTAAGAATAGGATTTTTGCTGGTTCAATAAAAATATTGGCTAATGGAATCAAGTGGGCATTGACGATCACTTCTACCCCTGCTGCCATTGCTTCTGTCAAGGTGTTAACAACTGGCCCGATTGCTACAAAGCCCAGTAATGCTAAAGCAAAACCGATCAAACCTGATGAAAAGTTGTTGACCAACATTTCAAAGCCAGCGCGAACTTTGTCTTGGAAGATCTCGTCAAATTTCTTGATGACCCAACCGCCTAAAGGACCCATGATCATTGCACCCAATAGCATTGGGATATCCGTTCCGACGATGACCCCCATCGTTGCGATCGCCCCAACCACGGCTCCGCGGTCACCAGCAATCACTTTCCCGCCAGTATACCCAATCAAGATTGGGATCAAATACGTTAGCATTGGACCGACCATCGTTGCAAAGGCTTCATTTGGTAAATACCCATCTGGAATAAATAATGCCGTTAATACACCCCATGCAATCAATGCGCCGATATTCGGCATCACCATACTCGACAATGTACTGCCTAATTTTTGAACTTTTGCTTTTACTGATGATTTGGCTGCTTTTTGTGTCTGTTCCATTTTTTTCTCTCCTCTCGTCTGCTTACACCCTTATTGTAGGCGCTTCCCAAAACGGTCGAAAGTCGTACTTTGGCACAAAAAACTGTGCCAAAACTTGTAGCCAAACGGATAGAACAAAAAAAGGCGAGCAGCCCCTGCACTCGCTTATTTTTGTTCTGTTTCACGTGGAGCATTTCTATCTGGTTTTTGCCAAAACACAAAAAAAAACGTGTACCCGCTCCTTCTACACAAGGTAGAAAGAGCGAGCACACGGAGGCAGCTCATTCACTCATTTCGTTCGCTGCTCTTGTTACAAGCCAGTCTGCTGCTGATTGCTTATTCTTCTGCCAGCAAAATCTGTTGGATCTCTTCAACCGATTCGGCATCACTCAGCGCCCGAACATTTTGCATATCGGAACAAAAAAAGGCGATTTCTTGCAAAACAGCTAATTGCTGCTCTTTTAGGACGACTACGAAAAGGATCGTAGCGATTTTGGGTTGCTCCTTCGTGCCGAAGTCGACGCCATCCGGCACTTGGATCAAAAAGAGCCCTTCTTCCTTGATCCATTGCTGGGCTTCTTCTTCCCCATGGGGCAATGCAACAAAGTTACCGATGTAAACACCTGTTTTTTGATGGCGCCGCAAAAGGCTTTTGACATAAGGTAAAGAGACGATCTCCTGGTTGACTAAGTACTCGCCAATTTTTGTCAGGGCCTCTGTGGCATCGGTAAAGTGTTGATCCAACAAAATCCGCTCCTGTGGAATATACATCGCTGATCCCTCCTATTGTTTTACTTCTTCAATCAAGAGCGAAGAGAGTAACTGATAAATAATCGAATCATTGCCGGAATTAAAAATCTCCGTATTTAGATCATTCATAATGATCGAACCACTGATCTTTCCTAATATCTGAGAGCTTGTTTCATTGATAGGATACGGCGCCAGCATGACTAATAAACGGGTAACAGCGATTTCTTTTTTATCCATCGCTAAAAGCGGCAAAGGCTGGTTCAAGTCGAAAATACGAAAAACTGGTTGCAGGATCGCCGAACTCGCCGCGTGAAACAAGGCAAAGTGAGTGTCAGGAATACCCACTGGCGCTTGGAAGTAGCGCCTTAAGAGACGATCAACAACTTTCTCACGATCCAAAACAACATGTGCATCAAAAGACGTCAGCACCAGCTGCAACGTTTCTTCCAAGTCCGCTGGGTTATCAATCGCCTGCACTTGAAACAGCGCCAATAGCTGGTTAATAGCTTCGATAAAAGCCAAGACCGCTTCATAGGATTCCTCTTTGCCCAAAGCAGAGGGCGCTTTTTTGGCGGAACGTTTTTTCTGACTAATGGCTTGGAAGGCCTTCTTCAACTCTTGAATGTCTTCTTCTAGCAGGATCGGTGAAACGAGTTTGTATTCTCCTTGATACCCTGGCAGCAATGAAGTCGAGATCACCAAGTCATAGGTCTCCTCGATATTTTCCCGTTTGACATCCCCCACTCGAAAGAAGGTGATTTGATTGATAAAGGGAAAATGTTTCCGCAGCTGCATCTCTAACAAACTGATGGAGGCTAATCCGCTAGGAGAGATCCCTGCAATATTGACTTCTAACACTTTCGGATTTTTTTCCAACGAATTGGCAAAATGCAGGACCATATAGGCGATTTCTTCTTCCGAGAACTGCTGCTGCGGAAAGACTTGCGGCAAATGATTGCGAATCCCGCTGGCGATCTCGACATACTGGTTCATGATTTTTTCTAGGATAGGGTTGTTCAAATGATCTTCTTCTAAAATCGCCCGCGTCATCACTCCTGAGATATGGGTCAGCAGCATTTTATACAAGTTCGTGTCTTCATAAAACGCCACTTCCGTTTGCTCACTGACCAATTCGATCAAGCGTTTTACACGATAAGCCAAGTCGGTATCAAAATGGTCATCAAAAAAATCACGATCAAAGGAATTAGCAAAATCACCTAGTAACACGGCAAAAAAGACGATTTCGTTGATGGAATAAAGCAGTTGCGTCTTTTCGGCGATCTGAGCAAAAATCTTTTTCGCCACCTTCAGCAAGTCTTTGTTGATCTGACTCGGGTACGTCTCTTCTTCCACCGTATAGCCCAAAGCTACCCGATCCATGGCTAGCGCCAGCATCAAGACGATAAACGCCAATTTGCGGTCACTAAGTTCTTTGAACTGCGGCTCGATGGTTTCTCGAATCAGCCGCTGGGCTAGTAATAGATGGTCACGGGACAGAAATTGAAAAATAAACGGGGCTTCATCATCGGTTTCCAGTAAATGGAAAAATTGGTATTCATTGATCTCCATCACTAGTGTATTGGCTGTGAGCAACCGCCGGTACTTTTCGGAGCCTTCGATCTCATACCCTTGATTGCGCACGATCCTTAACGGCAGCCGTGCGAGACTTTCTTCTAGTTGTTTGATATCTGAAAAAAACGTCGTATTGCTGATTTGGTAACGCTCCAAGAAAAAATGACTGGATACAGGCTTCGTGGCGGTAGTCAGTTGCAACAAAATACGGTGTTGCCGCTCACTAGCCGCGAATTCTTGATCGGTATCTGCCATAATGGCTTCTTGTAATTGGCGAATGCTCGTTTCTGATGCAAAAATTTGGAAATGACCACGACCGACCTTCTCTAAGGTAGCTCCTACTGTTTCCAGCGATTTTTCTAGATTAGCCAGTTCACGGTACATCGTTCGTTTACTGACTTTTAAGACTTGCATCATGCGATCTAAAGAAACCGGACCGGTACTATTCATCAATTCCGTTAATAAAAGTGTTTCACGATTGGTCAAAAACATAGTCGACTCCTTCTGTCAGTAACTGACGATACGCATCTGTCGTCAATAAATCATCCACCACCAGTAAAGGAACATCTGGGATCGGGCACTTTTCTGCAAGTTCTTTCGGGAGAATATAGACTGCCGTAGGATCAAGAGCTTGTCCTTCATATGCCATTTTTTTGACGGTCAAAGACAGTGCTTGTTGGCGAGCCATTTTTCTTAATATCTCCACTGCCATCGTTTGTGAACCGCGTTTTTTTCCAGTATACAAAAAGATGATCGTTGAAACCCCTTGCGAATTTGCTGATTCGATTTGTAGCGATTGTTGCGGATCCTGTTCTCTTCTTTGTAATTCTTGGATCAGCGGGGCATACTCATCTGCCGCCAAAAAATTATCTAACACATAATGCTGTGCGTGAGGTGTCTGCTTTTGGGCAATAGCTGCTAATTCCCGTTGGGTGATCACCAAAAGCGCGGGATCATCCGTCACACGATAAATCGACTGATAGCGGACAGGAAACGTTAGCTGGGCTTCTTCTAACTCTTTCTTTAGTATGCTGGCGCCGATTGCACTGGACCCCATCCCTGCGTCGCAGGCCACGACGATCTCCGTGACTTTCTTCATTTTCGGCATCTTACGCTCCTCATTTTCTGTATTGGTCTTCCGTTTTAACAGCACACTAGCGATCGCAAACGATACGACCGTACTGACGACAATCCCAGCTAATACACCTAGGATCATAGAAGCCGGTGTATTGAGCAGAATCGCCAAAATCGAGCCCGGGGACGCCGGTGCTCTTAAGCCTACCCCTAAAAATTGGAAGATCAGCGTGCCACTGAAACCACCAACGATCGGACCGAGCAACACCCAAGGATCGAGCAGAACAAACGGGAAATACACTTCATGAATCCCACCAATGGCCTGCACAAAAATGGATGCTGCGGCATTCGTTCGGTTTCGCTTTGAACCAAAAAAAAGATACGCCGCTAAGACCCCTAATCCCGGACCGGGGTTGGCCTCGATCAAAAATAAAACCGACTGATCGTTAACTGCCGCGGCTTCGATTCCTAGCGGCGTAAATAGTCCATGGTTGACAATATTATTAAAAAACAAAACCTTCAATGGTTCTACAATGATATGAATAAAGGGCAAGACGTTTTGCCGAACGAAATAATCAACGAGCTGATAGCTGCCGAGACTGAACCAATTAAAAAGCGGCGCCAATAGGAAATAACTACCTAAAAAAAGGAGTCCGCCAAGCGCACCTGCAATAAAATTGCGCACCAGCATCTCATAGCCACTTTTGACCTTACTCACGAACGAATCACTGCGATACAACAGCCAGCCTGCCAGTGGTCCCAGTAGCATCGCCCCAAAGACTTGGGGAATATCCGTTGCGAGAATAGCCCCTAAGACCGCCACTGCTCCTACGACCCCACCTCGCTCAGGTGCCAACATTTGCCCACCTGTATAAGCAATCAGGAGGGGCAGCAACACAGTCAAGACCCCTTGTTCCATTTGCTGGATCACTTGTTGATCGACTGAAAAAAAAGGCAGCAGGAATGAAATCAGCATCCACGCAATAAAAATACTTAGATTCGGCATCATCATGCGAGAAAGATAATTCGTATAAAACTTAACCGTTATCATTTTTTCTCTGGAAGACGAAGTCTTGTTCATTTTATCCGCTTCCTTTCTCTTTTCTATTATAAGATGTTCTGGCAACACTGAAAACAAAAAAAGCATACGTTTTTTTTAACAGAAATCAAAAAAAGCTGACGTAAAACGCCAGCTTTTGAAATAGCTTCAATTGATTTAGTTTACGCGTACCGCGAAATCTGGTGAGTAATAAGAGTAACTGCTGACAGAAACACTTTGACCAGGTGTTGGTGCATGAATGTATTGTCCGTTACCCATAGCGATCGCCACGTGATGCGTGCTTCCACGGCTACCCCAGAATAACAGGTCGCCAGCTTTTGCTTCGTTGATCGAAATCACCGTACCGGAAAATTCTTGTGCGTACGTTACCCGTGGTAATGAGATGCCAACTTTAGCAAATACATATTGTGTAAAGCCAGAACAGTCAAAGCCATCTGGTGTCGTACCACCCCAAACATAAGGGGTACCAATGTATTTCATTGCTTCTGCTACGATTGCTGAACCGTTGACCGTTTGTGCGGGTGCAGGAGTATTGCTTGCACCATTGCCGCTATTGTTCGATCCTTGGTTGTTATTGCTATTGTTATTGTTGGCAGGCGTCGATGGTGTCGTATTTGTTGAACCGCCACCTTGTGATGAACTGCCTTGCGTAGTATCAGTCGTCGTACTAGAATTTGTTGTGGAGTTTGATGTCGTTGAATTCGACGTTGAAGACTCGCTTGATGCTGCTTCCTGAGTAGCTGCTTCAGCTGCTGCCGCTTCTTGAGCCGCTGCTTCTTGTGCTGCTTGTTCACGAGCTGCTGCTGCTGCCGCTTCTTCTGCAGCGATGCGAGCTTGTTCTGCTTCGTATTCTTCTTTTTGTTTTTCTAAATCAGCTTTTTCATCTTCTTTCGATGCTTGTTGAACAGCCAATTCCGCTTGCAAAACATTTAAATCAGCTTGTTTGGCTTGTAGATCCCCTAATTGTGTTTCTAATTCAAATTGGTTCGCTGCGATTTCTGCCAATTTATCGTCGTTTTCCGCTTTTTTCGCTTCAACTGCTTCTTGGTCTGCTTTTTGTTGATCCACAAGATCTTTGTTAGCATTGACGATCGTTGTCATTGCTTGCACACGACCAATGGCATCGGTTAAAGAGTCAGCTTCTAATACTGCATCAATAAAGTTCGTGCTTTGTCCATTGACTTGAACGTCACGGGCTTGTTTTTGGATCGCTTCTTCACGCTTTTCGATTCTGACTTTCAAATCGGCAATTTCTTGCTTCAACTTTTCAGAATCCGCACGCAAATCCCCTTGTTGTTGCAACAAAGTTTGGGCTTTTTCATTGATTGCAGCCACGTCGCTTTCAAGTGCTGCTACTTGTGACTGGATGCTCGCTTGCTGGTTTTGCAAGTCAGAGATTTCTTGATTTTTTTCTTCAATTTTATTGTCAAAATCTGATGCAAAGACAAGTGTCGGTGCTGCTGCAGAAGTAAGAACAATTGAACTTACTAACAAGAAAGATAAAATTCGCTTTTTCACTCTTCATTCCTCCGGCTGTTGCTTCCCCTAATATGGTTTTTTTATGTATAAATGCTTAAGAATACCTAAAGTCCTTCACGATAGTGTGATTGTAACACAGCCGTATGTCAGAGAGATAAAAGGAATATTACAAAAACATTTCAATCACTGTTATTTTTATACCGTCAAACGCAAAAAAAATGAAGCTATTCGTCTTTGAATAGCTTCATGAATGGAACGACTAAAAGGATAAACAAAATGATGTTCAATAAAAGCGTTGGTGCTAAAAAGCGGGAAACAAAGAATGACGTGCTAACTGATGCGATCTTAAATAGCAACTGGACGCCCAACGTCACAACTTCTAAGCTGGTAACAAAGATGATCATTCCGAAAAACATGGTAAATACATTTTGATAAAGCGTATTTTTCAAAATGTACATGATCCACACGATTAGAGGAAACGCCACCGTGTAGATGCCGATCACACCGACATAATACACGTCATAGAGACAGCCGATCACCAGCGCCGTGGTAATAAAAAAGTTTTTCGGCAAATACTTTGCGCCACACAAAAGGGCGATCAGCAAAAGATGGGCACTGGCGATATAATTGTCTTGGGTCCATTTTTCCAAAAAACGCGTCAGTTGTCCATCTGCCAACATCATCAAAAAGAAGACGCCCGCTGCCAGGTATTTGATGTAGTCATGCTTTTTCATGGCTATTCCTCACCTGCCAAGCGTTTGATAATCGTTACTGCTTGAATATCATACATTTGGGCATACGGTTTTACAAATACTTGGGTATCAAGACCAAACTCATCTTTGGTGGTACGGATCACTGTTCCGATCGCCAAATCGGCGGGCGAGTTTCCTCCTAATCCAGAGGTCTGCACGACATCGCCTTCCTTCAGCTCATTGTCCCCCGTCAATTGGGTAATGACTAAGGAACGTTCTTTTTGATCGTAACTACTTAGGATCCCAAAGTTTGACCCATCTTCGCCGCTGATTCGAACCGGATAGTGGTTGGAATTCTGGTTTTCAGAAGTCAAAAGTTCAATTTTAGAAGAAGCTGCATTGACCTCAATGACACGACCAATCAAGCCTTTTTGCGACATGACTGCCATGTTGACCTCAACGCCATCTCTTGAGCCTCGGTCCACGATCAGCATATCTTGCCAAGTATCCGGTGACCGATTGATGACATTGGCGGAGATCCGTTCATAATTCGTCAAGGTTGCGTTCAGCTCTAGCTCTTCTTTCAAGGCATCGATTTCTCTTTGCGCATTGTCCTTCGCTTGTTCCAGTTCCTCAAAACTGTCCAACTTCTCTTTTAAACGTTCATTTTCTTCATAGGTCACAAATAAATTTTTGACTGAATTGGCACCATTTTCGATCCAACGAAAAGGAGCGGTAATCACTTTATCGATAAAGCCAACGGAGTCATTGACCGTAGATTGCACGGCATTGGTGGAGTTTCCCGCTGCTCGGCGGGCGATCGTCACGCTTAATACGGTGACAACTAAAATCACAATAATCAATGTGATGATAATATTTTTATTAGGATTAAACTTTTTCACAAAGACACCTCAAATAATTCCAAACTGTAGTTCCAATTTTACCATTAATGCCCTGCAAACAAAAGCTAAGTTGTCCGTCTTAATGTTTTTTTTGTAATTAAGTTTCTGAAATTTTCAACAAAAAAAAGAGACGTTCCGTCTCTTAATCACAACTTTGAATGACTGCTATCATCCCGCTGCTAAAGGAAAAACCTGCTGTCTGTGTCAGAAATTCATTGCTGGCATATGAAGTTGGGTACGGTACTTGGACGTTTTCTAATAAATACTTGCTACCTGTTAACGTCAAATCTGTTACCGGCGTCAAACAGCAATACGCCAAATACTGCATTCCGGGTTCTTTTTCCAGTTGATAGGTGCCTGGTAAAAAGAACTGAACAACATTTTGACGATCTAAAAAACGCAGATTTGGGGCAAATGGACGAAACCGATCTTCTAAAACTAACCACAGATTGGCTAAAAGATGGTCAAGGCGTCCCCCCGTTGCACCAATCACGTCGATTTGCGCTTCTGGATAGCGACGCAACGTCTCCACCAATGCCAATTGGGTATCTGTATCATCTTTTTCAGCAGGGGCTTGGATCACTGCCTTAACTTGTTGTTTGACCGCTTGCAGTTCTACTACGGTCAGGGAGTCGAAATCACCGATTGCCAGATCGACTGGCCGTTGGTGCTGAAGCAAAAACAGGGCCCCGCGATCAATTCCAATGTATTTATCATACGCCATCAACTGTGGCCAATTTTGAGGACTTCCACCTGCTGCTAACAAAATCTTCATTTATTGCAAAGCTTCTTTCAAGGCTCTGATTTGTGCTGCAGGTTCATCGGCATCGTAAATATAGCTTCCTGCTACGAAAACATTTGCACCTGCTTCCAGACAACGTTTGGCTGTCTCAGGAACGATCCCGCCATCTACCTCGATATCATAATGATAGCCTTTTTCTTCTTTTAAAGCAGCCAGCGCCGCAATTTTTTCCAGTGATTCTTCAATAAAGGATTGCCCACCAAACCCTGGATTGACCGTCATAACTAACACTTGATCACACATGGATAAAACATGTTCAATGGCTGAAACTGGTGTGCCTGGGTTGATGACGATTTCTGCTTTGACATTTTCTGCCACAATCATTTGGATCGCACGATGGATATGAGGTGTTGCTTCTGCGTGGATACCAATGATATCTGCTCCAGCTTCTGCGAAGGCATGGATATACTTTTCTGGCTCGGTGATCATTAGGTGAACATCCAACGGCAGTTTGGTAACTGGGCGAATCGCTTTAACGATGCTTGGGCCTAAGGTAATATTAGGGACGAAATGACCGTCCATCACGTCTACGTGAATGTAATCTGCGCCATGGCATTCCACTAACTCAATGTCTCTTTGAAGATTTGCAAAATCGGCACTTAAAATAGATGGTGCTAGTTTCATCATGCTTTTCCCTCACTTTTTCTTCTTTTTATAAACCGGACGTCGGTTTTCAATCTCTTCTAAAAATTGCACGTAATTCTTATAACGAGTCTCGGCAATCTCATTTGCTGCAACTCCCTGTTTAACTGCACAATCAGGTTCATTGAGGTGCATACACTCCCTAAAGCGGCAGTTGGAAGCTACTGCTAAAAAATCAGGGAAGAGCTTTGGTAACTCTACTGCTTCGATTTCCAGAAAATCGATTGAACTAAAACCAGGTGTATCGGCAACCAATCCATCACAAATCGGCAAGAGCTCCACATGACGGGTCGTATGTTTCCCCCGTCCGAGAGATTCTGAGATCACTCCTGTTTCCAATGCCAATTCCGGGACGATTCGATTCAATAGCGTAGACTTTCCAGCACCGGATTGCCCCATAAAGACGGTAATCCGCTCAGGGAAGTACCGTTGAAGTTCCAATAGATCTTCGCCTTCTGCTTTTGTCGTGATCACGTGGTAGCCAATTGCTTGATAGGTCTCCTCAATTGCTTTCATTGCGGCAAGATCTTTCACAAGATCCGCTTTTGTCAAAAAGATGATCGGTTCGATCCCCTCATACTCTAAGGTCACTAAAAAGCGATCCAATAGGTTATAGGAGAAGTTCGGCTCAACTAGACTTGTCACGACCACTCCTTGATCCACATTTGCGACTGGCGGTCGAACCAGCTCATTTTTTCGCGGCAAGATCTCTAAAAGATAGCCGTCTGTTTGATTGCTACTTTCAAAAATCACTTCATCCCCAACCAAAGGAGTGATTTTTCGATTTCGAAAATTTCCTCGAGCGCGGGTTTGAAAGATTTCATCTTCTGATGCCACATAATAAAATCCGCTTAGCGCTTTGATGATTTGTCCCTTCAAACAATTTCCTCCTCGTTTTTTACTATTGTATCATATTTTCAGGTCTTCTCACTGGCTGAAAACACAAAAAAGCCTGAAGCGAATGCTTCAGGCATCAAAAAATCGGGAAGACAGGATTCGAACCTGCGACCCCTTGGTCCCAAACCAAGTGCTCTACCAAGCTGAGCTACTTCCCGATAATAAAAATGAAACAAATAAAAAGACTACGCGCCCAAGAGGAGTCGAACCCCTAACCTTTTGATCCGTAGTCAAACACTCTATCCAATTGAGCTATGGGCGCATATTAAGAAATGCCGAGGACCGGAATCGAACCGGTACGGTGATCACTCACCGCAGGATTTTAAGTCCTGTGCGTCTGCCAGTTCCGCCACCCCGGCTGAAAATTGCTAAGGCAAAGCGGAAAACGGGGTTCGAACCCGCGACCCCCACCTTGGCAAGGTGGTGCTCTACCACTGAGCTATTTCCGCGTATTCCTGATGCCGGCTAAAGGACTTGAACCCTCGACCCTCTGATTACAAATCAGATGCTCTACCAACTGAGCTAAGCCGGCAATGAAGTGCGGGTGAAGGGACTTGAACCCCCACGCCCGAAGGCGCTAGATCCTAAATCTAGTGCGTCTGCCAATTCCGCCACACCCGCATAGGTTATTACTATGAGTCGTACAGGGCTCGAACCTGTGACCCTCTGATTAAAAGTCAGATGCTCTACCAACTGAGCTAACGACTCATATGGGGGTTAACGGGATCGAACCGCTGACCCTCTGCTTGTAAGGCAGATGCTCTCCCAGCTGAGCTAAACCCCCATAAGGTAAAAAAAACGCGTGGCGACGTCCTACTCTCACAAAGGGAAACCCTTCACTACAATCGGCGCTAAGAAGCTTAACTTCTGTGTTCGGCATGGTTACAGGTGTATCCTTCTTGCTATCGCCACCACACTATTCAATTGAGTAAGTGTTGCTCACTCAAAACTGGATCG
>NZ_AP025635.1:1937500-2987500 GCF_022846515.1 Enterococcus innesii
TGGTCCTCCCGGATTCCGACGGAATTCCTCGTGTTCCGCCGTACTCAGGATCCTCCTAGGTGTTATCCAAATTTCGCCTACGGGGTTTTTACCCTCTTTGACATACTTTTCCAAGTATTTCGACTATCTGAATAGACTACCATATCGGAGTCCTACAACCCCAACAAGCAAGCTTGTTGGTTTGGGCTTTTCCCGTTTCGCTCGCCGCTACTCAGGGAATCGAATTTTCTTTCTCTTCCTGCAGGTACTTAGATGTTTCAGTTCTCTGCGTCTACCTCGACTGCGCTATGTATTCACGCAGACGTAACATCCTATAAAAGATGCTGGGTTCCCCCATTCGGAAATCTCTGGATCATAGCTTACTTACAGCTCCCCAAAGCATATCGGTGTTAGTCCCGTCCTTCATCGGCTCCTAGTGCCAAGGCATCCACCGTGCGCCCTTATTCACTTAACCTTTGACCTTACGGTCGGTTTTGAGTACTTCTTCTAGCGATAGAAGGTTGCTCAAGAAAATAAGCGTTGAACTTATTAAAAAACTCTTTTAACATTTCAACTCGGTGTGTGTTACTTGTTTTGATTCTTTCTTCGATATCCAGTTTTCAATGAACAAATTTTGTTTGAGAGTAAACCTCTCAAAACTGAACAAAGGCAAACGATGTGTAGTCTTCCGAAATATTCCTTAGAAAGGAGGTGATCCAGCCGCACCTTCCGATACGGCTACCTTGTTACGACTTCACCCCAATCATCTATCCCACCTTAGGCGGCTGGCTCCAAAAAGGTTACCTCACCGACTTCGGGTGTTACAAACTCTCGTGGTGTGACGGGCGGTGTGTACAAGGCCCGGGAACGTATTCACCGCGGCGTGCTGATCCGCGATTACTAGCGATTCCGGCTTCATGTAGGCGAGTTGCAGCCTACAATCCGAACTGAGAGAAGCTTTAAGAGATTAGCTTAGCCTCGCGACTTTGCAACTCGTTGTACTTCCCATTGTAGCACGTGTGTAGCCCAGGTCATAAGGGGCATGATGATTTGACGTCATCCCCACCTTCCTCCGGTTTGTCACCGGCAGTCTCGCTAGAGTGCCCAACTAAATGATGGCAACTAACAATAAGGGTTGCGCTCGTTGCGGGACTTAACCCAACATCTCACGACACGAGCTGACGACAACCATGCACCACCTGTCACTTTGCCCCCGAAGGGGAAGCTCTATCTCTAGAGTGGTCAAAGGATGTCAAGACCTGGTAAGGTTCTTCGCGTTGCTTCGAATTAAACCACATGCTCCACCGCTTGTGCGGGCCCCCGTCAATTCCTTTGAGTTTCAACCTTGCGGTCGTACTCCCCAGGCGGAGTGCTTAATGCGTTTGCTGCAGCACTGAAGGGCGGAAACCCTCCAACACTTAGCACTCATCGTTTACGGCGTGGACTACCAGGGTATCTAATCCTGTTCGCTCCCCACGCTTTCGAGCCTCAGCGTCAGTTACAGACCAGAGAGCCGCCTTCGCCACTGGTGTTCCTCCATATATCTACGCATTTCACCGCTACACATGGAATTCCACTCTCCTCTTCTGCACTCAAGTCTCCCAGTTTCCAATGACCCTCCCCGGTTGAGCCGGGGGCTTTCACATCAGACTTAAGAAACCGCCTGCGCTCGCTTTACGCCCAATAAATCCGGACAACGCTTGCCACCTACGTATTACCGCGGCTGCTGGCACGTAGTTAGCCGTGGCTTTCTGGTTAGATACCGTCAAGGGATGAACATTTTACTCTCATCCTTGTTCTTCTCTAACAACAGAGTTTTACGATCCGAAAACCTTCTTCACTCACGCGGCGTTGCTCGGTCAGACTTTCGTCCATTGCCGAAGATTCCCTACTGCTGCCTCCCGTAGGAGTCTGGGCCGTGTCTCAGTCCCAGTGTGGCCGATCACCCTCTCAGGTCGGCTATGCATCGTTGCCTTGGTGAGCCGTTACCTCACCAACTAGCTAATGCACCGCGGGTCCATCCATCAGTGACGCAAAAGCGCCTTTCAACTTTCTTCCATGCGGAAAATAGTGTTATACGGTATTAGCACCTGTTTCCAAGTGTTATCCCCTTCTGATGGGCAGGTTACCCACGTGTTACTCACCCGTTCGCCACTCTTTTTCTTTCGGTGGAGCAAGCTCCGGTGAAAGAAAAAGCGTTCGACTTGCATGTATTAGGCACGCCGCCAGCGTTCGTCCTGAGCCAGGATCAAACTCTCATAATGATTTGTTTGAATGACCAAATGGTCACTAAGCTCATAAAAATTAACTTTGCTAGCTATTGCTTGCATGTATTTGTTTCAATAAATTGAAACGTCCTACACATTGGTTCGTTTGCTTGCTTTGTTCAGTTTTCAAAGGTCTACCGTGCTGTGTTAGCAACTTTTATATCATATCAGAGTGACATTTAATTGTCAACTCTTTTTTTAAAAGTTTTTTTTCGCTCGTTGTTTTTCAACTTCGTAGCGGCTGTCTCAGCGACTTTATTAGAATAACAAATGATTTGTTATTTGTCAACAACTTTTTTCAATTAATTTTGTTGATGTATCAACATTGATTAACTGTTTCAAAATTGCGACTTCGTTATAATATCATCTGTCGAGCTGTGCGTCAACTACTTTTTTCAATTCTTTTTAGGAATTCAATTAGTCATTTGGCACATGTAATAATATACCAAGACTTGCGCTATTCGTCAACCATAAAATGATTGATAGACCAACGTTTCTAGTTACTCCGTTTCCAAAGATGATTCGTGATTTTTAGTCCGTGATTTCCGCCTTTTTTAAGGACTTTTTCCGTTATTATTTGCCTATCGTTCGTCTTTTTCCTTTTTGTGTTTTCTTAATTCCTATCATTCTTATAAATTTAAGTATGATTTTATCTATTTTGTGGAATATTTGCTAAAATGGAGAAAAGAATATTGTTCCTAGGAGGACCCAGTATGAAAATACTTGTAGCAGATGATGACAAAGAGATCGTAGAACTATTAAGCATTTATTTACACAATGAAGGTTATGAATCGGTCAAAGCATATGATGGAAAAGAAGCACTGACCAAGATCCGCACCACTTCTGATATCGAACTATTGATCTTAGATATCATGATGCCGGAAATGGATGGCATGCAAGTCGTGAAAGAATTGAGAAAAGAATCCCAAATCCCTATTATTATGCTGACCGCTAAAACAACCGATATGGATAAGATTCGTGGATTGGTCGCCGGTGCGGATGATTATGTCACAAAACCTTTCAACCCATTAGAAGTTATGGCCCGGGTAAAATCGTTATTGAGAAGAACCAAGATGCAGGCTGCTTCAAATCAACCAGAGATTCTGGAAGTAAGCTCTCTTATTATCAATCGCGATTCCCATGAAGTAAAAACCGTCGATGGCAACGAAATTCAATTGACTGCATTAGAATTTGGTATCCTCTACTTACTGGCATCGCATCCCAACCGTGTCTTTAGCGCCGATGAGATTTTTGAACGAGTTTGGAAACAAGAAAGTGTCGTTTCTGCCAAAACAGTTATGGTCCATGTCAGTCACTTACGAGATAAGATCGAAGAAGCCACGGATGGTGAAAAAGTCATCCAAACAGTATGGGGGGTCGGCTACAAAATAGATGCGAAGTAAACCAACTGAAAAAAAGCGCAACACACCAATCGAAAAAAAGAAACGGATCACGTTGACCTCAAAGGAAATCAGTGAGTTATTTGCCGAAGGAATTGTAACGATTGTTCTTTTACTTCTATTAAATATCGCTATTTTGGTCATCTTGACCTCAATCGTTGAAAACTCACCAGATTTAGTTGATGCCATCTACGCATCGAAGAATGCTTTCACGTCTGCCTTTAATACGGATATCTTCCGCAGTGGGCGTAACTTCATTCTACCGATGTTCTTCCTATTAGATGTGATCGTCTTATATTGGCGTTTGATTCGCCGCTACCATCAAATGCAGCTACGTCACATCATCAGTGAGCTTCATTTTATTGCGGAAGGCAATTACGATCATCGCATCCCCTTCGAGTTACGGGGCGATTTAAGTCGGATCGTTTCTAATATCAACGGCTTAGTCGACAGTACGGTGGCGGCGATCGAAGATGAACGGCGGATCGAGCAATCCAAAGATGAGCTGATCACCAATGTCAGTCATGACATTCGAACACCATTGACTTCGATCATCGGCTATTTAGGTCTAATTGAAGATCGACAATACCATTCAGAAGAAGAATTGCTGAAATATACCCATACGGCGTATGTCAAAGCCAAGCAAATGAAATCCCTCGTCGATGATTTGTTTGAATACACAAAAGTGCGCCAGCCTAGCGTGCCAATCAATGTGATGGAATTTGATATGGCTCAGCTAGTGGAACAATTGGCGGCGGACTTTGAATTAGAAGCTAGCCGAAAAGGTATCAAGATTGAAACGTACACCCATCCAGAGCATATCGAGATGGATGGCGATACCGAAAAACTGGTGCGGGTCTTCAATAACTTGCTTTCGAATGCCTTGAAATACGGCAAAGGCGCCGATAAGATCCGCATGGAAGTCGAGAAAGTCGGGACCGAAGCGATCTTAACAGTCAAAAACAATGGGCAAATGATCCCTAAGCAAGCCCTTGATTCTCTATTCGACCGTTTCTACCGAGTGGAAGAATCCCGCTCTCAAGAAACAGGAGGAACTGGCTTAGGTCTAGCGATCGCTCAAAGCATCGTCGCCTTACATGGCGGCTATATCTATGCCAAGTCAACGCCAGAATGGACGTCCTTTATTATCCATCTCCCGTTGAAACGCAACAACTTATCCAACACACAAACCTATGGTTGACGACCCAACATTTTTTGGGTATGCTAGAGAAAATAATCAAGGCACAGAACCTAGTATATTTTTTTCATCTGTATAGAGAGCTGATGGTTGGTGAAAATCAGTGTTGGAAAAAATAGAATCCAGTTCTTTAACGTGTATTTTTCGAAAGAAAAATCGTTGGCTCACGATACGAGCAGCAAGGGCAGCGCAAGCTGAACTTGGGTGGCACCGCGAATGGTCATTTCGTCCCAAGCAATACGGGATCGGAATGGCCTTTTTTCTATGGAAAAATCAAAGGAGGATGTATCACTATGTTAGATGTAAAAATGATTCGCCAAAATTTTGCTGAAGTACAAAGCAAACTCGCAACACGCGGCGTGCAGAAAGAAGTATTGGACCGCTTTTTAACGCTTGACGAACGTCGCCGAGAGCTCTTAGTCCAAACGGAAGAACGCAAGAAATTGCGCAACGATGTTTCTGGTGAGATCGCTGCCTTGAAACGGGCGAAAGAAGACGCGGCTGATAAAATTGCCCAAATGAAAGAAGTCGGTAGCCAAATCAAACAATTGGATGAAGAAATCGCCCAAATCGATGAAGACATCAAAGAGATCGCCACGACGTTACCGAACTTGCCGAATGATTCTGTTCCGGTGGGCAAAGATGAAGACGACAATGTAGAAGTCCGCCGCTGGGCAGAACCAAAAACCTTTGACTTTGAACCAAAACCCCATTGGGAGATCGCAGAAGACTTGGGGATCCTCGACTTTGAGCGGGGCGCCAAAGTTTCTGGTAGCCGTTTTGTTTACTACAAAGGCTTAGGTGCTCGTTTGGAACGTGCCTTATACAACTTCATGTTGGATCAGCATGTTTATGAGCATGGATATACAGAGATGATCACCCCGTATATCGTCAACAGCCAAGCAATGTTCGGTACTGGGCAATTTCCGAAGTTCAAAGAAGATGTTTTCCAATTGGCAGACACTGATTTGACTTTGATCCCGACTGCGGAAGTACCTTTGACCAACTACTATCAAGGGGAGATCTTAGAACAAGAGCAGCTCCCTGCCTACTTCACTGCCTTGAGCCCATCATTTCGTTCGGAAGCCGGCAGCGCTGGCCGTGACACTCGCGGCTTGATTCGCTTGCATCAATTCAATAAAGTCGAAATGGTGAAATTCAGTGATGCAGAACATTCTTATGAAGAATTAGAAAAAATGACGGCTAATGCCGAAGACATTTTGCAAAAACTCCATTTGCCTTACCGTGTGCTTAGCTTGTGTACAGGAGATATGGGCTTTTCTGCAGCGAAGACCTATGATTTAGAAGTATGGATCCCTGCCCAAGAGATGTATCGTGAGATCAGCTCTTGCTCAAACTGTGAAGACTTCCAAGCACGCCGTGCGATGATCCGTTACCGCGATCAAGAGGGCAAGATTCACTACATGCATACACTAAACGGCTCTGGTCTGGCTGTCGGTCGGACGGTGGCTGCAGTGCTTGAAAATTATCAAAACGAAGACGGCAGTGTAACGATACCGGAAGTTCTGGTTCCTTACATGGGCGGACTGACAAAAATTGAAAAAGCCTAAGCCTTAGTAACCTCAGTAGCAACCCCTAGAGAACAGTCACACCGCGTGAAGGTTCCCTAGGGGTTTTCTTGTTCACGTCGCCTGTAGTGGTTTCAATCCCCCCTAGCCACTTTGATCGCTTCTTGCAAGAGAAACAACGCAACAAGGTTGTAATTTTTAAGCGAATAATTAGAAAAATCCCTTTGTCTTTTTAATCCTCTATCAGAAACCGGGCATGATCGTTGAAAGTGCCTGTGACTTATGGTAACGTGGGCATAATTTAGGATGGAATGAAGGGAGCTTCACCAATGCCCGAACGAAAGACCTATGCCCGTCGGAGTGACTTACACAAGAAACCAAACAATAATCAAAAACGAACAGCATCCGCTGATGAAAGACCGAAAGGACCACCCTCGAAAAAGAAGCCGTATCGAAAAGCAATTTTTTCCTTATTCGCCTTATTATTGATCGTTTTGATCGCAACGGCTGGCTCAGTCCTTTACACCTTGCACCAACAAGAAGTTGCCGCCCAAGCAAAATATGAGGCAGCTGCGGAGAAATTATTGGCATCAATCCAAGCAGAACAAAGCCAAAATGGGTTAAAAACAACGCCTGAAGTGCTCTCCAAAGGAGCAAACAAAGAACTGATCTACCGCCCGCAAGACCTCGATACGTTTCCCATCAAAGATATCAAAGATCGGTTGACGAAAGCCGCTGAGTCATTGCGCAAAAAACAAACGGAAAAAGAAGTCGTCACCGTTGCCCGTATCCAAGCACAAACAGTAGCTGCAAAAGTCTCTACCTATTCATTAAAAGCCGACAGCTATGTATGGAATCGAGAAACCGGTCGTTTTGAAGATGCTGATCGTTTAACAGATGCACCGATCTTTGTTTCAGAGAAGACACAAACCGAATTGTCTTTGAAAGAACTGGTTCCTGATGAAGGCAGCTTATTAGGTATTCAGCAAGTCATTCAACAGAAACTGCTGGATCAAGCTAAGGAACCCGCAAAAATCATCGACGCCGTCTTGGCCATGGAGCGGATCACCTTCGATTCGAAATTTACTTATGATCCGGAAAAGCTGACCATCGAATTGCCAAAAAATCAGACGGGAGCGACGGAAATCACCCTGTCTTACAGCGAGATCGCCCCATTCATTGATCCTGATCTCGTGGCTGCTGACCAACTCGACAATGCCTTGCCAAGTCTTGACCCCAATAAAAAATACGTGGCATTGACCTTTGATGATGGACCCAACAACACCTCCACCATGGATCTGTTGAACATCTTACAAGAAAATGATGTCAAAGCGACCTTCTTTATGCTAGGACAAATGGTTGAGCAATATCCGCAAGCTGCCAAAAAAGTCCAAGAAGCTGGACACGAGATCGCCAGTCATTCTTACTCTCATCCGCAGCTGAATACTCTTTCAGCGGAAGATTTGCAGTCAGAAGTCACGAAAACCAATAAAGCCATTTACAATGCGACGGGTTTACTACCTAGGAATTTACGGCCCCCTTATGGCGCTATCGACAAACAAAGCGCAGAAACCATCGGCATGCCGATCATTCAATGGGACATCGATTCTCAAGACTGGAAATTGAAGGATCCGAAGAAAATCAATGCCTTGGTTCAACAAAATGTCTTTAATGGTGCCATGATCTTGATTCATGATATCCACCCGAAATCTGTGAAAGCTGTACCGGGAGTCATTAAAACGCTCAAAAACGAAGGCTACGAATTCGTGACCGTCGATCAATTATTAGGCGCACGGCAAAAACCGCTGCATCAATACTTTGGGATGAACGATGAACGCCTCGTTGATTAAGAGAAAAAGGAACGCAGCAAATTGTCTCTTGCTGCGTTCCTTTTTGGTTATTGGATCGTTCCCTCTTTTTTAGCCCTTCTTTTCTTCATACACATTAGTCACAAAAATTTGAATCAATAGATCAGCGACAGCTTTTGGCGGCATCGTTGAAAAATCTTTGAGCCAGCGTTCGATCAACCCGATAGATCCGCAGACAAAAAAGCTCAGGCACAGCTCCAATTCTTCCTCGGAAGCATCTTGAAAGTATTGGGCAAACCGTTTCAAGGTCTCCGGTTTAATCTCAGACAACAAAAGATTCAGCAAATGGCTGTTGTTCAACAAAATCAAATGGGTGGTACTAGGATTCTCATACAAAATCGTCAATAGCTTTTCCAGCCAAAGATCCAATGACAAATTTTCCTGCTGCAAGTTCGATGCGATCTGCTCAACGAGCTCCCCTTCGATCTCCTCCAACAAAGCGGCTGTGTCCTTATAATATTTATAAAATGTTCCCCGATTGATATCTGCTCGTTCCGCAATCTCTTTGATCGTGATTTTGCGGTACTCTTTTTCCAACAATAACTCCTGAAAGGCGCGCCGGATCACTTTTTTCGAGTAGATCGTTCGACGGTTCCCCACAGTCCCTACCATATCGTTTCCCCTTTTCTCTGTACATTTGATCAATATTTGTCTATTTAATGACAAATACGTAAGCATTGAGGATTGCTCTTACTTTTCTTTCTTAGTATACTAACACCATGTGATTAAATCAACACGTGTTTAAAAAATGGAGGCTTTATTAATGAGTTATGTTGAAGTAAAGAATGAATATAAACGCTATCAGATGGGCGAAACCACCATCACTGCCAACAACGATCTTTCCTTTGCCATTGAAGAAGGCGAATTAGTGGTGATCCTTGGACCCAGTGGTGCCGGAAAATCGACCGTTTTGAATATTTTAGGCGGGATGGATTCGCCAGATGAAGGAGAAATCATTATCGACAATGTCGATATCGCGAAGTTTAACGACAAACAGCTGACGGAATACCGCCGCACAGACGTCGGGTTCGTCTTCCAGTTTTATAATTTAGTCCCGAATTTGACAGCGAAAGAAAACATTGAATTGGCAACAGAAGTCTCACCGAATGCACTCGATCCTGATGAAGTCTTAGCCCAAGTCGGGTTAGAAAACCGCAAAAACAACTTTCCTTCGCAGCTCTCTGGTGGGGAACAGCAGCGGGTATCGATCGCTCGGGCGTTAGCCAAAAACCCGAAACTGCTGCTATGCGATGAACCGACTGGTGCCTTGGACTTTGAAACAGGAAAACAAGTGTTGAAGCTTTTGCAAAACGCTAGCCGGAAAAATGGCAATACGGTGTTGATCATCACCCATAATAGCGCCATTGCCCCGATCGCCGATCGGGTGATCCATATCAACGATGCCACTGTCCGTTCCATTGAAGAGAATCCTCATCCCATCTCGATCGATGAAATCGTTTGGTAGGAGGATCTGATGAAAAATAAGACCTATCTTAAAGCAAGTTTGCGAGAGATTCGCCAATCAAAAGGCCGCTTTATCGCAATCACCTTGATCATTTTTTTAGGAACATTTCTCTTTGTCGGTGTCAAAGCGACCGGCCCGATCCTGAATCATTCCGCAAGTGAATATGTCAACGGCCAGCAATTAGCAGATCTGCAAGTCACTTCCACGCTGGGATTGACGGAGGACGACATTGATGCGGCGAAAAAAAGTGGTGCGCACACAGAAGCCGCCTATCAATTTTATTACGCTGCCAACTCAGATGAAGTCGTGCAAGTGACCTCTTATGATCCCTCGCAGGAACTCAACCAGCTACTGGTGAAGGACGGCCGACTGCCAGAAAAAGCCGATGAAATCGTGCTGGACACCGAAGCAAAAAATTATGGCTGGCAAATAGGGGATACTTTTACGATCGATGATCCCGACAATCTGTCGGACAAAGAGTATACGATCGTTGGGTTTGCCACTTCTCCGATTTATATCAGTGCTGCCGAACGGGGCTATGCGAATGTCGGCAGCGGTGTCGTGACGTACTTTGCTTATGTACCGGAAGAACAGTTCACGATGGAGGTCAAATCGATCCTTTATCTCGCCTTTGATGATGTCGCTGGGCTTGAAACATACTCCGATGCGTACACCGACAAGATGGCAGCCCATCAAGAAACGATTGAGGAACTGTTTGCGGATCGCCCTAAAGAACGCTTAGCAGAAATTCAGCAAGACGCTTTTGATGAATTAGCCCCTGCAGAAAAAGAAGTCCGCGATGGACAAAAACAGTTAGCTGATGGACAAGCCCAACTGGATCAGGCCAAAGCGGAACTAGAACAACAGCAAGCCGCCTTGGCACAGCTGCCGCCCGTACAACAAGCAGCCCTCGAAGGCCAATTGGCAGCTGGGGAAGCAGAATTGACACAGCAGCAAGACCAATTAGATGAACAGCAACAAGAACTAACTGACGCCCAACAAACACTGGCAGAAAAACGGGCAGAGATCGAAGACTTGGCAGAGCCGACGTATCTTTACAACCAGCGCAAAGACACCCCCGGTTTCCAAGAATATGGTGGGTTGTCTGATCGTATCGCCGCGATCGCCAATGTGTTCCCAGTCTTCTTCTTCTTTATCGCTGCGTTGATCACCTTTACGACACTGACGCGGATGGTAGAAGAAAACCGCAAAGAGATCGGTACCTTAAAAGCGATGGGCTATGGCAAAGTCGAGATCTCCCTTAAATATTTGATTTATGCTCTCCTATCTTCGGCCATTGGCATTATCAGTGGTGCCGTATTAGGAACCGAACTGTTGCCGCGTTTGATCTATTTCCTATCCAGCGAACGGTATCTTTTAGACGGAATTCGCGTCTATTATGTCTGGTCGCCAATTATTTTGGCCGCGATCGCCTTTTTACTGGCGACTCTCGGTGCCTGCCTCTTTGTTTTGATCAAAGAATTGCGGGAAAAACCTGCCCAGCTACTGCAAGTTCGGGCGCCAAAACCTGGGAAACGGATTTTATTAGAAGCCATTACCCCCCTATGGTCACGATTAAGCTTCAATCAAAAAGTCAGCTTCCGTAACATTTTCCGCTACAAATCGCGAATGATTATGGCGATCATTGGCATCGCCGGTTGTACGGGACTGATGGTGGCAGGTGTTGGGTTGAAAGATTCCTTAAGTGCTGTGACTGCGAAACAATTTGGACCCATTACGGATTATCAAGCCGTCGTGACCTTAAATGATGCGAAGGAAGAAACCGTTGCTGCCGCTGAAACGGTTTTAACAGACGATCCTTTTGTGACCCATTCGATGCTAGTCTACAATGAAACGATCGAGATTCGACCGGCTAACCAAGGAAAACAAAGTTTGACCTTGATGGTTCCGGCAGATCAAGAAGCTTTTACCGACTATGTCCATTTGAAAACGACGGCAGGACAGAAGCTGTCATTAACAGAGGGCGCCGTACTGACTATGAAGTACGCAGAATTGTATGATCTGCAGGTTGACGATACATTGACCTTCTATACTAGCGATCAAGAAGCCTTTGAAGTACTTATTAGTGGCATCGCAGAAAATTATTTAGGCAATTCTCTTTATCTGTCACCAACCGTTTACGAAGAAATCACCAATAGTACCTTTGAACCAAATGCCTTCTTAGTCAAAAGCAAGACGATGACGAAAAAGCAAGAGGAAGCTTTATCAACAGCCTTGTTAGATACCGACAAAGTCAAAAACACGACGTTCCTTTCCACTCAGATCAAAATGCAGGATGATTCGATGGGCAACTTGAACTCCATTGTCTTGATCTTAGTTGTATTATCAGGGGCATTAGCCTTTGTCGTCTTGTATAACTTGACCAACATCAATGTTTCCGAGCGGATTCGCGAACTTTCTACCATTAAAGTATTAGGGTTTTACAATAAGGAAGTCACCATGTACATCGTACGGGAAAATATCGTCTTTACGTTATTTGGGATTCTCGCAGGCTACGTGGTAGGTTACTTCTTAACTGACTTTATTTTGATCCAAGCTTCGATGGAAAACATGGTCTTTCCATTAGTGATCACTTGGCCGGCCTATGCTTTAGCCGGCGGCATGACGATTCTCTTTACGATCATCGTGATGTACGTCACCCATGTGAAACTGACTCATGTCAATATGATCGATGCATTGAAATCAAACGAATAAGTTACTGCTAAAGCGATTTGCTGATCATCCAGCAGCGATTTTAAAGAAAAGGACGCCACTCTTGCCTAGATAGCTGAGAGTGACGTCCTTTTTTGAACAAATAATCCCCTCTGTCCGCTTTTGAACAGAGGGGATCGTTTGTTTTCACGTGAAACATTTTATGATTTTACAGAGTAGTTCGGTGCTTCTTTCGTGATTTGAACATCGTGGGGATGTGATTCTTTTAGTCCGTTGCCGCTCATTTGGATAAATTGTGCTTCATCACGTAATTGCTGTAGATTGCCAGCACCGACATAACCCATCCCTGATTTCAACCCGCCGATCATTTGGAAGATGATATCAGAAACGCTGCCTTTATAAGCGACACGCCCTTCAATGCCTTCTGGAACCAATTTGTTGGCTTCGTTTACGCCCCCTTGGAAGTAACGGTCGCTGGAGCCTTTTTCCATTGCCCCCAATGAACCCATTCCGCGGTACGTTTTGAAGCGACGGCCTTGATAGATTTCGAATTCACCTGGTGATTCATCGGTTCCTGCCAACATGCTGCCTAGCATTACGGCATGACCGCCAGCTGCTAAAGCTTTGACGATATCGCCAGAGTACTTGATCCCACCATCAGCAATGATTGCTTTTCCGTATTGACGTGCCACAGAGGCTGCATCATAGATCGCGGTCAATTGAGGAACTCCGACACCGGCTACCACCCGAGTAGTACAGATCGATCCTGGACCGATCCCGACTTTTACGACATCGACACCAGCATCATACAATGCTTTCGTGCCTTCGGCAGTGGCAACATTTCCAGCAATCAATGTCGCTTCTGGGAAATGGGCACGAATTTCAGAGATTTTGCGTAAAACACCGGCACTGTGTCCGTGGGCAGTATCAATGACGATCGCATCCACGCCTGCATCCAATAATGCTTGTGCACGTTCAAAGGTATCGCTGGTAACGCCGACTGCTGCTGCCACTAATAGGCGTCCATGCGTGTCTTTGGCTGCATTCGGGAATTCGATCACTTTTTCAATATCTTTGATAGTGATCAACCCGCTTAAGATTCCTGCTTCATCAACGATCGGTAATTTTTCGATCTTGTGTTGTTGTAAGATTTTTTCCGCGTCTTTCAACGAAGTACCGACAGGTGCTGTGATCAATTGGTCTTTGGTCATCACATCATTGATCGGCATCGTATAATCCGTGACAAAACGCATGTCGCGGTTCGTGATGATACCGACTAATTTGCGGTTTTCCATCGTTTCTACGATCGGTACCCCGCTGATGCGGTACTTGCTCATCAAATGTTCTGCATCAGCAACTAAGTGGGTTGGTGTTAAGAAAAACGGATCGATGATCACGCCGCTTTCAGAACGTTTTACTTTGCGCACTTCATCTGCTTGCGCTGCGATACTCATGTTTTTGTGAATCACGCCAAGTCCGCCTTGACGCGCCATTGAGATCGCCATTTTACTATCAGTTACGGTATCCATACTGGCACTTATGATTGGAATATTTAGTGTAATATTCGGGGCAAGCTGCACTTTCATATCCACGTCATTTGGCAAGACGTGACTTTCTGCCGGAATCAATAAGACATCATCAAACGTTAACCCTTTTTTTACAAATTTGGTTTCCCAGTTGGACATTTTTGTAACCACTCCTTAAAGTTTTTAGGTATTTTAAAAAAAATAGCAAAGATTTTTTCATAAGTCAACCATTCGGAAAGCTTTCTTAATAATCCTCTTCAAACCTTTGGTCAAATCTCATAATTCGCCATTTTTTCTAAAAAAACACGCTGATCGTGCGGTCTTTTTTAACAAAAGAAGGCGCACGATCAACGTGTAGCCATCAGCCTCTAGGAACAGACAGACTGCTGATGATATTGTATTTGCGTTTCAAGTAGTACTTCGCTGCTAATGCCACTGCCCCGATCAAGGCTTCAATCACAGGATCAACTTGTGGATTCAATGGTGGTTGGATCATCGCAGAAAGCGAGATCACAACGATCCATAGCATGAAGGCTGCGACTAAAATCAAAATGATCTTCCACATCTTCGGCCGTTTGCTCTTATCGGCACCCGGGCGTTCATATTGATACATGTATTTGTACATCAAGTAGAACACCCAACCAGCAAGCATCGCCATCAAGAAGAGGGTCAATAAGCCATAAGGTTGTGCTTGTCCTCTAGTAAAGATTCCCATAACCCCTAACATCAACCCAAAAATCCCTAAAATCAGCAAGGTGTTATCCAACCACATCAAGAAGGGGCCGGATTCTTTTTGCTCAACGGGTTTGTTGATGATGGCTTCGGTACGTTCAGACACTGTACCAAATAATTGGCGGGCCGTTTTGCCGCCTTTTTGTTCTTTGACTAAGACCGGCAGCATCTCATGCAAGGCAATCGTTTTTTCTTCTTCAGAAAGGTTGGCTGCCTCTAGCGATTTTTTTAAATCAAATATATATTGTTGGTTTCGTTTTGTTAATTGTTGTTCTAATTCACGATTTTCGGAAACATAATTTCGCAGAGTTTCTGGTTCCATGAATTGATTCTCCCTTCTGCGTTTTCTTCACAATGGACATTTTACCACAAATTCACTGGGAAGAAAGCCCTTTATACGTTAAAACGGAACAACATCACGTCGCCATCTTGCACGACATAATCTTTTCCTTCCAAACGTACCCGACCGGCTTCTTTGGCCGCTTGCATCGTGCCGTATTGGTTCAGATCCTCAAAGGAAACAGTTTCCGCACGAATAAAGCCGCGCTCAAAGTCCGTATGGATGATCCCCGCTGCTTGCGGTGCTTTGATGCCTTTACGGAACGTCCACGCACGCACTTCTTGTTCACCAGCGGTAAAGTACGTTGCTAGACCCAGCAAATCATAGGCGGCACGAATCAATTGATCCAACCCTGATTCTTCAATTCCTAATGCTTCTAAAAACTCTGCTTTGTCTTCTTCTTCCAGCTCAGCGATCTCTTCTTCAGCACGAGCACTGATGACGATCACTTCCGCATTTTCGCTTGCTGCAAATTCTTTCACTTTGTTGACATAGTCATTGGTTTCATAGTCTGCCACGTCTTCTTCTGCTACGTTGGCAACGTATAAGACTGGTTTGGTCGTTAGTAAAAACAAACTTTTGACGATGCGCTGTTCTTCATCTGTAAATTCGATCGAACGAGCAGAGATCCCTTCTTCTAAGACCGGTTTGATCTTATCAAGAACGGCCAGTTCCGCAACTGCATCTTTGTCTTTGGTTTTGGCAATTTTTGCGACCCGAGTATAGCGCTTGTTGACGGATTCTAAATCCGCTAAAACCAACTCCAAGTTGATGGTGTCGATATCAGCTAATGGGTCCACGCGGCCTTCCACGTGGGTGATGTTGTCGTCGTCGAAACAACGAACGACATGACAGATCGCATCCACTTGGCGGATATGGCTCAAAAATTGGTTACCTAATCCTTCCCCTTTGCTGGCACCGCGGACGATTCCAGCAATATCCGTAAATTCAAAGGTGGTTGGGACCGTCTTTTTCGGACGGACTAATTCTGTTAAACGCTGTAAGCGCCAATCTGGCACTTCCACCATTCCTACATTCGGATCGATCGTCGCAAACGGGTAGTTTGCGGCTTCTGCTCCTGCTTTGGTTATTGCATTAAATAAAGTAGATTTGCCCACATTTGGCAATCCAACGATTCCGGCAGTTAACGCCATGCTTCACTTCACTCTTTCTCTTTTTTTTCTAGGATTTTCTTCATCTTTTTATCAAATTCTCGGCGCGTCATCATGACGATGTGGCCGCAATTCGTACACTTTATTTTGATGTCTGCCCCCATGCGGATGATTTCCCAACGATTGGCTTTGCAGGCATGCGGTTTTTTCATTTCGACAATATCCCCAAGATCATACATCTTTATCACCTCAAGCTTCATCAAATTGAATGTTCAATAAATCTAAAATACGGGTTAAATCTTTTTGTGACAGGTATTCGATCTCGATTTTTCCTTTGCCTTCTTTTTCGCGGATCTCGACATTCGTGCCGAATTTATCCATTAACCGTTCTTCGCTTTCTCGTAAATAGTACGGTTTTTCCCGAATCAGACGCGGCACTTTTTTCTTTTCGTTTTTCGTGTCATTCATCTCAGCGACCATTTGTTCTAATTGGCGGACTGTCAGATTTTCTTTGACACAACGATTGGCTAATTTTAAGATCTGTTCTTTGTTTTTCAAGCCTAGTAATGTCCGGGCTTGCCCCATAGACAAACGGTCATCTTGAACCATTTCTTTGACGAGTTTCGGCAAGGACAGCAACCGCAAATAATTAGCGATATACGGACGGCTTTTCCCTAAACGTTCAGCGACTTGTGCTTGGGTCAATTTCAAGTTCTTCATCAGCATGTCATAGGCTTCTGCTTCTTCTAAAGGATTTAAATCTTCCCGCTGCAAGTTTTCTAAAACGGCGACTTGCATCATCGCTTCTTCATCAAAATTGCGGATGATGGCTGGGATCGTTTCCTTGCCAGCTAATTTGGACGCTCGAAACCGGCGTTCACCAGCAATGATCTCATAGCCTTTGACGGATGATTGCCGCACGATGATCGGTTGAAAGACCCCCGAATGCTGGATCGAATTGGCCAGTTCTTGTAATGAAAGCTCATCAAAGGTTTTTCGCGGTTGATAAGGGTTGGGTCTTAATTCGTTTAAAGGCAGTTCAACGACTTTTTCTGTCTTGATATCGACTTCTTCTAACCCTTGCAGGTCTTGAAACAACGCATCGATCCCACGCCCTAATCCTTTCCCTTTATTCTTCACGGGCTAACACTTCCTTTGCTAACGTCTGATAGACTTCGGCTCCTTTTGAGCGTGGATCATAATCAATGATCGACAATCCATGACTAGGTGCTTCAGACAACCGGATATTCCGCGGAATAATGGTTTCATATACTTTTTCTTGGAAATAGCGACGGACTTCCTCCACGACTTCCGCGCCTAAGTTCGTTCGGGCATCATACATCGTCAGTAAGACCCCTTCGATCTCTAACTCAGGGTTAAAATGTTTTTGTACTAAACGCACGGTATTCAATAGTTGGCTCAGCCCTTCTAATGCATAGTACTCACATTGGACTGGGATCAAAATCGAATCACTGGCGGTAAAGGCATTGATCGTCAAATGACCTAAAGATGGCGGGCAATCGATAAAGATATAATCGTATTGTTCTTTGATTTCATTCAAAGCCGATTTCAATCGAGATTCCCGTGCCATCATGGAGGTCAATTCAATTTCCGCACCAGCTAATTGGATCGTCGCTGGAACGATATCCAAGTTTTCTCGGCTGCTAGGTAAAATCGCTTCAACGATCGGTGTTTCATTGACTAATACATCATAGATGTCTTGTTCCACATCTGGTTTGCGAATGCCGACACCGCTTGTGGCGTTGCCTTGGGCATCAATATCTACGAGTAACACTTTTTTGCCGACAAATGCTAAGGACGCACCTAGGTTCACCGTTGTGGTGGTTTTGCCTACGCCGCCTTTTTGGTTTGCAACAGAAATAATACGGGCCATTGATTTTCCTCCTATTTAATTGGTTGTTTCGCTGGCATTCCCGGTTTGCGGGGGTATTTCTTTGGCGTTTCTTTTTTCTTTTGAATGATCAAAAGATGGCGTTCATCGCCGCTGACCGGTAAGGTAAAGCTTTTTTCTTCAATAAATTTGCCGCCTAAGAGTGAGATCGCTGGTTTGGCTTCAACCAGTTCTTCCTCGCTTTTGGCAGCTTTGAGCGCATAAAAATAGCCTGCTTTTTTCACCAATGGCACACAGAGTTCCGTTAACACATTCAAACGGGCAACCGCACGAGCGGTCACATAATCGAATTGCCCACGAAATTGCGGTTTTTGACCAAATGTTTCTGCACGGTCATGGTACAAGTGGACATTTTCCAATTGTAGATCCGTCACAAGAGTTTGTAAAAAGGTGATGCGCTTATTTAAAGAGTCGACGATCGTCACTTCTAATTCAGGAAACACGATTTTTAGTGGAATACTTGGAAAGCCAGCACCTGAACCGACATCGCACAAATGACTTTGCGGGTCAAAGGCGGTTTCAAAAGCTAAGGAAACAGAATCGTAGAAATGCTTTAAATACACTTCTGATTTTTCCGTAATTGCGGTTAGATTCATCTTCTGATTCCATTCGACCAAACGCTCGAAATAGACAACGAATTTTTCCATTTGTTCTTCGGTTAAAATGATCCCGTTTTTGCGTAATTCTTCATGAAATTCTTCAGGTAGCATAACGAATCCTTTCTATTTTGTGAAACAGAAAAATGTTTCACAGACTAGTTCCTACTTTAACGCAAAAAGCAATGTGATGCAATAGCCAGCGATTGCTTTCTAGGAGAATTTACCATTTTTTAACTGGGGCTTTAAGGTTGGTTTAAGGCATGGGAATTATACTCATTTCAATCCAAAAAACTTTTTTCATTTTTCCTTGACCAGCAAGGCTGCCAACCCTGCTGGTCAGCTTTTTTCTCAAAGAAACAAGCATTGATCTCAGGATCAATGCTTGTTTTTGTTTCATATGAAACTTTTTTATTTCACGCGAGGTTCGTTGTATTCTTCGATACGATCAGACGCGCGGGAAGCCGCATGTTTGGCTTTGTTGGTTTGACGTGAAGCAAAGTCGCCGGTTTTAGAAGCCGCTGACGTTACTTTGTCTTGAACCGTTTCTTGTTCCTCTTCGTATTCAGCGATTGTTTTCACATCCACAACGTTGATGTTGACTTCGATCACTTCTAATTGGGTCATTGTCGTTACTTCTTTTTGAATGACTTCTTTGACTTGTTCAGCGATTTCTGGGATATTGCGGTCGTATTCAACCACGATATCTAAATCAACGGCTACTTGTTTTTTCCCAACTTCAGTATTGATACCGGCAGTCACATTGTCTGTATTAACTAATTTTTCAGCAATATTAGAGAAGAAACCACCATCGACCGTCAACAGACCATCTACATTTTCTAATGCAATTCCGATAATTTTTTGGATCACTTTGTCATCATAGGTCAATGAACCATGAACGGGTGCATCCCCGGTTGGTCCTTCAAAATCGTTGTGGCCAGGTTTTGGCGGTGCTGGATGATGTCCGGCTGGATCTGGATTTCCTGGTGCTGGATGATCCCCTGGTTTTGGTCCATTTTGTTGTCCTGCTACTGCTTTTTCAGCATTTGGTACCACTGGATCAGGTGATTCAGTCATTGGAATCGCATTTTCATTGGCTTGATGATTGGTGTTGGGAACCACTGGATCTGGATGTGCACTGACATTTTTTTCATTGTTTAATTCGTTTTTATCGTTATTCATTAAAAATTCCTCCTATAAAATACGTTATTGTTGGTTAAAAAATTCGTCGATGATACCGGTACGTTGGAGATACAATCCTAGCGCAAAACCCAAACCTGTTAGGAGTAGAATCAGCAATGTTTTGAAAAAACCGATCGTTACAAACAACACAGCCAGAACAAGGCCGATTGCTCCAAAAATCAATGGGATTTTGTATTGTTGTAGTTCGTTCATCATAGCCCTCCTATTCTACTCGCGGGTTTTCCGGAGTCTCATTTTGTTCAAAATTCGCGTAATTGACTTCGACTTTGACTTTTTCACTTGAGCCAAGCACTCGTTGGACATCTTGTTGGATTTCCGCCATTAAGTTTTCGGTTTTGCCAACTAAGGCAGACGTCCGTTTCAAGCGGCCTTTGATTTTGATTAAAATTCGATTTTTGGTCGCCTTGACATGAACTTTTGGTCCTTCAACAAATTCTTTTTCATTTACTTTCGTACGTACAAGTCCTTCGATCGCTTTCTTATCGATCGTCAATGCGCCCTTATCCTCTTTCAAAACAAAGGTTGTTTTGGTTTTTGGATAAAACAGCACGACTAAGATCACGATCAAGAATACGGCGATTAAAACAACGGCTACCCAAAACATATATTGACGCATAAACAAGTTGTCAAAGAAATACGTGACGACATTGCCTCTGCTGTCCAAACCAAATGGCAGCTGCATGTAAGGATTACTCATTAAAACGATTGGTAATAAGACAGTGATAAAGATCAACGAAACGATGATTGATACGATTTTCCACCCTTTACTCATAGGACACCTCCTCCTTTTTCTCCGATTTTTTGATAAGCTTACAAGTTGATGGCTTCTCCGCCGGTAACACCATAAATCTGTGCTGTCACATAGCTAGCTTTATTGGAAGCTAAAAAGACATAGACGGGTGCCAGCTCAGCTGGTTGTCCTGCCCGCTCCAGTAATGCTTGCTGACCAAATTCAGGCAGCTTGTCTTGCGGTTGGCCATGATCTAACTGTAATGGTGTCCAGATTGGTCCTGGGGCTACCCCATTGACCCGAATCCCTTTTTCAGCAAATTGTTTCGCCAAGCTGACTGTAAAACTGGCGATCGCCGATTTGGTTGCCGCATAATCCATTAAATGGGCGCTTGGACTAAAGGCTTGGACAGAAGTCGTTGTCACGATCGCTCCCCCAGCCGGTAAGTGTGGCTCAGCTGCTTTCACTAATGCAAACATTGAGATAATGTTTACCATAAAGGTGTCTTTCACTTGTTCAATCGGTAATTCTGCAATCGATGGCCGCGTGATTTGCTGTGCTGCGTTCAATACTAATGTATCTAACCCACCTAATGCTGCTACCGCTTTGTCAACGATCTCTTGTGGTGCCGCTTCGTCTCGCAGGTCATAGGGTAGCAAAATCACTTTGCGTCCGGCTTCTTTGATGTACCCTGCAACTTCTTCGGCATCTTCTTCTTCTCCTGGGAAAAAGTGCAGGGCAATGTCTGCTCCTTCACGAGCGAAGGCAATCGCTGCTGCTCGTCCGATCCCAGAATCCCCACCGGTAATCAGTACCCGCCGGTTTTCTAACTGCTGACTTCCCTCATAAGAGTCTTCACCACAATCAGGTTTTGGTCGCATTTCTTCTTGTAAAGCAGGCGTATCTTGTTCCTGTTTGCTGTATTTACCCGTGTGATAAAGTTCCCGTGGATCAGTCAAAATAGGTTCACTCATTCTTACGTCCTCCTTTTCTCTATAATAAAATTCTAAACCATTCATTTTTTTTTGGGAAATATAACGCTTTGTTAACAAAAATAAATCCTCGTTTATTAGAAAATGAAAAAAGAAAGTGCCCTCATTTTTGACCAGAAAGCAAATGATTTCACTTTTTTATAGAAGGGGGTAAACTAATGAGTAGTAACTGGTGGTACCTGTAAAAGGGGACCCCTAGGAAAATGACTTTGGATCAAGAAAAAGGAGGAACCAAACAATGCCTTGGAATGTCCGTGATTATCCTGCGTCAATGAAGAATCTAGACCCCTTAGTTCGTAAAAAAGCGATCGATATCGCCAATGCCCTGCTAGCCGATGGCTATTCCGATGATCGGGCGATCCCGATCGCCACGAGTCAAGCAGAAAAATGGTATGAAAATGCAGACGAAGAGGAGAAGAAAGCTTTTCAGAAAGAGAAAAATCCGCAAAAACATGATGCCCATCAAACCAATAAGAATGCGAAAAAATTAATGGATGCGGATGTAGAAGTTGTGTATGAAGAGGACCAATGGCAAGTCCGTTCCAAAGGGGCAAAACGTGCCAGTGACCATTTCGACAAGAAAGCAGAGGCCATCGCCCGTGCCAAAGAAATCGCCGAAAACAAAGAATCCGTGGTGAACGTTTATAAGAAAGACGGCGACCATCAAAAGGATATTGATTTGAGAGAATAAAATTGGCTGCAAAAAAGCGGAAGGAGGCCTTACGTTTGTCGTTTTAACGGCGTGAAACGTTGCCTACTCTTTCGCTTTTTTGTTTCCTTTCACAGCTAGGTTTAGTGAAAACTAAAGCAACGGCTTCTTTAACGTTTCTCTTTAAAAGCAGCGGTTCGTTGTCAGAAACCTAAAAAACGAAGACCTTTTGAATGAACTATTACTTTTAAAATTTCTCGACATCCTAAAAAATAAGCCTATGAAATGCTGATTTAGCAACAACTGTAAACCATCCGTTACCCCTGTAAACTAGCTTGTGCTTTCTTTAACTAAATAAACCTTGTATACTTGAATTATCAAAAGTACAAGGAGTGGTGTTTGTGAAAAAATTATTTTTTGTGCCGTTTATTTTTATTTGTTTCCTCTTTGCTCTCCCAGCTGCCGCCCAGACAGTGGAAGAACCAGAACTCGTTTATGACCTAGCATCAGATAGTCCCTATGAGCAGCTGATCACGGTAGATGAAGAAGGCAATGAGGTGATTTTGACCATTGAAAAATTGCCGTCATTCCGAGCAAATCTGGCAGCGGGAACGTATCGTGTGTCAAAAACATCCGCCGGTAATTGGACCGCTAGTTATAATGTAACGGTCAATAGCCGCAATCAATTTACAGGCACTTCGAATTTAAGTTTAGTTGCTCACAGAGGAAGTATCACTTCTAGTTCATTAACTCACACGTCCACCAAAGCCACCTGTACGTTTAAGCAAAAAGCAGGTATAATCACTACCAATGGGAGTGTCGTAACCACGATCTCAAATGGGAAGCTAGTTGTTAAATAGCAGATAGGAGCATACATTGGCTTTAGCAGAACAATTAAAAAGCTGTCGCGAGTCTTCGGGATTGTCGCAAACAGCAGTCGCAGAAAAATTACAGATTTCACGCCAGTCGATTTCGAAATGGGAAAATGGGCGCGGCTATCCAGATATTGAGAATTTGATTTTGTTGAGTGATCTCTATCAAGTCTCGATTGATGAGCTTTTACGTGAGAACGAAGCCTTAAAAGAGCGGATCGAAACCAACAATCAAGAAATCAGCGACAAGAAAGAAAAATTGTCGTTACTCCAAAGAACGATGGCAGCAGATAAAGATGAAAGTCTGCTCTTGCTACTGTTAGCTGGAATCGGCTCATTTCTCTTTCCATTAGGTTTGATTTTAGATGGCTTTGTCTTATGGCGTAACAAAAAGGCCAATAATTTTTATGTATTGATCTATATCGTCTGTGCCTTCTCGATTTTCTTGAATTTGTACGATGGCTATGTCCATCTCAGCAACATCATGAATTGGGGAACCACTACGATTGAAAAAGTTGAATAATTCAATTGCTAACACAAAAAGCCCGCTGCGAATTGTTTTCGCAGCGGGCTTTTGACACTCTATTTACCATTTATAAATTGGTTTTTCAAAGAATATTAACCGTCTTTAGTTAACCTTTGCAATCTTCCCTTGTTCGATATACACCATCAAAATACTAATATCAGCTGGGTTTACTCCGCTGATACGGCTCGCTTGGGCGATGGTTTCGGGTTGGATTTTTTGCAGTTTTTGTTTGGCTTCTGTTGCCAAGCCATTGATAGCGGCATAGTCGATGTTTTCAGGAATACGTTTGGCTTCCATCCGTTTGAGTTTCTCCACTTTTTCGAGGGCTTTTTTAATATAACCTTCGTATTTGATTTGAATCTCGACTTGTTCAATCTCTTTTGGCTTCAATGCTTCATTGGCTTCGATAAATTGCAGCATTTCGGCATACGTCACTTCAGGCCGACGCAAGAATTCATTTGCTAAAACGCCATCTTTCAAGGTGGCCGTCCCTTTGGCAGTCAAATACGCTTGTACTTCTGGCGTTGGTTTGATGCGGATTTTGGATAAACGTTTGATTTCTGCTTCAACAGCTTCTTTTTTCGCTACATACGCTTCGTATTGTGCTTCTGGGACAAGCCCAATTTGATGTCCCACTTCGGTCAAACGCAGATCGGCATTATCATGACGCAGCAATAAGCGGTATTCGGCACGAGAGGTCAATAAACGGTATGGTTCATTGGTTCCTTTAGTCACCAAATCATCGATCATCACACCGATATAACCGTCGCTGCGTTTCATAATGAAGGGTTCTTTGCCTTGAATTTTCAAAGCGGCATTGATGCCGGCGATCAAGCCTTGACCGGCCGCTTCTTCATAGCCGCTGGTTCCGTTGGTTTGTCCTGCCGTAAAGAGGTTTTCGATGACTTTGGTTTCTAATGTTGGACGCAATTGATGAGGTACCACGACATCATATTCAATGGCGTAGCCCGTCCGCATCATTTCCGCTTTTTCTAAACCTGCGATGGAATGCAGCATTTGGACTTGGACGTCTTCTGGCATAGAAGTAGAAAGCCCTTGAACATACACTTCTTCGGTGTTCAACCCTTCTGGTTCCAAGAATAGTTGGTGACGAGATTTGTCTGCAAAACGCACGATTTTGTCTTCGATGGATGGGCAATAACGGGCACCTACTCCTTCGACGATCCCTGTAAACATCGGCGCCCGGTGTAAATTCTGGTTGATGATTTGGTGGGTCCCTTCGTTCGTATAGGTCAACCAGCAAGGTTCTTGGTTTTGATTGTAGGCTTCATCGGGTGTGCTATAACTAAAGTGATTCGGTTGTTCATCGCCAGGCTGGATCTCCGTTACCTCATAGTTGATGGTGCTGGATTTCACCCGCGGTGGTGTACCGGTTTTAAAACGAGCGATCTCTAGACCAAGCTCTTTCAAATGATCGGCTAGTCCAATCGATGGTTGCGAGTTGTTTGGACCAGAAGAATATTTCAACTCTCCAATGATGATCTCTCCTCGCAACGCTGTTCCTGCAGTGATCACTACAGCTTGGGCTTGGTAACGAGCGCCTGTAGAGGTCACGACGCCACGACATTCGCCTTCTTCAACGATCAGCTTTTCAACGATTCCTTGGCGCAGTGTCAAATTGGCTTCTTTTTCGATCGTTCGTTTCATTTCAGCCGCATAGGCATGTTTATCGGCTTGCGCTCGCAAGGCCCGCACAGCGGGACCTTTTCCTGTATTGAGCATCCGCATTTGGATGTAGGTTTTGTCGATATTTTTGCCCATTTCTCCGCCTAAAGCATCGATTTCGCGCACCACGACACCTTTCGCGGGTCCGCCGACGGAGGGATTGCAAGGCATGAATGCGACCATGTCTAAGTTGATAGTCAGCAAGAGGGTTTTTGCCCCCATGCGGCTAGCTGCCAAGGCAGCTTCTGATCCGGCATGGCCGGCCCCAACAACGATCACGTCATAACTTTCTGCTTGATATTCTTGCATGGTGTTCTCCTTTTTACGCCAGTGGCGCATTCTTTATTTTCCTAAACAAAACTGACTAAATAATTGGGTGATCAACTCATCTTGGACACTATCGCCGACAACTTCTCCTAGATAGTCCCAGCAGCGTGTCATATCGATTTGAACCAAGTCAACAGGCATTCCTGCTTCAATCCCTTGGATGACCTCAGACAACGACTGAACGGCATTTTCTAATAAGGCAATGTGGCGGGTGTTAGAAAGATAGGAAGCATCCTTATCAGTGGTCTTCCCCCCAAAGAATAGATCGGCAATGGCTTGTTCCAGTTGGTCTAAGCCTTCACTCGTCAACACAGAGACAGAAAAAATCGGTTCATCTGCTGCGTACTGTGCTAACTCAGCGGGTGCTAATTTTGGCTCAAGGTCGGTCTTATTCAATAAGATGATCCGACGGCTGCCAGCAGTCAGCTCCAGCAATTGTTTGTCTTCCTGGGTCAAGCCTTCGCTTTGGTTGAGAACCAGCAAAATCAACTCCGCTTCTGCCAGTGCTTTGCGGCTGCGTTCGACCCCGATTTTCTCAACGACATCTTCTGTTTCGCGGATACCAGCCGTATCGATCAGTTTCAACGGTACCCCGCGAACATTGACATACTCTTCAATGACATCTCGAGTCGTACCAGCAATGTCTGTCACGATGGCTTTTTCTTCCCTTAATAAATGGTTCAATAAGCTGGATTTACCGACATTCGGCCGACCGATGATCGCAGTGCTCAAACCTTCTCGCAAAATTTTTCCTTGTTGGGCAGTCGCTAATAAGGCTTGGATCTGCCCTTTGACCATCGTGGCTTTTTCTAGCAATAAGCGGGTCGTCAATTCTTCCACATCATCGTATTCAGGGTAATCGATATTCACTTCAACTTGCGCCAGCGTCTCTAAAATCTCTTGGCGTAAGGTCCGAATCAAGTGGGAAAGATTGCCATCCAACTGATTGACGGCGAGGTTCATCGCTTTATCGGTCTTGGCACGAATCAGATCCATCACCGCCTCGGCTTGAGAAAGGTCGACACGTCCATTCAAAAAGGCCCGCTTCGTGAATTCCCCCGGCTCAGCCAGCCGTGCCCCTTGGCGTAAAACCAGCTGCAAGAGTTGATTGACGACCACGATCCCGCCATGACAGTTGATCTCAACGACATCTTCTCGGGTAAAGGTCCGTGGCTTTTTCATCACTGAAAGCATCACTTCATCCATCAAACGACTTTCCTCTGGATCCACGATATGACCATAATGGATCGTATGACTTGGGACTTGGGCGAGGGTTTTATTGCCTGCTTGAAAAATCCGATCCGCAATTGCGATCGCTTCTTCCCCGCTTAATCGCACAATACTGATGGCCCCTTCACCGGGTGGGGTGGAAATTGCGGCAATCGTATCAAATTCTTGCGTAATATTCGCCATGTTGCATACTCCTCCTATTTTTTCACATAAAAAAAGTGCCCACTCCACCCGTCAAATTGATTGAAAATCAATAAAAACGAGTAGACTTAGCACTTTGACTGCTTGTCAATTAAATTCTGGAAATAGATTAGCACATTTTGGCGCCAGTCGCAAGCTTCCTTGAAAAACTTTTAAATTTTGCATCTGTAGGCAAAAACCTTTAAAATAAAAGCAAAGAATAAGAAAAGAGTGATCTATTATGGAAACCATCAAATCATCAAACAGTGCTGCCCGCATTAAGGAAATCATTTTATCGACAGGAAACGTGAATCGGCCTTATGTCGTGCGGGATATCGTCTTTGCGGCAGACAAAATCGAAGTAGATCTATTTGATACATCTGTGAACTTGAACGACCTGTTGGCAGATGTGACTTATCGCTTAAAAGAAACCGCCCACAGCTATGGCGCGAACGCGGTGATCAACTGTCATTTCGAACACGATCGCATCGTCGAAGGCGACAAAACTTACCTTGAGATCTTTGCCTATGGTACGGTGGTTCAATTTACTCAATCAACCATCGGCGGCTAATTCCCTCTATCATCAAAAAAAATACAAAAAAGAGTCCGCGGCATACGGACTCTTTTTTGATACCAAAGGCTGACCTACGTAACGTATGTTGACTTTGATAAGAATGATTTCTAGTCAAGGATACTTGGTTTTAAATTTGTTGTCAATCGCTTTTTCCCATCAAAAAAGGGAAAGGCTTGTCAGAGCGCCTTTCCCTTTTTTCATTAAATTCGTTTGTCCGCAGGTTCCACTACTAAGTAGCGATACGGTTCATCCCCTTCAGAATGAGTTTGAACATACGCATCTTTACTCAATACGGAATGAATCTGCTTTCTTTCAAACGCCGGCATCGGCTCTAAAAAGACCGGGCGACCAGTTCGTTTGACTTTTTCAGCAGTACGACTGGCCAAACGTTCTAAGATCGCTTGACGTTTTTCACGGTAATCCCCGACATTCACAACGATCGATAATTTGTTTTTCGCGATGCGGTGAATGTAAACTTGCGCCAAATATTGCAATGCATTCAAGGTTTTGCCGTGCTTCCCAATTAAAATGCCTTGTTTTTGCGTTTCTAAATGAAAGACGATCACGCCGTCTTGACGAGCGGTTTTTACTAAGGCAGGTGCATTCAATGCTTTTGAAATATTTGTCAGATAGAGTCCCAACTGAGCCAGTGCTTCCTCATCGGAAAGATCCGTCAGCAAAACAGGTTCGCTCGCGGCCGCCTCCATCACACTGCTTGCATCCTCTGTCGTCACAGGATCTGGTTCTACCAGCGGTTTTGCTGGTACTTCTTCAACGGGTGCCGGTTCTTCAACGATTCTTTTTTCAATGGAGACCCGTGCTTGTTTTTTTCCTAGCCCCAAGAAGCCTTTTTTACCTTCATCCAGGACTTCGATTACTGCTTGATCTTTGGTAATACCAAGGACTTGCAATCCCTCTTGAATTGCTTCAGCTACTGTCAGATTTTCATAAATCGGCATTGCAGTGCAACCTCCTCTTATTTTTTCCGTTTCTTTTTAGGACTCATTGCTTTTTTCAGCGCACGTTCACGCTCGCGTTCTTTGCGGGCGGCTTCTTCTCTTTCTTGGCGAATCTTGAATGGGTTATTTAGAATCAACGTTTGCACAACTTGGAATGCATTGGAAACGACCCAGTACAAGGAAAGTCCGCTGGCAATGTTGATCCCCATCAGCAAGATCATCATCGGCATAGCGAAATTCATGATTTTCAGACTCGCATTTGATTCCACTTGGCTCATACTTGATAAATAGGTACTTGCAAAAGTAAAGAGCGCCGCTAAAATCGGCAAGATGAAGTATGGGTCACGATCACCCAGCTGCAGCCATAAGAATTTTCCTTCTTGCAAAGCAGGAACCCGTGAGATCGATTGCCACAAGGCCATCAAAATCGGCATTTGTACCAATAATGGCAGACAGCCGGCATAGGGATTGACATTGTTTTCCGCATACAAACGTTGTGTTTCTTCTTTTAACTTGCTTTGTGTTTCTGTATCTTTTGACGCATATTGCTGCTGCAGCGCTTTTAGCTTTGGTTGTAATTCTTGCGTTTTGCGCATGCTTTTGGTTTGGAAGTGCATCAACGGCATCAAAATGACCCGAATGATCAATGTAAAGAGGATGATCCCGATCCCGGCATTGCCGAAGGAGAGGGCTTTGATCGCCTCTGCAAAATAATAAACGATGTAACGATCCCACAGACCAGTACTTTGTGCATTTACTTCACCTGTTGCACCGCAGGCAGATAAGACAACTACTAATGAGAGAACTCCCAAAAATAGTAAGACGCGTTTCCCTTTTTTCACGTAACTAATTCCTTTCCATTAATGAATAATTTTGGCAAGCTTTAAAACATGCTCTAAATTCGAGTAGATTTCCTTTGAGGAACAAGTGGCGATACTTGGACGAGCGATCACGATGAAATCGACCGCTGGTTCGATCCGCGGCTTCATTTCCGTTAAACTCGCACGGATCTTGCGCTTGATCTCATTTCGCTTCACTGCATTACCGACTTTTTTCCCTACAGATAAACCAACTCGAAAATGTGATTGCTCTTTAGGTAAGACATACACCACGAACTTCCGATTTGCAAAAGAATTTCCTGCCTGAAAAACTTTTTGAAAATCTTGCTCTGTTTTTACTCGATAGGATTTTCTCATCTTCGGTTCCTTCACTTCTTTCAATTAAGCTTCGCGAAACGGATTGAATCCGTAACCACTCACCTGTCAATAATACCATATTTGCCAAAAGTCAGACACTATATTCCGCAAAAACGGCATAAAAAAAAACCACTGGCATTCAGTGGCTTACGCAGAAATAACCTTTCTGCCTTTACGACGACGGCTAGCTAAAACACGACGTCCATTTTTTGTACTCATACGTTTACGGAATCCGTGAACTTTTTGACGTTTACGTTTATTTGGTTGATACGTTCTTTTCATTTATTTCCACCTCCATCAGGATAATGCTTATGCGCACAGACATACTTTGATAGTATAACGAGTCAAGTACTAGTTTGTCAATAAGAAGTTTGCTCAAAATCGGGCATTCTTTATCCACAATCCCCTTGATTTGTGTGGGTTTGCTGTTTATAGCCAATTTTTGTGGATAACTTTTTCCCCAGAGTTATTTTGGCTTTTTCCACAAACAAACAGCCTGTAGAAAAGTTTTCCACAATCGTTTTTCAAGCTGTTGATAACTACCCTAAAACCTAGTATTATCAAGGCGTGATCTTCACATCGATCTGTGGATAAAGGAGATTTTTTTACAGTTATTCACATTCTTTTTCTGCCTGTGGATAGTCGAATTTCGAACATGTGCATTTCCTTTTTTCATTTATCCCGTTTTGTGGAAAAGTATTTTTTTCTAACCTTTTTTATCGTAATCTGTGGAAAACTTTTTCAATCCGTGCTATTTTAGTTATATCTATTCTTAGTTATAGGAGGACAATTTATGCCATCTGCTGATTCTATTTGGCAAGATCTTCAACGATCCTTTAAAGAAGAGCTGAATCCGGCCAGTTATAGCGCTTGGATCGAGACTGCCAATGTCTTGTCGTTTGAAAAAAATCAGCTGCTGATCGAAGTACCCAGCGATCTTCATAAATCTTATTGGGAAAAAAATCTAGCTGCCAAAATTGTTGAAATGGGATTTATGAAAACTGGTGAAGAATTGATTCCTAGTTTTGTGACTGTCGAAGAAGCAGAAGCTTTAAAAACAGCCCCATCTACTATTAAAACAACTGCAGAAGAAAACGAGCAGCCGCCGAAATCGATTTTAAATGAAAAATACACATTTGATACCTTTGTCATCGGGAAAGGCAATCAAATGGCCCATGCTGCTGCTTTAGTTGTTGCTGAAGATCCTGGGTCTATTTATAATCCGCTGTTCTTCTATGGTGGCGTTGGTTTAGGGAAAACCCACTTGATGCATGCGATCGGTCATCAAATGTTGCTGAAACGTCCCAATGCCAAAATCAAGTATGTTAGTAGTGAAAATTTCACCAATGATTTCATTACTTCTATTCAAAAGAACAAAATGGAAGATTTTCGAAACGAATACCGCAATGTTGATCTTTTGTTGGTGGATGATATTCAATTCTTAGTCAATAAAGAAGGAACCCAAGAAGAATTCTTTAATACCTTCGAAGAACTGTATCGCAATAATAAACAGATCGTCCTGACAAGTGATCGTTTGCCAAATGAGATCCCAACTTTGCCGGAACGTTTGGTTTCTCGTTTTGCTTGGGGCTTGTCCGTTGACATCACCCCGCCGGATCTAGAGACGCGGACCGCGATTTTGCGGAAAAAAGCCGAAGCCGAACGCTTGGAGATCCCCGACGATACCTTAAGTTATATTGCTGGACAGATCGATTCGAATATCCGGGAACTTGAAGGAGCACTCGTCCGGGTACAAGCTTTTGCTACGATGCAAAACTCAGACATTACAACCAGCTTGGCAGCTGAAGCCATCAAAGCCTTGAAATCAAGCCATGGCTCGACCCAAGTTTCGATTTTGCAGATCCAAGAAGAAGTCGCAAAATACTATCACATTCATGTCAATGATCTAAAAGGGAAAAAACGGGTCAAAGGCATCGTCGTGCCACGGCAGATCGCGATGTATCTCTCTCGAGAATTGACCGATAGTTCTTTACCAAAAATCGGCGGCGAATTTGGCGGCAAAGACCATACCACGGTCATTCATGCCCATGAAAAAATTCAGCATTTAGTCGAAACAGATCCTACGATCAAAAATGAGATCGCTGAAATCAAACAAATCCTATTCAGCTGATCTGTGGATAATAAATAAAAAACCAAAAAAGTTGTCCACAAGTTATTCACAGGCGTTTTCGTTAGTCTAATCACTCTTTTCTCTAGTTATCCACATTACTAACAAGCCTATTACTACTATTACTTTTATTTAATAACTATAAATTAAAGGAGTATCGCTATGAAGCTAACTTTAAACCGAACAGAGTTCATGCAAGAATTACAAACTGTCCAACGGGCAATTTCAACCAAAACCACCATCCCGATCTTAACTGGGGTAAAATTGTCCCTTTCAGAAAAAGGATTGACCATGACTGGGAGCAATGCCGATATTTCCATTGAAACTTTTTTAAGTGTGGAAAACGAAAAAGCGCAAATGCAAATCGAAAAAACAGGAGCGATCGTTTTACAAGCACGTTTCTTTAGTGAAATCGTTCGTCGTTTGCCTGAAAGTACCTTAACGTTAGAAGTTTTAGACAATAATCAAGTAGCGATCACTTCTGGAAAAGCCAACTTTACCGTCAACGGCTTAGATGCCGATAGTTATCCACATTTACCAGTTGTCGAAAGTCAAAACTCGATCGAGATTCCAGCGCACGTATTGAATAAGGTCGTTAGTGAAACAGTCTTTGCGGTTTCGCAACACGAAAGCCGTCCGATCTTGACTGGGGTCCACTTTGTCTTAGAAAATCAAAAATTATTAGCTGTTGCGACGGACTCACACCGTCTGAGCCAACGGGTGATTCCCTTGGAAAGCGGGGAAACAGCCTTCAATATCGTGATTCCCGGCAAAAGCTTAACGGAACTTTCTCGTTCCTTAACGGATGAGGAAGAAGCGATCCAAATCAGCATTATGGATAACCAAGTATTGTTCCAAACGAAAACTATGAAATTCTATTCTCGTTTATTGGAAGGAACTTACCCAGATACCAATCGTCTGATCCCTTCAAGCTTCAATACTGAAATTGAATTTTCTGTGCCAGAATTGTTACAAGCTATCGAACGGGCGTCATTGCTTTCTCATGAAGGCCGTAACAACATCGTTCGTTTGGCGATCTCCGAGGAAGCCGTTGTCTTATATGGAAACTCACCAGAAATCGGGAAAGTGGAAGAAGACCTTTCTTTTGAAAAAGTGACCGGCGACCCATTAGAGATCTCTTTTAATCCTGACTATATGAAAGCTGCACTACGAGCATTTGGTGACACCAGCATCGTAATCCGCTTTATTTCAGCGATCCGGCCCTTTACGTTGGAGCCAACAGAGAGCAAAGGCAGCTTTATTCAGCTGATCACACCGGTACGCACCAACTAGTTTTTCATGTCTTTTGAAAAAAGTTGAAACAATCATCTGAAAATGAATAAATGAGTTAAAAGGGCTTAAAATCGTTTTTAAGCCCTTTTTTCTATTTTGGCTTCTTTTTTATCTAAAAGCAGTAAGTCTTCTGAGAATGAAAAATATGCCGATGAATTTGTTTTCTTGGCAAAAAAAGAGTATAATAGAGCTAAACGCTCTTTGATAGAATTGAGGGGAATTATGAAAATGCAAATACCGTTAGAAACGGAATATATGACACTTGGACAAATGCTCAAAGAAGTCAGCGTGATCAGCAGCGGCGGCCAAGCGAAATGGTACCTTGCAGAGCACACCGTTTTTGTCGACGGCGAGCCAGAAAATCGACGAGGGCGCAAATTGTATGCGGGAATGCGTATTGAGCTACCTGATGAAGGTACTTTTTTTATGGTGAAGAAGGAAGACGCCGATGCGGCTGAATGAGTTGCATTTAAGCAATTATCGGAACTATGATTCGCTGACACTGACTTTTGAGAAAGGTCTGGTCATTTTTTTAGGCGAAAACGCGCAAGGAAAAACCAATATCTTAGAAAGCATCTATGTATTGGCGATGACCAAAAGCCACCGCACCTCCAGTGAGCAAGAACTTATTCGCTGGGACACAGAAGGTGCGCGGATCTCTGGCAGTGTCAGTCGGGGACGCTCAACGATCCCGTTAGAACTGTTTTTGTCAAAAAAAGGACGAAAAACGAAAGTAAACCACATTGAGCAAAAAAAGCTCAGTAGTTACATAGGGCAGTTGAATGTCATTTTATTTGCTCCAGAAGACCTCTCCCTTGTAAAAGGAAGTCCCCAAGTCCGCCGCAAATTTCTCGATATGGAAATTGGGCAGATCGATCCAATCTATCTCTATGATCTCGTTCAATACCAATCCGTTTTGAAACAGCGCAATCAATACTTAAAACAGCTGAATGAAAAAAAACAGACCGATGAGATCTATTTAGATGTTTTGACGGAACAGCTGGTGGCTTTCGGCAGTAAAATCATTTTAGCCAGACAACGGTTTGTTCAGCGCTTGGCGTATTGGGCAAATCAGCTGCACCAAAAGATCAGCCAAGGAAAAGAAACCTTGCAGATCGACTACTTATCGAATGTGCCCGGTGAGGCGAATACGCTGGAGGAGATCCAACAGCAATTTGTCAAAGCCTTGGCACAAGTCAAAGACCGTGAACGATTTCGGCAAGTCACGCTGGCAGGTCCCCATCGAGACGATCTGGATTTTTTGATCAATGAGAAAAATGTTCAGACCTTTGGCTCGCAAGGACAGCAGCGAACGACGGCCTTAAGTGTTAAATTGGCAGAAATCGATTTGATGAAAGAAGAAACGGGAGAATATCCCGTCCTTTTATTAGATGACGTCATGAGTGAGCTGGATGATTCCCGACAACTGCATTTATTGGAGACCATTGAAGGAAAAGTTCAGACCTTTCTGACAACGACGACATTAGAACATGTGAAAGACAAAATGTCTGTGGAAGCAGAGATTTTTTATGTAGAGCAAGGACATATTAAAGGAGAATAGACTGAATGACAGAAGAAGAAAAAAGCTTAGTTGAACGTGCGAAAGCCTATGATGCCAGTCAGATCCAAGTGCTGGAAGGGCTAGAAGCCGTCCGCAAACGACCTGGGATGTACATTGGTTCTACCAGTTCAGAAGGTTTGCACCACTTAGTATGGGAAATCGTCGATAACTCGATCGATGAAGCACTAGCAGGCTTTGCCTCAAGTATTCAAGTGATCATTGAACCAGATAATAGTATTACGGTCGTCGATGACGGTCGGGGGATCCCCGTTGATATCCAAGCCAAGACAGGCCGTCCAGCGGTAGAAACCGTCTTTACGATCCTGCATGCCGGCGGGAAATTCGGCGGCGGCGGCTACAAAGTATCTGGTGGACTGCACGGGGTAGGTTCCTCCGTCGTTAATGCGCTATCCACGACTTTAGATGTAAAAGTCTACAAGGAAGGTAAAGTGTATTATCAAGAATACCATCGTGGGGCAGTCGTTGATGACTTAAAAGTGATCGATGAAACCGACCGCCACGGAACGACCGTCCACTTTGTTCCAGATCCAGAGATCTTTACGGAAACAACTGTATTCAATTTTGACAAATTAGCGACGCGGGTTCGGGAATTAGCCTTCTTGAACCGAGGTTTAAAAATCTCGATCGAAGACAAACGGGAAGAAAAACCCGTCTTGAAAGAATATCATTACGACGGCGGGATCAAGAGCTATGTGGAGCATTTGAATGCGAGTAAAACAGTGATTTTCCCAGATCCGATCTATTTAGAAGGAGAGCAACAAGGAATCACGGTTGAAGTTTCCATGCAATATACCGATAGTTACCACAGCAATCTGCTAAGTTTTGCCAACAATATCCATACCTATGAAGGCGGAACCCATGAATTCGGGTTTAAGACTGCCTTGACCCGGGTGATCAATGATTACGCCCGCAAGTCAAAATTGATGAAAGAAAACGACGAAAACCTAACCGGAGAAGATGTTCGGGAAGGGTTGACGGCGGTTATCTCCATCAAGCATCCAGATCCTCAGTTTGAGGGACAAACGAAAACCAAATTAGGAAACTCCGAAGTGCGGACAGTCACCGATCGTCTCTTTTCGGAACACTTCACGAAATTCTTGATGGAAAACCCGAATGTGGGTCGTCAAGTCGTGGAAAAAGGACTTTTGGCATCAAAAGCCCGTCAAGCAGCCAAACGTGCCCGGGAAATGACTCGCCGAAAAGGTGCGTTAGAAATCAGTAACTTACCTGGGAAATTAGCCGACTGTTCCAGTAATGATCCAGAAAAATGCGAATTGTTTATCGTCGAAGGAGATTCTGCCGGCGGTTCAGCAAAACAAGGCCGCAGTCGCGAATTCCAAGCGATCTTACCGATCCGCGGGAAGATTTTAAATGTCGAAAAAGCCAGCATGGACAAAATCTTAGCAAACGAAGAGATCCGTTCATTGTTTACAGCCATGGGAACTGGGTTTGGTGCTGATTTTGATGTAGCAAAAGCCCGTTACCACAAGCTAGTTATCATGACCGATGCCGATGTAGATGGTGCCCATATCCGGACCCTACTTTTGACGCTGTTCTATCGTTATATGCGTCCAATCGTTGAAGCTGGTTATGTCTATATCGCACAACCGCCATTGTACGGTGTCAAACAAGGGAAAAATATCCACTATATCCAACCCGGCAAGAATGCCGAACAAGATTTGAAAAATACGATTGAATCACTGCCTGCGACACCAAAACCAACGGTTCAACGCTACAAAGGTCTAGGGGAAATGGATGACCACCAGTTATGGGAAACCACGATGGATCCTGACAACCGGATGATGCTGCGGGTCAGCGTAGATGATGCCATAGAAGCCGATCAAATTTTTGAAATGCTGATGGGAGATCGCGTCGAACCAAGACGGGCCTTTATCGAAGAAAACGCGCACTACGTGAAAAATCTTGACATCTAGCCAATCGTAGAGGAGGAAACAGCTTGAGTGAAGAAGCAAAACAAAATATTCATGACGTCAATCTGACCAGTGAAATGCGCGAGTCCTTTATCGATTATGCAATGAGTGTAATTGTTGCTAGGGCTTTACCAGATGTGCGGGATGGCTTAAAGCCGGTTCACCGCCGAATTTTATATGGAATGAATGAATTAGGGGTGACACCAGACAAACCCCATAAAAAATCAGCCCGGATCGTCGGCGATGTCATGGGGAAATACCATCCCCATGGTGACAGTGCGATCTATGAATCAATGGTGCGGATGGCACAGCCCTTTAGCTATCGCTACATGCTAGTCGATGGCCACGGAAACTTTGGTTCAGTCGATGGTGACGGTGCCGCTGCGATGCGGTATACCGAAGCCCGCATGAGTAAACTGGCGATGGAGATGCTGCGGGACATCAACAAAGATACTGTTGATTTCCAAAGCAATTATGATGATACAGAACGAGAACCAGCGGTATTACCAGCACGCTTCCCGAACCTTTTGGTCAACGGGACGACGGGAATCGCTGTTGGGATGGCGACCAATATCCCGCCTCATAACTTGAATGAAGTTATTGCAGCCATCGATCTATTGATGGAAAATCCAGAAGTCACAACGAGTGAATTGATGGAAGTCCTACCAGGACCAGATTTCCCAACTGGTGGGATCGTGATGGGGAAATCCGGTATTCGCCGTGCTTATGAAACAGGGAAAGGTTCGATCACTGTTCGCGGGAAAGTCGAAGTGACTGAAATGCCCAACGGTAAAGAACGGATCTTAGTGACTGAATTGCCATATATGGTCAATAAAGCCAAATTGATCGAACGGATCTCTGAGCTGCACCGTGACAAACGGATCGAAGGAATCACCGATCTGCGGGATGAATCGTCTCGTGAAGGCATGCGGATCGTGATCGACGTTCGTCGCGATGTCAGTGCATCGGTGATCTTAAACAATCTCTACAAAATGACTGCACTGCAATCTTCTTTTGGCTTTAATATGTTAGCCATTGAAAAAGGCGTGCCGAAGATTTTGAGCTTGAAACGAATTTTAGAAAACTACATCGAGCACCAACAAGAAGTGGTGACTCGACGAACACAGTTTGATAAAAACAAAGCAGAAGCTCGTGCCCACATCTTGGAAGGGTTACGGATCGCATTGGATCATATCGATGAGATCATTGCTTTGATCCGGGCATCAAATTCTGATGATGAAGCAAAAAATAGCATGATGGAGCGCTTCAAATTGTCCGATCGCCAAGCGCAAGCGATTTTAGATATGCGTTTGCGTCGCTTGACCGGTTTGGAACGCGACAAGATCGAAAACGAGTACCAAGGCTTGTTAGAATTTATCGCTGATTTGACAGACATTCTAGCAAATCCACAACGGGTCCTAGAGATCATCCAAACGGAGTTGCAAGAATTAGGCCAACGCTTTGGCGATGATCGCCGGACTGAATTATTGGTTGGGGAAGTCTTAAGTCTTGAAGATGAAGATTTGATCGAAGAAGAAGAAATCGTCATTACCTTGACGAACAATGGGTACATCAAACGAGTAGCTAAATCTGAATTCCGTGCACAACGCCGCGGCGGACGTGGCGTTCAAGGAATGGGGATCCACGATGAAGACTTCGTGAAGACGTTGGTTTCTTGTTCGACTCATGACACATTACTGTTCTTCACCAATAAAGGGAAAGTTTACAAAGCCAAAGGCTATGAAATTCCTGAATATGGTCGGGCAGCCAAAGGGATCCCTGTGATCAATCTGCTAGGAATCGATTCTAGCGAACGGATCGAAGCGATCATTTCGGCTTCTGGTGGGCCTCAAGAAGGACGCTACTTGTTCTTCACGACGCGTCTAGGTGTGGTTAAACGGACCTCAGTGACGGCCTTTTCAAATATCCGTGCCAATGGTCTGATTGCGATCGGTCTTCGGGAAAATGATGAGTTGGTCAACGTGATCGAAACCCATGGCGAAGATGTCGTGATCATCGGAACCCACGATGGTTACTCGGTGACCTTCAAAGAAGCCCTTGTGCGGGATATGGGCCGGACAGCTGCTGGTGTGCGAGGCATTCGTCTAAGAGACGGAGACTACGTGGTAGGCGCTGCAGTGATCACAGAAGACAGTGAAGTCTTGGTCATCACTGAGAACGGCTATGGCAAGCGTACCAAAGGCTCTGAATACCCAATCAAAGGTCGGGGCGGAAAAGGGATCAAAACAGCCAACATTACGGCGAAAAACGGTCCATTAGCCGGCTTGACGACGGTCAGCGGTGAGGAAGACATCATGGTGATCACCGATAAAGGCGTCTTGATTCGTTTCAATGTAGCGACTGTTTCCCAAACTGGTCGGGCAACCTTAGGGGTTCGTTTGATGAAGATGGAAAACAATGCCAAAGTAGTGACGATGGCAACGGTTGAACCGGAAGTCGAAGAACTAGCGACTGCTGAAGAAACAGCGGGACAAGACGTGCCAGTTGTGGAAGACACCACGGATACACAAGAATAAGCAATACGTTTTCTAGGAAGACAGCAACCTGCGAACCTGCAGCTTGCTGTCTTTTTACTCTTTTTCAAAAAATCGGCAGCAGCTGACGTATTTATCAGTGTAAGCGATTGTTTGCGGTGATGGGTAGATGCAGGGACGCAAAAAAACAGCTTGCAGTAGGGACGAAAAAAGTGTATAATAATTATTTGTGAGTAGTCTAATTAGACCACTCTCTCTGCTCCTAGAAAACTAGGGGCCAAAGTCCACAGGGAGGTGAAAAATCAATGGAAAACACGAAATATGAGATCTTATATATCATTCGTCCAAACATTGATGAAGAAGCAAAAGCCGCATTGATCGCTCGTTTTGACTCAATCTTAACTGATAACGGCGCTGAAGTTATCGAATCAAAAGATTGGCAAAAACGCCGTCTAGCGTATGAAATGGATGGATTCCGTGAGGGTATCTATCACATCGTTAAAGTTTCTTCTTCAACAACTGCAAGTGCAATCAACGAGTTTGACCGTCTTGCGAAAATCAATGATGACATTATCCGTCACATGATTGTCAAAGAAGAAGCATAATATTGTTTCACATGAAACAAAAGCGATGAGGAGATGATGAACTTTGATTAATAATGTTGTACTAGTAGGAAGACTAACCAAAGATCCTGATTTACGTTACACTTCTAATGGCACTGGTGTCGCAACCTTTACCTTGGCGGTAAACCGCAATTTTACCAACCAAAGTGGAGAGCGCGAAGCTGATTTCATCAACTGTGTTATTTGGAGAAAACCAGCGGAAACATTAGCAAACTATGCACGCAAAGGAACTTTATTAGGAGTTACTGGACGTATTCAAACCCGTTCATACGACAACCAACAAGGCCAACGTGTTTATGTAACAGAAGTCGTTGCTGACAACTTCCAATTATTAGAGTCGCGGAATGCTTCCGAGCAAAGACGCACAACTGATAGCGGATCTGGCAGTAACAATACGTATAACTCAAACAGTTCTTCTGGATTTGGTAACAATAACTCAAATCAAACTCAATCCTCTCAACCATCAGGAATGCCTAATTTTGATCGAGACAACTCCGATCCATTCGGAAACTCATCAATCGACATTTCAGACGATGATTTACCATTCTAAGAAATTGATAGGAGGGAAATAGGATGGCACAACAAAGAAGAGGCGGACGCAAACGTCGTAAAGTAGACTACATTGCTGCAAACCATATTGAACATATCGATTATAAAGATATTGAATTACTAAAACGTTTCATTTCAGAACGCGGTAAAATCTTACCACGTCGTGTAACTGGTACTGGTGCGAAAAACCAACGCAAACTTACCATTGCAATCAAACGTGCGCGTATCATGGGATTACTTCCATTCGTAGGCGAAGAATAAATCGAATGATTTTCATTGACAAGTTTCTTTTGAAGCTTGTCAATTTTTTTATCCATCGAAGAAAAAATGTTATTTTATAAACAGATAGAATAACGAATAACAGAAATTTGTTCATAGTTGTTTCACCAAAGAAGTTTCACGTGGAACTTTTTTGCATCAATCGCCTATTTGATTGTTTTATGGTAAAATAAGGAACAAAGCTTCAAAAAAATGGGATGATACATTGAGGGGTAAAAAAGATGGCAGCAATTGGGTTGATTTCAATTGATAATTACGATGATTTGATTGAGAAAAAAGACGACAAACAAGTTTCTTATTTGAACTCGCTGATCACGACATTGATTTCTGATTGGGCAAGTGAGAATCATGTTTTTTACAAACGAATCAATTCCGAGCGGTTTCTTTTCGTCGCGAAGTATTCAGATATTGAGCGGATGAAGGAAGAAAAATTCCAATTTTTGACTAGAGTACGGCAAGTTGCGGAAAAAAATGATCTGGCATTAACGATCAGTATGGGAATCTCCTATGGGGAAGAGTCTTTTGAAGAGATTGGTGAAGTGGCACAAAACAATCTCGACATTGCGTTAGTTCGTGGCGGCGATCAAGTCGTTTTAAAAGAAGCCAAAGAAGAAGCAAAACCGCAATTCTTTGGCGGTAATACGGATGGTACGCCGAAGAGAACGCGTGTTCGTTCTCGTGCCATGAGTACGGCGTTGAGAAAGATTTTTGCTGAAAACCAGCGGATCTTTATCATGGGTCATCGTTACCCGGACATGGATGCTTTAGGTTCGGCTTTTGGGGTGGCTTACATGGCGATGATGAGCGACAAAGAATGCTACATCATTTTAAATCCAAAAGAGATCACCGCCGACATTCAGCGGGCATTGGAAGAATTGAAAAAATACCCCGAGCTGGAACGATTTGTGATCACTGGGGAAGAAGCAGTTAATTTATCAAATGAAGAAAGTGTCTTAGTGATGGTAGATTACCATAAGCCATCGATGTCGATCTCGCAAGCGGTCTATGATGAATTTGACAAAATCGCAGTGATCGATCACCATCGTCGCGGGGATGAGTTTCCCGATAAGCCTTTATTGACGTATATTGAATCTTCCGCATCTTCGGCATCAGAACTAGTAGCAGAATTGATCCAGTATCGTGCTTCTCGCAGATCGCAAGTCCCGAAATTTATTACGACTTCTTTATTAGCGGGCATCTACGTGGATACGAAGAACTTCACGGTGCGAACCACTGGTCGGACCTTTGATATTGCTGGCTATTTGAAAAATCAAGGCGCGGATACCTCATTGGTTCAATACATGTTGAGTACGGATCTCGATTCCTATTTGATGATCAGTGAACTGGTTTCTCGCAGCCAGCATTTCCGAGAAGATATCGTGATTGCTGCAGCGGATGAAGATCGGGTCTACGATAGTGTCACCGTTGCGAAAGCGGCCGATACTCTGCTATCGATCAATGGAATCCATGCGGCGTTTGTCATTACGAAACAGCCTGGAGATTTGATCGGTATCAGTGCTAGAAGCACCGGTAAAGTCAATGTACAAACCTTGATGGAGGCATTAGGCGGCGGCGGACATTTTACCAACGCAGCCACGCAAATAAAAAACAGCAGCATTAGTGATGTAGAAAACCAGCTGCGAGCGGAATTAACGAAAAATGAACAATAACAAGGAGTGACCAAGATGAAAGTTATTTTCTTACAAGATGTCAAAGGCAAAGGCAAAAAAGGCGATATCAAGGAAGTCCCTAATGGCTACGCACAAAACTTCCTGATCAAAAACAACTTAGCTAAACCTGCCAACAATGAAAGCATGGCAGAATTAAAAGGCAAACAAAAAGCCAAAGAAAAACAAGATGCCGAAGTCTTAGCAGAAGCGAAAGAGTTAAAAGCACTTCTTGAAAAAGAAGAAACCGTTGTGAAGATCAATGCTAAAGCAGGGGAAGATGGCCGCTTGTTTGGTTCGATCCCATCAAAACAAATTGCCGATGCCTTGAACAAGCAATACAAAATCAAGATCGACAAACGCAAAATCGAATTGGATCAGCCGATTCGTGCATTAGGGTTTACGCAAGTACCTGTAAAATTGCACCCACAAGTAACAGCAACGATCAATGTTCATACCATTCAAGAATAAGTATTACTCCCAACAGTCACATGTTGGGGTTTTTTTCGGCAAACGTCCAAGCAATCTTGTACTTTGGATGGGAATCTTGTAGAATGAATGGACGAAGGAGCGAATGGCATGAATGAAGTTTGGCAAAATCAAGTTCCCCCACAAGATATTGAAGCGGAACAAGCGGTCCTAGGGGCAGTCTTTTTAGATGCCGATGCGATCATCGATGCAATGGAAGTAATCGCCCCAGAAGATTTTTATCGCCGCAGCCATCAAATAATTTTTCAAGCAATGATCCAGTTGAACGACCGTAGTGAATCGATCGACTTGATCACGTTGAAAGCAGAAATTGAAAAAAGCAATAGTCTTGAAGATGTTGGCGGCCTGACGTATCTGACTGAATTGAGTCAAGCTTCACCATCAGCAGCAAGTATTGCTTATTATGCGAAGATCGTTGACGACAAAGCTACGTTACGCAATCTGATTCAAACAGCGAGCCGTATCGTAACCAAAGGCTTTGAACAAGATGAAGATGTGCAGTCGATCATTGATCAAGCAGAAAAAAGTATTTTAGAAGTATCCGAAAAGCGCAACAGCAATGGCTTCCAATCGATAGCGGAAGTCTTGAATCGGACGATCGAAACGATCGATCAGCTGGCGCAAAACAACGAAGAAATCACCGGATTACCTACGGGTTATGCGGCTTTAGACAAAATGACGGCGGGGCTGCAAAAAGAAGAGCTGATTATTCTGGCTGCCCGCCCCGCGGTAGGGAAAACCGCATTTGCCTTGAATATCGCACAAAATGTCGGAACGAAAACCGATCGTTCCGTGGCGATCTTTAGTCTGGAAATGGGGGCTGAATCATTGGTCAACCGGATGCTTTGTGCGGAAGGCTCGATTGAGGCCAGTCACTTGCGGACGGGGCAGCTCTCAGAAGAAGAGTGGCGGAATTTGATCGTTGCCATGGGCAGTCTTTCTAACGCCAATATCTATATCGATGATACCCCCGGGATCAAGATCTCTGAGATTCGGGCACGTTGTCGGAAACTGGCGCAAGAAAAAGGCAATCTCGGCTTGATATTGATCGACTATTTGCAGTTGATTGAAGGAACGGGTCGCGAAAACCGCCAACAAGAAGTCTCTGAGATCTCTCGCCAATTAAAGAAACTGGCGAAGGAATTGAAAGTGCCGGTGATTGCACTGTCTCAGCTTTCTCGGGGTGTGGAACAGCGACAAGACAAACGTCCTGTTTTAAGTGATATCCGGGAATCAGGGTCGATCGAGCAGGATGCCGATATCGTTGCTTTCTTGTATCGGGATGATTACTACCGCAGTGAAGGCGACGATGACGATGAACCAGAGGAACAACAAAACAACAATGTGATCGAAGTCATTATTGAAAAAAACCGGAGTGGTGCCCGGGGGACGGTCGAACTTCTATTCATCAAAGAATACAATAAATTCTCCTCGGTCTCGCCACGAGAAGAGTTCGGGTAAGACAACTAGCTATCTGAGAAACACTAGCTCTTGCTACCATCCGCATCGCGCTGATGGTAGTAGGGCTTTTTTTATGTGCCGACTTTATTCGTTTTTACGTGTATAAATAATTATTGAGAAGAAAATAGTTCGTTTTTTACCCCTGAAAAATGAGAATTTAAAACGATTATTCGATTTTAGATTGAAAGAGCTTGCGAATCTTGTTACAATACTTAAGGAATGCACTAATTAAAGAAAGAGGTCATTATATGTCATCTGTAGTAGTAGTAGGTACACAATGGGGCGATGAAGGTAAAGGAAAGATTACGGACTTTTTGAGTGAAAACGCGGAAGTCATTGCACGTTATCAAGGTGGAGACAATGCCGGCCATACGATTAAATTTGACGGTGTGACCTATAAACTGCATTTGATTCCTTCTGGGATCTTTTATGCAGATAAAATCAGTGTCATTGGAAACGGGGTCGTTGTGAACCCGAAATCATTAGTTAAAGAATTAGCATACTTGAAAGAAAACAATATAATAACAGAAAACTTAAAGATCTCTGATCGTGCTCATGTTATTTTACCTTACCATATCCATTTGGATCAGCTGCAAGAAGATGCCAAAGGTGACAACAAGATCGGTACTACGATCAAAGGGATTGGACCAGCCTATATGGATAAAGCGGCCAGAGTCGGCATTCGGATCGCTGATCTTTTAGACAAAGAAATTTTTGAAGAACGTCTGCGTATCAACTTAGAAGAAAAAAATCGTCAATTCGTGAAAATGTTTGACGCAGAGCCAATCGCCTTTGAAGCCATTTTTGAAGAGTATTACGAATATGGCCAACAAATCAAAAAATATGTGACGGATACTTCGGTGATCCTTAACGATGCCTTAGATGAAGGCAAACGGGTTTTATTTGAAGGGGCACAAGGCGTGATGCTGGATATCGACCAAGGAACCTATCCTTTCGTGACATCATCCAACCCCGTTGCTGGGGGAGTCACTATTGGTAGTGGTGTGGGTCCTTCAAAAATCAACAAAGTCGTTGGTGTCTGCAAAGCTTACACCTCTCGGGTAGGAGATGGTCCTTTCCCAACGGAACTGTTTGATGAAACAGGTGAACAAATTCGTAAGATCGGTCGTGAATACGGAACAACGACAGGACGTCCTCGCCGTGTGGGCTGGTTTGATACCGTCGTGATGCGCCATTCAAAACGTGTTTCAGGGATCACGAACCTATCCCTTAACTCGATCGATGTCTTGAGCGGCTTAGAAACCGTGAAAATTTGTACCGCTTATGAACTAGACGGCGAATTGATCTATCATTACCCAGCAAGCTTGAAAGAGTTGAACCGCTGCAAACCGGTCTACGAAGAACTTCCTGGCTGGTCTGAAGACATTACTGGCTGCAAAACATTGGCAGATCTGCCAGAAAATGCACGCAATTACGTTCACCGCATCTCTGAATTAGTCGGTGTCCGCATTTCGACCTTCTCGGTAGGACCAGACCGCAGCCAAACCAACATCTTAGAAAGTGTTTGGGCGCAAATCTAACCTGACGCAAAAGCATCAGAACAAGACAAAGAACTCCTACGTCAAAAGCAGTCAACGATATGTTTGGCTGCTTTTGATGAGAATTTCTTCTGTCTTGTTCTTTTTTTGCTATAATAGGGGGTAACGAGAGGGGTGAAACCATGTTTCAAATCATGACAGATTCCTGCTGTGATTTACCAGCAGCAAGATTAGCGGAGCTAGATGTCGCCTATATTCCAATGCTGATTGAATTAGACGGCAAAGAATATATCGATGATATGGGCAAAGAATTTGATACGGAATGGTTTTTAGGAAAACTAAAAGAGCATGCGCAACCGACGACTTCTCAAATCAATGTCGGACGTTATATGGAATATTTTCGGCCATATGTCGAAGCGGGCACACCGGTCCTTTATTTAGGTTTTTCTTCAGGAATGAGCGGCTCATTCCAAAGTGCCGTCCAAGCCGTAGCCTTACTAAAAGAAGAATACAAAGAAGTTGCGATCACCTTGATCGATACGCGCTCAGCTAGTTTAGGGGAAGGCTTCTTAGTGGCTGAAGCAGCCCAACAAAAAGTCCAAGGACGTTCGTTGCTGGAAGTCAGCCAATGGGTAGAAGAAAACAAACTGCGTTTAGATTCATGGGTCACCGTCGATGATTTAAAACAGTTGGAACGCGGCGGCAGAATCTCTAAAACGGCGGCAGCGATCGGCGGATTGCTGAACGTGAAACCAATCATTACCGTCGATACTGCGGGAAAATTACGCAGCGTTGATCGAGTGCGGGGACGCAACAAAGCGATCCAAAAAATCGTGGATCAAACCATCGCCAATCTTCACGAATCAAAAACCAATACGGTTTATTTTGCCAATGCCGGCGATGCCGAAGCAGCGGAGAAAGTCATCAAACGTTTGACCGAAAAAGTTCCTGACATTATTATTCATCATTATCCATTAGGTCCAACGATCTCCAGTCATACCGGCTATGGCTGCTTGGCGCTGTTTTCATTCGGCAAAGCCCGTTTAGAACAAGCCTAATCTGCACAAAATGCCTGAAGCACCTAGGCAAAATAAAAGAAACGCTCCAGTTGCAGCCTTGGTGGCGGGCAACTGGAGCGTTCTTTTTTTAAAAGCAGCTTATTGATTCAATTCTGCTACGCGTTTTTGGACATCTTTGTTTTCTAAGAATTCATCGTAGGTCGTTTCGGCACGATCCACCACGCCTTTGCTAGAGACCGCAATGATACGGTTCGCAAGGGTTTGAATAAATTGGTGGTCATGAGAAGCAAACAACAATGAGCCGGTGAAGGCCATCAAACCATCGTTTAATGCGGTGATCGATTCTAAGTCCAAGTGATTGGTTGGATCATCCAACACCAATACGTTGGCTTTTGAAAGCATCATTTTCGACAACATACAGCGAACTTTTTCGCCCCCGGAAAGGACGTTGACGGGTTTTAATACTTCATCACCAGAGAATAACATGCGACCGAGGAAGCTGCGCAAGAAGGTATTGTCGTCTTCTTCTTTGCTTGCGTATTGACGCAGCCAATCAACGATCGGGGTATCCGTATCGAATTCGCTGGTCGTATCTTTTGGCAAGTAGGCATGCTGCGTGGTGACGCCCCAACGAACACTACCTGTATCAGGAGTGATTTCCCCCATGATGACTTTGAATAGCGTCGTGGTGGTGATATCGCTATTGGCAACAAAAGCGACTTTGTCGTCTTTATTCAAGGTGAAAGAGATATTGTCTAAAATCTTTTTGCCGTCGATCGTCACACTGACATTGTCGACTTGCAGCAAGTCATTCCCGATTTCACGTTCTGGTTTAAATCCGACAAACGGATAGCGGCGGGACGAAGGTTGAATATCATCAAGGGTGATTTTATCCAACATTTTTTTCCGAGACGTTGCTTGTTTGGATTTTGATGCATTGGCACTAAAGCGTGCGATAAAGTCTTGCAGTTCTTTGATCTGCTCTTCTTTTTTGGCATTTGATTGGGATTGTAATTTCGCTGCTAATTGGCTTGATTCCAACCAGAAATCATAGTTGCCGACAAACAATTTGATTTTGCCGAAGTCTAGATCGGCCATATGGGTACAAACTTTATTTAAGAAGTGGCGGTCATGGGAAACAACGATGACAGTGTTGTCAAAGTTGATCAGAAACTCTTCTAACCAGTTGATAGATTGGATATCCAATCCGTTGGTAGGCTCATCTAGGAGCAAGACGTCTGGCTTACCGAAAAGGGCTTGTGCGAGTAAGACTTTCACCCGTTGACCAGCAGTTAGATCTTTCATCAAGACATGATGCAATTCATCGGGAATGTTCAAGCCTTGCAAAAGAACGGCTGCTTCTGGCTCCGCTTCCCAACCATCAAGTTCCGCAAATTCGCCTTCAAGTTCGGCGGCACGAATCCCATCTTCATCAGAAAAGTCTTCCTTCATGTAGATCGCGTCTTTTTCTTTCATCACTTCGTAGAGACGTTTATGGCCCATGATAACCGTTTCGATCACTGGAAACTCTTCGTAATCATAGTGGTTCTGTTTCAAGACAGCCATCCGTTCATCAGGACCTAAAGAAACATTCCCGGTCGAAGGTTGGATCTCACCAGATAAAATTTTTAAAAAAGTTGATTTACCAGCACCATTTGCACCAATCAAACCATAACAATTACCAGGCGTAAACTTAATATTAACATCATCAAACAGTTTGCGGTCTGAAAAATGCAAACTTACATCACTTACTGTAATCAATTCTTTTCCTCACTTTATATAAATTGACATGGAGTCTCCTAGCATTATAGCGATGAATGTTGAAACTTTCAAGTAAAGCCGAGGATTTCATCAGGAAAGGCTTAGGGCTGGTGAAAGAAAAATTTTGGCTGCTGTTGCCTTCCTAGTAGAACCTGACGGCTTCCTATGCTAGAGTATTGGTAGAATAGTTAGACAAAGGAGCAGACGAATGGTGGATTGGTTGGTTGGATTGTCGCCATGGCAGCAAGCGCTGGCGGGGACGATCTTTACGTATGGTATGACGGCGTTTGGGGCAGCGCTAGTCTTTTTCTTCAAAGAAATCAATAAAAATGTCCTGAATACGATGCTGGGGTTTGCCTCTGGCGTGATGATTGCTGCTAGTTTCTGGTCGTTATTAGATCCTGCGATCGCACGAGCCGAAGAAAATGGCGACATTCCGTGGCTCGTGGTCAGCATCGGGTTTGGTTTGGGCGGTTTGTTTCTATATGCAGCAGATAAGACGCTCCCGCATATGCATTTTGGTCCAAATCATGAAACAGAAGGTTTGCCCAGTCATTTGAAGCGAACGATCTTGCTGGTCTTTTCCATCACGCTACATAATATCCCAGAAGGCTTGGCGGTAGGGGTAGCGTTTGGGGCGGCGGCTAGTGCCGATGATCCGCGAGCAGCGATCTTAGCGGCGCTTTCGGTAGCGATCGGGATCGGGATTCAGAATTTTCCAGAAGGCGCAGCCGTTTCGATCCCCTTGCGTCAAGAAGGGTTAAGCCGAACCAAAGCCTTTATGTATGGGCAAGCGTCCGGGATCGTAGAACCGATCGCCGGTGTGATCGGGGCTTTGTTGGTAACGAGTATGTCCGCTGTCTTGCCGTATGCGTTGGCTTTTGCAGCGGGTGCTATGATCTATGTAGTGGTGGAAGAATTGATTCCAGAAGCGCAGCAAACCTTGACGAGTCGCCGCCATTTTGCGGTCTTTGGCGTCATGCTAGGCTTTATCTTAATGATGGTTTTAGATGTCGCATTAGGCTGATCGATAAAAAAACACCTGACTGTTGGAAAGTCAGGTGTTTTTGGTTTTCTTGTGATTAACGATAATATTTTCTTGGCTTTTGGCGAATCGAGGTTAACCAGCGAACGATCAAAACGGCTAGCAGCAAAGGAATCCCGAAACGGAAGATCAATCCGATCAACCCACCAACAATGCCTAATACGACGGATAAAACAAGAGATGCTGCGATTAAAACTGCCACGACAGTAACGATTCTTCCTAATAAACTTTCTGTATTCATAGTGACTCCTCCTAGACTTTTTTTCTTATCCTTAGCATAGCAAGAAAGAAAAAGAAACACATCCAACTTAAGGCGGAATAATTGCTCCGCCGTGGGCCATAGGTTTGTGATAAACTAAACATGAATCATTCATGAAAGGAGTCAAAAAGAATGAACGTAGAAATCCTCACGAGCCAAGTCATCACGGAAGGAGGGTGCAATGCCTGTTTGCCTTATGAACTCAACACCTTCACGCTGCAGCTGCCAGATGGTCGTTGTTTTTCGCTAGAAAACTTGGATGCTGCTTCCTTGGTGATGCCCATTGCCCAGATCAATCAGTGGCAGACTCGCTTATTATTAGAAGAAGACGAAGGACTGATCTATCAAAAAGGAACGCAAGAAGTAATTTTCGTAGAGGGCAGCCGTCAGGATACGTTTTCCAGCAAAGGACAGACGATTGCTTGTCCGAAAAAGAGTTGCGAAGCTGACGTTTTTGCCACAACCAATCGAGTGCTGACAGAATTGTTCGGCATCGAACCGCTTTCCTTCGTTCTGGGGGCTGCACAAGCATAAGAGGACGAAAAAAAGCCGCTTGCGCATGTAGCGACCTCCTGAAGTTAGCTTTTTAGTCTAACTATTGGGGGGCATTACAGCAAGTGGCTGTTTTTGCGTATCGTTACTTACGGATCTGGCCTTCGCCATAAACAATGTATTTGGTGGAAGTCAGTGCTTCTAACCCCATTGGCCCACGGGCATGGAGTTTTTGCGTTGAGATGCCGATCTCGGCTCCAAAGCCAAACATAAAGCCATCGGTGAAACGGGTCGAGGCATTGACGTAAACCGCTGCCGCATCAATTTCTTTCAAGAAGCGTTGAGAAGCGAAATAATCATCAGTGATGATCGCTTCAGAGTGCTTCGTATTGTAGCGATTGATGTGGGCAATGGCTTCTTCTAGCGAAGCCACCACTTTGATCGCTAAGATATAGTCTAAAAACTCGGTTGCCCAGTCCTCTTCAGTGGCAAGCTGCGCGTTGTTTAAAAACGCCAACGCTTTTTGATCTCCTCGCAATTCGACTTGATCGGCAAATTGCTGTTCTACCATAGGCAAAAATTCTGCCGCCACTGCTTCATGGACGAGGATCGTTTCGATGGCATTGCAGACAGAAGGGCGTTGCGTCTTTGCATTCGTGACGATCGCCAGAGCCATCGGCAGCTGGGCTGCTTGGTCGATGTAGATATGGTTGTTGCCGGTGCCGGTTTCGATCACTGGTACTGTGGCGGTCTCTTTGACACGACGAATCAAGCCGGCGCCCCCCCGGGGGATCAAAACATCCAAGTAATCTGTCAGCCGCATCAGCTTAGCCGCTGTTTCGTGGCTCGTGTCTTCGATAAACTGGATCGCATGGCGGGAGTGTCCGTTGGCAGCTAATGCCTCTTGTAAAATAGTCACGAGGACTTGATTGGAGTGGAAGGCTTCTTTTCCGCCACGCAAAATCACGGCATTTCCTGATTTGAAACACAGACTAGCCGCGTCAGTAGTGACATTAGGGCGGGCTTCGTAGATGATGCCGATGACCCCTAAAGGCACCCGCTGTTGACCAATCAAAAGATCGTCAGCATTGCGCCACATTTTATCCACGGCACCGATTGGATCGGGCAATTGGGCGACTTCTCGGATGCCGTTAGCCATCTCGGTGATCCGTTGTTCTGTCAGCAACAGACGATCTAGCATCGTTTGGCTGGTTCCTTTGGCTTTTGCGGCGGTTAGATCTTGTTGATTAGCAGCTAAAATCTTCTCGGTAGCTTTTTCTAAAGCATCGGCCATCGCTGCCAGTAGGTGGTTTTTTTCACTGGCACTCAGTAAGCTTAATACCTGGGCGCTTGCTTGTGCTTGTTGACCGATCGTTTGTAAATTGCTCATTGCTCATCCTCCGTTCGTTGATAAAAGTGGGTGCCGACAGGTTCCCCTGCGAGCAAGTCAAAAATAATTTTCGGCTGCTTGCCGTTAGCCAGCAGCATGTGACTGTTCAAGTCTAAGATACGTTGAGCGGCTTTTAATTTGCTGGTCATACCGCCGGTTCCATAAGGACTGCCTTTTCCCGTAGCTTGTTCTAAAAGTTCCGGGGTGATTTCATTGATCTCGGAATACAAAACAGCCTCAGGATCATTTAGCGGATTGGCGGAATAAAAGCCGTCGATATCAGAAAGCATGATCAAAAGCTCGGCTTTCGTCAACTGAGCGACGATCGCTGACAGCTGGTCATTGTCGCCAAATTTGGTGAGATGGTCTAATTCATCCACTGCCACTGTGTCGTTTTCATTAATAATCGGGATGATCCCCATCGCAAGTAACTGCTCTAAGGTGTTGCTAACATTTTGACGGCTTTGGGGAAATTCGATGATGTCTCTGGTCAGCAGGATCTGTGCAGTCTGCTGGCTATAGCTTTGAAAACGCTGGTTGTAGATCGTCATCAGTTCCGATTGGCCAACGGCGGCCACGGCTTGCTGCTGCGGGATCTCCACGGGTCGTTCTTTCAAATTCAACTTGTTCATGCCAACACCGATCGCACCAGAGGAAACTAAGATGATTTCTTTGCCTTGGTTTTGTAAAGCTGCTAAGACAAAGGCTAATTCATCGATACCAGCTAGATTGATGGCACCATTGGGATAAATCAACGAGCTGGTGCCGATTTTTACAACGATTCGGTTTTTGTTTGAAAGATCTGCGCGCATATGCCACCGCCTATTTTTTGATATTTTTTCTATTGTACTCGCAAATGGGCGTTTCGTCATGCTCTTTTTTCTTTTTGAGCTATTTTTAAACGAAGAAATTGTAAAGACTTTTCGATAATTGTGTTTTCCATGAAGAAAATAGTTCTTCCTATGCTAAAATAGCTATATGTTTTATTATTGGAGGAACCCATGAAATTACGAGGATTTGAAATTATTACATCATATAAAGAAAAAAGCATCACCTTGCCTCAACGTGCCACCCATCATGCGGCTGGTTACGACTTTGAAGCAGCGGAAGAAATCGTGGTGCCAAGCATTTGGAAAGCGGGCGTGATCGACGGGGTCAAAGCGCTGTTGGCAAAAGAGACCGCAAAACAGTTGAAGCCAACCTTGATTCCCACGGGGATCAAAGCCTATATGGGGGAAGACGAGTATTTGCAGCTGACAAATCGTTCCAGCAATCCTTTGAAACGTTTCTTAGTCTTGACGAATGGTGTCGGCGTCATCGACAGCGATTACTATGACAATCCAGATAATGAAGGGCATATCATGTTTCAGTTTACCAATTTCGGCCCCACAGATGTCGTCATTAAAAAAGGCGAGCGGATCGGTCAAGGAATTTTCTTGCCGTTCTTAAAAGCTGATCAAGATACAACCACTGCCAGCCGAACCGGCGGCTTTGGCTCCTCGAATCAGTAAATCCTGCCTGGGGGTCTGTTTGATAGAAGTAGTGGAGGAGATCAATGGCAAAAAAAGCAAAAAGTCAATTTGTCTGTCAAAACTGCGGGTATAGTTCCCCTAAGTATTTAGGAAAATGCCCCAATTGCGGCAGCTGGAATTCAATGGTAGAAGAAGTGATCCAAGAAACTGCTGATCGTCGTGTACGAACAACATTGACCGGTCAAAAGATGCAGCCGACGAAAATTGCCGATGTCGTACCGAAAAAAGAACCGCGGGTCCAAACGAAACTCGCTGAATTGAATCGCGTCTTAGGCGGCGGCGTGGTCCCAGGTTCCTTGATTTTGATCGGTGGGGATCCCGGGATCGGAAAATCGACGCTGCTCTTGCAAGTTTCCCAGCAATTAGCAGCGATCGGCGGAACGGTCTTGTATGTGTCAGGAGAAGAAAGTGCCGAGCAGATCAAAATGAGGGCGCAGCGCTTAGGCGCCATCGACACGGAATTTTATCTCTATGGGGAAACGGACATGTCAGAGATCAGTAAAGCGATCGAAAACATCCGTCCAGATTATGTGATCATCGATTCGATCCAAACCATGACCCAACCGGATATCACCAGTGTGGCAGGCAGTGTCAGCCAAGTGCGAGAAACGACCGCAGAATTGCTGAAAATCGCTAAAACCAATGGCATCGCCATCTTTATCGTTGGCCACGTGACGAAGGAAGGCTCGATCGCAGGACCGCGGATGCTGGAGCACATGGTGGATACCGTCTTGTATTTCGAAGGTGAAAAGCACCACAGCTTTCGGATTTTGCGGGCCGTCAAAAACCGCTTTGGATCCACCAATGAGATCGGGATTTTTGAAATGGAAGAAGGCGGGTTGAAAGAAGTCGCCAATCCGTCACAAGTCTTTTTGGAAGAACGCTTAGAAGGCGCAACTGGATCGGCGATCGTAGTGGCAATGGAAGGCAGTCGGCCAATCTTGGTGGAGATCCAAGCTTTGGTCACGCCAACGATGTTCGGCAATGCCAAACGCACGACGACGGGGCTAGACTTCAACCGCGTCTCGCTGATCATGGCGGTTTTAGAAAAACGGGCAGGCTTGCTGCTGCAAAATCAAGATGCCTACTTAAAAGCAGCCGGCGGGGTCAAATTAAATGAACCCGCGATCGATCTAGCGATCGCTGTTAGTATCGCGTCTAGCTATAAAGAAAAAGGCACCAGCCCGACGGAGTGTTTTATCGGTGAAATTGGCTTGACAGGTGAGATTCGCCGAGTCAATGCGATCGAGCAACGGGTCAAAGAGGTGCAAAAACTGGGTTTTACGAAAGTTTATTTGCCGAAAAACAATCTGACTGGCTGGCAGCCGCCTAAAGGCATCGAAGTCGAAGGCGTGTCTACCTTAGCCGAAACCTTACGGAAAGTCTTCCGTTAAAGTGGAGTCAATGCAAGAGCAAGGGGCAATCTCCCTTCCTCTTGCCCTGACGCTGCTGGTTCATTCATTTGAACCAAACAACCGATCGACAACCGCTGACTGGCGGAAAGAGCCTGTTTGGCAGCACGGATTTTTGAACAAAAGAAACCTACTGGAGTATGGAGGAACATGTATGCAGAAACGAGTCATTACCGCACTAATGGTACTTGCCGGAGCAAGTCTAGGGATCTCACTGATGCCTATCGCATGGCAAGCCATTGGGCAAACCCAAAACGAATGGCTGAATAATAACATCACTAATAGTTTGCTTGGAGCCCTTATTTTCTTTTTATTATCTTTACTATTAGCGAAATATATTGCAGCCGGTATTCGCAAAATTGAAGAAAAACTAAGTGAATTGAGCTTGACCTATCTCTTGTTTGGCGCAATTGGTTCGATCATCGGTCTGATGATCGGTGTGATTGTGTCGATTCCTTTTTACAATTGGGACATTCCTTTTATCAACGGGATCGCCCCAATCTTAGTGATGGTCCTGTTAGGGTATCTCGGTTTTCAGATCGGGACGACACGGATCGATGAATGGAAAAAAGTCTTTGCCCCGAAAAACAAAAAGGCAGAGCCGCAAGAGCAAGATGAACAGCAGATGCTGGAAAGAAAAATCGCGGACCATTTCCACAAATACAAAATTTTGGATACCAGCGTGATCATTGATGGTCGGATCTATGACATTGCTAAAACGGGCTTTTTAGAAGGCGTCTTGCTGATTCCGAATTTTGTCTTGTACGAATTGCAATACATCGCAGATTCTGGCGATAGTTTGAAACGGGTTCGAGGCCGCCGCGGCTTGGATATTTTGAATGCTTTGCAAAAAGAAGAAGGCATCGCAGTTGAGATGTACGAAGGCGATTTTGAAGACATTTCCGAAGTCGACAGCAAGCTGATCAAGTTAGCGAAATTGCTGGATGGTGTCGTTGTGACTAATGACTACAATTTAAACAAAGTTTCTGAATTTCAAAATGTGCCGGTCTTGAATATCAATGCGTTGGCCAATGCGGTCAAACCAGTGGTGATTCCAGGAGAAAGCATGCACGTCTTAGTAGTGAAAGCTGGCACGGAGCGCCAGCAAGGGGTCGCTTATCTAGATGACGGGACGATGGTCGTGGTGGAAGATGGCCAGCATTACATGAATGAACACATCGAAGTGATCGTCACCAGCGCTTTGCAAACGGCAGCTGGGCGGATGATTTTTGCCAAACCAGCCCATTCTGGTCGCGGCATCGACAACAAAGAAGGATCAAAATCAGAGAAATAATCCTCGGCAGCTGGCGTAAAATATGTCAGCTGCCTTTACTAATTGGGTTATTGATTGTACAATTCAACTTGAGGGTTCTGTTTTTTACGCGGGTCTTTCCCACTAAACTGAACAATAAGCCCCAAGCAGCTTGGCTGGCTTGGAAATCAGATGAAGGAAGAGGAAAACAATGACAAAAGTACGTGTACGTTACGCGCCAAGTCCAACAGGACATTTACACATCGGGAATGCTCGGACGGCTTTATTCAATTATTTGTTTGCTCGTCATAATGACGGTGAATTTATTATCCGAATCGAAGACACCGATCAAAAAAGAAACATTGAAGATGGTGAAAAAAGTCAGCTTGAAAACTTGCAATGGTTAGGGATGGATTGGGACGAATCACCTGAAAATCCAGGGGAATATGGGCCGTATCGTCAATCAGAACGCGGCGATATCTACCAACCACTGATCGATCAATTGCTTGCAAGCAATCGTGCGTATAAGTGTTATTGTACGGAAGAAGAGTTGGAAGCCGAACGCGAAGGCCAAAGAACGCGTGGCGAAATGCCTCATTATGCAGGGAAATGTGCCAACTTAACACCGGAAGAGCAAGCCGAAAAAGAAGCACAAGGCTTGAAACCAGTGATTCGTTTCCGTGTCTCTCGCAATACTGAATACAAATTCCATGACATGGTCAAAGGCGAGATCGTTTTTGAATCAGATAATGTCGGTGGCGATTTTGTCATCCAAAAACGTGATGGCATGCCGACCTACAACTTTGCAGTAGCAGTGGATGACCATCATATGAAAATCACCCATGTGTTGCGTGGAGATGACCACATCGCCAACACACCAAAACAGTTGATGATCTATGAAGCATTTGGCTGGCAAGCACCGGAATTCGGTCACATGACGTTGATCATCAATAGCGAAACTGGGAAAAAATTAAGCAAACGGGACGAATCGATTCTGCAATTCATCGAGCAATACCGTGAATTGGGCTATTTGCCAGATGCTATGTTCAACTTTATTGCACTTTTAGGCTGGTCACCAGTTGGGGAAGAAGAAATCTTCTCTCAAGAAGAATTGATCAAAATCTTTGATCCTGAACGGTTGAGCAAATCACCAGCTGCCTTCGATGCCAAGAAATTGGAATGGGTCAATAACCAATACATGAAACAAATGGATTTGGATGAATTGACGGCAATGTGCGTTCCTTACTTGGTAAAAGCTGGCCGCATCGAGGAAACATTGACCGAAGAAAAAGCTGCTTGGTTGAAAAAAATCGTGTCCTTGTATCAACCACAAATGAGTTTTGCGGCACAAATCGTCGATCTTTCGGAATTGTTCTTCGAGGAACACCCTGAATTAGATGATGCAGCCAAAGAAGTCTTAGCAGGAGAAACTGTACCGACGGTTTTGACAGCCTTTAAAGAAAAATTACAGGCGATGCCAGTCGTTGAGGCTGCAGCAGTCAAAGCAGCCATAAAAGAGATCCAAAAAGAAACAGGCATCAAAGGCAAGAATTTATTCATGCCGATCCGCGTGGCGGTCTCAGGCCAAACCCACGGACCAGAACTACCGGATACCGTTGAATTATTAGGGAAAGAAAAAGCCCTTGATCATTTGAATAACGTGTTATAAACACAGCGAATAGACGAAGTACTAGCCGATTTTTTTCAGAGAGGCCACGGAAGGTGAGAGTGGTCAAAAAAGGCTAGGAAATGCACCTAGGAGTGGCTTTGGCGCAAGTCAAAGACGAAGCAGCGGACGTTACCCGCTTGAAGGCAGTACCGAACTGCGAACAAAAGTGGGACCACGCAAAAAAGCGTCTTTTGAATAAGGAAACTTATTTGAAAGACGCTTTTTTCGTATCAAGAAGTTTGGATAAAGTAGGTGAGAAGATGACTTGGTTCAAAAAAGCAATTGCGGCAACAAAAAAACACGATCCGTCGGTACGATCAACGTTGGAGATCATCATCACATACCCAGGATTTCATGCCTTGTTTTGGCATCGTTGGTCGCATTTTTTGTTTCAGCATCGCTGGTATTTTTTGGCAAAACTGACGGCCCAGTTTTGGCGTTTCTTGACTGGGATCGAGATTCATCCTGGTGCGCAGATCGGCCAAGGGGTCTTTATCGATCATGGGATGGGGGTCGTGATCGGGGAAACGGCGATCATTGAAGATGATGTCGTCTTGTTTCACGGGGTCACCTTAGGGGGAACCGGTAAAGAGCGGGGCAAGCGTCATCCCACGGTTAAAACCGGTGCGTTTCTCTCAGCCCATGCGCAGATCTTAGGTCCTGTCACGATCGGTGAATATGCAAAGATCGGCGCCAATGCAGTGGTTTTGAAGGATATCCCCGCAGAAGCAACTGCTGTCGGCATCCCAGCAAAGATCGTTCGAATCAAAGGAAAGAAGGTTACCCACGATGATTAAAATCTATAATACGCTGACACGGGAAAAAGAAGTGTTTCAGCCATTGGAAGAAAAGAAAGTAAAAATGTATGTTTGCGGACCCACGGTCTATAACTATATCCATATCGGGAATGGCCGCAGTACCGTTTCATTTGATACCGTACGTCGTTATTTCGAATACCGCGGCTATACAGTGGACTATTTGATGAATTTTACCGATGTCGATGATAAAATCATTCGTGCGGCAAAAGAATTAGGCACGACGGCCCCAGAAGTGGCAGAGCGTTTTATCAACGCCTTCAATGAAGATACCGCAGCGCTGAATGTCAAACCTGCTACGATGAATCCTCGTGTGATGGATCATATCGAAGACATCATTGCCTTTATTGCTGCGCTTGTAGAAAAAGGCTATGCCTATCCGGTCAATGGCGATGTTTATTACCGTACCCGTAAATTTGCTCACTATGGGCAATTAAGCGACCAATCCATCGATGAGCTGGAAGTTGGCGCAAGCCAGCGGACCGGTGAAGAACAAAAAATCAAGGAAGATCCGTTGGATTTTGCTTTGTGGAAAGCGGCAAAAGGCGATGAGATCGCTTGGGAATCTCCTTGGGGAGCCGGTCGTCCCGGCTGGCATATCGAATGCTCGGTGATGGCGACCAAACACCTAGGCGAGACCATCGATATTCATGGAGGCGGACAAGACTTGACCTTCCCGCATCATGAAAATGAGATCGCCCAAAGCGAGGCAAAAACCGGCAAGACCTTTGCCAACTATTGGATGCATAATGGCTATGTGACGATCGGTGAAGACGAAGAAAAAATGAGTAAGTCGCTAGGCAACTTCGTCACGGTGCATGAGATGGTAAAAAAAGTTGATCCACAGGTGCTGCGTTTCTTTTTGGCAACGACTCAGTACCGCCGACCAATCAAATACAGCGAGACTACCTTACATGAAGCACAAACCAATCTGCAAAAATTGCGGACGACCTATGAAAATGCCAAATTCCGCTTGAATAGCAGTCACTATCAAGCCAGCGATGAGGAAGTCAATGCAGCGGTTCTGGAAGAATTTGAAGAACGTTTCGTCAAAGAAATGGACGACGATTTCAACGCGGCTAACGGGATCACTGTGGTCTATGAATTGGCGAAGTGGCTGAACTTAGCTAGCGAAGACCCAGAAACAGATTTGGCTTTATTAGCCGCTGGATTAGCCAAATTCAGCGAATGGCTGACGATTTTCGGGATTTATTTTGTATCCGAAGAATTGCTGGATGAAGAAATCGAACAACTGATCAATGAACGGATCGCCGCCCGCAAAGCCAAAGATTTTGCCCGCAGCGACCAAATCCGTGATGAGTTGAAAGAACAAGGGATCATCTTAGAAGATACCCCGCAAGGAACCCGATGGAGACGAGAAGCATGAGAGATTATAAACAATTGAATGGTTTGGCATTGGCCTATGTGGGGGATGCGGTCTATGAAGTCTATATTCGCGATTATTTAGTCGCCCAAGGCCAAACTCGACCGAACCAACTGCACCATATGGCGACCCACTATGTATCTGCCAAAGCCCAAGCGGCGTTGATCCAAAAGATGTTGGATGAAGAGATCCTGACCGAAGAAGAACATGATTTTTACCGCCGCGGCCGTAATAGTAAAAGCCATACCGGTGCCAAAAATGCCGATGTCACGACGTATCGTATCGCTACTGGCTTTGAATCGCTGATCGGGTATTTGCACCTCACGCAGCAAAAAGAACGCTTAGACGAGCTAATAGACTGGTGTATAAAGAAAGTAGGAGAAGAAGATGCGAGAAAAACCGCAAAGAAAGCGTCCAAATAAAAAAACAGCTGGCCGATCAGAAGCCAGACAAGAAAATAGACCGGATCGCCGCAAAGAAGCCGCTGGAGAAGCCATCGAAGATAATTTTGTCTTTGGCTATCATGCGGTTGCTGAAGCCTTGAAAGAAGGGCGAGGCAACAAGCTGTTTCTTTCCGAAGAAGCACGGGGAGAAAAAATCGATCGTTTGAAAGAAATGGCGCGGGAACAGGCAGTTCCGGTCAAATGGGTGCCAAAACAAAAGCTGGATACGATGAGTGACCAAGGGGTCCATCAAGGCATGATCTTGGCGATCACTCCTTACCAGTATTTGACCTTGGATGAATTGTTGGCCCAAACGAAAGAACAGCCGCTGTATCTGATTTTGGATAATCTAGAAGATCCCCATAATTTTGGCTCCATCATGCGAACCGCTGATGCCAGCGGCGTAGACGGGATCATCATTCCGAAACACCGTGCGGTGGGGATCACGCCGATCGTGGTGAAAACATCGACTGGCGCAGTGGAACATATTCCTGTGGCCCGCGTGACTAATTTGACCCAAGCAGTCCAGCAGCTGAAAAAAGCTGGTTTTTGGATCTTTGGTACTGATATGAGCGGCAGTGATTACCGCACATGGAATGCTCAAGGGGCGGTCGGTTTGATCATCGGTAACGAAGGTCGCGGCATGGGAGAAGGCTTGAAAAAAGAAGTGGACCAAATGCTGACGATCCCAATGACCGGTCACGTGCAGAGCTTGAATGCCAGTGTAGCGGCGGGCTTGTTAATGTACCAGGCCTTTACTAGCCGAAATGGGGCGTCCCAATGAAAACCCCTTTGCTGATCGTGGATGGCTACAATATGATTGGCGCTTGGCCGGAGCTGGTTCTTTTGAAAAATCAGGACCGTTTAGAAGATGCCCGAGAAGCCTTACTGAACCGGCTGTCAAATTATGCAAAATATGAAGGGTTGAAAATCATCGTTGTTTTTGATGCCCAACTGGTGCCTGGTGTGACACAAAGTTACACCAAATATCAGCTGGAAGTTATTTTTACCGAAGAAGGAGAGACCGCCGACAGCTACATCGAACGAATCGCTGGTGAATTAAACAATCGATTGACGCAAGTCACCGTCGCTACCAGCGATTTAGCCGAACAGTGGGTGATCTTCTCTCAAGGTGCCTTGCGGACTTCGGCACGGGAATTGTACAAAAGCGTGGAAAAAACGGAAAAAGACATCCACGAGCATCAAACCGACTTGCGGTTTGAAAATTTCCGGCGCAATTCCCCCTGGTCACCGGAGCAATTAGCCGAACTTGAAAAGAAATTGCGGGACCTTAGTTAGGGACAAAGTTGGTCTGGTAAATTAGAAGATGACCGAGCCATTTATGATACGCTCCTTTTGTAGTAAATGAAGCAAAACAAAAGGAGTGATCTCGATGCGCACAAAGGAAAGACAAGTATCGCACCGTTCAGATAGATTTGAAGAGTTGTTCAGAAAATATCGACCGATCGTTGAGATTTTGCATAAAAAATATTATCTGCGGGATTATGACTTAGATGATTGGCTGCAAGAAGGTCGGATCGTTTTTAATAAGTGTCTAAAGACTTACGATCAGGACAAGGGAACGACGCTGGGTATCTTGTTTAAGCGATCCTTTGAAAACCGTATCTGCAGCTTGTTGCGGGCGCAGCATGCCCAAAAACGCAAAGCCCAAGTCGATGCCTGCTCGCTGGAAGAAAAGCTTTCACAAGAAGGCAATCGGTTTTTGACCGATCATAATCGCTGTGCGGAAACTGCAGAGACCTATTTGTTCGTTAATGAATCGTTAGCAGAGTATCCGAAAAATTTATCGTCTTTAGAACGAATGGTTATAATGAATTATTTAAAAGGATTAGAACTTGATCAGATTGCCGCACAAGAAAAGCTGCCTTACGAAAAAATAAAAAGCGCTTTCAGTCGCGGACGGACAAAGTTGATAGCGCTTATCAAGGGTGTTTAACAAAAATCTTATTGAAAGTAGAATTATTTTATGGTAAACTTGAAATTTTCTGCTTTTCGTGGTATGATGATGCTCGAGGTGAATGCGATGCCAACAACTTTAGCTACGATCAAGAAAGATTTAGAAGGCCGTATCGGTAGTGAGATTATGCTAGTTGCTCAGACTGGACGTAAGCGTCAAACTGAACGTCGCGGCGTTTTGACAGAAACTTATCCTTCAGTTTTTGTTGTAGATTTGGATCCAAATGAGAATTCATTCGAGCGGGTTTCTTATAGTTATTCAGATATTTTAACCAGAACTGTTGAGATTGAATTTTTATCAGAAGCTGTTTGAAACAAGAAGAGTTGACACTTTGTTGACTCTTTTTTGGTTCAATAAGATAAGGAGTGATGGGATGGCGTTTTTTCTAAAAGAGTTAGGGGAAATGACTGGGGTGGAGTTTTATCAACTTGCCCGTTTGCGTACAGCGGTTTTTGTGGTGGAACAAGCGTGTGCGTATCAAGAGATCGATGCGATCGATGAACAGGCCAAACATTTATGGACCCTCGATGAGGACGGACAGATCGTTTCCTACGCGCGTATTTTCCAGCAGGAACAAACGGTGCATTTTGGTCGGGTCATTGTGGCACCAGCATACCGGGGGCAAAACGAAGGTCATCGTCTGATCAAAGAAGTTTTGCAACGCATTGAGCAGTGTTATCCGGCTTTGCCTATTGAGATCGAAGCGCAAGCCCACTTAGAAAAATTCTACGGCCAGTATGGCTTTAAAACCATTACACCGCCTTTTTATGAAGACGGGATCCTGCATGTCGGGATGAAAAAAGAAGCAAGCACAGCGACTCTCTAGAAAGGTTCGCGTGCTTGCTTCTTTTAGCGCTAAGATTGATGAATCTGATGAATCCGAATGGTTTCTTTTGTCCTTATTGACAAAGAGCCGTCTTTTTATCTGATTGTATCGTCCAATGATGTTGGGCGTGGATCAACGGTGTTGGCAGTAGGTGTTTGTGCTTTTAAAAGATCACGAATCTCTTCTAAATAATCCTCTGCAGTGACTTCTGGTACTTCTTCTTCTTCAGGTTGTTGTTTCAGATTGCGTAATTTGTTGACTGCTTTGACAATCAAGAACAAAACAAATGCGGTAATCAAGAACGTAATAATGGCAGTGATTACGCGACCAAAATCAAAGACCACATTTTTGGCGGGTTCAAAGACCAAGCCAGAAAAGGCATCGGCGTTACCGAAGAGTGATAAGATCCATGAAACCAATGGCGTCAGCAATCCTTCAACTAAACTCGTGACGATTGCGGTGAAGGCACTCCCGATTACGACCCCGATCGCCAAGTCAATGACGTTTCCTCGTAAAATAAATTCTTTAAATTCTTTAATCATCCTGTATCCTCCCTTCTAAATCTTACTGATAGTATAGCGAAAAATGCAAGATTTATAAAAAAAAACGCTCGCTACAGTAGGTTTAATCAATGAGCCAAGGAGAAAGTTTGTCAGCTATGCTATAATTGAAGAGATAATTTTGCTTATAGAAGGGGTGTCACATGTCTATTGAATTAAAAAAAGGTGTTCGGTTAACGGTGCTGCCGACCAAAAAGTATAAAACGATCCGTTTTTTCGTTCGGTTCACTGCACCATTGCAGGCTGAAATGACCGCCAAACGGACTTTATTAACCAGTTTATTAGAAACGACTAGTTTGGCTTATCCGACACAGACCGCATTTAGCAGTCAACTGGCGGAGCTTTACGGTGCCAGCTTTGGTATGAATGTCAACAAACGAGGCAATCTGCATCAAATCAATGCAGCGATGTCCTTTGTCAACGGGAAGTATGTGTCAGATGAAGCCGTCTTGCCGCAAGCAGCCGCTTTTTTAGCAGAAGTTTTGTTCCATCCGAATGTTCACGAGGAGCAATTTGAAGAAAAGAACTTCACCATCGAAAAGCACAACTTGATCGCCTATATGAACAGCGTGGCCGAAGACAAGCAAGCATTGGCTTCTTTAGGGCTGCAAGAGTTGTATTTTGAAAACGATCAGAACCAGAAGTATCCGAGCTTTGGTCGTCCCCAAGACTTAGAAGCTGTGACCGCAAAAGAGCTTTACCAAACCTATCGCTCAATGATGGACAATGACCAAATCGATCTTTTCGTGATCGGCGATGTGGTTGAAGCAGAAGTCGCGGAGATTTTCCAGAACATGGCCTTTACCGATCGGCCAGACCAAGCAATGCCGGTCTTTTATCAGCAAGCGGCGGAAAACATCATTCGCGAGAAAATCTTGCGGGAACCAATCATTCAAGCCAAATTGAACTTAGGCTATCATACTGGCGTGTATTATGACCAAGCTGAGCGGATCGCCTTTATGGTCTTCAACGGGTTGTTTGGCGGTTTCCCCCATTCCAAATTGTTTATGAATGTCCGTGAGAAAGAAAGTTTGGCTTATTATGCGTCCAGCAGTATCGATACGTTTCGCGGGTACTTGTCGGTCCAAACAGGGATCGACGGCAAAAACCGGGACAAGGTCTTCAAATTGATCGAACAACAGCTGCAAAGCTTGCAGCGTGGCGAAGTCACAGCGGAAGAACTGGCACAAACAAAAGCGATGTTGAAAAACCAGTACTTGCTTTCGTTGGATAACCCACAAGCACTGATCGAAACAGCCTATCTGAATCAGTGGGTACCGAATACGAAAATGACGGAAGATGAATTTATGCAGAAATTGGCTCAAGTGACCGTGGCAGATGTCCAAGCATTGGCCAAAAACGTGTCCTTGCAAGCTGTATTCTTCCTGGATAAGGAGACGACCCATGAATAAAAAAGTCTATCAGCAAATCAATGAGACCCTTTATGAAGAAGTATTGCCAAACGGCTTGAAAGTTTATTTGCTGCCAAAAGCCGATTTCCATAAAACTTACGGACTTTTCAGTACGAACTATGGCTCTGTCGACAACCATTTCGGGTTTTCACCCGAAGCATTGCATCAAGTTCCAGATGGCATTGCCCATTTTCTAGAGCACAAACTGTTTGAAAAAGAAGACGGCGATGTCTTTCAAACCTTTGGTCAGCAGGGGGCTTCTGCCAATGCCTTTACCAGTTTCACGAAAACCAGCTACCTTTTTTCGGCAACCGATCAAATCAAGCTGAACCTTGAAACGTTGATCGATTTCGTTCAAGCCCCGTATTTCACAGAAGAAACCGTCGAAAAAGAAAAAGGGATCATTGGTCAAGAAATCCAAATGTATGATGACGATCCGAACTGGCAGCAGTTTTTCGGTATTATCAAAAATCTGTATCCAAAGCACCCCTTGCATATCGATATCGCTGGTACGGTGGAAAGTATTGCGCAGATCACCGCAGAAGACTTGTATCTTTGCTACAATACCTTCTATCACCCAAGCAATATGACACTTTTTGTGGTAGGCAATATCGATCCGGAAGAAACGATGGCGTGGATTCGGACCAATCAAGCGGCCAAGACCTTTCCAGAAACGCAAGCGATCATTCGCCAGTTTCCTGAAGAAACCTTTGCCGATATTCAAGCAGAATCAAGTCTTACCATGCCAGTAACACGTGCCAAAGGCGTGTTAGGGATCAAAGGGGACTTGAACAAACTGCCGGAATCAGGAAGAGAGCTCTTACGCTTCAAAAATGCGTTGAATCTTTTCTGCCAATTGGTTTTAGGCAATACGTCCGCCAATTATTTGCGTCTGTATGATCAAGGCATCATCGATGACACGTTTGGGTTTGAAGTGAACTTGGATCGCGGCTTTTACTTTGCCGATTTCTCGGGGGATTCTGAAGAGCCCAAAGAAATGTTGGCGGAGATCGAAGCGATCTTAATGAATTTCCAGCACGACCCAGAAATTAATGAAGAAAACTTGACGTTATTGAAGAAGAAAATGCTAGGGAAATATTTCCAATCACTGAACTCATTGGAGTTTATTGCAAACCAGTTTACCCAAAGCTTATTCGGAGAAACGACGCTCTTTGATCTACCGGAGGTGATCCAATCCATCACTTTAGAAGATGTTCAGCAAGCGGCTCGTTCCTTTATCGATCCTAAAGCGTTTAGCCGTTTTTACATGTATCCAACGGAAAAAGCCTAAACGAAGATGCATTTTGTTAACTAACTGTCATCTAAGCAACACTGAATGATTCAAGGAGGAAAGCCCAACAGATCAAGGGCTGGCCAACTCTTTGGTCATTCAGTGTTTTCTTTTTTGCGTCAAAGGACGGTTTTTCCTTGCATTTTGATGCCAATTTGGCGAAAAGTATTAAAATTTGTTTGCGAGTTGTCGTTAGGCTATCCTCAGACTTTTTCTTTTATGGTATTCTTTAATTATTGGAGCAAAATCTTTTTTTGTTTTTTTGCAAAAAATCACGGAAAAAATGTTATATTTAGTAGACGGCGTGTCCAAGTGGAAATCGGCGCGACGGAACTTTTTTATTGACGTATACAGGGAACCCCTGTTTTAAAATGATAGAGCAGCTTTGCTGACCTTACGACAAGCAGCGCAGCGATTTTAGGGCTTTTTTTAAAGATGAATAAAAGACTGGAGTAGATGATCGAGTGGCCAACGAAACAACGATTGGAGCAAAATTACGGCAAGCCCGTTTAGATAAAAACATTTCATTGATTGAATTACAACAAATGACAAAGATCCAAAAACGCTATTTAGAAGCAATTGAAGCGGAGCGTTTTGATCAATTGCCAGGTACTTTTTATGTTCGCGCGTTTATTCGCCAATATGCAGCAGCAGTTGGAGAAGACGGCGACAAATTGGTGGCCGTTTTTGATGGCAAAGAGACGTTAGATGCCCCCTTACCAAAAAGACCGCAGCCTGAAACCGTCAGCGGCTCGCGAAAAGCACAGCACGTAGAAGAAAAAAGCGGCTCCTTTGTCGTCCGCTATTTGCCGATGATTTTATTAGGTCTGGTTGCCATTACGATCGTGAGTATCGTAGGCTACATGGCTTGGCAAGACCGGAACACGACGCCGATGATCCAAGGGAGTTCTTCTCTCGTGGTAGAAAATTCAGCGTCTACAGCTTCCACTACGTCAAGTACGGAAGAAACCAGTACTTCGAGTGAAGCGACAGAGTCCTCAAGTACGACGGAATCCAGCGAAGCGAAAATGACGATGACTGCCAGTGATTCGACGCAATCGTCGATCACGATCACGATGAAAGATGCGGAAAACCCTATTGAATTGGCATTTACTGGGCTAGATGCTTCTTGTTGGGTCGGTGTACAAGTCGACAACGCTTATGTGTACCAATACACTGTTCAAGCGGGGGAAACGCAATCGATGACGCTGCCAGAAGGCGCCACGAATGCAACTTTGACCCTGGGAGCAAGCCAAAATATCTCCATCAAGGCCAATGGACAGGAAGTGGACTTTTCTGATCCACAATTTGAATTGTTACAAAAGACGGTCCGTCTCGTGATTGAATACCAAGACGATGCGGCATAAATCTGACAAATGCGCTTTATTGAGGTATCATTAGCTAAAAAGTTATTTGTTGCATCCGACCATTGAAAAGCAGAAGTAGTGGCATGATTTGCCGTTATTTCGTACAATAGTCGGCAGAGAGGAGTCTATTTCGTGAATTTACCCAATCAATTAACTGTATTACGGATCATTATGATCCCCATCTTTATTTTGGTCTTGGTTTTGCCGATCGATCTTGGCACGATGACCGTTGGTACGACACAATTAGAAAACACGCACCTTATTGCAGCGATCCTTTTTGCGGCAGCCAGCATTACAGACTGGCTAGATGGCAAGATCGCTCGTTCCAGAGGCCTTGTTACCAACTTCGGGAAGTTTGCTGACCCGTTAGCAGATAAAATGCTCGTCATGACGGCTTTTATCATGCTGGTCGAATTAGACAAAGCCCCAGGCTGGGTAGTTTCGATCATCGTTTGCCGTGAGTTGGCAGTGACAGGTTTACGCTTGTTGTTAGTGGAACAAAGCGGCGAAGTCATGGCTGCTGCGTGGCCGGGGAAAATCAAAACCGCGACACAAATGGTTGCGATCATTTTCTTGTTCTTGAACAACATTCCCTTTTCAATGATCGGTTTACCTGTCGATCAAATCATGTTGTATCTATGCTTGATCTTCACGATCTATTCCGGGGTCGATTATTTCATAAAAAATACGAATGTTTTTAAAGATTCTATGTAAAAGTTCTAGATCTAGATAAAGAAGCGATAAAAACAAGGATACAAGTCACGAAAGTTCAGAAGTTTTCTGGACTTTTTTTGTCAATATGAAAGACTTTTACGTATCTGATAAATGAAGGAGTAAAAGAATGAAAGCAGAAATTATTGCAGTCGGGACCGAATTACTTTTAGGACAGGTGGTGAATACGAACGCGACCTTCTTGTCAGAAGAACTGGCAAGTCTAGGGATCGATGTTTTTTATCATAGTGTTGTCGGGGACAACCCCAATCGCTTAGAGGAATTGCTGACGATCGCCGATAAACGCAGCGACTTGATCGTGCTGTGCGGCGGCTTAGGGCCCACCGACGATGACTTGACGAAACAAGTCACTGCCCGCCATGTGGGACAGGAATTAGTGCGAGATGAACCAGGTTATCACCAATTGAAAGCCTTCTTTGAAAACAGTCAACGGAGGATGACGGAAAACAATTTGCGACAGACCCTCGTTTTTAAGGACGGTGTGTCTTTGCCAAATCCCAATGGACTAGCGATCGGGATCTTTTATCAGACAGCCGCTACCAGTTATTTGCTGCTGCCGGGACCGCCAAGTGAACTGCAGGCGATGTTTCTTACCCACGCAAAACCACTTCTCTTAGAGCAGTTTCCCCAAGAAGAAGTCTTGCTTTCTCGCGTTTTGCGCTATTACGGGATCGGGGAATCGGCGTTGGTCACAGAATTGGCCGATTTGATCGAGAATCAGGTCAATCCCACCATTGCTCCTTATGCCAAACCCAATGAGGTCACGTTGCGTCTGACGGTCAAAACCGCAGACGAGGCGCAAGGGATCAAACAATTGGATGCATTAGAAGAAACCGTCCAAGCACGGGTCGGTGCGTATTTCTATGGATATGGGGAACAAAATTCGCTGGCAGAAACAGTCGTCGAGCTACTGATCGAGAAAAAGAAAACCGTCACCGCAGCGGAAAGTTTGACCGCTGGTTTGTTCCAAGCGACCCTAGGAGGGATTCCTGGCGTCTCTGAGGTGTTTCCCGGTGGGTTCGTGACATATTCTGCTGGAACAAAAAGCAAGCTCTTAGGCATCGATCCAGCGCTTTTAGAAAGCTATGGGACTGTTAGTCAGGAATGTGCGGAAGCAATGGCCGTCTATGCCCGCAAACAAGCAGAGACCGATTATGCGGTGGCGTTTACTGGTGTTGCTGGTCCAGACGAACTAGAAGGCCAGCCCAAAGGCACTGTTTGGATCGCCTTAGCTTCTGTCAAAGGCGTCTCGAGCCAGCTGTATCACTTCAACCGCGACCGTGCCTATATTCGGCATAGTGCTGTCATGGCAGGCTTAAATCAAATACGTAAGGAATTATTAAATTAATGCGAATGTTTGTTCGTTTTTTCTTGCAATTTCCCTTCAGAAGGACTATTATTATCTTATGAACGACACACGAAAGTGATGAATATAAGGAGGATTATCCGTTTGGCAGATGATCGTAAAGCAGCCTTAGATGCTGCACTAAAGAAGATTGAAAAGAACTATGGTAAAGGTGCCATCATGAAGCTTGGCGAAAAAGTTGATCAACAAATTTCAACGATCCCAAGTGGTTCATTGGCCTTGGATGTTGCATTAGGTGTAGGTGGTTACCCACGAGGACGGATCGTAGAAGTTTACGGCCCAGAAAGTTCTGGTAAAACGACAGTTGCTTTACATGCCATTGCGGAAGTCCAAAAAAATGGCGGAACAGCAGCATTTATCGATGCCGAACATGCGTTAGATCCTCAGTATGCGCAAAAATTAGGCGTAAATATCGATGATCTTTTGTTATCACAACCAGATACAGGGGAACAAGGATTAGAGATCGCTGACGCCTTAGTTTCAAGTGGTGCGGTTGATATCGTAGTTATTGACTCGGTAGCAGCTTTAGTCCCACGGGCGGAGATCGATGGTGAAATGGGTGATACCCACGTTGGTTTGCAAGCTCGTTTGATGTCACAAGCATTACGGAAACTTTCTGGTTCCATCAACAAAACGAAAACGATCGCGATCTTTATCAACCAAATTCGCGAAAAAGTTGGGATCATGTTTGGGAATCCAGAAACGACACCTGGTGGCCGTGCGTTGAAATTCTATTCAACCATCCGTTTGGAAGTACGTCGTGCTGAGCAATTGAAATCCGGTACAGATATTATCGGGAACCGCACGAAGATCAAAGTAGTCAAAAACAAAGTAGCGCCACCATTTAAAGTAGCAGAAGTCGACATGATGTATGGTCAAGGGATTTCCCAAGAAGGCGAACTGCTGGATATGGCCGTGGAACAAGACATCGTCGATAAAAGCGGTGCGTGGTATGCCTATAAAGGGGATCGTATCGGTCAAGGTCGTGAAAACGCCAAAAACTATATGCGTGAACACCAAGAAATGATGCTAGAAGTTTCTGCTCGCGTCCGCGATGCTTACGGGATTGGAACAGGAGAGACCGTAACTCTTGAGGAAGCGCAAGAAGAATTACCATTAGACGAATAAGTCTTGAAAAAGCCAAACAACCTCGTTGTTTGGCTTTTTTGTGGCTTTTTGCTAGATTCGTCCATTGTTGAAAAAACATCCGTAAAAAGGAAGGGTTGCGAAAGTTTACTTTATTATTTAAAGTTGACACTCTTGTGTTCAAACATTAGAATAAACGTATGTGGATTTCCACATAAGAAGTAGCGAATTGATAATTTTGTTATCCTTTGTTAATCAAAATTACAAAATATTTAAAAAGATAGTATGGAGGTGGATTCATTGGAACTACTTTACATTCTCCTCGCTATCATCGGTTTAATTGTCGGTCTTGGATTAGGAGTTTATGTGACGAAATCTCGTCATGAGAAAGAAATCAACGGCGCCCAAAATTCTGCAGCTGGAATTATCGAAAGCGCTAAGAAAGAAGCAGAAACTCTTAAAAAAGAAGCATTGTTAGAAGCTAAGGAAGAAAATCAGAAGTATCGGTCAGAGATTGAAAGTGAGTTGAAAGAAAGCAAACTTGATTTAAAATCACAAGAAAATCGTTTACTCCAAAGAGAACAAGTACTTGATCGTAAGGACGATTCTTTGGAAAAACGAGAACGCTCACTTGAAGATAAAGAAGGCAGACTTAGTGAGAAACAACAATTAATTGACGAGCGAGAAAAAGAAGTAGAAAACTTAATCGATGGACAACAGAAAGAATTAGAGCGCATCGCCGCGCTGTCTAGAGATGAAGCAAAAGAGTTGATCATGAAATCAACGGAAGAGGAATTGAACCATGAATTAACGATCATGGTCAAAGAATCTGAGCAGCGTGCGAAGGAAGAAGCAGATCGAAAAGCAAAAAATCTCTTGTCCCTAGCAATCCAACGTTGTGCCGCAGACCAAGTGTCTGAAACCACGGTATCGGTCGTATCATTACCAAATGATGAGATGAAAGGTCGAATCATCGGAAGAGAAGGTCGGAACATTCGGACCCTTGAAACCTTGACAGGGATCGATTTGATCATCGATGACACGCCAGAAGCAGTCGTCTTATCAGGATTTGATCCGATTCGCCGTGAAATTGCTCGTATGACCCTTGAAAAACTGATTCAAGACGGCCGGATCCATCCAGCTCGAATTGAAGAAATGGTCGAAAAATCTCGGAAAGAAATGGATGAACATATTCGTGAATATGGGGAACAAGCAGCCTTTGAAGTCGGTGCTCACACCCTTCATCCAGACTTGATCAAGATTTTAGGTCGTTTGCGTTTCCGTACCAGCTACGGACAAAACGTCTTGAACCACTCGATCGAAGTCGCAAAACTAACCGGTGTTCTTGCCGCAGAATTAGGCGAAGATATTCAGTTAGCCAAACGTGCCGGTCTCTTGCATGATATCGGGAAAGCCCTTGATCATGAGATCGAAGGCTCTCACGTTGAGATCGGGGCTGAGTTAGCTGCCAAATACAAAGAAAACGGTGTGGTGATCAATGCGATCGCTTCTCACCATGGAGATGTTGAAGCAACATCGGTTATCTCTGTTTTAGTTGCAGCCGCAGATGCCTTGTCAGCAGCCCGTCCAGGTGCCCGCAGCGAATCATTGGAAAATTATATTCGCCGCTTGCAAAACCTAGAAAATATCGCCAACGGCTTCAAAGGGGTCGATTCCAGTTTTGCAGTCCAAGCCGGACGTGAAGTCCGTGTAATGGTCAAACCAGAAGAGATTTCTGATTTGGATGCTGTACGATTGGTTCGCGACATCCGCAAGAAGATCGAAGATGATTTGGATTACCCAGGTCATATCAAAGTAACCGTTATTCGCGAGACCCGCGCAACGGATTACGCCAAATAGCAAGCAAAAGCAGTATCCTCTCAGAGGATACTGCTTTTTTGTGTGGCTGATTGTCAATAAGGACGACTGAGTTGTTCAAGATCAACTCTATTTTATCAGTCCCATAAATGATCGCGCCTTTTTTGTTCCTTGGCAGCCAAACGCCGGGAAAGCAAAGGATGAATCGTTAGCGACAGAGGCGAAAAGAGGGAGTATCGATCCCAGCATCATCGAGTGGGGGGCTATTGAAAGACAAAACAGACCCAGACTTCTCGGTGAAGTCTAGGTCTGTTTCATCTTTTTCACGTCTATACGTCCATCAAATCTTGCGCCGACGGGCGAAGTCCACAAAGCGGAATTTATCCAGTCGGTGGATCGATTCGGTGTATTCAAAACAGCGCGTGTCTTCTAGATACACGAGGCTGCGAACCGTAACGACATGCTGATCTTCAGGACGCAGATCCATTAGATCCCGCAATTCTTTGTTGACGGGGTCAACAGTGATTTCTTTTTGTGCATAAGCGATCTCAAGGCCAAGATCATTTTCAAAGTAATCAAAAATCGATACTTTCGCTCGGTTTTCTGGCAACTCTTCGATGATAGAAGCATCAAGGTAGTCTTTGTCCAAAATCACCACTTCTCCATCGATTCTCCGCTGACGGATCAGTTTCCATGCCTCAGAAGCGACAGGCCACCCAGTGGTCTCGTGCAGCTTTGGCGACACGGCGATCTTACGGATCTCGACAACCTTTGTTTCACTAGGAATGCGTTGGGTATCTTGCAGCTCACGAAAACTCGTCAAGCCGGAAATCGGGAAATCAAAGCGATTCAAGTCTAAAACGATCGAACCTTTCCCTTGTTTCTTTTGGATATAACCAGCATCCCGCAATAAATTCAATGCCTTACGGACAGTCTCGCGGGAGACACCATAAGTTTTGATCAATTGGTTTTCGCTAGGCAGCAAAGAATGCGGAGGGTATTCGTTTGCTAGAATTTTTTGTTCTAAATCTAAAAATATCTCTTTGAACTTGTTCATCGGATTGCCCCCTCTTTGGCTATTATAGCGAGGCCAATTTGGAAATGCAATCGACTATTTCGCCAAAAGTTCGTCAATGTTTAGATCCGTCAATTTTTCAACGATCACATCTGCACCGTGTAGTTCTTCTCCTGAATAAACGCCTACCGCATACATACCAGCAGCTTTGATGCCGTCGATCCCTGCTTGAGCATCTTCAAAGCCAACTGCTTCTGCCGGTTCAATGCCTAGTGCCAGCGCTGCTTGGATAAAGATTTCTGGATCTGGTTTGCCTTTTTTCAAGGTTGCTGGGTCAACGATCGTATCGAAGTCTTGCATGACACCTAGTTTGTCCAAAATAAACGGCGCATTTTTGGATGCCGAAGCGATGGCACAAGGAATATTTTTTGCTTTGGCTTCATCAAGGAACGTCTTTACCCCCGGCAATAGATCATCAGGAGTCAAGCTTTGTAATAATTGTACATAGTGGGTATTTTTCTTCGTCGCTAAGGCTTCTTTTTCGACTTCTGTGTAGGCATCATTTTTATTGCCTAGTGTTAAGATTCGCTCTAAAGAGTCCATGCGGCTAATGCCTTTTAACTGCTCGTTGAATTTCAAATCGATCTCGATCCCGATCTCCGCAGCTAATTCTTTCCATGCAATGTAGTGGTATTTAGCTGTATCTGTGATAACGCCGTCTAAATCAAAAACAAAACCTTTTTTCATGTGTAACACTCCTTTTAGTAAGTAATCGTTGTTTCTTTCTTTGCTTCTAACGAAACTTGCTGCCCATTCACTAAGATCGTGACTGGCTGATCAGCAGTGATCGTCAATGTTTCATGTGTAACATTCATTGCAAAGTGGGTGCCGCGAACTTCTAGCTGGAAGGCTAAGCTGTCCCAGGCTTTCGGCAAGTTTGGTGTGATCTGGAGCTGCTCTTCTCGAATATCGATCCCAGCAAAAGTGGTTAACGGAATAAACAACGTAGCGGCCATGACACCGGCGTGAATGCCTTCTGCTGTAGTACCGCCTTGGATATCACGGTAATCAGAAGAGAGGGCTTCTTGGTATAACGACCAAGCCAATTCCTGATCATCCACCATTGCCGCTAACTGAGCATGAACGATCCGCGACAAAGTCGAGCCGTGGGAGGTGCGAGCCAAATAATAATGGAGATTTTTTTCAATATAGTCTGTTGGCAGTTGGTAAGAAAGATCTGCCAAAATCTGATTGACTTGCTCTTTTGAGAAATTGTAGAAAATCATCAGACTATCGGCTTGTTTCGCGACTTTGTAGCTGTCAGCACTCTTGCCTTCAGCGTTCAAGATGCGGTCCATCCGATAGATGTTGCCATATTTCTCTTTATAATGGGCCCAATCCAGATCTTCCAACTGGAAGTACCCTTCAAACTGTGCGATGATACCTTCTTGATCGATCTCTAAGCCTAATTTGGTACGAATATCTGCCATAGCAGCAATATCCGCTGGGGTTAAAGCCGTTTTCTCCAATACTGCTTGGAAGCTCTCTGCTGATAGTTGTTGTTGGAGGTTCTCGATCTCTTCAAACAACCATACTACCATCATATTGGTATAGGCGTTGTTTTTCAAGCCACCTTGTTCACTATTTGGGTAGCTTTCATGAAATTCATCTGGTCCCATGACTTTATCGATAAAGTAACGTTGAGTAGCATCATCCCAGGTGGCAGCACTTTGCCAGAAATGGGCGACTTCTAACATCAATTCTAACCCATATTGTTCCATGAAGACCCGATCTTGCGTGTTGTGCCAGTATTGCCAAATGTTATAAGCGATCGCTAAGGAGACGTGGCGCTGCAAGCGACTGTGGTCTTCTTTCCATTCGCCGCTGATAGGGTTCAAATGCAGTTCTTGGGATTGCTCACTGCCATCCAAGCCAGATTGCCATGGGAACATGGCGCCTTGGTAGCCGGCTTTTTGGGCGTCTTTTTTGGCAGCAGCTAAGCGGCGGTAGCGATACAGCAAAATTTCTTTGGCGGTGTCAGGAAAATGTAGAATGTAAAACGGTAAGATAAACAGTTCATCCCAGAAAATATGACCGCGATAGGCTTCGCCATGTAGGCCACGGGCAGTGATACTGGCATCTAAGGACTCCTGATAAGCATTCGGTGCTGCGGAGACCAGCAGATGATACGTATGCAGATTCAGCATTTTTTGTGACATCAAGTCACCAGTGACTTCGATGGACGCTTTCGCCCATAATTCATCCCAGGCTTGTTTTGAGGCGGTATACATCGTCGCAAAATCAGGTAATGCTAAGGAAGAAAACGTAAATGCCGGTTGCGGCTCTTCTTGGCGATAAGCGGCAACAGTGACTGATTTTTCGACCCGATAAGTTTGGCCTTCCGTCACCTCAAGGGCTACTTGCTGACGGACGAGCTGGTCGTTTGTTTCAGCGTGCAGCTCAGCCAATGGCAGGTCCTGTGAAAACAGTTCAGAGGATTGGACAACGGTAATCTGTGATTGGTTAGTGGTGACCACTAAATGCGCTTTGTTTTGTTCAGCTGCTGCCTCTTTCACGGTCAAATGCTGGTTGGTTAAGCTACGGTAACGAGCGACGTTATAGTTATAAACCGATCCGTCGGCTTCACTGACGAAAGTAACGGTGCCGGAAAAGTTCAGTGGGGTAAACTGATAGACCAAGCTGTATTGGTGAACGTCTTGCATATTGGCGATTTTCTTCGTTTCGATTCGCAGACGCTTTTGTTTTTTGGTTTCAATTTCTGCCACTGATTGGAACAAGCCGGTCTTCAGATCCAATGTCCGTTTAAAGGAAAGGAGCTGATTGTTGGCGATGTCGATCACTTCATCATCGATCTTCACGTACATTTTTTGCAGATTCGGTGCATTGACGAAGTCTTCATTGCTGATGGTATGACCAGAAACATCCGATTCTACCGTATTGTAAAGACTTGCTAAATACAGCCCTGGATAGTTCGCTTCACAAATGGTCATCTCAGGCGTCGTGCCTCGCAGCCCTAGATAGCCGTTGCCGACGGTTAAAAGTGATTCCACCGAGTATTCATCTTTACCAGGGGTGTAGCCATAGTATTCGAGGGTCCAAGGAATTTCAGCACTTTTTTCTTCATACTGTTCTTTCGTGGTGCAAACAAAGGGACGATTTAATTTTTCTGTCAACCATTGGTCCAGTGAAAAAGTCCCTTCTTCATTCGTAAACACCAGCGATTCAGAGACGATCCCGCCACCTTCCATTTGCTGCAGCTGCGCGGTCAGTGCGGCAACGCGTTCACTGTCAGTCCCAGAAAACGGATAGGTCGTACCAGTTTGATCCGTTAACAGCCATTGTTCCTTAGATAATATAATCGTATTCACAGTAGTTGTCCTCCTTTAAACTTGTCTATACATGCAAAATGATTATAACGTAAATTGTAAGCTATTTCAATTTATCTAGCCTGTTTTTTTATTCTTTTTTGTCAAATAAACAGTAAATAAAGTTGTTGGCAATATTATTTTATATTAATGAAACATTTTAAAAAACGTTTATTTATCAAGGTTTTTATATGGTACCTTTGCTATTTGCTTGTATTGTTTATAGAAAAAGTAAAAAAAAATGGTTTGAAACGCTTGCAATATCAAAATTATCAAGTTATGATTAGTGCGTAATCAAAACATATATATACAAGTGTAGATGAAAGGGGTTTATTAATTATGGGAAAGTATCGTGATGATGCTGAGAAGCTGCTGGAATATGTTGGCGGCAAAGAAAATATCGCCGCAGTAACACATTGCGCGACACGGATGCGTTTTGTTTTGAACGATCAGTCAAAAGCAAACGAAAAGGCAATTGAAGAAATTCCAAGTGTCAAAGGAATGTTTACCAATGCGGGACAATTCCAAGTCATTATCGGCAATGATGTCTCAACGTTTTACAATGATTTTACCGATGTATCAGGAATAGAAGGTGTTTCTAAAGAACAAAGTAAAGCGATTGCAAAAAACAATCAAAATATCGTGCAACGAGCGATCGCTACGTTAGCTGAGATCTTTACCCCGTTATTACCAGCGATTATTGTCGGTGGTTTGATGCTAGGGCTGAGAAATTTCTTAGAAGGTGTACCGCTAGAAGCTCTAGGTGGACAAACCATTACACAAGCTTCTACTTTTTGGAACGGTGTCAACGGCTTTTTATGGCTGCCCTGTGAAGCCATCTTTCACTTTCTACCAGTAGGGATTACTTGGAGTATTACACGTAAGATGGGAACCACGCAAATATTAGGGATTGTTTTAGGGATTACATTGGTTTCACCGCAATTATTAAATGCTTATTCAGTAAGTTCAACTTCTGCTGCAGAAATTGCTCAAAATTATACGTGGGACTTCGGGTTCTTCACTATTGATAAAATTGGGTATCAAGCACAAGTGATCCCAGCAATGCTGGCAGGTTTCTTATTGGTTTATCTTGAAAGATTCTTCCGGAAATGGATTCCAGAAGCGGTTTCAATGATCTTCGTTCCATTGTTCTCATTGCTGCCAACTATTTTAGCAGCCCACATGGTGTTAGGTCCAATCGGTTGGCAAATCGGATCAGGCATTTCTTGGGTCGTAAATGCTGGCTTGACCTCACCATTAAACTGGTTATTTGGTTTCATTTTCGGTGGCTTGTATGCGCCTTTGGTTATTACCGGATTGCATCATACAACGCTAGCGATCGACTCTCAATTAGTAGCGGATTTTGGGACAACCAACCTTTGGCCAATGATCATGCTGTCAAATATTGCGCAAGGTACGGCAGTATTGGCGATTTGGTTCCTTCACCGTGGCAATAAAAAAGAAGAACAAGTCTCTGTTCCAGCAACGATTTCTGCTTACATGGGGGTTACTGAACCAGCGATGTTCGGGATCAATTTGAAATATGTTTACCCATTTGTCGCAGCAATGGTAGGTTCTGCCTTTGGTGGAATGCTGATCACTGCAACGAATACCCGTGCACTAGGTATTGGTGTAGGGGGACTGCCTGGCTTCTTATCATTTAAAATTGAAAACTATCCAATGGTCTTCATCTCAATGGCGGTGACGATTGCGATCACGTTTGTTTGCACCATCATCTTTAGAAAAGTTACCTTCTTAAATAAATTAGAACCGCAATTGGCTGCTGATACAGCTGCAGCAGCGGCTGTTGCACCAACGACGGCTGCACCGACAACTGCAGCCCCAGAAGCAGCACAAGTTTCAGAGGAAACCCTTTATGCTCCAGCTGATGGGAAAGTAGTTGCCATCACTGAAGTTTCTGATCCTGTCTTTTCTCAAAAAATGATGGGTGACGGCTTTGCTGTTCAGCCAACGAATGGAACGATTTATGCTCCTGTTGCAGGTAAGATCTCTAGCATTTTTGAAACAAAGCATGCAATCGGGATTTTAACCCCTGGTGGCGCGGAAGTTCTTGTTCATATGGGCTTAGATACTGTGGAATTAAAAGGTGCGCCATTTGAGGTCCTTGTTTCTGAAGGTGATACTGTCACACCAGAAACGAAGCTTGCAGTGATGGATCTAGATGCCGTTACCGCAGCTGGCAAACAGACCGATGTCTTGACGGTCATCACGAATGCCGAAAAAGTGCGTCAGCTTTCATTGACGACTACAGGCACAGTGACAGCCAAAACAGCGGTTGGTTCAGCTGAATTAAACTAAAAAAATAATCCGTTTCCGAGAGCGCCCTTTGACTAAGAAGGGGGATCGGAAGCGGATTTTTTTATGGCCGCCCTCAAGGGAGAGCGGCTTTTTTCTTGGTTTTCAATGGATAAAGCCGCAGTTAGCTGACGGCTTTTTTGTCGGTGCTTTTGCGGAAGTAGTTGATCGTTAATAGGAAAGTCAGTAAGACTAAGGCCCACAAAAAGAATAAGGCGATTTGAGAGCCGATGACCGTCCCTTGGGTGTAATCGGTCGCCGCATTTTGTGCCAAATTGATAATGGTCGCCACCACAGCCGTCGCCACTGCACCAGAAAATTGCTGCAGCGTATTAAAGATCGCATTACCGTCCGCGTACATCGCAGGAGTCAGCTTGTTTAAGCCGGTGGTCATCATATTGCTGTAGGCTAAGCCGATCCCGATCATGTAAAAGACATGTCCAGCAACTAGGCTCCAAATGAAAGGCGAACGCAAAACAAGGGCTAAGGCAAGCCAACCAATGGCAATCAAAGTCAAACCAGACAGGATCGGTTTTTTCGGTCCAACTTTATCCAGCAACCGACCAGAGATCGGCGCAAGGACCGCCCCGATGGTCGCCCCGGGCAGCATAACTAATCCTGCAGTAAAGGCATCTTTTCCCAAGACGAGTTGGACAAAGTTCGGCAAGACAAAGGAAATGCCCAGTAAAAGGAACTGACAAACGAGAAAGCCGAAAAGAAACAAACTGAAGCTGCGGTTTTTCAAAACAGCCAAACGAATCAAAGGGTTCGGGCCTTTTGAGCGTTGATAAAACAAGCCAGCACCAATGAAACCGAAAAGCAGTGGCAGTAGACTCGCTAAGGTGCCTACTTGATTCAAGAACAATAAGAAGCCGCTGAACATCAAGACGATTCCTAATACACTCAGTAAATCAAGGGAAGTGTCTTTTGCCCCAGCCGTCTTAGGGATCGAGTAAAGGCCGAGTACTAGGGAGATCAGTAAGACTGGGATCAAGAAAAGAAAGATCGCATTCCAAGACCAATGGGCGGTCAATAAGCCCCCATATGTCGGTCCGATCGCTGGAGCGATGGAAGTGGTCAAATTCCCTAAGCCGATTGCCGCTCCCCGTTTTTCAAAGGGGGAGTAAGTCAAAATGATGTGGAACATCAAAGGCAGTGCGATCCCTGTGCTGGCACCTTGGAAAAAGCGGCCAATCAGCAAAATGGCAAACGTCGGCGATAAAAAGTCGATCACCAAGCCAACAAGGAAGAAGGCGTTGGCAGCTAGAAACAAGGTTCTCAATGAAAATCGTTTCAAAAGGTAGGTCGATATTGGGACAATGATGGAGATGACCAGTAAGTAGATGGTCGTCACCCATTGCACATCGGATGTTGAAAGCGTAAATTGATCGATCAATGTCGGAAACGTTACATTCATAGCTGTTTCAATCAGCACGCCTGCAAATGACATCAATCCGGTTGCGAGGATCGCCCCCACGAGTTTTTTGTTGTTTTCCATATTCTCACCTCTAAAAATTCGCAAAAAAAGAGACCGTTTCTATTCTCATAGAAACCGCCTCTCTCTCGACAAGCGAACCCGCTTGTTATCTGTACGATTTAATCTATCGCTATTCTACTGACTTCATAAGAAAGTGTCAAGAGAAGTGGATAAAAAAATAGCAAAAAACTTTTTTGAAAGTTTTCAAACTTTTACTTACACGAAAAATTTTCTTCTGCTAGAATAGTCGAGTACGAAAAAGAGAAAGGAAGTTGTTACATGCCCATCAACAAAAAAGAAAGTTTGATCTATACGACACTTATGTGTATTTTCATGGTGTATTTTATGAGTGTTTATAACCTCATGTTTCAAGTCGGTGTTTCTGCATTGGCATTCCAATTGGCGTGGAATGAATTGCCATTAGCCCTTTGTGTCGCCTTTATTTTGGATTGGTTCATTGTTTCTGGTCCTGCAAAAGGTTTGGCGTTTCGATTTTTGGACCATCAATCAGCTACTTGGAAAAAAATCGGTTTGATTTCTTCATTGATGATCGCCGGCATGGTGATCTGTATGTCACTTTTTGGTGCGTTGATGCACCCAAACCCTGATCACTCGGTGTTCGTCAATTGGCTAAGCAACATTGGGAAAAATGTGATCGTCGCATTGCCATTGCAATTGTTTATTGCAGGCCCAATCGTTCGCCGGGTGTTTCGCGCCTTGTTTCCTATTGGCACTGTGCAAGAACAGCCAGCACTAGGGGAATAATCGATCATTAGAAAAAACGTACTGCGGACAGGCTCTGCCAAGGTTAGCTAAAATAGCTGGCTTGGCGATAACTGGACTTGCGGCACGTTTTTTTGCTTTTATAGACAACAAAAAAACCCATAGGATGGTATGGGTTTTTCTGGTTACCCTATGAAATAGGATACAGGATGTACCTATATAGTAATATGGTGAGATCAAAAAGGAAAGTTCAATTTTTTCATCAAAACATGAAATTGTTGAAAATCGATTGTTTTTATGACGAAAAAAACCAACTTATAATTATTTTCCGTCTGTTATTCCGTATAGAAACCAACGAGTTGATACCAGCGACGATGCTCAATATGGTAGGCATCAGGTGAGTACCCTGACATTGAAAAACCGACAAAGGTGATGACCAGTCCGATAATAATAAACAACAGACTGAGAAAAACGAAAAAGCGCTTATTGATTTTGATCATAGGACTGCCTTCTTTCGATAGTTTTGAACAAATGATTTCGGCCAAACGACAAGGGAGTGGGTAAGGCGTGAAAAAGGTCGGCTCATACTAAAAGTGGCGATCAGGCAAAGCAGCCCTAAACCAAATAAGAAAATCCCCACACCTAACTGACTTAAAAAGAGATAGAAACCATCCGCCATCAGCATGGGACTTAAGACAACGCTGGCGATCCCACCGATAAACGTAGTGACACCAATCATGCCAGTGGTGAAAGGCACACACCAGATGATTATTAAAAAGCTTAGGATCAGCAATGCGGCACATAACAATAAGCTGCCCCACAATGGGAAGCCTAGCACTAAGATCAAAAGCAAAAAGGGATGAAAGCGGCGAGAAATCTCTACTACGACCTCTTCCGTTTCGGTGACTGCTTGGATCAGTTCTTTTGGGGAGCCAAGGCGTGCCACGGCTTCTTCTTCGGTGTATCCTTCTTCCATCAAATCTTCGATCATCTCGTCATAATAGTTGATCAGCTGATGAATCTCGCTAGGTCTGACTTTTTCAGATAATTCTGCAGCCAATGCCTTGATAAAATCAACTCTGTTCATCTAATGTTCCTCCTTTAATAAATCGCTGGATCAATGTCAATTGGGGCCAGTCGTTGGTTAAAAAATCATCGATCCGCTGTTTGCCAAGTCTGGTCAAGCGGTAATATTTTCGCGTCCGTCCTTGATGGCTTTTATTATAAGTCTCAACCGCTCGGCTGGCCTCTAAGCGCTTCAAGATAGGATAGAGCGTTGATTCTGAGATTGGCAGTAAAGGAGATATGTTTTTGACTAATTCATAGCCATAAGAGTCACCATGCTGCAAATAGGCTAAAACACAAATTTCCAATAATCCTTTTTTTAATTGGGCATCCAAAGGCTCTCCTCCTGTTCATACTCATACTATACATTACATAGTATCATTCCACAAGCAGCACCAGTCAAAATCAGCCTTAAGTCTGAGCACCATAAGACAACAAGAGCTCATTCGACAAAATGGTCAAAAATAAAAAATAAAATTAAGAAAATCGGCAGAAAGTATAGGTTAACGTGCTCTTTTTTGTTAAAGTAGAAGTATATAGATTACTTTCAGTAAGAAAATGGGCGTTGGTTGTGTTTCTAAAAGCTGCAAGTAGTCAAAATGAATGAGACGAACGTCAGCAAGAATTGGTGACGTCCAGAAAGGAAGGGGTATTATGAGAAAAGCAACGATTACGAAAAAATATTTGATCAATTGCTTAAAAAAATATCTGGTGGAGTATCTTTATCGACCACTCACTGTCCGCGACATTGCTAATTACGCACGAACATCGACTCAACCAATCTATTTGAATTTTTCAAACATGCAGAATTTCAAGCAGGCGATGGTCGAGGATGTGTTTCGCGATATTCATGAAGCAAAAAAAGAGTCAGTGGCGACACTAGATCCTTTATACAGTTTTTGGCATGACTATTACGTGTTCGCCAGTCGCAATCGGGCCCTCTTTTTTGCATTATTTTTAAATGATATTGGTTGTGGTCCTTACATAAAAGAGCGTTCTTTTGCATATTTTCAAGAAGCAATTGCTGAATCAGCTGTTTTTCAATGTGCGCAAGAAAACGATCTGAGGAAGTACCATGAAGAAGCCTTGATTTTTTTTAGTGGGTTGGTATTGCTGTTTATTCGTGAAGGAAATACTCAAGATAACGCTGATTTTTTGAAAGAGACACAAAATTATTGGCAGCGAGTCCTTCATGAACCAGTTGGTTTTTATCAAGATGATCTACCTAAAACCTTACTTGAATCAGGTCTAGCTGTAAGTGATCAATAGATAGCGTGAAAGAAAGGAAAAGATTTCTGAATATTGTGACAGCTATCGTTGCCATTATTGATTTCCTATTTTTCAAAAATCCCCATCGGAGCAGTGATCTTAAAGATTAGAAGCAATAGCTACTCTTTAAGAGCCGTTCAACGAGTGGGGGTTTTTCTTTTGATAAAAATAGGCGGAAGTCGTTCAGCAAAATAAGAAAAGGTCTTGTCTGTAGTGTTAAGGCTTATTTTTTAGGCCGAAGAAGAGGCGGCTTATTGTTGGCAATTTTCAAGAAATATGAGAAGGTAGAAATAGCAGAAAAGTAACTGGGTTTTATAGTTAGCAACGTTGAATGGAGGAATTTTGATGGGACAAAACACGCAGTATGGAGAAAAAAAGATTGCGATCGATCGCAGGATCGGTTTTTTAGAAGAACATACGTATCACGGGAATGATCTTGGTGTGACTTTTCAAGGACAGCAAACCACGTTCAAATGCTGGTCACCAGAAGCAGAGGCCGTTTCAGTATTGATTTATCAAAGCGGTGTTGCTGGGACTGACGATCGTCTGCTGACGCTGCCAATGGTTCAAGAAGACAACTGTTGGCAAGTCACGACGGAAGAAAACGTCAAGGAGCTGTTTTATACCTTTGAGTTTCAACGAGGTGGGCAGAAAATCGAAGCGGTGGATCTTTATGCCAAGGCAGTAGGGATCAACGGAAACCGCGGTGCGATCATTGATTTAAAGGAAACAGATCCTGAAGGTTGGCAGGAAAGTCACGGCGTCGGTCAGCAGTCGATCACAGATGCCTATATTTGGGAATTACATGTCGAAGATTTCAGTGGTGCCGAAAACAGCGGGATTTCACCAGAAAATCGCGGAAAATATTTAGCCTTCACTGAAAAAAAGACCCATCTGGTGGGAGATGAAAGTCAACCAACTGGCATAGCCTATTTAAAAGAGCTGGGGATCAATTATGTTCATCTGCTGCCGATCTTCGATTTTGACAATGATGAAACTTCGTCTGCCTACAACTGGGGCTATGATCCGAAAAATTACAATGTACCTGAAGGACGATACGCTTCTGATCCTAGTGATCCCAAGGCGCGGATTCGTGAATGCAAGCAAATGATCCAATCGCTGCACGAAGAAGCCATCGGCGTTGTGATGGATGTGGTCTTTAATCACACTGCGATCACGGAAGAATCATGGTTTAATTTGACGGTGCCTGATTATTACTACCGTCAAGATGATGCAGGGAATTTTGCGGACGGTTCTGCTTGCGGCAATGAAGTGGCTTCTGAACGGAAAATGATGCGTAAATTTATCATTGATTCAGTTTTATATTGGGCACAAGAATACAAAATCGACGGCTTTCGTTTTGATTTGATGGGCTTGATCGATGTGGAAACCATGAACCAGTTGCGGCAACGCCTAGATGATGCTGGCTTCAGCCATGTGATTTTATACGGCGAGCCATGGGATGCCGGCAGCAATCAAATCATTCAGCCGAATATCCCAGCCAATAAAAGCAATGTTTGGGCCCTGTCAGAAGGCGTTGCGGTTTTTAGTAATGATTTAAGAGACAGTATCAAAGGCGATGTCTTTGAAGAAACAGACGGCGCGTTTATTCAAGGAATGAATGGTCAACCGCAAGTCAAGCAAACCTTTTATGCGGCAAATTTGGCAACGGCGATTCAAGGAAATACGAAAGTTGCTGGGCAAGAAGGCGCCGAGCGCTGGGCAAAATCGCCCCGCCAAGTGATCGCCTATGCGTCAGTCCATGATAATTTGACTTTATGGGACAAACTGGTGGCAACCATGCAGGCTTCAGCGAAGGAAAGAAATTATGAGTTTGATCCTGAGCTTTTAGCCCGCAACAAACTAGCAGCAGCCATTTTGTTTACCAGCCAAGGAGCAGTGCTGACTCAAGCTGGGGAAGAATTTGGCCGTACCAAAGAAGGTGATGAAAATTCCTTCCGTTCGCCACTGGCAGTCAATCAGCTGGATTGGTCACGTGCCAAAACCTTCAAAGAGTTGCGCGAGCTGTATCGGGGCTTGTGGGCATTGCGGCAGTCCTATGCACCATTGAGAGATGCCACGACCCAAACGGCTGAAAGCATGGTCTTTTATGAGACAAAGAATGAAAATCGCTTGGCGTATCAAGTACCCAATCGTGACAAACAGCATCCATGGCGTTCCTTGTTCGTTATACTCAACAGCACGGAAGAAAGCTGGTCCTTTGACTTACCGACGACAACAGAAAATGCTTCTTGGCACATTGTTGCTGACCCCAAAGGAGCTGGGATCGCTTCTCGTGGCGTAGCAACGCCAAGGATAACTATCGATTCATTGTCTTTCTGCATTTTGGCGGAACAAAGTAACTAATCAAAGTAGAAGCTAAAACAAACTAAAAATTTTAGTTTGTTTTAGCTTTTTTGGTAGTAAAAAAACAATTCTTTTGCTATACTTTTAACAGAATGAGAAGCAGAAAGCGGTGAGCAAATGAAAGTTGTGATCTCTGATATTGCCCGAAAAGCTGGTGTTTCCAGCGGAACTGTCTCTAATGCGATCAACAATCGTAAGGGGATCAGTGAACAAAAACGGCAAGCGATCTTGAAGATCGCTCGTGAGATGGGGTATTTTGATCAGCGAGAAATTAAAAAAACGGAAAGCCAAAAAATCAAATTTGTCGTAATGAACAAGCAAGGAAATGTCGTAGGGGATACGCCTTTCTTTTCTGAATTGATCCGAGGAATCGAAATGGAGTGCAGTACGTTAGGCTATGAACTGGTCATTTCCCATATCACACTGGCACCAGAAGAAGACCCGATTGAAAAGATCCGTCCAGAATTAGCAGATGGTTTGCTATTGTTAGGAACGGAATTGGAAAAACAAGATTTAGCAGTCTTCCGTCATTTGGAAGTACCCTTAGTGATTTTAGATACGATTTTTAATTCGCAGGACTTTGATTTTGTCGCCATCAATAATCGTGACAGCGCCTATGAGATCGTTGAAAAGATGATCGAAAAAGGCCACCGTGACATCGGGATCATCAATTCAACCTTTCAAATCAACAACTTCCGTGAACGCAAGCAAGGGTTCGTCCAAGCGATCCAAGAGCATGATCTGATCCATTATGAAGAGACGGAAGCCTTAGTAGAACCCACCTTGGAAGGCTCCTATCAAGACATGAAGGTCTATTTGGAATCCATGCGTGACGATCAGCGACCGTTACCAAGCGCCTTTTTTGCGGTCAATGACAATATCGCCATCGGTGCCATGAAAGCCATTCGCGAAGTGTTTCCCGATCATCCGTTGACCATCGTTGGGTTCGATGATATTCCTTTGGCGGAATTTTGCAACCCACCACTGACCACCGTCAAAGTAGATAAAGTGTACCTTGGTCGCCAAGCCGTGCGACGCTTGATCGAGAAAATCACCAGTGAAGATGAAAACCATCTGAAAATGCTGGTCGCCACGACGATCGTCGAACGTGAAAGCATCAATTAAGATAAAAATAAGAAAAAGGACAAAACGTTTAGCAAGCGTTTTGTCCTTTTTTAGTTATTAAACAAAAATATTTATCTAAAACTATTGCAAAAAATTTAGCTTATGCTATATTTAAGGTGTAAAAAGTAAGGGATTACATTTTGAGGAAGTGAATAGATGACACAGATCGGTCTCTTTTGTGCAACTGGGCTCTCCAGCGCACTGCTCGTCAAAGCGCTCAAAGAACAACTAGCGGATGATCAGCATTACCAAGTGAATTCCGCGCCTTTTTCAGAAATATTTATGGTGGGGAATGACTATGATTTTTTGATTTTAGCTCCTCAAACCAGCTTCAATCAAGCGAAAGTCGCCGCAGCCTTTCCTGATAAAAAAATCGTTTTACTGACGGATGAGGAATTTCTGAGCAAAAATGTAGCACGAATCGTCGAAGAAATAAAAATTTAGCTAAATATACTAAAACGCAAAGGGTGGTTTTATGGATAAAGTAACCATCGGGTTCGCCCCGACTAGAAGAAATTTATTTAGTGCAGAAGCAGCCATTGAGTACGCCAATCTGACACGACAAAAAATGGACGAACTGGCCATTGATTATGTAGATATTTTAGATATCAACGAAGATGGCTTGCTATACGATGATGAAGGGGTTGAAAAAATCGCCGAAAAATTCAAAGCAGCAAAAATCGACGGTCTTTTTCTAGCCAATGAAAACTTTGGTACGGAATATGCCTGTGCTCGTCTAGCCAAAAAACTAGATGTTCCCGTCTTACTGTGGGGACCCAAAGATGAGACGCCAGCCGCCGACGGTTCACGTTTGCGGGATACGCAATGCGGTCTTTTCGCTATTGGGAAAGTCTTGCGCCGTTTCAAGGTACCTTTCACCTATGTCAAAAATTCTGATATTGATTCACCAGAATTTGCCCGCGGCTTGCAAGACTTTATCAAAGTCTGCAATGTCGTCAAGACCTTCAAACAAACACGAATCTTGCAAGTTGGCCCACGCCCCTTTGATTTTTGGACTGTGATCTGCAACGAAGGCGAACTATTGGAGCGTTTCAATATTTCGCTATCACCAGTACCGATCCAAGAAGTGGTGCAAGAAATCAAGAAAGTCAAAGAACAGCAGCCAGATAAATTGCAAGCAGTCATTGATTATTTTGAAACCAATACGGAAGTCCAAATTTCGGCGAAAGATTTGGAAATGGTGGCAGCCCTTAAAGTGGCTTTGCAAAACTTATGTGAAAGTTACGGCTGCAATGCAGGAGTCATCCAGTGTTGGACGGCCTTACAAGACGAAATCGGTATTTTACCGTATGCCTCCTTGTCACTGTTACAAGAAGAAGGTTTGCCTTTTGTCTGTGAGACGGATGTCCATGGGGCAATCTCGGAACTGTTGGTCGAAGCCGCTTCGTTGGGGGAACACCGAGCGATCTTTGCGGATGTCAACTGCCGCCATCCAGAGAACGAGAATGGCGAATTGCTTCAACACTTAGGAGTTTTTGCTTATTCCACCGCAGAGACCAAACCGATCTTGCCGCAACGACATTTTGTTTTTGACTATCCAGGATCAGTCGCTTTTCGGGCAATCAAAGACGAGTATACGCTGTGTCGCTTTGATGGGGACAACGGCGAGTACTCACTACTGATGGGCACTGGTAAAGGGATCGATGGCCCATACAATCAAGGGACCTATCTCTATCTGGAATTTGCGAATTTGAATCGCTTGGAATTCAAACTTGTTGAGGGCCCTTATATTCATCACGTTGCGGCGGTCAGAAAAAATGTGGTGCCGATTTTGTACGAAGCGTGCAAATACATCGGCGTGCAGCCAGATTTTTATGATCCGATCGAAGAAGACGTCAAAGCATACTTGAGAGGGGATCAATCATGGAAATAAACGAGCTGGAGATGAAGGCTTTAACGATTCGAAAATCCGTGTTAGAGCTGATCTATCAAGCAAAAACGGGTCATACTGGTTCGGATCTTTCTTGTACCGATATATTAGTGGCCTTGTATTATCGGATAATGAATGTCGATGCGAAAGACCCCCAAAAGCAAGATCGTGACCAGTATATCCAAAGTAAAGGACATGCGGCAGAAGTACTATGGGCCGTTTTAGCGGACAAAGGTTTTTTGCCAAAAGAAGAATTAGCCACCTTTTCGCAATTTGGTTCACGACTGATCGGTCATCCAAACAATAAAGTAGCTGGTGTTGAGATGAATACTGGTTCGCTAGGCCACGGCTTACCCGTCGCAGTAGGGATCGCCTTGGCAGGCAAACTGGATCACCGCACGTATCAAACCTATACGTTGTTGGGAGATGGCGAATTAGCAGAAGGCTCGGTATGGGAAGGAGCCATGGCGGCTGCCAACTACCAGCTGGACAATTTGACCGCCATCATTGATCGCAACGGCTTGCAGATCACGGGCGCCTCAGAAGATGTGATGGCAGTGGAGCCGCTAGATGAAAAATGGCGTGCCTTTGGTTGGGATGTGCATATCGTTGATGGCAATGATATGGCTGCCTTGGTGGCTGCATTAGAAAAACCGCATCAGCCCAATCAACCGAAGCTGATCATTGCTAAAACCATCAAAGGCAAAGGCTATTCTGCAGCCGAAAATCAAGCGCAATGGCATCATAAAGTGCCAACGGCAGAAGAGCTTGCACAAGCCATTGCCGAACTTGATCAGCAAATGGAGGTTTTGACTCATGGGAAAAAATAATATTGCCAATCGCCAAGCGATGTGCGACGTATTGATTGAAGAAGGAAAAAAGAATCCTGCGATCACGGTGTTGACCAGTGATTCTCGTGGTTCCGCTTCGTTAGCAGCTTTTGCCAAGGAATTACCGACACAATTGGTGGAAGTAGGGATCGCAGAGCAAAACATCGTCAGTATTGCGGCCGGCTTAGCCCATATGGGCAAACGCCCTTTCGTTGCATCCCCAGCTTGTTTTCTCAGCATGCGCAGTATCGAGCAGATCAAAGTCGATGTCGCGTATTCGAATAAAAATGTCAAACTCGTAGGCATCAGCGGCGGTGTCAGTTATGGGGCATTAGGCATGAGTCATCATTCCTTGCAAGACATCGCAGTGGCACGAGCGATCCCTAATTTGCAAGTGCTGTTGCCAGCAGATCGCTTTGAAACGATCCAAATGTTTAAAGCCTTAGCGGCATCAAATGAACCAGCCTATATCCGTCTCGGTCGTAATCCTGTTGAAGATTGTTATGATTCTGCAGATTATCCTTTTGAGATCGGCAAAGCCATTGAGCTGAGAAGCGGTCAAGATGTCGCATTGATCGCCACCGGCGAAACCGTGCTCCAAGCGTTGGATGCTGCTGAGCTATTGGAAAAACAAGGCATCACTGCTACCGTTTTAAATGTTCATTCCTTGAAGCCCTTTGATTCAGAAACGGTCAAACGAGTGGCGAAAGAAACAGGCACCGTGATCACTGTGGAAGAACATAGCCGATACAACGGCTTAGGAGCTGCCGTGGCGGAAACGCTGGCAGAAGAAACGGACATTCGACAAAAAATCATTGCTTTTCCGGATGAAGCCTTGATTACTGGTTCTTCGGCAGAACTGTTTGCCCATTATGGATTAGACGGTGCCTCCATAGCGAAAACAGCGGTTGCGTTTCTAGGAGCTTAAGATGGACAAGACCTATCAGCTGGTTTTAGATCAGAGTACATCCGGTACCAAGCTCTTACTGTTTCAAGAAGGGAAAATCCTGCAGCGTTACGATAAAAAACATCGCCAAATTTATCCAAAAGTCGGGTGGGTCGAACATGATCCCCTCGAGATTTGGCAAAATGTCCAAGAATTGCTGGCACAAGTGTTTCAAGACCAAGCGATCACTGCAGATCAAATCGTTTCCTTGTCATTGACCAATCAGCGGGAAACGATCGTTGCTTGGGATCGATTGACCGGCAATCCCCTGTACAATGCGATCGTGTGGCAATGCAACCGCAGCGCCGCGATTTGTGAAGAATTGACGGCACAAGGCTGGGAAAGGACGATCAATCAAAAGACTGGTTTGCGCTTAGACCCGTATTTTTCTGGCACCAAAGTGAAATGGTTGGCCCAAGAATTATCGGCCATCAAGGAAAAGTCGGGGACTGGCGAATTGGCGATCGGTACTATGGACAGTTGGCTCCTGTGGAATTTAACGCAAGGGAAAGTATTTGCGACAGAAGCCAGCAACGCTTGCCGAACATTGTTTTACAATATTGAAGAGGGCCGTTGGGATGCAGAGCTCGTCAAACTTTTTGGCATCCATTTAGCAGACTTGCCAGCGATCAAACCTGCTGATACGGTTTTCGGTAGCTATCACGGAATCCCTATCAAAGGGATCTTAGCCGATTCACAAGCGGCATTATTCGGGGAAGGTTGTCAAAGCCTTGGGGATGTAAAAATCACGATGGGCACCGGTTGTTCGATCATGATGCAAGTGCAGCAGGAGCAGACGTTGCGGGATCGCCGCATTTTGACGACGGTCGGCTGGCAAACTAGCCAGGAAACAGCATTTGCGCTAGAAGGCATCATCCGTTCCTGTGGTGACGCCATCAACTGGTTCAGTGAGCAAGTGGCTCCGCTGCCAGATGTAGCTGAGATCTGTCAAGAAGTGCTGACCAGTGACAGTCAAGAAGACATCTATTTTATCCCAGCATTGCAAGGAATGGGTGCCCCATTTTGGGATAATACGATGACCGCCAGCTTTGTCGGCATGAAACGCACGACGACGACTCATGAGCTGTTGAAAGCCGTGTTAGAAAGCATCATTTTTCAAATCAAAGCAGTGATCGATGTGATGGAAGAAGTCGCTGAACGACTGATCAATCAGGTAATGATCGATGGCGGTGTTTCGAAAAACCGCGCCTTGATGAGCTTATTGGCGACTTTGATCAATAAACCCGTCATCGTCAGCGAAGTCGAAGAATTTTCAGCCATCGGCACGATGCTTGTTGCCAATCCAACCATGAATGAACCAGCTATTCAACAAACCACGATCGTTCCGCAAGCCGAACAGGCCGTGATCCGTTTGAAATATGAAAAATGGAAACGGTTCATTGAGAAGTCAGCTGCTTTTAGTGAAGGATAGAGGAGGAACTATATGGAGACCCAACGAATTCAACTGAATCAAACGGCTTACGTGGCTACCTATTTATTGCACCAATCCAAAGAGTACAATTTCGGCAAGAAACGACCGCTAGTGATCGTCTGTCCAGGCGGCGGCTACGCCTTTACCAGTGATCGAGAGGCGGAAGTCATTGCCTTGAAATTCAATAGTATCGGGCTAAATAGCGTTGTTTTATGGTACACCACCGGTGACCAAGTGAAAAACGTTCCCCACAACGCCTTGATAGAAGCCGCCCAAACCGTCAAAATCATCCGTGAGCATGCTCAAGAATGGTTGGTGGATGAGGAGCAAATCATTGTTTGCGGTTTTTCAGCAGGCGGACATCTAGCGTTGCAGTTAGCGACGCGCTGGCACGATGCTGAGCTGGCAGAAGCATTGGGCGTCAGCAGTGACTTACTGAAAGTGAATTTGGCGATCGCCGGCTACCCATTGGTTTATCAAGAGCATGCCTTCCCAATCGATGAGCTAGGCTTTGCCGCTAGTCTGATCGAGACACCTTTAACTGCCAACGAGCGCTTTTTTGGGAGTAAACAACCGACGGAAGAAGCCATTCAATCCATGAACATTTTGCATCATGTCGATCAGTGGACACCTCCGATGTTTCTCTGGCATACGACGGAAGACGTCTTAGTCGATGTGGCACACTCGTTGAAGCTGGCGGTCAAATTAAGAGAAGCAGAGATTCCATTTGAACTGCATATTTTTGAAAAAGGCGAACATGGACTGGCATTAGCGGATCGAACAACGGCACGCAAGCCAAGTCACCTCAATACCCATGTCGCCAAATGGTTTGAGCTGTGCGAAGGCTGGCTCAGTAGTTATATTGATTAATAACCGCCAGTGCACAACTTGTGCCGATGAAAGGAGAGCTCCACCGTGAAAATCACCGTAAACCAAAACAAACGCACCTTATTGCGAGACGGACAGCATTTCTTTTATTTAGCCGATACTTGCTGGAGTGCTTTTACTAGTATTCAAGAAAATGACTGGATCACCTACTTAGACAAACGCAAAGAGCAGGGATTCAACACCCTTCAAATCAATGTGTTACCGCAATGGGATCGCAGCCGTGGTCAATTTGACTGCTTGCCGTTTCCCCTTGATGCGGGTGTCTTTGATTTTACGGTTTGGGAGGATGCCTATTTCGAACGGGCTCAGCGTCTTTGTAAAATTGCCGATGAAAAAGGGTTTACTTTAGCATTGGTTGTCTTGTGGTCAAACTATGTCGCTGGCACTTGGGCTAGCCAGTTGGACAAAGAACGCAACGTGTTGCCGGAGGATTGCCGCCAGGCTTACTATCAAAAAGTGATTAAGACGTTTGATGCCTTCCATCCGATCTACTTTATTGGTGGCGATACGGACTTCCCAACTCAGCCAACCATCGATACGTATCTAGAAGCCTTTGTTTTCTTTGAAAAGCATTCGCCCAGTACCCTGAAAACGATTCATATCAAGGGACGTTTTGAAGAAATCCCTGAACCTATCGTCGAACATTTGGACTTATTTTTATACCAATCAGGTCATAACAGCGCCTTTTTGAATATGCCTTATTATTTGGCAGAGCGTTTTTATCAACGAGAACCGCAACTGCCGATCATCAACTCAGAACCTTGCTATGAACAAATGGGCTATGCCCGTCACGTATACGGTCGATTTGGTCAAAAAGATGTCCGCAAAGCAGCATGGCAATCATTGTTAGCCGGCGGCTCGGCTGGGATCACGTACGGTGCTCACGGCATCTGGAGTTGGCAAACCTCGACGGCAACCTTTGCGGAAGAAATCGGGGAAGCATTTGATCGTCCGATGATTTGGCCAGAAGCTTTGTCTTTTCCTGGGGCAGATGACTATGGCTTTATCAAGCAATTATTTGAATTATTAAATATTCAGGAGCTTGTGCCTTGCCAAGAGCGCTTGATCGATGCAGATGAACAGATTCGTATGGCAGCTATCGCAGGAAGGAAGGATGCCTTGCTTTACTTGCCAAGCAATACAACAGTTCGCCTGCAAGGAGATCTTTCTACAGCGACCGTCACATTGATCGATTTGAACACCAATCGTTTCTTGAAACCAAAACTGACAGTTACTGATGGTATCACTGTTTTCCATCCCCACAATTGTCACGAAGATGTATTGTTCGTCATCCAAATAAAGGAGTGAAAAAAATGGATAAGTATATGGATAAGGTGTTAGTATTTGCAGATAAAATCTCCAACAATCGGTATTTAAAGGCAATTTCAAACGGGTTGATGGCGACGCTGCCGATCAACATTATTGGCTCGATCGCCTTGTTGTTAGCAGTTTTGCCGATTCAAGGGTGGACAGATTTTATCAACTCGATCAATATTGGCGGTTATTTTTCCGTCGGTTACAGTATGACCGTTGGGGTTATCTCAGTGTACGCTTCCTTTCTTGTCGGGCACCGTTTAGCGACAGAATTTAAGCAGTCGGCAGTCCCTGCCGGCATCGTTTCGTTGTTTGCCTTTTTGATGATGACGCCAATGGTCACCTTGGAGGAAACAACGACTCTCGACATGAGCAAACTCGGCGCTCAAGGCTTGTTTACCGCTATGATCTGTGGCTTAGTCTTTGCTCGTTTGTACTGCTTTATTTTAGAAAAAAATATCGCCATCAAAATGCCAGCAGGCGTGCCGCAATTTGTGACGGATACCTTCGCCGGTTTGATTCCAGCAATTATTTCTGGGTTTACCGCGATCGTCATTAGCTGGGCATTCAGTTTTACTTCTTATGGCTCATTCTCAGATTTCATCTATCAAATCTTGGCAATGCCGCTGCAAAGCTTGTCTTCTAGTGTAGGTTCGTTGTTATTTATTGTACTGATCCAAATGGTGCTATGGTTCTTCGGTATCCATGGTTCGTTGGTGGTGGGTAGCTTTGTCACCGCTTTGTACTTACCAATGGATGTGGAAAATATGGATGCTTTAGCTAGCGGCGTTGCGCGTTCCGAGCTGCCGAATATTTTGAGCAAGTCGTTTTATGATTTGTTTGCTGGTATTGGTGGGGCTGGGGGAACATTGTCATTGATTATCGTTATTTTGCTGTTAGCGAAATCAAAACAATCACGGACAGTTGCTAACCTAAGTGCCGTTCCTGGATTGTTCACCATTAATGAGCCGGTGATTTTTGGCTTACCGCTGATTTTAAATCCAATCATGGCGATTCCGTTCATATTAACACCATTGGTTCAAGTGCTTGTGGCGTACCTAGCGATCTGGAGTGGGATCGTCCCACGACTTAGTGGCGTACAAGTTCCCTTTGGCACACCGATTTTTCTAAATGGGTTTCTAGCTGGAGGCTGGCAGGTCGCAGTTCTACAAGTCGTTTGCGTTTTGGCAGGCTGCTTGCTGTACATTCCTTTTGTCAAAATATTAGATAAAGGAAAATTAAAAACAGAAGCAGAAGCAGCGCAAGCGGAGGTTCAAACTGAAAGTATCGATGCAGCTGGAGAAACCGTCTGACTTCAGGGGAACAATGCGTAAAAGGCAGGACCTTGTTCTTCTTCAACAAGGGACAAGGTGAATTTTTGCACACTTGATTTCTTAAGACGGTGAATCCAGTCAATGATCGGCCATTCCCGAAAGCAGATAGGCTCTGATTGATCTACTTAGTAATCGAATGGTTCGGGGAAACGCCGATGATCCCAATGCAAATGTGACACAAATAGATTTTCTGATTTTTGATTTTACTCAGTATGTGTCTTTTTAAAAAATATACCAGCTGCTCCCCCACAATTGCTATCAAGACGTTTTGTTTCTCGGACACAGATCAAAAAGGAGTGTATTATATGACTTTCGCAGAGAAGTTCACCGAAAAAGGCCAGTACTACGCAAGTAAGATTCAGCAAAATAAGTATATGCAAGCAATCTCTAATGGGTTGATGTCGCTATTGCCGATCATGATCATCGGCGCATTCAGTACACTGTTGTCTTCCATGCAAATCGAAGTCTATCAATCAATGATCGCCCCATTTCGCGATATTATCGCCTTACCGGCACAATTTACGACAAATGCATTAGCTATTTATGCCGCTTTTTCCATCGCTTACAAATTGGCAGGCTTGTATGGAAAAGAAGGCTTGATCCCTGGTTTTGTTTCCTTATTTTCCTTTTTAGTCTTAACACCAATCAGTGTTTTTGAAGATGGAGAGCTTGTGATCAATGCCTTGACCTTTGACTGGCTAGGGGCTAGAGGGTTGTTTGCGGCGATGATCGTGGGCGTTTTAACTGCCCGTTTGTATGTGTTTTTTGTCGATAAAAACTTGGTTATCACGATGCCGGAGGGTGTACCACCAACGATTGCCAAAACATTTTCGGGACTGGTTCCAGCAGTGTTAGTAGCAGTCTTATTGACGATAACAGCCGGTTTGTGGAAGATGACGGAATTCGGTAGTTTCCATCAATTTGTATACACGATTCTACAAATTCCACTGCAAAGTCTTGGAGGTTCGATCTGGTCGATTTGTATCGCCTTATTGATCATGCAGTTGTTGTGGGTCTTTGGGATTCACGGAGCAATCGTTGTACTAGCGGTTATTCGTCCAATAATGACTGCTCTGGATCTTGAGAATTTGGCTGCTTATCAAGCAGGAGAACCGATGCCTAACTTAGTGACTGGTTCTTTTTGGAGTATTTATGCTAATTTTTCCGCCATGCTTGGTCTAGTAGTAGTTTTACTCTTTTTATCAAAGAGTAAACAATTCAAAATTATTGGGAAGCTGGGAGCACCAGGAGCACTTTTCGGGATTCATGAACCGCTGATCTTCGGATTACCAATCGTAATGAACCCGATTCTGGCGATTCCCTACATTTTAAGCCCAGTTGTCTGCGTGGTGATTGGCTATATCTTAACCGTCACGAATATTTTACCAATTCCTATCGGGATGCAAGTGCCTTTTGGTGCCCCAATCGTTCTCTCAGGTATTCTGCAAGGAAGCTGGAAACTCGGGGTAGCCCAGTTATTAATGATTCCTTTGTGTGCCTTGATCTATTACCCATTTGTCCGCATTTTGGATAAGAAAAATGCCGAACAAGAATTGGCGCAAGAAACGCAAGAAAAAGCAGCAGAACAAAGCATGGATCGAGTGATTTCTTGATGAAGTTTATGATGAAAAAGGAGTGTATAAAAAAGCGATGGGGACTTACGTCCGCCATCGTTTTTTACAGCCTTCTTTTTACGACCAAGCAAGAATAGATCATATCCAGTATATATTCGAGGGATAACCCGTATTGAAGGGCACTGAAAGCATCGTTGGATGAATAGTAGAGATAAAAGCTTTCATTACAGATCAGTGATAGATCTTTTTCGACAAAGCTAGTGATAGCAATTGTCTTACTATTTCTTTTTCTCAATTTATACGCGATATCGATCATTGTTTGATTCTTCCCAGAATGACTGATAACGAATGAAATGGTCTCACGTGCATTTGTCGAGGAAATATAAAACTCGTTTAATGAGTTAAATGCTTGAGCATGGATATTTAAATTATTTAATTTAATGCAAGCAGATTGAACACGAGGGAAGTTGATATCGCTTGCATAAAAATCAATTTTTTTTGTGTGACAAAGTAGATTGATGACTCGATTCAACGTGTCCTTATTTATCAATTCTTTTGTCTCTTGAATCGTATCTATATAAACAGAGGAAACATATTCGGAAACATCGAGATTAGATAAAGAAGTTGAGAAAGTTAGTTTTTTTTGATTGTAGAGCTTTCCGTATTCTTTTACATATTTTAGTTGAAAATCAGGATAACCCTTGAATCCAAGTTTCTTACAAAAACGAACGACGGTTGCAGCACTTGTATAACTAGCAGATGCCAAATCTTTCGCTGATAATTCTAGGATGCTCTCAGGAAATTCGCGGATGAATGCGACTATTGCCTGTTCTTGGAAAGTAAACTTTGAATCGTCAGCAAGCTGTTGGTGGATCATAGCTTTCACCTCTGTATGTTAGTAGTATTTCTAACATAGCACATAAATGGGGCTACCGAAAGGCAGGTCTGTCTATCAATCAGCTGGAAAAACGATCGATGCTTGTTTCCGTGCTTTTGTTTGAATCGCCATCGTAATTAAAGTTATTTGTAACAACTCATTACATTGTTCCAAATCATTTTCTTCAATCATTTTTATGAATGCTAAAAATTCATGAAACATACGATGTTTTCCTTGATTGCTGTCAAAACGTTCAGGGTTGTCATTATTGCTGTTTGTAGCAAATAAAAAGTCTTTAACGATATTTGCGGAAGAATCAATACTGATATAGCCTGCATCTCCTTGAATAGTAGACATAATCGGTGCTTTACAATCTTTCGCGGCAATACCTACAAATTTAAAAGTAGGGTAGTCTAGCGTTAGTATGCCGGAGGTATCGATCCCATGCTCAATATTTGCATGATAATCAACTTTTTCGGGTGCACCAAATAGTGTGACTACGAGATTAATATTATAGATATTCAGGTCCATCAATGCTCCCCCAGATTTTTTTAAATCGAAAGCAGGTAAGATCTCACCATTTTTGAAGGCATTATAGCGAGAGGAGTATTGAGAATAATTTGCTGTAAATAATTTAATATTCCCTAGCTGAGGCAGCATCTCTTTGATTTTGTGAACGTTTGGTAAAAATCTAGTGCTAACTGCTTCAAAAAGAAACAGGTGATTGGTACGGGCAATTTCAACCAGTTCTTTTGCTTCCTTACTATTTGAAGTAAATGGTTTCTCACAAATAGCATGTTTCTTACTCTCGAGTGCTTTTTTTGTAAAATGAAAATGCAAATGGTTCGGAACTGCGATATAGATTGTATCGATACTATTATTTTTTAACATATCATCATAATTAGTGTAAGTTTTTGCGATTTTATTTTCCTTTGCCAAGTTCTGGATTTTTTCTTCTTCTGCAGGTGTAGCACAAATAGCAGCTATTTCTATATTAGGAAGCTCATGCGCAAAAGTTAAAAAATCATGAACGATCATGCCTGCGCCAACAATACCAAGGTTCATTCTTTTGCCTCCTTTGCAACAGCTATGCCATCTTCAATAATCTCCAAAACTTTCAATACTTCAATATCTTTGACGATTTTTTCCTGCTTCCCTTCAATTGCGGCGATAAGGTTCTCGTAAATCGCACCATAGTCCGTACTTTCAATCGGTACCTTTAAGTAATTATCTTCTCCAGCATCATTAATGTAAGAGAGGGTTCCCCATAATTCTTCGGGATAATTTTCCTCCGCTAATACAATTGGGCCTGGCTTGTATTTTTTATTGGAATTATGGCCCAAACTAGGCATTAAGAAGCTTCCTTTTTTCCCGTGAACAATAAATCTTGGGTAGTCAAGTTTTACATAACAACTAGTTTTCACTGTTGCTTTAAAGCCATTATCATAAAAAAGGTCAATATCATAATAATCGTCTGATATTCCAGGGTTATCAATACTTCTACAATCTAAACAAGTTCTGATTGGTATCCCAAATTTGCTAATGATTTGGTCAAGTGGGTGAACCGCCAGACCATATAAGAACCCCATGCGCTTATTTTCTTTGATACTTGGGCGAAAGTAATCATAATGAGATTCAATTTCAACTAAATCACCTAGAACACCAGAATCGATCACTTTTTTGACGGTTAGGAAATCAGCATCAAATCGCCTATTTTGATTTGCAGTAGCAATCAATCCTTTTTCATTTGCTAGTGTAAAAACTTCTTCCGCTGCTTTTTTTGTTAATGCAAAAGGTTTTTCGCAAAGAACATTCTTACCTTTCTTCAAAGATAAGAGAGAATAGTCTACGTGAAATGCATCTGGCGTATTAATAACGATTAAATTGACCTCAGGATCATCCATAATAGTATCGATATCAGAAGTAAAAGTATAATTTGGGTACCATGTTTCTCTTTCTGTATCACCGATTCGATCTTCTTCTCTTCGATAAATATATTTCACTTTTATCTTTTCTTTTTTCTTCTCTACATAGGGCAAATGGTAGTGTGTCACACTGTTTCCAAACCCAATATAAGCTACTGTTAGCATAGAATCATTCCTTTCTTTTTTCGTCATCAGTATAGCAGTCGGTTAGGGAATAAAAATATGGAAAAACGGATTATTGGCAGTGATTTTCATCAAAAGAAATAGTCAGTGAAATCCAATTTCATTAATTAGGGAACAAATCAATTTCATGAAAACAGATTTCACTTAAATGAAGAATATATGAAAGCCAAAATCAATCGCTAAGAGAGCGGTTTCAAAAAGTGGTGTTTTTTGTTAACTTTAAGGCGATCAATGAATTCTTGAGGCCCAAGTAAAGCAATGATCTCTTATTTTTATTAAACATAAAGAAAGAAGTGATGAGATGAAAAAGAAAAGTACTATGGACAAGTTTACGGATTTCGCATTGAAGATATCTGAGCCATTAGGAAAGTTTGCTAATACAGATGCTATTTTTTCTATTGTTTCAGGATTGACTGCGGTGATGCCGATCATTATGATAGGCTCAATATTTCTTATATTTTATGTATTAGGCTCACCTGATGTGGGGACAAGTGGCAAAGCCTTATTACCATTTCTATCACCATGGACACAAAATTTTGTTTGGTTAAATAACGCTACTCTGGGGATGATGGCATTGTATTGCTCTGTAGCGATTCCTTATACATTTGCGGAAAGAAAAAAAGTCAGCACAAAAAGTGCCTCGTTGATGGGGATTGCTACATTTATTTTATTTACAGTGGGGGGCTTAGATAGCGAAGGTGGCATTCTTATTAATTCTTTTAGTGCAAGTGGGTTGTTTGCGTGTATTTTAACCAGTTTGATCAGTGTTTCGATATTGAAGTGGTGTATTGAACACAATGTCACAATTAAAATGCCTAGTTCAGTACCTCCGAATGTCGGAATGGCTTTTGCTTCGCTGATTCCTTATGCAATTTCTTTTACATTAGCCTGGTCTATCCGCTCTCTTTTAAACTTTGATTTTGTTTCTTTTCTAAATTCAGTTCTGGAGCCTATTATTTCAGGGTCAGATTCCATTTGGACGGCCATGTTGTTATCATTCTTAGTTTTATTGTTATGGAGTATAGGTTTGCACGGTGATAATATGCTACTGTCGCTTTTTACACCCTTTGGGCTGATGTGGATCAATCAAAATGCTGAAGCACTAAGTAATGGTGTGCCAGCAAACGAGTTACCGCAAATTTTGGCGGGAATCGGTCAAACAGGATTGTTGCGTTTATCTATCTGGACCTCTGCAGTATGGCCGTTGATCTTTCTAATGGTCATTTCCAAAAACAAATTTTTAAAAACATTAGGGTGGACTACATTTGGACCTGGAATTTTTACGATCGTTGAGCCAGTAGTTTATGGATTGCCAATTGCTTTAAATCCATTCCTCATGATTCCTTTTATATTAAGTGGTACCGTGGCTACAGGAATCGGTTACTTGCTAATGTCTACGCCCTTGTTAGGAAAATTTTACGCTCTAGTTCCTTGGGCAACGCCACCGTTTCTCTTAGGTCCATTAGGAACAGGAGATTGGAAAACGATCATTATTCCAGTGATGGCATTTATTATAGGGTTGGTTATATATTTACCTTTTTGGCGATTATATGTGAAATCCCTAGAAGATGGGGCTGTTGAAGAATCCGTGTAAAAAGTAGTTGAATCCCTTCTCATGAAGAGAAAAAAAAGAGCTGTCTTAAACAGAAGAAACCGATTTTATGATGACAAGCCAATGAGTTAGTGCTATAGTTAAAGAAAGAAAACCCACGTGGATTGTTACTGACTCGATCAGGCAAGACCTAAATAAGAAAGCGCTATTCTCGTTTTAGCAGCGGCTCTTATTTAGGTTTTTTGTTTTTTATCGGAGATTTTTCAGTAACCAGCTAGGTAGGTTTATCAAAAGAAAACAAAAGGAGAACGAGCAAATGGCAAAATTTCCAGAAAATTTCTTATGGGGCGGCGCGACCGCAGCGAATCAATTAGAAGGGGCGTTCGATCGCGATGGCAAAGGATTGTCAGTGGCGGATGCAATGCCTGGCGGCAAACAGCGTTTAGCGATTTTAGGTAGTGATACGTTTGATTGGACGATCGATGAGAACAAATACACCTACCCAAATCATCGCGGGATCGACCATTATGACCGTTTCAAAGAAGACATTGCGTTGTTTGCAGAAATGGGCTTCAAGAGCTATCGTTTTTCTATCGCATGGACACGTATCTTTCCAAAAGGCGATGAAACGACACCAAACGAAGCTGGGCTAGCATTTTACGATGCGCTGATCGATGAATGTTTGAAATACGGGATCGAGCCAGTGGTTACGATCTCTCACTATGAAATGCCCTTGCATTTAGCCAAAGAATACGGTGGCTGGAAAAACCGAGCATTGATCGATTTCTATGAACGTTTTGCAAAAGTTGTCTTGGAACGGTTCCACAGCAAAGTCAAATACTGGATGACCTTCAATGAGATCAACTCTGCGTTCCATTTCTCCGCATTGAGTCAAGGAATGGTCAACAGCACGGGTGCCAGCGACTTTACAAACGTGATCCAAGCGTGGCACAACCAATTTGTTGCCAGCAGTAAAGCAGTCAAAATCGGCCATGAATTAAACCCAGAGTTACAGATCGGTTGTATGATCATTTATGCAACGACTTACAGCATTGATGCGAACCCAGTCAACCAAGTGGCGACGATGATCCATAATCAAGCCTTCAACTACTACTGTGCCGACGTGCAAGTACGTGGAAAATACCCATCCTTTACGGATCGTTTGTACAAAGAACACGGTGTCAATAAAGAGGATCTTGAGATTACCGAAGAAGACTTAGCCTTGATCGCTGAACATACTGTTGACTATGTTGGCTTCAGCTACTACATGTCTTCTGCCGTGGATATCACCACAGAAGAAGCCGATGAAGTGCAAGGAAACTTGTTGGGCGGCGTCCGCAATCCATTCTTAGAAGCAAGTGAATGGGGCTGGCAAATCGACCCAGAAGGGCTGCGCATCGCATTGAATGAACTGTATGATCGTTACCAAAAACCGTTGTTTATCGTGGAAAACGGCTTAGGAGCCATTGATACCTTTAACGAAGAAGGTAAGATCGAAGATGATTATCGTATCGATTACTTGCGACGCCACATTGAAGCAATGGGGGAAGCGATCGCTGATGGCGTAGACTTGATCGGTTACACCCCATGGGGCTGTATCGACCTTGTCAGTGCTTCAACAGGCGAAATGAGCAAACGCTATGGCTTTATCTATGTTGACTTTGATGACGAAGGCAACGGCACGATGGATCGTTCCAAGAAAAAATCCTTCGATTGGTACAAACAAGTCATTGCAACAAACGGAGAAGAGTTGGCCTAAGTGTTTCGTTAGACTCACGGATGACACAGGATCCGTTATAAAAGAAAACCGATCAACGGTGCTCCTATACAGGCGCATCGTTGATCGGTTTTTTGGTGATATTTGGTTTTAACGGGTACGTTCATAGCTGTCTCGTAACAAAGATTGGAGTTGTTTTTCTGATACAGAGCCATCTAGTAATGCGGTGAGCCAATGGTTTTTATTCATGTGATAAGCGGGTAAATAGCCGCGACTTTGATTGATGATCGAAACCATTTCGGGCGCTGCTTTGACATCTAAAATTTCGATCATTCCCGTTCCTTCCAAGCCTAATTTTTGCTTTTCTACAGTCATCAGCAAGCCAAACCATTTGCCACTTTTGCGGTGCCGCAAGACTTGGTACTCGGGAAACTTTGCAAATGGATGGTCGACCTGAACATCATTGAAGGTCTGAGCGAAGGCGATCAGACGGTTTTTAAGATCCATGGGTATCCCTGCCTTTTTATTCAATCAAGTCCAGTATACCGTATTTTTGTCGAAATTTTGCTAGAAAAGGAGATTGGGCTCTTTGGTTTAATGAGCCGTATCACCTGTTGCATCGATAGTTATAAATAAGGCAAAGTAGCAGGCGATTTATTTTCTCAATTTGACACTCGGCTTTCGGCATTACTTGTCATTACATTCGATTATGATATAATGTTCTTACAGTGTAATTACAAAAACGAAGAGAGGAGTGCAACGATGATTACGAAAACAAGAAAACAAGGGAATTCCATTATGTTGACGGTGCCCAAAGACTTTGGTATTCCTAATGGTGTGGAAGTAGAAGCAAAGCTAGTAGAAAATGGGATCTTGTATGAATTTATTGAACCGGTAAAGCCATTCGATGATTTCAGTGAAGATATCTTGACTGATATTATTAATGAGGGATACGAACACGAAGATATTTTATCCGAATTTAAAGCGCGTAAGAGTAAGCTGATTTCTTCATTTAAGACAATTGCAAAGGAGACTGCTACCGACGGGAAAGCAATGACCAAAGAGGAGTTGGCAACTGAAATTGGCTTATGAGGTGATTCCATCTAGACAAGTAGTGAACTATTTAAAAAAGTTGAAGGAGAAACCGCTGAAACAAAAGTTTCTTCATGTCATTTATGATGAAATAGCTGTCGAACCGTATAGCGGCGATCAAAAAACTGGCGATTTAGCTGGAATCTGGTCGAAGGGTTTTAAGTATGCAGGGACAACCTATCGTATTGCTTATGATGTGATCGATGACCAAGTGATTCCAGTCTTGTTATGTGGCACCCATGAGAATTTTTATGAACAGGTAAAGCAGTTAATGAAATAACTGGGGACCTGAATCGAAGAGTTGCGCGTAGGCGGACTCTTTTTTTGCTTTCTATTAAAAGGTACGATAAGAGAAAGGTTCTAAGAAATGGATGCCTATGCTAAGATAGAAGAAACCGGCAGCGTAAATAAGCAAGTGAGGTGGTCGCTATGAAAACGACAAGTCAAGTATACATTCGTTTAAATGAACATCTATTTAAATGCAAAAAATACGATTTGAATTTTTTGATAACAAAACTTTTAATTGAGCGAATCGATGAATTTCCTGCGATCTATATTGAAGAAATCGCCTATGCTGCACAGACGACCCCTGCCAGTATCACTAAATTTTGTAAGAAACTTGGTTATGCTAGTTTTAAAGAAATGCGTAATGACCTCACGATTTATTTTGAACAAGAATACCATTTAGCAAATACGATGTTTGAAGGGATGTTAGCGAATCTCGATACAAAGAGTGAAGTATCTGAAATGGTTGACCAATTTTTAGCCCGAGAGTACATGGTTCAAAAACAGATTTTTGACCAATTTGATCAACACCAATGCACACGGATCGCAGAAGAAATGAAACGAAAAAAACGAGTGGCGATTTTGGGTAACAGCTATTCTTTTTCGGTTGTTAATCTCCTGCGGGAACTGCTTAGTCAAATGGGCTATATCGTTTTTGAAGTAAACCGTAATGCGGAAGATCAGCTGATTGATCAAGTACTGCGGGAAACAGATATTTGTTTTGTGATCAATCTAACAGGCAGCTGGATCGATAAACAGGCCTACTTGCTTGAAAAAACGGCCTGTCAGAAAGTTTTATTGACGTTCAGCGAGCAAGCCGCTCAAAGCAATCTGTTTGAAGAGTGTGTCTTGTTTAAAGAGGTCGTTCCATTGATGTCGTCGAATTATTACTCGCAAAAAGTGCTTCATCTATGGATGATTTTTATGATTATGAATATGAGAAAAGAGTAAACGTAAAAAGCTATTTTCCATTTTTGGAAAATAGCTTTTATTGTTTCCTTATGAGAAAGCGCTTATATTCAAGTTAAGATATATCTTAAAAAATTTAGGAGGATTTACTGATGGATAAATTAATGCAATTTATTGAAACCAAAGTGATGCCGCCAATGATGAAACTTTCTAATCAACGTCACTTGAGTGCTGTTCGCGATGGATTGATCGCAACGATTCCAATCACAGTGATTGGATCGATCTTTTTATTGATTCCATACATTCCATGGCCTCAATCCTATGTATCGTTTATGGGCAATCATCCCGACTTAGTGGCAAAACTGATTATTCCCTTCAATATGAGTATGGGACTGCTTTCGATCTATGCAGCTTTTGGCATCGGCGCACGATTAGCGCAAAGCTACCAACTGGATAGTTTGGCAGGGGGCGTTTCTGCAATTTTTACCTTTTTTACTACATTGACCTTCACTTCTTTAGATGAAGGAACGTTTATCTCTACGCAATATCTTGGAGGAGAAGGCATGTTCGCCAGTATTTTGACCGCTATATTAGCAGTCGAGTGCATGCGCCTTTGTAAAAAATACAATATTGGGTTTAAACTGCCCGAGCAAGTCCCTACGAATGTCAGCAGTAGTTTTGAAGTGATTATTCCCGTGTTTTTTTCAATGACGATCGTTTGGATCATTGTTCACTTGATCGGCTTTGATATCAATGCCCTGATTGCAAGTTTGATCACACCATTGTTAAGTGTTTCTTCCAACTCGTTAGCAGCACCTTTGGTCTATGTAGGATTGACTTGTATCATGTGGCTATTTGGGATTCATCCGCAAATATTAGCGACGGTGATGTTGCCGATCTGGCTAGTCAATTCTGAAGCAAACATGGCAGCAGCACAAGCCGGACAAGCGATTCCTAATCTGGGGGTACAGCCGTTTATCTTTACTTTCTTATGGATCGGCGGTGGCGGAGGAACCTTAGCACTTTGCGCAATGATGTGTTTCTCCAAATCAAAATTTTTAAAACAGCTTGGTCGTCTCAGCTTTATTCCTGGGGTCTTCAACATCAATGAGCCGTTGTTGTTTGGGTTGCCGATCGTTTTAAATCCAGCACTGGCGATTCCCTTTGTCGTGGCACCAATCGTGACCACTTTCGTGACTTATTTCGCCTTTGTGTCCAATCTTGTTCCCGGAATGGCGTATCCATTAGCGGCTGTGTGGACGGTTCCGAGTATTTTTTCAGCAGTGATCGCAACAGCCAGCATTCGCGGTGCTGTCTTAGTTGTGGTGAATTTCTTGATTTATTTGGGCATTTATTATCCTTTCTTCAAGGCCTACGAGCGCAAATTAGTGCTTGAAGAAGGACAAACCGAAGCATAAGTCTATGAGATGAGCAATCAAATTTTGAGAAGAGGAGCAATGACATGAAGAAAAATAAGAAGCAATTTCCTGCCGAGTTTTATTGGGGAGGTGCAGTTGCCGCAAATCAATTAGAAGGGGCCTATCTTGAAGGGGGAAAAGGCTGGAGCGTGGCAGACATCAATCGCTTTCGTGATGATATCGATATAAAAAAGAAAAGCAACAAAGAGATAACGACGGCAGACGTAGAATTTGCTTTAAATGATCAAGAAGGGCGTTACCCGAAACGGGATGGGATCGATTTTTACCACACATTTCGTGAGGATCTGGCACTCTTGGCAGAAACAGGCATGAATTCGTTTCGAACATCTATTAGCTGGGCGAGGATTTTTCCAAAGGGAGACGAACAAACGCCTAACGAAGAAGGGTTGCGCTTTTATGACGAATTGATCGATTGTATCCTTGAAAACGGCATGGAACCCTTGATCACCTTGTCTCATTATGAAATGCCGATCCATTTAGCGATGGCTTATGACGGCTGGTCAAATCGAAAACTGATTGATTTCTTTGTTCATTTTGCGCAAGTCGTATTCAAGCGTTACCAAGGAAAAGTCAAATATTGGATCTTAGTCAATCAAATGAACTTGATTACCCATGAATCGTTTAACCACCTTGGTATTCCCGCTGACCGAGTCGACAATCTGAAGCAAGCTAAGTACCAAGGGGTTCACAATGAATTGGTAGCATGTGCGAGAGCGATCAAAGTAGGGAAAGAAATTGATCCTTCTTTTCAAATTGGGATGATGTCTTACTATGGCAATGTTTATCCGGCTACATGTAAACCGTTGGATGTTCTGAGTGCTCTCAAAAATAATCAAATGGAATATTATTATTCAGATGTACTTGCGCGGGGAACTTATCCGAATTATGCCTATCGCTTTTTTGAAGAAAACGGCATCGAGATTCAATTTGGGGAAAACGATGAAGCGGACTTTAAGCATACGGTTGATTTTGTTTCTTTCTCCTATTACTACACGCGAATCATTCATAGTGAAAACTACGGGAAAGAAGATGCAGCTTCGCCTAACCCTTATTTAGAAGCAAATGACTGGGGCTGGGCAATTGATCCGATTGGGCTGCGGATCGCTTTGAATGAGTATTATGATCGGTACCAATTGCCGATCATGATCACAGAAAATGGTATGGGCTTTTATGAGACATTGAATGAAGAAGGGACGATCGATGATACGTATCGCATTGATTTTCTGAAACAGCACATTGAACAAATGAAAGAAGCAATCTATGATGGCGTAGAACTGATCGGCTACTATCCTTGGGGACCGATCGATCTTGTCAGCTGCTCCTCATCAGAAATGAGCAAGCGGTATGGGTTCATTTACGTGGATCTAGATGATTGGGGTAATGGTTCAGGAAAACGGTACAAAAAAGCCAGCTTTGACTGGTATAAGAAAGTGACGGCTTCTAACGGAGAAGTCCTCGATTAAAAAATAAGCGGCAACGACGAAGCAGGAGCTTGATCGGTGCCGCTTTTTTGTTATTTATAGGGAGTCAGAAGGAAGAAGCCAGCGCCATCAGCGTAACCGTTTCTGATAAAGCATTCGTGCCAAGAACCAGCTCACCACTACGATACCGCCGCACCAGCTAAAGGCACTGATCAAGGTGGTATCTTTCAAGTTTAACAAAAGTCCTCGCAAAGAATGGATGATCGGCGACATTGGTTGGTATTCAGCAAAAACGGCTAACGGGCGCGGCATGGTTTCCGTAGGGACGAAACCAGAGCTTAAGTAGGGCAACAGGGTGATCAAGACAGTAAACAAGGTAGCTGTCTCGGGGCTTTTGGCGATGAGACCAACCAGAACTGAGACCCAAGTGAAGGCGAAGGTGAAGCAAAAGATCAATAGGAAGGCGAGTCCCCAGCCTGTAACTGTGGCTTGAGGGCGAAAACCGATGACCATGGCAACGATCAACACGACCAAGGTACTGATCAAGCTCCGAAGGGTCGCGGCGAAGACATGGCCGTTTAAAAAGGCTGAGTTAGAGATGTTCAAGGTCATCAGCCGTTCCACCATGCCGGATTTCAAATCTTCCGTCACCGTTACCCCAACGGAGGAGGCGCTTTGGGCGATACATTGGACGAGAACACCAGGAACGACAAAATCGACATAAGAGGTATCACCGACGTTCATGGCTCCCCCAAAAACATAGACAAAGAGGATCATTAAAATCGCTGGGGTCAAAATTCCACTTAGTAAAGTCTCCATACTGCGAATCGATAGCAAGAGATTGCGCTTGAATAAGGTGTTGGTTTCTATAATTGCTTTCATTGGTTTCCTCCTTGGACAAGTGTTAGAAAAATATCCTCTAAAGAAGCATTCTTTTGATTAAAACTGGTGATGGTGATCGGTAGTTGATTGAGTTCCTGCAACAGCGTGAAGGAATGCTGGAAGTCTTGACTGACGGGAAATGTCAGAGAGAGACTGTACTCATTGACTTGCAGCGGAAAATCAGACAGATGCTGACGCACGGTTTGCAAGTGTTCTTTTGTCAATACGCTGATTTCCATCGTTTGCGAAGGGTGCAGTGCTTTGACTTCCTTTGGTGTTCCTTGCAAGATGATTTTCCCTTCATGCAAGATGGCGACTTGGTCTGCTAAAAATTCAGCTTCTTCTAGGTATTGGGTCGTCAGGAAAATCGTTCGTCCTTGAGCGGCGATCTCTTTGATCATGTGCCATGTGGCTAAGCGGTTTTGCGGGTCTAACCCGGTCGTCGGTTCATCCAAAAAGAGCAGGTCAGGTTCGCCGATAAAACTCATGGCGATGTCTAAGCGTCGTCGCATGCCACCAGAATAATTTTTGACTAGTCGGTTGCTGGCATCCACCAAATCAAAACGCTCTAACAAATGTTGGACGATCAACGGTTTGTTTTTGACATGGCGCAAGGCAGCAATCATCAGCAAGTTTTCTCGTCCGGTTAGTTCTTGATCGACGGCGGAAAATTGCCCCGTCAGACTGATTTTCTCGCGAATCGCTGCTGGATCTTTGGTCAAGTCGATCCCATCGATCAGCGCGGTTCCTTGGTCAAAAGGCAGGATAGTGGACAAAATTTTGACTAGAGTGGTTTTTCCAGCACCGTTTGATCCTAGTAAGACAAATACTTCGCCAGGAGTGACGTCAAAAGTGACCTCTTTCAAAACGGTTTTGTCTTTGAAACTTTTTTGTAAATGTTTCACGTGAAGCATTTTCTTTTTTAAATGGGTATCCATAGCTTTTCCCTCGTTTCTATAAGATAATTCAACTATAAAGGCTCTTCGGGAAAAGCAACTGCTTATTTCAATATATTGAAAAAGAAGGTGAAAAAATGAACAATTATGGTGCGACAGTGAAAGAGCTTCGCAAAAGCAAAGGCTTGCTGTTGAAGGAATTAGTGGATGAACAATTGTCGATGTCTTTGTTATCGCAATTTGAAAATGGCAAAACGACGATTTCCTGCGAACGATTTCATCGCTTGCTAGATAAATTGGAAGTGAGTTTTGCCGAATTTCAGCTGCTGCATACGGGGGAGCATCATTCGGAGGCTCAAAAGCTAATGGTCGACTATGTCCGTTCGATGGGGATCGAATCCATTGATGAAGTACCTAAACTAAAAAAGAAATATCAAAAGCTGACCGCCTACTTTCAACGACATTACTCCTTGGAGCTGGACCACTTCTTGCAACTGATCCGTTTTGACTACTTGATGAAAGAGGAGCTTTTTAAAGGGGTGCCCATCCAGGAGGCTTACCCGAAGCACAATTATTGTTTGGACTCTGCCAAGCATTACTTGCTGAATACTGATACATGGGGTGTTTATGAGCTGCGGCTATTTGCCCGCGTAGCAGTTTCGATGGAGCCAGCTTTGCTTTGGCGCTGTTTGACGATCGCCATCAAAAAGAGCCAGCGCTTTGCAAAAATCCCCGGCAACAAAGATATTCTATACAACACCTTTGAGACGGTGTTTTCCGTCTTTGCTGTTTTTGATGAGGTGGATTATGCGGAAAAGACCTTTCATTTATGGCGAGATCATGTTTATGAAAAAGAACACATTGAGCAAGCGATCTTTATGCCTTTTTTTGAAGGCTGGACATGTCTATTAAAACAAAACAAGCCAAAAGCGGCGGACTTAATGCAACAAACGTTAGATCAATTGGAAAGCTTAGGGATGAAGACTACGTTTTCCATGTATCAGTCATTAAGCACATTTGTTTTAAAGGAGGATTTCCCGGGAATTTTATTGAGTGATCCTTTGCTTTCTGAGGGAACGCGTTACGGTTGGGAAGAGCCTTAAAAAGCTATATCCCGCTGATGAAAGCGCCTTATGTTTAAGAATCGGAGAGGAAGTGATTAAAAATCAGTAAATGCAAGCAATTTGCTTCTTTTTTACTGATTAGAGGAGTATATTCGAAGTTGGAATTTTTCTTTCTTTAGAATTATTTTAATGCACTTTTTTATGAAATAGGAGGATGTAGGATGGATATTGTGACACTAGCGCGAATCCAGTTTGCGATGACGACGATTTTTCACTTTTTCTTTGTACCGTTTTCGATCGGAACTGGTGTCGTCGTTGCAATTATGGAGACACTTTATGTGATCAAAAAAGATGAAAAATATCGCCGGATGACGAAGTTTTGGGGAAATATTTTTCTATTGAGTTTTGCTGTCGGGGTCGTGACAGGGATCATTCAAGAATTTCAATTTGGGATGAACTGGTCAGACTATTCTCGTTTTGTCGGGGATATTTTTGGTGCGCCCTTGGCTTTGGAGGCTTTGTTGGCGTTCTTCTTAGAATCGACGTTCTTAGGATTGTGGATCTTTACATGGGATCGGGTCAGTCCCAAGCTGCACGCCACCTTTTTCTGGTTGGTGACGCTTGGTTCGATGCTATCGGCGTTTTGGATCTTAGCTGCCAATAGTTTTATGCAGCATCCAGTGGGGTATACCTTGAACAATGGCCGGGCAGAAATGACTGACTTCGGTGCATTATTGGCAAATCCACAAGTGTGGTATGAGTTTTTACACGTGATCACCGCAGCCATCACGATGGGCGGGATCATTGTTGCTGGCTTATCAGCCTTTCGTCTATTGAAGAAAGACAAAGACATTGACCGCGACTTCTTCAAAAAATCAATGCGGATCGGTTTTGCGGTGGCATTGTTCGGTTCATTCACCGTCTTGCTAGCCGGGGATGAACAAATGAAATACTTGGTTGAAGAACAACCAATGAAATTTGCCGCAATGGAAGGCACTTATGAAGATACCGGGAGTCCTGCGGCTTGGACTGTCGTTGCTTGGGCGAATGAAGCGGAACATCACCAAGTCTTCGGTATTTCGATTCCATATATGTTGAGTATCTTAGCCTTCAATGAACCCTTCGGCTCAATCGATGGGATGGATACGGTCAATCAGCAATTGATTGAAACCTACGGCGACCGTAATTACTACCCGCCGGTCAACACACTCTTTTGGAGCTTCCGGATCATGGCTGGTTTTGGTGCCTTGATGCTGTTGGTTTCTGGTCTGGGGTTGTATTTTACGCGTAAGAAGAAACCGTGGCTCTTTGAAAAACGCTGGCTGCTTTGGGTAGTGGCGATCACTTTGTTCACCCCATTTATTGCCAATACAGCTGGTTGGTTGATCACGGAGTTAGGACGTTACCCATGGACGGTTTACGGCTTGTTTACGATCGAAGATAGTGTGTCACCAAACGTTTCCGTGACCTCACTCTTGATCTCAAACATCGTTTACTTCCTCTTGTTCTCTGGCTTAGGTGGAACGATGGTCTATCTTGTGAAACGGGAAATGGATCATGGACCTGAAAAAGAAGCCTTTGGTGAAATCAGCCAAGGAGACAACCAAGATGGGTACGAAGACCCATTTGATAAGGAGGCGTTTGAAGGATGACCGGTCTGCAATTACTATGGTTCACGTTGATTGGGCTTTTATTTTCCGGATTCTTCTTCTTAGAAGGGTTTGACTTTGGTGTGGGGATGTCTGTGCAGACATTGGCTCACAATGAAGAGGAAAAAGACCAGATCGTTAAAACGATCGGGCCTGTCTGGGATGGCAATGAAGTGTGGCTATTGACCGCTGGCGGAGCGATGTTCGCCTCGTTTCCATACTGGTATGCTTCTTTGTTCAGTGGTTTTTATTTGATTTTGTTATTGATCTTAGTCGGGTTGATCATTCGCGGTGTTTCCTTTGAGTTTCGAGCGAACTTCCCGAAAGAACACAAAAACATTTGGAACTGGACGTTGACGATCGGCAGTACGATCGTACCGTTTTTCTTCGGTCTGATGTTTGTCAGCATGATCCAAGGAATGCCTTTGGGAGAAGATGGCAACATGACGGCAACCTTTACGGATTACGTCAATCCCTTTTCAATCGTTGGCGGGATCGCGTTGACTTTGTTGTGCTACTTGCACGGATTAAACTATATCGCTTTGAAAACGGAAGGTCCGATTCGGGCACGGGCACGCAACTATGCAAGTATTTTTTATGGCATCTTATATGCAGGCTTAGTCGTCTTTGCTGTGATGCTTTACTTCCAAACGGATTTCTTTGAGAATCATTTTGCGACAACGCTTGGTTTGTTGCTGGTGATCGTTGTCCTGACACTGATTGCAAATATCGGCGTCTTTAAAGGCAAAGAAATGATGGCTTTCATTGCGAGCGGCTTGACGTTGATCGCTTTGGTGGCATTGATCTTCACAGGGTTATTCCCAAGAGTCTTGATCAGTTCGATCGATTCAAGCTATGACCTGTTGATCGCTGATGCGTCTTCAAGCCGCTACACATTGAAGATCATGAGTTATCTTTCACTGACGATCTTACCTTTCGTCTTGGCCTATACGGCTTGGAGTTACTATATCTTCCGTAAACGGATCAGTCATACGGAGGCGTTGGAGGGGTATAAATGATTGATAAACAAATCATGAAGCTCCCAGGAATGAAACAACTTTTAGGGCTGCTTGCGGGACTTTCGTTCCTGCAGGCGCTCTTCATTATTGGGCAGGCGTATGGATTGGCACGTGCCATCACTGGCTTATGGGAAGGACGACCATTAGAGGAACAGTGGGGCTGGATTCTGCTGTTCTTTTGTTCGTTTATCGCCCGACAAGCCGTTATCTATTTCCGTTCCAAAAGACTCGATGATTACAGTTACCAGCAAGCCGCCGATTTGCGGGATCAATTGTTGGAGAAATTGTTTCGGGTCGGTCCTCAGATCGCACAACAGCAAGGGACGGGGAATGTAACAACGATGGTCTTGGAAGGGATCAACCAAGTCGAAAACTACTTGAAATTGATTCTTGCCAAAATCATGAATATGTCGATCATTCCTTGGGTCATTTTGGCACTCGTTTTTTATCTGGATTGGGAATCCGGCTTGGTCTTGCTGTTGGTGTTCCCCTTGATCATCATTTTTATGATCATCTTGGGCTATGCCGCGCAAAGCAAAGCGGAAAAACAATACCGAACGTTTCAATTACTGTCCAATCATTTCATCGACTCCCTGCGAGGGATCGACACGCTGAAATTGTTTGGGGTCAGTAAAAAATATGGCAAGAGTATCTTTGCTTCCAGCGAACGGTTTCGGAAAGCGACGATGGCTTCATTAAAAGTCGGTATTTTATCGACCTTCGCCTTAGACTTTTTCACGACCTTATCGATTGCCGTCGTGGCAGTCTTGCTAGGCTTGCGGCTGATCAATGAAGGAATCTTGCTGTTTCCAGCGTTAACCATCTTGATTTTAGCACCAGAATACTTCTTGCCGATCCGCGACTTTTCCAGTGATTACCATGCAACCTTAGACGGGAAAAATGCGATGACTGCGGTGACGGAGATCTTGCATCAGCCCGAAGCCCAAGTACCGGCAGTAACGGTGCCTCGTTGGCAGGAAGACGCCCAGTTAACGATCGATCAGCTGGCGTTTTCCTACGAGGAAAAAGCGGCTTTGACGGATATCAATTTGAACGTGACTGGCTTCAAAAAGATCGGGATCATCGGTCTGAGCGGTTCTGGCAAGTCTACCTTGATCAATACCTTGAGTGGCTTTCTCGTGCCAGACAGTGGCGAGATCACTCTTGGAGGGGCCAAGACCACGGCCTTTCGCCAAGCAAGCTGGCAAGAACAGCTGATCTATATTCCGCAAAATCCTTATATCTATCGGTTGACCTTGCAGGAAAATGTCGCGTTTTATCAGCCGACAGCTACCAAAGAAGCCGTACTGAAAGCCATTGAAGTGGCAGGCTTGACTGAGCTTTTGGCGGAGCTGCCGCAAGGGTTGGATACGATGTTAGGAGAAGGGGAACGGCATCTAAGTGGTGGACAAGCCCAGCGGATCGCTTTAGCCCGTGCCTTTTTAGATCAGCAACGAAAGATTCTTTTGTTTGATGAACCAACGGCACATTTGGATATTGAAACTGAAGTTGCCCTCAAGGAACGGATGCTGCCGCTGATGGAAAACCGATTAGTCTTTTTTGCAACCCATCGCTTGCACTGGATGGAAGAAATGGATGAAATCATCGTGATGGATCAAGGAAGAATCGTGGAACAAGGAACCTTGGCACAACTGCAGCAAAAGCAAGGTGCTTTTACAGAACTAGTCAATGGAATGAGGAGGGAACAGCTTGAATAAAATCGGCTTATTGCGCTCATTGAAAACTGATACGTGGGTCAAGCCTTTCTTGTCAAAATACAAAAACGTTTTGGCGCTGGCCTTATTCCTAGGCTTCTTGACCTTTTTCTGTGGTGGGGCACTGATGTTTAATTCGGGGTACCTGATCAGCCGCTCGGCGTCGATCCCAGAAAACATTCTATTGGTTTACATCCCCATCGTACTGACCCGAGCGTTTGGGATCGGCCGTCCAGTTTTTCGCTATTTGGAACGGTTGACCAGTCATAGCTGGGTCTTGCGCATGACCTCTAATTTACGATTGAAACTGTACAACGTAGTAGAAAAAGATGCGATCTTCTTTAAGCAAGCGCATCGCACAGGGGATATCTTGGGCTTATTGGCAGAAGATATCAACCATATTCAAAACCTGTATTTGCGGACGATCTTTCCTACTGTGATCGCTTGGATCTTGTATGCGTTCTTGATCATTGGACTCGGCTATTTTTCTTGGTGGTTTGCTTTGGTCATGCTGCTGCTATTAGGGATCATCGTCTTTGTCTTGCCGCTTTGGTCGGTGATTATCAACGGCGCGCGGCAAGAAAAGCAAAAACACATGAAAAACAACTTGTATACGACACTGACGGATAATGTATTAGGGGTTTCTGATTGGGTCTTCTCTCAAAGAGGCAGCGAGTACGTGGCTGCCCATAAGGAACTGGAAACGCAGTTGCGGGCGGTGGATGAACAGATGCTGTCCTTTGATCGTCGGCGTGATTTTCTTTTACAAATCATCTTTGGAGTGATCGCTGTCGCATTGCTGCTTTGGACCAGCATTCGCTTTCCAGGTAACCACGGAGGAGCAGCCAACTGGATCGCTGCCTTTGTCCTGTGTGTCTTTCCTTTAGTTGATGCATTTGCGCCATTACCGTCAGCTGCTCAAGAAACCAATCGCTACAAAGACTCCATCGATCGCTTCAATGCATTGCCAGAAGAAAATCGCCAAGTCTCCATGGAGCAACCGTCAGTACCTGAAGTGACGGGCCTCGTGTCGATCACAGTCAAGGACTTGCATTTTCAGTATCCTGAAGGCAAAGAAGTGCTTCATGGGCTAGATCTAACGATTCCTGCACATCAAAAACTAGCGATCCTTGGCCGCAGCGGTTCTGGGAAAAGTACCTTTGCCTCCTTGTTGCGAGGGGATCTGCAACCGACGCAAGGGTCGATCACCTTAAACGACGTGCCTGTGACGGCATTGAGTGAGTCGATCAGTGACTTGATCGGTGTCATCAATCAAAGTCCCTATCTTTTCCATACGACCGTCTTGAATAATATTCGGTTAGGCAATGAGTCGGCTTCGGAAGAAGAAGTCTGGCGCGTACTGGAGCAAGTCGGGTTGAAAGAAATGGTGGCAGCTTTGCCTAATGGTTTGGCGACGATGGTGGATGAAGCCGGCTTGCGTTTTTCTGGTGGAGAACGGCATCGTTTGGCATTGGCGCGAATCTTGCTAAAAGACACCCCAATCATCTTATTGGATGAGCCAACCGTCGGCTTAGACCCAATCACGGAACAAGGCGTGCTCGAAACCTTTTTCAAAGTGTTGGAGAACAAAACGATCATTTGGATCACCCACCACTTGCAAGGAATTTCGATGATGGACCGTGTGCTCTTTATTGAAGATGGACAGTTGACCATGAGCGGAACACCTGCCGAATTGGCAGCAGAAAACAAACATTTTCAATACTTATTGGCCATTGACCAAGGACGACGATAAAAAAGAGCGTCCATCAATCAGTGATGGACGCTTTTCTTCTCATTGCTGTATGGCTCAGTAATTGCGCTGCAAGAGCAGTTCAGTTAATGAACGAATTTTGGCTTTGCTAGGTGCTTCGGGCAGTAGATCGATGTCGTCTAAGGCTTTTTGCGTATAGGTGACTGCGAAAGCGCGCGCTTTTTCGACACCACCGTAACGGACGACAAGATCCGCAACTTCTTGGGCTTCTGCCAAAGAGAGTGCTGCTTTTTTATTCAAATAAGGAGCGAATGCTGCAGGTGCCTGTTCTTTGGCAAATAGCAGCGGTAAGGTATAGACCCCTTGCGCCAAATCTTCTAGAATCGGTTTTTTCAAGGTGCCGCTATCAGAGGTGTAGTCGAGAATATCGTCGAATACTTGAAAGGCGATCCCGATGTTGCGACCAATCTCACCCGCCCGTTCTTGGTTTTCTGTATCGAGGCCGCCAAAATGAGCGCCTTCGAGACAAGCGAGCCAAAACAGTTCAGCGGTTTTGCCGTTGATGCTTTGCAGATAGTCGTCAATCGATTCATGGATGTTGTAGCGAGTGTGCATTTGATCAAGTTCACCTAAAAGGAGCCGTTTCATGGCTTGTGCGTTGGTTTTTAAAAACGGGGAGCCATTCATACTTTCGATCAAAAGCTCAAAAAATTGGGTGAACAAAAGATCACCCGTGTAGACCGCGATATCCTTGCCATATTTGGCTTGAACAGTGACTTGACTACGCCGCAGCGGCGAATCGTCAATAATGTCGTCATGGATCAAAGTGGCCATGTGTAAAATTTCTAGAGAAGCAGCAATTTTTGTTAATTGGTCGGTTTTTTTATAATGGGGATCGCCTAAGTCAGCAAACAAAAAAAAGAGCGCTGGCCGCAGCATTTTTCCACCTGAATAAGTAAAGTCGATCAAAACATCTTGTATCTCTTTGTTACGAACAGTAACGTGTTCTTCAATGATGGAACATACGGTTTTCAATCGTTGTTCGATCGTCGGATAATCGATCCAAAAGTCAAACATAGTATAACCCTTTCTAACAGTCATTCAGCCCTTATTCTAGCGTAAAGGGGCGTGATTGACTAGTTTAATGCACTCACTAAAGGAGGTGAAGTTGTGACGCTACCTGTATTTTTAGAACTTGTCGAATTTAAAGCAAAAACCGCCAGTATTTTGCCATTTTTTATTGGTGTCTGCTACAGCTGGTACAATTATCAAACGATTCATCTTGGCTATGTCTTATTGTATTTCATTGCCATGCTGATTTTCAATATGGCGGTGGATATTTTAGATAACTACAACGATTACCATCATGCCACAGAAGGGCATGACTACAAAGAAAAAACCAATATCATTGGTCGGGAACAGTTGTCTGTCAAATTGGTTTTTTGGTTGATGGTCTCCATGATCATCATTTCCGCCGCTATGGGGATCGCCTTGGCAATGGTGGTTGGCTGGCCGCTCTTTTGGATGGGGCTGTATTGTTACCTAGTCGGGATCTTTTATTCCTCTGGTCCACGGCCGCTTTCTAGTTTGCCTTTAGGCGAGTTCTTTTCTGGCTTTACGATGGGCTTTATGATCTCATTGATCTGTGTCTATCTCAATGCCTATCAAACCTTTGAATGGAACGTTGCCACGATTGGTAGTATTTTCTTGATCTCATTACCCAACACATTATGGATCGCCAACTTGATGTTGGCAAACAACATTTGTGATCTGGAAGAGGATGAAAAAAATGAGCGCTATACGCTGGTGCATTACCTTGGTAAAGCCCGTGCGTTGAAATTATTTATCGCAATGAACGTCTTGGCGTTTGTTGCGATCATTGCCTCAGTTGCCCTCAACATTGCGCCTTGGTCACTGGTTCTGACCTTTTTCGCGGCGCCCTTTGTCTGGCAACAGACAAAACGATTTATGCAAAAACAAATCAAAAGAGAGACCTTCATTTGTGCCGTTCGGATCCTTGCGGTCGGAGCATGCGTACAAGTGCTAAGTTTTGCGATTGGTTTGATTTTATAATTTTTACAGCAAAGAAAGGAAGTAAGGAAACATGAAGGAAGTTGTCATTTTAGGAGCAGGGTATGCTGGATTGCGAGCATTGCACGTACTGCAAGGAGCAAAAGAAGCGTTTCACATCACATTGATCGACAAAAACGATTATCATTATGAGGCAACCGATCTTCATGAAGTTGCGGCTGGTACGCAACCCAGAGACCGCATTTGCTATCCCATCAATGATGTTGTTCGTCCCCAAAAGACGAGCTTTGTTCAAAAGGAAGTGGCGTCGATCGATCGTAACCAGCAAGTGATCGTTTTTAAAGATCAATCCACGTGCACGTATGATTATTTGATCGTGGCGTTAGGCTTTGAATCAGAATCATTTGGGATCCCTGGTGTCGAGGAGCATGCGTTGGAAATGGTGGATGTCGACTCCGCAGAAAACATCTATCATCATTTGTTGAAACAAATGAAGGCATACAGAGAAACACAAAATCCTGACTACCTAAAAATCGTTGTCTGCGGTGCTGGTTTTACCGGAATCGAATTGCTAGGTTCATTGGTGGAAAACCGTAAAACCTTTGCGAAAGCAGCAGGCGTCAAGCCAGAAGACATCAAACTGTATTGTGTCGAAGCAGTGACTCGTTTATTACCGATGTTTGATGAAAAACTTTCGGATTATGGGATCAAAAATCTCGTTAAATGGGGCGTGAACTTCCTGACTGGTAAACCCATCAAATCAATCAAACCGGGTGTCGTTGTCTATCAAGATGATGCCGATACAGGAGCAACAGCTGAATTATCAGCCAAAACCATCGTTTGGACAACAGGCGTCAGCGGTAGCCATGTGATGGCTGAATCAGATTTTTCTGCTCGTCGGGGTCGCGTGATGGTCAATCAAGACTTAACTGACCCTGACCATAGTAACGTCTATGTTGTCGGTGATGTTTCAGCAGTCATGGACCCAGCGACCAATCGCCCGTATCCAACAACGGCTCAAATCGCTTTGAAGATGGGGCAGCATGCGGGTAAAAATATCTTACGTCAAATGAACGGGGAAAAACCAGCAGATTTCCACTTTGAATCATTAGGTTCAGTGGCGTCGATCGGCAATACCCATGCCTTTGGCTTAGTAGGGAAAATGGGCATCAAAGGCTATCCCGCTTCCGTGGTGAAAAAAGCCATTATGGACCGTTCCTTGTACCAAACCGGTGGGGTCAAAGAAGTATTGGCGAAAGGCCGCTTCGACTTTTATCATTGAGCAATAGAAACAGCAGACTGCGAGGGTGACCTCGCAGTTTTTTTTTCAAAAAAAGCAGTGGCGGTATCCCGCAGACTACTTTTTTCTCCCAGAAACTGCTATGATAGCCAAAAGAACAGGACAAAGGAGCAAGGACAATGCCAGAAGGCCAACGAGTGTTACAGGGAATGGGAACGGTGATCACGATTTGGGTGCAGCATGAAACCCCAGAAGTGATCTTAGAGGAAGCTGCTCAAAGAGCTGCGGCCTTTGAACAGCGATTTAGTGCCAATGACCCGACGTCTGAGTTGATGCAGATCAATCAGCAGGCAGGACAAGGAGCGATCGCCACCGCACCGGAATTGTTTGAATTAATCGCACTAGGGAAAACCCATAGCTTGCCAAAAGATAGCTACTTAAATATTGCCATCGGTCCTTTAGTGCAGGAATGGCGGATCGGGTTCCAAGATGCCCATCTACCAACGCCTGAGAAAATCGCGGAGCTGCTGCCAAAGACTGATCCTGCCAAAATCGTTTTGGATGAAGCGTTGCAAACCGTCGGGTTAGCTGCCGGCATGAAGCTTGATTTAGGGGCTGTGGCAAAAGGATATTTTGCTGATTTGTTGATGACGTATTTCAAACAGGTTGGTGTCACAGCCGCTTTGATCGATCTTGGAGGCAATGTGATGACTTACGGCGATGCCCCGAGCCATGCTGATGGCTATTGGCGGATCGGGATCCAAAACCCTTTCTTACCGAGAGGGAATTTTGTCGCCGCATTGAAGGTGCGCAATCAATCAGTTGTTACATCAGGGATCTATGAACGAACCTATCAGGTAGCGGGCAAGACCTATCATCATATTTTTGATCGAGAAACGGGCTATCCGTTAGAGTCAGCCATTGCCAGTGTCACGATTCTCTCCGACAGATCGGTTGATGGAGAGATTTGGACGACCCGCTTATTCGGCAAAGAGCCACAAGCCATCTTACAGGAGCTGGCGCCGTTAGAAGGGATCACTGGATTAGTCATTACCAAACAAGGAGAACTGATCTATCCGCAAGAATTAGCCCGTTCGATCGAAACGCCAACAGCAGAATGAAAACAAGCAGCGACTACCTAGGAATATAGGTGATCGCTGCTTGTTTTTGGTAAAAAAGGAAAGCTAGACGTGTTGCAAAAAGGTCTCGATCAAGGCGGCTTCGCTGTTTGACAATGCCCGTTCGGCTTGATGGGCAATAAAATAGGTGAGGGACAAGAGTTCCTCTGGCATTGGATAAAGATTAAAAGGGGTCGCAGTAGCAGCTTGTAGCACGCTTTCTGGTACGATCGCAATCCCAAGGTTGTTTTCTGCCAATGCCGCTGCTGTATAAATATTGCTGCTTTCTATGAGAACGTTCGCCTCTACTTTGTATTTTTGCAGCAATTGATCGATTTGGCGCCGAATCGCCGAGCCGCTGGCGGTCAAAATCAACGGACTTTGCAGCAAGTCTTTGACGGACAATGAATCAGGTGCTAAATACCGCTTCTTTGGTTGATACAGGGGAGAGCAAGGCGGAATGATCGCTAGATACCGTTCTTGATTGGTACTGTGGACCGTTAGATTCGGTGCGATCGTCTCAGGATTTTGTCCGATAAAAAAGTCCAGCTGCCCATTCAACAGTCGTTTTTCATTGTGCTTCGGCAGGTCTTCCCGCAAGAAAAAGTGCACGTTGGGGTAGTGTTCATAATATGCAGGCAAAAAGAGCGGCAGCAGATAGGAACCAAGGCTGGGCAAAATGCCTAAGCGCAAAGAACGCTTCTCGGTCGCGGTATACCAAGACAGCCGACTTTTCAATTTGGCAGACTCTGTTTCCAAGGTTTCCAGATATTGATAATAGATTTTACCAGCTTCCGTCAGTTGAAAATGTCCCGGCAGCCGATTGATGATGGGCGTTCCCAGCTCTTGTTCGGCACGTTTCACGGTTTGCGTCAAGTAAGGCTGTGAAATGTAGAGATCTTTGGCGGCTTTGGTGTAGTTGCTATGCTTTAGCAAGGTATCGAGGTATTGCAACATCAGATGGGAATCTTTAAGTACCATTGCGTGGTCCTCCTAATCATTTTTTTCATTATAACAAATTTGTTATCGATGAATAATTAAATAAATATTTCACAAATGAAGAATTCAGTCGTACACTAAATGGGTACTTGGGGAAGATTTTTTTGTTTAGGAAGAAGCCTTTCATCTCAGTAGGTCGTAAAAACCAACTTGAGAAACGATTGAAAAAAAGAAATCAAAGCCAATGGTCAAAAACTTTTTATTTATTGTTAAATGTTAAATTATTCACAATTAGGAGAGATGATAATGAAATTGATTGGAATCGTAGGAACCAACTCGACGCGTTCGACCAACCGTCGCTTACTGCAATTTATTCAAAGCCATTTTAGTGACCAAGCGGAGATCGAACTTTGCGAAATCAGTGATCTGCCGGCATTTAATGAACCAGAAGATCGGACGGCACCAGCGGAAGTCCAAGCCTTGTCAGAGAAGATCGAAGCAGCCGACGGGGTGATCATCAGTACACCAGAATACGATCACTCGATCCCAGCGGTGTTAAAAAGCATGATTGAATGGCTTTCTTATACGACGCGCCCTTTGATCGATAAACCAGTGATGATCACGGGTGCTTCTCTTGGTGCATTAGGTTCATCGAGAGCCCAAGCCCACTTGCGTCAGATCTTGGATGCACCAGAAGTAAAAGCCCGAATCATGCCGAGTGCAGAATTTTTATTAGGACACTCCATGCAAGCCTTCGATGAACAAGGAAACTTGATCGATAGCGAAAAAGTTGCCGAACTAGAAGATTGTTTCAATGAATTTGTCTTGTTTGTCGAAATCACGAACCGTCTGGTCAGTGAATATTCAACGGCTAAAGAACGAGCAAAGAAATTTTCGTGGGAACAAGCATAAGAAAGAGAGGAACCAGTCATGAAATTTGTCGGCCTAATCGGAACGAACGCCAAAAAATCCACCAATCGCCAATTAGTGGCGTTTATGCAGCGGGAATTTGCTGCCCTAGCAGAAATTGAACTGCTGGAAATCAAGGATGTCCCAATGTTCAATGAAACACAAGATCAAACCAATAGTGAAGTGATTCAACGGTTAAATAGCAAGATTTTAGCAGCCGATGGGGTGATCATTGCGACACCAGAGCATAACCATTCGATTCCTTCCGCATTGAAAAGCGTCTTGGAATGGCTCTCCTTCAATCTCCATCCCTTTGATGGCAAACCGGTGATGATCGTCGGTGCATCCTACGATGTACAAGGCTCTTCGCGAGCACAGCTGCATTTGCGCCAGATCCTTGATGCACCGGGTGTCAATGCAACAGTTATGCCAGGAAATGAGTTCTTGTTGGGACGTGCGCATCAAGCCTTTGATGAACAAGGCAATTTAAAAGATCAACGAACGATCGACTTTTTGGAAAGCTGTTTCCGCAAGTTCGTTCGGTTTACGGAAGTCGCTAATTTGTTGAACGTACCAGAAGAAGTCGTTTATGAGCCTGGCGAATACACCGTCACAGCACCAGGACATAACGGGGATCTACCAATGGTCGTCAAATTGAGCGAAGAACGGATCGAAGCTATCGATATCGATACGTCTGGTGAATCCGAAGGGATCGCTGATGTCGTTTTCGTACGGATTCCTCAAGAAATTATTGAAGGGCAAACCTTGAATGTCGATGCGATCTCTGGTGCTTCGGTTACTAGTAACGGTGTCGTCGATGGGGTAGCAAAAGCCGTGAAAATGGCTGGTGCGAACCCCGATATCTTGCGCAAACGTCCAAAAGCCGCCAGTGCTTTGCAAACAGAAGATGAAACGTATACCACCGATGTCGTTGTCGTAGGTGGTGGCGGCGCGGGTCTGAGTGCAGCTGCCAGTGTGCTGCAAGCCAATAAAGACGTGATCTTAGTAGAAAAATTCCCAGCGATCGGCGGCAATACCGTACGTACTGGCGGACCGATGAATGCCGCGGATCCAAAATGGCAAAACGGCTTCTCCGCATTGCCTGGCGAACGCAGTGCTTTAGAAGAAGTGCTGACGATCGATGAACAAGAGATCGATGCAGAATACTTGCCAGACTTCAAAGCTTTGAAGGCACAAATCACTGCGTATCTTTCAGAAACGACGCCAGAAAAAGAATACTTGTTTGATTCTGCTTTGTGGCATCGAATTCAAACCTATTTAGGCGGAAAACGCAAAGATTTGAATGGGCAACCGATCTATGGGAAATACGAGCTAGTGAAGATCTTAACGGATCAAGCATTGGATTCAGTGAAATGGCTAGAAGAAATCGGCGTAGAATTTGATATGAACAATGTCGATATGCCAGTAGGAGCGAAATGGCGCCGAGGACATAAACCAGTCAAAAACGAAGGGTATGCCTTTGTCTCTGCTTTGCATCAATTCGTGAAAGAGCATGGGGGAACGATCTTAACTGATACGCCTGTCAAAGAATTATTGATCGAAGATGGCAAGGTTATTGGAATCATCGGGGAAGGCCGTAATGGTCAAAAAGTCACGATCCATGCCAAAGCAGTGATTTTAGCTTCCGGCGGGTTCGGAGCGAACACCAAAATGTTGAAACAATACAATACCTATTGGACAGAGATCGAAGACGATATCAAAACGTCAAATTCACCAGCGATCACTGGTGACGGGATCAAGCTAGGAGAAAGTGCTGGCGCGGACCTTGTTGGCATGGGCTTTTCGCAAATGATGCCCGTATCTGATCCAAACACAGGGGCTTTATTCAGTGGGCTGCAAGTGCCACCAGCTAACTTTGTGATGGTCAATCAAAAGGGTGAGCGCTTTGTCAATGAGTACGAAAGCCGCGATGTATTGACCCAAGCGGCGATCGATAATGGCGGATTGTTCTATTTGATCGCGGATGAAGAAATCAAGAAAACCGCTTATAACACGAGCCAAGAAAAAATCGATAAGCAAGTAGCTGCTGGTACGCTGTTCCGCAGTGAGACCTTGGCTGGCCTGGCAGAGCAGATCAATGTTGATCCAGCCGTCTTAGAGGCGACCGTTGCGAAATACAACAGCTATGTGGATGCTGGGAAAGACCCAGAGTTTGGCAAAGATGTCTTCGACTTGAAAGTGGAAAAAGCGCCTTTCTATGCCACACCAAGAAAACCAGCGGTTCACCACACGATGGGGGGATTGAAGATAGACCCGAAAACCCACGTGTTGACGAAGGAAGATCAAATCATTGAAGGGCTGTATGCAGCAGGGGAAGTTGCTGGGGGGATCCATGCCGGCAATCGCTTAGGCGGCAACTCGTTGACAGACATCTTTACTTTTGGCCGGATTGCTGGAAAGACAGCAGTCGCAGAACATCTCGAATAAAAAGCCTTGCGCGTTGTGAATCGTCACGCGCGCTAGCTTTTGAAATAATATGTGAATAAAGTAACATGCTTAAAACAAAGGAGAGAAAAAATGGAAACAAAAATCAATCGTTGGCTGATTCTGATCGCTTCGACCGCTGTATTATTGTGTACGGGCGCTGTTTACGCCTTTAGTGTTTTTGCAGGACCTCTTAGTCAATTAAAAGGTTGGTCCATGGAAGAGATCATGCTAGCCTTTACCATCAATGCCGCAGTTGGCCCGATTACCATGATTTTGGGTGGTTTGCTGACAGACCGAGGAGCTGCTAGATGGGTCATCGCTGGTGGAGGCGTTTTGTTCGGAGCGGGCTTCTTCCTGACGGGATTGGTCAACTCACCCGCCATGTTGTACCTGACTTATGGAGTCTTTGCTGGTTTAGGGCAAGGCTTTGCCTATTCGGCTTGTTTAAGCAATACGATTCGGTTATTTCCGGATAAACGGGGACTGGCTTCGGGCTTGATCACAGCAGGCATGGGTGGAGCAGCGATTATTGCCGCACCAATTGCGAATCGTTTGATCGAATCACAAGATGTCTTAGCAGCCTTTCGGATTTTAGGAATTGCCTATATCGTGATCGTCTTGGTGGCTAGTCTATTTATTCGTAAAGCACCAGAAAATTACCGTCCAGCAGGTTGGCAACCAGCGGATCAAGGAAAAAATGGTCCTCAAATCAATCTAAATTGGCTGGACATGCTGAAGACACCAACTTTTTACTTGATTATTGTTATGTTAGGGGTAGGGGCTTTTTCAGGTTTGATGATTGCTTCTAACGCCTCAGTGATCGGGCAAAGTATGTTTGGTTTGACGGCGGCTGCCGCTGCTTTTTATGTCAGCTTGTACTCATTGAGCAACTGTTTTGGTCGTGTCCTTTGGGGCACCGTTTCTGATAAAATTGGTCGGACGAATACGTTGATGATCATCTATGGTGTGGTGGCATTGTCCTTATTCCTATTGACGCTTGGTCAAACAACTGTGATCTTCACTGTCGGGATCATCGGTTTAGGACTGTGCTTCGGGGGCGTGATGGGGGTTTTCCCATCGATCGTTATGGAAAATTACGGACCGATCAATCAAGGGGTCAACTATGGAATCGTCTTTGTTGGTTATTCTACGGCGGCATTCTTTGGTCCTAGAGTGGCAGCAGCAATCGCAGAAAGTAACCAAGGAGATTATACAAAAGCCTTCTATACGGCAATTTTCTTGGCCGTTTTTGGGCTTGTTCTCAACATAGGCTATGCGATGCTAAAAAAAGCCCAAAAGCCCGCACCTGTTATTAAATAACAATTCACCAAAAGCAGTCTTTTTGATAAAGGCTGCTTTTTTGGTGCCAAAACCACTCTTTTTTCTTTTTTTAGAACAGAGTATTGGCACATGAAGCAAAAGAGAAAACTGTTTCATAGCAAGAATTTATCTCGTTGATTTCACTGTTTTTTCATCTTAACCCCCCATTTTTTAATAAATCGTGTTACAATAAAAAAAGGCTAATACGACGGAGGGATTAAATGACAATTCGTAAAGAACGACGCCGCTTAGAAAAGCGCTTGAAGCGCACGCAATATACCCAAAAAAGTATTACGATGGCTACTACTTTAGTAGCGGGATCAACGTTTATCCCGACCTTAGGGCATGCGGCTGAAACGGCAACGACAGAAACTAGCAATGACCTTAAGGTCGTTGAACAAACAACAATCAGCAGTACACCAGAAACCGACAGCACGCCAGTTGAGGAAACCACAGAATCGACGACAGCACCTGTTGTGACCGAAGAAACTTCGGAAACGACGGAGGAGTCAGGGACTAAAGCAGTCACTGAGGGATCAGAAACAGCGACGACAGAAAGCACAACAGTCGCTAGTGATGAAGTCTTAGAAGCAGATGAAGTACCATCAGCCCTTTCTGATTTGACTAGTCGGGCATTATTTTCACGGGCAACGATCGATCCGGCTGCCTTTATCAGTCAGATTTGCGGCTATGCAACGGAAGTGGCGGCAGCAAACGATCTGTATGCCTCTGTTATGATGGCACAAGCGATTTTGGAATCTGGTTGGGGCGCCTCGACTTTGACGACCACGGCCAACAATATGTTTGGGATCAAAGGCAGCTACAATGGCCAATATGTGACAATGGATACGTATGAAGATGATGGTTCCGGCAATTATTATTTGATCAGCGCTAAGTTTCGGAAATACCCATCATTAAAAGAGTCTTTTGAAGATAATGCATATGTGTTGCGCAACACGAGTTTTTCTAGCGGCAACTACTATTACAGCGGTGCATGGAAAAGCAATACGACCTCTTACACGCAAGCAACCGCTTGGCTACAAGGGCGTTATGCAACCGATACTTCTTATGCCAGCAAATTAAACAATTTGATCAGTACGTATAATTTAACGCAATATGATACCGGCAGCTCAAACACAGGTGGCGGCAATAGCAATGAAACGATCGTCAGTGATGAAACAGCGATCAATCAGCAAATGAAAACCACGGCCTCTATGAATATTCGTTCCGATGCTTCCACCAGTGCCTCTATTACTGGTTCGTTAGCAGCTAATACGACGTTTACGGCAACGGCGACCAAAACCGGCACTAGCGTCAATGGCAACACCACGTGGTATAAGATTTCTGGCAAAGGTTGGGTCAGCGGCGCGTATTTGACGAAGGTTTCGACCGACTCTTCAAACAACAATAGCGGATCAGGCAACACCGGTTCTGACAATAGCAATTCTGGTACGACGATCAATAAGCAAATGAAGACGACGGAAGCGATGAATATTCGTTCTAGCGCGTCCACTAGCGGATCAGTGGTGGGCTCGCTTAGCAAAGGCACGACCTTTACTGCCACTTCTATGAAAACCGGTACATCAGTCAACGGCAATAAAAATTGGTACTATGTCTCTGGCAAAGGTTGGGTCAGCGGCGCCTACCTTACTGAAGTGACCAACAATAATGCTTCTGAAGCGGAAAAAGAAGACAATGGTTCAAGCATCAATCAACAAATGAAAACGACGGCCGCATTGAATGTTCGCTCCGATGCTTCTACTAGCAGCCGTGTCGTGACAACGCTTGGTCAAGGGGTGACCGTTACCGTGACAGCGAAAAAGAACGGCACTTCAGTGGAAGGCAATAAAACGTGGTACTACGTTTCTGGCAAAGGTTGGGTCAGTGGTGCCTACTTGACAACAACCAGCAGCTCTTCCAATAATAACGGTTCAACAACCACAAATCAGCAAATGAAAACCACCGAGATTTTAAATGTTCGTTCCGATGCTTCTACCAGCAGCAGTATTACTGGTTCTTTAAGCAAAGGGGCAACCGTCACGGTTACCGCAACAAAAACCGGGACGACCGTCAATGGTACGAACAAATGGTATTATGTTTCTGGCAAAGGTTGGGTCAGCGGTGCCTACTTGACAGCTGCTAGCAGTGGGTCTTCTAATACGAATACCAGCAGCAGTAGTTCAACGAAGACGCATACGGTGAAATCAGGTGACAGCTTATGGTCACTGGCACAAAAATACAACACCAGTATCAGTCAACTCGCATCATGGAACAACATCAACAGCAGCTATACGATCTTTGTCGGACAAAAACTGATCGTTTCCAAGTAACAAGCAAAAAAACCGCGTGCAAGCCATTGGCTCACGCGGTTTTTTTATGCTGGATCAAGCTTTTACTAAGCTATTAGCGGTTTTTCAAGAAACTACTTGTTTTTCGTAAGCGCAATCAAACTATTTGGTCAATCATAGAACCCTGCGTTAGAATGAAAGAAGCAATAGAAATTGCTAGTTTTAAAGGAATTGCTTCAGAACCAGAACGATCGAAGCGTACACAAAATAAGGAGGATTTCACATGCACAACAGAAACCTAACGATTATTGGCAGTTACGACACTCGAACAGAAGTATTACCGGTTATTGAGCAATTGACAAACGAAGGCTATGGCAAAGAGGATATCGTGCTGTTTGCGAATCAAACAGTCATCGATCAATTTGGGTTAGAATCCATCGATGATGTGGAAGTGGAGCAGGCAGCTAGTGAGGATGAAGATCGTTCGCTTTGGGAAAAAATCAAAGATGCTTTTTCTTTCGGCGATTCCGATCATAGGCATGATGAGCATGATCCGTTATATGGTTATCGTGATGACCTTGAACGAGACAAACTCGTTGTCGGCGTCTACGATTATCAGCCGATGGACAAAATAACCGATCGTGATGCAGATACTGGTCCGATCATCGATCAACCGTTACCAGGTGAAACAGCGATGCCTGATGAGTCCGTTCATCCAACGCCGCGCATGGGAGACAGTGATATTGAAGCACCGATTCATGACCCGAATCATCTGCGTAACTTATAAGTAGAAGGATTTCTTAAGTAAAGGAACCATTAAAGCCAGAGGAACAAGCATCCGTCGTATCTGTCAACCCTTAGTGAAGGGATGGGCCCGCAGGTGATCGGCAGTTGTCCTCGGGTTTTTTTGTGCAACGGACAATCATGTCTTTGTCATCTTTGAAAATAAAACTTAATTTGTTGACGGTTGCTTTTTTTTGTATAATATAAGAATGAGATAGATCGTTGTCGGAAGGTCCAACCACTTTTTTGGGGAAAGGATGGGGAGTGCGATGAAATTCAAGTTCAATATGCAGTCGGCATTAGTCAGTTGTTTTGTTGCGGTTTTTTTGAGTGTGGCGATCAATCAAGACGCCAATGCCTTTGTTGCCGCGCCCTTTGTACGAGATTCTTCCAGTAGTTCCTCTGAGCCACCTTACCAGACAGCAAGCAGCAGTATCGAAGAAACCTCTGATTCCAGTCAGATTTTTTATGAAGCCAGTGTTAGTTCTTACACACCGTCTTCAACGACTAGTCGCTCGATCGAAGCGTCGACAAATGAAGGCACGTCTGTTTCCGTAAGTGAAGCAGAGACAGAGCCTAGCGTCAGCACTTCAGCAAGTAGCGAAAGCAGTTCGAGTACCGCGCCCAGTGGCGGATCAACCACCACCAGCGATACTTCTAGCAGTAGCGCTAGTAGCAGTTCTTCAAGCTCTTCCAGTACGAGTTCGACCAGTACTACAACAAGCAGCTCCAGCAGTGAAACGACTGAGCCGTCTTCAGAAACCTCCAATAGCGACGAGGAAGCCGCGGAAGATACGAGTGAAAATGTTGATCTAACAGTCGAAGGGGCTCACTGAGCCTGACTGTAAAAATCAATCTCATCTAAAGGGACCATTTCAGCTAGGCCTTGTGCCTAGCTTTTTTATTTGCTTATGTTCAGAGCCATGAACACACCAAGTGAACGAAAGATGCGCGATTTCTCACTCTGAGACATCAAAAAATAGCAAAGAGGAAGGTTTTGTTGGCGGATTGCTGGAACAGAAAAGAGCCGTCTTACGTTTTTATTCACTGCCTCCATAAAAAAAGCTGGACTTGCAAGCATATCATAAAGTGATTCTGAGTAGTTTCGCTATAATAAGTGCGAGGAGGGGTGTTATGGGAAAGTATTTTAAGCACTTCGAAAAATTGATTAGTGTTGTGGTTGATATTATGTTAGGACTGTTGGTTCTGTTGGTTTTGGTGGTGATGGCGGAAGCGATCTACAAAATCGTTGTCCATGTGATCCCACTGCATGAAGTTAGCGATCTTTCTTTATTGATCGAAGAGATCGCAACATTGTTTATTTTACTGGAAATTATTTTGATGTTATTGCGTTACGTAAAAGAAGGTCACCATATTCCGGTGCGCTACTTGATTTTGATCAGTATCACAGCGATTTTAAGGGAGCTGCTTTTAGCGCAAGGAAAAGGGTTAGAAACGCTCTTTTTAGCCTTAGCGATCTTGGTCTTGATCATTGTGCTGCAGGCGTTGGAAAAACTCAAAGCCTTTCATAGTTCCAAAGGACTGTAAAAAAAATCATCCGATTGGTTGACGAATGACTCGTCAAGGGATCGGATGATTTTTTAATTCTTCAAAAAGCACGCGGCTTTCTTGCTGTAGCCGCTTGCCGATATCTGTTTGCCCTACCGTTGTTCTTTCCGTTTGCCGCACGACGATTTTTTTCTGAGTGACGATGTCACGTCGCTGCTGGATGGCTTGCTGGCGATCTGTAAAGGGTTGATGGGCTGCTAAGGTCATGCCGAAGGAATTTGACAACAGCGTGTAACCGGCAATGCCTGTGACGGATTGGTAGGAGCGGGAAAGTCCGCCATCAATTACCAATAAACGACCATTTGCCTTGATGGGCGTCTCGCCTTTACGCACTTTGACAGGGGTGTGGCCATTGATGATGTGGCCTGTCGGCGGCAGACCGAAGGCAGCTAGGACACGGCAGCAGAAGTCTTCGTTTTCCCTTAAAGAATAATAGGCATTTTTTTGTTCTTTATGGGTGTTGCGATCTGCTATAAAGTAGCGCTCAAAGGTTTTCATGGCTTTTTTGCCGAAGAGGGAAGAGCCTTCGCCACACCAAAGATACCAGATCATATCGGTGGCAAGGTCTGTTTGGTTTTCTGGTTGGGCAAAGCTTTCCTGCAAACATTGCTGAAAAAAGTCCATCAATGCTTTGCCTGCTAAGGGCTGCTGCTGGAAAGTAAAGGCCAGGAAATCGCCGTTTTCCCGACAAGGCAGGCAGCCGTGATACAGCAGGTTGTCGTTGAAGCGCTGGTACAATGTGCCATGCTCGACCAAAAAGCGCATATGCGCAGCTAAGCGGGGCGAGCGTTGAAATTGGCTCAGCAAATCTTGCAGTACCTCATGTTCTTCGGCTGTCAAACGGTAAGGATCATCGGGATCTACTAGTTGAAAACAGCCGTTGATCAAAGGATAGGTCTGGTCTAGCTGGATTTGTTGCCGATCTTGAGACAAGCGATGCAACAAGCAGCGCTCTGCCATCGCAAATGCTGGACGCCGCTGGATCACGGCTGCTTCGACTTTGAATTGGATGATGGCAAATGCCTGCTGCAAAAGCATGGCGGCTTTTTTTTGTTGGCTTGATAAAGGATCCACTGTTTTTTGCGGATAAAAGCCTTCATTTTCTGTGTAATATTTTTGGCTAAAAGCCAGTGCTTTTGATAGATCGATCCCATAACCATCTTGTAATAATGCCAGATTGCCGTAGCGAGCAGCGATGCGAATCGTATTGGCCAAACAGGGCAGCGAGCCGCAAAAGCTACCGATCCACAAGATATCATGGTTGCCTAGCTGAATATCCAGTGAAGGCAAAGTCATCAAGCGATCGACGATTTTGTCTGGCGCCGGTCCTCGATCATAGATATCGCCTAAGACATGGAGATGGTCCACTACGAAGCGTTGAATCAAGTACGCCAGCTCTTGGCAAAAAAGCGAGGCTGCCTCTAATTCGATGATCTTATCAAAAATCGCTTGATAGTAAGCTTCTTTATTGAAGTCGGCATCATATTGGTACAACAGTTCTTCTAAGATGTAAGCAAAAGAAGACGGCAGTGCTTTGCGTACCTTGGAGCGTGTGTATTTACTGGAAGTAAAGCGGGCAACTTTCACTAGCTGTGCCATCTTCAAGCGCCAATCGGCAGGGGTCCATGCCTGTTCTTGTAATAGCTCCTCTGGATAATAAATGACAAAACAAAGTTCGGTCTGTTCTTCTTTCGTCAAGACGCCGGTAAACAAAGTCTCGACTTTTTCTCGAATACTACCAGAGCCATTCCGCAAAATATGGTCAAAGGCATCGTATTCGCCATGCAGATCGCTGACAAAGTGCTCGGTGGCTTTCGGCAGCTGCTGGATGGCTTCCAAGTTGATGATCTCGGTCAGGTTTGCCAAGGCGTCTTTATTGAACATGGGCCTGTTCTTTGGCTTGTTCTTCAATCAGCATCGCGCTTTCTTCAATGGAGCGTTTGCTGACATCGATCACCGGAATGTTCAGCTTTTTGAACCATTCATTCGCGTAGGCTAATTCTGCTTCGATTCGTTCACAATTGGTGTAATGGGTTTCTTCTTTTAAGCCCAATGAATGCATCCGGGACCGCCGGATTTCCGTAAGGGATTCTGGATTCGTGGTCAAACCGACCATTTTCCGTGGGTCTACTTGGTGCACTTCGGCTGGTAAAGCGACTTCAGGAATCAAAGGAAGATTCGCCACTTTGTAGCCGCGATTTGCCATGTATAGGCTCAATGGGGTCTTTGAGGTTCGCGAAACCCCTAAGAGGACAAAGTCAGCATCGAGAAATCCCCGTGGGTCTTTGCCATCGTCGTATTTCACCGCAAATTCCATCGCGGCCACCCGGCTGAAATATGCTTGGTTCAAGCGATGCAAGGCACCAGGCTCTTGGACGGCTTCTACACCGAATGTTTTTTCTAGCATCGTGGTCAAGGGCGACATAAAGTCGACATGCTGCAAACCAGTCCGCTTGGCAAAGGCATCAACAAAGGCGACTAATTCTTTATTGACTAAGGTGGTAACGACGATCGATTTGTCTAGCAAGGCATCTTTGAGGATCTCGCCTAAGCTCTCTTCATCATTAGTAAAGGGAAAGAGCTGGATATCTGAAAGGTCGATCGTGGGAAACTGCGCGGAAACGGCGGCGATCAGCTTTTGTGCCGTTTCGCCTACGGAATCTGAAATCAAATATATTCGAACGTTCTTCATTGTTTTTGCCCCCTAAAAGTGTGTGTTGTCACTGTCATTGCCTGCTTGAATAAAGTAATTCATCAGCCGTGTCTTCGTGATTTTGCCGATGACTTTTTTTGGTTCCTGCGGATCGACCACAGGCAAGGTATCAACTTCATGTCGTCCTAACAACGTACCAGCCGTCAAGATCGTTTCTGCCGGTGTGATGGTCACGATGTTTGGCATGCGAGTCATGATCATCGCTACGGGTGTTTTTTCTGGTGCGGCATTGCTGATCGCAAAGCGCAGCAGATCTTTGCGGGAGAGTACCCCAATCAGTTCGTCTTGGTCATTTTTGACATAGAGGGAACCGACATCGTACATAAACAAAGTCGTGACTGCTTCATAAACGGAGACCGTTTGTGAGATCAGCAACGGTGGGATCATGACTTCTGCAACTTTGGTATGGTAGAGTTTTTCGAAAAGCAAAGGCTCAACGGTTTGTCCTGTGTAGAAATAGCCGACTTTCGGTCGGGCGTCTAATAAACCGGTCATGGTCAAAATCGATAAGTCATTCCGCAAGGTTGCGCGGCTCAAACCCAACTGCTTCGCAATGGTCTCCCCACTGATGGGCTGATGCTCTTTGACGATCTCAATGATTTTCATTTGTCTTTGGCTTAATTCCAATGTGTCACCTTCTTTCTTTTATGTGCTATGCTATTGATTATATGATTTTCCGAATGAAAAGGCAATCCTTCTCTTTTAAAAAGGATGAATCCCTTAAAAGTTTTCTTTTTTTGGCTTGACGATTAAATGTGCCATACTATATACTGCTAATTAATCGAAATAGTATATAACATTTAAAAGGAGGAACATGATGGAAAAAGCAGTCGTATGGTTTTCAGAAGGCACGAAAGAGCAAAAAGCACTATTAGGCGGGAAAGGGGCAAATCTAGCGGAGATGACCAATTTGGGTTTGCCTGTTCCTCAAGGATTTATCGTCCCGGCCACCATTTGCCTGACCTATTTAGAAGAACAGGTTCTTCCTGAGGCGATCATCAAGCAAGTCAAAGCTGCCATCGAAGAATTGGCAGTCCGCAGGAACAAAACATTTGGCGGACTGCAGTCGCCGTTGTTGGTTTCTGTCCGCAGTGGTGCCAAGTTTTCCATGCCAGGGATGATGGATACGATCTTAAACCTTGGGTTGAATGATGAAACCGTCCAAGGGTTGGCTCAGCAGACAGGGGACCCCGTCTTTGCTTATGATTGTTACCGCCGCTTGATCCAGATGTATGGGGATGTGGTGAAAGGTGTAGCAAAAGAGCACTTTGAAGCCTACTTGACAGATTATAAGAAACAGCAGAATTATGCGTCAGACCAAATGATGACCGGCAATGATTGGCAAATGATCTGCCGCGTGTTTCAAAGTATTTATATGGAACATACTCAAGAAGCGTTTCCGCAAGACCCGTTTCAGCAATTGTTGGCAGCCATCACGGCGGTTTTTCGTTCATGGAACAACCCACGGGCCAAGACCTACCGTTCCCTCCATCGGATCCCTGACGATCTAGGGACTGCCGTAACGATTCAAGAAATGGTTTTTGGCAACAGTGGGATAAATAGTGGGACGGGTGTCGCCTTTACCCGCAATCCAGCAACCGGGGAACCGGGACTTTTCGGCGAATTTCTAGTGTGTGCCCAAGGGGAAGATGTGGTTGCTGGCATTCGTACACCACAACCGATCCAAGCGTTGGCACAGCAGCATCCCATGATCTATCAGGAACTAAAGCAACTGGCTGAGGGTTTGGAGGATCACTATCAAGACATGCAAGACATTGAATTTACCATCGATGACGGCCAGTTGTTTGTCTTGCAAACAAGAAACGGCAAACGAACCGCCGCTGCCGCAGCACAAATTGCAACGGATATGGTCGCAGAAGGTCGGATCACTATCAGGCAGGCACTAGATCGCATCACACCAGAAATGATCGATCAATTGCTGCACCCGTTATTTGCCCCCGAAGCCTTGCAGCAAGCCAAAGCTTTTGCGCAAGGCTTGCCGGCTAGTCCAGGAGCAGCTTCAGGACATGTCTATTTCACTGCAGAAGCGGCGGAAAAAGCCAGCCGCACGGGAGAAAAAGTCCTGTTGCTGCGGCAGGAAACCTCACCTGAAGATATTGAAGGCATGGTGGTGAGTGAAGCGATCATTACCGCTCGTGGGGGGATGACTTCGCATGCGGCGGTGGTCGCCCGTGGTCTGGGGGTCTGCTGTGTGGTAGGGTGCGAGGCATTAAGTGTCGATGTATTTTTGAAGCAGGCTCGCTGTGGTGAGTTGCTGATTGAAGAAGGTGACGTGCTTTCGGTAGACGGCAGTACTGGCAAACTGTATCAAGGGCAGCTGCCTATGACCAGTGTGCAGGAACGGGTCTTATTGGATCAGCTTTTGACGTGGGCGCAAGCCCAGGCAGATCTAAAGGTTTACGCAAATGCGGAAACGAAAAATGACATTGAGGCGGCGCTGGCCTTTGGTGCAGCGGGCATCGGCTTAGCACGGACGGAGCATATGTTTTTTGGGGAAGCGCGTTTGTGGAAAATGCGGGAAGTCATCTTGGCAGAAACGAAGGCGGAACGATTGGCGGCGTTGGCTGAGATCAAGGCGTATCAAAAAGCCGATTTCAAAGAAATGCTGCAGGCCGCGCAAGGAAAGAAATGCACGATTCGTTTATTAGATCCGCCACTCCATGAATTCTTGCCCCATGAGCATGAACGCCTTGAGATGGCCCGCCGTAGTCAAAAATCATTGGCAGTGATCGAGCGGCGAATTGACGAACTGCAAGAGGTCAATCCCATGATGGGGCATCGCGGCAGCCGCTTAGGACTGAGCTATCCAGAAATTTATGAAATGCAAACAGCGGCGATTTGTGAAGCGGCTGTGGAGTTGCGGCAGCAAGGAGTCGAGGTAGAGGCGGCGATCTTACTGCCCCTGATCAGTTTGCCTGCAGAGCTGCAGGTGTTGAAAGAGACGTTGACACAGGTGATCGCTCAAGCAGAAGCCACCCTGCAGCAACCGTTGCGCATCGAGATCGGCATGATGATCGAGACACCTAGAGCGTGCTTGATTGCTGGGGAGTGTGCTGAAGATGCGGCGTTCTTTAGTTTTGGTACCAATGACTTGACACAAATGACCTTTGGCTTTTCGCGGGATGATGCCGGCAGCTTTATTCAAGCCTATTTGCAGTCGGGGATCTTACAAGAAGATCCTTACCAGCACTTAGATCAGGCGGGCGTTGGCACATTGATGCGTCAAGCAATCGCTGGCGTAAGAGATCGTCAGCCAGAGCACTCGATCGGTGTTTGTGGCGAAGTCGGCAGCGATCCCTATTCTATTGCATTTTTGCGAGAGATCGGCATCGACTATGTTTCTTGTTCCCCATACCGGATCCCTGCTGCTTGGTTAGCGATCGCCCAATCAGCCCCCATCATCGAAGAGGCGTCAGTGAGCACCCGCTAAAATAGGAGAAAAAAATACACCGCAGTCCACTAGCAAGGTTCGCTTGCTTGGTGGATTACGGCGTGTTCGTGCAGCGTCGTACTTACAGGGGCTGATCCGTTTTTTGGATCGCAGGTTTGCGTCCTTTTAAATACCAAGTGATCCCAATGACATGGGCGAGGTAGATGGCAGCGAGGACGAAACGTACCAGCAGATTGGGGATCAATAGTGCAGGAATTGCAAAGACTACCAGCATCATGGCAAACATCCGAACCATTCCCTTAGTGCTCAGCTGTTTTTGTACGAGTGGTTTTTCAATGTATTTTTGATAATTTTCTGATTGAACCAAGCGTTGATAAGAGGTATCGGAACTCCGCAGCCAGAAATAAGCCGTCAGCAAGTAAAAGACCGTTGTAGGTAAGAAAGGCAAAAAGATTCCTAACGTACCTAAACCGAATGTCAGTGATCCACAAAGAAAAAACAGTGTTTTTTTCAAAAGTAACCCTCCTTATTTGGGTGTTTCGTGTCTTAACCTCAGTATAACGGAGGAGGGGCAGCTTGAACATGCGTTTTGTGCTTTTCCCCGTTTTTTAGCGGCAATAAGAGTTTTTCTTCCCCTTACTCCTGCTTTTTTGATAGACTAGAAACAACACAAAGGGGGAAGCAGCATGGAAACGATTGAATTGAATACCGGCATTCAGATTCCAGTGATCGGCAGTGGGACGAATACATTTGGGAAAGAAAACCGAGAATACCAAGGTGCGATCAATGATGATACGACAGAGCTATTGACTGCCATCAAGCTTGGGTATCGGCATTTTGATACGGCGATTTCTTATCGCAACGAAGCCGTGGTAGGCAAAGCCATCAAGGAAAGCGGGATCGACCGCAGCGAATTTTTCCTGACTTCTAAGATTCCTGGCAAACCGGAGTATACGCAAGATGCAGCTGCCGTGAAAGCGTCTGTTGAAGCGAGTTTAGCAGCCTTGCAGACGGAATCGATCGATCTTTATTTGATCCATCATCCGTGGGACAACTTGGCAGAGATTGCCGCTGTCTGGGCGGTTCTTGAGGCTTATGTCGATAAAGGAGTCTTAAAAGCGATCGGGGTGTCCAATTTCCAAGAAGAAGAACTTAGCTATTTATTGGCAAACAGTCGGATCAAACCAGCGGTCAATCAGATCGAATCGCATCCAGGCAAGTGGAATGATGCGATCATCGCCTATTCCTTAGCCAATCAGGTAGTGCCAGAAGCCTGGGGTCCACTTTCCCGGATTTCAGAAGCGGCACGGGAAACCTTGACCCAAATCGGTGAAGCGTATCAAAAAACCTGGAGCCAAGTGGTCTTGCGTTACCAAATCGAGCGTGGGGTGATCGTGATTCCGAAATCCCATTCAGAAAAACATCAAGCCGAAAATTTAGCGCTCTTTGATTTCGCTTTGACGGCGGAAGAAAAAGCCATCATCAAAGAATTATAGGCAATAGAAGCGGTCCTATTAAAGGGACCCTACAGCCAGTGCGGAAACTTCCGTGCTGGCTATTTTTATGCAGTCGCAACGCTCCTTGATCACTGAGGAGCTTTTCTATTCGTTACAACAGCAACCGTAAGACTTAGCAAAAAAGAAAATGCGCTTGCAGCCGTTTCTGCCAATGAACCCTCTTAATCATTCAAAGAAATAACCGATTATCCTTACTAAGGGTCGTCTATGGACGAGTCTTCATTGGATCGTGTGAAAATGGAAATGAAGGAGTGGCACAGTTGTGAAAAAAAGAAAAAAGACGATAGGAATTTATGTGATGATCACCTTGATGCTGGTTGCGGGGATCCCGATCATTGTCATGCTGACAAGTTCCTATTTAACCACCAAGAACTTATTGATTGAACGAAATGATTTGAACAAAGAAAGTGCCGTCAATTTGATCTTGGCGGAAGAAAAGAGTTTGCGCCGATCGACGGAAAGCAAATTGAAATCAATGGCTGAACTGCCAGCGATGAAAACAGAATTCAGCATGGGGCGTATCCGTTCAGATCTTTCTTTAGCGATTGCTGGAAGCAACAGCTTCTTAGCAGTGACTTTTGGGACAGAAGATGATGAGTATGTGACCTTCAACCCCTTACCAGATGATTATAAGCCTACGATTCGGCCGTGGTACAAAGGGGCCGTAAAAGCCGAAGGAGAAGTGTATTGGACAGCACCTTATTTAGATACGGTGTCGAATCAATTTGTGACGTCGGCTTCGATCAGGGTCAAAAATTCCCATAATCAAGTGGGGGTTTTAAGCGTCGATGTTTCCTATGAAAGCATTCAAAACATCTTGTCTTCCTTTACCGTAGGGCGGACTGGGAATGTCACCTTAGTTTCAGAATCTGGGGTCATCGTGACCTCAAAAAACACCAAACAAATCGGTAAGAATATCAAAGAAGAAGAAGTATTCCAAAAAATCAAAGAAGCTAAAAACCCGACAGGCATGGTTGGCTTAGGCGACTCGAATAAAGTCAACGATGTGTTGTATGACAAGTCTGCTGATTCCAATGTTTGGGCGTACTCCGAAGTCAAAGCTAGTGATCTAGACAAAGAATTAGGAGCGTTAGTCCGCACCACCATTATCGTTACGATCTTGATGTTGCTCTTTGTAGGACTGGTTTCGTATGCCGCGATCAAAGTAGTCGCAGCGATCATCGATTGCTTCAATCGTTACTTTAGAAAAGTCGGTGAAGGCAAACTAGAGAAGATGAGCAAAACCAAAAGAGCCAAAGGCGAAAAATGGACATGGGATCAACTGGCACGCCGAGTTGTTTATCCAGACAAAGCAGGCAATGAGATCCAGCAAATGGCGGACAATTACAATGTGATGATCGAAGGCACGGGTGCATTGATCCAAAAAGTACAAAAAGAAAGCAACAGTGTCGCAGGAATGTCGGATTCTTTATTAGAATTGTCAAAACAAACCAATATTGCGACAGAAGAAGTCTCTCAAACCATTACGGGTATTGCTGAAGTGACCGGTGCTCAAGCCCAAGAAACAGAATACAGCGTGTCCCAAATGCAAAACCTTTCGCAAGTCGTGAAAGAATTACGAGAAAATGTTGGCGGCATGAGCAGCAAGTCGCAAGAATCTACGAAGATCAATCAAGAAAACTTAACGATCATGGATCAAGTCGATGACAGCTGGCGACAAGAGTTGGCACAGATGGAGCGCTTGATGTCGAACATGACGGGAATGAATGATAGTATCCAAAACATCAACTCGATCATTGGGGTCATCAACGATATTTCTTACCAAACTAACTTGTTAGCCTTGAATGCATCGATCGAAGCCGCAAGTGCAGGTGAGTCGGGCAAAGGCTTTGCCGTCGTGGCTGCTGAGATCCGTAAATTGGCGGAACAAAGTAAGGCCTCTACCAAAGAGATCGAAGCGATCATTGAAGAAATTCGTGAGCAGTCTAGTCAAATGGTCAAACAAACGTCTGCATCTGTCAAAGGCGGCGTTCGCCAAACCAACTTGATCAAAGAAGCGATCTCGTCTTCAAAAGAAGTTTTCCAACGCAGCAGCTATATGATCGAAGGCATCCATCATATTGAAGCAGCCAGTGCCCGTATCGAAAATATTCAAAACAGTGTACTGGAAAACTTAGAAAACATTTCCGCATCAACGGAAGAAAATGCCGCTGGTACACAAGAAGTTTCCGCAAATGCAGAAGAAGTCTTGGCAACCATGGATGAATTTACCAACCATGTGGCAGACCTCAGAGACATTGCAGAAGAGTTGAAGCGATTGACCAATCGTTTTGAAGTGGAGAAATAATTGATTGTCTAGCGAAAGCTGATTAAAACCCCCATTACCAATAAATTCGTTGGTAATGGGGGTTTTTCGATGGAGATAGTCAAAAAAAGCCGTCAAATGGGCTAAAAAGGTTTGTCAGAAAACCGCGGGGCAAGGCGTGAAACATCTGTTATAATGAAAAAAGCAGCAACCAGTGGGGATCTTTTGCCAAATAAAAACTTTAAAAGGTGACGTATGGTTGATCATTATGAAAGCGCATAAAAGATAGAGGAGAAAAGGGGGGAGATAGTTGCTGAAGATCTTTGGAAAAGAATACCAATTGATTCGTCTCGCTTCTTGGTTGATATTGGTTATGGGTATCATCATTTTAGGCTTAAATGGGTTGCTTTCAATGGTTTTTGACATTCCTTTTATTGACCATTCCACATTGGTGGGCATTGTCCTCATTTTTTATGGATATTGCAATTTGTTTTTCAAGGAGTAGTATTTGGCTAGGAAACAACTACTGTTCCTATTAAGAAAAGTAGAGAAAAGGGATTTTCATTGTTTAGGAGGGGAAAAAATGGCGGAAGAATATATGATTGAAGCACAAAGTGGTGCTGCAGTATTGGTTAAGAGTGGTAGTAAGATTGAGATTATCGATGTAGAAGGACAACAAGTAGTTGATTTTTTTGCGGTTAATCCAACAGATCCTAAAGAATACTTGTCTGCTGGAGTCACTATTGATTGTAATGAAAGTTTGAAGGTCAGCACAGGGGATCGTCTCTATACCAATCAGTACAAGAAAATGTTTACGATCGTTGAAGATGATGTGAAGGAACATGACTTGTTGCACCCATGTTGCCGTCCAGAGATGTATGACTTTTTTTATGATACTGGGAAAAATCACCCTAGCTGCTTGGCAAATATCAATCGATCACTGATGGATGTTTTAGGACATCAACGAGATGAAATCACGCCGTTTAATATTTTTATGTATACAAAAATATTACCTAATGGCAAACTTTCCGTCGAGACACCTTTGTCAAAAGCGGGAGATAAAATCGTCTTAGTAGCAGAAATGGATGTGTTACTTGCAGTCGCCGCTTGCAGTGTTTCTGAAAGTAGTTGCAATGGGGGAGAATGTACCCCGATTAAACTGGTCATTGAAGAATGATTGGTCATAGGTAATGAGTGTGCAGCGCCTACGCTAATAGTATACTTTTTGCTATATTTCTAAGAGAGCCGACATTCTCTTAGAGTGATTGGCAGGATGTCGGGACTGAATGGTTCTTGGTTTGATTGCTGCACCAGCTACCTCAGGAAAAACGATCCCCTATTATTTATAAGGAATCGTTTTTTTGTTTAAATAAGTCCATTCATTGAGTAACTGCCGCTTCGGTTCGCTGAATGATCATCTCCACGCGGCGGTTTTCCGAGCGGCCTTGGGGGGTGTTGTTATCGGCTTTCGGTTCGGTATCGGCAAAGGCTTGGATGGCAGCATTTTTTTCTAAAACAGCGCCTTTGCTGATGAAGTATTCCATAACGGTAATGGCACGAGCGGAACTAAGATCCCAGTTAGATTGGTAGCGGCCATTGCCTTTTTCCGGTACGTTATCAGTATGCCCGGCGATCACGATTTTGTTAGCTTTTAGTTTTTTCAGTGAGTCCGAGAGTAGATCCAGTGACTGACGAGTGGTGTCCGTGATCTCGGCGCTGCCAGAGGCAAACAAAATACTGCTAGCTAACGTGATATGCAAGCCATCAGATTCCAAGCGAACTTCTGTCTGGTCTTTTAAGCCAGAAGCGGCGAGTTCTTGTGACAGCTGGTCGCTGATTTTTTCTAGCTGTTGATTTTCCAGTTGGGTCCGAACTGCTGCTTCTTGCGCTTGTGCTTCGGCAGAAGTGGCGGCTTTTTTTCGCGGCGTGGTCTCGCCCATATCGATCACTGACCCGATGACGGAGGCGTTGCTGTGGTGGCTGGAAAGGATGGTGCCGAATTCGCTTCGGATTTCTTGAAACTTCTCATCATCGACTTTCGCCATGGCAAACATGACGATGAATAAGGCCAGCAGCAAGGTCAACATATCCGAGTAAGGCAAAAGCCACGCTTCGTCTACATGTTCTTCATGTTTCTTTTTTCGCTTCATGTCGCTTCACCCTTTATAATTGTTCTTGCCGTTTTTTCGGATCGATCAAGCTGTATAATTTTTTCTCAATACTTTTCGGCGATTGTCCGGCTTGGATCGCTAAGACCCCTTCAACGATGATCGACATCATTTGGACTTCTTGCTCAGATTTCAAAGTTAATCGTGAGCTAAAAGGAATGAACAGCACATAACCGAAGAAAATACCATAAAGGGTCGCCACAAAAGCCGCCGAGATCATATGACCCAGTGCTTCTACATCCTCTAAATTGCCTAGCGCCCCTATCAGCCCGATCACGGCTCCTAACACCCCTAAGGTCGGGGAACTCGTGCCGGCGGTTTTAAAAATAGCCGAGCCGATGCGATGTCGTTCTTCGATCCCATAGATCTCATTTTCCATGATTTCTTGGATCTGTTCGGCAGCGATGCCATCCACCACCATTTCCAAGCCCTTTTTTAAAAAAGGATCTTCTAAGTTTTGGATAGCACCTTCAAGAGATAGTAGGCCATCGCGCCGAGCTTGGTTAGCTAATTCAACGATGGTATTGATGGTTGTTTTTAAGTCGTATTCTTTATTTTTCAGCAGAACGCCGAAGATCTTCGGGATTTTTTTGATATCACTGCTGGGAAATGAATTGATAACGGCTGCGATCACACCGACGAAAATGATGATCGCGGCTGCCGGATTGATCAAAACGGCCACATTGGCACCTTTTACAATCATCCCAACCACCACAGATATCAATCCTAAAATAATACCGATCAGCAAGAAAAAATCCATTTGTTGCGTCCTCCTAAATTCTATTTCCAGGTTTTAAACCCTCATTTATTTTATCGGTGAATTAAAATCATTCTTAATAGCAAAAAAAAATAATCCAAAAAATAACTAAAATAAATTTTCTGCTTCTCTTTTTTTTGTTCTTTTTTTGACAAGTTTCGTCAAATTTTTGAAATGGTACAGCTTGCAATTTTTGTGAATATTTATAGATGGTACCGTTTTTTTTCGTGAAGTATTTCTCAGGGTTTGTCATACCATCAAACACAAATGAAAATGTTTTAATCAATTTTTCGAATAATACTTGTTTTTTTATCAAAAAAATGATTTTGATCAAAAAGTATAGATATGCTTGTAAAACGCTTTATATCGATCGTTTACTTTTTATAACTGGGGACGAAATTGCGATGAAACAGTGTTTAACAAATAACATAACATACCTGTAACTTAAATGTCATATCCGTAAAGTTGCAAAAATCAAATTGTAAAATAAAAACAATTCTACTATAATGACATCACGTCTTCTTGTTTTTTTAATCTATAACAAAAAAATCAATAAATATATTTGTTTCTGTTCCATCGATGAAAAAAACGTTTGGTACAGAAGGTGGAAGGAGCAATTATTGTTGGATACCTATGATTTATTAAAAACAGCCATGAACGTTTCTGCCCAACGCGCAGAATTGATTTCGTCTAATATCGCCAATGTCAACACGGATGGGTACAAAGCAAAACGCATCGTGTTTGAAAGCGAATTAAAGCAGGCACTCGCTTCGTCAGGGACCGACGCTGCAACCGAAGCGTCAGTTTCTCAAGTAAAACCGAAAATCACTGAAAATGCAACTACCAGTATCAAAGACAACGGCAATAACGTGGATCTTGAGGTAGAGATGTTGGATCAAGCAGCCAATGGGTTGTATTACAGTGCATTGACCGCACAAGTCAACGGACGCTTGCAAATGATGAACCTTGTCTTGAGTAATTGATAGAAAGCGCAGGAAAAACAAATGGGTATATTTAACGGACTAACGATCAACGCGAGCGGTCTAGCATTGGAACGGTTAAAACTAGATACGATCTCCAGCAATATCGCAAATGTAAATACAAATCAAACACAAACAACCGCGGCTTATCAAAAAAAGAGTATTCTTTTTTCAGAAAATTTAAAAAATAGTCGTGAAGGAACACCGACTACATACGGTGTCAAAGTGACGGGGATCGCTGCCGATGAGACGGAAAAACTGACCTATGATCCTACCAATCCCGCTGCCAACGCTGAGGGATATGTCGGTCAATCAAATGTGGATATTGCCGATGAAATGGTGGCAATGTTGCAAGCGGTTCGAACGTACGAAGCCAATGTTTCTGCTTCAGAAATGAATAAAACAATCTTGAAAAAAGCATTAGAAATATCAAAGGGGTAACGAGAAAATGGATGGACTTTTAACGACAGGATTAACAGACTACCAAAACGTTTTGCGGACACTAGGCACGGGGGCTGCTTCAAAAGAGACTAGTGTTGTGGGCACCAAGGAAAACCAGTTTTCTTCCTACTTGACCCATGCGGTCGATCAGTTGAATCAAAAAACGGCGGTCATGGATCAAGATACTGTTAATTTGATCACCGGCGATGAAAGCGATCTAGGCAATGTGATGATTCGCATGACGGAGGCGCAATTGGCGCTACAAACAGCCGTTCAAGTACGAAACAAGTGTTTAGAAGCTTACAATGACGTGAAAAATATGCAGTTTTAGCAGTGGGTGAGGGAATAAGAATAAATGATGGATAAAGTGAAAGAATGGACAGAACAACTCAAAGACCGTTGGCAAATGCAAAGCTCTTTAAAGAAAATGATCGTTGTTCTTTCCGTTATCAGCGTTCTCGGAATCACAGCAGCTGTTTATTATTTAAATACGCGAATTGAATACGGTATCTTGTTTACGGATCTAAGCGATGCCGATGCGGGAACGATCAGCAAGGATTTGGAGGAACAGCAGATCGCCTACAAATTAGCTGACAATGGAACGACGATTTTGATCGATAAGGACCAAGTCGATGAATACCGCATCAATCTTGCCGTGGACAATAAGTTACCAAATACCAGTACAGGCTTTGAATTATTTGATGATGCCAACATGATGACAACCGACGAAGATCGCAAGATCATGTATCAGCGGGCAGTAACGGGCGAACTACAGCGAGCAATCGAGTCGATCGATGCGGTCAAATCCGCCAAAGTTTTACTCGTGATGCCAGAAGAAAGTGTCTTTTCTTCGGAGGAAAGTGCGCCAACCGCCTCCATCGTGTTGACCTTGAAAAATCAGCAGATCTCAGACGAGTCCGTGCAAGGGATCGTTACCTTGACTTCCGGCGCAGTGGAAAAGCTGAAGCCTGAAAATGTAAAAGTCGTTGATAGCGCGGGCAATACTTTGACGAGAACCGAAGATGAAGCCAGTCAATTAAGTGGCCTGAACAATAAATACATTGCCATCAAAGATTCCTATGAAAAAACGCTAGAAGAAAAAGTAGCGAAGTTGCTGACACCGATCTATGGTGCAGACAAATTCCAAGTGTCGATCAATTTAGACTTGAATTTTGACTCGATCGAGCGGAAGAAAGTTACTTATGATGACCCAGAGATCAAGAGTGAGACAGTGCAGGCTGCTGGTTCGCAAGGGACCGTCCAAGAAGCCCAAACAGGGACGGTGGATGACAATGTCTCCAATGTGACGGGCACGGATGGAGAAGGAAACAATTCCTACAGTCGCTCCGTTGAAAATGAATTGGATACCGAGACCACTACGACCATTACGGCCCCTGGCATGATCGAACGAATGACTAGTTCGATCGTGATCAATGCGAACCTTTCGCAAGCAGATCAAGCAGAATTGCAGCAGTTGATTGCTAGTGCCGTCGGCTATGACAATGATCGTGGCGATCAAATCGCGATCCAAGGATTTGACTTTGCCCAAGCAGAGGTTGATCCAGCCGCTGATCCGCAAGGGAATGAACCGATTGCAGCTGCCAAAGGTTATCTCAAGTACGCCATCATCGGCGGTATCGTGTTGACCTTGTTCTTGGTGATCTTAATGATCGTTGGCGTGATCCGACGCCGACGCAAAGAAGACGAGCTGGAAGTCGATGTGACGGAGGAGATGGTCTCCTTTGCACAACCGTCCGCAGTCAACACCGGAGCGAGTAACCCAGTTGCACAAGAAGTCGTTTTTGGCGGTGTCGGCAATCGGTCTGCTGAAACGAAACCAGCGGTGCCAGAAGCATCCACACAAGAAGCCGCAGCAGAACATACAGGAGAACCAACATTGGATCAAACGGCTAGAAATTATGCCGAAAGCAATCCTGAAGTAGCGGCGGAATTGATCAAAGCTTGGATGAAAGAAAAATAAGGGGGCAGCCATGGATACAATAGACGGGGTAAAAAAAGCAGCGATTCTTCTGATTTCTCTAGGATCAGATACCTCTGCAAAGATCATGAAGCTGCTGCCAGAATCATTTATACAAAAAGTGAGCTATGAGATCGCCAACATCGACTTTGTCAGTCCCGAAGAGCGGGATCAAGTGTTGGAGGAATTTTCTCATACCGCAACGGCCCGCAAATATGTCTTAGACGGCGGGATCGATTATGCCAAAAATTTGCTGAACCAAGCATTAGGCCCTCAAAAAGCCAAAGAAGTCATTGACGTATTGACTCAGATTCAGCTGCGGGAACGGCCCTTTAATATCGCTCGCAAAGCCGATGTTCAACAGTTGACCAATCTGTTGATCGGCGAACATCCACAAACGGTAGCGTTGATTTTGTGCTACATGCAGCCGGACAAAGCGGCCAGCGTCTTGTCGCAGTTTCCCGATCATTTGCAAGTGGAGATCGCTGAACGGATCGGAACGATCTCCAGTACGTCGCCTTTGGTGATTGAACGGATCGAAAAAGTGATCGAGAACAAATTCTCGAATTACATTGAGAACGATACGGAAAATGTCGGTGGTGTGCACACACTGGTAGAAATCTTGAACTCAGTCAGCCGCAGCACCGAAAAGAACATTTTGAACGACTTAGAAAAGCGGCAACCAGAACTCTCCAACGAAGTGAAATCCAGCTTGTTTACTTTCGAGGATATCGTGACTCTCGATCGCTTGGATGTTCAAAAAGTTTTGCGAGATGTTCAAAACGATGTGCTAGTCTTAGCGCTTAAAGGCACGACCGACGACATCAAGAACTTTATTTTCTCCAATCTCTCATCACGGGCGGTGGAAAATCTGCAAGAAGAAATTCAATTTATGGGTCCTACCCGCTTGTCTGCTGTAGAAGAAGCCCAACAAAGTGTGGTGGCTGTGATTCGACGGCTAGATGAAACCGGTGAGATCTACATCGGAAGGGGCGACCAAGATGCAGTGGTCAAATAGCAGTTTATTGAAGCAGCAGGCGGTCAAAACGACTGAAGCTGCGCGCAGTATTTTGACGGATACGACCATCAAAGCGCCGATTGAGAAACCAAGCTTAGACCCAGAACTGCAAGCGGCTAGACGTGCACGCCAGTTGGAGCAGGAACGGCATCTGCAGCAAATGGAAGCCTTGAAGCAGCAGATTTTGACCGATGCACAAGCGCAAGCGGCGCAAATTCTAGCAGAAGCGAGAACGGAAGGCTTTCAAGCAGGACAAGCAGATGGCTTTCAACAAGGCTATCAAGAAGGACTCAATGCCAGCAAAGAAGCCGCGCAAGCATTGATGAAACAAGCCCAAGCCAATGTCGCTGAAGCCGTTTCTGAAATCAACACCTTTCGCTCAGAGAAAAAGCAAGAAATGATCGCTTACGGCACGGCAATCGCCGAAGCCTTGATCAATCAACGTTTTACAGACGAGCAAGCAGGCTTCCTGCCTTTTGTGGAGTCTGTGCTATGGCAATTTGAACAACCCGATCAATTTGTGACTGTTCGCAGCCAAGAGCAGCATCTTGCAGGGTTGCGAGAATTGTTGGAAACCAAAAAGCAGACGATCAGCGGGTTTCGCTATTTACTCATGGCAGATGACAGCTTGGCGGAACACGATTTTTGTATCGAATCTGAAAATGCCTTGGTGGTTTTTGAACTGAGGAAAGAAATCGCGCGCTTTTTGAGCCAATTTCTAGAAAGCAGTGTGAAGGAATGACGTTTGAATTACCGATTACAGCGCTGCGCAAAACGGCGCAAGCACAGCCGTTTTTTACTACCTACGGCAAAGTCAGCGAAGTCGTAGGTCTGCTGATCAAAGTCGAAGGGCTGGCGGTTTTCATAGGGGAAATCTGTGAAGTCGCATTGCAAAACAAGACACATACAGCCTTAGCCGAAGTCGTGGGCTTTGTGAAAAAAACCGTGCTCCTGATGCCCCTTGATCAGCTAGAAGGCATCGGACCCGGCTGTTTGGTGCGGCCAACTGGCAAATCGTTGACGGTAAAAATCGATGATACGCTGCTAGGGCACACCTTAGATGGACTAGGGCGACCGTTAGATATGGCGCTGGAGCTGGAAACTGCGTCAGAATATCCAGTTAGTCAAGATTCTCCTGACCCCTTTCGCCGTCAGAAAATCGCTGAGATCATGCCGACAGGTGTCCGGGCGATCGATGGTCTCTTGACCGTCGGCCTTGGCCAACGGATCGGCATTTTTGCCGGCAGCGGGGTCGGTAAAAGTACCTTATTGGGGATGCTGGCTCGTTATTGCGAAGCCGATGTCATCGTGATCGGCTTGATCGGCGAGCGGGGACGAGAAGTCAAAGAATTTATTGAAAATGATCTAGGCCCAGAAGGCTACCGCAAGTCGGTCGTTGTCTGTGCTACCTCCGATATGCCGCCTCTCGTACGATTAAAAGGGGCTCATGTGGCAACAGCGATCGCTGAGTATTACCGCGATCAAGGCAAGAAAGTCGTATTGATGATGGACTCGGTGACCCGTTTTGCGATGGCGCAGCGGGAGATCGGTCTATCGACAGGCGAACCGCCGACGACCAAAGGCTATACCCCTTCTGTGTTTACAGCTTTACCGAAGTTGTTAGAACGCAGTGGGATGTCTGACAAAGGCTCGATCACGGCCTTTTATACTGTCTTGGTAGAAGGGGATGACATGAATGAACCGATCGCTGATGCGGTGCGGGGGATTCTTGATGGACATATTCTTTTGTCCCGAAAAATCGCCGCTCAAAATCATTATCCTGCCATCGATATTCAAAACAGCCTCAGCCGCTTGATGAAGACCCTTGTTTCTGAGGAACAGCATAAACATGCGGGGGAACTAAAAGAAAACATGGCCGTTTATGCAGAGGCCAAGGATTTGATCGATATTGGTGCTTACAAGAGTGGCAGTAATGCGTTGACCGACCAAGCGATCGCGTTGCATCACCCCATCCTACGGTTTTTACAGCAAAAAGTGGATGAGCGGATCCCATTTGAACAAACGATTTTTGAACTGGCGCATTTGTTCAGTGAAGAAGCGCTGATCGAGCGCCAGCGTTCGACCATCTAAAACAGATCATAAAGGAGCAGCTATGCAAGCATTTCACTTTTCCTTAGAAAAAGTATTGGATCACCGAAAAACCATTGAGCAAGAAGCCAAACGCGCTTACGCCCAAAAACAACAATTGTTGATTCAGCAAGAACAGCACCTGAATACGCTGACACAGGAAAAAGCCCAGCTTTTTGATGTCAATGAGATGACCATTGGGCGGATGCAAGTGCAACAACGCTATTTGCTTGCTTTGAATGCCACCATCGATGAGGTTCAGAACAAAATGTTTCACGTGAAGCAAGAATTGGCAGAGTCTTTAACGGTGGTGGTAGAAGCGCAGCAGGAACGCAAGATCGTGGAAAAACTGCGAGAAAAACAATTTGCTGAATACACCTATGAACAGCAATTGGAAGAGCAAAAACAATTGGATGAGTTCGGCAATCGCGCCTTATTTTCTTAAAGAACTAATGTTTTAGTGATGAGACGACCTTGGTTTCAAAGCATCAGCTGAGAGGAGGTGAACAATGAAAGAGATCACAACAAGTGCCGCAACCGCTGTACCTGTCGGTAGCAAATCAAAAAAGACGGAGGCGTCACCAGAAGTCTTCAGTTTGCTGATGCAACAGCTGACAGCTCAAGCAGACAGCAACCTGCCAGCATCCTTCGAGCCATCAGGGATGACGGAGCAAACCGCCGCCGCACCAGAAATGGATATGGCCAGCAGTATGGAACATCTGCCGCAGGAGCCAGAAATCACTTCAGCAGCTGGACAACCTGCAACGACACAAGCGCCAGGAATGAGCCAGATCAGCCAGGCACCTTTTGCAGGTTTGGTTCAAGAAGCGCCACAGGCATCAATGGCAACGACGGAGCAGAACCAAACGAGCGCCACAGCAACTTTAGCACCAATAGACGTAGCCACCACAGTCATCGACCCCTCCGAGTCTACGCTTGAAGGTCTGGATTTGATGACAAATGACAGAAGTGAAGCCGCAGCACCAACGCTTGAAACGCCTTTGCCAGAAGACTTAGTAAGCGAAGAGCAGTCCACGGCAAAAGGGATCGCGACTTTCAAGGAAATCGATTTAGTAACAAAAGCCGCGATTGCGCAGACGACAGAAGCACAGCTGAAACAGTCCAACGAAGAGACCGCGCAATTGGGCCAAACGGGACCATTGGATCAAGTGTTGCCAGTGACCCACCAAGCGACGGATACGACTAGCACCTTGCAACGCACGAATGAAACAGTCGCCAAAAAAGCGGAAGCTGTTTCTGCACAAGCCATTGCTTCTTCAGCAGTAACTGACAATGAAATGGCGGCACCAGCACTGCAGCTGCTTGATGTTTCTCCCCTTTTGACCAAGCAAGGACCAACGCCAACAAAAGCGAATATGGAACAAGCGGTCCTACCCTTAGCAAAAGCGACTGCCCAACTCGTCCAAACGAGCAGCACGGCAAGCGAGAAAAAAATCACGTTGCAATTCGTTCCCGAGAAATTAGGCACGATCCAGCTTTCCCTAGAAACGACTGCCCAAGGCAGCCGCTTAGAACTGACCGTTCAGCAGCCGCAAGCCAAAGAATTATTGCTGTCCATCAAGCATGAGCTAGAGCAAGTTTTGCAAAAGCAAGAGCAGCCGATCCTAGCAATCAAAGAACCTACGTTAGCTTCTGTCCAGCAGGCTGGTCCGCTGTCAAATCAATCCTTTGCCGGCAGTATGATGGCAAGTGACAGTCAGTTAAACCAACAGCGTTTTTTACAGGCTCAAAAAGGACAAAGTAAAAAGCCGTTTCATCAAAGCAATACGGCTGAGGAAGAGCCGCAATTAGCACCGATCGATCATGCGATCAGTATTTTAGTGTAAAGGAGGAGACCTATGGCAGATGAAATTACAGCAGCTGCGGCCGGTATTGCCAATACATCAGCATTAACGCAAACAAAAAAATCTTCAGATATCTCCATGGATGATTTTTTGAAGATCTTAGCCGCATCTATGAGCAATCCATCGATGGGAGGCAGCGATTCTTCTGGTGGTGGTAGCACCGACTATATCTCGCAACTGGTTCAATTTACGACCTTAGAGAGCTTGAATGAATTGAGCGAAACGTTGACGACCTCGGTGATTTTACAGCAACAGCAGCAAGCCTTTAGCTTGATCAATAAACAAGTCACTCTGATGGACGGCACAGAAACATTGTCAGGAACCATCGAAAAGGTCCGCTTTGCCAATGGCTACGCCACGATCGTCGTAAATGGCAAAGAATACAGTATGAGTGCGATCCAAGAGATTGGCGGCGAAGCAAAATGAGTTTGACGATTCAACAGGGGCTGCAAAAAGTTGCCGGGGAGCCTTATCAACATCCCCGCAAAGGCGTGGACAAACAAGCCTTTTCTGCAATGCTTGAACAAAAACAAAGCGACATCAAAGTCTCCCATCATGCGCAAAAGCGTTTGACCGCAAGAGAATTGACCTTACAAGACGATGATTATCAATCCCTTTCAACGGCGCTTAGTGAGCTCGCGGAAAAAGGCAGCAAAGAATCACTGCTCGTGTACAAAGATATGGGCTTGATCGCCGATGTCCATTCACGAACTATCATTACGGCGATGGGGATGAATGAGCTTCACACCGTCACCAATATTGACAGCGCCACATTTATCAAATAGCAGCTGGACTGAAAAGGGGCTGCAAGTATTTTCTGAATGACAGAGGAAAATACGCCAACCATAAGGAGGAAAATAAGCATGTTACGATCATTATATTCAGGTGTCAGTGGAATGAAAAATCTTCAAACGAAAATGGACGTGGTTTCCAATAATATCGCCAACGTCAATACGGTCGGGTTCAAATCAAGTCGAGTCCTTTTCCAAGACATGATGAGCCAAACGATGTCTAACGCAACTGCACCAGGCAACGGCTTAGGCGGGATCAATGCAACGCAGATCGGTTTAGGGGTTCAGACGGGCTCCATCGATACCATCAATACAGTCGGTGCCCCGCAATCGACTGGTCGCAGCATGGATTTTTATATCAGCGGACAAGGCTACTTTATGGTACAAGGACCAGGAGCAAATGGCGAAACCTATTACACACGAGATGGCGCATTCGTTCGCGACAGCAACGGAACCTTGACCAATAGTGATGGGATGCAAGTCTTAGGTCGTTCAGTCAATGGCGGTCAACCAGTTGTCTATGATGACAACTTTGATGAAAACACGGCATTGAGCGGACAAGGTGCCGTAGCTCCCTTGTCGATCCCAAGCACACTGACCGTCAATGGGGAAACCTTGACCTATAACTCCATGGCGATCGATGCCAATGGCTTAGTGTTGGCAAAATACGGCAATCAAACCTTTGTGATGGGAAAAGTCGGTGTCGCAACCTTCAATAACCCAGAAGGTTTAGAAAAAGTCGGCGGCAACAACTATATCCAAACCAGCAACTCAGGAAATGCGATCGTTGCAGGCCCCGGCAATAATGGAGCGGGAACGCTGCAAGCAGGTGCCTTGGAAATGTCGAATGTCGATCTTTCGACAGAATTTACCGAAATGATCATTGCGAGCCGTGCCTATCAAGCAAATTCAAGAAGTATTACGACTTCTGATGAAATGCTGCAAGAATTATTGAATCTAAAACGTTAAGAACGTGACGCTTCATCATTGAGAGGAGTTTGACCATGATTCTAGTGACAGCATTGAATGGCAAGCCATTCTATTTAAATCCAACATTGATTTATCGGATCGAAGAAATGCCGGATACATTGATCACACTGACAGACGGCAAAACCTTAGTGGTGACGGAAGCTGCGCAAGAAGTTGCGCAGCGGGTGATCGAGTATCATACGGTGATCCATTCGAACCAAGTGAAAACGTAAGGGTGGGAAAGATGGCAAAAGAAGAAAAAGCACCAAAAGCAGAAAAAGAGAAAAAAGGCTTGAGTATGGTTGTTTTACTGCCGATCCTCTTGATCGTGGTAGTCGGCGGCAGTATCGGCGGGACCTTAGTGACAAATCACTTTTTGACGGGGGAAAAAACAGCAGCTGCTGAAACAGCAAAAGACAGCAGCAAAATCTCCTCAGACGAAGCGATCGTGGCATTGGATGAATTTTTAGTCAATCTGGCCAAAGAAGACAACCAAGAGCAGCAATACATGAAGGTCAATTTATCGATTTTAGTGGCGGATGAGGAAAAAAGCGCGGAAGCCACGAAAAATGTGGCCGTCATTCGTGACAGCGTCGTGAATTTATTGCGCCAACAAAAGGCCAGCGGTATTTTGAGCTCCGCCGAAAGTGTACCGAATTTAAAAAAAGCATTGAAAGAAACAATTAATCAGGAATACGGATCAGAAATCGCCAAGGATGTTTATGTGACGGATTTAGTGATCCAATAGAAAGAGGCATGTTGATGGAAACATTTTTATCGCTGGTCAAAATGATTGGGTTTTTGCTGCTTATTCTTTATTTGATCAACATCAGTTTGAAATATTTGAATCGTTACACGAACCAGCACAATCACCAGCTGCGTATTTTGCAAAAAATCGCCGTCAGCAAGTCGTCTTCGATCGGGATCGTCCAAATCATGGACAAATGTTATGTCATGAGCTTTTCTGAACAGCAAAACCAAATCATCAAAGAGTTGACGCCAGAAGAAACGGCCGCTTTTTTACAGCAAAGCCTAGAAAGCACCCAAGTGCAAGCTGGCAAAGACTTTTCTGAATGGCTCAACAAAGCCAAGGCGGAAATTGCTGGAAAACGAGGCAAGCAAAAATGAAGAGCAAAGGCAGAGATATCAAGATCATGGCTGCGGTCCTTTTCAGCAGTCTGATGCTTCCGCAGACGGCATTTGCGCTAGACACGGAAGACGTCAGTTCCACCATCAACAATTTATTGTCGAATGGGAATGGCTCAAGTGATACGATCAATACCTTCTTGTTGCTGACGCTGCTTTCCCTTTTACCAGTCTTGCTGATCATGATGACTTCTTTTACTCGTATCATCATGGTCTTGTCCTTTGTGCGCAGTTCGTTAGGTACACAGCAAAACCCGCCCAATCAAGTGTTGATCGGGTTGGCCTTATTCTTGACATTTTTTATTATGAAACCTGTGTATACCGACATCTACCAGCAAGCGATCGAACCGTTTGATCGACAAGAGATCAGCCAAGCCGAAGCCTTTGACCGCTCAGAAAAACGGATCAAGGCCTTTATGATGGTACAGACACGGGAAAAAGACATTGCCTTGTTTGCGGAAGCTGATGGGGAGACCGAAAAGTATCATTCTTCTGACGATGTTCCTCTGACCGTTATGGTACCGGCGTTTATTATCAGTGAGTTACGAACGGCTTTCAGTATCGGCTTTTTGATTTTTATCCCCTTTTTGATCATTGATCTGGTCGTCTCCAGTATCTTGATGTCGATGGGGATGATGATGCTGTCGCCAATCATGATCTCACTGCCCTTCAAGATCTTACTATTTGTTTTAGTGGATGGCTGGTATCTGATCGTGGAGTCGCTGATCAAGAGCTTTCAATAGCCGCTAAGAAAGGAGCCAAGAGGAAATGACAGTAGAAATGGTACTTGATGTGCTAAGGGAAGCCTTTCTTCGAATTCTAGCGATATCTGGCCCCGCCTTATTGGTCGGCATGCTCGTTGGATTGGTGATCAGTGTTTTTCAAGCCACTACCCAAATCCAAGAACAAACGTTGAGTTTTGTGCCGAAACTATTAGCGATTTTTTTGACCTTGATCTTGGCGGGGAATTTTATGCTGAATCTCTTGTTGAATTTTACCAAAATGATTTTCAAGATGATTGCGGCAATGTAAGGAGGAAACCTGATGGCGCCGATTCAAGCGACGGTGTTGATTTTTTGTCGAATATTGGCGTTTGTCGTCCTTTGTCCGATCTTCTCACAGCAAAATTTTCCATCACTAGCAAAAATCGTGATCGGCATGGCGTTGACGGTTCTATGTCTGCCGACGGCACCTGCGATTCCCGAGCTTTCCCTCTTTATGCTGACGGTTTTCGTCATCAAGGAAGTACTGTTTGGGATGGCGATGGGCTATTTGAGTCAGCTGGTCTTTACTGGTGTGGAAATTGCGGGTCAACTGATCGACTTTCAAGTAGGCTTTTCGATGGCGCAAGCCTATGATCCGACGTTGCAAATCGCCTCTTCCCAGTATGGCAAAACGTACTATTGGCTGACGATCGCTGTGTTTTTTGGACTTGATCTGCATCATCGACTGATCACAGCACTGCTGTTGTCTTTTCGGATCGTGCCCTTAGGTTCTGTGGTGATCCAAGGCACGACGGTTGAAGGCATCGTTAAACTTTTCAGCCAAATGATGGTGATGGCAGTCAATCTTGCGGCACCAATGATCATTGCGCTGCTGTTGGTGGACCTGGTACTAGGTGTGATCTCTCGTTCGATCCCCCAGATCAATATTTTGATGATGAGTCTCTCGATGAAAACTGCCATCAGTTTTGTGGTGTTTCTCTTGCTATTACCCAATGTCCTTTCGTACTTAGGCAAACACTTGCCAGATACAGTCCGCTATTTGCAGGAGTTTATCGAGTCCTTTCAATAAAGTAACAGGTAGCCAGTAGGAGGTGAGAAGATGGCAGAAAAAGATGGCAAAACCGAACTACCCAGTGCCAAGCGGCTGCGGGATGCCCGCAAACGCGGGGAGGTCCCTAAGACCCAGGAATTAGCAGCAGCTGTTTCGCTATTGGTCTTCTCGTTTTTGATCCTGTCTTTATGGCAGTTTTTCGCCGCGTCTTTTTTGCCTTATTTTTCCCAAAGTTTGGCGCAGCTGGCTGATTATCAAACCAGTTTGGCGGATCTGCCGAAACTGGGGGTGCAGAGTATTTTGCTGCTGCTTTTGTTGTGTGCGCCCGTCTTTCTGGTCGCGCTCGGAGTCGGGCTTCTCACGAATTATGCCCAAGTTGGTCTGTTGTTTTCTGGCAAGGCCGTCAAACCAGACTTTAAAAAGCTGAACCCTATCAGCGGGATCAAGCAGCAATTCAGTTTGCGCTCGTTGATGAATTTAGGCAAAACATTGGCGAAATTCGGCGTGATCGTCTACTTGTGCTATCAACAATTTTTAGCCGCCGTCCCTGTTTTACTGGGTTTGAGTGAAGTGGGGTTGGAAAAAACGATCCTGTTCATGCTGCTGCGGGCCAAAGAATTGTTTTTACAGATCTCGATTTTTTTGATCATTTTAGCCGTAGTCGACTACGGCTACCAACGCTATAGCCATCGTAAGAACTTGATGATGAGCAAGCAGGAAGTCAAAGAAGAGTTCAAGCAAATGGAAGGTGATCCGCAAGTCAAAGCACAGCGCAAAGCGAAATACCGTGCGATGACCCAAAATGCCATCGCCAACGTCAAAGAAGCGACGGTTTTGATCACCAATCCGACCCATTTCGCCATTGCGATTCGTTACGATGCCAGCAGTGAAGGGGTGCCGCGGGTCTTGGCCAAAGGGGCAGATCAGCTGGCGCAGCGGATGAAAGCAGAAGCACTGAAAGAAAATATTCCACAGATCGAAAATCGTGAAGTGGCACGGGCCCTTTATCGCCAAGTAGAACCCGGGGATCTGATCCCTGTTGAAATGTATGAAGCCATTGCCGAAATCATCGCTTTGGTCTATCAGTTAGAAGAAAGCCAACGCGGCAAGATTTAAGGAAACAGGAGGAACAAAAATGAATGAGGCTGCCTCAAAACCGAAAAAAGGCATTGGTCTGGCGGATATCTTAATCTCGGTGATCGTCCTAGCTATTATTGGTCTAATTATTATTCCATTACCGAGTGCACTATTAGATATTCTGATCATTATCAATTTGACGATCGCGATCAACATTTTACTGATCACCCTGTTTACAAAATCAGTGTTGGAATTCACTACGTTTCCAACCTTGCTGCTGATCACAACGATGTTTCGCTTAGGTTTGAACCTATCTTCCACTCGGTTGATCTTGACCCAAGGAAATGGCGGACACGTGATCGATGCCTTCGCCAATGTCGTTGCCGGCAGCAATTACATCGTGGGGATCATTTTGTTCGTGATCATCATGGTGGTTCAGCTAGTCGTCGTGACCAATGGTGCAGGGCGTGTCTCCGAGGTGACTGCTCGCTTCACATTAGATGCGATGCCCGGCAAGCAAATGGCAATCGATTCCGACCTAAATGCCGGATTGATCACGGAAGCGGATGCCCGCAAACGACGAAAAGATCTGCAGCGAGAAGCTGATTTCTTTGGTTCGATGGATGGTGCCAGCAAGTTTGTCAAAGGGGATGCGATCGCAGGGATTTTGATCACTGTCATCAATTTAGTCGGTGGGGCGATCATTTTCTCCATGGGGGGACAAATGACCGTCATGGAAGCCTTCGCCCAATTCGGGAAACTGGCGATCGGGGATGGCTTGGTCAGCTCGATTCCCTCTTTATTGATTTCGATTGCTTCTGGGGTGATCGTGACTCGTTCCGATAACGATAGTTCCTTTGGTTTGGATATTGCGGTAGATGTGATGCGTAATCCCCAACTGTTTCGGATCGTGGGGGCGATTCTCTTCGTCTTAGCCTTAGTTCCCGGGTTTCCTTTTGTGCCTTTTGTGTTGATTGGCTTAGGCCTTTTCGCAGCCAGTTTTCTGGTGACGCAAAAAGAAGAAAAGCAGCGAGTGGAACAAAAACAATGGGAACAAAAATTGGCACTGGAACGCAAAAAAGAAGCACAGGAAGAAGACGATTCCGTGGCTTCCTTCCAAGTGGAACCAATCTCAGTGGAAATCGGTTATGGTCTGATCCCTATCGTGGATCGTTCGATCGACAACAGCTTGATGAACCGCATCGTGGCGATTCGAAAACAGAGTGCTAGAGAATTAGGGATCTTAGTCAGTCCTGTTCGTATTCGCGACAACCTCTACTTGGATGCCAATGATTATGTGATCAAGATCCGCGGCAACGAAGTCGGTCGCGGCGATATTTACCCGAATAAAGTCATGGTGATCAGCCCGAATGAAGAGCCGTTTCCTTTTCAAGGAATCGCAACAAAAGAACCAGCCTTTCATCTGGATGCTATGTGGATCGATGAATCCGATAAGGAGATGGCGGATCTGCAAGGGTTTACGATTATCGAGCCGTTGACCGTGATCGCAACACACTTAAAAGAAATCATCTATGCCCATGCACCAGAGCTGTTAGGTCGCCAAGAAGTCAAGAAATTATTGGAGGGCATCAAAGAGCAGTACAATGTCGTGATCGATGAATTGATCCCCGATATCTTGCGGCTCGGCGAGGTCCAAAAAGTTTTGCAAAATTTATTGGATGAACAAATTCCCATCAATGACTTAGCAACAATCTTAGAAACTTTAGCCGATTACGGCGTTGTCACGAAAGACGTAGAAGTTTTGACAGAATATGTTCGCCAAGCACTGAAACGGACGATCGCTGCCAAGTATGCCAATGAGAACCACGAGCTGCAAGTGGCGGTGATCCAGCCGAAACTAGAAGAAATCATCGCTCAAAGTATCCAAAAAACCGCAACTGGCTCGTACCCGGTCTTAAAACCAGATACCGTGACCAAGCTGTTGGATGCCATCAGTGGGATCCAACATGCAGCGATCGCTCAAAATATCAATTTCGTGATTCTGGCATCGCCTAAGATCCGGTTAGCATTTAAAAAAATGATCGTTTTTAATTTTCCAGATATCGCCGTTCTTTCTCTAAATGAGATTCCCAATGAAATTGCGATCGAAACGGTGGGCAGTATTGACATTTAAGCAGAATTTTCTTAGGAAGGGGCATCGCCGATGTATGAAGTCGATCGAGAAGCGGAGATCATCAAGTATCTGCCGCTAGTGGAACGGGTGGTTCAGCGCCTGTCTATCAAAACCGCCGATTATGAATCAGGCGATCTCTACAATATTGGGGTGATTGGGTTGATGGATGCCTTGCGGAAATTCGATCCCTCAAAAAAAGTTCCTTTTGAAAGCTATGCAGCGATTCGCATCAAAGGGGCAATCATTGATGAAGTACGCAAGCACGCCAAAATCTCCCGATACAAAATGGCGGCAGTCAATCAGTTTTATCAAGCACGGCAAGAGTTAGAGCAAAGCCTCAAAAGAGAAGCCACCGACACCGAGATCTGCAAACAGCTGGGAATCAACCAAAGTCAACTAGCGGATATTTATGAGAGTCTGCACTACTTAGCCAGCGTCTCTTTGGAAGATACCTTGTTTGCTTACCAAGAAGAAGGCATGACCTTAAAAGATATGGTTCGAGATCCTGCCGAGAATGTCGAAGATACCTTGGTCGCCGAAGAAAAACGCACCGCTTTGGTGGCGTGTATCAAAAAATTAGGGGAACGGGAACAATTGATTTTAAGTTTGTATTATACCGAGGAACTGACGTTAAAAGAAATCGCTGAAATCTTAGAAGTCTCGATTCCACGAGTTTCACAAATTCATGGCAAAACGATTGCCAAATTGCGCACATTGATTGAGGAGGAACTGGCATGATTCGAGGATTGGATGTCTTATCACGGAACATTTCATTATTACAAAAGCGACAAGAGACGACGAGCGGCAATATTGCTAATGTCAATACAACAGGATATCAAGCAAAAACTTTGTTCCAGTCGGCGCTAGATGAAGTGGCATTGCATAATTACCAAAGCGGGCCCAATGCGGATACCCGCCGTGACATCGGTGGATTGTCTTTAGGGACCCAATTGGCAGGCAGTACGATCAGTCAAGACCAAGGTGCCGTCAAACAGACGGGACAAGCCAGCGATTTTGCACTGCTTTCTGAAGGCTACTTTGTCGTTCAAAACAACGCGGGTCAGCGGTTGTATACGAGAAATGGCGACTTTACCGTCAATCAGCAGAATCAATACGTGACACAAGAAGGCTATCTTGTCTTGGGTGCCAATGGACAAGCAGTCAGCGCCTTAGGACCAGCGAACTTTCAGATCCAAACATTCCCCCCAGAAGCATTGACTACAGCTGGTCAAAACTACGTGACTAGCAACGCAGCAGGAACCACGGTGAATGCACCCGTGATCCAGCAAGGTGCCTTAGAACAAGCCAATGTAGCGGTTGCCGATGAAATGGTGGCGATGATCCAGACTTCTCGGGAATTTGAAGCCAATCAGAAAGTCTTGAGTTCAACGAATCAAACATTGCAAAAAGCGGTCAACGAATTAGGAAAGATTTGAGGATGAGTCAATGAATATCAGTGGATTATTAGGAATCAGCCGTTCTGGGTTGAATCATTTGCAGACAAACTTAGACACGACAGCCAACAACATCGCCAACGTCAATACCAATGGCTACCAAGCACAAACGACCCATTTTCAAGCATTGATGGAAAATGCCATCGGTGCAGAAGAAACGCTATTTAATGGCAACGCCGCCCAATATGGTGCGTCAATGGGGGCAAAAGCGACTACGACTACCAGTTTTGCCCAAGGCAATCTGGCGGGCACTGCTCAGCCATTAGATCTCGCGATCCAAGGCAATGGCTTTTTCGGGGTTCGGGACCAAACCGGTCAATTGCTGCTGAGTCGAGCAGGCAATTTTCATTTAAGTGAGAACAAGCAATTAGTCAATAGTGAAGGGTACCCTGTGGCAATGACCACAAACGTACCAACCGCGCAGTGGCCAGATGCGCAGCAAATCGCAATAGATGCCAGCGGTCAGTTGACGACGGAAGAAAATGGTCAGACTCGCGTGTTGGGACAGCTGACCCTTTATCAGCCGACGAATACAGAAAACATCACGCCAGTGGGCAACCAACTGTACAGTGCCGGTGATCAAGCGTTGCTTACTTCTCAAACCAATCCGGCAGCCTTTGGCAGCGTCTTGCAAGGACAGTTAGAACAGTCGACGGTGGATCTAGCGACGTCCATGACAGACTTGTTAACGACCCAGCGTGCGTATGGATTGAATACGAAAGCCATGCAGACAGCCGATGAGATGTGGTCCGTGATCAATCGTTTTACAGATTAGAGGAGAAAGAACATGATTCGCTTAACCAAGGTCAGTAAAAAATTCAGCAATGGTACGTTGGCATTGGCCGATATTTCTGTTGCGATCCCTCAAGGAGAATTTATCTATGTGGTGGGTCCCAGTGGTGCCGGCAAATCGACCTTATTCAAATTGCTCTTGAAAGAAGAAGAGCTTTCGGCCGGTTCTATCCAAGTCGGCAATGTCTTGTTGGAACAACTCAAAGACCGTCATCTCTATATGATTCGACGACAAGTCGGTATCGTCGGACAAGAAGACCTTTTGCTTCCTTATCTGACGGTTGCCAAAAACGTTGACTATGCGCTGCAAGTACTAGGCACTCCCCGCAAGCTGCGTCAGGAAAAAACCGCCAAAGCGCTGCAACTGGTGGGCATGTTTCCTCAAAAGGATCACTATCCTGAAGAGCTTTCCGTGGGACAGCGCAAAAAAGTAGCGATCGCGCGGGCGATCGTCACAGAGCCAGCAGTCTTGATCGCCGATGAGCCCACCGCCAATCTGGATGCCAAATCAGCCGTCGAAGTCATGAAACTGCTCTTGCGGATCAATCAAGTGGGTGCCACGATCCTCTTGGCGACCCACGACAGTACGATGGTCAATACGGTCCGTAATCGAGTAGTCGAGCTGCAAAACGGTCGTTTGGTTCGTGATGAATACCAAGGCGGCTATACGCGCTTTGCTGATCCAAAAGATACATATGTCTGGTGAAGATGCTTAACTTTTCTAGCAAAAGATCCGATTAAAGAACTAGAAGATTGTTTTCATAATCGGATAAAGAAGGAGTGACCCAACGATTATCAAGTGAAGAGCGAATCTTGATAAACAGCACGACTGATCATTTTGCATAGGAAAGGATACTGTTATGAAGAAGAAGGTACAAGCTATCATCAAAAAAATCCGCTTGGCGGCGTTGATTCCGCTAGGATTTACCCTGATCGTATTATTAGGATGCTATTTCTTCGTGATCCGCACCCATGGAGACGGACAAGCAGCAAAAAGTTTCTTTATTTTTTCAGTAATCGTACTGCTGCTAGAAATCGCAGTGTTAGTAGGAATGACCTATTTGGTAAAAAAAGAGACCCACTCAGGCATGGATACGTTGTTGACAGAACTAGAAGCAGTCGGTTCTGGCGATCTGTCGCATATTGATGAGATCGGCAGCAGCGACCAAACTTCCCTTTTTGGGCAAGTTCAAAATCGTTTTCAAGGGGTTTTAAACACCTTCAAAGCGGTGATCGTTGGCATGCACGAAGAAAGCAGCCGAATGGAAAAAATGGTAGGCGGCCTAACGACAACCTCAAAAAATGCCAAAAATTCAATTGAAAATGTGCGTCAGACGATGAACGCCATCGCAGATGCCACTAGTTCACAAGCCTCCGAAGCGGAACAAACCTCCTTTGATATGGACGAGCTAGCCTTAAGTATCGAAGAGATCCACAAAGAGATCGAATTGATGAATGGCTATGTCGGTCAATCCCAAAGCAGCAATGTCCACAATTCAGAAATGATGTTCCATGTATTTGAAAGCTGGGAGATCGAACGGCAAAACCAAGCGGAATTAGTGGAAAGCATGAACGACATGAACGAAGATGTCCAAAGCATCGGTAAGATCGTTCAGCTGATCAATGACATTTCTGATCAGACCAACTTACTGGCATTGAATGCATCCATCGAAGCAGCTCGAGCTGGAGAAGCGGGCCGAGGGTTTGCCATCGTTGCGGAAGAAGTCCGCAGCTTGGCGGAACAAAGCAGTCAATCAACGAAAAGCATTCGTTCGATCATTGAAACGATCCGCAAAAAATCGGAAAAAGTGGTCTCTGCAGTGACGGATTCCTTTGAAAGCGGCGAAAAACAAACCAACAATATCAACAAAGCGATCGAGTCAGCCAATGAGATCTCTGATATTGTCGAAAAATTGGTTTCAAGTATTCAAGCCGTGGAAGCCCATATTACGGGGATCGTTGAGAAAAAAGACATGGTTCAAGTTTCCGTCAGCAACATTTCGGCTGCTGTTTCGGAAACCTCTGCCGGCACCCAAGAAGTAACGGCAAACTTAGAGGACTTCTACTTAGTCATCGAAGACTTTGAGCGGAATGTGCAAGAGATCGAAACGATCGCCACTATCCTTAAATTCCAAGTGGATAGTTTCAAATTCTAAAAAGGAGCAGTGACGCCAATGGAACAATACGTTGTATTTAAAAGTCATCAACAACTCTTTGCCTTGCGTATCGACTATGTGGTACGGGTCATTGAGGCTGCTTCTTTTACACAGCTGCCAGAAGTGGCAGATTTCGTGCTGGGGATCCAGCCTTTTGAAGAGGCGATGGTGCCGATCATTGACATCCGCAAAAAGCTGTTTGATGAATTTACACCGGAAACTGGGCAAAATGTGGTTTTGTTGTGTCACTGGCAAGAGCAAGCGATCGGCCTTTACGTGGAAGAGATCGTCGGTATTTTACCGCTAGTTGAAAGTCCTAGCAATGCGGAACTAAATACATCAGAACTCAAGCAAAACTATATCGAAGCCTTTCTGAAAAAAGACGATGAACTTGTGCTGGCATTGGAGCTGCCGTTTCTCTTTAGCTATGAACAAGCCGCTGAGATGACGGCGGAGTTAGACGCCTATCAGACAGAGGAATTGGCAGCCGCCAATGACGATGACAATGATGACCGTGAATGAGGAACTGCATGTGGGGATCTCGGAGTATAAGATCGCCCAAGCGCCAACGCGTTTGATCACGGTGGGTTTAGGTTCTTGCATCGGCACGATCATTTACGATGAAGCCAGTCATATCGGCGGCTTGAGTCATATTATGCTGCCAGATAGTCAGCCTTTTTTGCACAAGCGGGAAATCAAGCCCGAGAAGTTTGCGGACTTGGCATTGCCAGCGATGGTGGCTGAGCTGGAACAAAAGATCCGTCGGCCTCGCTTTCAAGCGAAAATCGTTGGCGGCGCCAATATGTTTCAGTTCCAGACGCTTAACGCTGCCAGCAATATTGGTCAGCGCAATATTGAAGCCGTCGAGGAAGTCTTGGCTCGGCTAAACATTCCGATCGTAGCCAAACATGTTGGCGGCAGCGCTGGTCGAACGATGATCGTGGATCTTCAGGATTTCAAGACCATGGTTCGGCAAGTCAAACAAGAAATCGTTTATTTGTAAAAGGAGTACAGGGACATGAAAAAAGTAATGATCGTCGATGATTCGGCATTCATGCGGAAAGTAGTGACAGATTTATTGAATCAGCTGCCTGATATCGAGGTGACCGTCGCTGCCCGCAATGGCAAACAAGCATTGGACTATCTGACCAAAGAAGCGATCGATTTGGTAGTAATGGATGTGGAGATGCCAGTGATGAACGGATTAGAGACCTTGCGGAGGATGAAACAGCAATCAGCCATTCCCATCATCATGCTTAGTTCATTAACCAATCAAGAAACCACGATTGAGGCTTTGGCGCTTGGCGCCCGAGATTTTGTGGAAAAACCCGTCAGTCTATCGATGATCGAAAAAGAATGGATCGCTGAATTTCATCAAAAGATTTTGGCGATGGATCATGAAGTCGGTACGGTTCACCCGCCAGTACCAACGATTGCCCAGCCCACTAAGCTGACACAAAACAGCTTGCCGGTATCACTTGATGCGCTAGTCATTGGTGCTTCAACAGGCGGCCCCCGTGCTTTGCTGGGAATTATTCGCCGTCTGCCTGCACGTTTGCGTTGCCCGATTTTGATCGTTCAGCATATGCCAGCGGGCTTCACGGCTTCCTTTGCAAAACGCTTAGACACAGAGACAACCGTCCGAGTACAAGAAGCAGTCGACGGCATGCGGATCGAAAATCAAGTGTATCTTTGTCCAGGGGATTACCACATGACGGTCCAACAAGGGCACCTGCAGCTGGACCAGCGAGAAAAACGGCATGGGACGCGGCCAACCGTCGATTATCTTTTTTCCTCAGCAGCTGACTACTATGGCCCGCAACTAGCGGCAGTGGTTTTGACGGGGATGGGAAAAGACGGCACCGCTGGCTTACGACAGATCCAAGCGGCTGGGGGCTATACGATCGTTCAAGACAAAGAAACGTGTACAGTCTTTGGGATGCCGCGGTATGCCATTGAACAAGGAGTCGTGGATGAAGTCCTGCCATTGCAGGGCATTGAAGCAAAAATTGCACAGATGGTCAGGTGAAGAAGATGGAAGAAGAATTTGCCTTATTTAATGCGTGGGTGGATCGCCGATTAGGGATTCCCTTAGCCGCATACAAAGAAAATCAAATGCAGCGCCGCATCCTTACGATCATGGAAAACAGCGGAGCAAAAACGTTGAGGGAATACCAGCAATTGATCGAAGGCGATGAAGGGGTGCGGGCGGCTTTTTTAGCCCATATCACCATTAACGTAACGGAATTTTATCGCAACAAAGAACTGTTTGACGCCTTTGAACGCGTCTTGAAAACCATTGTTCTCCCGAAAACCACGCTGCCCAAAATTTGGAGTGCCGCATGTTCGATTGGGGCAGAGCCCTATACGATCGCGATGCTGCTAGAAAAAAACCAAATTGCCGCAGCCAATGTCTTGGCTACCGATATCGATACGCAAATTTTGGCAAAAGCCAAGCAAGGACTCTATCGAGACCACGAATTGCGAAATGTCTCAGCGGTAGAACGTACCCGTTTTTTTGATGCAAAAGAAAAGAACCAGTTTCAGATCAAACCAGAAATCAAACGGCGGGTTCATTTTAAGCAACACGATCTTTTGAAAGACCCGTACAATGGGCCTTTTGATGTGATCGTTTGCCGTAATGTGACGATTTATTTCAAAAGTGATGCTCGGGATGCCGTCTATCAAAAATTCAGCGATGCATTGGTGCCAGGGGGCATTTTGTTTACGGGAGCGACAGAAACGATCAATTTTGCGGAACAATTCGGTCTCAAGAAAATCGATTCGTTTATCTATCAAAAAGTATAATTTTGTAAAGGAGGGACCCATTTGGATGACAATAGTGTCTATCGTACCCTTTTCTTTGAAGAAACAGACGATCATTTAGCGCAGTTGAATGATCATGTCTTGCAATTGGAAAACGATCCAAAAGATAGCGCCTTGCTGAATGATATTTTCCGTTCTGCCCATACCCTTAAAGGGATGGCGGCAACGATGGGCTATGACGTCATGACGCAGCTGACCCATAAAATGGAAAATATTTTTGAGTTATTTAAAACTGGGACCTTGCAAGTGACCCAGCAATCGATCTCATTGATTTTCAAATGTCTGGATCGCCTGTCAGAACTTGTGGAGGACTTGCGGGAAGAACGCGACCTGCAGCCAGCTCAAATTGCCGATTTATTGGCCGAACTTGACCAAACGGAACATTCTGGCGGTATATCAACCGAGACAGAAGCAAGCCAAAAACCCACCGCAGTAGGCGCGTTAACCCCACAGCTTCAACAGATCGATCCTTCTGATCTGTATGTGATCGAGCAAGCGGCTGGAGATGGCTATCAAGCGGTCCAAATTGCTATTCGCTTAGATGCCCAATCCATGTTAAAAGGCGCTCGTGCCTTCTTGATCATGGAAAAGCTGGGCCAAGCAGGGGATGTTCTTTATACAGAACCAGATGCCCAAACACTCGAAGAAGGCACCTTTGAATCAGATTTTTCACTGCTGTATTTGACGCAGCAAACACTGGCTGATGTCGAGCAAAACATCGCCAGCAATAGTGAGATTGAAGCCTTCGTGGTGGCACCGTTTGATCCTTCAGCTGCTGTGTTGGAGGAGGCAGAAGAGCTGCTTCAACCAGTGCCGACCCCAGAGTCAGAGACTCCTGCCCTTCAGCAAGCGACAACAGAAACGAAAGAAAAATCGCCGGCGCCCGCGCATCATGCGTCCGCCCAAAACCAATCGATCCGAGTCGACTTGAATCGCTTAGATTCATTCTTGGATCTCGTGTCCGAATTGGTGGTCTATCGCAATCAATTGGAAGATGTCAGTGAGCGGGAAAACATCGAAGCAGTCAAAGACCCCTTAGAGCAAGTTTCGCGATTGACCTCTGAGCTGCAAGATTTGGTCTTGCGGATCCGCATGCAGCAAGTCAATGTCGTCTTTAGTCGCTTTCCGCGAATGGTTCGGGACTTATCCAATGAACTGCAAAAGGAAATGGAACTTGTCATTTTTGGGGAAGAAACGGAATTGGATAAAACAGTGGTTTCTGAGTTGAGTGAACCTCTGGTCCATCTATTGCGTAATTCTGTCGATCACGGCATCGAAGCACCCGATGTTCGGGAAAAACTGGGCAAACCGCGCAAGGGCACGATTCGCTTGGCGGCCTACCAAGAAGGCAATCGCGTGATCATTACTTTAGAGGATGATGGCAAAGGCCTTGATCCGCAAGTAATCAAAGCAAGTGCTGAAAAGAAAGGCTTAGCAACGGAAGGCCTTTCCGATGAAGCTTTGCAGCAGCTGATTTTCCATCCTGGTTTTTCAACGGCGCAAGAAGTGACCAATATTTCTGGGCGCGGTGTCGGGATGGATGCTGTGCAATCGAAGATCACCCAACTAGGGGGCACGATCGAAATGAAGAGTCAGCCGAATAAAGGCACGCAGTTTGTGATCAAATTGCCATTGACCCTGTCGATCATTCAAGCGTTGATGGTTCGTGTCGGAGCAGAAACCTTCGCGATTCCATTAAATCTCGTCGAACGCGTGGTGATGGTCAAAGAAGAAGAGATCATCCAGACGGTCTCGGATGAGGTCTATCGTTTTCAAGAGGAGTTGATTCCGTTGGTCCGGACCGATCAACTCTTAGCGATCGAAGGCGATCCATCTGAGAAAAAATTCGCCATCATCGTCAACAATGACCAGCAATTTCACGGCATTTTGGCAGATGAGCTGATCGGTCAACAAGAAATCGTCATCAAGAAAATCGATCCATTGCTGCAAAAGCTGAATCGCTATCAAGGAGCAACGATTATGGGCAACGGCTCGATCGCACTGATCCTAGACATTCATGCCATCTGTCAGGAAAAAAAGGATGACCGCTTATGAGCTATACAGCGCTGCAGATCGATGGGCTAAAAGAACTGATCAATATCGGCGGTGGTCACGCTGCGACGAGTTTATCAAAGCTCGTCCAACAACCGATCGATATGCGGGTACCGGAAGTCGAGATTCTAGCGTATGAGGACCTGTATCAGCAGATCATGGCGGAAGACAAAGAAGTTCATGTAGTGATGAGCCAGATCGAAGGGGCGTTTCGAGGGATCTTCTTGTTTGTCTTAACGGATGAATCCGCCGCAAAATTGCGTCAGTTGATGATCCAAGAAAGCGATCCGTCTGAAGAGTTGAAACAATCGGTCATCAACGAGTTGACCAACATCCTTACCAATTCTTTTTTGATCGCGATCGGGCAACTGTTGGAAACCCAGCTGAGTGCGTCTTTACCAAGCGCCAGCTATGATTTCTTTGGCGCAGCGATCAGCTCCATCTATTTGGCGATGGCCCAGTATGATGAGCAGGTGATGGTGATTCGTAATGAGTTCGTCTACGCCAAAGAAACATTAGAGGCATCGTTATTTTTGATTCCAGAAATCGGTGTACTAGAAAACATATTTGATTCATTAGGAATTTGAAAGGGGCAAATACAATGTCAAAAAAAGTATTGATCGTGGATGATGCGGTATTTATGCGCATGAAATTAAAGGATATTTTAGAAAAAAACGGCTATGAAGTCGTGGGGGAAGCCCAAAATGGCCAAGAGGCTTTTGAAAAATACCAAGCAACGACACCAGACTTAGTGACTATGGATATCACGATGCCAGAAGTGGACGGTTTAGAGGCATTAAAAATGATCCGCACGTTTGATGCGCAGGCGAAAGTCGTGATGTGCAGTGCGATGGGGCAACAAGGAATGGTGATGGATGCGATTCGCGCCGGTGCGGTGGACTTTATCGTGAAGCCCTTTGACACGGACCGCGTAATCACTGCCATCGACAAAGCCTTTGCCTAATGCCTAGGAGGATAGCGACATGCAGATGATTCTTTTCAAAATGGCTCAGCAGTACTATTTGATCTCGGCGGACTCGGTGGACGAGGTCATTGATGCCCCTTCTTTTACGAAGGTGCCCTTAGCACCAGAGTGGGTGGAAGGGTTGATCAATCTGCGGGGGTCTGTCGTAACGGTGATTCGTTTGGCAAAATTGATTCCCATCATGGAACCAGCCTACGAAAAAAACATATTGATCATGAAGAAGCAAGAGGAGACCAAAGGGGTCCTCGTAGAAGAAGTAATTGAAGTTCTTGATATCACCGAAGACGATATCCAACTAGGCAATCAAGAGACAGAACACGCCGTTGGGGTCGTGCCGATCGGTGAAAAAGTAGCCAGTGTGATTCAAATCGATCACATGATTTTTTAAAAAAATGGGGGATTAGTGTGGATCAGGTATTGACGCAGCAAGAGATTGATTTATTGTTGAATGCGATGAGCAGCGGAGAGATCGATCAAGAAATTATTGAGATAGAAGACAAACAAGCCAAAGTGAAAGCCTACGATTTTCGCCGACCAACAAAGCTGTCGAAAGAATACGTCAATACCCTGCACATGATCTTCGAGGATTTCTCGAAGATGAGCAGCAGCATGCTTTCTACCCAACTGCGGACCAATGTTTCTTTGCAGTTGGCAGCTATCGAACAAGTCAGTTATGACGAATTTATCCATTCGATACCAAAATTTACTTTGTTGGGGCTCTTTCATTCGCAGCCTTTGAGCGGGATCCAAATGATCGAGATGAACCCACAACTGTGTATGATGTTGGTGGAGTTGTTGTGCGGCGGCTTGGATGTCTATCAAAACAAGCCGATCGAAATGGATTTTAGCGAGAAAAAAAGTTTTACTGATATTGAAACAGCGATCTTGGAAGAAGTAGTAGCACAATTTGTACGGGTCTACCAAAATGTTTGGAAGGACATCGTTGCCTTGGATTCGGTTTTGGATGGAATCGATACGAATCCGCAATTGATGCAAAACATGTCGCCCAACGAACCCGTCGTATTAGTGACCTTTACTATCAAAATTTTTGAAGTGAAACATTTCATCAATCTATGTATCCCCTATGTCTTTTTTGAAGGGATCATTGATAAATTAAGTTTCCGCAATTGGTTTGATAGCAATCAGCCCGTCAACCAAGACGATAGCCGCGAGTTGCAAAAAAGTTTGAATGGGGTCGGATTGAATCTAGAAGTTCTGCTGGGCCATGCTCAAATGAGTCTTTCTGAGTTTCTCCACTTAGAAGAAGGCGATGTCATCAAACTAGACAAAAAAATTACTGAACCATTAGAGACCTTCATCGATGGAAAACCTTACTTCCGAGCAAAACCTGGGAAGCAAGAGGACCATTTAGCCATTGAATTATTAGACAAGTTAGAAGAGGAGCAAGAACTATGAGTGAACGTTTATCCCAAGCAGAAATCGATGCATTGTTGAATCAAAGTGCCCCAGCCCAGCCGCAAGGATTAGAAGAGCAAGTCAAAGTCGACATTATCGGCGAAGTTGGCAATATCTCCATGTCGCAGGCGGCGACGACGTTGTCTTCCATTCTTGATCGTCGGGTCAGCATCACGACTCCTCGGGTGTCTAAAATCAAATTTGGTGAGATCTTAAACGACCTCGTTGCACCAAAAGTAGCGACGACAGTTGAATTTAAAGAAGGCCTTTTAGGCAGTAATTTGATGCTGTTAGAAGTCAAAGATGCCATCGTGATCGCCGATTTGATGATGGGGGGAACCGGTGAAACCACCAATACCCAATTTACGGAATTAGAGCTAAGTGCTGTGGCCGAAGCCATGAACCAAATGATTGGGACGGCCTCGACTTCGATGGCAACGATGATCAGCCGCAAAGTGGATATCTTACCGCCGATCGTCAAACTATGGGAGACGCCAGAAAACATTGAGTATAGCGGGATCGAGGCAGAGGAAGAGATTTATTGTATCTCATTTTCTTTGCGCGTCGAAGGTTTGATCGAAAGCAAAATCATGCAGATCTTTACGGATCCGGTGGTCAACGATATCGCCAGTGCGATGCTGTCCGATGAAGCGACTGTCGTTACTCGGGAAACACCAACACCGCAGCCAACGGCACCCGTTGCTGCACCTACGCCAGAACCAGCGGTTGCATCAAAGCCCGTGGAAGTCAGCAAACCGGCGTTTCAAACATTGGCCTCCAGCGGAGTGAGCGATGGGGATAATTTGGACTTGATCCTTGATGTGCCATTGGATCTAAGTGTCGTGTTAGGCCGCAGCAAAAAAACCATTAAGGATATTTTATCTTTCAATACGGGGTCCGTCATCGAGCTTGAAAAACTGACGGATGAACCGCTAGAGATTTTGTTGAACGGCAAACTGATCGCCACTGGGGAAGTCGTGGTCATCAATGAAAACTTTGGTGTGCGGATCACCAACATTCTTTCGCAAAAACAACGCATCCACAATTTGCATTAATTTGAAGAAATCGCAAAAAGTTAAACATATGGGTTTAACTTTTTTGTGATTTGACCGATAGTAGAGGGTAGAAGAATGAGAACGGAGGAGAACCTATGAAAATCGAAAGAGGGTACGCAGAATACAGCGACAAGGCCATCAAACGTGAAGCGGTCAAACAAGAAAAGCCATCTGCTGCTCAGACAGAAAAAACCGTCGATGTTCAATTGTCCGAAACAGCTCAAGCCATTCAAAAGAGTGCCAATCAAACAGCCAGTCGCAGTGAGCGAGTGGCAGAATTGAAACGAGCGATCAAAGAAGGCACCTACCAAGTATCTGCCGAAACGATCGCAGATAAAATGCTGCAACAAGATGAAAAGCAGGTCGACTAGATGACAGAACGGGAATTTGAGCGTCAGCTTCAGCAGTTCTTGCGGTTGCTGCAAAAAGAAAAGACCTGCTTGATCAAAAATCAAGCAGAAAAATTACCAGAACTCGTCGAGAAAAAAACCGCCTTCGTACCCGTTTTTTCCACGTATGAAGGAACTCTTTCAGTGGCGATCAAAGAACTCATCCGCCAGATCCAAGTGCAGCAAGCCGAAAATCTCCTGCTGACGGAACAAGCCATTAGTTTCCAAACCGTTTTGATGGATGCAGTCAAAGAAAATATCAAGACACCGGCAAATACGTATTCGAAATACCAAGAAAAACAAGCTGTCTCAACAGCGATCATCGATCAAAAAATGTAAGGAGTACTTCTATGACAGGACTATTTGGTTCATTAGGCACCGCAACCCGGGGCATGACCGCCAATCAAGCAGCGTTGCAAACCAGCAGCCACAACATTGCAAATACCAATACAGACGGCTACTCAAGACAACGAGTCAACTTGCAAGCCGAAGCGTCTTACCATCTAGCGGGTGTCGGCAGCATCGGTATGGGTGTGAAAGTCGGCAGTGTCGAACGGATCGTCGATGATTTTGTCATTGGACAAGTACGCAATGCCAATTCTACCTATACATATTATGAACAAAAAGCAGACATATTAGGACAGCTGGAAAGTTTAATGAATGAGCCTTCCGACAACGGACTGTCCAAACAGCTGGCAACGATGTTTGATTCTTGGACAGCATTAGCCAACAATCCTGAACTGGATACGTCTAAGACCCTTGTGCTGGAAAACAGCAGTACGTTTGCCGATACCATCAACCAAATGGGCAAACAAATGACACAGCTGCAAAGCGAAACGCTGGATACCATCGAAAAATCCGCGCTGGACTTCAATGAGAAGGTCAAGCAGCTGCAATCCTTGAATGAACAGATCTATGGGTTGACGACAAGTGGTGAAACACCCAATGATCTCTTAGATCGTCGGGACAGTCTGTTGAAAGATCTCTCGGGTCTAGCAGGGATCGAAACCAAGACCGATCAATATGGCCGTGGGTTTGTATCCATGAGCGGACAGACGATTTTAAGTGCGGAGGAACGCAATACCCTTAGTGTGGTGGTGGGACAAAGCGACACAGGCGCCTTGGTTTCCAAAGACGGCAACGCCTTGAATCCTGCCGAAACCATCACAGGGTCTTATCCAGCAGGAACCGTCTTGTTGACGAAAACCACCGACAATGGCGACACCGCCTATACAGAATTGCCGATCAAAGAAGGCGCGATCGGGGGCCTGCAAGCATCATCTGGTGAAATCGGCAGCCGCTTGACGGAATTGAACAACTTTACGACGACGATCGCGCAAGCCATGAACATGGTCTTTACCGGCGGCGCTTCTCGTACAAGCGGACTATTTGAGATCGGCCAAGATGATACCGGCACAGCGACGACGATTCGGGTCAGCCAAGCACTGTTAGATAACCCAAGTCTGGTGACCGGCGGAACGAGCAATGCAGCAGGAGATGGTTCAAGAGCTGCTGCAATGGCGAAACTCAGCAGTGCCAAATTGGATTTCCCGTTGTCAGAAAAGACGATCGCTTCTTTTGATTCTGAGACATTGACGTTTGCCAATGCAGCATCTGGCATGAGTGTCAGCAGCTATTTTAACAGCATCGTCACCAAAAACGGGATCTCAAAACAGCAAGCCGACAATACAGTCAGTGCCCAATTGTCGCTGCTGAATCAACTAGAATACAAAAATCAATCGGTGTCTGGGGTTTCATTAAATGAAGAAATGTCAGATGTGATTCGTTTCCAACAAGGATTTCAGGCCAATGCCCGCATATTATCGGTCGTTTCTGAAATGTTAGACACATTGATCAATCGAACAGGAGTGTAGACCATGCGTATTTCCAATTCCATCACCTACAATGATTTTTTACGAAATCTAGGAACCAACGCCTCCAAAGTCCAATCCACGTTGAATCAGCTATCGAGCTTGAAAGAAGTCAGCAAGTCCTCGGATAATCCGCTGCTGGTTTCAAAAATCATGGATCTCAATGTGTCGTTAAATCAAAACAAAACTTACAATAATACGATCAAAGACAGTATTTCTTGGACAAAAGCCCAAGATTCTGCTTTAGAAAGCGTCAGTACCTCGATGCTGCGGATTCGCTCATTGGTTCAATCTTCTGCCAATGCGACAGCTGGCAGTGAGGAATTAGGGGCAAATCGTTCAGAGATTGAGCAAGAGATCGAAGGCATCGTTGAATCATTAAATACCAACTTTGATGGCCGCTATCTATTTAGCGGAACGAATACAACGACGGCGCCTTTTGAGATCGTCAAAGAAAATGACGCTATCGTCGGTATCAAATACAATGGCACCAGCGAAGACTTGCCGCGAGAAATCGCAAACGGGGTCTCGGTGGATCTGTTAGCCAGCGGTGATCGACTGATGAACGAGACGGGCACCGCTACGGATCCCCAAAATTTAAGCACCTACTTCAATGATTTATTGTCTGCGTTGCGCAGTGATGATAAAGATGCCTTAGGGGGCGAGCTTTTAACCGCTCATGACCAGCATGCCACTAATGTGGTGAATGTACGGGCGCAGATCGGCACCCTCTACAATCGCTTGGAGGCGGCAGCTGATCGAAATGAGACGGAAAAGCTGAACTTGACCGAAACACTGTCTAACAAACAAGACGTCGATATTGCGGAAAAGTATATGGAATATCAAAATCAAATGACTGCCTACCGTTCAACACTAGCGATGGGAACAAAGATCATGCAGATGTCCATTCTAGATTATTTAAATTAACCCAAAAACTTTTGTTCTTTGCTGAGAGCAAAAGTTTTTTATTTTTTTTAGAAAAAAGGCTTAACCCTGAACGGTTTCTTCCGATAAATAGTAGCAGAGGGAAACCTTAGCGAATAAAAATTAGGAGGAACTACACATGAGAATCAATACAAACGTTTCAGCATTGAATACTTACTCACGCCTAACGGCAGCAAATGCTTCTAAAAGCAATTCTTTGTCTAAATTATCTTCAGGCTTACGCATCAACAAAGCTGGGGACGACGCAGCTGGCTTAGCAATTTCTGAAAAAATGAAAGGCCAAATCGGCGGTTTGTCACAAGCAAAAAGCAACGCACAAGATGGTATTTCATTGATCCAAACAGCAGAAGGTGCATTAAATGAAACCCACAGCATCTTAGGCCGTATGCGTGATCTTGCGGTTCAAAGTTCAAACGGTACGTTAAGTGATGACGACCGCAGTGCGATCAACAAAGAATACACTGCATTGTCTGATGAAATCGACCGTATCAGCAATACCACTGAATTCAATACAAAAAGCTTGTTAACTGGTGAAGGCGATGATGCGAAATCATTCACTTTCCAAATCGGTGCCAACGCAAACCAAACAATGAGCGTTTCAATCAACAACATGAGCTCATCTGCCTTGAAAGTAAAAGGCTTAGATTTAACACAAGCCATTGACACAAGCGATGCTAAAGCTGTTGCTGCAGCAAAAGATAAAGCAGTAGCGACTGCCTTCAAAGCAGATGCTACAACAAAATATGCAGCGGATGGCACAGTTGATGCGGCAGCTGGTAAAACAGTTGCTGAATTACAAACAGCCATCGATACAGCAGCGGATGATACAGCAAAAGCAACAGCTCAAAAAACATACGATGATGCTTTAGCAACATTTACCGCTTCTGATGAAGGCAAAGCAGCAGCGGCAACTGTCAGCGTTGAAAACAACCCAATCACAAAAATCGATGAAGCGATCAAAGCAGTTTCTGCACAACGTGCGGATCTTGGTGCGGCGCAAAACCGTCTAGAACACACAATCAACAACTTAGGTACAACACAAGAAAACCTATCTGAAGCAAACTCACGTATCCGTGACGTTGATATGGCGCAAGAAATGATGAGCTTTACGAAGAGCAACATCCTTTCTCAAGCAGCAACTTCAATGTTGGCACAAGCAAACTCAATGCCTAACAGCGTATTGAGCTTGTTACAAGGATAATTTTTGATCAAGTGAACCACTGACACAAGGACTGCCTAGGGGAAGCGCAGTTCTTGTGTTTTACATAGCAGCACAAAAACGTTTAGAAATGAGGAAGCTCTGATGGATATTCAGCCAATGTCAGGAATACACCCGATCGAAGCCGTTGCGTCGGTCGCTAAAACACGTCCGATCGAATCCCTAGATCAAGAGACCGCTAACCTTCAGCCGCAACAGCAAGAGGGGAAACTGGCGGAGAAAAAGGAACGGACAGTGGCAACCGAACCACCGATCCACTATTTTTCAGTAGCCGATCAGCACAAGATCGCAGCCTCCGTGGCGGAAGTGAATCAGCGACTACTTGGCAAAGATATGAAATTGGCTTATGAAGTACATGAGCGCACAGGGCGTACGATGGTGCGTTTAGTGGATATGCAGACCAACGAAGTGATCAAAGAGATCCCGCCCGCCAACATGCTAGATGTGATTGGAAAAATATGGGATGACATGGGCATCGCGGTCGATCGAAAGGGATGAAAACATGGCAAGTGTAACCAGCAGTTCAGGAATCAGTACAACGCTAGGGAGTTATTCTGGCGTGACTTCAGAAGATATTGAAAAATTATTGGCGGCAGATGCGATCAACAAGACCCGCGCTGAGAATAAAATCACGTCGCTAAAAGCACAAAAAACGGCGTGGAGTGATATCAGCACTCGCTTGTCTAACTTTTTGTCAAAAGTCGATGCATTACAAAAAGATGATGCTTATCAAACGAAAAAAGCGACGACCACCAATAGCAGCATCGCTTCAATTGCAGGAACAACGGAAGCTCCAGAAGGCACCTATGATCTAAAAGTCAACCAACTAGCAACAGCCACGAAGGTGACGGGGAGTCAAGTAGCTCAAAGCAGCAAAACGGCCCTAAATGTCAGTGGTCAGCTGTCATTGACCAGTTCGGAAGTCGATGAAGATGGCAAACCGATCACCGCTTCGATCGAGATCACGGCCGAAGACAGCTTAAAAGATGTGGCAGCCAAGATCAATAGCCAAAGCAAGACGACCTTCGTCGCGGCGAGCATCGTGGATAACCGTTTGATTTTAACGAATACCAAAATGGGCGACAAAAATTTCTTGATCGACGGCAATGCCGCCGAAGGGTTAGGGATCGGTTCAACTGCGACTACGACGCAAGGCCAACCGGCTATTTTTGAGCTAGACGGCATGAAGATCACTCGCGACAGCAACAGTGTGACGGATGTTATCGATGGTGTCACGTTGACGTTAGCGAAAAAAAGCGAGGAGCATGTGACGCTTTCTTTAGCCAATGATACCTCGAAAGTCGTTGATGCAGTGCAAGGATTAGTCGATCAATACAATAGCTTGATGAGTTTTATCGGCGACAATTTGACCGTGGGAGATCCTAGTAGTGAAAACAACAAGACGGGGACCTTGGTGGGAGACAGTGCGTTGACCCGTCTACAGACCCAATTGCGAAATTTGATCACCATTCCAGCCGTCAGCGGCTCAAAGCTGACCGCCAATAAGCTAGGCATCTCCACCGTCGATAATGATGGTACATTGGGACTGGATACGACAAAGCTAAAAGAAGCCTTAGCGGAAGACCCCGCTGCTGTGAAGTCTTTCTTTTATGCAAGTACGAAAACCAAAGAAGCTGATGGCACTGCGAGCACGAAAGAGACTGGCTATACACTAGCCCTAAAAGAATTAGCCAACAGCTATGTCGTCAATACTTCAGCCAATAAAGGGATCATTGCCACCAAATCTGCGACCTATGACAGTACCATCAAGGATTTAAACAAGCAGATCACACGGTTTGATGCTATTTTAGCAATGAAAAAAGAACGTTACATCACAATGTTCACCAAATTAGACTCCGTGATGATGGAGGCTGAAAATCAGCTGAGCTACCTAAGCAATCAGTTTGCCAATACGTCAAACTAGGCAGGATAGCCGATTAAAGCAGTCATTTTTTTCATTCGCATAAGAAACCCTCGTCAACATGAAAGGAAACAACCTATGGAGCCACACGTATCATTAGATGAACGTTTGAATCAGATCTTAACTGGTTTTGCCCAATGGCGCGGCGACAGCGAGGAAGCCAGTCGTTTGATGGCAGCCAATGCAGCGGTCATAGCAGCCATGCAAGCAGAAGAACAGAGCCATAGTCCACAAACCAGTGCGTTGGCGCAACAAGTGATCCAAGCGTATCAAGCGTTCTTAGACCAGGTCAAAGCCCAGCAGCAAGAGATCAAACAAGAATTGGGGCGTTTGAACCGCAAAAACAATCTTGTCAAAACGTATTTGCAGCAAGAAGACAGTGCCGCCTTCGTCGAATTTGATTTATAGTGAGGAAAAAAAGATGAATTATCAAAAAATGCAAAACAACTATCTGCAGAACCAAGTAATGAGTGCCTCCCCCAACAAGCTGATTGAAATGCTGTTGCAAGCAGCCATCAAAAATATCAAATTAGCAGTGATCGCATTGGAAAAAGAAGAGTTGAGCCAAGCCCATCAGCAATTTGTCAAGGCGCAGAATATTTTATTGGAATTACGGGTCTCTTTAGACCGTGAGCAAGGCGGCGCTATTGCTGAAGATCTCGATCAGCTGTATGGCTATATGTACGATCAGCTGGTCAGTGCCAATGTCCAAAAAGAGGCAGCCCCTGCAGAGACGGTCGTCCCGCTTTTAAGCGAACTACTGGAAAGCTGGCAAACGATCACCCAATAAATTTGAGAAAAAGCAAAGAAACGACCACCTAAAACCTAGAAAAGTTTAGTAATTGGTTAAATTTTTACCATGTATCCCTTTTCACTAAGCTTTCTTTTTCCCCTCCTCGTCCCTATCTGGTACTCTTTTTATGAGCGTACCGAAAAGGTGCAAGGAGGTTTTTTTTTGAAACAAAAAATAGTACAAAAGCCGCTTTTCTGGCAAGTGGTGCTTCTGATTGCAATGAGTGGTGTTTTTTTATTACCGCAGATCCTAGGCCAAGGCATGATTTTGGGCTCTGATGTGGTTTTTCACTTCAATCGTTTTTATGAGACTAGCCAGCAGATCAAAGAGGGCAATTTTCAATATTTTCTTTCTATCTACGGGTTTCAGCAATCTGCTCGTATCGTCAATGCATTATATGGTCCCTTTTTTGCCTATTTCCAAGGACTGCTGGTCTTGCTGAGTCCTTCGTGGTTTTCTTACCAGCTGCTCGCTAATGGGCTGCTCTATCTGCTAGCAGGGTTTTCGATGTTTGGCTTATTAAAGAAATTACGAGTCAATGGCTGGCTGTCAGTGGGGATGAGCATCCTGTTTATGGCGACCTATTCTGTCCAGTATTGGATTGAGCGGCAGGGCTTTTCTGCTTGGGGGGCGGCTGTGCTGCCGCTGTGCCTGATTCCACTGATCGCACTAGGGGAACATAAACGGTTGCGGCCTTTTGCGGTAGGAGTTTCCGTGGCGGTCTTATTTCAAATCCATGTGTTTTCAAGCATCTTGTTAGTGCTCTTATATGTGCCCTTTTTCTTACGCGCCTTTTTTGTTGGAACTTCCGGCGAAGAAAAACGACAATTGGTGCTGCGCTTAGTAGGAGCGATCGGGATCTTCTTGCTGCTGACCGCCAATATTTGGTTAGGGATGTTGGATCTTTATACGAGTAACACGTTGATCGCGCCTTTTGTGAATCGCAACATGCAGAACAATACCATTACTGGAACCAGTAGCTATTGGTGGACGACTCCGTACCTGCTACCCATCTTATGTGCCCTGTTCTTTTGCGGTGCGATCCGTGTATGGCCGCGTCTATCTGGCGGTTTCAAATTAATGACGGTAGCTGCAGGAGTCTTTTTCGTTTTATCATCGAACGCTGTTCCTTGGCAATGGCTAGGCAGTCTGGACAATGGTGTGATCAATTTACTGCAATTTCCTTTTCGGTTCTTTGTTCCTGCCACGATTTTGATCTTAGTCGGTTTGTGCCTGCTAGTTCCTTATTATCGGGGCAAGCCATTGGCAAATCCGCGTTGGTTCGTCCTCGTTTTAGTCTTGAGTGTTGGTCAAATCCTGATCCAAAACACGGTCAAAATGCAGGATTGGCACTCCGATGAAGCGGCGGTTTCACTGCGAAACCACACCTATCTCTCGGCGGAATCTGAAGCGCAATTGAAGGAAGCCTATTTTAGTAAAGACAAGTCCTTAGCCTTAGCGCTGTATCAACGTTCTACCCCAGATTATCTGCCCCTCTATCAAGAGACCAAGAAGAACAAGTACAATTTGTACGGGGAAGAAATCATTGAAAAAAATGATACCGTGGCAAAAACCGTGGAAAACGGGAAACTTACTTTACGTTGGCAAGGTGATCAAGAGGCGTGGAAGGCGTTACCGATCATCAATTACCGATATACTGAATTGACCCTCAATCAGCAGCCACTAACTGAGAAAGATGTCTCTTTGAGTGCTATTGGTGCCGTTTCTGTCCAACAGCAAGCAGGGGAGAATGTCTTAGTCGTTGATTACGACGCACCTTGGTTTTTCGACGGAGCTTTATGGCTGACGATCATTTCTTGGCTCGCTTTACTCATCGGCTTTATCAGCTGGAAAACAAGACAGCTGTATCGTCGTCGTAAGGTCGTACAAGCTTTATTGAAAGAATCTGAATAAAATGAATCAAAAAAGAACTTCAGCGAGAGGGCTGAAGTTCTTTTTTTGTTGATCAGCAACAGTGTACCTATTTTTTTCCGAGAGAAACAATAATCGTTGCGCACGCAACGATTATTCCGTATAATAGATAAGACACTTTGAAGAACCAAGAAAGGCAGGAGTGCTCATGGAAGCCATTATCCGCTCAATCAATCATATTGCCCGTCTCGCTACCCTTTATCGGGAAAAAGAACTGAAAAAATTTGGTTTAGGCGGGATGCATCATACCTATATCTTAAACATTTGCCGTCAACCGGGGATCAGTCAAGAAGCCTTAGCCAAGAAGATTTTTGTGAATAAAAGCAATGTTGCCCGTCAACTAGCGATCCTAGAAGAACGAGGATTTATCACTAGAACCAGCAGTCCCACCGACAAACGACAATTACTGGTTTATCCAACCGAAAAAGCACTTGTCGTCCAACCAAAGATCCAACAGCTGCTTCAAAGCTGGAATGAACAAGTCGTAGCAGGTTTTTCTGCTGCCCAACAGCAGCAGTTGATCGCCGATCTGGAAATCGTCAAAGAAAATTCCCAGCGGCTTTTAGCGAAAGCTGAGGCGATGGAATGAATCTTTTGACTCAATATTTAAAACCCTATATCGGCCGCATCTCCCTTGGCGTCAGCATCAAATTCTTCGGGTCATTGATGGACTTGCTATTGCCTTGGATTTTGGCGTATATCATCGATTCTGTGATTCCCACGAAGCAGGTATCTGCGATTTTTGCTTGGGGTGGGGCGATGGTGGTCTGCTCCATCATCGCAGTCGTCACCAATATCATCGCTAATCGGATGGCCTCTAGTGTTGCTCGCGATACCACCGGTAGTATTCGCCATGATTTATTTGAAAAAGTTTCCTATCTGTCGATTCCGCAAGTCGAAGAAGTCGGGATTCCTTCCTTGGTGTCTCGCTTGACGACAGACACTTACAACATCCATCAAACGGTAGGGATGATCCAACGGATGGGGATTCGTGCCCCGATTCTGTTATTAGGGGGAATCATGATCACTGCTACATTAGATCCCGTTTTGACACTGGTCTTAGTAGGCGTCTTGCCCTTCACTTTAGTGGCAGCAGTCACCATCTCCAAACGGGGGATCCCTTTGTTTGCCTCATTGCAAAAGCAAGTGGATGTGTTAGTGCGAACTGTCCGTGAAAATGTGACTGGGGCTCGGGTGATCAAGGCCTTGTCCAAAGCAGATTACGAGAAAAAACGCTTTGACCACGTCAATCAAGACGTAGTAGCTGCGGAAACCACTGCTAATCGAACGATGGCTGCGACACCACCCCTGATGGACCTCTTTTTGAATATCGGGTTGACATTGGTGATCGTTGTCAGTGCCTTTCGCGTCAATCAAGGGTTGACCCAACCAGGGGTCATCATCGCCTTTTTGACCTATTTTACGATCATTTTGAATGCCATGCTCAGTATCACGCGCATCTTTGTAATCGTGTCGAAGGGGCTGGCTTCTGCCGATCGGATCCAATCCGTCTTGCGCCTGCCGCAAAATATGCAAGTCATTGAGGCGCCTGTCAAAGAAGAGCCGGCGCATATCGTTTTTGAAAAAGTTTCCTTCACCTATCCTAACGGTACCCAGGTGCTGAAAGACATCGATTTTTCCTTGCAGCCGGGAGAAACCTTAGGGATCATCGGTGCGACTGGTAGTGGAAAATCAACGATCGTCAAACTACTGCTGCGGCTCTATGACCCAACGAAGGGCATGATTCGCATCGCTGGTCGCGACATTCGCTCCATCGATCCGACGGAGTTTCATCAGTTATTCGGTGTCGTCTTACAAAAAGACGTGCTTTTTGCGGAAACGATCGAAGAAAATATCGCTTTTGGTCGGCGGTTTTCCAAAGAACAGATCGAAGAAGCGGCGGCTCGCGCCCAAGCCAAGGAGTTTATCAATCAACTACCCAAGCGCTTAGCTCATCCACTGCATGCCAAAGGCAGCAATTTAAGCGGCGGTCAAAAGCAGCGGGTCTTGTTATCGCGGGCATTGGCGGGGGATCCAGAGATTTTGATTTTGGATGATTCTGCCAGTGCGCTGGATTATCGAACCGACGCTCAGTTGCGCAAGGTCCTGAGACAGCAGTTTCAACAGACGACGACGGTCTTGATCGCGCAGCGGATCAGCTCGATCCAGCATGCCGACAAAATTTTGGTACTGGAAAACGGGCAAATGAACGGCTTTGGCAGTCACCAAAAATTACTAGCAGAAAATGCGATCTACCAAGCCATTTATCAAGGGCAGACAGGAGGTGCCGACGATGCCGAAGAAAAAAACGGAAAAACCAAAGGATAGCAAGAAAACACTACGGCGTTTGTGGGGCTATCTTTACGAGTACAAAGGTCTCCTGCTGGCAGCCGCTGTATTGATGATGGCCAGCAATATTTTCGCCTTGGTGGGCCCTTTGCTTTCAGGGTACGCCATTGATGCCATTCAACCGGGTCCCGGCAAGGTCATTTTTGACCGAGTCTTCTTTTATTGTGGGCTGATGCTGCTGTTTTATCTTGCGTCTTCCCTTCTTAGTTATCTGATTTCGCTCATGATGATCCGCTTGAGTCAGCGGGTGGTGGCAGCGATGCGCAAGGCGATTTTTGATAAAATCACCGAACTGCCGGTGGGGTATTTTGACCGAGTCGCCACTGGGGATATCATCAGCCGCATCAGTTATGACGTCGATACCATCAATACGTCATTGGCCAGCGATGCCATTCAAGTCCTCAGCAGTCTTGTGACGATCATTGGTTCGTTTGTAATGATGGTTTTGATTTCGCCGCTGCTGGTGCTGATTTTTGTCGTAACGGTTCCCGCTTCGATCTTTTTGACTCGTTTTTTGATGAGCAAATTTCAACCATTGTTTCGCCGTCGTTCCCGCAAATTAGGCGAACTGAACGGTTTTGTGGAAGAGATTATTTCTGGTCAGCAAACGATCAAGCTGTATAACCAAGAAGAAGCGATCATCAGCCGTTTTGACGAAAAAAACCAAGAAGCGGTGGATGCCTATTACAATGCCGAGTACTACGGTAGTATGACTGGTCCTTCCATCAACTTTATCAACAATCTGTCGTTGTCCTTGATCAGTATGTTTGGCGCCTTGCTGTTTTTGTTCGGTCATCTGACACTCGGGAACGTTTCTTCTTTTGTCTTATACTCCAGAAAATTCTCAGGACCAATCAATGAGTTAGCCAACATCTTCAGTGATTTGCAATCGGCGTTGGCGGCGGCAGAACGGATCTTCCGTTTGCTGGATGAAGAACCGGAAGTTTCTGATGTTCCTGGAGCCTACGAATACCACGAGGTGTCTGGTGATGTCGCCTTTGACCATGTGACCTTCGGCTATCAAGCACAGCAGCCCATCATCAAAGACCTTTCGCTGGAAGTACCGGCTGGCAGCTTGGTCGCGATCGTCGGACCGACCGGAGCGGGGAAAACCACCATCGTGAACCTCTTGATGCGGTTTTATGACCCTGACCAAGGAGCGATTCGGTTAGACGGTAAAAATATCCGCCAAGCGACACGCCGCAGCTTACGGCAAAGCTATGCGATGGTGCCGCAAGACACGTGGCTGTTCACGGGAACGATTTTTGAAAATTTGGCCTACGGCAAGGCGAATGCGACGTTGGCAGAAGTCCAAGCTGCTGCACAAGCCGCCCATATCCATGACTTTATTATGAGCCTGCCAAAAGGCTATGATACTTTGATTTCTGAAGACGGAACCGGTATTTCACAAGGGCAAAAACAACTATTGACGATTGCACGAGCGATGCTGTTGGATGCCGATCTGTTGATTCTTGATGAAGCCACATCGAATGTTGACACGCAAACGGAGCTGCTGATCCAAGCAGCGATGACCAAATTGATGAAAGGCAAAACCTCCTTTGTGATCGCCCATCGCTTGTCCACGATTCGACATGCCGACACGATCCTCGTGGTGGAACAGGGCAATATCGTAGAGCAGGGGACCCACGAAGAGTTAGTAGCTAAAGAGGGGCGTTATGCCGCACTCTATCAGGCACAATTTGACGCATGATCCATAGCTAGTCCACATCCGTACAAGGAGTAAACCACTGCTTGCACGGATGTTTTTTGCGTGCCATCGGCTTTCTTGGCATAGGTACAAAATCTTCTTATGACAAATCAGGCAATTATCGGTATACTTAAGAAAGGGGTATCATCAAACAGAAAGAAGGGAAACAATTGGATCATAAACAACTAAAAGAATTCCCCAATGATTTTTTATGGGGTTCAGCATCAGCAGCCTATCAAGTAGAGGGCGCATGGCAAGAAGACGGCAAAGGCGCTTCAGTTTGGGACGATTTTGTCCGCATTCCAGGCAAAACCTTTAAAGCAACGAACGGAGATGTCGCGGTCGACCATTACCACCGCTTCAAAGAAGATGTTGCCTTGATGAAAGAACAAGGATTGAAAACCTATCGTTTTTCTATTGCTTGGACACGGATTTTTCCAGAAGGACGAGGAGAAGTCAATCAAGCAGGGTTAGACTTTTATTTAGCCTTGATCGATGAACTGATAAAAGCAGGGATCGAACCGATGGTGACCTTGTACCATTGGGATCTGCCACGAGCTTTGCAAGAAGAATACGGTGGCTGGGAATCTCGCAAAATCATTGAAGATTTCACCAACTATGCGGCCGTATTGTTTGAAGCCTTTCGCGGCAAAGTCCACTATTGGGTCAGCTTGAATGAACAAAATATCTTTACTTCTTTAGGCTATCTTTTAGCTGCCCATCCACCAGGAGTGACCGATCCTAAACGGATGTATGAAGTCAATCATATCGCTAACTTGGCAAATGCGTCGGTGATCAACAAGTTCCATGAGATGAAAATCCCAGGGAAAATCGGACCAAGTTTCGCCTATTCACCAAACTACCCAATCAACAGCGACCCGAAAAATATTTTGGCAGCTGAAAACGCGGAAGACTTGATGGCGCATTATTGGTTAGATGTCTATCTTTGGGGCGAATACCCGATTGCTGCAATGAATTACTTGAAAGAGCAAGGGATCGCACCAACGATCGAACCAGGTGATATGGACTTGCTGCGTTCAGCAAAACCAGATTTCTTAGGGATCAACTATTACCAAACAGCAACAAATGCCTACAATCCATTAGATGGTGTCGGTGCGGGGAAAATGAACACCACTGGGAAAAAAGGCAGCTCCGAAGAAACCGGGACACCAGGAATGTTCAAAAAAGCTGAAAATCCATTTGTGGAACGGACGAATTGGGATTGGGAGATTGATCCTCAAGGGCTGCGGATCGCTTTACGCCGAATCACTAGCCGTTATCGGGTGCCTGTGATCATTACGGAAAACGGACTTGGTGAATACGACAAATTAACCGACGATCATCAAATCCATGACCAATACCGCATCGATTATTTAGCAGGGCATGTCCATGCTATCAAAGAAGCGATCAGCGACGGCGCGGAAGTTCTTGGCTATTGCACCTGGTCCTTCACTGATTTGCTAAGCTGGTTGAACGGCTACCAAAAACGCTATGGCTTTGTCTATGTCGACCAAGATGAAACGCAAGAAGGATCTTTGGCACGCTACAAGAAAGACAGCTTCTACTGGTACCAAGAGCTGATCAAAACCAACGGGCAAGAGTGCTAGCCTTCTAAAACCAATACCTGAATAAGCGAAACGACCCCTGCAACGGCAGTAATCGTTTCTTAGAAAAAAGTACGTTCCACCTGTAGCGACCGCCCAAAGGTAGACCAAAAGTCTCGCTTTTTGGGCCGCTTCGAAGGAGAACGTCCTTTTTTTGAGTATTATCGTTGACAAGTGTAAACGATAATTGTAAAGTAGAAGAAGATTACAACTGTAAACATAAAAGGTTAATGAGTTTGCCTAGCAAGCAAGGAGGAAGGAAACAATGATCGAAAAGAATTATGGGGTAAAAGGGATGACCTGTGCGTCTTGTTCCCAGACCGTCGAAAAAACAGTCAGCAAGCTGGCGGGGGTCGACCAAGCAGCGGTCAATTTGGCTACTGAAAAATTACATATTCGTTATGATGAGCAGCAGCTCACCGAAGAAACACTCGCTGCGGCCATCAAAGCAGCGGGCTATCAACTGATCGGCTCTCAAAGACAAGAGACCTTTGCCATCTCGGGCATGACCTGTGCGTCTTGTGCCCAAACAGTAGAAAAAGCTGTCCAAAAATTAGCCGGTGTGGAGCAAGCCTCCGTCAATCTGGCAACAGAAAAACTGACGGTCAGCTATCAACAATATCAAGTGACCGCCGCGAAGATCGCAGCTGCCGTGAAAGAGGCGGGCTATGATGCACAGCTGCCGACCGCTTCTGCTGACAAGGCGGATTCAAAACAGGCAGAGATTCGTGCTCTATGGCAACGGTTTTGGCTTTCAGCGCTCTTTACGATCCCCTTGTTCTATTTGACGATGGGGGAAATGATCGGTTTGCCGATCCCTGGCTTTTTAGATCCGATGGCCTATCCAGTCAATTTCGTTACCACTCAATTGCTTTTGGTCTTACCGGTGATGGTCCTCGGTCGCGCCTTTTACATTGCTGGTTTCAAAGCGCTTTGGAAAGGCCATCCCAACATGGATTCCCTCGTCGCATTGGGAACCAGTGCTGCCTTCTTTTATAGTATTTATGGGACCGTGATGGTCTACCTGGGCACGACCCACTATGCGATGCACTTGTACTATGAAACGGCCGCCGTTATTTTGGCATTAGTAACCTTAGGAAAATACCTTGAGTCGGTCTCGAAGGGCAAAACCTCCGAAGCCATCAAGAAGTTGTTGGATCTCGCACCGAAAAAAGCGCGTGTGCTTCGCGGCAGCGGGCATCAAGTCGAAGAAGTCGAAGTGGGTATTGAAGAAGTCGCAGCTGGCGATATCTTAGTCGTACGACCTGGTGAAAAGATTCCTGTGGATGGGATCGTTACCCAAGGACGCTCTGCCATCGATGAATCAATGATCACCGGAGAAAGCTTACCTATCGAAAAACAAGTCGGTGATCGGGTGATCGGCGCCAGTATCAACAAAAATGGCTCGTTTCAATATGAAGCCACCAATGTGGGAGAAGATTCAACGTTAGCGCAAATCATTCAGTTAGTAGAAAATGCCCAAGGCTCCAAAGCGCCGATTGCCCGCATGGCTGACAAAGTTTCGGGTGTGTTTGTCCCGATCGTGATGGTCTTGGCGGTTTTTGCAGGACTTGCCTGGTTTTTCTTAGGACAAGAAACCTGGATCTTCTCATTGACTATTACGATCTCTGTATTAGTGATTGCTTGTCCGTGTGCCTTAGGATTAGCGACACCGACCGCCATTATGGTGGGTGCGGGCAAAGGGGCAGAAAATGGCGTCTTGATCAAAAGCGGCGATGAGTTAGAAACAGCTAGAAACGTGACGACGATCGTTTTTGATAAAACCGGCACGATCACAGAAGGCAAACCAGTCGTAACCGACCTCCTGCCTGCCGGCAACCACACGCCGACGGAATTGCTGCAGCTGGCGGCTTCTGGTGAAAAAGGCTCAGAACATCCATTAGGCGAAGCCATTGTGATCGAAGCCCGCACGCAAGCCCTCGCCCTACAAGAAGTTGACGGGTTTGAAGCGATTCCAGGGCATGGGATTCAAGGAACGATCGCTGGCAGTCCAGTCCTATTAGGCAACCAGAAATGGTTGGAAAAACAAAACGTTGCCATCGATGGCCTGATCGAGCAAGCCCAACAATTGGCTCACGAAGGGAAAACACCGATGTATGTTGCCAAAGACGGCGAAGCGATCGGGATCATCGCTGTGGCAGATACTATCAAAGAAAGCAGTCGAAAAGCCATTGAACGTCTGCATCAAATGGGCTTGTACGTAGCAATGATCACGGGCGACAATGCCCGAACAGCCCAAGCCATCGCCAAACAAGTCGGTATCGATGAAGTAATCAGTGACGTCTTGCCAGAAGACAAAGCCGCCAAAGTAGCTGGCCTGCAAGCCAAAGGCCAAAAGGTTGCGATGGTAGGTGATGGGATCAATGATGCGCCGGCGTTAGCCCAAGCCGATGTAGGGATCGCGATCGGCTCTGGTACCGATGTCGCCATCGAATCGGCAGACATCGTACTGATGCGCAGCGATCTAATGGACGTCCCATCCGCGATCGAGTTAAGTCGGGCAACCATCAAAAACATCAAAGAAAATCTTTTCTGGGCTTTTGCTTATAACGTCTTAGGCATCCCTGTTGCAATGGGTGTGCTGCATCTTTTCGGGGGCCCCTTGCTCAATCCAATGATCGCTGGGGCGGCCATGAGCTTCAGCTCGGTATCCGTTTTATTAAATGCCTTGCGGCTGAAACGATTCCAACCCTCAGCGAAAAAATAACCGAAGTAACGAATGAAACAACAAAAAGACCTGCCCACGGTTTCTGATGGAAGAAAACCGTGGGCAGGTCTTTTTAGTGCTGGACATCTAAATAAGAGTAGGCCCGCACGTCATAACGGTTGCGACTACGGGAAAATTCGATAGGTGAGCCATTTTTCTGATAGACGATCTGTTCGATCTCTAAGACCGGATCATCGGCTTTACAGTCCAAATACTGTTGATCGTACGCGGTACTTTTATCAGCGGCGATGGTGCGGTAGGCGCCAGCAAACTGGACCCCTAGTTCCTCTTTGACATAACGGTAGATAGAACTTTCTAAATGGCCACGAGTTAAATTGGGCACCAAATGGACCGGCATATAGGTATATTCTAAAATAAACGGCTGGTCTTCAAGAATCCGCAAGCGGACAATACTATAGATCGGCTGTTCTTCCGTCAACATCAACTTTTCTTGGATCGTTTGGTCAGGAAATTCGACTTGAAAATCGATGACCTGACTGACTAGCTTGCGGCCAGCTTTGCCCATTTCCGTTGACAAGCCTTCATAGACCGTTAAAGCAGTGGTGTCTTTTTTTAAGAATGGGTGGTTCAATATTTTTGTTCCAGCGCCCCGCTGAGAATAAACCAGTCCTTCCATGGCTAAAATACCGATGGCTTTTTTGACGGTCATCCGGCTGACTCCGAATTCCTCGACTAAATCAGTTTGATTCGGCAGTAAGCTGTCAGGCGGATACGTGTTGTTTTTGATACGTGTGCGTAAAATATTGGCAATTTCTTGGTATTTTGGCATCTGATCACCTCGCAAGAAGTATAGCTGAAAAAAGCGGTTTCGACAATCAAACCTTGGTTTTTTTATAAAAAGAACGGCTGACTGAAAAAATTCAGCCAGCCGTTGCGCTTAATCGATCGATGGTTCTGCTTGACGATCTAAAACACGTAAGAATGGATACCAGATCAAGCCGACGATCACCACGTCAATGACTTGCAGCAAACCACCTAACCAAGAGTTGGTTGCTAAGACACCACTGAAGACCACAGGAACGGTCCAAGGGACAGATACACCAGTTGGTGCAGGAACAAGTCCAGCCGCCATCACTAAGTAGTTGAAGGTCGTTACCACAAGAGGTGCCACGACCCAAGGAATCAGGATCGTCGCATTCAAGACGATCGGCATACCGAAGATTGCTGGTTCGTTGACGTTAAAGATCCCTGGTGCTAAAGCCAAACGACCCACATCGCGGTATTGTTTTTTCTTCAATACGAAAGCCATCAAGATAACAACGGCTAACGTCATACCAGAACCGCCTAATCCAACGGTAAAGGTTTCCATAAATGGTTTTGTGACGATATGCGGCAGTGCATCCCCATTTTGATACGCTTCTAAGTTGTCTAACATCAATGTATTCCAAATCGGGTCCATCACAGAGTTGACGATGATTTGACCATGTAGACCGAAGAACCAAAGGAATTGAACAAAGAACAAAGCCAGTAGAGTTGCTGGCAAGCTGCTGCCTAGTCCAGTCAATGGTTTTTGGATCAATTCATAAACCAAGTCATGCAAGTTGGCATTGAAGACACCCGTCATGATGGCATTGATCACTAAGAATACCGTTAAGGTGATAATTGCTGGAATCAAAGCGGCAAAAGATTTAGAAACTGCTGGTGGCACCCCATCAGGCATTTTGATCTGCCAGCCGCGTTTTGTGATGCGGCAATAGATTTTAGCTGCCAAAAATGCTGCGATCATCCCGATAAACATCCCTTTTGCGCCAAGACGATCAAGAGACAGCACACCGGAGATCGTTTCGCCAGATTCAGTAGTCATAAAGAAAGGAGTCAAGATCAAAAAGCTGGCAAAAGAAACGGCGCCGCCAAAAATCCCTTCCACATCATATGATTTTGATAAATAATAGCCAATACCGAAAGTAACGAAAACAGTCATGATACTCATTGTTGCATTTTGCCCATTACCAAACAGTGTTCCTAATGTTCCTTTAGTGGCATCACTGAAGAAGGGCAGGTTGTTTAAAACGACCACGATCGATCCAAACATAGTGATTGGGAACGAAAGCATAAACGCGTCCCGCAAGACGGTCAGGTAGCGATTTTGTCCTAAGGCATTCGCCAAGGGCAAAATCTTTTCAGATAACTTGTCCATAAAACCATTCATTATTAGTTCACTCCTTAAATTTCTTTTTGCAATCGATTACATTGATAATGTATCATGTTTTATTTTAAATGTCTATACATTTATTTTAAAAAAGATTGATTTTTGTAACTGCTTCCTTTATGATTAGGGCAGCAAAGAAAAAATGAGGAGTGAATGAAGATGGATTATCAATTTCCAGCAGGCTTTTGGTGGGGGTCAGCCGCTAGTGGCCCACAAACAGAAGGTGTATTTGAAGGTGATGGCAAAGGGGCAAGCATCTGGGATTACTGGTATCAGCAAGAACCAGAGAAATTTTTCAATGGGGTAGGTCCTGAAAAAACCTCGCAAGTCTACACACGCTATCAAGAAGATATTCAACTCATGAAAGAAACCGGCCATACGACGTTTCGGACGTCGATCCAATGGAGTCGTCTTTTCCCGCAAGGCAAAGGAGAAGTCAATCAAAAAGCCGTTGATTTTTACAATGCCTACATTGATGAGCTGATCGCCAACGGGATCGAACCTTTCATGAATTTATACCACTTCGATATGCCAATGGCGCTGCAAGAAAAAGGCGGCTGGTTGAACCGAGAGACCGTGGATGCCTATGTCGCATTTGCGCAAACCTGCTTTACATTATTTGGTGATCGTGTCAAGAAATGGTTCACTCATAATGAACCGATTGTCCCTGTTGAAGGCGGCTATCTTTACCAATTCCATTATCCGAATGAGATCAACATGAAACATGCAGTCCAAGTTGGGTTCCACGAAACGTTGGCGAGTGCCAAAGCCATCAAAGTCTATCATGAGATGAACCTTGATGGGGAGATCGGCATCATCTTGAACTTGACGCCAAGCTATCCAAGAGATGAGAACGATCCAGAGGATGTCAAAGCAGCGCAAATCGCAGATGCCTTCTTTAATCGTTCTTTCTTAGACCCAGCGGTCAAAGGGACGTTCCCAGAAGAATTAGTGACCATCGTCAAGGAATTGGATATGGTACCAGCAATGGAAGCAGATGATTTACAAACGATTCGCGAAAATACGATCGACTTGTTGGGGATCAATTATTACCAACCTCGTCGTATCATGAAGAAAGAATCACCGATCGATGAAGCGAAAAGTCCAATGCCTGATGATTACTTTGATAACTATGATATGCCAAACAAGAAAATGAACCCGTATCGCGGATGGGAAATCTATGAAAAAGGGATCTATGATATTTTGACGAACACGCGAGAAAACTATGGCAATATCAAGTGCTACATTTCTGAAAATGGCATGGGTGTCGAAGGAGAAGAACGTTTCGTCAATGCTGATGGCGTGATCGAAGATGATTACCGCATCGAATTTGTCTCTGACCACCTAAAGTACGTCCACCAAGCGATCCAAGAAGGAACCAATTGTGTCGGCTACCATATGTGGACCTGCATGGACAACTGGTCATGGACCAATGCTTACAAGAACCGTTACGGATTTATCTCCGTTGACTTAGCAAATGATGCTAAACGAACGGTGAAAAAATCAGGTCGTTGGTTTAAAGAAGTTTCAGATAATAACGGCTTTTAATAACAATGAAAAAAGCAATGCTGTAGGAATCAGCATTGCTTTTTTTGTGTAAAATCGCGGATTTTTCTGTCTAATTTCAAAGGGGGTATTCTATTAAAAAACCACCTGTTTTTGCAAATGATAAGCTGGGTTAAATAAAAGAACAGTTTTGATAAAGAAAAGACTAGACATGGAAACGTTCTCGTGGTATTCTTTAGTAGAAATCGGTTTCATTATTTTGTTTTGGGTTTGAAAGGAGAAAAAACAATGGATAAATTTATTGGATTTATGGAGAAGCACTTTATTCCGATCGCTTCTAAAATAGGCTCTCAAAGACATCTAGTGGCCATTCGTGACGGATTTATCGTAACGATGCCGTTGATGATCTTAGGCTCTTTTGGGGTATTGATCAACAACTTACCAATTCCTGCCTATATTGATTTTATGAATGGCATTTTTGGTGAAGGGACATGGCAAGCCTTTGGGAACAACTTGTCAGCAGGTACTTTTTCAATACTTGGTCTGTTAATCGCTTTCACAGTAGCGTATAATTTAGCTAAAAGCTACAATCAAGACGCATTAGGTGCTGGGGCGATCTCAGTTGCAAGTTTCTTCGCATTAGGTGCAATGGCGACAGGCCCAGATGGTTTGTTAACAGCTGCCGGACTTGGTTCTCAAGGATTATTTTTAGCATTAATCGTATCGATCATTTCTACTGAGATCTTCCGTCGTCTAGCTGGCAACCCACGCTTAGTCATCAACATGCCTGATGGCGTACCACCAGCAGTCTCACGTTCCTTTGCTGCATTATTCCCAGCAATGATCACCGTATCGATCTTTGCTTTGTTTACAGCAATTTTCCAAGCATTTGGTGTGACAAGTATCGTATTGTCCTTCTATGAATTGGTGCAACAACCATTCATGGGCTTGGCAAACTCTTACCCAGCTGCTTTGCTATTAGGTTTTATCTCTGCATTCTTATGGTTCTTTGGTTTACATGGTGCCAACATCATCGACCCGTTCATGCAAACGATCAATGTGCCTGCGATCGAAGCAAACGCACGAGCATTAGAAGCAGGAACAGATTTGCCTTATATCGTGAACAAACCATTCTTTGATTCTTTCGTGAACATCGGCGGAACAGGTGCGACACTAGGTCTTTTGATTGCGATCTTTTTAGTTGCTCGTCATCATAAAGCGTATATGACTGTCGCAAAACTATCCGTTGCACCAGGTGTGTTTATGATCAATGAACCAGTGATGTTTGGGTTGCCAGTTGTCTTAAACCCAATCTTGTTCATCCCATATGTGTTGACCCCACTTGTTTTAGTAACGACTGCTTATTTTGCAACCGCAACTGGCTTAGTCCCTGCAAGTACCGTCATCGCACCGTGGACGACGCCACCAATCATCGGCGGTATTTTGTCGACACAAAGTATTGCTGGCGGAATCTTGGCAGCTGTTAACTTGATCTTGTCGGTCGTTATCTACTTGCCGTTCGTGAAAATGGCGCAAATTCAAGAAACACGCCGTTTAAAAAATGCGTAATGTCTGATCGAGTCGATTAGAAACAAGCGCCAAACGTAATAGACCTTATCCGGCCGCGATCAGAGTGCAATACCCCTTATCACACTGCTTCATTGGAAGGTGCAGTGGTGTGATGACACTCTTTTCGTTTGGCCGGTTCTTTTCTCGTTTTTCAATCAATACAATACAACACACGTTTTGGAGGTGGCAAAATGCCCAAATATATGGAGATCGCAGATGTTCTGCGTAAAAGAATCAAGGATGGAACTTATCCGAAAGACAGTCTTTTACCTTATCAAACAGAGTTAGTGGAAGAGTTTGGCGTCAGCCGAATGACGATTAAAAATGCGGTGAATATCCTGATTATGGAAGGCTTGCTGCTGACAAAGCGCGGCTTAGGGACCAAAGTTTTGAATCATTCCTTTTGGGGAAAAGATACCTCATCGGTGACAGAATACAAAGGCCTGAGCTATCAGATGAAACAAGAAAAACGGACGTTGACTAGCCAAGTCATCACCTTTGAAGTCTGTTTTCCTACAACAAGAATTCAAGAGATGCTTCAGATCACTGCCGAACAACCAATCTATCATGTGATCCGTTTGCGGATCTTAGAAGGCAATCCATACATACTCGAGCATTCCTATATGCCGTTGGATCTGGTCAGCGGTTTGACGAAAGAGATCTTGGAAGAATCCGTCTATGACTATCTACTGCAAGATTTAGGCTACAAATTTGCTGGTGCTTATCGGACCTTTCAGGCTGCCAAAAGCGATGAATACGATCAAACCTATTTAGCGTGCCAAGCAGATGACCCAGTATTGGAATTAGAACAGATCATCTATTTAGAATCGGGACGTCCAGTGGACTATTCCTGCAGCCGCAATCGGTATGATGTTCGTGGCTATTCCATGTTAGACATGAAGCCTGACCTGTTACAGCACCGCAAAAAGTAACGGCTTACAAACTGCTTCTTCAACGAAAAAACGCTTCATAGCTACTGTTGGCTATGGAGCGTTTTTGTTTTGACTTAAGAAGTGGGTTGGTTTTGATCACCTAGTTTGGCTAAGATAGTTTCCGCAACGGCTTTGGGGATGCCAGCTTGCTGGATCTCTTCCACGGAAGCTGCTTGGATGTTTTTTAACGACTTGAAGGTTTTCATCAGCTGTTGCTTGCGTTTTGGTCCTAAGCCAGGAATTTCATCCAGTTTGGAAGAAAAGCTGTTTTTACTGCGCAGTTGGCGATGGAAGGTGATCGCAAAACGATGGACCTCATCTTGGATCCGTTGCAGCAAAAAGAATTCCACAGAATTGCGTTCCAGCTGGATCGGATCTAAAAATTCCCCGAAAATCAACTCGCTGGTTTTGTGTTTGTTGTTCTTCACTAAACCCGCAACGGGAATATCTAAACCTAGCTGGTTATACAGCACTTCTTGGGCGGCACCGACTTGGGCTTTCCCACCATCGATGATGATCAGATCAGGAAAAGGCAGGTTTTCTTTTAGGACACGAGAGTATCGGCGGTAGATGACTTCTTGCATAGAGCCATAATCGTCGCCGCCTTGTGCGGTACGGATCTTATATTTCCGATAATCATCTTTAAACGGCTTCCCGTCGACAAAAACCACCATTGCAGACACTGGGTCGGTCCCCATGATGTGGGAGTTATCGAAGGCTTCGATCCGATAAGGTGTCGCGATCCCCATGGCTTCGCCTAGACGATCCACTGCACCGATCGTCCGTTCTTCAGTACGCTCGATCAACGCAAATTTTTGTGCCAAGGCAATGCGGGCATTTTTATTGGCCAAATCGACCAATTTCTTTTTGTCGCCTCGTTGGGGCTGCAGGACTTTGGTTTCCAGCAGCGCTTCTAACGGTGCGGCATCGACATTTTGCGGAACAAAGACTTCTTTGGGAATGAAGTGTTCATTCTTTTGGTAAAACTGGCCGACGAAGGTCAAGAAATCCTCATCCGCTTCATTGTAGAAAGGAAACAAAGAGACTTCTCGTTCGATCAGCTTTCCTTGACGGATAAAGAAGACTTGGACACACATCCAGCCTTTGTCGACACTGTAGCCAAAGACATCACGGTCCATCAGATCTGTCAGAGTCATTTTTTGTCGCGTCATGACGGTATCGATTGCTTGGATCTGATCCCGCAGCTCAGCCGCTCGTTCAAACTCTAACGTTTCAATGGCTTCGCCCATCTTCTCTTTCAGGTCTTTCAAAATATCGACGTGACCGCCGTGGAAAAAGTGTTTGACTTGATCCACGATCTTCTGATAATCCTTGGGATCTACATTGTTGACATAAGGACAGACGCATTGACCCAAATGATAATAAAGACAAGGCCGCTTTTGAGAAGGACCGCATTTTCGTAAAGGAAAGAGGCGATCCAGCACCCGTTTGGTTTCATTGGCTGCTCGTGCATCAGGATAAGGGCCAAAATATAAAGCTCCGTCTTTTAAAACTTTACGAGTGATGATCAGACGCGGATAGCGCTCTTTGGTCACTTTAATAAAAGGATACGACTTGTCGTCCTTTAACATGATATTGTATTTTGGTTTGTTTTTTTGAATCAAATTAATTTCCAGCAATAAGGCTTCCGTATTTGATTCGGTAACGACGTACTCAAAATCATTGATTTCTTGAACAAGCCGTTCGGTTTTCGTATCGTGACTGCCGGTAAAGTACGAACGGACACGATTTTTTAAAATTTTGGCTTTCCCAACATAGATGATTTTGTTATTTTTATCTTTCATTAAATAACAACCTGGTTGGTCAGGAAGCAGCGCTAATTTGTTCTTGATTTGTTCGTTCATTTCAAGATCCTTTCTTACTGGTTTGCTCACGAACTGCATAAGTAGTCAAAAGGCGGTCTAAGCTCTCCTCAAAAAGGGGAACATTAGAGCCCATAGCCAGTACTCTTCATTTTAGCACAAATTTCTTAAGAAACAATCAAACGGACCAGATCGGCAGCGAGGAAGCGTAATCGTAAGAAAAGGTTAAGAAATCCCACGAGGCGGTGGTTCCCCAAAAAAATCAGTTTGTTTTTATACGCTGGCCACCTGTGAGGGATCGTTTTGCGACCACTCCTGAATGAAGGTCCGCAATCCCTCGATGGCTGGTTCTGTGACTACTTTGCGCTGGATGAGGTAAAATTGGCGCTCAAAGTTTTTATCCAGCAGTTGATAGCCAATGCCGTGGGCGGCTCGCTTGGAAAGGATCGAACAGCCGAAACCTTTTTTCAGCAAAGCGACGATCAGTTCATTGCTGGCGATCTCAATGATCGGTCCTTGAATATTCTGTTCCTCCAGATAGCGTTTAGTGTAATAGTAGACACCAGAACTCGCTTCTCGGACGAGCCAAGGACCGACTTGGGGGTCACCAGCTAAGACGAGCTGATCTTTCAAAATCGGGAAACGCAAAATACTTGGTGCAGATAAGGGTTTTTCAATGATCCCTAAATCTAGTTGATGTTGTTCAAGCGCTGTTAAGACTTCAGCGGAGTTCATCATCGATACCCGAAAACGCACCGTGGGAAAGGCGTTGTATAAAGCAATCATCAAGTCAGGCATCAAGGCCATCGCATAGGTATGAGAGATACCTAGGGCACAGTGGCTTTGATGCTGTGTGTTGGTATGGATCTCGCTGGCGATCGTCGACCACTCATCCAATAAATTCAGTGCCTTTTCGTAAAGGTACTCTGCTTGGGGCGTGGCGATCACGTTTTTGCGACCATTTCGTAAAAAAAGCGGTGTATCCAGGTCTTGTTCCAACTGCTTGATTTGAGCAGAAACCGTGGGCTGCGAAATAAACAGCAGTTCGGCAGCTTTCGAAAAATTTTTCGTTTCATAGACCATCTTAAAGGTCTCCAGTAATTTTAACATTGCAATCCCTTCCATTAGAAAATTCAATCATAACTATTATACCAATAAATCCTACTGATCGGTCAATCTGTGTATAATGGATGTTATATGAAAGGATGAAAGCAATGAAGCAACGACAAACAGCTTTGATACTTCCCGGTTTGTTCCTGTCCTTTTCGGTAGCCGTCATCGCCCGAATCATGGCTTTGGCTGTGCCAAAATTAGGAGGAGCAACCCTTGCTATTTTATTAGGAATCATTTTAGGAAATACACTGTTCAAGCAAGAACGCTATCAAGTCGGGACGAAGGTTGCGGAAAGTCGGCTCTTGGAATATTCGGTGGTTTTGCTGGGCTTTACCGTCACTTTCCAGACCATCAGTGAAATGGGCCTTCGGGGCTTTCTCTTTATTTTGCTGATGATGAGCTTGGTCATTACCGCTGCTTATTTGATAGGGAAAAAAATGGGCTTTAATCAAAAGATGAGCCTGATGATGGCAGGCGGCAACGCTGTCTGCGGGTCCTCTGCGATTGCGGCGATTGCACCAGCCATTGATGCCGATGATGAAGAAAAAGGGCAGATCATCACCTTGGTCAATCTTTTAGGCACAGTGATGATGCTGACGCTGCCGTTTTTAGGCTTGGCCTTATACGGCGATGATCTGTTGCAAAAAAGCGCCTTACTTGGTGGCACGCTGCAATCCGTCGGACAAGTCGTGGCGGGGGCTAGTTTGATTGATGCCGACACCGTCAAATACGCGATGCTCTTTAAAATCGCACGCATCATCATGTTGGCAGTCGTCGTCATTGTTTTTGAACGAATGACGACAAAGACCCCCACCAAAACCAAAGCCAAAGGCAATCTTCGGCTGCCGATCCCTTGGTATGTGTTGGGCTTCTTGACCATCTGTATCTTGAACAGCTTCTTGCCGCTGCCTAGCTGGTTGAATGAGGGCGCTCATTTTATCAGTACGTGGTTTGAAACGACAGCGTTGGCAGCCATTGGTTTGCGCTTGGATTTCCGCAAGTTTTTAAAAGAAGGCCCGCGCTTTTTATTCTATGGCCTTTCCGTTGGTGCCGTCCAAACCGTGGGTGCTGTTGCATTGATTTGGTTGCTGCGGCTCTAGTGTTTTCACATAAAAGCGATCCATCGTGGTATGCTGTGCTGCCAATAGTGGCTGGCACAATGCGCGATAGCCAGCTTTTTGATAGACATGCAAGGCTGCTTCTAAAGAATGATGGGATTCTAAATAGAGTTGCCGATAGCCTAGTTCAAAAGCTTTGGCCTCGATTTTCGCCAGCAGAGGATAGCTGAGACGCTGCCCTTTGGCAGCATCACTGAGATAAAATTTTTGCAGCTCGGCGATTTTCCCTTCTGAATCATAAGCGGCAAGACCACCGCCACCTAAAAGGGTCCCTGATTCATCGGTGACGACAAAATAATGGCGGGTAGCAGGATCCGCTGCATAAAATTCACTTAAGTGATCTAACTCGGGATCGAAATAGGCAGTTCCCGGAACCGCCAACTGGTGGTCGGTCAAGCTTTTGCGAATGATAGCGGCTAAGGGCGCATCATCTTGAGATTGGATCGGACGAAATATCGGCTTCATGCAGCTCCTCCTTAACGTAAAAGTAAATGAATAGCTATAGTGTACCACAGCATCGAGGTAGTGTTTAGTGATGATAAGAAAAGCCATCCTCGCAATGGCGCCCCTCTTTAATAAGAAAACCGCCCCCTCGTTGCCAGGCTCCTAATGTGAAAAGGAGTATGGCGCAACGAGGGGGCGGTTTTTGTGTTCGTCATGGAAGCAGTAATTAGAGCGTTTCACCATTAGAGGCGATCACTTGCTGGTACCACGCAAAGGAATCTTTTTTCAAACGATTCAAGGTTCCTTTTCCAGTATTGTCTTTGTCGACATAGATCATGCCATAGCGTTTTTCCATTTCGCCGCTGCCGAAGCTGACGATGTCAATGATTCCCCAAGGCGTATAGCCTAATAACGGTACACCATCTTCAACCACCGCTTTTTCCATCTGTTCGATATGCTCTTTCAGGTAAGTGATGCGGTAGTCATCATGGACTTGCTGTTCATCGGTTAATTGATCGTAAGCACCAAAGCCATTTTCTACGATAAATAGCGGCAAGTCATAGCGTTGATAGATCGTATTTAACACATAGCGCAACCCGACTGGATCGATAGGCCAGCCCCAATCAGAAGCACTAATATAAGGATTCCTCACGATTTTTGCTCCCGGGATATCCTCAGTTGGTGTGCCAGCCACTTCATCAAGGGTTGAGATCGTTCCTGACATGTAATAGCTGAACCCAATATAATCAACGGTTCCCCCTTTTAATAGCGCTTGTTCCTCGGGCGTGATCTCAATCGTGATGCCTTTTTTTGCCCAATATTTTTGCACATAGGTTGGGATCTTGCCTCGTACGTGGACGTCGCTGTAAAAATAGCGCCGTTCATTGGCTTTGACGGATGCCATCAAATCAGCGGGTGCGCAAGAGTAGGGGTAGACCGGGACATAGGCCATCATACAGCCAATCTGAAACTCTGGATTGATTTTTTTGCCTTCGATCACGGCTGCCGCACTGGCAATCAACTCATTGACGCCCGCTTGAAAGACGAGTGCTTCTTTTTGACTGTCATCCTCGATGATCATGGCAGAATTGGTCCAAACGTGCAGCGGCTCTTGCCCATCTGCTTGATTATTGATCTCATTGAAAGTCATCCAATACGTCACTTTGTCACGATACCGTTGAAAAACAGTCTTAGCGAATTTGACAAAGAGGGGAATCACTTCTTTGTTAGCAAACCCACCAAATTCTTCATAGAGGGCGTAGGGCATTTCAAAGTGGGACAAAGTGATCACGGGTTCGATGCCATTTGCCTGCAATTCGTCGAAAAGATCATCATAGTATTGGAGACCGGCTTCATTTGGTTCTTCTTCTGTTCCAGTTGGATAGATCCGGCTCCAAGAAATCGATGTCCGTAGACATTTCAAGCCCAGTTCTTTGAATAACTGGATATCTTCTTTGTAGCGGTGATAAAAGTCAATGGCTTCATGGTTCGGGTAATATTCCCCTTCAATGACGCCTTTGGTGATTTTACGGGGAATACCGTTGCCGCCGGCAGTCATGACATCGGCGGTACTCATTCCACGACCAGCAACATTCCAAGCGCCTTCCGCTTGATGGGCAGCGATCGCGCCGCCCCATAAAAAATCTTTTGGCATTTTTGCGGACATAAATTTCATTCCTCCTCGACTCATTCGTTTGCTTATAATTCTACTTTTTGGGAACGGTTAGAGGCGATCACGAATGGCAAATAGATCAAGACCGAAATCGCAAGACAAACGACACCGACAACCGCAGCGATCGCATTTCCTCCAGTTCCTAAAAAGAGATTAATGATTCCGGGGGTCGTCCATGGTACCCCAATCGCTGGGGTCGGTATGATCGGCCAGATAACGGTGACAAAATAACCCACCAAAATATTGACCATTGGCGTTAAAATAAACGGAATGATCATGATTGGATTCAAGACGATCGGCAAACCGAAGATCATCGGTTCATTGATTTGGAAAATTCCTGGAACTAAGGACATTTTAGCGATCTCACGTTGTTCGGGACGTTTTGAAGCGATGAAGATCGCAATGATCAAGCCCAATGTCATACCAGTTCCGCCCATATTTGCGAACATATCATTTAAAACGCCCCAGGTTTCTTTGTAAGGAACGTCCCACAAGGAGCCGCCCTGGTTGATAAAGTCTAGGTTAGCTAGATCTTGTTCGGTAAAAATCGCTGAACGAACCGCATTCAATGTGTTTGGGCCATGGATCCCGATCGCAAACAACGTAGTTTGCAAGAATGCCAAGATCAAGACACCGACGACATTGCCACCCAGATCCCGCAATGGACTTTGGATCCCATTGTAAATCAGTTCATTGATGCCTTCTGGTGCGATCATTAAAACTAAGAAATTGATCAAAGCAGTGACTGCCACGATGATCACGATCGGAATCATGCCAGAAAAGGAACGAGAAACTGCTGGCGGTACCATTTCAGGCATTTTGATCTGCAGTCGTTTGACTTTGAAAAGCTTCGGCAAGAATTCACCGACCAAACAAGCCACGATCATAGCTACGAACAACCCTTGGGCGCCTAAATATTGTGTGGAGATCACATTGACATCATCTACTGCAAAGGAGGTCGGGTACAAGATCATAAAGGCAGCGACACTTGTCAAACCAACTAGCGTAGCATCTGCTTGGAAATGTTTGGCTAAAAGTTGGGCAACAAGAAACGCAATGAATAAACTCATGATGTTGATGGTCCCGTTCGCCACGGAAGCTAGGACTTGCTGGGCACTTTCCAGATTCGGGAAAAGCCGATTCAGTTGAAATAATTGCACGATGAAACTTTCATTGGAAAATAAAATATTGTTGACCAAAATAACGAGAGAAGAAGCGATGGTCAGTGGGAAAATCAGCATGAACGCATCCCGGATCGCTGCTATGTGGCGTTGATTGTTCAACTTTGTTGCGATTGGTACCAACGAGCGGTCTAACAGGTCATTGAATTTTTGCATAATAATAACACCTTTCCTTAATTGATGCCATCATTATAGCGAATGAAAGCGGCTAAAAGTAAGCGGATACGGATTCCGTACATATCTCTCAAGAAATGAAAAAAATTCCGCAGCCGGAACACAGTGTTACAAAAAAAGATGGTTCAGTAAACTGAACCATCAAGGGTTGGAACGATAATCTTGTAAATAGCCGATCAGTGTTTCTAAAATCGCTACTGAAGGCAATTGACTAGTCAAATCAAGAAAGATGTCTTTGCGTTCCTCTTTGATCGCATACTCGATCGAATAATCGCACAGGCGTGCCAACGTACTTTCCCGATTGGGGGTAATGCAATATTTTTGCACGATTGCCTGATTCTCTAAACCGGTAATGACTTCGATCAGTTCTTTGGTTTCACCAGAGACACTCAGAAAAACCAAAACATTTTTTTGATCTTTACGCAAAAAGCTTTTGATCGGGTAGGTCAGCTCATCAATGCTGATACTAAAGTAACCGAGACTGGCCAACTTGCGGGCAACGTATTGCGCGATCGCACCGGATGCCCCCATCCCCATAAATAAGATCAAATCGGCATCCCGCATCGCTTCGGCAAGTTTTCGTATTTGGTATTCCGCATCAGGGTGGAAGATCTGCATATTCAAGCCTTTGATGCGCGCTTCTAAACCTAAGTGTTCCGGATGCGCATCAAAATGAGCTTTTTCTAAATGATTTTTGATATAGAAGCGAAATTCTGGAAACGACTGAAAGCCGACTTTTTGAATAAAACGAAAGACCGAAGTCGAAGAGACATGAGCATCATCGGCAATGTCGCGTACGCGCATATACGGGATCTTTTCTAAGTGATTGACGATAAAACGGTAGATTTCTTGTTCTACCGCAGAGAGCTTGTTCAAGTTTAATTGTTCAAAAAGCGCCATGCTGGTTCCTCGCTGTCCTAGATAATCAATTTACACCAGTATAGCATATCCGAACTTTTAACGGTGCAGCTGTTGGTGGATCTGATAGACTGCGCCGATCAAGCCAGCATCGTTTTTCAGTTTCGCTGGACGAACAGGTGCGATGGTTTGTCCGCGCAAATAATTGATCGCTTCATGCCGTGTTTCCGTGATCGTCAAGCGAGCCTGCAGGCGTTCCCAGAAATAAGGATTGGCACTGATGCCGCCGCCGATCAACACCAATTCTGGGTCAAAACAGCTAATCAAATTGATCAGCCCTACAGACAAATCCGTTAGAAATTGGTCCGTCAGCTTCAGCGCCAACGCTTCGCCTTGCTGCGCGCGGTCAAAAATTTCTTTGGCGTCTTGGGTGGGTTCAAAGCCAGGAACTGCTGCGCCAGCTAAATTGTAGAGGCGAATCAAGCCGCCCACGACGGCAGTTTTTTTATTGATGGAACTTTCCTCGATATTGCCTTCTTCTGGCAGCTGATCGATCACCATCCAGCCAAATTCACCAGCCATGCCATGAGCACCTCGGTAGACTTGGTTATTGATCACGATCCCACCGCCTACACCAGTGCCTAGGACAAGACACAAATAGTTGGCAGCCTCTTGCGCATTGCCGATCCATTTTTCAGCAATCGCTGCTGCATTGGCATCATTTTCCACCGCCACAGGCAATCCTGTACGCGCTTCCAAGACTGCTTTGAAATTTTCACCATACAACGATTTGATAGCGCCTGCCGTTAACATAAACCCGTCTTTTTGAACGATCCCTGGGGCACTGATCCCAATGCCATCAATCGTGTGGCGGCTCTGGGCATCTTCGATAATCGTGAGTAGATCCTGATAAAACTGAGCTGGCTCATAACTTGTGGGGATCGCTGATTTTTCAAGGATCACGCCGGTTTCATCTAAAACCCCATATTTAATACTTGTTCCGCCAATATCAAATCCTACGTACATTCTTCTTCCTCACCTTCTAAAACATTGTTGCCTTAAGTGTACCATCTGGCAGGAGGAATTTTTTTCTTTTTTCAGCTATTTTTTGCCTGCCGTTTCCGCTGCATCCAAATAAAACAAAATGTCACTTTTGCCTTCCTGATTGGTGCCTTTGTATACCTCCGTATCCAGACCTCCGATGCGAAAGCCTGCCCGCAAGTAGAACAGACAGGCAGAAGGATTGTTGTCCTGCGCTTGCGTGTAGATGCCGCGATAGCCCTTGGCAAGGGCCGCTTTCAGTGCCTGTTGGATCAGCAGTTGACCGACTCCTTGCTGGCGGTAGTCTGTGTTGACTTTTAAGTCATAGAGGTACAGATACTTGAAAAAAGCGTCTTGAACGATTGCTAAGCCGATGCATTTTCCATCATCATAAGCACCGATAAACAGACTGTTTCGGCTCATTTCATCATAGCAATAATTTTCATCTGGGAAACGCATCGTCTGAATGTCTTCAGGTGCAAATTTACAGATTGTGTACTGCCAGTTGCCCTCATTATAAGTCGGCAGCATTTTCCCCCATAAGGAGAAGGGTTCGTTTTTCAAGCGAATGTCAGCTTGGTGTTCTTGATCGATCAGTTTGATTTCTAGCATGAGGCACCTCGTTATCTTTTATAAAAGCAGTTGTTTGGTTTGATGCGATTGTGAGCAGTGTATATGTCAATGTTTCGCTACTAGGGGAACATTCCCATGTACTTGTTAGCAATTTCAAAGCAGAATTCAATCGATATCGTTAAGGTATAGGCGTTTCGATTTTACAAATACCCATAATAAAGAATCTGATGATTGGCATATTGCTGGTAGTCTTTTAAGCAGCGGATGGCTTGGCTATAATCTTCTGCTCGGAGATGGTCGATATAAGCTTGGAAAAATTGAACCGTCGACAGTGTTTTTTTAGGCGAATTTTTAGGATTTGCCATTTTTTTATAGATTGAGGCACTAATGACACGGCTGCTCAACCATTGGTAGGTGCTGACCAGCAGATCATTGGGGCTGGCCGCCATGATCGCCATGTAGACTTCTGGCATCTTGTTCATATAATTGACGTAATCCATCTGCTGTCGGTACGCTTTGGCTTCATTCAGCAGCTGTTGAATGTCGTCAATAGCAAAACTCCCCAAGCCACCAGCAACCTGCTCAGTGGTTAAAATCAGCCAATTGACACAGATTTGCGTGATATCGGCTAGTTCTTTGATTGAAGCTTCCCGCAAAACGACCCCGCGGTTTTTCTTATAAGTGACCAATTTTTCGTGTTCCAGCTGTTTTAAAGCAGAGCGGATCGGGCTGCGGCTATAGCCGGTCGATTTGGACAAAGAAGCTTCCGAAAATGCTTCGCCGACTTTGATATTTCCTGTGAGGATCTCACTTTTTATTTTTTTATAGACAATGGTTTCGATGGTTTCTTCCAACGTCGTTTCCTCCATTTGTGGGTTTACAAGACCTTTACGTAGTTTTTACCCGTTCTTGATGACGCCTTTGTTTCAATCAAAGTATACTACATATTGTTAGTAGTATACTACTAAACAAAACGAAAAGTGAGGATTTTTTATTATGAATAAAAAACAGTGGGCTTTGGTTGGTCTCATTCACATTTTTGCACTAGGTATGCTGGCAGGCTGCGGGAAATCAGCAGCATCGGCGGATGCTAAGGATGGACAGTCAGTTGATAAACTGACGATCGTTCAAATACAAGATGAAACAAATCCAGACTCTGGTCAGAAAAATGAGCAGTTCCGTTCAGACATGTCAGAGGCGTTAGGAATTGAAGTGGAAGAATTAGAAGGTGCTGACTACTCGGTCGGGATCGAGGCCTTGAAAGCAGGGAAGCTGGATGTCTTACTAGTTAGTCCAATGAGTTATTATCAAGCAAAAAAAATCGCAGGTGCAGAACCACTAGTGACAACGACTTCAATGGGCCAAGAAGAATACAAAACGCTTTTCGTTGTTGGAAAAGACGATACCACGACGCAGTCATTAGCTGATTTAAAAGGAAAAAGCTTTGCCTTTGTTGATCCTGCTTCTTCTTCCGGCTATATGTACCCTAAGGCGAAATTAGTCAAAGAGTTGTCATTAGATCCGAATCAATTAGAAAATCCCGGCTACTTTTTTGATACTGTTGCCTATTCAGGCAAGCACGATTCCAGTTTGATGGGGGTAGCCAAAGGAGATTACGATGCCGCCGCAGTGGCTGGACAGGTTATCACTTCATTAGTAGATGCTGGGATGATCCAAGAAGACGATATCCGAGTAATTGGAGAAACAGAGACGATCCCGAATGCCCTCTTCGTCGTTCGCTCCGATTTGCCAGCAGAAACCAAAGCGGCATTGAAAGACTTTTACCTTACCTATGAAAACGAAGAGTATTTTGAGACCTTCTATGGCAGCAAAGAGGTTCGTTTTACCGAAGCAAAAGATGAAGATTATGAAGTGGTACAAGAAATGGTCGAGATCCTTAACTTAGAGGAGGAATAGTCATGGCGAATAACTTATTAGAAATCAAGCAGTTGAGTAAAACCTATGATGGGAAAAAATATGCGTTGTCGCAAATTGATCTGACGGTGGCAGAAGGGGAATTTATCGTCGTGATCGGGCCATCGGGTGCTGGGAAATCGACCTTTATTCGCTCAATCAACCGCATGATCGACCCTTCTGAGGGGCAAGTGATCTTTGCGGGGACGGACATCACCCGTGCGAAGAAAAAGCAGCTGCGACAGATTCGTTCAGAAATCGGCATGATTTTTCAACATTACAATCTGATTGGCCGTACCAATGTGCTTAAGAATGTCCTGCATGGGCGTTTAGGGAAAATTCCTTTTCGCAAAACGGCTTTCGGGCTGTATCCTGAAAAAGACAAACAAGAGGCGGTCCAACTGTTAAAAAAAGTCGGTCTACAAGAGCAGATGTACCAGCGAGCCAATGCGTTGTCTGGGGGACAGATGCAACGAGTTGGTATATGCCGCGCCATCATGCAGCAGCCGAAGCTGATCTTGGCGGATGAACCGATCGCTTCTTTAGACCCTAACGCTGCGAAAGTCGTTATGAAACAGTTGCAAGAGATCACCCAAGAACGCCAGATCACCTGCATCGTCAATCTGCATCAAGTCGATTTTGCCAAGGCGTATGCCACTCGGATCGTCGGCGTCAAAGAAGGAAAAATCGTCTTTGACGGAAAGCCCCAAGAATTGACAGAAGCGATGATTACACATATCTATCAAGGAAAAGAAGAACAGCAGAGGTTAACGCAAGCAACGATTCCCGTAGGAAAGGAGCAGTTGACCTATGGAGAAGCCTAGATTCGTGATTCCGTTGAGGGTTGAATCAAACAAAGGACGAATCTTGAACGGCTTGTTGGTAGTAGTAGCTGTTCTATTGTCGTTTGCCTATTTGCAAATCAATCTGGTGGAAGCCTTTCGGTCACTTCCAGCATTTGTGGGATTTTTTGTGCAAAACTTTTTCCCAGCAAATTTTACAAACATCCGTAGTTACTTGCCCTTGGTGGCAGAGACCGTCTTGTTTGCGATCGTTGGCACTTATCTCTCGGCTTTTTTTGCTTTTGTCTGCGGGTTGCTGATGTCAGAGCAGACGAATCCGTATCCGCTAGTGCGGACGAGTGTCCGCATGGTGATCTCTTTTCTGAGAAATATCCCGGTACTGGTTTGGGCATCGCTGTTCGTTTATATTTTCGGCATTGGGAATATGGTGGGGCTATTGGCATTGACCGTTGCGACCTTAGGTTTTCTGGCTCGTTCTTATGCGGATTCGATCGATGAGATCGGCAGCAGTAAATTAGAAGCGCTGCGAGCAGCAGGCGCCTCTTATTGGCAGATTCTTTTTCATGGATTGATTCCTGAATTTATTCCTTCTTGGATCAATTGGACCTTATTTTCTTTCGAAATCAATATTCGTGCGTCTTCCATTTTAGGAATGGTGGGGGCAGGAGGAATGGGGATCATGATTCAGACCAATATTCGTTTATTTAAATACCGCGAAGCGTTTGCCTTGATTATTCTTTTAGTTTTGCTGGTGCTATTGACTGAATTTGCAGTCAATCAGCTTAGAAAACGAATTGCCTAATTGAAGGAGGAAGCGATGACAACAAAAATTGCATTATCTACGAAAAAAGAACGACTGCTGACTTTAGGCACGATTTGTGGCCTCGTCTTATTGCTGATCACAAGTGTGGCTTTGCTGGACTTGGAGGTCGCGCGCTTTTTAAGCCGTTGGCAAGATGCTGGGACGATTTTAGCAAAATTTATGACCCTCGACTTTTCAAAAATCATTCCAGCGTTGGGCCAATTGTTTGTTTCCTTGTGTATGGCGATCTGCGGTTTATTCATCGGGTGGCTCATTGCACTGGTATTAAGCTTTCTCGGAGCTGCCAACACCACACCGCATCTTTTCCTTTCAATGCTTATCAAAGGGAGTGTAGCGGTAGTACGGGCCGTTCCAGCCCTTGTGTGGATCTTGATCGTGGTGGCTAGTTTAGGATTTGGGAATACCTCGGGGGTTTTAGGACTGGTTTTCCCGACGGTGGGGTATTTAACAAAATCCTTTATCAGTTCGATCGAAGAACAAGACGCGGCAATCATTGAAACGATGCAAGCCACCGGTGCCGGCTGGCTGCAAATGATCACAGAAGGCCTGCTGCCTAACTTGAGCAGCCGCTTTCTAGCCTGGACGTCGATTCGTCTAGAAGGCAACATCGCTGAATCGATCTCACTCGGAATGGTAGGCGCCGGCGGAATCGGCATGCTCTTGACGCGGGCGATCGGTCAATACAATTATGGTGAAATTTCGATGCTGATTTTGCTGATCTTTTTCACGATGATCAGTGTCGAATTAGGGATCGGACAAGTCAAAAAACGAATGAGATAAGGAGACGATCAAGAATGTACACACGATTGCCATTAAAAGGAACCTATAATACAAGAGATTTAGGCGGTTATGCCGCAAAAGACGGAGCAACTGCCTGGAAGCGTTTCTTAAGAAGCGACAGTCTAGCCAATCTACATCCAGAAGATATCGCTTTTTTACAAAGGTATCAGCTGACGACCATCATTGATCTACGGACGACCTTAGAGATCGAAAAGGAGCCAACACCTGTGATCGACGGTGTGGAGAACTGGCCGATCTCCTTGATTTCAGAAACGATGGGGGATGTGACCCAACTGGAGCAGCCGCTGATTTTCAATATGGCGGAGCTGTATATCCAGATGATTGAAGACCGCAAAGAGCAAATCAAGCAGATCATGGAAACGATGGCGGCTGCCGAAGGTTGTGTGTTATTTCATTGTGCGGCGGGCAAAGATCGGACGGGTGTGATCGCTATGCTGCTGCTTCAACTGGCAGATGTAGCAAAAGCCGATATCATTGCCAACTATCAAACGACGCACACCTATTTAGCTGCTAACCCGCTGGTAGCTCAGCAAGTCCAAACAATCACGAATGAGATGTGGCTGTCAGCACCTGAGTATCTGTTGCCCGTCTTAACGCATCTTGAAGAAACCTATACCGATGCGTATCATTATTTGCGGACGATTGGTGTCGCGCAAGAGACCCTCGTTCATTTGCAAAGCAAGCTGATCGATGTGGCAGTGACGGTTTAAGGACATGAACAAACGGAACATCTAAGTGAGGGACCACCGCTTCTTTTTAAAAAGTGGTCCCTTTTTGTCTTAGTCACAATGACCGACGGAAAAATACGTCTTAAGTTTGATTATATTTATCGTTTGTTTTTTTATACTGAAGGTAGATAGAAAAAACGGAGGACAATCACTTGAAGAAAGCAATTAGTATGATCCTGCTCGTGTTAACGATCGGGACCGTCACATTGGTTACATGGTCTTATTTTACGAAAGATGATTCCGGCGAACTGGTTCAGCTGGTGGATCGTTTCAATCCTTTCGTACCGGAGAAAAAGGTTTATGTCAAAACATCAGACGAATACGGCGTGCCGCAAGAACACGACGCCTATGAATATACGCAAGAAGGAATCAATGAAGATGGACAAAAAATAAAAATCACGTTTTGGGCACCACAAAAATTAAAAGAAAATGCCTACCTAGAGCTTGATGCAAAAGGTAAACATGTGGAGTCGTATCAAGAGGTGACTGAGCAGGATCTCCCTGACGCTATCAAAGACGAGTTGCTTACGACCCATTGATCATCGAGCCTGCTTGAAAAAACGGACAGAAAGTCATTTCCCACAAGTCGGGAGATGGCTTTTTTTAGTGCCTTCGCCTAAAGAAAAGCTCGCCAATATTTGATTTAGGTGAAAAAGATTAGAGAAAGATAGAATTTTCAGAAAAAATAGATAATTTTTTCAATTCTTAGTTGCAATAGTAGAAACGTCTGGTATTCTCTATGAGGTAGTTAAAAAAAATCATTCATATAATTAAAAATAGCAACAGTGAGAGAATCACCGTGTATGAAGGATCAACGGTTTTCGAGGAGGAACGTATGACAGAAAAAAATCAATTAAAAAAACAGATGAAAACCAGACACATCACTATGTTGGCACTAGGTGGCGCAATCGGTGCCGGCCTATTCAAAGGCAGTGGGGAAGCGATCCAGTTAGCGGGGCCTGCGGTCTTGCTGGCGTTTATTTTTTGCGGGCTGATCTTATTTGTCGTTATGACAGGGCTGGGTCAGTTGGTCTTATCTGACCAAAAACAACATGGTCTTTCGGGCTTAGTCCAGCCGTATCTCGGCGTGCATACAGCTGATTTCATTGATTGGATCTACTGGTCGATGTGGATGATCAACATCATCGCCGAAGCAGTTGCTGCCGCAAGCTTTTTGCAGTTGTGGTTTCCCAATATTCCAGCTTGGATCTTTGTTTTGATTTTGGCACTACTCACGACCATCATCAATTTGTTTTCGGTCCGCTTGTTTGCAGAAACGGAATACTGGCTTTCGTGGGCCAAAATCAGTGTGGTGATTGCGCTGATCTTGGTGGGTCTCTATCTGGTTGCCACGCAAGTTTTAGATTTGGGCTTTTTACCGACGATGAGACAAATGACAGACTATGGCGGTTTTGCCCCTCATGGTCTCAAAGGATTTATCAATTCTTTATTGGTCGTAATCTATTCTTATGGCGGTTCTGAGTTAGTAGCCATCACGATCAGTGAAGCAGAAAATCCCAAAAAAGCGATCCCTCAAGCAATCAAAGGAGTAATGACTCGGATTGCCGCTTTTTACATCATTCCCTTGTTTCTTTTACTGATCATTTATCCGTGGAATCAATTAGCCGATCCAAATGTCAGTCCCTTTGTAATGGTGTTTCAAAAAATCCATGTGCCTTTTGCTTCCGACATCGTTAATTTAGTGATCATTTTGGCCTTGTTTTCCTCCATCAATTCTGGGGTCTATGCTTCTTCAAGAACGTTGTTTTTCCGGTTAAGCAACAATGGCCAGAAAAAAAGCCGCTTCACGATGCTGAATAAAAACAGTGTGCCCCAACGAGCGATCATGTTTTGCAGCGGTACTTTATATCTTGGAGTCGTTCTTTCTTACTTTTTAGGCGACAAACTCTTCAATTATCTGGCAGGCTCCCTGTCGTATACTGTATTACTGATTTGGTTGTTGATCAGTGTGGCGGCGTTTGTTTTGGTACGCAAGCAGAAGAAAATGGGCTATACGATTTTTTTGGGTGGGGCGATCCTTGCGTTGCTTTTGCTGTTTGCCGGAATCTTGATCACTAACCCATTAGCGGTCACAGGTTTCACCGCATTGCTGTATACGATCATTTTTCTTAGTTTTTATTGGAACCATCGAAAAATAGGGGACACCAGTGGAAAAAGTTGAAGAACCCTCCCTTAAGGCATAAACTGATGGGGAAGGAACCCCGCGTTCGGTTGTTTCTTCGGTTCTCAGGAATGTGACGATAAAATAAAGTGTAGGAGAAAACGATAATGGTTAATTTTTGGACATTGATTTTCGGTACCCTCAGCTGGGTCGTGGTGGAAAGTCTGCTTTACAATCCGATGCATAAGTGGGGCAAGTTTTGGGCGAAAGAATCAGGAATGGCAGAGAAGATGAACGGTCAGCAGATGACGACCGGAGACATGCTCTTTACCTTTGGCGGCACGATCGTTGGTGGGATTCTCTTATCGGCAGCGACCTATCAAGTCGTCTATTGGTTTGCCACATTCGATCATGATGGTTGGCTGATGACCTCCTTGCAAGTCGCTTGCTTATTATGGCTAGGGGTGTATGGGGTCGCCACCTTCGTGATGGCTGTTTACTCGGGACAGTCCCGTAAATTAGTTGGGCTGCACCTTGTGAATGGGTTTCTAGGAGTGATCGTTTTAGGGCTTGTTGTCGGACTAATTGGACAATAGGCAGCGATCATATCCCAGCGAGAACGTTCAAAGATCTCAACGAATCAATCCTAAAGAAAGCCAATCTTGTCTCGACAAGGTTGGTTTTTTTTTTGCGCGTGGAATTAATCTCATTATAAAAAAAAGCTATAAAAGCAAATTGTTTATGCTATACTGAAAATAACTCAATTTGACAGGGAACACAAACCCACGGGTTTGCGAAAAATCATGAAAGAAGGAAACTTAGGGACAACGAGAAGGGGAAAAATGAAAACGAAAAGCAAGTTAGGTAGAGGAATATTTGCTACCGTTTGTTTAGCGGCGTTATTTTTTTTGGCAAGCTGCAGTCGCTCAGGGGTTGACTCTGCAGCTGCGAATCAAGTATTGACCAATAGCAACAGTCATCAGCAATATGCTTTGTATCTATTTGAAGATGGAAAGATCACTGTCAATAAAACGCTGACTTTTTTTACCAATCCGAATCAATCACCTGCGGATATCGCGGAGAAACAAGAAGAACAGTTAGCGCAGATCAATGAACATCTACAAGCAGAGTTTCCCAAAAGCAAAGCACTGACTGCGGCAGACATCGGCACTATGCACACTTTTGAAGTGACAAATGCCCAAGTGATCATTGATCAAGAGAAAAAGGAAGTGCGCATGACTGGTGATGATTTTGAGAAAGTATTCAAAATGGCGGACAACAATGACAAGCGTCTGATCGATGACGAACAAAACGAGTACGAGTTTTCTTACGATGAGAAATAGCAAGTGATAAAAAAGCGGCTGTCTCCGACGAGACAACCGCTTCAGACTGTGGACAAACCTTAGGCAAAAATGAGGTTTGTTTTTTTTCGTTGCAAAATATTAGTGACTATTACGGAAAACATTTTGCGCAAGGAGTAAGTCCGCGACTTTGCGCTTCTGCTAAAGTGGCAGGCGTGTAGGTACCGTTGCCGCATTTTCTCGTATGATATTTCGAACCTGTTGGTGTAACGAGGACCGACGTTTGGGCTTGATTGCTAGCAGCGGCTGGCTGACTTTGTTCTGGCACAGCGGCGGCTGCCTGCCGTTCTTCCTCCGCCTTGGCTTGAGCGGCTGCTTGTTCGTTGGCAGCGATTGTTTGCGCCACTGTTTTTGTTCGAGTAGCTAATTCCTCATCGGGGGTCTTGAGACGAGCGACAGCATCTTCTGCACGAGCAAGGGTATCTTTTGTCGGCTCCGCCTCTGCCGCTTCCACCGCTTGGACAGCTTCTGCAACGAGTGCTTCTGCTTCTTTCTCAGAAATCTTGGTTTCTACAGTGGATAACCGACCTTCAAATGTTTCCTTGTTCAAAACCGCTTGTGCGACCAATTCTTTTGCCTGATCGAAATCACTGCGTTCAAGAGAAGCTTCAGCGGTATCGAGGGCTTTGCCGATGGCAAGGTGTTCTTCAACTACAGCTAGCCGAGTAGCGAGATCTTCGTAGGTTTTACTTAAAGCATGAATCAGCGTCACGGCTTCGTCGTAATTCTTTTGGTTTGGCTGGGATTCGGCAAGAGCCAGTGCCGTCTCAGCTTTTTCCAGTGCTGCTTGTTCTTGTCTTTCAGCTTGCAAACTCGCTAGAAATGCGCGAGAAGGTTTGACGGTGACGACTTCTTCTTTGGTGCTTCCACCCATGGAGGCTTGGAGAGAAAATTCCTGTTCCTCTTCATCTTGAAGTTGCACGGTGTAAGAAAATGTTTCGTCCGCCAGCGAAACCTCCACCCCGTTGATCGTCAGTTGCGCTTCTGGGTTGGTTTGTCCCGTAATCGCCGCTTCGCCTTGTTCGTTGGTAACCAGTTCTGCTTCATCTACGTGAAGCTCCGGTGTTGCTGCTGGAGTCATTAGTGCTCCGCCAATCAATAAGAGAAAACCACCCATAAAAATAACGATCTTGTTGCGAAGCGGCTTTTTCTTGATCAAACTAAGAACAAAAAAGATTCCGCTTACAACCATTGTCAAAAAACCAATAACAAAAATAAACATCCCCATAACTTTCTTCAGTTCCTTTCTTGTGAATATTTTAATTATAACATTTTTCCTAACTTATAAGCCATTCATAACCGGTAATCAATGCTGATAAGAGTAGAAGGGAGTAGCAATCGCAAATCAATATCTATTTTTATCAATAAAAAATAGATTTCTTTAATTTTTTGTTATAATATGATACGTAACTGGCTGTTTTATCTGTATTGTCTTTTTCGAAAGGGCACTTAGTTTCAGTACATTTTTTTGCTTCATCACTGAAAAAAAACGTTAAGATCATACGTAATGAAACGAGCAAACATCTGTAAATCAGCAGGTTCCTGTGGTATCTTCCCCCCAAAGCCGCCATAAAAATAGACGGTTCTTCCCTCTAAAAAATCAACTAGGGTATCAACAAGAAAATATGTATTCAAAAAAAGGAGTAAAAATGAAAATCACCCAAATTCAATGTCCCAGCTGTTTGGGACGTCTAGAAGTTGATTGGGACTCAGGAAAAGCTGTCTGTCAGTATTGTTTGAACGAGTTGCTGATCAAACCGGAACTTCAAAAAACGGAACAAAAGAAACCTGATGCCACACTCAAAGATTTAGCGCACATTCAAGGATCAGTCAAAGAAGGCTTCTATCCCTTTGCCTATGACGAAAAGGGGTGTCTCCAGGCCTTGAAAAAGCAGCTGGCTTGGCAGGACACCATTTCGGAAAGTGTCTTTTTTGAGCTCGAATTAGTTCAGCTGAAACGTGTATTTATCCCCCTGTATTATTTTCAGATCGATTATGAAGCCCAAGTAAGAGGGGCTTATGTGCATCAGGAACAGCAGAGGGGACAGGGGCGTATCAGTGCCAGCATTCATTTACATAGCAGTGGCAACACCACGGTTTTCAGTGAAGTGTTTCCGACGGATGCCCAAAAAGAGGCTGATTACAGTATCAATGGCAAACTGCCGCTGCATATTAAAAAAGAAGCCGCTTATTGCACAGAGATGCAGCAGTTTTCGGCACATAACCAAGACGTCCAAGTGCTACCTTTTGATATTTCTAGGGAAACGGCACTCGCTGCTCCCCATTTATTGGAAGCCTTTGAAGCGGGAGCGAGAGACTATTTGATTGGAACAGAAACCCCAAGCGAGCTTCAACTAACCCTTTTTCCTAAGCATTGCGATACGGAAAAACTGTATTTTCCTTATTATCTTGGCGAATTCAGGTACGGAAACCAAACCTATTCTTTCGTGGCTGATGGTACCGATGCTGAACGGCTCTTTCCAACCGAGCTTCCTGAATGTGAACAGCTGGTGCAAGTCAAGAAAAGTTTTTCTAGGACCAGCAGTGTTCTTTGGCGGTTCTGCTATACCTTCTTTTTTGTGGGATTTTTTTCTGGAATTACTTCGAATCTTCTATTTGATGGGTTTTTATTACCGGCCGTTGCCTTTAGTCTGCTTACCTCATCGATCGTCCTGTTGCTTGCTTGTCTTGCGACTTGGTATTTCTTGCTCGTACCAGAGGTCAAGTTTTTCTCAGAATACGGCAGATTCAAAGCGGAACTTTCTCAAGCATGAGTCAGCCGGATGCATCAACAGCTGCCGTGAAGAAAGCTTTTGAAGCGCGTAGGAAGAAACTCGTCCGGAAAACAGTATTTTACAGCAGTCTCGAAAATATGGCGTATGAATTCGCCTTGATCCTTTTTTTAGCATTCCTGATTTGGTATTTCGGTTTTTATGGCTTATCGCTTCTAGTGCTGCTGGCGTTTGTCAGCTGGAATACGATCCGTATTTTTACAACGAATAGCTCTGATTGATGCATCGAAACGAAAGGATGATCCTATGGATATCATTCCCATTCAATGTCCCCATTGTTTAGGGGAACTAGAAGTAAACTGGGGTGTTGGTACGGCAACCTGTCTGTATTGCCGCGGCAAAATGGTCATCAAATTGCCCTTTGACCACGCCAAAATTGCCCAGTCCAGTTCCCTGACGGACAAACAGCTTACGCTAACCCAGCTGGCGGCTCTCTTGAAGAAAATCAGTCTGCCATCTGCTGCTCGTAGGGAAAACGCACCATCAGCCGACGTTTTCGTTGGACGGGAGCAGCCAAAACCAACGTCAAGAAACCAGACGTCTCCGATTCAAAGGGCGCCCATCCATCAGCACAACCAGCGACAAAACCGTTTGACTGCCTTTTTTCAAAAACAAAATTTTTTGTTCTATTTCTCTGGAGAAAGACAAGTGCTGCCACGGCAATGGCAAAGCCAAGTCCTTGCTAGTTTTCAAGTGCCTGAAACGGAGACACCTCTGGCACTGCTAACGGCAAAGATGACGGGCAAGAAAGCGAATGCGGGGCTGCTTTTTGGCGTTGAACGAGTGTATTTGTGCACGTACGAAAAAAAAGAAAAACGAATAGCCAGTTTTTCCTGGAGTGTTTGGACGAACCTTGCCTTTGAGATCCAGCATAAAATGTTTAGTAGCTTTTTGGTGATTCAACAGGAATACCGCATTCCTCTCCAAGCATTGGGCTTTGCGACCCAATCATTTTTGCAAGAATTACAGCAGTTGTTGCAAGAGATGGAGGCTGGCTAGTACTAAGTATCAATAAAATCAAATAAGGGATCAAATTATTGGTCAAAAAAAAGAGCGTCGCAAACAGCGGCGCTCTTTCACTTCATGTGGTTTCCAACTCAGCATCGTTGGTCTCTGTTAAATACTCGGCTTCATCGTTTAAAAGACTGGCCGTCGTTCGCAACGTGTCGTAAGAATGCAAAACGGCAGCGAGACTTTTTTGCGAATCACTGATTTTCATGGTCGTCGAGTCGGTACTATCTAACACGACTAAGGCTTGTTGGTTGATGGCTTGCATGGTTGTGGCAATGGTTTGGGTCAACTGCTTGGTCTGTTCGGCTAATTTTTGCATTTCATCGGCAACTACCCGAAAGCCAGCTGCCTGTTCGCCGATGCGTGCTGTTTCGATGGAAGCGTTGAAGGATAGCAGTTTGGTTTGTTGTGCAATGCGGTCGATGTCATGCAGCACCGCTGTCACCTGTTGGCTATCCATTTCTAAGGCATGGGTCGTTGCTTGATTTTGATCAGACAGCCGTTTGACTTGCGCCAAGTTCTCTGACAAATGATCGACTTGCTGGTGCCCATTGGCAGAAAGTCGTGTCAGGGAGGCAGCACTTTCTTGCACTTTTTTGATAGTGACCGCTAAGGCTTGTTCTCTTTGGGTAATGTCAAAAGCGATTTTGACGACATTGACGACTTCTTGCTGCTCATCGAGGACAGGGAAGTAGATCCCTTCTAAAATCAGTTTTTCTCCTTGTTTGTTTTTCCGAATGATTTTGTCTTGAAACCGTTGCTTTGAGTAAAGCAGTTGATTCCAGAAAGCTTGGTAATCCGTACTGACAGCATAATGGTCAAAACAAAAGGTCCGATGCGGTAAGCCAATGATTTCTTCTTGGCTGTACCCTAGGATATCAGTCATGTTGGCATTGGCGAAAACAACTTCTTTTTGCGGATCAAAGACTATGACAGCGAGTTCTTGAAAAATAGCAGCGAGCAGACGGTTATTTTGTGTTTCATCTAATGTGAATTTCATACGTACTTACCTACGCCTTTCAGTTTTTTGGGAAGTTTACACAGCGAGTGTCTTACAGTTATCGGTCATGAAGGTAAGGCAGTTAAGAGTGCAAAAACCACCTTTTTTGTCGAACAACATGCTTGGAAACAGAAGAAAGCAAGATTCTTTGCATCAGAATGACTTGGTGGTACCCTTAAGATCAACACGAACGATTTCAAACAAAAGGAGAGAATCGTATGACAGATAGAATTTCGTTGGAAAAAGCAGCCGTTGAATTTAGTGAGGCAAATGCACCGCACCCACGGATCTATGAATTACCGCCAGAAGAAGGGCGCGCATTATTGGAACAAGTCCAAGAGTCACCCGTCAATAAATTGGCGGTTGAGATAGAAGATCAGACCGTTGATACAGGCGAATGGGGGACCATCAATGTTCGTTTTGTTCGTCCTGAAGGAAATCATGCGATTCTCCCTGTCATTTATTATCTCCATGGCGCGGGTTGGGTCTTCGGCAGTGCCGCGACTCATGATAAATTGATCCGTGAATTGGCGGTACGAACCAACTCGATCGTCATTTTTCCTGAATATAGTCGTTCACCAGAAGCAAAATACCCAACGGCGATCGAACAAAATTATGCGGTCTTGCAGCAATTACCGGGATTTGTCGATGTCAAAGGCTTAGACCTTAGCCGTTTGACCGTGGCTGGCGATTCCGTAGGTGGGAACATGGCGACCGTTATGACCTTGTTAACGAAAGCCCGTGGTGGCATTCCGATCGCACAACAATTATTGTTCTATCCTGTGACAGATGCCCGCTTTGATACGCCTTCGTATGAAGCATTCGGTGAAAATTATTTTCTGACCAAAGAAGGGATGCAATGGTTCTGGGATCAATACACGACGGATGAAACACAGCGGAATCAAATTACCGCTTCTCCTCTACGCGCGACCAAAGAGGAGTTAGCCGATCTGCCGCCAGCGTTGATCATTACAGGCGAAGCAGATGTCTTGCGGGATGAAGGGGAAGCCTATGCGCAGCATTTACGAGCAGCTGGCGTGGAAGTCACCCAAGCACGGATGCAAGGGATCATCCATGATTTTGTGATGGTCAATGCGATGGATCAGACCCAAGCCGCACGAGCTGCCATGACACTGGCTGTCGGTTGGCTGACGGAAAAAAATGTCCCCGCAGAATAAGAAACCGACGAAAGAAGCTTCTTTTTATGCGGTGTTCTGATACAGAAAAGGATGTATGGAGTGGAGCGATCCACTCCTTTTTTGTCGGAAAAATGGAAAGACATACACCTGCAGTCTGAAGCAGATGCAAACGCTCTCTAAAAAACTGCGTTTTTGTAGTACAGATATTAATAAGTGTTTTTCGTTGATAAATAAATAAAAAGTGCTATTATATGCATTGTGATTAATACAGTTTTTGAAAAGAGGTAATACAGTGAGTGCAAAAGGATCAGAAATCATTGTTGAAAGTTTAGAAAATCATCGGGTGCCTTATATCTTTGGGATTCCTGGTGCAAAAATCGATGGCGTCTTTGACGTGTTGAGTGATCGGGGACCAGAGTTGGTTTTGGCACGACATGAACAAAACGCGGCCTTTATGGCACAAGCAATCGGTCGCCTGACAGGAGAGCCAGGAGTCGTCGTTGCAACAAGTGGACCAGGAGCCAGTAATTTAGCGACTGGGTTGGTCACGGCAACTGCCGAAGGTGACCCCGTCTTGGCACTAGCAGGCCAAGTGAAGCGTTCTGACCTTTCAAAATTGACCCACCAAAGCATGAATAATGCGGCATTGTTTGCGCCGATCACGAAATTCAGCAGTGAAGTCCAAGATCCTGAAACCCTTTCTGAAAGTATTGCCAACGCCTTTCGCATCGCAAAAACAGCGAAAAAAGGGGCGAGCTTTTTATCCATTCCTCAAGATGTGACAGACGGAACTGTCCAAGGGGCAGCGATCAAACCACTATCTTCACCTAAATTAGGCAGTGCCGATGCAGAAGATATCCAGGCACTCGTCGATCGGATCAAAGAAGCCAAACTGCCTGTCTTACTCTTAGGGATGCGGGCTTCAGGCGTCAAAGAAACACAAGCGATTCGTCATTTAGTTGCAAAAACTGGGTTGCCTGTCGTAGAGACCTTCCAAGGTGCTGGGATCATTTCTCGTGAATTAGAAGAGCATTTCTTTGGCCGCGTCGGCTTGTTCCGCAATCAGCCCGGTGATATGCTGTTGAAACGCAGCGACTTAGTGATCGCTGTGGGGTACGACCCGATCGAATACGAAGCTCGCAACTGGAATGCGGAAAAAGATGCCCGCGTGATCGTCATCGATGAAGTACCGATGGAGATCGATCCATTTATGCAGCCCGAAGTTGAACTGATGGGCAGTATCGCGAAAATTATTGAACAGCTATCAAAAGCCATCGATCAGTATCACTTGAGCGAAGACGCTCACAACTATTTAACGACGCTGCAAACCAAACTCAATGAAAAACCAGCGGATGTCGAAGGCAGCAACAATACCTTACATCCCCTAGAAATCATCGATGCTTTGCAACAAGAAGTGACCGATGACATGACGGTGACAGTGGATGTCGGCAGCCACTACATTTGGATGGCCCGTCATTTCCGCAGCTATGAGCCACGACACCTGCTCTTTAGTAATGGCATGCAGACCTTAGGAGTCGCTTTGCCATGGGCGATCGCTGCAGCGCTCGTGCGACCAAATACTCAAGTGATCTCTGTATCTGGCGATGGTGGCTTCTTGTTTTCTGCCCAAGAGTTAGAAACAGCCGTCCGTTTGAAACAAAACATCATTCACTTGATTTGGAATGACGGTACCTACAATATGGTGAAATTCCAAGAAGAAATGAAATATGATCGTGCTTCTGGGGTTGATTTTGGACCAGTTGATTTCGTAAAATATGCCGAAGCATTTGGTGCCAAAGGTTTGCGGGCAACCACTAAACAAGAATTGATGGCAGCCATCGAAGAAGGCTTTGCCACGGATGGTCCAGTGATCATTGACATCCCTGTGGATTATTCAGATAATGCCGATCTGGGCAAAACGATCCTACCTGATCAATTTTATTAAGACCAAAGGAGCAGCAAGATGAAAGTGAAAAACAAAAGTTATTTATATCAGCATGGTACCCTAGGTGGGTTGATGCAGGATTTAATGGATGGCACGGAGCAAATCGGCAAAATGCTTGAATATGGTAATTTTGGGATCGGTACGTTGGCTGGTTCCAATGGGGAAGTAATTATTTTAGATGGTGAAATCTACCATGTAGACGAATCGGGCAAGGTGCAAGTGCTCCAAGGAAATGAAGGAACCCCTTATGCGGCAGTCGTTGATTTTTCTGCGGCGAAGCACCTACAGATCAGTCAAGAGATGACCGATGAAGAAGTGAAAAATCACGTCCTGACAGAAGTCAGTCCGAATTTGTTTTCCGCTGTCAAAATCCATGGGGTATTTGCCAAGATGTACGTCCGCGTTGCCCCAAAGCAAGAAAAACCATACCCAAAATTCATTGAGATCATCCAGCATCAGCCGGAATTTCAAGCAGAAGATATCAGTGGTACGATCGTCGGGTTCTTTACCCCGTTGTTGTTCCACGGTGCTGCGGCCGCCGGTTTCCACCTGCATTTTATTAGTGATGACCGCACATTTGCTGGTCATGTCTTGGACTTTGAAGTGGCGGCAGGCGAAGTCGAATTGATGGAACTAGCTGAATTTCGTCAGCATTTTCCTATTGATAATCAAGATTACTTGCAGCGGGAGATCGATGTTGCAAAAATCGCCAAAGATATTGAATCAGCGGAATAAGCAACGGTAGATTTCTTAATAGACAAACGATAAAAAGCAAGCTAGAATCGCATTCTAGCTTGCTTTTTGTTATGGACGGTTTTTTGTAGCATGACAAGTTACCCGTGTTCCCTTGAGATCTCCTTCGATTCAGAAATCGCAAATCAATTGTTATCTAATACGACTAAGCGTAATATTCGTGTGTTGATTTTATTCAATAATCGATTCCAGTCGGAGGCATCGGGGATCGGTTTTAGCAAGATGCTTTCGACGTCCAATAAATACTCTGTGGCATATTCAGAGTAATTAGTAATCAAAAGCTCAATATTTTTTTCCTTCAAATATTCGTGTGACAGTTCATTCGAATCAGGATAGTACATCGTATGATAGGCACCTAGGTAGCGACGAATAATATTTTCAGCATACTCGCAGACATATTCATTGCCTTCAAAAATCACGGCAATCGTCCGTGGGGAGCCCCAGTTTGCTTCCTTGATGGATTCCATGTACATAGTGAGACTGGCACAAAAGTCATCTAAGTATTTTCGAGAATAGAGCTTTTTCACTAAGGTGTGTGTAAAGAGGAAATCATAATTTTTTTGATACTCTTTTGCGAACTTCTCTTTGACAAATTGATTTAAATCATCAATGTTTATGTTCATCGTCAAAGAGAGCAACTCTCGTAACTTTACTACGATGAAAAAAGACTCAAGCCAAAGGAAGTCTTTTCGTTCATCGAGACTGTTGCCTTGGTTTTCTGCATAAAAATCGCTGACGATCTGTTTAATTTCAGGCCAATAGTTATATGTTCGACAAAATTCTTCGCAAGAAGGACTATTGATTTTACGACGGCAAATAATACAGGTGAAAATATAAACAGCTTCCGCCTTAGGAAGTTCATAATTAAAATGTCGTTGCATGATTTTTTGCAACTCTTGATATTGTGATAACAAATTATTTTTCTTGATCAGTTCATAGAGCTCAGAAGATGGTTTTGCCAAAAGCCCTCGTTTGCTGCGCTCGATGCTGATGTAAAGAACATAGGCAAAATAGGAGAAGGAAGAAGACTGCATTTGTTTTGCTTGCAGAAGAGTAGTGATCTCCTTGATTGCTTCTTGTACATTGATTGAAGGAAATATCGTGTTGATGTTGATGTCAGACTCATAGTAAAAAAGACAAAAAAATTTACGGATATCAATTTCAGATCCTGCAAATGTCACTGGATTAGTCTTAAGACGAAGGTTAAAAGGATGTAAGTAAATTTCGATTTTTTTAAAATAACTAAGCAATGACTGCTCAGAAAGGTTGAGTGAAAGGCTCCAATCCATCAATGATTGGACCTCATTAAAAAAGATACTTTCGAAAATCAAAAAAATTGGTTCATCCTTGACCATGGCTTGTTTTTTTCTGCGATAAGATTCGTGATCAAGCTCTTCGAAGAAATACCCGACTTTAGCCGCATGGATTTCGATTGAGTCACTAAAATAGTTCCGAATACTGGCGATATCTGTGATAACCGTCCGCGTACTACTTTTGGTTATTTTAGCCAAGTCGTTAAGAGTACAAGTGGGATTTTTTTCAAATTCATCTAATAATTGTAACCAACGAACAAGAGAACGATTTTTCATGAATTTTAATTGAAATGTTTTCATAGTAGTCTCCCATCATATAAAATAGCCGTTTATAAAAAAGGTGTGCAATCCTTTGGTTTGTGTCGGTCATCGATGGCCTTTTAGCAAGAATAACGCAAAGCGACTCATGGAAACAATCTGACGCTAAAACGGAGCTATCATGCAATTTCCATGATAGCCAAAAGATGCCTCCTTCGTTGTCAGATATGTATCAACTGAAAGAGTTTCGACTGTCAAATCAAAGAACCATCCTGAAATTTACTATTTTTCTTAAATAAACGCAAATTCCTTGCACTATTTTAATCAATAGTTACAATTATTGTTGTACAACAGAATGGGGGAAAGCAACTTTTTTCACCCGTCTATGAAAAAACAAATTTTTTAGCTGAAAGAAAACCCGGTATAATGACATCTCCTAGGCGCCTTCTTGCGCAAATCAGTAAAAACGATGTTTTTCAGTAAGGAGCTTATTTTTGAAGAATTTCCAGTTAAGTTTTGTCACAAATAAATCAACGGCTAGATGGTTCCAAATTCTCAATGCCTTTGAAAAAAGTGAGATCTGCAGTGCGAGTAGCTTGGCAGAAGTCACAGAAAGTACTACAAGAACGATTGGAAAAGATATTGGCGGCATCAATGAGTACTTTGCTGGCTTATTGCAAATCTCTTCGACGAATCAAGGGTATTTATTTGAATTGAACAACTACCCAAGTTATGAAAAGAAAAAAGCATCCCTGCTAGCGAATGAGCCCTTGTTTCTTATGCTGGAAAATATTTTTATGGGTGAGTTGAAATCTATTGATGAGTGGACCGACTGTCTTTTTCTATCTAAAAGCACCTTATCGAAATATTTGCGGCGTATCCATCAACAGCTTACTCATTTTGATTTGACCTTAACACTGGATCCTGTGAATATCGTAGGCGAGGAAGCAGATATTCGGAATTTCTTCTGTACCTTTTTCTACGAGACAGATATTACCCCTCACACGGTTTTTCCGTCGGTAGCGGTTCAACAGGCAGTCACTGAAATCAGTGGGATGTTTGAAAAAAATAGCTATCATACCGCCTCATTCTCTCAATACAGTTATCTGCTGCATATTTCGATCGAGCGATTTTTACAAGGGCAAAGGATTCAGGTAAAAGAAGAGTTATACCATGCTTTGAGACATAGTATCCAACTGTTGCACTTTCAACGGATCAATGAAGTGATAGACAAGTATTTTGAGTTTCAGTTTCCTCACGATGAGTTGGTCTTTTTGTTTGTGAGTATTATCACTAAAAGAAAATTGCAAAATGTCATCGTAGAGCAAAAATTCTGTCTCTCGTATAATCACTGGCCAAAAATTCGCGAATTGACCAACAGTTTTTATCAACTCTTGAATGTCAACAGTCCAAACCCAAAAAATGATTTGATTTTGATTGAATCTTTTTTTACTACTGCTAAATTGAGGGAATGCTTATCGACTTCAGCGAATCGCAATATTTGGGACGTCAATACTTTTATTCGTAAAACATTTCCGAAAGAATTTGCTTTTTATCAACGATTCTTAGAGAACAATCCTTTTTATCAAGAGTTGTATTCTCCTCAATATTTGCCGGATTTTTGCGCGAATTTAGTTATTTATATCGAGTCTGTTCGTGAGCGCTATTGGTTTCCCCGAAAAAACATTGCCTTTATTTTCGAGGGCAATCACCATATCGTTCAGTACATTGAAGGGTGGTCCAATCGGTATTTCAGCTGCTCTCACCGAGTATTTTATCCGGATTCTGGCGAAGTCACCCCCCACTATTTGAAGCAAAATCAGATCGACCTGATAGTAACGAACTATGCAGAGCATGCGTCCGCTTTTCGCGATACCATCGAATGCATTGTCTTCAAAACGATTCCTTCTTCCTCTGATTGGAATCGGCTATTGGAAAGAATCAACCCGGATGTCACGCGACCGTTCGCGCTAAAAGACCTCTTCTAATTTCTCTTCATCTGCAATTATGAAGAGTCGCTAGAAAAGGTCTATTCCAATTCTATACGAAGAGCATAAGCAAAGCCCAGTTCCTTCAAACTATCTAGCAGTCAAGGAATTGGGCTTTGGTTTTAAAGGCTTGTTTTTACACAAAAAACATCGATTTTGGGGATGGGGAAGTGTCAATGATAGTGAGTACAAGCCTTTTAAAACAAATGAGTTAGGGAGAACCAGTTTAGCTATTTACTGTGCTTCGCTTAAATAAATCAAGCTCCAAGGAGCTTTTTGATTCAGTTGAATTCCGGTCAATTCCCGATAAAAACAGGTTTTGTCTTTGACAGTCAGCTGAATGATCTCTTCTTGCGTGTATTCGTTTAAAGCACTTTTTTTTAAGTTGTACAGCTCTTTTAAGATCTGCAACTGAGCATCAATGTCCAGCAACAACGACATCTTTTTGAAAAAACTATTATCGGAGTCGTTGTAGATGTTTAGAAAACGTTGGCGCAAGGATAAATAAAAGTTAAAGATCTTAGGGTCTTCGCTAGAACAGCTAGAATGAATAAATTCTTCATCGAAAAAGTTTAAATATTCTTCAGCTGATTGAATCGTTTTTAAGTTCATATCGATACTCCTTCATTGTAGTTGACTTGTAGTGAAACCTATTTGATTCGATCATCGAAAGCATTTGCGGCAACTGGGTATCTGACAGGAGGCACTCGTATTTACAGGAGCGTTTTGCAGTCGCAGTATCAACGAGGACTTTCGTTACATCCAATGTACTTGATTTCTCATGGAGTCTCAAACGCGTTTTTTCGCATCCATACGAAGAACTTTTTTTCGTTGATGAATCAGTCAATAAAGTCGAGAATATACGATATCTTTTGTTATAAAAAATAAAAGAGGACGAGTATAGCGGCTTAGTCCTGTTTTTTATATATGGATACGGTGAAATCTTTTTGACAATCAAATGTAAAACCATAGTGCGAGTGTTTTAGCATTGTTTTGACGATATACAGACCTAAACCTGTACCAGCCTCTTCTCCATAAGAGAAGAAGGGTTTGGCCAAATCTGAGTGTTTCAGCGGCCCAGTTTTTTTGATAGGGTTTTTGATCGTTAATTGTTTGTTAGTAAGAATGATCGTGACGACGCTGTTGGGTGGGGAATGAAAAATCGCATTGCTCAAAAGGTTTGAGAAAATTTTCTTTGCCAATTTCGGGTGGTAGAAAAACGTCAGCTCTTGTTGTTGATCAATTTCGATCCGCAAACCTTTATCACTCCATAAAACTTCATATTCTTCGATCAAGTGATCGATCATTTCCCGCACAGAAAGTGGTTGGTCGTCATGGGCCTGTTGGTTGTGAAAAACGAACAGGATTTCTTTGATCAACTGCTGCAGCTTTTTCAATTCATTTTCTGTGGCTAGAAGGGACTCTTGCTGTTCTTCAGATAAAGAGTCATCTCTGACATTCGCTAATAGCAGTTGGCTTGCCATGATCGGTGTTTTCATCTCATGGGTGAATCCTTCTAGCAATGTTTTTTTCTCTAACTCCAGCTGTTTGATCTGCTGAACTTGTTCCAAGGCGGCCCGCTGGGCACATTGGAGTTGTTGATATAGGGCAGTTACTTGAGTTTCGATCACTAGATAATCATGCAATTTGATCATGGTATTTACGTCATGAATCTCCTCATACGGAATATTTTTTTCCATCATGTGGAAGACAGACGCCAGTTTGCTCTTTTCGTTTCGATATAAGTAGGTATACAAGCCGCTTCCAGCCAAGGTCAATAGGCTAACTAGCAGCAAAACAAAAGGCGTTGCTAGCCAAATGATCTCTTTTACATCGACGGCACTGATTTGGACAGGGTAACTAACGTAAACTTTGTAGCCATTAGTGTCAAACGTCGATTGATACCCATTGGTGAGATGGATCAGCTCACCATTTTTCGCGGTGATGGGTTGCTGGATGGGATAGATGGTATTTTGCTGGGCATCAAAAATGATTATGGTATAGCCATCGATTCGATAACTGTCCAAACGTTGGAAAGAAAGTTCATCGTCATTGACAATATCAAAAATTTCCCGGACTACAGTGTCAAAGACCGCTTGTTGTTTCATTTCGATCCGAGGACCGATATCTAGTAAGAAAAAACCTATCACGCTCACAAAAGTCACGAATGACATTGTCAATGTAAAGAAGCAGATGATGCGAGTCGTTTTCCATTTAATTCGTTTCTTTTTCAATACGGTACCCGATCCCTTTAACAGTTTGGATGATGTCTTTGCCTAATTTGCTGCGGAGGTTTTTAATGTGAACATCGATCGCCCTAGAGTCGACAAAGGAGTCATAGCCCCAAATTGTGTCTAAAAATTCTTCACGGGAAAAGACTTTTCCTTGACTTAAGAGCATCATTTGCAAGAGCTCAAATTCTTTTGAAGTCAATTCGACCGGCTGGCCTTGCCTGTGAACTTGATAGTTATTGATCTCCAATGTCAAGTCGTTATACGTGACCGCCGCATTTTCTTTGTGACCGACTCTGCGCAAAATCGCATCGATTTTTAAAGCGAGGATGTTGGTAGAAAAAGGTTTGATTACATAATCATCGATCCGCTTGTTGTAAAGGTTGATCTGAGTGAATTCATCGTTCAATGCGCTGATCACGATCACCGGGATCGGGTTGTTTTCGCCTAACTCATTTAAAAACGTTTCTCCGCTCATTTTAGGTAACATCAAATCGAGTAAAATCAAAGCGAAAGTTTTTGTCTCTAGGGCGTTCAAAGCAGCTTCCGCTTCATCAAAGGCTGTGACTTGATAGCCTTCTTTTTGTAAACTCAACTGGATGCCTCTTCTGATTTCATCGGTATCTTCAATAAGAAGAATTTCTGTGGCCATGGATTACTCCTTTCTATTACTAAAGAAGGGTCAATCGTCCGTTTTTGATCGTATATACATAGTCTGAGATTTCTTTAAAAGTTAAGTCATGGCTGACGATGATGATACACTTGCCTGCATCCCGCAAGTCTTTAAAGATCGTCATGACATTTTCACTGTTTGCCAGATCCAAGCTGCCAGTCGGCTCATCGGCGATGATCAGATCAGAATCTAAGGCGAGAGCTCGGGCGATTGCCACCCGCTGCTGTTGTCCCCCAGACAACTGGTGACATTTTTTGTGCTGTATATCGCCACAAATCCCTACTTTGTTTAAATAGCTGCTGGGAGACTGAGGGTTTTTAACTTTGTGGATATTTGTGGCGATCGTGATGTTTTCCAACGGTGACAAATAAGGGATCAAGTTGAGGGACTGGAAAATGTAACTGATTTGCCGGCGATAGGAGACTAAATTCGTCATTGACTGGCCTTTGAACTCGATTGAACCGCTTTGCAAAAATTCAAGACCGGAAATCAAAGACAAAAAAGTGCTTTTTCCGACACCAGATTGACCAATAATCGTGTGGATCTTGCCAGCGTCAAACACTTGACTGACATTTTGCAAAATAGTCTCATCTTTGTATGAGTAACTGATATCTGTAATTTTGAGCATTTGATCTTCTCCTTTAGTATTCATCAAATCTGTGAAGGTTTCTTTAAAAAAATAGGTATTTTTAACTTTTTTTAACATTTTGCTTATTCGTTATTGGACAAGATCTCTTTGGGACTTCTCTTAATGATCTTCATAGTTGGCAGGATCGTTGTGACACAAGTGATGACTGCCAATAATGAAAAGATGACTGAAGAAAAAATGAGCGACTCTTTGAAATCGGTTTGCTGGATAGAGACCTCGGTGTTGAGTTTGGTGCTTTCATCTTCCACATAATTGTCTCCTCGCGGCATGCTCAAGCTGCTATTGTCACTAAGTTCCCCCATAGAAGCTTGCATTTGTTCATTGACGACTGCACTTGCTTGAGGTGCGATCACTGTGGTGGATAAGGCGAAACTGATACCGAAGCTGACGACCAAAACGATTGCGACTTCTAAGAACATCTGCAAAAGGATGTTGATTTTTGTTTCTCCCAATGACAGTAACAAGCCGACTTCGTATTTACGCTCTCGTAACGAGAGCATCATAATCAACCCGATGACGATCAAGGCAAAAAGGATCAAGAAAAGCTGAATGAAGTTCAAGATCGAAGAAAAATCTGTAATCATTGATTGGATCGTTTTGTATTGCTCGTAGGAGCTTTTGAATGCGACCTGCTGGTATTTGCTGTTTTCAGCATCTAATTCATTCAAGAACTTTTGAGTATCCATCGGATCTTTCAAGCTGACTTTGATTTTGTCATAACCCGCCATCAAAGGAGTGTTTTCACCAAATTGCAGTTCTTTGACTTCTTTGAGAACCCTTCGTGTCGAAAAAAATAACCGCTCTTCATTATCTTTGTGGGGGCGAGGACTATTGGCAGCTAACTCATAAATACCAGTGATAACTCCGCTTTTTTTCAAAGCTTCTTGTTCTTCATCGAAACCCGAATTGAAATCCAACGTTAAAGGGTCACCAATGCTTAGGTTGTGTTTTTCCGCATACTTTTTCGAGACCATGATTGGATAAGTCTCTTTGTTATTGGTAGTAAGATCGCCCTCAATGATCTGCAGATTGTATTTTGCTAATTCAGGATCGTTGCTGTCATAAATTTCGATTTCATTGGAAGGTTCGATTATACCTCCCGGCACCTTGTCTTCATGTTTTGGTGTCCGGTCAGCATACTGGGTGAATAGCTGGGTCGCAGCGCTGACGGAAAAATCTTCGACATAACTGGATTTTTCAATTTTCTCCAGCAATTCTTCATTCAACACATCGGTACCAGATTGCAGATCGCCGGAATACATGGACTGAAGGATCTTCTCATAATCCAGCTCGATGGTTACTATTGAATTCAAGTCTTGTTGGACATTTTCCAATACTTTCTGCAGTTCGTATTGGGTCAGCCTCGCCGTGATCAAAAACGTTGAGACGACCAGAAACAACCCGCCAATGATTGCGGTCCGTTTTTTGAGACTGGTGATACTTTTGATGATACGAGTAAAAAAGTTCATAAAATTCCTCCTTTGATATGCGAAAGTATACAGGAAGAAGGTTAGCCGAATATGTGGCCAATATGTGTTTCGTGTGAAGTTGGCGAACGCTTGAAGGCTTTCCTGTCATCCCATGGGCGCTAGGCTCATCCCCGTCATTTTTCCAAAGGTGTGATACTATAGAATTATCTAGAAAAACGATCCTTTGATTTAAGTCGTCAATACCAAAACAGTGTCAAGACACGCAGTTGCAGTGAGACACAACCGTCTGTTTTGACGAGAAGGTTTGGCTAAATAGGGACGTTCATTAAAGCAAACGAGGAGCAATTCAATGAAAGAGAAAAAAACAGTTGTAGTGATCGGCGGCGGACTTGGTGGTCTATCAGCGGCGGTCTCATTAGCCCAAAATGGCTTTGATGTATCATTATATGAAAAAAATCACCATTTAGGCGGCAAGTTGAACCGACTGGAAACAAACGGCTTCGGCTTTGACTTAGGTCCTTCGATTTTGACGATGCCGCAGATTTTCGAAAAATTATTTACTGGCAGCAATCGCGATATGGCGGATTATGTTGCGATTCGCCGATTGCCATTGGAATGGCGCTCCTTTTTTCCTGACGGCACCAAGATCGATCTCTATGGCGATCTTGCCCGCATGGCAAAGGAAAACCCGCACTTGTCGGAAAAAGACATGGTCGAGTACCAAGACTTTTTGGACTATGCGCAAAAGATTTATGCAATCACGGAAAAAGGCTATTTCGAGAAAGGCTTAGATACCACGAAAGAAATCTTGAAGTATCACGGCGTGATCAAAGCGCTGAAAGGCTTTGATTATTTCTCTTCGATGCATGATGCCATTCAAAAACGTGTCAGCAATCCGCAGCTGCAAGATATGCTGAGCTATTTTATCAAGTATGTCGGCTCGTCTCCTTATGACGCCCCAGCCGTCTTGAACATGATGATCTACATGCAGCATGCCCAAGGTGTCTGGTACGTGCCAGGTGGGATGCATCGTTTAGCCGAAGGCATCGTTCGCTTAGCAAAAGAGATCGGTGTGACCTTCCACACGGGACACAAAGTGGAAAAATTGATCGTTGAACAGGAACAAATCCGTGCCGCTCGTTTGGATGATGGTACGTTGATCGAAGCCGACTATTTTGTTTCCAACATGGAAGTGATCCCGGCTTATGAAGAGCTGTTAGAAGAAGCGCCGACCTTTACTCAAAAACTGGAAGAAAAATTTGAACCAGCAAGTTCTGGTTTCGTCTTGCACTTAGGGGTCAAAACCTCCTATCCGCAACTGGCGCACCACAACTTTTTCTTTTCCAATGCCTCAAAAGAAAACTTTGATCAAAATTTCCATCAGCATCAGCTGCCGGAAGACCCAACGATCTACTTGGTCAATGCCAACAAAACCGATCCTTCGCAAACAGTGGCAGGGCATGAAAACATCAAAATCTTGCCTCATATCCCTTATTTGCAGGATAAACCCTTTACGGAAGCGGAATACGATGCCTTTCGTGAACGGATCTTGATCAAGCTGGAAAACATGGGCTTAACGGATCTACGCAAGCACATCGTGTATGAAGACCGCTGGACACCTGAAGACATCCAAAAGAATTATTTGTCACATCGCGGCGCCATCTACGGCACGGTCTCTAATCGCAAGAAAAATCATGGCTTTAAACACCCGAAACACAGCGAACGCTACGACAATCTATACTTCGTTGGCGGTACGGTCAATCCCGGTGCCGGCATGCCGATGGTGACCCTCAGTGGACAGCAAGTCAGTGAGATGATCACCAAAAGAGAACACTAAGACAAGAAAGGATGATGACTGTGTATCTGCTGCTCGCTGGTATTTGCGCTGCTTGGCTGGCAGGCTGGCTGATTTTTTTCCGCCTGCCGACGATACCCACCCGCAAGGAGACAGCCGCATCCAAAGACTTGAAGGAGAGGGCAGAATTGTCGATCATCATCCCCGCCCGCAATGAAGCAGAAAATTTGCCGCAATTGTTGGCATCCTTGCAGCAGCAAACCCTCCATCCTGTGGAGATTTTGGTGGTTGATGACGGATCGGAAGACGAGACGATCGCCTGTGCCAAGGGCTTCGGTGTGACGGTCTTGCAAACCGCTGCTGATTCTGCTGGGAAAGCGGCGGCTTGCTGGTTAGGCGCCTCACAAGCGGTGGGCAAGTATCTATTATTTTTGGATGCCGATACCTTCTTTCTAGCAGAAGATGGCTTAGAGCGCCTTTTCGCTGCGTATGAGGAGCGATCGGGACAAGGCCTGCTCTCGGTGCAGCCCTATCATCAAACGAAGCGCCTGTATGAACAACTATCTGCCGTCTTTAATGTCATCTTACCTGTCGGGTTGAACCGCTTTTCTATCGTAGGCGAAAAACTCTCAGCCGGCGGCGCCTTTGGTCCGTGTATCTTGTGCAGCAAAACAGCGTACCTTCAAGCCAATGGGCATCAGGACATGCCACAAGGAATCTTAGATGATCTAGCACTAGCGAGACGTTTTAAGAAAAAACGCTTGCCGATCGCCTTGTATGGTGGAAAAGACCTGTTGGCCTTTCGGATGTATCCAGCTGGTGTTCGTCAACTTGTTCAAGGCTGGACGAAGGACTTTGCCACTGCTTCGCAATTCACTCACCCTTTGATTATGGCAGGGGTCATCTTGTGGATCAGCGGCGGCATTGGGGTACTGGCGGCACCGTTTCTGATGAAACCGCTTTGGTTAGGCCTGCTTTTTTATGCTACTTATTTTGGACAAACCGTGTGCTTTGCCCGCCGTGTCGGCAACTTCAACCGAGTCTTGCTGCTTTTTTTTCCATGTTACTTTCTTTTTTTCCTAGGCTTATTTGGTTGGTCATGGATCCAAACCCATTTGTTGAAATCCGTGACCTGGAAAGGACGCAAAATCAATTTATAGGAGGCGATGCACATGCCGCTGATCACCTTATCTCCACTGCTCTTGCTCATTACAGACAGCTTGGCTTGGCTGCTGTTTCATCTAGGCATCTCCTTTGGCTTGCGCAAAGTCAGCGATGCCTTTTTTGAACGTCATGCCAACTGGTTCCGTTCTTTTGCCTTTGAAAAAGGCGGTAGGATCTGGTCGGAGGTGTTTCGTATTCGTCAGTGGAAAGACAAATTGCCCGACGGTACTGTGATTGCCAAAAAAGGCTTTGACAAATCCCGCTTGGCTCAACAGCAAAAGGACTATCTGGAAAAATTCGTCATCGAGACACGCCGAGCAGAGCTGACCCATTGGCTGCTGATGGTTCCAGCACCGTTCTTTTTCCTCTGGAATCCTGCGTGGGCGGGCTGGGTGATGATCGTCTATGCGTTATTGGCTAACTGCCCATTCATCATGATCCAACGCTACAATCGCCCCCGTTTAGAGCGAGTCTTGCGGAAAAAAAGTGCCCTGCAAGTCAAGCAGAAGGCGACGGTCTAGGTTCCTGTAGGTGCCGCTTTAAGATTCGCTGAAAAATAGGCAAACTGGAAATCAAAAGGATCGGAGGATAACTACCTTCGATCCTTTTTAAAAAATTGGTGTTAATTTTTATGGGATGTGCCAAGACCGTTTTTTGTACACTAAGGTCATTCAGAGGAAAGGGTGATCGTATGTCATCAGAAGGATGTGGGCAAATTTTCGACCAACCGATGCAGGCTGCTGCATTGGTCGGTCATATGTTTGTACAAGCACAAAGTATTTTTGTAAGTGTAGAAAAGAGGGAGGGATGCGCAAGATGATTGAAGATAGCCGACAACGGGACCACTATTACGACATGCTGATTGAAAAAAATTCCCAATATGAAGGGATTTTTTACGTTGGGGTAAAAACCACCGGCGTCTTTTGCCGTCCCACCTGCCCAGCGAAAAAACCGCTCAAAAAAAATTGCGAGTTTTTTCAGACAGCACAAGAAGCGCTGCTGGCGGCGTATCGACCCTGCAAACGATGTCGCCCGCTCAGCTCGCCTAGCCACTTATCTCCTGACGTGAAAAGCCTAGTGGAAGCGGTGGAGAGTAACCCAGAGAAAAAGTGGACCGACAAAGATTTTGAAGCGCTAGCGATCCATCCCAATACTGCGCGTCGACAATTTAAAAAATATTTTGGCATGACCTTTATCGAATATTCCCGTGCACGCCGTTTAGGGTTAGCGTTTAAGCAGATTCGTGAAGGAGAACCGCTGATCCAAGCACAATTAGAAGCCGGTTTCGATTCTGGTAACGGCTTTCGAGATGCGTTTTCTCGGATTATGGGGGAGTTGCCTTCCAACAGCCGCGAAAAAACGATTCTTTCTTCTGCTTGGCTTGAGACCAAGCTGGGGTCGATGTTGGCAATCAGCGACCAGCAGCAGCTTTACTTGTTAGAATTCGTGGATCGCAGAGGGCTAGAAACGGAGATTGCTGTTTTGAGAAGCCGCTTGAATGCAGTGATTATTCCCCAGCAAACAGCAATCATTCAGCAACTCAAGCAAGAACTGACGGAATATTTTGCAGGAAATCGAACTGCCTTCACGATACCCATCGCATTGATCGGCTCTGATTTTCAGAAAGCCGTCTGGCAGCAGCTGTTGACAATGAAGATTGGAGAAACATACTCTTACAAACAATTGGCACAGCGAATCGGCAATGAAAAAGCCACCCGAGCTGTTGCTAATGCCAACGGAAAAAATCAATTGGCGTTGATTGTTCCATGCCACCGTGTCATCAATAGTGATGGCAGCATCGGCGGCTATGGCGGCGGTGTCGAACGCAAAAAGTGGTTACTGGCTTTGGAAAAGCAGGTGCAGCCGACCACAATGATCTAAAAAGAGATAACTATGCGTAGGAATCAGCGCTTCATCGATCAGTACATGGAATGGATCGAATCCTCTTCAGTAAAATATATATTTAGCGGAACTTATGGAATCTTTCATGAGTTCTGCTTTTTTATTAGATTTGAAGGGGACATAGAGAAAAGGTGGGACCTTCGTTAGTGTCTAACCGTTCTTAACCTCTATAAAAATAAGCATTGAATGATTTTCTTAAACAACCAAAGCATATCTTTTTACAACTTACAAAAAGTAAGTTATGATTATCTCGAATTCGAAATAAAGAGGTGAGGAAAATGGCGCATCAAGAAGAAGCGCTCAAAGCGTACATCGGTTTGCTGCGCACGGCGAGTCGTTTGGAACAAGTGGCAAAAAAAGATGTCCGTTGTTATGGCTTAAACATCACGGAGTTTTCCGTACTGGAATTGCTTTACCATAAAGGCACCCATACGACGCAAGCCATCAAGGAAAAAATCTTGATCGCCAGCAGCTCGACAACCTATGTAGTCGATCAATTAGTCAAAAAAGGCTGCGTGCAACGGGAACCTAGCCAAGAAGATCAACGAGTAACTTACGTCAGTATTACGGAAGCAGGCAGGGCATTGATGGAGAAAATTTTTCCCAGTCATGCACAAAAGATTGCGGCGAGTTTTTCCGAACTCAGCAGTGAAGAATTGCAACAATTAAAAACAATTTTACGAAAAATAACTTACGATCAGAAATGAGGAAAAGAAAATGAGAAAACAAGACCAATTATTAGGGGTACACCATGTGACGGCTATGACAAGTGATGTGGAACGGAATTACCATTTCTTTACGGATGTGTTAGGGATGCGTTTAGTGAAAAAAACCGTCAATCAAGATGACATTTATACGTACCATACCTACTTTGCGGATGATTTAGGGACACCGGGAACGACCATGACGTTCTTTGATTTTCCCAATACCGCTCGCGGCAGCAAAGGAACCAACTCGATCACCCGCACCAGTTTCCGAGTACCCAGTGATGCTGCCCTTGATTATTATGCCGCACGCTTTGATGAATTTGAGGTAAAACACGAAGCAATCACCACCGAATTTGGGAAAAAAGTGTTGCGCTTTTGGGATTTTGATACGCAAGCCTATCAATTGATCTCTGATGAACACAATACTGGCGTGAAAGCTGGTACCCCTTGGAAAAAAGGACCGGTTCCTACTGAATTTGCGATTTATGGCTTAGGTCCTGTCGAAATGTCTGTTTCTTACTTGGCAGATTTCCAAGGGCTGCTGGAATCCGTTTTTGATTTCAAAACCATTGATCAAGTAGACAATCGCTATTTGCTAGAAGTCGGTGAAGGCGGCAATGGCGCTCAAGTCGTTTTAGTGGAAGATACCACGAGTCCGCAAGCACAACAAGGCGATGGCGAAGTGCATCATGTCGCTTTTCGTTTAGCTCACCACGACTCATTAGCAGTTTGGCAAGAAATCTTTGATAACTTGGGATTGGCTAACTCCGGCTATGTGGATCGCTACTATTTTGAATCCTTGTATGTGCGCATCGGCCATATTCTTTTTGAACTAGCAACAGATGAACCAGGGTTTATGGGGGATGAGCCATACGAAACATTGGGTGAATCCTTATCATTGGCACCATTTTTAGAAAATCGCCGTGAATACATCGAAGGAGTCATCAAACCCTTCAATACAAAACGCGCCTAAGGAGGCACATAGTATGCAACCCATTCAACAGATCCACCATATTTCAGCTATCGTAGGCGATCCGCAAACGAACGTTGCCTTTTACCGCGACGTGTTGGGGTTGCGCCTCGTCAAACAAACTGTCAATTTTGATGATCCCTACACGTATCATCTTTATTACAGCAATCAAGCGTTAGAAAATGGGACCATCATCACTTTCTTCCCTTGGGCAATGGCCCATCCTGGGCGAGTAGGAAGCGGACAAGTCGGCACGATCGCGTTTCGCATTCCAAAAGACAGCAGTGCCTATTGGCAAGAACATCTGGCGAAACATCAAGTAACTGTCCAAGAAAGTACATTGTTTGATCGGCCAACGTTAGAACTTCATGATCAGCATGACCTGTCTTTGGCGTTAGTCGAAGCCGAAGAATCGGCAGAAACACCAGAAATTTTAGGCTTTCATGGGGCCGTCTTGCTTTCGGCACAACCAGAAGCGACCATTCAAACGTTGGCAGATGATCTAGGACTGAACATTTTTAACAAAACAGAGAAAAGCAGCCATCTTCATACCGCAGGCACCCTCGCTCATGAGATCGTCGTGCCCCATGAAGCAATGCCAGCAGGGCGCTGGGGTGTCGGCACCGTCCATCACATCGCGTGGTCTGTGCCAACGGAAGCAGTGCAAAAAGAGTGGCAAGAGTACTTGTACGATCAAAGATACGGCGTCACGGAAATCAAGGACCGCAACTATTTCAAAGCCGTCTATTTCCAAGAGCGGGGCAACATCGTCTTTGAGATCGCAACAGAAACCCCAGGCTTTTTAGTTGATGAACCATTAGAAACGTTAGGACAGCAGTTGATGCTGCCAGCCCAATTTGAAAGCCGCCGTGCAGAGATCGAGGATCGCTTGCCAGACTTATCGGTTTAGAAAAAAGGAGACGCTGTATGCACTATTTAGATCCCAAGGATTTGACCCAACGAGAAAATTATAAACTACTGATCGGCTCCATCATCCCACGGCCAGTGGCAGTGGTCAGTACGCAATCAGCCGACGGTATCGTCAACATCGCCCCATTCAGTTTTTTTAACATCGTCAGCTCAGAACCCGTGATCCTCTCGTTGGCTATTCAGCGTAAAGGGGGAGAACTGAAAGACACCGCCCGCAATCTGTTGGCGACGAAAGAAGCCGTCGTGCATATTTTGGATCAAACAAATGTCCAAGAGGCCAATAAAACTGCGGCATTATTGCCCGCAGACCAAAGCGAGTTGACGGTTTCTGGGTTTACTACAACGGCGTCGAAAACGATTGCCGTTCCTGGCTTGAAAGAAGCCAGTGTACGCTTAGAAACGATTCTGCATCAGCATGTACCCATCAAAAAAGACCAGCAGACCACTGCCGATCTCTTATTGTTGGAAGTCGTCGGCTACCAGATTGCAGAGGATGTCTATCAAGACGGCAAGATCGATCCCCGTGCCTTACAAGCAGTCAGCCGGCTAGCGGGAAATTCTTACGCAACGATTGGGGAGATTTTCGATATCAAACGACCAAGTTAAAGGAGGAACTTCGATGAAAGCAATCTACCAACAAGGAGCAGCTGACGCACCAGTTTTGGTACTGCTCCACGGCACCGGTGGCGACGAACAGTCGCTGCTAGAAGTAGGCAAAGCCCTTGATCCCCAAGCGTCACTATTAGGTATTCGCGGCAATGTCTTAGAAAACGGCATGCCCCGTTACTTCAAACGCCTGGCTGAAGGGGTGTATGATGAAGCCGACTTAGCACTTCGCGGCGACGAATTAGCCGAGTTCATTCGGCAAGCCGCCAAAGAATACAACTTTTCATTAGCCCAAGTGGTACTGGTGGGTTATTCCAATGGCGCCAACATTGCCATTCGCTTATTACTAAATGATAGTGACCACTTCAAAAAAGCGATCCTCTACCACGCCATGTATCCAGTCGAGAATGTACCGACGAATTCCTTGCCTGACACTCATGTGTTTCTGAGTTTTGGCAGAAACGACCCGATCGTTTCCCTAGCCGACAGTGCTTACGTCCAAGAGATCTTCACCTCCCGGGGTGCAGTCCTTTCAACCGTTTGGACCCCAAGTCATCAGTTAACGTATGAAGAAGTCGAACACTCGCGCACGTGGTTGACCGAACAATAAAGCAGTGCCTCTTTCCTAATCAAACAGCGATCCTGCTGGTTGGTTAGGTTTTTTTGTTTCACGTGAAAACAGTGTATCTGTGTTCCGTTTAGTAAGTAATGTAAAAGAAAAAATAATGAAAGCGCTATTTAACTCATATTTCTTGTGATAGTATCTAAAATAAGCAGATTCAAAAAAATAACGATGTTTGTCAAGGGGAGGCACATTGATGAGTAAGATCATACATTATTTGGATAGTCAGAGTGATATTCGTTTGCTTGCGGATGCACAGCTGTATTATCAGGAGATTCGAACCACGGATTTGCTTTTTTTGTTGCAGGGAAAGGCCGAATTAGTGGTCGACGGCAAAAAAAGTGTGATGAAAAAAGATGATATCATTGTGATCAACAAGCAGGAGAGCTATAAACTACTTGCGGAAGAAGGAAGCCTGCTTTTTCACTTTTCGATCTCACAGTATCTACTATCTCAGGCATTAGAAGTTGAAAGAGAAGGCTTTTACTGCAATTCGATTGAGCAACCGAATAGAAACTATCAATCGATCCGCCAATCAATCATCAGCATCATTGATCTGCTGCTTTTTGAAAATGACAAAACAAACTTCTTACATATCAGTAAAATTTATCAATTGCTGAATGAACTAAGCAGTTTGTTTTTAGAGAAAACAATCGAGTCGTTTGAGGAAGACCGGCGCATCCAAAAAATAACTCGGGTAATCAAAGAACAGTATTACGACAATTTGTCACTAAGCCAGATGGCAGCTTTGGTTCATATGGATGTCGCTTATTTTTCTAAATTTTTCAAAAAAAATCTCGGAATCAATTTCAAAGATTATTTGAGCAATGTTCGGATGCAGCATGCCGTTCGTGATTTGCTGGAAACAGAGAAACCGGTCACGCAGATCGCAATCGATAATGGTTTTTTCAGTGTCAACGGCTTCAATAAAAAGTTTAAGGGACTATACAACACATCGCCATCGGTTTATCGGAAAAATTACCGTATGAAAGAAAAAGTGCCTCCTGTTTTGGTCAGTGAAGAAATCAAGGAAACTTTTAGCCGCTATAAAAAGCAACAGCAACGACCAGTGATTTCAAACCAAACCTTTCGTCAGTATGAAATTAGCAGGGAAAATAGAGAGCCAATCAAAACGAGCTGGGCGAACATTTTAAATGTTGGGGAAGCCAAATTTGTTTTGAACAGCAAACTGCGTCAGCAATTATCTGCCATCCAGCAAAACTTGAAGTTTAAATATGGTAGAATCTGGGGATTATTGACACCAGAACTTTTGGGTGAATCATTGAGTCGCTATGACACGATGGATGAAATCATTGATTCCCTTGTCAATTTAGGCTTAACACCTTGGATTACTATTAATAAGATCAGTCGAGGATTCAAAGAAAGTGAGTATCCTAAAGAAAAATGGCGAAATTTGATTCATGATTTTTGCTTGCATCTCCTCAATCGGTACGGCTCTCAAGCGGTTTCGCTATGGAAAATTGAAATTGTTGCCAGTGCGCCGGAAGATGTTGAGTCAGCCAAACGCTATCGAACATTTTATCAACTTACATCATCGATCTGTAAAACATTGCTGCCGGAGACTGCGATCGGCGGCGGCACATTTATTGTGACGAATGACTTCAAAATAGAAGAATTACTCAACGACTGTCTTGTGGATTGTTGTTTCGATTTTTATTCCTTCGCTTTGTTTCCTTATTCAAATCGCATGGTACGGGAAAAGCGCAACTATCAGCGAGTAACTGATCCAGATTTCTTGAAACACCAAGTCCAGCGGTTAAAGAAGAGCGGTCTCAAAGGACCAATTTATATTTCTGAATGGAGTAACACCGTTTCACGAAGCAATCGATTGAACGACACTTTATACAAAGGGACCTTCATTGTGAAAAGCCTGATTGATATCTTTGATCAAGTAGATGGATTGGGTTATTGGCTCTCTACAGATTTGGCTCAAAAAAATACCCGCTACCATGGCTTATTGACTGGAGGGAACGGCTTAGTCACTAAAAATGGGTTATTTAAGCCGGCGATGCATGCGATGAAGCTTTTCGATCAGCTTCGTGGGGTCTATTTTCAAACCAAAGATGACCGACACTTGGTCTGCGCTTCGGAAGAAAATGAGTATTTTATATTGGGGCACTATTATGTTCATCCTAACAATCTTTACTTTCTTAAAGATGAATCTCATTTAAAATTGGCAGAGATCGAACAGTTTTTTGAAGCATCTGATCATGAGGAAGAACTCGTATTGACAAATATTCCCAACGGGCGTTATGAACTGCGAATATTTTCCTGTTCAGCAACGCATGGCGATTTGTTCACTCAGTGGGCCAAGCTGAATTTCATCCGCGAGCTTCGGGGTTCAGACATCAAATATTTGGAAGCAAAAAGTACCCATCTGCAAACACTTGATGAGATCGAGGTCACCAATAACCGCATTGTGATTCAGAAGCATTTGGAGACAAATGAGTTTTATGAAATCAATATCAGAAAGCGGCAATGACCAACTATACTATAAAAAAGACAAAAAACATCAGATTGTTTTTGTCTTTTTTTATTTGTTTAAAGGAAAGAAAGCAAAAATAAGGTTTTACTAGCACAAAAATCGGGAAGCCGTCAACAAGAAAGCGTTTTATAATTCGGGTATAGAAAGAAGTTGAGGTGAAAAAATGAAGTTAGGGATTGTAAGTGCTATTTTTGATCAAAGTGATTTTAAAGAAATGATCGATATTGCCGCAGCAAACGGTTTGGAGTGTGTAGAAGTTGCTTGCTGGCCAAAGGAAAAAGCGTCGCGCAGGTATGCCGGCGTTGCCCATCTTGATATAGAAAATCTGACGGAAGAACTGGCGGCTGAAGCACTGGCTTATGCTGCCAGTAAAACGATCACGATTTCAGCACTCGCCTATTATCCGAATCCGCTGGATGAAGATCGGCAAAAGAGAAAGGCTGTGATCGAACATTTGTATCGTTTGATCGATGCGGCTGCTCTAATGAAGATCAATTTAGTCACAACGTTTATCGGCAGGATGCAGACTAAATCAGTAGCAGAAAATTTAGAAGAGATGGTTCTTGTCTGGCGACCTCTTTTAGATTATGCCGAAAAGAAAGGTGTCAAAATTGCCATTGAGAATTGTCCAATGCTCTTTTCAGAAGATGAATGGCCTGGCGGGCAAAACCTGATGACCACACCAAAAATCTGGCGAGAAGTTTTCAAACGCTTGGATAGTCCAATGTTAGGGTTGAATTACGATCCGTCACACTTTGTTTGGCAGCAGATTGATTATATCGCTCCGCTCTATGAGTTTAAAGAAAAGATTTTCCATGTCCATTACAAAGACATAAAACTCTACCCAGAAAAGTTGAAAGATGTAGGTGTAATGGCAGAACCGTTAGCGTTTATGCGTCCGAAATTGCCAGGACTAGGCGATGTGGATTGGGGCCGGTATGTTTCAGCACTCACTGATATCGGTTTTGACGGGTATAGCTGTATTGAAATTGAAGACAAAGCTTTTGAAAAAAGTTATGAAGATGTCAAAAAATCAGTGGCACTAAGCACTAAATATCTAAGAAATTTTGTTGGATAAGAAGGAGGGGAAAAGATGTTTGCTATGCGCATGAAATTGGCTCCGCAGATTATAAAAAGAGAGTCCTTCAAGCCTATTTATATTCATGGTAAAAGACAAGGTCTGACGTTTGCCCTTCAACTTGCCTATTATCGAGGCCATTATCTTTCAGATATTGACAGCCTGGAAGTTTTAATCGATGGGAAAAAAATCCCTGATGAAGCAGTGACTTTTGAATTGAATGGCAAAGAAATGCCTTTGTACAAACTAAAATATGCTGTGACAGAATTTTGGCGTCAAGATGATTTGGCACAGCTTCATTTGTTACTGCCAAACGGACTGTCTGGACAGCATGAGATTGGCTTGAAGTTGATGCTTCGTATCCCTTACATGCAGATAGGACCTGGCCATACATTTATGCCTCTGGATTCAGGGGAGACGATAACGATTACGCTGGAAGGTGAGAAGAATGAGTGAAATCAAACTGGGTGCAACCCTCTTTTGCTATGGGACTGAATACGCCCGACATGAATATGATTTTGCTGAGTGTGTCCGACAAGCAGCGCTGGCAGGAGCCTCAGGCTATGAAATCGTCGGCACCCAAATGCTGCCCAACTACCCAAATGTCAGCCAAGAGTTCTTAGGACTGGTCCAGTCGTTAAAAGCAGCTTACGGCATCGGACCAGTGGGGTATGGCGCAAATAATGATAAAGGGCTGATGCACGATCGTAATTTGACGGATGATGAAATGCTGGCGGATGCGATCATCGATTTAAAAACGGCCCATCAATTAGGATGCAAGGTTATGCGCGCTCAAGTGATGTTGTCGCCGCAAGCCTTCGAACGTTTGGCGCCGTATGCTGAGCTATACGATATTCGTGTTGGAATTGAGATCCACAATCCAGAGACCCCCTTATCACCGCGGATTCAGGAATACTTGGAAGTAATCAAAAAAACCGGATCGCAGCATTTAGGCTTTATTCCTGATTTTGGTTGTTTTGCGGTAGCGCCGAATAAAGCCCATTGGCTCAAAGCGCTGGAAGCAGGGGTTAGCGAAGAACATCTTGAACAGGCCGCTTCCTTTCGTTATCAAGGTATTCCATTAGAAGAAGCCCGCACTCGTTTGAATGAAAGTGGGGCCCATCCAGCGATTCAATCTGCGCTACAAGGCATGTATGGGTTTGTGCAATTTAAACCAGCCTCGGAATTGCCGACACTTCTAGCGGAATTGAAAGAAATCTTGCCTTATAGTTTTGAACTCCACGGGAAATTCCACTATCTAGGAGAAGATTTGGTCGAACCAAGTATCCCCTACAAAGAAATTTTAACAGTGGTCAAAGAGTCTGACTTCTCTGGCTATTTAATCTGTGAATATGAGGATGAACTGTATTGCGGCGGAACCACCTTCACCAAACGTCAGCTCCAAATGGTGAAAAACCTATTAGCAGATTAAAGAATTAGAACGGGAGGGTCTGTGATGACACTGACTAAGGAACAGATCTATGCGTTTTATGAAGGCTTTTTTAATCAGCAAAAGCTGGCGCTAGTAGAGGAGTATATCGCAAATAATTATCGCCAGCATAATCCTGGAGTTCCCCAAGGAAGAAAAGGATTCCTTGAAGCCTTTAAGGCAAAATTTCAGTCGCAAGAATTTTTTCACTTAGTAATCGATACGATTTTGATTGATGGCGAATACGCAGCCGTATTTTTATGCAGTGTCGATGAACAGGGTCGAGTGAAAAGCAATGTCGTTGACTTATATCGAATGTCCGACACGCAATTTATTGAGCACTGGGATTATTTTGATCGGAGGGAAAGAAAATGAGGAAACAATTAAACATCGGCATTATCGGATATGGTTTTATGGGTCAGACCCATGCTGATACCATCGCACAACTGGATTATGCTCAGCTGCTGGCAGTCTGCGACATTGATCCAGACCGATTCAAAGAGCTGCCTCAGCAGATCAAAGCTTTTACCGAAGCTGATGCATTGTTGGCAGAGCCTGCCATTGATACGGTAATTATTGCAGTTCCGAATCAACTGCATTTGGAGATGGTATTGAAAGCAGCACGAGCGAAAAAAGATATTATTTGTGAAAAACCGCTCGCCATGAATGCCAAAGAAGTAAAAGAAATGATCGCTGTTGCGGAAAAAGAAAAGGTTCGCTTCACGGTTCATCAGCAAAGACGCTGGGATCATGATTATCGAGTAGCCAAAGAAATCTTTGACCAAGGATTGTTGGGGACACCGTATACTGTCAAAAGCGCCTTATATGGGTTTAACGGCAACATGCATGACTGGCACATCTATCCTGAAATGGGAGGCGGCATGCTTTATGACTGGGGTGTTCATCTTATTGATCAGATTTTGTGGATGATGCCAGCCAAATTGAAGACGATCTATGCCGACGTAAGGAATGTGATCAATGAACAGGTGGACGATTATTTTAACATCCAGCTTTATTTTGAGAATGGCGTCAATGCCCAGGTCGAATTGGGGACTTACTTCTTAAACAGCTCGGAAAACTGGTTTGAGCGTCACTGGTTTTTGGGAGGGAATGAAGGAAGTGCCAAGATCGACGGCTTTTACCCAAGAGGAGAGATTACTCGGACATCGGAACTGCTGAGCAATGTCCCTGGGAAAATAACCATGACTCATGCTGGACCGACCCGCAGTTTTGGACCGGCACCAGAAGGGCGGATCATTACTGAAGCGCTGCCGGAAGTGCGTGTCAATCATCGTATGTTTTTCGATAACTATTATGCCTATACTCAAGGTCAAGCGGAACTGATCGTTAAACCAACAGAGATTTTGCGTCTGATGGAAGTCATTGAGGCAATCCGCATTTCAGCAAATTATCACCAAAGTATCAGCTTTGAATAAAAAGCAATATATCACTTAAGAAGAGGACGGTTTATCTATGAAAAAACTAAGAATCGGTATCATTGGCTGCGGTGGGATCGCAAATAACAAACATTTCCCAGCCTTAACAAATCAAAAAGACAAATGTGAAATTGTGGCATTTTGTGATATTCAAGTAGAACGGGCAAAAGAAGCCGCAGAATCATTTGGGGCAAAAGGAGCAAAATATTATCAAGACTATCATGAGCTTTTAGCAGATCCATCAATCGATTTGGTCCATGTCTGTACGCCGAATGTTAGCCACAGTCCCATTACGGTTGCAGCTTTTGAGGCCGGTAAACATGTGTTATGCGAAAAACCGATGGCTCATACACCAGAAGCTGCCCAAGCGATGATGGATGCGTGGAAAAAATCAGGTAAAAAATTTACGATCGGGTACCAAAACCGTTTCCGTAAAGAAGTGACGGCACTACATGAAGCATGTGCCAATGGTGAGTTAGGTGAAATTTACTTTGCCAAAGCTCATGCGCTTCGTCGTAAAGCAGTTCCGACATGGGGTGTTTTTCCAGATAAATCGCAACAAGGCGGCGGGCCACTGATTGATATCGGTACCCACGCATTAGATATTACCTTATGGATGATGAATAACTATGAAGTAGAGTCGGTAACAGGTTCTGTTTTCAGTAAATTAGGTAATCTTCCTGGGGCAGAGGCGGGCAACTTATTTGGCCCCTGGGACACCGAGAAGTTTGAAGTAGAAGATTCAGCATTCGGTTTTATCAAAATGAAAGATGGTGCGACGGTATTCTTAGAATCTTCATGGGCACTAAATATCTTAGAATCCAAAGAAGCGGCAACAACGTTATGCGGAACCAAGGCAGGGGCTGAGATCGATGCTGGTATGAGTTTTCCAGTGAATCAATTGACGTACAATCGGGCCAAAAACGGTCTACTGACTGAAGAAAGTATCAGTGCTGCCGGCAATATTGCCTTCTTTGAGGGAAGTGATTCAGCACCAGAATCATTGGAAGCTAAGCAATGGTTGGAAGCAATCATCCATGATACCGAACCATTGGTAAAACCAGAAGAAGCATTCAAAGTAACGCAAGTACTAGCCGCGATCTATCAAGCAGCAGAGACAGGCAGCGAAGTAAAACTATAACAAAATGAGCGAAGGGCAGGCAGCCGCTGATTGGCTAGGCAGATTGCTGCTTGCCAACCTTCGTATCAATAAAAGAGGAGTTGAAACAATTGTTTGAAAAATATTTGGTTCATCCAAAAGGGTTTCGAAATGTGCGCGAACAGCAAGAAATTACCGGCTTTGAGGTGCAATTACGCATACCGTATTACCGCGGTTTACCTATGAGCTGTGCAGAAGTCATTGATCTAACCATAGACGGAGAAAAGGTTGCTGTGAAGGATATGATCATCACTGTCAAAGGGGAATCATTCACCTTTGATGAATTAGCGACAGCGATCAATCATCGCTGGGAAATGATTGAAACCATCACGGTTTTTGTAAAGAAACTAGGTGGATTGGCTGCCGGAGAGCATACGATTCATGCGTTTGTTAGTTTAAGGATTTCCTATCTGCCTTTCAACAATGTGGGCGATGACAAGAAAACATTACAGTTAGAAGCTTAAAGGAGATGAAATGATGAGTAAAATTAAACGCGGGGTATCGCTTTACAGCTACCAAGAAGAATTTTATACCGGCAAAATGACGTTAGAAGACTGCATTCGTGAAGCAGCTGCGGCTGGTGCCAAAGGAATCGAATTTTTACCGGAACAGATGATTCCAACGTTTCCGAATATTACCGATGAATTTGTTCAGCAGTGGCATGGTTGGATGGAAAAATATCAGGTGGAACCCATTGCTTATGATGCGTTTTTAGATAACAAATTATTTGCTAACCGGATGTTGACTACTTCTGAGAATGTTGCAATGATGAAACGTGATTTGACTATTGCTAGCCGATTGGGCTGTAAGATTTTACGGACTTTGGTCTCGACTCCTTTAGAAGTCATCAAAGAAAGTCTGACTTATGCAGAAGAAGTCGGCGTTAAAATCGCATTGGAAGTCCATGCTCCCTTCACATTCGGCACCCCCTGGTTTGAGGAACGGTTGGATTATATCAAAGAAAGCGGCACAAAATGGTTTGGGATTATGCCAGACTTTGGGATTTTTACGAAACGTATCGGTTCGATCTTCCAAGACAGTTATATCCGTAAAGGCGGCACGCCAGAAATTATTCAATGGGTCAGTGACAATTATGAAAAAGGCATCGATCGTGATGCGACTTTTGAACAAGTTTCGAACATGAGTGAAGCAACTGAGACAGACAAAGCGTTCGCTGAATTTTGCCGCCACTTTGTTTATACAGATCCAAAGATTTTAGTGGAAAATATGCCGTATATCGTTCATATTCACGGAAAGTTTTATGATATCACGCCAGAACTTCAAGAAACGAGTATTCCCTACAAAGATGTGATCGAAGTACTAAAAGAAGCTGGCTACAATGGCTATATCTGCAGTGAATATGAAGGAAACCGCCACATCCAAGACTATATGGAAGTAGACAGTATCACGCAAGTCAAACGACACCAAGCAGTATTAGAAAGTGTGATTGGATAGGTATTGCGATGATCAAATTGATTGCTTCAGATATGGACGGAACACTTGTCAGCTCGAATCATAAAATTTCAGAAGCTGACGCCAGAGCTGTAAAAAAAGCCCAAGAAAAAGGGATCGAATTTATTATCACCACTGGTAGAAGTTACGAAGATGCTGTCCCCCAAGTCCAACAAGCGGGTATCGAGTGCAGTTATCTAGTGATGAATGGTAGTGAACTGAGGAACGAAAATGGAAAGATCATACAAAGCCTCTACCTTAGTGAAATGTTGGTTCGCGATATAGTGGCAGAGCTGGAGAAAGCAAATCTATGTGTCGAACTTTATACCACTGGGGGGACGTTTACTCCCAGTGATGCAGAGCGCAGGAAATGGGCGGTTGCAGCGAAGATCAATCAGTTTCATCCAAAGATTTCTGTAGAAGAGGCCTACAAGTCTGCAGGGGAACACTTTTTGTACCGAGAAATTACACCGATTACTTCCTTAGATGAAATTTTTGAAAACGATTACTTTGTTGGGAAGATAATCAGTTTTTCTCATGATACGGAAAAAATTGCCGAGTTGCGTCGGACACTTCCAGCAATTTATCCGGTCAACGTCACAGGATCATTTGCCATCAATCTAGAAATTACTAATCCTTTGGCAGATAAGGGGCAGGCAATCAAAACCTATGCAGAAAAAAAGGGCATCCACCTGAAAGAAATTATGACGATCGGTGACAGCTATAATGATCTCGGGATGCTAGATGAACGATTTGGCTATACAGTCGCGATGGGCAACGCGATTGAAGAAGTAAAAGAAGCTGCAAAGTACCAAACAGATACAAACGATGAAAATGGCGTTGGGAAGGCAATTGAACGTTTTGTTCAGATAGACTAATAAAAGAGGAGACTTCACTATGAGCTTTGTTAATAATCTTGAAAAAATACAATTGGCCGCCGAAAAAATTTCTGATAACCGCTATCTAAAAGCTGTCAGTAAAGGGATGGTCATGACGATCCCTGCGAGTATCACGGGGGCGATGCTTACTTTGATCGCCAACATGCCGTTTGACGGCTACCAGGAATTTATTCAATCAAACGGGCTAAAAACACTGCTGTTATTGCCAGGTATTTTCACCAGTAACATTATGGGACTGATCGTTGTTTACTTTATTGCGTTTAATTTAGCGAAATCCTATAAAATCGATGGGATGTTTCCAGGATTTCTAGCCATTGTTTCTTTTTTGATACTGACACCACTTGCAACAGTTGAACAGCAAGTGCACGACACCGTCAGACCAGTCGATTTTATCAGCTTTGATTTTATTGGTTCGAGAGGAATGTTTGTTGGAATCATTGTTGGGTTGACCGTTGCGAAACTTTACAGCTGGTTTATCAAAAATAATATTACGATCCGAATGCCAGATAGTGTTCCCAGCTTCGTAGAAAAATCCTTTAGTTCGATTATTCCCTTCTTTTCTATCACGTTTCTTATGGCGTGTATCTCATGGGGCTTTTCATTTACGAGTTACGGCAGTGCCCACAATTTAGTGTACTCTGTTTTACAAGTACCGATCCAACAGATCGGCGGTTCGATTGGCGGAGTGATGGTTGCCTATGCATTGATTGGTCTGTTCTGGTGGTTTGGCATTCATGGTAAAGCAATCATCTTCGGCGTTTATGCCCCCATTTTGCAGACTATGACGATCGAAAATATGAACGCAGCTGCAGCAGGTGCGACACCACCGAACTTGATTGATTTTGGTTTTACTTCGGCCTTTTTAGAAATTGGCGGCGGTGGCTGTGTCTTGGGTCTAGCGATCTGCTTTATTTTCTTTGCGAAGAGTGAACAGTACAAAAGTGTTGGCCGGATCACGAGTATCCCCACATTCTTTGGTATCAATGAACCGATCACATTCGGAACGCCGGTCTGCTTGAACCCAATGTTCTTGCTACCAACGGTCATTACGCCGTTAGTGACTGGCTTGATCGGCTATGTATCGATCACGACTGGTTTGGTGCCGCGAATGGTAGGCGCACAGTTGCCAACGGGGACGCCGACCTTTGTGAACGCCGTGATTGCGGGTGGCTGGCGGATGCTACTAGCTCAAATCGTTTGTGTGATCGTTGCTACTGCCATCTATTTCCCCTTCTTTAAAATGGCAGACAACGTCGAATACAAGCGAGAACAAGAAGCACAAAAAGAGCAGACGGTACAAATGGATATTGGCGCAGCAGTTGCGGAATAAATAAGGGGGAAAAGAAATGAAAGAAATCAATATTTTATTAGTTTGCAATGCCGGCATGAGTACCAGTTTATTGATCGAGAAAATCGAAAAAGCAGGAACAGCGCAATCAATTACGACCCAAGTCGATGCGCGACCGGTTGAGGACATCAAAGACTACTTGTCGGACAAAGATGTGATTTTATTAGGACCACAAGTTCGCTTTAAAGAAAAACAGATCCGTGCATTGGTTGCAGATAAGATTCCTGTTTCAGTGATTGATATGTCTGCCTACGGCACTATGAATGGCGAAAAAGTGCTTCAACAAGCACTCTCACTTGTTGAAGCATAGTCAAAGGCGGCTTTCACAGCCGCCTTTTCAATGGATTCATTTCAGAACGGTTTTTTTACGCATGACCTGTGTCATGATCTATTAGAAATGGAGAAGACAAATGAAACAAGAAAAGATTTCAAGAAAAACGATTGGGGCCGTCACAGCAACAGGAATTCTGGCTTTTTGTGGGGTCTTAATCAGTACAGCGATGAATGTGATTTTTCCTGCATTGAGCGCAGAGTTTCAAGTAGATATTGCGGTGATCCAATGGCTAACAACGATCTATTTTTTAGTTTTAGCTATTATCGTTCCTTTATCCGGCTTTTTGAAGCAGTCATTTAAAAACAAAACTTTATTTTTAGCTGCAATTGGGCTGTTTATCGCAGGCATTATTTTAAATGCGTTCGCAAGCAGCTTTGCCCTACTTTTAATAGGGCGTGTCGTACAAGGGATTGGGACCGGCATCGCTTTGCCGCTGATGTTTAATATTATTCTGGAACAAGTTCCTAGCGGAAAGCTTGGGATGATGATGGGTGTGGGAACGATGATCCCCGCCATTGCTCCTGCGATCGGACCGACCTTTGGCGGCTGGATTGTTACGCGCTTCGGCTGGCGAGCAATTTTCATTTTCCTGTTGCCGGTTTTGATTGGGGCATTGCTTCTCGGTGCGTTGACGATTGAACAGAAAATGAAGCCGCAAAAAGCTAAATTGGATCTAATGGGCACTATACTTGTAGCCGGCTTTTTTATCGGCATGACTTTTGGCTTCAGCTATATGGGCAGTCGCAGTTTTTTTAGTTTGGCAATTGGTGGCGCCTTTTTGTTAGGGGCAGTTTGTTTATGTCTGCTGCTTTTGCACGTCAGAAAGCATGCATCACCGGTCTTAAAATTAAGCTTATTAAAGAACAAAGCCTACACCCTTCGACTGGTTTGTTTTTTTATCATGCAGCTTGTCTTGATGGGTTTGGTGTTTATCCTGCCACTTTATCTTCAATTAGTGAATCAAAGCACTGCCCAAACTGCCGGCTTGATTATTTTGCCGGGGGCTTCCTTGGGGGCGCTCTTTACACCTCTCGGCGGCCGCTTTCTAGATCGATATGGGGAGAAAAGACCTATCGTTGGCGGAAGTCTCTTGATTTTCAGCGCACTGATGCTTTTTTGGCTGTTGGCTGAAAACTTGGGCAATGTCATGATTGGACTGCTCTATTTTCTTTTTACATTAGGTATCGGTTTTTCTTTTGGCAACTTGATGACCAGCGCTTTGGCACAACTGGAAAAAGTCGAACAAGCCGCTGGCAATGCCCTGATCATGACCGTTCAGCAATTTGCCGCAGCCGCAGGTACTGCTATTATTGCGGCAATCATGGCCAAAAGCCAATCCAATCCAGCCTTAAGCAATTCAGCAGCAGTCGTTGAAGGATCAAAGCATAGCTTTGTTGTTTTGCTTCTATTGTTTACTGGCGTCTTACTGCTTTTAGGACAAATGTACTTAATGAAAAAAGAGCAGCAGCCTGCCTCATTGGCGAAAAACCAAGCAGAAGAAACGAGAGGATGAAAGGTAATGGAAACGATTATCGGTGTAGATATCGGCGGTACAGCAATCAAAATGGCGCTGTTTAGCGAGAAACAGCAACTGCTGGACAAATGGTCGATCCCGACAAATAGTAGGAATGACGGAGCGATGATCCCAGAAACGATCATCACAAGTATCAAGAAAAAACTAAACGAGGAGGGGCTGTCTTTAAGCGCACTGAAAGGCATTGGCATCGGCGTTCCAGGACCGGTAAACGAAACGGTCGTTAAACGAGCAGTCAACCTCGGCTGGATCGATTTTCCTTTGAAACAGATTATTGAAGCTGCCTTGAAGGTACCAGTTTTAGTAATGAATGATGCCAATGCAGCTGCGTTGGGCGAGTTGTGGCAAGGCGCAGCTTCTGGCTGTCAGTCAATCGTTTTTGCTACGATTGGAACGGGAGTCGGTGGTGGCGTGATCATCGATGGCAAAGTCCTAAACGGAACGAATGCTTCTGCTGGAGAGATTGGACACATCCCACTTCAAACAAGGGAAGTCCGTGTCTGTGGTTGCGGCAATCAAAATTGTTTAGAGTGTTACGGCTCTGCGACAGGAATGATCAAAACCATGAACCTGATCGCCGGTTTTGAACGGGTCAGTGGGACAAAAGAAATCTTTGACTTGGCAGCTCAAGGAGATCAGCAAGCCAAAGAGGCGATTGATACAACGATTGATTATTTAGCACAAGCCTTTGCCGGCTTGATCAATGCGGTCGATCCAGAGGAATTGGTTATTGGTGGCGGTGTTTCAGAAGCTGGACCAGCTTTCTTGACACCACTTCAGAATGCATTACAGACGTATTTGTTCCCAGAAATTAGAGGGAAGCTTCCTGTACGAAAAGCCATGCTGGGAAATGATGCTGGAGTTTATGGCGCGGCTTATCAAGTCATACACGCCCGAGGAAGTGAAGAACCATGATCAAATTAGTAGCGATCGATTTGGATGGAACCCTGCTGAATCCGCAAGGGGAGCTATCGACATCGGTTAAGCAGACCATCCAATCTGTTAGGCAAGAAAAAATTAAAATCGTTTTGTGCACTGGACGTCCTTTTTATAGTCTGGCACCTTTGATCAAGCAGCTGCAGCTACATAAAGAAGATGAATACGTCATCAGCTTCAATGGTGCTGTTTTATCGGATGCTCGAGGTGAAACAGTCTTTTTCGAACAAGCAGTGTCCTACGAAAATTTTTTGCAGGTACTCTATCTGGGGCAGCAATTGGGACTGAATTACCATATCCAAAGTAAGGAAGGAATTTTCACAAGTTCACTAGTCATCGATCAATATACCGCCTATGACAGTATATTAAATCGTGTGCCAATCAAAATTGTGAAGCTCGATGAATTACGACACATCCCTATCTATAAAGTGATGCTGGTGGGGGGAAAAGAGCAAATCAATGCAGCAATCCCGCAGATTCCGCCTAACTGGTCGAAACAATTTAATCATATGCGGAGTTTGGACTGTTTTTATGAGTTCTTGCCACTTCAAGCAAGCAAAGGCCAAACCTTGCAGCGATTAACGGAACAATTAGGGATCCAGTCGAATGAAGTCTTGGCCATTGGCGACAATGAAAACGATTTGTCTATGCTGCAGTTCGCAGGAATCAGCGTGGCAATGGGCAACGCAGCCCAGACCATTAAACAGCAAGCCGATTATGTAACCAAGAGCAATGAAGAAGACGGCGTGAATCATTCACTCCTTCAACTACTTAATGAAAAAAGGAGAATCAAGTCATGAATCAAGAACAATTAGAGGCTGTTATGGGTCTGATCATTCATAGCGGTAATGCAAAAAGTGATGCGATGGAAGCAATTACAGCAGCTAAAGAAGGAAATTTTGAGCAAGCAGACCAGCAAGTCAAACAAGCTGAGGAGGCAATTGTTGAAGCGCATCACGCACAAACTTCCATGCTTACCAATGAAGCGCAAGGCAATGCAGCAGAAATCACCCTCTTAACCATTCATAGTCAAGATCATTTGATGACGGCCATCGCCTTTTGTGATTTGACAAAAGAGATCATTGAACTGCATAAGCGGATCGCATCTGCTATCACATAATTATTGTATAAACTCAAATAAAATTTTTTGCCGCACTGCTTCCCGAGTACATTTAGGAAGTAGTGCTTTTCTATGTTAATGGAGAATAAAGAAAAGTAGAGGAAACTCTGCATAACTACGGTTAAACTATCAACAGCAGAGGATAAGGGGGCTAGTCGATTTATTGTGGAAGGAAGATTTAATGAAGAGCGGAATAAGGAGGAATTAATTGAAATGATTAGAACCAGTCACGGAGTTACCCTGGCTGGTTTTTTATTGTATTCAGCATAGGTATTCTTTGGATCGCTTATTTCAAGGGAAAATCGAGGCTTTCATCAGAAACAAATGAAGGCATGGTTCTTTTAATACCAGTATCTGAAAGCAGAAGTTAAAATTTGTGAAAAATAACAACTCGATCAATATCTAGTTTGCTTATCATTAAAAATAATAGATTATTATATTTGGCAAATACAATATTTACGCTCTTTTGCGTATTTAAAGATAACAAAGATATTTTTATATAAAAACAAAAAAATTGTTGACAGACAAAATGAAAGCGTTTATATTGGATATGTGGTTACTACCAGTTGAGAGTAAGGGGAGGACATAAGATGCTTGGTTTGGTTTTAATAGGTCATGGAGGATTTGCGCAAGGGATGGAAAATGCGCTTGCGATGATTGCAGGACCCCAAGAACAATTTCTAGCAGTGCCGTTTTTAGAGGAAAATCCGTTAGCTGACTTTGAAAAAGAGTTGCAAGGAGCAATCGATCAATTAAAGGAAACCTGTGATGGGGTCGTGATTTGTGCAGACCTTGTGGGCGGGACCCCTTTTAATGTTGCGATGACCGCTACCAATGAGGACCCGCAAGTCGAGGTCATCGGCGGCATCAATCTACTGATGCTAGTGGAAGGTTCGTTGACTAGATATACGGCAGCCGATCCAGAGGGTTTTTGCCAAGAACTGGCAGAGATTGGCAAGAGCGGTATTTTTCACGGAAAGATCAAAGGCCATGAGGAAATCAATGAGGAAGAAGGAATTTAAACATGTGGGAAATGATCTTAGCAGCCTCAATCGTGGTGCTTGTTTTTCTCTTTCTCTTTTTGGCGGTCTCGTCTTTCCTGAATGGGAAAAATCTGAAAAGGCAGAAGGGCTATTTCGCTGAATTGCAGCAGTCTTTGAAAAAGGGACAGAAGATCAAATTGTACGGCGGCATTATTGGGGAGATTCAAGCACTTGGGAAAGAGACAGTGGATCTAAGGGTGAAATCGGGAACGGTGATCGAAGTAGAACGTAGTGCGGTTGCAGAAATCATGCAGTAGATAGAAGGAGGATATATTTATGGGAGAACCAAATATTTTGTTGACGCGAATCGACAATCGGTTGATTCATGGGCAAGTTGCCACCCAATGGAACGGTACGTTGGGGGCAAATCTAATTTTAGTGGCAAACGATAAGGTCGCCAAAGACAAAGTCAGACAAGGGTTGATGGATATGGCGGCGCCAGCTGGCGTCCAAACGAGGTATTTCTCGATTCAAAAAACCATCGAGATCATTCATAAAGCATCGCCAAAACAAAAGATTTTCATGGTGGTTGAAAGTCCTCAAGATGCGTTGAAATTGGCTGAAGGTGGAGTACCAATCAAGAAACTGAACATTGGGAATATGCATATGTCAGAAGGGAAAAGACAGGTTGCTACAACAGTTGCCGTCGATGAAGCAGATGTCGATGCCTTTAAAAAACTGAAGGAAATGGGGGTGCAATTAGTGATTCAGCGGGTTCCAACGACACCTGTTGAAGATGAAAAGAAATTATTTCAGTAATGCAGAGGTAAGGAAGGAGAAAGAAAATGGATTACACGATTTTTCAAATCATTTTAGTCTTCATAGTTACATTCATTGCCGCAATCGATCAATTTAGTTTTTTAGAATCAATGTACCAACCCATTGTTACTGGGATGGTTATCGGACTTATTCTTGGAGATCTTCAAACCGGCTTGATCGTTGGCGGAACGTATCAGTTAATGACGATCGGCAATATGCCGGTGGGCGGTGCGCAACCGCCAAATGCGGTGATTGGCGGAATTATGGCAGCAATCTTAGCAATCACGCTGCAACTAGAACCAACAGTAGCGGTTGCTACGGCGATTCCGTTTTCTTTGCTGGGGCAATATGGGGTGACGATTATCTTCTCACTAATGTCACCAGTAATGTCAAAAGCCGACAGCTACGCCCATGATGCCAATACGAAGGGCATTGATCGAATCAATTATTTAGCGATGGCGGGTCTTGGAACGATCTTTGGCTTGATCGTGGTCTTATTCTTTATCGGCGGTGCTGCCTTCGGGAATCAGGCGGTCGCAGCGATCCCTCAATGGTTGATGGGTGGGCTCGGCGCAGCTGGGGGCATGATGCGGTATGTCGGTTTTGCGATTTTACTAAAAGTGATGGTTTCCAAAGAAATGTGGGGTTTCTTCTTTATGGGGTTTGGTTTAGCCACGATCGTAATGGCGGCACCTTCCTTGCAAGGACCAGCCTTGATCATTCTAGCCTTCATCGGTTTTGCATTAGCCTTTTGGGATTATCAAATCCAGTCCAAATTTAAAGTAGCAGCAGCCAATACCTATGATTTCGGAGGCGATGAAGATGGCATATAATATTCCCGATTCTTATAGCGAACAAGCGCCCGCAGAACAACTGGATAAAAAGACCTTGAACAATATGGTCTGGCGTTCCTTATTTCTACAAGCCTCTTTTAACTATGAGCGAATGCAAGCAGGAGGCTGGTTATTCAGTATTTTACCGGGATTGAAAAAGATCCATAAAAATGAAAAGGATTTGGCTGCTTCAATGAGCCATAACTTAGAGTTTTTCAATACTCATCCATTTTTGGTGAACTTTGTGATGGGGATCATTTTATCGATGGAACAAAACAAAGCCGATATTCCCATGATTCGGGCAGTGCGAGTCGCCGCGATGGGACCGTTAGGCGGGATCGGTGATGCGTTGTTCTGGTTTACCTTGGTACCAATCACGGCGGGTATCACAGCCAATATGGCGATCAGCGGCAATATCGCTGCACCGTTTATATTCTTACTGGTATTCAATGCGGCCCAATTTGGTTTGCGGTACTTCTTGATGCACTGGTCCTATCGTTTAGGGACAGATGCAATTGGCATCTTAACGGAAAATGCCAAAGAGTTTACCCGAGCAGCGAGTATTTTAGGGATTTTTGTTGTCGGTTCCTTGACCTGCGTGTATGGAGCGACGTCTTTGGATATTCAGATCCCTAACGGCACTACCAATGAAGTGACGCAAGCGACGACGATCGTGGATGATCAAGCAGCCATTGCCGCTTACGAAGACATGCTGTATACCACGGATGAGAATGGTCAATTGACCGACACATTGCAAGAAAATGCGGCGGTCAATGAACTGGCTAACGGCAAATATGAATTGACGTTTAACAAAGTCAACGAAGTGCCCGTGACGATCGATATTCAAAAAATCCTCGATGGGATTTTGCCGCAAGTGATTCCATTGACCATCACATTGATGCTGTATTTCTTCTTATCAAAACGCGGCTGGACGCCGTTGAAATGTATCGCTTTGCTGCTAGTGATCGGCTTGATCGGTTCTGGCTTTGGCCTGTATCCATCCATTTGGCCGCAATAAGCAAGCTAGCAGAAGAAACGACGCAACACGTAGGAGGAGTTTTGCTAAGCAAGCAACAGCTGACTTTTCAGCTTAGCTCGTGCTGGCAATTGGTTCATTTTCCTGCGTGAAAAGACGCAAATTCAGGAAACAGAGCCCCTGTAGACGATTGTTTGACACGCCTATCGGGAAATAGTACACTCGTTATGTGGTAGTAACCAGTTTGGAGGGGCTTATGAATATCAATAAAAATCGACAACCATTATACGATCAATTGTTAAATTTACTGATTGAAAAAATCGAAAATGAAATGGAAGCAGACACAATGCTTCCCTCAGAAAGAGAGCTGTCAAAGCGCTACGGATTAAGTCGGACCACCGTTCGCTTGGCACTACAGGAGTTAGAAAAATTAGGCTATATTTATCGCCAACATGGCAAAGGCACCTTTGTCTCGGATATCCGCAAGCAGGCAACCAATTTATCAGGTTCGTATAGTTTTACCGAACAGATGAAAGCACTAGGGAAACAACCAGAAACTAGAGTATTGGCATTCAAAAAAATGGAAGCGACAAAATATTTTGCCACTCAGTTGCAAGTTTCCATAGGCGAGCCGATCTACAAGTTAAAACGATTGCGTCTTGCTGATGGGCAACCGATGATGATCGAGCGTTCTTATCTGCCGGTCAAACGCTTCATGCATTTAACGAGTGAGATGATCGAGCAAAAACCATTGTACGATATATTTCATGAAGACTTTCATCAAGTGATCCGCCTCGCGGACGAAGAATTTTTTGCCAGCATTGCCAGTGCGAAAGATGCGGCATTGCTGAAAATCCACGAAGGTGCGCCAGTGTTGAACCTGGCACGCAGCACGTTCAATATTGAAAATGAAGTGATCGAATACACCTTGAGTGTTGCTCGAGCAGACCAATTTAGATACAAAGTCCGCCACTTGCGTAACGACGAGTAGCGCATTTCCTAGACAGTCTGAAATGATCCACTCGAGCAAAGAAAAGGCGTGTATTCAAAACCAGTGAGGTCGGGGAAGTTTGCCCTTTGGGTGATCGCTAAGCATTCATCCAAGACAAGCGCTCCTCGCACCGTCACTGGGAATACATACTGGAAAAACAGTAGCTAGGAGGAAGAAAGATGTTTCAACTGTCAACAAAGGAATTAGCAGAATTAGGTGCGGAGATTACAACAAGAGAAATCAAACAACAGCCAGAACTTTGGCAAGAAACCTTGACGATCTATCAAGAAAAGCAAGAGGCGATCGCGACTTTCTTACGTACTATCAAGCAAAAGACGGACAAACGAATCCGGGTAGTTTTCACGGGAGCGGGGACGTCGCAATATGTTGGAGATACGATCGTTCCTTACTTGAATAAGACCGGTGCAACGGCGGATTATCTTTTTGAAAGTATTGCTACGACGGATATTGTCGCAGCTCCAGAACAAGTTTTATTTGCGGATGAACCAACACTGCTCGTTTCTTTTGCTAGAAGCGGCAATTCACCAGAAAGTTTAGCAGCGGTCAAAATCGTCGATCAATTCGTTGCCGACAGTTATCATTTGACGATCACTTGTGCAGCCGACGGATCTTTGGCACAACAAGCTGCCGCTGATGAAACGAGCTATCTGTTATTGATGCCTGAGAGGTCAAATGATGCTGGCTTTGCAATGACGGGAAGTTTTTCTTGCATGGCTCTTTCCGCACTGCTGATTTTTGACCAGACGCCTCTGACAGAAAAGAGGCATTATGTTGAAACCCTTAGCCGATTGGGGCAAGAAGTGATCGACAGAGAAACAGAACTCCAAGTACTGACGGACCGTTCCTTTAAGCGGATCGTTTACCTTGGGTCAGGCACGTTGTCGGGGTTGACCAGGGAAGCACAGCTAAAAGTATTGGAACTGACTGCGGGAAAAATCGCCACCGTGTTCGATTCTTCGATGGGCTTCCGTCATGGACCGAAATCATTCGTAGATGATCAAACCCTCGTCTTTGTCTTTGTCAGCAATACGCCCTACACGCGGCAGTATGATCTTGATATGTTGGAAGAATTAAAGAGCGACGGCATCGCCGCCACAGTGACTGCCATCGGACAGCCGGCCGCCGTGAATTTTTCAGGAACAAACTTTTTCTTTCCAGATGACACATTATTGCCAGACGGTTATCTTGCCTTAGCAGACATTGTTTTTGCGCAAACGATCGCACTGTTGGCATCGATCAAAGTCGGGAATACACCGGATACTCCTTCGCCAACACGTACCGTCAATCGGGTGGTCAAAGGCGTGACGATTCATCCGTATAACAACGAACGATGACTGAGAAAGCCCACCACGAGCACGTATCTTTTCGTGTACGAAGTCGATACGTGCGGTGGTCAATCAGTCGAACGGCTTCATCAATAGACATTTTTATACTGACAACCGTTTCGCCAACGCTGAAAAAAGTGAAAGCGGTTGATTCTTTGGCATGGACAAAAAAGGAGGAGTTTTAATGAAAGCAACCGTAACGAAAGCCAAAAAAGCAGCGATGGATCGCCTGTCAACGAAAGAAGGAGTGATCGCAGCTTTAGCAATCGACCAACGAGGTGCCTTGAAAAAAATGATGGCAGCACTTGGCGTGGAGGTTGATGCAGAAAAAATCAGCCAGTTTAAAAAGCTAGTCTCACAAGAATTGACCCCTTACGCGTCTTCCATTTTATTAGATCCCGAATATGGGTTGGCAGCTGTGCAAAGTCGTGATCCAGAGGCGGGGCTTTTGCTGGCGTATGAAAAAACCGGCTATGATGCGACTACGCCGGGACGTTTGCCTGATTTATTAGGGGAATGGTCGGTTGAGCGATTAAAAGCAGCTGGCGCCGATGCTATCAAATTTTTGCTTTATTATGATGTAGATGAAGCTACCCAGATCAATCAGTTGAAACACGTCTTTGTGGAACGACTCGGCAGCGAATGCCAAGCCGCTGATCTGCCCTTCTTTTTAGAAGTTCTTTCCTATGATGCTAAGTTACCTGAAGTCGACTCAAAAGCATATGCGCAACGCAAACCAGAAAAAGTCATCGGATTGATGAAGGAATTTTCAAAACCACAGTACAAAGTCGATGTGTTAAAAGTGGAAGTACCAGTCAACATGAATTATGTGGCAGGTTTTGCCAAGGAAGAAACCGTGCATACCAAGGAAGAAGCTGCCGCGTATTTCAAAGCGCAAAGCGATGCGACGCATCTGCCGTTTATTTTTCTCAGTGCAGGCGTATCAGCCAGCTTATTCCAAGAAACACTGGTTTTTGCCAAAGAAGCCGGTTCCACCTTCAATGGCGTCTTGTGCGGCCGGGCAACGTGGAAAGATGGCGTTGATCCCTTTGTAAAACAAGGAACAGAAGCAGCCAAAGAATGGCTAGCAAGTACCGGAAAACAGCACATCGAAGACTTGAATGAAGTGATCCAAAAGACCGCCACTTCTTGGTGGGACAAAGTCACGGTCGAAGAATAGTTTTTTTCGCTGTTTGACAAGAGAAATGGCCAATAATCAGACATCTTAAGGGCTTTTGAGAAGAAGTGGCAGGCTTCTGACTTAAGGCTTTAGGGTGTCTTTTTCTAGTGAAAAAAGGTTGATAGTATAACGGATGCTGACCTCATCTAGACAAAAAAGGGTCAGCAAAAAAATTATGAAAAAAAGTCATGGCACTACGGATGAGTTATCATAATTTTTTCATATAGACTAAGTTAACTTTGCTAGTTAAAAGAAAATGAAGGCAAGAAAATCAATCGCAAAAGATTTGTTAACAGGTTAAGTCAAAAATCCCTCAAAATCTTTTCTCATTTTTCAGCAGTATTGCCAGCAGAAGATCGCTTGATAAAAAAGCCGTGGCTTGCTATTCTGTTCTGTAAATTGACAGAAGGAGATGGCGTATGAAGCAAATGGCAATCAAAGAGAATCCGTTTTTGACGCGTCTGGATTATCAGCGGGCATTGGAAGACATGATCGCTCCTTTGCAAGCAGCGATCTTGGCAGATGACTATCCAGGATTGAATCTAGGTAGCAGTGGGGCCGTGTATGACCGAACACGGGCTGAGATGGAAGCGCTTGTGCGTCCTTTGTGGGGGTTGGCGCCTTATTGGAGGATTTGCTCAGATGATCCGTTACGAGCAGCTTATGTGGAAAAAGTGATGGCGGGGACAGATCCTGAACACGCATTTTACTGGGGAAGGATCACGGATTATGATCAATACATCGTGGAAGCAGCCGCATTGTCATTGACTCTTTTATTGCAAAAGGATGCTTTTTGGACAGCGTTGCCGCAGAAGAACCAGCGAAAGCTAGTGGCTTGGCTATCCCAAGCACTTGAGTGCAAGATTCCTAAGAACAACTGGACATTCTTCAAAGTGTTGATTCGCGTTGCCCTGTTTCACTGTGGGGAACCGTTGGCAAAAGAAGCATTGTCCCAAGAGTTGGCATTGATCGATTCCATGTACATTGGCGATGGTTGGTACGTAGATGGGAAAACGACGCAGCGAGATTACTATATTCCTTTTGCGTTTCATTATTATGGCTTGATTTACGCTACATTTATGCAAGACGAAGACCCAGAATGGGCACAGCGTTTTAAAGAACGAGCCACCCGATTTGCCCAAGATTTCATCTATTATTTTGATGAAGACGGCGAAGCCTTGCCCTATGGCCGCAGCCTGACCTATCGGTTTGCGCAAGGGGCTTTTTTCTCGGCGCTGGTTTTCGCAGATGTCGAAGCGATCCCATGGGGACAGGTGCGAGGACTACTGGCGAAACACTTGCGCAATTGGATGGCGCAGGAGATTTTCACTTTCGATGGTCGCTTGTCCATCGGATATCACTATGAAAATCAAGTGATGGCAGAAGGGTACAATGCACCAGGCTCGCCTTACTGGGGGCTGAAGACCTTTTTGCTTTTAGCGGTCGCAGAAACGCATCCTTTTTGGCGGGCTGAACCTGAGCCAATCAAAAGAGAGCCGCAAAAACGGATGGAAAAAGGCAATATGTTGCTGGTGCACAATGAAAAAAGCCATCATCTATTAGGGTATCCTGCGGGCTTGATGCTGGAGCAGCAAGCCCATGCTCAAGCAAAATACAGCAAATTCGTCTATTCGAGCAAATTTGGCTTCAGTGTGCCGAAAGCCGGCGTCACGTATGCCGAAGGCGCCTTCGATAGCACATTAGCTATTGCTCGAGATGGCAGCTATTTTCGCACGAAGGGGGCAGTCAGGGATTATCGAGTGACGGAAAAAGGCGTCTTTTACCAATGGGCGCCCTTTGAGGAGGTAGTGATTGAAACTGAGATTTATCCATTTGGTCAGTGGCATGTGCGCGTGCACGAGTTGACGACGACGATTTCGTTGGACCTTCGTGAGGGAGGATTTAGTGTACCGCTGACTGGACGGTTGCCTCAGGCTCAAACAGGACCGACCTGGAGTCGAGTCAGTGAAGGAGGCTTTTGTTCTCAAATCATCAACATCGAAGGCTATCAACAAGCCAGTATTGTTCAGCCAGAAGCCAATACCTCCGTCTTTTTTCCAAGAACCAGTTTTCCATACTTAGCACAACATATTCCGCCAGGGAAGCACCGTTTGATTTGTTTAGTCGGTGGTATCGTAGAAAAAGAAAGGATCGATCCAAATGATTACGCTAGCAATAAAAAATAAGCAGGACCAGGTGATCGTCGGTCGCATCGACCATGAAAAAGAACCCGCGCCGTTTCAAGTTTCTGGTGATGATTTGGCCGTATTAGCCATTAAAAACTATCCCTATGAGGAAGGAGACAAGATCGTTATTGAGGTGACGGGGGAAAATCCGTATTATGTCCTTCAGCTTGATGAAACCTTAGCACCATCACTGATCTATCTTTCCCAATCCACTTGGGCGTATCAGATTCCTTGGACGGAATCCGCTCGAAAGTCCTCGGTGGAAACGGCCTTTGCCTCGCAGCGCCATCACCTGATGGTGCGTAAAGCCCATGAATTTGAGATCATGAATTATCAAAATTTATCCTTCAATGCCCATGATCAAAAGTCAGCGACAGGGGCGTATCCTCATGCTTCAGCGAATGTGGAAACGCGAGATGATTCCGTCTTTTTTGCCAAGAATGCGATTGATGGAAAATATGGCAACCGATCCCATGGTTCGTATCCGTTTGCTTCTTGGGGCATCAATCAGCAAGCCGATGCTGCATTGACCATTGAGTTTGGTCGTCCTGTCTTGATCGATCGGGTTCGCTTCCTATTACGGGCAGATTATCCCCATGATAGCTATTGGACCAAAGGAACCTTGGTCTTTGCTGATGGAGAAGAGCTGGTGGTGGAAACGACAAATACGGCGTCATTTCAAGAAGTTCGTTTTCCGAAAAAAGAAACGACTAAGCTAACCTATAAAGAGCTGCAAAAAGCAGAGGATGATTCCCCATTTCCAGCTCTTACACAAATCGAAGTATTTGGTTGGAACTGTTAAAAAAAAGAGGACAAGAGTATGACAGGTCTGCATTTGTGTGCAGTTGTCATGCTCTTTTTTTTAGGAATCAAGGAAGGAAGGTCGCTTTTTTTGTGCGTTTACGTTATAATGATTTTAGTTAATATGTTAACAAGTTAAGGAGAGGGTAAATATGCGTCTGCAAGAGAACAAACAACGCTTGATCCTGTTAGGAGAAAAAGTGACCGATGTGTGGTTAGCGGATAAAATCACCGCGTGCATCCAACAGATCGAAAAAAATAGTCAGCGCTTTGGCACACAATTTCCTTCAGCCTGTGCCACCAATGGCAAATATCGGCTGAAAGGCAACGATGATTGGACCAATGGCTTTTGGACCGGGATGTTGTGGCTCGCCTATGAGTGGACCAAAGAAAAGAACTTTTTGACTCGAGCTATGGAAAATATCGACAGTTTTCAAACGCGTTTAGACGACCATTTTGTATTAGATCATCATGATATTGGTTTTTTATATAGCTTATCTGCCGGTGCGGGCTACAAGATCACTGGCGATGAACACTGCAAGCAAGAAGTCATTCAAGCAGCGGATGTTTTGCTGGCACGGTTTCAAGAAAAGGGGGAATTTATTCAAGCATGGGGCACTTATGGCGACCCACAAGAATACCGCTTGATTATTGATTCGCTACTGAACTTGCCGCTTTTATTTGCAGCAACTCAATTGTCGGGAGAGCCTCGTTACGCAGAGGCCGCGAGTAAGCATTATCAGACAGTCCGAAAGACCGTCATCAAGAATGACGCTACCACCTTTCATACGTATTATTTCGATCCTGAGACGGGGCAGCCAAGTCACGGTGCGACGCATCAAGGAAACAGCGACCAATCGATTTGGGCAAGAGGACAGAGCTGGGCGATTTTAGGGCTTCCTTTGAATGAAAGCTACCTGCATAGCCAGCCTTTTCCAGAAAATTATCCGCAGATCGTGGAGGTGTTTTTGGCTCATTTGCCAGCAGATTTGGTGCCGTATTGGGACTTTGATTTTAACGACCAACATCCTGCTGAAAAAGACAGCTCTGCTTTAGCGATTGCGGCTTGTGGCTTGTTGGAAGCAGAGGAAATGGGTGCATATCCCGATGCCCAAAAAATCGCTAAAGGAATGCTTTACCAATTAGGCGAGCAGTATGCAGCGAGCCAAGTACCAGAAAATGAAGGCTTATTGCTGCATGGTGTGTATGCTCATGCGGAAGGCAAAGGCATCGATGAACCCAATCTTTGGGGGGATTATTTCTATTTAGAAGGATTGATCCGATTGGCATTGCCTGATTGGCAAAGATATTGGTAAAGGGGAAGACGACATGCGAACGTTTGAGATAAAAGAAGATTTTTTGTTAGATGGAAAACCAATCAAATTGATCAGCGGAGCGATCCACTATTTCCGCATGACACCGGCGCAATGGACAGATAGCCTCTACAATCTAAAAGCACTGGGAGCCAACACAGTAGAGACCTACATTCCTTGGAATCTCCACGAACCTCGTGAAGGGATCTACGACTTTGAGGGAATGAAAGACATCTGTGCTTTTGTAAAGCAAGCCCAAGCGCTAGGCTTGATGGTCATTTTACGGCCTTCCGTCTACATTTGTGCTGAATGGGAATTTGGCGGGTTGCCGGCTTGGCTGTTAAACGAACCGATGCGGTTGCGCTCAACCGACCCACGCTTCATGGCAAAGGTGCGCAACTATTTCCAGATCTTGCTGCCAAAACTTGTGCCGTTGCAGATCACCCATGGGGGACCAGTGATCATGATGCAGGTGGAAAATGAGTATGGCTCTTATGGAATGGAAAAAGCGTATTTGCGCCAGACCAAAGAGTTGATGGAAGAATACGGCATCGATGTACCCTTGTTTACTTCAGATGGGGCATGGGAAGAAGTCTTGGACGCTGGGACATTGATTGAAGACGACGTCTTTGTCACAGGCAATTTCGGCAGTCGTTCCAAGGAAAATGCGGCTGTGATGAAAGAGTTTATGGCAAAACATGGCAAAAAATGGCCCATCATGTGCATGGAATATTGGGATGGCTGGTTCAACCGCTGGGGCGAGCCGATCATCAAGCGAGACGGTCAAGACTTAGCTAATGAAGTCAAAGAGATGTTAGCGGTCGGCTCCTTGAATCTCTACATGTTCCATGGAGGCACGAACTTTGGCTTTTACAATGGCTGTTCCGCTCGGGGAGCGCTGGATCTACCACAAGTGTCCAGCTATGATTACGATGCTTTACTGACAGAAGCAGGAGAACCTACCGACAAATACTATCAGGTACAAAAAGCCATAAAAGAAGCCTGTCCCGAAGTGTGGCAAGCCAAACCACGGACCAAGCAATTAGCGGCATTAGGAAACTTTCCCATCGAAAACAGTGTCTCATTATTGGCTATCAAAGATCAGCTGATGGCACCACAAGAAAGCATGTATCCTCTAACAATGGAAGCTGCCAGCACAGGCTACGGCTATTTGCTCTATTCGGTTCAGTTAAAAAACTATCATCGAGAAAACAAATTAAAAGTGGTAGAAGCTAGCGATCGGTTGCATATTTTTACCGACGGCCAATTACAGGCGATCCAATACCAAGAAACGCTAGGTGAGGAGCTGTTGATCCAAGGGACACCAGATAAAGAAACCATCGAGCTAGATGTCTTAGTAGAAAACTTAGGGCGCGTGAACTACGGGTTTAAATTGAATGGGCCTACACAAGCCAAAGGCATCCGTGGGGGCATCATGCAAGATATTCATTTCCATCAAGGCTATCGTCATTACCCATTGACGCTTTCCGCAGAGCAGCTACAAGCCATCGATTATCAAGCAGGAAAAAATCCGACACACCCCTCCTTTTATCAAACGACCTTCACGCTGACAGAGGTAGGAGATACGTTTATCGATTGCCGTGGGTATGGGAAAGGCGTCGTTATCGTCAATGGCATCAATCTTGGTCGCTATTGGCAACGTGGCCCCGTGCATTCCTTATACTGTCCGAAAGAATTTTTGAAAAAAGGCAGCAACGAAGTCGTGGTATTTGAAACCGATGGCGTTGAGATCAAGGAACTCGTTTTCTGTGATCAACCTGTCGTAGAATAAAAAAATAGAAGTAGAGACCCAAATTTACGCGGGCTCTACTTCTATTTTTGTTTTGAAATATTTCCAATGCTTGTAGCTGACGATGTATTCAGCGACACTTCCATCTGCCAAATAGGAGTGCTTGACTTGTTTGACCGCAGGCTCTCGGAAGCTCAGTTGCAATAAGTTCAACAATTCAGCGTCATCAGGAAAGACGATTTCGTTGGTTTCAACAGAAGCCAATGAGAAAAGGTCGATCGCAAAGTCTTTTCGGACCCGCTCATAAACACTAGCATATTGGTTGAGGTTTTTGGCGATCGGTTCTTTCATCAGCTTCTTCGGCAAATGAGTGATGTGAACCAAGAAAGGAACGTCGCCAAAATAGCGGACTCGTTTGATTCGGTAGTAGGAAGCACTGGCAGCCAATCCTAATTCTTTCAAAATCTCTGGGTCATTTCCTTCTTCCACCGCAAGGACCTTGACCTTTTCTTGGTCCAGTGAATGCAGCTCAATGTCGGAAAACTTCACACTCTGAGATACTTTTGCTTTTGAAACAAAGGTCCCTTTGCCTTGGATGCGATACAGATAGCCAGCACTCGTCAATTCATTCAACGCTTTGACTGCCGTGATCGAACTAACAGAATACATCCGCTTGATATCCGCCTCTGAATAAAACTTATCCCCAGGTATGAATTTATGGTCTTTGATTTCTTGTAAAAGATCTTGCTTGATCTGCTCATACTTTGGCAACACAGTGGTTTCCCTCCATTCCATATGAATACATCAAGCATAACATGTTAAATCCTTTCCTGCCACTTAATTATTGTAGAAAATTCGTTGTTTTCCAGTCTATACAGGTCTGAAAAATAAAATTCAATATGTTAAGATATTAGGTTTACGAATGGCTTGCCATGTGGTATAGTATGCTTACAAGGAACATAACATGTTAAGTAGGGCGACCTGCGGAGTAGGAGGGAAATTAGTGGAAAACATTGTATTGATCAGTCATGGCGGCATGGCAGAAGGGGTCAAAAGTAGTCTCGAGATGATCGTAGGCCAGCAAGCAAACGTTCACACCGTTTCATTACGACCAGATAGTGACAATCTGCAATTTGAGAAAGAATTGAACGAGAAAATGAAAGCCCTTAACGGTTCAACATTGATTATTGCGGATTTATTAGGAGGAACCCCGTGCAACGTTGCAGTCAAGAATTATTTAGAGGATGACGAAGTGGCGATCTTAGCTGGAATGACATTGTCCGTAGTGATCGAGGCAGTCGTCAATCAACGAGCGACGATCAAAGAGCTGCTTTGCTTAGCCAAAGAAAACATCGTTGATGTCAAAGCAGGGATGAACCAAGCAGAACAAGAGATTTTAGAAGAAAAGCAAGAGGAATTAGGGGATTACAGTGCGTATGCTGGGCAAGAAAATATCGTCAATAGTCGAATCGATGAGCGCTTGATCCATGGACAAGTCGCCGGTATCTGGTCCACCAGTTTAAACACGCAACGGATCATCGTAGCCAATGATGAAGCCGCCGTAGACCCATTACAAAAATCTTCTTTACGAATGGCAGCGCCAACTTCGATGCGACTTTCGGTCCTTCCGGTGGCAACGGCAGCCAAAAATATTCGCGCCGGTCGTTATGGAAAACAACGGTTGTTTTTGCTTTTCAAAAATCCCCAAGATGTTTTGCGTTATATTAAAGCAGATGGACCGATCAAAGCGATCAACGTCGGCAACATGAGCTACAAAGAAGGCGCACGGGAAGTGACCAAAAGCATTCAAGTACTGCCAGAAGAAGAGCCGATCTTTGAAGCGATCGCCGCAAAAGGCATCACCGTCACGGCACAGCTTGTACCCAATGAACCATCGATCGACTTTATGAAGAAATTACGAGGATAAACCAGGCAGGGATTGAATCGAGGAGAATATGTAGCGGAAGATTTGTCAAAAAACGAGTGTTTTTCACGATTTATCTGAGGCGACATAACGATCGATAATTAGCCAGTTAAGACTCGTTCATACAATTAGGAGGAAAATTCATGCATTTAGCAGCGTATCAAATCATTCTTATTACTGTTTATGCTTTTATTGCTATTAATGATTCACTTATTTCCAATACGTTGACCCAACCAGCGATCGCCGGAATGATTTCTGGAATGATCATGGGGGACTTAAAGACCGGTTTGATGGTCGGTGGGACCTTACAGTTGATGCGTTTGGGGATCGCCGCATTTGGTGGTGCATCCGTCCCGGATTATTTTACCGGCGCAGTACTGGGAACAGCGTTTGCCGTGATCTCAGGAAACGGCGCGGAATATGGCATCGGCTTAGCAGTTCCAGTGTCCTTGCTGATGCTGCAACTGGACGTCGTGGCTCGTTTTTGTAACGTATTTCTACTACACAGGATCGATAGAGCCATCGACAACATGCAAGTCAAACGAATCCCACGGTTAGTTTTATCGGGTTCTTTCTTATGGGGATTGTCACGGGCGATTCCGATTTTATTGATGCTTTTAGCTGGAGATGCAGTCGTTACGACGATTACCGATAACACGCCAGAATGGCTGATGACCGGACTAAAAACCGCTGGTGGCGTCTTGCCAGTCGTCGGGGTAGCGATCTTATTGCGCTACTTGCCAACAAAGCACTACATTCCTTATTTGTTATTAGGCTTCTTTTTAGCTGCGTATCTGCAAGTCCCAATGCTCGGCGTTTCCATCATTGGGCTCGTAGCAGCAATGTTAGTCTTTAAACGAGATAGCGAAAAAGGCACCGTTGCAACGGCAGCTGCTGGAGATTTTGAAGGAGGATATGATGGCGATGAGTGATCAAAAACTGACAAAAAAAGAGTTGAATACCATTAGCTGGCGCTATATTTTGGCAAGCCAATTAAACTGGAACTATGAGCGAATGATGAGTTCAGGCTACCTTTACGGCATCCTGCCCGTCTTGAAAAAATTCTATGGCCACGATGAAACCCAGCTGCAAGATATGCTGCGGACCCACAATCAATTTTTCAATACCAATGCGATCTTTGGGAACTTGATCATGGGGATCGATGTCGCGATTGAAGAACAAGACGGACACAAAGCCAAAGAAACGATCATCGCCTTGAAAACGGCTTTGATGGGTTCCTTGGCCGGTGTCGGTGACTCCTTGTTCCACGTGATTTGGGGAACGATCTTTGGCTCTGTTGCTGGCACATTGGCGCAAAATGGTTCCGTCGTTGGTTGTGTCATCTGGATCATCGCCAACATCGCGTTACTTTTTGGTCGGGCAGCGTTGCTTCCCCTAGGTTACAAACAAGGGGTCAAATTAGTGACGACCTTGAAAGACAAATTATCGGCCTTCACCAATGCCGCAACCGTTTTAGGGGTCACAGTGATTGGTGCCTTGATTCCCTCTGTCGTTAAAGCGACCGTTCCTTTTGTCTATAAAAAAGACGGCGTCGAATTAGTGATCCAAGACACGTTGGATGCCATCTTGCCATCCCTTGTACCTATCTTGCTCGTCTTGCTGACCTACTGGATGCTAGGCCAAAAGAAACTAAATTCCACTCGAGTAATTTGGATCATCTTGATCTTGTCGATCGTTTTGAGTGCGTTTGGTATTTTGGGTTAAGAAAGAATCATGGTGTAAAAGGAAATGGGCAGCTGCTGTGATTGTTTTGTAAATCATATAAGCAGTTAGGGTAGTCAACCTGTTTTCTTTTTTAGAATAGTTGAACTAAATGGAAAAGAGTGCGGAAATGAATTTCTTCACTCTTTTCCTATTCCACGAAATGATAGCGCTATCTTTTGCGCGGAGAAATAGGAGGAGTAAAGGATGGAAAAAGGGAAAAAATATCTGCTGATCATGGGGTGTTTCTTGTTGCTGTATTCGGTAGTTGGCGCCACTCGTCTTTCTGGAAATGCTGAGGAACAAATACCCGAATTGCCGGAAGCAGAATCGATCTATCACTCGGATTTTTCTAACCAGAAAGGGTCTTGGCAAGATTTAGTCGGGAAAGCCGAAGTAGCACAAAATGCTACTGGTTTAATGATCAGTAATACGAAACAAGGCACCAATCTGGAATCAGTAACGCTCAACAAAGATGCTCCCAAGCGGTCTTCAGGGGATTTTGAAACTACTTTTTTATATGAAGACCAAGCGAACATTGGGGTGGTCTTTCGCGCAGATGAACAAAAGACAGATCAGTGGCAATCGTTTGCTTATAATCGTGATGGGCAGTGGCAACTTGGTCAACCAGGTGGGAAATGGCTGACAGCTATTTCTGGACCTACTTTGATTGCGGGACAAAAATATAAACTCTTGCTTCAGTATGAGGGCTCGAGTTTTCGTGCCTTTTTAAATGATCAGCTATTTTATGAGAATCAAAAGGTAAACTATCCCAATGGTACGGCAATTGATGGGGACTGGTCCGGGTATGTGGGTATCCGTTTGTTTGGCAATTTATCTAAGCTGAAGGTATTATCGATGCGTAGCGGTCCTATCGGCAGCTTGCCCGTGGAAGATCACACAGCAGAATTTATGCAACTGCAAGAAAAATGGCAAAATCAACTGGTTTCTGATCACTATGATCCAAATAATCCGACTATGGCTGATTACGTGCAGATGGTCACCTTAGAAGCTGAGGCGTTATATCAAACCATAAATAAAGCATCTGATCGAACGAGCCTATGGCCCCTCGAACAAGGGAATACTGCTTCAGCGGATGTAACGACTCAATTTACAAAATTACAGAAAATGGCTTTAGCCTATGGCACGAAAGGTAGTTCTTTGTATCAAGATAAAGCAGTGGCGACGACGATTATTGACGGGATAGATTTCATGGTCACTCGAAAAGGGTACGATGGGAAAAAGTACCATGGAAACTGGTGGGATTGGCAAATCGGTGTCCCGCAAAAACTGATCAGTACTTTAATGATTTTAGGCGCTGAGTTACCGTCCGAGAAATTACAGCAATACACTGCCATTATCAGCAGTTATGTACCAGATCCCTTCAAGCAATTGTATACGAAGACACAAGGCAGTTTTACTGAGCTTGCTTTTATTCCAAATTTTGTGACTTCGGGTGCTAATCGTACAGATCTCGCGCTTACTGTATTAGGCTTGGGCATTTTGCAAAGGGACGCTGGGAAAATCATACAAGCTTCAGCAAGTATCGAAGAAGTATTTCAGTTAGTCACAAAAGGCGATGGTTTTTATAAAGATGGCTCCTTTATTCAGCATAATACGATCCCTTATACTGGTTCTTATGGAAATGTACTAATCAAGGGTGTGGGACAAATTCTAGCTATCACGCAAGGATCAAGTTTTGAGATGGACGCTGATCTCGTACAAACGTTTGTTAAAAATGTTGATCAAGCATTCTTGCCGTTGATCTATCAAGGAGAAATGCTGCCGTTGGTCAATGGTCGTTCGATCTCAAGAGCTCCAGCCAAAAACAAAGTCGGTTATGGCTCATCAACAGTTTATAATTTGCTGATCGTATCTCAATTCGCACCAACTCAATACCAGCAAAGATTCCGTGAAGCTGCCAAATATTGGCTCAAAGAAAATCCAGACTATTATTTGACGAATGCAAGAGACTTCAATGATTTACAAATGACGGTGAATCTCTTGGCAGACCCATCGATTACAGGGGATGCATTACCTTTTACGGGAACAAAACTTTACGCTTCAATGGATCGCTTTGTTCAACGAACAACTGATTATATGGTGGGGTTAGGGCTATATTCCAGTCGTATTTCTTCCTTTGAAGCTGGCAACAAGGAAAACAAGCGTGGGTGGCATACAGCAGACGGGATGCTCTACCTCTATAATGATGATCAAGTTCAATTCAATTCTAGCTATTGGCCGACCGTCGATCCATATCGCTTGCCAGGAACAACCGTGGATACCGTACAATTAGCGGATGAAAATTCTGCTTTTACAACGGTAACGTCTCCAGACAAGTGGGTAGGCGGTGTGGCTTATGATGGTGCAGCTGCGGTGGGAATGGCATTAAACAAAACGGGTACAAAAAATAACGGGAACGTTTTACCTATGAACGTGCGGGCAAAAAAATCGTGGTTTATCATTGATGGGCAGATTGTCGCTTTAGGTGCGGGAATCACTGGTGATACGACAGCTTCTATTGAGACGGTCGTGGATAATCGCTTACTAAACGATGAGTACACTTATCAAATCCTTTCTGATAAAGGAAGCATTGATCAGACAAATGAAACAAGCAGCAAGCACTGGTTGTTGTTAGACTCCGATCATTCCCAGGCCAATATCGGTTACTATTTTCCAGAAGAAACGACAGTAAACGTGGTAAGTGAAACACGAACAGGCAGCTATACAGAAATCAATGAGGCATTTCCAAGTAATGCGGTTTATACCGGAGAATATCGAAAATTCTTGATCAATCATGGCAAAAATCCCATGGAGGATCATTATGCGTATGTCATGTTGCCAGGTATCAATGAAACAGAACTGACTGCCTATGCCCAAGAAGAACCGCTGGAGATTTTAGCCAATACCTCGGAAGTTCAAGCAGTAAAACTTGATCAAACTGACTATTTAGGTATCAATTTTTGGCAGAATGATGGAGGTAGTGTCGCCGATATTACTACTAACAAACCTCTTTCATTGATTAGAACAAGTAGAGAAGGCAAAACCATCTATGCCTTTTCTGATCCAACTCAAACAACGACGACCATGACCTTAAAATTGCCAAAAGACTACCAAAAAATCGTCTCTCAAAGTGATGGAATCAGCTATGATGCTTCGACGGATCTATTTACGGTAAACTTTGCGGAGCAAGATGGTGGAAATAAAGTGATTGTAGTCGAGTAAGGTGTTTCAATGCTATCTGTCTCATCATCAGCAGCTAGGGATCAATCTCTAGCTGTTTTTTGTCAGCTAGAAAATGAAACGATGAAAGGCTAAACATAGATTTTTCTTTGACTATTAATTCCTTTAACTACTTTTCAAGGGCCGAGGTTTTGTCAAAAAAATCCTCACAGAAAATGCTGAAAACTTGCGCATTAGCATGAAACGTTTGCTAATTTTCTTCTTACTTAAAAGGCGTATGTTTGCCACGAAAGAATGTATCTAAGATTGCAAGCACACTTTTCCAAGATTGCAGTGGCAACTTTTCAAGTAAGAATTGGTAGCGAATTTATCCGAAGGCGCGGCGATTAACAATATACTCTTCTCCATCAATTTCAAAAAGATAATAGTGTTGACCATAAATAGAAACAATATCTTCAGTAACTGAAACAGTTCTATTCATAAGATTATTACTAGAAATTGTTCCTACATACGGATCTCTTGGGGACAGAGACAGTTTATACAAATTATAGTTACCTGTTATTTCAACTGTTTGATCGATGAAAGTAACGCCAGAAATTTTTCCAGCAGGAGAATCTAAAAAGATTGAGGCAATTTGATTAGAACGATGATTATTCAAATAATAGATTTTATCCCTATTATTAAGGATATTTAGTATCGCATATTTGTTGAATAATGGGACAGCAGGAAGTATCCCCTTAGAAATTGAGTCCGCCGTTTTTTGCGCTGCATCCAGCATCTCTTGATTGTTGCTAACCTGGGCATCATATAAATCAGCCATCACTGATCCATTGTCATGTTGGAGACCTAAAGTATGCCCCATTTCATGTCGGATAGTTGAAACCAGCTGTACGTAGCCGGAGGTTCCTTTTCCAGATGATGCGTCATTTAAAGCAGCTTTATTCAAAAATATTCTGTTCGTACTATTCCCCCAACCAAATCCGGAGTACCCCATATCTGCATAGGAATCGCCATCCGTTGATTGCAAAACTAAATCAACTTGGTTATCTGCTGCATTTACACTTGATTTTTCGACAATTACCGATCTCCCAATCGACTGATTCCATGATTGCGCAGCTTCATTGACAGCCTCTTGGTAGGTTTCTCCTAGTGAGTTTGAGTCGTAAATGATGGTACCGTATTCGTTAACACAAGTAGCTGTACCATACAATATTCCAGGATAGTAATAATCAACAATAGGCGTCTTCGCTATGTCGGCTGACTTTGCATCTACAGAAATTGTTCCTATAGAGTAAATTAATGCAATTAAAAATAACGAACGAATTCTTGAAAAATTTTTTTTCATTGTTTTCCACTCCTTAAACTTGTTGACTTGATTTCATACAGATAATTCCAAAAATCTTTTTCCCATCTATCTTGTATGGAAAGATGCTCCCAGGGCATCGAATTTTTTTCAAATTCAACGAAATGTCGAATCTTTATATTTTTTCTAGCTTTTTCAATTTTCAAAAATTTGAGTGGATTCACATTTTTTGCCCAATCAAATAACCAATGATCATCTTTCTGGTAATTGTATTCATAAGGCAACAACTCAACACTTCTCTCACAAAGAATGTTTAAAATGGTTTGATCTAAATACAAATATTCATTCTTATTTATCATACGTACTATGGCTTCTGGTCGTATCTGTTCATTGAACACAACTACATTAAATAAAATAACTCCAGAATTGAAGTAATTCTTCATAGTTTTTACTCCAAAATATTTAAAGCTGTCCTCTGTATCACTTATAACTGAGAAGTAGAAGTCTCTAACTGCAGCAATTGATTTTTGATCAGGGATCAAATCAAAGAAATTGGATACGTCATCGTATACAATAGTGTCATTATCTAAATAGAGAATGTAATCATAATTGCTAAAATATGAAGGTAGAAATAATCTCCACAGAGTGACTTCAGGAAAACGCGAATTACTATAATTCTTTATTTCGTTTATTATTTTAGGTGGATACCAAATAGTAATAGTTACATTTTTTTCTCCATATAATCCAGAAATACTCTTCAATTTCAGTATTTCTTCGTTCCCTAGTTCATTTATAACTACTAATATATCTAAAGGTTCATTCCCTTCATAAGTATTTACTACTGACGCAATGGATACTGCAGCTAATTGAATATGTGACCCCGTAACACAATAAACGACAGCTTTCTTCTTCATAGTTCAGGTCCACCCTTTTTAGTGTTTTTTATTTTTTAATAAAAACCTTCTATAGAAACTTAGGCAATAAAAGCATTCAAGCTTATTTTATCGTATCTGATTTCCAATATGAGCGTTAGTCCCACTATTGGGATTAACATAGTTAACGAGAATCAACAATTTCTTATCATATTTTCCCAAAAGGGTTGTCAGATTAAGCCTAAATCAAAAATCCCGTCAGAGAAATCTGATGGGATTTTGGTGGTGAACCTAGGTAAAACAGGTCATTGTTATCCATTCCAAGTGAACTAAAAAACTGTTAAATCAATATTTCGCAACCATGTGAGGTTGCTACTTTATTCCCACTCGATTTTATAGATGAATAATATAAAGGGAAATAGCGTAGTATCAACGTTTATTAGTAATGATAAAGATGTTTAAAAGCGTATAAAAATAAAAAAAGGTGCAATTGTAGTGTAATTTGATCAATGATTTTTTCAGGTAAAAAATAACTTAACTTCAATATTCAATTAGATGAGTAGTACGTTACTCATCTTTTTTATTAAAATTTAAACTACTAAAAACAAAGAAAAAATAATTAGTTAATAGATATTGATATATACCTATTGTATACTTAGTGAAAAGGTTTACAAATGGAGGCGAATATCTATGTATGAAACTTTGTGTGGAGTTAGATTTAAAGGTGAAATGTTTGATGATGAGAGAGATTTTTCTTTTTTTTCAAATGAAGGAGATAACAGTTATCCAACGAGAGTAGGAATTGTCTATGGTAAAAATGGCTCTGGAAAAAGTACGATAACGAAAGCTTTTCAAAAATGTAGTGATGCCAGTAATACAAGTATTTCGAGTGCATTGTTATATGATTTTGAAAAAAAATCAATCGTAGAGACAGATGCAGTCAAACAAAATATTTTTGTATTCAATGAAGATTTTATCGAGAAAAATGTGAAAATTAAAGAAGAAGGGTTGGACACTATTGTCATGTTTGGAGAACAAGCAGACATAGAAGAAACTATTGATGACTTGATTTTAGAAAGAGAAACAAAGTTAGAAGAATATAAACTTCAAGAAGAAAAATTGAAGCAATTTAATGATACAAAAAATCTTCAATGTCCAGAGTATCATTGGAATAAGCTTCGTTCATCGTTACAAGGAGATGATAATTGGGCAGGAATTGATCGTCAAATTAAGGGTCAACGAGGCAATTCGCCAGTGAACAATGCCCTTATTAATGCCATAGTATCACAGACTGTTGACTCAACAAAAAAAGAATTAGAATTAAAATTCATTGAAAAGAAAAAGAGTTATGATCATCTTAAAACAGAAGGGAAATTAATTACTAAACAAGTTTCCTTCCCGAATTTAGTTATAGATACAAATAAAATTTGGGAATTGTTAGCTATTAAAATTGATAAACCTCAGCTTACAAAAAGAGAAGAGTTGATACTTGACTTAGTTATGAATGGAAAACAAGCTCATTTTATAGCTGTTCATGATACTTTTCTAAATCATGATCTTAATCAGTGTCCTTTTTGTTTACAATCTGTGTCTGATGAATATAAACATGAATTGATAGAGAGTATAAGTAATGTACTAAATAAAGAAGTTGAAAATCATATTGCAGCTTTAAGAAATATAAAAATACAAAAGGTTACCTTTGATTTCGAACCATATTTTGATTTAGGATTCATTGTGGAGGAATGTAAAAATACATTGCAACAAGTGAATGAAGTTATTGATCAGTATAATGAATTAATTGATAAAAAAATAGAGAATACGTATACTCCAATTGTGAAACAGAACTTTGCACTTGATGAATTGTTGATATTATTGAAAGAGAAATTTCAGTCATTAGAAAATTCAAGAGAAGATTATAATAAGAAATTTGATGAAGTAGAGCCTTTAAAGTTAGAGTTGATTAAATTAAATAAACAAATTGCTTATTATTTCGTTTCTAGTATTTATCAAGATTATTTAAAACAAAAAGAATTAAAAGGTATCGAAGATAAAAAAATGAAAGATATCCTTGAAGAAGGAAAACTAATTAACTCGAGATTGAAAGAGTTACAGGAAAGACAAAAAAGTATTAAAATTGCTGTGGATTATATTAATCAAGGGCTTAAATATATATTTTTTTCTAATAATCGATTGACAATTGAAACTCATGAGGATCATTATGTATTGTTTTCAAGAAATCGTCCTGTAAAACCATATGATATATCTTGCGGTGAACGTAATATATTAGCTCTTTGCTATTTCTTTACCCAAATTATGAATAATGAAAAAGAAAAAAATATGTATAAAAAAGAATCCCTGATTGTTATAGATGATCCAGTATCTAGTTTTGATTTAGAAAACAAAGTAGGTATTTTATCTTATTTAAAATCACAATTACTAAAAATTTTGTCTGGTAATAAATCTAGCAGAGTTTTACTTTTTTCTCATGATTTAGCAACAATGTATGATTTAATAAAGCAATTTGAAGAGATAAAAGAAGGCGTAAAAATCAAAAATAAAGAAGGAAAAAAAAGCATATCTACTAATTTCTTAATATTTGAATTAGAAAATTTTGATATAAAACCATTTTCCTATAGAAAAAGAAATGAATACACCTCTTTAATAGAAACTATCTATGATTTTTGTGTGGACACTTCTCAACAAAATGATATTGCAATTGGCAATATTATGAGACGAGTATTAGAAGCGTTTGCTACATTTGAATATAAGAAAGGGATTGAAGCAATTTCATGTGATACAGAAATTTTATCTTCTATGGGAAATCCAATTTATAGTCAATATTTTGAGAATCTGATGTATAGGTTAATTTTAAATGGAGAAAGTCATTTTGAAGAACGCCTTAAAAGTCTACCGGATTTGAATTTTTACGCTACCGTATCTTTAGATGAAAAAAGACGGACAGCTAGAGATGTGTTATGCCTTATAAACGTTTTAAATAGAAAGCATTTAAAAGCCCATTTAACAAAAAGGAGTAGAGGAATTGACGATGTGGATATGTGGTGTCAAAGTATTTTAGAACAATAAGTTTATTTTAGAGAGTCTACCTATCAGATGCGTATAGGTAGACTTTTTTTACACAATTTGCCAAAATTTTTCTTTCATTATTTAGTATATTAAGATTGCTGACATTAAAGAGCCTACTAGTTTTACTGAATTAACTTAAATGAAGTGAAATATCACATAAAAAGAATCTTGAATATTTCAAAGTTCAAAAATAGTTTTTTTATATTTGAAGGAGGAAAGCATGGTTCCGATAAGAAATCCTACAAGTAAGAATAGAACAAAAAATTCAAATTAAGGAGAAAACAAATGAATAAGAAAAAACGTCAAGCAATCTCGCTAGGGGGTGTTCTCACAGTGATGATGGCTTTTTTTATTACCCCAATTACGGCTCTTGCAGCTTCGGTCAATTATGAAAAAATTGGAGATTACGTCTCAACTTGGCATGTTGCATCTTTAGGTGGTCTACACTGGACAGACGATGGTGTGCATATGATCAAAGCAGATAATCAACCTGCTTTTTGTATTGAACATGGTGTTTTGTTGAATGGTGGTTCAGGATTTGAACCATCTGAGTTAAACGGTGCTGAGAAAGAACGTCTATCTTTAATTTCCTATTATGGCTATCAAATTAGTCCTACAGTAGAAAATTATGGCATTACTCAAAACATCATATGGGAGGAGTTTGGCGATACTCTATTAACCACACAACTTCCAAACTATGCCAATCGCAAAAATGAAATTCTTTCAAAAGTAGCCAATCATAAAGTTAAGCCAAGTTTTTCGAATCAGAATATCACCTTGAATGTTCGAGATTCCGTTACGTTAACAGATATAAACAATGTTTTATCAAAACATGGTCATCTCGTAGAAAATTCCGCAAATCTTCAAATTGAAAAAAATGGAAATACACTGAAATTAACCGCTAAGGCTGATTCTAAAGAGTCTGGCAAGCTTCAATACAATATGGTTCCAAAAGATCAAGTGGGTCAAAGTTTTATCTACAATAAACCAGGTGAACAGACTGTTGCTACCTTTAAATTATCCAATGCTGGAGAAATGAATTTGAATATTAAAGTGAATTTAAATGGCAATGTCAAACTGAAAAAAGTAGATGAAGACACTGGAAAATCTGTGCCTAATACGAAAATGAAATTTGAGTATAACGGACAAACAAAAGAGATTGTCACTGACACGAATGGTTTGGCGCAGATTGATGGATTAAAAGCAGGTACAAAAGTAAAAATTACGGAGGTCACGGCTAGTAATGGGTTTGTAAGTAAAGGAGAATCAAAAGAAATTACGATTGAACCAAATAAAACAATCGAATTGGTGTTTGGAAACAAAGCCCAATAAGGTTTACTAAAATTGAAAAAGACAGGTCAAAAAGCAACCACCGCTACCACAAAGGATTCTGACTATGGGCAGCTACATGACATCACCTTTGATTATGTTCCACTAGCCGATGTGACGTTTACTATTAAAGCTCGTGAAGACATTAAAGTAGGTGATTATGTTCATGCAAAAAAAGGAAGTATTGTTGCGACTGTTAAAACAGATGCAAATGGCGAACTAATTAGTATGCCTAGGCTATATCTAGGGAAATATGAAGCCATTGAAACAGTAACACCTGCTGGATACTTGATGAATACAACACCTTTACCTTTTGAATTTACCTATGAAGGGCAAAATGTGAAGCTTGTTTCTCAATCACTTGAAGCAAAGAATGACTTTCAACAGCTAAAGATCACTATTCATAAAAATGAAGAACAAATTCAGGAATGGAAGGAAAATGTGTCAGTACTTGAGGAAGTGAAAGGCAATTACGAAGTATTTGGCTTATTTACGAACCAAGAATATGCAATGATTGACAAAAAAGTACAATGAAAGTGCAATGAAAAGTAAAAAAAGAGCTGGAAACCTTATTAATAAAGGGTTCCTAGCTCTACGAGGACTATTCCCACTCCACAGTAGCAGGTGGTTTACTTGTAATATCATACACGATCCGATTGACGTGTGCGACTTCGTTGACGATGCGGACGCTGATTTTTTGTAGGACTTCCCATGGGATGCGGGCAAAGTCAGCGGTCATGCCATCGATTGAAGTGACTGCACGGATGCCGACGGTATAATCGTAGGTCCGGCCATCACCCATGACACCGACGGAGCGGATGCCTGGTAAGACGGTAAAGTATTGCCAAATGTCGCGGTCTAAGCCGGCATTTGCGATTTCTTCCCGCAAGATTGCGTCCGAGTCGCGGACGATCGTTAGTTTTTCTTCTGTCAATTCGCCAAGGACACGAATGCCTAGACCTGGTCCAGGGAATGGTTGGCGCCATACGATGCTGTCTGGCATGCCAAGTTGAGTCCCTAATTCACGGACTTCGTCTTTGAACAAGGTGTTCAATGGTTCGATCAATTTGAATTGCATGTCTTCAGGTAAACCACCCACATTGTGGTGTGATTTGATGGTTTGAGCAGTTTCGGTTCCTGATTCGATGACGTCGGTATAAAGGGTTCCTTGGGCAAGGAAAGAAACGCCTTCTTCGCCAGCTAGTTTCGTTGCTTCATCATCGAAGACGTACACGAATTCATTCCCGATGATCTTGCGTTTTTCTTCAGGATCAGAAACCCCAGCAAGTTTTGATAGGAAACGTTCTTTGGCATCAACTTTGATGATATTCAAGCCGAATTTGCCACCTAAGCTTTCCATTACTTGCTCGGCTTCGCCTTTACGCAAGAGGCCGTGGTCAACAAAAATACAAGTCAGTTGATCGCCAATCGCTTTTTGTAAAAGAACACCAACGACAGAAGAATCGACCCCGCCGGAAAGACCAAGCAAGACTTTTTTGTCGCCCACTTGTTCGCGGATTTTTGCGATTTCCATATCGATGAAGTTGTCCATTGTCCAATCACCTGTACATTGACAAACGTCAATAGCAAAGTGACGCAATAAGTCGTTGCCGTATTCTGAATGGCGAACTTCTGCGTGGAATTGGATACCGTACATTTTGCGCTCGGCATCTTGGATAGAAGCAATCGGGCAATCTTTGCTCGTCGCCACAACGTCAAAGCCTGCAGGTGCTTGAGTGACCAAATCCCCGTGGCTCATCCACACGGTTTGGGTTGCGGGCGTATTTTGGAAAAGGGCCGCTGCATCAGAAGTGACTTCCAATTCTGCTTTGCCGTATTCACGGTTTTTGGCAGGTTCAACTGTTCCGCCTAATTTATAAGTAATCAACTGCATGCCGTAACAGATCCCTAAAACTGGGATGCCTAAATCAAAAATTTTCTCGTCGATGCCGAAAGAGTTCTCGTCGTAGACGCTGTTTGGTCCGCCAGATAAGATGATCCCTTTTGGATTCATCGCTTTTACTTCTTCAGCGGTAATGCGGTGGCTCAATAATTCTGAGAAAACACCGAACTCACGAATACGGCGTGTAATCAGCTGGTTATACTGACTACCGTAATCAAGTACGATAATTTTTTCGACGTTTGGCAAAGTGTCAACGTTTGTCACAATAAATTACCTCAATTCTTTTAGTTTTTATTGAAAAAAGGCTGGGCCTTTTCAACAGCATAATTATAAAAATGAAGCGGTCAATACTTGCGCAAGAACACTTCATCGATCAAATGGTGCTTTGTTTTATGAAGAATTATATCGGCTCTGCTGCGTGTAGGCAAGATATACTCGTGTAAATTCTTTAAATTCACATTTTTCCATACTTCTTTTGCCATTTTAATCGCTTCCTTGCGATCCCCAATCGCATATTGGTAATAATAATTGCTGGGATCTTGAAAGGCAGTGTCTAGTAATGATTCAAATCGTTCCAAATACCATTTTTCGATCAGTGCTGGTTGGGCATCCACGAAAATTGAAAAATCAAAAAAGTCACTGATATAGATTTGTTGGTTGGCAGGCAGCTGCAGGGTATTGATGCCTTCCACGATCAAGATATCTGGTTGACTGATCGTTTCATACGTATCAGGAATAATATTGTAGACTTCATGGGAGTAGACGGGGATCTGAATGTCTGGTTCTCCTGATTTGACCGCATTCAAAAAGTTGATCAAGGCTTCCATGTCATAACTTTCTGGAAATCCTTTGCGATTCAAGCTGCCACGTTCTTCCAAGACTTCGTTCGGGTACAAAAAGCCGTCAGTGGTGATTAGTTGGACTGTTCTACGGGGAAACAAACGGGCCAACAAATTTTGGACGAGTCGTGCGGTGGTGCTTTTGCCGACGGCGACACTTCCAGCGATGCCAATGATAAAAGGCGGCATTTTGACGTAGCGGTGTAAAAAGAGTCCCTTGCTGAGGGTCAATGATTCAAACTCTTTCATATAAAGATGGATCAGATGGCATAAAGGCACGTAAACATCTTCCACATCTTGGACCGAGATCCGGTCGTTCAAACTTTTGATATTATCCAATTCTTCTTGAGTGAAAGGCATCATGCCGTTCGTATAAAACCCTTGCCATTGCTCACGAGGAATTTGATAAAAATTCATGGTTTCTTGCATAGTAGGCTCCTTTTTTGCGGCATCATCGGTTTCTCTTAGAAGCGATAGGCCACTGTTCGAAAGTATTTTACCATAGAAACCTGCGGAACTTGGAAAAAAGACATGATTTCCTTTGCAGAAACAACAAAAAACTGTTTTTTCGTTGTTTTTTTTGCTGGGCGTTTACTTCTGGCTGTTTTTCGGTATGATTAGAAAGAAGCAGCAGGCAAATCTTGCACGGCTTTTTTACTGGTGTTTTCACTACGGTCACTCGTTCTAGTAGAAGAAACAAGGAAAAACCAGTAGAAGCCAGTAGAAAAAACAGGCGAAGAGGGAATAGAAGAAAGGAGCATAAACATGAGTAATCATTACTATACAGAAAATCCTGATACGGCCCATGATTTTGAACAGTGGTCGTTTGAATTAAGAGGAAAGAAGTTTCATTTTGTGACAGATAGCGGGGTGTTTTCCCGAGACACGGTGGACTACGGCTCGCGGGTGCTGATCGATGCGTTTGAGTGGGCGGAGCTACCAGAAGGAAGTCTGCTAGACGTTGGGTGTGGCTATGGTCCTGTTGGCTTATCGTTGGCTTATGCAAGTCAGCGGCCTGTCGAGATGATCGATATCAATCAGCGGGCAGTGGATTTGGCAAAAGGCAATGCCCAGCGTAACGGCATTGAACAGGTAGATATCCATCAATCCAATATCTATGCCCAATTAAATCAACCTGCTTATGCGGCGATCCTCAGCAATCCACCGATTCGGGCAGGAAAAGAAGTCGTCCATGAGATTTTGACAGGGGCGTTTCCGCTGCTAAAAGCAGGGGGAACCTTAACGATCGTGATCCAAAAGAAACAAGGGGCGCCCAGTGCTCAAAAGAAAATGCAAGAGACCTTTGGCAATGCCGAAATCATCAAAAAAGACAAAGGCTATTACATCATTCAAAGCGTAAAAGAAGCGTAGCTGCTCTTTGATTCTCAGCAGATCAAAGGCATCGCCAAGGCAAGCGCTGGTTAGCGGCAACTGGGCAGTTGGTTTCTCAAAAAGCCTGTTGTCAGCAGCCTTTGGAGCAATCGCAGCTCCGCTAAAAGAGCTGTCTGTATCATCGGGCCATTTTTGATCAACGAAAAAGAAAGTCGCACACTTGTTGAAAGTGTGCTATTTTTTTTGAGAAAAATTTGCTACACTTTAGGCAAGAGAGGAGAGAAGCAGATGAAATTGACGATTAAACAGATTGCTGAAATGGCTGGCGTCTCTGTCACGACCGTGTCGCAGATCCTAAACAATAAAGGCAGCCGTTTTAGTGAAGAAACCCGAAAGCGGGTCTTAGATATCGTAAATAAATATCACTATAAGCCGGATTTTTTTGCTTCGAATCTTATCAACCGCCATTCAAAAACGATCGGAATGATCGTGCCTGATGTGACGGATTTCTTTTTCTCTAAAGTTATTGAAGGGGCGGAAAGTTATTTCAATCCACTAGGTTACATGCTAGTGTTATGCAATTCGCGTCACAGCCAAGAAAAAGAGGTTCAATATTTGAATGAACTGTCTCATCGTTCGGTAGATGGCATCTTATTAGCGACGCCGCATTTGCTGCCAGAGGATTATTCCTTGAAGAGCGGGTTCTTTGATGACCGACCAATTATTTTAGTCGATCGTGGGATCAATCAGCGGGACAATGGTCGTTTGATCGTGAAAGAATACGAAGGCGCCTACCAAGCCGTCAGCTATTTGATCAAAAATGGTCACCGCAACATTGCGATGCTCAAAGAAATCACCGGCTACTATCAATTAGAGGAACGGTTCAATGGCTATCGCCATGCCTTAAAGGATCATCAGATCCCTTTTAAAGGCCGATATGTAGAAAATGCTGAATTAACGGTTACCGGCGGGTACGAAGCAACGAAGGAATTATTGAAGTATAAAGAGATCACAGCGTTCTTCTGTGGCAACGATGCTATGGCGATCGGCTGTTATCAAGCGATTTATGAGGCGGGCAAAAAAGTACCCGAAGACTATTCGGTAATCGGTTTTGATGCCTTGAAATTATCGGAATACATCACTCCACCGCTTACCACGGTCATGCAGCCGACCTTTGAGATCGGTTTTACCGCAGCAAAGTTTTTAGTGGACGCCATTGAGTTTCCGACACGGCGAATTCCAAATAAGATTTTTGATACAAAATTAATTATTCGTGAGAGCGTGAAGACATTGACAAGCGAGAAATAATGCGGTATATTTCTTCTTGTAAGTGTTTTCATAGTTTTGCGATATTTAGTAAACTGTTTTACTAAAGTGGTTTACCCTACGAAAAATTATTGTATAATGTTAAAGGAAGCGAGGGTCATTTCGATGCGAATGGTGGATTTAATTGAAAAGAAACGTGACGGCAAGTCATTGACGAAGGAAGAAATTGACTACATTGTAACTGCGTATACTGAAGGAAGTATTCCAGATTATCAAATGAGTGCCTTGTTGATGGCTATTTTTTATGTAGATATGACAGATGAAGAGATCACGAACTTAACGCTAGCAATGGCAAATTCTGGTGAAGTGATCGACCTATCCTCAATTGAAGGAATCAAAGTCGATAAGCATTCGACTGGCGGTGTTGGTGATACGACCACATTGATCTTAGCGCCATTAGTGGCTAGTGTTGGCGTACCGGTTGCGAAAATGTCTGGCCGCGGCTTAGGCTATACCGGTGGGACGTTAGACAAGCTTGAAGCGATCCCTGGATTTAAAATCGAGCTTTCTGAAGCTGACTTTATCCGATTAGTCAACGAAAGCAAAGTGGCCGTGATCGGTCAATCAGGAGATTTAGCTCCTGCGGACAAAAAACTGTATGCCTTACGAGATGTGACGGCAACGGTTAGTTCGATCCCATTGATCGCCAGTTCGATCATGAGTAAAAAAATCGCGGCAGGTGCCGATGCGATCGTGTTAGATGTAACCACAGGCGATGGCGCCTTTATGAAAAACTTGGAGGATGCCAAACGCTTAGCCCAAACGATGGTCCGCATCGGAAAATTGGCAAATCGCCAAACGATGGCAGTCATTTCTGATATGTCACAACCTTTAGGGGAAGCGATCGGCAACAGTTTGGAAGTGGTGGAAGCTATTGAGACACTGCAAGGAAAAGGACCGAAAGACTTGGAAGAAATGTGCTATGCACTGGGCAGCCAAATGGTCGTTTTAGCGAAAAAAGCTGATTCATTGGAAGAAGCACGCCAACTGTTGGAAGAAGCCTTGCATTCAGGAAAAGCGTTAGAAAAATTCAGACAGATGATCACAGACCAAGGCGGAGATGCTACAGTGATCGATGACCCGAGCAAGATTTTGACAGCGAAATATGAAGTGGAAGTCCCAGCGAAAACTAGCGGCGTGGTGACGAAATTAGTTGCCAATGAGCTAGGGATCGCGGCGATGATGTTAGGGGCAGGTCGTAAGACCAAAGACGAAGACATCGACCATGCAGTGGGCATCAAATTGCATAAGAAAGTTGGCGAATCCGTAAGCAAAGGGGAATCGCTATTGACGATCTATAGCAATACCGAAGCAATCGAGGATGTCAAAGCATTGATCGACCAAAATATTGAAATTGGGGAAGATGGCGCAGAACCGCCATTGATCCATGACATTATTACAGAATAAGGAGCGAATAAAAATGGAATTGAATCGCATGATCGACCACACGATTTTGAAAGCAGACGCAACGGAGGAAGATGTTTTACGAATCATCGAAGAGGCAAAAACCTATCACTTCTATTCTGTCTGCATCAATCCAACGTGGGTTTCATTAGCGGCAGAAAAATTACAAGGCGAACCAACGGCTGTTTGTACCGTGATCGGCTTTCCTTTAGGGGCAAACACATCTGAAGTCAAAGCTTATGAAACAACAGATGCGATCAAAAACGGCGCAGATGAAGTCGATATGGTAATCAACGTAGGTGCCTTAAAATCAAAACAATACAAAAAAGTTCAAGCAGACATCGAAGCAGTCGTTGAAGCGGCCAAAGACAAAGCGCTTGTCAAAGTGATCATTGAAACAGCGTTATTAGACAACGAAGAAATCGTCAAAGCCTGTGAATTAGCCAAAGCAGCCGGTGCAGATTTCGTGAAAACCTCAACTGGCTTTTCAACTGGTGGGGCAGTCATTGAAGATGTTCGCTTGATGCGTGAAACAGTAGGACCAGAAATGGGTGTCAAAGCTTCCGGTGGTATCCACAACGAAGCAGAAGCGGCAGCTATGGTCGAAGCGGGCGCAAACCGCTTAGGAACAAGCGCCAGTGTTGCTATCGTGACTGGCTCAACAGGTGCTGGCTACTAAGCTTAGCATTAAGTAAAGTAGCAAAAATTAAAAACAAGAGCGGGGAAGACAATGACAATAGCGAAAAAAGAGTGGATCGACACCGCCGTTTCCGCCTTAGATAAAGCGTATGTGCCGTACTCTAAGTTTCCGGTCGGTGCTTGTCTCGTTGCCAAAAATGGGACGATATATCAAGGGATCAACATTGAAAATGCCTCATATGGCTTAACAAATTGCGCAGAACGCACGGCTTTTTTTAAAGCTGTTTCTGAAGGCGAAAAAGAGTTTCAACATTTGGTTGTGGCGGGTCATACGCCAGAACCGATCTCTCCTTGCGGTGCTTGCCGCCAGGTCATGGTGGAATTTTGTGCGCCAGATATGCCGGTGACCTTAGTCGGTGATGATGGTGTCATCAAAGAAACCACGGTAGAAGGCCTATTGCCTTATTACTTTACGAACAAAGATTTATAAACCATGTTCATTCAGTCGATGCGGCTGTTGAAAAAAAACTATATTTTTAGGGGGCTTTACAGCAATGAAAAAAGCAAAATTATTTAGTTTAGGTATTGTTGCAGTAGCTGGGTTGACTTTACTTGGTGCTTGTGGCGGAGGAAATTCAGGTTCAACTGATTCAACTGGCGGCGGTTCTGCAGACGGTACGACTGATGCAGCGCATAGTGTCGCAATCGTTACCGATATCGGTGGAGTGGATGACCGTTCATTCAACCAATCAGCGTGGGAAGGCTTAGAAGCATGGGGGGAAGAACACGGGATCGCTCGCGGTGCTGGTGGATATGACTACGTGCAATCAAACGAAGCATCAGAATACACAACAAACGTAAATGGTGCCGTGCAAAATGGTTTCAAAACAGTATTTGGTGTTGGTTACCTATTGAAAGACGCAATCTCAGCGGCAGCTGACCAAAACCCTGATACACAATTCGGGATCATCGATGATGTGATCGAAGGCAAAGACAACGTCGTTTCAGCAACATTTAAAGACAATGAAGCAGCTTACTTAGCTGGTTTTGCAGCAGCGTATACAACCAAAACAAACAAAGTCGGCTTCATCGGTGGTGAAGAAGGCGTCGTTATCGACCGTTTCGAAGCTGGTTTCATGAAGGGCGTTCAAGACGCAGCTGAAAAATTAGGCAAAGAAATCACAGTTGATCCTCAATATGCAGCATCATTTGGTGATCCTGCAAAAGGGAAAGCATTGGCAGCTTCAATGTACCAAAGCGGCATTGACGTAATCTTCCACGCATCTGGCGGTACTGGTGCAGGTGTCTTCCAAGAAGCAAAAGCAATCAACGAACAATTGAACGAAGCAGACCTAGAAGACAAAAAAGTTTGGGTCATCGGTGTAGATAGCGATCAACAAGACGAAGGGAATTTCACAACTGCTGACGGCAAAGAAGATAACTTCACATTGGCTTCAACATTGAAAGGTGTTGGCGCAGCGGTTCAAGATATCTCAACTCGTGCGTTAGAAGACAACTTCCCTGGCGGCGAACACATTGTTTACGGCTTGAAAGATGGTGGTGTAGACATTACTGAAGGATTCCTTTCAGATGATGCCAAAGCAGCGATCGAAACAGCGAAACAAGACGTAATCGACGGCAAAGTAGAAGTACCAGAAACACCTGAAAAATAAAGTTATGCTTTTCGGTTATCTTGCCCTAGCTTAGGGCAAGATGATCGTTGTTGGATTACTATGTTGATGAAAGCTACGGGTTTTCATGAGGATAGTAATCATCCTAAGCAATAGCAATTATTTTTTTTGACATGACGAATGGTTTGTATAAGCGAATTAGAAAGTAAGGATGTGAGTAATTTGGCTGAGGAAAAATATGTTGTAGAAATGCGTCATATCACCAAAGAGTTTGGAACGTTCAAAGCCAATGACGATGTCAACTTGCAAGTAAGGCCAGGAGAAATCCACGCATTGCTTGGTGAAAATGGAGCGGGCAAGTCGACCTTGATGAATATGCTGTCAGGATTATTGGAACCAACATCTGGTGAGATCTGGATGAATGGTGAAAAAGTGAATATCACGAGTCCGACCGCAGCAAACAAATTGGGGATCGGTATGGTGCATCAGCATTTCATGCTGGTAGATGCCTTTACTGTAACAGAAAATATCATTTTGGGGAGCGAACCACATCATCTCGGTGTGTTAGATCGCAAGAAAGCCCGCAAAGAAATCAAAAAAGTTTCTGAACAATATGGTTTATCGGTTGATCCGGATGCTTATGTGCGTGACATCTCTGTTGGGATGGAACAACGGGTAGAGATCTTGAAGACTCTTTACCGCGGCGCAGATGTACTGATTTTTGATGAACCAACGGCAGTTTTGACACCGCAAGAAATCGAAGAGCTGATCGAGATCATGCGCGGATTGGTGCGTGAAGGGAAATCGATCATCTTGATCACCCACAAACTGGATGAGATCAAAGCGGTGGCAGACCGCTGTACAGTTATCCGTCGGGGGCAAGGGATCGGCACTGTCAATGTCAAAGACGTCAGCTCACAACAGTTGGCCGATATGATGGTTGGTCGTTCTGTGTCCTTCAAGACACCGAAGAAAGAGGCGTCACCAAAAGAAGTCGTGCTTTCTGTTGAAAACTTAGTCGTAAAAGAAAACCGCGGCTTAGAAGCAGTCAAAAACTTAAGCTTAGAAGTACGTGCAGGTGAAGTATTGGGGATTGCTGGTATCGATGGCAATGGGCAATCAGAGCTGTTACAAGCCATCACTGGTTTACGGAAAGTCGAAAGTGGCAAGGTCTTGCTGAATGGCGATGACATCACCAACTTCAAGCCTCGGAAAGTCACCGAAGCCGGCGTTGGCCATGTGCCAGAAGACCGTCACAAATACGGACTTGTCTTGGATATGATGTTATCAGAAAACATCGCCTTGCAAACCTACTACAAAAAACCTTTGAGTAATGCAGGTGTCTTGGATTATGGAGAGATCAACGAGTTTGCTCGTGACTTGATTCAAGAATTTGACGTACGAACAGTCAACGAGATCGTACCAGCACGGGCATTGTCCGGCGGGAATCAACAAAAAGCGATCATCGCACGAGAAATCAGCCGCGATCCTGATCTATTGATCGTTGCCAATCCGACCCGTGGGTTGGATGTCGGAGCGATCGAATTTATCCACAAACGCTTGATTGAACAGCGGGATAAATTCAAAGCGGTGTTGTTAGTCAGCTTTGAATTAGATGAAATTTTGAATGTATCAGACCGCATTGCTGTTATTCATGCTGGTGAGATCGTTGGGGTCGTTGATCCGAAAGAAACATCAGAGAAAGAGCTTGGCTTGTTGATGGCAGGGTACTCCTTGGAGGAAGCAAGACGAGAGCTGCAAATGGAGGAAGTAGGTGGTTCGGTTGAATAACCGCAAAGAAAAGATCCGCAATATATTAGTGCCGATCATCGCTGTCTTGTTGGGATTCGTCCTTGGCGGGATCATCATGGCGGCCTTCGGCTACAGCCCAATCACAGGGTATACACAAATGTTTCGGACCGTTTTTATCAACGGACAAACGGGTGGGTTAAATGCCCGCAACATTGGTGAGATTTTTGTTACATCAGGACCCTTGATCTTTACTGCTTTGGGATTTGCCGTTGCAAACTCAGCCGGATTCTTCAATATCGGTCTTTCTGGTCAAGCGCTAGCAGGTTGGGTGGCCAGTATCTGGGTCGCACTGGCGATGCCGGATGCACCTCGGTTGGTGGTCTTGCCATTAGCCGTGATCGTAGGGGCTTTATGCGGGGCGATCGCAGCTGCGATTCCTGGTTTCCTACGGGCATTCTTTGGAACAAGTGAAGTCATCGTGACGATCATGATGAACTATATCTTGCTTTATACGGGGAACCATTTAGTCAATAATGTGATGAGTGAATCCATGATCACGACAAAAGGGGTCACGAAAATGGTGGGGGAAAATGCCTCCATGCAGACGCCGTTTCTAGCAAGCATCACGAGTAACTCTCGCTTGAACTTAGGGATCTTCTTAGCCTTGATCTTCTTAGTTTTGGTTTGGTTCTTGATGAAAAAAACCACTCTTGGTTATGAGATCCGCGCGGTGGGCTTGAACCCAAGCGCTTCTGAATATGCGGGGATGAGCAGCAAACGGACGATCATTATCTCCATGATCATCTCTGGAACACTTGCCGGATTAGGTGGAGTTGTTCAAGGGCTAGGAACGTTTGAAAACTTCTTCGTTCAAGGGTCATCATTAAGCATCGGGTTTGACGGTATGGCTGTATCCTTGTTAGGAAGCGGCTCATCGATCGGAATCTTGCTTTCAGCCCTCTTGTTCAGTATTTTGAAATTAGGTGGACAAGGCATGCAGTTTGCAGGTATTCCATCTGAATTAGTCGATGTCAATATCGCAATTATTATTTTCTTCGTAGCGATCAGTTTTGTGATTCGTTTCTTGTTGGCAAAAATCTTTGACGGCAAAAAAGAAGCGCTGGTCGTACAGGAGATTGAAGCCCAACCAAACGATCAAGATCAGGAAGGAGGAACCATCTAATGGATATTAGTTTAATTTCTTCGATCGTCACTCAAACATTGATTTATGCGTCTCCTCTGATTTTGACGGCGCTAGGTGGCGTGTTCTCAGAGCGAAGCGGGATCGTTAACGTGGGTCTTGAAGGAATCATGGTTATGGGTGCTTTTAGCTCGATTGTTTTCAATATTGAATTTGCGTCACAATTCGGTGCGTGGACACCGTGGTTAGGGATGCTCGTCGGCGGACTTGTCGGTGTGGTTTTCTCCTTGCTGCATGCGGTGGCAACCATCAATTTCCGTGCAGACCACATCATCAGTGGTACGGTGATGAACTTGATGGCACCAGCTTTGGCCGTGTTCTTAGTCAAAGCGATCTACAACAAAGGGCAAACGGATAACATCCAACGGACATTGGGGTATTTCAATTTCCCGATCCTTAAAGATATTCCTATCATTGGCCCGATTTTCTTTAATCAAACATTCTTACCGGCGTACTTCGCTATTTTGATCTCAGTGATCGCGTGGTTCGTGATTTTCAAAACACGCTTTGGGTTGCGTCTTCGTTCTGTCGGTGAGCATCCACAAGCAGCGGATACCTTAGGGATCAATGTTTACGTGATGCGCTACTCAGGCGTCTTGATCTCTGGATTCCTTGGCGGGATGGGCGGTGCCTTGTTTGCTCAATCGATCGCGGGTCGCTTTGCCGTGACAACGATCGCCGGTCAAGGGTTTATCTCGATGGCTGCGATGATCTTTGGTAAATGGAATCCACTTGGTGCGATGGGCGCAGCGATTTTCTTCGGTTTCGCGCAAAACATCAGTATCGTAGGTGGCCAATTGCCAATCATCTCTTCCATTCCAGCGGTTTACTTACAAGCTGCGCCTTATGCCTTGACGATCATCGTGCTCGTTCTTTTCCTTGGAAAAGCTGCTGGTCCGAAAGCTAATGGGAAGAACTACATTAAATCTAAATAATTTTTTCAGTATGAAAGGGTGGGGCTATGGGACATGAATGTGTTGCTGTGTCCTGCCCTTTTTCTATCCTCTGGGTGAAAGGGAAGCGTCAGGAAATTTCCAAAGCAACCCAGCGCAATTTTTGCTTAAGTTTAGTATGATAGAGGTAGTAGATCCGCTTGTAAAAGCATAAAATAAAGAAAGTAGGGAATAGAATGTTTAAACGTGTACACTTGATCGTGATGGATTCAGTCGGAATTGGTGAAGCACCTGATGCGGCAGCTTTTGGTGATGTCGGTTCAGATACATTAGGCCATATTGCAAAAGAAGCAGGCTTAACGATCCCTCACTTGGAACAATTAGGCCTAGGTACGATTCGTCCTTTAGAAGGCGTAAAGGCGGTAGCTGACCATGATGGGTATGCAACCAAATTGGAAGAAGTTTCTGTTGGGAAAGATACGATGACGGGTCACTGGGAGATCATGGGCTTGAATATCCAAAAGCCTTTCCGCGTATTTCCAGATGGGTTTCCCGATGAATTATTGCAACAGATCGAAGCGTTCTCTGGACGCAAAATCGTCTGCAATGCGCCGTATTCTGGGACAGCAGTCATTGATGACTTTGGCGAACATCAAATGAAGACCGGCGATCTGATCGTTTACACTTCGGCTGACCCAGTGTTGCAGATTGCCGCTCATGAGGAAATCATTCCATTAGAAGAATTGTATCGTATTTGTCAGTACGTTCGGGATATCACGAAAGATGAGCCGTATATGATCGGCCGCATTATCGCGCGTCCGTATGTCGGTGAGCCTGGAAACTTTACTCGTACGAGTAATCGTCATGACTATGCACTCGATCCATTTGGCCATACAGTGTTAGATTCATTGAAAGAAGCTGGAAAAGATGTGATCGCCGTTGGGAAGATCAATGATATCTTTAACGGACAAGGAATCACCGATTCTGTACGGACGAAGAGCAATATGGACGGTGTGGATCAATTAATGAAAGTGATGAAACAAGACTTTACGGGTCTAAGCTTTACGAACTTGGTTGACTTCGATGCGCTTTATGGTCACCGTCGCGATGTCGTAGGGTATGCCCACGCCATTGAAGATTTTGATCTGCGTATTCCAGAACTCTTAGAAGCAATGGGAGATGAGGATCTGTTATTGATCACAGCTGACCACGGCAATGACCCAACCTTTACGGGAACGGATCACACGAGAGAATATGTGCCATTATTAGCCTACAGCAAGAAATTCCAAGGCCAAGGAAAATTGCCACAAGGCTACTATGCGGATATTTCCGCAACGATCGCTGAAAACTTTGGTGTTTCAGCTACAGAAAACGGAACTAGCTTTTTAAAACATTTAAACTAGAGGTGATGAAATGACAACGTTACATGAGAAATTACAAGAAACAACGGCATTTATCAAAGGAAGCGGCGTCGGTGAAGTGGAATTTGGCTTGATTTTAGGTTCTGGCTTAGGGGAATTAGCCGATGAGATCGAAAACCCAATCGTGTTGCCTTACAACGATATCCCGCATTTTCCTGTTTCGACAGTGGTCGGTCATGCCGGACAATTGGTCTATGGAACATTAGCTGGGAAAAAAGTCTTAGCGATGCAAGGGCGATTCCATTATTATGAAGGCCATTCGATGCAGACGGTCACTTACCCCGTCCGTGTGATGGCGGCATTGAAAGCTCATTCTTTAGTCGTGACCAATGCCTGTGGCGGTGTGAACGAAAGCTTCCAGCCTGGAGACTTGATGTTGATCACCGATCAAATCAACTTTATGGGGGACAACCCACTGATTGGTGAAAACGAAGAAGAAATGGGTCCACGTTTCCCAGATATGAGCCAAGCCTACCATTTGCCTTATCGGGAAGCGGCACAAAAAGTTGGCGCATCAAAAGGATTGCACTTAAAAGAAGGCGTCTATATGGGCTTCTCAGGTCCTACGTATGAAACGCCAGCAGAGATCCGCTTTGCTCGGACGATCGGTGCCGATGCTGTCGGTATGTCGACTGTCCCAGAAGTGATCGTTGCTGTTCACAGCGGCTTGAAAGTCTTAGGTGTTTCTTGTATCACAAACTTGGCTGCTGGTATGCAAGCGAGCTTGAATCACGAAGAAGTCGTGGAAACGACGGAACGGGTCAAGGCAGAATTTAAAGCGTTGATCAAAGAAACGTTAGCAGTACTATAAAAAGCAGACCAAAGGAGAAAAACGAATGAGCGTTCATATCGAAGCAAAAGCAGGCGAGATCGCAGACAAAATCTTGTTACCAGGTGATCCACTGCGGGCAAAATATATTGCTGAAACATTTTTAGAAGACCCGATCTGTTACAACAATGTTCGGGGGATGCTGGGCTATACAGGCGTTTATAAGGGCGAGCGGGTCTCTGTCCAAGGAACCGGCATGGGCATGCCTTCAGCGAGCATCTATGCCCATGAATTGATCAACTCTTACGGCGTGAAGAAATTGATTCGGGTCGGTACGTGTGGTGCCATCTCAAAAGATGTCCACGTGCGTGATCTTGTGATTGCCCAAGCGGCAGCAACAAGTTCATCGATGGTGGCAAAAAACTTCCAAAGTTTCCATTTCCCACCAATCGCTGACTTTGCACTGTTGCGTAAAGCCTATGATACAGCGATCGAATCAGGATTTACGACCCACGTCGGCAACATCTTATCTGAAGATACCTTCTACAAAGATGACATGACGGAAACGTTGCAGTTGGCAGACCTTGGAGTGATGGGTGTTGAGATGGAAGCCGCAGCCTTATACTATTTAGGGGCGAAATTCCACGTTCAAACCTTAGCGATCTGTACCGTCAGCGACCACATCATCACTGGAGAAGAAACAACGCCAGAAGAAAGACAAACGACATTTAACGACATGATCAAAGTTGGCTTAGAAACAGCGATCGCGTAAAAAAGATACCACAGGATCGGTGCATGAACGATGCGAAGGCTGCTTGCTTTGGATAGAGCAAGCAGCCAAATCGTATTGGTTTGCATGCAACCGAGAATGTGTTATCTTTTTTTGTTGGCAAAAAGCCACGAAGAAGCGTTGCACTTTTGCCAGAAAATGGTTTAATGAAAAGAAAAGGTGTGAAAAGGAGACGAGACAATGAATAATTTTACGTTTCATGTAACGACGGACATTCGTTTTGGGAAAGACCGTCTGAACGAGCTGCCAGAAGTACTGAATACATTTGGAAAAAACGTCTTGCTAGTCTATGGTGGCGGCAGTATCAAGAAAAACGGTTTGTACGATGCAGTCATGGCGCAATTGACTGCCAACGGCAATCAAGTCACTGAATTGACTGGTGTCGATCCAAATCCACGAATCGAAACCGTTCATCAAGGAGCCGCTCTTTGTCGTTCAGAAAAGATCGACGTCATTTTAGCTGTTGGCGGCGGTTCTGTCATTGATTGCAGTAAAGTGATCGCTGGGGCAGCTTGCAGTGAGCAAGAGCCTTGGGACTTAGTGCTTTCCCGCAGCTATCAAGGACCAGCGATTCCATTAGTAACGATCTTGACACTTGCGGCTACCGGCAGTGAAATGAATCGCGGCGCGGTGATCTCTAATCTAGAAACGAAACAAAAACTTGGTGTTCACGGACCCGAATTTTTACCGAAAGTATCCTTTTTAGATCCAACAACGACCTTTAGTGTCAGTCGCTATCAAACGGCTGCCGGTTCAGCGGATATCATGAGTCATCTGATTGAAAATTATTTCAGTAAAACAGAAGGAACAGATGTCCAAGACGGTGTAGCAGAAGGATTGCTAAAAGCAGTCATTAAAAATCTGCCGATCGCATTAAAGGACCCCACGGACTATGATGCACGGGCGAATTTGATGTGGGCGAGCACCTTAGCCTTGAATGGTTTGACTGGAAGCGGCAAAGGTGGAGCATGGTCTTGTCATGCGATGGAGCATGAGTTGAGTGCGTTTTATGACATTACTCATGGCATCGGCTTAGCGATCCTGACCCCACGCTGGATGCTTCATGTATTGAATGAAGAAACGGCGCCGAAATTTGCGCGTTTTGCCAGAGAAGTCTTTGGTGTCCAAGAAGCAGTGCCAGAATTAGCTGCCCGAATGGGGATTCAAAAACTCTATGACTTTTTTGCTTCTTGCGATATTCCGATGACTTTGCCAGAAGTAGGGATCGCCGATGACACCCATTTTGCTGAAATGGCGGCTCAAGCAGTTCAATTCAGCTCGATTGCAACAAATGCCTATGTACCGCTGCAAGAAGAAGACGTGATTGCAATCTACCAAGATTCATTGACTCCTTCAACCTATCTCTAATCATAAAAAAAGACCGTTCCTGCGACTTGGTTGTCGCGGAGCGGTCTGTTTATTTACCCTTCAGAAGAAAAAGCCAAACGGGTCATTAGCTGATCTGCAATCAAGGCGTGTCCAGCAGGAGTGGGGTGCACACCGTCATCGCCTGTCAGAGCCTGTGGGGAGCTAGCAACGGCTGCTTCGGCAAACAAGCCATCCAGCGGCAGCAGCTGACAATGAAAGGCGGCAGCTAAGCGACGAACGATTTGGATTTTCGGATCAAGATCGATGCGCCAGGTTTGGCGATCTTCAGGATATGGCAAAACAAAAGGTTCCAGTAAGAAAATCCGTGTGATCCCCTGTTGGGTCACTTGTTCCAGAATTTGACGGTAGGTTGCCTCAAAGGATGTTGCGGCCTCTTCTGAACCAAAATCGGGACCACCGGCATTGTGCCACGTGTCGTTGATCCCAATCATAAAGACCAAAACGTCAGGCGCTAATTGGAGGCAATCTTCTTGGAGACGGGCTAAGACATCGGCAGCTTTGTTGCCACCAATCCCGCGGTTATAAAAGGTAAATCCTGCAGTGGGGAATGTTTCTGCCAGCTGATCGGCAACGAGACGGGCAAACCCATGTCCTAAATCGTGGAGATCTTGGCGATCACGATCGCAATCTGTGATGCTGTCACCTAAAAATAAAACGGTATCATTTTTGACTAGTTTCATAATAAGCTCCTTTCGAGTACGCCCTCAATTATAAGAGAGGGGGGGAGCAAATGCCAATAAAAAAACTGCCCTTTTTTAAAAAAGGGCAGCGATAAGCGAGGCTTATAAGTAGTATTTTTTTGCAACAGTCAAATCATCGTTCAATTCATAAACAAGTGGTTGACCAGTTGGGATCTCAAGATCCATGATATCTTCGTCAGAAATACCTTCGATATGTTTTGCTAATGCGCGTAGAGAGTTTCCGTGAGCCGCAACTAAGACAGTTTTGTCGTCTTTTAATGCTGGGGCAATTTCATCTTGCCAGAAAGGCAATGCACGTTCTAAAGTAACTTTTAAGTTTTCGCCACCAGGTACGTCGCGAGGGTCAAGCATTGCATAACGACGGTCGTTTGCAGCAGAACCTTCATCTGAAGCTTCCATCAATGGAGGTAAAACATCGTAAGAACGACGCCAGATGTGTACTTGTTCGTCACCGTATTTTTCAGCAGTTTCTTTTTTATTTAAACCTTGTAATTTACCGTAATGACGTTCGTTTAAGCGCCATGATTTGATCGTTGGTACCCAAAGTTGATCAGAATATTCTAAAATGTAATTACAAGTTTTGATGGCACGAGTTAAAACAGATGTGTAAGCAACGTCAAATTCGATGCCTGCTTCTTTGATTTTACGTCCGCCTTCGATTGCTTCTTCGACACCTTCTGGCGCTAGATCAACATCAGCCCAACCGGTAAACTGGTTTAATTTGTTCCATTCGCTTAGTCCATGACGAGAAAATACTAATTTTGGCATGTAAAACTCTCCTTTAGATATTCGATATTTTTCTGAAATTTTCAATTCCGTATTTATTGTACACTCTTTCTCAAAGAATTTCCATGGTTTTGGAGGAAAAGCTGGGGAAAACGCCATTCTTAAGGAAAAACAAATGAGGATCTTTAAAAAACGGACCGCTTTTGTTTTATGCTGTTCTAGGAGAGTCGACAACTATGAACGTAACTTGCGCCATTCTTCTTCGGATAATTTTATGTATTTGTAGCAGGTACCTACAGAAACACCGCATTTCTCAGAAATATATTGAATCGTTTCTTTTTTCTCGTAGTACAAATGACGGATTTTTTTGATCGTCTTCGGATCGATCTTCGGACGACCGCCAATTTTGCCTTTTTTGCGGGCTTTGTTTAAGCCGACTAGCGTGCGCTCTTTGATCAATGAGCGTTCCATGATCGCAAGTCCTTCCATCAAATTGAAGTATACTTCACCCATCGGTTCACGCGTGTCGATGTTTTCTGCTAACGAAACCAAATGTAGTTCTCGCTGCTTTAATAGATCAGTAAGCTCGGTCAGCTGTCTGGTCGTTTTTCCTAAACGATGCAGTTCCGTAACAACTAAAGTGTCGCCGGGCTGCATCTGGGCCACCACTGACTCCAATGAATGATTTTCTTCACTTTCTTCCAAGCTATAGGTTTCGTGGAAATAGTCATTACAACCGAATTCCTTAAGTTTGTTTATTTGTTCACTTGTGGAGTTATCGGTAATCGTTGAGCGAGCATAACCTATGATTTTCATAAAACCCTCCTACCTTTCCCTTTTTATTGAATGTATCATAATTACTTCTTAAATGATAGGGTAATTTGCACAAAAAAGTATAAAAACAAGTATGGTTGAAGATAAATAACAAAAAAAGAAGAAGCGATAAGGCTTCTTCTTTTTTGTTATTCTTAGCGGACCTGCTTTGTACTTGGTCCTGTAGGTAGACCAATGATGATGGTGTGAACCATATCCAAAAACAAACCGTGTTCCACCACGCCGACCGTAGCATCTAATTCTTGTGCCAATTCGTTAGGTGCTGTGATGGTTTCTAGATGGAGATCGATGATGTAATTGCCACAATCTGTTTTCAATGGTTCGCCTTCTTCATTTAAACGTAGTTTTGGACGATAGTTTTTCTTATCGAAAAGACGTAGCAGTTGCTGACTACCATAAGGAATCACTTCCACTGGAAGGGGAAAGGCACCAAGTGTCTCGACCATTTTGGATTCATCGACGATCCACAAGACTTTCTTGGAGTTAGACGCCACGATTTTTTCAAACAAAAGAGCCGCACCGCCCCCTTTGATCCCATGGTAATCCTTGCTGATCTCATCTGCACCGTCGATCGTAAGATCCACAGCATCCACTTCATCAATGGTGCGAATCGGGATGCCTAGCCCTTCTGCTTGTCTTTTCGATGCCCAAGAAGTGGGGACACCAGTGATCGATAGACCCTCTTCTTTTACGCGTCGTCCCAGTTCTTCGATCATATAGTAGGCTGTTGAGCCAGTGCCCAAACCAACCACCATGCCGTCTTTTACATAACCAGCCGCTTCAATGCCGACCATTTCTTTTAGGTTCATTTTCTTCCCGCCTTTTTTAATAGATGCTTTGTTTCTATTATATAGGAAGAAGTGTAAAAATTGCGGATTTTTTCGTAACAGATTTCTTTTGAAAAAAGCTCGGGAGGATACTTGACAGGTAAGAATAAGCATGATATTCTATCAAAGGTGCTTTATCTACAGGTCTCTCGTTGGAGACGTGCTGACTGTCTATCAAAGCATAGTTGATATGAATGCAGAGAATGCATTATTTTTTATCGCAAAAAAAGAACCACCTGGATGTGTGGGACTATAAAGCGAATCAAGGAAGGAGGACAACTAGGGATGCCTACAATTAATCAATTAGTACGTAAACCTCGTAAATCCAAGGTTGAAAAATCAAATTCACCAGCATTGAACAAAGGATATAACAGTTTCAAGAAAGCTCAAACGAATGTTAACTCACCTCAAAAGCGTGGGGTAGCTACTCGTGTGGGAACTATGACACCGAAAAAACCGAACTCAGCTCTACGTAAATATGCGCGTGTTCGTTTGTCAAACTTGATTGAAGTGACAGCTTATATTCCAGGTATCGGACACAACTTACAAGAACACAGCGTGGTCTTGTTACGTGGTGGACGTGTAAAAGACTTACCAGGGGTACGTTACCATATCGTTCGTGGTGCATTGGATACTGCCGGTGTTAACGATCGTAAACAATCTCGTTCTAAATATGGTACAAAACGTCCTAAAGCTTAATCTTTAAGACAAACAGATCAAATGAATCTTATTTAAATCAGAACTGATATCTCGGAAGGAGGAGTTACGGATGCCTCGTAAAGGTCCTGTTGCAAAACGTGATGTTTTACCAGATCCTATTTATAACTCAAAATTAGTAACTCGTTTGATCAACCGTGTAATGGTTGATGGTAAACGCGGTGTTGCTGCAAATATTATCTACAATGCTTTTGGCATTATCAAAGAATCTACAGGAAATGATCCATTGGAAGTTTTCGAACAAGCAATGAAAAACATTATGCCTGTATTGGAAGTTAAAGCTCGCCGTGTCGGTGGTTCTAACTACCAAGTACCAGTAGAAGTACGTCCTGAACGTCGTACAACTCTAGGTCTTCGTTGGGTGGTAAACTACGCTCGTTTGCGTGGCGAACACACAATGGAAGAACGTCTTGCAAAAGAAATCATGGATGCAGCAAACAACACTGGTGCTTCTGTGAAAAAACGCGAAGACACACACAAAATGGCGGAAGCCAACCGCGCATTTGCTCACTATCGTTGGTAAGATCCTCACTGCTTTTTATTGGAAGGTACTGAGACAACCTTAGCTTAAGTTAAGTAAGAATGAGAGGGGAACAACCTAGAATGGCAAGAGAATTTTCGCTAGAAAAAACTCGTAATATCGGGATCATGGCCCACGTTGACGCTGGTAAAACAACGACAACTGAACGTATCCTTTATTACACAGGTAAAATCCATAAAATTGGTGAAACACATGAAGGTGCTTCTCAAATGGACTGGATGGAACAAGAACAAGAACGTGGGATCACAATCACTTCTGCTGCGACAACTGCGCAATGGAAAGAAAACCGCGTAAATATCATCGACACACCAGGACACGTGGACTTCACAATCGAAGTGCAACGTTCATTGCGTGTACTTGATGGTGCTGTAACTGTGTTGGACTCACAATCAGGTGTAGAACCTCAAACAGAAACAGTTTGGCGTCAAGCGACAGACTACCGCGTACCACGTGTTGTATTCTGTAACAAAATGGACAAAATTGGTGCAGACTTCTTATACTCTGTATCAACTTTACATGATCGTTTACAAGCAAATGCTCACCCAATCCAATTACCAATTGGTGCGGAAGATGACTTTACTGGTATTATCGACTTAGTAAAAATGAAAGCTGAAATCTACACAAATGACTTAGGAACTGAAATCCAAGAGACTGAAATTCCTGAAGAATACGTAGAATTAGCTGAAGAATGGCGCGAAAAATTAATCGAAGCTGTTGCGGATACTGATGAAGAACTAATGATGAAATTCTTGGAAGGTGAAGAAATCACTGAAGAAGAATTGAAAGCTGGTATTCGTCAAGCAACATTGACTGTTGACTTTTTCCCTGTTCTTTGCGGATCTGCCTTTAAAAACAAAGGGGTTCAATTGATGTTGGATGCAGTCATCGACTACTTGCCTTCACCACTTGATGTTCCTGCGATTAAAGGGATCAATCCTAAAACAGACGAAGAAACTGATCGTCCGGCTGACGATGAAGCACCATTTGCTTCATTAGCATTTAAAGTAATGACTGACCCATTCGTAGGTCGTTTGACATTCTTCCGTGTGTATTCAGGTATCTTGAACTCTGGATCATACGTATTGAATGCTTCAAAAGGCAAACGCGAACGTATCGGTCGTATTCTACAAATGCACGCCAACACTCGTGCTGAAATCCAAACAGTATACTCAGGCGATATCGCCGCTGCTGTTGGTTTGAAAGACACAACAACTGGGGATACACTATGTGATGAAAAATCACCAGTAATCCTTGAATCAATCGAATTCCCAGAACCAGTTATCGAAGTCGCTGTTGAGCCTAAATCAAAAGCTGACCAAGATAAAATGGGGGTTGCTTTACAAAAACTTGCTGAAGAAGATCCATCATTCCGTGTGGAAACAAACGCTGAAACAGGCGAAACTGTTATCGCTGGTATGGGAGAACTTCACTTGGACGTCTTAGTTGACCGTATGCGTCGCGAATTTAAAGTTGAAGCAAACGTAGGTGCGCCTCAAGTTTCTTATCGTGAAACATTCCGTGCAGCAACACAAGCGGAAGGTAAATTTGTACGTCAGTCTGGTGGTAAAGGTCAATACGGTCACGTATGGGTCGAATTTACACCAAACGAAGAAGGTAAAGGCTTCGAATTCGAAAACGCGATTGTCGGTGGTGTGGTTCCTCGTGAATACATCCCAGCAGTTGAAAAAGGACTTGAAGACTCAATGGCGAACGGTGTCTTAGCTGGTTACCCATTAGTAGACATCAAAGCAAAACTTTATGATGGTTCATACCATGATGTCGATTCAAGTGAAACTGCCTTCCGTGTTGCAGCTTCTATGGCTTTACGTGCTGCAGCGAAGAAAGCAAACCCAGTAATTCTTGAACCAATGATGAAAGTAGTTATCACTGTACCAGAAGATTACTTAGGTGATGTTATGGGTCACGTAACTGCTCGTCGTGGACGCGTAGAAGGAATGGAAGCACACGGTAACTCACAAATCGTGAACGCAATCGTGCCATTAGCTGAAATGTTCGGTTACGCAACAACACTTCGTTCATCAACACAAGGTCGCGGTACGTTCATGATGACATTTGATCACTATGAAGATGTACCTAAATCTGTTCAAGAAGAAATCATCAAGAAAAACGGCGGCAAAGCTGAATAATTGATGGAAGTATAGGAAATTAAGTAAAAAGCTATATTTTTTTCTGAGTTTCGTGTACAATATTATCGATGATAAGGGATGGGGAGCTGCGGCTCCCTACCTATCAAATATAAAAAATAAACTGCATTTTTAGGAGGAATATTTTAAAATGGCAAAAGAAAAATTTGACCGTTCTAAACCCCACGTAAACATTGGTACGATCGGACACGTTGACCATGGTAAAACTACACTTACAGCTGCTATCACAACTGTATTATCTAAAAAAGGTTTGGCTCAAGCTTCAGCTTACGACCAAATCGATGGCGCTCCAGAAGAACGCGAACGCGGAATCACTATCTCAACTGCTCACGTTGAGTACGAAACTGAAGCACGTCACTATGCTCACGTTGACTGCCCAGGACACGCGGACTACGTTAAAAACATGATCACTGGTGCTGCTCAAATGGACGGCGCGATCTTAGTAGTATCTGCTGCTGATGGTCCTATGCCTCAAACACGTGAACACATCTTGTTATCACGTAACGTTGGTGTACCATACATCGTTGTTTTCTTAAACAAAATGGATATGGTTGATGACGAAGAATTACTAGAATTAGTTGAAATGGAAGTTCGTGACTTATTGTCAGAATATGACTTCCCAGGCGACGATGTTCCTGTAATCGCGGGTTCTGCTTTGAAAGCACTTGAAGGCGATGCTTCATACGAAGAAAAAATCATGGAATTAATGGCTGCAGTTGACGAATACGTTCCAACTCCAGAACGTGACACTGACAAACCATTCATGATGCCAGTCGAAGACGTATTCTCAATCACTGGACGTGGTACTGTTGCTACAGGCCGTGTTGAACGTGGACAAGTTCGCGTTGGTGACGAAGTTGAAATCGTTGGTATTGCTGAAGAAACTGCTAAAACAACTGTAACTGGTGTTGAAATGTTCCGTAAATTGTTAGACTATGCTGAAGCAGGGGATAACATTGGTGCATTGCTACGTGGGGTTGCTCGTGAAGACATCCAACGTGGACAAGTATTAGCTAAAGCTGGTACAATCACACCTCATACAAAATTTAAAGCTGAAGTTTACGTTTTAACAAAAGAAGAAGGTGGACGTCACACGCCATTCTTCACTAACTACCGTCCTCAGTTCTACTTCCGTACAACTGACGTAACTGGTGTTGTTGAATTACCAGAAGGAACTGAAATGGTTATGCCTGGTGATAACGTAACAATCGACGTTGAATTGATCCACCCAATCGCTATCGAAGACGGAACTCGTTTCTCAATTCGTGAAGGCGGACGTACTGTTGGTTCAGGCGTTGTAACTTCAATCCAAGCTTAATTTGATTGATCGAAGAGCAAAAGCGTACGCGCTTTTGCTCTTTTTTTTTCGACTCTTGTAGAAAAAAAGCCGCTCTCACTAGCGTTGATGAATCCGTTAAGGTTCATCGAAGCTAAAGAGAGTGGTGCTTTTTATTTTATTAGTTTTTGCTTCTTCAAGAAGGCGTCAAATCCTTGGTCAGGGCGATTGCTGTAAAACCCAGCAAATTTTTCTGACCATGGTTTGGTCTCACGGGCTTCTCCAAAAGCAGTCATCGTTTGATCGTAGGCTTCGACCGCATCATAAGAATAGTCCTGGTAGTGGTTGTAATGAATGACCGCTTCTTCTGGCAAGCGAGGTTTGACCTTCATTTCTACGATTGGTTTACCGATGCTCAAGCCAGCCACAGGATAGACGTATTCCGGTAAGTGCAACAATTCAGCGATTTTGGCGCTGTCTTTGCGGACGCTACCGGAAATGACGGTGCCTAAGCCCAGTGATTCAGCAGCGATCGCACCGGATTGCAAAGCGATGCTGGCATCAGTGGTGGCGATCAATAATGGCTGATAGCCCTCATCGATTGGATAGGGGCTCTGTTTTTTGTCAGCAACTTTTTTGGTTCGGTTTAAATCTGCGAGAAACAGCAGAAAGAGCGAACTTGCTGCGATATGAGGATTGCCGGGATTCCATTCGACCATTTGTTGGCGGATCTGCGGGTCGTCGATCACCAGGATCGAATAGGCTTGCCCATTCATCCAGCTTGGTGCTTGACGAGCGGCAGTCAAAATCGCGGTTACTTGCTCTTGGCTCAAGCGATAGTCAGGGTCAAATTGTCGGTAAGTGCGGTGGTTGTGCAAAAGCTCAATGGTTTCGTTCATAGGTTTGCTCCTTTAACTGTTGGGTGATTTTTGTGAATCGTTCTTGAAATCGTGGTAAATCATCTTTAGCTAAGCGGGTATAGTTCAAACGCAAGCCATTCGTATCGTTACTGAAAAGAAAAGCAGGTGCTACTAAGCAATCGTTCGCCAAAAAGAGCGACCAATCTTTGCGAGTCAATGTGCGGTGACGCCAAGTCAACCACAGGTAAAGACCGCCTTTCGTCGACTGCCATTGCCAATCCTCCTGAAATGCCAGCAAGAGTTGATGTAGGTCTTGCTGGCGCTGGGCCATTTCTGTAAGCAGTGTCCGCTGCTGCTGGTGGTAATCAGAGGAGCGTAGGGCGATATTGGCAAGGACTTGCGGGAAGATCGTGGTATCGATCGCCATCCGTTTTTTCGCTTGGGCAAATTGGTCGGCTAACGCTTCTGGCACCAAAAGCCAACCAATTTTGATCGAGGATCCTAGTAATTTTGAAAGCGAGCCTAAATAAATGACAGTTTCGGGAGCCATGGATTTTAGCTTGGACGGCACTTCATCAAAAGCCAACTCACTAAAAACATCATCCTCAATGATCGGTACTTGGTAGGTCTGGCAAAGGCGGATGATCGCTTGGCGCCGATGCTCACTCATAGTATGGCCCGTTGGGTTTTGGAAGGTGGGGTTCAGATAGACGAATTTGATCTTCTTTTCCTTCAGCACTTTCTCCAACGCGGCGGGTCGCATCCCTTCGCTATCTTGTTTGATCCCAATCAACTGGACATTCATCGTGGAAAACAAGGGGAGAGAGAACAAGAAAGAAGGGTCCTCTGTCGCGATACAGTCCCCCGCTTGCAGTAGCACTTGCATTAGTAACGTAATTCCTTGTGTCGAACCGGCAGTAATTACTAGTTTTTGACCGCTAGTGGGCAAATTGAAGGAATCCGCAAGGTGTTGCAATAAGATTTCTTGCAGAGGCTCGTAACCAGTTGGCAAAATTTTGGTGCTTTCTTTGCGAATCTCTTCCCAGGTAAAGGCAGGAAACGTGAAGTCGGGGATCAGATCGGCAGGTAGGTCACCTGTATACAGATCCAGCACATCTTTTTCAGCACGTAAATGTTGGATTTGTTGAAGGAAAGGGTCTTGCTGCAAGTAAGGGCTGCTTAAAGACGAGCGTAAATAAGAAAGTGGGGTTTGGCGGTTCCCCCAGCGACCTTCTAACACACGAGAACCACTGCCTTGTTTTCGTTCGATCCATCCTAAGCTTTTCAATTCGTCTAGCGCTTTGACGACGGTGGAACGATTGATGCCAAAAGTCTGGGCCAAGCTGCGCTCTGGTGGTAAACGATCCCCAGGTCCATAGGTTCCCGCTTGGATCTCTTCGATAAAATGAGTCACGATCTGCTGGTAAATCGGTTGTTTCTTCTGTTTGTCGATACTTGATGAAGCCATCCTACACCACCTTTTTCAATTGGATGGTTTAAAAATAAGCCAAATGGCTCTTTTCGTCAAGGGGAAGATTGACTATACTTAGCAAAAAGCACAAGGAGATGAGGAAGATGGAAAAAGTCATATCAATTGCCGGGTCTGATTCAACCGGAGGTGCCGGGATCGAAGCAGATTTAAAAACGTTTCAGGAGTATGGTGTCTTTGGTTTTGCCACGATCGCTTCGATCGTCACGATGGATCCACAAGCGGGTTGGAGCCATGAAGTAACAGCAATGGAACCAGCGCTTGTCGAAAAACAATTGATCTCCGCCTTTGCAGGTGATCCGATGGATGCCCTTAAAACGGGGATGTTAGGCAATGAAGACAATATTGTACAGGCAGCTAAGATGATCCAACAGCAGCAAGTCAAAAATGTGGTGATCGATCCCGTCATTGCTTGTAAAGGGACCGCAGAAATCTTACAGCCGAAAAGTGTCGATGCCATCATCACGCATTTGTTGCCTTTAGCAGATGTTGTCACCCCTAATTTAGTAGAAGCGGGGATTCTTTCAGGTTTGGGGGACTTGACGAGTGTGGAAGCCATGAAGCAAGCTGCTGAAAAAATCCATCAATTAGGTGCTAAATACGTCGTGATCAAAGGCGGTCATCGATTGCCAGGAGCAAAAGCCATCGACCTTGTTTATGATGGAGAATCCTTCCTCCTGTTGGAAAGTGAAAAAATCGCTACTGATTTCAATCATGGGGCAGGCTGCACCTTTTCAGCGGCAATCGCTGCCGGTCTTGCAAAAGGCAAACCCGTCGTGGAAAGTGTTCGCTTAGCGAAAGCCTTTGTCACAGCGGCAATCAAAGAAGGAGTGGTCATCAATCCTTATGTGGGCCATGTGTGGCATGGTGCCTATACTCACGCCCAAAGCCGTATGAATGAGGAAGCGCCGCAATAGCAGGTTTTCTTCTATATAAATAGGAAATGAAGAAGCGGTCAACGCTTCTTTTTTTTATTTCGAAACTAAAAGAAAATTTTCTGAAAGAAATGCAAAAGAATCCCGGTTTTTCCATAAAAAAAGCTTGCAATCAATGTTTATCCGTAATATAATCATAAAGGTGCTGTTTACGTAAATACGTAAGTCACACTGGCAGCAAAGAAATTTTCTGCCGGCTACGAAACGAGAGGTTGCGACACGCCCGGACGCTTTGCCATGGACGAGCGTGACGGAAAATTTTCGTGGAGCTATGTCTACTTTTCAAAATAGGCGAAGGAGGGAAAACAATGGCAAAACAAAAAATTCGTATCCGTTTAAAAGCGTATGAACATCGTATTTTAGATCAATCAGCGGATAAAATCGTAGAAACTGCAAAGAGAACTGGAGCTGGCGTATCTGGTCCAATTCCATTACCAACTGAACGCAGCTTATACACGATCATCCGTGCGACGCACAAATACAAAGATTCACGCGAACAATTCGAAATGCGTACACACAAACGTCTAATCGACATTGTGAATCCAACACCAAAAACTGTTGATGCTTTAATGAAGCTAGACTTGCCAAGCGGTGTTAATATCGAAATCAAACTATAATAATTAAGATGGAGGTGTAATCATGACCAAAGGAATCTTAGGGAAAAAAGTGGGAATGACTCAAATCTTCACTGAATCTGGCGAATTGATTCCAGTAACTGTAGTAGAAGCTACACCAAACGTAGTGCTACAAGTGAAAACAATCGAAAATGACGGCTACGAAGCAATTCAAGTCGGCTACCAAGATATGCGTGAAGTTTTGTCTAACAAACCTGCGAAAGGTCATGTTGCAAAAGCAAACACGGCTCCTAAGCGCTTCATTCGCGAATTCAAGAATGTAGAGCTAGAGGGCTTAGAAGTAGGATCAGAAATCAAAGTTGATATTTTTGAAGCAGGAGACATCATCGATGTAACCGGCACTTCGAAAGGTAAAGGATTCCAAGGCGTTATCAAACGTCACGGACAAAGCCGCGGACCAATGGCTCACGGTTCTCGTTACCACCGTCGTCCTGGATCAATGGGTCCAGTTGCACCTAACCGTGTATTCAAAAACAAACGTCTTGCTGGACGTATGGGCGGAAATCGCATCACGATCCAAAACTTGGAAATCGTACGCGTAGACGCAGAACGCAACGTTATCTTGATCAAAGGTAATGTACCTGGCGCGAAAAAATCATTGATTACAATCAAATCAGCTGTGAAAGCTAAATAAGTAGATAGGAAGAAAGGAGGAACTAAGGAATGCCGAATGTAGCATTATTCAAACAAGATGGAAGCCAAAATGGCGAAATTACATTGAACGAAGAAATCTTCGGAATCGAACCAAATGAATCAGTTGTCTATGATGCAATCATCATGCAACGCGCTTCATTAAGACAAGGAACACACGCTGTGAAAAACCGCAGTGCCGTTCGTGGCGGTGGCCGTAAACCATGGCGCCAAAAAGGAACTGGACGTGCCCGTCAAGGTTCAATCCGTTCACCACAATGGCGTGGAGGTGGCGTAGTTTTCGGACCAACACCACGTTCATACAGCTACAAACTTCCTAAAAAAGTTCGTCGCTTAGCAATGAAATCTGTATTGTCAGAAAAAGTTGCTTCAAATAACTTGGTAGCAGTAGAAGGATTAAGCTTTGATGCTCCAAAAACAAAAGAATTCAAACAAGTTTTAGCTAACTTGACAATTGACTCTAAAGTATTGGTAGTTTTAGAATCTGAAAACGACTTTGCCGCTTTATCTGCGCGCAACTTGCCAAAAGTTTCTGTAGTTACTGCTGATAACATTAGTGTTTTAGACATCGTTTCTAACGACAAAATGTTAGTGACACAAACTGCTCTTACTCAGATCGAGGAGGTGCTTGCATAATGAACTTACTAGACGTTATTAAACGCCCAGTGATCACTGAAAAATCAATGCTTGCCATGGATGACAAGAAATACACTTTTGAAGTGGACACAAAAGCTAACAAAACTTTAGTAAAACAAGCTGTAGAAGCTGCCTTTGACGGAGTGAAAGTGGCAAACGTGAACATCATCAACGTTCGTCCTAAATTCAAACGCATGGGTAAATATGCAGGATATACAAAAAAACGTCGCAAAGCTGTTGTGACTTTAACTGAAGATTCTAAAGAAATCCAAATTTTCGAAGCTGCTGAATAAGCAACTCACGCATAAACTTTACATGGGAGGGAAAAAGACGTGGCGATTAAAAAGTACAAACCTACCACGAACGGCCGTCGTAATATGACAAGTTCTGATTTCGCTGAAATCACAACTTCAACACCAGAAAAAACATTGTTAGCTCCTTTGAAAAACAATGCTGGTCGTAACAACAACGGACGTATCACGGTTCGTCATCAAGGTGGCGGTCACAAACGTCAATACCGTTTGATCGATTTCAAACGTAACAAAGACAACGTCGTTGCTACGGTTAAAACGATTGAATATGATCCAAACCGTTCTGCTAACATTGCGTTAGTACATTACGAGGATGGAGTAAAAGCATACATCTTAGCACCTAAAGGATTAGAAGTTGGCATGACTGTCGTTTCTGGTCCAGATGCAGATATTAAAGTAGGGAATGCATTACCACTAGAAAATATTCCAGTCGGTACTGTTATCCACAACATCGAAATGAAACCTGGTAAAGGTGGACAATTGATTCGTTCAGCTGGAACAAGTGCTCAAGTACTTGGTAAAGAAGGCAAATACGTATTGATCCGCTTGAACTCTGGTGAAGTACGGATGATCTTAGCATCATGTCGTGCAACAATCGGTTCTGTTGGTAATGAACAACACGAATTGATCAACATCGGTAAAGCCGGTCGTTCTCGTTGGATGCGCAAACGCCCAACTGTACGTGGTAGCGTAATGAACCCTAATGATCACCCACACGGTGGTGGTGAAGGTAAAGCACCAATCGGACGTAAAGCACCAGTTTCTCCTTGGGGACAACCTGCACTTGGTTACAAAACACGTAACAAAAAAGCAAAATCAGACAAACTTATCGTTCGTCGTCGTAAAACTAAGTAATATACTTGACCGTGTGTCGCACATTTTGAGAGGAGGTACACCATGGGTCGTAGTTTGAAAAAAGGACCTTTTGTCGATGACCATTTGATGAAAAAGGTCGAAGCACAAGAAGGCGCTGAAAAGAAAAAAGTGATCAAAACTTGGTCACGTCGTTCTACAATTTTCCCTAATTTTATCGGATTTACAATTGCTGTGTATGATGGGCGGAAACATGTACCAGTTTACATCCAAGAAGACATGGTAGGACACAAATTAGGTGAATTTGCACCAACAAGAACTTATCGCGGACATGCTGCCGATGATAAGAAAACAAGACGCTAATTTTGAGGGGAGGATATCCAAAAATGGCAGAACAAATCACATCAGCGAAAGCAACTGCTAAAACAGTCCGCGTTTCTCCTCGTAAATCTCGTCTAGTTATTGACTTAATCAGAGGGAAAAGCGTTGCTGAAGCAATCGCGATCTTAAAGTTCACACCAAATAAAGCAGCTGGAATCATCGAGAAAGTCTTGATGTCAGCTATTGCCAATGCAGAAAATAATTTTGACTTAGATGTTGAAAACTTGATTGTTTCTGAAGCATTCGTAAACGAAGGACCAACGATGAAACGTTTCCGTCCACGTGCGAAAGGTTCAGCTTCACCGATCAACAAACGTACAAGTCATATTACTGTAGTCGTATCAGAAAAATAAGGAGGGACAATCAGTGGGTCAAAAAGTACATCCAATTGGAATGCGTGTAGGCATCATCCGTGACTGGGATGCTAAATGGTATGCTGAAAAAGAGTATGCTGAATTTCTACATGAAGATTTGAAAATCCGTAAATTTATCGCATCTAAACTTGCTGATGCCGCTGTGTCTACAGTTGAGATCGAGCGTGCAGCAAACCGCGTGAATATTTCAATCCACACAGCTAAACCAGGTATGGTTATCGGTAAAGGCGGATCTGAAGTCGAAAACCTAAGAAAAGAATTAAATAGCCTAACTGGCAAACGAGTTCACATCAACATCGTTGAAATCAAAAAACCAGATTTAGATGCTAAATTAGTAGGCGAAGGAATCGCACGTCAATTAGAAAACCGTGTTGCTTTCCGTCGTGCGCAAAAACAAGCGATCCAACGCACAATGCGTTCTGGCGCTAAAGGAATCAAAACACAAGTTTCTGGCCGTCTAAATGGTGCGGATATCGCGCGTTCAGAAGGTTACTCAGAAGGAACCGTTCCACTTCATACATTACGTGCGGACATTGATTACGCATGGGAAGAAGCAGATACAACATACGGAAAACTAGGAGTTAAAGTGTGGATTTATCGTGGAGAAGTTCTTCCAACTAAAAAGAACACTGAGAAAGGAGGGAAATAAACATGTTAGTACCTAAACGTGTAAAACACCGTCGTGAGTTCCGCGGAAAAATGCGTGGCGAAGCGAAAGGCGGAAAAGAAGTAGCATTCGGTGAATACGGCTTACAAGCTGTTGAATCACACTGGATCACAAACCGTCAAATCGAAGCTGCCCGTATCGCAATGACTCGTTATATGAAACGTGGCGGGAAAGTATGGATCAAAATTTTCCCTCACAAATCTTATACTGCCAAAGCTATCGGGGTACGTATGGGTTCTGGTAAAGGGGCTCCTGAAGGATGGGTATCACCAGTTAAACGTGGTAAAATCATGTTTGAAATTGCCGGTGTACCTGAAGAAGTTGCGCGCGAAGCGCTACGTCTTGCTTCTCACAAATTACCAGTGAAAACGAAGATCGTAAAACGTGAGGAAATGGGTGGTGAATCGAATGAAGGTTAAAGAAATCAGAGAATTAACCACTGCCGAAATGCTAGATCAAGAAAAACAATTGAAAGAAGAATTGTTCAATCTTAGATTCCAATTAGCAACAGGTCAATTAGAAAACACTGCACGTATCAAAGAAGTACGTAAATCGATTGCACGCATTAAAACAGTATTGCGTGAACAAGCTAAGTAATAGTGGAAGGAGGCCATTTAGCGTATGACTGAAGAAAGAAATCAACGCAAAGTTTACCAAGGTCGCGTGGTATCAGACAAAATGGATAAAACTATCACTGTTGTCGTTGAAACAAAGAAAAACCACCCTATCTACGGCAAACGTCTGAACTATTCTAAGAAATACAAAGCACACGATGAAAACAACGAAGCAAAAGTTGGCGATATCGTGAAAATTATGGAAACTCGTCCATTATCAGCTACGAAACGTTTCCGTCTAGTAGAGATTGTTGAAAAGGCAGTGATTATCTAATCACACGAGATTTTCCTATATAGATTGTGAATTGCAAAATCTGAAAGGAGGATACACATCGTGATCCAAGCAGAAAGCCGATTAAGAGTGGCGGACAACTCAGGTGCCCGTGAAATTCTAACGATCAAAGTCCTTGGCGGATCTGGTCGTAAAACTGCCAATATTGGTGACGTGATTGTTGCTACGGTTAAACAAGCAACGCCAGGTGGGGTTGTCAAAAAAGGTGACGTCGTTAAAGCCGTTATCGTTCGTACTAAATCAGGAGCTCGTCGTACAGACGGTTCATACATCAAATTCGATGAAAATGCTGCGGTTATTATCCGTGACGATAAGAGCCCTCGTGGAACTCGTATCTTTGGCCCAGTTGCCCGCGAATTGCGTGAAGGCAACTTTATGAAGATCGTTTCCCTAGCACCAGAAGTATTGTAATAGTGATTCTTATCTAAAGGAGGTGCGAAACAAACATGTTTGTTAAAAAAGGCGATAAAGTTAAAGTTATCACTGGTAAAGACAAAAACAAAGAAGGCGTTGTGCTAGCAGCGTTTCCTAAAAAAGACAAAGTCGTTGTTGAAGGTGTCAATGTTGTCAAAAAACACCAAAAACCTTCTCAAACTGCTCCTCAAGGCGGAATCGTTGAAATGGAAGCACCAATTCATGTTTCTAACGTGATGGTGGTTGATCCATCGAACGGTGAAGCTACGCGTGTCGGTTACAAAGAAGTTGACGGCAAAAAAGTCCGCGTTTCTAAGAAAACCGGAGAAGTTCTTGATAAATAATCTGATGAAGGAAGGAGGGGCTAACAGATGAACCGCCTTAAAGAAAAATATTCAAAAGAAGTTGTCCCATCATTAATGGACAAATTTAACTACAGCTCAATCATGGAAGCACCAAAAGTTGATAAAATCGTTATCAACATGGGTGTCGGTGACGCTGTTTCTAATGCTAAAAACTTAGACAAAGCTGTTGAAGAATTACAATTGATCTCAGGTCAAAAACCATTGATCACAAAAGCGAAAAAATCTATCGCAGGATTCCGTTTACGTGAAGGAATGCCAATCGGTGCGAAAGTAACACTACGCGGCGAAAGAATGTATGAATTCTTAGATAAACTAGTAAGTGTGTCATTGCCACGTGTCCGTGACTTCCACGGTGTGAGCAAAAAAGCGTTCGACGGACGCGGAAACTACACTTTAGGTATCAAAGAACAATTGATTTTCCCTGAAGTAGATTATGATTTGATCGACAAAGTACGTGGTATGGATATCGTGATTGTAACAACAGCAAACACAGATGAAGAATCTCGTGAATTGTTGACACAATTAGGCATGCCATTCCAAAAATAAAAAAAGGAGGCGAACTACGTGGCTAAAAAATCAATGATTGCTAAAAACAAACGCCCTGCTAAATTCTCAACGCAAGAATACACTCGTTGTGAACGTTGCGGACGTCCACATTCAGTTTATCGTAAATTTCATCTTTGCCGTATTTGCTTCCGCGAACTTGCCTATAAAGGACAAATTCCCGGCGTGAAGAAAGCTAGCTGGTAAACTATACTCGCATAAAGGAGGTAAATTATCCCATGGTCATGACAGATCCAATTGCAGATTTTCTAACGCGCGTGCGTAACGCAAACATGGTTAAACACGAAAGCCTAGAAGTACCTGCTTCAAAAATCAAACGTGATATCGCTGAAATCTTGAAACGTGAAGGTTTCGTCCGCGATGTTGAATACATTGAAGATGACAAACAAGGCGTGATCCGCGTATTTCTTAAATACGGTAAAAACGGTGAACGTGTTATCACAAACTTAAAACGTATCTCTAAACCAGGCTTGCGTGCTTATGTCAAAGCTGACGAAGTACCAAAAGTATTGAATGGTCTAGGAATCGCGATTATCTCAACTTCTGACGGTGTAATCACTGACAAAGAAGCTAGAGCAAAAAATGTTGGCGGCGAAGTAGTCGCTTATGTATGGTAATTTAAAATATTCCACAAGGAGGTGCCTCTAAGTGAGTCGTATCGGTAATAAGATCGTCGTTCTTCCTGCTGGTGTTGAAATCAAGCAAAACGGAAACGACATTACAGTTAAAGGACCTAAAGGTGAATTAACACGTACTTTCTCTTCTGATATCACAATGAATATCGAAGGAAACGAAGTAACATTCACTCGTCCAAATGATAGTAAAGAAATGAAAACTATCCACGGAACTACCCGTGCAAACTTCAACAACATGGTTGTTGGTGTTTCTGAAGGTTTCCAAAAAGCGTTAGAATTAATCGGGGTTGGGTACCGTGCTCAATTACAAGGAAAAAAACTTGTATTGAACGTTGGTTACTCTCATCCAGTTGAAATCGAAGCGCCAGCTGGAATCGAAATCGAAGTTCCTTCAAACACTTCTGTGATCGTTAAAGGATCAGATAAAGAAGTCGTTGGCGAATTGGCTGCCAATATCCGTGGCGTTCGTCCTCCAGAACCTTACAAAGGCAAAGGAATTCGTTATGTTGGCGAATTTGTACGCCGTAAAGAAGGTAAAACTGGTAAATAGTCGTAATTCTTTACGACTAGCAGCTTAGGCTAGCAAAATTAAAAGAGGTGACAAATTGTGATTACAAAACCAGATAAAAACAAGACACGTCAGAAAAGACATCGTCGTGTACGTAACAAAATCTCTGGTACTGCTGAGTGCCCACGCTTAAACGTGTTCCGTTCGAACAAAAACATCTACGCACAAGTAATTGATGACGTAGCGGGTGTGACGCTAGCAAGTGCCTCTGCCTTAGACAAAGAAGTTTCAGGTGCAACAAAAACTGAACAAGCACAAGCTGTCGGTAAATTAGTCGCAGAACGTGCAGCAGCAAAAGGTATTAAAGAAGTAGTCTTTGACCGTGGTGGATACCTTTACCATGGCCGTGTAGCAGCTTTAGCTGAAGCAGCTCGCGAAAATGGACTGGAATTTTAAGAGAAGGAGGAACACCATTCATGGTTTATATTGATCCAAAACATTTGGAATTAGAAGACCGCGTTGTTGCGATCAACCGTGTAACTAAAGTTGTTAAAGGTGGACGTCGTCTACGTTTTGCTGCATTAGTTGTTGTCGGTGACAAAAACGGACACGTAGGTTTCGGTACTGGTAAAGCACAAGAAGTACCAGAAGCAATCCGTAAAGCAATCGAAGACGCGAAGAAAAACTTGGTGGAAGTACCAATGGTTGGTTCTACAATCCCTCACGAAGTTATCGGTGTATTCGGCGGCGGACGCATCCTTATGAAACCTGCTGTAGAAGGTTCTGGGGTAGCTGCTGGTGGACCAGTTCGTGCCGTATTGGAATTAGCTGGGGTAGCTGATATCACATCTAAATCTTTAGGTTCTAACACACCAATCAACGTTGTTCGCGCAACAGTTGAAGGTTTAAAACAATTAAAACGCGCTGAAGAAGTGGCAGCACTTCGCGGCAAATCAGTAGAAGAATTAATCGGTTAAGGAGGACACTATAATGGCTGAATTGAAAATTACTTTAAAACGCAGTATTATCGGACGTCCCCAAAACCAACGTGATACTGTAAAAGCGTTAGGTCTTACCAAGTTGAATTCAACAGTTGTAAAACCTGCTAATGATGCAATCAAAGGCATGGTTAACACTGTTTCTCACTTAGTGGACGTTGAAGAGGTCTAAGGATCAGCAGATCTAGTTTGATTAAGGAGGTGCCAAACCTATGAAACTTCATGAATTAAAACCATCAGAAGGCTCACGCCAAGTACGTAACCGTGTCGGTCGAGGAACTTCATCTGGTAACGGTAAAACAGCTGGACGTGGACAAAAAGGTCAAAAAGCTCGTTCAGGCGGCGGAGTACGTCTAGGATTCGAAGGTGGACAAACACCATTGTTCCGTCGTTTACCAAAACGTGGCTTTACAAATGTGAACCGCAAAGAATATGCAGTCATCAATCTTGATGTCTTGAACCGCTTTGAAGACGGTGCTGAAGTAACACCTGTTGCTTTACACGAAGCTGGAATCGTCAAAGACGAAAAAGCTGGAATCAAAGTATTAGCTAACGGAGAATTAACGAAGAAATTGACTGTGAAAGCAGCTAAATTCTCAAAAGCAGCTGAAGAAGCAATCGTTGCTGCTGGTGGATCAATCGAGGTGATCTAATGATCAGACTATTGAAGGATGCCTTTAAGGTTAAGGATATTAGATCCAGAATATTGTTCACCGTCTTAATCTTGTTTGTCTTTCGTCTGGGAACACATATTACTGTGCCAGGCGTAGACGCAAGTCGCCTAAACACCATCGCAGATCTACCATTTTTAAACATGTTAAACTTGGTAAGTGGTGGCGCCATGCAACAATTTTCGATTTTCTCGATGGGGGTTTCGCCTTACATCACTGCCTCAATTGTTATTCAGTTGTTGCAGATGGATATCGTACCAAAATTTGTTGAATGGTCGAAACAAGGTGAAGTGGGTCGTAAGAAACTAAATCAGGCAACACGTTACTTGACGTTGGTATTGGGCTTTGTCCAATCCATGACATTAACGGCTGGATTTAACTATTACACTCAACTCGGGTTTGTAAACAATCCTAATATGGCAACCTATATCGTGATCGGTCTGATTTTAACAGCCGGAACGATGTTAGTCACTTGGTTAGGAGAGCAGATCACCGAGCGTGGTATCGGAAACGGTGTGTCAATGATCATCTTTGCAGGGATCATTTCACGCTTACCAGCAAGCATCAAAGAATTGATTGAAGATTACTTCATTAACGTGGATCAATCGGATATCTGGCTAAATGCTATCTTTATGGCGCTGCTTGTGATCGCTGTGTTGATCGTCATTACTTTAGTAACGTATGTTCAACAAGCGGAACGCAAGATTCCGATCCAATATACAAAACGGGTAGCAGGAGCGCCTACCAGCAGTTACCTTCCCTTGAAAGTAAATGCTGCCGGGGTTATCCCAGTTATCTTTGCCAGTTCTTTTATTACAACACCAAATGCGATCATTCAAGCTTTAGGTAGTTCATATAGAGGAGAAACTTGGTACGAAGTGGTGCAAACGATCTTTAGTTACAACACTGTACCGGGTGCGATCATCTACACTGTCTTGATTGTTGCGTTTACCTTCTTCTACGCATTTGTTCAAGTGAACCCTGAGAAATTAGCGGAAAACTTGCAAAAACAAGGAAGTTACATTCCGAGTGTGCGTCCTGGTAAAGGAACCGAAGAATATGTATCGCGTTTGTTGATGCGATTAAGCACGGTTGGATCGATCTTTTTAGGATTGGTTGCTTTACTTCCAATCATCGCTCAGATGGCTTGGAATTTACCGCAATCGATCGGACTAGGTGGAACGAGTCTATTGATCATTATCGGTGTGGCACTTGATACTGCCAAGCAGTTAGAAGGGCTTATGCTGAAACGGAAATATACTGGTTTCATCAATTAAAGTTATTGAAGTGTTGAGGATTTCCTCAACACTATTCAAAAACTTACAGGAGGAATTAGAATGAACTTCATTTTAATGGGATTACCTGGTGCTGGAAAAGGTACTCAGGCAGAACGTATCGTTGCTGAATACGGTCTTCCTCATATTTCAACAGGCGATATGTTTCGGGCTGCGATGGCGAACGAAACAGAACTAGGCCTTAAAGCAAAATCATACATGGATCAAGGCGCATTAGTTCCTGATGAGGTTACAAATGGGATCGTTAAAGAACGTTTAGCTGAACCTGATACCGAGAAAGGTTTCTTATTAGATGGTTTTCCTCGTACATTGGATCAAGCAAAAGCGTTAGATGAGATGCTAGCTGACCTTAACAAAAAACTTGATGCCGTTATTGATATTCATGTTCCTGAAGAAGTTCTTGTAGAACGTTTAGCCGGCCGCTTCATGTGCCGCAATTGTGGGGCAACTTATCATAAATTGTTCAATCCTCCCAAAGAGGAAGGAACATGTGATCGATGTGGAAGTCATGACTTCTACCAGCGTGAAGATGATAAGCCTGAGACGGTCAAAAATCGTCTAGCTGTCAATATCAAAAGCAGTGAACCAATTTTGACTTATTACAAAGACAAAGGGTTATTGCAATCGATTGATGGGGATCGCGACATCGACGCTGTATTCGAAGATGTTCAAAAGATCATTGACTAATCATAGATTGCCCGAGTCCAACTTGCAGCTTAAAACTTTCTCTTGAAATCTTTGACAGGATATGATAGAATATGTCAGTCCGACTTCTACTTTTTATTAAGTAGGAGCATAGTTTGAGAATATCAGGTGGGAACCGAGTTTCCGCCATTTTATCGTGTGAAAATCACAAGTACAAGGAGGTACTGTGCGTGGCAAAAGAAGATATGATTGAAGTCGAAGGTACAGTCGTCGAAACTTTGCCGAATGCAATGTTTAAAGTAGAATTGGAAAACGGACACCAAGTTCTAGCGACCGTTTCTGGTAAGATCCGGATGCACTACATTCGTATTTTACCTGGAGACAAAGTGACGGTGGAATTATCCCCGTATGATCTGAACCGTGGCCGCATTACTTATCGCTTTAAATAATTGTACTCCGTAAAACCACAGGAGGTATTATCATGAAAGTAAGACCATCAGTAAAACCAATGTGCGAACATTGTAAAGTAATTCGTCGTAAAGGACGCGTTATGGTGATTTGCCCAGCAAATCCAAAACATAAACAACGTCAAGGATAATCGGAGGTGTAACAAATATGGCTCGTATTGCAGGAGTAGATATTCCTCGTGATAAACGTGTGGTCGTTTCACTTACTTATATCTATGGTATTGGTAACACGACTGCAAAACAAATTTTAGCTGACGCTGGCGTGTCTGAAGAAGTTCGCGTTCGTGATTTAACGAATGAACAAACAGATGCTATCCGTGCAGAAGTTGATAAATTAAAAGTTGAAGGTGACCTTCGTCGTGAAGTGAACTTAAACATCAAACGATTGATGGAAATCGGTTCTTACCGTGGGATCCGTCATCGCCGTGGATTGCCAGTTCGTGGACAAAACACGAAAAACAATGCACGTACTCGTAAAGGCCCGTCTAAAACAGTCGCAGGCAAGAAAAAATAATTCCTAAGTGAAGGAGGTTAAAACTTCATGGCAGCAAAAAAAGTGAGTCGTAAACGCCGTGTGAAAAAGAATATTGAAGCGGGTATTGCACATATTCACTCAACATTCAATAATACAATCGTAATGATCACTGATACTCATGGTAATGCATTAGCATGGTCATCAGCTGGTTCATTAGGTTTCAAAGGAAGCAAAAAATCTACTCCTTTTGCCGCTCAAATGGCAGCAGAAACAGCTACCAAAGCAGCAATGGAACACGGATTAAGAACTGTTGAAGTAACAGTTAAAGGACCTGGTTCTGGACGTGAAGCAGCAATTCGTTCATTACAAGCAGCAGGTTTGGAAGTGAGTGCGATCCGTGACGTGACTCCAGTCCCTCATAATGGATGCCGCCCTCCAAAACGCCGTCGTGTTTAATGAGTGCTGCTCATTTTGAGTGTAACAAAAACGTCATTGAACAAGACACTTTTCGTTTTGAAAGGGGTAATAGATAAGAATGATTGAATTCGAAAAACCAAGAATCGCAAAGATTGATGAAGACAAAGATTATGGCAAGTTCATCGTGGAACCTCTTGAAAGAGGCTACGGAACTACACTAGGAAATTCCCTACGTCGTATTTTATTATCTTCTTTACCTGGTGCGGCAATCACCAATATTCAAATCGATGGAGTTTTACACGAATTCTCAACTGTTAAGGGTGTTCGGGAAGACGTTGCTCAAATCATCTTGAATATTAAAGGTCTTGCATTGAAAATGTACGGGGATGAAGAAAAGACCCTTGAAATTGATATTTCAGGACCTGCTACAGTAACTGCTGGCGATATCATCGTTGATAGTGATGTAGAAATCCTTAACAAAGATATGTATATCTGTACCGTTTCTGAAGGTGCTACGTTCCATGCTCGCTTAACAGTGAAACCTGGCCGCGGCTACGTTCAAGCGGACGAAAACAAAAAAGAAGACATGCCAATCGGTGTTCTTCCAGTCGATTCAATCTATACACCAGTACGTCGTGTCAACTACCAAGTAGAAAACACACGTGTCGGTCGTCGGGATGATTTCGACAAATTAACGATGGAAATATGGACTGATGGCTCAATCGAACCATTGGAAGCAATGAGTTTGTCTGCGAAGATCATGACTGAACATTTAGACATCTTTGTAAACCTAACGGATGAAGCGAAAAACGCTGAAATCATGGTTGAAAAAGAAGAAACACAAAAAGAAAAAATGTTGGAAATGACGATCGAAGAATTAGACTTATCTGTTCGTTCATACAACTGTCTAAAACGTGCAGGAATCAATACTGTACAAGAATTGACAAACAAATCTGAACCAGAAATGATCAAAGTAAGAAACTTAGGCCGTAAATCTCTTGAAGAGGTCAAAGTGAAATTACATGATTTAGGTTTAGGACTACGTAAAGACGATTAAACCGTTTTCGATTACGTTAGTTCGGTTCGTCTGACCGATACAACATTCGAAAGTGAAGGAGGGAAACCACGTGAGTTATCGTAAACTAGGACGCACATCTAGCCAACGTAAAGCGATGTTGCGTGATTTGACAACTGATTTATTCATTAACGAACGTATCGTTACGACTGAAGCTCGTGCGAAAGAAGTTCGTTCAACTGCAGAAAAAATGATCACTTTAGGTAAACGTGGTGATTTGCATGCACGTCGTCAAGCAGCAGCATTCGTTCGTAATGAAGTTGCAAGTGTACGTGAAGAAAACGAAGAAGTAGTTATTGAATCAGCATTACAAAAATTATTCAATGATATCGCTCCTCGTTACACAGATCGCCAAGGTGGATATACTCGTATCTTGAAAACAGAACCAAGACGCGGAGATGCTGCACCAATGGTTATCCTAGAACTTGTTTAAAATCACACTTATCATCACTTTATAGATGTTTACTAAGAGTGTTATGATGTTGGAAGAAACTTTCCGAGTCTAGCTCAGCGCCTACACCTCGATGTATTTCGAGGTGTACGCACTCATCATAAAGTGCTTTTTTTTTACTTTCGATTACCTGTCAAGACAGGTGATGGCAAGTGAAAAAAAGATCTGGAGACAAATCGTGCGTGAATCATTGAAAAACGTGCGCTTTTTTGGTAGTGTTAGAAAGAATTAATCGCAAATGAAGGAGTCTATCATGAAGCCAATCATTGAATTGAATGCTATTACTGTGCGTTATAGCGAAGAAGAGCGTGCCGCGTTAAATAACGTATCCTTTTCCATCAACAAAGGGGAATGGGTGGCGTTGATCGGCCATAACGGCTCTGGTAAATCAACTTTAGCAAAAACCATCAATGGCTTGATCTTGCCACAAGAAGGCAGTGTTTCTGTCGGCGAATTGCCTTTGAATGAAGAAAATATCTGGAATATTCGAAAAATGGTCGGTATGGTCTTTCAAAACCCTGACAATCAATTCGTTGGTTCGACGGTGGAAGATGATGTGGCTTTCGGTTTGGAAAATCAAGGAATCCCGCGAGAAGAAATGCTGGTTCGTGTCAAAGACGCTCTGGAACAAGTACGGATGAGCGAGTTTGCGACTCGGGAACCCGCGCGTCTTTCTGGTGGTCAAAAACAGCGGGTAGCCATTGCTGGCGTCGTTGCATTGCGCCCAGATATCATCATTCTTGATGAAGCCACTAGTATGCTAGATCCAGAAGGCCGTGAAGAAGTGATCGCAACGATCAAAAAAATCAAAGAGAAAAACAATTTGACCGTGCTTTCGATCACCCATGATATCGATGAAGCAGCCAATGCCAATCGGGTGCTGGTGATGCGTCAAGGAGAGCTCGTCCGCGAAGGGACACCCGCAGAGATTTTTTCTGCAGGTCCAGAACTGATTGAGCTAGGCTTAGATCTGCCATTTCCTGAAAAATTAAAGGCGGCACTAAAACAGCGGGGCGTCACGGTACCGCAAGCGTACTTAACTGAAGAAGGGATGGTGGATTGGCTATGGACATCCGTTTTGAACAAGTAGGATTCACCTACCAACCGCATTCTCCGTTTGAACAACGGGTTTTGTTCGATATCGATTTAGAGATCAAAGAAGGCTCTTATACCGCCTTAGTCGGTCATACAGGGAGCGGAAAATCTACGTTGCTGCAGCACTTGAATGCATTATTAAAACCAACGACTGGCACGGTCACGATCGGTGAGCGAGTCATCAAACCCGAGACAGACAACAAAAATCTAAAACCGTTACGTAAAAAAGTTGGGATCGTTTTTCAATTTCCTGAATCCCAATTATTTGAAGAAACCGTGGCGAGAGATATCGCTTTTGGACCGAAAAACTTTGGGGTCTCCGAAGAAGCAGCCAAAGGATTAGCCCAAGAATACATTCAATTGGTAGGTTTAGATGAAAGTTTTCTGGAACGTTCACCATTTGACCTTTCAGGGGGCCAAATGCGCCGTGTAGCGATTGCTGGGGTCTTGGCTATGGAACCAGAAGTTTTGGTCTTAGACGAGCCGACAGCGGGCTTAGATCCACAAGGACGCAAAGAGATGATGGAAATGTTTGATCGCCTGCATCGGGAAAAGAACATGACGATCATTTTAGTGACCCACTTGATGGATGATGTGGCAAACTATGCTGATTATGTCTATGTGTTAGAAAAGGGCCGTCTCGTCAAAGCCGGCACGCCGTCCGTTGTGTTTCAAGATACTGCCTGGTTGCAAGAAAAGCAGTTAGGGGTACCGACAGCAACCGCATTTGCGGAGCAACTCCAAGCCAGAGGATTGGCATTTGAGCAGTTGCCGCTAACGGCTGATGAACTGGCAGATGTTTTAGTAGCAAAGGGGGCGACTGCCCATGATGAATAAACTGATTTTCGGTCGTTTTATTCCCGGGGACTCCTTGATCCACCGTTTAGATCCACGGGTCAAATTGATTGCTAGTTTTTATTTTATCGCGATTATCTTTTTGGCAAATAATTGGCAAAGCTATTTATTAGCGGGGGTTTTTACGCTTTTTTGTATCTCCTTTTCAAAAATTGATTTTGGCTTCTTTATTCGCGGCGTACGTCCTTTGATTTGGCTGATTTTGTTTACCGTGGCGTTACAGATTTTATTTACTACCGGCGGCGACGTCTACTGGTCTTGGTGGATCTTTAACATCACAGAATTTGGTGTCCAAAACGGGATTTTTATTTTTTGCCGTTTTGTTTTGATCATTTTCATGTCGACCTTGTTGACGTTAACGACGCCTCCATTAGAGCTTTCAGATGCGATCGAATACATTTTGCGTCCTTTAAAAGCGATCCGTTTCCCTGTCCATGAAATCTCACTGATGCTGTCGATTGCGTTGCGCTTTGTGCCAACCTTAATGGATGAAACAGAAAAAATCATGAACGCCCAGCGTGCCCGTGGGGTCGATTTCGGCGAAGGGGGACTGTTGCAGAAGATGAAGGCGATCGTTCCTTTGTTGATTCCTTTATTTGTCAGCAGCTTTAACCGTGCGGAAGATCTAGCTACCGCTATGGAAGCCAGAGGCTATCAAGGCGGCGAAGGGCGTACCAAGTATCGTATTTTGCACTGGCATCAACGGGACACATTGGTTGTCATCGTTTTTGCGCTCTTTACAGTAGCGTTAGTGTTCTTAAGAGGATAAACGAAGACCTATGATTAAAGTCAACTCACGAAAGGTTCTTAACGAAGCAACGAGACTGCTGGCAATCCCAGCGGCTGGTTGGAAAAGGCCTGTCGATCGATCAGACTTTTCTCATAGGCCTTTTTTTGAAAAAATAGAAAGAAACAGGTGATTCAATGGTCCGCTATAAAGCGACGATCGCTTATGATGGTACGAATTTTCAAGGATTTCAGCGTCAACCCAATGGACGAACGGTTCAAGAAGAGATTGAAAAGACATTAACGAAGATGAACAATGGGCAGCCGATCCAGATTCATGGCTCTGGCCGCACCGATGCGGGGGTCCATGCGCAAGGGCAAGTGATCCACTTCGATTTCCCTCAAAAGCGTCCACTGGAAAAAATGCGCTTTGGTTTAGATACCCAAACGCCAGAAGATGTTGCGGTAAAATCGGTGGAGATCGTTGACGATACCTTCCATGCCCGCTACTTAGTCATTGAAAAAACCTACCAGTTTCGGGTAGACATTGGGAAACCCCGCAGTCCTTTCCGCCGCCATTATGCCAGCTATTATCCGTATCCGCTAGATTTGGAAAAAATCCAACGGGCGTTGCCAGATTTTTTAGGCACCCATGACTTTACCAGTTTTTGTGCGACGGGCAGTTCCGTCGATGACAAAACACGGACGATCCATGAGGCGTCCATGGCGGTCAATGACGCTGGAGATGAGTTGATTTTTACCTTTCGCGGCGATGGATTTTTGTATAAGATGATTCGGATCATGGTGGGCACATTGCTGAAAATCGGCAATGGACGCCTCGCACCTGACAGTATTCCTGCAATCATTGCGCAAAAAGACCGAAATGCGGCAGGACCCACAGCTCATCCAGAAGGATTGTATTTGGTTCATGTTGCCTATGAATAAGGAAAAAACACAAGCTTCGCTGCTCTTGTCCAACAAGAGAAAGCGAAAGCTTGTGTTTTTATTTTTTCTCAGGCAAAACAGGGGTGGTTTCTTGCCAATCTTCAGTCCTTTCCGCCGCGATTTTAGGCGCAGCAGTGGTGGGTGTTTTTTCCAAGGTACTGGCAGCAACTAAGGCGGCGATGGCTACCAGAAATGCGAAAAGCAAGTAAAGCAGCCAGCTCCAAGCAACGTGATAGCGATTGCCGATGCCTAAAAAGACCATTTGACCGACGGGTCCCCCTAGCATCACGATGGTGGAAAAGATCCCGCTGCTGATGGCGAGATGTTCTTCATCGATCTCACGAATCAGATGTGCCGAAAAGCGGGGATTGATTTTCCCAATCAGGTAGCCTTCAGCAAAGAGCAGCGCAATCATGAGCCAACGGTTATGCAGGAAGAGAAAATTCAAGGTCAACAGACACAAAACGAAAGCGGTATACGCAATCAAGCGAACCAGACCGGTATTCTTGAACCAGTCGGCAGCAAACAAGGCACCGGCGACCATACCGATCGAAGTAGCGATGCCTGCCATCGCAACGGTGTTGCCATAAGTGGCAAACCAAAGCGCAAGGTCATCCAACAGCTGGAGATTTAGTAGACCGCTCGTACTAGCTGCTAAGGTATTGATCAGTAAGGCAAAGAGGATCATCTTTTTAAGAAAAGCCGTACCAGTCAATAATTTAAAGGTTTCCGAGAAATTCTGAAAGAGTGGTGTGGGTGCTTGATTGATTTTCCCAGGCACCGCATAAAAGAGTGAGCGGTTCCAGAAAATCACGATTGTGGCTAAGAAAAACGTCACGGCATTGATCAAACCAAAAGCGGCAAAATTATTATTCAGTAAAACGATCCCCCAAGCACCGATCCCTTGAAAGACGATTTGAACGGTGGTTTGACACGCCATTTGAAAACCCATGGCACTGTCTAAGGCGTCAGCAGGCACAAGACGGCGAACATAGGGCAACTGTAACCCAGAACAATAAGCGCCCAAACAATCAGATACAATGTTGATGCCTAGCAAAAGGAAGAAAGACCATAAACTAGGCGGCAATTGGATCAAAAAAGTGAGTGCTACAAAAAGTACTCCTTGTAATAGTCGACTGCTGATCATCCATTGCACTTTGTTTTTGGTACGATCGGCTAGATAGCCCGTCAGGATTCGTAAGAGATCAGGGACCAGCAGGGCCATGGAGGCTAAGGAAACAGCAAGGGCATTAAAGGGTAATGTACTGGCGTAAACTACAAAGACGATATTAAATAAACTCATGCCGATGCCACTGAGTAAGGCGGCGTTGACTAAGGCACGATAGCCTTTGTTTTGTTGATATTCTTTCATCGAAATCATCCTTTCACGTTCTACGTTGTAAAACCAGTATAGGATGCTTTATACTAGGAAGAGAAAATATTCCACTATAGTGGAATTTAAATGTACCAGGAGCATACCAGAGGTTACTGTCACGAGTGGCTAACAGCTAAAAGAGTGGCATATAAATAGGGTACCGTAGGTTTTGTTCCTCAACATTTTATAAGGTTGAATCTAAAATAGTAAAATTTAATTGCGGAGCTTCATTCGTGAAGCGGGTTTGGTTTGGCGTTTGCAGACTGATCGCTAGGAGGATAGTCATGGAAGAAGGAAAATTGTACCGACAATTGCGCAAAGAGCGCGGCTATACGATTGCTCAAGTGGCGGATGAACAAAACAGTCGCTCGTTTATCAGTAAATTTGAGCAAGGTGCTTCAAGTATCAGTATTCATCGATTGGAACGCCTATTAGAAAATATCCATGTTACGGTGGAGGAGTTTTATTATTTACGTGCACAGCAAAAGGGCGTAAAAAGTCACGACAACCTGATGAGCTTTCCCAGCTATATGACGAGCGAATTTATGGATTTACTGGATCGAATCTTAGGGATCAACAAAGAAGCTTACTTGAGTAACGCCCACGCCCAGCGAAGCAAAGAAGGGCTGGAGGAAATGCGCAGCGAACTGATCGCCGCTTCCAAACAGCATTCTTTTGTTTTTCTGTACCTTGAGATTACAAAGGAGATACATGAAATCAATCTCTCAGGTTCTAAACCCGACCGCTCACCTGATGAATATATGGAAAAGCTACGCATCAAAACCCGACCCGTCATCTCCTACCTTATGAAAGTAGACAACTGGGGCGTCTATGAGATTTTGCTGTTTCGCTATTTTCAATTCTTGTTTCCTGTCGAAACCTCCTATCACTTACTGCAGGTTGCTATTTCACGGACCAAAAAAGAACAAGGTTTGTCCTTGATGCGAGAAATACAAATGGATTTGATTTTTAGTTGTTTTACGACGTTTGTCAATTTTCGCCGTCTGGAGTGGGCAAAAGAGGTGTTGACCATTGCGGAGGAATTATTGGCAGATCGCGGAGACATGCTAAACAGCACGCATCTCCTTTGCTATCAAGGATGGTATTGGTATATTTATGGCGATCAAGAAAAAGGACTGTTGAAAATCGACCAAGGGCTTTCGATCTTTCGCGTCTTGAAACAAACCAAAATGGTTAAATTATGGGAGCGATCGTTGCACTCCATCAAGAAAAATGCGGAAGAACCTAACAGTTATCTTATGTTTCGCTAAACGCTCTAAGGGCTAGGTATTTGGCCCCCGAATCGAAGGGGACCTAGTCGATAGTGGATGCTAAGACCACTAGAGCGAACAGCTGCGGAACCCCAGCACAAAAAAAGAACCAAACTCACCGATCATTGAGGGACACCCATAAGTCAGCGTTTGCTCTAACTTAAGGGGATCACCTCAAAGGGACGAGTTGGTTCTTTTTCGATTAGTTTTCTGGCGCTTGATCCATGAGTTGACGTTGTTCGGCCAAGACTTGCTTTTTGGCTACTTGTTTCTGGTAAAACCAAGCAAACAAGATAAACAATGCGATGCAGCCGAAGAACAAGAAAACACCGATAACAAAGCCTTGCGGCAAGAAGGACAGTTCCAAGTGATGGCTACCACTTGGGATCGTCACACTGATAAAGCCGTCTTGAAAGGCCGTGATTGGGACTTCTTTGCCATCAAGCGTAGCAGTCCAGCCCTTGTCATAAGGGATGGTCGTCACAAGCTGCTGCTCTTTTTCAGTCGTGATATCGGCTTTGGCACTGCGTTTGCCGACAGTCATAGCGACCCCTCGATCTTGGATCGCATCAATTGCTTGTTGGTAGGCGTTGGTATCCAAGGTGACGACTTGCGGGTTTTGGAATGAGATCTCAGGTGTTCCGTAGAAGCTGACGGTGAATTGAACCGTCGTATCGGTCTCGTAGTGCCCTAAGTCGTAGTATTGACCATTGATACTGATTTGCGTTTCTCGCTGCTGGCCGTTGACTGTTACGGTGGCAGATGAGCTTTCCAATTCTCCGAAGTTGGCAGGGAAGAGACTCAAGTACGCTTGCGAGTTCGCCGGAACCTCCACTTGCCAAGTCACTTCTTTTGCGACATTGCTTTCTTGCTCGGTAAATTTCATATACATGCCGTCATTGGTGATATCTGTATTTTTACTATGGATCACCGTGATCGGCTGAAAGGCAAAATACTCTAAATTTAAATCGGCCAAGCCATTGAAAAGATTTTTCTGGCTCGTCAAGTTGTCGTTTTGCGGCTGTTCAATCGATTCGATGGTCGGTTCAGCCAAGAAACCTAGCGGTAACGCATTTTGATTTTCATAAAGCTTGTATTCACCAGATTCCCCGACTCGTTGAAAGCCATATTTGGTGAGATTTGGCTTGGAGATATTGTATTTGATCCCTGTAAAAGCATCCATCAGCAAGGTATTATTCGGATAGCGGATATTTAAATTGGTGCCGCGGGACCGAAAGCCCAGTTTGTCCAGGTAGCTTGAAGAATTGCGGTTACGGATCGAAGAAAACATGCTGACACCGCTGTAGCCATAATTGATACTGTCATTGGAAGAAACAGGATCAAGGTTTTCTAATCGGAAAAAGGTATCATTGTCTTCGTTGGCTTGAGTGACAAGTTTTTTGATGTCCGGATAAGGTTCTGTATACAAACTGCGAGAAGCATAGTTCCAATCATTCAAAATTCCGCGAACCATGCCGCTGGTATTGACGGCCATTTCTCCGCAGACGAAGATCAGCATCAAGATCGTCACTCGTTTTTGTGTTAAAAGCCCTAATTGCCCGAACCCAATACATAACAAGTAAAGAACAAAGAATACGATCGTTAGCGCAAAAGAAGTAGCGGAAACATATTCATAGGTTCCAGGTCCTTTCAATGCGTAGGAGAGGGCAAACACCACGATCGTAGAAAGACCAATAATGAGAAACAATCCACGATCTTTTTGCTGCAGCTGCTCCCACCCGTATCCCGCCAGCATGATCACTAAGAAGGAGAACAAATAGGCATAACGGAAAAGGAACATATTTGGGGCATGCATCCCGTGCCAAAAAAGATTCATCGGCACGATATAAAAACTGGCGATCAAAACAGCAAACATGCCAGCGTATAAGAATTTATCCTTCAAGCGGATTTTCTTCGAAACAAAATATAAAATACACAACAGCAACGGCAATAAGCCGATATAGATGAAGGGAATGGAGCCGTATTTTGTTGTATCGTATACTCCAATCATGTTTTTCATTACAAGGTCAAAGACATCGGTGGCTTCGGTTTTAAAGGAAGAAATCGTCGTCAACTCTTCCCCGTTCGACCGCAAATCCAGCAGGGCAGGTAAGATGATCACCATTGAGGCGCCCCCTGCTAACAAGGAGGTGATGCCGTAAGGGATGATCGCCCCGCGAGCTTGTTTCCAGTTGCGGCCCAATTGGACCAAGAAATACATCACGGAAAAGAGACCAATCATAAAGCCCATGTAAAAACTGGATAAAAATAACAGCAAGTAGCTGATAAACAGCACGACTGGTTTTTTCTTTTTCACTAAACGGTCAATGCCTAAAATCACCAGTGGCAGATAGATCATGGCATCAAGCCACATGATCAGTTCCGAATGGGCGGTGATGAAGGACATCAAGGCATAACAGACGGCTAAGGTCACGTGTTGCCAACGTTGGATCTTAAAGGTTTGGCTGGCATAAAACCAAAACGCCAAGCCCGCGCTGCCGATCTTGATCAAGGTCAAAAAGTACAGCGCATCTGGCATCAGCTGATTCGGGAATAACAAGACCAGGGGAGTGAAGATCCCGCCTAAGTAATAGGAGATCAATGCCAGATAATTTAAGCCTAAGGAGGCGTTCCACGTATAAAAGATACTTTGCTTGCCTAAGAGCATATTGCGGAAGCTGGCATGAAAGTTTGAGAATTGCGAAAAGGCATCACTGGCTAAGACACTGCGGCTGCTGCCAGGGTAGATGCCAATGGTCAAATAGATCACTGCCATGATAAGAAACGGCAAGAAGAAACTAGCAAGCATATAAGGCCAATGTTGTTTGGCAAATGTTTTTATTTTCGTCACAAGAAGTCACCTGTTCTTTATCAATTTTTTCTTAGTTTACCACAGGTGAATCGATTAAAAAAACAAAGACCTGTTTTCTTTAATGAAAACCTAAGTGAAAGCGCACCAAAGAAAAAAGGGCACAAAAAAAGCCGTTCAAAACGAACGGCCGAAAAGGTCTAATTATACGCGCTCAACTTTTCCAGATTTCAAAGCACGAGTTGACACCCAAACTTTTTTAGGTTTTCCGTCAATCATAACGCGAACTTTTTGCAAGTTAGGTTTCACAGTACGTTTTGTCGCATTCATTGCGTGAGAACGATTGTTTCCACTTGTAGTTTTACGTCCAGTAAAGTAACAAACTTTAGCCATGTGGTTATTTCCTCCTTTGCCTTGATGTTGGAGCGCTATTTCAGCTCATACCATCTGAATTTATCACAGAAAGGTGAAAAAAGCAAGAGTAATTTTCAAGAAACATTGACTTTTCCCGGTAAACATTGTAAATTAAACAAGGTCGAAATGCAAGACGTTTGGTCAGAAAGCCCCTTTTCATATGTCTCATCCTTTTATTTGCGGTACAGCTATGATAAAATATGTAAGAAGAAAGATGGGTCATGCCCATTGAAGGAGGCTATAAAATGGCTGTAAAAATTCAAACCTCATCAGGTATTATTGAAATCAGCAATGAAGTCATTGCAACAGTGGTCGGAGGCGCAGCAACAGATGTGTTCGGCATTGTTGGTATGGCTAGCAAGAAGCAAATCAAAGATAACATCAATGAAATTTTACGAAAAGAAAATTATTCTCGCGGTGTCGTTGTCCGCCAAGAAGAAAACGGCATTGCAGTGGATGTATACACGATCGTCAGCTATGGAACAAAAATTTCCGAAGTTTCCCGCAACGTGCAGGAAAAAGTGAAATACAACTTAGAAACGATGCTAGGTGTATCTGCGAACTCGGTAAATGTATTTGTTCAAGGCGTACGTGTACTGCCAGATTAGGCAAGGGATCCGTTCATGGCGGATGATTTTAAGGAGGACTATCTAAGTGAAGGTAACGAATATCAGCGCAAGTCAGTTTCAAGAAATGGTGCAGGCAGGCGCGGCTCGTCTACAAGTTAATGCAGAGTTTGTCAACTCATTGAATGTGTTTCCTGTTCCAGATGGAGATACCGGGACAAACATGAATCTATCCATGACCAGTGGAGCAAAAGCGGTCGCAGATGCGACTTCAGAAAACGTCGGCGATCTTGCCGCTACACTTTCAAAAGGACTATTGATGGGCGCACGTGGGAATTCCGGCGTCATTTTGTCTCAATTATTCCGCGGTTTTTCTAAAGCAATTCCAACCGTAGAAACACTCACTGCACCAGAATTGGCTCAAGCCTTTACTCATGGAGTAGAAACCGCCTATAAAGCAGTCATGAAGCCTGTGGAAGGAACCATCCTGACTGTGGCACGCATCGCCGCTGAATATGGCGAGAAGAAAGCCCAAACCACTGATGATTGTATCGAAGTCATGAAAGCAGTGGTTCATGGCGCAAAACGGTCATTGGCGAAAACCCCTGATTTATTACCGGTTTTAAAAGAAGTCGGTGTGGTAGATAGTGGCGGTCAAGGCCTGTTGTTTATCTATGAAGGATTCTTAAATGCATTGACCGGGGAATACCCAGCCGATGAAATTTTTGAACCATCTCCAGCTGCAATGGATGAAATGGTCAATGCGGAACATCATCGCAGTGTCCAAGGGCAATTAGCGACTGAAGATATCACTTTTGGTTATTGTACAGAAATCATGGTGAAAATTGGTGAAGGTCCGACCGTTGATAGTGAATTCGATTATGAAACATTCCGTAATTACTTAAACGAGTTGGGAGATTCCTTATTAGTGGTCAACGACGATGAGATCATCAAAGTCCATGTTCACACGGAACATCCCGGCGAAGTCATGAATTATGGGCAAAAATTTGGTTCATTGGTGAAAATCAAAGTCGACAACATGCGCCTTCAGCATGAAACGATCTTGGAACACGATCAGCAAGAAGCAAAACCAGCACCAGTAAAACGTCCGCGGACACCATTTGCGATCATTGCGATCGCGGCGGGGGAAGGCTTGAAAGAATTGTTTACTAGCCTAGGGGCTTCTTATGTCATCAGTGGTGGCCAAACGATGAACCCAAGTACAGAAGACATTTTGGTGGCAATCAATGAAGTCAATGCTGATCAAGTGATCGTCTTACCGAACAACAAAAATATCTTTATGGCTGCGCAGCAAGCAGCGGAAGTTTCCGAGATTCCAGTAGCGGTTGTTGAAACACGGACGATCTCTCAAGGGATGACGGCGATGCTAGCCTTCCACGAGCAGTCCACACTAGCTGAAAATCAGCAAGCCATGACCGATGTCTTAGCAAGTGTTGTCAGCGGATCAGTGACTCATGCGATCCGTAATACATCAATCGATGGCATCGAAATCACAGAAGGCGACTTCTTAGGAATGGTCGACGGCAAAATCGTTGTTTCTGTTCCTGATCGTTTCTCTGCTTCTATGACTACCTTAGAAAAAATGATCACAGAAGATACTGAGATCGTCACCATCATTATCGGGGAAGAAGGCAAAGCCAAAGAAGCAGCCAAAATCGAAGAAGCGATCGTTGAACTGCATCCTGAGATCGAAGTAGAGATCCATCAAGGAGATCAGCCGGTTTATCCGTATCTTTTCTCAGCAGAATAAACAAATTAGGCGGCGGGGGCAAAAATCGTAGATGATTTTTGGCTCCGTCTTTTTCTATGAATGCAGGAATCTCTGCAATAAATAAAATCACTTTGGAAAAGGAGGGTACCTATGCTGAATCAGCCACTTACGGTATTAAAGGGTGTCGGAGAAAAACGCGCCCAAGACTTGGCGAGTTTAGGAATCGAAACCATCGAAGACCTGCTAAAGTATTACCCGTTTCGTTATGAAGACATTCAAGAACGGCAATTAGCGGAGATTCAAGACCAAGAAAAAGTAACGATCAAGGGGATCGTCGTTTCCCCACCGGTCGTCAATCGCTTTGGCTACAAGAAAAGTCGGTTGCAATTTCGCATGATGCAAGACCACGATGTCTTTAATGTCTCCTTTTTCAATCAACCTTATTTGAAGGACAAAGTAGAGGTCTCAGAAGAGATCGCCGTCTATGGCAAATGGGACGCCAAACGCAAAGGTCTGACGGGGATGAAAATTCTTGGCAGCAAAAGTGGCGAGGACTTTGCCCCCATTTATCATGTCAATAAAGCCGTGCGTCAAAGTGTGTTGATCGAACTGATCAAACAGGCATTCCTTGATTTTGGTGATCAGATCACAGAGATCTTGCCTTTGTCATTGATCGAAAAATATCGCTTGTTGGATCGGAAATCCGCGATGTTTGCGATGCATTTTCCCAAAGATCCCCAAGAGAGTCATCAAGCGAAGCGGCGGGTGATTTTTGAAGAGTTCTTTTTGTTCCAAATGCAGATCCAAGGACTGAAGAGAAGCGAAAAAGCCGAGAAAAACGGCTTGGCGATCGATTACGATGTGCAACGCTTGAAAGAATTTACTCGTAAACTGCCCTTTGAATTGACCAATGCGCAAAAGCGCGTGACCAATGAAATCTGCCATGACCTGAAAAGTCCGCAGCACATGCAACGGCTCTTGCAAGGAGATGTAGGGAGTGGGAAAACAGTCGTGGCGGCGATCGCCCTCTATGCTACGATGACGGCTGGCTTTCAGGGGGCGCTGATGGTGCCGACTGAGATTTTGGCCCAACAGCACCTAGAGAGCTTGAATCAACTCTTTGACCCCTTAGAAGTGACCACCGCTCTTTTGACAGGCTCGACCAAACCAAAAGAACGGCGGGTCATCTTAGAACAATTAGCAGCTGGGGAGATCGACATCATCGTTGGGACCCATGCGCTGATCCAAGAAGGGGTAGACTTTGCACATCTTGGCTTAGTCATCACCGATGAACAACACCGTTTTGGGGTCAATCAGCGAAAAGTCTTAAGGGAAAAAGGCTATCTGCCTGATGTGCTCTTTATGACCGCCACGCCGATCCCTCGTACGCTAGCGATTACGGCTTATGGCGAAATGGATGTTTCGGTGATCGATGAGATGCCGGCAGGACGGATTCCTGTAGAGACGCGCTGGGTCCGACCGCCGCAGTTTGAATCGATCTTAGAGTGGGCGCAAAAAGAATTGGCCCAAGGGCATCAGATGTATGTTATCTGTCCTTTGATCGAAGAATCCGAAATGCTGGATGTCAAGAATGCCACGGAGATTTATGAGCAGCTGCAAAGTTACTTTTCTCCTACTTATCAAGTGGGAATGCTGCATGGGAAAATGAAGAATCAAGAAAAGGACAGCATCATGGAAGCTTTCAAAGAAAATCAACTGCAGATCTTGGTTTCCACAACGGTCATCGAAGTAGGGGTCAATGTCCCCAATGCGACAGTGATGCTGATCATTGACGCTGATCGCTTCGGGTTAGCCCAGCTCCACCAATTACGTGGACGGGTAGGACGCGGCGCCGATGCTTCTTACTGTATATTGATCGCAAACCCGAAAAATGAGACGGGGGTCGAACGAATGAAGATCATGACAGAAACCACCAACGGCTTTGTAGTCAGCGAAAAAGACTTGCAGTTGCGGGGGCCAGGAGAAGTCTTCGGCAATCGACAATCGGGCTTGCCAGAGTTTGCGGCTGCCGATTTAGTCGCGGATGCCCACATTCTAGAAGTGGCTCAAGTTGAGGCAACCCAGCTTTGGCAAAAAAATGGCTGGCAGCTATTGCCGGAATTTTCGGCATTGGCGAACTATTTAGCAGCAAAAAAAGCAGACAAACAATTTTTTGATTAAAGAATATGCTATACTGATTGGGAAAATGAAGGGAGTGGCAGCGAGATGCGGATTGCTGTTGATGCAATGGGCGGAGACAACGCCCCAAAAGCGATCGTAGAAGGAGTCATGCTGGCGAAAAAAGATTTTCCAGAGATTGAATTCCTCCTTTACGGAAAAGAAAATGAAATCAAAAAATACATGACGGATGATAAAAATGTCACTATTATCCACACAGATGAAAAAATCAATAGTGATGATGAACCTGTTAAAGCAATCAGACGAAAAAAAACGGCCTCAATGGTCTTAGCGGCACAAGCAGTGAAAAATGGCGAAGCAGATGCGATTTTTTCAGCCGGAAATACCGGTGCTTTATTAGCGGCCGGGTTGTTCATCGTTGGTCGGATCAAAGGGATCGACCGTCCCGGATTGATGTCCACAATGCCAGTGATCGGCAAAGATGCCGGCTTTGACATGCTGGATCTAGGCGCTAATGCCGACAATAAACCAGAACATTTGGCAAACTATGCCGTCTTAGGGTCCTTTTATGCCCAAAAAGTTCGCGGGATCAATCGACCACGGGTCGGCTTGTTAAATAACGGAACGGAAGAAACCAAAGGTAGTGAATTAACGAAAAAAGCCTTTGAACTGCTGTCAGCGGATCCTACGATCCACTTTATCGGCAATGTCGAAGCCCGGGAATTACTGGATGGTGCAGCTGACGTCGTCGTGACAGATGGCTTTACTGGGAACGCTGTTTTGAAATCGATCGAAGGAACCGCCTTGAACTTGATGGCGTTGTTGAAACAATCGATTCTTGATTCAGGTACCAAAGGAAAATTAGGGGCGTTGTTACTGAAAGATGCATTGCGGAAAGTGAAAAATGAAATGGATTATGCGAAACATGGCGGGGCCGTATTGTTTGGTTTGAAAGCACCAGTCATCAAAACCCATGGTGCGACAGGACCAGAAGCGGTAGCGTACACCATCAAGCAGATCCATACGATGCTAGCAACAGATGTTGTGGCACAATTGGTCGCCCACTTTGAAGAAATGCCGACTGCAAAAGACGAAACGCAATCATAATGCAATCATTGTAATGAAATTGCAAAAATATCTAGACAAAAAGCATAGAAAGCAGTACAATGTTTGTTAGCCATTCTATGTTTTGTGCAAACGCGTGGAGGTGAAGCCAGTTGACACGAGATGAAGTATTCAAGAAAGTTGCGGTCGTGATCGCCAATCATTTTGAAATTGACGCAGAGAACGTAACGGATACGATGAGCATTAAAGACGACTTGAACGCTGATTCGATCAGTGTGATGGAATTCGTCCTTGAACTAGAAGATGAATTTGGTACCGAGATTTCTGATGAAGATGCCGAGCAGATCGAAACAGTCGGTGGAGCGGTTGATTATATTTCAAGCCATCTTGCTTAAGACAGACATAAGAGCTAAGTCCTAGATGACTTAGCTCTTTCTTTCTCATAATTGATCCGCCGTGATTTGGGCGGCTTTTCTTTAAAATCAAAATCTAAAAAACGATGGTTAAACCTGACATAACGGCGTTGGAAGCGTAATGTAAATTTTCTGAAAATTCAGTGTTTTAAGTTTTCTGGGACTTGCATTATTGTTAGCATTTCTATATAATTATTAAGAATATATTATACAATGTTAAGAAAGCTTTTGGAAATGAAATGCATGTTCCTTCTTTTTTTACATTAAAACGCAAGACATCTTAGAAAGTAGAGAGGGGTATTCGATTGTCCAGAGATAATCAATTACTAGATGTTCAAAACCTTCACACAGGTTTTCGTATCAAAGACGATTACTATGACGCAGTAGATGGTATTTCTTTTACACTAGATCGTAATGAGATCTTAGCAATCGTAGGAGAATCTGGTTGCGGAAAAAGTACGTTAGCTACAACGATCATGGGGCTACATGACCCAAACAACACGAAAATCACTGGAGAAATCTTATATAAAGATTTAAACTTGTCAAACTTAAACGAAACGTTATACAACAAAATTCGCGGAAATGATATTGGGATGATTTTCCAAGATCCGTTGTCTGCACTGAATCCGTTGATGCGGATCGAAGACCAAATCAAAGAAGGCTTGTCTTATCATACAGATATGAATGCCGAACAGCGCCAAGCACGGGCATTAGAATTATTAGAACAAGTTGGGATCCCGAATCCACCGCGAGTAGGACGTCAATACCCTCATGAATTGTCAGGTGGGATGCGTCAGCGGGTCATCATTGCGATCGCGATTGCTTGTAAACCACCAATCATTATTGCCGATGAGCCAACGACCGCGTTGGACGTGACGATCCAAGCACAGATCCTTGATCTACTAAAAGATTTGCAAGAAGAAACGCAAACGGGGATCATTTTGATCACCCACGATTTAGGTGTCGTAGCAGAGATGGCCGACCGAGTAGCCGTAATGTATGGGGGACAGTTTGTGGAAGTCGCAACAGCCGAAGAGTTGTTTGCCAATCCGAAACATCCATACACCCGCTCACTGCTTAACTCGATCCCTCAAGAAAATTCTCAAGACAGTGAACTGCATGTGATCGAAGGGGTGGTTCCTTCCTTGAAAAATATGCCTCGGACTGGTTGTCGGTTTGCTGCACGGATTCCTTGGATTCCTGAAAGCGACCACGAAGCAAACCCAGTCTTGCATGAAGTAGCACCTGATCATTTGGTCCGTTGCACATGCTACAAGCATTTTCATTTTAGAGACGAAGAAGGAGAAGTGTAGATGACAGAATTAATTACAATCAAAGATCTGAAAGTCCACTATCCTATTCGCAGCGGATTCTTCAACCGCGTCACGGACCATGTGTATGCCGTTGACGGTGTGGACTTCATCATAGAAAAAGGAAAAACCTACGGATTGGTTGGTGAGTCTGGTTCTGGTAAATCCACGACGGGTAAAGCCATCGTTGGGTTAGAAAAAATCACCAGTGGCGAAATCATTTATGATGGGCAAGACGTGACCAAACGTTCCGTCCGCAAAAAAATGAACTACAACAAAGATGTCCAAATGATTTTCCAAGATTCAATGTCTAGCTTGAATCCTAAAAAACGCGTGGTAGACATTATCGCAGAACCATTGCGCAACTTTGAACGCTTAAGCGATCAAGAAGAGAAAACACGTGTGAAAAGCCTTCTGGATATCGTTGGGATGCCAGAAGATGCCCTATACAAATATCCTCACGAGTTCTCTGGTGGACAACGTCAGCGGTTAGGGGTTGCCCGCGCGGTAGCATCCAATCCAAAACTGATCGTCGCCGATGAGCCGGTTTCAGCTCTTGACTTATCCGTGCAAGCGCAAGTACTGAACTTTATGAAACGGATCCAGCAAGAATTTGGCTTAAGTTTCTTATTTATCTCTCATGACTTAGGGGTCGTAAAACATATGTGCGACAATATCGCCATCATGTACAAAGGCCGCTTCGTTGAGATCGGGACACGGGAAGACATCTACCAAGACCCGCGTCACATCTATACAAAACGTTTATTATCAGCGATTCCTCAAATCGACGTAAAAAATCGCGATGCTCACAAAGAAAACCGCCGCAAGGTCGAGTTGGAATATGTGACCCATCAAAAAGATTACTACGACGAATCTGGCAGAGTGTATGACTTGCGTAAAATCACCGAGTCGCACCAAGTCGCATTGAAAAACGGGGGTGCTGAATAATGTGGAAAACAATTCTACGTCGTTTGTTGTTGATGATCCCGCAAGTCATTATTTTGAGTATCTTGATTTTCTTGATCGCACAAGCAATGCCTGGGGATCCATTTACTGGTTTGATCAATCCAAACCAAGATCCAGCTGTTATTGAGCGGATGCGTGAAGCCGCTGGTTTGAATGACCCATGGTATACCCAGTATTTCCGTTGGATCGGAAATGCCTTAAAAGGGGACTTTGGACAAAGCTTTATCTTTAAATTGCCTGTTTCAACATTATTAGCAGGACGTATCAGCAATACATTGTGGTTATCTTTATTGACGGTCATTTTGACTTACGTGATTGCCATTCCTTTAGGGATGTGGGCAGGACGTTACCAAAATTCATTGCTTGATAAAGTCGTCGTTGTTTACAACTTCTTCAGTTTCGCCGTACCGTTGTTTATCTTTGCGTTGATCGCATTGTTCATCTTCGGTTACCGATTGGCTTGGTTCCCAACGGGTGGTTCCGTTGCACCGGGGGTCAGCGGCATGGCTGAGTTTTGGAGTCGTTTGTATCACCTACTATTACCGGCAATCACTTCTGCATTATTAGGAACAGCAGTGACGATCCAATACTTGCGAAGTGAAGTCATTGATTCGAAATCATTGGATTTCGTTCGTACCGCTCGTTCAAAAGGGGTACCAACGAATAAAGTCTTCTCACGTCACGTTTTCCGGAATGCATCGTTGCCGATCGCATCACAAATGGGCTACGAGATCACGTCATTGATCGCAGGTTCTGTGGTCATTGAGAAAATCTTCGCCTACCCAGGTGTCGGAAAACTGTTTATCGATAGTATCGTCCAACGGGACTATGCCGTGATCACTTCACTGACATTGATCTTAGGACTAGCGACCTTGATCGGTACGCTACTGTCAGATATCATCATGAGTATTGTCGATCCAAGAATCAGAATCCAGTAATAGGAGGGGATAAATGTGTCTGAAAAGAAAGAAAAAGTACTAAAACAAGAGAGCATCCCGCCTATGGGATTGAAAATGATTTTTCGCGAATTCTTAAAAGATAAAATGGCGATCTTTTCATTAGTATTGTTAGTCGCAGTTTTATTATTCGTGTTTATCGGCTCGGCAGTTATCGATCAATCACAAGTGATGCGTGTCAGCATCCTTGATAAATACGCTGTACCTGGCGCGATTTCGCCAAACGGCGGCACCTACCTTTTAGGGGCGGATGAAGGTGGCCGTGATGTTTGGGGACAATTGATCATCGGTGCGCGTAACTCAATCTTGATTGGTTTTTCAATCACGATCATTACGTCGATCGTTGGGGTCGGACTAGGGATCATCTCAGGTTATTATGGCGGTATCATTGATAATATTTTGATGCGTATCGTTGACTTCGTTATGATTTTACCGATCATGCTGATCATTATCGTTATCGTATCGATCGTACCTCGTTATAACGTTTGGACCTTTATATGGGTCATGAGTGCCTTTTACTGGGTCGGAAAAGCAAGGCTCTTCCGAAGTAAGACCCTTTCAGAAGGCCGTCGCGACTATGTTAGTGCATCGAAAACCCTCGGAACCAATGACTTTGTCATCATGTTCCGCGAAATCATGCCGAACCTTAGCTCATTGATCATCACCAACTTAACAATGAACTTTGCAGCGAATATCGGTATTGAAACGACACTAACATTCTTAGGTTTTGGTCTGCCGACCAATGTTCCAAGTTTGGGGACACTGATCGGGTATGCCAGCAGCGGTGATGTGCTGGTCAACAGACAGTGGATCTGGTTACCCGCATCAATTCTAATTTTAGTCTTGATGTTGAGTATCAATTACGTTGGTCAAGCATTTAAGCGTTCAGCGGATGCGCGTCAACGACTAGGATAAACAAGGAGGATACAGGATGAAGAAAAATATTTTTGGTATGGTCACTCTTTTGTCAGTGTTAGCATTGGCAGCGTGTGGCAGCAACGGCGGCGGAACCGATTCTTCTGGTGGCGGTAATTCAGCGACAGAAACAGAAGATATCAGCTCAATGCCAACAGAAGTCAAGAATGACGAGGATGCAATTGAAGGCGGAACATTGGATGTTGCAGTAGTGATGGATACGCAATTCCAAGGGTTGTTCCAAACAGAATTTTATCAAGATAACTATGATTACCAATTTATGCAACCAAGTAATGAAAGTTTATTCTTAACAGACGCTGATTTCCGAATCGTTGATGGTGGTGCGGCTAATCTTGAATTAGACGAAGAAAACAACACAGCAACGATCACATTGCGTGATAACTTGAAATGGTCTGACGGTGAAGATGTAACGGCAGATGACGTGATCTTTTCTTATGAAGTAATCGGTCATAAAGATTATACAGGTATCCGTTACGATAATAACTTTACTAACATTGTTGGTATGGAAGATTATCATGATGGCAAATCTGATACAATTTCTGGTATCACCAAAGAAAGTGACAAAGTCGTTAAAATTCAATACAAAGAAGTTCACCCTGGTATGATGCAAGCCGGTGGCGGTATTTGGTCTTCAGCATTACCAAAACACGCCTTTGAAGGAATTGAAGTCAAAGATATGGAATCAAGCGATCCTGTTCGTAAAAATCCAATCGTCTTTGGTCCTTATGTGATGTCAAATATCGTTGCGGGAGAATCTGTTGAGTATGTACCAAATGAGTACTACTACGGTGGCGCTCCTAAAATGGATAAATTATCATTTAAAGCTGTTCCAACTTCTTCAATCGTAGAAGCTTTGAATGCAAAACAATATGATATTGCATTGTCAATGCCAACAGATACGTACCCAACATACAAAGATACAGATGGCTACCAAATCTTGGGTCGTCCTGAACAAGCCTATACTTATATCGGCTTTAAATTGGGAACTTGGAATGATGAAGAAGGAAAAGTTAATTACGATCCTGATTCAAAAATGGCGGATAAATCATTGCGTCAAGCAATGGGCTATGCATTAGATAATGATGCTGTCGGAAGCCGTTTCTACAATGGTTTGCGTACAAATGCAACGACATTGATCCCACCAGTATTTGGCACATTGCACAACACCGAAGTAGAAGGCTACACTTTAAACATCGACAAAGCAAATCAATTACTTGATGATGCTGGCTACAAAGATGTTGATGGTGATGGCATGCGTGAAGACAAAAATGGTGAGAAATTGACCATCAACTTTGCTTCAATGTCCGGTGGCGAAACAGCACAACCATTAGCAGATTACTACATCCAACAATGGAATGAAATTGGACTTGATGTACAATACACCACAGGTCGTTTGATCGACTTCCAAGCATTCTATGACAAGTTGAAAAATGATGATCCTGAAGTTGATGTTTACCAAGGTGCATGGGGAACTGGATCAGATCCTTCTCCAACTGGCCTTTATGGACCAAACTCAGCATTCAACTACACTCGTTTTGAATCTGAAGAAAACACGAAGCTATTAGAAGCAATCGATTCAAAAGATTCATTTGACGAAACAAAACGTAAAGAAGCATTTGATGCATGGCAAGAATATGCTGCAGATGAAGCATTCGTAATCCCAACACTTTATCGGAATGAAGTTTTACCAATTTCAAACCGCGTGAAAGACTTTACATGGGCATATGATGCAGACCATAATACATGGGCAACAGTTTCAGTTACAGCTGAATCTCGTTAATCAATGATCGGTGAAAAGACGTCCTTTCTGGGACGTCTTTTTTTTCTGTTTTTTTGCGGGTATCTGAGGAAAACAGGCTTTTTTATACAGGAGAAGATTAAGTAGATAAATTTTTATTACAGTCTTTCCAAGAATTTGGAGGAAACATTTCATAATTCGACAAAAACCAGTATAATAGGGAAGTGTCGATAAACTAATGAAGGAATGTGACAAATGAATACACAATTAACGAAAGAACTAAAAGAAAAGTTTGATATTGTGTTCCATGATGTAGATCTGCTTGAACAAGCGTTTACGCATTCATCTTATGTGAATGAGCACCGCAACTTGCACTTGTCAGATAACGAACGTTTAGAGTTTTTGGGCGATGCTGTCTTAGAGTTGATCGTTTCACGGTATTTGTATCGTGAATTGCCAGATCTGCCCGAAGGTAAGCTGACGAAGCTACGGGCGGCAATCGTTCGCGAAGACAGTTTATCCATGTTTGCCAAAGATTGCCGATTCGATGAATACATTCGTCTAGGCAAAGGGGAAGAAAACTCTGGCGGTCGTAAACGACCTTCTTTGCTTTGTGATCTATTTGAAGCCTTTTTAGGTGCGTTATACTTGGACCAAGGACTGGAAAGTGTCAGCGGCTTTTTGACGAAAGTTGTTTTTCCAAAAGTAAAAGCAGGTGCTTTTTCCCATGAGATGGATCATAAGACTCGCTTGCAAGAAGTCTTGCAGCGTGGTGGCGATGTTTCCATCAATTATCGTTTGATCAAAGAAGCAGGCCCCGCCCATGAACGGATTTTTTGGACGGAAGTCTATTGCGATGATACCTTGATCGGAAAAGGACAAGGAAAATCGAAGAAATTATCAGAACAGGACGCCGCGGCGAATGCCTTGGCAGATCTTGAACAGTAAGAGAGGACTGGCGGAGTGTATTTAAAACGAATAGAGATTGCCGGCTTTAAATCCTTTGCCGACCGCACAGTCATTGATTTCGAACATCGTGTGACTGCAGTCGTCGGACCAAATGGCAGCGGCAAGAGCAATATTACCGAAGCGATTCGTTGGGTTTTAGGAGAACAATCTGCCAAAAATCTACGTGGTGGCAAAATGCCTGATATTATTTTTGCAGGTTCTGACACCCGCAGAGCGCTAAATATAGCGGAAGTGACGATCGTTTTAGACAATAGCGATCATTATTTACCGATGGATTACAGTGAGATCAGCGTGACTCGCCGCTTGAGAAGAACCGGCGAAAGCGACTTTTTCTTAAATAAACAAGCTTGCCGCTTAAAGGATATCCAAGAGTTGTTTATGGACTCTGGGTTGGGGAAAGAATCATTTTCGATCATTTCCCAAGGCAAGGTAGAAGCAATTTTCAGCAGCAAACCAGAAGACCGTCGTGGGATTTTTGAAGAAGCGGCGGGGGTATTGAAATACAAACAGCGGAAAAAGAAAGCTGAGCAAAAGTTGTTTGAAACGGAAGACAATTTAAGCCGTCTACAAGATATCATTTATGAACTAGAAGATCAGTTGGTGCCTTTGGCAGCCCAAAGTGAAGCAGCCAACCGTTTTTTAGCGTTAAAAGAAAAATTGACGACGGTTGATGTGGCCTATGCAGTCTTAGAGATCACGAAAGCAAAAGAAGCGTGGGAGACAGCCAAAGCTCAACTAAGTACCTTTAACCAAGAACTGGCGCAGATTTCCGAAAAGATCAATCAAGGGGAACTGTCGCTACATTCTTTGCGGCAACAACGTACTGCTTTTGATGAAACGTTGGAGCGTTTGAATCAGCAGCTTTTAGAGGTCACCGAAGGACTGAAGCAAGCTGAAGGACAAAAAGAAGTCTTGGATGAGCGATCAAAACATACGCAAAAAAGTTCTGCGGAATACCAAGAAACCTTAGAGGAAGTCACAGAACGGGTCACACTTTTAAATGAAGAAAAAACGGAACTGATCGGCTTGCTTTCACAAAAGAATCGTAGTGTGCAGGAAGTTGAAGCAGCGATGCTGGCGTGTCAGCAAGAGCAGGAAAAGTACCAACGTTCAGCAAAAGAAATCATCGAAGAGTTGCGTAGCCAATATGTCGAAGCCATGCAGGAGCAGGCAACGATCGGAAACGAATTGAAATACTTGGAGCGTCAATACCAACAAGAAGCCGCGAAAAATCAAACGGCGTTAAGCAAGCAGACGCAAATGAATACGTCGTTGAAAGAAAAGACGATGGAAGCGCAAATCGTGGAAGAACAACTGACGCAGGCTAAGGCGATTTTAGAAGAACAACGCAAGCAATACATCCATCTTCAAGAAAAAGCTCAGACCAACAAAAAACGCTTTGATGAAGAACAAAAGAAAATGTATCAGTTAATGAGTCAAGTGCAGCAGGTACGAGCGAAACAGCGCAGTCTGCAAGACATTCAAGAAAATTATAGCGGCTTTTATCAAGGCGTTCGCTTGATTTTGAAAAACAAACAGCAGATCAGCGGCATCGTTGGCGCAGTAGCGGAGTTGATCGATGTGCCACAAGACTATACCGTGGCGATCGAGACCGCATTAGGCGCCGCTGCACAGCATGTCGTCGTTGAAAATGAACGGGATGCACGGGCAGCCATCACGTATCTGAAAGAAAATCGCGGCGGTCGTGCCACTTTCTTACCGCTGACGACTATCAAAGCCCGTCATTTGCCAGATTATGCCCGCAATCAAGCCAAGCAAGTGTCCGGCTTTATCGGCGTTGCCAGCGAATTGGTCCAGTCGCCGGAACACGTCCAAACCATTACGGATAACTTGTTAGGCAGTATCTTGATTGCCGAAGACTTGCAAAGTGCTAATGCGTTAGCACGAGCATTGAACTATAGCTATCGGGTCGTTTCTTTAGAAGGGGATGTCATGAATGCTGGTGGTTCCATGACGGGTGGCGCAACGAAGAAAAATGCCGGTAGTTTGTTTAGCCAAAGCAATGAGCTGCAACAATTGACGGCACAAGCGGTGCAACTGGATGAGCGGCTTTTAAAAACGGAAAAGCAAGTCCAGCATTTTGAAGCAGCGACCAAAGAAGCACAAGCAGCACTAGAAGAATTGCGGACCCAAGGCGAACAGGCTCGCATGACGGAGCATGAGCTGCAAAGCCGCTTACAAAATCTTGAGAATGACCTGAGCCGCTTGAAGCAAGAGCAGCAAGTGTTTGATTTTGAACATCGCGAAGTGCAAGCCTTCTTTGAAGAGTACGATGAGAAGAAGACGAGTTTGGAAGAACAGCAAAAGAATATTGCGGCGCAATTGGCGAAAATCGATCAAGATATTCATCAAATGAATGCCGAAGAAGACTTGATCGAGGAAAAACGCCAAACCTTAGCACAAGAAAGTGCGCGCTTGCAGGCAGCTTTCGCCGTTCAAAAAGAACAAGTGGCGCATTTGCAGCAAAAAATTGCCGCTACGAATCAAGCATTGGAAGAAAACGAAGCGCGTCAACAATCCTTAGAACGGCAGTTAGCTGCCTTGACAAGCAACGTCAGCGATCATGAGTTTTCAGAAGAAAGCATTCTTCAGCGAATTGAGGCCTTCACAACCACCAAGCAGCAGGTAACAGCGGAATTGACGGTGATTCGGGAACAACGTCAAGTCGTTCAACAAGAAATCGGCGCATTAGACGAAGCCCTGAGTGCTGAAAACTTAACGCAAAAAGAAAAGCTGTCAGAAAAAACCGAAGTTGAGATCGAAAAAAATCGCGCAGAATTGGTGATGGATAATCGTTTGTTGTATTTACAAGAAGAATACAATCTCACCTTTGAAAAGGCAGCGCAAGATTTCCCTGAAATCGAGGATGCAGAACAAGCCAAAGTCGACATTCAGGAACTAAAACATGCGATCGAGCAAATTGGTCCAGTCAATTTAAATGCGATCGAACAATATGAACAAGTCAATCAACGGCATTTGTTCTTAACGAGTCAGCGAGATGATCTGCTGTCGGCTAAAGCACAGCTGTTTGATACGATGTCTGAAATGGATGAAGAAGTCAAAACCCGTTTTGGCGAAGTCTTCGATGCGATCCGTCTGCAATTCAAACAAGTATTTCCTAATATGTTTGGCGGCGGTCATGCGGAATTAGTCTTAACAGATCCGAAAGATTTATTGAACACTGGGATCGAGATCGAAGCCCAACCGCCGGGCAAGAAATTGCAAAACCTCAGCTTGCTATCAGGGGGCGAGCGGGCGCTGACTGCGATTGCGTTATTGTTTTCCATTATTCAAGTTCGTCCAGTACCGTTTTGTGTGCTTGACGAAGTGGAAGCAGCATTGGATGAAGCCAATGTCTCTCGTTTCGGTCATTACTTGAGTGCTTTCCAAAATGATACGCAGTTTATCGTCGTAACTCACCGCAAAGGAACGATGGAGGCAGCAGATGTGTTGTATGGTGTGACCATGCAAGAATCTGGAGTGTCGAAGACCGTGTCCGTACGCTTAGAAGAAGTGCGTGAAGGCGGTAGTTTTGCAGCAGATCAAGCATAGAGGAGGAATGATATGATTAAACTGATTGCGATCGATTTAGACGGAACGTTATTGAATGACAAAAAAGAAGTGACTCCTCGCAACAAAGAGGTACTTGCTCGTGCCAAAGCACAAGGCGTAAAAATCGTCATTTGTACCGGACGTCCATTACGGGCGATCCGTCCCTATTTAGAAGAATTATCGCTGAAAGAACCCGGCGACTATAGCATCACCTTTAACGGCGGTTTGGTTCAAAAAAATGAGACTGGCGAGATCATTGAAAAAGCAGCGATGCAGCTGGCAGATATCCATGAATTGATTTCAGTGGCGGAAGACTTGAATTTGCCTCTAGACGTGGTATCAGAAGAGATCGTCTTGAGTTTACCGACTTCAGCAGCGCATCCATCAATTTATGGCTCGTTGAATCCTTTATTGGATTGTCGTCCTTTTGCTGTAGCTGATCTGGATGAATCGATGCTCTATAATAAAGCGGTGATCGCCTACCATCAGGAAGTTTTGGATCCTAAAATCCCTGAGATTTCCTCAGCGATCCGCGAGAAATATGAAATCATCAAAAGCCGGAATAACCTGTTAGAATTTATGCCTAAAGGAATCACCAAAGCCTATGGCATCAGCCTATTGGCGCAAGATTTAGGGATCAAGCAAGAAGAAGTGATGGCGATCGGTGATGAAGAAAATGACTTGCCAATGATTCGCTATGCAGGGATTGGCGTAGCGATGGCCAATGCCGTGCCAATCATTAAAGAAGCGGCTGACGTTGTCACCGTTTCAAACCAAGAAGACGGTGTGGCAGCAGTGATTGAAGAATATGTCTTAAAAGGAGGTGCGTAAGATGGGATTTTTTGACAAAATCAAAAAAGCGCTGATTGGAGAAACCAAAGAAGCAGAGCAAGAAACCGATAAACCGTTAGTCGATGCTGATTCACCAGAGAATCAGCCTTCAGAAGAAAGCCAGCCAGCACAAACACCTGCTGAACGAGAAGCTTCAGAAGCAGTGGCACCTACAGATGCCGCCGACGCCAGTGATTTGAAGGCAGAGCAAGAAACTGCCGAAGCGTCCCCACAGCAAGAAGCAACGGTAGCGAATAAAGGAGAAGAAGCACCAAGTGTTCCAGTAGAAGTGACCGAGAACACACCATCAGAGGGTGCACCAGCTTCTGAACCAATCCTTCAACCAGCGCCAGAGACGGAAAGTGTGCAGGACAAATACACCAAAGGATTGACGAAATCACGAAAAACCTTTGGGCAACGGATGAACGAATTGTTCGCCAATTTCCGTACGGTGGACGAAGACTTCTTCGAAGAAGTGGAAGAAACGTTGATTGGTGCAGATGTTGGCTTTGATGCGGCGATGAAGATCGCGGATGCATTGAGACAAGAAGTCAAACTACGTAATGTAAAGAAAACAGCGGATGTCCAAAATGTCATCATCGAGAAATTAGTTGACCTATATGGGGAAGCGGGTGTCGGTGAAGTCAACGAGTTGAATATGCAACCGGGGTTGACTGTCATTTTATTTGTTGGCGTGAACGGTGTTGGAAAAACCACCAGTATCGGGAAATTAGCCCACCAATTCAAAGCCGAAGGCAAGAAAGTCTTATTGGCTGCAGCGGATACTTTCCGTGCCGGTGCCATCGATCAATTAGTGGTCTGGGGGGAACGGGCTGGTGTTGAAGTCGTTCGTGGCAATGCCGGAGGCGATCCAGCAGCGGTCGTGTTTGATGCGATGGAGCGCGCAAAACGAGAAAATGCTGACGTTTTATTAGTAGATACAGCTGGTCGTTTGCAAAACAAAGTCAATTTGATGAACGAATTAGAAAAAATCAAACGGATCATTCAGCGAGTGGACCCAACGGCCCCTCATGAAGTCCTGCTTGTGTTGGATGCAACAACGGGTCAAAACGCCATGAATCAAGCAAAACAATTTAAAGAAACGACGGATGTTTCTGGTCTCGTCTTAACGAAACTTGATGGAACAGCCAAAGGGGGGATCGTCTTGGCGATCCGTAACGAGCTACGGCTGCCCGTCAAATTAGTGGGACTTGGAGAAGGCATCAATGATTTAGAGCCATTTGATCCAAATGAATTTGTTGTCGGCTTATTCAAAGGCTTGATCAAGGAATAAAAAAGAAGAGCCCTGTGTCAGGTAAAATACCTGCACATGGCTCTCCTTTATTGTTGCTTTTATTTCAAATGAAGGCAATAGCAAACGAGTTGCCGTTCAGCTATTGCCGATCAATCTGGGGCGTAAAGGTTACAATGTTTAGCTAGGTCAAATACGGATACAGCGATGTACGAATTTGCCTTAAAGCATAAAACGATTTTTTTTGAGTGGCTAACATTTTTCGTTCTTCTAAAGTCTGGGAAGTATCAGATAGAATAAAATGAAAAGCTCAGCTACAAAAAATTATTTTTTTAGCTCCCCTTGGCGCTCGATGATCATTTTTTCTAAGTTGTTCAACGTATCGATATCTTTATTGGTTTCGATAAAATTCGTAATCAAATTCAATAACGATTGATCAGACAACTCTGCTGCTAAGAAGTCTTCTTGGGTCACATTCGGAGAATACAACCGAGTCAAAACAGTACCGCTGTAGCCGATATCTGCTACTTTCAATAAGTCGTGGTTTTTTAGTTTACGTACGACTGCTTGAATGGTATTCTTGCTTAGATCTTGCTGTTGGACAGCAATGTCATTTGCAGAAAGAGGTTTGTCTGAATTCCAAAAGATATTCATGATTTGACGTTCACGTTTGGTAAGATTAAGTGGCTTCATTCACTATTCTTCCTTTCAAAAAAGAGTAATATGGACATAATATTTTACTGTTCTATAAGCAGTATACTTTATTTTGAAGGTAAATATCAAATTTATTCAAGTATTTTATAAATTCTTGGTAATTTTATTCAGAGATACTACAAGTGAAGAGCAAATTCCTGCTTTTTTCGCCATTTTTCACTATAATGGATGGAAAGAAACAGATTATAAGAAAAAATCTAGTAGAAGAACATAGAGGGCATTCGCATGAAAATAAAAACATTATTATCACATAAAGAGCTTTTTCCCTATTTATTGAAAGGGCGTTACGGGATTGAGCGAGAAGCACAGCGGGTACGATTAGACGGAACTTTTGCTGGAACGAATCATCCTGAAAAGCTAGGTAATCGTCGCTTCCATCCCTATATCCAAACGGATTTTGCGGAAAATCAACTGGAACTAATCACGCCGGTCGCGGATTCAGTGGATGAGTTGTTCCGTTTCTTAGGGGCCATCCACGATGTGGCATATCGTTCAATGGCAGCAGAAGAAATGCTCTGGCCTTTGAGCATGCCACCAGCTTTACCAGAAAAAGAAGAAGACATCGTCATTGCAAAATTAGACCAATTTGAAGATGTGCTTTACCGCCGCTATTTGGCCAAAACGTATGGTCGCCGTAAGCAAATGGTCAGTGGGATACATTTCAATTTTGAATTTGCGGAAGACTTTTTGCAGCAACTGTATGCTTTATCTGAAACGAATGAAAGCTATCAAGCCTTTAAAACGGCGCTTTATTTGAAAGTAACTCGCAATTATTTGCATTATCGCTGGTTTTTGACGTATTTCTTTGGGGCGACCCCTGCTTCAGAAGCCAATTATTTTACGACAGAAAACGGACCGCAAGAACCAGTCCGCAGTATTCGCAATAGCCATTATGGCTACACGAATCACGAAGACGTCAAGGTATCTTATGCTTCGTTAGAGACCTATCTTGCAGATATTGCCAAATTAGTGGAGACAGGAAAGCTTTCAGAAGAAAAAGAATTTTATGCGCCAGTGCGTTTACGTGGGGGAAAACGGGTCGCAGATCTAGCCTCAGCTGGTATCCGTTATATTGAGTTAAGAAATATCGATATCGATCCCTTTGCCCGCTATGGCATTTCCAAAGAGCAAGTCGCGTTCTTACATTTCTTCTTATTGTTTTTAAGTACAAAAGAAGAAGGCAACGATGCCGATGCGTGGATCGAAGAAGGCAATCAGAAAAATGATCAGGTGGCATTAGAGCATCCCTTAGCGCCATCGACTTATCAGCAAGAAGCGCAAGCACTGATTGCTGAAATGATGGACTTTGCCCAAGCCCTTGAGCTGCCGCATCCGCCATTTTTGGATCAGCTTTCTGAGATGCTGGCTGAACCAGAAAGAACCTTCGCTGGACGTCTTTTCTCAGCGAGTCAAGCAACCAGCCAAGCGCAGACAGCAACATTGCTGGGACAAAAGTATCATCATGCTGCTTGGGAAAAACCGTATCAATTGGCTGGTTTTCGAGCAATGGAATTGTCGACCCAGATTCTCTTGTTCGATGCGATCCAAAAAGGTATCGAAGTGACGGTACTGGATGAAACGGATCAGTTCTTGAAATTAGCCGTGAAAGACCACGTTGAATATGTTAAAAATGCCAATATGACCAGTAAGGATCAGTACATCGTCCCATTGATCATGGCGAATAAAACGGTCACCAAAAAAATCTTAGCCGAAAATGGCTTTCATGTACCAGGTGGCGCTGAATTCGCTTCGGCAGAAGAAGCGATCGCGTTTTATCCTCAGATCGCCCACAGCGGGTTTGTGGTAAAACCGAAAACCACCAACTATGGGATTGGTATCTCGATTTTCAAAGAAGGTGCTTCTTTAGCGGATTATCGGGCGGCGGTCGCCATTGCCTTTGCGGAAGATGATTCGATCCTCGTTGAGACCTTTTTATCAGGGACGGAATATCGGTTCTTCGTGATCGATGGGCGAGTTGATGCGATTTTATTACGTATCCCAGCCAATGTCGTGGGTGACGGCAAGCGCACGATCACGGAACTCGTCGCAGAGAAAAATCTCGATCCATTGCGCGGCACCCATCATCGGACTCCATTAGAGTTGATTCAATTAGGGGAACTGGAACAACTGATGTTAAAAGAGCAAGGGTATCAAGTTGATTCAGTGCCAGAAGAGGGGCAGATCGTTTATTTGCGAGAAAACTCGAATATCAGTACTGGCGGTGATTCTATCGATGTAACGGATGACTTCAACGATGACTACAAACAAGTAGCAGTCGATGCGGTAGCCGCATTACAAGCATCTATCAGCGGAATCGATCTGATTATTCCAGATAAAACCAAGCCAGCCAATGAACCGGGGGCTTATGGAATCATTGAAGCCAATTTCAACCCAGCGATGCATATGCACGTTTATCCATACAGCGGGAAAGGCCGACGCTTAACTATGTCTGTTTTACGACTGTTGTTCCCTGAAGTCTTCGAAAGCTGATGGAAGCTCAGAGAGCAAAGAACTGCACACTCTGGAAGGTGATTCCCTTCGAAAGTGTGCAGTCTTTTTTATTAGGATTCAAAAGCAGCGATCTCAATCGTTTGTTTTGTTTCTTCCACCTTGAGACCTGTTCGGGCTTCCCACCATTGTTTCATTTCTTTTTCATACGTGGTAGGAAAACGTTGGATCAAGGTCAATAACGGTACGCCTTGAATCGAGGCATAGGGAAAGTTTAAAACGAGATTGTACTTCAGTTCCGATAGGAGGCTATAATATTGAAACATCATAAAGTTCATTTCATTCTGATCCTCCAGTAGGAGTACTTTCGGAGCGCGATCCAGCATAAAACCCAAGCTGCGCATCATGAACAATACGCCATCCAGATGGCTCGATTCGATCGTAGGGGCCGTTTTCAACAAATCGATATGCAGATCCAAAGCATCAAGCAGTTCTTTCTTTAATGAAAGGTAGGGCGGTGTTGATTGTTCCATGATAGTTCCTCCTTTTAATGGAAAAGACGTTTCCAAAATGACGTTTTCTCTGGTTGTTCGTGCTCTTTATCCGATTGCGTAGTAGCTGCAGGGTATTTTTGTTCGATATCGATGACGTCTTGATTGACGGCTTCTTTCCCGGCAATCAGCAAGCCGATACTGTCTGGACCGGCATCTTGTGCATCGGAGACGATCCGAAATTCCATCTGTTGTTGAGTCAGTAAAGTGATGTAATCGGTCTGGATCGATTCTGGCAATTTTCCGTTAAGCAACACGAGCGCTCCTTGATAATCTGGTAAGGCGTTCAAGAGCGTTTTCTGGTTGTCCTTCTTCTTCATTTCTGTTACTGTCATACTAAGATAACACCGTTCACGAAACGTGCCTAAATACTTGCGCTGTTCATCTGGGTTGACGCGAGGCGTCCCATACATTCCTGTATCAAGGCGTTTTTCTAATTCGTCTGACATTGAAGTATCCTCCTCAAAGCGTTTACTTATGCTTATTATAGCATATCCAGCAAATAGCAAAAGAGGGGTGCGATCGTGAGAGAGTTTTGATAGAAAGTAGGGATCCTATGACAACAAAAGAACGACATTTGCTATTATTAGCAGAAAATCAGCAGTTGGAGACACCGAGGCTGCTCTTGCGTCCTGTTTCCTTGGCAGATGCAGCGGACATGTTTGCCTATGCAAATGATGAAGAAACGACGACCTTCGTCTTTGCTAGACATGGGTCGGTTGAAGAAACAAAACTACGCATCGCCGAGTATTTTGTTGCTGCACCCTTAGGAAAATATGCGATCGAAGAAAAAGACTCAGGCAAAATGATTGGGACCATCGATTTGCGAGTAGAATCAGAAAAAGAGATCGCTGAGCTCGGTTATACATTAAGTCGCGATTATTGGGGACAAGGGATCATGCCAGAAGCGGCAATGGCACTGCTGCATTTCGGTTTTGAAACACTCGAATTGATTCGAATTTTTGCTCGACATGATGCTCGAAATCCCAAGTCTGGACGGGTCATGGAGAAAATTGGGATGAAATTGGAAGCAACGATCCCAGCTGCCCGCAAATCGGGTGAAGAAATCATCGATGAAGTCACGCGCGGCATCACCCTAGAGGAATGGAAAAAACGTATCATGTAAAGGAGGGCTCTCGTCATGGAACTGAACATTGAGCCAGCAGCAATTGAAAAAATAACCCCTTATGTGCAGCCAGATGATCGTCTCTATTTGGATTTTGAAGACGGCGTCGGTCCGTTTCCTGCAACGGAGATCACCTGCCGTTTGGACATCCATTTTCGCCTGATCATCGTGCCGCAGAGCTATCCAGAAGAAGGATTGGCGATCTACGACACCCCTTTAACGACACCCTTAGGCACGATTTGGTTGAAGCAAGGGGCTCAGGTGTATTTAGAAGAACAGACTCGGATGCAGGTGGAACCGACCTATCAACGGTTGCAATTGGTGGGAAATAGCGGGATCTTAGCAAATGATGTTCAATTGTTACGGATCGAAAAGCAGACGGCAGGCCGCTGATATGGGCACGCTGGCGGTTATTAGCGACTTGCACGTCGATATCAACCAATTATTCGCCCCCCATCTGCAGCTGATCGCTGATTATTTGCAGCAAAATCAGGTGACCCATCTGCATCTGGCAGGAGATGTGGCGAATAAAAAGCAACGGCTATTAGACGTGGTCGCATTTTTTCAAAGTCGACAGGTACCAACGACCTTTCACTGGGGCAATCATGAAATGGTGGACTTGACGGAACAAGAGATCGAGGCTTTCGATGATCCCGCCTTTCTTAATTTTCAGACGTATCGCTTATCAGAAAAAACACTGCTGTTGGGAATCAATGGCTGGTATGACTACCAATATTCTGATTTGACCAGTGAAGCTGAGATCTTGCGGCTGAAAAATCTGTTTTGGTATGACCGCATGATTCAACGAAAGGGATCGGATAAGGGAATCAGCCAAGCCATCAATGAGCGTTTAGCGGAAACATTGGCCCATTTGCCGCAAGACCAAGAAATTCTTCTTTCTACCCATTTTGTGCCTCAAGAAGCGTTTATTGTGCGGCAGACCGGCAAGTACGCCCGCTGGAACCACCTAAATGCGTTTTTGGGGTCGCCTGATTTTGGCGCAGTGATCGATCAGTACGCCAATGTGCGGGCAGTCGTCTTTGGGCATACCCATCGACGCTTTGAGAAAAAAGAGCTTGCGGGAACCAGCTACTATTGCCGTCCCTTCGGCTACTATTATGAATGGCAGTTGACCCGACGCTTCGTTTTGGAAAACCACTTAGCAGAAGCATATTCGCCAACGAAAGTTCGGACGCTGCTGCGAAACCATCATGAGGCATTTGAGGACTATAAAACGGCGCATCTTGTAGAGGAATTGGCGCAAGCGATCACGCTGCTGCCGTATTAGCGCAGCAAACGAGTCCTGCTTGTTTTCGTAATTGAATTCCCACGCAATTTAAAACACAAAAGAAACACACAAAGGAGAAAAATCATGACATTTGAAGAAATCTTACCAGAATTAAAAGCCGGCAAAAAAATCATTCGTGAAGGTTGGGGTGGCTTTGAACTTTATGTGACATTCGTTGAAGGAGAAGTGTACGACAATGCACCAGTCACCCCTTACTTTTTGATCAAAACAACAGATGAAGGATTCTCGAGTTTCGCACCGACTGTTTGCGACATTCTTGCGGAAGATTGGAAAATTGTGGAATGACAGCACCGTGGATCAATGACAAAACGATTGTGTTTGTCACAGGTGCTGCTTCAGGCATCGGCAAAGCACAAGCAGAGGCGTTTCTTGCAGAAGGCGCCCAAGTATTTGGGGTTGACTGCCAATCGTTTCCCGATACGCTTTTAGCCCAACCCCGCTTTTTCGGCACGTGTTGTGACTTAGCGGTGAAAGAAAATTGTTTTGCAGCGGTCCAAGCTTGTGTGACGCACTTTGGCGGTATTACGGTCTTGTTAAATACAGCTGGGAAACTTGACGGCTATCATACGATCGCTGAGACGACCTCAATGGAGTGGGAGGAGATATTTCAAACCAATGTCTCCAGCATGTTTTATTTAACGAAAGAAATCTTGCCACTGATGCAAGCCAATGGCGGCGGAACGATCATTAATATGGCGTCGATCGCTGGAATGGTCGCAGGTGGAGGTGGGATCGCTTATACAACCGCAAAACACGCGATCGTCGGGTTTACCAAACAGTTGGCATTGGATGTTGCAGATCAAGGGATCTCGGTGAAGGGCATCGCGCCAGGTGCGATTCAAACGCCGATGAATGCGGCTGATTTTGCCGGTGACGGGAAAATGGCGCAATGGGTGGCAGAAGAGACGCCAGTCAAGCGTTGGGCGCAACCAGAAGAAGTTGCAGCACTGACCCTTTTTCTTGCCAGTCCGCAAGCTAGTTACTTGCAGGGGGCGATCGTGCCCATCGACGGTGGTTGGACCTTGAAATAATGAGCCCATTAGAGGAGGACGCCAATGAAGGAACAAGCGATCCAGCACTTGCTTGCAAAAAATCGTGAATGTCGACAACTGCTTACGATCATTGAAGCGTTGCAGCTGCCGGATTGCTGGCTCTGTGCCGGGTACCTGCGGAATTATTTATGGGGATTTCTCAGCGGAAAAATAGCGGAGGTGCCGCTGACCGATATTGATGTCGTGTTTTATGATCCGACTGTAAGCATAGAAGAAACAGCAGCGATCGAAGCGCAACTGCGCCGTTCGTTTCCCAAATTTCCTTGGGAGGTTCGAAATCAAGCGGTGATGCACCAGCACAATTTTGCCGAGGAGCCGCCTTATACAAGTACCTTCGATGCTTTAACGAAATTTCCAGAGCGTTGTACAGCGGTGGCGGCACGAATGAATCAAGGTAAGCTTGAATTGATGGCGCCTTTTGGTTGGCAGGATGTTTGCAGTTTTCGGGTGCGGCCAACACCGCATTTCGCCCAAAATGAACAGTACCTTGCGGTTTACCGACAACGCCAAGCGATCAAGCAGTGGCAGAAAATTTGGCCGCAGTTGTCGATTGAAGAGATCGACAACTAAAAAAGAACACTCGCGTGATGCGGCGATTTCCAAAAGTTAGACGAAAAAGCTAACTGATGGGAATCGCTGCATATGACGCGAGTGTTTTTTATTAACGCAAAGCCAATGGTTGCGCCAAGCGGTTTCTTAAAAAGATACCTAGATAAGCTGCGGCAACGGCTTTGATGATCCCGGGGATAATAAACAAAACAAAACCACCGTTAAAAGCAGCCGGCCATGCCATGCCCGTGCTCCATTTCAGCCATAATGTACCAAACAACAAAGTTGCCAGCGCACCGACAATATTGCCGATCACTGCTCCTGTGTAGCGAAACGCCGTTTTTTCTACGACCAATCCAGTAAGCAATCCGTTAAAGAGGAAGCCGACTAAATAGCCTCCGGTTGGTCCTAACAAAACACCGATACCGCTGGAAAAACCAGCGAAAACGGGCAAACCGATCAATCCTAACAGCAAGTAGATGATGATCGCCATCGTTCCTGTTCGCGTGCCAAGGAAAGTCACCGCCAGGCCGATCGCAAAGGTTTGTCCTGTCAATGGGATCAAACCTAACGGAATCGTCAATTGGGAAAGACCAGCAATAATGATCGCAAATAATGCGGCATGGATTTGTTCACGTAATGATAATTTCATCGAATCCTTCTCTCTCATAATAATTTCGTTAACCTGAAAAATGATTTATTTAGTTAACGAAATTATAAACGGTGGTTTACCAAAAGTAAAGAAGAATCTTGTTTTTTTAGTGTCCTTTTTTTAATAGGACAAGTAAGTTCTTTGAGGAGAGGAAAGGAGCGATTTCTTCCAACTCATCTGTTGAGAAGGGCAGTGCTTGAACAAGCCGGCAGATCGTTGCTTCTGTCAGAAAAGGCAGCAGTTCTTCGATTTCATCATAAGATAAGCGCTCTGAAGCGACAACGTTTGGCTGTTCCAGGGCGGTCAGCAGGAGCTCATCCAGATACGGTGCAGGTAAAAAGGGCAACAGTTCTTCAATCTCAGAAAAGCGAAAGTCAGGGGTTTCAAGCCAACCTTTGATTTCTCCCGCCAAAAAGCTGGGGGGTAAAAAGGGCGCCGCCTCTTCCCAAAAAGCCTTGGAATAGTGGTTGCCTTTCAGGAGCTCTTCTATTTGGGGCTTTTTCAAAAACGGCAAGAGTTCTTCCATGACATCTTCTGGGATATTCTCGGCGCCATTTAACAGGTGTTGTAAGTCGGCGCTGGTCAAATGAGGTGCTAGCCTAGGCAATAAGTCTAGGTCTAAAGAAGTTTCTTGAAACGGCTCTTCTTGAATCAATACCGACAATTCTTGCGGTTTGATCAGCGGAGCTAGTTCGGCGATTTCTTCTGGCTGTGCGGTTCCTGCTTGATAATGTTGAACCGCAGCTGCTGGCTTCCCTAACAGCTCATCGATGGATAAGTCTAAAATCGCTGCTAGCTGCGGCAATTTTTCAATGTCCGGCAGTGAGTTTCCCCGCTCCCAATTACTGACCGCCTGATAGCTGACAAGTAACTGGTCTGCCAAGTTGCTTTGGGTCAGATTTTTTTCTTTGCGTTTGGCAGCGATCTGCTGACCAATTTTTCTCATGTTGAATTCACTCATAAATGAATTCCCCCTTTCATGCTCTAAGTATAGTTTCTCAGAAGGTGGAAACGCAATCAAGCTGTGGTTGAGCAGGCGAATGCCGACTCAATCACAGCTTGAGTTTACGAATGGATGAGCTGAAGGAGGTGTTCACCAAACGCTTGTGTCGTTAAACAGACCGCTTCTGGCATCAACTGTGCGAAGTCGGCAGTGACGTGCTGACTTTGCAAGGCTTGTTCAATGGCTTGCGTCAGTATCGCAGCAGCTTCCGGCCAGTTCAAATGTTCTAATAGCATGCACGCCGATAGCAACAGGGAACAAGGATTGGCTTTGCCAAGTCCTGCGATATCCGGTGCCGTTCCGTGGGTAGCTTCAAAGATGGCTGCTCCGGTATCGTAGTTGATATTGGCGCCGGGGGCGATCCCGATGCCGCCGACTTGTGCAGCCAGTGCATCAGAGATGTAGTCGCCGTTTAAATTACAAGTGGCAATGACGTCGAATTTTTCTGGATACAAAAGGATCTGCTGTAAAAAGTTGTCGGCGATCACGTCGTTAACAACGATTTTCCCAGCCGCTTTTGCCGAGGCAAGGGCGGCTTCGGCTGCCTTTGAGCCGTTTTCTGCTTTGATTTTGTTGTATTGATTCATTGTAAAACACTGGGCGGCATACGTGGTCTCTGCAAGCTGATAGCCCCAGTTTTTAAAGCCGCCTTCTGTAAATTTCATGATATTACCTTTATGCACCAGTGTCACCGTGGGACGCTTTTGAGCGATCGCATACTCAATGGCAGCAGCGATCAAGCGCTGACTGCCTTCTAAAGAGATCGGCTTGATGCCAATAGCGGCAGTTTTAGGAAAACGAATCGCCTTGACGGCAAAGTCTGCTTGCAGTGTCTGGATCAAACGCTGTGTTGCGTCGTCGTCTTTGGCAAATTCGATGCCAGCATAAACATCTTCAGTATTTTCTCGAAAGATCACCATATCGGTTTTTTCTGGCTGTTTTAAAGGCGAAGGGACTCCTGTAAAATAGCGAACAGGTCTGACACAGGCATAAAGATCTAGCGTTTGCCGCAAGGTGACATTCAAGGAGCGAAAGCCTTCGCCAATTGGGGTAGTCAACGGTCCTTTTAAGGCGTATTGCTGGGCTTTGATCGTATCGATGGTTGCTTGCGGCAGCCATTCCCCCGTCTGTTCAAAGGCGGCTTCTCCAGCTAAAACTTCTAGCCATTCGATGTGGCGCTGATTTTCATAGGCTTTATTCACAGCTGCATCAATCACAGGTTGCGCAGCCTGCCAAATCTCGGCACCAATGCCGTCTCCTGCAATGTAAGGAATGGTGATCGTCGTTGCTTGATGGGTTGTTTGGTTAGGCATGGGCAGTTCCTCCTAATTCAGCTTTTTTTCGAATGACCATCGGTAAAATTCCTTGATGCTTCCAATAGCGAATATCTGCAGGGGCATCAAAACGCAGGCGGGTCATAAAGGAGACCGTCCCTCCGTCGATCCGTTGCGCAGTGACTTCGATCAGCTGCTTGACCACTGGCTCTTCTGGCAAAGCGATCGAGAATGTTTCGCTGCCGTCCAAATCAAACGATGCGGCACTTTCACCAGCAAGATATTCAAGCGGAATGATCCCCATCATGACCAAGTTGCTGCGATGGATTCGTTCGAAGCTTTCTGCTAAGACGACTTTAACGCCTAACAATTGTGTTCCTTTGGCGGCCCAGTCGCGAGAAGAACCCATGCCATAATCTTTACCGGCTAAAATGATACAGCTTTGGCCGGCTTTTTGGTAATTCATAGCGGCGTCAAATATCGACAAGGTTTCCCCAGTTGGAAAATAATGCGTGACACTGCCAGTACTGCCAGGAACCAGCTGGTTTTGCAGACGGATGTTGCCGAAAGTCCCCCGCATCATAATCTGATGATTGCCGCGCCGCGAACCAAAGGAATTGAATTCACGATACGGAACCTCTTTTTCTTGTAAAAATTTTCCAGCTGCAGAATCCATACTGATGCTGCCAGCAGGAGAAATATGGTCAGTGGTGACCGAATCACCCAATTTTGCCAAGACTTTCAGATCGGCTAAGACATCTGGTTTAGGCAATTCTTTGGTCAATGTTTCAAAGTAGGGTGGATGAGCAATGTAAGTGGAATGTTCCTCCCATTCATAACATGCGCTCGTGGTGGTTTCGATCGCATTCCAGCGTTCATTGGCATCAAAAAGATGCTCATAGGCAGCGCGAAATGCTTCTGGTCCGACGTATTCTTGAACGTAAGCATTGACTTCTTCATTGCTAGGCCAAATATCAGACAAATACACCGGCTCATCATTGACGATAGCTAATGGTTCTTTTGTCAGATCTTTGCGAATGCTGCCAGCAATCGCATAGGCAACTACTAACGGCGGTGAAGCCAAATAATTGGCTTTGATCTGTGGATGGATTCTTCCTTCAAAATTCCGATTGCCTGACAGAACCGATGCTACCAATAGATTTTCTGCCTCAATTGCTTCAGCGACCGGCGCTTCTAAAGGACCGGAATTTCCGATACAGGTAGTACAACCGTAGCCCACTAAATAAAAGCCGAGTTGCTCTAAATACGGCAATAAACCACTGTTTTGCAAATAGGTGGTCACGATCTGGGAGCCAGGTGCAAGGGAGGTTTTGACCGTACGCGGAACAGTCAGACCTTTTTCAACGGCCTTTTTGGCCAATAAGCCTGCAGAGAGCATGACGAAAGGATTGCTAGTATTCGTACAGCTAGTGATTGCCGCCAAAACGATATCGCCGGTCGCTAATTTGTCAGGTGCAGCATCTGGCCAAGTAACGGTGGCTTCTTTTTGCCATTCATCCTCCGAAAGACCAAAGCCCTTAGGACCAACGGCTGCCGTGACAGATTGCTCAAAATCATGATGGACCGCCGGAAGCAAAATCCGATCTTGCGGGCGTTTGGGGCCCGCTAATGCCGGCTGAACTTCTGCTAGATCAATGGTGATCGTCTTAGTATAGGTCGGCACGGTCGTTTCATCATAAAAGAAATGGTTGGCTTTGGCGTAAGCGGCAACGAGTTCGATCAGCTTGGTGGAGCGACCGGTCGTTGCTAAGTAGTTCAAGGTCTCTTGATCGATCGGACAAAAGCCGCAAGTCGCACCATATTCGGGAGCCATGTTTGCTAGCGTTGCTCGATCAGCTAAACTTAAATGACGATAGCCAGGACCAAAATATTCGACAAATTTTCCAACCACTTTTTCGATTCGCAGCACTTCAGTTACTTTTAGTGCTAAATCGGTAGCGGTGGTACCTGCAGGCATCTCGTTGATAAACTTCACTCCAATGACTTCAGGTGTAGGGAAGAAAGAAGGCTCGCCAAGAATCGCAGCTTCCGCTTCAATACCGCCAACCCCCCAACCGAGAACCCCCAGACCATTGATCATCGTGGTGTGAGAATCGGTTCCTTGCAATGTATCAGGAAACAGCAGACGTTGATCTTCGTGTGTTTTTTGCAAGATCACATCAGACAATGATTCGATGTTGACTTGATGAATGATCCCTGTTTCAGGCGGAACGACTTCGAAATTGTCGAAAGAACCTTGCGCCCATTTCAAGAATTGATAGCGTTCTGCGTTGCGTTCAAATTCCCGCTCCGTATTAAAAGCGATCGCCCCAGGCTTACCAGCTTGATCGACTTGCACAGAGTGGTCGACGACGAGTGTGACGGGGATCTCAGGATTGATGTCTTCTGCGGCACCGCCTAAAGCGACCATCGCATCCCGCATGGCAGCCAAATCAACGACTGCCGGTACCCCAGTAAAGTCTTGCAAGACGACCCGCTCTGGTTTGAATGGCACGACGCCAGTAGGGCTTTCTGCCTGCCAATTCGCTAAAAATGGTAAATAATCCTCTGTAATTTCCTCGTCTTGATGACGAGCAACACTTTCCAATAAAACTCGAATGGAGTAGGGCAAGCGAGATAAATCAGCCCCTAAGTCTTGGGTGATTTTCGCTAAGTCAATATACGTGTATTGGGTGTCATTGACGGTTAATTGAGTTTGCCACTTCATAAGAATCCTCCTTTTACGAAGATAATCGTACTTATTAGGAATAATTATACGTTGATAATTTAAAAAATCAATTAAATTTATGAAAAATATTTCATTTTCTCGACATCATGCTATAATGTGTGAAAGTTTGTTAAAAAGCAGCGATTCTTTCGGATGGTTATTTTAACGATGTTTGTATACGGTTAAATAACATTGAAGTAGCTGGTTCGGAGAAAGATTGGAGGTAACATCACCGTGGAAAGATTAGAAAAGAAAGAGAAAATGGCATATCTGGCATCGCAATGTGAGAAATACAATTTGATCGATGTGAATCTTTATTCAGAATATGATGTTAAGCGTGGTCTAAGGGATTTGAATGGAACTGGTGTATTAGCTGGATTAACGACAATCTCGACTATTTATCCAGAAAAAATCATTGCCGGGAAGCCGATCGAGGCTTGTGGCGAACTGCGTTATCGCGGAATTGACATCAACGAGTTAGTTGCAGGCTTCGTCAATGAAAAACGCTTTGGCTTTGAAGAAGTTGCATATTTATTACTTTTTGGCGAACTGCCAAATAAAACAGATCTTGCGGCGTTTCATTGCCTATTAGCAGAAAAACGTACTTTGCCGACCAATTTTGTTCGTGACGTCATTATGAAAGCACCTTCTTCTGATATCATGAATAGTTTATCTCGCAGTATCTTGACACTGGCAAGTTATGATCCACAAGCAGATGACATCAGCATTGAAAATGTATTGGAACAAAGTCTGATGCTGATCAGTGTCTTTCCGCTCTTGGCAATCTACGGTTATCATGCCTACAATCATTACAATCAAGGGGAGAGTATGTATATCCACCGCCCGACCGAAGAGTTGAGTACAGCTGAAACGATTTTGACTATGCTGCGCCCAACGAAAGAATATAGCTTCCAAGAAGCCCAAACATTGGATATGGCACTCGTTTTGCATATGGAACATGGCGGCGGGAATAATTCGACCTTTACGACACGAGTGGTTACCTCCAGTGGGACGGATACCTATTCAACGATTGCCGCAGCACTAGGTTCTTTGAAAGGACCTAAACACGGTGGTGCCAATATCAAAGTGACAGAAATGATGGGGGATTTGAAGCGCAACGTTGCTGACCTTACCGATGAACAGGCGATCCGCAGCTATTTGGAAGCAGTCTTAGATAAAGAGGCGTTTGACCGTAAAGGCTTGATTTATGGCATGGGCCACGCGGTATATAGCGACAACGACCCCCGTGCGGCGATTTTTAAGAATTATGTGGCAAAACTGGCGCAAGAAAAAGGATCAGAAGCTTGGCAAGAATATCAATTGTATACGATGGTGGAACGTATTGCTCCTCAAGTCATCAATGAAAAGCGCAAAATCTACAAAGGAGTCAGTGCCAATATCGACTTTTTCAGCGGGTTTGTTTATAACATGTTGGATCTACCAGAAGAACTGTATACACCAATGTTTGCTATTGCACGGATCGTCGGTTGGTCCGCCCATCGGATCGAAGAGCTGGTCAACGCACAAAAAATCATGCGCCCCGCCTATAAAGAAGTGTCCAGCGATCGCGAATATATCGATATTGAATCAAGGTAGATCAAAACAGCAGGGAGGACGCTCGCTGCTGTTTTTCATAGGAAAAGCACTTTTTACATAAATAAAGCAGGTTTTTGGCGTATTTTTTATAGAAGAAAAGAGAATAAAATGCTAGATTTGGTGAAGGAAATTGTTATAAACGTCACTATATCAGTGTTTTCCTTTTTTTCACACAGAGATGCAAAAAATGATTATAAAATTAGGTGCTTTTTAGGTATGATAGAAGGTGTGACAAAGGAGGATGACTTATTTAATGAAAATGAAAAAATGGATGGCAATCTCTGTCATTTCCAGTCAATTGTTGACCCTGTTGCCGGTTTCTGCTGCGGCTTCTGCTGTGAGTCGTGAATCAAATGTTGATCAAACGAGTGCATTGATGTCTGTGTCAAGTGAAGACGGAGGAGCAACTACAGAAGCATCGACCGGAGAGTCTGACGTGCCAAGAACGCCAGCTGAAAATGATGAAGCTGTTCCGGCACAACCAGCACCGACGCCGGAACCCGAGCCCAGCCCGGAGCCAACACCAGAACCTGAGCCGAGTCCGGAACCAACACCGGAACCTGAGCCAAGTCCAGAACCGTCAGAACCAACTGAGCCTGCTCCGGAACCGACACCAGAACCCGAGCCTACGCCAATTCCGGCACCGGCACCGGAGGAACAAGATCCAGAGGGGGAACCAAGTCAACCGACAAAACCAGAAACGAACCCGAGCCAGCCAACGCCTGAGATCAAGGAAGTGCCCAATGTACCTGAATTGACAATCACAACACCTCAGACTGGTGGCACGTCAAAATTTGAAGTCACCCCAGTCAAAGAAACATGGGACTTTATTATGGAGATTGGTGAGGATGCCCGTAAAGTCGGCTTAGAAGAAGATCTTTACGCATCTGTGATGATTGCCCAAGCAATCTTAGAATCCGGTAGTGGGCAAAGTCAGTTGAGTCAGGAGCCGTTCTATAATCTTTTTGGGATCAAAGGACTATATGAAGGAAATGGGGTTTCTTTCCCAACACAAGAAGACGATGGAAACGGCAATTTGTACACCATCCGTTCGACCTTCCGTCAGTATGACAGCATCGAATCTTCTTTAAAAGATTATGCGAAATTGTTGAAAGAAGGATTGGCTCACAATCCGAATTTTTATAAAGGCGCTTGGAAGTCAGAAACCGAAACCTATGAAGATGCCACGGAATATTTGACGGGACGGTATGCATCAGATACGCAATACAATGAAAAATTGAACGCTTTGATCGAAGCTTATGCGTTGACGAGTTATGACAAAGAGAAAGCAGAGTTGCCAACGGGTAATGAAAAAATGATTTATCCGGTTAGTGATCCGGTCATCTCATCAATGTTTGGTCCACGGGGTAGCGGGTTCCATCGTGGGGTCGACTTTGCAGCACCTCAAGGAACCCCGATCATGGCTAGTCTTTCAGGAACGGTGATTCGCTCAGAATATCATGCTTCCTGGGGGAATTATGTAGCGATCGAACATCAAAATGGCTTGACGACACTGTATGCTCACAATCACCGCAATTTAGTAGAGGTTGGGCAGACGGTGGAACAAGGCGAAGTGATTGCTTCCATGGGAAGTACGGGGAACAGTACAGGTCCTCACTTGCATTTTGAAGTTAGTCTTTCACCTAGTTTAGCCCGGCATCAACTGATTGATCCATTAGATGCCTTGTCAAAATAACAAAGAAAAAAGGAGAGCAGTGTAGCTGCTTTCTTTTTTTTGTCAAGAAAAACGAATCATTTCAAGAAAATTATGCTTTGAGATTTTTTTAGCGCATTCATTTTATTTCGCATGATAAATTTATTCCGAAAACAAGTGTTTTTCTTTGTAAAAAAAACAAAAAGAATTTATGCTAGAAAGGTAGGGAAAAAAATTCCCAAGAGGAATGTCCACTTTAGACAAGGTCGTGTATGCGACTTTGCGATGTCTCTAGTATCCTTTCTTATTTAACCAAGGAGTGTGAAAAATGACTGACGATCAGCAAACAACGAATGTGTCTAATGAAGCAGCGCAAGCAAGTCCACTGTCCTTTGAAGAGAAAGTCATTGAAACAATTGTTGGTGTCGCTTTGCAGTCAATTGATGGCTTGATTAGTGTAAATGGCAGATTTCTTTCAGATATGACCGAAAACCTTGAAGAACAGCCGCAAGTCGCGTCTGGTATTGATGTGGAAGTTGGCAAAGAAGAGGTTGCAGTTGATTTGGAAGTAATCGTGGCTTACGGCAAAGATATCCCCAAACTCTTTGCGCAAGTCCAAGAAGTGGTCTTAGAAGAAATTAGCCGCTTGACTTCTTTGAAAGTCAAAGAGATCAATATTCGAATCGCCGATATCGTCAAACAGGAAACGATCCATCAAATCGAAGGTTGAGCACCAGACAAAAAATCGAAGTACATCAAAGAGAAAGGAAGAATGAACAAATGATATCACTATATACAACACCCAGCTGTACGTCATGTCGTAAAGCCCGTGCATGGTTGACCGAAAATGAACTACCATTTAAAGAGAGAAACATTTTTAGCGATCCATTAAATAGTGATGAACTAATGGAGATTCTTTCTTTAACGAAAAATGGAACGGAAGACATTATATCTACTCGTTCGAAAGTGTACCAAAAGTTAGACATTGATTTAGAAGAGTTGAAGCTAGAAGAGCTGCTTTCATTGATCGAAAAATACCCGAACTTATTGAAACGACCAATTATATTAGATGAGAACAAACTCCAAGTGGGGTACAATGAAGAAGATATTCGTAAATTCGTGCCACGAAGCTTACGAAAGATCATTTTCAAACGACGCCAAACAGAGCTGCTCATGTTTAATTATCGCCAAAAGCAAGAAGAAGGCGAATCTGTTGCGAACTTTATCTAATAAAATAATAGGAACAAAACCGGCAAATGAATACAGCGATGTATCATTGTCGGTTTTTTAGTATTTTTTCAAGGGTCTTCTTAAGAGGATCCGTAAATCCGTTGATTCCAAAAAAAAAACACGATTCCAAAAAGGAATCGTGTCGGTTGAAATCTTAAAGTTTTTGGTTGTAGAATTCAACGACTAGTGCTTCGTCAACTTCTGCAGACAATTCATCACGCTCAGGTAAACGAGTTAATGAACCTTCTAATTTTTCGCTATCAAAGCTTACAAATGACGCGCGGCCAGCTGTTGCTTCAACTGCTTCTTTGATTGTTGAGATGTTTTGTGATTTTTCACGAACGCTGATGACTTGTCCAACTTCAACGTGGTATGAAGGGATATCAACGCGTTTGCCATCAACTAAAACGTGACCGTGGTTTACTAATTGACGTGCTTGACGACGAGTAGTTGCTAAACCTAGACGGTAAACAACGTTATCTAAGCGTTGTTCTAACAAGATCATGAAGTTAACACCGTGTTTACCTTCTTTGATTTTGCTTGCTTTGATAAACAATGTACGGAATTGACGTTCGTTCATGCCATACATATGACGCAATTTTTGTTTCTCAGTTAATTGCATGCCGTATTCTGATTTTTTGCCACGGCTGTTTGGTCCGTGTTGACCTGGAGCGTAAGGGCGACGTGCCAATTCTTTTCCAGTTTCTGATAAAGAAATTCCTAAACGACGAGAAATTTTCCATGATGGTCCTGTATAACGAGACATAATTTAGTTCCTCCAATAAAATAGTTTGGAGTAAAATAATCCGTTGAAAAACTCACATTCGTGCAGTTCGTTCTTCAATCTTCACCTTTGCAGCCGCGGTTACGCAATTGCACCCGAGGGGCAACGAACTGGTGACGAGCTGTTATTTTCCTGCTGCATTATTTTACACAAGGAATAGTATACGACAAACTAGGGGCAAAAGTCAAGATGGAACTGACTTTGGATTTGATGAAAACAAATCTTGAAATTTTTCATTAATTACTTATATTTTCAAATATCTCTTTACAAAACAGCTTTTCGTCATTAGAATATGAAAGTATTGTGCAAATGATAACGAAGTGAAATTATTCATAAAAGGAGTAGAAAAAATGAATCCAGTATCCCCATTATTTGAGAAGATCGATTCTTCCATAGAAAAGAAAATCGATCTGATCAAGAGTAGTTATTTGCGTTACGCTGTACGTGCGATGATGGCTTGTTTATTCTTGACCCTCGGAACAGCTATTGCTTTTGCGATCGCTATGAAAGGTGAATCGATGGTTCACGGGTTAGGAAAAATTTTGTATGCATTTATGTTTAGCTGGTCTTTAGTCATGATTCTTTATATGAACGCAGAATTAGGAACATCGAATATGTTATATATGACTGTTGGGGTTTACCGGAAACGTCTAAGTATTCCTTTGGCATTGAAAATTTTGTTTACGTGCGTCTTATTCAACTTGATCGGCGGCGTGATCTTTGGCTCGATCGTTGCGCTGACAGGTCCGTTCCAAGGACTGACAGCAGATAACTTTATGCTGACCTCGATCACTGCGAAATTAGAAAAATCCACTATCCAAATTTTAGTAGAAGCGATGTTTGCTAATATCGTAGTAAACACAGCCGTGTTAGTAAGTATGCGGATGAAAGATGACGCCGGAAAAATAGCGGCCATCATTTTCATCATCTTCATCTTTGCTTTCTTAGGCTTTGAACACGTTATTGCTAACTTCCCAGCATTTACTTTAGCTTTCTGGGCTTCAGGCGGACACTTGGCAGGTATGACTGTCGGCAGTGTGATCCATAATTTAGTCTTTGCCTTTATCGGCAACTATATCGGCGGTGGCTTGGTCATGGGGCTGGGTTACGCATGGTTGAACAACTCAAAATCGACCTATGTCGACTAATCATAATCAAGGAAAAGAAGCAGCGATGCTTCTTTTTTTCTTTTCTCTAACATTTCTCCAGGAAGAAGCTATCATCCCTTAACGGAGCGTTGAAATCAGCGCCTATTTGTGTTAAGAATAAGTATGTACGGTTTTTCTTGCTGTTTTTTGTAAAAATGACCGCAACCAAGACCAAAATCTTAGTTACTTCTTAATAGAAAGCGAGCCTTAACCTTTTATGAATCGGAAATTCTTTGCCTTTGATATTGATGGAACCTTGCTTGACTCGAACAAACAGCCACTAGACAGTACGCTAAAAGCCCTTGATCTTTTACGAGATGCTGGCCATTTCGTGACCGTTGCCACTGGGCGCAGTCGTTTCCACGCCCAAGATATTATTCGTTCGTTGTCCTTTGATAATTACATTTTATGTAATGGGGCAGCTGCTTTTCTTTCGCATCAGCAGGTATATAAAAACTTACTCGATGAAACGCAATTGGCTGCTTTCGTGGCAGAAGCCCAAGAGCTTGGGATCGACACGGCATTTGTCGGGATGGATACAGCGAAACGAGCGTCTTCGTTGGATATTGCTAAAATGGAAGCAGCGATGCATTCCTTTGGTGCCCAACTTCCTGAGTTGGACATGGATTTTCCCGAAGAAAAAGAAGTCTATCAAGCATTGGCTTTTTACGGAAAAGAGTATGAGCATTTCTTTGACGAGAAATACAGCAAACTGCGTTTTGTGCGTTGGCATGAAAACAGTGTGGATGTCGTTCCAAAAGAAGGCTCCAAAGCAGCAACGATCCTGTGTGTCGCGGAACAATTAGGGATAGCGCAAGAAGATGTGATCTGCTTTGGTGATGGCCAAAACGATCGTGAGATGCTGACCGCCGCAGGTGTCGGTGTGGCCATGGGCAATGCGGTCTCTGAGATCCAACAAGTCGCAGATATGGTGACCGCTAGCAATGATGAAGATGGCATCTGGTTAGCCTTAAAAGAATTACAACTGATTTAAAAGGAATCCTTTAGACATAGCACAGCCGGTTTGCGGCATCTGTGCTATGTTTTTTTGTTTTTTCTCGGTCGCAAAGAAAATAAATTGGTACAATAGAAAAAAAGGGGGAATGCAGCAAATGAAAATCGCATTGATTGCTCATGATCGAAAAAAGGATGTAATGGTAAAATTAGTGACTGCCTATCGAGAAATTTTAGCGCAGCACGAACTTTTTGCAACAGGAACTACGGGAAAGAGAATTGAAGAAGCAACCCAGTTGCCTGTCCACCGCTACAAATCAGGACCGCTGGGAGGAGATCAGCAAATTGGCGCCATGATTTCGCAAGATGATTTGGACATGGTGATCTTTTTGCGCGATCCTTTAGCCGCACAACCCCATGAACCAGATGTAACGGCATTGATTCGCTTGTCAGATGTATACGAGATTCCTTTAGCCACCAATATGGGAACGGCAGAAATCTTGCTGCGCGGGTTAGCAGCTGGCTTTGCTGATTTTCGACAAGTGATCCACGAAACGGACAATCGACCCTTGTCGTTATAGGGAGAACAAAATAATTGAAGAAAAAGGACGTGCAGAATTGAAAGCAATCTTAAAGGATTTTTTGACCTATGCAAAAATGAATACTCGCTCGGACGCGACGAGTCAGAGCATCCCAACGACGCCGGGACAAGTTGAGTCGGCTCTTTTATTGAAAGATCAGTTGATCGAGATGGGGGTAGCGGATGTTGCTTACTATGAAAAGAATAGTTTTGTGATCGGACGTCTACCTGGTAATCCTGAAAAAACGGCGATTGGCTTTATTGCCCATGTAGATACGGCAGATTTCGAAGCTGAAAATATTCAGCCGCAGATCCATGAAAATTACGATGGCAAGGATGTTTGTTTAAATAAAGAAAAAGCCATTTATATGACAACTGCTGAATTTCCGAACCTCAAAGACTATATTGGCGAAACGTTGATCACAACGGATGGAACGACCCTGCTGGGGGCAGATGATAAAGCTGGTATCGCAGAGATCATTGACGCGCTGCGCATCTTACAAACGATGGATGCGCATAAACGTGGCGATGTCTGGGTCGCTTTTGGTCCTGATGAAGAGATCGGGACTGGCGCTGATCGCTTTGATGCGGCGGATTTTCCAGTGGCATTTGCTTACACGATGGACAGTGGTCGTGTGGGGCATATGGAATATGAAACCTTTAATGCTGCTCGTATCGATATAACGATCGATGGTACGAGTGTGCATCCTGGGACTGCTTACGGTCGTTTGGTCAACGCCTTGAAAATCGCGCATCAAATCGACGATGCATTACCAGCAGAGGAAGTTCCTGAACGCACCCGCGGGTATGAAGGTTTTTACCTACTGCACAATTTGACGGGACATATTGGTCGAGCAGAAGTTTCTTATATCATTCGTGATCATGACCATGCGCTTTTTGAACAGCGAAAAGCCAACATCGTGGGGATCATTGACGAATTGAACACAGCCTATGGGCAAGAACGTATCAACTATACGCTGTATGACCAATATTACAATATGGGGGATTTGATCAAGAAAGATCCCCGCAGTATCGAAGCTGCCCGAGCAGGGATGCAAGCGATTGGCGTGACGCCGATCGAAGCGCCGTTTCGTGGCGGGACCGATGGCTCGAAAATCACCTATAAAGGCATTCCAACACCGAACTTATTTGTCGGTGGTGAAAACTTCCATGGCCAGTATGAATTTATTACTGTGGAAGCGATGGAAAAAGCCCGTGATTTGATCGTGGCGATCGTGGAACATGTAGGACAAGAGGACACCACTGTTTCCTAAGAGAATCGAGCGACACGCTAGACCCATGCGAAAGAGTCTAGCGTGTTTTTTTGTTTTGTTGCAGGGAAGAACCGCAAGTGAAAGAACCTTTTTTTTCTGGACCAAAACCCTTATAATAGAAAAGAAGCTAAAAGAGAAGAGGAAAAATGTGTGCGGGTATTATTCATTGGAGATGTAGTTGGTTCATTAGGAAGAGAAACGATCACGGAGTACCTTCCAAAATTAAAAAAGGTGTATCGACCACAGGTGACGATCGCAAACGGCGAGAATGCGGCGGCGGGTCGTGGGATCACTGGAAAAATCTATAAGAAATTTTTGCAAGATGGTGTCGATGTCGTGACATTAGGCAATCATACATGGGACAACCGGGACATTTTTGAATTTATTGGCGATGCGAAGAAAATGATTCGTCCAGCCAATTTTCCAGAAGGAACACCGGGCGTCGGCATGGTATTTGTGAAAGTCAACACCATTGAATTGGCGGTGATCAACATGCAAGCTCGCTCGTTCATGGTCGACCTTGATGATCCGTTTCGCAAAATGGATGAACTGGTTGCGATTGCCCGCAAACGTACACCGTTTATCTTTGTGGATTTTCATGGGGAAACCACCAGCGAAAAACAAGCGATGGGCTGGTATTTGGATGGCCGTGTTTCGGCAGTCGTCGGCACGCATACCCATGTCCAGACCAATGATGCGCGGATTTTGCCCCAAGGAACAGCTTATTTGTCAGATGTCGGCATGACTGGTCCTTATGATGGGATCTTGGGGATGAAACGCGAACCAGTCATTGAAAAATTTTTGACGGCGTTGCCGCAACGGTTTGAAGTGATTGAAAAAGGCCGCAGTATTTTGTCGGCTTGCTTGCTTGAGATTGATGAAGCCACTGGTAATGCAAAATCGATCCGTCCGATCCAAATCAGTGAAGATCGCCCGTTTACAGAATAGGAGAAGCATGGAAGAGCAATTAGTCAAAGAACCACACGTTGCCCAAGAGCTGGCTGCTTTGCAAAAGCTCTTGTCTGATCATCCGATCGTTCAAGAATTTCAAGAAATCCAAGCACGAGCCTTGCAAAACCAAGGGCTATTGGAGCTGGAAGAAGCGCTGAAGCAAGCGCAAAAAGAGATCGTTCAATTTGAGCATTATGAGAAACCCGAAGCAAAAAAAGCTGCCGAGCAGCGTTATGCGTCATTGACAAACGAATACGAGCAGCATCCTTTAGTGGTTGCTTATCGTCAAGCGTTACTGCAAGCAGATGAATTGCTGCAATATGTCACGACGGAGATCCAAAAGAAAATGAATAAAGCCATCGAGGAGGATGAAACCAATGCCTCAAAAAACTAAAAATACCCCGATGATGGAACAGTATTTAAGCATCAAGGCTCAGTACCAAGATGCTTTTTTATTCTATCGTTTAGGGGATTTCTATGAATTATTTAATGAGGATGCTGTCAAGGCAGCACAAATTTTAGAACTGACGTTAACCAGCCGCAACAAAAATGCGGAGGAACCGATCCCTATGTGTGGGGTGCCTTACCACGCCGCCAGCAATTACATCGACACCTTGATCGAGCAAGGCTACAAAGTAGCGATTTGTGAGCAAGTGGAAGATCCAAAAACCACCAAAGGAATGGTCAAACGCGAAGTCGTTCAACTAATCACGCCGGGAACGGTGATGGACAGTAAAGGCCTATCCGCCAAAGAAAACAACTTTTTGACAGCTGTTTTGCAGCAAGGGGAGCGTTTTGGCTTTGCCTATGTCGATCTAAGTACCGGTGAATTAAAAGCAGCGCAATTGGAAGATGAAGAAGCTGTCGTCAATGAGGCAGCCGCTCTCCAAACGAAAGAAGTCGTTTTGTGCAGCGAGATCCCTGAGTCATTGCAAACAACACTGACCAATCGCTTGAATGTCGTGTTTTCTAAGCAAGAAACGTTGGAAGAAAATGCCGAATTTCAATTTTTAACAGAACCTCTCTCCCAAGAGTTAGAAAAAGTAGTCACAGGGAAGTTGCTAAGTTATTTGGCGATCACCCAAAAACGCAGTTTAGCGCATATTCAACAAGCCGTGGAATATCAGCCCGATCATGCCTTGAAAATGGATCATTATTCCAAATTCAACTTAGAATTGACGCAGTCGATTCGAACTGGCAAAAAACAAGGGACTCTTTTGTGGTTGCTGGACGAGACAAAAACCGCAATGGGGGGACGTTTGTTAAAGCAATGGTTGGACCGTCCCTTGATCCAGCCAAAGAAAATCACTGCCCGCCAAGAAATGGTCCAATCGTTACTAGACAGTTTCTTTGAGCGAGCAGATCTGCAAGAAGCGCTGACGAAAGTCTATGACATGGAACGCTTAGTCGGACGGGTCGCCTTCGGAAATGTCAATGGCCGCGATTTGCTGCAGTTGAAATCTTCTTTGGAGCAAGTGCCTTTGATCGCGCAATTGCTGCAAGGCATCAACCGTGGCGAGTGGAATGACTTGCTGCTGGAATTAACGCCCCTAGATGATTTGGTTGCACTGATCGGTGCGGCGATCGATGAAGATGCCCCGTTGCAGATCACAGAAGGCAACATCATCAAAGATGGGTTCCATCAACAATTAGATGAATACCGTACAGCGATGCGTAACGGCAAGCAATGGCTGGCGGAATTAGAAGCCAACGAACGCCAAGCGACGGGGGTCAAAAACTTGAAAGTTGGGTTCAACCGCGTCTTTGGCTATTACATTGAGATCACGAAAGCCAATCTAGTGAATTTAGATACCTCTCGCTACGAGCGCAAGCAAACGTTAGCCAATGCGGAACGGTTTATTTCACCCGAGTTGAAAAAACTGGAGACTTTGATTTTAGAAGCCGAAGAGAAATCGGTGGATTTGGAATACCGCCTGTTTCTTGACGTTCGTGAAGAAGTGAAAAAGAGTATCACCCGTCTACAAAAGTTAGCCAAAGCCGTCAGTGCGGTCGATGTCTTACAAAGTTTCGCCACGGTTTCGGAACGTTACCAATACGTGCGGCCGACAGTAGCGAAAAAACGAGCGGTATCGATCATCGACGGCCGTCATCCTGTAGTGGAAAAAGTCCTTGGTCACCAAGAGTACATTCCGAATAGTATCGTGATGGATGAAGAAACAGAGATCCTGTTGATCACAGGACCAAATATGTCTGGGAAGAGTACGTACATGCGGCAGTTTGCCTTGCTAGTCATTATGGCGCAGATCGGCTGCTTCGTACCGGCACAATCTGCAGAGATGCCGATTTTCGATCGGATCTTTACTCGCATCGGTGCCAGCGATGATCTGATCGCCGGTCAAAGTACGTTTATGGTGGAGATGATGGAAGCCAACCAAGCGCTGCGTCATGCAACGCCTAACAGCTTGATTTTGTTTGATGAGTTAGGGCGTGGGACTGCGACCTATGATGGGATGGCATTGGCACAAGCCATCATTGAATATATCCACAAAGAAGTTCATGCCAAAACACTTTTCTCTACCCATTATCATGAGCTGACGGTTTTAGATGAGGAATTGGCACACTTGCGCAATGTCCATGTTGGTGCCGTTGAAAAAGAAGGCGAAGTCGTCTTCTTGCATAAGATGATGGAAGGGCCCGCAGATAAAAGCTATGGGATCCATGTAGCCAAAATCGCTGGACTGCCAAGTGCACTCTTACAGCGCGCAGCCACGATCTTAAAAGCGCTGGAAGAACATGAACCGACGGTACAGCCAAAACCAGTCGTCGAAGAAAGTCAGCAGTTGTCGTTGTTTAGCGAAGTATCTACGGAAGAAATCGGCGTTATCGATCAGTTGAAGAAATTGAATCTGTTGGAAATGACCCCGATGGATGCTCTGAATACATTGTACGAGCTGCAAAAACGAATTTAGAAAGAAGGTCAGCAGATGGGAAAGATCCAAGAGTTATCCGAACGTCTGGCGAACCAAATCGCGGCAGGAGAAGTCGTTGAGCGACCAGCTTCTGTCGTCAAAGAATTAGTTGAAAACGCCGTGGATGCCGGCAGTACCCAAATCGATATTTTTATTGAAGAAGCAGGCTTGCGTAAAATCCAGGTCATCGATAATGGCGAAGGAATTGCAGAAGAGGATGTCTTGACTGCCTTTAAACGCCACGCCACCAGTAAAATCCACAATCGAGATGACTTGTTTCGAATACGTACCCTCGGGTTTCGCGGGGAAGCTTTGCCTAGTATCGCTTCGGTTTCGATCCTCTCGATTGAAACGGCAGTCAAAGGCGCCCAACAAGGCTCCTTTGTGCGCTTAAAAGGCGGCGCTGTTGAAGAGCATTTGCCTGCCAACTTGCGGCAAGGAACCAAGATCACTGTGGAAAACCTCTTTTACAATACACCGGCACGCTTGAAATATGTCAAGACGCTGCAAACGGAACTAGCAAATATCGGCGATATCGTCAATCGGATCGCCCTAAGCCATCCAGAAGTGGCTTTTCGTCTCGTTCATGAAGGCAATAAGATGTTGAGCACCACTGGAAGTGGGCAGTTAAAACAAACCATCGCCGGGATCTACGGGGTGGAAACCGCCAAAAAAATGATCGCGATCGATACTGAGGACCTCGACTTTAAAGTCACTGGCTTTGTGTCACTGCCAGAAGTCACCCGAGCTAGCCGCAACTATTTATCCACGATCATCAATGGTCGTTATATTCGCAACTTTGCTTTGAATAAAGCGATCGTTGCTGGTTACGGGTCAAAATTGATGGTCGGTCGTTTTCCATTAGCTGTCCTTGAAATCAAAATGGATCCCTTATTAGTCGATGTCAATGTTCATCCGACTAAGCAAGAAGTTCGTTTGTCAAAAGAAGAAGAACTGACCAAACTAATCAGTAAAGCCATCAATGAGGCGCTGCGGGAAATCAATTTGATTCCTAACGCCGCTGACAATCTGCGGTTTAAGAAAAAAGTTGCCGATCAGCCAAAAGCCCAGCAGCTTGGCTTGGAACTGGAGTCAGCAGGAAATTCGACTTCTGGGTTGTCTTATAATCGCGAAACCGGGAAATTTGAGGTGCAGGGCAGTACTTATCAACAGGCTGTGGATAACTCTGTGGAAAAGCCTGTGGAGGAAGGTGGAAAACTTCCAGAAATGCCACAGGAATCTAGCGAAAACTTGTTGGAAGAAACTGAGGAAACCTTTCGCAGTTTGGAAGAGACGTTGCCAAATAAGCCTGTCCGAAAACCATTTGTGGAAGAACAGACGGAAACAAAAGCGCCGCTGCCAGAAGCGCCTGCCTTTCTTCCAGATGAGACGCCAGAGCTTACGGCGCAAGATCTGCAAAGTCAAGCGACTCTTCACCCGGAAATGCATGGGGATGACCGCAACTACCTGAAAACGGTCGAACGGTTGCTGGAAGAAGAACCAGCGAAGGAGCGTTTTCCCCAACTGGATTATTTTGGGCAGATGCATGGGACCTATTTGTTTGCCCAAAGCGAGGCGGGGCTATATATCGTCGACCAGCATGCGGCACAAGAACGAATCAAATATGAGTATTACCGCGAAAAAATCGGCGAAGTGACCAATGATCTACAAGAATTGTTAGTGCCGATCGTTTTGGATTATCCCAACAGCGATGCACTGCAATTGAAGGAACAAAGTGACAAGCTGGCAGAAGTCGGGATCCATCTGGAATCTTTTGGGACCAATAGTTTCATCGTCCGGGCGCACCCGACGTGGTATCCTAGCGGTGAAGAAGAAGCCATTATCCGCGAAATGATCGATATGTTATTGACCACAGGAAGTGTCAGTGTCAAAAAGTTTCGTGAAGCAACAGCGATCATGATGAGCTGCAAACGATCCATCAAAGCCAATCACTATTTGAATGAAGCACAAGCGCGAATCTTGTTGCAAGACTTAGCGAAATGCGAGAATCCCTTCAACTGTCCCCATGGTCGCCCGGTGCTGATCCATTTCACCAACAGCGACATGGAGCGGATGTTCAAACGAATTCAAGATCCTCATCGAGCAAGGAGTGGCATGGAATGATTATTTTGGCTTCACAGTCGCCGCGGCGCAAAGAATTATTAGCGGAGTTAGTCCCGGAATTTGCGGTCATACCAGCGGATATCGATGAGTCAGTCCGACCGAACGAAGCGGCGATCCCTTATGTCCAACGGATGGCAGCAGAAAAAGCGGCGGCTATTACGCAAGCATATCCTGAAGATCTGGTGATCGCGAGCGATACGACGGTCGTGGTGGATGAAGAAATCTTAGGAAAGCCAGTAGACCGTAAAGATGCTCGGTCGATGTTGCGAAAAATGAGCGGACGGACCCATTGGGTGCATACCGCCGTCGTTTTGCAAAAAGGCAAACAGCAACGCCAAGCAGTGGTTTCGACGGAAGTTGTGTTTCGTCCTTTGACGGATCAAGAGATCGACAAGTATCTTGTCTTAGATGAGTACCAAGACAAAGCGGGCGCCTATGGGATCCAAGGGGCGGCCAAAGTATTTGTCTCATCGATAACCGGCGATTTTTATACGATCGTAGGGTTTCCTGTCGCTACGGTCTATCAGTTGTTGCAAGAGTTTACGGAGGAGGAATAAGGATGGATGTTTCTGGTAGTTGTCTTTGCGGCAAAGTCACGATCAACTTGACGGGAGTTGCGAAAGAAATCACGGTTTGTCATTGTAGTCTCTGCCAGAAATTTCACGGCGGACCAATGTTCGCTCTTGCGCCATGCGCTGAGGACCAGATGGCTCTTCAAGGAGCGAAGTGGCTGCGACGTTACGATTCTTCTGAGTGGGCACAGCGAGGATTTTGCAGTCAATGCGGCTCGAGTCTGTTCTTTTACCTCAAAGAAACACACACCTATTTTTTTGCGGCTGGGTTATTTGGCAACTTGCCAGAAGCTGTCTTAACCGAAGAAATCTATACAAAAGACCAACCGCAGTTTTACCATTTTGCGGAACCAACGACTCGTTGGGAAAAGCTGCAAAACCCTTAAATAATTTGAGCAAGTCATTTTACATTCGCTAAGAAAAAAGGCATGATAGAGCATACAGGATGAGTCTAGAGGAAAAGCAGGTGAAAAAATGACAGATAAAAAAGAATTAAAAGAAAAATTGTCGCCGATCGAATATGCGGTGACCCAAGAAAATGCAACCGAACGCCCCTTTACTGGCGAGTATGATGATTTTTATGAAAAAGGGATCTATGTTGATATCGTCAACGGAGAACCATTGTTTGCTTCTACTGATAAATATGACGCTGGTTGTGGCTGGCCGTCCTTTTCGAAGCCGATCAGTCGCCAAGATATTCAAGAAAAAGCCGATTTTTCTCACGGCATGCATCGAGTAGAAGTCCGCAGCAAAGAAGCTGACTCTCATTTAGGACATGTTTTTTCAGACGGTCCTCAGGACAAAGGCGGTTTGCGCTATTGTATCAACTCGGCAGCATTGAAGTTCATCCCTTTGGCAGAAATGGATGAAAAAGGCTATGGCGAATTCAAATCACTCGTTGAGTAAGTATTAGGAACTGTGTGCGAAAAAAAGACGCAGCAGCATGTCTCGTTTGAAAAAATGCGACTGAAACAACGGTTTTTCCTCCGTTTGTTTCCTGCTAAGCCTTTTCCTTCGTTCACAGTCCTTTTTTTGCCCTCTCGTCTGTGCTACAATAAAGGGAACGTATGTACAGAAAGGAAAGCACATGTACGAATATATCATAGGAAAAGTAACGGATATCTTTCCGGCGTATATCGTCGTTGAGACCCATGGCATCGGCTATCAGATCGCTTTTGGCAATCCGTATTCATTTAGCGGCAAGTTGAACCAAGAAGTAAAAATCTATCTGCACCAAGTGATTCGTGAAGATGCCCATAGTCTCTACGGCTTTGCCACGATCGAAGGCAAGCAGTTGTTTTTAAAATTGATCAGTGTCTCAGGTATTGGACCAAAGAGTGCGTTAGCAATCATGGCCAATGAAGACCATACGGGGTTGATCACGGCAGTCGAAAATGGGGACGTCAACTATTTGACTAAGTTCCCAGGTGTCGGTAAAAAGACGGCGCAGCAAATGATCCTAGACTTGAAAGGCAAAGTGGCTGAACTGGTGGGAGAAGAAGCGATCGTTCCTCTAAGCGTGGCAACGACTGCTTTAGATGAAGCGATGGAAGCCTTGAAAGCATTGGGGTATAGCGAAAAAGAAGTCAAGAAAGCCGAAAAACAATTAGCGGCGAATACGACAAAATCGACGGATGAGTACTTGCGGGAAGCTCTCCGATTGATGATGAAAAAGTAAGGAGCAAGTAGACGATGGATGAACGAATTGTTTCGCCAGAAAGTACTGAACAAGAAGAGATCATCGAAAAATCCTTGCGTCCGCAAACCCTTGCCCAATATATCGGACAAGACAAAGTCAAGCAGGAGCTTTCGATTTATATCCAAGCGGCGAAAAATCGAGAAGAAGCGTTGGATCATGTCCTCTTATATGGTCCGCCAGGCTTAGGGAAAACGACGATGGCAATGGTGATCGCCAACGAGATGCAGGTGCAAATCAAGACGACCAGCGGTCCTGCGATCGAAAAACCAGGGGATTTGATTGCGATCTTGAATGAGCTACAGCCAGGGGATGTTCTGTTTATCGATGAGATCCATCGCTTGCCTCGTGTCGCCGAAGAAATGCTTTATTCGGCAATGGAAGATTTTTATGTGGATATCATGGTGGGGCAAGGGACAACGGCTCACCCAGTTCATTTTCCGCTTCCGCCATTTACCTTAGTCGGCGCAACGACGCGGGCGGGGATGCTCTCGGCACCACTACGGGATCGCTTCGGGATCATTTCGCATATGCAATATTATGAAGACCATGATTTAAAAGAGATCGTGCAGCGGACTGCGTCCATCTTTGAAACGGATATCGTGGAAGAAGGGGCGATCGAAATCGCCCGTCGGTCCCGAGGCACCCCGCGGATCGCCAACCGGTTGCTTAAACGAGTTCGCGATTATGCGCAAGTGCAAGCAGATGGCTTGATCGATCGCACCGTTGCTGATCAGGCATTGGCGCTTTTGGCAGTCGATCATGCTGGCTTGGATTATATCGATCAGAAATTGATTCGGACGATGATCGAATTGTATCAAGGCGGCCCGGTGGGATTAAGTACGATCGCTGTCAATATCGGGGAAGAAACCGAAACAGTGGAAGATATGTACGAACCGTTTTTGATCCAAAAAGGATTTTTGAAACGGACCTCACGTGGGCGGATCGCAACACCGTTAGCGTATGACCATTTTGGCTATCCGCAAAGAAGCGAATAGAAGGAAGCGGCAATCAGCAATGATTGCTGCTTTTTTGTGCATTTGGTGAAACGTTTCTTTTTATTTTTTAATAATTTCTGAGGAGTAATCGATGTTGGGAAAATGTGATATTTGTGAAATTTGATTAATTAGAAGTTCTTAGGGAAATAATTTCATCTTAAAACATTGATATAAAAGCTTTTATATTTGTGAGGAACCCAACAAGATTTGTGAAAAAAGAAAAGCTGAAAAAAATAATTGGAAAGGCTTGCATTTTCGAATGGCAGCGGATATAATCTTTTTGTAGAAACGTTTCACCGAAGTGTGGAGATATACGTAGTGTTACGAGGATAGAAAGAAGGAGATTTTGTGTATGAGTAAACTGCAAAAGTTTTATAGTCAACGGCAGCTTCACTGGATGGTTTTTCCCGGCGTGGCATTTATGATCGTATTTAATTATATTCCGATCTACGGAATTATAATCGCTTTCAAAAACTATACGGTGATTGACACGATTTCATCAGCACCATGGGTCGGGTTAGAGAATTTCCGTATCATTATGAATGACAGTTTTTTCTGGGAAGCGGTTAGAAATACGTTAGCCATCAGCTTATTGAAATTAGGATTAGGTTTTGCGATCCCGATTGTGTTAGCCATTATGATTTTTGAAATGCAAGATGGCCGCTTGAAGAAATTTATTCAAACGGTTTCATACATTCCCCATTTTTTCTCATGGATCGTGCTAGGTGGGATGATGATTTCTTGGCTGTCAACGAACGGCTTTATCAACCAAGTGCTGATGTCTGTAGGATTGATGGACAAAGGGGTCAATCATCTATTGGATCCAAGCAAATATTGGTGGATCGCGGTCCTTTCTGATCTATGGAAAGAAGTCGGCTGGGGAACGATCCTTTACTTGGCAGGGATGTCGCGGATCGATCCAACGTTTTATGAAGCCGCACGAATCGATGGTGCCAGCAAGCTAAGACAGATTCGCTCGATCACATTGCCATTACTGACACCGATCATCTCCTTAAACTTGATTCTGAATGTGAGCGGTATCTTAGGGTCAAACCTAGATCAAACATTAGTTTTGATGAATTCACAGAACCAAAACCGTTCAGAAGTCATCAACTCCTTTGTTTATAAAATGGGGTTGACGCAAGGTGATTTCTCTTATGCAACTGCTGTCGGCTTGGGGATCGCGGTCATTTCCGTCATCTTATTGGTGATCACGGATCGAGTGACCCGCAAGTTGAACAACGGCAATTCAGTTATCTTATAGGAGGAAAAAACATGATCAAAAGAAAAGCAAAAGAAAACACATGGTTTTACTTCTTCAATACCGTGATCTTGATTTTATTCTCATTGATGATCATCGTACCGATTTGGAATATCTTGGTTTCCTCCGTGTCTTCTAGTTCTGGATTAGCGGGCAACGGCCTCGTGTTATGGCCCAAAGGCTTTACCTGGGAAAACTATCGGAAAGTTTTTTCCGACGCAAGTATCCCTCGTGCCTTCTTGATCTCAGTGTTAAAAACGGTTCTTGGGGCTGCGACCCATACCTTGTTTTGTGCGATCGTGGCTTACGGATTGAGTAAATCACGCTTGGTTGGCCGCAACATCTATACAACGATGGGGGTCATAACCATGTACTTCAGTGGTGGGATGATTCCAACGTACTTGCTGATTCGCTCGCTAGGATTACTGGATTCTTTCTGGGTCTACATTATTCCAGCTTTGTTCAGCTATTATGATGTCGTGATTTTAATGAACTTTTTCCGTGAGATTCCGCCTTCACTCGAAGAATCGGCGAAGATCGACGGTGCAAGTGAATTCCAAATCTTCTATAAAATCTTCTTACCATTAACGAAACCGGCCTTGGCAACCATCATCTTGTTCAACGGGGTTGGCCAATGGAATGATTTTATGACGACAAAACTGTATATCACAAAAGAGTATCTCTATCCGCTGCAAATGAAGATTTATGAAATCATCGTCCAATCCAACTTGAGTACGATGACTGAAAGCGGTAGTACTGACTTTATCGTCCAAGCAACGACCCGTGGGGTTCAGTTGGCTACGATCGTCATCACGACAGTGCCAATTTTAATTATATATCCATTGCTTCAAAAACACTTTATCGGCGGTATGATGGCCGGTGCAGTAAAAGAATAGAAAGAGGGATAGACATGAAAAAAGTAGTAGGCGGTTTATTGGCAGCATCAGCATTACTCAGCTTAGCAGCATGTGGCGGCAGCTCAGACAATGCCAGCAGTTCGGATTTTTCTATCAAAGATCGGTATGAGTTAGATGAAAAGACACCAGCATGGAAACTCGATACCAAAGAAGAACCAACCAAGATCACATGGTACATCAATTCAGACTGGACAGCTTTGCCATTTGGTGAAGATGTGACGACAGCCCAAATCAAAAAAGATTTGAACATTGATATTGAATTTATTTCAGGGGATGATTCGAAATTAAATGCCTTGATTTCAAGTGGTGATATGCCTGATATCGTGACGTTGATGGATAAAACCAGTCAAGCAGCCACAAAAGCTGATAGCTGGGCATACTCATTAAACGATTTAGCGGAACAATACGATCCGTATTTGATGAATGTCGTGACCGAAGATACCTTCAAATGGTTTGCTTTAGATGATGGCAAAACTTATGGCTATCCAAACTATTCCAACACTGCAGCGGACTACGAAAGCGGCAATATTCCCGTCAACGACAACTTTGTGATCCGTGAAGATGTCTATGAAGCATTAGGCAAACCAGATGTTTCGACTCCAGAAAACTATGTGAAAGTCATGAAAGAAATCAGCGAGAAATTCCCTGATTTGACACCGATGGGCTTCACAACGATCGGCGAAACAGCAGGACCATTCTTAGATAAATTGCAAGATTTCTTAGGTGTTCCATTAGAAGATGAAGATGGTGCTTTCTACGACCGTAACTTAGATGAAGAATATATCTCATGGTTGAAAACCTTCAATCAAGTGTATCGTGACGGCAACATCAGTGATGACAGCTTTACTGATGACGGCCCAACCTATGATGAAAAAGTAAAACAAGGGGACTATGCAACGATCTTAGTCGCAGGAACGAGTGGACAAGGTGGGAACTTCACTGAATTCATGAAAAACTCTGACACACGCTACATCGCAATCGATGGCCCTGCCAGCACGTCTGGTCGTGAAGCAACCTTGAACCAAACAGGAATCTCTGGCTGGTTGATCAACTACATCACAAAAGATGCAGCGGATCCAGCAAAAGTAACCCAACTCTTCACGTACTTGATCGATGAACCAGGACAAATTTTGACAAAATTCGGTGTTGAAGGCGTGACGTATGAATACAACGATGAAGGCAAAATCGATTACTTGCCAGAAATCAAAGAAATGGAACAAACCGACAACGAAGGCTACAACAAAAAATATGGTATCAGCCGTTTCAACTACTTTAACAATGACCGTGTCAATGCACTGAAAGTCAAAACCGAAAATGCGTTGACTCAAATGCAAGAATGGGGCGAAGGCAAATTGTATCCACACTTTGTGATCGAAAATACGGATCCAGATGCCGGAACTGCTGAAGCACGTTCAAACACAGCCATCAAAACCAAAATCAACAGCACGATCATCTCATTGATCCGTTCAAAAGATGAAGGAACATTTGACAGCACACTAACCGACTTTGAAAGCTTCTTAGATTCAAACAACTGGGATGCAATCAAAGACATTAAAACTGAAAAAATGGCCGAAAACCGCGAACGACTAAAATAACCCCCATAGGAGAGGAAAGGAAGCCAAAAAAAAGACCTTTCCTCTCCTTTGCTTTGAAACACAGGTTTTGCGCGCACTTTGCGCAAAATCTGATGTTTCAAAGTACTAGGCGACCGCAGGGAGCGTAGTGACCAACCAAAGAAACACAGGTTTTGCGCACACTTTGCGCAAAATCTGATGTTTCAAAGTACTAGGCGACCTTAGGGAGCGTAGTGACCGTACAAAGAATCACTGCGATTGGCTCACTGAGTGAGACCTGCAACCCAGAAAACTGTACGTTGAGAAACGACCCAAAATCACAAGAAGGTAAGAAACAGGTTTACGCAGCACCCGCAGCACAAATCAGCAAGTTTTGATTGGAGGATCATAATGAATCGACTATTTTCTTATGAAGGATGGTACTATCGGGTCTTTGCTTTTTTAGCAGATATGATCATTGTTAGTTTTCTCTTTATGATTCCAGCAATGACGCTGATTCTCGCAGGACCAGCATTGATCGCGCTGTATCAGACGATCGATCAATTGTACAAGGAACGGGATGTCCCGATTTGGCAGCGATACAAGCAAGCATTCTTAAGCAACCTCAAACGTGGGCTCTTCTTAGAAGGTCTTGTTATTGCGTATGTCGCAGTCTTTGCTGGGTTGATCTATTCCTTGATGATGATTACACCTTACTTTGGCGTTTTAGCCGTGATCCTCGTCAGCTTGGCTGCGCTGTATCTCGTCGTGTTCATTCTCTTGTACAGCTTGTTTGCCCAATCATTGCAAGAAACAGCGAAAGAAACGGCGTATGCGGTTCTTAGCAGTACGGCGAATGCGATCATTTTATTGGTGATCCCAATCATTGTTTTTGTATTGTGCAGCAAAGTGAACCTATTCTTATTTGTTTGTTTAGGGATCTCAGGCTCAGCCTTTATCCAAGTGTTGTTTTTCAATAAAGTATTAGCGAAGGGGGAAGAGACAAATGACTGAATCCACAGCGACTGATCGATCCTGTTTTTGGGCTTCGGTCCAACAAGAACTTGACGCCCTTCCGCTAGCCTTTGAAAGAACCAAACAAGCACCTTTGCTAAAAGGGATCGATTGTTTTACGATTTCTTTTCAAAGTCTTGGTAATGAAACGATCTATGGGCATCTGCTGCTGCCAGAACAAGCGGCAGATTGTCCAATCGTGATTGATTTTTTAGGCTATATGAATCATGTGCAAGAACCGTTCCAATTCGCTTATTGGTTATTGATCGGCTGCGGCTGTCTTGTCATCGACAATCGCGGACAAGGAGGACGCACGAAAGATCAAGTTCCTTATGAAACCACGCAGCATGAAGCACCTTTTGGACGCGGCATCTTGAAAAAAGAAGATTTTTATATGAAGCGATTGGTCGCAGATAGTCTGCGCACACTAGAAGTCCTTCAACAGATTCCGGAAATCGATCCGCAGCGCATTATTTTAAGAGGCGGCTCACAAGGAGGCGGCATCGCCTTATTAGTCAACGCATTAACGAACGTCCCGATTTTTGCGACGTTTGCCGATGTGCCAAGCCACTCCAATCTTGTCCATCGGATCGAACAAAAAACAGGAAGTTACCAGGTGATCCAAGAGTATATCGAACAATTTCCAGAAACGCGGGAAACGATCTATCAAGTCATGAGTTATTTTGATTTGAAGTATTTTGCTCATCAGATAACTGGTCCTGTTTATACATCGGTCGGCAGTGCTGATCCGATCTGCCCCATGGAAGATTTCTTCGTTTCCTATAAAAAGATTCCTGGACCGAAAGAATTGCGTATTTACTTAAATAAAGGGCATGGCGGCGGCGAAGCGAAACAAATCCGTCGTGAAATGCAGCAAATCACAAAATTACTCAAAGGAAATGAATGAAGATGAAAGTAGCAACCTACAATCTACGAGTCGATACCGACTATGACCAAGAATGGCAATGGCACTATCGATCGGAGGTGGTCTGCTCCTTGATCGATTACTACGACTGGGATGTTCTGGCGATCCAAGAAGCCCGACCTAGTCAATTTGCAGATTTAGCAAAGCTAGCGCAGTATGCTTCCGTCACGGCTGAACGTGACGGTGATGGCTTAGGCGAAGGCATCGGACTGTATTATCAAAAAGATACTTTCGAGTTATTAGCTTCAGGTTCGTTTTGGTTGTCATTGACACCGACTGAACCAAGTATTCATCCAGAAGCTGCGTATTCACGCTTATGTGTTTGGGCAGTCTTACAGGAAAAAAAGAATCCGCCGTTTCTTGTCATCACGACCCATTTAGATAATATTTCAGAAATGGCTCGTTTTGAAGGGATGAAAGTGATCTTTGAGCAGCTGGCAGATCAGATCGAACGCTACCCTGTATTACTAATGGGCGACTTGAATGCGGAGCCAACCGAGCGGGTGCATCGGTACTTAGAGCGGCATTTTCGAAATGCCAAAGAACACGGACAAAAGCCGCATCACGGACCCAAAGGCTCCTATCAAAATTTTATTTATACGTTACCATGGCAAGAATTAGAAGAAATTGATTATATCTATACGAAAGGCTTCACGGTGGTCAAAACCGCCTGTCTAACGGATTCTTGTGATCGTCGTTTTCCCTCCGATCATTTCCCTTTAGAAGCAGAAGTCCAATTTGAAGAAAGCAAAGGATGAATAAAAATGGAACAGCAGAAATTAACCGAACTACTTTCAGAAATGACCTTAGATGAAAAAATCGATCAGTTGCTGCAACTGGCAGCGGCTTTTTATTCAGATAAAGCAGAAGAGAAAACCGGCCCAATGGGCGACTTAGGACTGACACAAGAGAACATCAACAATGCGGGAACAACGCTAGGTGTTTCTGGTGCGAAAGAAGCGATCCGCGTCCAAAAAGAGTATATCGCCAATAACCGCTTGAATATCCCGACGATATTGATGGCGGATATCATTCACGGCTTTCGGACGATTTTCCCGATTCCATTAGGATTAGGCAGTTCATGGGATTTGGCAGCAGCGGAGAAGATGGCGGAAGTATCTGCCAAAGAAGCAGCTGTTTCTGGCTTGCATGTGACCTTTTCACCGATGGTGGACTTAGTAAGAGACCCACGATGGGGCCGTGTCATGGAATCGACAGGGGAAGATCCTTACTTGAACAGTCGCTTCGCTGAAGCCTTTGTCAAAGGCTATCAAGGGGATGATCTGCGAACGGATTTCAACCGCCTGGCTGCGTGCGTCAAACATTTTGCGGCTTACGGTGCGGCTATCGGCGGTCGCGACTACAACACGGTCAATATGTCAGAACGCCAACTGCGAGAAAGTTATTTGCCAGGCTATAAAGCAGCCCTTGATGCTGGTGCCAAGCTGGTGATGACCTCCTTTAATACGGTAGACGGCATTCCAGCCACGGCCAATCGCTGGCTTTTCCGTGATGTTTTGCGAGAAGAATTCGGGTTTGAAGGCGTTGTGATCTCTGACTGGGCAGCAATCAAAGAAGTGATCGCTCATGGCGCAGCGGAGGATGAAAAACATGCCGCTGAACTAGCCATCAAAGCTGGGGTCGATATCGAGATGATGACGACTTGCTACACCGATAACTTGAAAGAGTTGATCGCAGAAGGCACCGTTGAGGAAGCCTTAGTCGATGAAGCGGTGCTAAGAATCTTGACCTTAAAAAATGAGCTGGGGCTATTTGAAAATCCATACCGCGGCGCTGATGAAGCCGCTGAAGCAGCCACTGTTTTGTCTCAAGAACACCGAGAGATCGCCAGCGATATTGCAAAGAAATCAATGGTGTTGTTGAAAAATGAAGGTGTCTTGCCGTTGCAGAAAACCGAAAAAGTGGCGATCGTGGGCCCAGGTGCTCACTCCCGTGATCTATTAGGGGCTTGGTCTTGGCAAGGGAAACAAGAAGAAGTAGTGACTTTAGTGGAGGGTGCTCAAGCCTTGGGTGCAGATCTGTTGATCGGTCAAGAACCCTTTGATTATTTTGCACCATCTGAAGCGGCGATCCAAGAAGCGATCGAATTAGTGAAGGCAGCCGATAAAGTAGTCCTAGCACTAGGGGAGCAGGAATGGATGAGCGGCGAAGCTGCCAGCCGCAGCGACATTCGCTTGCCGCAAGCGCAATTGTCCTTGGTTGAAACCTTGAAAGAATACAACGAGCAATTGATCGTAACTCTTTATAACGGTCGTCCTCTTGATTTGCAAGGTGTGGATGCAGCCAAAGCAATCGTCGAGGCTTGGTTCCCTGGAACCGAAGGCGGAAACGCACTTGCTCAGATCCTATGGGGAGAATACAATCCAAGCGGCCGCTTGAGTATGTCATTCCCAGAAACCGTTGGACAAGTCCCTGTGTATTACAACGTTGACAATACCGGTCGTCCTTATGAAAGTGCACCGGATGAAAAATATGTCTCAAAATATTTGGATGTCTCCAATTATGCCAAATATCCATTTGGGTTTGGCTTGAGCTATAGCCCAGTTGCGTATTCTGCGGTGACGTTGGATCAGCCAACTATGACCAAAGATCAAACGGTCACGGCTTCCATCACTGTTACCAACCAAGGAATAGCAGCGGTCTGGGAAACGGTCCAATGCTACATTCGCGATTTAGTCGGTGAAGTGGTTCGCCCAGTGAAAGAACTGAAAGGCTTTAAGAAAATTTGGCTAGAGGCTGGCGAATCAGCAACCGTTCAATTTGAGATCACGGAAGAACTGCTGCGCTATGTTCACAGCAACCAACAAGCAAGCAGTGATCCAGGGAAATTCCACATCATGATTGGTGGGAACAGCCGAGACACCCAACAAACAACCCTGCAATTAGTTAGGTAAGATAGGAAGGTTTCTATGACGAAAAAAATAGTGATGAATAATGCAAATACGACCGTGACGTTTTTACCAAACGGTGATTTATATGAGATCAAAAGTCACGGTGTGATGATCAATCAGTTGAACGGAAATGCGCTAGATGGTAGTTTAAATCAAATCTATCTACGACTGCGTGAAGCGGGGGAATTGTCCTTTATTCCCTTGATCGGTTCAAATGCCGACAGTGCCTTTGCCTACTCAGACAAACAGCTGACCTGGACTGGGACGTATCAGTCCATCAATTACCAAGTTGATTTCCAATTGGCACAAGATTGCTGGTTCTGGCGGGTTCAATTGAGTGGTTCTGGGGAAGCGGAACTGGTTTACGGACAAGATCTTGGCAATGCCGCCAAAGGGGCTGTTCAATCCAATGAAGCCTATGTTTCGCAATATATCGACCATCATGTTAGCCATGATAAGGATCGCATCGTGCTTTCTTCGCGTCAAAATCAACCACAAAATGGTCAATTTCCACTGGTGGAACAAGGCAGCTTCCAAGCCTTAAAAGGCTTCTCGACGGATGGCTATCAATTTTTCGGTCGCAGCTACAAAGAAACAAATCAACCAGCTGCACTTAGCCAAGAAACGTTAGCCAATGAAGTGTATCAATACGAATTTGCCTATACGGCACTACAAACGCAATGGTTGACGGTAAGTGAGACGCCTACGGAAATCGTTTTTTACGCAGCGGTCAAAGCCAATCAAGCGACGGCAGTCAATGAACCGCAGTTTGCACTTGAAACGTTGAAAGAAACGTATCAAGCCTTGTCCTTCGACTCGTTGCAAGCAACGGCGCAGCCACGAAAAAACTTTGGTCAACCGCTCACAGGGCTGACATTTACCACGGAAGAAATCAACGAGCGATTTCCTCAGCAAGAAGCAGTGGAAATCGTTGACGAACAGCTGTATTCCTTTTTTACCCCTGACTATCACCATGTCGTGTTGAAGGAAAAGGAAGCACAGATGGAACGCTCCCATGGACATATTTTGATGAGCGGACAAGATCTGATCGTCGATCAACCCATTTTGAGCACGACCGTTTACATGACGGGGATGTTTAACTCCCAAATCGTATTAGGCAATACGAACATGAATAAATTGTTGAGCAATAGCCGCAACTCATTGAATCTTTTCAAACGTTCCGGTCAGCGGATCTATTTGAAAGACGGCGATCAATGGCGGATTTTAACGATGCCATCTGCCTTTGAAATGGGCTTGAATTCGGCGACGTGGTACTACAAAACAGCCGATGATGTCATTCAAGTAACGACCTTCACGAAAGCAAATGGACGCACGATTGCAACCACCATCACTAGTGAACAAGGTCGTGACTACACCTGGGCCATCACTAATCAATTTGTGATGGGGATCGATGAAGCTGCACCGACTGCTACCATTTCCCAAGATCAACAATTGCTCACCATCAAAGGAACAGCGGATTCACCGATTGCGGAAACTTATCCAGAATTGACGTATTATCTCTATGCGGCTCAACCTTTTGAACTGACCGATGAAACGATTTTCAATGTGGCAGCCGACGATAGCACGACCGTATTGACCTTTGCAGAACAGGCGACGGTTTCCTTCGTGATCCAAGGCACACTGACTGGTGAACCCTTTGTTTCCGAAACGTTAGATCGCCAGCAAGAAGATACTGCCTATACGGCCTTTGTCGATGATTTGTTGAATCAGTTTGAATTGAAACATTCGCAGGCGGACGTTACATCCTTCAATCACTTGGCACGTTGGTACACCCACAATATGCTTGTTCATTACCTGTCTCCTCATGGTCTTGAACAGTACGGTGGTGCTGCTTGGGGGACTCGAGACGTTTCCCAAGGACCGACTGAGTATTTCTTAGCACTTAATCGTCCTGAAATGGTGGCGTCCATCATCGAGCATTTGTTTGAAAATCAATTTGCAGATGACGGCAACTGGCCACAATGGTTTATGTTTGATCGCTATGAGAAACAAAAAGCCGATGAGAGCCACGGAGATGTGATCGTCTGGCCAATGAAAGTCGTTAGTGACTATCTCGAAAAAACCAAAGATTTCGCGATTTTGGAAAAAGAACTGCCTTATACGGATCGCGCAACCTTCTTGAAAACCAAGACCAAAGCTTCGTTGTTTGATCATTTGAAAAAAGAAGTGGCGTATATCGAAGCGAACTTCTTGGAAGGAACGTACCTGTCTTGTTATGGTGATGGCGATTGGGATGACACCTTGCAGCCAAATAACAGTAAGTTGAAGAAACAAATGGCCAGCAGCTGGACCGTTGCCTTGACCTATGAAGTATTGAAAAAATTGGCCAGCCAGTTGCAGTCGGTTGACCCAGAGTATGCCAAACATTTAACAGAACTGTCTGCGGGCATCAAACACGACTTTGAAAAATACATGTTAGCTGATGGCACTTTGCCAGGATTTGTCTATATGGAAGATAGCGAGCACGTGGAACTGATGGTCCATCCGACTGACAAGAAAACCGGTATCCAATACCGCTTGCTGCCGATGCAGCAAAGCATGATCGGTGAGCTGTTATCTCCCGAACAAGCCGATCATCATGTGGCGATCATCAAGGAGCATTTGCAATTTCCAGATGGGGTGCGTTTGATGAATCGTCCAGCGACTTATGCGGGTGGTGTCAGCACCAATTTCAAGCGAGCAGAACAAGCAGCCAACTTTGGACGAGAAATCGGTTTGCAGTACGTTCACGCCCACATCCGCTTTACCGAAGCGATGGCGAAATTAGGTCGTGAAGAAGAGACTTGGCAAGCGCTTGGGGTCATCAATCCGATCCAGATCGCTCAACGGGTCGAAAACGCGGAGATCCGTCAAGCAAATGCGTATTTCAGCAGTTCTGATGGCGATTTCAAAACAAGGGTTGAAGCCCAAGAAAATTTTGGTAAACTTAAGGAGGCAGCAGTCGGCGTCAAAGGCGGCTGGCGCATCTATTCTAGTGGTCCAGGGATCTATATGAATCAGTTGATCAGCAATGTGTTAGGCATTCGTACCTTTGTTGATCATGTTGAACTTGATCCTGTCTTGCCAGCGGAATTAGCAGGATTGACTCTGACATATCGACTCTTTGATCGGCCGGTCGAAATCGTCTATCATTCGGCAAGTACGCCGAAAGTATTGATCAACGGGGAAGAAATGTCCACTGAGTTTGCGGAAAACCGCTACCGTCAAGGTGCGTTTGTCCTGAAGAAAGCAGCGCTTTGCGCCCAATTAAACGAAAACCAAACCAATACGATCGATATCTATCGTTAAGAAAGGAGAAGCCATGGTAGGAATCAAAGATATTGCCCAAAAAGCGGGTGTCTCCATATCCACCGTTTCGTATGCATTGAATGGCAGTCCAAAAGTGACCGAGGAAACCCGCGCGCGGATTCAAGCGATCGCAAACGAATTGAACTATGTTCCGAACATGGCTGCTCGCACACTGAAACGCAGACAAACCAACATCATCGGTGTTTATCTCGCCGATTATGCCGGAAGTTTTTATGGGGAATTGCTAGATGGCATCAAGAAAGGGTTGGAACTTTTCGGCTATGAAATGATCGTCTGCAGCGGCAAGAAATCACACTTGTTTATTCCTGAGCGGATGGTGGACGGTGCCATCATTTTGGATTGGACGTTTCCAGCAAAGGAAATCGAGCAATACGCCCAACGAGGGCATCAAATCGTCGTGTTAGACCGTGTCTTGCCTCATGAAAACATCCATCAAGTCTTGTTGGACAATAAAGGAGGGGCGGCGCTGGCGATCGATCGCTTGATCGCTGGACAAAGCCAAAAAGTGTTTCTCTTAGCAGGGCCAGAAAAAGGCTACGACAGTCGGGAGCGGCTAGACGCTAGTACGAAAGAATTGACGCGCTTTGGTATTCCTTATGAAGTGATTCCTGGTGACTTCACGGAACCTTCTGGCTATCGCGCAGCAAAACAGCTCTTAGCAAATGATCCTCAGTTTCCCATTGATATCTTTGCCTTCAATGATGAAATGGCAATCGGAGTCTACAAATATGTCCGCGAGACCGACTATCGCATCGGAAAAGAGATCCGCATCATCGGGTTTGATAATACGGAATTAGGCGCTTTTGTGCAGCCGCGCTTAGCGACGATCTCCTATTCGAAACATCGATGGGGCATGGTGGCAGCTGAGAAAATAGTCCAATCGATCCAAGGGGAACCAGTGGCGGACGAGCATATTTATACCACTTTTGTGGATGGTGGATCATTTATTTAATTGATCCACTAAAGGAAAAATAGTTGAAAAATGAATGGTGAAATGGGGAGGATTTTATCTTACAGAACATACCAAAGCAATTGATGGAGAAAGAACTATTGAAAGAAGTAAACCAATTCAAAAGTTCCAGATGGATGTTAATGAGATCGCCGAAACTTTAAATCAGGCAACACTCAAGAACAAATCAGTAGCTATCTAAATTGAAGCGCATGATCGAGATGGGAATTACTTTCCTGATATAGTTGGCCATATTTAGGGGGCATGATGAACTAGAAATATATGTTGGTGGTAATAAGGTTGGCTATGATAAAATTAGGAATATTAAAATAGCTAACATAACCAAGTGGTCGGACAAAAGTAACCTCTTATAAAAAGTACTCACAAATTATTAAATTATATTAGCGATAATTATTTAAAGCTGCCTTTCTGATATAATAGTTTGTAAAGGAGTGCTAAGATGATTAACTTTTTAAAAGGCTTAAAAATAAGAATCCTATATATATATTCAATGATTTCGCTACTTATAGGTGTCTATTTAAGTGTAAATTGGATTCCTGTAAGCGTTGAAGGACTAAGCAAATCCCAAAAACAGGAGCTTTTAAGAGAAGGATCAATCAACTGGGAACTTGGTGTAGTTTTTAAGGTATTAGCCCTGATACTTTTCTTAGGTGCACTAGTAAAATCCATTATATATATCTTAAACAAAAAGAGATAAGCGTAAAGCTCATCTCTTTTTATACTATCTAGAAACTTCGTGGATCACTTCGATTTTATAAGGAATGATGAATCCTGCTCTTTGCATTGCGTAACAATAATTGTTTCCAAATCCCACCTCGAAGTTGCCATCATAACCATTTAGCTCCCATTTGAAATCAAATATATCCGTAACCTTTACTTGAGTCCAATAATTTCCATTGGCTTGTTTCATATAAGTTACTGTGTAACTAACTCCACGTAATGCTGTGTGAAGTTGGCCGCTTAGAAATGTATAACTTCCTGAGAAAGAACCAGATTTTTTACCTGTAGAAAATGCTTCTTTTTTAAGTCTAGAATAATAAGCGGTCATTAACTCCTCGCCGTCTACAGTCTTTGCCCAGCTATCGTTTTTATTAACATATGTCGAAGGTTTCCATGTTGGATTCCAATAGTAATTCTCAGCAGAAATAATGGCGTGCTTCATATAAGCAGCAGTCTGATTGTGACCTTTTTTCTTAACCATTGATATACCTTTATTGTATGCAGCAATTGCAGCCGCATAAACTGGATTTGCAGGAGTTACCGATGATCTAGCACCTATCTTAGACTTTGGTTCAACATAAAAAGGATCAACTGATTCGGCAACGTCCGCTTTATACTCTTCCAACAATGCATCTTGTTCGGCATCATAGGAATTTAAAACTGTTAAACTCTCATTTAAAGATGCGTTGAACTCTTCCGCACTATCAGAATCTTCAAACATTCTAATTACACCATCAATATAATCTCTATTGGACTCTTCATTGGATATTGCCTCATTAATTAATGATTGATTAGTTTCATCTATCTCAAAACCATTCTCATCTGCATAACCATTTATTTGACCAAAACTTAAAACTGATATACCAAACACTACACTAATTAAAAACTTCTTCATTGTTTTAATCTCCTTTTTAATTATTATTTTACTAACAAATTTAATATACCATACTATAATATATAAAAAACATTTTAAGTTATATTTATATCCTGACAATTTTGTAATATATAGGAAAGGATGTAAAATTGAACAAAGTTGAATACAATAATATGCAAGTAAATCTTCGTTCTTTGCGGCACAAACTTGATTTTCAATGCATAATATTCGTTATTCTGTATTATTAAAAAAGGAACATAATAGGGTATTTATGAAAAAAGTATAAAAATATTAGGGTTTATCTTGTTGGTTATAATTGGATTTGTAGGGGGCTATTTTCTATCTGTAGATCCAGCTAAAGACTTCTATGGTGATTGGTATGGTGTTGCTAACGAGGGGGAGGAGAGTTTTCTTTTAGAATAGATAAAGAAAAAAATAATCGATTATGGAAATGATGATTATAATTCACCTGGTTCTCCTTACATAGTGAAAAAGTCTGGAAATGGATTTTATATTGAAGTGTCTGATGATGAGCTAAAAAATATTTTTCCCGAATTAATAAACTTTAAGTATAAAAACAATATGACATTTTTCCTGAATGATGATGAAGAATCAATTGAGTACTTTGTGGCTATAGATGGTTTTTTGAATAATGTAAAACTACATAAAACATCCTTTGAAGATTCGTATAACAAAACCGAAGAGTCAACCTCACAAAGTCTAATAGCAAGTGAAACAGAAACTTTTTACAGTTCTATGCTTAATGAAACTCATTCATCAGAAACGACATCATCAATTGATTCTCCAAAAGTATCAGATCTAAGTGAAAAAATTGATTTATTTATTGCGAATTATACGTCAATTCCACCAGATTAGATTATGGAAAAGGAACTTGATGGAATTACAATAAGAGCAACAAACTTTACTGCAACAAATGAAGCCGAGGCATCATCTATTCAGTATCATTTGCTAATGGAGAGGCAACATCTTGCAACGATGTATACGCACAAGTCATTGGAGAATAATAGCTATTTTCAATAGAGGCTAATATGCAAAAAGATAAATCTGAGCAGGATGAAACTCATTCTAGCTCAGATTTTTTTGAATATTACTTTCCTTGTTTTGTATTCATATTTGATAGAATCATTCATACCACTTATCGTCCTCTTAGTTTGTTTATTTTGTCCTGATTTAATCATATTAGAGAACGATATGTTTTTTAATATCTAAAACGAAAATGGGGCTGAAGAATCAATTCTGATTCATCAGTCCCATAAATTATAGAGCCTTTCTTGCGGCTTTCTTTTATGGGCTTTTGTCACAGTCTCTTTTTTGCGTTATTTCAAAAATAACTTTACTTATTTTATCGAAATCAGTGATTTATAAAAAAAATAATATTTTTTATTTTGTTATTTTATATGTACTGATTTTTTTAAATAACGTTTTTTATTCATTTTTTGATTATAACATTATCATTATCTACAGAGAGAAGATGGGAAGCGTTCTTTTAACTTATCATTTTTGGGAGATAGAAAAGCTTTTTTCTTCACGGGATTTTGTCAAATATTTTATCTTTTTATTTATTTTTCTCATCTTAATTTAATTGTTGGTGTTGATTTATCCCTCGTTTTTTGTATTATTTATGAAGGAGAAAAGCAGTTTTTCGAAAAGAATCGATGATTCATCCTGATAATTTGCGATTTTTTCAATCGATGAGTAACAGATAGCTGTAAGATGTGGAAGTTACTAAAATTGGAATTATGAAAAAACAATTATAATCATAATTTTGAACGGGAGAAAAAAAGAATTATAATTTTTTTTCTTGAAATCGCTAAACTAAGAGTTGTAACACAGGGCGTGCACTGCGCGATACGTTCATTTTTTTAGATAGGAGGGATAAAGTGAAACGGTTTTTAACAACTTTACTTGTTTTTATACTAACATCAGGTCCGTGTTTTTCATATGCAACGGTAGTGGCACAAGCCGAAAGTGTTACAAAAACAAGTGAAGAACAAAGTACGCCTTCTGCTGACTCTGTCGTTTCATCGATCGACAGTCTGGAAGAGACGAACGGAACGGAAGTGCAAGCATCTAGCGAACCTGCTTCGACAGATTCTACAGAAGCAACTGCGAAGACATCTTCGTCAGAGACCGAAGAGTCATCTGAAGCCGTAGAAGAAGTAAAATTGACTTTTTTGACAGATACTGAGCATGTATTTGCTACCGGAGAAACCCGCATCCAGATCAGCAAAAACAAAGGGGAAGCAATAGAAAAAAGTGAACTACCAGTTTTTGAGGATGATACTGATTTTGAAGGATGGGCGTTAGACGGGACAGTTTATACGAGCCAAGCGTTGACTGAATTGATTTTCACGGAGAATCAAACCTTAACTGCTGTTTTTAAACCGACTGTTAAGGCAAGAGCAGCGAACATCACGTTAGCAGAACAATCGATCAAAGAGATCATTGCAGAAGCCGATAAAACGAAAGTGATCGCTGTACCAAGTCCAGCTGGAGATGGTTTAGCATATGCGGAATATACCAATAGTGCTGAAGGGATTCGTCAAGCGTTGTTTGATATGTATCAAAACGGCAATGGCCAAGAATTTGCTTTGTATGTCGGCTCTGGCTCAGCTTTAGCGACTTTGCCAACAAATCTGACTTCAAAAACGATTCCAGCCACAGTCGATAATACAAACATGACTTTTTATGCACTACAAGGAAAAATCAGTCGCTTGATCATCACAGGACATAGTGATGATCCCATCACAGATGCAACAACGTTGACTTCGGGTAGTCGAGCAGTCGCACTTGGCACGGACATCTACTTCGGTTCTGATGTAGTGATTCGAAACCTCAACTATACGGGGACGAGAATGTACATGAATGGGCATAGTCTTTCCTTGAACGGTGGTTCCACCGGGGATGGCCTTGCTATTTATGGGGGAAGCAACAATGGCGACCTTACTGGAAATCCGACGATCACTGTAAATGCGACAGGTTCAGGAACTTGGAGCATCTATGGTGGGAATCAAAGCGGTGGTACATTGACTGGGAATACAGCGATTGTCGTAAATAATACGGTGGGCGGCATCAGTACGATTGCAGGAGGTGCCAGTATCGGTACGATTGATGGGAATACCAATGTTACCATCAATCGACTAAATGGCACATTGACCGATTATTATGGGGGCGGTGTCGGAACCACTACTTCAAATACAGCCAATGTTACCGGTAATGTCGCAACAGTCTTTCAAACAACGAACACCAATTTCCGTTTAGGAACCTATTATGGCGGTGTTCAATACGGGAACATTGGTGGAACAGTCCACAATACTCTCACAGGAGTGGGGGGTTGGACCGGCACAGGATTGAATTATTATGGTGGTTCCAGAGAAGGAAATATTGGACAGACACGAGAGCAAACAGCGATTACGAACCAAGTAGACACTAGCACCTATTCTACAGGAGCAGCCTATTTTATTGGTGCCAATCGAACCAATGGAACGATTACTGGGAGTATTGAAAATACGATTAAAGCAGGTGACTACAATCAAGGGTCATTCAATCGTGTCGATGGCGGAGCAGGAATGGACGTGAGTGTTACAAGTTTGCAAACTGGATCCGATAGTGTGTATGATGCGATGACACCGGCTGATCGCCGAGCTTACGCTGAAACCACTGCTCGCTTTAAAGTATACGGCGATATTACGACGAAAATCCTAGAAGGCTGTGTCAGTTATGGAGGAGACAACTTATCCTATACGCGGGCAGCTGGGTATGGTGGCTTTATTGACGGTAGCACAACTGTCGAGGTCGGCGTATTAAATGATTCTCGCACGGTCGGTGGTTCTGGTTTCGTCTACAGTTATGGGGGACGATCTTATAAAGATGGTATTCCCTATTCAAATAGCTTGAATTCACGAGCAAATGGTGTCGGAACGTTTGATATCGTAGGCGGAGGCGGTACCAATGGTGTGCAAGCAACCAACCTTTATATTTATGGAGATACCAAAACAGTCCTAAACAATGTAGTCGCTCGTTGGACCTATGGTGGTGGTTTTTCAGGAATCATCGAGGGAAACACGGCAAACATCTTGAATGGCGGGATCGTTGATACGTTGGAAGGTGCAGGATATACCGGTAAACGTGTATTCGGTGATTCACATGCTGAAGTAAATTACGGTCAAGTCGACTGGTTTCTCAGTGGCGGCGGTTGGGGGGATGCCAAAATTACTGGGGACGTTTCAGTGACTGTTCATGATGGTATCATCAACGCCTCCATGGGGGCCTCATATGGATATTTTTCAGGACACACGATCAATGGAAATTCTGATAATCGAATTTACGGCGGAGATTTTTCTGGAGCACCTCGGACAGGTCCAAGTGCTTTTTCTGGAGGAATCACGAATGCAGGTTCGCTGCTAGGAGATGCCCAATTAACAATCGACCTAAGGGACTATGAAGGGGAATTTAAGCTTCCTTCTGGAACAAACATCTCAGGCGGCAATCCATTTAACAGTACGAATATCGTTGGGACCGATAGCTCCAATACGATTACATTGAACATATACACAAAACCAGGGTCAGATGCGCTGAATGGGGCAACGATCTATGGCGATGGTGGACGGACTGCTAGCAATACGAGAAGCGGCAAAATTTATATGAATATCCAAGCGGAAGGATCAAGTATCGGAAATTTATACACCACGTACTATTCCAATATTTCTTCCAGTCAAATTTTAAGAGATGTCGAGATGCGGGTTCAAGGAGCCAAAAGTATCAATGGGATCTCAGGCGGAAACGCGTCAGATAACTTTACGAACACGATCGTAGCCAACAGCAGTAATCAAGTGAAGATGAACTTTGGTGAAAATGTCGATGGGACAGCTTCTTATCAAACTGATCCGATCGCTGTGACGGGTCTGGGGATCGTCAACTTTACCGAATTGAACGTGACAAACGGCATCAAGCTAATGGCCAATGGGGGAGACATCAAAAATGGTCGTTCAGCTACTGCTGCCAATCACGCAACGACCTATCATCAGTTCGGTGATATCCATCTTTCTAAAAATGCCGGTATCGGTATTTCTTCCGCAACGAATTTGATTTCAGGCGCGAAGTTAACGGTGGAAGACGAAGGGACTATCGAATCGCCGCCGGGAACGGGGCGAATCAATCTCTCAGATTTCGCAACACCAGATACGGATAAAGATCACTTAACGTGGCTGAAAACGACGACCAATGATGCAGGTTCTCGAGTCAATAGTCAAGGAACGTGGTTTGGTGCGGTTAGTGCTTACCAAGTGTTGACCATAAATCCAACTGCTGCTAATGCGGCAGCGATCACCCCAATCAATTTCAGTGGGATCGAAAAAGCGACTGGGAAAACCTTCATTGGGGACAACGATGTGACCAATGCAGCCAACGGGTACGGTATTGCGATACCAGGGTCGATCATTAACTACGAAGTTGAAACACCGGGAGTCGCGAACGGGATCGGGGCTATTAGTCACAATGTAACAGCAGTCAAAGAGAACAATACACCGCTGACCTTGCAAGCCTGGGGGACGGAGCAAGCAGGGACACAAGTGCAAAAAGGGCGTTTATTGATTCCTTATACGGTCACAGAATTGCCAACATTGACGTTTACACCAGAAACCCAAACGTCCGGTTCATGGTTATATGCCGGTCAAATCAAATCCAGCAAGCTAGATAGCACGGATCAGCAGTTGACGGAACAACCAGATTCAGAACCAGTTGATTGGACGAGTCCTGATGGGGAATATAGTTACGATATCAGCGTACGCTACTCAAATAAGGCGGAAGTTCAAGCCCGCAATGTGATCCTTACAGAACAAGAGGCACAATCGCTGACCAAAGAACAAGCCGTGACATATCTCGAAGCCAGCGGGCGTCCTTTCTTTAAGGACACGCTGACAGAAGAGGTCTTAGCTGCAATTCAAGAACCGTTAGAAACAGCGGTCTATCGCAAACAAGCGATCACTTTCTCGGTAGGTGAAAACGATCAGAATCAGGCAGAAACCACCGTTAATTTGGTGGTGGTCAAAAATGAGAGTGTCATTTCTGACGACCGGCAATTTGCCGTCTATGCAAAAGATGTCCGTTTGACCTTACCGGAAGCAACGGCGCTGACCGATGAAGCAGCTCTGGCAGACTATACCCAAGCAACCACGATTTTTGCAGATAATCGCGAAAATGTACCACCGACTGTCGATCCGCAAGCTTTTACCGCGATCCAACAAGCAACGGAAGATGAGTTGTTGAAAAATGTGTCAACGGCTTACCATTATGAAGCAGGCAGTCAACGGGCAGAAAAAGTCGTCAACGTCGCAGTTGCCGGCGAGCTTGTTTTAAGCAGTGTGCCGACAGCCTTTGATTTTGGGCAGCAAAAAGTTGCCACAGAAACACAAGATTATTGGCCAACGATCACAGGAGAACTAGCGGTGAAAGATACCAGAGGATCCGAACGAAGTCCATGGCGCTTGACGGTCAAAGAGCAACAGCCATTAACGGATGGAACAGATCAATTAACCGATGTCTTCCGCTTTGTGAAAAACGGTCAAGAACAGATGATAACTAGTGGGGAAATGATCATCGAGGAAACGGAATTGACAGAAAATGGCACTTACGTCGTGAATCAGCACTGGGGCGAAAGTGAAAATGAAGGCATCAAACTTACTGTTCCAGTCGAACAGCAAAAAGTTGGGGACTATCAAGGAACCTTGAGCTGGCAGCTGGTTTCGGCACCTGGCAACCCATAAAGGCAGGAAAACAAATGAAAAAAATCATGATCGGTGTTATTACTGGCTATCTATTATTGTTCCCTCAACTCGTTTCAGCAGCTGAAGCAGGTGCCTATGACAGCAATGGTGTCACTTCCTTTTTCGGCGTCTATGAAGAACCCGTTGAGGAGCCAGAAGAGCCCATAAAAGAACAGCCAGGGAATAAACAAGTTAATCAAAAAGGCAACAATATTTTGCCAGCAACAGGGTCAGATCACTTTAATCGCTATCAAAGCAGTGGTCTTGTCGTTTTGTTGGCAGTAGGAATCATTTTAATCAAAAGGAGAACAAAAAATGAAAAAACTTTTCTTGACGGCAGGCATTCTATTGATGAGCACTGCTCTGTTACCAACAACCGTTAATGCCGCTGAATACACCTCAAATGGAGCAATCACTTTTGAAGCGGACCCGAATCCAACCAATCCAGTTGATCCGACCGATCCAGAAAAACCAGTGGATCCCGTCGATCCAACCGATCCCGATGGACCAAACCCTGGAACAGCTGGACCATTATCGATTGATTTTGCTTCAAGTTTTCAATTTGGCAACCAACTGATCACTTCTGAAACAAAAGATTATTACGCACAGCTACAAGAGTTCACAGCTGGCGCTGCTGGACCAAACTATGTGCAAGTAACTGATAAACGAGGAACACAAGAAGGTTGGTCATTGAGCGTTGTGCAAAATGGACAATTCAAAACGGCTGATGACGAAGAACTGGTAGGCGCTTCATTATCGATCGCCTCTGGCGCTACAACTTCGGTTACCGATATGCAATACGCACCAACGGTTACGACAAGTCATACCTTTGTACCAGATAGTGAAGTCACATTGGTCAACGCACCTGTTGGAAAAGGAATGGGTACTTGGATCTACAAGTTTGGGACCGATGCAACGGAAGGAGCAACGGCAGTAAAATTAAACGTGCCAGGTAGTTCTGTAAAATTAGCCAAAGAGTATCGGACGACATTGACTTGGAATTTAAAGAATGTCCCAGATAATATCGGTAGTAATTAAGAAACGATCTTTAAAATAAAAGGAGTGTTATATATTAATGAAAAAAACAGCGTGGGTCTTTGTAAGTCTTGCCGTATTGGCAGCAGCGAGTGCAGCAACCGAGGTTTCAGCAGCTGAAGCTGCTTCTTACACATCAAATGGGGCGGTTGATTTTATTCCGAATACTGATCCGACGAACCCAGTCAATCCAGAAAATCCAGATCCAGAAAATCCGGTCAATCCTGTGGATCCAACCGATCCCGATGGACCAAATCCTGGAACGAATGGCCCATTATCGATCGATTATGCCTCTAGCTTAGATTTTGGTGTCAATAAAATCTCAAATAAAAACGAAGTCTATTATGCACGAGCACAAGGATACTTGAATGACGATGACACAGCTTCTACATTAAAAACGGCCAATTATGTCCAAGTTACAGATAATCGCGGTAGTAATGCCGGTTGGCGGTTGTCTGTGAAACAAAATGGGCAGTTCAAAAATGAGTCAACGTTGAATCAAGAATTGACAGGTTCTGTCATCACCCTAACAAGTCCGACAGTTAGATCCAATGCGGTAGGTGTCACAGCTCCTGTGGCGGAAGCAACGATCACATTGGATGCAGCAGGTGCTGAATCAGTGGTGATGACTGCAGCAAATCAAACGGGGGCTGGAACATGGGTCAATGCTTGGGGAAGCGTTGAAACGGTCACTGAAATAGATAAAGATGGCCAAGAAGTACAAGCAGATGTTACCAAAGCGGTCGCACTTTCTGTACCTGGCAGCACACCAAAAGATGCCGTTAGCTACACGACTACACTAACTTGGGTATTATCAGATACACCAGGAACGGAAGGATAAGGAGTATAGATATGAAAAAGACACTAGCATTTCTCTCAGTATTAGGCTTAAGCCTAGCAGCACCAGTGCTGGCACAAGCAGCAGACAGTGCAGAATACAACTCAAATGGACAAATCACCTTTGAACCAAATACGGATCCAACCAATCCAATCAGCCCAACGGATCCAGATCCAGAAAATCCAATCAAACCAGTTGATCCAACAGACCCAGATGGACCAAATCCGGGAACCAACGGACCGCTATCGATTGATTTTGCTTCAAGCCTTTACTTTGGCACACAAAAAATCACCTCGAAAACAGAGATCTATCATGCGGAAACCCAAAAATACGTGGATTCAGCAAATGAAAATCAAGAAGGCCCCAACTTCGTCCAAGTAACAGACAATCGGGGAACAGAGAGCGGTTGGACATTGAATGTTCGCCAAAATGGCCAGTTCAAAACAGCGGAAGACCAAGAATTGACTGCTGCGCAAATTCGTTTGACAAAGGGAACTGTGGTAACACCGTCATTGTCACCAAAACCATCAAATGTGAGCACAACGATCACATTGAATCCAAACGGTGCCCAATCCTTAGTGATGAGTGCCCAAGATGGTGAAGGAGCAGGAACCTATCTAATGAGTTGGGGCGATAGTTTAGCCGCAGCCATGGATAGTATTGAGTTGGAAGTTCCAGGCTCAACGACGAAATATGCCAGCCAATACAACACCACGTTTACTTGGTTACTAACAGACACACCAACCAACCCATAAGTACCAGCTTTCTCCTTGAACCCTTTCGAGGTTCAAGGAGAATACATAGAAAGAAGGGACATCCATCATGAAAAAAATCAACCAGCTTTTGGCGCTCCTATTCGCGAGTATTTTCTTTTTCGTACCAACTATAGGAACCGCTTCTGAATTTAATTTTGCCGTCAATCCAGTGATTCCAGAGAACCAAATCGATAAAGAAAAGACTTATTTTGACTTGAAAATGGCACCGGGGACGGTCCAAACTGTGGAAGTCCAATTGCGTAATGATACCGATCAAGAGGTAGTCATCGCACCAGTGATCGCTTCAGCTACCACAAACCTAAATGGAGTCGTGGAATATGGCGAAAACGACATCGAAGCAGATGAAACATTGCCTTATGATATGGCTGACTTGATTGAAGTGGAGAAAGAAATCACGATCCCGAAACAATCCCAGATCACCTTGCCTTTAAAGATCACTATGCCTTCGGAATCCTTTGAAGGAGTCATCGCAGGTGGCTTGACCTTAAAAGAAACGACAGAGGAAAATGCTACGGCTGACAGTGAAAAAGACCAAGGCTTAGCCATCAAGAACGAGTATGCCTATGTCGTTGCGATTTTATTGCGTCAAAATACAGCAGAAGTTGCGCCGGATCTGAAACTACTAGATGTTGGACCGGGACAAGTCAATTCTCGTAACACCATCAATGTCACCCTCCAAAATCCTGAAGCAGCGTACTTGAATTCATTACGCCTGATCAATGAAGTGAAGAAAAAAGGCGATAGCGATGTTTTGTATTCTTCGGATACTTCCCGGATGCAAATGGCACCTAATTCCAACTTCTCGTACCCAATCTCATTAGAAGGGCAACGTTTAGAAGCCGGGACCTACGTGTTGACTTCCGTTGCCTATGGTGGGAAAAGTGAAGAAGGACAATACAAAGTTGAAAATGAAGAAGGCGAAGAAGAAAGCTATCTTTATAAGTGGACCTTTGAGAAAGAATTCACAGTGACTGGCGATGTCGCACGTGATCTGAACCAGAAAGATGTGACGATCGAAACAGATTACACGTGGCTTTACTTCTTGATCGGCGGTCTGTTGTTATTGCTCGCCTTCTTGCTGCTTTTATGGTACCGACGAAAGAAAAAAAATGAAACGGATGAAGCGTGAGCACCTTGAGAAATATTTGATCGATGGCTTGATCATCGCAGGTATCCTCTTGTTGGCACTTCCTTTTCTAAAAGAAAGCATCGTCAGTTGGCAATTACGCACAAGCGAATTGACGATAGCGACCCAGCTGCCGACAACGATTCCAGAAGAAGAAACCATTCAGATACCGACTCTGGAGGACGTCTTAGCGCCACAGCCAGCAACGATCACCGGGTACGGCTTTGTTGCAATTGAAGCGATCGAGTTCCAGCAGCCGCTATTGGTGGGGATAACCAATCAGCAGCTACTGAAAGGCGGTGTCGTGATGTTTCCTCAGCGTTTGTTAAAAAATAGCAATTTTGTCGTTTTAGGGCATCATCTCGGTAGACAAAGTTTGTTATTTGGTCAATTGCTAGAAGCACAGGTGGGGATGGAAGTGTCAGTGAGCTATCTCGAGGAAAATCAACAGTATATCATCATCGATAAAAAAATCGTGGAGGAAACAGACTTGTCGGTTTTAGCGGATGACCAAGGGCCAAGGCTGACCTTGATCACTTGTCCAACACCAACGCGAACGGACGAACGTTTAGTGCTGACAGCGATTCCTGTTGAGCAGACAACTGCCCAGCAGTCGCAAAAATCGTCGAGCAGTACGCCACAATCATCGGATGGGATGATTGAAAAACAAGAAAAGCAATGGAAACAACAATCTAAAAAAAATTGGTTTCTTTTATTTGTTATTTTATTTATAATTAGTGGATGCCTGCTAAGCGTTCACAAACTGTTGGAACGTTCAGCGTCATAGAAAGATCATCAGAAAGTGCGCGGATGATAAGGAAGGTGAAGAAATGAAACGCAGATTTGGCTTTGTCATTGGTGCCTGCATGTTTATTGGATTGATTGATCTTGTTACAGAACAAGTCGTTTTTGCCACCATCTATAATCCGCTGGACCCCTCAGAAGAAATCGTTCCGACAGATCCTCCGGAAGAAGTACCAGAAAAAGTGAATGAACCACCTGCTGAAAAAAAAGAACCAGAAGAGCAACCAGCTCCTGAACCGGAAACGGTTCCGAAGAAAGAACAGGAGCAATCCATATCTCCAGAAAGTAATTTTTTGGACAAACAGAAACACTTTGGACAACGAGTCATGCTAGAAGATGTTTTCGTATCGGATAGTTTAAAAGTGGATGTAGCACTCCCAGGAAATAATACGGATGGCGATGGGGATGATAAACCTTCGTATCTTGCCAGTCTCTGCTATTTATTTTCAGGAAACGTTCTTTATGGCCAAAAAAATAATGGAGGCTTGAAAACGCATGTTTGTGACATTTTTGAATAAAGCGGACAAACGAAAATTGGTCCTGTTACAATATTTGGAAAACGCCATCGCTCTTTCTGAAACGAAAGAAACCTTGATGGATCAATTGACCATGTCGGAATTTCTAATCAACAAAACCGTTCAAGAATTGAATCTTGATTTTTATGAACTAGGGTTGAATGAGGAATTTGAGATCGTGACCGATGGGACGGTCATTAAACTCAATGCGTCCGGGCTGGCAACTTCCGATACGCTATTGACTTATTATTTGGATCAAGCGTTAAAATTTTCCATGTTGAAAGAATGTTTTTTTGAACAATTGTCTTCGCTATATGAATTTGCCACCAATCATTATTTGAGTCACAATCCTGTCTATAAAGAATTTAAACAGTTTAAACTGATTTTGAAGGAATACGACATTGATGTGACGAAAGAGTTTCAGCTGGTGGGGGAGGAAAGTGAAATCAGAGAATTTATTTTTCTCTTTTTTATGAAGGAATATTATTTGGATCATTCTCCCTTTCCAAAAGAGATCCTCGAAAAAGAAAAGTCTTTTGCGCGATTCAATGAGAGTAATTGGCTTAATCACAAACAGTCTGCTCGCATGCGAATTCGCAAGAAACACTATTTAGGCATTATTTTGTCCCGCATGGATAAAGGGCATTACATGCAAAATACGCTAGAAAATGATTTGATCATGCCGAAGCACTTGGTGATTATTGATGAGTTGAAAAGCTGGTTACAAGAGATTTTAGCCATCACAGATCAAGAAGTGCTAGAATGTGAGGCACGGGATATTTTACGCTTTTTGATCGTTGAAGGGTGGTTGATCGACAATAACAGCTACATTGATCAAGAACAAACCTATATTCAGCAATTAAACACGGATTTTATTCAATCGGTCCAACAGCAGTTCTCATTAACGGCTGAAACATTGACACTCCTTCAGACCGAGACGACCACGATCCATTACCAGCTCTTATCGTTTTCCTTTAGTTCCCGCTATGAATACCAATATATGGATGTGACGTATTTTCTTGAGACGTACCCCGAATATGCAGCCTTTTGTCGCAACTATTTAGAAGAAAACCGCAATCGCCCAATCTTATGGAACAACAAGGAATTTTTGTTTTTCAGATACCTGATTTTATTAGTTTCTACGATTCCTTTAAAAGAGATTTTGGTTCCCTTGTATGTCTGCGTTGATTTTTCTTTTGGTGATTCTTATAATCAGATGATCCAAAAGAATATCGAAAAAATTCTCGATTTGAATGTGCAATTCCAGAGTTACCCAGATGATCATACGCATTTGATTCTTTCAAACCTCCCCTTTTATGGTGCCTTAGGAATCGACCATATCTTATGGTTGGCCCCTCCTAGACCTATTGATTGGGCCAATTTCACAGAAAAAGTCAGCGCGATCCGCAGGGAACAGTTTCAAAACAAAACGGCACAATGAGCATCTCGCTGTTTTAATAATAAAGCGTCGTCTGTCCTCTCAAGGAGGCAGGCGTTTTTTTTGCAGAGAATCACATTGCCAAAAGAACAATCATGAATCGGTCATCTTTGTAATGTATCACTTATTGGTTGTGAAAAAGGAACATTTGATAGGATTTTTTTTTGCTAGAAAATTTGGTATGATAGAAAGAGAAGAAAAAGAGGTGCCCTATGATGGATGGGAAACAAACGAAGGCTGTGATTGGCCAGACATTGATCACCCTTTGTGAGACCAAAGAAGTGAATAAGATCAGCGTGCAGGAGATCGCCGAAAAAGCGCAGGTCAATCGGCAGACGTTTTACTATCATTTTCCTGATAAGAAAGCCTTGATCCAATGGATCTATCGGCAAGATGCGCTGATTTTTTTGACGACTGAAGATGTCGCCCTTGATAATTGGGAAGAGGCCGCCTTACGCATGCTGAAAGCAATGAAACAAGCGCCGGCCTTTTACCGCAAATCACTGGCTTATGACCGCGAGATCTTAATGAACGGTTTTTTACAGATCACAGAACCGCTTTTTCAGCGCTTATTCTTGGAGGTCGATCAAGAGCAGCAATTGACGAAACAAGACATTCTATTTTATAGCCGGTTCTTTTCCTACGGCTGCGGAGGCATTTTGGAAAATTGGATTCATAACGACTTTCCAGAGACGCCATTAGAGATTGCAACGCAATTGTTTCGTTTGGCGAAGGATGTAGAATTTTTTGGCCACCAAATCTATGAAAAAGAGGAGCAGTGAGCGATGACGAAAGTTTTATTTGTTTGTTTAGGTAATATCTGCCGTTCCCCCATGGCAGAAGCCATTTATAGAGCAGAAATAGCAAAACGCAAATTGGATTGGCAGATCGATTCGGCAGCGACTAGCTCTTGGGAAGTCGGACACTCAGCTCATCCAGGAACTCAGAAAAAGCTCCGTCAAGTAGGTTTATCAAGCGGAGGTCTTATCTCCCGCCAGATCACAGAGGCAGATTTTACAAAATTTGATTGGATCATTGGCATGGATGAGAGCAATGTTGAAAACCTGCATGGGCTGGCACCGGCCAATACGACAGCCAAGATCCGTTCGTATATGAGTGTCGTTCCCGGCAAGGAGACTGAGGAAGTGCCAGATCCTTATTATACAGGGGATTTTGAAGAGACCTACCAACTGCTACAAGAAGGAATTCCTTATTGGCTAGAGAGTATTTCTTCGGAGAAATAAGACGTGTTCGCTTGTATTTTATCAAAAATTTGCTAAAATAGGATTATGAAATGCGAACGTATGTGTGGTTTTATAAACTGCTGTAACGCGCAGAAAGGAATGTCCAATGGAAAAGAAACCATCGCCCATTAAACAGTTGGGTAAACTCATTGTGATGACATCCACAACCTTGCTAGATACCTTTTTCAGTGATGATGCTGACAAGAAGAATCAGTCTGAAAAAGTGAAAGAGATCCAGCGAACGCTGCAAGAAGCAGCTGCTGCGAAGCATCTGGTGGTGTTGCAAGTAAAGACAGAGAAATTGGGTGGTTTTGAAACCGTTACCGGGTGGATCGTCGGTAAAACGGTAGCAAAAGAACAAGTTGTCTTGAAATTACAAAGTGACCGTCAGCAGCTGCGAATTATTCCCCTGAATCATGTGCTAAAAGTCAGCACCTTGAATACAAAACCCGGCTTGTAATCAAGCCTGTGCATAGCAAAAAAACCGCTGGGTCATTAGACATAGCGGTTTTTTTAATTGCTAATTAAGCGTGCTTGTTTTTGACTTCAGCGAGTCGCCAAGCAGTCATCATAGCGATCAGTTCATAAGGGATCGGTTGCGCAAAAGGGAACTGGACCGCACCTTTACTAGTCTTGTAGGGTTGTAGAGCCTCTTGGAAGGCCGTGATCGCAGAAGGCGTAGGATAAAAGCCGAGATGCTGTTTGGCGCAGGCAAAATGCACGATATTTTCTTCCTGATGATAGGTGGGCATTTGGTAACTGATTTTTTCAACCGCTTCTGGCAAGACAGCCTTAATCGTTTGGCGGACAGTTCTTAAAATCACTTGTCGTTCTGCTGGAGCTGCTGCAATGTATTGGTCAACTGTCGTAATGTCTTTTGTCATGGGACACCTCCTGCCTTTAGTATACGGTAAACTCCGTAAGAAAAAAAGGAGCCTGTCAGTGGGTGGCTGACAGGCAAGGAGTAAAAATGAAAAGTGTTAGTTAGGGTTGTTTGTTGGGTTATGTATACTATACTGCCCAAATATGAATTTTTTGTGGAGAAAAGATTGGAAAGTGTTTAAGTTTACTACCTAAGAAAATACCCCAAAAAAGACCCGTCGGTGGGTGGCCGACGGGAAGGAGTTAAAAATGAAAAAGTGTTAGTTAGGGTTGTTTGTTGGTATACATAAAGTATACGAGATAAATATGAATATTCTGTGACAAATCTTTTCGGAAGTTCTTAAGAAACCGTAACGGTTTGATTACAAGGAAAGATTCTTTTCGTCAAAACGATTTTTTAAGGTACGGTACAAATCAATGTATTGCCGATCATCTGCCGCATAATCCCAAATATAACTCATTTTTTCTGGTTTAAGCTTTTTCATCAATTGGTTGGAACTAACGATAACATCATAATTTTCTTGCTGATTCAGATCATAAGGCTCTGCTGCCACGAAGGTCAAGTCATGCAAGAATTGATTTAAACCTTGAACAACTAAGAAATTATCTTCTAAGGCAACCCCAACCCGTAGACGATTCGAGTAACGGATTTGATCATAAAATGGCAAGAGGGCATGAGTATACATCGTTGCCATCTGCTCTTGATTTTCATCATTGATATAATCTACTGCTGATTCTTCACGGTAGCTAGTCAAGAAATCGTCGATTTTTTGTTGTAACTGTTCTTCAGCAGATCCGCGATTGATCGATGGTGTCAGCAAGCGATAGATGTTAGGAAATGGCTGACGAAAAACATAGTTGCCGAAGGTCACATTAATCAAATTCCCCACAACTAATGGCTCGTCTAACAGGCCAGGTTGTGAAGCAAAAAAAGTTGCTTTCATTTCTGCTAAAAGGTCTGCCACAAGCGGATAGACCGGATTTTGTTTGTTTGAGAAGAAATGGATCGTTTGTTGTAAGGCTTCTTCTTCCGGACTTAAATAGAATGGGAAGATTTGCGCCATCAAATAAATAAAGCCAGATTCACCTTTCAGTTGTTTGTCCGTCATTGAAACTTCAGGATCAACGACTTGCGTCAAACGCTCAAAATCGAAGTATGGATTATTTTTCATCAAGAAATTGTACCGTTTGTCGTATTTGGCAAAATTTTCTTTTTTGATTCGTAAAAGGATCAGGGCAGCAAAATACTTCAACTCTAGTCGACCAAGATAAGAGTGAGTCATTGGGAAGTATTCCGTGAAACGATCCACTACTTTTTCTGCTTCGCTTTCCGCGATCGCAAAAGGCCATTCAATGCCACGGGTACCTAACCAAATAATGTTGAATAAGGAGAGCCGCACAAGACGCTCATCGCCTACTAAGTTTGATTCAGTGTAAGTAAAGCGAAGCTGGAATTGTTTCAAATGTTTTTTTAGATGTTCAAATTTGCGAGACACCGTTGAACGACTGACATCGTATTTTGCACAAAAATCCGTGATCGTTGGATTGTCTTCATTCAGCATGTAAAGAACATATAAGAACGGAACGCTTTTATTCAATAAATAGAAGCGGTATTCATCGATCGTTACCGCGATATTCTGAGGCTGTAATTTACCGCCACGACCGAGTATCGACATATGATCCGGAGTCAACTCAGCTAGATCTTGGTCGATCTCAGTCAACTCGATAAAAGCTTGTTGGTAGCTCAACTCCATTTCCTTTGCCAATTGTGCGATTGGGTGGCTAGGGTTTTGCAGAGTTAGCATACGCCGGAATATTTTAAATTTAATTAATGTTTGCGGGTCCATCATAAGTTCTTCATAAAACATAGGTATCCTCCTTTGTGGCTCTATTGTATCTTTTTTTTACGAAACTGTCAGTCTTTTTAATCAAAAAAATAGCCTACCTTTTAAAAAAAGGTAGGTTATTTTCGTCTTTTTAACTAATTTAGGCCGAAATAGGATCTTTTTTGAACCATGACCATAGCAAACCAATCAAAAATCCGATCGCCGCTGGTATGACCCAACCCATCCCGATTTGGAAAAATGGCAGATAATTAGACGCAAAAGACAAAATTCCTTGCACAAACGCATTATTGGTAATCAGTGCAGGACTAGCATTTAAGCCGTCGATGATTGCAGCGATCAACGTGAAATACGTCGTCATTCGATAGACACTGGCACGATGATGAAACAAGGGACTGATGATCGCCAACAAAATCAAGGTGATCGCCAGTGGATAGATAAACATCAAGACTGGAATGGAGAATTCAATGATATTAGTCAAGCCAACGTTGGCGAAGATCGCTGGTAAGATACTTGTCAATGCGATAAAGAAACCGTAGCTTTGTTTTGGAAACAACCCAGCAAAGGTCTCAGAAAAGGCTGTGATCAAACCGATGGCGGTTTTTAAGCAGGCAGAGATGACGATCAATGCCAATAATAGACTGCCGATGGTGCCAAGGTAGTGGTTGGCGATTTGTGCCAAAGCGATCCCACCGTTTTCGCTGATGGGAAACTGACCTAAACTTTTGGTTCCCATATAAGAAAGTAAGGTATAGATGATCCCCATCAACACGATACTGACAGAGCCGGAAAGAATCGTGTCTTTTGCGACTGTCGTAGGTTTCTCAACCCCCATATTGCGAATCGTTGAGACGATGATGATCCCAAATGCTAAGGATGCCAATGCATCAAGGGTATTGTAACCATTGGTGAAACCAGTGAAGAAGGCATCGTTTTGATAGCTAGGATAGATCGGCGCATCGCTGATCGTTCCTAGGGGTTGCCAAAAGGCGAAAAATAGCAGAACACCTAGTAAGACCAGAAACAAGGGATTTAAAAACTTCCCGACATAATCAAGAATTTTGCTTGGTTTACGTGAAAACCACCAAGCAGCACCAAAAAATAGGGCAGAAAACAAGGCCAATAACCAAGTTTGCATATCTGATGAAACGTGGGGAGCGATCCCGATCTCATAAGAAGTAGTGGCCAAACGGGGCAGAGCAAAGAAAGGCCCAATCACTAAGTAAAGCAAAATCGTAAATATCATTGCATAGCGTCGATTGATCCGAGAAGCTAATTCAAAAACTCCGCTACTTTGGGACACCCCAATGGCGATTACTCCTAAAAATGGCAAGCCGATTCCGGTCACTAAAAAGCCAAGATTGGCTAAGCCGACATTCGCACCAGCTTCTTGTCCCATGTGAACGGGGAAGATTAGATTTCCGGCACCAAAGAACAGACCGAAAAGCATTGATCCAACATACATATAATCCTTAAACTGTAACTTTTTTTCCATAAATGAAAGCTCCTATAATTCCTTAGTTTTTAAAAAAATAACAAATTTTCCGACAAATAGCAATGTTTTTTTGTTATTTTTTGGTAAATTCTGACGATTCTGTTTCCCATAATAAAAAAACACTTAGCATTGAATTCTTCCAAGCTTACTGAAAAAAGGATAAAAAGCTCGGAAGAAGAACACTAAGTGCTTCAAGACAGAGAATTAATTCAACACACGGGAAAGGAATTCTTTGGTGCGCTGCTCTTTTGGATGAATAAAGATATCTTCTGGTGTTCCTTGCTCGGCAATGACGCCTTGATCCATAAAGATGACCCGATCAGATACTTCTTTGGCAAAGCCCATTTCGTGGGTAACAATCACCATCGTCAAGCCAGTATGAGCTAAGGTATTCATGGTCTTCAACACTTCACCGACCATTTCTGGATCCAATGCAGAAGTCGGCTCATCAAACAACATGACATCTGGATTCATCGATAAGGCACGGGCAATGGCTACCCGTTGTTTTTGTCCACCTGAAAGCTGGGAAGGCTTGGCATTGGCATATTGAGCCATACCGACTTGCTCCAGATTTTCTTTGGCAGTCGCTTCCGCTTCTTTGCGATCGCGTTTTAAAACAGTGACTTGTCCAGTCACGCAGTTTTCTAATACATTCATATTGTTGAACAAGTTAAAGGATTGGAAAACCATCCCTAGATGTGTCCGGTATTTCGGCAAGTCATAGCCTTTTTCTAGCACATTTTCACCTAAGTAGATGATTTGTCCACTGGTTGGTTTTTCTAATAAGTTGATGCAGCGAAGAAGTGTGGATTTTCCTGAACCAGAAGAACCGATGATCGTGACAACTTCTCCTTTATTAACAGACAAACTGATGTCTTTTAAGACTTCGTTGTCGCCAAAACTCTTTTTTAAATGGTCAATTTCAATGATTGCTGACATGTTCTTCCTCCTTATTCGTTCGGGTTGATGTCTTCTAATTTGACATACGCACTGGGACCATCCATTTTGCGTTCAACAAAGCGCAAGATCTGGGTAGCACTGATGGTCAAGACTAAGTAGATCACACCGATGATCGCAAATGTTTGGAAGTATTGGAAGTTCGTTCCAGCGGCTGATGTACCTTGGAAAAAGAGGTCCGCAACACTGATAACACTTAAGACGGCAGTATCTTTGATATTGATAATGATCTCATTCCCGGTAGCAGGTAAAATGTTGCGCATCACTTGCGGCAACACGACTTTGATCATGGTTTGCCAATGGGTCATACCGATGGCTTGAGCTGCTTCAAATTGACCATCATCTACAGCAAAGATCCCACCACGAACGATCTCAGACATGTAGGCACCGGTATTGATAGAAACGATCAGCACGGCTGCCAGCGTTCGATTCATTGAGACGCCAAAAGCCAAAGCGGTTCCGTAGAAAATAACCATAGCTTGAACCATCATTGGGGTCCCGCGGAAAACTTCGATATAGATGGTTAGTAAGCCATTAACGATCCGTTGGAGGAAACGTCCTACTGGATTTTCTGAAAGCGGCAATGTCCGGAAGATACCGACTAAGAGACCAATGATCAATCCGATGATCGTTGAAAGGATCGCGATGAATAAGGTCAAGCCAGCACCTCGCAAAAAGAGCATGCCGTAATCATCAATGATTTTTTTGAAATCAGCGATCAGACCTTGATCCGCTGTTTCTCCGCTGGCATCTGCAGGCTGATCCAAGACTGCTTGATCCATCAGGGAAACCCGTTCTTCTTCAGAGATTCCTGCAAGGATCTCATTGACTTTTTCAACATCCGGATCGCCTTTGCGCATCCCAACTGCTACTTGGACGTCTTCTGGATTGGTTTCAAAACCGGCCCCTTCATCGAACTCGACAATCTTCAAATCAGGATTTGCACCGACGGCAGTGACGCCTTCTGGTCGTTCACTGACGTAGCCATCAATGATTCCCGAAGCTAAAGCAACGCGCATGGAGGAGAAGTCTCGCATGGCTTGTTCTTTTTGGACCTCAGGGATTTGATCAATGACGGTATAATGGAAAGTATTCAGCTGAGCAGTGATTTTCGCTCCAGCAAGATCAGCGAGGCTTTTAGCATCGGCGTACTCGCCATCTTTACGAACCACTACCACCAAATCTGATTCATAGTAAGGATCGGTAAAATCGATTTGCTCGCGACGTTCGGCAGTTGGTGACATCCCGGCGATCACGGCATCGATAGTCCCCGCTTGTAAAGCTGGCGGTAGGCCGTCCCATTGGGTTTTAACGATCACTAATTCCTTGCCTAAGCCTTCAGCGATTCGTTTGGCGATCTGGACATCGTAACCGCCGGCAAATGCCGAGCCTTCTTCCCCAGAAATTGGCACGGCACCATTGGCGTCAGTGGTTTGCGTCCAGTTAAATGGCGCATAACCCGCCTCCATGCCGACACGGAATTGTTCTGCAGGTGTTTGGTCATCCGCTTGCACAGTTAAGGGCAGCTGAATGAGGGTTAGACAGAGGGCGAAGACCGCCCAGATCCAATTATTTTTTTTCATTTTTTCTCTTTCCTTTCACGAGTTGGACAAGCAGGTAAGGATGAAAAAGCAAAAAAACAGCCGTACTCCATGATTGGAAAACGGCTGTTGACAAGTCATCGTCGACAAACCTTTCACAAAACATAGCGCAACTTAGACAAGCTAAGACAGTCCGCAAATTATTCATTTGCGGCCCAACAAAATCGATGCAAGCAAAACCGATCTTGTTTCGGCGATGTTCCCTAGCTCTGCTGTAAACGTGTTGCTTCACTCAGCAGGATTAATGAACCTCGCGACCTCTACCTAAATGTTAAAGGGTACTCGTATTTAATTTGATTCTTCTCAGAGTTTAGAAGAAAAGCACCCAAATGTCAATTCTTTTTAACAAAAAAACGACCATTTCCCTATTTTTATCAAAGAGAAAGCGGATCGTTTTTACGAGTGTCTATTGGAACCCTTAAGCGACTTTCGCTTTTGGTTCACGGCCTAAAACAGCTTGGATGACTGTCAAACCAAGCAATAAGCCAAGTGCTAGATAGATGAGGCTTGAGTATTGTGTAACGCCCCAATCTTGTCCTAAGGTACGGTACACCACAAGGACGATGGCTTGAATGATTGCTGTGATGACATTTAAAAAGCCAAATGCCCATAGATTGCCATTTTCTTTACGTGCTAAATAGAAGATAGAGAAATATAAGCTGACTGCCAACCAACCGAAACTGATAATGATCATTGCCCAATAAATAATAGCTGCTACCAATGTATTTCACCTCACTTTGATTCGTGACTAGTTTACCACGTTTTTTGTTCCTTGTCATGAAGGAATCTCTTTCTTTGTGAGGCAAAAAACAAAGCGCAAAAGCAGTAATGAAAAGATCGTCTGCTACATTTGCTATTGGTGGGTTTGCTGAAAAAGGGACGATTTTTCTAGATTGGTTCATTTTCAGCTGTGTATAATAGAAATAAACTGTTTTTTTTGCAGAAAACTACGAGTTAAGAATCAATTAATAATTAGTTAATAGCTGATTTAGATCTGCTTGCTAGAATGATCACAGAAGCAAGCAAGGAGGAAGTAAAAATGGAAAATGTTCTAACAATCAAAGGATTAAACAAATGTTACGGCAAACAGCAGGCGCTGCATGATGTCGATCTAACGATCGCGAAAGGAGATATTTATGGATTGGTGGGGAGAAATGGTGCTGGGAAGACGACCTTATTAAAAGCAATCGTTCAGTTGATCCAACCCACTGGTGGCAGTCTACAGTTGTTTGGTGTCGAAGGCGGCAAAGCGTACACCCAGATGCTGAAACGCGTCGGCAACGTGATTGAGACTCCAGTCGCTTACGACCAATTGACCGCTAAACAAAATCTAAACTATTATTGCAAAATCAGCGGGGTGGTGGAACCTGATGCCGTTAGTAAGGCACTGTCGTTTGTTGGTTTGACCAATGTCGGCAACAAGAAATACCGTGATTTTTCTTTGGGTATGAAACAAAAGCTCGGCTTAGCCATCGCTTTATTGAACCAACCGGATTTTCTGATATTAGATGAGCCGATCAATGGCTTGGATCCTGTAGCGATCGTTGAGTTTCGGGAGCTGCTTTTACGATTGAATCAAGAACGCGGCATGACGATTTTGATTTCCAGCCATATTTTAGAAGAGTTGTACTTAGTGGCTACACGTTTTGGGGTCATTAGTGAGGGGCGTCTGATCAAAGAGATGACCAAACACGAATTCGATCTGATGGCGAAACGGTTTATTCAATTAGAAGTAGATGATGTAGCCACAGCTAGCCGCTTACTGGACAGTCAGCTGATTTCTGAATATAAAGTTGTCAGTGACCACAAAATTCATATTTATCAAGAGAATGTGTTGATTCGGGACCTGGTCCGTCAGCTGGTTTATGAAGGGATCGCTATTGATCGGATTTCTTTTGAAGGGGAAAATCTAGAGTCGTATTTCAAAGAGTTAGTAACAAGTGAAGGGGGAAAGTAAGATGTTGAATTTTATTCGAGCCGATTTGTATCGTTTATCAAGAAGTAAAAGTTTTTGGATCACAGAAGGAATTATTTTATTGTTGGTGATTTTATCCGTTGTTTCCAAGGGTAGTGTAGGGGTCACTCTTGGGGATAGTACGCAAACAGCAGGTAGCCTTACGGAAATGACTGGCTTTCTGGCGATCCAGACCAGTCTGTCTTCCATGTTGCTGTATTACTCCTTGCCATTGGTGATGCAGGTCTTAGGCAGTGAGTACACGAAAGGGACCATGAAGAATATCATTACCGTCGGTGTCTCTAAACCCGCTTATCTTTTTGGGAAATTCTTGGTATATGCGTTGGTACTGGTCTTACAGATCGTCGCGATTTGTGTGGTGAGCTTTGTAGCGGGAACGGTTATTGGGGGGATTGGTTATAATGACCTTTCACAGATAGAAAACTTGTTGTATTATTTCGTTAGTTTTGTACTGATTTTATTAGCGACGTCCTCTTTTGCAGTGCTAGTTCTGTATTTAACCAAAAATACAGCAGTCAGCGTATTGGCGACGATTTTTATTCCGATGGCCTTTGCGATTGCCCGAATCTCCTTACCCAACTGGAAGTTTTTAGAATACTTGGACTTTCAAGGTGGGTTAGAGATGGTGACCATGACTACTTTCCAAACATGGAAAACAGTCCAACCAATTTTTCTTGGGAGCCTAATCAGTTTGCTGCTTTGTCTTTTGGCTGCGCATCTGGTGTTTAAGAGACAAGAATTGTAAGAGCAGAAAAATGCCCAACCGTATCGACTAGTGAAGGTCGAGCGATTGGGTGTTTTTTGTGTATAGCTATGAGTTAGTAGGATTCAACGGACTGCTGCCAAAACAAAGTCAAACGAAACGTCTCTTCGGTTGTATCCAATTGGATTTTGCCGTCTAATGCATTAGTCAATGCCGCGATGATATACAGACCAAGTCCGGCTTGCTGTTTATGCCGCGAAAGGTCTTCCGTATAAAAGCGGTGGGTCAATTTTTCTGGGTGCTGGATCGGTGCCTTCAGCTGATTTTCCTGTTGGAAAACGATGCGCTCTCCTTGCTGATTCAAGCGGATCGTCCCCGTTTCAATGCCATGTTCCAGCAGGTTACCAAGGACATTTTGGAAAATTCGTTGCCAGCTTTTTTTATCTGAAATGATCATGATGTTGGGTTGGATCGCAACCGTCAGTGATAAATGGTTTTCCTCAAAAGAAGGATAAAGCTGGAGTAGTTCTTCTTCCAATAAACGAGAAAGATCGAATTCTTCCAAAGTCAAAGCCAGTTGATTGTCTTTGAGACGCTGATAGGTCAATAACTGTTCCAGATGATTTTCGACTTTTTCTAGGTTGCTGCTGACTTTATCCAGCAGCTGTAGTTGTTGCGGGGTGAGGGTCTTATCGGCTTGCAGCAGTTGTGTGTAGCCGCTGGCGACCGTTAAAGGTGTGCGCAAGTCGTGAGAGATATTTTGAATGGCTTGTTCCAACTGCTGGTTTTCTTGCAGCATTTGATAGTGTTGCTGCTTATTTTTTCTAAGTATCTGATTGTTTAGCAAGGCGATCGCTTTTAAAGCGGGGATGCGGGTCTGCAGATGGATCTCTTGATTTGTTTCGATTTCGCTGATTCTTGCTAATTGCTGGTGGTACTTTTTTAGATCATATAGTAAGAAAAACCAATAGCCCAACAATAACACAACGATCAAAGCGGCGAAAAACTGAAGTATATGCATGGGGTTCCTCCTTTTTAAGCTAGCTTGATGCCGATGCCCCAGACAGTATCGATATACGCTTCATCTGGATCGAGTGTTTTGATTTTGCTGCGTAAATGGCTGATATGGACATTGATCGTGTTTTCTTCACCGTAATAAGGTTCCTGCCAAACCGCTTCATAGAGCATTTCTTTCGTATACACTTTTTTGGGGTTGGTTAAGAGCAGGGAAAAAATCTCAAACTCCTTTTTCTTTAACTGAACCGTTGCTTCTTCTCGTTGCAGCTGAAACGAGTCAGGCAACAGTTGAATGTTTTTATACGAGTGGCTGCTGGCAACTGGAGGGGTTTGTTTATTTGTGCGCAATTGAACAATGATACGGGCCTTTAATTCTTCGACATTGAAGGGTTTGGTCAAGTAATCATTGGCACCCGCCAGCAAAAGGGTGGAAACATCGGCTGGTTCATCTAAGGCAGTCAAGATAATGACGGGGACCGTGGAGGTTTGGCGAATTTCTTGCAAGACTTGTGTCCCATCTTTACCGGGGAGCATTCGATCTAGCAAAATCAAGTCGAAAGCATCTTGCTGAAAAAGCAGCAGACCTTCCGTGCCTGAATAGGCTTGCTGGACGGTATAGTCAGCTGCTAAAATAGTAGCCAACATTTCGCTGATCTCATTGTTGTCTTCGATAATCAAAATTTTCATTTGGTTTTCCCAGTCTCCTTGCATTTATTGCATCTATTATAAGCAATTCCGCAAGAAAAAGCATTAGTTGCTTTTAAAAAAGAAAATGGCTGATTTTTCGCAAAAACGGTTCTTTTTCGGTTAGAATAAGAGAAAAGCCATAAAGGAAGTTAGAACGATGAAGGTATCTATTGAGCAAGCAATCGCAGCGGTCACCGCCGCATCATCGGTGACCTTTTTGACGGGTGCCGGTGTTTCGACCCCATCGGGCATTCCTGATTACCGTTCCTTAAAAGGGGTCTATCAAGGAGTGGCCCAGCCAGAGTATTTGTTAAGCCATGACTGTTTAGAAAACGAACCGGAAACATTTTATCAGTTCGTCAAGCACCTCTACCATCCTCAAGCACAGCCTAATATTATTCATCAAAAAATGGCTGAGCTGCAAGCGAAGAAAACCGTCTGGGTCGTTTCGCAAAACATCGATGGCTTGCATGAAAAAGCAGGCAGTCACCAAAGAATCGATTTTCACGGCTCCTTGTACAACTGTTATTGCCGAAAATGCGGCAATCCGGTACCTTGGCAAGCATATTTGCAGGATTGGCACCATGCAGGATGTGGCGGTCAGATTCGGCCAGCGATCGTGCTTTACGGGGAAGGATTTACGGATGAAACCATTGAAGGAGCCATTCAAGCCGTTGCTCAAGCCGACCTGACGATGGTCGTGGGGACTTCGCTGCAAGTCTATCCTTTTGCAGGGTTAGTCGATTACAGCCAGCAGGTGTTGGTCATCAATAAGGAACCATTGGCGATCCCGAATGAATATGGCATGTTGACCGCAGCAGCCGAAACGTTTTTCCAGAAAATTGAATGAAGGAGTTTATGATATGACACAACGTACCGAAAAAGAGAAAATGATTGCTGGCGAATTGTACTTTTCCCCAGATCCAGAATTGGTGGCAGATCGAAAGTATGCCCGTGAACAAATGAACCTAATCAACCAAGAAACTGATACAACAATCAAAGAGCAGTTACTAAAAGAAACTTTCGGCTCTGTGACTGGACGAATCTATATCGAACCGAATGTCCGCTTTGATTATGGCTACAATATTTCTGTGGGCAAAAACTTCTATGCTAACTACGACTGTGTGCTATTAGATGTTTGTCCCATTACCTTTGGCGACAACTGTATGCTGGCACCCAATGTTCGGTTGTTTACGGCGACGCATCCATTACATCCGGTCAAACGAAACAGCGGCTTAGAATTAGGGGCCCCGATCGTGATTGGCGATAACGCATGGATCGGTGGTGCGGCCACGATTTTGCCAGGGGTCCGCTTAGGCAACAATGTCGTGGTGGGGGCTGGCAGTGTCGTTACAAAATCATTCCCAGACAATGTTGTGCTGGCGGGAAATCCGGCACGGGTCATCAAGACGATCGACTTGGAAGAAGAAAACAATCAGCAAGATCCTTTGGCTGTTCAGCGGGCAGCGATCGATGACATTGATTGGCAACTCACGCATCTTTTGGAAAAACGTATGAGCACGGTCAATGAAATCGTGCAATTGAAGAAAAGCAGTCAACTGCCGGTATTAGATGAAAATCGTGAAGAGAAAGTGCTGGAAAACATTCGGCAGGCAATTTCTAATCAAGCCTACGAAGAAACGATTTTGGCTATGTTTCAATCAATTATGAACCACTCAAAAACCTATCAAGAGAATCAATTGGAGGAATGAGTATGGATGGAGCAACACGTCGAGAAAACATTTTAGCGGCATTGAAGCAAGCGGACAAAGCGATCAGTGCCAGCAAACTGGCAGAATCCCTCGGAGTCAGCCGTCAAATCATCGTTGGGGACATTGCCTTATTGCGAGCAGCTGGTGAAGCAATTGTGGCTACGGCTCGCGGCTATCGTCTGCAAGCGCTGTTGGATGAGGCAGGACATGTCAGTAAGCTAGCGGTACAGCATCGACCTGAACAAACGGAAGAAGAATTGCGCATCTTTGTCGCTTGTGGTGTGGAAGTGGTCGATGTCATCGTTGAGCATGAGATCTATGGAGAGATCACTGGCAATTTGCAGATTCAAACAAACCAAGACGTGACTGATTTCATCAACAAAACCAAACATGCAGAGGCCCGCTTGCTCTCAGATTTAACCAATGGGGTACACTTGCATACGTTGCGCTACACTGATCCTGCGGCTCTGGAAAAAGCCAAACAACAGTTAGCAGAAAAAGGCATGCTCTACCAAAATTGAGGCGTAAACCATTCTGGCAAGGACGCTATCGGCAGTCTTGGGGAACACTTAGATGAAAAAATTGTGATTTTTTGTTGACAAGGCGTTCATTTTCCAGTAAAGTACAACTCAACAAGAATAATGAATCTGTTGAGAAGGAAAGTAACCGCGGATACTTTAAAGAGAGACTCTGGTTGGTGGAAAGAGTCAAGTCAGAAGCGATGAAAAATGGCCTTGGAGGATTGATTGTCGATAAGTAGGCAATCACGGATGCGCACTACCGTTACAAAGTGCACCAATCTCTAGCACGACTAGACGTTGGGTTGAGGGAAGGGAAACCTTCTAAACAAAAGGTGGTAACACGAGTATTCGTCCTTTTACTAGCAAACGCTGGTAAAAGGATTTTTTTTATACCTAAAAATCAAATAGCACCACACACGAAGAATTGGTAAGTACAAAAGCACGTTTTTTCAACAGAGAGCTTCGGTAGCTGAAAAGAAGCATCAAACGACTTTTAGAAAATGGCCAAGGAGTGATTCGTTCCGAGCAGTAGTTTGCAAGGCGACGACGGTAGCGACCGTTATCTGGCTAGAGTATGATCGTACTCGAAAAGGAGCTGTATGCGAGTGCAGCTTAAACTGAGGTGGTAACACGCAAAAAGGCGTCCTCAAACAAGTCACAAGTGACTTGTTTGAGGATGCCTTTTTTATTGAAAAAGACAAGAACTAGGGGGAAGACGATGATTTCATTAAAAGACATATCAGTAACATTCAATCAACCAAAGAAACCCGCGATCCAAGCGGTCAAAAACGTATCGATCGAGATCGACAAAGGGGACGTGTACGGCATCGTGGGTTACTCAGGCGCCGGGAAAAGTACACTCGTCCGTGTAATCAACTTATTGCAGCGACCAAGCAGCGGCAGCGTCGTCGTCAATGGCACGGAGCTGACCACGCTTTCGGCGAAAGCTCTGCGAGAAAAACGGAAAACGATCGGAATGATCTTTCAGCACTTCAACTTGATGGACAGTCGCAATGTTTTTGATAACGTGGATTTTTCCTTGAAATATGGGGGACGGTCCAAACAGGAACGTCATCAAAAAGTTACCGAGCTGCTGGCGCTTGTTGGATTGGAAGAAAAAGCCCAAGCGTTTCCTAGCCAACTATCTGGAGGACAAAAACAGCGGGTCGCCATCGCCAGAGCTTTGGCAAATGATCCAGAGATCTTGTTGTGTGATGAGGCAACTAGCGCCCTTGATCCGAAAACGACCTTACAGATATTGGCTTTGTTGAAAAAATTAAATCGAACCCTCGGCTTGACCATCGTGATTATTACCCATGAGATGCAAGTTGTCAAAGAAATCTGCAACAAAGTGGCAGTGATGGAAGACGGCGAAGTCATCGAGCAAGGCTCAAGCGTTCAGATTTTCAGCCAACCAGAAAAACCTTTGACCAAAGATTTCATCCGAACGGCGACACACATCGACCAAGCCTTAGAAACGATCCTTGGCAGTTCGAAATTTTCTTCCTTGGCACCGAACGAATGGCTGGTGGAGCTGTCCTATGTGGGGGATCAAACCAATGAACCACTGATCGCCCAATTGTACAGCCGCTACAAAGTGACCACCAATATTCTTTACGGCAACGTGGAGATCTTGCAAGAAGTGCCGATCGGCAGCTTAGTCGTTAGCTTATCCGGCGAATACCAACAGCGTAAACATGCCTTAGAATATTTGAAGTCTCAAGGGGTTTACACCAATATTTTAAAAGAAAATCATGCAGAACCATTAAACAATGTAATTAAAGGAGGATTTTAGATGGCTGCCTTATTAGAAAGATATTTTCCCAATGTTGTTGCGATCCAAGATGAATTTGTGACAGCAACGATCCAAACCTTGTATATGGTTTTTTGGACCTCTTTGATCGCGGGCATCTTAGGCATCTTGTTAGGGATCGTTTTGGTAGTGACTCGACCGAATGGGATTTTAGAAAATCGACCGCTCTTTGAATTTCTCGATAAAGTCATCAATGTGGTGCGCTCGATCCCTTTCATTATCTTATTGACGTTACTAGGAACCTTTACCAGATTCCTTGTCGGAACGACCATCGGCGAAACAGCAGCATTGGTTCCTCTGATTGCTGGGATCATTCCTTTCTTTGCTCGGCAGATCGAGATTGCCTTGCTAGAAGTTGACCCCGGTGTCGTGGAGGCAGCTGAAGCGATGGGCACCAGTCCTTTCGGTATCATTTTTCGGGTCTATTTGCCAGAAGGCGTGGCGGGAATTATTCGGGTCTCTGCATTGACCGTGATCAATGTGATCGGATTGACCGCCATGGCAGGAGCAGTCGGCGCTGGCGGTTTAGGAAACTTAGCCATCACCCGCGGGTACAACCGATTCCAGACCGATGTTACGATCATGGCGACCTTGATCATCTTAGTATTCGTTTTTATCAGTCAATTTGTCAGCAACCTACTCATTAAACGAGTATCACACTGACCACCACTTACGTACAAATAAAAAAACAAGCAAGTCTATGGAGGAAGAAAAAATGAAAAAATTCGTACAATCAATCGTCTTAGGGGCAGCATTATTATTTATTACAGGATGCGGAAACAATGGCAGTGCCGCAGCCAATGATCAAGAAGAAGTCACGGTGAAATTAGGGGTGATTGGTGCAGACACCGATGTCTGGGATGATGTCAAAGATCGTTTGAAAGACGAAGGCATCAATTTAGAATATGTCCAATTTTCTGATTACAACCAACCCAACGCAGCCTTGGCTGATGGTTCCATCGACCTCAATTCATTCCAACACCAATTTTTCTTGGACAACTATAATGAAGAATTTGGTACTGATCTCGTATCGATCGGCAATACAGTCAATGCACCATTAGGTATTTATTCCGACAAAGTGACGGATGTCAACGACTTGGCTGAAGGAGCTAAAGTTGCGATCCCTAATGATGTGACCAATGGTGGTCGGGCATTGCTTTTGTTACAATCAGCTGGATTGATCAAAGTGGATGAAGCAGCCGGACAAACACCAACGGTCGCGGATATTACAGAAAACCGTTTGAACTTAGAAATTTCAGAACTTGATGCAGCGCAAACCGCTCGGGCACTTTCCGATGTCGATGTTTCGGTCATCAATAGCGGCATGGCGGTAGATGCAGGATTTGTACCAACCGAAGATGCGATCTTTTTAGAGCCTGTTGATGAAACGGCCCGTCCTTATGTCAACATCATTGCCGCCCGTAAAGAAGATGAAGACAATGAAGTATACCAAAAAGTGGTCGCTGCTTACCAAACAGAGGATACGAAAAAAGTCATCGAGGAAACGTCAAAAGGATCAAGTGTTCCTGCTTGGGAAACCTTTGGAGCAAAATAAGCACCATGTAATTTGATAAAAAACTGAAAAAGCATGTATAAAAAGGAGAGATTTGATTATGACAACAGCAACTATTACAAAAGCAACGATTAAACCATTTATCCAAGAGCGTTTAGCCGCTTATCAAGCCTTGGCATTAGATATCCATAATCACCCAGAAGTCAGCAACTATGAGTTTTACTCAGCCGATGCCCTGATCGCCCAATTAGAAAAAGAAGGCTTTGCTGTCAAAAAGGATGTGGCAGGCCATCGCACCGGCTTTGATGCCCGCTATGTCAGTGGGAAACCTGGTCCGACGATTGCCTTTTTAGCCGAGTATGATGCGTTACCTGGCATCGGTCATGCCTGCGGACACAATCTCTTCGGGACTTATTCCGTCTTAGCTGCCAGTGCTCTACAACCTTTCATCGATGAGCTCGGCGGGGAGATTCGAGTCTATGGGACGCCAGGAGAAGAAGGTGGAGAAAATGGTTCCGCTAAAGGTAGTTTTGTCCGTGAAGGGTTCTTCAATGATGTCGATGCCGCTCTTTGTGTCCATCCAGCCCATCGCTATGGCAAAACGACAGCGTCATTAGCCAATGATCCAGTGGATATCAAGTTCTATGGTCGAGCTTCCCATGCGGCAGCAGCACCAGAAAAAGGCATCAACGCGTTAGAAGCATTGTTGCAAGTCTTTAACGGGATCAATGGGTTGCGCCTGCATTTACCAAAAGACGTCAATATTCATGGTGTGATCACCGATGGCGGCGTGGCAGCCAATGTCGTGCCAGAATATGCAGCCGGTCGTTTTTATTTACGAGCAGCCAATCGAGCAACCTTGAATGATGTCTACGAGAAAGTCGAAAACATCGTCAAAGGAGCCGCTTTAGCCACGGGAGCGACCTATGAATTCGGCTTGTTCCAAAACTCCGTCGATGATGTGATCGTGACACCAAGTTTTGATGAGATTTTCTTCGCCCATGCCCAAGAAGCGGGCGTACCTGCCGATGAGATCGATACGGAAGCAAAAGCAAGTCTTGGTTCTTCTGATGTCGGCAATGTCAGTCAAGTGATCCCGACGATCCAACCCACCGTTTCGATTTCAGATGACTACATTGCGGGGCATTCGGAAGAATTCAAAGCCGCTGCTAAGAGTGAAAAAGGCTTGCAGTCGATCGCTATCGCGGCTGAACTTTTAGCCCTGACAGCGTTAGATCTTTTTGAGCAACCGGCGTTATTAGAAAAAATCAAAGCCGATCATCAAGAAAGTTTAGCGAAAGGCAATTAATGCCAAAATCGTGAAAGAAGATATCCAGAGGATACTCAATAATATAGAAGAAAAAAAGTCTCTGCCGCAAAATGTCGGTAGAGACTTTTTTGTTAGTCGATGACTAAAATGCCTTCTTTTAATGAAAAAGGATTTTGCTGATTGATATGATCGTAGAACATGACCCCGTTCAAATGATCGATCTCATGCTGAACGACGATCGCAGGATAGTTCTTCAAACGAACTTTTTTCTTTTTGCCGTTAATGTCGTAATAGCTGATCGTGATCCGGGCATGGCGCACCACGTAGCCGGGCACTTCACGGTCCACGGACAGACAGCCCTCGCCTTCACCCAGACAAGCTTCTTGCACGGAATGACTTAAAATTTTGGGATTGTATAGAACATCTTTAAAATCAGGTTCAGTTTTTTCTGGGTCGCTGCTAGGGACGAGGACCGCTGTGATTCGTTTTGAAATATCTAATTGAGGAGCTGCTAGACCAACGCCGCCTCTTAATTCAAGTTCTTCTGCCTTGACTGGGTCTTGGCTGTTTTCTAAAAAGGTCATCATTTCTTTTCCCAGTGCGATATCTTCTTCGCTTAAAGGAAAAGGTACTTCTTTTGCTACTTCACGCAAGGTTGGATTGCCTTCGCGAATAATATCATCCATTGTAATCATTGATGATGTGATTCCTCCTACTATGTAAAAATGACGAAAGCAAGTTTCGTTCCTAATAAAGTGTACCATAACTGTAGAAAGAAGGGCATAAGAAAGTTTAAAGGGTAAAGCTTTCTTATTAAATGAAACGATATTTCTATATTTGTGATTTTATTATGAAATATAGTTGCGAACGAGAAAGGAATCAGTTATAATGCTTTTATAGAAAACGGTATCACGAAAGTGACTCACCAAGGAGGCAAAGAGATGTTCGGCTTTTCTGTATTTATGAACGAAGACTTGACGGCAGCAGAACTTGAGCAGATGACTGCGATGGCATCAGGCTTTAAAGGGATTTTCACCTCCATGCACATACCAGAAGACGATCGCAGTACCTATCGGCAGCGTCTGACGGACTTGGGAGGTTTCGCAAAAGACCATCAGCTGTCTTTAATGGTAGATATTTCTGGAAACGCCTTAGCAGAAGCGGGCTTTTCCATCGACAATCTGGCGGAACTAAGGGAGATCGGTGTCACTGGTTTACGAATGGATTATGCGATCGACAATCAGCAAATCGCTGCTTTTTCAAAGGAAATGACCATCAGTTTGAATGCCAGTACATTAACGGAAAAAGACATTCGAGAGCTGCAGGCGTATGGAGCCGATTTTACTCGATTGGAAGCTTGGCACAATTATTACCCTCGACCAGAAACGGGACTGGATGCTGACTGGTTTCAGGAGAAGAACCGCTGGTTGAAAGCACAAGGCTTTTTTGTCCAAGCCTTTGTTCCAGGAGATGCCAAGAAACGCGGACCGTTATTTCAAGGATTACCCACACTGGAAAGACACCGCAACTGGTCGCCGTTTGCCGCAGCGATCGACTTGTTGGCTACCGGCTCAGTTGATGCTGTTTACATCGGTGATGGGATGGTTTCTGCAAAAAGTGCGCAGCAGTTTGCGACGTATCTGCAAGAAGCGCGGATCGTTTTGCGGGTCAAAGATCTTGGTTCGACTTACTTTGAACACGTACTAGGGAATCACCAAAATCGTTACGATGAAGCTCGAGATGTCTTGCGTAGCGCCGATGCCCGTTTCAATGCCATTCCAGAAGTCAAACCTGAACTTAGTCAAGAGCGGCCAATGGGTGCTGTGACGATCGATAACCAAGAGTACTTGCGCTATATGGGAGAGATCCAGGTGTGCAAACGATCATTGCCTGCAGACCCCAAAGTCAACCTCGCCGCTCAGGTGATACCAGCCGATCTGCCTTTGATCCAACAAATCAAAGCAGGGATGCGATTTAAATTAGAAAGAGATGATTCCAATGAATAAAATCAATTTAGACAAATTAACGACCGAACGACGCAATAGCGAAACGAGCAATTTAGATGAAATGACGATTTTAGAAGCGTGTCAAAAAATGAACCAAGAAGATCAAAAAGTTTCCTATGCAGTGGAAAAAGAAATTCCTAGTATTGAAAAAGTCATTGAACAAACTATCGCTGCTTTTAAAAAAGGCGGACGCTTGATTTATCTTGGCGCTGGTACGAGTGGTCGATTAGGCGTCTTGGATGCGGCCGAATGTGTCCCAACCTTTGGGGTATCACCAGAGATGGTGGTTGGTCTGATCGCCGGTGGCGAAGAAGCGATGACGGTCGCTGTCGAAGGAGCAGAAGACTCCTTAACGCTAGGGAAACAAGACCTTGTCGATCTGAAGTTGAACTCAAATGATATGGTGATCGGGATCGCTGCCAGTGGTAGAACTCCTTACGTGATTGGGGCTCTTGATTACGCCAATGAGCTTGGTGCCACAACGGCTACGATCGCTTGTAACAAAGATGCGGAGATCTCTCAACATGCCAGCTTTCCAATTGAAGTCGATTGTGGCCCAGAGTTTCTGACGGGTTCGACTCGTTTAAAATCTGGGACGGCCCAAAAATTGATTTTGAATATGATCTCGACGTTATCGATGGTAGGGATCGGCAAAGTCTACAATAATTTGATGGTCGACGTGAAAGCGACCAACGAAAAATTGGTGGAACGCTCAAAACGGATCATCATGCAGGCAACTGAAGCTGATTATGAAACAGCCGCCGCGGCATTTGAAGAAGCAGATCAGAATGTCAAATTGGCGATCGTGATGCTGTTGACGGATAGCACGAAAGACGAAGCACAAGCAAAACTTGCCACGGCACAAGGGTTTGTCAAAACGGCGTTAGGAGGAGAAAAGTAATGGCAAAAGAAACACTGACGGTAGAAGAGTTAGCGGAGAAGATTTTTCAAGAAGCCGGCGGAATGGACAACGTAGAAACAGTCAATCACTGTATGACTCGCGTACGAATGACCGTCCGCGACCACGACAAGGTCGATCAACAAGGGTTAAAAGAGATTCCCGGTGTGATGGGGGTCGTCAATGACGAGCAGCTGCAAGTCATTATCGGACCAGGGAAAGTCAACAAAGTAGCCAACGCAATGGTGGCAAAAGCCGGTGTTGATTTAGGGCAAGAGATCCCGCAACAAAAATCAGGCAAAGAGGCGTTATCAGAAAAAACGGCAGAAATGAAAGCAGCCCAAAAAGCCAAACAAAAATCATCACCATTGAAGTCGCTGCTGAAAGACATTTCAAATATCTTTGTTCCAATGATTCCAGCCTTCGTTGGTGCAGGACTCGTTGCAGGGATCGCCTCCGTTCTGACCAACATGATCACGGCTGGGCGATTAGATGGAGACACTTGGAATTATTATGTCATGATTTTAAACGTCCTCAGAAATGGGATGTTCACCTATTTAGCGATCTTTACTGGGGTCAATGCTGCGCAGGTCTTTAAAGCCAATCCAACCCTTGGTGGAGTGATCGGTTCGATCATCTTGCTGACAGGTATGAACCCAGAAGCCCCGATCCAAAACTTGTTCACTGGCGAAGCGTTAGCTGCCAACCAAGGGGGGATCATCGGTGTGATCTTCGCTGTATGGCTTTTGGCGAAATTAGAGGCAGTGCTGCATCGAGTGATTCCTGAAGCGATCGATATTATCGTGACCCCGACGTTGTGTTTGTTGATCATCGGTTTGACGGAGATTTTTTTGATCATGCCATTGGCCGGCCTGATCTCTGACAGCTTAGTCGGTTCGATCACTTGGGTCTTGAATGTGGGCGGGGCTTTTTCTGGGTTTGTCTTAGGGGCGGCCTTCCTACCAATGGTCATGTTTGGTTTGCATCAAATTTTGACCCCGATCCACATCCAAATGATCGAGGCAACAGGCAGCACGCAATTATTACCGATTTTAGCCATGGCTGGTGCCGGTCAAGTCGGAGCAGCTTTAGCCTTATGGGTACGACTACGTAAAGACAAAGAGCTTTCTGAAATGATCAAAGGTGCATTGCCAGTTGGGATTTTAGGCATTGGCGAACCATTGATCTACGGAGTGACATTGCCATTAGGTCGACCATTTATCACTGCTTGTATTGGTGGTGGGATCGGTGGTGCGGTCATTGGCGCTTTGACAAATATCGGCGCAACGGCGATTGGACCATCAGGGTTAGCTTTGATTCCATTGATTGCCAACGGCCGTTGGATGGGCTATATTTTCGGCTTGTTAGCAGGCTATGCTGGCGGCTTCGTTGCCACCTACTTCTTTGGGATTCCGAAAGATCGCTTAGAAGCAGTCAAAGAAAGCGAGGCAGAGGAGGCAAAATCAGCTGCAACCGTCACTTCCGTGCAATCGCAACCAAAAGAAACGAGTGAAACGGCGGCAAAGGAAACGGCAGCAAATTCATCAGCAACAACGATCGATACCCCCTTATACGCAGTAGCAACAGGTACGACAAAATCGATCAGTGCATCAAGTGATCCGGTATTTTCGCAAAAAATGATGGGCGACGGGTATTTTGTCTTGCCAGACAATGGGGCGATCTTTGCACCAGTAGCAGGGACCATCACGACGATTTTTCCAACGAAACATGCATTGGGGATCAAGACTGCCAGCGGGCTAGAGATTCTGCTGCACATGGGGGTCGACACCGTCGAATTGCAAGGAGCACCTTTTGAGATCCTGGTGGAGGAAGGCCAAGCCGTGACACCAGCCACCCAAGTTGCCCAAGTCGATTTGGCGCAGTTGACAGCCAAAGGCAAAGCTACTGAGATGCTCGTGATTATCACCAATATGGACCAAGCAGCCAACGTTGAACTGTTACCGATCGCGGAAACAAAAGCAGGTCAAGCAGTCATGCATGTGGCAACGATAAAATAATGGTAAAACCTCTATCTGATAAAGATAGAGGTTTTTTTTAAGAAGTTACTAAATTGATTGCGGAAACGAGGTCTTTATGTTACAGTTTCGTTACAAAGGGAGAAATCCCATTCGAGGAGGCAATGACGATGAAAAAAATAATTTGGTTCGGACTAATGACGCTGGCATTTTCACCATTGATGGTTCATGCAGATGAAACGGCTACGAGTGGAAGTGACAATCCGGTTGCCGTTAGCGAGACGCTTTCATCAGAAGGGCAAACAGATAGTGAGCAGATCCAAAATTCTGCCCAAGAAAGTACAGCGGAAGACCAAGAAACGGATCAATCCGCTACTTCAGAAACTACAGCTGACGAGAATCAAGAGCCAGTCGATTCCGAAGCCGTTATTGCCTCGATCCAAGCAGAGACAGGGACGCAAAACGTCAATGAGATCAACACGTTAGCTGATGAACCTAGTTCGCTACGTAGTGCCTTAACTCAAGGGATCACTGAAGGCAGTGTGACCGCATTTACCCAAGAACAGTTGGACCAGTTGACAGATGAAGAATTGATCAATGGCAATCGCCTAGCACTACGTTATTCTAGTGATGCGATGGGCTTTGATATTGCTTACTTGGCAAAAATCATCGGTGCCTTGTTTGTCGATCAGACGTTATCCTGGGAAGCCATTGAGCCACAACTGGCTTTTGATGCGAATAGCTACGCCAGTTTTGCTGACCTGATTCCTGTCGTGGATCAGTTGCAGGAATATTTACGGGTCGTCTATCCAGCAGACGGAGTCTTTTTACATTTGAATCAAGCCGTTTCCAACGAATGGATGATTTCGATTTTAACCAATTTGAATCAGATGGAACAAGAGATGCAAGTCGATCCAGGTGCCTTTGTTCCAGGACGGATCTCTTATATCATTCAAGCGGCAAATGATTCCATGTATCTGCCTACAGGCACGCAAACGAGTACGACTGAAGAAGCGACCGCAACATCGACGACCGCTCAAGAAACAGCGACAACGACTTCTTCGAAAGAGGCCAACGCTACTGCCGATGGCGAAAAAACATTACCTAAAACCAATGAAGCGCCAAGCTATACCTTATTGATCGCAGGGATCATCCTGCTGCTGATCGTTTTCTTGATTTTATGGCGCCGAAAGAAAAAATGAACGTTATTTATAATAGGCAGAATGAAAAAATAGCAACCTTCGTTTTCCATCAGGGAAACGAAGGTTTTTTGTTTTCAGAAATTTCATTTATGATTTCTTTTCAAATAACGCCTTTTATAAAAAGACCAGAATCGATTCCTTCATAAAAAAGTCAAATTTAAATTCTTGCATTCTCTGGTGAAGGGTGTATAATGACACAGTGTCATATGACATCGTGTCATATTGAGAGCTGTGATTTATTTTAATTAGAAAGGAGATGCTTGTGATGCCGACAGATACATTTTTTCACTTGCCGCCGGAAAAACAAAAGCGCATTTTAAATGCGGCGAAAAAAGAATTTTCCAGGCTGCCTTTGAAAGACGCCTCGATCGCCAACATCATCAAAGATGCCGAAATTCCTCGGGGGAGTTTTTACCAATACTTCGAAAACAAAGAAGATCTTTACTACTATTATTTCCATACGTTGAAAAAAAATAGTCAGCGAGACCTGCTGAAATCGATCCAACATGAAAATGGGGATCTATTTGCGGGGTTCGAATGGTACTTTTCACGGATGATCGCCGAGGTTTTTAAAGGCAAAAATGCAAACTTTTACCGCAATTTATTTATGAGTATGGATTATCGTTCCTTCCATAAAGTCGTGCCAGAGATGCAGCACAAGATGCATCAAGAACACAAAGCCGATCGGCAGAAGCAGCAAGCCATCTTTTTGTCAGAAATCGACAAAGATTTATTGAAAGTAAAAGACGACCATGAGTTGAAAATGTTGATCCAGCTGCTGATGCATACCGTCTTTTCGACGATTGCCGAAGCCTATCGCCAATCAGCGTTTGATCCAGACTATGATCCTGCCGAAGCGATCGCTGATTTCAACAGTAAAGTCCGCTGGTTAAGAGAGGGCGCAAAAAAAGAAAGAGGGGAAACCTATGATTAAGCTGATAAAACGCGTATCCGTCATTTCCATCATCATGGCAGTGGTGTTTATGGTGATCCAAGTCGTTTCTGATTTGTATCTACCGACATTGACTTCCAACATTATCAACAATGGTGTGGCGACAGGCGACATTGATTACATTTGGAAAACCGGCTTTTACATGATCGGCTTTTCATTGATCAGTATCATCGCCGCTTTAGGAAATACGTATTTCGCAACAAGAGAATCACAAAAATTAGGACAAAAACTACGTTCGGACATTTACCAAAAAGTTGAGAATTTTTCTTCTCGTTCTTTCGATAAATTCGGGACCGCATCATTGATCACACGGACCACCAACGACGTCAACCAAATTCAAATGGTGACGCAAATGTTTTTACGTATGATGATCAATGCACCGATCACACTGATTGGGGCGAGCTTCTTGGCCTATCAAAAAGATGCCCAATTAACGAGAATCTTTTTAGTCGTTATTCCTATCATGCTGGTATTGGTCGGCGGTATTATGTATTTTGCCGTTCCTTTATTCAAAAGTATGCAAAAGAAAACCGACCGTTTGAACTTAGTCTTTCGTGAAGGCTTGACGGGGGTCCGGGTCATTCGGGCATTTGACAAAACGGATTATGAAGCAAACCGCTTTGATGAAGCCAACAAAGATTACACCCACACCGCGATTAAAGTAAATACCATCGTGGCCTTGATGATGCCATTGATGACGTTGATCATGAGTGGGACGAACATTGCCATCACGTGGTTTGGCGGTCATTATATTGCAGAAATGACCTTAGAAGTCGGAAACTTGATTGCGTTTATGACCTATGCAATGCAAATTTTGATCAGCTTTATGATGCTGTCAATGATCTTCGTGATGGTGCCAAGAGCCCAAGCTTCGGCTGACCGGATCAACGAAGTCTTAAATGAAGAAGATGAAATTCTCGATCCCAAAACACCAGCGACATTGAGCTTACAAGGGGATCAAGCAACCTTGGCCTTTGACCATGTGGCGTATCGCTACCAAGGCGCTGAGAAATTGGCGTTGGAAGATATTGATTTTCAAGCAAAATCTGGTGATTTTGTTGCCATCATCGGTGGGACGGGCTCAGGGAAAACGACCTTAGTCAATCTCTTGCCTCGTTTGTACGATGTGGAATCTGGTGCAATCAAAATCAATGGGGTCAATATTGCAGAAGTCACCCAGCACAATCTACGAGAAGTCGTGGGCTTTGTTCCACAAAAAGCGGTACTGTTTTCCGGTACCATTCGTGAAAATATGAAATACGGAAAACCCGATGCGACAGACGAAGAAATCTGGCAAGCCTTAGAGATCGCCCAAGCCAAAGATTTTGTCTCCGAACTGGCAGATGGCTTAGATAGCCGTGTAGAACAAGGCGGCGGCAACTTCTCTGGTGGACAACGTCAACGTTTAGCGATCGCTCGTGCGTTAGTGAAACATGCAGATGTCTATGTCTTTGATGATTCCTTCTCCGCACTGGACTTCAAAACCGATGCCAACTTACGTGCAGCGCTGAAACGCGACATGCAAGACAGCATTATGGTCGTGGTTGCCCAACGGGTCAGCACCGTCATGGATGCCGATACGATTTTAGTATTGGATGAAGGACAACTCGTAGGAAAAGGAACCCATGAATCATTAATGGCAGACAATGAAACCTACCAAGAAATCGTTTCTTCACAATTGAGAGAGGAGGATCTTGCATGAGTGAAAAGAAAACAACAACACAACACCGTGGCGGACCAATGGGTGGCGGTCCGGGCCGTAACATCGGTGCCAAAGGACCAAAAGCCAAAAACTTTTGGGGAACGGTCAAACGGCTTTTCGGGTACATGTCGAAACGCTCTATCGCTATCATTGCCGTCTTCGTTTTAGCGATCGCAGCCGTGATCTTCCAAATCCAAACACCGAAAATTTTAGGGGAAGCGACCACTGAAATTTTTAAAGGTGTCATGATCGGTGCACAACAGATGCAAGCCGGCCAACAGGTGACAGAATTTCCTATCGATTTTGAGAAAGTTGGTCAAATCATTTTGATTGCGATCGGCATGTATGTGATTTCAGCCGTCTTCAACTTTCTACAACAGTTTATTATGACTCGTGTCTCGCAACGAACGGTTTATGAGCTGCGTCGTGACTTAGATGAAAAAATGAACCGCTTGCCGATCTCTTACTATGATACTCACTCAAATGGGGATATCATGTCACGGGCGATCAATGATATGGATAATATCGCAAGTACCTTGCAACAAAACTTGACCCAATTTATTACGAGTGTCGTGACCTTTATCGGGGTTTTGTGGATGATGCTGACGATCAGTTGGCAACTGACTTTGGTTGCTTTAGCAACGGTTCCTTTAAGCTTGATCGTCGTGATGATCGTCGCACCAAAATCGCAAAAATTCTTTGCGGCACAACAAAAAAGTTTAGGATTGCTCAATGACCAAGTCGAAGAAACTTACGGCGGTCACACAGTTGTCAAAACTTTCAACCATGAAGCCGCCGATCAAGTCGTTTTTGAAGAAGAAAATGACCGTCTGTATTCTGCTGGTTGGAAAGCCCAATTTATTTCAGCGATCATTATGCCTTTGATGAACTTCATTAAAAACTTGGGCTATGTCTTCGTGGCTGTCCTTGGTGGGATCAAAGTGGCGAATGGGAACATGACGTTAGGGGATGTGCAAGCATTCTTGCAATACACCAATCAATTCTCCCAACCGATCACTCAAATCGCTAGCTTGCTAAACACCATCCAATCAACCGTTGCATCTGCCGAACGGGTCTTTGAAGTCTTGGATGAAGAAGAAATGAATGATGAGCCTTCTGGTTTACCAGTGGAAGACAGTGAATACAAAGTTCGTTTCGATCATGTTCAATTTGGTTATTCTCCAGATAAATTATTGATGACTGATTTTAATCTGGATGTCAAAGCTGGTGAGATGGTGGCTATCGTAGGACCAACTGGCGCTGGGAAAACCACGCTGATCAATCTCTTGGAACGTTTTTATGATGTTTCTGGCGGCAGCATTCGTTACGATGGCAAAGATACCCGAGACTTGACTCGTGATGAGTTGCGTAGTAATATCTCGATGGTGCTGCAAGATACGTGGTTGTTTACCGGCTCCATCTATGACAACATTCATTATGGAAATGAAAAAGCGACCAAAGAACAAGTGATTGCTGCGGCGAAAGCTGCCCATGTGGATGATTTTGTTCGCAAATTGCCAGAAGGCTATGATACGGTCTTGAATGAAGAAGCCAGCAATATCTCCCAAGGTCAACGTCAGCTGATCACAATCGCTCGTGCCTTCTTAGCGGATCCAGATGTCTTGATTTTGGATGAGGCAACTTCCAGTGTCGATACGCGGACAGAGATTTTGATCCAAAAAGCAATGGGTCGTTTGTTAGAAAATCGGACCAGCTTTGTGGTTGCTCACCGTCTATCTACGATTCGTGATGCTGACAATATTATCGTGATGAATCACGGGTCTATTGTTGAGACTGGAAATCATGAAGAATTGATGGCACAAAACGGTTTCTATGCAGACCTGTATAACAGTCAATTTTCAGAAGAAGTGGCGTGATCCACTGTTTGTAATGAAAGAAATTCTTCCCCAAATGATAATAAACAGACCGCCAAAGGTTGACTGAAAGAAAGCAGTGATTGTCACTGCTTTCTTTTTTTTATGAATTTTTCCCGCTTTATTTTAAATATTTATTGCAATTATCTGGATTAAAATGTATATTAATACATAATTTCGAATGAACCAAGACAAGGAGTGAAACCAATGAGTCATCTTTTTCCTAATTACAGCCGTTTGCCCATCGATATCCAGCAAGGCAGCGGCAGCTATGTGGTAGATTCGCAAGGTAACCAATATTTAGATTTAACAAGCGGCATCGGGGTCGTCAATCTCGGTTATGGACATCCCAAAGTGCAAGCTGCTTTGATGGCACAAGCAGAGCAGATTTGGCATGTGCCGAATTTGTATGATAGCCAGCTGCAAGAAGAAGTTGCTCAAAAGCTGACCCAAAATCAAAAGAACGCATCAGACGAGCCGTATCTGGCTTATTTTTGTAATAGCGGTGCTGAGGCGAACGAAGCTGCTTTAAAGCTGGCTCGCAAAGCGACGGGACGTAGTAAGGTTATTAGTTTTGAACAATCTTTCCATGGTCGGACCTTTGGGGCGATGTCTTTGACTGGGCAAAGTAGTATCCATGATGGGTTTGGACCGTTAGTACCAGAGATGGTGTATGTACCCTTTAATGACCTTGAGGCATTGCAATCCGTATTAGATGAGCAGACGGCAGCCGTGTTTTTAGAATTGATCCAAGGCGAAGGCGGCGTGATCCCTGCTGAGGTGGCATGGGTCCAAGCGGTGGCAGCCCTTTGTCAGGAGCAGGGAGCACTGCTAGTGGTGGATGAGATCCAAACCGGGATGGGACGGACAGGAACACTGTTTGCTTTTGAAGGATATGGCATTGAACCTGATCTTTTTACTGTAGCAAAAGGGCTTGGTAACGGGATCCCTGTCGGAGCGATGCTAGGCAAAAGCCACTTGCAAACGGCTTTTGGACCCGGTAGTCACGGTTCGACCTTTGGTGGCAATAAATTAGCGATGGCCGCTGCTAGTGCCGTTTGTAGTGTGTTGAAAGAAGAGGACATTCAAGTCAATGTTCACTTGCGTCAGCAGCAGTTTTTCGACGGATTGCAAGGACTATCTAAGGTGCAGGAGATACGTGGGAAAGGACTGATGATCGGTATCGAATTAGCCGATTCGGAAAGCTTGCAATCCGTGTTGACCCAACTGCGGAACCAAGGCCTCCTTGCATTAAAGGCGGGTACCAAGGTTTTGCGCTTGCTGCCACCCTTAACGATCTCGCAAGAGGAAACGAAAGCAGCATTGGCGATTTTACAAGCGATCTTAGCATAATTGTATAAAAATAGATTTTTTGGGCATTTTTCCTTATAAAAACCGAATAACAGGGAATTTATTTTGAATATCTTTATAAATAACCATTGACAGAGCGATGGGAGTTTCTTATAATCTTAAGTAAATTCTTTTGAGGAGTGACGTGTTTGAAGGCAGCAATCGTTGGTGTAACAGGGTATACCGGAATTGAATTGATTCGTTTGATCCAGCAGCATCCCCAATTGGAGGTGGGCACCTTGCATAGTCATTCTATGCATGAAAATTCATCAGTTTTGTATCCTCATTTAATTGGACTGACAGAGCAGCTGATCGAACCTTTTGATGCAGAAAAAATCCAAAAGGAAAATCAACTCGTGTTTTTTGCGACTCCTGCTGGAATCAGCAAAGAACTCGCAGCGACTCTTGTCGCAAATGACTTTCCAGTGATTGACCTTTCTGGTGATCTGCGATTGAAGGATCGGGATAGCTATCAAAAATGGTATCACCAAGAAGCTGCACCTGCCGAGTTGTTGGCACAAGCGACCTATTCGCTGCCTGAGTTTGCACCGACTCCTGGCAATTTGATCGCCAATCCAGGCTGTTATGCGACTGCTGCCATTTTAGCGGCTGCGCCGTTGGTTCAGCAAAAACTATTCAGCGGTACGTTGATTTTTGATGGCAAGTCGGGTTTGTCGGGTGCTGGTAAGAAATTGACGGACAGCAGTCACTTTGCAACCGCTGCGGATAACATGACGATGTATAAGCCAAATCAGCATCAGCATATTCCAGAGATCATGCAGCAGTTTCAGCAATGGGATCAAGCAATGCCGCCGATCCAATTTTCTACCAGCTTACTGCCTGTCAAAAGAGGGATCTTTATGACGCTTTATGCGCCTATCAAAGACGCGATTTCGCAAGAGGACATCTGTGAGCAGTACATAAAAACGTATCAAGACCATCCATTTGTCCGAGTGCAACCGTTAGGAAAGCTGCCCGAGCTGCGGCAAGTGACGGGAACGAATTTTTGTGACATTGGCATATGTTTCAATCCGCTGACCCAAGTGTTGACCGTTGTCGCAGTGATCGATAATTTAGGCAAAGGGGCTGCTGGCCAAGCGATCCAAAACTTCAATCGATGGGCAAAGATACCAGAAACGACTGGTCTTATGCAAGCACCGTTATATCCATAAAATAGCCAACAGACGCGTGAGGATACTCGTGTCAGCCAGTGGACAATCCGCAAAAAGGTGGCAGTAGGAGGAAAGAAAATGAAAGAAATCGAAGGAACGATCGCAACCCCCAAAGGTTTTTTTGCCGACGGTCTGCATTGCGGTCTGAAGAAAGAGAAAGTCGATCTTGGTTGGATCGTCTCTGAAGTGCCAGCCAGTGCTGCGGCAGTCTTTACCACCAATCAAGTACAAGCGGCACCCATTCTCGTTACAAAGGAAAAAATGCAAGCAGGCACCTTGCAAGGCGTGATCGTCAATGCGGGCAATGCCAATGCTTGTACCGGGGAGCAAGGTTTAAAAGATGCACAAGAGATGGCAGAATTGGCAGCAGCCCAGCTGCATACGAGTCCCGAAGCCTTTGCGGTAGCCTCCACCGGGATCATTGGTAAGAGCTTACCGATGGAAAAAATCACTGCAGGGATTCAGCAACTAAACAGGCAAGGGGATGCCCACCGATTTCAAAGAGCGATTTTGACGACGGATCTGACTGAAAAAAGCAGTGTTATCCAATCAACGATCGCTGACAAAACGGTGACTGTTGCGGGCTGTGCCAAAGGGTCTGGTATGATCCATCCCAATATGGCCACGATGCTGGCATTTGTTACGACCGATGCGGCGATCGCTCCAGCACTCTTGCAAGCACTGCTGAAAGAATTGACCGACGTTACCTTCAATCAAATCACGGTCGATGGCGATACATCCACCAATGATATGGTGTTAGTTTTAGCCAACGGGTTAGCCAAAAATCCAACGATCGAAGCCGATACGCCAGCTTATCAGGAGTTTAAAGGGATGCTCAAAGCAGTTCTGACCACACTAGCCAAAGCAATTGCGAAGGATGGAGAAGGCGCCAGCAAATTGATCGAAGCTCACACGAGTGGAGCGGTGACGGATGAAGCAGCCCGAATGATCAGCAAAACCATCGTCGGTTCCCCGCTGGTCAAAACAGCCCTCTTTGGCAAAGACCCAAACTGGGGGCGTATCTTATGTGCAGTAGGTTATAGTGGGCAACCCATCGATCCAGCAACGGTATCGATCGCATTAGCCGACATTCCCGTCTTTGTCCAAGGGACACCGGTAGCTTTTGACGAAACCATCATGCAAGAACAGTTGGCGGAAAATGAAGTCAAAGTCGCTGTTGAGCTGAAAGAAGGGGCTGGTGTTGGCACCGCTTGGGGCTGTGATCTGACGTATGACTATGTGAAAATCAACGCACTATATCATACCTAATACAAATCAGGTACTAGACAAAAAGGAGCGAGTAGATGGAAACGATCGTAGTAAAAATCGGCGGTGTCGCCTCAGACAATTTAACCCCGTCATTCTTTGAGACTATAGCAGATTGGCAAGCTGCGGGCAAAAAAGTGGTCATCGTCCATGGCGGTGGTCACTACATCTCAGAAATGATGGAGAAAATGGCGTTGACAGTCACGATCAAAGACGGCCTGCGGGTGACCGATCCCAAGACGCTTGAAGTAACTAGAATGGTCCTTCTGGGACAAGTTCAACCGCTGATCACGACCGCTTTCCAGCAAGCCGGCTTCCATGCCGTAGGACTGAATGCCGGCTGTGATCAACTGATTCAAGGAGAAGTTATCGATGAGGAGAAATTAGGGCAAGTAGGGAAAGTTCAACAAATCAACGCTGCTTTCCTGCAGCTCTTGACAGAGAAAAAACATGTTCCGATCTTGGCACCGCTAGGAATTACCCCAGAGGGTCAATGGCTGAACATCAATGCCGATGAAGTAGCGTGTCAGGTTGCTGCTAGCTTGCAAGCCGAAAAGCTGTATTTGTTGACGGATGTTCCTGGCATCAAACAAGAAAGCAAGTGGTTATCAGTTGTTCCTTTTGAAGAGATCCCCCAACTGATCACCGAAGAAGTAGTCACAGGCGGCATGTTGCCCAAACTAAAAAGCGCCGAAAAAGCGTTGAAAGCAGGGGTCGCCTCTGTTTGTATCACGGATCGTGTCGACCGTTTGGGCACTCAGATCTTAGCTGCAACTCCAGCAGCAGCTGTTTGCGGTTAAAGCCTTTAGCGGCAATCCAACGCCTGTCTTCCCCTCGTAAGATTGCAAAATTCTGACTTTTCTGCGCTTTTCTTCTTGTTTTCTCCAAAAAAAGAATAAAAGAGGTAGGGATTTCATTTGCTAGAATTTCGTTTTATCAGTACAATGAGTACATATGTAAGTAGGGGGAGAAACAATGACAGATTTCTTATTGGGGAGCAGTACGAAGTTGCTGACTGTTGCAATTCGGGTAAAAGACCGCGATCAAGCGATTGCCTTTTATCGAGATGTACTTGGCTTTGAGCTGAAAAGAGAAGAAAATGAGTTGGCCATTTTTGGTCTAAAAGGATTAGATAGAGAAGTTTTATGGTTGGAAGAAAGCCCACGTGCCAACGATCATTTCGGTGAGATCAAAAAGATGCAGCGCATCGTCTTAGCTGTATCCTCGCTAGAAGAAGCGGCAACTATCGCGAGCAATGCCCAACAAAAAGCGATTGCTTTCGAAGAAGCTCGTTATGAAGCGAATCAATTAGGCTTCCTGATAGCTGATCCAGAAGGGAACAAAATTGAAGTCTTATTTACAGCACCCGCAGGAACTGCGTTACCAAAAGACGAAGCAGAATTGATCAAAGCGGCACCTGCAAAAGCGGCTGGCTTATCAAAAGAGGCTCATTTTGGCAAGCTGTATTTAAACGTCAGTGATCTAGCCAAAGAGCAGCTTTTCTTAGAAGAAAGCTTAGGATTGAAAACAAAAGAAGCCGAAACAAAGGAATTTATCCTCAATGATGGTGACTTCCAAGTTGGCTTGACTGAAGCACAAGGTGGTACGATCGACTTACCGAGCCATGAGGTGCTTGGCTTAGACTTCTTGAAAATCTCTATCAGTCAAGAAGATATCGATACATTGGAAAAACACTTGTCTGAGAAGAATCAAGCGTTTTTCATCGACAAAAAACGGAAATTGTTGACGACCTACGATGCGATCGGTATCGAATGGTGGTTTATCGTTAAAAAATAATAGATTATGAAAGAAAAAGCAGAGAGGTCGATTCTCTGCTTTTTCTTTTTTTTGTCAAAAAAAGAAACTTTTGTTTTTATTTCGCACGAAAGAGTGCAAAAACCTGTTACATCGATTTGAAGACCAATCATTGAAAAAACGGTAGTTTATCTGTATTAGCAGAGCAGGTCCAATCTATTTGGATTTTCTTTTTTTGTTATTTATTGATTGGGTGACTTATTTTAAAACTTAATATAATAGCCATTATGATTCAAAAAAAGAAAACATTATATTGAATTGTGGTTATTCTTAATTTATAATAAAAAAGAATCGAGATTCGATGGACTCTGGACGCAGAGGTTGTTTGTTGTTTTAATGTATGCGGTTTCTTTTGGTGGTGAGCAGTAACGGGAAGACAAGGAGTAGATGTGATGAAAAAAAAGGGGATACAGCGGTATTTTGCTCAATGGGATCTTCAGCTTATGGTGCTGCCGGCGATCTTACTGGTAGGTATCTTTAGTTATATCCCAATGTACGGGATTTTGATGGCGTTTCAACAGTACAATATTTTTGAGGGAATGGCAGGAAGCCCTTGGATCGGTTTTGACAATTTTCGTCGCTTTTTTAGTGAACCACGCTTTTGGGAAATCTTACGCAATACCATTATGATCAGTGTGTTAAAGATCGTCATTTGTTTCCCGGCACCGATTTTGCTGGCATTGATGCTTAACGAGGTCAAGAATGTTGCCTTCAAGCGTGTGGTGCAGACGATTACTTATCTCCCACACTTTTTATCATGGGTGATCGTGGCAGGGTTTACGATGTCGATTTTATCGATGGATAACGGTAGCTTAAATATTGCTTTGGAGAGTTTAAACCTGATCGATGAACCAATCAACTTTTTATCGATCCCCCGTTATTTCTGGACGATCATCGTTACGACAAATCTTTGGAAATCGATTGGCTTTGGCTCGATCGTCTATATGGCAGCCATTGCTGGGATCGATCCGCAGTTGTATGAAGCAGCATCCTTAGATGGTGCGACAAAATTTCAGCAAGTTTTTTTGATCACGTTGCCTTCGATCATTCCAATCATTACGATCTTCTTGATCTTAGAAATCGGCAACTTGTTAAATGCGGGCTTTGAAGATTTGCTTTTACTGGGGAGCAATCCAGCTCTTAGGAATGTGGCGGATGTCATTGATACCTATGTGTATCGGGTAGGGATCAGCAATTCTCAATATTCATATGCAACAGCTGTTGGTTTGTTCAAAGCAGTCATTAGTGTCACGCTTTTGAGCGGAGCAAACTTTTTCGCACGCAAAGTCGGTCACAGTCTATGGTGAGTAGCAGAGGAGGAAATGAGCAATGAGGAAAAATTGGGGCGACCAAGCGATGATGGTATTCATCTACGTATTTTTGATAACGCTTGCATTTCTAACGTTTTATCCCTTCTGGAATTCGCTGGTGATTTCCTTTAATTCTGGTCGTGATACGGTAACTGGCGGCATCACTTTTTGGCCAAGAGAATTTACGTTGGAGAACTATCAAATCGTCTTTCAAGACCAGCGCTTGATGAATGCCTTTTTCATCAGTGTCTTGCGGACCGTGATCGGGACATTTTCATCGATCATGCTGACAGCGATGGCGGCTTATGGGATGTCAAAAAGAGAATTGATTGGACGGAAATACATTACGATCTTCTTCATCCTCACGATGTTCTTCAGTGGCGGCTTGATCCCAACCTTCTTGGTGGTACGTTCACTAGGATTAATGGATTCTTTTTGGGTAATGATCATTCCTGGATTGATCAGTGTTTGGAATATGATCATCTTCCGAACGTTTTTCCAGCAACTGCCGAAAGGATTGGAGGATTCAGCGAAAATTGATGGTTGCGGGTATTGGGGGACATTTTTCCGGATCATTTTGCCACTATCAGGTCCAGTTATTGCCACACTCTCGCTGTTTACCGCAGTTGGACACTGGAATGATTGGTTTATGCCAAGTATCTATATCACTTCGGATCATCTGATTCCCTTGCAGACGTTTTTGCAGCGAGTCTTGAATTCGAACACGGTGAGTTCGCAAATGAGTCAAATCGATTCTGGCTCAGCTGCTCGTTTGGCAGATATGACTGGTGTTACCGGAAAATCCTTATCAATGGCAATTATGATGGTGGCGACCTTGCCGATCGTAATGGTTTATCCGTTTGTTCAAAAGTATTTTGTAAAAGGTGTTTTGATTGGTTCATTGAAAGATTAGCATAGCAGGTGGCCCCTTTTGATAGAAGGGGAGAGCAGTAAGAGTTGAAAGGGGATAAAAGAATGAAAGCAAGGCTATTAAAAGGAGTACTGTCAGTGACTGCAATGAGTCTTTTGCTGGCAGCTTGCGGCAATGAGTCCGGAACAAGAGAAAGTGATGCAGCGGCACCGAGCGAACGTGACAGCTCGGAAGTATTTGAGCTTGGTAGTGAACCGCTGGAAATCACGATGTTTGGTAATTATGATTGGTATACGATGGATCGCTGGGGAGATGATCCTGCAACTGCTGCCATCAAAGAGCTGACCAATGTGGATATCCGGGCGATCGACGGCGGCGGGAATGCGGCACAGCGGCTAAGTACAATGATCGCCGGTGATGATCTGCCTGATTTTATCTGGCTTGATCGTGGGTCAGATGTGGAACGGTTGCGAGAAGCGGGGGCCTTAGTACCGTTTGATGATTACTTGGATAAATACCCGAACTTGAAAGAATGGGCCGGCGAAGAAATCCTCAACATGTTGCGTTCAGAAGATGGTAAGCTTTATCAATTTCCAAACTGGTATAGCTCTGAGCCTTTTGGCAATGCGGGTTATGTCGTCAATAAAGAGATTCATGATGCTTTAGGAGCGCCAGAATTGAAAACAACCGATGATCTTTATGAGTATTTGAAAGAAGTTCAAACAGAGTTTCCTGATGTCATTCCATTTGAAACAGATGTCAGCGGACAAGGGATCAATGTCTTGTACTCTGCCTTTGCGGAAGGGCGTTCACCAGCAGATATCCGCATTCGGGCTGTCCCTCAAGGCGATGCTTTGACCTCGATCTTTGCCAATGAAAACTACGTAGAATCGATTGAATATGCGTCAAGATTGTACCGTGAGCGCTTAATGACCCAAGATACCTTAACGCAAGATGCAGATATGGTGGCAGAAAAAGTAACCAGCGGTCGCGTAGCAGTTTATGCTGCTGCCAGTCCATCGAATCATGCCCGCGATGCCCACTACATCTTGCAAGAGCAAAACCCAGATGCGGGGTATTTCTATATCGAACCAATTGCTAAACCAGGACTGGATCCTGACAATATCTTCCCAGGTTCCTATGAAATGCTAGGGTGGAATGTCAGTGTCATTACTAGAAATGCAGAAGACCCAGAAAAAGTCTTTGCCTTCTTAGATTGGTTAACAGGGCCATTGGGTCAGTCGATCCTGATGTTTGGACCAGAAGGGCAGTATTGGGATGGCTTCGATGAAGAAGGTTATACAAAGTTCACAGATGCCTACGCAGAAGATGCTGCCGGTGTTTCAGAAATCGAGCAAGCAACATCAAGTTTCCAATGGAACGGCAACTCCGCCTTTTTAGACAATACTAAAACAAAATTTGAATTAAATCTTCCCGAAGATCAAATGAACTGGGCAACGAAATGGCAGCATGCCATTACTTGGGACACGCAAAAAGATGACACAGAATTTGCGGCGATCAACCCGATGCCAGACTCACCAGAAGGAATTATTCAGCAACGGATCAATGATATTTTTGAAGAAGCCAATGCTTCAGCGATCTTTGCTGATAGCGATGAAGAAGTGCGAGCGATCTTTGCTGAGGCAGAAGAACAAGCACAAGCAGCCGGCTACCAAGAGTTGCTGGATTATCAAACTGCGAAATGGCAGCAAAATCTACAAAACTTAGCCCGCTAGAGGATAAATCAGCTGATTAGAGAAAGGAGCCGGACTGATGGGAAATGAACGATGGTATCGTTGGTATGGTGCCAGTCAAGCGATAGCTAGTATGTTGCTTGTGAATGGCTACTGGTTACTGTTCAATCTGCCCGTTCTATTGCTAGCTTTGGGGCTGATTTTCCCCAGCTCTCCTCGTCAGTTTCTTTTCTCTTTGATTGGTTTGATCATTAGTTTTCCTAGCATTCTTTTGCCAGCGACCTTTGCTTTATTTGGCGTCATGCGGCGCTGGTTGTACTATCAAGAAACACGACAGGCCATCGGAGGGACCTTTTGGCGGCTCTATCGGGAAAATTATCGGCGCAGTGTTGCCGCAGGCCTCTTTTTCGGTAGCCTCGCTTTGCTGCTGTTAGGTTCTTTTCGGCAAATCGATTCCTTTCAGCTCCCCTTATTGGCTGTCGGCTATTTGTTTTTAAGTATCATCTTGCTCCTGTGGTTACTGTATTTTATCTGCGACAGTGTGCATTTGGCGGCACCCTTGCGGACTGCGTTGATCAAAAGCTTTTTCATCATCTTTTGGGCACCGTTCCAGACGCTGATGTTGCTAGGAATGTTGAGTGGACTCGCTTTACTGCTTGTCTTGATCCATCCCTTACTCGCTGGATTGATCGTAGGGGGACTAGGCAGCCAATGTGCTTGTTACAGTTATTTGAGAATTATTCAAAAGGCGCAAGCAAAAGCCGCATCAGCCGATGAGTAATCTATGTAATACTGATTAGAAAAAAATCTGAAAACTATCCTTAATGGGTAGTTTTTTTCATTGGCGAAAAGTGCTAAAGTTAGAAGCAAGACAAGCCTGAAAGGAGCGAGTATGGAACGATGACAATGTACCCAGAAACAGTACAGTTCATACAAGAAAAAATGCCGACGGTTTTCCCAGGAGCGGTGCTGCGTTTTATCGCCGGTGAAACCCAAGAGACCCATGTATTCGGACAGGCAGCGCTTCTTCCTAAAACCGAACCTATGACAAAAGATCATTTGTTTGATTTAGCCTCATTGACGAAAGTCATTTGTACAACCACCGTCCTGCTAAGACTTTGGGATCAAGGGAAAATCGAGATGGAGGTACCGCTTACTCGTTGGTTGCCAGCGTTTAAAGACGATCGGGTAACGATCAAGCACTTGCTGACGCATACGGCAGCCATCAACACGTGGATTCCTCATCGAGACCAGTTGGGTGCTGCTGCCTTGCGTAAGGCGTATTTGCAGCTTGAAAGCAGTGATACGATCGGTCAAACGGTCAACTACACGGATACTGGTACGATTTTGCTGGGCTTTTTATTGGAGGAGCTGTATCAAAAACCAGTGACCGAGATTTTTCAAGAAGAAGTCTTGACGCCTTTAGGCATGAAGAACAGCGGCTTTCCGCCTTTTCCTCCTTCACAGCTGCCATTGATCGTGCCTACCCAGCAGCAGCCAGACGGCAGTATCCTTAGAGGAATCACCCATGACCCAAAAGCACGAGTGCTGGGAAACCATGCCGGCAACGCCGGGTTGTTTTCTACCGTGGATGATTTGACGCTGTTCGTTCAACTGTTACTGGCAAATGGTCAGCAGCAAGGGGCGCCGTTTTTCTCAGAAAAAGTGATGCAGGCGCTGGCTCAGAGGCAGACGCCTGAAAGCACAAAGCCCCGCACCTATGGCTGGGACTTATTGGGTGCACCATACCAATTATTTCATACAGGCTATACAGGCACGTTTCTCGCAGTAGATATCCCTAACAAAAAAGCGTTTATTTTCTTATCGAATCGGGTCCATCCAGTGGATCATCGAGAAAGCTACTTGGGTCATCGTGACGAAATCCTGCAATGTTACTTAAAAGAATCTGCCGAATAAGCGGATTCATGCTATAATATGCACGAACAACTAGAGAGGGGAACAATTATGGAACCATTGTTTATGAAACCTGTTTTTCAAGAAAAAATTTGGGGCGGCAGTCGCCTGCATTCTGTTTTTGGTTTTGATTTACCGAGTGACAAAATCGGTGAAGATTGGGCGATCAGTGCGCATCCTCATGGGGTGAGCGTCATTGAAAATGGTCCGTTTAAAGGCAAAACATTGGCGGATCTTTGGCAAGACCATCAAGAACTGTTTGGACATTCAGACGAACCAGTCTTTCCATTATTAATTAAAATTCTAGACGCGGAAGATGATCTATCCGTTCAGGTCCATCCTGATGACACGTATGGGCTAGCCCATGAAGGGGAATTAGGGAAAACGGAATGCTGGTACATTATTGATGCCGAACCAGGTGCGGAAATCATTTATGGCCACCACGCACAAACCAAAGAAGAACTTGCGGAAATGATCGAAGCGGGTCGTTGGGATGATTTGTTAACAAAAGTCCCGGTGAAAAAAGGGGATTTCTTCTACGTGCCAAGTGGGACGATCCATGCCATTGGGAAAGGGATCATGATCTTAGAAACCCAACAAAGCTCGGATACGACTTATCGGGTGTACGACTATGATCGTACCGATGATCAAGGACAAACTCGGGAGCTGCATATCCAACAATCGATCGATGTGACGACGATTCCTGCACGGACGCCAGAATTATCGATCCGTGAAGTCAAACAAGGACAATCAGCAGTCGTTACCTATCTTGAAACGCCATTTTTCAATGTGTATGAGTGGGAAGTACGTGGAAAATTATCGTTGGCACAAAAGGCTGATTATACCTTGATGACCGTGATTGATGGGTATGGGCATTTGATGATCGACGGTCATTCCTATGAACTAAAAATGGGCACGAGCTGCATTTTGCCAAACCCGATCAAGAAATGGGAATTGGTTGGTGAATTGACTGTCATTGCCTCTGAACCTGGAAAAAAATAAAACGATCAGTAAGTGACGTGATTCGCACAAGCAAAACAGCATACGTTCCTGATTTTTCGTAAGGCTGAACGCGTTCAGCTGCCTGTCATCATTGGCGATTTTTCCGCTTTTGACTGACAGGTTTTTTCGTATGGACACTCACGATAGACGTCTGAGGAAGATTTGTTATAATGGCAGTAATGAAGGATAGGTGAAAAGAATGGTTTACTTAGATCATGCAGCAACGACACCGCTGCACCCAGAAGTGATCAAAGTGATGAGTGAGACGATGCAGACATTTTTTGGCAATCCATCAAGCATTCATCATTATGGGCGAGATGCCCACACTCAATTAGAATTGGCTCGTCAAGCGATCGCTCAGCAGCTAGGGGTCAAGGAACATGAGATCATTTTTAACAGTGGAGGTACCGAAAGCGACAATACAGCGATCATCGGTACAGCCCTTAGCAAACAAGCACAAGGCAAACATATCATTACGACCCAGATCGAACATCCGGCGGTCATTGAGAGTATGCGCTATTTAGAAGGCTTAGGCTTTGAGGTGACCTATTTGCCCGTAGATCAAAAGGGGCAATTGGCCGTCAGTGAAGTTGAGGCTGCCTTACGTCCCGATACGATTTTAGTATCCATAATGACGGCAAACAATGAAACGGGCAATTTGCTGCCGATTGCAGAAATTGGGGCCCTTTTACGGGAGCATCCCGCCGTGTTTCATACCGATGCTGTGCAAGCTTATGGCAAGATCCCGCTTGAAATCAATGAAAACAGTATTGATCTTCTAAGCATTTCGGCTCACAAAATCAACGGACCAAAAGGGATCGGCTTTTTGTATAAACGAGATGGCTTGTCGCTGCCTGCGCTACTCCATGGCGGCGAGCAAGAAGAAAAACGGCGAGCAGGGACGGAAAACTTAGCAGCCATCATGGGAATGGCCAAAGCAGCGTCTTTGCATACCCCCGAAGCACAGCAAGCAGCAGCGGAACAATATCAAACGTTTGCCGATGTACTGATGGATACCTTAGCAGCACAAGGCGTCGATGTTCAGTTGAATGGTGATCCAGCACACAAATTGCCGCATATTTTGAATCTGCGTTTCCCAGGTGTCAGCAGTGACTTGCTGCTGATGAAATTGGACTTAAAAGGGGCCGCCATCTCCACAGGCAGCGCTTGTACGGCGGGCAATGTGGAACCCTCCCATGTGCTAGAAGCGATGGTGGGCAAAGAGCATCCAGCTATCCGGGAATCAGTCAGAGTCAGCTTTGGCTATGGCAACACATTGGCGGAAATCGAAGCATTTGCTCAGCTATTAGCAGAAACTGTCTTAGCAACGAAAAAGTAGGAGAACAGCTAGCAATCTCGCTGAAAACTATTTATAATGAAAGAAATGATGTTAAAGAGGTGAAGAACATGGCATTTGAAACAACAGCAACCGTTTTAGGCGCAGCAACCCAATACCGCATTGCTCCTGAAGCAAAAAAATATACGTTGCGGGACAATGGCTTTACAGAAACGAACGGCGGCAACTTCCAATTGATTCGTGGCCTTGAAGCAACACCCCAAAGCAAAGAAGGCTTTAAATTAAAAATCACTGTTGCAAAAGATCTGCAAACCTTCAAGATGTCGATCACGACAGCCAATGGATTAAAAGCAGTCAATATTTTCAAAGATGAACAGCACAAAATGCTGCAAGAAAAATTTTACTTTTTAATGGATGGTTTTATCAGCCGCGGGTTGTTTGTCAAAGCGTAAGCTTTTGTCAAAAGCAGCTATACCGTTCAAAGGGCAAGAAGTGTGTCACTCCGCCAAACAGGCAAGGGATTGATACACTTCTTTTGTATCTTTGCCGGTTTCTTTTTATACTAAAGAAAACAAACCTAAGCCGTTCTCAGAAAGTGGATACGTTGAGACGAGAAAGAAGGAATCCAGATGAAACGAACCTTAAACAAGCAATCAGTGTTAGCCGTTGGAATGGGGACTTGGCATATGGGGGATGACCCAGCTAAGGAAAAAGCCGAGATCGATGCGCTGCAAGCGGGCATCAAAGCCGGAGCGGCTGTCATCGATACCGCAGAAATGTACGGCGAGGGAAACGCAGAAACGCTAGTTGGCAAGGCGATCCAGCCCTTTACACGAGGGGATCTTTATTTGATTTCAAAAGTTTATCCCTGGAATGCCTCCGCAGATGAATTGCCGAAAGCTTTAGACCGTAGCTTAGCGCGTTTAGGCACCGACTATCTTGATCTGTATCTGCTCCACTGGCGAGGAGATGTGCCGTTAGCAGAAACAGTTGACGCACTAGAAGCTGCCAAAGCCTCTGGAAAGATTCGTGCATGGGGCGTCTCTAATTTTGACGTGGCAGATATGGAGGAGCTGTTGCGGTTAGAAAACGGCGATCAATGTGCCGCCAACCAAGTACTCTATAATTTAGGTGCCCGGGGGATCGAATACGATCTTTTGCCTTGGCAGGCAGAGACTGAGATTCCGGTGATTGCCTACTCACCCATTGCCCAAGGCGATCGGCTAGGGCATCACTTCAAAAATGATGAAGTCTTGAAAGAGCTGGCAGAAGCCAAAGGCTGCACGATTTTTCAGCTACTTTTGGCATGGACCCTTCGACAACCCCACGTCTTAGCGATCCCCCAAACCAGTGACTCGCTGCATATGCTGCAGAACATTGAAGCTACCAAAATCGTTTTTTCCAAAAGCGAATTGGCGACAATCGATGCGCGTTTTCCTGCACCGACGAAAAAGCAGCCGTTAGCGATGATTTAAAGACGCTGATCACAGAAAAAGCACCAAGGTAAGGAGCGACTATGAAATTTTTTACGTCTGATACCCATTATTTTCATGCAGCCTTGCTCGGGGACAATGACTTTGCCCCACGCCCCTTTGAGACAGTGACGCAAATGCATGAAACGATGATCGCCAGCTGGAATGAGGTCGTTGCGGATAAAGATGTCGTCTATCATTTAGGGGATGTCGCGATGCACCCTGATTACGAAGCGGGCTTTCCAGAAATTGCGGCGCTGTTAGCACAGCTGCAGGGCAAAATCGTTTTTATCAAAGGCAATCATGATACCCGGGCTTTCTTTGCGTACTTGCGCAAGCATGATCCTGGATGTTTGGGAGCCCAAAAGTATGCGTTTGAAGATGTCGGTGTCTTGCTGAAGTTTGCTCATCAGCAATTTATACTGACCCATTATCCTATGCTGCTGGGGATCACCAAAAACAGTCGCAATCTGCATGGGCATATCCATCATCACAGTGTACCAATCGCTGAGAATCTCAACGTAGGAGTCGATGCGCCGGAATTGGCGTTTCTGCCGCAGCCGCGTCCCTTCGGTCGACCAGTTTCCGAAAATGAACTGGCGGTGCTGTACCATGCCAAACAACAAGAACTTGCCAAGCTAGCTCGTTAACAGATAACAAGAAAAGCAAGCGTCAAGACAACGTCGGACGGTTTGCTTTTTTTGTGATGACTTTGACAGCAAGCTTTGATTAAGGAAATTTTTTTGATAAAAATAAACTTTATATGTAAAAAATAATCGATTCCAAGAGTTATTATTTGATGGATATTTAAGAAATGTGTATGCTTTAAGTAGAAAGCAGTAAAGGAGGTTGCCAATGCGTAAGATTTCTAAAGTGATTTTTATCATCGGATTACTTTTACTCTTACTTGTCTTTTATTTTGGGATCATCGCCAATCAGCAAGCGGCTTCATTGCCTGTTTACTTGATTCCTTTGGATGAATATCCTTGGGTCGGATCTTCCATGAGTATGCTGCTCTTTTGGTTATCTGTTGGCTTTGCTATTTTTACAGTGATCGCACTCTTTGTCGTTTTGTTTTATCCAAAACGCTCAGACCGCTTGATCATTCCCCATAAGACAGGCGATTTAGTGATTCAGAAGAAGGCCTTAGAGCATTTTGTGCTCGAGCGGGTGAAACAAGCAGATTTCATCCATCAGCCATCGGTAAAAATCAAAATCGTCAAGAATAAAGTAGCGGTAAAAATCGATGGAGAAATGAAACAAACAGCAGCCATCCCGCAAAAACAAGAAGCTTTGGTTGGTGAGATCAGCAGCAGTCTGCAGCAGCTTTTCGGTATCGAAAGCAATATCCAAACGGAAGTTGTTTTAAAAGATACGCAAGAAACGCCAGCAGCCCATGACCAACCGCGTGTAGTTTAGGAGGAACAGGTATGAGTGAATGGTTCTACCACTATAAGATCCCGCTTATCTTTGCAGGTTTCGGTTTGATCCTAGCGATCCTGTTTCTAACGATCGGCTTTTTGAAAACCATACTGCTGGTGCTGTTTACGGCACTAGGTACGTATCTGGGATTTTATCTCAAAGAAGTCGGATTCTTTGAACAATTTCAAAGACCGCGCCGTTAACTTTGGTAACATTATTAGTTTAATTTATATCAAGATTATAGTAGGAGGAATGTACGATGGAAAACCAAACAAAACCAACAACAGGTGTTAAAGGAGAATTAACTTACGAAGATAAAGTGATTCAAAAAATCGTAGGCATTGCATTAGAATCTGTAGACGGACTCTTAACAGTCGATGGCGGTTTCTTCTCAAATATTGCAGGTAAATTAGTCAACACCGATGATGTGACTTCAGGGATCAACGTTGAAGTTGGGAAAAAACAAGTGGCAGTCGATCTTGATATCGTTGCAGAATATGGCAGCGACATGACCACGATCTACGACCAAATCAAAGAGGTTGTTTCAACACAAGTCAACAAAATGACGAATTTAGAAGTCATCGAAGTAAACGTGAATGTAGCAGATGTCAAAACACGTGAACAATTCGAAAAAGACTCTGAAACAGTTCAAGACAAAGTAAGCAGTGCGGCAGAAACAACTGGCGACTTTGCGTCAAAACAAACACGTAAAGCCAAAGGTGCCTTCAACCGGACAACGACGCGTATTCAAGAAAACAACGAACCACGCGTTCAATAATAGCAAGATAAGCAAAAGACTAGCTTCGGCTAGTCTTTTTTTGTCCCACAAAAGGTGTATTTTTGCAGTTTCAGCCGATCAGAACATCAAAGCCAAAAGCTCCAATAATGGATTCCTTCTGCTTGAAAGACATCGTTAGGATAGCTTTTCTCATAATGGGCTTTTTCGGGGGAATCATTAGGATCGAATACTTGGATATTTCCTTCTTTGTTCAAAGCCAATACCATGATATGTCCGGATGTCGTAAAGGTTCCTGCTTGAACCGAGACCACAACGGGGATGCCTTGTGTCATTTTCTCATAGGCAGCCTCAAATGAATCCCCTAAATCGGCAAATTGGTAACCAAAAGCTTCGGCAAACTGAGGAAAGATTTGCCAACTGGTTCCTTGTTTGGGAAGATAAAATTGATCGCCAGCCCACTTTAATAGTTTGTCAGGATTCGGCGGATGATCCGTCCAAAAAGCATCGATCATGGCTAAAGAAGCAATAGCGCACCCGTTTGCCGCAAACGTATTTTGCTCTTCTCCATATCCATATGGGCTATTACCCCAGCGTTGATCGGTTTGTACAATCAACGGCAGTTGCTGCGTGTCTGCCATCGCTTGTTGAATCGCTTGATTGGCTTGGCGAGTGAACTGTTTTGAGACAAGCGCTGTCTGATCAAACGTAGCATCCCTGACCTGATCAATCACGTAATGAATGACAAACACACCACCGATGAGAAAAAGCAGCAGTGCAAGGCTCTTCTTTTTCTTCCCATCGTTTCTCCTAGTTTTTGATGTCCTTGTGTGCGATCGCATGAAATGCCCCTCCTCGTAAAGTAGTATCTAAGAGAAGTATAGTCTTTTTCTAATAAGAGCATTTCTGCATTTCCTGAAGAATTTCATACGATTTTATGACAACCAACATTTGAAAAGTAAGTTTTTGCTGTTTGGACAGCTGTCGATGACAGACACAAAAGCAGCGCTTCCTCTATTTGGCTGAGTGGGTGGAATAACGAACAGCCACTTCTCTCCAGATGTCTTTTCTAAAAAAGGAATTTTTAAGAAAAGACAGCAAACAGTGAAGTTTTTTGTGTTTTGTTGTATAATGCAAATTACTGAAAAGTTGCGACCTTCAAATCGTAGATGATTTCAGAATCTATAATTGAAATGATGGTGAAACAATCATGTCTAACGAAAACACCCGGGTGGTGGTTGGAATGAGTGGCGGGGTAGACTCGTCAGTAACAGCACTTTTGCTGAAAGAACAAGGGTATGATGTTGTCGGGATCTTTATGAAAAATTGGGATGATACCGATGAAAACGGTGTTTGTACCGCAACAGAAGACTACAAAGACGTAGCCAAAGTGGCTGCGCAAATCGGGATTCCTTATTATTCAGTGAATTTCGAAAAAGAATATTGGGACCGTGTATTTGAATATTTCCTTGCAGAATACCGTGCCGGACGGACACCTAATCCAGATGTCATGTGTAACAAGGAAATCAAGTTCAAAGCCTTCTTGGATTATGCGATGGATCTTGGTGCCGATTATGTAGCCACTGGCCATTATGCACAAGTGACCGTTGATGAGAACGGCGTGACCCATATGTTGCGAGGCGTGGATAACAACAAAGATCAAACGTATTTCTTAAGCCAATTGTCACAAGAACAATTGAGCAAAACCATGTTCCCACTAGGCGGTATGGAAAAATCAGAAGTACGAGCGATCGCTGAACGGGCCGGTCTAGCAACAGCCAAGAAAAAAGATTCCACGGGTGTTTGCTTTATCGGAGAAAAGAATTTCAAACAATTTTTGAGTAATTACTTGCCAGCGAAAAAAGGCAACATGGTTACATTAGATGGCGAAGTCAAAGGACAACACGATGGCTTGATGTACTACACCATCGGACAACGTCAAGGCTTAGGCATTGGCGGCGGCGGTGCCACTCAAGAACCATGGTTTGTAGTTGGAAAAGACTTAGCAACCAACACTTTGTATGTGGGGCAAGGATTCCATCACCCCGCATTGTATGCAGATCGCTTGGAAGCAAGCCAAATCCACTTTACCACAGACCAAGATCGCGGAACGGAATTTTCATGCACAGCAAAATTCCGCTACCGTCAACAAGATGTACCGGTAACGGTGCGTCTATTAGATGGAGATCGGGCAGAAGTGATTTTTGACGAACCAGTACGCGCCATCACTCCGGGACAAGCAGTCGTTTTTTATGACGGCATGGAATGCTTGGGCGGCGGTTTGATCGATGCAGCCTACAAAGAAGCCAAAGAATTACAATATGTTTAACCACTAACACAATCAGTCCTAGCTAAGAACACTGAACCAATCAGTTGCACTTAGCTAGGGCTTTTTTTATTTGTACCAACGAATGTTTTGCGTAATCAAGAGAACCAAAAATAGGTAGCCGATTATTCTTTGATCTTGAAAAGGTGGATCTGTTCGCTAAATGCAGCGACTTGTGCAGGATCGATCGTACCGTTTGTTTTCGAAAGCGCATTAGACATGCCACAAGCCATCGAATAGGTCAATGCTTGTTCCATTGGATACTGTTTATTCATTGCAACAGCCATACCACCAACGGTTGAATCGCCACAGCCAGTCGTATTAACGATGGCGATTTTAGGGATCTCGATCTTAAAAAAAGTCGACTGGTGTTTAACGATTGCCCCATCGCCGCCTTGAGAAACCATGACGGTGTCGATCCCTTCGAAAAGAGTGCTCTCTAAGACAGAGAAAATGTCTTGCGATGAATGCAATTTTTGACCCATTAGTTCTTCTAATTCCTGTTGATTTGGTTTAATAAAACTCGGACGAGCATTCGTTTGAGTCAAACAATTTTTTAGTTGTTCCCCAGCTATATCCATGAGGATCGGGACTTGTTCACCTAATGATTGACGGATGAATTGAAGCAACTGATCGTGAAAGTGTCCATTATCAGAATTTACTGATCCAGAAATACAGACGACCGTGATGGGGTGTTGTTTAATTATTGCTGCAAGGTGTTGGTAAAAAAGTTGTTCGTTTTCCTCCGACAGATAAAGTCCTTTTTCTACTAGCTCAGTATGAGTGTTACCGTCATGCATGATCGTGATCGCATTGCGAGAATTGCCGTCGATGGTGAGGAAATCCAATACATAACGTTCTTCAGCTAGTAAAGAATCAAGGATCGTTTTGCCTACAGGTCCACCTAAAATACCTGTCAATAAAACGGCTTCCCCAGATTGTGCGATGACTCTGCCAGCATTGATGCCTTTTCCTCCAATTGATGTATGTGGGTTATCTACCCGATTTACTTGATCCAATTTTAGCGAAGGAACAAGATAGTTGTAGTCCATGGAAGGGTTCATTGTGATGGTTAAAATCATTTTTGTTCCTCCTTGAGGATCTCTGTAAAGGAACGATAATAGTCAAAAGTAGTCTCAGAAAGTTTATCATCAGTGATCAAATAGTCGATATCTGAAAGCGAGTAGAAGGTATAAACGTCAGAGCGATTAAACTTGGAACTATCTGCAACGATGCATTTTTTGCGGGAATGTTTGAATGCGACTCGTTGAATCGAACCTTCAACAAGATTTGCAGTGGTAATATTATTTTCAAAAATCCCATTTGTAGCAGCAAAAGCGATATCGATATTTAAATTTTCAAAACTCTTCTCTGCTGTTTCCCCATAAAATTCTTCCGTCGTGCGGGAAAATTCTCCACCGGTCAATAAGACACGATAGTCTGTGTTGTAAATCAAATAATTAAAAGCAAGTAAACTATTTGTGATCACGAATAAGTTTGCTTTTTTTAGTTCAGGTAAAGCGTGGAGCATCGTAGTTCCCGCACCGATATAGATAGTATCGTTGTCTGATATGATACTGTTCATTACTTTTCCGATGAATTTCTTTTCGGCAACGTTCGTATCGATTTTTTCTTGAGTAGAAAGCTCGTGTTCGATTTTTTCGAGTTTTTGGGCGCCACCATAGATTTTTACCAATAAAGATTGATTCGCTAACTCTGTAATATCTCTACGAATGGTCATATCGGAAACGTCTAATGTTTTGGCTATTTCTGCAATGGATAAGTAATCGTGCTGATTCACTAGCGCTAGAATTTTTTCTTGCCGTTCTTTCTTTAACATAGTTTCACCTCTGGTTGATTAACGATTTTTTTAAGTTTCTTTTTTATCGATGTTCTTTATACATTAATTAATAGCATTTACTTTTGGAAAAAGCAAGGGAAAATGTTCATCTTTGTTAAAGTTTGATAGTTTCGTGTATTGGTGAAAGGAATCAGTTTGAAAAAAATACCAAAAGAAAGCGTTGACAAGAAAAATTAACTATTGTATATTTACATTGTAAAACAGATTGTAACAAACTTTAACAATGTTTATCATTTGGGTTGAACAAGGAGGAAGAATAGGTGGGCTATACGAGCATGTTTGATGAAAGGCTAATTTTTCTCGATGTGGAAGGAGAGGAGTTGAAAGAACTATTTGAAGAAATAGCCAAACGATTACAGCAACAAGGTTTTGTGAATGAACAGTATGTAGAAGGATTACTAGCAAGAGAACAAGCCTTTCCAACTGGACTAATTACACAGTATTTGAATATTGGCTTGCCTCATTCAGAACCAGCGTATGTCGAAAAGCCTTTTATTGCGATCGTGCGTCTGAAAAACGAGGTGAAGATGAAGCAAATGGGGGACAGTCAAGAAATGCAGGTCAAGGATCTCTTTTTTCTAGGGATCAAAGAACCAAAAGAGCAAGTCGGCTTACTGCAATCGTTAATGGCATTATTTATGGATGAAGGATTTGTAAAGGCATTCATTGAAACACAAGAAGTGCAGGAAATTTATCAGCTAGTTACTCAGTATACAAAATAAAATTTTTGGAGGAATTTAAGATGAAAAGAAGATTGATCGTAGCATGTGGAAGTGGCGTTGCAACAAGTCAAACGATCGCAAGTAAAATTGCCGGAATGCTTGAAGATGACGGAATCGATTTCCCCGTTGAAGCAGTTGATTACAAGTCGATCCAAAATGAATTGCCGTCGACAGGAATTTATGTGTATGTTGCTCAGCCAGATGATGAAGTATTGGAAAAAGCCGCTGAGCTAGGTGTACACGTTTTTGCTGGGATTCCGTTTCTTACCGGTATGGGTATGGATACGATTTATGAAGAAATCAAAGAATTGATTGGCTAGTACAAAACATCCTATCAAAAGAAAGAAGTGAAAAAAATGCAAGTATTTCAAGACATTATCAATTATATCTTAGGTTTAGGTTCCGCTATTTTTGTGCCGCTAATCATTTTAATCCTAGGCTTGGTTGCAGGGATGAAATTCAAAAAAGCCTTTATGTCTGCAATCACGTTAGGTATTGCTTTTACTGGGATGTCGATGGTCATTGGTTTTATGTCAAATGCAGTTAGTCCAGCTTCCGAAGCATTGGCAAAAAATACTGGCTTGAACTTGCCTGCGCTAGATTTAGGGTGGACAGGAGCGGCAAGTATCACCTGGTCATGGTCCTATGCCTTTGTTTTCTTTGCCGTCGTTCTTGGTGTGAATTTTGTCATGTTGATTTTGAACTGGACCAAGACGTTGAATGTCGATATGTGGAATGTATGGGGCAAAGCGCTGACTGCCTATCTGGTCTACTTTATCAGTGGAAGTTTACTTGCTGGGTTTATCACCGCCATCGTACAGGTTATCTTGGAACTTAAAATGGGGGATATGTTCCAACGCCACATTGAGGATTTGACTGGTATTCCTTTAGTAACAGTGACCCACTTGATGAATATTTCAGCAGTGCTTTTATTACCGATCAATGTGATTATGGATAAAATTCCTTTCTTTAATCGACGGGCAGATACCAAAGCCTTAAAAAAGAAAATCGGTATCTTCTCTGAAAATTCGGTGATGGGCTTTCTCATTGGTTTGGGCTTGGGATTAGCTGCAGCTTATGGCGTGTCAGGCTCACTGAACTTAGCTATTCAAATCGCGACTGCAATGGCTTTGTTCCCAATGATCTCAAAAATGTTTATGCAGTCCCTTTCACCACTTGCTGATGCAATGTCGGAAATGATGAAAAAACGCTTTAAAGATCGGGAAGTTTACATTGGGTTAGATTGGCCTGTATTAGCTGGTCGCTCTGAGATTTGGGTCACTGCTATCTTGTTGGTACCTGTCTTTATTGGCTATGCCATCATCTTGCCAGGAAATGCTGTGTTGCCTTTAGCAGGAATCATTAACTATTCGATCGCAGTAGGTGGATTATTGCTTACTGGCGGAAACTTGGTTCGTATGCTGATCATGGGGGTTATTTCGATGCCAATCTATCTATATGCAGCTACGTATTTGACGCCGATCTTAACGGGCTTAGCAGATCGAACCGGCGCAGTAGAAGGAATACAAAAAGGGCAGCAAATCACTTGGTCTTCGATCGAAGGACCAGAATTTCGAATTTTATTTGCAGAAGCGTTTAAAGGAAATATCTTGGGTATCGTCGGTTCCGTTGTGTTTATCGCAATGTTTGTCTGGTTGTATAAATATATGAGCAAGGTAAAAGTACCAAGTCAAAGATATGAAGAACAAGGGACCCAATCGACGCAAGTGCGTGCGACGAATGGCTAATATTTTCAAAAAGAAAAGGGCGACAGGAATGGGAAAGAGCGAAAAAATAAAATGGCAATTGCTTCTTTTTCTAGCAATTGGCTACTATCTCTTAGCTTTGGTGACACAACAGTACCTATTTAATGTCGTAGCGATTGGTCTAGCAGTCTGTGTGTATAACTATGGCAGTCCAGTACTTTTTAAAGAATACGATGAACGGAAAAAGAAAAAAGAGGAAGAAGCAGCCAAAGTAAGAGAAGCTGTTCAAACAATCTTACGCAACAAAACGTTTGAAAAATAAAAAAGGTGGTCTTGAATATGTCAGATGGACGGATGATTTTTGAAAGAGAACGGGAAGATTTAGCACGAATCGTAAAATTGATTTTTACCAGGAAGAATACAAATGTTGCAGGCGGTAATTTTTCTTTTAAAACAACCGATGAAACTGGAAAAGAATACATTATTATGACACCAACTATGATGTCAGAAGCCTATTTAGGAGAAGTCTCACCAGCCCAGATTTTAGTTGTTGAGCCTCATACGAGAAAGGTGATTGATGGGGTAGGTCAGCTGACACGAGAAATCAACTTACACGAAGCGGTTTATGATACGAATCCAGCGATAAAAGCAGTCTTACATGCCCATTCTCCTCACTCGATGTTCTGGGCAACCGCCGGATTGGATATGCCTAACTTAACGGAAGCGACCCAAAAAATTGGCTATATTCCTGTACTAGACTTTGAACCTAATTGCTCACCAGAATTAGCAGAATTAGTTTCTGATTATATGAAAAAAGAACAACTCGCCTTACCGAATATGTTACTCCTCAACAGTCATGGGGTACTGATCAGTGCGCCAGGAGCATCTGGCATCGAAGCAATCCATAAAGCTTTGCAAATACTAGATACCACGGAATGGAACGCGGAAATTGCCTATAAGCAAACGATTTTTCAATCTTTAGGCTTGTTAGATGGTTTTTACTCCAAAGGGAGACAAGTAGGAACCCTTGAAGACTTGAAAAAACATACACCGATTTATAATAAAGAAGAAATTTTTGCTGGTGGTGATTAGCCAGCAAGTAATCATCTTTTTTGATTGATAAAAATCCAAGAACATTCGTTTACGAGTTCTTGGATTTTATTTTTTTATTCAAAATATGCTATAATTTAGTCAGAAAATGAATGTTTTTGATGTATTGGCATTTTTAAAAGAAAGGGGGAGGTGCATGAATCGTACAAGATCCAACCTCATGAAATGAGGGACGTTAGTGTCGTAGGGGTGGTAATGCTTCATCAGAATCAGGTCATTTCAAGCCAAATCAACCAACTTGCCTTAGCCGTACTATTTGGTTTAGCCGGGTATTTGATTGTTGTAAAAAGTTCTACTTTTTGTCCTCTCAGATTGCGGGGCATTCCGATCAGTATAACCAAGCAGAAGTCAAGTGGGACAAAATTGCGGGGGGTGTCGCCTTCTTTATTGCGCTGATCAATTTGATTTTGGTCTTTGTGTGAGTGCGACGGAAAAAAGCCACCAAAAGAAATCTTTGGCGGAAAATGGTTTACTTTGGTCATGATCGATCATCAAATTCGGCTTGATGTGCTTGAAAAAAATGGTAATACTGCTGGACACTAGCTAACTGCGTCCACTTCCGCACATCGACGGGCGTTTGATCCAAATCATAGATTTTGGCTTCCTTTAAAGATAAAACGAAAGGACTATGGGTAGCAATAATGAATTGGCACTGTTCATAGCGGACGAAATCTTCCAGTAACTGCACTAGTTCCAACTGACGATCAGCAGAAAGGGAATTTTCTGGTTCATCTAATAAGTAAAGACTGTTGGGACGAATTTTTTCTTGAAAGAAGCGAAAGGCACTTTCACCATTGGAATATTCTTGGACGTTGTCGATCAAGTGCTTGCGGGTGAATTTGGACTGTGTGTTGGATCGTGCGAGATTGATTTTCTTCAATTCATGGTAATCGTCAAAACCTGTGAAACGAAAGTCCGCATACTTTGCTTGGTAGTATTCTTGAAACACTTCTTCTCGGCGATGATCGATCCCTTGATTTAAGTTTCGAATATCCAGCATGAAGTCAAAGACGTCATCGCTGGTCAAAAGCACTTTTTCTTGCGGTTCGTCGTTGCTACGAGCAGTACAGTAGGATAAATAGTCCTCGAAAAAATTCGACCGATTATACGCAGCAAAGCGCTGCGCGTGGATCTTTTCGGCAATCACGTTCAATGCAGTGGTTTTGCCAGAACCATTACCGCCATATAAAATCGTGATTGGTTCAAAATCGATCTGCTGAAAACGGCGGGCACTGAGAATCTGAAAAGGGTAGTAAGAATCATAGACAGTCCGTTGGATAGAAAGGAAAAAATCAAACTCGGTTTCTTGATCGGGAAAAGTGATTTGTTCGAGATACATGGGGCACCTCCTAGCAGTTTCGTGGTTGCCATTATTGTAGCATATCCATCACAGATAAAAATTTTTTTGCGAGGTTAAAATAAATCTTGTTTGCTATTTTTTTAATCTTTTACTGTTATATTCACAACAGGAAACTTCTGTGCTAGACTATAAGGGCATAGAAATGATGTAATCTTAAGCAACTGATAAAACGTACAAAAAAACGAAGGTTTAATGAATTCTTTAAGCGATGTTTAAATGCTGAAACTTATTCCTTGCAAGTTTAAGTAAAAGTGACTAATATGAGGAAGGAATCGTGAAAGGAGCAATGGAATGTATCAAGTAGTAGTCATGTATGGGGACAATGAACCGTGGTGGTTTTTTGAGGGATGGCAGTCAGATATTCAAGAGGCGTTCACATTTGCAACTTTCAGCGAGGCGCAGTCATTTTATGAACAAAAATGGCAAGAAATCAGAGAAGAGTATTCGTACATAAATGCAAAATCAAACTTTATGACGGCTTTTTGGAATGAAGAAGACGAACGCTGGTGCGAAGAATGCGACGATTACCTCCAACAATATATTGGACTGGCATTGCTTAAAGAATATCAGCAAGTCGTCGATGAAAGCAGGAAAGATTTTTATGAAACAACTAATTCTAGCGGAAAAGCCAAGCGTTGCCAAAGACCTCAGCAAAGTTTTGGGCTGTGAGCAAAAACATAAAAATTATTACGAAGGACCCAAGGCGATCGTTACTTGGGCCCTTGGTCATTTATTGGGCTTGAAAATGCCTGAAGATCTAAATAAAGACTGGGCATCATGGCAGATGGAAACATTACCGATGATCCCTAAGTCCATTGGGATCAAGCCGTTGCCAAAAACCGGTCATCAACTAAAAGCCATCAAACAATTGGCTCAAAGAAAAGATGTCGGGGAAGTTGTGATCGCTACTGATGCGGGAAGAGAAGGGGAGCTAGTCGCTCGCTGGATTTTGGAGTGGGTTCGTTTTGACAAACCAGTCAAACGTTTGTGGATTTCTTCGCAAACCCCCAAAGCCATCAAAGAAGGTTTTGCAAAATTGCAGTCAGCCAAGCACTACGACAATCTTTACTACTCCGCCCTTGCGCGGGCAAAAGCCGACTGGCTGGTAGGATTGAATGTCACTCGGGCATTGACGGTCAAATATCAAGACAATCTTAGTGCGGGTCGGGTCCAAACCCCTACCTTAGCTTTGGTGCGCAGTCAGGAAATGCAGATCGAAAGTTTCCGTCCGCAAACCTATCATGTGATTACCCTAAACGTAGGCGATGCCAAGGCTCGCCTGCAGCAAAAAAATCCTTATCAATTAAAAGAACGCAGCGATGCCGAAGCATTGGTCAAACAGATGAGTCAACAAAATGGTCGCGTGACAGCGATCGAAGAAAAGGTCAAAACAGAAAGTGCACCACTGCCCTACGATTTGACCGAGATCCAACGAGAAGCCAATCAGCGTTATGGGTTTTCAGCCAAGAAGACCTTGTCGCTTGTTCAAAGCTTGTATGAAACCCACAAGATCGTCACTTATCCAAGGACGGATTCCAAGTATTTGACCAATGATATGAAGGCAACCATGAAGGAACGCCTGCAGGCAGTTGCGGATTTTGCCCCAGAAGTCAAAGGATACTTGAAAAATGGTGGACAAGTGGTGCAGCAAGCTGTCTTCAATGATAAAAAAGTTACCGATCACCATGCCTTATTGCCAACGGAACAGCGGGCACGGTATGAAAAATTAACTACCGATGAACAACGGATCTATCAAATGATCGTTAGTCGTTTCTTGATGCTCTTTGCGAAACCCCATAAAAAGCAGCAGCAGAAAGTGACCGTGACCTTTGGTTCAGAAACCTTTGTATTCAACCGCAATACCGTGTTAGAAGCGGGATGGAAAACGACTTCTGAAGAAGAAACCAGTGATGTGGCTTGGCAAAAAGGCAGTACCGTCAAGCCTGAGTTCACCATCCAAAAAGAGTTGACCACACCACCGAAACCGTTGAATGAAGGAACTCTTTTAGGCAAAATGGAAAAACACAGTCTTGGCACGCCAGCAACCCGTGCGGAGATCATTGAAAAGCTGATCAAATCTGAGCTGATGGAGCGGACCCCAAGCGGCTTGCAAGTATCGCCAAAAGGCAAGCAGCTGTTAGTCTTAGTCAATCCATCCTTGGTGACACCAGAATTGACGGAAAAATGGGAGAAGGAACTGGAAGCCATCGCGAAAGGCACCTATTCTGCCCAAACCTTCCTCGCACAAATCGAAGCGGACACCAAACAACTGGTCAAAGAAATCAAGCAAAGTGAAAGCAAGTACCAAGATTTCTCATTGACCCAAAAACGGTGTCCTGAATGCGGCGAACCATTGCGGGAGAAAAATACCCGTGATGGCAAGATCTATGTTTGCTCCAGTGGCACCTGCAAGTACCGTCGTCGGAAAGACCCGAAAGTTTCAAACCGACGCTGCCCGCAATGCCACCGAAAGATGGAGATCATTGAGGGCAAAAACGGCGCCTATTTCCGCTGTAAATTCGATGGGACCACCGAAAAAATGGCGGATAAAAAGGAACGCAGCAAAAAGCTGTCGAAACACGAAGAACGCCGCTTGATGAACAAAATCAATCAAGAAGAACCGCAAGAAAGCCCATTAGCAGCTGCTTTAAAAGCTGCTATGGAGAAGAAATAACCGCATGAGGTAGAAAATGAAAAAGAGTGAGGACGATTTTGCTGTCCTTCACTCTTTTTTTGCACCCATTCATTCACTCATCTAGGCATTTTTTTGACGGTATTCTTTCGGTGAGATTTTTTCTTTCTTTTTGAACAAAAAGGAAAAATAATTTGGGTCATTGTAGCCAACATCAAAGGCGATCTCAGATAGCCGCAGATTGGTCGTTAACAGCAGTTCCTTAGCTAAGGTCAACCGTTGCTCGGTCAAGTATTCGATAAACGTAGAATCAGTGGCTTGCGAGAAGATGGTGCTGAAATGTGCTGGACTCAAATGAACTTTTTCAGCAACTACATTTAAGGAAATATTGGGATCAGAAAAGTGCTCACTAATAAAGGCTTTGGCTTGATTGATGACGCTTTGATATTTCGCCATTGCAGGATTGATGGGTTGTTTGGTCAATAATGGCAACAGTTCTGCCAGAGTCGTTTGATAGTTCTCTGGCTCATGGGTCAATGCCGCTAGATAGTCTAAGTCATGGGCGTGCTGAACGATCTGGGGCAGCGAATGACTGTCTTTTTTCTTCAATAATGCCAGCAGTTCGACTAAGACGAACAAACGGTACATTTGCGTTCGCTCAACGGTTCCTTGAGGCGCCATCAATTCAGCGATCAGCTCAGGGATCGTCTGTTTCCCAGCATTTGCCAGCCGTGAAGCAAGGTCGGTTTTGAAGGGATTGGTGGGGGACAGTTCCCCTTCGCGAATGTCGTCTTCATAGCTGATGATTTTTTCCTTGCGGATGCTGCCATAGGTTTTTAGCATATCACGAGCTTTCTGATAAGAAAGAGAGATACCCGAGAAGCGATCTGCTACCGGTCCAATCGCCACTGCTACTTCTTCCCCAGAACCATGAACGAGGCTTTGAGCGATCTGATAGGCTTTTTCTAAAACTTGTTCTCGGTCGTGGTCAAAAAGTAAAAACTTGATGAAGCGGCTGGACACACTGGAGAACAAGACGGCATCATCTTGCTCATAGGCTTTGGTCAGCTGCTGGCTAAAGCGAGTGTAGTCAGAAAAGCTTTGATTGAAGGGGGTTTTTGCTAACAGCACACAAAACTGTTTGCCTGAAAAGCGCCGGCCCAGTTCTTCTGCTTGCAAAAAGGCTTCTGAGATCGTGATCTTTTGTTTAAAGAGGTGATTCAGAAAGTGATTTTTTTTGATTTCCATTTCGAATAAATCGTCTTCTTTGGATAATTGCTGATGAGTGGTTTGTTGTTCATCTAAGTGTTGAACGACGGTTTTGATGGCTTGTTCTAATTCTTCGTTTTTGACGGGCTTGAGCAAGTAATCATCTGCTTGCAACTGCAGTGCCGTTTTTGCATAGTCAAAATCATCAAAGCCGCTAACAAAAATAATGCGAACTTGCGGCAATAATTTTTTGGCTTCTTTCGCAAAGACCAAACCATCCATAAACGGCATTTTGATATCGCTGATAATAATATCCGGACGCAGATCAAGGATCGAAGCCAGCGCCAATTCGCCATCGGCGGCTTCATCGCTATAAACGATCGGGTATTGTTTGGCAAGAGTCATGATTTGGTGACGCAAACTATCGCGAATCAGATGTTCATCTTCAACTATGAACACTTTGTACATGGTTGGGTTCCTCCCTTTTTGGTACTGTGACGGTAATCGTGGTGCCTTCTTGGTATTGACTGTGGATCGTCAGTTGCGCTTCGCTGCCGTAGTTCAGCTGGAGGCGGCGATAGACGTTGTAAAGGCCATAACCGCTCTCAGAGTCGGGGTCGGTGGTTTCCTTAAGGTTACGACGAATCTCCTGCAAACGGTCAGGGTCGATCCCAACGCCGTTGTCACTGATGGTCATTTGAATCTGGTGGGGCAGTTCTGACACTGTGATTCGAATCATACCGACACGGCGGACAAACTTGGTGCCATGATAAACGGCGTTTTCAACAAGGGGCTGCAAGACCATTTTCAGGACCTGTAGTTCTGGACTGACGGTTTGATCTTCAATGGTGTAAGACAGCATCCTGCCATAGCGGATCTGTAAAATCTTCAAGTAATCGTCCACATGCCGCAATTCTTTTTCCAAAGGAATCCAGTCTTGCCCTTTGCTTAAGGAGATACGGAAAAAATCCGACAACGCATAGGTCATTTCCGTTGCTTGCTCGTAACGGGCAGCTTCAATCAAAGAAACGATCGCATCTAAACTATTATAGATGAAATGTGGGGTAATCTGGGCTTGTAAGACCCGCACCTCACTTTGGGCTAAGTGATACTGCTTCAAGGCATTTTCTTCCAAGAGCCGAGTCAAGTCATCTGCCATTCGATTCAAGCTACTCGTCAGAGTCCGCAGCTCTGGGGTCTCGGGCAGTTCTGCTCGGTAGCTCAAATGTCCTTGGGATAGTTCATTGGAAAGGTCTAACAACCGATCCAGCGGGTATTGCAAATTATCTCGAACAAAGCGCCGGTTTTTATTGATGATCGCAAAGATGATCAAAAGCAACACGACTTGAAAAAGGATCAGCAGCAACACGGATTGGACTAGTTCGTGATTGGTTTGGCTGGCTAAGCTGATCTCTACCCCGACGAATTGCTGCAAAATTTCGGATAGCAAATCGATCACCGAATCCACTTGGATCATGACGTATTGGTTTTTTTCCACCGGCTCATCCTTGAGAATATTATCGATCAACTGTTGCTGATAGGTTTCTAAAGAATCGAGCGTCCGAAAGGCGACCGCTAAAATATTGAGCTCTTTGGCAGTGCTGGTATTTTCTTGGATGTGTTGCAGATCGCTCCTTAGTTCATCGATCACATTGGTTTCTTGGACTTGTGCGACGGTTTTTTGACCAAAGACTAAATCCCACATTTCTTCCAAGACAATGGCATCGACTTTTTCCGATAGTTGATTGGCTTCTTCAATATTGTTGATGGTATTTTGGTAAATGAAAATCTGCCGCGAGTAAAAGACACTGCTTACTACGAGGGGGATAAAGGCGACGAGGATCATCAGTTTATTCGTCTGTTGAAAGATGCCCTTGATACTTTTTGTTTTCATCTTCATCCCCTCAATAATTTCTCGGCGGAATCTGATCGAAATCCATGTCACTGGAAAAAACCGTTTCATGGACATAGATTTCACGAGGAATGGCATCAGCGCCGCGAGCCAAGTAGCGCGAGATGGCATTTTTGACGAACACACCAGCATCTGGGTTGCACTCAACGACACAATTGACCACTCCTTGCTTCAATTTATCGATCATTTCTTTTTGGGCATCGATCGATACGATCACTAAATCCTTCCCTGGCTCAATATCGGTTTTTTCGAGGGCTTCAAGAGCACCGAGAGTCATCTCGTCATTGTGACTGAACAAGACATCGATCTGCTCCATTTTGCCTTCTGCGATGTATTGTTCAATGACTTCTTTGCCTTTGCGGCGAATGAAGTCACCATTTAGCTCATCTTTGACTTGGATCGTTACATTGTTGTGGGCATAATCACGCTTGATGGTTTCTCGGAACCCTTCTGAGCGCAAATACGTCGGAGACGTAGCATCCAGTCCCGTCAATTCTAAAACATTGATCGTTTCATTTTGATGTTCTTTATAATAATTGCTTACGTAGAGACCCGCACGATTGCCCTCGGCTTTGAAGCTTGGCCCGATATGGGTCAAAAATAAAGAGGGGTCACTGACATTGACATGACGATCTACCACGAAAATGGGAATCCCCGCTTGCGCCGCTTCTTCCAAAATCGGTTCCCAATTGTTTTCCTGAATCGGGGTAAAGACGATGGCATCGACTTGATACACGATAAAACTGCGGATATCTTGAATCTGACGTTCTTGATTCATATAGCCGTTACGATAGAGCACTTCATAGCCTTCCTTCTCTAATTCAGTGCGAATCGATTCGGTGTGGCGCTTGCGCCAGCTGCTTTCTGTTCCCGATTGAGAAAAACCGATCACGATACTTTCTTCCGATGTTTCAGTGGTTGTTTCTTTGTTTGCTTGGCAACCAGACAAGCAAGCTAGAAACAAACAGACGAACAACCCAATTTTTATATTCCTCATTTTTTTCACCTCTATAGTCTATTCTACTAAAAAATACGGAAGCGCTTTACACAAAATATCAAATCAAATAAAAACCAAGGGAATCTTAAAAAATCCAAGATTCCAAAGAGAAAAGGGGGCAACTGGGCCGTTTTTTCTCAAGAAATCCAAGAAACCTCGAAAAAATCTAAATGTAAGCGATTCCTTAACTAGCTATACTGAATATGTAAGAAAAAGACATGGAGGGATCACAATGAAAGGTACTTTTGGTAAATTGGTCGTCCTAGCATCCACCTTATTGGTTGGTGGATTGTTAGCAGCTTGTGGGAATGGATCAGATAGCGGGGCAAACGGTGACGGAGACAAAGGATTTGTTGGGATTGCGATGCCGACCAAATCAGCAGAACGATGGATCGCAGATGGCGACAATATGGTAGAGGAATTAGAGAAGCTTGGCTATAAAACTGACCTGCAATATGGAGAAGACAAAGTAGAAAACCAAGTGGCACAAATTGAGAACATGATCACCAAAGGCGTTGATACTTTAGTGATCGCCTCGATCGATGGTTCGGCACTGACGGACGTGTTGGAAAAAGCCCATAACGAAGACATCACAGTCATCGCCTATGACCGTTTACTGATGAACTCGGAATACGTCGATTATTATGCCACCTTTGATAATTTTGGGGTCGGCGTGCTGCAAGCGTCTTATATTGAAGACAAATTAGGTCTCAAAGACGGTGAAGGACCATTTAATATTGAATTATTCGGCGGCTCTCCAGATGATAACAATGCACTGATCAATTATAATGGGGTCCTTTCGGTCTTCCAACAATACTTTGACAGCGGACAGCTAGTCGTTCCTTCTGGTCAAACCAACTTCAACCAAATCGCTACCTTGCGTTGGGATGGTTCGACTGCACAAGCTCGGATGGACAACTTGTTGAGTGCCAACTATACGGATCAAACATTGGATGCCGTTCTTTCACCTTATGATCCAATCAGCCTAGGAATCATTTCATCGCTTAAAGGTGTTGGCTATGGTTCTTCCGATAAACCACTACCTGTGATTACTGGTCAAGATGCGACGGTGGCAGGAGTGAAATCAATCATCGCGGGTGAACAAACCCAAACGATTTTCAAAGATACACGGGTGTTAGCGAAAAACACGATCGAAATGATCGAAGCCATCACCAATGGCGAGGAAGTCCCGGTCAACGATACGGAAACCTATGACAATGGCGTCAAAGTCGTACCAACCTATTTGTCAAATCCCGTTTCTGTGGATAGCGACAACTACAAAGAAGAATTGATCGATACCGATTACTATACAGAAGAAGAGCTAGGCATTTAAGCAAGAAGTACAGATCCAGCGAGAAAAGATGCTAGTTTCCCCGAAAGCAGCAGGGAAGAACGAATCATCCCCAGTATTCGTTCTTTCCGCTTTTCTTACAAACGGATCGCTTCACTTTTACATAAAAAGGAAAAGGGTGAAAGAACATGGCAGATAATATTTTGATGATGAAAGGCATCGTCAAAGAGTTTTCAGGGGTTCGCGCCCTTGATAACGTCAACCTCTCGATCGAGCGAGGAGAGATCCACGCACTGTGTGGAGAAAATGGCGCCGGCAAGTCCACGCTGATGAATGTCTTAAGCGGACTCTATCCTTACGGCAGCTATGACGGAGAGATCTATTATGAAGGGGAGTTATGCAAGTTCAAAGATTTGCGGGACAGTGAGGACAAAGGAATCGTTATTATTCATCAAGAGTTAGCCTTAAGTCCTTACCTGTCGATCAAAGAAAATATCTTTCTAGGAAATGAACAAGCCAAACACGGCATCATTGATTGGGATCTAACCGAAAAGAAAACAGACAACCTCTTAAAGATCGTTGGCTTAAAATTAGACCCGAATACGCTGGTTTCACAAATCGGTGTCGGGCATCAACAGCTGGTGGAAATTGCCAAAGCATTTTCAAAATCCGTCCGATTGTTGATTTTAGATGAACCAACTGCGGCGTTGAATGAAGAAGAAAGTGCCAATCTGTTAGAGCTGATCAAAGAGTTTCGCAACCAAGGGATCACTTCGATCATCATCTCCCACAAGCTGAATGAAATTGTCAATGTGGCGGATCGCATCACGATTTTACGAGACGGGCAAACGATCGAGACGCTGAGCGGCACCGAAATCTCTGAAGAGCGCATCATTCGCGGCATGGTTGGGCGAGACTTGACCAATCGCTACCCAGAGCGGAACCCCACTATTGGTGAACCGTTTTTTGAAGTCAAAAATTGGACGGTCCATCATCCAATCGACCATACCCGTGTGGTGAATGAAAATTTGAACTTGATGATCCGCAAAGGAGAGATCATCGGTATCGCCGGTTTGATGGGTGCGGGACGGACTGAGTTTGCCATGAGCGTCTTCGGTCATTCCTACGGCAGTTCGATTTCGGGGGAAGTCTATAAAGACGGCCAACCGATTTCTGTCAAAGACGTGCCAACCGCCATCAAAAATGGGCTAGCCTATGTGTCGGAAGACAGAAAAGCGCTGGGCTTGAATCTGCTGATGGATATTCGCGAGAATACCACCATTGCTAGTCTTGCCAAAATCAGCCGCCAAGGGGTCATCGATAAAGAAAAAGAAGTCACGATGGCAGAAGAATTCCGCAAAAAAATGCGGACCAAAACCAATTCAATCTATCAAAACGTCGGCAGTTTGAGTGGTGGGAATCAGCAAAAAGTTGTTTTGGCAAAATGGCTGATGACCACACCAGACATCTTATTTTTAGATGAACCGACCCGTGGGATCGATGTCGGGGCGAAATACGAAATCTATACGATCATCGAAGAGATGGCAGCAGCTGGCAAAGCCATTTGCATCATCTCCTCGGAGCTGCCAGAACTATTAGGCATGTGTGACCGAATCTATACGATGAACGAAGGACGCTTCACTGGCGAGGTCCTGCGGGAAGAGGCGGATCAAGAACGATTGATGAATCTAATGACATTAGAAGAGAGTGGGGTTTGAGATGGAAACAACCAATAAATTAAAAAAAGAACGCAGCCATTCGCTGAAAGAAAAGGCACTGGAAATCTTTAGTAAATACAGTATGATCATTATCTTAGCAGTATTATTGGTGGCCTTTCAGCTCATGACCGATGGGATTTTCTGGCGGCCGCTGAATATCACCAACCTCGTGTTGCAAAACAGTCATATTCTCGTTTTGGCAGCTGGTATGCTTTTGGTCGTCTTGTTAGGACACGTCGATCTATCCGTAGGGTCCGTGATGGCGTTTGTCGGTGCGATTGCAGGCGTTTTAATGGTCAATAACGGCATCAGTCCTTGGCTGGCAGTGCCTCTTTGCTTACTGATGGGGGCAGTGATCGGTGCCTGGCAAGGCTTCTGGGTCGCGTATGTCGGTATCCCAGCATTTATTGTGACCTTGTCTGGTTTACTGATGTTTCGAGGACTGACCCAAGTCGTCTTAGGCGGTCAGTCCTTGGCGCCTTTTCCCAAGGCATTCCAACAAATTTCTACTGGGTATTTGCCAGATATTGCAGGCGGTCAGATCCATTTACTTTCCATGATTTTAGGTGTAGTGATCACGGGCGTCCTGATTTTAGGCCAATGGCGGACCCGTGAGCGTCGCAAAAAAAATCTTTTTGAAGTGGAATCAATGGCAGCCTTTGCCTTTAAAGCCGTCTTTACTGCGGTCGTATTTCTCGGTGCTACCTATATCTTTGCCTCTTATCAAGGGTATCCGATCATTTTGATCGTCTTAGGAGTGATCGTGGCTGCCTATGGCTTTTTGACTAACAAAACCGTCGCTGGTCGTCAAATCTATGCAACCGGCGGCAACAAAAAAGCAGCCGAACTTTCTGGGATCAAGACGAAGAAAATCACCTTCTGGGTCTTCGTGAACATGGGGATGATGGCAGCTTTGGCGGGCTTGGTTTTAGCCGCTCGGTTGAATGCAGCCACACCGCAAGCGGGAACGTCAATGGAATTAGATGCGATGGCCGCAGTGTATTTCGGCGGTGCTTCCACCTCAGGCGGTATTGGTACCGTGATGGGGGCGATCGTCGGTGGTCTCGTGATGGGTGTCTTAAACAATGGGATGTCGATCTTAGGAGTCGGTGTCGATTGGCAGCAAGCCATCAAAGGGTTGATTTTGCTGCTGGCTGTCGTGTTGGATATCTACAATAAGAAAAAGAAAATTTCGTAGGAGGGCCTGTTTATGGAGGACCAAGCACAAAAGACGATTTTATTGATTTGTACCGCCGGCATCACTACGGGACTCTTAGTAAAAAATATGCAGCGGGCCGCAGATGAAAAAGGGCTAGCTGTGCATATCTATTCGGCACCAGCCATCATTGCTGAACAGATCCTGCAGCAACAAACAGTCGATGCCTTGCTGATCGGTCCGCAGTCGAAGTACGAAGTCAATCGATTAAAAGACTTTCTCATGGTCAAAGCGGTGCCATATAAATTAATCAAAGAAACAGATTATGAGCTGTTAGATGGCGAAGCTGTCCTTACAGACAGCCTGACCCTCTTACAAAACGATCGCTAGGCTCAAAAAAGAGCTATGTGTTTCAGCGTTTGAATATGTTGTTTAGAGTAGTGCCTTGCGAATCCCCCAAGCAAGCACTACTCTTTTTATCGTAAAGTAGTTTGATCACCTGATAGGGAAGAACCGCCGATTGAATGCTGCTTCGGTCAGTTCTTGTACTTCGTTTGCCAGTGAGTGGACAGGTGGCAAAAGTACAGTAAAGGCGGCGGATCTTTTCCAATAAGGAAATAGTCAAGAATCGATCTTGTATCTGTTTCCTTAAAGCAGCAAACAACTCATAGAATGGAGGAACAGATTATCAAACCAGCAGACCTTACCCAGATTCGCCCCAGTAAACGACAACTACAGTGGCAGCAGTTGGAATTTTATGGCTTTATCCACTTTGGTCTCAATACGATGACCAATCGTGAATGGGGGCTCGGCAATGAGTCGCCAACGGTATTTGACCCGCAAAATTTAGACTGTCATCAATGGGTTTCCACAATGAAGCAAAGCGGTATGCAGGGAATCATTTTGACCTGCAAACACCATGATGGCTTTTGCTTATGGCCAAGCCAGCACACTGCTTTCACAGTCGCTTCAACGCCCTGGCGCAATGGTCAAGGTGATTTAGTGAAAGAACTTTCTGATGCTTGCCGTCAAGCAGACCTGAAATTCGGCATTTATTTATCGCCTTGGGATCAGCATGAAGCTTGTTATGGAATGGGGCAAGCCTATGATGATTTTTATACAGCGCAGTTGACAGAACTTTTAACCAATTATGGTGATATATTCGAAATATGGTTAGATGGCGCCAATGGTGAAGGGCCCAATGGAAAACGCCAAAACTATGATTGGGAACGGTATTATCAAGTGATTCGAGAGCTGCAACCCAATGCGGTGATTGCGATTTGCGGACCGGATGTCCGTTGGGTAGGAAACGAAGCGGGGCAAACCAGGCTTCAAGAATGGAGTGTGGTGCCAGCAGCATTAAAGGATGCTGAAAAAACAGCGAGTCATTCGCAAAAAGCCGATAGCGCAGCGTTTCGGCAATCAATCTCCAGTATGGAAATGGATTTAGGAAGCCGACAAGCGCTGAAAAAGTACGGCATTAAAGAAGCTGCTGAATTGGCTTGGTACCCTGCTGAGGTCAACTTATCAATTCGCCCCGGCTGGTTTTATCATCCATCAGAAGACCAACAAGTAAAAAGCGGCGCTGAGCTCTGGTCCTTTTACAAGCAGAGCGTTGGGGGCAATAGTTCTTTTCTACTTAATGTGCCGCCGATGCCGGATGGTATGATCCATCCAATGGATCAAAAGGCATTGCAGCAATTAGGTCACTCGATTAAACAATTGAAAGAGGTGACGACTGAAAGGAACGGCACGTTTGCGAGCTCTTCAACCAGTGTGTCCAGCAGAATGGATAAGCTCCAACTATCTCAAGCGTTTGGCCAGTATTGGAAACCGGACTTGGAAGACAAACGGCCATGGCTGACCCTACATTTTGCAGAACCGGTCGTCATCAATACACTTGTACTGAAAGAAGCGATTCAATATGGGCAACGGGTAGAAAAAGCAAAAATTTTTCTGCAAACGGCAGAAGGACAACAGTTGCTGACCGAAATAGTGACGATCGGCTATCAAAAAATCATCAGCTTTGAAGCAGTCGGCGTGTCTGCTGTCAAAATCGTTTTTACTCAAGTTCGGCAAACACCGATCATTCAAACCATGGCCGCTCGTTATGTGCCTCAGGAAGAATAAAAAAGCAACCCAAAAACAGACAGTCGGCTGACTGTCTGTTTTTGGGGGATACAAATAAGGAATAAAAGTGGATATTAGTTAAATGCGACTGCCTAGGGGGCAAATCCGAGAACAGTGCATGGTAACTACAAATTAAGGAAGTGTGATGACATTTTCTGAATCTTTATCGAAGAAGTGTGCTTTGTTGATGTTGAAAGCCAAATCAACTGTTTCACCTGGACGATGGAAGTCGCGGGCATCAACTTTCGAGATAAATTCAGTCGCACCTACACGTGTATAAAGCATTGTTTCTGCACCTAATAGTTCAGATACGACCACTTCAGCACGTACAGTTGCTTCAGGAGAAGCTTCCAATGCGATTTGTTCACTGTGGATATCTTCTGGACGAATACCAAAGACTAATTGTTTGCCTTCGTAGCCTTTTTCCACAAGAACCTTGTTCTTGCCTTCAGGAATACGTAAGTTCAAGCTTTGTCCATCAGAGATCATGCCGTTTTTCAACGTAACATTGAAGAAGTTCATTGCTGGTGAACCGATAAAGCCGGCAACGAAAATATTTTTCGGCGTGTTGTAGACTTCTTTTGGTGAACCAATTTGTTGAATGAAGCCATCTTTCATGATAACGATCCGGTCAGCCATGGTCATCGCTTCTGTTTGGTCATGGGTTACATAGATCGTCGTTGTTTCTAAACGTTGGTGTAATTTTGCGATTTCCGCACGCATGGCAACCCGCAATTTCGCATCTAAGTTTGACAACGGCTCATCCATCAAGAAGACTTTGGCATCACGAACGATGGCACGGCCTAAGGCAACCCGTTGACGCTGACCACCTGAAAGGGCAGCTGGTTTACGATCTAAGTATTCTGTTAATCCTAAGATCTCAGCGGCATTTTCTACCCGTTTTTTGATTTCTTCTTTGTCGTATTTACGCAATTTCAAACCAAATGCCATGTTGTTGAAAACAGTCATATGGGGATACAATGCGTAGTTCTGGAAAACCATTGCGATGTCGCGGTCTTTTGGTGCCACATCGTTCATTACTTTTCCACCGATGCTCAATTCGCCTTCAGAAATATCTTCTAAACCAGCGATCATTCGAAGGGTTGTGGATTTTCCGCAACCAGAAGGTCCGACGAAAACGATGAATTCGCGATCAGCGATATCTAAATTAAAATCAGTTACCGAATATGCATCATTATTGTCATATTTTTTGTGGATATTTTTTAAGGCCATTTCTACCATTGGGATTACCTCTTTCCATTTAGTTTACATGAATAGCATAAATGAAAACGCTTCGAATGCGCAACGGAAACCTGCACAAGAAAAAAACGTTTTCTTGTGCAGGTTGTTTAATTGCTCTGATGGGTGAATTGGTCGATCAGTAAATAGCAAAGCAAAAGATCATCCATATTTTTTAAATTCAAGCGCGTCAGTGTTTGAAACTTATCGATCTTATATAGGAGAGAATTCCGATGCATAAACAGTTCTTTGGCAGTAGAACTCGCATTGCCTTGATTGCGCCACAGGGATTGAATGATCGTTTCGGTCTCTTCTTCAAACCAATCTAGATACAAGGTACGGAACAAGGAAATATACTCGGAAAAGCCATTGCGAAAAAGAGAGAAGACCACTTTGGGCAGATCCATACTTTTACTGGTAGTTTTCGTTTTTAACTCATTTTTGAACAGGGTAGATTCACTCGTCCATAAGGTAGTGAAGTCGTGGCGTGGGTGATGGAAGGGACCGACGAATAGCTGAGAATAGCAGTCGAAATCCATATCCAAAGCCACGAATAAGCCGTCAAGATCTTCGATGGGCAAATTGGCACTATCTTGTTTTTCTACGATCACCGCATGGTTTTCGGTGAGGAAAAAAAGATCCACTACGCTAGGGAGCATTTGCTGGATCTCTGTGAGCCATTCGGATTGTAAGGAGTCGATGGTTCGGGTGAAATGAACTTGCAGCAGGCGAATCCACTCTGGCTCTTGAACGGGCTGATGTTCAAATAAAATCGAATACCATGGATGGTTTCGGTTATCGATTTCTGGTTGCAAAGAGCCGTTTCCCAGTTGGATCAGCAGTTTTTCACTGTCACTTAATTGGTCAGTTGGCAGCCAAATATATTTTTTGCCGAAAGCGATGGATTCGATGTCCTTCGTTGTGGATACTTTGTCATGCAGCGTTGCCTGGGGGAAACGCGCTTTGATGTCATTAAAAGAAAAAATGAGAAAGACCTCCTTTGAGATGCTCTACGTATTCTTCATTTAGTATAGCATGTTCTAAAAAAACCGTTCAAAATTTTCTCAGGAAAAAAACACAGCCCTTCACCGAAATCTCTGCCTTCGCATGGCAGGAGGGCGGCTTTTTTCCCGAAGCGATTGCTTCTATAATCCTAATCGTTGCTTTTTCTTCAACACAAATTCTTCTTCAGTCAGAATTCCTTCGTCAACCAATACTTTTAGTTCACGTAGTTCAGCAATGACCTGTGCCGTCGGGTTTACAGTTGGTTGCGGGGGCAGTATCGCATGCTCACGGGGGAAGTTAGTGAGATAGCGCTGTATGATCCGAGCAATCAGCAGGTCTTTTTCGGCAAAGCAAAGGGAGTGGTTTGGTTCCGTCCTTCTGCGAGAATGGGTTTCTCTGATTGCCCCGCCGCCAATATACAGTTCCAAGAAGCCATTGCCTTTCCAAAGACCAGATTCGGCAACTTCTTTCAAATTGACACTGGTAATTTGGGGAATCTGCAGAACCTGTTTCGCTTTCTTCTTGTAATCGATGATTGTGAGGGTATCTTCTGAAATGACCCAAGCCTCACGATAATGATAGGAAAGTAATTTGATTTTTCCAGCCTCTTCATCCACGTAACTTTTGGCTGATTGCCCGCCAAGTGCTGCAAGGCGAGTGGTTAAAAATTCATAGGCTTTTTGGGCATCGATTCGATTGGTGAAATAGAGCAATTGAGAATTACCTGGTATCTGCAGTCGGAGGTAGTCCACTAAGAGACCTTTGCCTATATGTAATTCCACATCGGCAATTTTTGCCATGGGGATTTTTTCATCTGGGATTTTTGGATGGGTGTTGTTTATCCAGACGCCTTTTTTCGTAATAAGCCAACGACAGCTGGCATCATGTCTGCGATTTTCTCGATATTTTTTTGAATACAAAATAATGGGTTCCTCGTAGGTTTCATTAGGTGTTCTCGTCAAAATACTTACCTCCTTAAACGTAATAAGCAACATTTTATTCAATTATACAACAAATAGTGTTTTGATTCGTTTTATTCTGATGAAAATAAGGAGAATTTATCATTTACCTTCTTTTCGTTAGGTTTTTTTAGAAAAAAAGCCATAGCAGCAATTGACACGGAAGCGGTTTCTTGGTATCTTAGATGTACGGACAACTTTTGAAAGATGGGATTAAAATGGCGAATAAGTACGAACAACTTGCGGATATCTTAAGAGAAAAGATCCGCTTAGGCACCTATCAAGAAGGCGATGCGATCCCTTCAGAAGCAACCTTACAGGAAGAATTTCATTATAGCCGCCACACGGTGCGCCAAGCGATCGCTGTTTTGGTCAATGAAGGCTATTTAAGAAAAGAACGGGGCTCAGGCACCTACGTTTCAAAACCTGAGACTGTCAATCATAAAAACCGCAAAACAATCGGGATCATCATGACCTATTTGTCTGATTATATTTTCCCTTCGATCATGCGCGGCGTAGAGCAGACATTGCGGGAGCAAGGCTACTCACTGCTTTTAGGCTCAACCAACAATGATCATGAGCAAGAAAGAGCGTGCTTGCAGCAAATGATGGATCAAGGGGTAGACGGGTTGATCGTTGAACCAACGAAGAGCAGCCAGTACAACCCGAATCTTGCCTATTATGTCGCCCTTCAAGAAGCTGGGATTCCTCTCGTCATGATCAATGCCTATTACGAAGAACTAGACTTGCCGCATATTTGTGTCAACGATACACGTTCTGGGTTTTTAGCAACCAATTATCTATTAGAGCAACAGCATCAGCAGTTGATGATGATCACGAAAATCGATGACTTACAAGGGAAATATCGGATGAAAGGGTTTGTCAAAGCGTTGACCCAAGCCAAGCGGACGTTTGCAGCAGAAGACGTCTTGACGTATACGACGGAGTCAAAAGAAGCCGTTATTGAACAAGCGATCCAGCGCTTGACGGCTGCCGATAATCAAGTCACAGGCATCGTTTGTTACAACGATGAGATCGCGCATCGCTTGATTCAAGCATTGACGGCTTCGGGGAAGAACGTTCCTACTGATTTTTCGATCGTGGGTAACGATGACTCGCCCCTTAGCACCTTGTCCACACCGGCGATCACCACACTGACTCACCCGAAAGAAGCGATGGGGGAATTGGCAGCACAATGGATCACTACAGGTAAGGCAACAGAAGCGCAACGCTTTTATTTTGAACCGGAGCTGATCGTTCGCGGTTCAGTCAATAACCAAAAAGGAGAGTAAGAAGATGACGCAACAAGTAAGGCAAGCAATTATTGACGGGCGCACGTCTCTTGGGATCGAGCTAGGCTCGACACGGATCAAAGCTGTCTTGATCGATGAGCAGTTTCAGACGATCGCTTCCGGCAGCTTTGAATGGGAAAATCAATTGGAACAAGGGATTTGGACCTACTCGCTAGAGGCGATTTGGCAAGGACTGCAAGCCAGCTATCAAGAGTTAGCGCACAACATCCAGCAGCAATTCGAGGTACCTTTGACGACGATCGGCAGTATCGGTTTTTCTGCAATGATGCACGGCTATATGGCTTTTGATCAACAAGGCACGCTGTTGGTACCTTTTCGGACGTGGCGCAATGCGATCACGGAAGAAGCAGAAAAAGCCTTGACGGCATTGTTCCAATACAACATCCCACAGCGGTGGAGTATCGCGCACTTGTATCAAGCGATTTTGAATCAAGAAGCCCACGTCCCAGAGGTCGCTTTTTTCACTACCTTAGCCGGCTATGTCCATTGGCAGCTGACAGGGGAAAAAGTTATCGGAATCGGCGATGCATCTGGGATGTTCCCAATCGACAGTACGACAAAAAACTATGATGCGAATATGCTGCAGCAATTTGATGCACAAATCAGCAGTCAGGGGTATCCTTGGCAGATCAAAGACCTTTTGCCACAAGTGTTGACAGCAGGCGAACCAGCCGGCACATTGACGGCAGAAGGCGCAAAAAAACTCGACCCAACTGGTACTTTGCAAGCTGGCATCCCGTTATGTCCGCCAGAAGGCGATGCGGGCACTGGCATGGTTGCCACGAATAGTGTGGCACAGCGAAGCGGGAATGTTTCAGCCGGGACGTCGGCTTTTGCCATGATCGTCTTAGAAGAACCCTTAACTAAAGTGTATCCAGAGATCGATTTGGTCACGACGCCTTCTGGAGATTTGGTGGGGATGGTCCATACGAATAACTGTACCTCGGAGATCAATGCCTGGGTCAAAATTTTCCGCGAATTTGCCGACGCAGCTGGAATGAAACTTTCCACGGAAGAATTGTTTGCGACCTTATTCAACGAAGCATTGAAAGGGGATTCAGAATGTGGCGGGATGCTTTCTTATGGCTATTATTCTGGTGAAAATATCACTAAGATCCCTGAAGGACGGCCGCTTTTCGTCCGATCGCCAGAGAGTTCTTTTACTTTAGCAAATTTCATGCGCTTACATCTGTTTAGTGCCTTTGGTGCGATGAAGATCGGGATGAAGATTCTGGAAGCCGAAGACGTCGCCATTGATCGAATCGTTGGTCACGGGGGGATCTTCAAAACGCCAGAAGTTGCCCAACGTGTCTTGGCAGCTGTCATGGAAGCCCCAGTCACGGTCATGGAAACGGCTGGTGAAGGCGGCGCCTGGGGGATCGCCCTTTTAGCAGCATACCTTCGCCGTCACACGCCAGAACAATCCTTGGCAGCATTCTTAGCAGATCAAGTATTTAAAAATGACCACGGCGTGACGTTAGCCCCGACAGAAGCCGACATTCAGGGGTTCACCGTCTTTACTCAACGTTACCAAGCAGGGTTGCCGATCGAGCAAGCGGCAATCGATGCGTTGATTTAAAAAGAAAGAAGGGAATTTTGTGTTAGAAGGATTAAAAGAAGAAGTCTTTCAGGCCAATTTGGCATTGCCGAAGCAAGGATTGATCAAATACACCTGGGGCAATGTGTCAGCAGTGGATCGCCAACAGCAGTTGTTTGTCATCAAACCTAGCGGTGTTGACTATGAAACCATGCAAGCCAGTGATATGGTGGTTTGTGATTTTGAGGGCAACGTAGTGGAAGGAGCGAAAAATCCTTCCTCCGATACGCCAACGCATGCCGTTTTATACAAAGCATTTCCAGAAATTGGTGGGATCGTCCATACCCATTCTACTTGGGCGACGAGCTGGGCTCAGGCAGGACTCGATCTGCCAGCGATGGGCACGACCCATGCCGATACGTTTTATGGAGCAGTCCCCTGTGCCCGCTTTTTGACGCAAGCCGAGATCGATGAAGGCTATGAAGCACAAACAGGACAGGTGATCGTCGAAACCTTTAAGGAACGCGGCATCACGCCAGAAGAAATTCCTGGTGTCTTGCTTCACGGTCATGGACCGTTTACCTGGGGCAAAACGGCGGATGCGGCGGTGATGAACGCAGTGGTCTTAGAAGAAGTCGCCAAGATGAATTTTATCACGCGCCAGCTGAACAGTTACGCACCCGAATTGCCGCAGCGGGTCTTAGACAAACATTATTTACGCAAACATGGAGAAAATGCCTATTACGGGCAAAAATAACGAAAAAGGAGCAAGCAGAATGTTAGAAATCGGGAAAAAAGAATTTTGGTTCGTCGTAGGATCACAGCACTTATATGGAGAAGAAGCATTACAAGAAGTACGGGACCATGCAGAAGAAATGGTCAAAAGCTTAAATGACAGCTCAAAGCTGCCTTATCCAGTCGTTTTACAAGAACTCGCTGTTACTGCCGATACGATTACGAAAATCATGAAAGAAGTCAACTATCGGGATGAAGTCGCTGGGGTGATCACCTGGATGCACACCTTCTCACCAGCAAAAATGTGGATTCGCGGCACGAAATTATTACAAAAACCATTGCTGCACCTTGCCACTCAATACAATGAACAAATTCCATGGGAAACCATCGATATGGACTTTATGAACTTGAACCAAGCGGCTCATGGTGACCGAGAATATGGATTTATCAATGCCCGTTTGAAAAAACAAAACAAAATCGTTGTCGGTTATTGGAAAAATGAAGCCATCCAAAAAGAAATCGCTGCTTGGATGGACGTGGCAGTTGGTTACAATGAAAGCTTCCAAATCAAAGTCGCTCGTTTTGGCGACAACATGCGTAACGTTGGGGTGACGGAAGGCGACAAAGTCGAAGCACAGATCCAATTTGGTTGGACCGTTGATTATTTTGGGATCGGCGATTTGGTACAAGTTGTCGATGCGGTGACTGACGAAGAAATCGATGCACTCTTTGAAGAATACAGCCAGCTGTATGATTTCGATTATGGCGATTACGACAAAGAAGAGTGGGGACGTCATGTCAAAGCCCAAGCCAAACAAGAAATCGGTCTGCGCCGCTTCCTTGAAGCAGGCGGCTATACGGCATTTACCACGAACTTTGAAGACCTGTATGGTATGCAGCAGTTGCCTGGTTTAGCTGTACAACGCTTGATGGCAGAAGGCTACGGGTTTGCCGGTGAAGGGGACTGGAAAACCGCCGCTATTGATCGCTTGATGAAAATCATGGCTCACAATAAAGCGACTGGTTTTATGGAAGACTATACCTATGAGCTGACACCAGGAAAAGAAGCCATCTTGCAATCCCATATGATGGAAGTCGATCCAGTATTAGCAGCCAATAAACCAAAAATCGTGGTTTCACCACTGTCAATGGGGGATCGTGAAGACCCGGCTCGCCTCGTCTTTGACGGCCAAGGCGGCGAAGGTGTCGTGGTTTCGATGGCCGACTTTGGCACCCACTACAAATTATTGATCAATGAAGTCGATGCCTTTGAGCCAACTGAAGAAGCACCAAAACTACCGGTTGCACGAGTAATGTGGACACCAAAACCAAACTTCCACGATGGCGTCAAACAATGGATCGAAACAGGCGGTGGCCATCACACCGTTGTCTCACTTGTCTTAAATTCTGATCAGATCGAAACATGGGCGAAGCTTGTAGGATTAGAATACGTAACGATCAAATAAGTACCCGATCACAAAAGAAATCGTTGGCGATAGTCGGCGGTTTCTTTGCGTTTTTCTTAAGCTTTCTTGCCTTCTGGCTGCAAAGTGCGGATAAGCAGACCCCTGAAAGCACCAGCAATCAGCAAAATTGACTTTTAAATATAGGGGGCATAGACTTTTATGTAAGAGTGGAACAATGGACTAAAAGGAGGAGAACAATGAAGACAACCTACGATACACCAGAGTATTATCAGAAAATGAACGCTTGGTGGCGAGCAGCCAACTACCTTTCCGTTGGTCAGATCTATTTGAAAGACAATCCCTTATTGCGCCGCCCCATCGAAGAAAAAGATTTGAAAGTGAATCCAATTGGTCACTGGGGAACGATCGCCGGACAAAATTTTATTTACACCCATCTTAATCGCGTCATCAATAAGTACGACTTAAACATGTTTTATATCGAAGGACCGGGCCATGGCGGACAAGTCATGGTTGCGAATGCTTATTTAGACGGCAGCTACAGCGAGATCTATCCAAAAGCCACCCAAGACGAAGCAGGGATGAAACATTTATTCAAAACTTTCTCTTTCCCAGGTGGGATCGCTTCTCATGCGGCACCTGAAACGCCAGGTTCGATCCATGAAGGCGGCGAGTTAGGCTATTCCATCGCCCACGCTACCGGAGCTATTTTAGACAATCCCGATGTCATTGCAGCAGTAGTGGTCGGTGATGGCGAAGCCGAAACCGGACCATTAGCGGGCAGCTGGTTTTCAAACACCTTTATCAATCCAGTCAATGATGGCGCAATTTTGCCTATCTTGCATTTGAATGGCGCCAAAATTGCCAACCCAACGATTTTGGCTCGTAAAAGCGACCAAGATCTCACGAAATATTTTGAAGGCATGGGTTGGACCCCTTATTTCGTAGAAGGGGACGATCCAGAAGCCGTTCATCCGCAATTGGCACAGAAGATGGATCAAGCCATCGAACAGATCCACGCGATCCAAGCAGAAGCCCGCAAAGGTTCTGCGGAAGAAGCCGCTATGCCTCATTGGCCTGTTTTGATCGTTCGCACACCAAAAGGGTGGACTGGACCGAAAGTCTGGGATGGCGAGCCGATTGAAGGGGGCTTCCGTGCCCACCAAGTGCCGATCCCGGTCAATGCGAAACATATGGAACACGTGGATGCTTTGACGGATTGGCTGCAGTCTTATCGTCCAGAAGAGCTTTTTGACGAAAACGGCCGCATCAAAGCTGAGATTCAAGAATTGGCGCCAAAAGGGGAGCAGCGGATGGCTGTCAACCCAATCACTAACGGGGGGATCGATCCGCAACCGCTAAGCTTACCAGATTGGCAAGCACATGCCATTGCGATTGAGACACCAGGGGAAACGACGGCCCAAGATATGATGGTCTTTGGGAAATTTGCCCGTGACATCATCAAAGAAAATCCCGACAACTTCCGCATCTTTGGCCCAGATGAAGCCAAATCCAATCGGTTGAACCATGTGTTTGAAGTCACGGACCGCCAATGGTTGGAGCCAAAACATCCTGATTATGATGAATGGCTGTCTTCAGTGGGCCGTGTGATTGATTCACAATTATCAGAACATCAAGCAGAAGGCTTCTTGGAAGGCTATGTGCTGACGGGTCGTCATGGCTTCTTTGCCAGCTACGAGTCATTCTTAAGAGTCGTTGATTCTATGATCACGCAACACTTCAAATGGTTACGAAAAGCCCATGATCTGGACTGGCGCAACCCGTACCCCTCATTGAATTTGATTGCTTCATCAACGGTCTTCCAACAAGACCATAATGGGTACACCCACCAAGATCCAGGGATCATGACCCATATTGCAGAGAAAAAAGCCGACTTTGTGCGGGTCTACTTGCCAGCCGATGCCAATAGCTTGATGGCTGTCATGGCAGAAACGCTCGCTTCTGAAGAAAAGATCAATCTAGTGGTCTCTTCAAAACACCCACGTCCGCAGTTTTATTCGGCGGATGAAGCGAAAGTGCTTGTCAAAGATGGCTTGAAAGTCATCGACTGGGCATCGACAGATGAAGGACAAGAACCCGATATTGTGATCGCAGCTGCTGGGACGGAACCGAATTTGGAAGCTTTAGCTGCTGTTTCGTTGCTGATTGAAGCCTTCCCAGAGTTGAAGGTCCGCTTCATCAATGTGGTCGATCTATTGAAATTGCGTCGTCCAGAAGTCGATCCTCGTGGATTGAGCGATGAAGCATTCGAAGCCTACTTTACGAAAGACAAACCGATCGTGTTTGCTTTCCACGGGTATGAAGGACTGATTCGCGACATCTTCTTTGGCCGTCGCAACCAACAGCTTCATATTCATGGGTACCGAGAAAATGGCGACATCACGACACCGTTTGATATGCGGATCCTTTCTGAATTGGATCGCTTCCACTTAGCCAAAGACGCCGCCGAATGGGTCTATGGAGAAAAAGCAGCGGACTTTGCCAAAAAAATGGCAGACACCGTTGCGTATCACCATGACTTTATTCGAGAAAACGGCTATGATATCGCCGAAGTCGAAGAGTGGGAATGGAAACCATTGCGTTGATTTATTCTCCACAACATCAGCGAAAGATAATTTAAGAACAAAAAAGCACAAAAGAAACAAAACGATCCGCAACAGGGTCGGGACGCCTACCTAAGGAAGCCCGATCGACTGTCTGCGGATCGTTTTTTTTAAAAGACGTCGAAACCGTAATTTTTGATATGCTGTTTCAACAAGGCGAGATAGTCCAAAGCCATCTCGCTCAGTTCCATTTTCTTGTGTTTGAGGTAACCTAGTGTCATCGCATCATCGACTTCCAAAGGAATCGCAACGATTTTTTCATCATTCAGCTCACTGCTGATGATCCCAGAGCTGATGGTATAGCCGTTGAGACCCACCATCAAATTGAAAATCGTGGCACGATCGCTGATGCGAATGTGTTTTTTGCGCTGTAAAGTGCTTAAGATCTCTTCAGAAAAGTAGAAGGAATTGGTTTCCCCTTGTTCGTACGACAAATAGGTATATGGTTCCAAATCAGCTAATGTGATGCTTTTCTTCTGAGTCAGGGGATTTTCTCGGCCGATGAAGACGTGGGGTTTGGCTTCAAATAAAGGGATGAATTGCAGGTCTTTTTCGTGGATCAAACGGGTCAAGACTGTCGTGTTGAAATCATTCAGATAAATGACCCCCAATTCGCTCTTAAACGTCTGGATATCATCCAGTACATTTTGAGTCTGGGTCTCTCGCAAGGTGAATTGAAATTCATCTTCCCCTAACTGTTTGACCAGCTCCACGAAGGCGTGGACGACGAAGGCATAGTGTTGTGCGGAAACACTGAAAACATGCTTGCGATGGCTGTCTTTGCGAAAGCGTTCGTCCAAGAGATTGACTTGGTCTAAAACATTTCGAGCATAGTTGAGAAAGGAACGGCCATCATCGGTCAAGGTCACCCCTAATTTACTGCGGTAAAACAGCTGCAGATCATACTCTTTTTCCAACTCTTTCATGGCTTGAGAGAGGGAGGGCTGACTGATGAAAAGCTGTTTAGCGGCTTCATTGAAAGAGCCAGTTTCTACGATTTTTTCCAAATATTCAAGCTGCTGGATACGCATGGGATGCAACCTCCTTTTTATGTTATAGGTATTGCCTATGGAATATATAAGTTTATAAGTATTATCTATAGTATAAGATGTTTGCTAGAATAAATCTAACAATTTTGAAAACTTTGTATAGGAGGAATGGATATGGCAACAGACAAATTTCAACTTGTGGGGTCATTGTTACGACCACAAGATTTATTGGACTACAAAAATCAAATCGAGCATCGGGAGGATATCCGCTACCCGTTTTATGATGCGTTTCCTGGCTACCAAGAAACGGAAGCAAAAGCGATCGCTGACATCATTGCAGCGCAAAAAGAACACGGCATCACAGTCATCACAGACGGCGAACACGGCCGTTCGATGTGGCACCTGGATTTTCTCTGGGGATTAAAAGGCGTTGAGCGCTATATCTCCGATCATGGGTATGCCTTTGAAGATTTGGACGGTGGACATTTTGAAACGCGTAAAGACATCGGCATCCGAATCACAGAACCATTATCTGGCAAAAACCATCATTACTTGACGTTGTTTAAAGAAACCAAACGCCAAGCTGGCGACCTGCCAGTCAAAATCACCGTCTGGGGGGCTGCCCACGCCTTTACCGAGCTGACTGTCTTTAACGACCTCGTTGGTGAAGGTCAGGTGTATCCAACGAAAGAGGCCTTGCGGAAAGGGCTGCTTAACGCCTACAAGGAATTCTTACAGGAATACCGAGAAGCCGGTGGTGAGATCGTTCAGTTCGATGATTGTTTATGGGAACTATTTGCCGAAGACAATGACAAGAGCTTCTTCACCCAAGGCAATGACGGCTTAGAAGCGTTAGCTGATGAATTCGTGGCGATCAACAACGAAGTCGCTGATTACGCCCACGAATTAGGATTAAAAGTCTGGACCCACAATTGTCGCGGCAATTACCAAAGCCGCGCGGCAGCCAGTGGTACCTACAAAGCGATCGCCGAAAAATTCTTGCGTGATCAGCATTATGACCGCTTTTTCCTAGAGTGGGACGATGACCGTGCCGGTGATATCTCGGCTTTAGAAGCGCTGAAAGATCGTCCAGAAGTGGAGGTTGTCTTAGGCTTATTATCCAGCAAAACCGCCACATTAGACGATGAAGAGCGAGTGATCGCTTTATTAGATAAAGCTAGTCAAATCATTCCTAAGGAGCGGCTTTATCTTTCTCATCAATGCGGCTTTGCCTCTTGTGACTGCGGCAATGAGCTTTCGACTGAACAGCAATGGGCAAAAATCAAGCAAGGACAAGCCTTAGCTGAAGCGTACTTCGGTTAAGCTGCTGCGTCTTCTTTTCCCTAAATCTTCCCCTCGAAATCGGTGCATGCGACAAAGTTTCGAAAATTTCAGAAAAAATGTTTGACATTTTCTTTAAGAGCGAGTAAAGTAAGACACAACTTAATGAAACAGACATCGAAAAGAAGAGTAGCAAGGCTTGCTGTTTGAAGAGAGTCTCTGGTTGGTGCAAAGAGATAACGCATGGTTGTGAAACACATCTTGGAGTCGTTTTTCCGAAAGAAAAGTAGGAGAGACCGGGTTTGCCCGTTACAGCAGCAGTCATTGATTGATGACTTTCTGAGTTCAGTTGCTGTGAAGCACTGATAAACAAAGGTGGAACCGCGTTGATAACGTCCTTTAGCTGTAATGGCTAGGGGACGTTTTTTTTCTCTTTTTTTGCGGCTCACCGAAAACCGAAAGTGGAAGGGTCACAAGGACTGCACGAGGCCTTTTCCTGTGAAGGAAAGGCAAATTGAGGTGGAACCACGTATCTAGCGTCCTCTGGCAAATGCCAGTGTGCGCTTTTTTTGTTTTTCTTTTTTAGAAAAATGAAACTTGCCAGTTGCCCCTCACCAGCCAACGCACAGCGCCACATAAGCGTCGGAGAAGCCGTCGCTAAGCTGTATCGCTGCTAATCGAAATTGAAACCTATCAAGGAGGAAGTCACCATGTTTGAGTATTTAGTCAATGTTATGCCCCAACTGATTTCAGGAACTGGAATCACCGTTAAATTGTTCGCACTGACCTTAATCGGGTCCATTCCCTTAGGCATTTTGTTGGCCTTTGTTTTAGCCAGTCGCCTGCGTATTTTGAAATTGATCGTGCAAGTCTACGTTTGGTTGATGCGAGGAACGCCTTTATTGCTACAGTTGATCTTCGTATTCTACGGTCTGCCGATCTTAGGGATCGTCTTTGACCGCTTTGAAGCAGCCTTGATCGCCTTTATTATCAATTACGCTGCTTATTTTGCTGAGATTTTCCGTGGGGGGATCCAATCGATTCCAGCCGGACAGTACGAAGCCGCGAAAGTCTTGCGTTTGTCCCCGATCCAAACGATCCAAAAAATCATCATCCCACAAGTCGTCAAGATCACCCTGCCATCTGTCGGCAATGAAGTCATCAATCTTGTCAAAGACACATCCCTCGTTTACATCTTAGGCTTGTCAGACGTGATGCGAATCGGGAAAATCGCCATGGAGCGAGACAGTACCTTACTTCCGTTAGTTGGGGTCGGCTTGATCTACTTGGTGATGACGGGCGTCTTCACGTTATTGTTAAAACAAATCGAGACCAAACTGGACTATTACCGTTAGGAGGAACCACGTATGTTAGAACTAAAACAAGTATCAAAATCATTTGGCGCTAAAAAAGTCATCGATCAGCTAGACTTGACGATCGAAGACGGCAGTATCTTAGCGGTGGTCGGTCCTTCCGGTGGCGGGAAAACCACTTTGCTTCGGACACTGGCTGGGTTAGAAACGATCGATTCTGGAAGCTTTTTACTGGATGGCAAAGCTTTTGATCCCACCGACACAAAGGAACAAGAACAAGTCGTCGGTGTCGTCTTCCAAGACTTCCAATTGTTTCCCCACTTGTCAGTTTTTGAAAACATCACTTTGGCACCAAAAATGGTGCTAAAACAAGACAAGGCCGCGTATACAGCAAAAGCCGAACAGTTGGCAGAAAAACTAGGGTTAAGTGACCTACTAGCCCAATATCCCTTCCAATTGTCCGGGGGACAGCGGCAACGAGTGGCTATCGCACGAGCGATGGCGATGAATCCCAAAGTGTTGGCCTATGACGAGCCTACCAGTGCCTTAGATCCAGGCTTGAGACAGCAAGTCGAACAGCTGATCTTGGATCTGAAAAAAGAAGGAGTGACCCAGATCGTGGTGACCCATGATTTGGTTTTTGCCGAAAATATCGGCGATCAATTATTAAAAGTAGCAGGAGAATAAGGGGGAGAACAAAATGAAAAAATTACTATTGACGGGAATCGCAGCAGCAAGTGTATTTTTATTAGGGGCGTGTGGCAGCAGCAATGACACCACAACCAGTGCCGCTGACAAAGAAGAAGTGATCGTCGGCCTAGACGATACCTTCGTACCGATGGGCTTTAAAGACGACCAAGGCAACATCGTTGGGTTTGATGTGGATTTAGCCACAGCGATCTTGGATCTAACAGGAACCAAAGTCAAATTTCAACCAATCGATTGGTCCATGAAAGAAACCGAACTAAGCAATGGCACCATCGATATGATCTGGAACGGGTATACCAAAACCGCAGCTCGTGAAGAAAAAGTATTGTTTACAGATACTTATATGGAAAACAAACAAGTCTTGGTCACAGCAAAAGCCAGCGGCATTACTAGCTTTGATGATATGGAGGGCAAAGTCTTAGGTGCCCAAGAAGGTTCTTCTGGTTATGAGACCTTCAATAACCAACCGGAAGTTTTGAAGGATCTCGTAGACGGCAATGACGCAACCTTGTATGCCAGCTTTAATGAAGCCTTTATCGATCTAGAAAACGGTCGGATCGACGGTCTTTTGATCGACCGCGTCTACGCAGAATATTATTTGACTCAAACAGGCAAAACCGATGACTTCAACGAAATCGAAAGCCCCTTTGAAGCAGAAGATTTTGCTGTAGGTGTGCGGAAAGACGATCAAGCCATGGCAGATAAAATCAATGATGGTTTGAAAGAATTGCAAGACAATGGTACCTTTGCTGAAATCTCTGAAAAGTGGTTTGGCGAAGACGTCACACCAAACTAAAACAAGTCAACAAGAGGCACTGGCTGCTTAGCGGCTGGTGTTTTTTTCATCATTTAAGAAATTTTCGCTTAAATTCCAGCACCTAACCAAAATTTCTCACAGGAAAACTTTTGTTCGCCTTCTTTTTTCGTTATAATAGGGAAAGATGAAAAGAGGGATAGAAATGGCGCAAAAAAAACGCGCAAAGAAACGCAAAACAAAAAAACAACAAAAACAGCAAGAGAAATTAATGCTGGTCGGCGTCGGCCTGCTCTTTGTCTTGTTTTCGATATTTGGCTTTTTCCATTTAGGTTTTTTAGGAACCTTGATTGCCAACGGGTTTCGGATCGTTGGCGGAAACACGTACCAATTTTTGAGTGTTGCCCTAGCCGCTTATGGTGTCTGGTTAGCGATCAAAACGACCGATGCTCGCTTTAAGAGTATTCGGCGAGTGATTGGCTGTGTATTGGTGTATTTTGGTTTACTAATTATCCTCCATGCGCAAATCTTTAGTAATGTGGTGGGAGAACCAGCCAATATCTTCCAAACGACGTGGATGACGCTGTTAGGCGATATTCGGCGCAGCCAAGTGACCCAAAATGTCGGGGGCGGAATGATTGGCGCCATGCTTTATGGGGCGACCTATTTTCTTGTTTCCCAGATCGGCAGCTACATCATCGCTGTTTTACTCATGCTGATCGGGGCGTTCTTGTTCAGCCAAATGAGCAGCCACGAGTTAGTCGAGCACCTGCAAGCAGCTGGTGACAAGCTACAGCGGTTGTTAGAAGGCTCTCCAGAAAAGCAAGCCGAACGAGAAGCCCGCAAAGCGGAACGAGCAGCAGAGAAACAAGCGGCGAAAGAAGCCAAAAAAGAAGCCGAGCGAGCAGCAGTCATGGCGGAAATCAAAGAAAAGAATCAAGTCCGACCAATGACAGAAGACGAAAAATCAGCAAAAGAACAGCAGATGCAAGCCCCAGCTGATTTTGAACCAGAGCAGCTGAGCTTTGTACCCATCGACCACTTCCAGGAATTGCCGCAAGCGGCGGGACCAGAGGCCGCTCAAGCACCACATCCAGCAGGAAACAAACCGGCACCAAGCAAAAAGGTCAATGAAGACGGGGAGATCCTCGATGATGATGGTGAAGTATTGGAATTTGAGATTTCGGAAGAAGCTGAAAATCGTGATTATGAATTGCCTTCAGCGCAATTACTCGATTCGATCCCTTCAACGGATCAAAGCAGCGAGTACAAAAAGATCGAACAAAATATCGGTGTGTTAGAAACTACCTTCCAAAGCTTCGGTGTTGACGCAAAAGTCGTCAAAGCCAGCTTAGGACCAGCAGTAACCAAATTCGAAGTTCAACCAGCAGTAGGGGTCAAAGTCAGCAAAATCGTCGGGTTGACCGATGATATCGCCTTAGCCTTGGCCGCCAAAGACGTCCGGATGGAAGCGCCGATCCCAGGGAAATCATTGATTGGGATCGAAGTTCCAAACAGCGCAGTCAGCATGGTTTCATTCCGAGAAGTGATCGAAGCCCAACCAGATCATCCAGATAAACTATTAGAAGTACCTTTAGGACGCGATATTTCTGGCCGTGTCCAAACGGCAGACTTAACGAAAATGCCCCATCTCTTGATTGCCGGATCGACTGGGAGCGGGAAGTCCGTAGCCATCAACGGCATCATCACCAGTATTTTGATGCGGGCAAAACCCCATGAAGTCAAATTGATGATGATCGACCCGAAAATGGTTGAATTAAATGTTTACAATGGGATTCCCCATCTCTTGACACCCGTTGTGACCAATCCCCGCAAAGCGGCGCAAGCGTTGCAAAAAGTGGTCAAAGAAATGGAAGAACGCTACGAAAAATTTGCGGCAACTGGGGTCCGAAACATTACTGGCTACAATGATTTAGTAATCAATAAGAATTTAGAAGATGGCGAAAATCGTCCGATCTTGCCATTCATTGTGGTGATCGTCGATGAGTTAGCTGACTTGATGATGGTTGCTAGCAACGAAGTCGAAGATGCCATCATTCGTTTGGCGCAAATGGCGCGGGCAGCTGGTATCCATATGATCTTAGCAACGCAACGACCAAGTGTGGATGTCATTACAGGGATCATCAAAGCCAATGTTCCATCACGGATGGCCTTTGCTGTTTCCAGCGGTGTTGATTCGCGGACCATCATTGATGGGAACGGAGCCGAAAAACTGCTGGGACGCGGCGACATGCTGTATCTGCCGATGGGTGAGAACAAACCGATTCGGGTCCAAGGGGCCTTTATTTCCGACCAAGAAGTCGAACGAGTGGTTGAATTCGTGACAGATCAGCAAGAAGCCAATTATGAAGAAAAAATGATGGTCACTGAGGAAGAAACGAGTGCTGGCAGCAGCGGACAACCGCAAGATGAGCTATTCGAAGATGCCAAAGCTCTTGTGGTGGAAATGCAGACCGCCAGCGTTTCTCTCTTGCAGCGACGTTTTCGTATCGGCTATAACCGAGCAGCTCGGTTAGTGGATGAATTAGAAGATCAAGGCGTCGTAGGACCTTCTGAAGGCAGCAAGCCACGGAAAGTCTTGATTGAGCCGCAACCAGAAGACATTCCTACCGTTGATGAATAAGGAGAACACCAGACCAATCCAATGAGAGAAAGGCGAGATAGCAATGAAACGCAAACACATTCTTTACCGTGATGTTGCCGATAAGCTCAAAGAAGACATCATGTCGGGTCGCTACCCGATTGGTTCATTTTTACCGACGGAAACAGAATTGGAAGCTACCTTCAATGTCAGCAAGATCACTGTCCGCAAAGCCATCGAATTGTTAGCGGCAGATGAGTATGTGGAAAAACGCAGCGGACGTGGGACGACGGTTTTAAGCAATCGCCCCTACAACAAGCTGTCAAAAGGCACGACGTTTAGCCAATTGCTTGAAAAGACCGGCAAGGAATACACAAAGAAAAACCTCAGCTATGAATTAGTCGAACTTGCGCCTGAACACCCTGCGTATTCTTTAATGGGCAAAGAAGTCATGCGTTTACGTCGCATGTACTATTTTGACCACCAACCTTTTATTTACTATGAGTACCATTTGCCAAAGCAACTAAAGGGAACCTCCATCGAGGTCTTTGAAGAAAAATCATTGTATCGCCTATTGGATGAACATCGAATGATCATCGATCGCTTTCAAGATGCGTTTGTGGCAACGACGTTGACTGAAGAGCAACAGAAGTTTATGATCACGCCGGAGGTCGCTGCCTTGAAACGAACCCGTTATTCGTATGATCTACAAGGAGAAGTGGTAGAATATACAGAAGGGATCTATAACACTGCCTTGCATCCGTATATGATCGAATTTGAAGCCTAGTCATTGATTAGGCTTTTTTAGCAAAAAGTGGTACCAAAATCAGAAGTGGAGCGTGAAATACATGAGAAAAATCGCCTTTTTAGGAGCCGGTAACATGGCAAAAGCCATCATCAACGGCTTGATTGCAGCAAAGCTGTATGAACCAGCAGAGATCTTGGTTTATAACCATCGCTACGAGCCGACTTTGGCACAATTAGAAAAAGAAACCGGGATCACTGGGACAACTAAGCTGGCGGATGTCACAGAAAAAGCAGAGATCTTCGTCTTAGCAGTCAAACCTTTTGTCTTTCCCCGCTTGCTTGCTGATTTAAAAGCAGGATTGACTGAGGAACACTTGCTAGTTTCCATTGCCGCGGGTGTGACGATTGCGCAAATGGAAGAAATCATCGGTGCGCACAAAATCGTGCGGGTCATGCCAAATACCCCCGCACTTGTCGGCGAAGGGATGTCTTCTATCAGCCCCAACGGTCAAGTAACGGAAGCCGAAGCCAACGAAGTCAAACAACTTTTTGAAAGCCTTGGGAAAGCCGAGCAAGTACCAGAAAGCATGATCGATGCAGTCATTGGTGTCAGTGGTTCTTCGCCAGCCTACACGTATTTATTCATTGAAGCTTTGGCAGATGGAGCAGTGGCAGAAGGTATGCCGCGGCCGATGGCGTATGAATTTGCTGCTCAAGCGGTATTAGGCGCAGCGAAGATGGTACTAGAGACGAAGGAACACCCAGGTGTCTTAAAAGATCGTGTCAGCTCGCCTGGGGGCACAACGATCCAAGCAGTCAAAGCCTTAGAGGAAAATGGCTTTCGTGCGGCTGTCATCAAAGCAGTGCAAGCAGCTGCTGACAAAAGTCGGGAAATGTCTTGATCCCCAGTGAGTGAGGGGAAAATCTTAGCAAAACGAAGGAGCGTTTATGAAAGAACTTTTGATTTTTGATTTTGATGGATTGTTAGTCGATACTGAAAGAGTCTATTTTGATGGGTGGTTGGCGCTATTTAAAAAGTATCAGCTTCCGATTACAGCCGCTGATATTTTTGGTTGGCGTGGTCAAAGTTGGCAACAGACGGCTAGTAAACTAGCCGACCTCGTAGGTGGTCAGCAGCGGGTGCAGGAATTACGAGCAGAACGGGAAGTCTATATTGCCCAGCAAATAACCGATGGCACCTTCAAAACAAAACCCTATGCGAAAGAAACCATCGCATTGGCTCGGGAGAAAGGCTTCCAAACGGCACTAGCCACCTCGACGATGAAAAAAAGAGCCTCTGAATTGTTGGCGCATTTCGATTTGTTGCAGGCCTTTGACTATCAGACCTTTGGCGATGATGTCTCCGCCCATAAACCTGATCCAGCACCTTACTTGCTGACTTTAGAAAAAGCGCAAGTCGCAGCAGAAAAAGCATTAGTCATGGAAGATTCTCTTGTGGGAGCAACAGCTGCGACACGTGCGGAGATCGATGTTGTGCTGATTCCCGATCAAAGCTTTGATCAAGTCTACTCCCCAGAAGAGAAGGCCGGACTTCAGTTATATGGCGAAGCCACCTCATTGAAGTATGTGTATGATTTATTGGCAAAGGATCAACTGAAATAACACCTAAAAAAGCTTCCTTTTTCGTTGCAGAAAAAGGAAGTTTTTTTTGTGAAGAAAAGACCGGTAAAAAAACAGTTCAAAGGATATGAGTGGTTTGTTTTTCGCCATCATGGTAAAGTTAAAGAAAGTTTAACAATAAGCGAAAAAAAACAAAAAGTAAAGGGGTTTCATTTTGACAAAAACGTCCATTTGTCAAAAGGACTTTTCTTGGTCGATCGTAGCCGTTGGCGGCGGGGGAAAAACATGGTAAATTATCCTTCGACGAAGAACTAGTGGGGGAAGAAAAAAATGAATAAACTAAAGAATGTTTTCTATTTATATAAACTGGACTGGAAACGAATTTTCAGCAATCCAATCTCTGCATTTTTGATCATTGCCTTAATGATCTTGCCCTCGCTTTATGCGTGGTTCAATATCAAAGCACTTTGGGATCCATATGGCAACACCAGTGAATTGCCAATCGCCGTGTATAGTGCGGATAAAGGGGCAGAATTTCAAGGCAAGCATATCGATATCGGTGATGAAGTCATCGACACCCTCCATGATAACAAACAGTTAGGCTGGCGTTTCGTGGATTCAAAAGAGGACTTGGTAGAAGGGGTCAAATCAGGAAAATATTACGCCGGTATTTATCTGCCAGCTGATTTTTCAGATGATCTGATCAGCTTTACCAGCGGGACAATTGAAAAACCGACGATCGAGTATTACAGTAACCAAAAAATCAACGCCATCGCACCAAAAATCACCGAAAAAGGAGCCAGCAGTCTTCAAGAAGAAATCTCACAAAACTTTATTGAGACTGCCAGCTCCACGTTAATAAAAGTCTTCAATGAAATCGGCTATGACATTGATTCCAACTTAGTTAGCATCAACAAAGTCAAATCCATGATCTTAGATACCGATGACAATTTGGCTACGATCGACGGTTATACGAAAGAGATCGTCACCTTGCACGATAAGTTTCCAGAAATCAAAGAAAAGATCGCAAAAGCCGAAGAATTTACCGATTATATCCCGCAAGTGGATGCCATGGGGGAAAAACTGATTGGCCTAAACGATAAGCTACCGACATTGAAGAAAGAAGCCAGCATCATTTTGACCTTGCAAGAAAAGATCCCAGAGATCCAAAATGCCGGCAAACAATTGAAGATGATCGATGATGATTTTGATGACATTGCCAGCACCATGACGGACGGTATCGATACCGCCAAACAAGGACTGCAAGTCATCGAACAAGTTCAAGCCGCGTTACCACAGATCGAACAACTAGGCGACCAAGCCGCTAGCTTCGCCACAGCGACCAAAGATGGGGCGCAACAGTTGCAAGATGCCCTGCCAAGTATTTCTAGCAGTGTGAAGGTGACGATTCAGTCGATCAGTCAAGTGGCAACCACCACTGCTGGGCTGACAAGTACGATTCGTCAAGCACTCGCTGACAATGAACTAACGGATGAAGAGCGTCAAGCGATCAGTGCAACGATCACTGACTTTCAAAAGAACATCCAGCAACAACAAGCAGCCTTGGATTCCTTGATTGCCTTTTTAACCAATATTCAGAATTCCGGTAGTAACGCCGATTTAGAAGGTATCATTACGCAACTAAGCAATGCTAAAACATCGCTAGGAGTTTTATCTGACCGCTTATCGCAATTGAATAACCTTGTTCAAAATGGGTCTGTTGATGAAATTACAGCGTATCTCGATCAAGTTACCGCAGCTGCTCAAAACATCGCTGATCTTATGAACAGCATCAATGTTGATTCAATCACTGCAACCATCAACAACATTCTAACTGAACTAATCAAAACCATCACCACCGCCGAAGATGTCTTGAAAAAAGCCCAAGAGATCGATTTTGACTCGTTGCTGTCTTCCACCAAATCAGTGGTCAGCAATGCCGTGACGATTTTGGAAAAATACCAAAAAGAATTGCCTGCCATCAAACAAGAATTGCACGATGCCAATACGATGCTGAATGGCCATATGGATGAGATCGTCAATGCCATCAACAAAGGAGCCGACCTTTACAACAACGAATTGCCAGTTGTCGAAGAAAAATTAGGGCTGGCCGTAGACTTCTTGCAAAACGATTGGCCAACCATCAAATCAGAAATCAGTTCTACGATGGCGATGGTGGATGAAAAACTGCCAGAAGTTGAAAAAGCCTTGGATGCGGCCGTTGATTTGATCAATAACGATTGGCCAAGTATCAAAGCAGGTATCCACAAAGCCGCTGATGCGATCCGAGCAGGAGAAAATGAAGTCGATCTCGGGGAAGTCATCAAATTATTGAAACTTGATGCTACGGATGAAGCTGACTTCTTCAAACAACCAGTGGAATTAAAAAGCAATGAAATCTATCCAATCGCCAACAATGGTTCAGCTAGCACGCCATTTTATACCGCATTGTGTTTGTGGGTAGGGGCATTATTGTTGTCAAGTGTCGCTACAACGGAGTATCATTTAGAGAAGAAAGACAAAAAACGCTTTACACAACGTGAAACCTTTGTGGCACGAATGCTGACGTTCTTGACGATGGCAGTCGCCCAAAGTTTGATCGTGACCCTAGGAAATATGTTTTTATTAGGCGTTGATGTCCACAATCCAGTGTACAGTGTCTTCTTCGCATTACTCGTTGGACTCGCCTTTATGATGATCGTCTACGTACTGGCGGGACTGTTCGGCAACCTCGGGAAAGGGATCGCCATCATTATTTTGGTTCTCTCCATTTCAGGTGGGGGAGGAAACTACCCAATCCAAGTCTCTGGGAAGTTCTTCCAATTCATTAATCCGCTACTGCCATTTACCCATGCGGTCAATCTGTTAAGAGAATCAGCCGGTGGGATCTATTGGCCAAATGCTATCCCGCAGTTGATCATTTTAACGATTTTGTTCCTAGTCTTTGGGATCGTCGGTACGTACGCGTATCCTTATCTAGTCAACTCTACGAAGAAACTAAGTGACATTTCCAAAGAAAGTCATTTCTTCCACTAAAATCTTAAAGCAGAAAGAGCATTTGTTCTTTCTGCTTTTGTGCCATCACGTGAAATTTCTAATAATCAAAAGAGGGAAAAAGGGTCGTTTTTTCATCTGATTTTCATTGACTTTTCGCGGTTACAAGAGTAGCATACAGTCTTGATAATTCAATATTTGTGAGGATATCGTTACAAGTTTAACGAAGGATTTTTTCATGAAAAGGAGTGTAGAAAAAGTGGAGTATTTGAAACGTTTGTTGGTCGGACGTCCATTGAAATCCGCAGAGAATGATGAACAAAAACTGAGCCGGACGGCGGCCCTTGCGTTGCTATCTTCTGATGCTTTGTCTTCGATTGCTTATGGGACAGAGCAGATCGTTGTCGTATTAGTGGCACTTTCCGCTGCTGCTATCTGGTATTCATTACCGATCGCTGCTTTTGTTATTATTCTTTTGATTTCATTGACCTTGTCTTACCGTCAGATCATTCATGCTTACCCTCACGGTGGTGGGGCGTATGTAGTAAGTAGTGAAAATTTAGGGAAAAATGCGGGCCTGATTGCCGGCGGCTCACTGTTGATCGATTATATGCTGACAGTAGCAGTATCCGTCTCAGCAGGGGCGGAAGCCATCACTTCTGCTGTGCCAGCGTTGTTCGGCCATCAAGTGGCGATTTCTGTTGTGATCGTGCTCTTGATCATGATGATGAATCTGCGAGGGCTGCGAGAATCAGCTAGCTTCTTAATGATTCCTGTCTACACCTTTATCGCAGTGATCACAGTCTTGATCGTGGTCGGCTTGTACAACATCGTAACTGGTGCGCAACCGTTGAATGCAACCGCACTGCCAGGAGCTGTGGTGCCTGGGGTATCCGTAGCCTTGATCTTACGGGCTTTCTCATCAGGTTCCTCTTCTTTGACGGGGGTCGAAGCGATCAGTAACGCGGTGCCATTTTTCAAAAAACCACGGGCGAAAAATGCAGCTGCGACCTTGACGATCATGGCTGCGATCTTAGGGTTCTTCTTTGTCGGCATCACTTTTATCAACTATTGGTATGGTATCGTACCAGAAACAGAAGTGACCGTTCTATCTCAAATCGGTTCCGCCGTTTTTGGTCATGGGTTTATGTACTACGTTTTGCAATTTGCCACAGCGCTGATTTTAGCAGTTGCCGCAAATACTGGATTTTCTGCCTTCCCCGTGTTGGCGTATAACTTAGCCAAAGACAAATATATGCCACACATGTATCAAGACCGTGGGGACCGTCTCGGCTACTCAAACGGGATCATCACCTTGGCTGCTGGTTCCATCGTCCTATTGTTTATCTTCCAAGGATCGACCGAGCGTTTGATTCCGTTGTATTCCATCGGGGTATTCATTCCTTTTGCACTATCCCAAAGCGGAATGGTGATCAAATGGAAAAAAGAAGGCAAAGGCTGGTTCTTTAAATCGATCGCCAACATCATTGGGGCTTTGATTTCTTTTGCGATCATTGCCATCTTGTTCGTGTATCGCTTAGGCGATATTTGGCCATTCTTTATTATCATGCCGATCCTCTTGTATATCTTTTACAAGATCCATGATCATTATAAAAAAGTCGCAGAACAGCTGCGATTGGAAAAACAAGAAGCACTGCATGTCTATGAAGGAAATACCGTGATCGTTCTCGTCGGAAATGTTACCCGAGTAAATATCGGCGCATTGAACTATGCCCAATCGATTGGTGATTATGTCGTAGCGATGCACGTATCGTTGGATGAAGATGTGAAGAAAGAAAAAGAAATCGAACAAGAATTTAAGCAAAAATTCCCAGACGTGCGTTTCTCCGTCGTTCATTCTTCTTATCGTTCGATTGAAAATCCCATCTTACGTTATGTGGATCTAGTCAGCCGCAATGCAGCCAAACACAATTACACAACGACCGTCATCATTCCACAGTTTGTCCCAAGACGTCGCTGGCAAAATATTTTGCACAACCAAACAAGCCTGCGCTTGCGTTTCAGACTCTCTTGGCGTGAAAACATCATTGTAAGTACGTACAGTTACCATTTGAAGAAATAACAAAAAGCTGATTGATCCTTTGTAGGATCAACCAGCTTTTTTCGTTTTCCTTGATGCTGCAGAGCTAAGAAGCGATTGAGGAGGGGCGAATGTCGCTCTTTCATTGCGGGAAATAAATATGAAAGTTATAGAAACTGTATGTAGGCTTTCTAGTAACAATTTTTTCAATCTGTTTAAGGAAAAATTTGTGAGTTTAGAAAATAAAAGAGATTGACAAGAGCGCGAGAAAGCGCTATTTTTGAAACAATATTAGTTAAAGTCGAAATGATGGAGGAAGAAATGAGTTCCAAGAATAACAGTATGGTGAATAAGTCTCGAGCAAAGATTGACGGAATGGTAATAATCCCTGGAGATCCTAAAAATATTCGAGGCAAAATCGAAGCACAAGACAGCTATTATCAAACCCAAGATGGTAAAAAAAGACGTATCCGCATGATGTTTCCCGAACAGCAAAACAAAAAGAAGAAATATCCCCTTGTTTTTCATATCCAAGGATCTGCATGGATGAAGCAAAATCTAAATAATCATTTGCTAGATTTAAAAGAAGTGGTAACAAATGGCTATATTGTGGCTATTATCGAGTATACTCCGATTCCTGAGGGGATTTTCCCAAAGCAAGTGGAAGATTGTAAGCAAGCAATTCGTTTTTTAATGACAAAAGCTGAAGAATACTCTATAGATACAACGAACTTGTTTTTATCAGGTGATTCCAGCGGGGGACACACTGCTTTATTGTGTTGGGCAACTTGGAATCAACCTTTCTTAGACTCTTCGACAACTCCCTTACCACCAATTAGAGGATGTATCGATTTATATGGAGTTTCAGATTTAACGACGATTGCTGATTATCCTTCTTCAGTAGACCATACTCATATTGAAAGTCCCGAGAGTCAATTACTGGGTGGGAAAATACCAAAAGATCATAAAGAAGAAGCTGAAAAAGCATCTGTACCTTATTACCTGAAGAAAAATAAACAATTAGCCCCCTTACTAATCATGCATGGCAATCTTGATACAGTGGTGCCATTTGAACAAAGTGTCGAATTATTTGCTCACTGTCAATCGTATGAAGTAACAGCTGAATTTTATGCTATAGATAATGCGGATCACGGCGGCAGTCTTTTCTTCTGTGAGGCTGTACTAAAAAACATCGTGTCTTTCTTAAAAAAATATACGCAATAAATGAGCGATAGTTTACTAGTCACAAGGTAATAATCTAAGCAATGCTAGATTTGAATATGAGTGATTGAGTTTGATCGGTGTCTCCAAAAGGAGACATGCTGATCAACTCTTTTTTTGTTTACTTGAATACTGAAAAGGGTCTAACTCTTTCAAGAAATGCACTTTGTCTAACCACTGGATTGAAATTTTGAGATCATGGATAAAGCTGCTGAGGTGAAGGTTTAACTTGAAAATTTATTTTTCAAGAATAAATCAACTTTGCATAGATGCGTTACGGTTTCATTTAAAACCCTGTAATAAATAAATTTAAATAGTTTAAATTCTTGAATTATTTATTCAGTAGGACAGGCCTTACTGGAAATCAGTTTTTAGACTAATTTTTGGGATACGAAATAAAAGCGACTTTATATGCAGCTTCGTTCTAATAGACAATTCCTTATTAGTTGTTTTAGCTATAAAACATTTTTAGTTTGATATCTTGATCGTAATTCCCAAACCCCTTGCCAAAGAGGGTACAACCGCCGACATGCTCGGCATCTTCTTTGACTTCCACTTTTAAATGCCACGTATCTTCGTAGGCAGGTATATCCTTGATCGTAATGTCGGAAAGAGGAACACCTTCCATGTAGGTTCCATGATCCATGATGCGAATCGTCTTTAATAACCCGTACTGATTGAGATTGTCTGGATACCAATCCGGTGTATACTTGCCGCGAATATCTGCAAAATCCCCTGGGCTAGTCCATGTACCAAGCTCCACACCATTTAAGCTGAAGGTGATATCTGACGGCCAGTTGTTATTGGAAAAAGGAAATTCAGACGAAACTTCCATTGAAATCTCCATCATTTCGAGTTTTTCTTCTTTTGCTAAGAAGTTTGGCGATTGGTATTCGACAAATCCTTTCGTAAACCACAAGATGCGGGCATCCATTCGTCGGGGATCCATGAAAAACTTCGGTTCATCCACCATTCCCACAAAATCAGCTGAAGTAGCAAGCCCGCACGTTGGTTCTACCGAATAATTTGTATAATGACCGATCGGTATCGCCGTTTCTTTCGTATCAAAGGCATTAAAGATTTTCTCAGGAAAGTTGATATCGATATGATCCACTCTCAAACTGGAAATCTTTTTTTGCCCCACACGCTCTGTTTTGATGATTTTGGCTTCCTCTAATTTTTTGATGTGCATCGTAACGATGGCACTACTTAAGCCTAACTCTTGTGCCAACTCTTTGACATTCATCTTGTTTTTAGCCAGCAATTGAATGATTTTGATTCGCACGTTACTGGCAAGTGCCTCATAGACTGGCAATGCTTCTTGATTGATTTCTAATTGCATCGTGTCACCTCCGCATAAACTGTTTGATTTACTTGAATGTTAACATATTTGCTAATTTGTGTAAATAGCGTTGTTTATTTCGTTAGTTATTAATATATTTATTAATTAATATAGATATTATCTTGAATAAATTAATCAAAATATTGTTGACAGCGATTACAAATCAAGTTATGATTTATTTGTAAATTGAAAGTGTTTGCAAACATCAATTTCTATGTTTTGTTTTTGTGAATTGTTTATAGGCTTCTTTATAGGAAACATCTTAGGTGTTAGGAATTATTATGAGCAGTTAGTAAGGTCTTTTTTAAGAGATGTCAATGAACAAATGTGATAACATACCTGCAAATATCTATAAAACTTGAGAGGATGGAAAAGATGAACATCAAAAAGGTTATTTTTTCGGGAGCAGTTCTAGGTTTAAGTAGTTTGGTATTAGGGGCCTGCGGAAACAGTAATAATAGTTCAGGTGATGATAGCGGAAGTAAAGAAATTACGTTTATGTTTCGAGGTGGCGAGGACGAGAAGAAAGCCTATGAAACAGCAATTAAACAATTTGAGGAAGAAAATGATGTAAGCGTTAAGATTATTGCCACAGATGCTGATCAATATGCAACAAAGCTGCAAGCGGCAATCTCAGGCGGTAATATGCCCGATGTTTTCTATGTAGAACAAAGCAATCTAATGGCTTACGTTGATAATGGTGTTTTGCTAGATATTACGGATGAAATTGAGAATTCAGATTTTGATCTTTCAAACATTTGGGAATATGGGGTAAACAGTTATCGGTATGATGGTGAAAAAGTTGGTAGCGGTGCTTTGTATGGATTACCAAAAGATGTTGGACCATTTGCTTTAGGATATAACAAAGACATGTTTAAAGAAGCTGGTATTGATTTGCCAGATACAGATACGCCTTATACATGGGATGAATTCGTTGAAGTATCTAAACAGTTGACGAAGGATTCTGATGGAGATGGAAATCTTGACCAATGGGCAACAGGATTTAACGTAAACTGGAGTTTACAAGCTTTTGTTTGGAGTAACGGAGCAGATTGGATCAACGAAGCCAAAGATACCGTTACAGTCGATACACCAGAATTTGCGGAAGCATTGCAATGGTTTGCGGATCTGCAAAATGTGCATGAACTCACCCCTTCAATTTCTGATGCACAAACATTGGATACGTATCAAAGATGGATGAATGGGGAGATTGCTTTCTTTCCTGTAGGACCTTGGGATATGAGTACGTATGCTGGATTAGATTTTGAGTATGACTTGATGCCTTGGCCAGCAGGCTCTACAGGCGAATCTGCAACGTATATCGGTTCTTTAGGAATTGGTGTTGCCAGCAAAACCAAACATCCAGAAGAAGCAGTGAAATTAGTTGAATATTTAAGTGCATCTGAAGAAGGACAACAACAATTAGTAGACGCACAGATTCAAATTCCTAACCTGATTGATATGGCTGAAGAATGGGCTTCTGATACGGATAGTGTGCCTAATAATAAACAAGAATTTATTGACATCGTCCAAGATTATGGTCGCGCTTTGCCAGTAGCAACAACCTACAATGCAGAATGGTACGATGAATTCTTTATCAATATCCAACCTGTGTTAGATGGAGATCAAACGGCAGCGGATTATTTAAAAGAAGTTCAACCTAAGATGCAAGAAAAACTAGACTCAGCGATTCGCCAACAAGAAACAGCAAGATAGACTCACTGGGGTCACATATCTATGTGACCCCAAAGATTTTTATGGAGGGACGCGTAATGGAACAAGTGGAAATAAAAAAAACAAAAAATAAAAATAGTCTTTATGCAAAAGAGCACAAAGTTGCTTTCTTGTTCGTTCTACTTCCAGTTTTAGGATTTATTTTGTTTTCATTGATACCTTTGGGCTATTCGGTTTATGCTGCCTTTACAGATTGGAACGGTCTAGGGCAAATGAATTTTATCGGTCTTGAGAACTTTCAGAAGCTTTTTAGAGATGAGTACTTCTATAAGACGATGTTTAATACCGTCTTTTTGATGTTAGGAATTCCAATCGGTTTGATTTTGTCATTTATGCTGGCATCAGCACTGAGCAGAGGAATTAAAGGAACGACGATTTTTCGAACAATCTATTATATTCCAGTCATCTCATCATTAGCAGCCATTTCGATTTTGTGGCAATGGGCTTACAATGGTGATTTTGGTTTAGTCAATCAGGTCTTGGATATCTTCGGTATCAGCGGCCCTAACTGGTTGCAAAACCCATCAACAGTCAAACCGGCAATTATTATTATGTCTGTTTGGAAAGGCTTGGGCTATTCGATGCTCTTGTACTTGGCAGCGATTCAAAGTGTACCCAAAACCTTTTATGAAGCAGCAGAATTAGATGGTGCTTCTTCTTTTCAAAAGTTTCGCAATATCACTTGGCCGATGGTTAGACCAGTCACTTTCTTTTTAGTCGTTACGAATATTATCGGCGGCTCACAAATCTTTACGGAAATAAACATTATGACACCAACTGGCGGACCACAATATAGCAGTGCTACGGTCGTTTGGTATATCTGGCAAAAAGCTTTCAGAAATTGGCAAATGGGTTATGCAAGCAGTATGGCGTTGATTCTAGCAGTATTGGTTTTTGTGATAACAGCATTCCAATTCTATATGAACAATCGTTCAAGCTATAAATTAGATTAGGAGGGAAAAGAATGAAAAAACTGAAAATAAGCAACGTACTCATTATTTTAATTCTCTCCCTTGGAGCAGTTATTATGGTGGGGCCGTTACTTTGGATGATCTCAACATCGCTAAAAGACCGAGCTGGCGTCTTCCAGCTGCCACCTCAATGGATTCCAGACCCAGTACAATTTGATGCGTACAAACGTTTATCTGAGCTGGACACTTTGTTCTCAGGGATTAAAAATACAGTGATCGTTTCACTTTCTGTAACTGTTGTAGGTACTCTGACATCCAGTTTAGCTGCCTTCTCATTTGCCAAATTACGGATGCCGCATAAAGATGCGCTATTTCTAATTCTTTTAGCCGCTTTGATGATTCCCTATCCAGCGGTGATGATCCCACAATTTATGATGTTCTCCCAAATTGGCTGGGTTGATACGTTATTACCATTGATCATTCCGGGAATGTTTGGGAATATCACGATGATTTTCTTTTTGCGACAATATTTATCTAATATTCCTGATTCGATCGTTGAGGCGGCAAAAATTGATGGGGCGGGCTATTTACAAACCTTTATCCAATTGATTTTCCCGTTGATTCGTCCAGCAGTTGCTGCTCAATTTATTTTATGGTTTATGGGCGCTTGGAATGACTACTTAGCACCATTGATCTACTTGAATAGTCCAGAAAAACAAACATTGCAAGTAGTGATCGCAAACTTAAATGCCGCCTATGCAATTCAAACGGATTATCCGTTGATTATGGCAGCTTCCGTTGTTTCATTACTTCCGGTTTTGATCGTATTTATTATTTTCCAAAAGCAAATTATTGAATCAGTTGCACTTTCTGGAATGAAAGGGTGAGTAGATGTTTCTAAAAGCAATGAACTGGCTAAATGCATTCGTACTTCTGATAGAACTAAATATTTTGTGGCTTCTAGGTATTTTAGCTGGTTTTTTTGTGGTCGGCTTTGTTCCCAGTACTGTTGCTGTCTTAACGATTCTAAATAAAGAGGATCTATTTACAGGCTATTACTCTTATATAGAAGTATTGACTTTATTTTGGAAAAACTATGTGTCAGCCATTCGCTTATACAAATGGCGGGTCTTTATATTTCCACTTATTCTAGGCATTCTCTATTTGGAATTGCTGATTGTGCAGCAAAGTGATCTAATGAGAGCATTTTTCCAATGGCCACTTTTGTTTTTGTTCAGTTATGTGATTTTAGTATTGATCAATTTATCCTTAGTCACTCGATTGAGTAAAGATAAGTGGAGGAAAAAAGCCGTTTTTTCATTGACGAGTCCATTCTTGTTACCAAAAGAATCGTTTCTTTGCCTTTTGATGGTTCTCACATTTTCAATTGTTAGCATGGCGTATCATTGGTTCTTTTTTGTCGCAATTTCAATCTTTTTGTACAGTGCCAGCAAGTGCTTGTTGTCAGGCTATAGCAAGAAAGGATTGTTAAAATCATGATCAAAAAATTTCTTTTCTCGTGTGTTCCTCTAATGGTTCTTTTATCTGGCTGTACTGCTTCTGCAGTTGAAGAAGTCTTGTCCCCTCCTGAGTTTGCCGATGTTAGTGTCCATGACCCATCGGTGATCAAAGCGGATGATACATTTTATATTATTGGATCACATATGCAATTTGCCAAGTCTCAGGATTTGATGAAGTGGGAGCAGATATCTAATTCAGTATCTGAAGATACACTATTTGAGAATATTCGAGAAGAATTGGCAGAAGAGTTTGAGTACGCACAGACAGATACGTTATGGGCTAGTGATATCCAACAGTTTAAGAATGGAAAATACTATTTGTACTATTGTTTGTGTCAAGGAACTTCACCGCTCTCCGTAATGGGAGTGGCGGTATCTGACTCTATTGAAGGTCCTTATGAAAAAGTCGAATCTTTTCTTTATTCAGGAACCTCTCCGCAGTTTGGTGAAGCGTACAATGCAGCGATTCATCCAAATGCGATCGATCCTCATGTTTTTTATGACAATGAAGGAAAATTATGGATGGTCTATGGATCATACTCAGGTGGGATTTTTATCCTAGAAATGGATGATGAAACGGGTTTGCCTAAAGATCGCAATTCTTACGGAACACATTTGATGGGCGGAAATCACAGTCGCATCGAAGCACCATACATTCAATATAATCAAGAAAATGGCTACTATTACTTGTTCACTTCATTTGGTGGGCTAGATGCAGACGGTGGATATAACCTTCGAGTCGCGCGGTCAAAGAATCCCGATGGTCCTTATGAAGACAGCCAAGGAAATCCAATGGCTGAGGTCAAAGGGAAATTTGGAACGGTTTTTGATGACGCAAGTATTCAAGACTTCGGAACTAAAATTATGGGGAACTTCCTATATACCGAAAATACGAGCAATGAAGGGGTGGGCTATGTTTCGCCAGGTCACAACTCGACCTATTATGATGAAGAAACCAATCAATATTACCTGATTTTCCATACACGTTTTCCAAATAGCGGAGAATACCATTCTGTGAGAGTCCATCAAATGTTTTTCACAGAAGCAGGCTGGCCGGTTGTTTCTCCATTGAGATACAGCGAAGAAACGATTGCTGACTATACAAAGAATCAAGTTACGGGTGCCTATACGCTGATTTCCTTTGACAAGTTTTTAACGGATGATTTGAAAGAACCACAGGAAATTACAGTTGAAAAAAATGGCACGATCAAAGGTGATCGCACTGGAACATGGGAACTAGCAGAAAAGAATAGTCAAGAAGATTCAAGTGTGGTTATCGATGACACTGTTTACAAAGGGAAGTTTCTTTCCGGCTGGGATGAAAATCAGCAAAAGCAAGTAATGACATTTACAGGTACCTCCGAAACAGGATTACCATTATTTATTGTTAGGAATGAGGAGTAAGGTATGGCAAAAGCAAATGCAGAGACAATACAAAATCCAATCGTGTATGAACGAGCAGACCCTTGGGTATATTTACATTCCGATGGTTACTATTATTTTACAGGTTCAGTTCCTGGGTATCAGTCGATTGAACTTAGACGAGCGAAAAGCCTCAATGAACTGGAAGATGCGGAAAGAAAGACGGTTTGGCAGGCACATGAGTCGGGACCAATGAGTGAATTGATTTGGGCGCCAGAAATTCATTTTATCGCTGATAAGTGGTATATCTATTTTGCCGCGAGTGATAATGAAGAGATCAGAAATGAAAATCATCATCATCGAATGTTCGTGATCGAAAATAATGCAAGTGACCCTTTTGAAGGGGAATGGGAAGAAAAAGGACAGGTCATCACGCAATTTGAAAGCTTTAGTTTGGATGCAACTGTGTTTGAACATCAGGAGAAACTTTATTATGTTTGGGCGCAACAAGATCCAAGAATTCCAGGAAACTCTAATCTTTATCTATCAGAAATGGAAAATCCATGGACGCTAAAAGGAAAGCAGCTTTTACTATCGATCCCTGAATACCCTTGGGAACAGATTGGTTTCATGGTGAATGAGGGACCAGCCGTGCTTAAGCGAAATGGTAAGATTTTTATCACTTATTCTGGCAGTGCTACAGATGAAAATTACGCTATGGGATTATTGTGGACAGACGAAAATAGTGATTTATTGAATGGATTTTCTTGGCACAAATCCCAAGAGCCAGTCTTTCAAACGTCAGAACGGAATTCTCAATATGGACCGGGACATAACTCTTTTACAAAAGGGGCAGATGGTGAGGACATTTTAGTTTATCATGCAAGACCAGAAAAAAATCAGGCAGGCGATCCTCTGGCAAACCCGAATCGACATGCAGTTGCACAACCATTCACTTGGGATGAAAAAGGATTCCCAGTCTTTGGCGAGCCGGTCGCAAACAATAAATTAGAGATGAAGGTGAACTGATTGACGATTAACATTCAAAACACAAAATCAGGAACAACGATCAGTAAATATATCTACGGTCATTTTGCAGAGCATCTAGGCCGTTGTATCTATGAAGGATTATACGTTGGAGAAGATTCACCGATCCCAAATAAAAATGGGATGCGGATCGATGTGGTTGAAGCACTGAAAAACATTCAAATCCCTGTGCTGCGTTGGCCAGGCGGCTGCTTCGCCGATGAATACCATTGGAAAGACGGGATTGGTCCTAAAGAAAACCGCAAAACGATGGTCAACACGCACTGGGGCGGCGTGACTGAAAACAATCATTTCGGGACCCATGAATTTTTTGAATTGATTAAGCAGCTGGAATGTGACGCGTATGTCAACGGCAATGTCGGCAGCGGAACGGTGCAAGAAATGTCGGAATGGGTGGAATACATCACGATGGATGGCATTTCTCCGATGGCTGATCTTCGCAGAGAAAATGGCCATGAAGAAGCGTGGGAAATGAAATTCTTTGGCGTAGGAAACGAAAACTGGGGCTGCGGCGGCAATATGCGGCCAGAGTACTATGCGGATCTGTATCGCCGCTATCAAACCTATGTCCGCCAATACGGTGACAAAAAAATCTACAAAGTTGCTGGCGGAGCGAATGTCGCAGACTATCATTGGACAGAAACGCTGATGAAAAACGCCCATTGGTTGATGGACGGCCTAAGCTTGCACTACTACGTTCATCCGCAAGGCTGGGAAGAAAAAGGTAGCGCCTTGGAATTTGATGAGGCAGAGTGGCAAGTGACCTGTGAAAAAGCAGCCTACATGGATGAATTATTGACCCGCCACAGCGCGATCATGGACCAGTATGATCCAGAACAGCGTGTGGGAATCATTGTTGATGAATGGGGCACTTGGTTCTCAGCAGAACCTGGTACGAATCCAGGCTTCTTATACCAACAAAATACGATCCGTGATGCCATGGTCGCAGCGATCACCTTGAATATTTTCCATAAACATGCCAAGCGAGTGCATATGGCAAATATCGCACAAACCGTCAATGTCCTGCAAGCGATGATTTTGACAGATGGCGAACAAATGGTGAAAACCCCAAGCTATCATGTATTTGATTTGTACAAAGTCCATCAAGATGCTGAAACCATTGATAGCCATGGAACTAGTAGTGATACCATTACGTATACGATTTCGAAAAAAGAGGATACGATCCATCTATCGGTTTGTAATTTTGCTACCCAAGGCACGGAAGAATTATCTTTCTCCCTTGAAACAGCGATCAATGAAGTGAAAGAAGCTCGTTATATCGTGGGGGACAAAATGAACGCACACAATGATTTTGATCATCCTGAAGATGTGGTGATCCAAGACTTCACCGCTTACAATGTTGAAGAGAACAAAGTCAGCTTGCGGGTGCCAGCAATGAGTGTTCTAACGATCTCATTGACAGTCTGACCCATGACTTGTAAAGGGTGCGAAGTGAAAGATGCTGCTGCAGCAGCACAGGAAGACATTGAATCCTTGATTGCAGAACAACTTTCTTTAGAAAGCGACTTGGCTTCGCCGGAGATCGTCAGTAGGAGAATCGCTGTTTGTGAGGCTTGTCCATTGCGATTGAATCATACCTGTACCAAATGCGGCTGCTTTTATCGGTTTCGCGCAAACTTAGCTAAGAAAAACTGTCCTGCAGGAATGTGGGAACAAACAGGACAGCTCGTCAAGTAGCTGTCCTGTTTTTATAAAATAGCATAAATCAATTAGGAGATGAGGGAAGACATGACAGCGATCAATGGGGTTCATGATCCTACGATTATTGAACATGAAGGCACCTTTTATTTATATTCAACGGACACCCAACAGCCCAAAACGGCAGGTGTACCAATTCGTCGTTCAAAAGATTTGATCCATTGGCAATTTGAGAAACAGGCATTGTCAGAAATGCCTGAACCAGCAGTAAAATGGAGCAAAGCTCAAGGACTATGGGCACCGGAAGTTATCCGCTACAAGGACGAATTCCGTATGTATTATTCTGCTTCGACATTCGGCAGTACCACTTCTTTTATTGGCTTAGCTACAGCATCAGATCCTTTGGGCCCTTGGGAAGATCAAGGAGAGGTTATTAAAACCAATGCTACTCTTGCACAGCATAACGCGATCGATGCCAATATTGCTTTTGACCGCTCAGGTGAGCAGTGGTTTGTCTATGGTTCTTTTTTTGGCGGAATCTATATTGCTCCATTGAACAAAGAAACTGGAAAACTTCAAGAAAAGAGCTATGGTCAACGGATTGCTTTTCGTCCGAAAACAGTTGATACTGCTATTGAAGGCCCATTTATCTATTATCATCCTGAAACCGATTATTATTATTTGTTTGTTTCTTTCGACTCCCTTAACGATTCGTATAATATCCGTGTCGCACGAGCAAAAGAAATTACAGGGCCATATCTGGACTGGCATGGTACGGCCATGACGGATCAAGAAAAGACGCCAACCGAAGTAGGGACTAAACTGTTGGGCAGCTATCAGTTCTCAGAAGAACCAGTTGTATACGCTCCTGGTCATAATTCGATCTTTACGCAAACCAATAAAGAAAGCTTCGTTGTGCATCATGCACGGAGAAAACCATTCAGTGACCAATTCCATTTACAGATACGTAAACTCTATTGGCTGGAATCAGGCTGGCCAGTAATCTCTGCTTCAATCTATCAAGGAAGTGTTTCACGAATGCCAGAGCAGGAAACTCTGTTAGGAAAGTGGGAAATCATCCAATTTGATCATGAAGCTCAAGTTATATCTTCTCAACTGCAAGAAATAACAGCATTAAAAAAAGAAGGACGAAGTTACTTGTGGGGAGAAAACGAATTTGTCCCATATTATGAGTACATCGACCAAAAAAAAAGGTTGTTTTTCTCTGGAATCAATGATCAAGGCGTTGCGTTTCTTGGTCGAAAAGTGTACGAAGAATAAAAAACAAGCAGCACAATGAGTAGGTTACATTGTGCTGCTTATAAACGTATGCTGCTGCCGGCTTTACTAAATACTGCCTTTGAATAATCGGACACCATGAGTAGGAACCTCAGCATCGGCAATTGTTTGTTCTTTTTGTTGCCATAACTCAGTGCCGCTTTTAATTGGTAGTAAAGCAGCGATCGATTTTGGGATGGTTTGTGTTTGATCAGAAACATTGAAAATGGCATAGTAGACTGCTGTGTCGCTCAACGCCTCCCAAATGATCCACTCTTGATCACGATAGAACTCTTTTTTCGTATGGATTCTTCGATACATTTCTAAGACTTCAGTATTCGTCAATAAACGTAAGGTAAAAGGATCGATGTCTGGTAAAGTACCACCGAACATCAATGGAGATTGGAAGATCGTCCATAAACTCATCAATAAGTATTGCTCGTCTTTCGTAAAACGTGTCCAGCTGTCACCACCGCCACCATCAACTGCTCGAATGCCGATATGACCCAGCGGTAGCATATCACAGTCAGGCCAGTTACCTGGACGAACGAAAGGTGCCCACTCTGCTGCTCGGTCAAACATGGAGTAAAGGGCGTCCCAATGATCCCAAAAGTCATCCGTCAAGCGCCACATATTGGCATGATTTTGAAAGAAACTACCATTTTTGAGGGCAGCTGGTCCGGGAGACAAAGAAAGGACGATCTCTCGACCCGATCGATCGATCGCACGGCGAATCGCTTTGATTTCTGCTTTATGGGCATCACCGTAAATTTTCGAATCGCCGATATCATCCACCTTTATAAAGTCAACACCCCAAGAAGTATATAATTCGAGCAAGGAATCATAATAAAGCTGTCCTTCAGGCAATGAAACATCGACCCCATACATATCGGAATTCCAAGGACAGATTGAATTCATAGCAATGTCCCGTGCCCGTTTATCCGTTCCTTTGATCGGCGTATTTTGATGAACTGCTTGTCGTGGAATGCCGCGCATGATATGGATACCAAACTTCAGCCCTTTTTGATGCAGATAGTCACCAAGTTTTTTGAAACCAGCGCCATCTGTTGCTGAAGGGAAGCGGTTCTCAGCAGGAATCAAGCGAGAATAGTCGTCCATACACAACGGATAAAAATCATTGTACCTTGTAGACTTTGCTTCTGGTTCGCTCCATTGAATATCCACGACGACATACTCCCAACCATAAGCTTTCAAATGCTCTGCCATAAAATCAGCATGGGCGATCACTTCTGCCTCGGTTACAGAAGCGCCATAGCAGTCCCAAGAATTCCATCCCATTGGGGGTGTTTGTGCAAAATGTAAAAAAGACATCGATTTCCTCCTAGTACGTTTTTCTTATAGTATAGTAAGCAATAAAAAAGAGAGGGAAAGTTTTGTCTACTAGAAATAAAAAAGAAAGAAATCGTCAACGAATGAAAAAGGAGTTGATCAATGGTGTTTCCACAAGAAACAAACTATGCGAAGATTACAGCATACTATAGTGTTGCCCTTGAGCGTTTTTCCATGGATCCACATCAACACCCAGCGTGTGAGATCATGTTTGTGACCAAAGGGAAGTGTAAGATAAAGGTGCAAGATCAAGTAATTGTTCTGGAAAGAAATGATTTCGTTTTCATAAATGCGTTTGTGGAACACGCCTTACTCGTTGAAGGAGATTCCTGCACATTACTGAATATTGAATTTCTTCTAAGTGAGACACCGTCCGCCCTTTGTGTTCGTGATGTTTTTGCATACATCAAAGGAAATGTACAATTGAATGAGCCTTACGCGAAAAGTCGCGATGTCCGCCAATTTGGACAAGCGATCAAGTCATTGCTGCAGCTGCTAATGATCGATGATACTCAAGAGCAACCGTCTGCTGAACGGCAATTTACGATTGAGCTCTTGTTTAAGCGGATGCTGATGGAATTAGCCTTTTCATTACGTACGAAAGAAACCAAACGGGGCAATTGCTATGTGAACGCTGCGATCGACTATATTCAACAGCATTTTGATGAAGATATTCAAGTCCCCCAAATCGCAGCGGCGGTGGGGATTACGAAAGCCTACTTGCATAAACTCTTTCATGAGCAACTGGGAGTGACGGTCAACCATTTTCTCACCAGTGAGCGTCTGAAGCAGGCAACATTTTTACTAAGCAATAGTCAGCTGCCAATCGTCGAAATTGCCGCTCAAGCAGGATTCAACAGCAGGCAGCACTTTAGCAATACCTTTAAACAGAAAAAAGGCATGAGTCCTAAAGCCTACCAGCTCTTATATAAGCAAACGATCAAAGAGGAGGCAGGGCAACATATCACAGGAGATGATCCGAACTTTTTATTAATGAAGTAAATATGAATTGAATGATCAAGCATAAAAAAGTAAAAGAACAGGAGAACGTAATGAAAGAATTCGCATTAAACAAGATCCAGCTCACGGACGAGTTTTGGCAAGGATACCAAGAGCTTGTTCGCAAAGAAACGATTCCTTACCAATACCAAGTCCTAAATGATGAAATCGATGTAGATGTTCAAGCAGAACGGGAAGATCCCAATTTGCCAGCTGGGAAAAGCCATGCATTGGCGAATTTTCGCATCGCCGCAAGGCAAATGGAAGGAGAACATTTCGGCTGGTTTTTCCAAGATAGCGATGTCTACAAATGGATCGAGTCAGCTGGGTATAGCTTGTTGAATACTAGCGATCCGCAATTGGAAAAGACAGTAGATGAAGTGATTGACTTAGTTGCTGCGGCGCAAGAAGCAGATGGCTACTTAAATACCTTCTTTCAATTGACCCGACCGAAGTTAAAATACCGTCAGCTGTATTTCAGTCATGAACTTTATTGTGCCGGGCATTTAGTCGAAGCGGCTATCGCTTATGATCAAGCGACAGGCAAGGATAAATTACTGACCGTGGCAGAGAAAAATATCGCCAATATTTGCACGCATTTTGGGCGGGAGCCTGAAAAAATTCAAGGTGCAGATGGCCATCAAGAGATCGAATTGGCGCTGGTGCGTTTGTATGAATACACCGGTAAACAAACCTATTTGACATTAGCTGATTTCTTTCTTGAAGTACGTGGGGAAGATCCTGCCTTTTACGAAAAAGAAATTTTGAAAAACCAAGCGGATGGCTTATCGGATGAAACGCCAAGGGTAGACCTCACCTATTTACAAGCCTACGATCAACCTAAAAAGCAGCATGAAGCCAAAGGTCATGCGGTACGAATGCTGTATATGGCAAGCGGGATGGCAAAAGTCGCCCAGCATACCCAAGATCAAGAATTAATCGACGCTTGTGAAGCGATTTGGGAAGACATCGCCTGTAAGAAAATGTATGTGACCGGTGGCGTCGGCTCAACCGTTCACGGGGAAGCCTTTGTCGGTCCCTATGATTTGCCAAATGATACGATGTATTGTGAAACCTGTGCTGCCATTGCATTGGTCCAATTTTCTTTTGAGCTGTTCAAACTAACCAATGAACCAAAATATTTAGCGACGATGGAACGAGCGTTGTATAATAGCGTCCTTTCTGGTGCGGCAATTGACGGCAAACACTTTTTCTACGTGAATCCTTTGGAGGTCAATCCCCAACGAGATCAAGAAAATCCTGGCAAAGGTCACGTCAAAGCCCAACGACCCGATTGGCTCGGTTGTGCGTGTTGTCCGCCGAATTTTGCACGGATGGTCGCTTCGCTGCAGCGCTTGGTTTACACTTGCGATCAAGAGAAGCTTTACGTGAATTTATTTGTAGCAAGCCGTTTAGAAGAACCTGATCAATTTACGTTTGAACAAACGGGCGGGTTTCCTTTTACAGAGGACCTCACGATTCGCTATCAAGGCATTCCAAAGACGCTTATCATCCACAAACCTAACGGACTAAGTAAGTTTCAAATCGATAGTGAACACGAATGGCAGGAGACGAACGAGGCAATCATCTTTGAGGCAGTCGAAAACGTGACGGCCAATATCCGTTTTGAACAACCATTGCAAATCCTGCGTGCGAATCCTCAAGTTATTCAAGCTATCAATCAAGTCGCATTGCAACGTGGCCCCTTCGTGTATTGCATAGAAGAAGCCGACAATGGTCAAGCACTCTGGCGTTGCCGCATCGACCCACAGGCGCTGGAGGCGACCTTTTCGAAAGAGGATACGTTGTTGCCAACTACTTTACGTTTGGCGATCAAAGGCTACCAAAGCGAAGAATGGTCGGGAACAACCCTTTACGAAGAACGAGCGGAAACGGTCATACCTCGTACGTGGCAACTGATCCCATACCATTTATGGGGCAATCGGGGCATAGGCGAAATGCGCGTTTGGCTGCCGCTCGTTGGAAAGGAGTAAGAAGTAAGCAGGGCCAAAGAGCTTCCCAAAAAGGAGGCTCTTTTTTTTCTAAACCTAACCTTCTTGGATTTGTTGCATGATTTCTTTAATTTGTTCCTATATTCCGATCTTTGAAAGCGTTATCGTTTTAGTGTAGGAATGTTGGCGGGTTTATGTAAAACAAGGAGGAAGAAGTGTGACAAGGAAAATCAGTAAAGTTGGCGTATCTTTGTTGGTATTGGCAGCGGCAACGGCAATCGGTGGCTGCACCCAAAGTGAGGCGAAGACAACTGGAAAAGTCGTTTACCAAGAAACAGCCAAAAGTACGTTGGAAAAAGCGATGGACAATCAACCGGAGTCGTCTTATTGGTTCCCAGAGGATTTGTTGGCATGGTCTTTTGAAAAAGATCCAGATGCGAAATACAATACCAGCGTTGTTCCATTAGCGCAGCGGGCAGCTAAAGAGACGTTGCCGAAGATGAATGACACGCAAACGGCAGAAACCAAAGTCGTGGCGCTTTCGATCATGAATAGCAGTACGAGCGGCAATGCACCACGAGGGATCAATACCTTTGATGCCAATGTCTTTTCTTATTGGCAATACATCGATCAATTGGTTTATTGGGGCGGCTCTTCTGGCGAAGGGATCATCGTACCGCCAAGTCCTGATGTGACAGATGCTGCTCATAGGAATGGCGTGCCGGTTTTAGGAACGATCTTCTTTCCGCAAACTGCCCATGGTGGGAAGCTGGAATGGCTAGATACGTTTTTAGCTAAGGATGAGGACGGCAATTTCCCGATCGTAGAAAAAATGATCGAAGTTGCCAATAGGTATGGCTTTGATGGCTGGTTCATCAATCAAGAAACCGATACGGCGGTCACTAGTTTTGATGATGCAGCGGAAGGTGTCGAACAATCGGGGGCTGATGGTAAAGGACTAAATGAAAGCCACGCCAAAGCGATGCAAGAACTGATCGCCCAATTCAAAGAACAAGCCGACGATCATTTAGAGATCATGTGGTATGATTCCATGACGAGTGATGGGAAAATGGATTGGCAAAATGCTCTGACGGATAAGAACAAAGCCTATTTAGTGGATGCAGAGATGAACCCATTGGCAGACAGTATGTTCTTGAATTTCTGGTGGACCACTGACAAACTGGCGGACAAGGAGCTGTTGAAGGCCTCCAATGAAAAAGCCCGTGAAATCGGTGTCGATCCTTACGATCTTTTTGCTGGGATCGATGTACAAGAAAATGGCTATGCAACGCCTGTGCGCTGGGATCTGTTTACGGATGAAAAAGGCGTTCCTTATACTTCATTGGGCCTGTATGTGCCTAGCTGGACCTATTCTTCTGCTAGTACGCCGGATGACTTCCAAAGCAAAGAGAATGCTTTTTGGGTCAATAACACGGGTGATCCTCGGGAAAGCCAGCTGCCAGAAGCGACAGAGTGGCCTGGGATCTCCACCTATGCCTTGGAACAGACCGCTATCACAGAGCTGCCTTTTGTGACGAATTTTAGTCTGGGGAATGGCTACAACTATTTTATCGAGGGAGAAAAAGTGTCCAGCCGCAATTGGAACAATCGGAGTTTGCAAGCTGTTTTGCCGACCTATCGTTGGGTCTTTGACCATGGAAAAGACAATGATTTGGCTGTATCAATCAATTATGCGGATGCCTACAATGGCGGAAATGCACTGAAACTACGTGGACAGATGACAAAAGGCAGTACCAGTCACATGGCATTGTATCAGACAGCATTTCCTGTGACGAAAAAGACGAAGCTGACGACGACTGTCAAAGCAACGGTACCGACAACTCTTGATTTGGTCGTGACCTTAGCCGATGGTTCGACACAAACAATCAAAGGAGACAAAGAGGTCGCAACAGACTGGACGACGATCACCTACTCATTGAAAGACATCAAAGGAGAAGTGACAGCGATCGGTTATGACATAACCACGAAAGAAACCAGTGATGTCTATGAATTGAATTTAGGGCAATTAACGATCGGAGATCAGAAAGCGGAGAAATTCGCTGCCGAAGCATTGACGGTTGAGGATGTGCTCTTTGATGAAGAAGAGGGCAACTATGCGGGTGTCCGTTTAACGTGGGAAGCTGCCAAGGACAAGACAGCTGCGGTTTATGAGGTCTACCAATTGAACGATGACGGCTCACGCTCTTTCTTAGCAGCTACGCCAGCAACCAACCACTATTTGAATGCCGTTGAACGACCAAAAGGGACGAGAACCAAGTTCGCGGTGGTGGCAGTGGATCGCTATGGCAATCGCGGCAAGCTATCCGATACGGTGGAGATCACTTGGCCGAACAATCAGCTGCCAAAAGCAGCCTTTACAGCCTCTAAAACCTTAGCGGCACCGGGGGAAACGATCACCTTCACGAATACCTCATCTGCGAATGCCGAAGCATTTGAATGGACGTTTGAAGGCGGCGATATCACCAGCAGTACAGAAGAAAATCCCCAAGTGACCTATTCGGAACCAGGTACCTACAAAGTCACGCTTGTTGCCAAAAACGAAGCAGGAGAGACCCCTCTGGAAATGGCGGGATTGATCACGATTTCTGCTGATGCGCCGAAAGAGTTGCTGCTGCTTTCAAAAGATGCCGAAGCAACTGCTTCATCGTTTGTCAATGATGCCGAAGCACCGGCTTTTGCCCTCGATGGTGATTTGAGTACGAAGTGGTGTGCGACAGGCAATGCGCCTCATGAGTTGATGATCGATCTCGGTCGACCACAAACGGTCAGTGAAGTACGCCTCGCTCATGCGGAGGCTGGTGGAGAAGGTCCAGACATGAATACGCGGGCGTATACGGTGCTCATCAGTGAAGATGGCAAAGACTATGAGCCAGTTTCACGAACGTTGAAAAATGAAGCCGGCAATAGCACCAATACGTTTGCCGTCCAGAAGGTGCAATATGTAAAAATCAGTATCGATAAACCAACACAAGGAGCAGATTCGGCAGCCCGAATCTATGAAGTCGAAGTATACGGAATGGATAAATAGCAAAAAAGAGCAGGGCGTTAACCCTAAAAAGGGAAGCGGCTGAAGCGATGCTTTTCTGAAAAATGACCGAACCAAAAAAGCCGTTGCGACCAATAAATGGTCACAACGGCTTTTGCTTTTTCCCAATAAGTTTAGCGTGAAGTACGGCTGGCGGGATCTAAGCGGCGTTCAATAAAGCTTAGCCCAAGATCCGTAATGATTGCCATCAAGGCAGTTGGTAAAGCACCGGCTAAGATGATCGATGCTCCATCTGTCGCATTGGTTCCGCGGATGATGATGTCCCCCAGTCCACCAGCACCAACGAAAGCGCCAATGGCGGTGATACCGATCGCCACGACTAAGGCGTTTCGAATCCCTGCCATGATCACCGAAACAGACAATGGCAATTCGATCATATACAATCGCTGCCAGCTAGTCATCCCCATCCCTTTGCCGACATCTAACGTATTGCGGTCGACTTGGCGCATGCCGGTATAGGTATTTTTGATGATCGGTAACAAAGAATAAAGGAAAATCGTTAAAATCACGACATTCACACCTAAGCCCATGCCGATCATTAAAATCGAGATCATCGCTAAAGATGGAATCGTCTGGATGATATTGGCGAAACGAATCACCCAATCTGCCAAACGCATTTTTTTAGAAATCAAGATCCCGATTGGAATGCCGACGATCGAGGCAAAAAGTACCCCGTAGATTGAAATCAAGAAGTGACGAATGAACTGGGCAAAAACATAGCCGCCATTTTCTTGAAAATAGAAAAGAAATTGTTGGAATAAATTCATGTCTGCCATTTCGTCACTCTCCTTCGAAGTAATTATTTTCTTCTAAGAAACGTTCGGCAACTACCGTTGGTTCTAGAAGGTCATTATCCACTTGGTAATTCAATTCTTGCATTTTTTCGGTATCGATTTTGCCTGCTAATTTGTTCAGGGCATCGCCGATTTCAGGTGTTTCTTTCAATAATTTGTCATCGACGATCGGTGCGGCATCATAAGGCGGGAAGAAGTTTAGATCATCTTCTAGCATCACGAGATCGTAACTGCCGATCCGGCCGTCGGTTGAGTACCCTAAAACGATATCCATTTTTCCGTTATCAACAGCATCATAAACGAGACCGATCTGCATCGGTAGGATATTTTGGAAAGAGAACCCATAGGCTTTCTGGAAGCCATCGTACCCATCACCGACCCGTGTGATCCACGCGGTATCGACCCCTGCAACTAATTGATCTGCGACATCTTTCAAGTCACTGACTTTTTCCAATCCGTATTTTTCGGCAGTGTCTTTTCTGACAAGAAAGACATACGTGTTATCAAAGCCGTATGAAGGGAACCAAGTCTGTTGGTACCGTTGCTCAAATTCTGATTTGACTTTGTCAAAGGCGGCTTGCGGATCAGATTCTGGCTCCAACCCTAACGTCGTGGTCAAGTCAGTTCCTGTGTAGCGGGCAGCTGAGATCGACGCATCGCCATTCATCATCGCTTGGTGATTGATGGTCGTTGTTGCTAAGTTGTTAATGACGGTTGTGTTTTTATCCGTATAGTGTTCGACCATACCGGCAACCACCGCGCCAAGAATTTGGGCTTCGGAAGTGATCCCGCCTGTGATCGCCACGGTATTCTCATCAGAAGTCGATGCTAAACCGGGAAAGGAACAGCCGGACAGTAAAGCGACACTTAAGGAAAACAACAGCGCTAATTTTGAAGTTTTTTTCATTACGCATCCCCCCTTAAGGCAGCTGGTGTTAGTTTGTTTTCTAACAAACCCAACAACCAGTCAGCTAATAAAGCAAAGATCGTCACTGGAATCGTCCCAGCAAAAATCAAAGGCGGTTGGTAGTTGTTTAGTCCGCTAAAGATCAAATCACCAAGTCCACCGGCACCGATGTAAGAAGCCAAGGTAGCCCAGGCTAAAACATACACGGCCGATAAGCGGATCCCTGCCATGATCGTTGGGATCGCTAGGGGTAATTCCACACTGATGATCGACTGCAAGTTGGTCATCCCCATCCCTTTGGCAACATCGCGGTAATTCCAATCGACTTTTTTCATTCCAATGTAGGTATTTCGCAAAATCGGCAACAAGGAATAAATGAAAAGAGCGACGATAGCAGGGACTTTTCCGACACCTAAAATCGGGATCATCAATGCCAATAGGGCCAAAGAAGGCACGGTTTGCAGCGCACTGGTGATGCCGATCACGATCGTTGCTGCTTTGGGGAAACGGGTCAAGATCACACCGATCGGTACGGCAACAAGAATCCCTAAGAGCAAAGCCGCAAAGGAGATATACAAATGTTCAAGACTTTTGGTGACCAATTGGCCGCCATATTCATTAAAGAAGCTTTGCATGCGCTAGACCTCCTCAGTTTCTTCAGGTTTCGCCGACTCAATGGCTTCCATGATCGATGGCTCATCGCCCCAAATCACGTCATAAACGATATCAACTAAGGAAGCACGGGTCAAAATCCCGACTAAATGTTTGTCGGCATCTACTACTGGGACATATTTTAAGCCGCGTTTTAAGATGCGTTGCAAGGTATCCCGCAACAAGGCGGTTTCGCGAACGAAAAAGACATCTTTGTTCAAGATATCGCCGACACTAGTAACTTTGCCACGGTTGCGGTCGATGGATTCGACATCGATGTAGCCTTTTAGCACGTTGCTATTGTCGGTAACTAGCAAGGTATCGACCCGTTTTTCTCGCATCAAGTGAATCGCTTCTTGTAAGGATTTTTCTGGTGTGATAGCGATCGGGGTATTTAACATTACGTCTTTGACTGGCGTCGTGTCAGGTTTTGCTTGTAACAAGCGGTCTTCACCGATCAACTCTTCCACAAACGGTGTTGCCGGGTGTTGCAGAATATTTTCTGGTGTATCAAATTGAATGACTTTTCCTTCACTCATGATCACGATACGGCTAGCAAGCTTCAATGCTTCGTCCATATCATGGGTAACAAAGACGACAGTTTTTCCAAGCCGTTCTTGCAAGTCTTTGACCAAATCTTGTAGGGAGTCACGAGTGATTGGGTCTAGTGCGCCAAAAGGCTCATCCATTAAAATGACATCTTGGTCAGCTGCCAAGGCACGGACAACACCGATCCGTTGCTGTTGCCCTCCAGACAATTCGTTGGGGTAACGGTCGAGCATTTCTCGTGGCAATTCCACTAAGTCGATCATGCGCTCGGCAGTTTTGTTGCGTTCTTCTTGGCTGACTTTTAACAATTTTTGAACCAATGTGATGTTTTCCCGAATCGTCATGTGAGGCATCAAACCGATGCTTTGGATCACATAGCCGATTTGACGGCGTAACTCCACTGGGTTGATCTCTGTAACGCTTTTTCCATTGATCAAGATTTTTCCTTTAGAAGGATCCGTCATACGGTTGATCATCCGCATACAAGTCGTCTTTCCGCTACCACTTGTCCCGATGAAGCAAATGAATTCGCCTTTTTCAAAGGAAAGATTCACATCTTCAACAGCGACTTTACCACCTTTGTAAATTTTGGATACCTGCTGAAACTCAATCATGATGTCACCTCTATTTTTATTTAAGCAATCTGAATAATGGCTTATAATCTGTACTAAGTATGCCGAAAAGTCACGTGTTATTCAAATAATCTGCCCATTTTTTTCATAATTGTATAGACAAAACTGAAAATAGCGCCATAAGCAAGTCCAAATTAAGGAGCGATGCATAGAGAAAAGAAGCAGCGGAAATATGTCGTTATTTTTCATTGGGAAAAAGGAGACTTTTTTGCTGAAGGCCTTGGCAGCAGTCTCTTTAATTTTTTCTAAGAAAGGGCAGAATTAAAAGCTGTTTTTTCAATTTTTATAAAAACATGCTAGAATAGAGAAGAATTTAGGGAAAGAGAGGAACAACATGCTTACAACTGAAGATTTTGATTTTGACTTACCGGAAGAACTGATCGCTCAAACGCCATTAAGTGATCGCTCAAGTTCCCGTTTATTAGTGGTTGACCGCGAGACTGGCAAATTTGAGGACAAGCACTTTTATAACATCATTGATGAATTGGCACCCGGTGATGCCTTGGTGATGAATGATACACGGGTATTACCAGCTCGTATCTATGGCGAAAAACAAGAAACAGGTGCCCATTTAGAAATCCTCTTACTGAACAATATTGAAGGGGATACGTGGGAAACCTTGATCAAGCCAGCCAAAAGAGCCAAAGTCGGCACGAAGATCACCTTTGGCGACGGACGATTAGAGGCAGTGGTGGAAGAAGAGCTCGATCACGGCGGCCGGATCATTCGTTTTCAATACAAAGGGATCTTTTTAGAGATTCTGGAATCACTTGGCGAAATGCCGTTACCGCCTTACATCAAAGAACGGCTAGAAGACCCAGACCGCTATCAAACGGTTTATGCCAAAGAAAACGGCTCAGCTGCCGCACCAACTGCCGGCTTGCATTTTACCCCAGAATTGCTAGAGCAGATCGCCGCAAAAGGCGTCAAGCTGGTTTATCTGACTTTGCACGTTGGTTTAGGAACGTTTCGTCCAGTCAGTGTCGATAATATCGCTGATCATGAGATGCACAGCGAATTTTACCGTTTGACAGAAGAAGCTGCCGCACAATTGAACGAGGTTCGGGCAAATGGTGGCAAGATCGTTGCAGTCGGAACGACTTCGATCCGTACATTAGAAACCATTGGGACCAAGTTTGATGGGCAAATCAAAGCCGATAGTGGGTGGACGAGTATTTTTATCACGCCAGGCTATCAGTTTAAAATCGTGGAAGCTTTTTCTACTAACTTCCACCTACCAAAATCAACCTTAGTGATGTTAGTCAGTGCCTTTGCAGGACGCGACCTAACACTTTCTGCCTACCAGCATGCCATTGATGAGCGATATCGCTTCTTTAGCTTTGGCGATGCGATGTTCTTAAAATAAACAAAAAACTGAGCGACGTAAGCGGCTCTTTAAGTTGAATCAATTTCTCAACTTTTAGAACTGCTTTTTTTGTCGCCCAGCTTACTACTAGAGGAAGGTATAAGTGGTGGTCGCTTTTTGTGGTCCATGCAAAGCAATGTTTCTCGAAAATTTGTTTTCATTTACAAACTTACACATGTTTCGTGTATTCCGATACAAAATGAGACGTATCATTTTTCGATATGGAAATGTTCGATCCTTGTTACGTTTTTCTTCTTGTTACTTTACACGTTTGGTACTAGGTGAAACTTGTACGTTCAACAACTTTTAGTAGATTGAGTTTGCGATATTTACGAAAACCACCAACAGAGTTGCTACCTTCCTTACACGTATACTATAACACGAAACGGAAGCGTTTGCAAAAGAAAAAGGTCGTTTTCCTCAAAAAAAAGACCGGCGAACCGATCTTTTAAGCAAGTGCTCGTTTAGGCAGATTGTCATAAAACGCTGCTTTGGTTGCACTGATGTAAGGTGTCAGCCATAAGTAGCCAATTCCTGCTGTCATGATGGCCAAAATGTGCCAACCGATGAAGCTCAAATCTAGGATGAACAATTGTCCTTTGTAGCCTTTCATTAAATGACGACTCCCCGTGATACAGCTGAGAAAATCTGGCCGCATACCGGTTTCTTCGTAGGTATCATAAAAGACAAAATATGCTTGAGAATAAGAATAAGCTTTGATGATTCCAGGAATGATAAACAGGAATGTCCATAATGTCGTGAAAATAGTCGACAAAATATAGATGACGATGATCCCTAACACGAAAGCACCACTGAAGCCACGAAAGACATCAGAAAAGGGCTGGATCGATTGCTTCTTACCGCGTAAAATGTCAAGGAAAGTCCAAGAGATCCCCGCACCGAATAAGGCAGAAAATAGACCGCTGATCAAACCGCCGCCACCACTGCCACCGCTTCCGCCAGCGGAATTGACTGCATCGGTAGAACCAAGATCATTGAACATACCGCTTTGATACAATGGAATAACAGCAAGAACGATAATGACGAGTGCGATAGCGATCGAGATCAAAGTCGGTACAATACACATCAAAACACTGTCTTTCCAGCGGCCTCTCAGGATTGCTTTTGCTTCTGCTTTTAGTTCTCTATTTGATTTCATTTCAAAAAACCTCCCTTCAATATAAATAACATGATAGCAAACTTTCGCTAAATCTTCAAAAAAAAGTAATAGATGTTTCGCATAACTAGGAGAAAATACTCTTAGTTTCTCTAAACTTCCTTGCAAAATGTAAGGGCAACCCTTATCATAGATAGCGTTGCACAGTTAATCGAGTTTAGAGAGAAAGTAGGGAAATGAATGACGGAACCAGCCATTCGTTATCGTCTGATAAAGAAAGAAAAGCATACCGGTGCCCGTTTAGGCGAACTGATCACGCCTCACGGAACCTTTCCAACGCCAATGTTCATGCCAGTCGGCACATTAGCAACGGTCAAAACCCTTGCCCCTGAAGAGTTGAAAGAAATGGGTGCAGGCGTCATTTTAAGCAATACCTATCACTTGTGGTTGCGTCCAGGAGAAGACATTGTTGCAGAAGCAGGCGGCTTACATAAATTTATGAATTGGGATCAACCGATCTTAACAGATTCAGGTGGTTTCCAAGTCTTTTCATTAGCCGAAATGCGCAACATCGTCGAAGAAGGTGTCCATTTCAAAAACCATTTGAATGGGTCGAAAATGTTTTTATCTCCTGAAAAAGCGATTGATATCCAAAACAAATTAGGGTCAGATATCATGATGAGTTTTGATGAGTGTCCGCCATTTGATGAAAGCTATGACTACGTCAAAAAATCGGTGGAACGGACGTCTCGCTGGGCGGAGCGTGGCTTGAAAGCCCATGCCAATCCAGATCGGCAAGGCTTGTTTGGGATCATTCAAGGTGCAGGATTTGAAGACTTGCGCAAGCAAAGTGCCCAAGACTTGATCAGTATGGACTTCCCAGGGTATTCCATCGGCGGCCTGTCAGTTGGCGAACCAAAAGCGGAAATGAATCGCGTGTTGGAATTTACAACTCCTTGGATTCCAGAAAACAAACCACGTTACCTGATGGGCGTTGGGGCAGCTGACTCCTTGATCGATGGCGTGATTCGCGGTGTCGATATGTTTGACTGCGTTTTACCAACACGGATCGCAAGAAACGGTACCTGTATGACTTCAAAAGGTCGTTTAGTCGTGAAAAATGCGCAATATGCCCGTGACTTTCGACCAATTGACGAGAAGTGTGATTGCTATACATGTAAAAACTATTCTCGTGCGTACATCCGCCACTTGATCAAATGTGATGAAACCTTTGGTATGCGTTTGACGTCTTACCACAATGTCTACTTCTTATTGAATCTGATGAAAAATGTCCGTCAAGCCATCATGGATGACAACTTGTTGGAGTTCCGTGAGCATTTTATTGAAGAGTATGGGTTCAACAAGGAAAATGCGAGGAATTTCTAACATTCTCTACTAAAATGGTGGGAATAATAGAGGAATTCTGATAAAGTATCTTATAGGAAAGAAAATAAATCGAGGTGAAAAAAATGGCACAATCTTTACCAATGCTCTTTATGCTGGTTGCTTTAGTGGCAATGTGGTTCTTTATGAGTCGTTCACAAAAGAAACAACAGCAAGAGCGTAAAAATCTTTTAGAAAATATGAAAGCTGGCGATGAAGTCGTAACCATCGGCGGACTCCACGGCGTTCTTTCTGAAGTCAACACAGAAAAAAGCACCGTGATCATCGACTGTGAAGGAATTTTCTTAGAGTTTGATCGTTCAGCGATCCGCACAGTGAAACCTGGAACTGTTGCATCCGTTGAAACACAAATCGAACCAGCTGATGTCGAAGACGCAACGAGCATCCAAGACGAAACCAAAGAATAAGCACAAACGCACCGTCGCTTTCTCAGAAGCGATGGTGCGTTTTTTTAGTAGTCGGACAGTTTCTAAAATAAAACAAGCACCGCAGCAAAACAGAGATCGCTCGTTTTGCTGCAGTGCTTTGATTGCCTTCGTTACTCGATCGGAATCAGTTTCTTTGACGCTTGTTTGCCTTGGTCTTTTGGCAACGTCAATTTCAAAATTCCTTCAGCGTAAGAGGCTTTGATTTCATCCTCTTTGACGTTTTCTAGCAGGTATTGTCGCCGAACGCTTGTCAAGCTGCGCTCGCTGCGAACCAGACGTCCTTTTTCATCTTCGGTCGCATGATCCGTCTGGTGTTGTCCCGTAATCGTTAAAACCCCATTCTCATAGGTTACTTGAATATTTTCCTTAGGGATGCCAGGCAGTTCTGCTTCAACGAGAAATTCATTGTCATTCTCGTGAATATCGGTTTTGATCAGGTTCGATGGAAACCCATCAAAAAAACTGCGGCCAAAATCTTCAAAGAAATCAAAAGGTATCATACTGTATGAATCTGAGCGGCGTGGCACAATCTCATGTGTCATAAGAATCATCCTTTCTTTATTCTTTTGTTTTTACACTTTTTATTTTATTCATTTTTTAGCGAATTTCAAGTGATTTACTCGCTTTAAAAAACCTTTGATACCAACGTTTTACTCCTTGATTTTGGCGTGTTTTTACCTTGCTTCGTTCCTGTTTTTCCCCTCATTTCGCCTGCTTTTTCTACGTGACAGTATATACTTAGTGATATATACTAAAGGCGAAGTGGAGGAGGAAAAACATGGCACGTTATAGAAAACGAATGCTTGTTGCTTTGATCTATGCATTGTTGTCGTCGATTGCTTTAAATCTCTTTTGGCTGCCGGGAAATATTTATGCGAGTGGGATCACTGGTTTGTCGCAATTGTTGTCGCAGCTTTTAGACGAGCAGTTGAATCTGCAGCTTTCGATCCCGCTTTTGGTGCTTTTTTTTAATGCGCCATTGTTAGCGGTTGCTTGGGTTAAAATCGATCGAGAATTTACCATCATGACGGTTTGTACCGTCGTCCTGTCTTCTGTTATGATGAAGGTGGTACCGGTCATTGCTTTAACGACCGATCCGGTGATCTGTGCCGTGTTCGGCGGATTGCTGCACGGGGTGTCGGTGGGCTTGACATTGAACGACGATTTTTCAACGGGTGGGCTTGATATTTTAGGGATTTTAGTGAAAAAAGCCACTGGTAGAAGTATCGGTAGCTTCTTTATCGGCTTCAATGTCAGTTTGCAGCTAGCAGCCGGGCTGATCTTTGGCTGGCCCTATGCTTTTTATAGTGCCATTTCCTTCTTCATCAGTGGGCGGATGGTCGACTACGTCAACCTGAAACAGCGGCGTGTGCAGCTGCTGGTCGTTACAGAAAAAGCAGAACCCGTCATTACGACGTTGCAATGTGCTTTGCAGCGAGGCATCACGGTCATCAACGATGTCGAAGGTGGATTTGATCATCAACAGAAAAAACTATTATTACTGGTCATTTCCCATAGAGAACTCAAGACCGTCGAAGGCATGATCCAAGGAATCGATGAACAAGCGTTTGTCAGTGTTTCTTCTGGCGTCAGTGCCAATCGATCGTTTTATGAATGGTAGCAAAGTGAAAGAAAGTAGGAGAGACGTTGAAAAAACAAGCAGTATTTCAAGAAGTTGCCCAGCAGATTGCGCAACGGGTTCATGAAGGTACGTACGTGACGAGCCAAAAGCTTCCTTCCGATTATGATTTAGCAGAGGAATTTCAGTGCAGCCGTTTAACGGTGCGCAAAGCCATCGATCTATTGATTGGCCAGAATTTGTTAGTGAAAGAAAAAGGCAAAGGAACCTATGTCATGAAACAGCCCAAGATCCAAAGCGGCTCCGGCGGTCTTCAAAGTTTTACCGAGACTGCAAAGATCCAAGGGAAAAAGACCCGTACGGAAGTTTTGCATATCGAAACCGTCAAAGAGCTCCCAATAGAGATTGGGCAGCTGTTTGGCGATTACGCCAAGGAACCGATCGTTTATTTGGTGCGCTTGCGTTACTTTGATGATGAGCCGATGACGGTGGAAAATCTTTACGTACTGAAACGCTATCTGCAAGAAGACACCGCAGAACTCACGAAAGCTCAATTAGAGTCGTCTTTGTATCAAGTCATTGAAGCCAACATCGAGATTGGTTATTCCCATCAAGAGGTGGAAGCTGTGAAAAGTCCTGCCGATATTGCGAAACTTTTACAGGTGCCTCAAGAGGAACCGATGCTTTTGGTCCATTCGATGACCTATTCCGCATCAGCTAAACCGATCTTATACGATACATCCTATTACCGAGCAGACAAATATACCTTCAAAAATACATTAGTGCGTCAAAAATAAAATCAATCCTTTAGAGGTGAAGACAATGGATCCACTCACAGCAAGTATTGAAGCCAATTGGTCAGAATTTCTCACACTTTTGAGCGAGGTGATGCAGATCGCAAGCGTCAAAGGTGAGCCGGTGCCCCATGCGCCTTATGGCACAGGACCACGAGAAGTGTTAGCATATGTCATGGAAAAAAGTGCAGCATACGGGTTTCAAACAACGGTCATCGATGATGCGATCGGCTATGCCCATTGGGGACCAACGGATACCGACTATATTGGTGTGTTAGGACACTTGGATGTCGTGCCGGCAGGTTCTGGCTGGAGCTACCCACCCTTTGCACTAACTGAAAAAGACGGCAACTTTTATGGCCGAGGGATCTTAGATAACAAAGGCCCGATCATCAGCTGTTTGTTTGCCATGAAATTATTGAAAGACCTTGGTCATCAACCGCAATTACCGTTGCGGATCATTTTCGGTACAGATGAAGAAAGCGGCATGTCGGATATCCCGCATTATCTAGCGGTTGAGCAGCCACCGCGTTTTGGTTTTACGCCAGACTGCAAGTATCCAGTGGTTTACGGCGAACGGGGTGTCGTCAATGTGCAACTTGATTTTCCATTGCCCGCCCAAGAACAGCAGCTGTTAGCGGCGTTTTCTGGCGATCAATTCCGCGATCATGTGCCAGACCACCTATCGGTAACCATAGGCAGCCAGTCCTTTGAAGCACTAGGCAAACGCTCCCCTAGCAATGCCCCTGAGCTAGGGGACAACGCCATTACAAAGCTTGCCCAGCAAGCAGCACCGCAACTAGCAGCGACACCATCCTTGCAAGCAGCTTTGCAGTGGATCGCCCAAAGTTTTCACCAGCAGCACTATGGCGAAGGCATTGATTTGGTACTAGAAGATGCTGATTCAGGAAAGTTGATCTTGACCCCTGTGGTTCTCCAAAAATCCGCCAGTGGACTAGCGTTAGAAGTGGCCTTTCGCTATCCGGTATCGGTAACGGAGGAACAAGTACTCGCTGGGGTGCAAAAGGCATTGCCAAAAGGGGCAAGTCTTACGATCCTTCGCAGCATTCCGGGGTTCTGCCGATCAAAAGATGCCCCCGAAATCCAAACGCTATCGTCGATCTATCACCAAGTAACGGGCAATGATCCAACCCCCGTGACCACCACAGGAGCAACCTACGCCCGAAAAATGCCAAACATCCTTGCTTTTGGTCCGTCTTTTCCAGGGCAAAAAGGGATCGCTCATAACCAAGATGAGTACATGGCGGTTGCCGATCTACGGATGAATCTTGAAATTTATCTGCGCAGCTTACAAGCACTGACAAAATAAGCGAAGACACGAACGAAGAAGAGTTTTTCCATTTTTTTTTGAGAAACTCTTTTTTTAGTATAGACATAGTAGTATATACCGTATAGAATATACTTGAAAGCGCTATGAAAAATGGAGGGATATTTATGTGGGGAATGATTGCTACATGGCGGATGGCACACGATGGCGTGCTCGCTGCTAAAGCACTATTAGAGCAACAAGGCTCCTGCCAAGATGCAGTAGAAACAGCCATTAAAGCAGTGGAAGATTATCCATTTTATAAATCGGTGGGGTATGGCGGACTGCCAAACGAAGAAGGCGTGTTGGAAATGGACGCTGCCTTCATGGATGGTGATACCTTCAAAATTGGTGCCGTCGCTGGGATCGTCGATGTGGAAAATCCTATTTCCGTGGCACGCAGCCTAAGTGAGGAAAAATTCAATAGTTTTCGGATCGGCCAAGGAGCGGTCGCTTATGCGCTTGCCGAAGGATTCCAGCCCAAAGAGATGCTGACACCGCGAGCCAAAACCATTTGGGAAAAGCGCAAAGCAGAGATCGCTGCCAACAACCTCGATCCCTATGACGGCCACGATACAGTGGGAGTAGTTGCGCTGGATGAACACCAAAGCATGGCAGCAGGAACCTCTAGTTCTGGTTTATTTATGAAAAAAAGCGGTCGTGTTGGCGATTCACCTTTATCTGGTTCCGGTTTTTATGTGGATAGTGAAATCGGCGGTGCCGCTGCCACAGGTTTAGGGGAAGACTTGATGAAAGGCTGCCTTTCCTACGAGATCGTCCGTTTGATGGGAGAAGGGCTAGCACCGCAAGAAGCATGTGATCAAGCCGTTTACGACTTTGAAGCGCGATTGAAGAAGCGCTACGGCAAAGCCGGCGCCTTCTCGCTGATCGCCTTAGATAAACAGGGTCGCTGGGGGGTGGCAACCAATGTAGAATTTACCTTTAGTGTCGCAACCACCAAGCAAGAGCCTGCTATTTTTATGGCAACGCCAGGACCTGAGCAGACAACCGTGATTGAACCCATCACGAAAGAATGGTTGGAGGCTTATGAAAAACGAATCAAAGCGCCGGTCTAAAAACCGCGATTGAGAAAAACAAACATTGGAGGAATGGATATGGCAACGAAAAAAATCTATTTGTTTTGTGAAGCTGGAATGTCAACGAGTATCATGGTCAATAAAATGATGGAAGTCGTCAAAAAGCACAACATGCCTTTGACGATCGAAGCATTCCCTGCGATCCATGCAGAAGAAAAAGTCGAACAAGAAAAACCAGTCGCTATTTTGTTAGGTCCACAAGTACGACACTTAGATAGCAAAATGAAAGCAACTTTCGAGCCAATGGGGATTCCAGTCGGCACGATCGCGACAGAAGCATACGGCATGATGGATGGCGAACGAGCGTTGAAAGATGCCTTAAGCTTGATCAAAAAAGCCAAAGCAAAGTAATAAAAGTGTTGGAGTAACAGGGGACTACGTGTTATCTGCCAGATAGCACGCAGATGGGAGGAAGAAAAATGCAGAAATTTTTAAACTGGTTAGAAAAAGTGTTAACACCGATGGCAAAGACGATCGGTGAAAACAAATACTTGATTGCGATTCGTGATGGTTTCTTATTATCCACACCGTTGTTGATCGTGGGTTCACTCTTTTTAGTCTTGACCAATTTTCCAATTCCAAATTGGAACGAGATGATGAGCAGTTTGCTGGGAGACAACTGGGCAACGATGTTGAATATGCCAGCAACAGCCAGCTTTGACATTATGACGATTTTAGCCGTTGGTGGGATCGGGTATAGTTTGGCAAAACAGTTTAAAGTTGATGCCATGCAAGCAGCCATTATTTCACTCGTTTCTTTTTTTATCGTGACACCATTTACGACCGTTTTCACACCAGAAGGCTCTACGGAAGTATATGAAGTTGGCAGCCTGCCATTACGATGGATGGGTTCTAGCGGTTTGTTCTTAGGGATGGTCGTTGCCTTGATTTCCACCAGAATGTTCGTTGCGTTATTACGCAAAGGGTGGACGATCAAAATGCCTGACGGTGTTCCCCCAACCGTGGTGAAATCCTTTGAGGCATTGATTCCCAGCTTTGTGATCGTGACGGTTTTTATGATCGCCAACTGGTTAGCCAACTTAACGTCTTATGGCAATCTGCAAGAGATCCTCTTTAAGTTCTTACAGACACCGTTGTTAAGTTTAGGAAATACTTTAGGTGCCATGATCATAGCCTACCTATTTTTGCATTTTTTCTGGTTCTTTGGGATCAATGGTTCCAGTGTGGTCGGCGCTGTCTTCAACCCTATCTTACGGGCATTATCTATTGAAAACTTAGATGCTTTCAAGAATGGCGCAGAAATTCCTAACATCATCACCGGTCAATTTCAAGACATGTTCGCGACCTTTGGTGGGGGCGGTTCGACATTGTCTTTGATTTTAGTCATGATCTTAGTCTGTAAAAGCCAAAGGGTCAAAAAACTATCACAGTTATCGTTGATACCAGGTATCTTTGGGATCAATGAACCAATCATCTTTGGGTTACCGATCGTCTTGAATCCAGTTCTGCTGATTCCTTTTGCTTTAGTGCCAACGATCAATATTATTATCTCTTACTTCTGTATGGATCTTGGATTAGTCAACTATACCAATGGAATTCAACTGCCCTGGACCACGCCGCCGATTATTTCTGGTTTCTTAGTCAGTGGTTGGCAAGCGTCTGTTTTACAAGTCTTGTTGATCCTCTTAGGAATGGCTATTTATTATCCGTTTATCAAAGTCTTAGATAATCAATATCTAAAAGAAGAAGCGGATGCCGTTGAACAAGAAGAAGAGGAAATCAATTTTGACGATTTCGATTTTGATGATCTATAAGAAAAGAGGCGCCGCTCATGAAAAAAATAATTTTGATTCTCAATCATGTCACTGCAGGGATGGGAAGTGATGAAAATGCTCAGTTGCCGCCAAGCGGCAAAAAAGCTGCCCTTGGTCCAGGTCGAACCTTGAATCCACTTTTTCAAGAGCAAGACGCACAAATCGTTGCAACGCTTTATTGTGGTGACCAATATTATCACGAGCATCAAGAAGAAGTGAACAAAAAATTTGTGGGGTTTGCTAAAAAATTTGATGCCGATGCCGTTCTTTGCGGACCTGCGATGCATTATCCTAATTTTGGCGAAATGGCAGCAGGATTGACGAAAGTATTCAACGCGCAAGGAATTCCAGGGGCTGCAGCGATGTCAGAGGAAAACCCAGCAGTGGCAATCTATGCCAAAGACATCTATATTTTGAAGATGCCGAAAAAAGGCGGGATTGGATTGAATGATTCCTACAAAAAGATGGCGCACGTTGTTTCCCAGCTTGCCCACGGAAAGCCTCTAACAGAAGCAGACCAAGACGATTTGTTTTAAAGAGAAAGACGATCAGCGTTGGCTGGTCGTTTTTTTATGAATCAAGCCAAGCATGTTCGATGTAAGACATAAATCGACTAAGCCTGTTGATGATTTGTTTTGATTTACGTAGAATAGATACAAGTTAGGAGGGATTCGGTTGTACCATACCGCATTTGGAGTATATGGAATTTTGTTTCAAGGCAACTGCTTGGCCGTCATCAAAAAGAAGGCGGGACCTTATCAAAACCGCTATGATTTGCCAGGCGGCAGCATGGAGGCAGGTGAATTGCTGGAAGACACGCTGTGCCGAGAATTTAAAGAAGAAACCGGCATGACCGTCACTAGCTATCATCAATTAGGAACAATTAATTTTCTCTATCCTTGGCGATACAAAGAGACAACAATGAACAATCATATCTGTGTTTTTTATGAGATTCGAGCAATCGTTGGAAAACTTGAAAAAAACGTTCACCAATTTACAGGCCAAGATTCATTGGGAGCAGTTTTCTTCCCCATCGAGCAGCTAAATGAACAAAATGCATCACCTCTTGTAATAAAAGCTTGTGAGGTGTTTAAACAGGAGGCATTTACGGCAAAAAGCCAACGCCTAATGAAATGGGATGTATTAGAAGCCCCTTCTTATGAGTAATCCTTTCAGATCGTAAGACGTTTGACAGAAAAAGTGAAAAGAGCAGATGATTATATTTAATAAGGATAAGGTGTTTTCGTAAACCTCTCTATTGTTCAACTGAGCACATGACATTTTTCTTAAGAAAAACCAAAACTTTTGTCCACTTCTTTTCCTTGAGAGCTCTTGAAAACGCTTAATTTAAAGGGAGTTTAATAAAACTGTGAAAAAAATCACAAAAACTATTTACAAACAAAAAAAGATGTTGTATGATCTGTATGTGAAGTAGTTAACAAACAAAACATGTTTAAAAACTAGGAGGACATACAATGGCTAAGACATTGGAAAAAGAAGTGACAATCGACGTACAAGCGATGATCGACGATTTAGCAACGAAGGCAAGTGTGGCGTTAAAAGAAATGGAAAGCTTTGACCAAGAAAAAGTGGACCACATTGTTCATGAAATGGCAATGGCAGCATTAGACAAACATATGCCTTTAGCTAAAATGGCAGTAGAAGAAACTGGCCGTGGTATCTATGAAGATAAAGCGATCAAAAACATGTACGCTTCAGAATATATTTGGAACAGTATCAAACATGACAAAACAGTCGGCGTGATCAATGAAGACAAACAAAAAGGCTTGATTGAAATCGCTGAACCAGTTGGTGTCGTTTGTGGGGTAACACCAACAACTAACCCAACATCTACAACGATCTTTAAAGCAATGATCGCTTTGAAAACACGTAACCCGATCGTTTTTGCTTTCCACCCATCTGCACAAAAATGTTCAGCAGAAGCTGCACGTATCGTTCGTGATGCAGCCATCGCTGCTGGGGCACCTGAAAACTGTGTGCAATGGATCGAACATCCATCAATCGAAGCGACTGGCTTATTGATGAACCACCCAGGAATTGCGATCGTATTAGCAACTGGTGGCGCTGGCATGGTCAAAGCAGCATACTCAACTGGTAAACCTGCATTAGGTGTTGGACCAGGGAACGTACCTGCATATATCGAAAAAACAGCGAAAGTGAAACGAGCAGTCAATGACTTGATCGTATCAAAAACTTTTGATAACGGAATGATCTGTGCCTCTGAACAAGCAGTGATCGTTGATAAAGAAGTCTATGCCTCTGTGAAAGCAGAATTTGAAGCACATCAAGTATATGTTGTAAAAGCAAAAGAATTACAAAAACTTGAAGATGCCGTGATGAACGAAGGAAAATATGCCGTAAATCCAGCAATCGTTGGACATTCAGCAATGGAAATCGCGAAATTAGCAGGCATCAACGTACCAGAAGGAACAAAATTATTGATCGCTGAACTTGACGGTGTCGGTGCTGATTACCCACTATCAAGAGAAAAACTTTCTCCAGTTTTAGCAATGATCAAAGCAAACAACACAGAAGACGCGTTCGAAAAATGTGAAGCAATGCTTGATTTAGGCGGATTAGGCCATACAGCGGTGATCCACACTGAAAACGAAGACTTGCAATTAGCATTCGGCCTACGCATGAAAGCTTGCCGTATCTTAGTTAATACACCATCTGCAGAAGGTGGTATCGGAAATATCTACAACGAAATGATTCCATCATTGACACTTGGTTGTGGTTCATACGGGAAAAACTCTGTATCACGAAATGTTTCTGCTGTGAACTTGATCAACGTGAAAACTGTAGCGAAACGGAGAAATAATATGCAATGGTTTAAATTGCCACCAAAAATCTTCTTTGAAAAGAACTCTCTAATGTACTTGGAGAAAATGGAAAACGTTGAACGTGTCATGATCGTTTGTGACCCTGGTATGGTTCAATTCGGCTATTGCGATACGGTTCGTGAAGTACTTGCTCGTCGTAAAAATGACGTGAAAATCGAAGTCTTCTCTGACGTAGAACCAAACCCATCAACAAACACCGTTTACGCTGGAACAAAAATGATGGTTGATTTCAAACCAGATACAGTGATCGCCCTTGGTGGTGGATCAGCAATGGATGCTGCCAAAGGCATGTGGATGTTCTATGAGCACCCAGATACTTCATTCTTCGGCGCGAAACAAAAATTCTTAGATATCCGTAAACGGACATACAAGATCGACAAACCAGAAAAAACGCAATTCGTTTGTATCCCAACAACGTCTGGTACTGGTTCTGAAGTAACCCCATTTGCGGTTATCACTGACAGTGAAACACACGTGAAGTACCCATTAGCTGATTACGCATTGACACCAGATGTAGCAATCGTTGACCCTCAATTCGTAATGTCAGTACCTGCTTCTGTTACAGCAGACACTGGAATGGACGTTTTGACTCATGCGATCGAATCTTATGTTTCAGTAATGGCATCTGATTACACTCGTGGATTGAGCTTACAAGCAATCAAGTTAGTCTTTGACTACTTAGAAAAATCAGTGAAAACACCTGATATGGAATCTCGCGAAAAAATGCATAATGCCTCAACAATGGCAGGTATGGCCTTCGCCAATGCATTCCTAGGTATTTGTCACTCTGTAGCTCACAAAATCGGTGGTGAATATGGTATTCCTCACGGACGTACAAATGCGATTCTTTTACCGCACATCATCCGTTACAATGCCAAAGACCCACAAAAACATGCAATGTTCCCTAAATATGACTTCTTCCGTGCCGATACAGATTACGCAGACATTGCGAAATTCTTAGGCCTTAAAGGCAAAACAACGGCTGAATTGGTTGAAGCATTGGCAACAGCTGTTTACGAATTAGGACAATCTGTGGGTATCGACATGAGCTTGAAAGCGCAAGGCGTCACTCAACAAACACTAGATACAACAGTTGATCGCATGGCTGAATTGGCTTACGAAGACCAATGTACAACAGCAAATCCAAAAGAACCACTAATCTCTGAATTGAAACAAATCATCGTTGATGCCTATAACGGCTAAACAATGAATCAAGAACACCCTGCGGTATCTTAGCTGCCGCAGGGTGTTCTTTTGTCGTCTCTTTTTTTGAAAAAGTAAGCCGACAGTTGCCGCCTTTTTACCCAGATCAGTTAAGAATGCGAAAAATAGCAATTAAACAGGGCGGTGGATCATAAAAAAGGAGTGGATTTCTCCACTCCCTAAAAGTCTCGTTTTTTCAGGATGTCACCAAGGCTGCTGCTTTTTTTGCTCAAACAGATACGCTCGTTACTTGCTGACGTTTTTCTTCAAGCGTAGCATCTGGAAGCTTTGTTTTTCCAAGACGACACGCAAAATGCCGTCATTCAATTCCGCTGTTTTTCCATTGACGGGCACAACGTTGTTCGGGGTTGCTTCGGTATTGACAGCATGCAAGTCTGGGTGGTGCAAGACTTGATGGGTAGCGATTTGCAATGAATCATATTGACGCAAGTCGCAAGTGAATTCGTTGGCATCCTGCAAATCCTTATTCACCAAGAAAAAGGTCAAATAGTCATCTTCGTTTTCGATCGCAATGGCATCCACATAAGAAGCTTTTCCGTGGCTGCTATCGAAATCAGCCCCTCGAAGGATGCTATGCAACACGTGACCGCGACCGTAGTTGCTGATCATTTCATAGGGATAAAAAATCGTTTGTTTCCAAGCGGCAGTATCGGAAGTCATGATCGGTGCGATCACGTTGACCAGCTGTGCCATGCAGGCGATTTTAACGCGATCTGCGTGATGAAGCATCGTGATCATCATGCTTGCGACGAGTAACGCATCTTCAAAGTGATAGACGTCTTCTAATTGTGGTGGGTGTTGACTCCAAGGTTCAATTTTTTGATCCTGTTCATTTGAGTGATACCAGACGTTCCATTCGTCGAAGGAAATATTGATAGTCTTCTTGCTTCGGCGTTTGGCTTTCACTGCATCACAGATTGCTGCGACTTGACTGATGAACTGATCCATTGCGACATTGCTTGCTAGATAATCTTGGCTATCGCCGTTACGGTTGCCATAATATTGGTGCATGGAAATGTAGTCGACTTGATCGTAACAATGACTTAAGACTGTATCTTCCCACATGCCAAAGGTCGGCATCGTGAGAGAAGAACTACCACAAGCGACGGTTTCGATCGTTGGGTCCACCAGACGCATCGCTTTGCCAGCTTCTTCTGCGAGACGGCCGTATTCATCGGCTGTCTTATGTCCTTCTTGCCAAGGACCGTCCATTTCATTGCCTAGACACCAAAGTTTGATGTCATGAGGATCGGCCACCCCATGGGCACGCCGGAGGTCACTATAATAGCTGCCGCCTTTTAAATTGGTGTATTCGATCAAGTTTTTCGCTGCTTCGATTCCTCGTGTCCCAAGACTGATCGCCATCATCGGTGCCGTATTGACTTGTTTGGTCCAATCCATAAATTCGTTTAAGCCGAACTGATTGCTTTCGATCACCCGCCAGGCCAAATCGATTTTTGCTGGCCGTTGCTCTTTAGGGCCGACGCTATCTTCCCATTTATACCCAGAGACGAAATTGCCTCCTGGGTAACGGACGATCGGCACATTCAACTGCTTGATCAAGGCAGCGACATCTTGACGAAAGCCTTGCTCATCGGCAAAAGGACTTTCTGGTTGATAGATCCCTTCGTACACACAGCGCCCTAAGTGCTCCACAAAAGAGCCGTAGATCCGTTCGTCGACTGGTGCCAAAATAAAGTGTTTGTCTAAATACATCGTAGTTTTCTTCAATTTTGCAACCCCTTTCTTTTCTTTCATTGTAGCGATAGTCCATGAAAATAAACACTACATTCTGTCTTATTCTATTGACGTTTTGTCCGTTTTCTTTATACTAAAGGCAAGTAGGAAGGAGTGAGAAGTTGAACGTAACCTATTCAGGATTTCAAATGCACAATGCTGTTTCCGATCATATTTATCGACCTTCTGGCTTAAAGCATTATCTTTTCGTGTTGACGTTGTCTCCAATGGTTTTCACTTTTGAAGATGGTCATCAAGAAACCAGTGAAAAAGGTAGCTGCATTCTTTTTCCTCCAACCGTCTATCAAGATTATCGTGGCAAAGAAGATTTTTTTAATAGCTTTGTTGAGTTTCAAACGGATCAGGTGATCGAAGAAACCTATGCGATCCCTTGCAACCAACTGTTCCAGCCGAAAAATATTCAACAAATCAACAAATTGATCCAAAAGATCAATCATGAATCCTTGTTGCCGCAACGGCACACGGAAGAATTGATCGCGGCGTATATGACAAATCTATTGGTCTTACTTGAACGCAATTTTGAAGAAAGCATCCCGCAACCACAAAACGAACACTATCAACTGTTTCAAGCGATGCGGTTGAAAATGTTAGTCAATTGCGAGCAGCAATGGGATTTTTCCCAGTTTAGCCGAGAGCTTTCCATCGGTAAAAGCCAATTCTATAAGCTCTATCAACAGTTTTTTCATACCACGCCCAAAGAAGATTTATTGCAAGCTCGGTTTCAAAAGTTTTTTTATTTACGCAGCAACGAAACACTAACGATTCGAGAGGCGGCGTTTCAATCTGGGTTCCAAAATATCAACCATTTTAATCGGCTCTTTGCGAAGCGCTATGGCTGTGCACCGACAAAGTACCAACAGGAGCAATCGGCAGGTCTGATCGGTAAAAACGCAGAAAAAAGTCCGACGAATTCTTGACGGATGCAAGAGAAAACGGGACAATGTCATTAGGAGGTGGCGTATGGATACAGAAACGATCGTAAGCGAACTTTCTAAACGTTCAAGCGAATTGGAAGCGCTACAAAGAAAATTGAGTCAAAGCCAATTAATGAATAATGAAGCAGCACAAACGTTCATTTTTGACTTAAAGGATTATTTAGATAGCTTAAAGCTCGTAACGGATTTAGTACCGTCAGCGGCAACTACCGCAGCGGAAGTTGACCAGTTGTCGTACGTCTTAGGTGAACAAAATCAAAGCATCCAGCAGCTGCTGGTCATTTTGGAAGAAGCCGAAGCAAACGACGACCAGCGCTTTTTTGGCAAAAGTGCGGGAGAAGTGCGGCGGATGATTGGCAGTCTGACTGGGATTTTGGAACTAAACGGTCTGTTGCTGCAAGACAATCGTGGTTTTCAGCAAGTCGTGAAGGAAACTGGACCGCTTCAGGTGACTGAAACAAAGGAAGTCCCTGAGAAAAAAGGGTTTCTCCAAAAGCTTTTCGGGAAATAAGCACTGATCGTCAATCAAAACATGAATCACTTGTACCAAAAAAACGGCGCTTCACAATGCGTGAAGAACCGTTTTGTGGTACAAGTATTTTTTTGCTCTTTGCCAATAGAGACGGAGGGATCAGAAGGTACCGACGCTGAAACGTTAGACTGAAAGCGAACTTCTGGGGGGACATTCTTCAATCCTGTAAATCAGAAAGGTGTTTTCGGTAGCTTTTCTACTAGCATTTGCCAATCATTTTTTGCTAGTAGTTAAGCTGAATAGTTTTTCTCTGATCCCCTTGGCTCATTGTTATTTTGTCCGCTGTGATAGTGACATCAAAGGGTGGGATCTGATCAGAAAAGGCATTCCCTAAACACGCAACGAGCCATTCCTGTTGTCCGGCGAGAACGGTTTTGCTTACTTGAGGGATGACGGTTCGACTATAAAGTAGATTCGTGTTGGGTTCTGGCATCAAGAGGGTACCCTCTTGATACGTCGGGAAGGTTTTGATACCGACACAGCCAACCGAGCTTTGATAAAAGGTGCCTTCTTTACTAGAAAGCGCAGCACCATCAGCTGGTGCTGCAAAGCTGCCATTGACCAGTTGCAACCTTCGATCCGTTTGAATCCGATGGTAACGCAGATGCCAAGGATACATCGGAATCACAAAGGTTTCGATGACGACCTGATCGTAGGGGCGCCAGCGACTATAGACGTAGTCATCTTCAATCGCAAAGGCTTCGTAACCAAAAGCTGTTTTAAAATCCGTCTGCCCCTCTGAGATCGCCAATGTATTATCATAGGCACCTTGTTTCAATAAAACGGTTGCTTTCGGTACGCTAAACCCAAACGTTGTCGAATAGACAAATTTTTCGTATTTGGCATTCCCGTGAGCGTGTTCGTGGGAATGTTGCCCCGCAGTGAAAGCTTGCAATTCTGTCCCTTCTTGGTTATGCACCAAAAGCATGCGACTATGTGGATTGCGCACCTGTGTGGCAAAGGTTGGCACCTGCTCCTCAAGCGTCCAAAATTCAGCATCCGCTGGGATGGCCAATACACAGAAATTTTTGAAAGCCCAATAAGGCGATCCTGGTGCGTTATAGCCTTCAGCCATATTTAGGTTGGGGTAGGCATAGCCAATACTTAAAAAGCCTTCTTGCGTAAAGATTGGTTGGCGAAACCAGTAACGCATGTTTTGTAACAGTAAATATTTTCCTTCGTTTTTGGTGAAACCCTCATATTCTATATCGGCGAAAGCCCCGACGGCAAAGAAACTTGATTGCGCAAACCGATACGTTAGACTACGACCAAAAGGCAATGCCGCACCGGTTTTCGTGAACCACTGTTTAAAGGAATGAGCGAACGTAGTGGCTCTTTGACGGTAGCTAAACTGATACAGGCATTGGGAACGACAGGTAAGAACACTGTAAAGGAGTCCGTAGTATTGCATCCCAAAAGGAATATAATAGTCGATTTGGTTTTCATAGCCATCAAAATACCAGCCGTCTGCTAAGTAATACCTCTCGATCTCTTCTTGATCAGCCAAAAGGGTGGTTTCTACAAAAGGCAATGCCGCCATTTCAAAGAAGGTATTGACTAAAATCCGAAAGAAGAGCCAATTGGTTTTAGGGATCGTGTGCTGATTGATCTGATTGAGCCAATCAAAGAGATTCGTTTGCTCTCTTGGTGTGAGGCGATCCCAAAAGACGGGTTTGGTAAAAATCAAATAGCTAGCAAGGGCACCCATTTCCACAAACAATTGGTCGTAGTCATGCAGTTTTCCCCAGTACTCCTGAGAGGTCGGGGTGGTGCCTGCAACGATCCCGGCATTGGCTTGTTGAAAAAGTTTTGGGTAACGAAGACACGCTTCTTCTTGGCTGAACAATGGGCCCAATCCCCAGAGTGTCCGTAAAAAGCCTTCGATGTCACTCTTTTCCTGAGTATACACAGCTCCTGAATTTCCTAGGTGGACCCTTCCGGGAGTTCCTTGTTGTGCCATACATTCGTATACGGGAGTGACCAGATCAACAAGGGCCTCTTCTAGATCGGTTTTGGTTCGAAGAGGGTTCTTACTTAATGCTTCTTGGAAGTTTCTCATGTAAACAGCTCCTTTTATTTGTTATTTTACTTTATTTAGTAAAATAAAGAAATGGAAACTGTTACATTTTTCGATTTTAAGTAAAAAAATAGTAAAAAATCGCTGGAAACAGTTACATTTTTTTGTCGACATCGCTATAATGGAGAAAATACGAGAGGAGCTACATGCAATGACCCAGATTTCCTTAACGATTTATGACCAAAAGCATCAAGTAAAACAAGGCAAACGAACACCTGAAAGTGAACCTACCCTTCTGCAAGCGACGGCGGAAGACTTTGTCACGTTGGCATCCCAAGAGTGTTGTTACGAGGACGGAGATAAAATCGTTGTCTCGCTCTCACGCAGTGGACAATTTGTGTGGGTCACACTCGATGAAACGCTGGCGACTACTTTGGTGTACATCAAAGGCAACGAGTGGATCTACCCCGTACATCTTAGTGAAAATGCCAAAGAAGCCGCGCCAGAAGGCCGTTTTGCTGGGAAAAGCCATTATTTGAGTGTGCGGGTAGCAACAAAAGAAGAACTAGCGGCTTACCGCAACGTCGCCTTAAACCCTCATGATCAAAAAGAATTCTTGGGTGCCTATCCGCATGCCCATGCCAATGTTGAAACAAGAGATGATGCGACGTTTTTCGCTTGTAACGCCATTGATGGCATTTTTGCCAATACGTCTCATGGCAATTATCCCTATGGCTCATGGGGGATCAATCAACAAGCAGATGCCGCTTTGACGATCGACTTTGGTCATGAGGTCCGCATCGACCAATGCGCGCTTACGTTACGGGCGGATTTTCCCCATGATAGCTATTGGCAACAAGTCACGTTGGCGTTTTCCGATGGGAGTCAAGAAATCTTGCAGACGGTCAAAAGCAGCCAGCCTCAACGGTTTTCTTTCCAGTCGCGAACGGTCACTTGGGTGAAATTGTATGAGCTGATCCAAAATGACGATCCCTCACCATTTCCAGCGTTGACCCAAATCGAAGTCTTCGGACGCTCCATTCAGGAGGAAAACGCGTGAATCCAGCAGATGTAAAAGAAGAAATTTTACAGGCGGCACAGGCTTACCTTGACACTGGTGAGATTCCCTATTTGCCTTATCAAGGCTATCAAGAGTATCTCGAATCGGGGAATCGTGTTGTCTTCGAATCCCATTATTTTGCCCGCCGACGGATGCTGGTGGTTTTAGGACTTGCTTATGAAATAGAGCGTAAGGCAGCGATCAAAGTGTTGCTGGAACAGGTGATTTGGGAAATCTGTAATGAATATACATGGTGTCTGCCAGCGCATCTGCCGATTGTCGATGGCCAGTTTTCTTCGCAAGCGCGCCACACAGTCGATCTTTTTGCAGCTGAAACTGGGCAATCCTTAGCAGAGTTGTTTATGTTGGTTGGGGGGGACCTTTCACCAGTCATCACAGAACGAGTGTTGTATGAGATCGATCAACGGCTTTTTTTACCCTTCGAGGAGCAAACCTGGGAGTGGGAGACAAAAGAGAACAATTGGCCCGCAGTCATTGGTGGCTGTCTTGGAATGACGGCGCTCTATGTATTGCCGAAAAAAAGCGAGCGACAATTGCGGATAATCAAACGATTGGATACTGCAATGCAAAGCTATCTTAACAGCTTTGGCGAAGATGGGGCTTGTGTGGAAGGTGTCGGATACTGGGCGTATGGGTTTGGTTATTTTCTGTATTATGCGCAATTGTTGGCAGAAGTATTGCAAGAAGATACCTACCTAAAGCAGCCTAAAACCAGAAAAATTGCTGCTTTTCCTTACTACACGATGATTTCTCCAGGGCGTTACATTCCTTTTTCTGATTATTCGGCGATCGAACTGCCTAGTGGCTTGGTCAGTTATTGCTACGAGCATTTGGGCGTGGCGGTTCCCCAATTATCGGGGGTCAGTCCGTTAGATTTTGATCCTTGCTACCGGTTTGCCCACAGCTATCGAAATTTGTATTGGCATAACGAAGCGATCACACGAGAAACGAATGCCTCGTTTCATCACTATTTTGAACAAGCGCAGTGGTTCATGGCAAAAGATGTGCAGCAGAATCTTTTTTTTGCTGCCAAAGGGGGGAGCAATCAAGAAAGCCACAATCATCTCGATGTCGGTCATTTTGTATTAGGAACGACGGAGGAGCTGTTTCTGACGGACCTTGGTGCAGGGGAGTACACCAAAGAGTATTTTGACGAGAACACGCGCTATCACTACTTTCCCGCAGCCGCAATCAGTCATTCGCTGCCGATCATCAATCAGCACACCCAACGCGCAACTGCCGAGGAAGCAACGGTGCTGCAGGTCAATGACCAGCGATTTGACTTAGACCTCAGTGCGTTCTATCCGAAAGCAGCGGTCACTGAATACCAGCGACGCTTCGTTGTCTCGCAGCAACAAGTAACGATCGAAGACCATTTTGTCTTTGACGAGCACCAACCAAAGAATCTGGTGGTGGAAAACTTTATTACGGACATACCACCAATGGTGCAAAATAAGACCGTCCAGCTACTGACAAAAAAAGCGCGCTGTGTTCTTTATTTTACCAGTGATAAGATCCAAATACAGCCAGTCACTTATCAAGATCACCATGGTGGACAGGCACAAGCGTATTTGATTCAAGCCGAATACACGCTTGAGCAGACAGGGGAAATCAAAACGACCATCAAAATAAAAAAAGGGTGAGAAAGATGCGGTGCTTCCTTGCAATGACGTTGTTCAATGCAAGAAGACACCGCAGCTTCTCAGCCTTCTTTTGGTTTTGCGGTAGATTGACGAATCACCAGCTGGGTACTTAAAAAGATTCGTCTGGCGATCCCAGGATTTTCGATGCGGTTATAGAGTAGCTCTAACCCCGTTTCACCCATCTCTTCAGTAAATGCTTGGACCGAAGAAAGAGGTGGAGAGACATAACGGGACACCGAAATATCGTTGATGCCCATAACACTGATGTCTTCAGGAATCTTGATTCCATGAGCCGTTAGCGTATGAATGACCCCAATCGCAAAGGCATCATTGGCTGCCAAAATCGCAGTCGGCAAGCGGTCTTGCCACAAAGCCAATGCCTGCTCCGTTAATTCTTCCCCCGTTTGGACATCCAACCGACTATTTTCTTTCACGATGAAATAATCCTCATCAAACAGCTGATAATGCTGCATCATATCGACATAGGTGTTGACCGTTGGCGTTTTGTACCGCCGATACCCATACATATTTTGACTTTCCTCGGCGCCGATAAAGGCGATTTTTTGATGACCAAGTCCCATCAAGTGAGAAAGAGCCAACTCGGTTGCTTGCGTAAAATCGGTATTGACAGAATCGTAGTCATCCAGTGGAAAGTTACTGCCAATCACACAGAGGTTGGGGTGTAGCTCATGGAGTTTCTTGACCCGCTCTTCTGTAAACTTGCCGATTGCCAGTAAGCCATCGACGGACTGGATCACTGACTCATCAAGGTTGGAGATTTTTAACAGATCACAACCCAGTTCGGCGGCGCGTTTTTCCACACCCAAACGAATCGACATATAGTAAATGTCTTCTAATTCTTCATCATCCATCCGCCACTGAACGATCCCGATCGATTTGTTGTGTTTTTTTGGTACATCCACTGGTAGTTCACGCTGCTTTTGCTTGTTTTTGTATTTCGTATAATTTAGTTTTTCAGCTGCCTCGAAAATCTTTCGTTTGGTTTCTTCGGTCACTGAAAGACTAGGATCGTAGTTCAGAACCCGTGATACGGTTGATATTGATACCTCAGCTATGGTCGCTATGTCGGTAATCGTAGCCATAGAATCCCTCCTCCAATGCTTCTCCTCTTCAGTATATTTCTTTTTAGTAAAAAAACCAAGAGAGAAATTGCTCTCAAGTAAAAATTTTACTTTTTTTAGGAAAAACTATTGATTATTTTCCTAAAAAAAAGTATGATTTGAAATGAAGAAAGCGTTTTAAAAATGAGGGTGGCATGAATGAAGTGGATTAATTCGTTATTTATCCTGGGTCTACTTATGGGGTTGACTGCTTGTTCTCCAAATGAAGCAACGCAGACGCAAGCATTTTCCCAAAGCAGCGAAAAGCAATTAAAAGAACGAGCGCTTTGTTATTCTGACGAAGATTTTTCGCAAGGTGTCGTCCCGTTGCATGAATTCGTGAAGCTATCTGGCACCATCGTAAAGAGTGATGCGAAAACAGCAGACATTGAGAAAGGGGATCGATTTATTCTAGAAACAGCGGCTGGACAGTACCAAGTATTCAATGAACAAAGTCAACAACTGAAACTGCAAGATGTGGTGACGGTCTACGGAGAATATTATGGTTTTATTAAAGCGACATTGATTGAAAGGAAGGATGCGGATGCAATCACAGAAGCTGCAGCAATTGAAAAAGAATAAATTTGAAAGTTATGAAGATGTAGCAGCCGGCTTCAAAACGATCATGGATCAACTCAAACCCGCTTTTGCAAGCAGTCGTCCCGGTCATTTGGCTTTAGGCAGCCATGGGACTGTCTATGAAAAAGAGGTACAGGAACTTGAAGCGTTCTTGCGACCGCTTTGGGGACTCGCGCCTTATCTAACCCAGCAAGAAGATTCATTCATGGAAACCTATCTCTCAGGAATTATTGCGGGTACAGATCCAGAGAGTCCCGATTATTGGGGTGTTGTGGAAGACTTCGACCAACGAATCGTGGAAATGGCTTCGCTAAGTACGTTTTTATTATTAAACAAGGAAAAAACGTGGGATGTTTTATCCCAACGCCAAAAAGATGATCTCCATGCGTGGCTGATCCAAGTCAATCAACGAGAAATTCCCGCAAACAATTGGCATTTCTTTCGGGTTCTCGTCAATGTAGCCATGAAGCGTTGTGGCAGCAGCTTTTCCCAAGAAAAAATCGATGCTGACTTGGCATTGATCGAGACCTTTTATTTAGGGGAAGGATGGTACTGTGACGGAGTAGCCACTCAAATCGATTACTATGTATCTTTTGCGATCCACTACTATAGTCTTCTGTACTGTCGATTTGTCCCTGAGGATCTTGAAAGGGCAACGAAGTTCAAACAACGAGCCACCGATTTTGCTGGAACCTTCAAGCATTGGTTTGCAGCAAGTGGAGCTGCCGTTCCTTTTGGTCGAAGTTTGACGTATCGCTTTGCGCAAGTTTCTTTTTTCAGCGCATTGGTTTTTGCGGATGTTGAAGCATTGCCATGGGGAGAGATCAAGGGGTTGATCAGTCGTCACCTGCATCAGTGGATGCAGCAAGACATTTTTACTTCCGAAGGGATACTGACGGTCGGCTATTCGTACCAGAATCTGATCTTTGCCGAAGGCTACAATGCACCAGGTTCGCCTTATTGGGCGTTAAAAACCTTTCTTTTGTTAGCGGTACCAAAGGAGCATCCCTATTGGCAAGCCACCCCGACGCCATTAGCGATCACTGAAAGAACACTGGCTCATCCCATCAGTAAGAACTTTTATCAACACAATCAAGACTTGACGCATGCCTTGATGTTTCCTGCAGGACAATTTATCAACTATCAAAGTCATGCCAACAGCAAATATAGCAAATTTGTCTACTCAACGACGTTTGGTAATAGCGTGCCCAAAAGCAATTATTGGTTTTATGAAGGAAATTATGACAATACGTTGGCTTTGTCAGAAGATGACCATTACTTTCGCACCAAAGGATTGGATCGCCAGTATCAGCTTTTACCTGATCGGATCATTCATGAATGGGATCCATGGGAAGACGTGCAGATAAAAACAACGATCATTCCACTGATAGGCAGTCACCTTCGCATTCACGAGATCAATTCTCAGCGCGCCCTTTCTTTTTATGAGGGTGGGTTTTCATCACCGAAAGAGGCAACTGCAATCACTGAAAAAACCGCACGCAGCGCTGCGGTACGAACATCGATCGGTTATTCGAAAATCGAGGCAATCGCTGGCTATGAAACGAGCGATATCTTACGAACGGAGCCCAATACGAACCTCTTGTATCCTGCAACGTGGCTGCCGTATCTAACTGCTCAACGACAAGCAGGAAAGCACCTGTTCGTTTCCCTCGTCACCGGCTTGCTTCCACAAGAACAAGAACAAGCAGTGACCGTCGAAGTGACAACAAACAACATTACGATCAATCAATCCGGACATATGATCCAGGTTGAGCGAATAGGAGGAAAAAATGGAAACCAGCTATGACGTACAGCTATCACAATGGGTAGCCGAGCAAATCGACTTCACCGTTAATCAAGTAAGAAAGAATACTAAGACCTTTGACACGTTGGTCCCACCTGCAGCAAGTGAACAGCTTGTCTATCGACCAGAAGCCAACCATGATTGGACGGCGAGTTTTTGGACTGGCATGTTGTTTTTGAGTAAAGAACTGACGGGATCAACAGAATTTGATGAAACCATCGAAAAACAACTGCACTCTTTCCAAGAACGATTGGACCAAAGAATTGGACTAGAAACCCATGATATCGGGTTTTTGTATAGTTTGACTGCGATTGCCGACTATCGAGTGAACGGACGGGAATCTTCGAAAAAACTCGCGATTGCCGCCGCCGATCTATTAATGGCCCGTTACTCACCCAAAGCCCAGATCATTCAAGCGTGGGGCAATCTCGATGATCCGCAACAACGGGGGCGCATCATTATTGATTGCTTGATGAATTTGCCGCTATTGTATTTTGCTTCCCAAATGACGGGGAATGAATCCTACAAAAAAGCAGCCTATGCTCATGCCAAGCAGACCCAGAAATACATCGTGCGAGACAACGCCACGACGTATCACACCTATTACTTCGACGTTGAAACTGGAGCGGCGATCGGCGGCAATACCCAACAAGGCTATGCCGATGATTCCTGCTGGGCGAGAGGGCAAGCGTGGGGAATCTACGGATTTACGCTGAGTTACCTTTACACCGGTGATACCAGTTTCTTGAAGACTGCTCAAGACCTTGCGGATTACTTTATTGCTGAATTACCGGCGGACAAGGTCAGTTATTGGGATTTAGTGTTTAACGATGGTAGTCAGGAAGAAAGGGATAGTTCGGCCGCCGCCATCGCAGTCTGTGGCTTGCTAGAACTGGCGAAACATTTACCGATCACGCAGCCAAACCAAGCCGCCTATCAAGAAAACGCCTTGGCGATCTTGGCGTCGTTAGCCCAAAACTATACAACGATCGACCATCCCGAATCAAACGGACTTTTGATGCATGGGGTTTATGACAAGAATTCCCTCAAAGGGGTCGATGAATGCATGATCTGGGGCGATTATTATTATATGGAAGCGCTGATGCGGGTGTCACAAAGTTGGTATTCCTATTGGTAGTTTTAGGGGCGACCCTTTAAAAAAATGTTTAATGGAGGAATGAACATGCACTTTTTGAAAAAAGGTTTATTAGCAGCAACGATGTTTGGGACGATCGCAGCCTTGGCAGCCTGCGGAGGCGGAGCGACAGATGATTCCGCTGCTTCTGAAGATGGCGACATCAAATTGACCGTAACCACTTGGAATTACGATACGACACCTGAATTCGAAAAACTATTCCGTGCCTTTGAAGAAGCGAATCCGGGCATTACCGTTGAACCTGTCGATATTGCTTCAGATGATTATGATACCAAACTGACGACGATGCTCTCTTCAGGAGATACGACAGATATTTTGACCATGAAAAATTTACTTTCTTACTCTAATTATGCGTTGCGGGACCAATTGGTGGATCTCACCGACCATATCGGATCATTGGATATTGCCCCAGCGCAAGAAAGCTATGACATGTATGACGTAGAAGGCAAAACCTATGCACAACCGTATCGGACGGATTTTTGGGTCTTGTATTATAACAAAAAAATGTTCGATGAGGCAGGCTTAGACTACCCATCAAACATCACCTGGGACGAATATGAGGAGCTTGCCAAGCAGCTAACAAAACCAGACGAACAAATTTATGGTGCGTATCAACACACGTGGCGTTCCACTACCCAAGCGATTGCAGCTGCCCAAAATGGCGCAAACTTGATCGATCCTCAATACGACTATTTAGAAGAATATTATGATCGTGCATTGCGGATGCAAGACGAAAAGGCGCAAATGGACTTTGGGACAGCAAAATCAACGAAAGTTACGTACCAATCACAATTTGAAAATGAAAAAGCAGCCATGATGTACATGGGAACTTGGTATATGGGTGCATTGATGACCAATATCGACGATGGCAAGACAGATGTTGAGTGGGGCATTGCGGAAATGCCGCAAAATGAAAAAGGGGAAGTAACGACATTTGGTTCTCCAACTGCTTTTGCCATCAATAAAAATTCAAAACATCAAGAAGCTGCACAAAAATTCTTAGACTTTTGTTCTGGTGAAGAAGGCGCCAAAGTATTAGCAGAAGTCGGTGTCGTTCCTTCGTATAAGACTGACGCCATTGATGAACTTTACTTCTCCCGTGAAGGCATGCCCGCCGATGAAGTATCGAAAAAAGCCTTCAATCCAGAAACCGTCGCGATCGAGTTTCCTGTCGATGAAAATGGACCAGCGATCGACAAAATCTTGCAAGAAGAACATGACTTGATTCTTGTAGGGGATGAAACACCAAAAGAAGGCATTGCGAATATGGAAAAAAGGGTGAAATCTGAAACAGAATAGTCCTAACGAGAGAAGGGACTTGGGCAAAAAAGTTCCTTCTCTTTATTAATGAAAGGGGGCCTGCTGGCAAGCAGCAGGAGACAAATATGGAAATAACCTCAAAATCAAAAGCAGCCAATAAGTTGAAACGCAAAAATACGCTAACCGCGCTGTCTTTTATTGCACCGAACTTTATCGGCTTTTTCTTATTTACCTTAGTGCCAGTTGTGTTCTCATTGATTCTGGCTTTCATGGAATGGGATTCCTTTAGTTCGCCTGAATTTGTGGGAATGAAAAATTTCAGCAAAATGCTAGGGGACGACACCTTTTGGATCTCGTTAAAGAACACCTTTCTCTATACGATTGGCGTCGTTCCATTGACGTTAGTATGTTCCTTAGGCTTAGCGATTTTATTGAATAAAAAAGTACGTGGAATGAAGTTTTTCCGTACTGCCTTCTTCTTTCCTTATGTCACCTCGCTAGTTGCGATCGCTGTCGTGTGGAACATGTTGTTTCACCCAACGATGGGACCAATCAATCAGTTTTTGAAATTTTTTATTGAAAATCCTCCTGGTTGGACCTCCAGCTCTGATTGGGCTTTGACGGCGATCATCATAGTCAGCGTCTGGCGTGGCATGGGGTATTACATGATCTTATACTTGGCAGGGTTACAAAGTGTGCCAAAGGAATTGTATGAAGCGGCTTCGATCGATGGGGCCAACAAGTGGCAGCAGTTTCGCAACGTGACGTTGCCGTCCTTACGACCAACGACCTTCTTTGTTTCGATCATGCTGGTCATAAACTGTTTCAAGATCTTCGATTTGGTCCAAGTCATGACTGCCGGCGGACCCGGCCGAGCCACCAATGTCTTGGTGTATCAAATTTACAACGAAGCGTTTGTGAAATTTAATTTTGGTTACGCATCCGCGATCGCCATGGTCTTGTTCGTGATCGTTTTGGGCATCACGGTGATCCAGTTTAAGTGGAACCAAAGACAAGAACGGGTGTAAGGAGGGAGTACAGATGGAAAATACACTGAGTAAAAAGAATGTTCAAGCCAAACCAAAACAAAAAGCCAAGCTGTCGATCGGCAGTGTCTCCTTGATTCTCTTATTAACATTTCTCGCGTTAGTGACACTGATCCCGTTTCTTTGGATGATCTCTGCTTCTTTTAAGACCAATAACGATGTTTTTAGCGTACCGATCCAATGGATTCCAAAAAGTTGGCACCCAGAAAACTATTCGGTGATCTGGGATCGCATACCTTTGCTAACTTTTTTCAAGAACACAGCATTTTTGAGCATTATCATTACCTTGATCCAATTGTTTACCTCTAGCTTTGCGGCCTATGGGTTTTCAAAGATGCATTTCAAAGGACGCGACCTGTTGTTTCTGACATACATCGGTACGATTGCGATTCCTTGGCAATCCTATATGATTCCTCAGTTCATCATGATGCGCCAGTTTGGGCTGACAGACACGCTTTGGTCTTTGGTCCTCTTACAAGCCTTCAGTGCCTTTGGCGTCTTTTTGTTGAAACAATACTATAGTAGTATTCCTGATTCACTGTGTGAAAGTGCGCGGATCGATGGTTTGAGTGAGTGGGGGATCTATCGAAAAATCATTCTACCACTGACGAAGCCTGCTTTAGCGAGTCTGACCATCATCACCTTCGTCAATACATGGAATGATTATATGGGACCATTTATCTACCTCTCCTCAACCGAAAACAAAACCATTCAGTTAGGCTTGAAAATGTTTGTCGGCTTATATGATGCCGAGTACGCCCTGATCATGGCAGCATCTGTGGTCTCCATTTTGCCAGTAGCGATCGTCTTTTTAGCAATGCAAAAATACTTCGTAGAAGGAATCGCTACTTCGGGAATGAAAAATTGAGGTGATCAATCATGTTTACCAAACCTACCTTTGAAAACAATCTTTACATGCGGATCTTCCGCTGGCTATATATTGGCTTTGCCCTGAATATCAGTTTTTGGGTCGTGAATACACCCTACACCCTCACGGCAATGTTCTTGGCAGTCGATCCTAGAAACCTCCTTTGGTTTGCATTGGCACTCTTGCTGATTGGTCCAAGCATGATCAGCCTCCTGGCTGCGATCGATCGCTTTGCAGAACACAAAGACATCGATCCAGTAAAAGATTTCTGCTACTTTTTAAGAACCTTTGCCGTGCGCGGGTTTCTCTATTGGCTCATCGGCTGGCTGGGAAGTGTCATTGCGATCGTGGATATTCTGTTTGCGGTTCAATTTGAAAGTGGCAAATGGCTCGTTCCTTTCTTTCTTTTGTTAGGGATGCTTTCCATAGCTCTAAGTATCAACGCTTGGTACTTCCAAGTGCGTAATCCAAAAGCCGCTAAGAAAGATGTCCTGCGTACCGCACTTTTCTTCACTTTGAAAAAATGGCCTGTTAGTTTGTTAGCAACCTGTTTGTTTGTTGCCGTTTTTGTCGCCTTGATTTTGAAGCCGCAATTTTGCTTTACTCTTTTTCCTGTCCTTTTTTTCGGACTCCTTTATTTAAACTTACGGAAATTTCAGATAAAATAGAAAGAAAGTCGTCTACGAATAAAGGAGACGACTTTTTTTAGGAGAAAGGGGTGTTTGAAGATGGCAGAAACAGTCACACTTCAACCGATTACCGAAGAAATGCTTGCTGAACTTTGGTCGATCAGCTATGGGCCTAAGGCAGATTTAGAATGGAAAAAATGGGACGGACCGTATTTTCAAGACCCCGTGTTGACGTGGGAAGAATTTCGAAAGGGGTTTGGCGCTAGCTGTATCGACAACCCGTTACGTAAAGCGATCAGCTATCAAGGAAGAATCGTGGGGATCGCGACCGCTTATTGGGAAGACAATACCTTGCAGCAGTGGTTGGAATTCGGGATAGCCATCTATGATGCTTCCCTTTGGAATCAAGGCATTGGCAGCCAAGCAATTCGCCAGTGGATCAATGAGTTGTTTGAATCACAGCCTCATATCCAGCGTGTCGGTTATACCACGTGGTCGGGCAATCACCGCATGATGAAACTAGGAGAAAAGCTAGGGATGACCAAAGAAGCCCAGATCCGCAAAGTCCGTTTCTGGGAAGGCACCTATTATGATTCCATCAAGTATGGCATCTTACGAGAAGAATGGGCACAGCAGAAGTGAAGGTAGGGGATGCGAGATTTTTTCGTGTCCTCTTTCGTTGTTGATGATTGATCAGATGCATTTTGCGTATAGTAAAGTACCTAGTAAAAAAGGGGCTGATCTCCTAGCTGTATTTTGTAATTACGTGGTGAAATAGACTATATAAGTTATGAAGGAAAGGTGATTGTTTTGGATACAGTGAAAACAAGAAAGCAAGGAAATGCGGTAATGGTCACGCTAGCAAGTAAGTTTGAGATTCCTGCTGGTAAGACCTACTTTATCAGCAAAGAAAACGATGGGACGATTTCCTTGATTCCTAAGATCGATGATTATTTTTTAGCTGCAAAAGAGAAAGAATTTGTTGATGAAGAAGATATGCTAGCTGCTGATTTTATTGTTGAAGGCAGGCAGCTTGATGAATAGGCTCGAACAAGGGACTCTTGTATTTATTGATTTTGATCCCTCGAAAGATAGTGAAATCAAAAAGCGCAGGCCTGCTTTAGTCATCAGCAGGGATGAGTACAGTTACACCTCAAATTTGATCATTGTTTGTCCAATAACGAGTACAGATCGGAAGCGTCCTTACTTTGTCGCTATTCAACACGACAAATTGAAACCTGGGAGTAAAGTAAATACAAAGCAAGTTTATACGCTAGATTATTCCGAGCGTGACGGTAGAAAGATTGAAATTTTAGGGAAACTATCAAAAAAAGAACTGATTAATGTTGCACAGCATTTTATGATGAACTTTAATTTTCCATTATAGTTAAAAAAACAGCAGGATGGAAAAAGTGAAGGATCCTCACAAAAAACGAGTGAGGGTCCTTCACTTTGATTTCCTAAGAATACAAGGTTTCAACAATAGAGAAAAGAAGATAGTTGAAAGATAAAAGTAAAATTTCAAAAATAGTCGACTTTCTGAACAATAACCATGTACTATCTCTATGTAATACTTTATAATAATTCCAATGTACAGATTAGAAATATTTTAAAAAAGTCGGGAATAGCGTTTGAAGTTCATTCTCAATTAGTCTAAAATAGTGAGAAAGAAAAGATACTGGAGGGAAAGAAATGTCAGTTTTAGAAATCAAAAATCTACACGTCCAAATCGAAGATAAAAAGATCTTAAAAGGCGTTGACTTAGTGTTAAAAACTGGAGAGATCCATGCCATCATGGGACCAAACGGTACAGGGAAATCAACCTTGTCCGCTGCCATCATGGGCAACCCGAATTATGAAGTGACAGAAGGGGAAATTTTGTTCGACGGCGAAAACGTCTTGGAAATGGAAGTGGATGAGCGAGCTCGTTTAGGTCTGTTCTTGGCGATGCAATACCCAAGTGAAATTCCAGGCATCACCAATGCAGAATTCATGCGGGCAGCGATCAATGCCAAACGTGACGAAGACGACAAAATCTCTGTCATGGATTTCTTGAAGAAATTAGATGAAAAAATGGATTTATTGAATATGCCCGAAGAAATGGCAGAACGCTATTTGAATGAAGGCTTCTCCGGTGGAGAAAAGAAACGAAATGAAATCTTACAATTGTTGATGCTAGAGCCAACCTTTGCAATTTTGGATGAGATCGACTCTGGTCTAGATATCGATGCCTTGAAAGTCGTAGCAAAAGGCGTCAATGAAATGCGCGGCGAAGGCTTTGGCGCTTTGATCATCACCCATTACCAACGTCTGTTAAACTACATCACACCAGACGTGGTTCATATCATGATGGAAGGCCGTGTCGTGATGACCGGTTCGGCAGACTTAGCCAAACGCCTAGAAGCAGAAGGCTATGCTGGGATCAGTAAAGAGTTAGGGATCGACTACAAAGAAGAAGAAGCGTAAGGAGGCAAGGTAAATGGCAAAATTACAGGATTATCTTGAACAAGTCAACGTTTTTTCAGCGTTAAAAGAAGAGCCTGAATGGATGTTGGAATTACGCCAAGCAGCCCTTGCGAAAGTGGATGAACTTGCGTTTCCAAAAATCGAGCGGGTGCGTTACGAGCGTTGGCCATTGTTCAATATCGACGAACAAGCACTTGCTGGTGAGTACGCTTTGTCAGAAGAAGAAGTGGCAGGCGCAGTTCCCGCCTTTAACGCGATGGATAACCATCCGACCCTCGTTCAGTTCGATGACACCACCATCTTTGAGCAATTACCGCAAGAGTTGATCGACAAAGGCGTGATCTTTACCGACTTGTTTACAGCAATGAAAGAAGTACCAGAGTTGGTTAATCAATACTATATGACCAAAGCAGTGCCAATGGACGAAGACAAAATGACCGCAGCACATGCGGCGTTTATGAATAGCGGCATGTTCTTGTATGTACCAAAAAACGTGGTGATCGAAGAACCCCTTGAAGCGATTTTCTATCACAATGGCAATAGTCAAGCGCATTTCTTCAAACACATTTTGATCGTTGCTGATGAGCACAGTGAGTTCAGCTACTTGGAACGTTTCCAAACCAAAGGCGACCAAGCGAAAAAACTGTCTGGCAATATCGTAGTGGAAGTAATTGCCAAAGCAGGCGCGAAGGTCAAATTCTCTGCGATTGATCAGTTAGGTGTCAACATTACTACGTACATGAATCGTCGCGGCTACGTATTACGAGATGCGATGGTAGATTGGGCGATCGGAGTCATGAATGACGGAGACGTCGTGGCGGACTTTGATTCTGATCTTGTAGGCGAAGGCGCGCATTCGGAAGTCAAAGCGGTCGCAATCAGTGCTGGACGCCAAACACAAGGGATCGATACCCGCGTCACCAATAAAGCACCGCATTCCATTGGTCATATCCTGCAACACGGTGTCATTAGAGAACGCGGCGTCTTAACCTTTAACGGTATCGGACACATTTTAAAAGGAGCCAAAGGAGCGGACGCGCAACAAGAAAGCCGTGTCCTAATGCTTTCAGACCAAGCCCGTGGCGATGCTAACCCAATCCTTTTGATCGATGAGCACGAAGTAACAGCCGGACACGCAGCCAGTGTGGGACGGGTCGATCCAGAAGAAATGTACTACTTGATGAGTCGTGGGTTGCGCAAAGAAGAAGCGGAACGTTTGGTGATTCGTGGTTTCTTAGGATCCGTCTTGACCGCGATCCCAGTCAAAGAAGTGCAACAAGAATTGGTTGCCGTTATCGAAGGGAAGTTGCTCGCATGATCGATGCCCAAAAAGTGAAACAAGCGTTTCCCATCTTGGATCAGCTCGTAAATGACGAACCATTGATCTACCTCGACAATGCCGCCACTACGCAAAAACCAGAGGCGGTGCTGCAGGCGATCACCGATTATTACCATCAAGACAATGCCAACGTTCATCGTGGGGTCCATACCCTCGCAGAACGGGCGACCCATTCCTATGAAGGCGCACGAGAAAAAGTTCGCAGTTTTATCCATGCGAATGAGACAGCGGAAGTGCTGTTTACTCGCGGGACGACCACTGGTTTAAATTGGGTCTCCCGCAGCTACGGCGACTGTTTTGTCAATGAAGGCGATGAAATCGTGATTTCCTATATGGAACATCACTCCAATATCATCCCTTGGCAGCAATTAGCTGCTCGGAAAAAAGCTACCTTGAAATATATCCAGTTGACACCAGAAGGCACCTTGGACATGGAAGATGCCAAGAAACAGATCACAGACAAAACCGCCATCGTTTCGATCGCTCACGTTTCCAATGTTTTAGGCGTGATCAATCCGATTGCGGAGTTAACCAAATTGGCGCATCAGCACCAAGCCGTCATGGTGGTGGATGGTGCTCAGGCTGTTCCACATATGGCAGTTGATGTCCAAGCACTGGATTGTGATTTCTATGCCTTTTCTGGCCATAAAATGTGCGGACCAACTGGTATCGGTGTCTTATACGGCAAGCGGCAATGGCTGGATCAGATGGAACCCGTCGAATTTGGCGGGGAAATGATCGATTTTGTCCATCTGCAAGAAAGCACGTGGAAAGAACTGCCGTGGAAATTTGAAGCTGGTACACCAAATATTGCCGGTGCGATCGGTTTAGGTGCAGCGGTGGATTACTTAACAGAAATCGGCTTAGAAAACATCCACGCCCATGAAGCAGACTTAGCTGCCTACGTTTTGCCAAAACTGCAAGCCATTGAAGGCTTAACCATCTATGGCCCCCAAGAAGCAGCAAAACGCACGGGAGTGATCGCCTTTAATCTAGCTGGTATCCATCCTCATGATGTTGCTACTGCTTTAGACATGGAAGGCATCGCGGTACGGGCAGGTCATCATTGTGCCCAACCCCTCTTGACCTATTTGCAAGTCCCAGCGACTGCACGGGCCAGCTTTTACCTGTATAATACAAGAGAGGACGCCGATCGACTGGTTGACGCCATCAAGCTGACGAAGGAGTTTTTCCAACATGGCACTAACGAAATTAGATAATTTGTATCGACAAGTCATTCTGGATCATTCCAGCCACCCACATCATCGGGGCACCTTGGATGATTCAACGTACAAAGTCGAATTGAATAACCCTACCTGTGGCGACGTGATCCACTTGGAGCTCGCTGTCGAAGGAGACACCATCAAAGACATCGCGTTTACTGGCGAAGGCTGTTCCATCAGTACCGCCAGTGCATCCATGATGGGGGATGCGATTATCGGTAAGACACTAGCCGAAGCTGGTGAACTTTCAGGCTTGTTTTCTGAGCTCGTCCAAGGAAACGACATTCCCCAAAGCGATCGCTTAGGCGATGCTTCCATGCTTGGGGGTGTGGCGAAGTTTCCTGCACGCATCAAGTGTGCGACCTTAGCTTGGAAAGCATTAGAAAAAGCCATTGCTGCCGACAGTACACAAGCATCTGTCAGTCACAGCCACGCCAATGAATCTGACACTGAAGAAACCAGCGAATAGACAACCGCACTACAAAAGGAGTGAGAACCATGGGTGTACCCGAATTAGAAGAATATAAATTTGGCTTCCACGATGACGTGCAGCCTGTTTTTAGTACCGGCGAAGGATTGACCGAAGACATCGTCCGTGAAATCTCACGGGTCAAGCAAGAGCCAGAATGGATGCTTGAGTTCCGCTTGAAGTCTCTTGAAGCCTTCAACAAGATGCCCATGCAAAACTGGGGCCCGGATCTGTCTGACATCGATTTTGATGCCATCAAATATTACCAAAAACCAAGTGATCGTCCTGCCCGTGATTGGGATGACGTACCAGAAAAAATCAAAGAGACCTTTGAACGCATTGGTATTCCAGAAGCCGAGCGGGCATACCTGGCTGGCGCTTCTGCCCAATACGAATCAGAAGTCGTTTACCACAACATGAAAGAAGAGTTTGAAAAACTTGGCATCGTCTTTACCGATACCGATTCAGCCTTGAAGGAATACCCTGAGCTGTTCAAACAATACTTCTCAAAATTAGTCCCACCAACCGATAACAAGCTTGCTGCTTTAAACTCAGCCGTTTGGTCAGGTGGTACCTTTATCTATGTACCAAAAGGCGTTCGTGTCGATGTGCCATTACAGACCTATTTCCGGATCAATGCCGAAAATACCGGTCAGTTCGAACGAACATTGATCATCGTTGACGAAGGCGCCAGCGTCCATTATGTTGAAGGCTGTACCGCCCCAACCTATTCAAGCAATAGTTTGCACGCAGCCATCGTTGAAATTTTCACCCTAAAAGACGCTTACTGCCGCTACACCACCATTCAAAACTGGTCAGACAACGTCTATAACCTAGTAACCAAACGGGCCAAAGCCTTAGAAGGTGCTACCGTTGAATGGATCGATGGCAACCTAGGAGCCAAAACAACCATGAAATACCCAAGTGTGTATCTTGATGGTAAAGGCGCACGGGGCACGATGCTTTCCATTGCCTTTGCAGGTGCCAACCAAATCCAAGATACTGGTGCAAAAATGATCCACAATGCACCAAACACCTCCAGCTCCATCGTCTCAAAATCAATTTCTAAAGACGGCGGTGCAGTAAACTACCGTGGACAAGTCACCTTCGGCAAGAAGAGCGCAGGTTCTATCTCCCATATCGAGTGTGACACCATCATCATGGATGACCTATCGAAATCCGATACCATCCCATTCAATGAGATCCACAACAGCCAAGTGTCCCTAGAACACGAAGCCAAAGTCTCCAAAATCTCAGAAGAACAACTGTACTACCTAATGAGCCGCGGCCTCTCCGAAAGCGAAGCAACCGAAATGATCGTCATGGGATTCGTCGAACCATTCACCAAAGAATTACCGATGGAATACGCAGTCGAATTGAACCGGTTGATTAGTTATGAGATGGAAGGGTCTGTGGGGTAATAGGGGTACACTATTACATTCAAAGCTTCATTGACTTGATTAGTATGTTACTGTTTTCCATAAAATAATGAAAAGGAGTACTCTAAGGAGTGCTCCTTTTTGTATCTTCTTTAGGCTTATTGTTGTTAAATTCCTTCAAGAAAAAGGTAGTAATGTCCAACCTACAAAATATAGATTGAACATTACTACCTTTTTCTTAGAGTTTTATCAATTAATAGTTTTCCGAGTTCATAAATTGCTGTTAAAACTGCGATACAAAAAAGTAGTGCAGTATATTGTACAAGAAAAACTATGTTGAACCATAGCCCATAGACCATTGGGAAAACGACTAAAAGACAAACATATAATTCTATCTTTCGTCTTTTTCTTATTTGGAACCATCTTTCGTCTGTCAAAACTAAAACCCCTTTAAGTTAAATTAAAACCGTTAGCCCGTATTCGATCATTGAATTTTTTGGTCAAGCAAGTGATGCCCTCAGCTAAGTATAAGAATAATTGAGAGCTACCAAATAAATATTACCTTATTATCTATATTGGAATAATTTTATCGCAAAAGAATAAATTTAGAATATTCGGACTGTTTTCTCGTCCCAAAATAAGTTGACAATCCGACGAAAAAACTGATTGATAACGGTATCAATCAGTAAGAGCTTAAAACGATCGAAGATTAGTATTACTTAGCATCGTTTTTTTTAAAGTAGTCATCAATGTAATCCTTAATTTTTTCAAAATCTTTAGTCAGAAAAAATTTAGAAGGAACTTTTATGATGGGGAGGTTATTTTCATTATCAAAAGGAGCGAATGGCTCAGGAAGGACCAAGTAATCAACAGTATCTTTATCTCTCAGATAATTGATTGAAACGTCGTAAAACGGTGAAAAATAGTCTTTGAGGCTTGTGTCTCTTTGATAAAGAACACCTGGAGTTAATGGTGTGTAAGATAATCCATTGCTCAAAACTAAGACAAAACAAATTCTTTTCATAAAAAATCACCTTTCCATTCGATTAAATACTAGCGTCATCTCAACAGTCAAGGATTCGTTATTCATTTAATAAATCCATTTTAATAGACAAATGGATAAAATAGTGAGCAATAGAAAAATAATTCAGTTGTTGGGTAGAAGGGAACCAACAATCACAAGTTGTTCCTTTAAAAAACAAGAGATAGGAAAATACCAAGAACAATTGTGGTTAAGATTTCTAGAGCTCTTTCCAGAAACAAATTGTTGCTTTTTAAAAATATTGTTTTCTTTTTATAAGGGAACCAAAATGACTGGTTTGCGTAGTCTGGCGGGTACACGAGATCTAAAATACCACTGATTAACAGTAATGGAATTGCTTCGAAAATATTGTCATGGACGGCTAAATAAATATAGTATGTTAACAAAGAAATTTGAGCGATCCGTAGATATCTTAGGCTGGTAACTGTATGGTTCATCAAATCATCCTTTCGTAAATGATTATCGCATATTGAATGATTTAGTCAAATTAAAATTATAAAATATTTATTTATTTTAATATTGAAAAATATTTTTTTGATTTACTAAACAATTTATAAATATCCTAAACAGAGGATATTTGATGAATTATCAAAGGGGATTTTCAGCTATTTATTTTAGAACGTCTTAGAGAGGATTCGTTTGAAAAGAGTTTCAGGATAATAAGTTAGTCTATTAAATCATTAGCAAAGTATGCACGTTGGGCGAAATTAGTAGATTAATCAATAGCGATTTTTTTAGATAATGGTTATTTTGCTAAAACAAAAAATTACCAATTTTGTCTTTAATGCTTTAAGAGCAAAATATGCAATGATATACTAAAATAAATAACCTTAATGGAATAGACACTAAACGGAGACTCTAAAATATGACCAACCAACTAATCATAGAAGATCATCATTTCAAGAAAGGTGAGCTATCTAGCATAACGACGGCTTATATCGATCAGTACCCAGTCGTTTACATACTCTACAACCGAAATGAAAAGAAAAGACCTGTTGCGTACATTGGTCAAACGGTTCAAGTGAACAAACGATTGAAGCAGCACTTGAATAACTCTAAGCGCAGAGAAATTAAAGAAGTCCTGCTGATTGGTCATGAAAAATTCAATCAATCAGCGACCTACAATATCGAAACCAATTTGATCAATCACTTCATTGGGGATGAGCAGTTTCAGTTGCAAAATGTCAGTCAAACAAGACAGGTGCAGATGCATCAGTATTATGAAAAAGAGTATTATGATGAAGTGGTCTTCCAAGAGTTATGGGAAGAATTGCAAAGGCGTCAGTTGGCGAAGCACTCAATCGATACGATTCGCAACAAAGATGTGTATAAATTATCCCCTTTTAAAGAACTGACGCCAGAACAGTTAGATATAAAACTTGAAATCATTGAGTACTGTAAACAAGCGATTCAGCAGGATGAAACACAAAAAGTCTTGATGATTGAAGGAGAAGCTGGAACGGGAAAGAGCGTCTTATTAGCATCTCTCTATAACACTCTTCAAGACTATACAAAATCAGAGTCTGTATTAAAAGGCACTGATAATTATTTGCTGGTCAACCATTCAGAGATGTTAAAAACCTATCATACAATGGCAGAAAGTTTGCCAAATTTAAAAAAGAATCATATGTTAAAGCCAACTTCCTTTATTAATAAAACAGATAATCAGAAGTTGCACCCAGACATCGTTATTGTGGATGAGGCCCATTTGCTTTTAACGAAGAAAGACAGCTATAACAGTTTTCACTATGAAAACCAACTAGAAGAAATTATCAAGCGAGCAAAAATCACGATTTGTATCTTTGATCCGAAGCAAGTATTGAAAATCAAAAGTTATTGGGATCAGGACAAATTGGATCAGTTTCAGAAAAGGTACAATGCTTCTCGCTTTCAGCTAAAAGATCAATTAAGAATGAAAAGTAGTCCACAAATTATTCAATGGATCGATGATATCGTAGAAAAACGTGTAACACCGATTCCAGAATCAACAGCATCTTTTGAGCTTCAGATTATGGAAACCCATGATGCGTTGAAGAATAAAATCTTTTCTCTCGATAAAAAGGAAGGTCTGTCACGGATCATCTCAACATTCGATTATGTTCATAAAAAAGACGGAGCTTCTTATCTTGTAGATCCTGGTGGGATCAACCTGCCATGGAATACGACCGACACGAAGCGAACATGGGCGGAGCGACCAGATACAATCAGTGAAGTCGGATCAATCTACACCGTCCAAGGGTTTGATTTAAACAATGTAGGAGTCGTCATTGGCCCTTCCGTTGATTACGATCCAGAGACCGACCAGCTTGTCATCGATATCGATAAATATGAGGACAAAGGGGCGTTTACGGGACGTGACGATATGAACCAAGAATTGACGAAGAAAGCCAAAGAAACGATCATCCTTAATTCATTGAATGTATTAATGAAACGAGCAATCAAAGGGCTTTACATCTATGCAATCAATCCCAATCTCCGCCAAAAACTCATAGCCCTACAAAACGAAAGGAGCCAGTCCAACCATGCAAAACCAACCCTCTTCAATGGAACGGATCAATAAATTCCGAGATGATCGCAATTGGCGACAATTCCATAATGAAAAAGATCTAGCTATTTCTATCTCCATCGAAGCCGCCGAATTGTTGGAGATTTTTCAATGGAAAACACCTGAAGAAGCCACTCAAGATTTCGAACATCTAAAAGAAGAAATTGCCGATGTTCTGATTTATTCCTATATGCTGGCAGACAATTTGGGTCTTGATATTGATGAGATCATCAAAGAAAAGCTGGAAAAAAACAACATGAAGTATCCGGTGAAAGAAAGTAAAGATTCGAAAAAGAAGTATAATGAATTGTAACAAAAAGAAGCAAGGACGCTGCAGGTTCTTGCTTCTTTTTTTGATGGAATAGGAGCAGCAACGGCTTTCTGAATTCATCTGCGATTGGTTACGAACGTCAAAAATCTGTCATAATTGAGAAAGTTGAAGATAACTTCAAATTGGTTACAATTTTTCGGAAATTTGAAGTTAACTTCAAATAAGCGCAATTTTTGATAAAAAATGAAGTTAGACCTAGTATCTGCTAGAGCAAAAACAAGATTATCCTATCCGAAAATGAAGACAAGATCATCGGTAAAAAATCGGCAACAATGAAGGTCGTTTTCTATCAAAAATATTTCTCCCCAAAAACCTAAAAAACCTATTGCCCCCCAAGCCCACTTACTGTATAGTAAACAAGAATATTTCATGAAAATAACCAAAAATAACTAATTAAAAAGACTTTGTTATTGAAAAATGCGATTAAACGCTGCCGGAAACAGAATGTAAGAAGGAGAAAACAATGACGTATCTAACAAACAATTTTGTGAATTGCATGATCACTTTAGGGTTTATCTTCATCCATCTATTTTCAAATGTTATCTCATCCAGAAAACTAAACGTGCAATACATGAGCTCCTTTGCCGCTGGGGTAGGAATCTCCTATGCAATCGTTCATCTATTGCCCCATTTGGCGTATTTTCAAACGGTGTTGATCGATGAATTTGGCTGGGATTCGGGGATTTTTTATAGTCATGGGGTCTATGGCATCGTTTTGTTTGGCTTAGTCTTCAGTTACGTGATCTACAAAATCGATGAGCGGACGTTTATGGTGTTAGAAAAGAAAGACATCACCAGTGCCAAAAACGCCTTTTTTTGGTCGGATATCGCTTTTCATGTGATTTACAATATTATGATCGGCTATATCGTGATTGCCAATACGCTATCAGAGCGTTTTTACATTTTGACCTACTTTATCGCTTTTGGTTTGCACTTTCTCATGAACGATTGGTTGCTCTATCACCATCATGGTGCCCTTTATAACAAATATGGTCGCTTTGTGCTTTCCTTCAGTATTTTCGCGGGAGCGGCGTTCTCCCTCTTTGTCTCATTGCCCTACTATTTGGTAGTCATCATTGAAGCCTTGATCACCGGCGCTTTGCTGGTGAATATCATCAAATTTGAGTTACCCAATGAAGGAGAAGGCAGTATTCGTGGGCTATTGGTAGGCACGATCTGCTCTGGAATTTTTTTGTATTTGTCTAACGCGAAAAGGAGGACTGAATCATGGATGATTCGGTCCTCCTTTTTTGATAAATACGCAAAAAAATCAAGATTTTCTGCTTAAATCCAACGAATTACAACAGTTTTTATATTTTATGACCATTATTTGCAATTTTATTGTCACGTTCGCTTGCTTTTCTGAAAAACATTCTATAGAATGTAAGCGAATAGAAACCAAAAAAATAGGCACCTCGTAATTCTGTTGGCGCAGACTTACGAGGCCCTGATCAGTCACTCACTATAGACAGTTGACCAATCAAGTTGCCATAGTTGATCGCCAAAGGCATCAACGTGTTTATTGTACCCGATTTCCTTGTCGATTTCTAGTAGATTCAGGCAGGTTTTTGGGCAAAAACCGTGGGATGCTGGACGCTTATTTTGCTATGCCAAAGGCATTGGACAATCTTGTCCAATGCTTTTTTTTGTCGTTTGAAACGGTTCATGCGCAGGATCGTTTGCGGCAAATAAAAGGTATGAAGATCAGTTGAGAACAGTTGCATGGAAAATAGGCAGTCATAGTTGAGAAATCCAATGCCTTGCGTTCTTACTGTGTTCATAGCAATAGCGTTTTGGCGATCAGCACTTCAATCCTAGGTTCTTGAAGGTGGCAAGCCTTGGTTTCTATTCACACTTCGAAAAGATACCTGAACGCACTCTTTCAGCGATCTTTTAAGGTTAAGGAGGAAGCTTATGAAGGATTCGTTAAAGAAATTTATGGAAGAAAAAATGCTGCCATGGGGAATGAAAATTGGCGGTGAAAAGCATCTAGTTGCTATCCGTGATGGACTTGTCACCACGATGCCTTTGATTATTATCGGTTCCATTTTTGTTATTTTATCCAACGTTCCATGGGAAGGCTTTAACCTATTTGTTACTAGTATTTTTGGCGGGGAATGGCGCAGCAAATTAGACTTTGTCGTACAAGTGACCTTTGGTGTGATGGCGCTGTTCAATTCCTTTGCTATTGCGTATAGTTTAGCAACCACTTACCGCGTCAGCGGTTTATCTGCCGGTGTATTGGCAGCTTCGGTTTTTCTTTTAGTCACTCCGATTGAAGATGGCGGCATTCAAATGTCTTATCTTGGTAGCCGCGGGCTGATCGTAGCAATCATCACCAGCCTGATCACGGCGGAGATCTTCCGACTATTCGTACAAAAGAATATCGTGATTCGCATGCCAGAAAACGTTCCCCCGGCGGTCAGTCGCTCCTTTATTGCATTGATCCCCTCATTTTTTTGCCTCTCGCTTTTCTGGGTGATTCGTTTATTAGTGGAATCATTCGGCAACACGAATGTTCATGATCTGCTGTACAGTCTTGTGGGACAACCATTGTCGATCATTGGAGGAGGCTTTATAGGCGGTCTGTTTGCCATTATGTTTACGTCATTGTTTTGGTCAGTGGGCATCCACGGTTGGGACTTGGTCTTGAGCGTCCTGCAGCCGACATGGATTCAAATGATCGATGAAAATCGAATCGCTTTTCAAAACGGCGAAACGATTCCGCATATCATCAATTATACCTTTATGAATACCTTTGTCTGGATTGGCGGGAGTGGCGTGATTTTGGGCTTGGCGATCTTGCTCTTAGTCAGAAGTAAAAGCAAGTATTTAAAAGAGTTGAGGAAACTCGGATTTCCATCAACGGTTTTTAATGTCAATGAACCCATCATGTTTGGGTTGCCCGTTGTCATGAATCCATTGATTTTGTTCCCATATATTCTGACACCGGTCGTTTGCTATATTATTTCTTATACGACAGTTGCCATGGGGATCGTCCGACCTGCCGTCGTTTTGGTGCCCTGGTCGATGCCGCCAATCATCGGCGGTTATCTAGCCACAGGCGGACATATTTCGGGGGCAATCTTACAACTGGTGAATCTGACGGTTTCTATCGCCATCTATTATCCATTCTTCAAAATGCTGGATAATCGGACATTAGCCAGTGAACTCGGTTCAGAAAGTGGGGCGTAAAATGAAGACAAAACGATTATTGAATTGCACGGCAGCTGATTTTAAATCATTTGATAAAGACCAGCTATTGGAAAGTATCCGAGGAAGTGCGGGACGGACGATCGTAGCAGAAAATGATGTCCAAATCGATCCGATGTCTAGAGGAATCACCAATGCTGAATTCGTTGCTGCATTTGGGGCGGATTTGATTTTGCTGAACCTATTTGATTGCGAAAACGGCGCTATCAAAGGATTACCGACAACGGATGACCCCATTCGCTTTTTGCAATGCTTGACGGGGCGGCCTGTTGGGGTCAATCTTGAGCCTGTCGACGATTGTGCGGAGCAGATGGAACAGTTGACAACTATCGCTACAGGGCGTTTGGCAACAAAGAAAAACATGGCTCGTGCAGAAGCACTTGGATTTGATTTTATCTGTCTGACAGGAAATCCTTCCACTGGCGTTTCAAATAAAGAGATCACAGCGGCAATCAAACAAGCAAGAGCCGTTTTCTCTGGGATCATTATTGCTGGAAAAATGCACGGAGCTGGTGTCAATGAACCCGTGTTAGATGAAGAAATTGCCTCTGCGTTCATTCAAGCTGGGGCCGATGTTATTCTTGTACCCATTGCGGGCACGATTCCTGGTCTGAGTGAACAACACATGAGTGATCTAGTGGCCTTTATCCACCAAAAAGGGAAGTTGGTCATGGGCACCATTGGCACTACACAGGAAGGTGCAGATACAGGCACGATCCGTGCCTTGGCATTGACTAGCAAACGTGCCGGCTGCGACCTTCACCATATCGGAGATGCTGGTTTTTCTGGAACCGCTGATCCCGAGAACATCTTGCAACTATCGATCACCATCAGAGGTAAGCGCCATACCTATCACCGAATGGCCGTCTCAGTGAACCGATAGGTGGAACAAATCGGCATATGCCTATGAAAGGCAAGAATTGTTAGAAGAATTTTTCGTTGAATATTGAATAATGAAGCAAGACCGAAACAGAGAGTGAACTCTTTGTTTCGGTTTTTTATAGTGAGTAGCATTGAAGTGTGGTTAAAGTGTTTTTATAATAAATCTATCGGAGGTGCATATGTTTAAGATAGGTGAATTTTCAAAGCTCTCTCAAGTGAGTATCAGAATGTTACGTTACTATGATGAGATGGGCCTATTAAAGCCCGATAGGATTGATACGTTTACTGGTTATCGACTGTATTCGGCTGCTCAATTGCCTGAACTCAATAAAATACTCTATTTGCGTGATAGCGGCTTTAGTGTAGCAGAAATTGCGGTGTTACTGAAAAACCAAGAGCAGGACTTCCTTGCAGAACAATTAGAAAGAAAACGAGATGAGATTAAGTCGACTATTGAGGCGGAAAAACAAAAACTAATCAAACTAGAAGTGGCTAAATTAGAATTGACGAAGAAACGAACAGAGCGCCATTATCAGGTTACAATGAAAGCAGTCCCGAGTTATCATGTGCTCTCCCTTCGCAAAGTCATACCAAATTATTTTTCTGAAGAGGAACTGTGGAGAGAACTAGCCACTTTTATGGAAAATCAGAAAATAAAGAATTTCGGACAATCATTTTCGATTTATCACGACCAAGAGTTTAAAGAAAAAAATGTCGATGTTGAATTGTGTGTGCAAGTGAAAGCAGGCCTGCAAGTAGATTCCAAAGTATTTTCCATCTACGAAACGGAGGCAGTGCCAATTATGGCGTGCACGATGGTGTACGGTGCATTCTCCAACATAGCCAACGTCTATTTGTCCTTGGCTGAGTGGCTACAAGAACATCCTTATTACCAAATGGACGGACCAGACAGGCAAATCGTGCATCGCGGTCCTTGGAATGAGCAGGAAGAACGTAATTATTTGACTGAAATACAAATACCGCTCATAAAACGTTGAGTAGCAGATTTTTTCTATTTTTTCTTGACTCTCACACTGTGTCAGGCACTATTCTGAGAGCACCAAGAGGAAATGGAGGAAAGAAAATGACAGAATATAAACTACAACCGATTGGGATCATTCAAAACAATGAGGAAGGATGCTTGCTCAAGCTTAAGAAAGAATATATTCCAGCTTTAGCAGGGATTGAAGGATTTAGTCACCTTCAATTAGTATGGTGGTTCAGTGATTTTGCGGATGCAAAGTATCGAATGATTTTGGATGCTGAGCAACCCTATAAACATGCGCCTGAAAAAATGGGGATATTTGCTACGAGATCACCCATTCGACCAAATCCAATTGCATTAAGTGTTGTTCAAGTATTATCAGTCGATGTTGAGAAAGGAATTCTTTCTATTCCTTATATTGATGCAAACGACCAAACGCCACTAATAGATATCAAACCGTACACACCAAGTTTGGATCGAGTAGAAGTGCCCAGAGTTCCTTCCTGGTGCCATCATTGGCCGAACAGTTTAGAAGAATCTGCTGATTTTAATTGGGAAAATGAATTTAATTTTTAGAGGATGAAAAAATAGAGGAATCAATCGGAAGATTGTTGGCGCAACAATGAAAATTTAAGCAATGTCGATGTTCGATTCAAGTAAAGAAAAAACGCGGTTTGTTTTTAAGGGACATCATCCGCTATAATTGAGGTAAACATTAGGAAGAGCGAAAGGAGTACACCACATGCTAACAGGCAACAAAGTCACTTTAACCCCTGCGGAAATCAAAGATAAAGAAGCGGTCTATCAATGGTGTTTTCACTCTGAAACCACAAAATATCATTCCGGACCACCTTCTTATCCTAATGCACCGATCGCCACCGAAACAGAGTTTTTTGAGGACTATCAAGAGTATTATTTTACTGGTGCTCAACCGCAAAATGGCAGAGGCTTTTTGATTCTACATGCTGGTGAACCGATTGGCTTTATTAGTTACTCCTCGTTTCATCTAAAAGACGGCATAGCAGAACTGGATATCTGGTTGAATCGGGAAGCTCATTGCGGCAAAGGATTTGGTACCGATGCGATCGTCACCCTCGGTGATCATTTACATGAAACATTCGGCATTCAAAAATTGATGATGCGGCCGTCGAGAAAAAATATCCCTGCAGTCAGATCTTACGAAAAGGCTGGTTTTACGCAATCTACCCAAGACCTTGCTGACTATTTGTTGGAAGAGTATCTTGCTTTATATGCCGAAGGGGATTATGGGGCAGAAGAAACGGTGACATTGATCAAAACGTTTCCGTCAACTGTATTGAGCTGATCTGGCTGATCTGGCCGATCTCTAACATTCGGCTTCAAACGATTAAAGGTTATTTCATAAAAACAGTCCATTTCACTTTGCAAGCAAGGGAAAATGGACTGTTTTTTACCTTTTAGCAATTTAAGGTCATTCAAAATACTCCTTCTTCGCTCTATCTTCTAACTTCGTTCGCACGCTAAATTCCTTCCTATGCAATAGTTATCGAAAAATCGCATAAGCCCTCTATCCTTGCTATTCCAACATTGAGAACAAAACATAAAATAAACATAGTTTTTTTGCAAAATTCCGAGAAACAGCGAGAATGTTTGTGCTATAATGGTCGCTCACTGTAAAAATTCAATAGAATCTGGGAGGGTATAGCATGCAGGAATACATTACGATCCACAACGCCAGGCAGAACAATTTGAAGGGCTTTGACTTGAAGATTCCCAAAAGAAAAATCACGATTTTCACGGGTGTTTCTGGTTCAGGCAAGTCATCGATCGTCTTTGACACGATCGCACAAGAAGCAGGTCGACAGCTGAATGAGAACTTTTCGAAATTTGTTCGCAACTTTTTGCCAAAATACAGCCAGCCCGATGCCGATGCCATCGACAATCTTTCGATGGCAGTAGTGGTCGATCAAAGCCGTTTAGGCGGTAATTCCCGCTCCACATTAGGGACGATCACAGATATCAATCCCTTGATTCGCTTGCTTTTTTCTCGTCTTGGTCAACCGTATTTAGGTCCTGCATGGAATTTCTCCTTCAATGACCCTCATGGGATGTGTCCCACTTGCGAAGGGATTGGGCGCATCGTCGGCTTAGATTTAGAAAAAGCACTGGATCTTGAAAAGTCCTTAAACGAAGGGGCGATCTTGCTTCCTGGCTACAAAGTCGGCTCTTGGCTGCTGAAGTCTTTCACCAATACGGGCTTTTTTGACAATGACAAGCCGTTGAAAGAATATAGCGAAGAAGAAATGAACCGCTTTTTGTATGCCCAAGGAGAAAAAATCGATTCCTTGTATATGGAAGGCATGAGTTCCACCTATGAAGGCTTAGTCGCTCGTTTTAATCGCTCCAATATCAAGGGCGGCAATGAAAGCTCCGCTGCTACCCAGAAGAAAATCGCTTCTTTCATGAATGAGCAGAAGTGTCCGGACTGTCAGGGAAAACGCTTCAACCCACAAGTACTCGCGTGCAAAATCGCGGGCTATTCGATTGCGGACGTTTTGGCGATGCAAGTGGATGAACTATTGACGGTTCTTCAAGAAATCTCGGAGGAGAGTGTTCAACCGCTACTTCAAAACATCCAAGCGAGAATCACTGATTTAATCAATATCGGATTGGATTATGTTTCCTTAGACCGTGAAACAACGACGCTTTCTGGTGGGGAAAGTCAGCGGGTAAAAATGGTCAAACACTTGTCTTCTAGCTTGAACGATGTGATCTACATTTTTGATGAACCGAGTATTGGGCTGCATCCAAGGGATGTTCATCGATTGAATGAATTGTTAGTCAAACTACGGGACAAAGGGAACACCGTCATCGTAGTGGAGCATGATCCAGATGTCATTAAAGCAGCCGACCATATTATCGATGTCGGACCTAAAGCTGGAAAAAATGGCGGCTATATTACTTACGAAGGAACCTTTGAAGGATTGCTGCGCTCAGATACACTGACTGGCAAAGCATTTGGACAGATGGTGGACTTTAAAGAAGCACCTCGCCAGAGTCATCAGTTTATCGAAACGAAAAAATCGACGCTGCATAACTTGAAAAATACAGCACTGCGGGTGCCATTAGGAGTATTTACAGTGGTGACCGGTGTCGCTGGCTCTGGAAAGAGCAGTTTAGTGAATGGGGTTTTTGCCAAAGAATACCCCGAAGCCATTACGATCGATCAATCAGCGGTGGCGGGAAATATCCGCTCCAATCCAGCGACCTATTCTGGGATCATGAATGACATTCGGAAGTTATTTTCCCAAGAAAACAAGGTCTCAGCAGGTCTTTTTTCCTACAATTCCGAAGGCGCCTGTGAAACGTGCAAAGGCCATGGGTCCATCAAGATGGAACTGTCCTTTATGGATTCCGTCGAGGTTTTGTGTCAGGCCTGCGGCGGCAAACGGTTTAAAGAAGAAGTCTACCAGTATCGCTTGAAAGGCAAGTCGATCGATGAAGTCCTTGCCATGAGCATCACAGAAGCGGTGGAATTCTTTGAGGAAAAAGCGATTCAAAGAAAACTAAAACAGATTTTGGCTGTGGGACTAGGATACATGACCCTCGGACAGCCATTAAATACCTTGTCTGGCGGTGAATGCCAACGACTGAAGTTAGCAAAAGAATTAAGCAAAAAAGGCAATATCTACATTATGGATGAACCAACGACCGGATTGCACATGGCAGACATCAAGAGCATTTTGGCGATCATCGAACGACTAGTGGAAAAAGGCAACACGGTGATCGTGATCGAACACAACCTTGAGGTCATGAAAGCAGCGGATTGGCTGATCGATGTCGGTGTTGATGGTGGAATTCGTGGTGGTGAAATCTTGTACGAAGGAACCCCAGACCAACTGATCAATTGTCAATCGTCGATTACTGCGCAGTATCTGTTTGAAAAATAAAACCTATCAACCACACTTGACTCTTAGAGAGGCAGGTGTGGTTTTTTTGATGGGATTAAAAAACTGTTGGTCTCTGAGCGAGTAACTGTGGTCAAAGCCCACCGACCATTTTATTGCAGAGGACGGTACATAGCCATAATATAGAGTGCTGCTTTCATGCCAGAAGTCATCAATTTTGGATTTGAAAATAACTTACAATTTATATCATTTTCCGTACATAATTTTAAGAAAAATGATTAAAATATGCATAAATGTTTCGCTTTTTCTCTTGTTTGTGTAATAGTAAAGAAAAGAAAACACTAAACAAGGAGAAAAAATATGCGAGATTTACAGATGGCTTTTATTAGTAATCGAACGACAAGCCGCTTATTTCGAATTTTGAGTACGATAGAGCGTGACCGTATTTTCACTATTGGTGATTTAGCAGAGCGAAACCAAGTGACTCAGCGTACGATTGCCAGTGACATTAAATATATCAAAGAATATTTTGCTGAGAGTATTTCCTTGCTTTCGGGAAATAGCGGCTTTATTTTCGAAGAAAAACAAGCCGAAATTTACAAGAAACGAAAACAGAACCTACTAAAAAATGAATGCTTATTTGAGATCATTGGCGATATTTTCCATGGGAAGCTGGCCAAAGTTGATGAATTGGCCCATCACTATCATTTCTCAGAAAGTACGTTTCGCCGTTTGCTTAACCAGCGTAACCCCATATTAAAAAGTTATGGTTTGCAATGGACATCCAATCCTTTAACAATTGAAGGAAGCGAAGCAAATCTGCGGAAGTTTTTCAAAGATTTTTATTATGAAGGTGCTGAAACGATCTATACGATGATTCCAGATCCTGAGTTACACGAGTTGATCCTTGAGAAATTGCAAGGACAAACAGGCGATTATGATTTAGGTTCGGGGGTAACGCCTGCGGCTTTTAACTATACGTTTTACATCGCCATCAAGCGTGCCAGTCTTGGTTGTTCGATCGATCTTCCAGAAGAGTTAGCGGAACTTGCCTATAAGTGTAGTGGTTTTTCTGCGTTTTGTACCTTAAAAGAAGACATTGAAAGTATTTACGATTTGCATTTGTCAAAAGAAGAATTTGCTTGGATCTATCTAGTAACGCTTTGTAAGCGAACATTCAATCAAGAGGAACAAGAACAGAAATTTTATCAGCATTTTAATCGGGGATCAGAAATTGCAGAAATGACAGAACTCTTTTTGAGGGGACGAGACGTACCACAAGAAAAGCAAGCGACTATCCAAACCTTCTTACGGTCCTTTTTCCTATCAAGAAAGCTCAACCATCAAATCACCCCTGTCTTGAACAAAGAAATGAGTGATATCAAAGAAGCAATCATGCGCTCGAATTGCGAGCTTTACCAGAAAAATTTGCATTTTCTTGAAGAACATCGCAACAAGCTCGCTCTAAACACAAGTTATCTTGAGGATGTATGTGTGAGTCTCACGCTATATAGTGAATTGATTTTCGATTTTTACGCTTCCAAAAAAACAGTCTATTTTCTTTTAGAAGGAGATCATTTTGTTTGTCAGCATATCCAAATACGCGCGCTCCGTCAATTTGGAAACCGGCATTCTTTGACCTTTATTCCACTACAATACTTGACCAAAGAAGCCTTGAATGAGACCCATATCGATATGGTTGTCACAAATTATCCACGTTACCTCTCTGACTATCATATCGAAACAGAGTACTTCTTACTAAAACCACTTCCAGATGAGCAAGATTGGGACTATTTGGAAAGAAAATTAAGCTCAGCCCAATCACCTCTTTTTTAGTACAAAGCTTGTGATAGGAAGCTTTAGAAAGGACAACGATTGTTATTTTCATCTATTTCAGGCGTTGATGAAAATAATGATTTTCTTTTGTTTTGAGACCACGGTATCCTAAGTGTTAGTAAGGCACACGTGTGAAACACTTACAGCTATTCTGTCTCATAAACCTTCGTTTTTGAGAATCGACAAAAAAAGACATTTGAATTTATCAAATGTCTTTAAAAAGTTGTTAAGTTAGGGTTTTGTCAAATAACAACTACATAAGAAAGTTATCCTCTTAAAAACGAAGATTTATGGGACGATTCTATGGGAAAAGGGGGCGAGTAGCCTAGGCATAAGGACTTCATATTACTGAATAATACTTGAAGAAAGGAGGACATGATGAAATTAATTACGTTGTTTTCTGCTTTACTACTAATAAGTACTTCTGGAATCAACACGATAGTGACATTCCAACAAGTAGTTGAGGCAGATACTGTTTCGCTTACAGAAGCGAGCGCGTCATCTGACCTTGAGTCAACGAGTAGCTCGGATGAGTTAGCTGACTTTCCGGCAATAACGGAGCAAAGCAGTGAAGAACCCCCGGCGCCCTCTGACTCTCCCGAAGATTCGTCCCCAGCTAGTCAAGAAGACCAAGAGCTAGTAGAAGAATCATTGCCAGAAGAAAGCACGAACGAGGCAGATTTGGCAAACGAGGTTGATGATGAGGCAGATGTGGAAGAACCACAAGTCGAAGCCTTGGACACAGAAGCAGAAATCCTGGCACTTTCAGTTGAAGGTGAGGAGCAACTTCGGGCGATTTTATTAGGAGAATCCTATACGGATAGTCAAGACACTTTATATGACTATGGACAAATCGCTAATGACCAAGCCATCCTTCTGACTCTTTCTGGCACTTTCACTTTGACTGCACCAATCAGCGAGATTCAGCGGACAAATGTTACGTTTACTGGGCAACAAGCAGTCATTTCTCAAGCAACAGCGAATGATTTGATGCAATTTGCCAATCCAGTGCAACTAACTTGGCAAGGTCTTCAGCTGCAAGGGATCACTTCGGCCCAAGGTTTGGCTCAAACAACTGGGCAATCCACGATCGTTTTTGAAAATACTCAACTAGAGCTAACAACGTCTACTGGACGATTGGTGAATAATGATCAAGCGCACCTGCATTTCAAAGGCAGCAATCGGCTAACGACCGCAGCCGCATCGATTCCGACACTATTTACTGCAAACCGCTTGACCGTCGAAGGGGAATTTACGATCGATCATCGTTCCACAAATACCACTCCGATTTTTGAACTAAATCAAGGAGTGATTGCGGAACAAGCAGTATTTTCCGTCACACGGTCGGCAAATACCAATACTGGGACCGTCTTTCATTTGACTGGAGCAGCAGCCACACTTGTATTTGGGCAAGAAAGTGTGACGACGATCCGTCAGTCTGGGGCAGTGGTTTCTGTACCAAATGCCAACCAAGATAGCCGCTTGACGGTCGCTGCGGGAGCGACACTTGACGTTGGAACTGGTCAAGGATTATCAGGCAATACGACGAGTACCCTTGGGGAAGTGGTGATCCAAGCAGGAAGTCAAGTGCAGTTTTCTGAATTTGGAACAGTTAGCGCCACACCAGCGATCAATGCCGGACGCCGATTGATCGTCGAAAATAGTTCTGCTGAACGGCCAACGGTGATTACTGGGACACGCACAGGAACGACAACTGGTGCCTTTATCCATTTGCGCAGTGCAGAAGCAGAGGTCCACATCGGTGCCTTTACTCAGATGACTGTCAATCAGACCGGTCCAGTCCTGACCGCTTCTTTAGCGGATGTCGTTGTGGGGGAAAATGCTCGGATAGATGCAACCACCGGTAATGGTTTTACTGCCGATACGATGATCAAAACGTTTCGCATGGAGGACCGTAGCCATATTGAGCTAGAAGAGCGTGCGAATAATAATTCAAATGTGCGCCGTTTTTCTGTTCGTGATTCCTTCGTTACGGGTGATGATGTTATTTTGAATTCTAAGCGCCAAGTTACTATCACTAATGCGGCATTCTTGCAATTGCAAGCGGCAAATGCTCGCTTTGTTTCTGGCAATAACAATCATATGACGATTACGCAACGAGGAGCGATTTTTCATGGGGTCGCTACTACAAGTGAACTGCATTTCGGTGAGGAAAATGTCATCAATCTGACATCCGGTCAAGGTTTGACCGGAAACAACGGTTCCACTCGAAGAATGATCGTAGGGAAAGAAACAAAGCTCTTTTTATCTGAACACGGAACCAATGACAACCAAAACTTTATTCGTTTGCGTGATGAGCTAAAACTAGAGGCTGGTGCAGAATTGCATATCAATCGAACATCTACTCGAACGGCAGAAGCGATTCGTCTGACCCGTGCTAGCTCTCAATTTACGATGGAAGAAGGCAGTAAGCTATTCGTCGAAGTACGGGGGATCGCCTTTTATGGAACCACGACAACGAATGTTTATGTAGGCGATAGAGCGGAGATTCACTCAAAAGCCAGTTACGGCTTCACCGGACGGCGTACGATTCGTTCGTTTGTCACAGGTAGCAAAGCAAAAATCTATCATACGGAAGCAACCAGTGGGAACTTGACTGTTTCAGAAACCTTATCTGATTCACCATTTCGAGTAAGTCATATTTTTACTTTAGGTGAAGAAGCAGAACTTACCGTTGTCCGTGAGCGCAACCGAAATGATGCTGGGGCGATTCGGGTCAATAATACGAACGGCGTTGTCACCCTGGGTAAAGGGGCGAAAATGTCGATAGAGCAAATAGGACCTGCTTTTTACGCCCCGCGAGGAGCTAGCTTTGTCATGGAAGAAGGTGCTTCTTTTTATGCCAATACTTCCAATGGCTTTAACTCAAGCACACGGCGTTTCAGTGAAATGACGATTGGTAAAAATGCTAATTTTCATGTGACAGATGCTGGTAGAACGAGGAATCGTTCAACCAGTCGACCGATGATCGACATTGCCAATACTATAACGGTGGATGAAGAAGCGGTGTTTCTAGTCGAAACCGAAGTAAACCGTAGTGAGATGATTTATTTTAGAAACGCCCGTGCGAGCTTAAATCTTCAAGGGGTTCAACGATTTGAGTTGATCCATCCTACGACACGTGCAGGAAATAGTCGAACGACATTACAGCAATTGATTCGTTCGAATAATAATACCGCGGCGAATGGATTATCGATCAATTTTGAAAATCAAAAAGTTTCCCTTTGGACAGGAACTGGTGAGCAACCCAATGAAGAATTTATCAATGTTTCAGGTAGATTGCGGATCAATCGAAACAATGGGGTCAACCCGTCATGGGGAACATTCAACGCAAATGCGCGTTCTCGTTATATCAGTGTGGAAAATGCGGATGGATCTATCTCCTCATTAAATGATGTGGATTTTGTTGCCGCAATCAGTGCCAATAACTATCGTCGTATCGCTTTTTCTGAACCAGAAGGGTTGGTGGCACGAATTGATGCCTTGAGTGATCAGTCCACTGAGATCACTGGTTCAATGTATGAAGATACAGATGTCACAGTCGTGACATACACCAATACGGCGGGTGAGGTCGTTGAGTTGACCAAGGATTCTGAACGTATCGAATGGGAAGGATACCGTGATGAAAGTGAACTCTATCGGTATTTCCGCATCCAACTGAGAGAAAATGAACGCTTGGAAACGGAGACAGAAGTTTCAGTCTTCTTATCAAAACCTTCTGTTGAGACACTAATTGATACCACAGCCCGTCGCACAGTCATCAAAGGGGTGGATTTTGAAGCCTACAATATCACATTGGATCGCTTCAAAGTCAATGAACTAGCTAATGAAGCAGCACTCCATGCTTTGATTCTGGAAGAAAGCCGAGCACAAGCCGAAAATGTCTTGACTCATGCCGATATGACGACTGATTTTCGTGTCATTGATACGGATGTCACCTTGGATGTTGACGAAGATGGCAGCTATTATGCGGTGCTTGAAGTGGGGAATAAAGCCTATCAACAGGTGATCGGTATTGACGTGACTTCCAAACTTGAGCATATGCGGGTGACGATCCCGACGAAAATGGTTTTCGAATCTTTATACAATGCGGCGGAGTCTAATCGTAATTTTGAGAGTCAAACTTATGAGATCCGTAATCACTCTTCCTTGGCAGTAGCTACCTACATCAATCAAGTAGCTATTGATGATAGTGCCGGTATCGTGCTCTTAGAAGCTGGCGAAGATCCGCTTGATTATGCGGAAAGTGAAAGCGAAGAGGAAGACCCTATCCTGACCTATGACGACATCTCGGTACCGTTGTTACGTTTGAATCTAAAAACGGAAGAAACGGAAATCCAGCTCTATGAAGCAATGGAAGAACAACCCCTGATGCGTTTAGAAGAAAGGAGCCGGGCACCGATTTCATTGACTGGTGATTTTTACGGTGATTATCCTCGGTGGGTCGTAGATGCAGAAGAGGACCAAGGGGGCTATTACGAAGATTCATTGGTACCAAACTATCGCATCATCTTGCGATTCGTACCCAGAGATTAAGCAACATGATCGTACCTAACACTAAGGAGGTGAATCCATTGGAGCAAACGAATCAAACCGAAAAAAAGGAACAACGTAAATGGGTCTTGTGGTTGTTGCTACTGGCAGTACTTGCTGGTGGGATCGGGTACTATTTCTATCCATCAAAAGAAGCCGTTCCTTTGATCAGTGCTGACCTGTTGCCTGAAGCCGGTGATGCCACCGACCAGCGATTGGCTGAGCGGGCGCAGGAAATCGCAGATGCCAATTATTTTACCCTGCAAATCAATCCAACCGCTCTTTTTGAAGACGGCCACAGTGCCGGCTCGATCGAGATCGTCAACCCTGGAACGAACGTTTATCCAATTGCCGTGGATATCTCTTTACTGTCTAGCGGAGAAGTGATCTACTCTTCCGGTGCGATCTATCCAAACCAATTTGTGGAAAATGTCAATTTGACCACACCATTGGCTAAAGGCGAATATCCTGCCAAAGCCACGATCAACATCTACGACCCTGAGACCAAAGAAAAGCAAGGGGTCACTGAAGCAGAATTAACGATTATCGTTAAAAATTAAAAAAGAAAAGTGAGGAAATAAGAATGAAAAAATTAGTAGCAGCTATTTTGAGTACCGCAACGATCGCAGGAGTAGTAGCAAGTGGTGTAACAGCCTTTGCGACACAAGACATTGATGGACGTTATGGCAACACTTCAGGAGAAATCCAAGTAAACGGGATCATCGGGGAATTTGATAACACCACCCCTGGACCAGATCCAGTTGATCCAAACGAATGGATCAATGTGACGATTCCGACGACAGCATTGTTTTATACTACTGAAGCATCTAGCCATACGGAGATTGTTTCACCTAACTATAAAGTAATCAATAACTCAGCTGTTGGCGTGATCGTTTCAGTTTCCGATGTTGATACGCCATTGAATATGGGCGAGGTTGATTTGTTAAACGTAAATAACATCGAGTTGTTTGCTAATGGTGAAGCAACCGTTGTGGATACTGAGTTATTCACTTTAACGGGTAATACAGGTGCCAATGCTGAAGGCGATTTTGGCTTCAATGGAGAAGCAACTCCAGTGGATTCAAGTAAAGAATCCAATCCGAGCTTCAACTTAGTCTTAAGCTTTGCGCCTGATTTGGCTGATGAGGAATAAATAACATCCCAATAAAGAAGGGATCAATCGCATGAAAAAACGAAGCAAATTGTTTTTTGTAGTTATCGGATGCTTAGCTATCATTGGTTGGGGATTTCCGGTTATTGCGTCAGCTGATCCGACAGTAGGACAAATCACGGTAAATGGGCGGATTGGAGAAGCTACCAGTGAATTGAAAGAGAAACCGAAGTGCGACAATGATTATAAGATAACGATCGTGGCAGATGCTTCTCAAATTGGACAAGGGAAATTACCGCAAACTGGCACTTCAAATCAACAGTTCTTGCTATCTTTGGGGTATCTACTCTTAGCATTGGTGCTGTTCATTCTGATCAGAAGAAAAAGATCCTTCAGCAAACGATTTGTTCCGTAAAGCATCAACTACAAAGTCGAACGTTAAAAAGAGAAACTGTGCGCAATCCCACAGTTTCTCTTTTTTCTTAGTTTCTATGAAAGCACGAAAAGCAAAGGACAAGCTTGCTGCTGCCTATTCTACTGTTCAACGAGCAATGAATCGAGGAATACCATCTGCTGTGACTGTACCGGAAAACAGAAGTAAGAAATTTTTTGCAATAATGAAGCAGGTGAAAAATTTGTCGACGATGAATAGTATACAGCAAGCCATAAGGATGCATTCGTCACAAAGGTTGGTTTACTTGATCGTTTGAACGTAAGAAAAATATTTTTTAGCCTGCCTACTAAAAGGGTTGAATAGGGTGTTTGATGAAAACTAGCCAACATTGATAATGGTTGTGAAAGCAACAAGCACCTTAGTAACAAAGAGGATACCTACGATAAAAGAAATGACTGTAAAGGAGCGGAGCATAGAATGACTGTTTTTACATCAAAAAAAGAATATATAGAAAAATTCCAAGAAAAGTTAGCAGGGTCACTCAGAGCAAATGGTGCATTAGCACATTATGTTGCCAAACAATTGGATCAGCTCAATTGTTTGGTTCAAGACATCTCGCAAGACACGTTTTGGGAAAGAATTCCTGTCATTTTAGGCATTGATGCAAAACTTGTCTTGATCACTGATTTGATGAGATTTGATGATTTTACAGATGAAGAGATCATCCGAATTGTTGAACAGGATTATCATTACTACTTCAAAGAGCTTTGCGGGTATACTCTTGGGATGGAAGCGAAGCACTCGCTGATATTCAATATTAAGTAAGCCACTCACAGCTAAATTTTCCCATAGTAAAGCAATGAGAAGAGACTTTGCTCATTTGTTTTTGATTCCTATCGGCACGCAGGTTGGAGGAGTGATATATTTTGGGGAAGCCATCAACAGTCAAGCATAAAAAATGAATTTTTTGGCTAAAGAAATGGACTGTTACTGTGTACGATGCAATTGGAAGATGGAAGTGCAAAAAGACCTGAAATAGAGAGAAACACTACCAAAAAGCCGACTTTGTGGTAATGTTTCTCTCTATTTCGCTTCCTCGTTACTGCGCTAGTCATGCTGGGAATAGTCTTTTCTTTTGTTCCTAAGTTCTTTCGTGTAAAATGCCTGATTGAAGAAGTGACCTACACGGTTTTTGTAAATAAGGGCAAAAAATGATCGCAACCAGCAAAAATTCTGCAAATAAAATTATTTGTGTTATATTTGAAAGGCATCTGTTTGCTTTTTAACGATCGTTTGAGTTTATTGTTAATTAGTGTTAGAAAGCAACTGCTCTAGCCTATCTTTTTTTCAATTGATCCGCAGGGGCAGGTTTATCCAAGTAAAACCCTTGTTGAAGAAAAATCTCTTCTTCAAGCAAATACTCGTGAATATCGGAGGTTTCCACTCCTTCAACGATAAATTGGAGCTGGCGGTTACTGGCGATATTGCGCCAGAAGTCGATCAAAAAGAAAATCTCTTTTTGGGGCAGCACGCGCAATGAGATAGGCGAAAATTTGATCACGTCGATTTTGTCCAGCATTGGCGCAATATTCGTCAGGGAATGAATGCCCGTCCCTACATCATCCAATGCGACAGAAAAGTGCATCTGTTTTATTTGGTTGATTTTGTTCATAAGAAAGGATTTGGGATCACAGGCGATGGAAGGTTCCGTATCGTCTTCGGTGATCTCAATCAAAATACGATTATGGTAAGGGGCTAAGTCTGCTAACATCAGAAAGGTTTCTGGATAACTAAGTTGTTGCGGGTGGATATTGAGACTAATTTTTGTATTTTCGTTGGGATGAAGCAAGCTGAAAATTTCATTTCGATACCATTGTAGTAAGCGAGTGTGTAGTTTTTTGTATTTGATCACTTGCTGGAAGAAAGAAAGGGGAAACCTATTTCTTTCGGTACTTCGCAATAATAACTCGTAGCCAATCACTTTCTGACTATCTTGTTTCATTTGAAAGATAGGCTGGGCATCAAAGTATAATTGGGGAAATATCGATAAGAGTTCTTGTTCAATTTTTTCAGCCATTGGTTTCTGCTCCTTTCTGGAGTAGCTTTAATTTTGGTTTCATGAAGGGAGAATGTTCTTGATCCTTTCCATGAATCGCTCGCATGCTCGTCTATGATCTGCTAGAAAGAAGCGTTACCTTCAATAATAGGCGAGATATTCTTAAGAAGAATAAGCAAAGAAAGAAGGAGTCGTATGATTATCCATCTGATTTATACTGCGATGTATGCTATTTTAGTCGTGAGCTTGCTTATATCGTATGATCTGTTTATCAAAAATTTTAAAGAATTAAACTTGCGTCTTTCGTTTAAAATTCTGATCGGCATTGTTCTGTTTATTTCGCAAGTCTACTTTATTATATCATTTTCTTTAAATAGTATTGGTTATGTTGCGTATGAATATACGATTCCGATCTTTATTTATTATTTTGGCGTCCTCAAAGAAAAAATCTATTTAGTTGGGCTGGTCCCCGTTATTTTGCTAACTTTTTTTGCATTGATCAATAAATTTGATTGGCAAGCTATGTTCTTTATTATCGGTTTAAATTATGTCATTTTAATCGTGACCTACTTATTAAAGAAAACATTTTTCGGTAAAGCAAATCACACCTTTTTTTATCTATTTTCAATTCTTGTGACTGTTGGTTCGCCAATGGTCGACTCAGGACTTTTTTATCGCCGAGAAATTGGCTTTGGCGATGTTGTATTTCTAGGGATTGGCTCAGGGATCATTCTCTTTTTGTGGAAGTATTATCTTCATAACCAAAAAAACTTTCTCGAAAAAATCAACACAAAAATCATTGAACGCAATTATGATGAGTTGACCAAGATAAAAAATTTTCGCAGTCTAAACGAGGACATCTCCAAGCTAACATTAATTGAAAAGAATCAACTAATTGTAGGAATGTTGGATTTGGATCATTTCAAGCAGATCAATGATCACTATGGACATCAAATCGGTAACCAAGCCTTGACGTTTTTCGCTGAAAAACTGACGACTTTTCTTGACCAAAAAATCGAAGATCCGTCTTTAGTGGAGGTCTATCGATACGGGGGCGAAGAGTTCTTAGTCTTGTTTAGAGGACATACTTTAAGTGAAGTAAAAAATATCATTGAAGAGTTCCATGCATTCTTAAGGAAGGAACAGTTGAACTTAGATGCAGCTCAACTGACTCTTTATTTTTCAGCAGGAATTTCAGAAGCCGAGCCAGCCTTAGACATTTCAGAAACCTTTTACCAAGCCGATCAAGCTTTGTATGAAGCGAAAAGGAAAGGCAGAAATCGCACGATTATTTTTTCTTGAGACGTTTGCTTTTCAGAAGAAGTTTTAATAGAGAGACAAGGATCATAGGTTTCTTTTTCCAGAGTCATATCTTTGTCAAAAGGAAGAGAGGGAGCAATTTGGCAAGTATAACGGTTTACCAAATGGTTTACCGATTATTTTTAGAGGTTAAGCGAAGAGAAAAAATAAGTAGAGTACTTTTTAAGAAGTGGAGAGAAACCACTTCTTTTTTTGCACCTAGCATTGGGCAGCCGCACTTGGCAGCATCGACATGGTTTTCTGGCGTGTTTACACCCTTTGAAAGTAATGGTATATTTATTTGATAAGTAAATAAAATTATTTTGTGATGTGTGTAACGATGACTACTAAGGAGACTTCCCTATGAAACCAATTCGGCGAACACTGTACCAAAGTGCTTTGTACGTAGCTATTCCTTTGATCGCGAGTCTGCTGATTGGTTACCTAGCCAAATGCTCACTCCTGATTCCGGCATCCATTATTTATGGCGTTCTTTTGGTGTTTATGATCCCTTCCGACAGCTTTTTATCAAGCAGCGTGGACTACCAAACGAAAAGCATGAATCCAAGTTTTCGTCCTCCACCACTAAAGAGAAGAATTGAAGGTGCGCCAGAAACGATCAATTTCCTATTCGTTTTAACGGCACTGGTTTTGTGTTTGCTGCTCTTGTTGGCTGGGTAAAGGGAATTCATAGAAATCATGTACTAAGAAAAATGTCGAAAATAAAAAGGAGAACAGCGATGAAATTACTCAAACAAATCAATTTGATGGATGATCAAAAAACAATAAAGAGATTGAATCTCGCAGCAATCCCTGCCTTGATTTTTTTCTATGTCTTTTTTACATTTTTAACAGTAGCTGGTCACGGAGCAACTAATGAACCCCCGTTTTTCATCGGACTTTTGATCTTAATGGGTACGTATATTGTTCTCATCATCATTCATGAATTGATCCACGGTGCCTTCTTCAAGCTTTTTGACCCCAAAGGGAAGGTAAAGTTTGGGTTCAAAAATGGGGTAGCATATGCCACGAGTCCCCATTCCTTTTATTCAAAAGGAAAATTTGCCATCATTTTATTGGCACCATTCATTGGCATTTCTGGGGGTCTTTTTCTTTTTTACTTTTTTGGTTGGTTGACCGTGTCTCTTTTTACTTGGATCGCTTCCGTACATGCCGCTAGTTGCGTGGGAGACTTTTACTTTCTTTATCTTATTGCTAAAGCACCAGCGAACAGTTGTGTGGAAGATACTGAAGTAGGGTTGAATATTTATCACGAAGAATAAGATGTTTTTCAGTGGCTACTCGTAAGAATAGAAAACGAAGGAAAATAGGTCTAGAATATTTAGTGTTGGTGGAAAATCTAGGGATTTTCTACTAACATTTTTTTGTAAAAAAAGAGATAACCTAATCGGTAGAATTTAGTCGACGAAATTCCACCAGTTAGGCTATCTCCATGGATTATTGTAAATGAAAATTGTTAGGCTATCAGATGAACAGTGCTTTTGTAAAGAAGAACTGTCAGAAACAAAAGGAAATTTTAGACGGCTGCCTTTTCACTAGCGATTTCACCGATACAACGGCAAACTACCAGCAACTTTATTAATAAGCTTTTTCTTGCCTTTTAGACAAATACCAAAATAAGCCAGCTTTTCTGGAGCAATCGACTCGAGGGTTTGGCGGTATTGCTCATAGGAATTAGTAATTTGGGCGACATCGGAAAAGTCAATGATAGTGACATCTTGGTCTGCCTGTTGGCTAATCGATTCGCGAATGGTCTGCAATTGTTCTTTGTTTGTTTTCAAGATAGGAATCGGAAAATTGACGATTCCTAAGTGTTTGTTACCAGTCGAATCATAGATGTCTTCTCCGATTCCTTCTGGATACAGTTTTCCCAAAGTAACACCTAAGATCGCCGCAGTGTTCGCGACTAATCCAATCGGTAATTGTTCATCGATAATCATGACGCATTTTTCTTGGTTATTCATTCATATTCACTCCATCTTCTTGATAAATTGTTTGGTAAGCTTTCGGGGTGACACCAATCAAACTTTTAAAGATACGGGTAAAATGGCTTTGATCGCTAAAACCGGTCAGAAAAGCGACTTCTGCAATTGCTTCTTGTGCTTCCAGTTTTTTCTTGGCAGCACTGATGCGCACCGTACTTAAATATTGAAACGGAGACAGGCCATACGCTTTCGTGAACTGCCGAATCAAGACATACTGATTCATTCCAAGAACGTCACTTAATTCACTCAGTGATAATTTTTCGGCATAGTGCTGATCAATATAGGCTTTCGCTACAGCAGCTTTATTTGAAGTCGTCTCTGTCTGTTCGTGGGTGAAATCCGCATACTGAACAAGCAGGTCGTGAAGGAGACAAGTAAAGCGTTCTTGTTTCTCAAATTCATCGCCCTGATCTGACAGCAATAGTTGGTGCACCGCATGGAATTCCTCTTTTTCTTTTACTTGACGAATGACTGGTTCAGGAAAGTGGGGTGTCAATCGAGTGTTAAAAATTTTTTGCACCTGCGCCGTCATATTCTCTGGTGTTAAGTGGATGTTGCGGTAAACCAGTTTCTCTTCCGTGAGTTGCTGGCAGCTATGGGCAGCTTTTGGTGGAATCAAAATCAAATCGCCCGCTTCAACGATATAGCAAGTATTCTGACAGGTGAATTTGCGCGTGCCAGCTTCCATTAAGCCAATCACGTAATATTCATGCCAATGGTTAGGAAACTCTTGCTGGATACCGTTAAACAATAAGGCCTCTACACCAAGGGTGCTATCTTGAATAATTTGTCGTTCGTTTCTCATCTGAAACCTCCTTTTTGTAACTATAACAAAAGTGTTTTTTGGCGAATAGAACGATATTGACTTTTTGACTATTTTTCTTGATGGGAGGTCCTTAATTGGGACTGAGAAAAGGGGCTGGAGAAAGTCGGGTAAGAGCGGATCAGGCTTGAAGAGAGAACAGCGATATATTTTGACGATTCTATGGAATGAATCACAGCAAATGGACCATGCACCGTGAAAAAATAATGATAAATCCTTGGCATTTGGAAGTTTCTTTGATGGAAGTATGTACCATTTGACTGCAGTAAAGCTTGTGACGGTGGCTATCTTTGAAAGGTGGTGGTGCTTATGAATGTAAGTACTAACTCTTCAGAAAGGAGAAGCCTTTTTGTCCACAGCGGAAGCAACCGGGCTAATGATCAGTTTTGGTACATTTACCGCCATGCTGATCTTTGGTATCCTAGCCGCAGTGAAAAATGACAAAAAAAAATAACCGTCGACTTTAACAGGGAAACGGTTATCTTCTAAGTTTAAAAACCTGTCGCCGTCTTAAATGGCGCTGCAGGGGAGTTGTGGCAACAACTCCTCTTTACATAGTTAGTATAGCAAGAAGAGAGTGATTTTTCAACTTTTAACAAGGATATTCTCAAACAAAATCGACAAGCGACATAGGAAAAACCTTATTCTAAATTGAAATAAGGTGTTCGATTTAGTCATTTTTGAAAAGTGTTTGTACATCTAAAAACGAATACAATGTTTAAAGAATAGGGAAGCTTTATTATCGAAACTAGTAGCTAATAAGTTCCAGATAAATTCTGGTACATTTATTGCCATGCTGCTCTTTCGTATCCTAGCCACAGTGAAAAATAACAAAAAAATAACCGTCGACTTTAGCAAGGAAACGGTTATTTTTTTACTAATAAAACCCTGTCGCCTTCTTAAAAGGTGCTAGAGAGGAGTTGTGGCAACAGGTTTCTTCTATACAGATCACTATCGATCATATTCGTGAATGCTGATCTACCAATCGCTCGAGATCGTAGGAAAAACCGTTTTGCTTACTTAGTTCCTTGTAAAACAAGCCACTTTTCTTTATTGTACGTTTCTGTGTGGCTAAATCTAAAGAAACTAAGCCGTAGCGGTTTTTATATGCATTGATCCATGACCAACAATCAATGAATGTCCATAGATGATACCCTTTTATATTACAGCCATCTTGAATTGCTTTCCATAAATAGGCGAGATGATCTTGGATAAATTCAATGCGATAGTCATCAATCACCTGTCCATTTTCATCCATGAACCGTTCTTCATTAGCAACACCCATACCGTTTTCTGAGATAAAGGATTCAATATTTCCATAGTTATTTTTGATGTCCATACATAAATCATAAATTCCTTTTTCATAGATTTCCCATCCACGATATTCATTCATTCGACGACCAGGCATAATATGCGGTTCAAAGAACCATTCTGGTAAGAATGGACTTTCTAAATTAACGGCAGAAGTTCTTGCTTTGACACGGCGTGGTTCATAGTAGTTTAGACCAAGTATCTGCGCGGTATTCTCTTCAATAATTTTTAGGTCTGTGTCATTGAAATCAACGGGTAATTGGTCATATTCCTCCAGCAAAGAGACTAGTTTTTCTGGAAATACTCCTTTGACCATGGGATCTAAGAAACTACGAGTATAAAAAAGATCCGCAATTTCTGCTGCTTTTTTATCTGCTGAATTTTGGCTTCTTGGGAAAGTCGGACTCAAATTGAGAATTACTCCGATTTTGCTAGATAGCTGGTATTTTTTAAAAGTTTGAATGGCTTTTGCATGGGCTAATATGGTAAAGAACGCTGCTTGAGCACCACGTTTAAAATCAATGAGATTTGGATAGTGAAAATCTTCTAAATAAGAGCCCAAGATTGGCCCCAAAGGTTCGTTAAAGGTGAACCAATGATAAACTAAGTCGCCAAACGCTAGAAAACAGGTATCAGCAAAATTTACATAAGCTTCAACAACTTCACGTGATTCCCATCCCCCTTTATCTTGTAATTTTGCTGGCATGTCAAAATGATAGAGATTCGCAAAAACTTTGATATTATTATTTTTCATTTCGGTAAAAAGATCTCGATAATAGGCTATCGCTTTCTCGTTCGCTTTACCAACCCCATCATTTGGAAACATTCGTGCCCATGAGATAGACACCCGAAATGAATTGTGCCCGGTTTGTTTCATCAATTGAATATCTTCGTGGTAACGATGGATATGGTCTGTCGTAATACTAGGTCCAATTCGTTTATAAAAACGATGAGGTTCTTCGTGAAACCACCGATCCCATACGGTCTCTGCTTTTCCTGTTTCTCCACGCCCTTCAGATTGTTCTGCTGACCAAGCGGATCCCCACCAAAAGTCATCTGGAAATGTTAACTGAGTATGTATTGACATTATCGTTTCCTCCTGTTCGTTTTTAACAGTGTAACATTGCTTTTGACATAAATAAATACTTTTTATTAAAAATATATATCTTTTTATGGTGGGTATGGTTTTAGCTGTAAAAAGACAATTTTTATGTTAAAGTATAAGTAATAGAGATGAGTATGAGGGAGTAAGTTATGAAGAAACAGCCAAAATATATGGAGGTTTATACGGAGGTAAAGAAAAAAATTGCCAATGGAACCTATCAAATCGGTGAAAAATTACCTACGGGCGATGAACTTGCGCATGAGTATCAAACAAGTAAGCTCACTGTGAAGAAAGGTATTGATATGCTAGTATCAGAGGGAGTTTTACGAACACGTAGTGGATTTGGAACGGAAGTTCTACGCAGACCAATTGATAATTCGAAAGTGTTTGGACCAAATGAAGGTCTTTTTGATTTAGTAGGGGAAGAACATGTGACTTCTGAAATCCATACGTTCTCAATTGAGTTGCCATCGAATGAAGTGGCAGAAATTTTAGAAATAAATCAAAAAGAGTATGTCTATAATATTATTAGAAGTCGTTTTATTGATGAACAGCCTTATTCTATTGAGCAAACGTTTATGCCACTTTCTGTTATACCGGGGTTAGAACCAAAGCATTTGAAACGTTCTGTATATGGCTACATTACAAATGAGCTTGGTCTAGAGATTAAATCTTCCCATATTTGGATCAAAGGGGATGTGGCAAATGATTTCGATGCGGAAATTCTTTCTGTAAAACCAGGCGAGTTTATGATAGAGGTAGACAAAGTGGTGTCATTGTCTTCTGGTATACCGTTTGAATATTCTCTTTCGAGACATTTATACAAAGATTTTATTTTTGAAGCAGTTTTTGTTGAGAAGTGAAGACTAACGAATTTCGTTGGTCTTTTTTTGACTTTCAAAAAAAGATATATAATTTTAGATAAAGATATTTACTTTTTAGAAGAACTGGTGTATGATCATCCCATAAGCAATCGCTTACAACTAAAGAAGGAGACTGATTGGAATTATGAGTAAAAAAGATGCTATTTTTGAAAAGTTCGGAATAATAGCCACAAGGTTAGGGAACCAGATTCATCTTCGAACACTAAGGGATGCTTTCGCCACTTTTATGCCTTTTATGATGTTGGCGGGATTTGTTACATTGATCAACTATGTTATTTTAGAGCCAACAGGATTTATGGGAAATATTATTGATCCAGCAACATTAACGACGATTCAAGAGATCGGGACTTCCATCAGTAATGGAACGCTAAGTATAACGACACTATTAGTTGTTGCGGCAGTTTCTTATCATATGTGTGTTAGCAGAAATTATACAAATCATATTGCTGCTGTTCTAGTCGCTATTTCAACGTTTATTGTTCTCACCCCTATGATGACGATGTTTACACCAGAAGGAAGTCAAGAAGCGCTGGAAGTAGGTGGGGTTATTCCTGTCACTCATACTGGTGCGTCAGGAATGTTCGTTGGAATTTTTGTGGGCTTAGCTGCTACGGAACTCTTTATTAAGTTATCTAATAATAAAAAGTTACAAATTCAATTGTCAGGAAATATCCCTCCAGCTGTGTTGAAGTCTTTTAACGTCCTTATTCCAATCATGATTACTGTGACTACCTTCGCAATTGGTTCATTTGCTGTCAATCAATTATTCAATATGGATGTTAATTCGTTGATTACTACTCTAATCACTGGGCCTTTAAGTAGGGTAACGACAGGTTTACCAGGGTTCCTCTTAATTACCTCAATTGCAAATCTCTTTTTTGGGTTTGGAATTCATCAAGCAGTGATATCAGGTTCACTTCTCGATCCGTTCTTGATTCAAAATATGCAAGAGAATATGGCTGCTTATGCGAATAGAGAAGATATTCCACATATCATAAACATGGCATTTAAAGATACGTTTGCTGTTATGGGAGGATCAGGAAATACTATTGCTTTGCTAATTGCTATTTTTATCTTTAGTCGTCGTAAAGATTACAAAGACTTTGCAAAATTATCCGTAACTCCAGCACTTTTTAATATCAGTGAACCAATCATTTTTGGTTTACCAATTGTTTTCAATATTAGTTTGATTATTCCATTTGTATTGGCGCCGATTTTTTCCCTAACAGTTGCATATTTTGCGACAGCTGTTGGTTTGATCAATCATGTAGTCGTGCAGATACCTTGGACCACTCCTCCCGTCATATCTGGATTTTTAGCAACTGGTGGCGATTGGCGAGCATCAGTCTTACAAATTGCGATCATTGCTGTGAGTGTTTTTATCTACTTACCATTTTTACGTATCGATGAAAAAGTTACCTCAACAATAGGAAATGAAGAGGCAAATGATTGAGAAGAGGAAACTTCACAAGATTTTTTGAAGTCGTCTCAAACCAAAGGTAAGTGAAACAAATAAACTGAACAAATCTATATAACAAAAAGAGACCACATAGATGTATGTGAGTCTCTTTTTTTGTGGAAATATCGGTCGGTGAACTTGTGTTTAGACGGAAAGAATTACCTGAAGAATTTATTAGCAAGAATTTTTTTATACAAATCTATTGAGTTTCCATTCTATTTCTCACGGTTTTGGCTAACTTTTCAATAATATACATTGCCGGTATCTGGGTTGTAATATCAGCTTCATTAATTTTTTCTAGCGAAATATTATAGGTTATTGAAATATCAGCTAATTTAGAAAGTGTTGAATTAGAGCTACTGGTAATTCCTATTACTGAGCTTTCTGATAGATTCAAATGATTTAAATATTGAATGATTTCTGTGGTCTCGCCGGAAACGGATAAAGCGACGATACACATTTTTTTTGCTAACTCAGTGGATAGGTAATTAATAGGATAATTACTAGGATCTTCAATGCGAATCGCCATGTTAAATAGTGACGAGAAATAAAGAGAACCATATTCAGCAACAACATTTGAGGAGCCTACGCCAATAAAAATGATCAGCTCTTTTTCCATCAATAAGTGAACTGCCTCATCAAATTTATCTTCAAAGAATTTGTCTTGTGTTCGTGCTAAAAAATTCAAGAGTTCACTCTCAAAATCAAGTGTTTTTACCTCTTTTTCTTCTTTAAGAGATTCGAGATACGCACTAAGGTAAATTTTAAATTCAGAAAAACCGGTACAGCGAAATTTTTTACAAAAGCGTAATACGCTGGCAGTACTCGTATGGCTTTTCTCAGCTAATTCTCGAATACTCATGGAAGCAACTGCATTTACCTCTGAAATAATTGCTTTATATACCTCAATATCCGTTTCATTTAAGTCTGGTTGATAGTCAAGAAACAACATAGTAATCCCCTCCTGTTACAAATTGTAACAGGATTGTAACCGGTGTCAATCGTCTGTTTTTGTAACCGTTTACTTAAAAGCGGTATTTAAGGGGATAAAAATAATCTATACTGACCATGTAGTTAAGTTAAAGGAGTGTTTCAGGATGAATAAAGGAATAAAAATTGCAACAATTGGCGGTGGATCAAGTTATACACCAGAATTGATAGAAGGATTTATTAAACGATATGCTGAATTACCGATTTCAGAATTATGGCTTGTGGATATTGAACAAGGAAGAGAGAAATTAGAAATAGTTGGGGAACTTGCTAAACGTATGGTAAAAAAAGCGAACCTTCCAATGAAAATTTATATGACTCTTGATCGTGAAGCGGCATTAAAGGATGCGGACTTCGTTACGACGCAATTTCGTGTAGGTCTTTTGGAAGCGCGAGCGAAAGACGAGAGAATTCCTTTAACATATGACACGATTGGACAAGAAACGAATGGTCCAGGAGGGCTTTTTAAAGGATTACGCACGATTCCTGTTATCTTAGAAATAGTGAAAGACATGGAGCGCCTTTGCCCAGAAGCATGGCTGATCAACTTCACTAATCCAGCTGGCATGGTGACAGAAGCTGTCTTACGCCATAGCAATATGCGTAGAGTAGTAGGTTTGTGTAATGGACCAATTGGAATAGAACGTGGCATTGCAGAAACATTAAAAGTACCCAAAGAAGAATTATATGTTGAATTTACTGGGCTAAATCATATGGTTTTTGCGAAAAAGATTTATCATAAAGGGATTGATGTGACCCAAAAAGTACTTACATTGATGACGCAAGATACTGGCGATGCAGTTGGTCTGAAAAACATTGCTGATTTAGAATGGGAACCAAATTTTTTCCGAACACTTGGCATGATTCCCATCGGCTATTTAAGGTATTACTATCAAACAGCTACTATGTTGTCTGAGCAAAAACGATCAGCAGAGAAAGAAGGAACTCGTGCAGAAGTTGTGCAGAAAATCGAACATGAGTTGTTTGAACTTTATAAAGATGAACATCTAGCAATCAAACCACCTCAATTGTCAGAACGTGGGGGCGCTTATTATAGTGAAGCAGCATGTAATTTAATTAATTCCATCTATAATGACAAACGTGATATTCAAACGGTCAATACAAGAAATAATGGTGCCATCAGTGATATCGATTGTGATTCAGCGGTTGAAGTAAATTGTTTGATTACAAAACAAGGACCGATCCCTTTGACTACAGGTGAATTACCTATTCCTATCAAAGGACTAGTTCAACAAATTAAGTCTTTTGAACGTATAGCGGCCCAAGCAGCTGTTACGGGAGACTATAACACTGCTTTATTGGCGATGACGATCAATCCCTTAGTTACAAGTGATAGGACAGCAAAGCAACTACTTGATGAAATGCTTTTAGCACACAAAGAATATCTGCCGAATTTTTTTAAAGGAGAATGACAATGAAAGTAAAATACTATGTTGAGGCAAATTACCAAGAAGTCAGTAAGATCTGTGCAAAACTCATTTTAGATGTCTTAAAAGAAAAGCCAAATGGGTTATATTGCTTTGCAGGTGGTGATACACCCGTAGGAACGCTTAACATCATTGCAGAAGCAGCAATCAACAAAGAAATAGATTTATCCCAGGCAAAGTTTATTGAACTAGATGAATGGGTTGGAATCGATCCGAAAAATGAAGGCAGTTGTCTATCCTATTTAAAAAGAAACTTATTCAATCGGGTTCCTATTGACCTAAAGCAACTTCACACATTTGATCCTTTAGCCGATGATTTAAATGAGGAATGCAAAAAAGCTGATAAATTTATCGAGGAGAATGGAGGATTAACACTGAGTTTGCTTGGGGTTGGAGTAAATGGGCACTTAGGTTTTAATGAGCCTGGTTCGTCCTTCGAAGATAAAGCTCATATAGTGAACTTAGACGAATCAACCCAAAGTGTTGGGAAAAAATATTTTTCAGATGAGAAAGTTGATCGTACGAAAGGAATTACGTTAGGTATAGGACAATTATTACAATCTGGAACAATGATCGTACAAGCTAGTGGAGCAAAAAAGAAATCTGCGATACAACAATTTCTATGCGGTACGATTACAAAAGAGTGTCCAGTTACTTCTCTATGGTTGCACAAAGATCCTGTATTGGTGGTTGATAAGGAAGTCGTGAACTAAAAGGAGGAAAAAAGATGCAGGTCATTGAGAACAAGGTATTGCCTATATTGCTGAAAATAGGCAATAGTAAACACTTAGTTGCTATAAGAAATGGGATTTCCATGACGATTCCTTTTACTATTGTTGGAAGTATCTTCCTAATCATTGGTAACTTTCCAATACAGTCATGGATGGATTTTGTGTCAAATTGGGGGCCGCAGTTGAATGCACCAGTCAATGTTACGTTCGGAATCCTTGGATTGATATCTGCCATTGGTATAGGCTATCATTTAGGAAAAGAGTTTGGTGTTGATGCTATTTCTAATTCGATGCTCACAACTATCGGCTTTCTTCTAGCAACATTAAACGATGACTGGACGATAAATTTGGCTAATTTTGGTGCTAGTGGTATGTTTACCGCGATCATTGTTGGGGTCTTTGTTACTCATGCTTTTAAATGGTTTGTCACTCACAATATTGTAATAAAAATGCCAGAGGGTGTGCCGCCCACTGTAGCAACCTCTTTTGCAACGTTAATCCCAGGGGCATTTATTCTGACCGTTATATGGATCGTCAGAACTTTATTAGGAGTTGATATCAATGAAATCATTACTATTGTTTTCCAACCTTTAATGCAAGGGATGGGAACACTCCCAGGCATGCTGTTATACACACTTCTCGTTTGTTTGCTATGGATATGTGGAATCCACGGAGACAATGTTTTGTCTGGAATTGCGACCCCTGTTTTCCTAAGTTATCTTGCTGATAATACGGCAGCTTTTCAAAGTGGTGCAGAAGTACCTCATGTTTTTGCCGATGGATTTTGGATTGTCTTTATGTGTTTAGGCGGAACTGGAGCAACACTCGGTCTAGTGTTAAATATGCTCCACTCCAGAAGTAAGATGTATAAGTCGATTGGACGATTATCTTTGCCGTCAGCTATTTTTTGTATCAATGAACCGGTTATTTTTGGTTTGCCTATTGTGATGAATCCTGTAATGCTTATTCCGTTTATAGCAACGCCTATGGTCCTATGTATCGGTACGTATATCTTAATGAATATTGGTATAGTAGGACCGATTGTTATTCAAGTTCCATGGACTATTCCTCCTATTATTGGTCCTTATTTAGCTACTAATGGTAGTATTGGAGCAGCCGTTTGGTCTTTTGTATCGATTTTCATTTCATATTTTATTTATATGCCATTTTTCAAAATATTGGAAAAGCAGCAAGTGAAAAATGAAACCGCAGAGGTGCAAGAAACGGAAACAACGATTCCTGTGAGTATAAGTGAGTAGATAGAGAAGCCTATTTTCCATCATTCATTAAGATAAGTATTTTTAGGTATTAGAAAATAACTTTAAAAAAGTATATTGGAAAAAAGACGATTGTCCTTCATGATTCTGATAGTTTCAATAATAAAACAACAAATAGCATCATTATCTAAGCGAATCAGTAAATGATTCGCTTTTTTTAATGTTGTATTTTTTATCATTTGCTTTTATCAATAAAACCTTCTCGAATACTTTATTGGATGTTATGGTAATCCTTGAAATCTCTTCTTCGGTCCATCGTTTTAAAAAAACGGAGTTTCAGTTGTACCGAGAAATGATGGCGATTTCATTTTGTGCAAGCTATAGTTTAGGTGGGGGTAGCAAATATGATTCATTTCAAATTGACGTATCTGTTTTCAGAACCAAATATTGAGGCGTTTCTTCAGTTGACGAAGTGGAGGGATGAGGAATTTCTGGCGGAGATTGCCAAGATCAATCAAATCACTGAACAGCGGTTGAATCAACGAATCACGATGCATGAGGGAGAAGTTTTGATTCCTTCGCTGATTCAACGAAAATGGCCGGAAATTCTTTTCGATGTCCAGAAGAACACCTTGTTTTTTTCGGAAGAAGAGCGGCGGTCCATGATTTATCTTCTGACTTTTTCAGCAGTGCAAGACTTATCTGTATATCAGTTTCAAGAGCTGTTCTATGTCAGTAAAAATACGATTTTGAAGGATGTAAAGGGGATCAGAGAGGAACTTGCAGCTTCAAAGATTCAACTATTGTACTCTCGAAAATATGGCTTTTATCTAGAGGGAGAGGAATATCAGATTCGCGCTCTTGCTTTTCGAAAAGTCAGTGCGTTATCCAATACGAAAAACGGGAATTTGCTTTTATTTGAGGGAATCTATGCGCAGGATAAAACGATTTATGTTCGGATCAGAGATCATTTGTCCGCAACACTGACTGCCTTCAATCTGGTGATCGTGCCGAGCCGCTTCGAAGAAATGCTTTATTTTCTTAATTATTTATCCTTTCGGATGGCAGAAACGGCTGTTTCTTTAGCGGAGACAGAAACATCGCTGCTACAGTCGCTGCATGTCCATCAAGTCAGTCAGCAGTTTTTAGCAGAATTTCCTGCGATCAAAGATCGGGAAACAGAAGCGCTTTATGTAACGATTCTGCTAAAAACGATTCTGCAAGGAGATATCGAAGATACTTCATTAGAGTTTTTATTGGAATGTGCCAGTAAGATCATTCATGAAATGGAACGACTGGCAGCTATCGAGTTTGTGGACTATCGCACCCTTTTGATGAACACATTCTATCATCTTGTCCCGGCGTATTTTCGAATCCGCTACGGTTTTCCACTGGAGAATGTACTGATTGAAGAAATCAAGCTGCAATACAATGAGTTGTTTGAACTGACGAGACGAGCACTGGGTTCCTTAGAAGACCTAGTCGGTACGATCCCTGATGAAGAAATCGGTTATTTTACGATTTTGTTTGGTGGGGAAGTCAGTAAACAAAAGGCCAAACGTGATTACTTCCAACTGAATGCATTAGTCGTTTGTCCCAGTGGCATCAGTTCATCCTTGATTTTGGAATCAGAATTAAAGGAACTGTTTCCCCAGATCCATTTTATGCCGGCTCGTTCGATCGAAGAGTATGAAAATGTTCGCTTCAATGAAGAGATTGATCTGATTTTTTCCAGTGCCCCGATCAAAACCAAACGACCCTGTTATGTGATCAATCCGATTATGACGCCCATTGAGAAGGATGAACTGCTTAGAAACGTACAAGCGGCATTCTTTCCTTCAAAAACTGGCTTGCATTCCATTGACGATGTGTTAGAAGTGATTTTGCCCTATGTTGATTTAAAAGCAGGCATCAGTAAGCAAAAGCTGAGAAAAATTTTGCAAAGAAAAATCAATCGAGAATTGAATAGAAGGGAAGACCAACGTCCGATGTTATCAGATTTATTAACAGCAGAAACCATCCAATTTACCGAGGTGCCGCTGACTTGGCAAGAAGCCATTCGAGAAGCTGCTGCGCCATTAAAAAAGACCAATAAAATTGAGGAACAGTATATAACCGCCATGATCAATAAAGTGGTAGATCATGGGCCTTTTATCCATATTGGAAAAGGCATCGCTTTGCCCCATGCACGCCCAGAAGATGGGGTCAATGCGATCGGGATGTCGTTATTAAAAGTCAAAGAACCAGTACTTTTGAATGATGATCCGCAACACCCCATTCAAGTGTTTATATGTTTGGCGGCGGTTGACAATGAGCTCCATCTAAAAGCGTTAGCGAGTTTAACCAAAATTTTGTCGAATAATGAAAAACTAACTGCGTTACTTTCCGCAACCAATGCGGATCAAATAATTGAAGTGATCAGAGAAGGAGAAGATGAAAAATGAAATTTGCAGCAGTGTGTGGGTCAGGATTAGGATCAAGTTTTATGGTGGAGATGAATATCAATTCTGTTTTAAATGAATTGGGTGTCTCAGGTGTGGAAGTGTCCCATTATGATTTAGGAAGTGCCGCACCCGATATGGCAGATGTTTTCTTCGTTGGCGGTGATTTAGCCGATAGTGCGCAGCATCTAGGTGAGATCGTGGTGTTAGACAGTATTATCGATCTCGATGAATTGAAGCAAAAGGTTCAAGCCGTTTGTCAGGAAAAAGGATTACTATAAAAAGGAGTAGACAGTCATGAACGAATTTTTAGATATTCTTGTTGATATCGCGAGTACCCCAGCGATCTTAGTTGCGCTGATCGCTGTTTTGGGGAATGTACTGCAGAAAAAAGACATTGCCACGATCGTCAAAGGGGGCATCAAAACCTTTGTTGGGTTTCTCGTGGTCACTGCCGGGGCTGGGGTGATCGAAAGCTCTCTGGCGCCATTTGGGGAGATGTTCCAAGCAGCCTTTAACATGCAAGGGGTCGTTCCTAATAACGAAGCGATCGTTGCGCTGGCTTTGACGACTTACGGCACCTATACCGCACTTATTATGTTAGCCGGCATGGCCTTCAATATTTTGATTGCCCGTATCACTCGCTTCAAATACATTTATTTGACTGGACATGCCACATTGTATATGGCTTGCATGATTGCGGTGATTTTGAGCGTTACTGGAATGAATACTTTTAATCTAGTTTTATTTGGCGGCTTAGCGTTAGGGATCTGTAACACGATTTTCCCAGCGATCGCACAACCGTTTACTCGAGAAATTACTAAAAATGATTCCGTCGCATTGGGGCATACGGGGAACTTCGGCTACGCATTGAGCGGGTTGATTGGGAAATACGTCGGCAATAAGGAAAAATCTACCGAAGACATCAATTTTCCGAAAGGCCTGTCTTTCTTGCGGGACTCTACTGTTAGTATCACGATTACGATGGCTGTTGTATACGTGATCGTAGCAATTTTTGCTGGGAGTGAATTTATTACAGAAAATCTTAGCAATGGCACGAACTCGATCATTTATTCGTTGCAGCAAGCCGGTTCGTTTGCCGCTGGTGTCTTTGTGATTTTAGCTGGTGTCCGTCTGATTTTGGCAGAGATCGTACCAGCCTTTAAAGGAATTTCCGAAAAGCTTGTTCCTAATGCGATTCCTGCATTGGATTGCCCGATCGTCTTTCCTTATGCGCCAAATGCTGTTCTGATTGGTTTTCTAACCAGTTTTGTCGGTGGGATCGTTAGTTTGATCATCATGGTCTTCACAGGAACAACCGTTATTATTCCAGGTGTCGTGCCCCATTTCTTCTGTGGCGCAACGGCCGGTGTTTACGGCAATGCAACGGGTGGTGTGCGAGGCGCCGTCATTGGTTCCTTTATTCATGGGATCATTATCAGCTTCATGCCGATCTTGTTGATGCCAGTCATGGGGGATCTTGGGTTCCAAGGCTCAACTTTCTCTGATACCGACTATGGAGTTGCAGGGATCTTCCTAGGAAACTTAGCCAATATGGGCGGTCAAATCGCCATCTTCTCAGGGATAATTGCGGTAGTCGCGGTCTTGATCGGATTGACGATTTTCAAGAAAAACAGCCGGGCAAAATCTGTTTCTGAATAAATAGAGGATGGAGGGATAAATAGTGGCAATCAGTGAACAAGAATACCACGAACTCGAAAGATTAGCGGCAAAGATTCGTTTAGATACCCTTTGCAGCATCAAGAAAATGGGGCAAGGCCATCTGGGCGGTTCCTTTTCAATTGTTGAATTATTAGCCGTTTTGTACGGCAAACAGCTGCGGGTCAATCCACAAGATCCACAGTGGGCGGATCGTGACCGACTCGTTTTATCAAAAGGACATGCTGGCGCCGCACTGTACAGTGCATTAGCAAATACGGGCTATTTTGATCGGTCGTGGTTATGGACGATCAATGAGGGCGGCACGAGACTGCCTTCCCATCCGGATCGCTGGAAAACGCCGGGGGTTGATGCCACCACAGGTTCACTGGGGCAGGGGACTTCCATGGCTGCCGGGATCGCGACGGGTCTGCGCTTGGCAGGGAAGGACAATTTTGTTTATTTGATCGTCGGGGACGGCGAACTAAATGAAGGACAGTGCTGGGAAGCCTTCCAATACATTGCCCACTTCAAACTGAATCACTGTATCGTCATTATTGATGACAATAAAAAACAGCTAGATGGGCCAACCAAAGACATTCTTGATCCCTTTGACATCCAGCAGAAGATGACTGCATTTGGCTTTTATACAGAAAAAGTTCCAGGAGCAGACATGCAAGCCATTGATGAGGCAATCGAGCGCTGCAAAGCGATCGAAGACCAAGCGGTTTGCATTGTCTTGGACAGCGTGAAAGGACAAGGCGTTCCTTTCTTTGAAGAATTAGATGCCAATCACTCCGTGAAGTTTACCACGGATGAAATCAATCAAGCGGCAGAAGCGGCAATCAAAGAGTTGACGATAAAAATCGAAGGAGGACGCTAAGGCATGTTTACATTAAGCAAAACCACTGCTGCTGGTAAAGAGCTGAGAACATGTGTCGTTGACACATTGGTGGAACTCATGGATGAAAATAACCAGCTAGTTGCGTTGGATGCCGACCTTGGCTCTGCCAGCGGCTGGACAGCGATTGCCAACAAACATCCCCAACGCTTTATCAACATGGGGATCGCGGAAGCCAATATGGTTGGCGTCGCTGCTGGCTTGTGTTTAACTGGCTATACACCTTTTATCCACACTTTTGGGCCATTTGCAACGCGCCGGGTATTCGATCAGCTGTTTATTTCTGGCGGCTATGGCGGCAATACGATCAATATTTACGGTTCTGATCCAGGGTTTGCAGTCGGGCACAACGGCGGCACCCATACGACATGGGAAGATGTGGCTTTGATGCGAATGATTCCCCAGTCGATCGTCTGCGATGCAGCGGATGAAGTCCAAATGGCGTGGATCATAAAAACCTTTAGCCAATTATCAGGCATTCATTACGTACGAGGCAATCGGAAAGCGGTTCCGACAATTTATGAAAAAGGCTCGACCTTTGAACTAGGAAAAGGCAATATTTTAAGACCAGGCGATGAACTGTTGTTGATTGCCTGCGGCCAATTGGTTTCTGAAACACTGCAAGTGGCAGAAGAATTAGCAGAAGTAGGAATCAGCTGTGAAGTGATCGATATGTTTACCATCAAACCGATCGATAAAGAAATAATCATCCGTGAAGTTCAGGGGAAACGGCAAGTCATCACCATCGAAAATCATTCTATCACCGGTGGACTAGGGAGTGCCGTCGCCGAAGTGCTTGCTGAAACTGGCAGTACTGTCCCCTTAAAACGTATTGGTGTCAATGAACGATTTGGCCAAGTCGGCACACCCGACTTCCTGCAAAAAGAATATGGCTTAGATGCTGCTTCAATCAAGCAGCAAATCGTCGAGGGTAAGGACAGGGGATAGAAAAAGGAAGCATCAACGAATCAATGGTTGATGCTTCCTTTTCATTCCTTTCAGGTCTTGCGAAAAAACGTCAAACAGCGCGTAAGTCCTGCTGTTTGACGTTTTTTTGTGTGAACTAAGACAAAAACCAGCGCCGTAACTTTTCTGCTTCAGTTAATGGAAAGTAGAACAGCTTACTTTCGGTGAGAGTATCTTCGGTTTTGATGGTCAGCTGTGACTTGCCAAGCCCTTTTTTGTGCTGCCAATACGTCGTGGTGACGGTGAAATCTTGGATTTTATTTTTCTTCAGATAAGCGGTCACCTTTGTTAAGCCGCGAATCGTTTGACACAATAATACGTGGTTGTCTAAAAATTGATAGCCTTGTATTTTGCCCCGCCAGATGCTTGATAACACGAAGGAGCCAAAGAACACGAAGAAAATCAGCGCTAACCACCAGAAAAAGAAGGCGGAGATTCCTACAGCAAGCAGTCCGATCAGCAGCGGCCAACGGCAGAAGTACCAAAAGTTGGGTCGCGGATTTTTCACTAGAGCGGTTTGTTGAAACGACCATTCGGGTAAAAAGCGGGTCAATGTTTCGGTCAGCTGCGCCTCTTTCAAAATGGGGAACAGATAGACCGTATCATCGCTTTCTGAAGAACTGCCAGCAGCCAGCAGTAACTTGACGGAGCTTAGATGAAAGATTCGGCGATAAAGATTTTGTTCGACACTTAGCCCTTGGATCCTAGCGAGGGGAATCGTTTGGTGTCGTTTAGAAAACAAGCCTTGTGTGATTAGCAGCTGTTGCTGGTTCGTTTCCACCGTAAAGCCATAATAGCGGAAAAGATTTCTAGCGATCGCAAGGAAGAAAAACAAAATCAGCAGCCCCAACAAAAGCGCAGCACCTAATAAAAGACCAAGTTGCTGCAAATCCGATGCATAGGCAAAGAGATTGGGTATGTTGTCGATCACATTGTAGCCGATAACTAGAACCAAGGTAAAAACAGAAAAATCAGTGATAGAAAACAAGAAAATCTCCTTGAATTTCAAAGTGAATGTTTCTAACGGCGGATTTGCTGTTTCCTCACCTGAAAAAACAGTAGCGTAATCGTTGGTTGTTTCTTCTCCACTAACTGCTTGGGTAGTCGACTGTTGTGGTGTCGCAGCCGCCTTTTTTGACGCTTCGATGGAGGCAATGAGAGCCAGCGGCAATGCCGGGAAAAGAATTTCGGCTTCGCCACTCGAACTTGCGGCGCTTTCCAACTTCACTTCAGCTAGTTTAAACGGACGTAAATAAAAGTAATGATTCTCTTGAATCGTTTGGATGCGTTCAAACGGCAAAATCGTTTGCTTTTGGATAAAGAGTCCTTTGTTGACTAGTACACTCGTTTGGTCGATTTGAAAGGTAAAGCGGGTGTAAGACAGTACCGCAAAAATCAGACAGATCAGTAAAAATAGCAGGATGCCGCCCAGAATTATCGGCAAAGAAGGGGCGTCGTTGAATAATTTGAATACAAGCAGAAATGCTAGTACCAGAAAATTTTTGCAATTTTTGAACCAGTAAAGGCCAATGCACAGCAACGGCAGTCGTTGTTTTTCATAGATCATCTTTGACCACCTCGACTAAAGTCATAATGGTTTCTCGCAAGCGTTCGGCTTGCGCCACTGGTAGGCCTTCAATGGTGTGGTTGGTGGCAGCCGTATGGATCTGTAAGGAGACTAAGGAGTATTTTCGCAAAAAGATCCCTTGGTCTGTTTCGATATGCTGGATTCGGCGGATCGGAATATACGTGGTGCTGCGGAATAGATAGCCGTGTTGAATGGCGATATCATTTTCTTGGATCTCGTAGCGATGGAATTTGTAACGGTAGCTCATTAGCACAAAAGAAAGCAGATGGCTGATCAAAGTCAGCGCCAATACGCTTGACCAAAGGGTGATCACCCAGAAATGCAGCCAGTTTTGCGTGGCTAGAAACCAAAAAGAAGCAGCGAAAATCAGGCTGAAAATAATCAGTGACGTAATCCTTCGCAACCGCCAAACACGAATGATGGTTTGAGGCATTTGTTCATTTAATAAGGGATAATTCAAGGGAAACATCCTCTCTACATAGAAATAAATAGGGTTACCCACAAATATAGTGGAGATAGAAGAAAAAAACAAGGTCAGGAATTAAAAATAGTTAATTGTGATTTAAATATTGATGCGAATAGGTACAAAAAAGAAAAAGCCACGTTTGGCTAACCAATGAGCATGAGTTTGTTCGTCATGAAAAAAAGCGACCTTACTATTGACTCTCCCTCGAGAGGAGCCAGTATGTGTTAGTAGAATGGGGCGATTGCTATGGAAAATGATTGAGGTTGCTGGGCTGTCAAAAGAAATCAATGGGCGCAAAACAATTGATCAACTGACCTTTTTGGTGTTGGAATACCGCTGGTCGTACTATTTTTGACCAATAGGATTGGTGGAGATAAAGTGAGGAGGGGCTGTTTCTTATACATCCCAAGATAGTGATTTGACCTTCAGGCAGATAGAAGAAGTACTAGAAGCAGTTTGTACGGTCCATAATGGAGCCTATGCTGCAGTTATTCAGTTTGTTGAAAACAACGGCTATCGAATCACAGGGCCTTTTCGTGAAAGCTATATTGATGGCATTTGGAATAAAGAAAGTGAAGAGGAATGGCTGACTGAGATCCAGCTTCCTGTTGAAAAAATCAGCAGGCGACAGTAAGCAGAGACGTAGTTTGATGCAGTTTTTTTGTTAGGCAAGGTGTGAATTGCAGTAAGAACTTCTTTTATCGAAGGAAAGCAGGCGAATCTCATTGACAAATCGGCTGGCTCCTTCTAAACTAAAAGCAGAAAAACAAGAGAAAAAGGTGATGGCTCCGGCCTATCTGCTGTTATTCCTTCGTTAACAGGGGTAGGACTGGAAAAGAGTAAATAAAATCAATTTCATAGGCAAAAAATTGACTGCATGCAGTTTTATTTGAAGTGCCTATCATTGATTTTATTTTACTCTTCGCTTTTTGATCTTCATCGTTTGAAGGTTGACCGCAGAGTGAAATCTGCGGTCTTTTTTGTTTTTCAATTATTTTGAAAGGGGAAAAGAAGATGTACCAAGAATTGAGAAAAGCAATCGAGCGGCCACCGCTCTATAAAAAAATGGCAGAGGCGTTTTGGGATGATGCGTATATTTCCAAGCAAATGTTAAAGGCTCATTTGGATCCTGATTTTGAGGGAGCGAGTAGAAAGGTTGACTTTATCGACGAATCCGTTCGATGGATCAGTCGCCTTGTTCCGCCAGAAAAACAGACGCAACTTCTTGATATCGGTTGTGGGCCAGGGATCTATGCGGAAAAATTTGCAGCGCTGGGGTATGAAGTGACAGGGGTTGATTACTCCAGAAGGTCCATCGCCTATGCGAGAGATTCCGCGAGTAAGCAGCAATTAAATATTACCTATCTATTTGATAATTATTTGGAGATGGCGTTACCTCAGCAATTTGATTTTATTACCTTGATTTATTGCGACTATGGTGCCTTAAATCCAGAGGAACGCAAACTACTGCTAAAAAATGTGCTGGCGCATCTAAAACCGGGTGGCAAATTTTTGTTCGATGTATTTACGATTGCACAGTTTTTAACGCTTAATGAAGAGCAGACCTGGGAAAGTCACGAATCAGAAGGGTTCTGGCGGGGGGAGCCCCATCTTGTGCTGAATCAACGATGGAAATATCCTGATCACGTCTTGCTGGAGCAAACAACGATTTTAGCAGAAGATGAGGTCACAAATTATTATTTATGGACGACCTATTTTGCAAAAGATGCATTGATAAAAGAAGCTAGGACTGCCGGTTTTGATATTTGTGAGATATTCGGTGATGTCAAAGGTAGTCCTTATAGCGAAGAAGGCTCGACAATGGCGATGCTACTGAAAAAACCATTCCCTATCTGAAAGAGTGGTTTTCTGTAAATAGAAAAAAGAAACGACGATTTTCTGTCGTTTCTTTTTGTTTGGCTCGGAACTGATCGATCAATTTTTTTGTTCTAATGATCGGGCCTATTCAACACCACTCATTCAGCGAAACGTCGAACCATCGTAATATCTGTTTCCAGATAGCCCATTTTTTTGTATAGCTGATACGCAGACTGATTATGGGCAAAAACGTGCAAGCCGATCTCAGTGATGCCTTGCTGGACCGCCCACTTTTCCAAAGCTTGTAACGCTTTGGTGCCATAGCCTTTTCCTCGCTGGTCTTCCTCGATGATAAAGTCATAGATGAAGGCTTTCTGGGCAGCTGTGTTGATCCAAATCACTCCGATCGGTTCACTAAAATCAGCTGCAAATAAAGAAAACAAGTGATTGTTTTCAGTGGCAGTCCCTTGAGGAAGCAAAGAAGCAAAACTCTCTTTGGCTAGGGCGAGGGCCTCGTCTTTGGCCCATGTGCCTGCTTGGACTTTGTCATTGGCGTATTCGAAAACAGCATTGGCTAAGTAGGCAGCGTAGTCGCTGTCTTTCATTGGTATTAAGTTCATCTGTTTCTCCTTTCGTCCTTTTGGATTCTCCCTATCTTGCAGAATGATTGCAGTAATGGGAAATTGGGACGTTTGATTGGTAACTATTTGTTCCCCCTTCAGTTGAAGGTCTCTGACAGCGGGTCTCGTCGTTGAAACAAAAACAGGTCATCCGGTGCAAACTGGTGGCGTGCATCGCAAGTATAGCCTCGCAACCAGTCACAACCATCGATGCGGCGAACGTAGAATCCTTTGGGGAAATCATCGGTTTTCTCCAAAGGCATAGAAGCGATCGTGATTGCGGCAGCTGGCGCTTTTCCTTGGGATTTCAGTCCGGTGCTATTTGCCAGTTGATGATAACTGAGGCGAAAGTGTAAGGCCATTTCCAATGTACAATCGGTCAGTCCATAAGAAGGTGCAGCTGCAAAAATCTCCGTCAACGAGCCACCTTGTGTGAGTCCCAGTTCTTTAAGGGAAACAATCACACAAGTAGTACGCTGTTTATCGGCACTGAGGGAGAGGTGGGGATGGCGCAAGAGCTGGTTGGCATACGCGTTTAAGTGAATCTGCTGTTCTTCCAACTGCTGGCAAAGGCGGGCTAGCGAAACCCCGCCATAGTCTACGATCACTTCTTTCAAATCAAACACTCCTTTCAATAGGGATCCATTTCTTGAAAAATCAGTTCGCACCCTCGTTCTCAGTCAAATTGGCATAAATCGCAGCAACTTCTTCTTGGTAACGATTCTTTAGTCGAGGGGGACTTAAAATGCGTAGGCTTTTTCCAAAAGAGAACAAATAGGGCACCACCCAGCTTTCCTCGGGTAAATCAACGGTAACCACAGCAGTGCCTTCCTCCGTCAAAGTAATATCCTGATGATCGAACTCATCATATACCCGATAAAGAACGTCGGCTTGAAAGAATAGACGAGCGGGATAGGTGTCAACAGTCAATTCAATGGCAGAATTAGGCGCAGTGACCGGAAAAAAATGCTGTTCAGTGACGTGGACCTGACTCATACGGCTGATTTTAAATGTCCGAAAGGCATTCTTTTGCTGGTCGAAGGCTTGCAGATACCATGCTTGCGAACGAAAAAGCAGTTTGTAAGGCTGACAGACGCGTTTTTGCGGTCCCTGTTTACTGATATAGTCAAAGGTGATCACGTGGTTCCTTAAAATACTCTTTTTTAATAAATCAAACGTGTCGTTGCCGTTTTCTCGCCGATGCCAAGTGGAAAAATCAACTTCTAGCCAGTCTGCATCGTTTTGCTGGAATAAGGATTGCAGTTTTGCCAATGATTCTCCGCTGATCTGTGGCGTCAGCTGGCGAATCCCTTTCAACGCCAAAAGCAGGTTTTTCCGTTCTTCCTCTGATAATAACACTTTATCCAACACAAAACTGCTTAACAAATAGACGCCGCCATTTCGACCCGTTTCGGTATAGATGGGTACGCCAATACTGCTTAAGGTATTGATATCTCTGGTGATGGTGCGAGTCGAGACTTCAAATTGTTTGGCTAATTCAGAAGTGGTTGCTTTTTCATGATTCAACAGGTGGTAGATAAGGCCGAACAGGCGTGTCGTGCTCACTTGGTTTACTCCTTTTATAAAAAGATGATAAAACACTGACAGAAGGTGTCTAGGTTTCTATCGTATCATAAAGACAAAGAAGGAGGAACACTAATGAAATTTTCGATAATAGAAACGGAAAGAACCAATAATTTTACTGATCCAGCGATTCAAGCAAAAATCACTGGCTTATGGGAGAAAAACAGCGAGGCGGTCAAGAAAGCCGCAAAAAAAGGAACGGTCATCGCTTGCGTTTACCACGAGTATGAGTCAAACTATCAAGGAGACTATGCCGTTTCGCTTTGTTTCGAAGAAACGGAGCAAGCAGACTTTGATACAGAAAAATATACTTGGAAAAAGTATCCGGTCGATCGGCGCGATGCGCAGGGCATTCTGACTACTTGGCGTCAAGTCTGGTCAGAGGAAGAAAACCAGCAGTTGCAGCGCAGGTATTCCTTTGATTTCGAACAGTATGCGCCAGACGGCGAAGTAACGATTTTTATCGCCATTGAAGAAAGCGACAAAGAGTAACCATTTTCCTGAATAGGAGGACAGTCAATGAGACAGTACGAAAGCAAAGCAGACTTGATCCAAGAGATCACAGAACGTTACCAAAAATTTCGCCAAGAATTTGTTGAAATTCCCGAAGCGTTACGAAATCAACGGATAGCAAGTGTCGACAAGACCCCTTCAGAAAATTTGTCTTACCAAATCGGCTGGGTCAGTTTGTTATTGTCATGGGAAACACAGGAACAACAAGGGATGAGCGTTCACACACCTGCTGAAGGGTATAAATGGAACAACCTTGGTGGATTGTATCAATCCTTTTATCAGACATATGGCAGTTTGACCTTAGCACAGCAGCAAGAGCTCTTAGACCAAAAGGTGACGGCACTTTGCCAGTGGATCGAAGGCTTATCCGATCAGGAATTGTTTGAAGCAGGGCAACGGGATTGGGCAACCACCAAAGCACAGTGGCCAGTCTATAAATGGATCCATATCAATACAGTAGCACCCTTTACCAATTTCCGAACGAAAATCCGAAAATGGAAAAAGGAAGCACTGCATTGATCAATAGAGAAATGAATGAATCGAACAGGAAAATCACACCCTTTTCATAGTGTGATTTTTTGCTGTACATAAAAAAACGGTTTATTGAGAAACAATGGCAAAGAAGCGCCAGCGACTTGCTATCAATTGTGAGAGACTGAAAATCGTGCTATGATGGCGTTAATCAGAGCAAGGAGGAAAAAGCTGATGTGTGGTGGCATTATTTCCCAAAAAATTGCCTAAGCCCATGTAGATCAAGACCAGCAAAAAACGATTTACATGGGAGGAACAAATGATGAAAGAAAACAAATATGATGACCAAACGTTTTTTACGAAATACAGTGAAATGACTCGCTCGCAAAAAGGCCTGCAAGGAGCTGGGGAATGGCAGACGCTAGAAAAAATGTTGCCTGATTTTGAAAAAAAGCAGGTACTTGATTTAGGCTGCGGGTATGGATGGCATTGCCAATATGCTGTAGACCATGGAGCGGCAGCAGTACTAGGAACTGACATTTCTCAACGGATGCTCGAGGAGGCCAAGAAAAGGCACCCTGATCCGAAAATAACGTATCAATGTGTCGCAATGGAAGAAGTGACACTTCCTCCAGCCTCAATAGACGTTGTTTTAAGTTCATTGGCGTTTCACTATGTGGCAACGTTCGAAACATTGATCAAAAGTATATCGGTCTGGCTGAAATCTGGTGGTGTGCTGGTATTTTCGGTGGAGCATCCGGTTTATACGGCGGAAGGATCGCAAGATTGGCAGTATGATAGGCAGGGGGAAATCCAGCATTTTCCAGTCGATCATTACTATTATGAAGGCAAGCGGCAAGCGCGATTTTTAGGTGAAACGGTGACCAAATACCATCGTACCCTGACAACCTATTTAATGACCTTATTGCAAAACGGCTTTATTTTAGAAAAGGTGATCGAGCCACAACCACCAGAAGAATTACTGGAAGTACCGGGAATGAAAGACGAAATGCGCCGACCAATGATGCTGCTAATAGCTGCTAGAAAAAGCTGACTTAAAGAATTGTTAAACAGTTGATCTGTGAAGATCAGCTGTTTTTTTGTTTTGTGTCATCGTAAGAAATAACTGGAGAAGCCTGTGACCGCTTAATGTCTAGTTAGTGGAGTTAATAAAATAAACTGTTATTTTAAGTGCTAAAGTGACGCGAAGGTGACAAAAATGAAACGCCAATTCGTAAAAGGGTATGCTATATTTTAAACAGTACTTGTTTTTTTACAGAAAAAAAGCGGGGAGTCGATGGCGTATCTTACGCAATCGACGCCAATTGGTTTTATAGAAAAAACACAAAACCATTCCCAAGTCTGATGCAAGTTTGCTGAATATTCAGCAAAATAAAAGTAAATGACTAAGAATAGAAAGGGTGAGGATCATCAAAAACAACCAAACCATTGGCTTGACGTCAGGAGAAGTCAAGGCGCGGGTGCAGCGCGGTCAAGTCAATAAGACAAAAAAGGATACGACGAATACGTACCCGAAAATCCTTTTTACCAATATCTTTACCTTTTTCAATTTGATCAACTGTGTCCTATTCTTTCTCGTCTGTTTGACGGGTTCTTATCAAAACGGGTTGTTCGTCTTTGTTGTCTTCAGCAATGTGATCATCAATCTCTTTCAAGAAGTTCGTTCCAAACGAACGCTGGATAAGCTGGCACTGCTAAAAGTTGCCAAAGCCGATGTTTATCGGGATGGCAAGCTGGAGAATTTGCCGATCCACAAGCTCGTAATGGATGATGTGTTACGACTGAAAAGCGGGGATCAAGTGCCGACGGATGCCAAAGTCATTCAAGGATCTTTAGAAGTCAATGAATCCTTGCTGACTGGTGAAATGGATACGATCCACAAACAGCCGGCAGACGAGTTGTTTTCTGGTAGTTTTATCACTGCTGGCGAAGCGTTATGCCAAGTGATCCACGTAGGCGCTGACAACTATATCGCAAAAATCAACAAAGAAGCCAAAACCATCAAACGACAAAAATACTTGATCCAAGGCAGTTTAAACAAAATCATTCGTTGGATCAGTCTGATTTTGGTCCCATTATGTACCCTCTTGTTCGTTAAACAGTTCTATTTCTCTCATGCGACTTTCAACACCGCCATCTTACGGACGGTGGCGGCAGCTGTGGGAATGTTCCCCGAAGGTTTGTTTTTATTGACGAGTGTCACGTTGACCATCAGTGCCGTCTATCTGGCGCGCAAAAAAGTGATGGTGCAGGAATTGAACTGCATTGATGCCTTGGCACGGGTCGATGTTCTTTGCTTAGATAAAACCGGCACGATCACCGAAGGCAAGATGACGGTGGAAAAGACGATTTCCTTTCATTCAGAAACACCGTTGGCAGAAATCACTGGTAACTTAATGGCGCAGCTACCCGATCAGAACCCAACGGCAATGGCGCTGCGAACCTTTTTCCCAGAAAAAAAGACGTACCAGATGCAGCAAGTCGTTCCCTTTTCATCTGACCGCAAATTCAGTTGTGTCACGTTTGAAGGGCAAGGCACTTATTTCATCGGAGCTGCGTCGATTTTACTGGGAACCAACCATGAAGCTGTCTTAAAACAGGAAAGACAGCTGGCAGAAGAAGGCTACCGGGTGATCGTTTTGGTGCACAGTGCGCAAGGCTATGAGGAGGCAGGACTGCCGACGGATATTGAACCGTTAGGATTTTATTTACTGTCAGACACGATTCGTGAAGATGCCAAAGAGACCTTGGAGTATTTTCGTTCACAGGCAATCCAATGCAAGATCATCTCTGGCGATGATCCAGTGACAGTCAGTCAAATCGCGAAAAAAGTCAATCTACCAGGGGCAGCTGATTTTATCGATGTGTCAAAATTAACAGCGACCGAATTAAAAGAAGCTGTCAGCAAATATCAGATTTTTGGTCGAGTGACGCCTCAGCAAAAGAAAGAAATGGTGCTCTACTTGAAAGAACAAGGGCATACTGTCGCGATGACTGGCGATGGCGTCAACGATGTTTTGGCGCTAAAAGAAGCCGACTGCTCGATCGCAATGGCTTCTGGTGTCGATGCTGCGCGTCAGGTATCAAATCTGGTTCTTTTGGAAAACCAATTTGATGCTTTGCCATCGGTCATGGACGAAGGCCGCCGAGTGATCAATAACATTACCCGCTCAGGTTCATTGGTGCTAGTGCAAGTCTTATTCTCCATCATGATCACCATGGGGACGTTGTTATCAGGAACGACCTATCCTTTTGAGCCGATCCAATTAACGATCATCAATGCCTGTTTTGTTGGCATTCCGACCTTCTTTTTAAACTTTGAACCAGACTTCAATCGGATCAAAGGGGACTTTATGACAACGATTTTCAAAAATGCTTTTCCAACAGCCTTGACGATTACGGTAGGAACTCTGCTGATCATCAACTTTGGCTATTGGTTCAACAGCAGCAGTAAAGCTCTATCGATCATGAGCATTATTTTTACTGCTTGGAACTATCGCTTGATCCAGAAAAAAGTCTATCCAGCGATCAACAGCTATCGAACGATGATTTTTTTCAGCACCCAGATTTTGTACTTTGCTGCTTTGATCGTCGGTCGTGACCTCTTTAACCTAGGCAATACCAGCTATCTCAACCTCATTCTCTTGATTGCCTTGTTGAATTTTTCCGCCTATATGCAACGCTTTGTGGATAAGGGCATCGAGCTACTGATGCGAAGATATACGAAGAAACGAGCGCTGCAGAAAGTGCAAAACTAATAGAACAAGCCTGAAATGATTGTTATCCATCATTTCAGGCTTATTTTTTTGCAAAGAGGAGCTTTAGAAAATCATCTTATTAAGACTGTACTTGTGAAAGAGAATCCTTGTCTAGGGGAGCTTGATTCAATGCGCGTTTGCCGATATTGGTTACTAAGACGATCAGACTGAGGATCACGCAAGCAATTCCACCGAATAAAAAGGCTTGTTCACCCGGATTAATCGTTAACCAACTCAGGATGATAGGCGAGAAAATACCGCCTAGTGAGTTCAAAAATTGGAACACTGACATAGCAATTGCAATCTCAAAAGGCCGTGCCTTCAATGAGATATAGTAAGGAATGGTAGCCATAACCATAGCCATAGCAAATCCTGAGAGAATAGCACCGATAGACATGGTCAGTACCGTTGAAGAAAAACGGCTGATCAGAAACGTCAAAGCTAACGATAGAAATCCTAATGCAAGTGTTTTGTCTTTTGTCACGCGATTGATGTATTTCAAACTGAAGCCGGCAATGAACCCACCGACCGTTCCAATTGCATTGACTAATCCAGTCGTACTTGTACCACCAATTTCTTTATGGTTGATCAAAATAGAGAGATTACTTGGATAAATTGTGTAAATAAATGACATGAAAAATGAGAGTCCTGCAATAACAAAAATCAGTTTACTCATTGATTTTAAAACATCAATAGGAGCTGAGGTTGACTGGTTCTTTTTGTCAGTTACAGTTTGTTTGGGAATTTTATCCATAGGAAGATTCACTAGTAATAATAAGAAAATCAGGATGGTTATTAGAAAAATGTAGTAGGTATTCTGCCAATTTGAGGCACCTAACAACCCGCCACCCAGCATCATTACAACGGAGCCTAACGAAGTAATTGCTGTTCCGATACCCATTAAGCCGGCTCGTTCTTCTCCTTCAAAGTATTCTGAGAGTAACATAGGACTGAGTGTATTCATAAATCCAATCCCAATGCCCAAAATAAGCGCAAACGCCAATAGGAGATTGATGCTTGAATGAAAGAAGATAGGGACTAATCCTCCAATAGCTGTTAGAAGGATTCCGAAGAGAGCTAAGATTTTTTTTGGACATTTCATCGCTAATATTCCTACGAATAGGGTGGTAATCAAAGACCCTAAACTAGGGATCGTACCGATCATTTGAATCTTCGCAATCGGTTCATTAGGAAAATCAGCAATAATGGCACTGTAAGCATTAGTCACAACTAGGGCACTCATACTCATAAAACTCAGACTAATGATGCCGATTTTTAACCTCAATTTACTCATATATTTTCTCTCCTTTAAACGTTAAATGGTGTTCGCCAGATGTTAAAACTTTTGAGTTCTCTCCATATTGGAAGGTTGCTTTCGTATTTTGTGGCACTCTTAAATGGAATTGGTCATTGCTCCGTTCGATTTCAATGTCACCGTATGCCGTTGTATAGTTCAAGTGATAACTTGAGATCGTGGTTTGCTCAAGCGGTGAAACCGTAAAAGAAGTGAAACCGGGTTCTGTTACTTGTAATCCTGCCAAACGTCTCACTAGCCAATCCCCAACACAACCAAATGCATAGTGGTTGAAAGAAAAATCACAGACTGTACCATCAGGTTGAATCGATGCCCATGACTCCCAAATCGTTGTTGCCCCATGATTGACTTCGTAAAGCCAAGAAGGGCATTCTTCTTGTAGTAAGAGCTTCAGTGCCAATTCTTGATAGCCATAATCACAAAGAACGTCAAGGAGATAAGGGATGGATAAAAAGCCAGTGTCTAGGCAATAATTGTTTGCAATAATCAGTTCGGATAGTCTTGCTGCTGCAGCTTTTGACGCTGTTTCATCTAAAAGACCAAACGCGAGTGCGATCACATAGCTTCCTTGAAAATCAGCGGTAAGGTGATCATCGTGCCAGTAATATTTCTGAAAAGCAGCTTTTACCTTATGACTAAAATCATTCCAATCTTCTTCCTCTTCACCCAGTAGCTGGCTGATTTGAGCAAAAAGTTGAGACGAGTGTGCTAGAAAAGCCGTACCGAAAAGGTCTTTCGTGGCGAGTGCCGTTTCCATCGGACCTTTCGCATTTTCTCCGATCATAAAGCTAGGAAACATCCAGTCACCAAAATGAAACTTTGTATCCCATAAATATTGTTTGTCATCCGTCTTGTCCCCAGCGCCGCTTTTTCGACTAAAGGAGAGCCAACGCTTCATTGCTTGATAATTCTCGGCTAAAATTTCTAACTTGCCATACCGTTGATACAATGTCCAAGGAAGTAAGACGATTGCGTCGCCCCAACCAGCAGAAGACAAAGAACCAGTAAGCGACTCTCCTTCAAAATAATCTCGTGGGGCAGGGGTATAGTCGACGATTTGTCCATCTGCTTGTTGCTCCAATCGAACGTTGTCTAGCCAGCGCCCTAAGAAGTCATAAACATCCATAAAGAATGTTGCTGTTGGTCCGAACACTTGAATATCACCTGTCCAGCCGACCCGTTCCCGTTGCGGACAATCTGTTGGAATCGATAGCATATTCCCTTTTTGACTCCATTGAATATTCTCAATCAGCTGATTTACTTTTTGATTGGATGTAGTAAAAGAGCCGGTTGCTTTCATATCAGAATAAATTGCGTATGCCCAGACAGACTGTTTATCAGGCAGGACGTCAAGCCCATCAATTTTGATGTAGCGAAATCCGTGAAAGGTAAAATCAGGCTCTAGGCAGGCTTCGCGGCCATTGCCAATAAATACATCTTTTTGGTCTTTGTTTCTACCAACGATATTATTGAAAAAATGTCCCTCCCGATCGAGCACTTCGCTATGCTCAATGGTGATTTCCTGTCCATCAGCTAATGGAATCTCTAACTGGACGCGACCTGCGATCACTTGGCCGAAGTCTACGATCACAGCGTCCTTTTCCCACCAAATACTCTTTGCTGCAAGCTTTTCTTGGCGTTTGACTTGCGGTCCTCTTTGAGGAGTCAAATGATCGAAGCCATAATCTGCTTTTGACACTTTCCTAAATCCAGTTAAGTCAAAATCGGTTTCCCAGTTTTCCTTTTCTAAACGTAAATCTTGTTTTTCACCAATAAAAAGATCACTATAGACATATTTGCCATGGCTGCTAAAAAAATCTTCGTCTGTCACAATGATTTCATACGTACCGTCGGTATAGTAGATTTCGATTTCTCCTAAGATACCTAGTCGATCACCGAATTGAGCGCTGCCACCACTGACACTGACTCTGCCGGCGTACCAGCCGTCAGCTAACGTTACCGACCAAACATTTTTTTCCTTTAACATGTGGGTCACATCATATGTCTGGTATTGAAGATACTGCGTGTAAGAGGTATAATCTGGCGCAAATAAGGCTTCTGATACCGCTTGTCCATTGATTTTTGCTTGGTAGATGCCATGTGCCGTCATCGTAAGGGATGCTTGTTTGATAGATTTGTTTTCAACAGTGAATATTTTTTTCAAATAATGTGGTGGGAGTAACCTTTCTTCAGGAGGATCCTGCGCAACTTTTTTTCCTGAAAACATATCCGCCAAACTGAATGGTGGTTCTTTTCGAGTTGGCTTTTGCTGCGGTTCAATCCAAGTCGCTTGCCAATTTTTTGTCATAAACTGTCCTTCTTTCTTTCAAAATTTGCCCTAAATGAAGCTTGCAATTCTTTTAATGGCTTGTTAGTATTACTACTAAGTTTTTGATACCTAAATTGTAAGCGCTATTCTTTTTTGTGTCTTAGCTATTATTGCCAACCCGATTAGTAAAAAAAGACATTGGAGGATTTCACAATGGCGACTCTAACGATTCTTGAAAAAGCATTAAAAGAAGTTTATTTGGCTTGCCCAGAATTAGAACTCCAGGTACCGTTTCATGACAAAGTAATTCCAAAAAATTTAGCTTCTAGCAAACGACTGATCCTAGAACAAATTTTCTCGGAATTCAGACCGGAACTATCAGAACACTACTTGATCGAAGAGAATGCAGACATTCAAGTGATCAAACACATTCGTTATTTACCGGCAAATTACCATGCACATGAATTTTTTGAGATGATCTATGTGGTAAAGGGCAGCTGTTATAATTTTTTTGAAAATCAGACCTATGAATTGAAAAAAGGGGATGTTGTGATTATTGCACCAAGGACTACCCATGCTATTAGTGGATTTACCGATGATTTGGAAGCAATCAATATTTTAATTCGCAAGAGTACATTCAATGCTTCTTTCTTTGGGTTATTAGAGGATAAAGATATTTTGTCGAACTTCTTCTTAAATGCGCTTTATGAAAACAGCAAGCGATTTCTTTATTTCCATACACTGCCTATTGCAGGGCTAGCGGACGACATTTTATTAATGACAGAAGAAATCAACAAAACGGATAGCTATTCTCAAAGAATGTTGAAGAACATTCTCGATACCTTTTTTATCAAGCTTTTAAGAGGATTTCAAACCAATCAAGTCAGCCTAGATACTGAAGCGGGAGAGGAGTCAGAAATAATCGATATGCTTCAATATCTGCAGAATCATTTTGCGGAAGTATCAATTGCCGACTTATCCAAAAAGTTCAACTATAGCCAGCGACAAATTGCACGTATTCTAAAAAATAAAACTGGTAAAACTTTTTCACAATTGATATTGGAAATGAAAATCAGCAAAGCAAAAGTCTATTTAAAACAAACCAACTTACCCATCCAAGAAATTGCTGAACTCGTCGGTTATGGGGATTTGAGTAATTTTTATCGCTATTTTTTTAAAGTAACGGGTTGTTCGCCAAAGCAGTTTAGAGAAATGAATTGAGCGCTTATCAAAGAGAACTGCTCTTCTAGAAATGTTGAGCAGTTTTTTCGTATGCTAGGTAGTAGTTAAAGAAAAATAATGTGGGCAATAGTCTTGCTATGAAACTCGTTTCATACCGTACAATCAACCAAGGGACCTTTTCAGAAAATTTGTCGAAAGTGGAACAACTAATTTTCTATGGTAGACTTAGGTCACTAGCAAAACAATCAGATAGGAATGAAAGAAATGGCAACGATTCGCGATATAGCAAAAATTACTGGTTTTTCGATCACGACAGTTTCTCGTGTGATCAATGGCCATCCTTATGTTGATGAGCAAAAGCGAGCAGCGATTTTGGCGGTGATGGAAGAACTGGATTACAAACCGAATAAAATCGCCCAAAAACTTAGCTCGGGGAAAACCTATAATATTGGAGTCATCGTACCGTTTGTCAATCACGCCTTCTTTGATGGGATTTTAAATGGCATTATGGAAGAAGCCTTTGCCCAAAAATACAAAGTGACGTTATTGCCGACCAATTTTGATCGAAAATTGGAATTAGAGTATCTAGAAGAATTCGCTGCAAAGGGATTTGATGGCTTGATCGTCATCACTCGGGCAAATCATATCGAGACGTTTTATCCCTACATGGAAAAAGGACCGATTGTTTTTTGTGAAAATTCGACCGGTACTGCCGTTCCTTTCGTTGCGATCGATTTGGTCGGCTCTGTGACAGCCAGTATCAATTATTTGAAGGAACAAGGCGTAAAACGCTTGGGACTGACGCTCGGGCGCAGCAAACGCCTCAGCTGCAATTCAGTCAACACCATCGCAAAAGCCAAGGAGCTGTTTCCTAATTTTTCTGAAGCAGATATTTATTGGGATTGCATCAAAGCACAAGATGGGATTCCCGCAGCCGCCTTTTTTAAGGAACGAGGAATCGATGGGGTGATCACAAATGGGGACGAGATCGCAGCGATGATCTTAAATCAATACCCTCACGGGACAGCACCCATCGTGATTGGACAAGAAAACCTCCTCATCAGTCAAATGCTGCACTTTCCTTCCGTTGAATTTCATCTGGATCAGTGCGGCAAAGAAGCCTTTCGCTTATTTCAAGAAAGAAAACAAGAGCAGATCATTCTGCCTTACGAACTTATCATTCGTGAATAATCATCGTTATAAAAAGAACACACCTTTTTGCCAAGAGGTGTGTTCTTGCCTGCTTTTTAAAGGGAATTTGTAGAGATAAAATAAAAAAATAAAGAAAAAATCAATTTTGAATGCTTGCTTTTCACAGAGTAAAGGGCTACCATTGGTCTGTGGCTTTTTCGCCACAAAAATAGGAAACGTATCAGACAAGAGTACTTGGGGAAGATTCTCTTGGGGGAAGCCTGATACGTTTCCTTTTGTTCATTCTAACACTATTTATATATAAAGTAGAGAGATATTGAGTAGATAAATAAAAATACTAATGTAATTGATGAATAGGAAAAAGCCAATCATTCAAAAGGCGACTTTTAGATCGTTTTCCTATAACATGTTGGAGGGCAAATGGCTCCCCATGTTTTGGTTAATAAAAGAGCATCAACTAACTAATTGTGTTGTACCAACAAGAAAATTACATAGCTTGGCAACACCAGTTTCAGCTGTTTCTTTGATTAGAACAGTTGCAGTATTTTCGTAAACATGAATCACACTAACTTCTTGTAAACCGGTAAAGCCAATAACATTTGCCTGATAGTTTTGACCAGGGAACACTTGGTATTTTTCCATGTTTTTATCTCCTTCATTAATCTTATTTCAAAAGAATAATAATTAAAATTTAAGAAAAAGTAAAGTGAAACGATTTTTCATTCAAAAACACAGTCCTTTGGCGTTTGTTTCGAGCAGATTCAAGCTTTTTCTGCAATTTTCCATTTTTTTTCAATAAATATGCGGTGAATTGTTGAACATTATTAAAGAAAATATACCTTTTATTTAAGGAGTGTTCACAGATTTTAGCTAAACGAAAGGGCGAGAGCAGCAGCTGAATTGTTTGTTTTGTGTTGGCTTGGGGCTTATAATAAAGATAGGAAGAAGGATTGGCGTCACCACTTCCTAAATCAATTGAAAAGGGCGTGCAAGTTATGGAAAACGTATACCGAAATAACTTTGTCAAAAGAACTGTTCAACTGATGTTTGCACCAAAAAAAATCAGAAAGCGTCCGCCAGAACAATGGATCAAAATGCCTACCAGCCGAGGTATTCGGAGAAAGGACGCGTGATCCAGCATCTCGCAACTATGCGTGAAATAGTGTTTGAAGAGAAAAGAAACGCAGGAAGTTCCGAAGACGGGACTTCCTTTTTTATGTCATTGAAATAGGGTGCTTATCGAAAAAGCAGTTGTCAACACGTTCTCTTGTGGAGGGCCACTTTCGGAAGAGGATACAAAAGGAAGCTTGCGAGAGCCCAATAGACGAACGAAAGAAATCAATAGATGTGTTAGTGGATAGAGGATCAAAATGGTTCTTCCTAACTGTTTTTCCAAAAATAATGATATTCAAAAAGACATTAGTCTATCTGCGTGGGCAGAATTGATGATTGATGTAAGAAGAGGGAACACAAAAGCCACTTTTTTCATACTTGAATTCTGTTAAAATACATATATAGGTTCAAACATGAAAAATAATCTGATAATTTTTAAAGAAGGTGAAAGCATGGACTACCAAGAAATCGCGCGTCATTTTCAGACGACATCCTTTGATCCCCAACCGTTTGTGCAAACGGCGATCGATGATCGAAAGGTAAGGGAGAAACTAGTGGAGAATATCGTTGATGGTCAAAATCATATCAATGAGTATTTTAATAGTTATTTGATCATTAAAGAAGTAGCCGTTAAAAACCCTGAGTTGATTTATGATGAGTGGGAACGGATCTGGGCGTTGCATACCCATAAAAACTCCTATCATCGGTGGATCGCCCACGATTTGATCACGCAACTTCTGGTGATCGATCATGAAGACAAGTTTGAAGCAATCAAGCAAGAATATGTACTACTGCCTAAAGAAGAAAAAATTAGCAATTTCTTGAAGATGATTGAAAATATCAAGGAAGCCAGTCGACACAAAGACCTTCAGCATGAAAAGAAACGCTTGCTTACGGATCAAGTATGGCTTTCAAACTTCAATGAAAAACAAATGAAGCGTATTGATAAAGTCCTCCAAACTCTTTTGACCGAATGAATCAAGAAAAGCAATTGAACTTGTTTCAGAAGGGGGGGCTTGCTGTTTTCCCCCACTTTTTTTTCTTGATTACTGGGAATAGTCGGGAGGAATGAGGAGCATGCTGCAATGATAGTTACCAATTAGTTGCATGTATCGCATGCAAAATCTCCCTTAAGTCCTTGTAAGAAGCCAAGTGAAACTTTATACTAGAATGTAATACTTATTCAAAAAAAGGACAAATAAAATGAGGACATGAGCTTTTATGAAGAAATATTGTAAGGAAAATGTGCTGGAAGCGGCGATGAATCGTCTGGAATATATTTTTGATACGTTTCCCCATGTGTACTTTTCGTTCAGTGGCGGAAAAGACAGTGGTGCTATGATCCAGTTGGCCGATCAAGTCGCCCGACAAAAAAAGAAAACCTTCGATCTGCTGATTTTAGATATAGAGGCAAATTATGATGCTACACGAGTATTCATGGAAAAAATCAAAGCGTTACCAAGTATCAATCAAACTTACCATTTTTGCTTACCCTTTTACGAGGACAACAATACCAGCGTATTTCAGCCACAATGGCTGATGTGGGATGAACAAGAACGGGAGAAGTGGGTACAGCCAATGCCAAAAGATGCGATTTCACTTGGTGATTTAGATGAATCATTGATGGAGATTTATCAGAGTGCAAATATGAATCCTGATAAGTTCTTGCGAAACTTTGCTCATTGGTACGCAAGTCACCATGGCTTTGAGCCCGTTGCTTGCGGTGTAGGTATTCGGACACAAGAAAGTCTGTATCGGTATCGATCAATCACATCGCCAAAGTATAACTTTCGGAAGCAATGCTGGATCAAACGGCAAGTAGCAGATTCAATGGTTGTCAATTTTTACCCCATCTATGATTGGAAAACCGAAGATGTCTGGGGAGCCTATGCTCGATTTGACTGGCCGATCAATGGCTTTTATGAAAAGTTGTATGATCATGGCGTTCCGATCCATCAAATGCGGATCTGTCAGCCTTACGGCATGCAGCAACGAAAAGGCTTGTACCAATATGCTTTGGTGGAACCGGAAACGTGGGAGCGCGTCGTAAATCGTGTGTCAGGAGCCAATTTTGGTCGCTTGTATGCCCAGACAGGATTGCTGGCGCATTACAATACGAGAAAACCCAGTCATATGACTTGGCAAGAGTATGCGGTCTTTTTACTGGAATCAATTGGACTTTATTCAAAGAAATTACAGGATCATTATTATCGCAAAATCACGATTTTGATTGATCATTATCGAGAAAAGCACGGAATCGAAGTGGAAGACATTCCCGATGTGACCAAACGTAAGGAGTGGCTAAAAAACGAAGTACTCTGGCATGACTGGAAAGGGATCGCTCGTGCGTTAGAAAAAAATGATTTTTCCTTGAGCACGCGACAATACAGTTTGACGAAAAAAGATGAGTCTGAATTGTATGAGTTGGCGGTGGATTTTGGGGCGGCGTTGGGGATCGAGCATTTACCAAAGTATCAGTTGAAAAAATTGAATGCCAAATACGAGTATCTAACGAAAAAAATCACCTAACGATGGACGAATGGGTCCGTAGAGAGGAAGGGTTTTGTGAACGAACGATTAGTTTTATTTTTTCCACCGTATAAGAAAAGCCAATTCTATCAATTGATGGGAGCTTTCTTTGCAGAGCGAGTGTATCAGCAACAATTTCCGTACTTAGTCAATGATGAGAACTGTTACTGGTACGTGATTCTTGATGATGAAAAACGAGTGACCGCTTTTTCTTATTATGAAAAAGGCGCCAACAAAGTGGAGCTAGGGGAATTTTATGAAAAAGATCCAGCTGCTCAATTTAAAAAGTTTCTTTTACGGAAAATGTTGGTGGATATCACGCGCAACTACCCAGAAGCAGAGATTCTCGCTTCTACTAACCAGACTAGTGAAATTGCCCTTTTGGAGTCAAAAGGGTTTGCGGTCTATCGACAAACAAAAAATTATTCATTTCTAAAAAGGAGTGTAGTCCCTCATGAGCGATATCGATTTTCCAGTGTTAGCGGCGAAGCTGATCCCAGTCAACAAGATTCACGCGAATACGTATAATCCCAACACCGTGGCTGCTCCAGAAATGGATTTGTTGGAACTGTCGATTCGAGAAGATGGCTTTACGCAACCATTGGTTTGCTACCACGATAAAGAGCAAGACCAGTATATTTTGATTGACGGGTTTCATCGGTATATCGTAGCAAAAGAGCGCTTGGCGTTGCCAAGCGTTCCGGTCACGGTGATCGATAAGCCTTTTGAGAATCGCATTGCTTCAACGATTCGTCACAATCGGGCCCGCGGTACCCATGGCATCGAGAAGATGGGAAATATCGTGCAGCAATTGGTCGCTAATGACTGGACGGATGAACGAATTGCCAAGGAATTAGGGATGGATCGCGAAGAAGTTTTCCGCTTTAAACAACGCTCAGGATTAAAAAGCGCCTTTTCCAACCATGAATTCAGCAAGTCTTGGATTGAGTTTGAAAAAAGATATTACAAAGGAAAAAAAGAAACCTAGAAGAGCAAAAAAGCTATCTATGGAAGATAGCAATTGATCAATAATTTTTTTTGAATTTTGTATAGGTGTTTTTTACAACGATCACGATCAGATTGACCACCATCGACAAACAAAGTGTCCCTAAGAGAATGGCTAGGATCACACCTAATGTGTCTCTTAGAAAGCTGAAGATCGCTTCAACGATAAACATGGTTTTCTCCTCCTTTTCTCAGCGTCTATCTTTTCAGACAATTGCAAAAATAGGCTCGTTTTTCAATAGCTACCTGCTACTGAAAAATACAGTCGAGCGGTTTACACGTCCAGCGTTTTTGTTCATTGTGTCTTTCCAAAGTAGAGTATACTTTGGAAAGGACAAAAGAGAGTTTCTGTTTTTTACAATCGGTGAAAAATTCTGAAATTTAAGAGTAGCCTTTCTTTTCAGATTCTTATCAATGGTATGAATAATCGTATCAATTTGTATAAAAAAAGTAAAATGATAACACAGATTAAAATTGAGAAAAAGCTATGATTTCATCATTTTATGAGAGTCAGAAATATCCAAAACCTTGCTGTACAACGTCTTTGATTCCATTAGACATTGTACAGCTTGTTTCTTTTCTACAGTGTTGATCCTTTCAAAATAACTACACTTGATTCAAGAAAAAGCAAACGTGCATAAAAAGTCAATGATACATAATCTCCTTTAGATAACTAGAGCAAACGTTTTTTTAATTCAAAGACAAATTCTTTTGTAATACTGGGAGAATGCATTAGGGATTTTTTTGAAAGCAATCCGATCGACATACGAGTATTTGCTAAAGGATTCGCTAAGATTTTTATTCCAGCGTGGGTCTGATCAACGATAGAGCGAGGCACTAAACTGCAATAACCAGTTTGTTCGATCAAGTAAGGAATCGTACTGATATTGTTGACATATTCCCAATGGATCGATGGCACGCAACTGGCAAGATAGCTTTCAACTTTTTTATGTGCTAGGCTGTCATCGTTAAAACGATAGAAGTGACAGCCTTCGAAATCAGCTGGTTTATTGATCGTTAACGGATTGTGGATCGATGTGATGCAGCAAAGCTCTTCTTGGAACAATTCTTCGTAAACAAAATTTTCCTCGTGAGGAAGTGAGCATAGTGCGACATCAATACGATTTTCTTTTACTGCTTTGGCTAATTCCATTGTGGTTCCCACAAGAATCTCGAATTTCACTTTTGGGTATTGCTGAGCAAACATATGGAGCAGTTCTGGCAAAATGGAAATGTCATAGGGCTGAACGATCCCCATCCGTATAGATGAGTCGATCATACTTGAAGCGTTGTGCAACTGTTCTTTTACCTGCTCCCATTGGGCGATCAGTCCAGGGACTTCCTGCTTCAACAATTCGCCTTCCAATGTTAGTACATTGCTTTTCCCTTCTAAAAATAACGCCACTTCTAACTCTGTTTCTAACTTTTTGATATGATTGGTAACCGTTGATTGGGCATAGTTTAGTTTGGCAGCAGCCTTCGTAAAAGTCCCTTCTTCGACGATCGTTTTAAAGGATTGCAGCTCTTTGATAAAATCCACATTTGTTCCCCTTTCTTTTCTCAAATTATACAAAAAAAGGAAAGTGAAATAATTTCTTTTTTTTATCGTAAATCAAAAAAATAGATATAAAAGTTCTTTCAAATATGTGTAGTATTCAGGGGTAAGTCTTTTTATTTTTGGTGACCGTTACTATAACGAATCCTGGAAATAAGTGAGAGGTTGTTTCCATTAAAAAAGGCAGGCAATGGAACCAGCGACTACTTAGATGGCTTCTAGTGATGAGATACCAGGAGCAACACATCGATAAGTTACTGATATAAAGGAATGTGAGGAACCGGGTTTTTGCTTTTCCTGTAGGCAAAACGCAAGCGAAGAGGGGGCAGCAGCACTTGCTTCTTGAACTTCCAAATGAAAGAAGGAAACTGGCGGCTGGCTTTAGTAAAGCGCCGTCAGTTTCCTTACGGTAAATAATCGGGGATGATCTTTGTCTGAACCAATTGTTCAATCGTTTTATGAATGATCATCCAGTCAGATAGACTTGGTACATTCGAAATTCGCAATTGCTGAAAGTGGGGATTACTTTTCAAGTGTAAGTCAAAATTGCTGACGATCAAATCAATTTCCTGATGGATCAATTCATGGGTATCAGGAGTCACTTCGAAAAAGTAACTGACTTCAGTCTGATCATTTTTGAATAGCTCCGCTGATGCGGCTAAGAAAGCATCTAATCCAGCGCCACCTTGAAAAGCAAAGGCCACTTTACGTTGTTTTTTTTGCGGAGTACTAGGTGCCAGTTCGCTTAATAAGGTCAATGTAACTGCGATATGCTCCAAGTGAGTAAAGGAGAAGAAGGCGCTTTGGTCATTGAATTGTTTCAACCACTTATTCCAAGCGAGGTACTCTGTCTTAAAGGTCGATTCAACAAAGGTTTTGATTTGTGGATCAGCAAATTCATAGTTGGCAGAAATCATCGATAACAAGCGGAGGTTCACTAGATAAGAGATGATTTTCTGAGAGACTGCAGAGGAAATAGGTTGTTGGCCTTTTTTTAAAAACAGAACAATTTCCGCAATGATTTCCGGTTTCTCTGTATGGTGAAAAATGTATTTGGCTGCATCTTCTTCAGTAACATCCAATGTACTATAAGACAGACAGTGGAGTGTAGTGAGGAAGAGCCAAAGTAGTTCTTGTTTTGGTAAGTGAATGATCCGGTATTTTTTTAAATAATACTCGTTCAATACTTGCGAGAAAATGCTAAAGCGTTCTTTTTCCAATAGGTTACGCTCTAAAGAAGGCGGCAAGTTCAAAAAGTAAGAATAGCGCCATCTGCGTTTGGCGATACTTAACCACAGGGCCAGTCGATAATGACTATAATGTAACTCTTTCTTGTTGGCTTCCTTGGCTTTTTGGACCAGAAGACGTGCATCCGCCGGGCTATCTTTATCTAAAATCGTGCTGTCACCATAAGCGGAGAAAAAGACAAACAGACAAAAACGAATATCGGCTTCAGTACCAATAAAGTCAAGTTGATTCGTAGCGATCGTCACAGAATAGGTTTGTAAAGACTTGTTCATGTAGCTGATGGTTCGCAACAAGTGACTACGAGAATAGCCAAATTCGATCGTTGCTCGATGAATGGAGTATTTTTTGTTATCAATGATACTCGACATGATTTTAAACTCGAGTGTTTCCATGCTTAAAAGCTGAATCGCTAAATTGATTGAGGCATTTGGTGCATACTTGATTGAAACGATGTTACTTTCAGAAAAGTTGATTTTAATCAGTTCTTCTGGCAAGCTATCGCTTAAAGCATTGAGTTCTTTCGTGATTGTCGGCATAGATAGACCCAGCAACGTTGCCAATTCTTGCGGATGATAACCGGTTGGTGCTGCATTTAGCATCTGTAAAATTTTTACTTGACGGGAAAATGACTTGTCTCGATGCAAATTGATTGATAAATTTTCTAACATTGATATCACCACCTCTTTTGAAATCTTATGGAAGCAATCAGTGCCGAATGTAAATTACGTTGGTTTTAAGTAGATTATATAATACTCTACGTCAATCAAGAAGCTTTATCCTTTGAAACTTAATAGAACCAGATTTAACAAGCGCTACTTATACGTAAAACACCCTTCAATTAACGAAGAAGTGTCCTTCGAAAAGAACGGTACCTGTTTCGGTGCATCTTAGCTTAGGTTCGGGAGAGGACAAATCATCGGAAGTTCCTCTAGAAAAGAGAGCAAAAGAAAAAGCAATGAAGAAGAATAAAGGAAACAATCTGCTAGACGAAAAAAAGCACCGGACGAAGAACTGTAAGTGTCCCTCAAAGCTAACTTAAGATGTTATCTTTGAAGGATCAAACAAATCAGCAAGATCCGTCTGGTGCTTTTTGTTACGGGGAATCTAGGGTCATTAGCAAAATCAGAGCACCTATTCATGAAAGGTGGTTGTTGTTTTCTAAACGAAGATAGCGATAGAAAGTCGATCGTTTTATTCCAGTTTGGGCACAAATATCAACGACAGTTCGACCTTCCTTCTGATAAAGATTCAGGGCGTACTGAATCAGTTTAGGGTCGATTCGTGGACGCCCACCAATATTTCCTCTGGCTCTAGCAGAATCTAGCCCTTCTTTGGTTCGCTCCACAATAATGTCTCGTTCAAATTGACTGAAGGCTTGGAAAACCGTCATCATCAGTTTTCCTTGAGGGGTCTGTGTATCAAAATTTTCTTTGATACTAATCACTTTTACTCCTTTTCTTTCGAAAAAATAGACGAGATCAATCAAGTCTTTGGTGCTCCGACCAAGCCGTGAAAAGCTTTCAATAATAATTTTGTCATTTTCTTTCACTCGCTTTTTTAGTTTGTTTAATTCCGGTCGATTTGTGCGAATGCCGCTAATTTTTTCAGTATAAATTTTGTGGCATTCATATCGTTCAAGCAAGTCTAGTTGACGAGAAAGATCCTGCTGTCTTGTAGATACGCGAGCGTATCCATAAACCATATTTGACATACAATTTCCTCCATTTAAAAATAAGTCTACCTAGAGAATACCTCGTTTGTTCACTTAAGTATACAACCTAAAACCAACGTATTATGAATAAAAGAAAAAGGGTAGTTTTTTTCTGTAAGCAAATAATGTACTATAGAGAGGAAACCTGCGGCGTTGAACGAGGCAGTTCTCAGTCGCTATGGAAACAACGCTTGAGATGTTAGGAAACACAGTGATTCAGGAAATCATCTGAATAAGGTAGATAAACCTATAAGAGCTCCGTTTGACTCCTTTCGATGCAACAGATTCTGAAAGTTACACACTGGTGCAATACCTTTTTCGAGGCATGTGTTAGCCAATCATTTTTAGAGTTAAGACATTTTGAAAGAAAATCGTTAGACAAACTATCGCTTACAAGGAGGGGAACATGAGAGAATTGCAGTTAAGTTTTATGCTGAACAAAACGACCGTTCGCTGGCTTCAAATTTTAAATGCGTTTGAGCGTGAACGTACTTGTTCAATCGCAAGCTTTGCGAACAAACTTGATGTAACTCAACGGACGATCAGCTCTGATATCAAGGAACTGAAAGCCTATTTGCAGGATGCAGCCAAGTTTGTGCATGTGGCTAATGGTTATCATTTTATGGAAACGAACCCGAAAGTATACTTGACCAAAAAAAGAGCGCTGGTTGCAAAAGAAGGTATGTATCAAATTTTAGAAGCAATCTTTCATGGTCAACTTTGTTCTGTTGAAGAGTGGGCACAGCGCTTGTATGTATCAGAAAGCACGATGCGGCGTTATTTGAATAGTGCTTCCCTCACGTTGAGAAAGTATGGTTTAGAGTTGGTGCTACAACCAGTTAATTTGAGTGGAGCAGAAGCGAATATTCGTAAATTTTTCAAAGATTTTTATTATGAATCAGATGTTACTCCTCATACTCTGCTTCCACCTAAAGAGCTGATTGCGGTAGTCAGTGAGACGTTTTCAGAAGTGCCAACTGATGTAGTGAACACGGGTGTTGCTCCTAGTGATTTTTATTATAGTTTGTATATTACAATCAAGCGTTATCAGTCTGGAAAGACCATCCAACTTCCTACTCATTTGGCTGAGATAGTCAAAGACCACACGGCATTTACCGTAATGAAAGACTTAGCACCTAAAATCGAAGCCCTTTACCAGGTGAGACTACCACAAGAAGAATTGGTGTGGCTTTATCTAGTCACGGTGATGAAGCGTACATTGACTGAGCCCGTAAAAGAACAGCAGTTCATTGCATTGTTTGCACTTTATCCTGAACTACAGGCGCTAAGTCAACACTTTGTTCAAGAATGGGGCATCCCATTTAATGATCCCCAACTAATCGAGACGATGATTCACGCCTTTTTGTTATCTAAGAAAATCAATGATCAACTAGCGCCCATTTTGAATCGCTTGCTGACGGAAGTAAAAAATGAGCCCCTAAAGCATAGCTACGTCGCCTATCAAAAAAATCTTGTATTTTTGAAGCAGAATCAAGCAATTCTTGGGGTCAGTAAGGAGTACCTGTCTGATATCTGTGCAGCGCTTACCTTGTATAGTGAGGCGCTCAAGGAACTCTATTATCAAAAGGTCAACCGAATCGCATTGACATTAGAAGGCGACCTTTACACCTGTCACGCTATCCGCGCACGCTTTTTGCGCTATGTTGGCAATGATCATTACGTGTTTTTCCCAAAAATCAATGAATTGACGACTGCCTATTTGAAGGAAAATGCTATCGATCTCGTGGTAACGAATTATAGTGAATACCTATCAGAGTTCATCTTATCCACGGACTATCTCTTACTTAAAACAATCCCGGATCATCAAGATTGGCTAAGAGTGATTGAAAAAATCGATCCTCAGTTGGGGCAAGCATTAAGTGCAACCCCAAGTTAAGTCAAGTGTATACTTTGAATGCAATCAGTGAAGCTATTGCTAGCAGAAATGCTCATGAAAGCAGAATACCTATTAAGCTAAAAAGCCACAACCGTTGAGAAAAATGGTTGTGGCTTTTTTCTCTTAATAAGCAAGGAAGGAATTTCCTTCACTCCTCTTAAAAAAAAGATGGACGCTTCTGAGATGAAGTAGCTTGATCCACGAAAACTCTTACTGTTCATTTGCCAGTTTAGCAAAAATCGCTTCAAAGGATTTGAATGTGTCATTATCTAGTTGGCAAAGCCACAAAAGGTAGCTTTTTTCTTTAAAAGTCCACTCTATTGAAGGGTAAGAGGCAATTAAGGTATGGTATTTCTCCCGTTGTTCACTGGTAGCTAATAGCCACCGCTTCTCAAAAATTTGCTTATCTTCCATATAGCTATCCCCCAAAAAGAAACGTTGCCTGAAACTTCACTAACGGGCAACGTAAATCTAATGATACGCAGATCTCTAATTATTATACCAAGGAAAAATGAATTTTTTTAGAAGATGTGTAAAATTACAACGAATTTCTTTTATTTTGCTTTTTTTGGGACATTTTTTATAGAAAAGAAGCATTCTGTTGAAGAGAACTGTTGTTAACAATGTTTCTGATACTAAGAAGAATTAGTAGGCAGAAACATTGTATCCATCTTAATGAGTCAAGTGGTTTCAGGTAATAACAAAAATGGACGATCCTTTTTAAAGAATAAGGAATCGTCTTTTTTTATAACGCTTTTTTTTGCACAAACTTTCAAAATGCCTTATTTGAAAAGAAAATGAAAATCAATTTATTCATACAGGTTTGCAAATCTTGATTTATCTATTGATGTTCAACCATGTTAAATTTAACCTCGTCAAAAGCAATAAACTTTCGTCAAAAAAACATCATATTTTAGTTCTTATTTAGGTATTTAGAGAGTTTGCTTCGAATAGGTTGTTCCAATAAGGACTAAGACTGATATTTTTCGAGGGAGTAAGAAAGGGTGACTGGTAAAAACGTGAAATGAATCTTTAAAGTACAAGAGAAAGAATAGAGAAAAAGGAGTTACTTATGAATAACAAATTTAGTAAAAAAGTCACAGGTTTATTGTTGATCAGTCATTTAACATTATCGGCGCTGCCAATAAATGCGATGGCGACAGAAAAAGCTTCCGATTCCTTAGAAGCTCCTCAAGAGAGAGTAGAAGCACCCAATCTATTATCGGATGGTGAAACGACGCAAGACTTAGGCAATGAGATCACCGCGACCAATGATCAAGAAAATCAGGAAACCGATAGTTCTTCTATTGAAAGTGAAGAAGCTCAAACAGAAGCATCTACTGAGAACTCTTCAGAAAATAATGAAGCTGCAGAAAATGAGGAACAAACAGACGCATCAAATGGAGAAAATTCCGAAAATAGTTCTGATGACTCATCGGAAAACGCTGCCGAAACTCGTTCAACAAGGGCAAGTGTCCAAGTAACGTCTGATGCTGAATTACGGACAGCATTAGCCAATGCGACCGTTACACAAATCAGCTTAGCCAATAACATCACGATGACTAGTAGTGTGACATGGACAGGGACGACCAAAACGATTGAAGGGAATGGTCATACGTTAACCTTCGGGAATAATGTTCGGTTGTATGGAAATACGGTGAATCAAGGATTAAGTATCAGAAATGTGAGAATCGTAGCCCATGCAACAAATACGATCTATCAAAATAGAACGTCCAGTGTTTCCTTTACAAACGTTACTCATGAAAATAGTCATGCAACAGGGCGTTTACTCTATTTAGCCGCTAGCAATTCTTCAGCTAATTTCTTTGGCGAAAACCGATTAGATGCAGGTTCCTTGATTTGGGCTACTTCGAATGTCCGGATGAATATCGGCAGTGGTGCTTCTGTAGTTGCAAATAACAACGGAACAGCTCGTGCGATTTATCTTGCAAGTGGTGGTCGAATTGATTTAGGTGAAGGCAGCTTATTAGATGTTACTCAAAACAATCCTTCAAATACAGCAAAAGCAGTCTTGATCGAAGGAAGTGCCTCAAGCGTAGTAGTTAATTCGAATGCAACGTTTAAGATCACAAGTGCACCAAATACGCAAAAAACACAAGAAGCCTTGGGATTACGAGGTGCTTTGACCGTATTATCTGGGGGAACACTGGATGTCGTGGGAAGAAGCACGTATTCAACGGTAAACGTTGGACAATCAAGCACTTTCCATGAAGGATCAAATGTTCGAATCCAAAACAATCATACCAATGGAACCGCAATTGGGTCCTATCCAGGAACAACGAACTACACGATTCACTCATCGACAGGAATGCAAACTTGGAGAAGATCAGCTGATTTTTCAGGAGAGCCCAGCTTTAATTATCCAGAGTTTAGACAAGGTTCTTTCTCACTAAATACTTATACGAACAAACAAGTTACTTCGCGAATTGAATCCAATGACTCAATCTTCAACGCAACATTCAATAGTTCTCAAATCGGAAAAATCGCTTTTGGTGACTTTGTGGATACCGCAACGATTCAACAAACGACCATTGACGACTTAACCACAAGCTCAACGCACATTACGGGACGAGCTGAGCCAAATGCCGATTTAGCAGTCACTATTGAAGGACAAGGAAGTTTGACGGGACGCGTTGCAAGTGATGGAACTTATCAATTTGCGATTCCGAACGCACCGTTAGCAGTTGGAACAAAAGTGACTGTTACCGCAACGGCCAATGGTATCCAATCGGTTGCAGAAACAGTTGTAGAAGATAGTGAAAAAGAAACGATTGCCGAAACAACGATTTCCGATCTAAATACTGACTCCACAAGTGTGACGGGAACGGCTGAGCCGAATGCTGAGATTACGATCAAAGCCGGTGACACGATCATTGCGAATGGACGAGTGGGTAGTGATGGTATCTATGCATTGACGATTGAGAAACAACAAGCTGGTACGGTAGTCACCGCCCAAGCAACCTTAAATGGCATTTCATCAAATATTGCGGAAACCATGGTTGAGCGCGCAACGATCGCCGAAACAACGTTGAATCAAGTGACAACCACAGACACGACTGTTAGTGGAACAGCCGAACCAGATGCACATGTGGAAATTACTATAGGCGATTCTGAAACGAAAAATGCCACTGTTGACAGTGAGGGCAATTTTGAAGTAGAGATTGATCAACAAGCAGCGGGAACAATTATTACTGCTCAAGCAAGCATTGACGGATTGCAATCAAATATTGCTTCAACGATCGTTGTCACTGATCCAGCAAACACCGAAGGCACGATCACACCAGATACCTACAATGTTTCTTCTGGCGATCAATTCCTGAGAGGAACGTATACCGGTGATGTTGCTTCTGCCCGTGTGTATGTAAATGGGTCATCCGTTCGTGGTGGGAATTTTGCTGATGGTTCGTTCGAATTCTTTATCGGCAATCGCATCCAATCCGTAGATGATGTCGTAGAAATCGAAGCCTTGGATCAATATGGCAAAGTACTTGATCGGACAACTGTTGAATTGACTAGAGATTTGGCTGGTACGATCACACCGGATCAATACCGAGTTGGTGAAACCATGATTACAGGGACCTTTACGGGTGATGTCAACTTTGCCCGTTTAGTGATCAATGGCACGCCTTCTAATGCATGGGGTGGTACCTTCAATGCCGATGGCACCTTCTCGTTTTATGTAGCGAACCTTGGGATCAAAGCGGGCGACAAAGTTGAGATCCAAGCGCTGAATCGTCAAATCAATGGCAACACGGAAGCCATCGAAGTGCTAGAAACCAAAGAAGTAACAGTGATTGATCAACTTCAAGGGACGATCACACCAGATAAATACAATTACACTGATACCACGATTACGGGAACCTTTACGGGGGATATCAATTTTGCCAACTTGGTGATTGATGGACAATCGGTAGGTAACTGGGGTGGTACCTTCAATAAAGAGACGGGTCGCTTTGAATTCTTTGTTCACGCACAATTTAGAGACCAGATCAGAACAGCAGCGAAAGTTGAATTACAAACTTACCATCGTGAAACAGTCGATGGACAAACGATTGATCATAAGCTGGTGTTGCAGCCGGTAGAAATCGTCAAAGCAACAGGTTCGATTCAACCAGCAGCCTTCAAAGTGACAGATAGTGAAATTACCGGAACCTTTACTGGTAATGTGAATTTCGCCAACTTGATCGTTGATGGGCGTTCAGTTTCATGGGGTGGTACCTTTAACACAACAGACCAAACCTTTACTTACTTTGTCAATCAAGATACACGTAATTTAATTCGCGATGCGGAAACAGTTGAATTGGTTGCTTACCATCGGGAGGTTGTTAATGGCCGTCCAGTGGACACCGAATTGGATCGCAGTGTAGTCACTATCGATAAAGAATTTATTGGTACGATTACACCAGACCCATACAAGCTGGGTGACAGAACCATTACGGGAACCTATACAGGAGATGACATCAACTTTGGACGACTTGAAATTGATGGCATGATTCTGTGGGTAAGTGGTTTTGCGGATGGCACGTTTACCGCTTATTTGAACCAAGAACAAGCCAACCGCGTGACGAAAGACAGCAAGATGACGATCCATGCATTGCATCGCTTTGCTGACCTAAGCACACGAGAAATCGCACAAGCAACCGTTTCGATCACAGAATAAGAAACAAAAACTACGAGAGACCCTTGTACCTTGCCTGTTGCAAGGGTCTCTTCATTGATAGAAAGAGAGAAAGCAAATGAACATGAAGAAAAAAATCGTTACCTTCTTTAGCCTTGCCCTTATGGGGAGTTTTTTAGCGGCTTGCTCGACGGATGACCAAGCAAAGACGGATACTACCCAAGGCAGCGAACCGATTGAACAAATCACGGACCAAAGCAATGCCGAGCCGCAATCGATCATTGGTGGATTAAAGATCATCATCGACAAACAAGAAATCAATCAAAAGAAAACAGAAGATGGGGAACAAGTTTTACATACATTTACCATCACAGCAGAAAATATGGGGTCAGTTGCCGCAGGGGTAGGTTCAATTGATTTCCTGCTAGAAACCGAGGATGGGGAACTTCTTGAACTTGATCATACTATGGCGATGTTTGGCAATGAGATCGCTGTAGGTGAAACCATCACTGGACAAGTTTCCTTTGCTTTAGAAGAAGGGCAAGTGGCGAAAAAATTGATTTATAAGCCTGGAGAAGAACAATTGGCAGAATGGGATGTTAAGAGCGAATGAAGGTAAACGTTATTGGATTGGGGTATATCGGGTTGCCCACAGCACTTACTTTTGCAAACCATGGGATTGAAGTCGTTGGGGTTGATGTGTCAGAAACAGTCGTTCAATCACTTCAAGCCGGTCAGGCACCAATCGAAGAACCCGACATTGATCGCTATCTAGCACAAGCTTTAGCTAAAAAGACATTCAAGGCACAGTTGGTACCAGAAAAAGCGGATGTCTTTATTATTGCCGTACCAACGCCAAATATCGCCGATCAATTTGGTAGTTGCGACTTGTCCTACGTCAAAGCGGCGATGGCTGCTATCCTACCCTATCTTGAACAAGGCAACACTGTCATTGTTGAATCGACCATTCAACCTCGCACGATGGAGGACATCGTTGGACCGTTTTTTGAAGCAGCAGGCTATATCATTGGAGAAGAACTCTATTTGTTGCATTGCCCAGAACGAGTTTTGCCAGGGAAAATCTTTGAAGAGCTGGTGATGAACAACCGAATCATTGGTGGCATGACGAGCGCTTGTACCCAACAAGGCAAACGCATTTATCAGACCTTCGTCAAAGGAAACGTGCTGGAGACTTCTGCAAGTATCGCTGAGCTATCGAAATTGATGGAAAACACCTATCGGGACCTGAACATTGCACTAGCCAATGAATTGGTCCAAATTGGGGATCGCCTAAACATTGATGCACTCCAAGTGATTGCGTTAGCCAATCAGCATCCACGGGTCAATATCCATCAACCAGGACCTGGTGTCGGAGGCCATTGCTTAGCGGTTGATCCATATTTTGTGGTTGCGGCAGCACCTGAAGACGCAAAGTTGATTCAGTTGGGGCGGATGATCAATACAGAGATGCCTGAATTCATTATAAAAAAAGTCGAAGAGATTTTAGCAATCCATGGCGGAAACAAGATCGCGGTCTTAGGGTTGGCTTATAAAGGTAATATTGACGATGCCAGAGAAAGTCCGGCAATTGAGATCGCCAAAAGACTGAAACAAAAGAAAGCACTGCAAGTCACCACTTATGACCCCTATGTCGCCACTTCTGATGTTGCACATCTCGAAGTAGCACTAACAGACAGTGATCTGGCATTGATCCTCTGTGACCATGATGCTTTTAAAGACATAGCGCCAGCCGCCATTCAAGCGATGAAACAAAAAATCGTTTTTGACACGAAAAATATTGTGACAGATAAAACGAGGTTCGATGCTGCCTATTCTCTTGGGGCATTACCAAGCGCCCAGTAAATGGTTTGATTGCTATTTATGTTATTGAAAGGGAAAACCAATGAATAAAGAAATAAACACAAAAAAATTGAAGCAAGTTTTTCAGCAAAGAATAGGCTGGATCCTCATGATCATTAGTGTTCCCTTACTAGCGATGTTGCTTTATCTAACCCTGTTTGCTGAACCCATTTATCAAAAAAGTGCACAGTTGCTGATTAGTCAGTCAGAAACGGCAGCTGGCAATCGTCTGGAAAACCAGACGATTCAGGCAGACCTTCAGCTCGTCAGTACCTATAGCACCATCATCATGAGTCCTCGCATCTTAAATGAAGTCAGTGAGGCGCTAGAGGGAAGCTATGATGTGGCTGAACTGTCAGAGATTTTGAGTGTATCGAATGCCACTAACTCGCAGATCATTGAGATCAATGCCTACCATCAAAGTCCGAAGATCGCAGCGAAGATCGCCAATACGACCGCAAATGTTTTTAGTGAAGAGATCCCTAAGATCATGAACATTGATAATGTCACGATTTTGGCAGAAGGAGCCGTTTTACCGCAAGAAACGCCAGCTCGTCCAAACAAATTTTTGTTGTACAGTTTGACCGCTTTTTTAAGTCTTCTTTTCGCTTTTACGTATGTGTTCCTCCTGTTGGTTTTTGAGCGCAGTTTTGCTTCAAATACTGAAATCGAAGAGGTCTTAGGGGTAAAAGTCATCGGTGAGATAAGCAAAGAAAAACGAGTTGCTTCGTTTAAAACCATCCAGTCGAGAAGCCTTAGAGGAAGGAAGCGTGTGTGATGCGTAGCATGAAGGAAAATTACTCCATCATCAGCGAACAAGTAAAATTGATTCGCGAAAATGTCGACTATTTATGCCAACAACAAGATGCCCAAACGATTTTGATTACTTCAGGAGAAAGCGGTACGGGAAAATCCACGGTCTCAGCAAATTTGGCGGTCGCCTATGCCCAAAAAGGCAACCGAACCTTATTGATTGATGCGGATCTGCGTAAGCCCACCCAACATCATTTGTTTTCACAAGAAATGCATGTGGGTTTGTCCAATTATATTCGACGGGCTGTCTCCATCGAAAGCTGTGTCCAACAAGTGATTTTAGAAGATTGCGAATTTTCAATCATTACTAGTGGAGCTATCATGTCAAATCCCAATGATCTGCTCGCTTCTTCGAAAATGACCGCAGCTTTGCAAGAGGTCAAACAACTATACGATGTGGTCATTATTGATACACCACCAGTCAATGTCGTTTCTGATGCCTTGATCTTAGCCAAGAAAGTTGATGGTGTACTTTTAGTTGTTCATGCGGATAAAACGAACAAGCAATCCGCAAAAAATGCCGTCAAAAAACTGCGCCTTGTCAACGCAAACATCTTAGGTGTCGTCGTGAATGGCACGGATACAGCCGAAAATTACTATTATTAAGGAGGGGAACTTTGTGGAAAGACCCGCTTTAGACAAACAGCCAACAGTTCGGGTTACTGGCTATGTACGTTGGAAACGATCAATAGAAACCATCTTTAGCTTGGGCTTATTAGTCATCCTTAGCCCGCTGTTACTGCTGATTTGTATAGGGATCAAATTTTCTAACTGGCACGCACCGATCATTTTTAAGCAAGTCCGTGTTGGGAAAAATGAGTCCACGTTTGTGATGTACAAATTTCGAACGATGGTACCTGATGCCGATCAATTATTAGGACAGTATCTTGATAAAAACGAAATTGAAGGGGCCATGTTTAAACTAAAAAAAGATCCACGAGTGACGCGGCTAGGCCGTTTGTTGAGAAAAACGAGTCTTGATGAATTGCCCCAACTGATCAATGTCTTGAAAGGGGAGATGGCACTGATTGGTCCCCGTCCTCCTTTAGAAAGAGAAGTCATCAGCTATTCAGAAAAAGACAAGCAACGATTGTCTGTCACACCCGGTTGCACAGGGTTGTGGCAAGTCAGTGGACGAAACGAATTAAGCTTTCAGGAGATGGTCGCATTGGATCTTTATTACATCAATAACCTAAGCTGGTTATTGGACTTGAAAATTATTATGAAAACGATTGGCGTTGTTTTCTTACCCAAAGGAGCATTCTAATGGAGCAACAAACACGTGTGTCACTTTTAGGAAGCAATCTAGATTCTCTAAGTTTTCAAGAAACCATTTCTAAAATCGAGGCAATGATCGAACAAGGGGGCCCCGCACAACATGTTTCAATTAACGCGGGAAAAATAAACTTGATGCGCAATGATCCCTCGTTGCGATCGATCGTCAATCGGGCAGCTTTGATCACGGCTGATGGCCAGTCGATTGTCTGGGCAGCGAAATATTTAGGTTGTCCTGTACCAGAAAGGGTAACGGGCATCGATCTTTTTCGCGAACTCGTCAAGCTAGCAGCAGAAAAAGGCTGGCGGCCTTATTACTTAGGAGCAACTGCGGAAGTCGTAGAAGCCGTCGTCAAACATGACCAACAGCTTTATCCCGACCTCAACATAGCGGGTTTTCACCATGGTTATTTTTCCGAAGACGAATCATTGTATGTGGCAAAAGAGATTGCACGGACGCAACCAGACTTGCTGTTTGTCGCTTTTTCTAGTCCGCAAAAAGAGATTTGGCTCGATACATTCAGCGAAGTATTGCAAGTGCCCTTTGCGATGGGGGTTGGCGGCAGCTTTGATATCGTCGCAGGCAAAACCAAACGGGCACCTTTGTGGATGCAGCGGGCAGGGTTGGAATGGTTTTATCGCTTTGCTCAAGAGCCAGTTAGGATGTTTGATCGCTATATCATAGGAAATTTGCGCTTTTTACAGTATGTGTGGGGAGAAAAAAGAAGAAACGCATGAAATCAAAACAGCAAAGCCATCACCGCTTCTTTCTGGGGATTGTGGCCATTTTTCCGATAATCGACGTCTTAAACGGTTTATTTCTAAGTCTGGGCATTCCTTTTCCCGTTGGCGTGTTCTACCGTCTGCTGTTCTTTTTGTTCTTAGTGATTATGATCGTGACAGAAAAGATTCCCCTTAGCTACTATACGTATTTAACGTATGGGTTTATCGCTGTGACACTTACGCTTTTTCTGTTACAAGCGCTTTTTTTGGAGTACAGCTGGCAATGGGTGATTGAGGATCTATCGGTGTATATCAAATACCTCTTATGGGTACTGATTCCTTATTATGTCTATCAACGAAAAAACGACTTCTCCAAACTGCACTATGACAGCTTGTTTATTTTTATTAGTGTCTGCTTCACCTTGGGGCTACTGATTCCCTATTTTTTAGGGTTAGGCTACCAAACTTATGACAATTCTGATGCTGGGTATAAAGGCTATTTCTTTGCCAATAATGATACGAGCTTTGCCTTTATTGTTTCCATCACCTTTACAGTCCAGGCACTAATTGTTTCGATCAAAGAACAGACCCATAAGTTTTCGTTGTTTTTGGCTAGTTTATTCGCTGGAAATTTCGTCTGTTTGGTCTTGGTCGGTACGAAAACCGGCGTGTTTTATGGTGTCGGTGTCTTGTTCTATCTTTTAATCCGATTGGTGCTAGGTATTGATCGTAAAGCATTCCTGCAACAACTGTTTATCTGGTTTATGAGTTTTATGACGATTGCTTGGCTGCTTATTCAAGGACTACCATTGCTGATCCAAGCCGTCGAAGGAACCTATCTACGCATGGTGTATTTTTATCATCTTTTCGATGGAGACTTGATCCGCTTATTTTCTAGTTCAAGAAGTGATTTTTTGATTGGTGGGATGAACGCCTTCTTAAATGATGAGGCTCGTCACTTTACCATGATTTTTGGCCAAGGCTTTGAATACCGGTTGGCCCACTTTGGTCGTCTTGGCTTAATTGAAATGGACTTCTTCGACACCCTTTTCGGGCAAGGCCTACTAGGAATAGCGTTATTGCTGCTGATGCTCGCCTATTTTGTTTACTTAGCCTTTCAGCCGAAAAAGCGATCGGTTTATAGCTTTGCCTTGATCGTGGTGCTTTTTTATAGTTTTTTTGCTGGGCATGTTTTGTATTCGGCATTGTCTTCCACCTTTTTAGGATTGATTTGTGGAGGCATTATTTTAACAGAGAAAGAGTGAACAACTGATTGAAAAAATTACTTTTGAGGCTGGGCTTCTTCTCCCTCGGTTCGTTAGGTTCGGCGGTTTTAAACCTGGTCCTTTTGCCCGTAACGACCAGCTTTTTGACACCCGCAGAATATGGGAAGACCAGTATGTTTTTCCTGGCACAGACCTTTTTGATATACGTGATCTATCTCGGCTTCGACCAAGCCTTCACGAGGGAATACCATGACCACGAAAACAAACGCGAGTTGCTGCAACAAGCGATGCTCGTCCCGTTGCTCGGATCGCTGATCTTCCAGCTGATCCTAGTGGTTTTTGCCGCACCGTTTTCGCAGCTTTTGTTTGAATCTCCACAGTACACCCGTGCGATTTATTTATTTGCTCTCTCGTCGGGATTACTGATTTTTGAACGGTTTCTTTTATTAACGGTTCGAATGCAAAACAAAGCGATCCAGTTCTCCGTTTACAGTATTTTGGTGAAATTCATGGTCTTGTTCATCACGTTGCTGTTTCTCTTTTTTGGTCCGCCGACGTTCATTACGGTGGTCTATGGCATGCTTCTAGGACAAATCATCGGTGATTGTCTGTTGGTTCTGGCAAACCTGGCGCTTTTTAGACCGCTCATTCGCCAAATCGATCGCAACCTGATCAAGAAGCTAAGTCGTTTTGGCTTGCCAACCGTGGTCGGTACGTTTCTCTATAGCCTATTAATGATTATCGACAAAATGATGCTGCGCTATTTTGCTGATTTTGCCGCTTTGGGGATCTATACGGCGGCATTTAAAGTGGCAAGTGCCTTGATGATTCTACAAGTTAGTTTTGCCAATTTTTGGATTCCCACCTCCTATGAATGGTTCAAAAAAGGCAAACCATTGATTTATTACGAACGAGTCAGTCACTTTATCATGTTCGTCTTGGCGATTTTCTTTTTACTGATGGTCTTTTTCAAAGAAACGATCGTCATCTTATTGTCGCAAGACTACTTAGAGGCCCAGTACTTGTTTCCCTTGTTATGTTTTTATCCCTTGATGATGACGATCAGTGAAACGACCAATCTCGGGATCGTTTTTTATAAGAAAAGTCATTTGAATATTGCTGCCTCTTTGCTGGCGGTCTTAGCCGCATCCCTTGGTCATCTCCTACTCGTACCGACAATTGGCGCCACAGGAGCGGCTTGTGCTACGGCATTAGGGTACTTGGTCTTCTTTTTTGCCCGTACATATTTTTCGATGACCTATTGGCAGGGATTCTCAGTCAAACGCCAAATCAGCCTTTCGATCATGCTGTATTGCTTTGCGCTGTTTACGGCATTCAATCGGACTCTTTGGCTGGAAAAGAGCCTCGTTTTGCTGCTGATGCTCTTCGTCGTTGTTCTTTATCGCAAGGAACTAAAGCAGGTAACTAGATTTGTACAAGAAAGGAAAATCAACAAAGCATGAATATCTTACTTATCGGTCCAGATCCAGCAGCAAAAGGGGGGATCGCAACGGTCATTCATAATTTCCAAAAAGCACAAGCGCCAGAGGACGTGCGTTTCATCATTCATACGACCTGGTCGGAAAAAGGAAAATATTGGACGCAGTTCAAAGCGTTTCTTACCTTTCGTCGGCATATCAAAAAAGAAAGGTGCCAGATCCTTCATTTCCACGTCGCGCAAAAGGGCAGTTTCTATCGCAAGAGTTTGCTGTTGTTGCTAGCACCAAAACATTGCAAGACGATTTTTCATATGCATGCTTCGCAATTTGATCAGTTTTATCAAAACAGTCCTTCATGGGCAAAGTGGTGGATCCGTTTTACGTTATCACGGGTAGATCAGCTTGTAGTACTAAGTAGCAGCTGGGCAGCATTCTACCAAACAATTACGGATACCTCGATCGAGGTCTTGCCAAATGCCGTAGAGGTGCCGGAGGAATCCGTTTATGACCCCACCGCAAAATGGGTCATTACTCTTGGCAGGATCGGGCAAAGAAAAGGCAGTTTTGATCTGTTGGCAGTTGCCAAAGCAATGGCTATTTCCTTCCCTGAGGTTCGCTTTATGTTGTTTGGGGATCAAGAAAATCAACAAGTTGCCCAGCAGCTCCAAGAAGAAGCCCTGACCAATGTGTTCTTAAATGAGTGGGTAGCAACCGATGCGTTACCAGCTGTTTTTCGCAAGGCTGCCGTCCATTTTCTCCCTTCTTATCACGAAGGCTTGCCGATGGCGATTTTAGAAACCATGGCAGCAGGCATCCCCAATGTAGCGACCAATGTCGGGGGAATCCCGGAGTTGATCCACTCAGGTGAAAATGGCTACCTAGTAGCTGCCGGTGATACTCAAGCAATGATCGAGACATTGAGTGAACTGTTACAAAACGAGGAACGACGAACGAATCTCAGTCAACAGGCCAGAGAAACGATCAAAAAAAACTATGCCTTAACGGCGTATATGAAGCGCTGGCATAAGATCTACAAAAAGCAACTTGATTAATACACAAATTGCTGAAAAAAGGAGAAGTAAGATGCAAAAAATAAAGGTATTATCTATTTTTGGTACACGACCCGAAGCAATCAAAATGGCACCGGTCATCAAGAAACTAGCAAACGATCCACGATTTCTATCGAAGATCATCGTGACAGGGCAACACCGAGAAATGCTTGAGCAAACATTAGCGGCGTTTGAGCTGACTCCTGATTACGACTTGGCTATCATGCGAGAAAATCAAACCTTGACCAGTATCACCAGTCGTATTCTAGAAGGTCTCGAAGGTATTTTTCAATCAGAAGAACCAGACGTGGTGTTGGTTCATGGCGATACGACGACGGCAGTCGCAGCTGCGCTGGCCGCTTTTTATCAGCAGATCTTGATTGGTCATGTGGAGGCGGGGCTGCGAACAGGTAACAAGAATGATCCGTTTCCGGAAGAAATGAATCGCCGGTTGATTGATCAACTAGCGGATTTTCTCTTTGCACCGACGGATCAAAGCCGTGCCAATCTCTTAAAAGAAAGCCACCCACAAGACCGTATTGTAGTCACGGGCAATACGTCCATCGACGCTTTGTACCATACGTTGGCACAAAAAAAAGAGCGAAAACCAATCAGAGAGAAAAAAAACCTCTTAGTTACGATGCATCGACGAGAAAACATTGGGCAACCCATGGAACAAGTCTTTCGTGCACTAAAACGCATCGCTGTTGCTTATCCAGATCTGACGATCGTCTTTCCCATGCATAAAAATCCCCGCGTCCGTACACTTGCCCAGCACTATTTAGAAGGGCAGCAAAACATTCAACTGATTGAACCATTGGATGCCCCTGCATTCTATCAGTTACTGGCAGGCAGCTACCTTGTTTTGACCGATTCAGGAGGGATTCAAGAAGAAGCACCCTCCTTGGGTATCCCCGTCTTGATCGTACGTGAAACGACGGAACGCCCAGAAGGGGTGGTAGCAGGGACTTTGAAACTGATTGGCACTCAAGAAGACCGTGTGTATTCAGAAATCGTTCATTTATTGTCAGATAAGGCAGCGTACAAACAAATGGCACAAGCCAAGAATCCCTATGGAGACGGGCAAGCGAGCGAGCGGATCGTAGCTGAATTAAAAAGTTATTTCGAGTAGAGGAAGGCGAATCTATGAGACAATTCCAATCATCTTTTGTCATTAGTAAAACGACGCTAAGGTGGCTACATCTGCTAGAACACATGGAGCATGCCTCTCACGTACCAATTCGTGGGTTGTCAAAAGTGATCAAAAGCTCTAGTCGAACCATTATTGAAGATCTACAAAATATAAAAGATTACTTCGAAGCCTCGATTGAAATGGAGACGACAAATAGTGGGTATCAGTTACAAATTATTGATGCAGAGAGCTACTTAGAAAAAAAGCGGAATTTAATCAGTAATGAACCGTTGTTTCGCATCTTTGAGAGCATTTTCTTAGGTGAAATATTGACAATCAATGAATGGTCAGACATTTTGTTTATTTCTCCTGCCACACTGATGCGTTATTTCAGAAAGATTGATCCCATTTTAGCGCAATATCAATTGACGTTGAACAAAACCACCGTCGATCTCGTGGGAGCAGAAGTCAATATCCGGCACTTTTTTCTGAATTTTTTTTATGAATCCGACAGTACTCCTCATACCGTATTTCCACCGTTGATTATTCATGAGATCGGTCTAAATTTAAAAAAAGAAGAATTCGACAGCAATTTCTCTAATCTCGCCTTTGAGGAAATCAGTTACATGCTATATATCATTTTAGAAAGAACCTCTCATGGGCATTACGTCACGATCGATCCAGCCATCGTAAAACAGTTTCGCAAAGAGTATTATCTCGAGCTGAAAAATTTAAAGACGATGCTGTCGCATCATTTACAAACAACGATCGCCGAAAAAGAAATCATCTACTTTTATGCTTTATCTATGGGGAAGCGGACTGTGTTTGATATTGAGATGGAAAGAAATTTTTGCAACAAGCTAGGCAGAGATTCTCAGATCCTGCAATTAACCCAACGCTATCTAAAGGAAGTAGTGGTACCGCCCTATGCGTTTGAATACAGCACGGTTTTGATTCATTCCTTTTTTGCTACAGTCTTACTAAAGAACAAACTTTCCCCGGTCTTGAATAAAGTGATTCCAGATTTGATTTCATTTGTTAAAAAACAATTTCCCGAAGAGATGGCACAAAACACCACGTTTTTACAAAAGCAATTCAAGCATCTAAAAGGCTTGTCTTTAGAAATGATCGTGGATATCAGCGCAGTCTTAACGATTCACATGGACTGTGTCAAAGAATTGTACTGGGGAAAGCCCAAAAAAATCGCATTTCTATTGGAAGGAAATCAATTTATTTCTCAACGGATTCAAGTCACAGCACGTAAGTATCTTGGCAGCTACCAAAAACTCTATTTTCCTAATGTGTTAGATATTAATCCTGGCTATTTTGAAGCGAACCAATTTGATATTATCGTTACCAATTATAACGAGCATATGTCGAATTTTTCTTGTTCAGGAGTCTATTTATTATTCAATAAAATCCCGAACTCAACTGATTGGCGCAGACTCATGTCACTGATCGATTTTAAACTTTAGCCCTTGTCTATGTGCAAAAATATATTCAGATGAAAGATAGGAATGATGCAATCATGATGAAAAAAGGACATGTGACACCAGAAGCCTATTTGAAAAATTATAGTGAGCTTTGTTACTTACAGGAATATCCTTTGATCAAACAGGTGTGCACCGAGTTGCAGACACGATTCAAAGAAATTTGTTATACAAAATACGAGAATGTTCTCCAACAAATCGCTGATTTGTTAGAGATCGATGCTCAGTTACAAATGTTTTTAGATTTTTTTCGACATGATTTTTTTAAGGAAATCGAATTAGCCGAAGAAGAGATCGTCGAAATGATCAAAAAAGACAAAAATGTTTATTACAGACAAATGGCAGGGATTGGGACGAATCAAAAAGCGCCACATGGCTTGATTTATCTCAGCGAAAAATAGTAAAGATAGACTCTGATCGATCAAGACGGTCAGAGTTTAAATAATATATATCATCGTGTTTGATTGATTTGGAAAAAAGTTAGCATCGTTTGGTATAACTGATTATCTGAAGAGCGTTATGTTGTATACGTATATAGGAAGAAAAATCTAGCGATCTGACTTACACATTGTCTAATACAACCAAACGCAAGATTCGTGGATTGATTTGCTTAAGTAGTCGATTCCAATCGGTAGCGTCAGGAAATGACTTCAACAACACGCATTCCACTTCAAGCAAAAACTCTGTGGTGTATTCGGAATAGTTGGTGACCAGTAGATCGATGTTCTTTTCTTGGAGATATTCTGGCGATAATTCGCCGGCGTCAGGATAATAAAGCGTATGAAAAGGTGCCAAGTATTTTCGGATGATACTTTCCGCATATTCACAAGCATACTCATTTCCTTCGAAAATGATCGCGATCGTTCGTTGCCGCCCCCAATTTTCTTCTTTGATCGCTTCCATATGCAGCGTCAGACTGACGCAAATATCATCTAGGTAAGTCGGATCGTAGAATCGTTTGACAAGTTCATGATGGCTTAAAAAAAATTGGTTTTTTTGGTATTCATCAGTGAATTTTTCCTTGACGAATTGCGTTAAATCATCGATGGAGACATTCATTGTTGGAGAGAGTAGCTCTCTTAATTTCAGTCGGATGAAAAAGCTCTCTAACCATACTAAGTCCTTACTTTCATCAAATGATGAGCCACGAGTTTCTTTATAAAAGTCATGGGCTAGTTGTTTGATTTCAGGCCATTGTTCGCAAACAAGCTCACTTGTTAGTAGGGCAGGTTGGTTGATTTTTTGCCGACAAATCAGACAGATAAATAAAAAGATGACTTCTTCTTCAGGAAACGTACAATCAAAGAAACGTTCAATAATGGCATGTAAAGATTCTAATTGAAAAAATGGCTTGCTTTGGTCGTAAAAGTTTTTCAGCTCTGCAGAAAGATGGACCTGTAAGCCATTTTTGTTGCGTTCAATAGCGATATAGAGAATATAAGAGAAATAGGAAAAGGCGGAAGCCAGTTGGGTTTTATCCTGCCAGCATCGAGTTATTTCTATCACAGTATTTTGCACGTCAATCGAGGGGAACAGTGTGTTTACGTTAATCGCTGATTCATAATAAAAAACAAAAAAGAACTGGCGAACGTTGATTTCCGAACCAATCAATACGACGGGATTTGTGGCGATTTGCAAGTGAAAAGGTGCTAAGTAAGTATTGATTTTTTTAAAGTAATTCAACAGTGCTTGCTCGGATAAGTTTAATGCGAGACTCCAATCAAGTAAAGAATACTTTTCGTTGAAAAAAAAGCTTTCTAGCAGTTGAAAAATGGGTTCGTCTTTGACAAGAAACTGTTTTTGCTTTAAATAACCGTCGGGATCAATTTCTTCAATGGAATAACCAAATTTTGTTGAGTGAATCGCAAGAGAATCTTTGAAGAACTCGCGGAGCGTTTGAATATCAGTGATTAGGGTTCGCTTGCTGCTTTGGGTGATCGTTGCTAGGCCTTTTAAGCTATAAGTATCATTTTTTTCAAATTCACTCAGTAACTGTATTTTTCGAATCAATGATCGATTTCTGAAAAACTTTAATTGAAATTTTTTCATGAAAACCTCTCCTCTAAAAATAGGTGGTAGGTGAAAAAGGGCTTTTTTTTTGTTGCTTTACATATGAAATTTCGTCTCTCTCCTACTGAATAAAAGATGAAGAAACATCATTCTAGTGAAAAATTTCACCGGCTGGTGAAATTTATTATTTTTTTTCACGGACATTTGGCGCTATAGTAATCATATAAATCGTTTCTTGAGCCAATCGCTAGTAAAAAAGGCAAGATTTTTATCGAAACTAAGAGCCAGCGCATGTTAACCAAGTTTTTTGCTTTAGAAGTTAGTCATAAAATGTTCGCTCTAAAGGTAAATACGTAAAATGGAATGCAATGGTTGAAAATAGAGGAAACTTAGTAAAAATGTTTTCTATGAAAGCAAGAACAAAGGAGAAGAAGGTATGCAGGCGAGAAAAATATACAATGCAACAGACTATTTGGCATATTTCCAAAAAGAACTCAATCAAAGAGAGGTGTTTCAACACTTTCCTAAAATATATGTATATTTCCAAGAACTTTCGGAAACGTTTCTAGCTGTGTTTAATAAAAAGTACGAGAATCTTTTTGTTCAGTGGGCCAAACTATTAGCGATCGATGCGCAACTTCAAATTTTATTAGAGCTTTGCAATCATGGGAAAGATGACTTAGTCACTGATCTAGGCCTAACTGAGGAAGAGATCATTGCCATGATTCGGAAAGAGCATCGCTTTTTCTATCGTGAAATCACAGGACTGAAAGTCACTCAAAAACCCAAAGTCGGTTTGATTTATATGAGTGAAGAATAATCGTCTTTCTATTCGTCAAGAAATTCATTTTTTTGTATTCACGAAATAAATTGCGAGAAACAACTAACGGCTAAGTAGCTTTTGAGGAAGCTACTTAGCCGTTTTTGGGCTGATTTTAGGAAGTATCCAATCCTGGGCTATTTTCGCAATACGCCCTCGATGGCTTGGTGGATCGCTAATAGGTCTGGCAAGGTGATCTGTGCATTGATCAATATTACCGGTATTTCTGCCGATGTTGCGGTCAATGGTGATGTACTGATACAAAGATCATAATCATCGTCTTCAAAGTGATCCCGCAGATCGAGGTTATAGAAACCTTGAAAAGGGGTTTGGATCAACTCCTTAATTGCTAAAGAAAGTGCGAAAGGCAGGTCCGTTTCTAACTTGATTCGAATGACTTGCTGAAAGCGAGCTGGAGGTAAAATCAGCGTCCAGGCTGTTGCTACATACAAAGCCAGTCCTTTGCGTTTTTCCAAATCCTCGTGATAGACTTTTAGATAAGCTAGCAATTGTTCGGAATGCAGTTGCAAATTCGGAAAATGTTCGGTAAGGAACTGAGCTGTGTTATAGCCCGCTAGCGTATGAACAGTTTCGCCAAACAGTTCGACGGATAATATCCCATTCAGGATCGTATTCAAAATGACTTGTTTACGTGGTTGGGAAATGACCATCTTTTCAGCTGGTGAAGTCATTGAAGCCAGTGCTTTTTGAATCGTAGTAAGTTGCTGGTCACTCGTTTTTTTCGAAGGAAAATAACAATTCAGTTGCTCCTCTGGAAACGTTCGCTCTAGATTGGACATCAGCCACAAAAAGCAAAACTGACATTCTTTTTCATTCAGAAAAAAGTGAGTCATTAACTCCTGTGACAGTTGGGTAAAAATCGGTGTTTCTGGATTCGTTGATTGTTGAAATAAGGTCAAGTCTAAGCCCTTTAATGGTGGTTGGAGCTGTAACTTTTCTTCGGCAATCGTTTGACCTTGGCGGAAACGCAAACAGATTACGGCTAGTATATAGGTCGTCTGTTTCAATTCAATCGTGTTAAAAGGTATGTGATTGTTGCGATAGAAAGCTCGAGCGATTTCCTCACATTTGCTTTGAGAGAGATGATTGAAAGGCCAATCAACACCTGAAAAAGTACGCCAAAAGAAGGCGACCATAAAATAGCGAATGCGTGCTTCATCACCATTCAGCTGTACATTTCCTTTGGATTTTTTTAATGTAAAGCCTAAAGGTGCCAAGAGATTCTCCAGCTCATAGACTCTTTTGCGCACAGTAGACTCCGAGAAAAAATAATCGTTAGCAAATTGAACCACATTAATCTCATTATGCAGGAGCAATGTTTCTAATAATTGAAAAAAAGGATTCTTTGCTAGTAGTTGTCGTAACAGATGTTTATAGTCTGTTTTGTTTCCGTTAAATTTATATCCAGCTCCATGTTTGGCCAGTAAGATGGGGTGTTTTTCCTCGGCATTTTGCTCAAGCTGTTTTGTTAACGCTATGAAACTTTTTTGGATTGAGCGGCGATCAAGAGCAAGGGTGGCACTGATTTCTTCAATTGGGACAAAACGTTTTTGTAAATACAAGAAACGCAATAAATCGAGGTCTTTTTTCAGACTACTCCCCAAAAAAGTGTAGAATCGTTCCATCAAAGGACCTCCTATCTCCTTACATTATTGGTGATTCATCTTCATCATAGCATAAAAAAGGATATTTTTTTGTATAGGAAATTGACATTTTTTTGTCTCTTTTCAGGGCTGGGATGCTCTATACTGTGGTCTGGTAAAAGAATAAGCTTTTGCGCTAGCAAACGGAAGAAATGATTGGAAATAAGAGGAGTGATAGAAATGGAAGAAAAAAAAGGTTGGTTCCAACAAAACAGTCGCTTATTACTGATCCTATGTACTTTTATATTGAGTATGATCAGTGTCAGCGCGAAAGCGGCGACCTATGATTTTGACTATCAGGAGAACCAAGCGGGGCACTACCTTACCCACGGTACGGCTGCTGGAGATACCTACAATTATGATTATGGAAATGCACCTGGAGTCGAGTTTGATAGTGAGAATTATGTCAATTATGATGATCAGGCGTATTTAAAGAAAAGTGTGCAAGAAGTTGCAGGAAATCAAGGATTGTTTGACGTCACCCTTGATGTTAAAGGAAACCAAACGAACAATGCGGTTGATTTAGTTTTAGTAGTCGATTTTTCTTCTTCTATGACTGGAGAAAAATTGAATAATGCGTTGTTAGGCTTGCAACAATTTGGCACGGAATTGGCAGACTCATTAGCAAATGGCTCTATTCGAATCGGGATCGTGGCCTATAATCGCTATGTTTACTCCACGAATGGTTTTTCAACAGATATCAATTACTTAGAACAGTTTCTACGTCAAACCGCAGAGTCCCATTCCGGAACATTCATGCAAAAAGGGTTATTAGAAGGTGAGCGGCTCTTGCTGGAGGAAAGTCGTCCAGAAGCTGAAAAACTTTTTATCCATATTGGTGATAATAGTGCCAATCGTAGTTATCTTCCTGTAGAGGGAGCGACTACCTATCCTAACACGGGGGAGATCACAGACTATAACGGTTATCACACCCAAAGCTATGTCAAAGATTTTCAAACTGATAATTCTGCGTATCATACGACAAGTTCATCTTCTTCGGATCCTCTTGCAATCCCTGTCAGTACTTCGGTAGTGACAGACGCGACTTTAGGCACGATCGTCGCGATCAAGGAAGCGGGCTTTCCAATGTATTCGGTAGCTACTGCTCCGTCTTCTCGCGGGGAATACATTGGTCGAAACTTAGCTACATCATCAGGGAATTATTTAACGATAGATGAAAATCTGGTTGGCTTAGGTTCAGCGTTGACGGAAATCGCAAATAAAATCGATAAGACAATCTCCAGTGGTACGATCACTGACCCAATGGGTGCAGGAATCTTGCTACAAGGTGCAGGTAGTTTTGATTCCGATAACTATCAACTGGTTGGGTGGCGAAAAGATGAACAAGGAACTTGGGTCGAAGCACCTGACCTAGTGGCAAATGTGCAAGTAGCAGAAGCCGATCAAACCATCACTGTCAGCAATCTTGCTTTGGGTGAGAACGAGCGAGTTACATTGACCTATCAAATCCGCCTTGATACTGAAGACTCTTCATTCCAAGGAGAAACGTGGGTTCTATGTAACGGTCGTACCACATTAGTGCCGGAAGTAGACGGAGAAGCAGTAGATTTTCCAATCCCATCGATTAAAGCGCCAGTGGTTTCGATAAATGTCCTTAAGAAGTGGGTCAATGTTTCTGCCGCCGAGATTCCAGAGCAGATCGAATACCAAGTGCAACGAATGACCACCACCTCGGAACAAGGTTGGCAAATTTCCGATCCACTGACCTTGAGCAAGGAAGACGATTTCCAAGTCACCCTCAGTGAGGTTCCTGTTAATGGTCAACAACTCGTGTTACCCAAATACAATAATCAGGGAGAAGACTTCAGTTATACAGTGACGGAAATCAATGTTCCTGAAGACTTTGAAAGTACGGTTACTAACGATGGTGAAACGATTATTCTAACTAATACCAAGAAAGAGACCGAACCAAGCACAACGGAACCAAGCACAACAGAACCAAGCACAACAGAACCAAGCACAACAGAACCAAGCACAACAGAACCAAGCACAACGGAACCAAGCACAACAGAGCCAAGCACAACAGAACCAAGCACAACAGAACCAAGTACAACGGAACCAAGTACAACGGAGCCAAGCACAACGGAACCAAGTACAACGGAACCAAGTACAACAGAACCAAGCACAACAGAACCAAGCACAACGGAGCCAAGTACAACAGAACCAAGTACAACAGAACCAAGTACAACAGAACCAAGCACAACGGAACCAAGCACAACAGAACCAAGTACGACGGAACCAAGTACAACGGAACCAAGCACAACGGAACCAAGCACAACAGAACCAAGCACAACGGAACCAAGCACAACCGAACCAAGTACGACGGAACCAAGCATAACAGAACCAAGCACAACAGAACCAAGTACCACCGAATCAAATAATGATCATTCATCAACGAGCCAAACGAGTCAATCCAGTGATCAGGTCGGTGGTTCAGTGACTACCACCACTTCTAGTCAAAATAATGGGGGTGTGCTTCCGCAAACGAATGAAAAACGTGCTGCCTGGTTAGTGGTTTTAGGAACGATCATTGTAAGTGGCGTAGCTGTAAGTATTTTCAAAAAACAATAGAACGTAGTGCTAACTTATAATTCTAGATAAACAGCTAGACGAGTGTCTAGCTGTTTTTTTGCGTAAAAAAACCACCACTGAATGCAACTATTTAAAAGGAATATTCTTGCTAGACATACAGTCAGAAAAAAAGATTAGTCACGCATTAAATGAGTTGCTAGCAGTCACATATAAAATAACTAATAGTATTTAACTGTAAGAGACAAGAATCGAAGGGAATTTAAGGAGAAGTCAATCTTTTTGCACCCTTGTGTGCAAATGCTGGTTAAAAAATAGGTGGTAATTTTGTTAGAATCAAACAAGAAACATTGCAATGATTCGAAGGTAGAGCAAAGGAGGGAGACTCAATTTGATTATCAATGGATAGGAAACTTACTAAAGGAGATTTAGCACGTGAACAGTCTTACATTCCAATTAGTAACGAGCTCAGTCAATCGAAGAAGTCTCATTCTTTTGGCACACATGGAAAATGAACACGTTTTAAGTGTCAAGCAGCTTTCAGAAAAAGCAAGTATTTCCCGTCGAACCGTTTTGACCGATCTAAAAGCAATTCGTGCATTTTTTGGAGACACGATCTCTCTTAATGGGACACATCAAGGAATGAAGTTAGTGATCAACGATCATGATGAGTATGATAAAAAACGACGTTCCTATTATGAAAAAGAACCACTTATTTTATTAGTACAGGCTTTTTATGCAGGCCAGACGTTTCCTTTTCTAGCTTGGATTCGTGCCATGCACATTTCGGAATCTACGGCAAATCGACTTTTAAAAAAATTGCAAATGATTCTTGATGACTACGAACTGGTAGTAACAAAGTCTTCGATTGGTTTAGTAGGAGAAGAAATCAATCAGCGGAAATTTTTCTGGGATTTTTATTGTGAAACGCATTATTTTGACTTGCCACCAATCGATCACCAACTTCAAGAAGCTCTTATATTACGAATTGAGCAAGAAGTGGACATCATATCAAAGAAAAAAGTCATTAGTATTATCCGTTTATCTTTTCAGCGATCGACTTATGGCACATTGACTTTTGATAGCGAAATTAAGGCACTGGCGCAACAAGATCCACTTTATTTAGCGATCAACGAGACGATCCAAGAAAGTGGTAGTCTGCAAACGATAGCAAGAAAACGTATTTCTGAAGAGGCTTGCTTTATTTATTTAATGCTATACGCTCAATGGACACTTCGTGGTAAAACAAGGATTCCCCTGAGCAGTATTTTGACAAAGAGTACTCACTTTAACCAATTATTTGTTCATTTTTTGGAGCTGCACCATTCTTATCTTGAAAAACCTTGTTCTAACCAACAAATCGTTGAAGATTTTTTAGTACGTCAGTATGCAAAAGTTGGCTTAGCACCTACTTTTTTAAAGAATTCGGATAGTACAAATCATTTCGTGTGTTCTTTGCCATTCAATCTGTATGAGCCGTTGATCGCATTTATGGAAGTAAATGCGATTCCACATTATTTCGAAAATCGATTTTTCTCTGACTTTTGTTGTTCCTTCGTTCTGTACCTTTTTGGCAATCAATTGATCCGGATTTCTCGAAAAATCGTGGTGTTGCTTGCCAATAATTATGTGATTGATGAATGGATTTGTAGTATCTTTGAGCATCATTTTAGTGGTCGAATGGAAGTCCTGTATGAAGAACAGTTGTCGTTCAAACAAATCAATCAGCTTGATTGCGATACTTTGATCACTAACATCGTTCCGTTTGAATACACCATTGAAAAGCAGCCACAAATCTTTTTTCTACCTAAATACATTGGTTATAAGGAAACGATTAAGATAGTCGTTTCAATCTTAAATGAAGAACTACAGGATTTTTTCTGTGTCTAGCGAAAGTTCTTTTAAAAGGAAGCGTGGCAGGGAAAGGGGGAGTAATGAAGCTTTATAGACTCAGTTATCTTGTTGTATTGTCACTGATAGTATGTTGTTTGTTTCGTGTTGATCCGGTGTATGCCAAGGAAATTGTTACTAGCCGAACAGAAGGGGTCATCCGCTTTATTGGGGATAATAACAAAGAGTCCAATCCAAAGCCGCCGGCAGGTGAATGGCTACCACCTGGAGAAGAAGAAGGAGGTGGAAAAATCGAGGATCTTCCGCAATTAAATAGTCAACAAAGGGAAGTTTATTGGATCGGGGTGCTATTCGTTAGTGTTAGTGTAGGAATTTACGTGAAAAAACAAAGACTCTCCATTTGAAGACAAGAAAATAAGCTGTACTAGAGAATGAAGTCATTCTGAAATTTAAAGTAGGCACAATGGGGTTTAGTCACTCAAATGCATTTCCTATTGGGTTGAAAAGAAATCCGGACCACGCATCAATTAGAAAAAAGAAGAGGAGTATTAGTATGAAACGTATGAATTTAGTAACAATCGGCGTTATGAGTATCACCGTTCTATCTGGAGGAGTGACAGCTTTAGCAACATCAGTCATCCAAGGGATTACGGAAAATGAAGTAGAGTTCATTGCAGGGGACGATGAAGAGATCGATGTTGAATTACCTGAAAAAGAACCGGAAGTAGAAATCGATCCGATTGATCCAGATGTAAAAGGACCCTTTACTCTTGTTCATGTGCCAAAGCGTTTTGATTTTGGTACACAAGCAATCAGCACAGAACATGGGGCAGCGGCGATGCTTGCAGAGATGGAACGTTTGTCTGATGGTACAGGAACCGTTCCATATGTTTCTTTTGCTCAAGTATTGGACACTCGTGGGGAGCATAATGGCTGGACATTAAATGTTGATTTGGATCAATTCATGAGTACAGATGCTAGTTCTAGCCATCTATTACGGGGAGCCTATATTGAATTACGAGATCCGCAGATTCGCTCAAATGCTCTAGATCCTGAGACTTTTCCAAGCGCACCGATCGATCAGTTAAATCGTCAAATCATTGATGCTGGAAGTGAAGACAACACATTGATGACTGCTGCGGAGGGACAAGGAGCCGGAGTTTCGACAGTTCAGTGGGGAAACCAAACACTTCTGAATCAGAAGCATGAGGCTGGAGAAAGTGACATTCTGAATGAAGCAATTTGGCTTCATGTGCCAAAGGGAGCAAACCCTCAAGCGACTACTTATAAGGCGACTTTGACGTGGAATTTAAGTGCTACGCCAGAAAATTAATCGGTTCTGCTAAAAAGCAGTGCATCGAAGCTTCGTTTCGATGAAAAAACTCAGAAAATCACAATAGGTTTCTCTATTAAAACATTCTTGAACGGGAAATAGGAAAGTGGTTCAGGTAATAGGCAGGAGGCGCGTATTTCCTGCCTATTATGGAAGGAGCGGTTCAGTTATGAAAGGATATAACAAAAAATCAAGAATATCTAAGCAAGTGATGGGGATTGCTTTCCTGTTGTTTTTATTCATTGGCGCGCCCGGTATGAGTGGAGCAACAACACAATCGGAACTACCATTTCATGTAGTCCCAAATTTGCCACAAAGCCAACTAGCTGACGGAAACAGTGGTTACTTTGATCTGGAAATGGCACCAGGTACGAGTGATTTATTAGGTTTGACGATTCAAAACCATTCGACAGATGACATTGTGATTGAAGTTTCTGCACATACAGCTTTTACTAACGGAAATGGAGTTGTTGAATATGGCAAAGATGCGACTGAGCCAGATCCAACTTTGCTTCATTCACTAGCTGATCTGATCGATTCACCAGGTGAAATCACACTGTCAGCCAATGAAAAAAAGACGATCGAATTACCAATACATATGCCAGAAGCAGCCTTTGCTGGGAGTTTAGTTGGCGGTTTACGTATCCGTGAGGTGATAGCAGAAAACACCGATTCAGAGGTAGAGGGTGTTGCGATTCAAAATCGGTTTGCCTATATCTTAGGAGTCGTAGTGCGGAATGAGTCTTCCCTCATTGAACCAGAGCTTGCCTTGCTAGACGTCTTTCCTGGTCAAGTGAATTACCGAAATGCATTTCGGGCGACGTTACAAAATCCACAGCCGCGTTTCCTGAATCAGTTAGAGGTAGTGGCGACAGTGCGGCGAGCAGATCAGGAAGAAATTTTGTACGAGGCACAGCGAGAAGGAATGCAAATGGCACCAAACTCGCATTTTCATTTCCCCGTTTCCTTAGCTGGAGATCGCTTTTATAGTGGAGAATATGTAATGTCTTTGACGGCACGATCAGAGGGTGAGGAGTGGTCATGGGAGTATCCCTTTACGGTTGAAGCAGATGTTGCAAAGCATTTGAATCGTGAGGATGTTACCCTTGATCCTGAGGCAAATTGGTGGCTAATCAGCACATTTGGTTTAGTAATGGTCCTTCTTGGAACGATCATTTGGCTGTTATGGAAAAACAAAAAGCCGAGAACGGATACATAAGAAGCGAAAAAGGAGAGCTAGGAATGAAAAAGAAAAGCTTGGAACACTTGCTTCAATGGAGCCTTATTTTGATGTTGATTTGCTTGCCGAATGAGCCTTTCCTCATTGCTTTTGCTGAGACAGGAGAATCCGAGTTGGTGCAAACATTGGAGGAAAGCTCGCTGCTTGAGGAAATTGGCACACGCTCATTGCTCCCACAAGCGACTTTTGAGTTCAAGCAACCAAGATTTTCTGGTACTTTGGGCAACCCCCTCTTACTTGAATTGGTCAGTGATCTAGCGGTGGAAGAAGTGGTCCTAGAATTACCTCCAGAGCTTGAGGTGCTAACAGAGGAGCAACCATCAGAAAAAACAGTAATAAAAAAGGATACTAATCATTGGCAAATCAAGACAAGTCAAAGGCAGCAATCATTTGCTGTTCCGATCATTGCCAAACAGACGGGACGTTTTGTCGTAACAAGTGGAGGAGCAGAAGCCCTGGTCGAAATAAAGGCAGCAAATGATTCGAAAGAAGATACCCAAGAAGATACCCAAAAAGAGGTCGTGGAAACTGGCACTCTTGCATCTCAAGGGACAGATACCGGTGTTTCCGAGCAATCTGGAAGTAGTATAGAAAGCCCTCAAGATTTTTTAGAAGAAGCCGCAAGTGATGCCAGATCAAGTTCTTTTGACGGATCGGTTGTTGAAGTTGCTAGCATGGCCGAGTTCATGAGTGCCTTACAAAATCCAACTGTTTCGATTATTTCTTTGCAAGCGGATCTTACTCAATCTGCTAACAATGTGATGAATATCAATCGCTCCATCATGATTCAAGGAAACGGCCACACGCTGACGTTCAATAATAATAATGCTTATTTTCGCCTAACCACTGTAAACGAAGAAACGACTTTCCGTTTAGAAAATCTGAGCTATCATAAAACAGGAAATACTGCTTTGATCCAAACGACCAATATTTTAAGCCGCGATTGGGTCGTTGAGGTAGCGAATGTTGAAGAAGTCGCTACGAACCGTTCTCCGTTTATTTTGGCTCGAGAAGCAAAAGTTCATTTTACCGGTGGGATCAATCGTTTTGAAGCAATGACTATGGATTCAGATACTTTATTTAATCTCAAAGAAGTGGAAGCAAGCAACCAAGCACAAGTAATCATCAATAAGCCGAATATGTGGATTTTTTATACTGCACCAGATATTTCAGATCCTAGATTGTTGATTGATGAGGGAGCTCAAGTAACTATTGTGACGCAACAAGGGGCCGCGAATACTATCGACCTTCGCGGAGACAACGGAAAAGTCATACTCGACCACAACGCACACTTAGACATTCAAAGCCCCGGTGCCGCTACGAATGCCACGAATGAAGCAAATAATGCCCTTATTCTTTCTGGGAAAAATCCGACTTTTATTGCGGCAGAAAACGCTGTTTTTTCGATCAATGTTACGGAAAGAAAACGAGGACTTGCGCTTACTGGCGATCAGCCAGAATTGAGCATCCAGTCTCGTGCGGATGTATCGATCAAAACAGTGAATGCGAATGCCATACTTTTGAATGGAGGCACGCCATCCATGACGATCACTGGTGATAGAACGTTCCTCCGTGTCACGAATGAGTTTGCTGCAGAGGCTAATGCGATCGACATACGTGGAGATAATGGCGCCTTTTCCATTAGTGAAGAAGGATCGCTTTTCATACAAAGTCAAGGTGCAACGATCGAAGCTTCTAATAATCAAAATAATGCGATTATGATGAGTGGTGCCAATCCAAAGATGATTGTTAGTGAGGCTGCCTTCGTACAGATTGAAGCAACACAAAGGAGACGTGGCTTATTTTTGACAGGGGATAATCCTCACCTGGTGATTCAGTCTGGTTCAAAAGCAAACCTAACGGCAGGAAATGCTAATGCATTGCGAGTCGACGGAAAAAATGCCGATGTCACCATCACTGGACAAGATACTCATGTGTCGATTTCCAGCAAAATTACCGCAGCAGAAGGAGCAGCCTCTTTTGTTTTAACGACTCCAGCGAATGCCTCAGAATCAGGGGTGCTTATGGTCAGTGATTCAGCAGTATTGGAAGTCGAGAGTATTGACTCAAGTGCAATAAATGTCACTAGTCTGGGCTTTACCTTTGAGGTTCAAAGCAATGGGAAATTAATAACTAGCAGTCAATATGCTAATGGGGATCACGCGACGATCCGATTTTTATATTATGGTTTGGTAACTTTTCATGTGACCGATGGTGGTACAGTGAATGTCTTTAAAACAGGTGGCAGCGCTCCTTTGATTCGAATTCCTAGTGGAGGAAATTCGTTTGAAATATCGGATGGAGGCATCGTCGATCTTTATAATCCAGGTACAGGTACTCCTAGTGACGGCAATGTTGCTGGGGGAAACCAAGGGATTTTCTATGCAAGGGGTATCTATGAAAATGGCTCGGAAAATAATTTTTCGATCGTGGGTGTTAATAGTAAGTTTATGTGTGTAGCTAAGAGTGGTCCTGGGATTGATATGCACACTTATTTCAATTCAACGATTTATGTTGAACAAGGGTATTTTCAAGTGGAAGGACACACAAGTACGCCGAATGGAGGTGTCTTTCGTTCAGGAAATCTTTCTGTCATCTTGAACGATCCAGTCTTTTTTGATTTCCGTAACGAGCGCTTCGATGGTGGAAACATCTTCAGTGTCTCCAATCTATCAACATTAACTGCCACTAATAGTGATTTAGCTGTCTGGAGAAATGGTTCGAATCTTTCCGGTGATCCAGATTTAAACTTTCCAACCCTTGATTTTGCTTTTTCAGGTACTGATTTTGGTACATTGGGAGTGACGAATCAGCCAGATATACTGAATCTGGAGACTTTTGGAGACAAAGGATTGACAAACTATTCTCGAGTCAGTTCGAATAATGCACGCTGGGCGATTGCAGATGCTTTACGAGTTCCGACAAATGCCGATAAAAAAATCCATGGTAGAGTTAGTATCCCGGTTGGTTTTGATGGCACTCGCCCAGCGTGGGACAATGAAGCGAAAGTGACTGTAGAAATTGAAACTACTGCTGGTCACAAAGAGCGAGTCACGGCTAGTACGGTTGGACACACAGAGGAAAACCCCGGAATCAGTATTTATGGGGAAGAAGCGCAAGGAGGCGTTTTTGAAATTTCTTTAGCGGCGCCTTTGGAAGCAGGAACGACGGTTCGAATTGTAGCAGTCGAACTAACAAGTGGAGAGTTGACAGAAGGTGCGCTGAATCTAATTTTAGTCGGTCCTGTTGAAGTCTTTCCGATTATTCCCCCAACGCCCGCGGTTGTTTCTTCTTTGACACTTCTTGAAGAATCGACTGAACTACATGGCTATACAGAGGATAGAGAGGTTCAAATAAGCGCAACGCATAATGGCGTGTGGTTCAATACAGAGATGGCTGATATCGATGAAAATGGCCGATTTATCATTGACTTAAGTAGTCGTCAGCTAAAAGATGGAGATGAGATCCAAGTATTTCTGAAAGATTCTGTCGGTTCGGCGAAAGCAGCTGGTGTTCAGCATCCACCTGTCACAAATGATCAGACTGGCAATCAGAATCCTCCTTCAGAATTGTCCTTTCGTGATGCAGTTTTCCCCGCTGCTACAACGATCAAAATTGTAAAATCCGGTCCATTTCCGCCAGTTGATCCATTAGAACCAGAGATGGAAGTAGAGCCAGACAATCCTCCGCTCCTTCCTGATAACCAAGGAATGATCAGTCTTGATTTTGTCTCTCAGTTTCAATTTGGTCAAGTACCGATTCGTAGTACCAAAGGAACCTATTATGCGTTGCCTCAACAAATCAGTCAGGAAGGGACAAGTGACACCGCCGACCGACCGAACTATGTGCAGATTACTGATCAGCGTAAGCTATTGGCAGAAACGAGCTGGCGTTTAGCGGCGACATTTGATTCACAAGGGTTCCGCAATGAGGATAATGATCATTTAATTGGTGCGCAAATCAATTTACACAATCAATACCTTGCGACTGCTTCGACCAATGCTGATGCTAATATGCCAGAGCTTGCTGTGGCTGATGATGGTACCATAACTTTATTGCCCGGGGAAGCTCAGCTGCTGCTAACCGGTGGAAGCCGGAGTACTGGGACATGGATCTATCGTTTCGGCGATCAAGAGACGGCAGCTACCAGTGTTGAATTGGAAGTTCCGGCTGGTGCCAATCCAAAGACAGGGCGGTATCGGGCAACGATCGAATGGTCTTTGAGTAGTGTACCTGAGTGAAAAAATATCGGTACACCAATAGTGCTGTTTCAAGCATCAGAGGATTAAAAATATCCAACGACTGCCATAAGTTAGCTGTTTAAACTAACTCAGGGCAGTCGTCTTAGTATGCTTAGCCGTTTTTTGATTTACTAGGTGCGATTTTTTTGACATCTTGCAGAGTAAAATTATGGATGATTTTTGGGTTGATGGTTTTCAAAAAACTGTTCCAGTCTTCTGCATCTGGAATCGATTTGATTAGGAGGCACTCGACATCCAACAGATAGTCTTCAAGGTATTCAGCGTAATTCGTTACGACAAGATCAACCTTATTTCGTTCAACATAGTCCAAAGAAAATTCACAGGAATCAGGAAAATGCAGTGTATGGTAGCGCCCAAAATATTTGACAGCAAATGCATTAATATGAAGACAGATCAAAGCATCACCTTCTAAGAGAAAGGCGATCCGTCTAGGCGTGCCCCAATACTTTTCCTTCAAGCCTTCAAAATATAAGGTGAAACGGGCGCTGATTGCTTCTGTTGCAAAAATAGACTGGTTGAGAAGAAACTGTTTATTTTCCTCATACTCCACTGGGTATTGATTTTGAGCGTAGACCGTGATTTCTTCCATACTTCGATTATAGGTCGGAGAAATCAGTTGTTTGATTTTTTCTGTAATGAAGAAAGAGTGCAGAAAAACGAAATCGCGTGTCTTTTCATGGTCTGATATTTGTTGGAGCTGGCAAAACTGGGTCGTTAGCCCTTTTAACTCAGGCCAATGATCAAAGCGGTTGACGAATGAAATCTCAGCAAGATAGTTTTTTATGCCACGGTTGCTTGCCACAAGTGCAAAAAGATAGACCAACTCATCTAATGGTAAAGTCAAGGAGAAGGTGGTTTGTATACGCTGATTGAGACGTTGGAACTCTTGGAAGAATTCATCTGCTAAGACGATTCTTTTTAAATCTTCCGATAAAGCAACGGATTCCCCAGCTTGATAGCGTTCAAGGATAATATACAACCAATAACTGATATACCAAAAGGAAGAGGTGTTGTTGGTTTCACCACGAATCGTTTGAAAAAAATCTAAGACAATATTTTGGACAGCAATCGTTGGGCGAACGGTATGAGGGGTAGCGTCAGACTCGTAATAAAAGGTATGAAAGAATTTGCGAATATCTGTTTCTGATCCAATGAGGCGGAAATTTTTATGATCGACTGACAATTGAAAGGGAACCAGTGCTTTTTCAAAAAGTGATAAATAGCGCAAAAGTGAACTTTCAGAAACGTAAAAATACGCTGCCCATTCAGAAACGGACCGATACTCTCCTTTAAATTGATGCTCGAGAATAGCGAATAATGGTTCATTTTGAAGGAGTGCTCGTTTTAGTTCAATGTATTCTTTCGGCCGAACTTCATGAAAAGAATAGCCATTCGGGGTGGACTCGATCATCATCGTATCCCCAAAATAGCTCCTCAACTCCTCAATATCATAAATGATCGTGCGCCGAGAACGCTGCACAGCTTCTGACAACTCACGATTGGAAAGGGTCTTGTGTCGTTCCAAAAGATTTAATAGTTTCAACCAGCGATTTGTAGTAGCAGAGGTAATAAATGCCATTTGAAAATTTTTCATGATCAGCACTCCCATATGGTCTGTTTGATGGATCGTTTCTCACGTCTGATTATCAGATATTGGTAGGAGCAACGCAAGGGAAATGATTTTCTGGAGACCTATCATGGGCGATTCTTGAGAATGAACAGAAGTTCATTTTGCAATATAAGTAAAAGGGACAGTGCAGCGATTTGTTTTCAAAATCGTTGCATTGTCCCTTTTTTCATCAAGCAGTTGCAAACTGGCTGTTATATAGTTGGGCGTAAAGTGACTCTTGTGCCAGCAATTCTGTATGGGAACCTTTTTCGACGACAGAGCCGTCTTTCATTACTAAGATCAAGTCGGCATTTTTGATGGTAGAAAGACGATGGGCGATGATAAAGCTGGTTCGTCCTTGGGTCAAACGATCCATCGCCGTTTGGATCATTTGTTCCGTCCGTGTGTCGACACTGGAGGTGGCTTCATCAAGGATCAGGATCGTTGGGTCTGCTAAAATCGCCCGGGCGATCGTCAATAATTGTTGTTGTCCTTGAGACAGTTCGCTTTCGGAGCCAATGACGGTATCATAACCGTTGGGCAGGGTCCGCACGAAGTGGTCGCATTGGGCGGCTTTGGCGGCAGCCAAGATGTCTTCTCGAGTGGCATCGGGATTGCCATAAGCGATATTTTCAGCGATGGTTCCTTGGAACAGCCACGTATCTTGCAGCACCATACCGAATTTTTTCCGTACTGCCGGTGCCGAAAAGGACATCATGTCTTGATCGTCCAGCAAGATCTTCCCACCATTCAATGGATAAAAGCGCATCAAAAGATTGATCATGGTGGTTTTTCCAGCACCTGTTGGTCCGACGATCGCGACCGTTTGTTTTGGTTTGACGGAAAATTCGACGTTTTCCATCAGGAGTTTTTCCTTGTTGTAGCCAAAGGAGACGTGTTGAAAATCGATTTTTCCTTTGATGGTTTGTGGAACTGGCAGTTGCTGGGTCGCTGTTTCTTCTTCAGGATAATCAAGGATCTCAAAAATTCGTTCGAGAGATGCTAAGGCACTTTGCAAGGTATTCATAATATAAGAAGCTTGCGTGATCGGTTCAGACACTTGGTTGATGTATTGCAGATAGGCTTGTACGAGACCAATGGATAATTGCCCTTGCAACACCATCAGACCACCAACGACGGCACTTAAGATAAAGCCAATTTGATTGATAAAGCGCACGAAAGGATTGATCGCTGCACTGACGAACTGTGCTTTTCGAAAGGCTTTAAATTGGGCTTCGCTCAATTCCGCCATTTCCGCTTCAACGGCAACTTGCTGGTTGTAGGATTTGATCAGCGGATTTGCGGTATAAAACTCTTCCGCACGACTGCTGACAGCACCTAATGTTTCTTGGTTTTTGGTAAAGTAGCTCAAGTTTTTTCGTGCGAGAACGGTAGTCACAAAAGCACTCAAAAGCAAAATCAGGACCACACCGATCGTCAGTAATGGGCTGAGATAAAGCATGGCGATCAAGCCGAAGGTAATGCTGATAGTTGCCGTGATCAACTGCATCAAACCGACTTGCAAGACTTCGGATACTTTATCTAAATCGAGAATCACTCGGCTTAAAATATCGCCAGTATGATGTTTGTCGTAAAAACTGATAGGCAGGCGATTGAATTTGTCACTGATTTGTTTGCGTAAAGTCAAGGTCAGGGTTTCACTGACACTGGCCATCGTATACTCTTGCAGCAAGGAAAAGAGACTGATCAAAAGCCACGTTCCCGCTAATAGGACGACTGGACCTAAAATACTTTGCCAAAAATCATTGATCTGCCAGCCTTCTTGTTGAAACAAGGCAATCAGATTATCCAGTCCACGCCCCAAGATCAAAGGGGCGATGGACATCAGTAAGGAAAAGAACAAGGCGGAAGCGATAATCAGTAGAAAGCGGGCTTTTTGTTCCATCAGCAAACGCAGCAAACGTCGGCTTGTATGTTTCATGTTTTTTGGTGTATCCATTGTTTGTTTACTCATCCTTCATTCCTCCCATTCCTTGAGATGAGGCAAACTCTTGATAAGTTTGGCAATTGCGTAATAATTCTTCGTGGGTTCCTTTACCGACCATTTTGCCGTTATCCAAGACAATGATTTGATCGGCATTTTTGACGGTCGATACCCGTTGAGCCACGATAATGACGGCGGCATGTTTCGTGTATTCTTTCAATGCACGCCGCAAGTTGGCGTCTGTTTGATAATCCAAAGCAGAAAAGCTGTCGTCAAAGAAGTAGATTTCTGCGGGCTTTGTCAGCGCTCGGGCAATACTCAATCGTTGCTTTTGACCGCCAGAGAAATTGCTGCCTTTTTGAGCAACTGGACTTTCATAACCTTCAGGCAAGCCTTCGATAAATGACTTGGCTTGAGCAACTTCAGCAGCTTTTGCCATCGCCTCATGGGTTGCTGGACGATTGCCGAAACGCAGGGTTTCTTGAATCGTGCCGCTAAGCAAGAGCGCCTTTTGCGGGACATAACTAATTTGGTCCCGTAATTCGGCTTGTGAGATCTCTTTGATGTTGCGGTCAAAAAGCGTGATCGAACCAGCAGTCACATCTTTGAAACGCAACAGCGCTTTGGCGATGGTGCTTTTGCCAGAGCCAGTTCCGCCAACGATTGCTGTCGTTTTGCCTCGGTGGATCTCAAAGCTGATATCTTCTAAGACAGGTTCTTCGGCGCCTTCATACGTAAATTGCACCTGATTGAAAGCGGCGATCGTTTCTGACTCGGCGGTCTTGTTTAAGGTTTGGTCACCGTCGATCAAATCAATTGGTTCTTCTAATACTTCTTCGATCCGTTGCAAGGAAGTCAAGCCTTTAGGTACCATCACGATCACCATCGCTGCCATGGTCAAAAACCAAAGACTCAGGATCGTGTATTCGATGATGGCAGTAATACTACCAATAGCAAGGTGGCCCTGCAGACTTTGATAGCCGCCGTAGACAAGGATGGTCGAAATAGAGAGTCCCATTACTAAATTGACGGTCGGATTCAAGACAGCAAAGAGGCGATTGACTTGGATCATGGTTTTCGCATATTCCGTCAAGGTTTGATCTGTCCGTGCTTTTTCGTAAGCTGCTTTGTCGAATGCTCGAATCACCCGAGCGCCGGTAAAGGTTTCTCGTAAGATCCGCATCATTTTATCGACTAGCTTTTGCGTGATTTGTGATAATGGGATCGCTTTGCGGATCACTCCATAAGCGATCAATGAAAAACATAGGATCGCTACGATTGGGACCCAAATCATCCGTAAAGAGACGGTGCCGGTTAGAAAAATCGAAGCTGCGACGATCATTGGGGCTGGCAAAATCATTTGCAGCGCCATCATCAAAATTTGTTGGATGTTGTTGATGTCGCTGGTGGTACGTGCCAGCAAAGTGGGCGTACCATAGCCATCAACAGCGGATACAGAGAGTTCCTGTGTTTTTTTGAAAAGGCGCATCCGCAAAAAATGCCCGAATTTTCCTGAAAGGTGGGCAGATAAATAACTACCGCCTACCGAGACGATCACGGTGCCGATGGCAATGGCAAACATCCACCAGCCATTGTGCCAAATGGCTGTCGTGTCGACTTTCAAGATCCCTTCATCAATGATTTTTGCCAAAAAATACGGCAACAGGAGTGTGCCGAAGGATTGGACCAGCATCAAAAGAAATAAACTGAAAAAGAAGCGTCGTTCTTCTTTATAAAATAACTGTAATTGTTTCATGATTTCCCTCCAAAAATGTTGTTCTATGGTAGAATAAACTGTAACGTAACGTTACAGTCAAGCAAGGAGTGAAATTTTTTGAAAAAACAATTGACCATCAGTGAGATGTCCGCTTATGCCGGTGTGAGTCGGCGTACATTGATTTATTATGATCAGATCGATCTGTTCAAACCTCATTCAATAGGTGCCAATGGCTATCGCTATTACGGCTTTGAACAATGCCTTGAGTTAGACGTGATTTTGATGTTGCGTTCTTTAGACATGCCCTTGCAAGACATTCGCCAATTTTTGAAAAACCGCAACCCGGAATACACGCAAAAGGAACTTGTGGAACGGCGAGGAGAAGTCCGTGACAAAATCGCAGCGCTACAAGAATTGGAACGAACTTTTGATCGCTATATTCAACGCTATGAAAAAGTACAGGAAGCTGATTTTGAGACCTTTACGATAGCGCATCATAAAGCAGAGGCGTTTATCGTTTCTGAAGAGATCGCCGGCGATGATCCAGAATCTGCTTATCAAGTGTACGCTCGTTTTTATCCATTAGTGGATTATAAAGATGCCTTCAGTGGCTACCCCATTGGCTTTTTAAGTGCCGGAACGACGTTGGAGGATCAGACTTTTCACGCATCTCCTTATCGGGCATTGATCTTGATTCCCCAAGATCGGCTACATCTCTATCCGGAAAAGCTGATTATCACCCGTCCCGCTGGTACATATGTTTCTGGGTTTGTCAGTGAAGGAGAGGAACAAATTGCCGCTTTTACCCACCGCATCCGAGCCTTTCTAAAAGAGAAGCAGTTGAAGATCGATGGCGATGTTTGGGAATTGTTATGGCAAGATGAAGTCTTTACCACACAAAAAGACTTGCAGATATTTGAAGTGATGGTTCCAGTGAAGCCAGAGTAGTGGAACGTGCAACCTTAGTATGAAGGAAACGAAAATCAAAATACTTAATAACAATGGTTGTTGCCACTGGCTTTTCAATAGAAGCAAAGGAGATGACTAAGGCAGATCCCTTCCCTACAAAGGGCCCTGTGAAGCGTTGAAATTCCCATTTTCCTTTTTTCTCGTTATACTTGAAAGAACAGATGAGAAAAAAGGAGAAATTTTAATGAAAAAAGAAACAGGATTACGCTCGCTGTATGCGTTGATTGGTGTCGCCATTTTAGGATTTGGGGCGGCATTGCTGCGGGTCGGCGGAGTGGGGCTAGACCCATACACGGCAGCCAATATCGGTGTCGGTGAGTTGCTAGGGTTATCCCTTGGGGTCTATCAATTGATGATCAATATCGCTGTCCTAGTATTGATTTTTATCTTTGGCCGTCGCCATATCGGTATCGGCACGGTCATCAATATGGTGCTCACAGGATTCTTCATCGACTTTTATACCAATGTTTTTGATTGGTTATCCGTCGGTCCGAATAATTGGTGGCAGCAAGGTTTGTTCTTGTTGATCGGGATTATCTTCTTTACCTTCGGAGCTTCATTTTATATGTCAGCGAATTTGGGCAGCGCCCCCTATGACGCGATCGCCCCAACCATCGTCGATCAGACGAAAGCTAATTATCGAGTGGTGCGGGTGATTCAAGACGTTGCCTTTGCCTTGATTGGACTCTTTACAGGCGGACCAATCGGGATCGGAACCTTCATCAGTGCCTTTTTAGTAGGCCCACTGATCAAATTCTGGGACAACCGTGTCTCTCAGCCATTCATCGAAAGCAGTGTCAAAAAAGCGATTTTTAAATAAAAAAGGTCTGCAGCAAAGAGAAGTCGAAGCGATTTAGTCGCCCACTTCACTCAGCTGCAGTTTTTTTGCCATTTGATCAAGGAATTCTTGCATAATTGCTTCTCAGTCGCTAGAATAAAAAAGCCGAGGAGGGGTAAGTATGCAATTACCAACACCATTTATTGAAAAATACCAACGGTTGTTAGGAGAAGAAGCACCAGCTTTTTTTACCGCTTTGACCGATAATCAGCCAGTCAAAGGCTTTCGCTTGAATGTTGCCAAGCCGCACGCACAAGCGATGCTGGCAAAATATGGACCAGCCGCTGTACCCGCCCCCTATGCAGAAGCTGCTTATATTGGCGAAGTCAAAGGCCGTTCACTGCTCCATCAAGCTGGCTATGTCTACAGCCAAGAACCTAGTGCGATGATCGTAGCAACGATCGCAGCCGCTCAACCAGGGGAGCGGGTCTTAGATTTATGTGCGGCACCAGGGGGCAAAACAACGCAGCTGGCAAGCCAATTACAAGGAAAAGGGCTGCTTGTAGCAAATGAGATTTTCCCCAAGCGTGCCAAAATCTTATCAGAAAATGTGGAGCGTTGGGGCTTTCCAAATGTAGTCGTCACCAATCAGGCGCCGCAAGAATTGAGCCGCCATTTTCCTCAGTTTTTTGACAAGATCGTGGTGGACGCCCCATGTTCTGGTGAAGGGATGTTTCGTAAAGATCCCGTCGCCTTAGAAGAATGGCAAGCAGATACACCTGAGCAGTGTGCGATCAGGCAAAAAGACATTTTGGCACAAGCCGTTGCGATGCTAAAACCGGGGGGCCAGCTGATCTATTCCACCTGTACCTTTGCCCCAGAAGAAAACGAAGCGATGATGGCTTGGTTAATGGAGGAGTATCCCTTCGCGATCGAAGCGATCGACTTGGACAATGTATCTCATGGGCGCAGCGAGTGGGGAGAGGCACCAGGGATTGAGAAAACGATCCGCTTATGGCCGCATTTAAACCAAGGAGAAGGTCATTTCGCTGCGAAATTGACCTCCCAAGCAGAAGCAGCGCCAGTGAAAAAGAAGAAAAAAGGCAAAGGAGCGACAGCTAAGAGCCCATTAGATGCAGCGACTCAAAAGTTGTGGCAAGCCTTTCGCAAGGGTTTTCCTTTTTTACAGGCACTGAATGCGACGCCACAGCTGCTAGGTGAAAACCTCTGGCTCGTTCCTGAAGAAATGCCTTCTTTAAAAGGGATCAAGTTTATGCGCCCAGGTTTGCATGTCGGCGTCGTTAAGAAGAATCGGATCGAACCAAGTTATGCGTTGGCATTGGCGATCCATGCAGAAGAAGGGGCACCGATAGTGCCGATCACTTTGCCGCAATGGCAACAGTATGTGGCAGGTGAAACCTTGAGCGTGTCAGGAAATGCTGGGTGGGTGATTTTGACAGTCGATGAGATCCCCGTCGGTTTTGGAAAACAAGTCCAAGGAACCGTGAAAAACTTCTTTCCTAAAGGATTAAGATTCAAAGCGATTTAAACGAAATAGTGTTTTTATTTCAGTCCTCGTGCTATGATGGAAGTAGCAAAATAAGGGAGCTGATCGATATGAAAACATCATCAAAAGTAACGATTGGATTAAGCATTGCAGCGATCGCTGGGATCACTACTGCCGTCGTTGTATCAGACAAAGTATTCAATAAAGTACGCTTCGCTTGCAACCGACACAAAGTAAAGAAATTTGTCGATGACAAATTCAACGGCAATGAAAAATTGCTGGATGTCGTAGACGGCTTGTCTGACAATGAATTGGATTCGTTGTTAGGTGTGATGAAAAAAGTCAATGAGGGCCGCAACAAAATCTCTGTTTACGGAGACAATATCAAAGATTCGACAGAACATGTCAAAGACAAGTTGACGAGCTTTGTTGATTCCGTCTTTTAAGCCAATCATTCCATTTGAAACTCGCAGGGACATCGGTCTTTGCGAGTTTTTCTCGTCTTTCTAAGCGTTTTTCGTTATACTAACAAGGAAATGCACGAAATGGTGCGAGGTAGAGGAGTGAAAGAGAAGTCGTGGAAAAAACAAGTACCTTGACTGCCGAGGAAAAAGCCTTTTTTATGGAAGAAGCAATCAAAGAAGCCCGAAAAGCAGAAGGTTTGGCAGAAGTACCGATCGGTGCTGTTGTCGTCTTGGATGGCAAAGTCATTGGTCGTGGGCACAATCTACGAGAAACGCAGCAACAAGCCGCAGCGCATGCGGAGATGTTTGCGATCGAAGAAGCCTGTCGCACGGTCGGAAGTTGGCGCTTAGAACAAGCGCAGCTGTTTGTGACCTTGGAACCATGCCCGATGTGCAGTGGAGCGATGTTATTGGCACGGGTGGAAGAAGTGTATTTTGGTGCCTACGATCCCAAAGGCGGCACTGCCGGTACATTGATGAATCTATTGGAAGATGAGCGCTTCAACCATTGGTCCTATGTGGAAGGCGGCATTTTAGAAGAAGCATGTGGACAGCTGCTAACAGATTTTTTCCGAGCATTACGAGAAAAGAAAAAACAAAAAAAGGCTGGCAATCTCTAACGAAATACGTTATACTAAGTTTTGCCGAAAGGCTAGGACAATGGAGGTCTTGTGAAGCGTGTCAGATCCGGAAGGAAGCAGCACTAAGCAGGATTCTCCATGTGTCTGATTGAAAAACTGCTTGTTTAGAAGAAAGCAGTAGTACTAAATGAATCGATGACCATTCAAACCTGAGACAGACTGTCTTAGGTTTTTTTATTTTTTAAATTCTTTGTGAAACCAAGGGCTGTTCTAATTGTATTCTGCTTTAAATTTAGGCAATCGATAGCAGCTCTTAGAGGGGTAAGTTGTATTTTTGATACAAAGGCTTTATTCCTGTTGAGAACCTTACTCTGATAACTTTTCCGTTGGCGATTTTTATACTCTCAAAAACTAATAATGGTACATATCATAGGGGTGAATGATGATAGAGAATATCTTTTTTTTTGCTCTCAAAGAATCAGTAGTTCTGACGAACTGAAACATGGATTACCTCCTCTTGGTATTCGATAGAATCTTCGTTTCAAGAACTCTTCATTTTCGCTTCAACGAATTGCCGTGGCCGTGTTATCGATAGAACTTCCCCAAATTAATCAGAAAAAATCGCTTTCCTTTTTACAGTTAGAAAAGTGATTTTTTCTTTTGAACAACTGTCACTGCAACTGTTTCTTTTTTATAAAAAGTCACCATTCTTTTCCAAGCATTCCAATGGTTTCCCAGAGATTTTATGCTATGCTTATTTTGTAGAGAATTCCGTCGTCTTTCTGCTGGCAATCCTTGATGCCAAGAGAAATGGATAGTGATTTCAGGCGACGTATTTGAAAAGAGGCGCACAATGGAGAAAATTACGATTATCCATACGAACGATCTGCATTCCCACCTAGAACATTGGCCGAAGATGCGGCGTTATTTGGATCAAAGAAAACGAGAAGCGGATACGACCGAAGAGACAGTGATCGCGGTCGACTTAGGCGACTTTGTCGATCGCTGGCATCCTTTGACAGAAGCAACTGACGGCAAGGCGAATGTCGATTTGATGAATCAAGGACATTACGATGCGGTGACGATTGGGAACAATGAGGGAGTCGGCAATCCCAAAGAGGTCTTGCAACATCTGTATGACCAAGCAGAATTTCCTGTCATTTTAGGCAATTTATTTGATAAACAGGATTTGCGTCCACCCAAATGGGCACAAGAATACAAAATCATGGAAAGCAATCAAGGCGCCAAAATCGGCTTGATCGCTTTTACGGCACCTTTTCCGCTAACATATGCCCCCAACGGTTGGGACATTCGCGAACCCTTGGAGATTTTGCCTTCATTGGTGCAGCATTTGCGCCCCGAGGTCGATTTGCTGGTCTTGATGAGCCATCTAGGCATCAATGCTGACCGCCAGATTGCGAGGGACTTTCCAGAGTTAGATGTTATTTTAGGTTCCCACACGCACCATTTGTTTGAAAAGGGCGAAGTCATCAATGGGGTCCAAATTGGCGCAGCTGGCAAGTTTGGTTTTAACATTGGCGAAGTCGAAGTGGTCTTAGATGATCACCACCGCCCAATCAAGCATCGCGCCCGTGTGATTCCGACCGATTCGTTGGTGGCTTTTCCGCAAGATGAGGAAGAGATCGCCGAATATCTATCGATCGGTCATCGCTTGTTGCGGGCAAATCAGGTGGCAGAAATTCCAGCAGCGTTTACGAGGGATTGGCAAAGTCAACATTCCTTGGTTCGGGAGGCGCTTTTGGCATTATGTGCCAAAGGACAGACGGAGGCCGCCATCTTAAATACGGGGCTATTTTTAGATGATTTGCCGCAAGGACGGGTCGATCAAGATCAGCTGCACACGATTTTGCCTCATCCGATGCATTTGATTCGGGTGACGCTGCAAGGCGCGGATGTCATTCGATTGGTCTTAGAGATGGAAAAAAATCGCAACTTTTTGCGCAATTTCCCAATTATGGGAATGGGTTTTCGAGGGAAGATTTTTGGTGAACTGGTTTATGAAGGCATCCGCTTTGATGAAAAAAACCACCAAGTATTGTGGAAACAAGAGCCCGTCGATCCTGCTCAAAGCTACACGTTGACCCTTGTGGATCACTACTTGTTTATTCCGTTTTTCCCGACGATCGAGATTGCTGGAACCGTTGAGTTTCTTTTTCCAGACTTTATTCGCACAGTGGTCGGAGATTACCTGAGTCAGAAATACCCCATTCAGTAGTTCGTCACTTCTCCAGCTGGTTTTTGCGAGAAAACCGCGACTATCATTGGGGAATAAAACAAGGTATAATAAACAGCAGGTGGTGAAAAAATGACCGAAAAACAAACGATCACAGATGAAATGACATCTGTACTAGAAGAAATTATTGAAGAACCAGCGAAACAACCGCAAAAAGGCGAGTTGGTGACTTTGTTAAATGATGAAGAATTAATGATTGGCAATCGACAATACAAACTGGTCATGGATTATCGTGAAGGCTTCAATCCAGAAAAGCTTGGCGAGCGTTACAGTGAAGTGTTGGCACGTTATGACTATATCGTAGGGGATTGGGGTTATGAGCAGCTGCGTTTGAAAGGCTTTTTTGAAAAAGATAACCGCAAAGCATTACCCGATCAGCGTATTGACATGCTGGAAGATTATTTGTATGAGTATTGCAACTTCGGTTGTGCCTATTTTGTGATCCAACGAGTTGGCGGCAAGAAAGAAAAAAGTACCTCCCGCCGACGCAAGAAAAAGCCAACCCAAAACAATCAAAATCAAAATACACAACAAAACGCCCATATAGAAGAAAAGCGTGACACAGTACCGCAGAAAAAAAGCAAACCAACGATCAAAAATCGTAAACCAAAAGAAAAGAACGTCAAAAAAACCGAAACAACTACGGTGAAAAAAGGCAAAAAAGAGTTTACGATTCGACAAAGGGAAGAATAAGATGAAATATAAAGGCTATTTGATTGATTTAGACGGCACGATTTACTTAGGAAAAGAGCCGATCCCTGCTGGGAAACGCTTCGTAGAGTCCTTACAAGAAAAAGGACTGCCCTATTTATTTGTGACCAATAATACGACCCGCAGTCCCGAAGTCGTGGCGCAGCGATTGGCGGATGAATTTTCGATCCATGTGGCACCAGAAACGATCTATACCGCAAGCTTGGCAACGATCGATTTTATGAAAGACCATGGCAAAGGCCGCAAAGTGTTTGTGATCGGCGAAGCGGGGTTGATCGATTTGATCTTAGCTGCTGGGTTTGAGTGGGAAGAAACCAATCCGGATTATGTCGTGGTTGGTTTAGACAACCATGTGACCTATGAAAAATTTGTTTTAGCAACGTTAGCGATCCAAAAAGGAGCTACCTTTATCGGGACCAATCCAGACAAAAATATCCCGACGGAAAGAGGCTTGTTGCCAGGTGCGGGTTCACTGATTGCAATGGTGGAGACTGCCACCCAAACGCAACCGATTTTTATTGGCAAACCAGAAGCCATCATTATGGAAAAAGCGGTGGCACACATCGGCTTATCAAAAGAAGAGGTCTTGATGGTGGGGGACAATTATGAAACGGATATTCGCTCGGGGATCCAAAACGGGATCGATTCTTTGCTCGTATTATCTGGCTTTACCCCGAAAGCGGCAGTTCCGACATTACCAGTAGCACCAACCTATGTGGTTGATTCTTTAGATGAGTGGGATTTTGAACAATGAAAAAACAAGTGTGGCTTGAACGCTTAGGATTTGTCTGCTTGTTTTTGTTTTTGGTCAGTCTAGCGATCACCCTAACGATCAATTTTCGACCGTTATATTGGTTTGATGTCGATCACTTGAATCTGCTGGATTATACCTCGCTAACAAGAGAAGAGTTGTTGAAGAACTATGGCTTATTGTTAGATTTTCTAAACAATCCCTTTGCAAGTACGCTCGCCTTGCCCGATTTTCCAATGTCTGAAGCTGGCGCTGGGCATTTTTACGATGTGAAGCAGTTGTTTCTATTAAATTATGCTGTGATGATCGTCACGGTGCTGCCGAGTATCTGGTTCGTCAATCGGTTACGGCAAAAACAACAGCAATGGCGCTTGATTCGTCCCTTTCAATGGGGGATGATTTTGCCGCTGATTTTCGGGTTTTTGATGGCTGTCGGCTTTGACCGCTTTTTCGTTACGTTCCATGAGATTTTCTTCAGTAACGACGATTGGCTCTTTAATCCAGCCACCGATCCGATCATTAACGTGCTGCCAGAAACGTTTTTCATGCATTGCTTTATTCTCTTTTTCGTCTTGATTGAAGTCTTCTTTTTTGCCTTCTATTGGTGGGGGAAACGAGGCTTGAAAAAAACAGCGTAATGAAAAAAGATCAACGATCCACTTCCTTTGAGAGAGGTGAATCGTTGGTCTTTTTTTATTGCGTAATGTAATGAGATTTACTTGGGTGTTGATGGGCTAAGCGACTTGCGGCAGAAGCGGCGATGGCACCTACGATATCATCTAAAAAGGTGTGAACGCGGGGACCGTCGTGCTTGTTCAGTTCTTTCAAAATGCCTGGTTTGACTTTATCAATGTATCCGTAGTTAGTAAAGCCGATGGAGCCGTACACGTTGACGATGGATAGTGCGAGGATCTCATCGATCCCATAAAGCCCTTCGTCTTCTTTGACGATTTCTTGCAGTGGATGCAGCAGTTGATTTTCTTCTGCCAAAATATCTAACTGAACACCCGTTAAAATCGTGTTGTGGACTTCCCGCTTGCTTAAGACAGCGTTGACGCTTTCGATACACATCTCCAAGGTGATGCCTTCAATGTAGTCTTTTTGCAAAAACACCACCAATTCGCCGATGTCTTGCAGTGAGACACCGCGGTCGGCCAACAATTCTCTTGCTTTGTCTTCAAGTGTTTTGCTTTCTAATACCATATAGTTCCCCTCCATGTAAAAATAGTTTATTCAAAAGTCAACATGCGACTGATGGATTGCAATCATAAGTTGTGCCCTATTCCAGTTGCAGCCCATGCCGTTTGGGTTTAGTCCCTTCTGACATTTAGGTGTTTGCTAATTTTGCTTTGGCTGCCACTGCCCAAGGATGGGGGACCACTAAGTCACCGGCAAAGAGCCAGTCCATATAATAGCCAGCGGCAGATTCCAAGGAATCATCGAGGCGCTCTAATAAACCGGTTAAAAAAGGTGCTTGATCTTTGCGATCCCATTTGATTTTGTCGGCTAAAAAAACGATCAGATCGAGACGACTATATTGGGCCTTTAAGGTGGTATGACAGCTGATGGCGGACAGAATCTCTGGGTCAGACACCTGAAAAACCGTTTTTGCCAACAAAGCGGATTGCTGCTGATGCAGCAAAAAAGGTGCTTGCCGCTCCGCGTCTAAGATCGGTTCGCCTACCGCTATCTGCAAGGCGATTCGCTGGTCATTAGGGATGACGACGCTGACATCGTGCAGCAGTCCTGACAAGTAAGCTTTGTCCGCGTTGACTTGAAACCGTTCTGCCAATCCTTTGGCTTCTTGGGCAACGGCTAGATTGTAGCCCGCCGTTTCGGCATGATCGAAGGCTTCCAGATACTGAACCATTTGCTCAGTGAGGGTCTTCCCCTGTAAAGGGAGAGTATAGGTGGCAAGACCAACTTGTTTCATCTCAGCTACTCCTTAAAAAGACTCGTACTGTGGGCGGGTTGCGTCCGCGTTTTGGGATCAATGTAATGGAGTGCATTGTTCACCGCAGTTGGGGCTTCACCGAAACCAGTAGCGATCAGGTCGACTTTTCCATCGTATAAAACGACATCCCCACAGCCATAGATCCCAGGAACAGACGTGCTCATATCTGAAGAGACGAAGACTCCTTGGCGGCTGCTTTTCATGCCCCAATCCTTGATGTTCAATGTGGAAGAAAAACCGTAATTGACGATCAAAGCATCCAATGAAAGGCTGACCGTTTCATCACCCTTGACTTGCTGCAACGAGACACCAGTCAAACGTTGCTCTCCTTGGAGCTCTTGAATCACATAAGGAGTCAAAATGTTGACGGCAGAAGATTGTAATTTGCTGACGCTATGTTCATGAGCACGAAATTCAGGACGGCGATGGATCAAGTAGACTTCACTAGCGATCGGCTCCAGCATCAATGCCCAATCGATGGCAGAATCGCCGCCACCGGCGATCGCTACTTTGCGTCCGGCATACTTCATCAAATCGGTGACAAAATAGTCTAAGCCGTATCCTTCAAACCGCTCGCTTTCTGGCAAAGTCAGTTTGCGCGGCTGGAAGGAGCCGTTTCCTAAAGCCAAAATCACGGCTTTCGAGTAATGGATTCCTTTGTCGGTGGTGACTTCGATATAGTCTTCTTGTTTTTCGACCGACAAGACGGTTTCTTCTAAACAATATTGGTGATTGAAGGTCGTCAACTGTTTTTCCAGGTTTTGGACAAGATCGCCCGCTTTGATTTTCGGATAACCTGGGATATCGTAGATGTATTTTTCTGGGTATAAAGTAGCAAGCTGACCGCCTAATTGCGGCAAGCTGTCGATAATCTTAGTTTTGGCGTTACGCATGCCGGCATAGAAAGCAGAAAACATCCCGCTAGGTCCGGCGCCGATAATCGTTATATCAAAAATATCCATGTTATTCCTCTTTTCTAACCACGTTGGGGTGAAGCGTGTTCGTGTTGTACGAATAGCTTCATTATAGCAAAAATTATCCAAACTAGCATTTTTTCAATTTTCTGCTATCATGGATTTATGAGAGAGAAGGAGGAGTTAATGTGTCTGAATTTCCACAGTTAGCATTAGAAAAACAAACTGGCCATAAAGCAGTCATCAAAACCAATCGTGGGGATGTAGTTGTACAATTGTTCCCAGAATTGGCACCAAAAACAGTCAAAAACTTCGTTGAATTAGCGAAAAAAGGGTATTACGATGGGATCATCTTCCACCGTGTCATTCCTGATTTTATGATTCAAGGTGGCGATCCAACTGGTACAGGAATGGGCGGCGAAAGCATCTATGGCGGCAGCTTTGAAGATGAATTTTCAAAAGAATTGTTCAATCTTCGTGGCGCTTTATCCATGGCAAACGCTGGTCCGAATACTAACGGCAGCCAGTTTTTCATCGTAAACAATCAAAATGTTCCTAGCAACATGTTAGGTCAATTAGAAGGTGCTGGTTATCCAGCTGAAATCATCGAAGCGTATCAAGCAGGTGGTACTCCTTGGTTAGATTTCCGTCACACAGTCTTTGGTCATGTGATCGAAGGAATGTCAGTCGTTGATGAAATCGCTGGCGTGCAACGGGGACCACAAGATCGTCCAGTGCATGATGTAGTGATCGAAACGATCGAAATCAGCGAATAAAACAAAAGAACCCCAAAGCAGTTTCAACGGTCATCCACAAGGAGATCGTTGAAATGGAAGCTTTAGGGTTCTTTTTTTCATAAGAAAGAGTTAACCGATCGGTTGGTCTTTAAACGCAGCGGCGATTTGATTGAGTGCTTTTTCTAATAGCTCTTTAGGACAGGCAAAGTTCAGCCGCATATGGTGACTGCCGTGGGGACCAAAGATATTTCCTTGATTCAATACGACATTGGCTTCTTTAATCAGTTTTCTTTGTAGCTGATTATCCGTTAGGCCATAGGCAGAAAAATCCAGCCAGATCAAATAAGTACCTTCGGGCTTTTGAAACGTCACTGCTGGGAGTTGTTCAGTCAAAAAGTCGCAGACAAAGGTGCGATTTGCTTCTAAGTAGGACAATAGTTCTTCTAACCATGCTTCAGATTCACGATACGCTGCTTCAGTAGCGACCAAACCAAACGTATTGATTTCCCCTTGAACGTTACGTTCCTGTGTTTTTGCAAATTGGCTGCGCAAGGTTTGGTCTTTGATAAATACCATCGAATTTTTGATCCCAGCTAAATTAAAGGTCTTGGTTGCTGAAGTCAAAATGATCGAAAAATCGGCAAAGCTTGGCTCGACTGTTTGGAAAGAGACAAAGTGATTTGGCGCAAAAACGATGTCTTGATGGATCTCATCACTGACAACGACCACCTGGTGCTTTTGACAAATACGGCCGATCGTCAGCAGTTCTTCTTTTGACCACACGCGACCGCCAGGATTATGAGGATTACATAGAAGAAACAATTTTACCTTCTTTTCGATGATGGTTTGTTCCATCGCCTCAAAATCGATGACGAAGTGGCCATCTTTTTCCAGTAACGGTTCTTGAATTAAGGTACGCTGATTGTTTTTGACAACCTGGGCAAAGGGATGGTAGACCGGATCGTGGATCAGTACGGCATCTCCTTCTTGGGTGTAACTTTGGATCGCCAGGGCAATACTAGGGACGACACCGCTATTAAAAAGAATCGCTTCTTTATTGATGGTATAGCCATGACGTCTTTGCTGCCAATCAATGATGGAATCAAGCAGCGAATCAGGAACGATGGAATAGCCATAGATCCCTTGGGCAACTGCTTTTTCTAACGCTTTTTTCACAGGTTCTGGTGCCAGAAAATCCATATCCGCTACCCAAAGTGGCAGCAGGTTTTCTTCCTTGTAGGTTTTTGCAATGGTGTCCCATTTAACGCTATTGGTGTTTAAGCGGGGATGGACTTTGTCAAAATTGATCATGCGTTTCCCTCCTATATTGTGTAACGTTGTTTCTGATGCTTCAAATCTACCACTAGTTCAAGTATAATGAAAGTGGAAAAGAGAGGAAAGACTATGAATTATCAAATCGGGAACATTATAGAAGGAACAGTCACTGGGATTCAACCCTATGGTGCATTTGTTTCGTTAGATAAAGAAACGCAAGGCTTGATCCATGTTTCAGAGATCCAATCCGGGTTTACTAAAAATATCCATGAAGTCTTACAGATCGGCCAAAAAATCCGTGTACAAATCATTGATATTGACGAATACAGCCAAAAGATCAGTTTGTCCCGCCGTACATTGGAAACAAGTTTTGTTCAGCCACCCTTTAAGCGTAAACGCTACTTTACAAATAAGAATAAGCGGATTGGTTTCCGTACGGTTGGAGAAGCTTTACCAGTGTGGGTGAAAGAAGCTAAAGAAATGTTAGAAAAAGAAAACAGCAACAGATAATCGTGCATATTTTCTGAAAATGTGCTAAAATTAGTTTACAAACAGATGAATAACTGAGGTGGGTATTTTGGGATCCAAAAAAGTAGCGGGTACAGTTATGATGCACTTAGCAAATGGTTCGAAACGATTTTTGATGCAAATACACGAAGGCACTGCGGAATTAGCGTCAACGGATTTTTCTGAAGATAAAACCGGCTTGGCTACGATCTTACAATTGTTTAAAGACCGTATCCACCTTGATGTGACAGCGATCGAACTCGTTGAACTCACAAATGGCAACATTGATACGCAAAACATTCCTTTATTTGTTTTTGAAACACAAGAAGCAGGACAAACGCAACAGCTGCCAGAAGGGTATGCGTGGGAAGAGCCTAATATCTTTCGTAAGATCATCGAAGACTATAAGATTGAAGGCGTTCCGTTCTTTTAGCACCTGTATACTAGTGAAAAGACTGAAGACCGTTATGACGGTCTTTTTTTATTGAAAACTTTTTGTAAATAAAATGAAATATTTCCTTGACCTGAGTCAAGAAGAATGGTAAATTAGTCAACGTTGGCAAATGAGTCAGCGGGTCAAAAATGCTTTTGAAAAAACTTCAAAAAAAGACTTGACCAAAAATGAAACAGATGATATTATAACGAAGTCGCAATTTTAAAACAGTTAATCAATGTTGATACATCAATAAAATTAATTGGAAAAAGTTGTTGACAAATAACAAATCATTTGTTATTCTAATAAAGTCGCTGAGACAGCCGCTACGAAGTTGAAAAACAACGAGCGAAAAAAGCTTTTGAAAAAAGAGTTGACAATCAAACGTCGCTCTGATATGATATAAAAGTTGCTAACACAGCACGGTAGACCTTTGAAAACTGAACAAAGCAAGCAAACGAACCAATGTGTAGGACGTTTCAATTTATTGAAACAAATACATGCAAGCAATAGCTAGCAAAGTTAATTTTTATGAGCTTAATGACCATCTGGTCATTCAAACAAATCATTATGAGAGTTTGATCCTGGCTCAGGACGAACGCTGGCGGCGTGCCTAATACATGCAAGTCGAACGCTTTTTCTTTCACCGGAGCTTGCTCCATCGAAAGAAAAAGAGTGGCGAACGGGTGAGTAACACGTGGGTAACCTGCCCATCAGAAGGGGATAACACTTGGAAACAGGTGCTAATACCGTATAACACTATTTTCCGCATGGAAGAAAGTTGAAAGGCGCTTTTGCGTCACTGATGGATGGACCCGCGGTGCATTAGCTAGTTGGTGAGGTAACGGCTCACCAAGGCAACGATGCATAGCCGACCTGAGAGGGTGATCGGCCACACTGGGACTGAGACACGGCCCAGACTCCTACGGGAGGCAGCAGTAGGGAATCTTCGGCAATGGACGAAAGTCTGACCGAGCAACGCCGCGTGAGTGAAGAAGGTTTTCGGATCGTAAAACTCTGTTGTTAGAGAAGAACAAGGATGAGAGTAAAATGTTCATCCCTTGACGGTATCTAACCAGAAAGCCACGGCTAACTACGTGCCAGCAGCCGCGGTAATACGTAGGTGGCAAGCGTTGTCCGGATTTATTGGGCGTAAAGCGAGCGCAGGCGGTTTCTTAAGTCTGATGTGAAAGCCCCCGGCTCAACCGGGGAGGGTCATTGGAAACTGGGAGACTTGAGTGCAGAAGAGGAGAGTGGAATTCCATGTGTAGCGGTGAAATGCGTAGATATATGGAGGAACACCAGTGGCGAAGGCGGCTCTCTGGTCTGTAACTGACGCTGAGGCTCGAAAGCGTGGGGAGCGAACAGGATTAGATACCCTGGTAGTCCACGCCGTAAACGATGAGTGCTAAGTGTTGGAGGGTTTCCGCCCTTCAGTGCTGCAGCAAACGCATTAAGCACTCCGCCTGGGGAGTACGACCGCAAGGTTGAAACTCAAAGGAATTGACGGGGGCCCGCACAAGCGGTGGAGCATGTGGTTTAATTCGAAGCAACGCGAAGAACCTTACCAGGTCTTGACATCCTTTGACCACTCTAGAGATAGAGCTTCCCCTTCGGGGGCAAAGTGACAGGTGGTGCATGGTTGTCGTCAGCTCGTGTCGTGAGATGTTGGGTTAAGTCCCGCAACGAGCGCAACCCTTATTGTTAGTTGCCATCATTTAGTTGGGCACTCTAGCGAGACTGCCGGTGACAAACCGGAGGAAGGTGGGGATGACGTCAAATCATCATGCCCCTTATGACCTGGGCTACACACGTGCTACAATGGGAAGTACAACGAGTTGCGAAGTCGCGAGGCTAAGCTAATCTCTTAAAGCTTCTCTCAGTTCGGATTGTAGGCTGCAACTCGCCTACATGAAGCCGGAATCGCTAGTAATCGCGGATCAGCACGCCGCGGTGAATACGTTCCCGGGCCTTGTACACACCGCCCGTCACACCACGAGAGTTTGTAACACCCGAAGTCGGTGAGGTAACCTTTTTGGAGCCAGCCGCCTAAGGTGGGATAGATGATTGGGGTGAAGTCGTAACAAGGTAGCCGTATCGGAAGGTGCGGCTGGATCACCTCCTTTCTAAGGAATATTTCGGAAGACTACACATCGTTTGCCTTTGTTCAGTTTTGAGAGGTTTACTCTCAAACAAAATTTGTTCATTGAAAACTGGATATCGAAGAAAAATCAAAACAAGTAACACACACCGAGTTGAAATGTTAAAAGAGTTTTTTAATAAGTTCAACGCTTATTTTCTTGAGCAACCTTCTATCGCTAGAAGAAGTACTCAAAACCGACCGTAAGGTCAAAGGTTAAGTGAATAAGGGCGCACGGTGGATGCCTTGGCACTAGGAGCCGATGAAGGACGGGACTAACACCGATATGCTTTGGGGAGCTGTAAGTAAGCTATGATCCAGAGATTTCCGAATGGGGGAACCCAGCATCTTTTATAGGATGTTACGTCTGCGTGAATACATAGCGCAGTCGAGGTAGACGCAGAGAACTGAAACATCTAAGTACCTGCAGGAAGAGAAAGAAAATTCGATTCCCTGAGTAGCGGCGAGCGAAACGGGAAAAGCCCAAACCAACAAGCTTGCTTGTTGGGGTTGTAGGACTCCGATATGGTAGTCTATTCAGATAGTCGAAATACTTGGAAAAGTATGTCAAAGAGGGTAAAAACCCCGTAGGCGAAATTTGGATAACACCTAGGAGGATCCTGAGTACGGCGGAACACGAGGAATTCCGTCGGAATCCGGGAGGACCATCTCCCAAGGCTAAATACTCCCTAGTGACCGATAGTGAACCAGTACCGTGAGGGAAAGGTGAAAAGCACCCCGGAAGGGGAGTGAAATAGATCCTGAAACCGTGTGCCTACAACAAGTTAGAGCCCGTTAATGGGTGATAGCGTGCCTTTTGTAGAATGAACCGGCGAGTTACGATAGCATGCGAGGTTAAGTTGAAGAGACGGAGCCGCAGCGAAAGCGAGTCTGAATAGGGCGAATGAGTATGTTGTCGTAGACCCGAAACCATGTGATCTACCCATGTCCAGGTTGAAGGTGCGGTAAAACGCACTGGAGGACCGAACCCACGTACGTTGAAAAGTGCGGGGATGAGGTGTGGGTAGCGGAGAAATTCCAAACGAACTTGGAGATAGCTGGTTCTCTCCGAAATAGCTTTAGGGCTAGCCTCGGAATTGAGAATGATGGAGGTAGAGCACTGTTTGGACTAGGGGCCCATCTCGGGTTACCGAATTCAGATAAACTCCGAATGCCATTCATTCATATCCGGGAGTCAGACTGTGAGTGATAAGATCCATAGTCGAAAGGGAAACAGCCCAGACCACCAGCTAAGGTCCCCAAATAACTATTAAGTGGAAAAGGATGTGGGGTTGCACAGACAACTAGGATGTTGGCTTAGAAGCAGCCACCATTTAAAGAGTGCGTAATAGCTCACTAGTCGAGTGACCCTGCGCCGAAAATGTACCGGGGCTAAATAGTTTACCGAAGCTGTGGAGTGCACCATCAGGTGCATTGGTAGGAGAGCGTTCTAAGGGCGTTGAAGGTAGATCGTGAGGACTACTGGAGCGCTTAGAAGTGAGAATGCCGGTATGAGTAGCGAAAGACAGGTGAGAATCCTGTCCACCGAATGACTAAGGTTTCCTGGGGAAGGCTCGTCCGCCCAGGGTTAGTCGGGACCTAAGCCGAGGCCGACAGGCGTAGGCGATGGACAACAGGTTGATATTCCTGTACCCGTTGTTTTTGTTTGAGCAATGGAGGGACGCAGGAGGCTAAGAAGTGCAGACTGATGGATATGTCTGTTCAAGCAGTAAGTCTTGGTAGGAGTCAAATGCTTCTACCTATACGGACAAGCTGTGATGAGGAGGGAAATAATAGTACCGAAGCTTCTGATGTCACACTGCCAAGAAAAGCTTCTAGTGAGAAAACAACGGCCCGTACCGCAAACCGACACAGGTAGTCGAGGAGAGAATCCTAAGGTGAGCGAGAGAACTCTCGTTAAGGAACTCGGCAAAATGACCCCGTAACTTCGGGAGAAGGGGTGCTGCTCTAACGAGCAGCCGCAGTGAATAGGCCCAAGCGACTGTTTATCAAAAACACAGGTCTCTGCAAAATCGAAAGATGACGTATAGGGGCTGACGCCTGCCCGGTGCTGGAAGGTTAAGAGGAGTGCTTAGCGTAAGCGAAGGTACGAATTGAAGCCCCAGTAAACGGCGGCCGTAACTATAACGGTCCTAAGGTAGCGAAATTCCTTGTCGGGTAAGTTCCGACCCGCACGAAAGGCGTAACGATTTGGGCACTGTCTCAACGAGAGACTCGGTGAAATTTTAGTACCTGTGAAGATGCAGGTTACCCGCGACAGGACGGAAAGACCCCATGGAGCTTTACTGTAGTTTGATATTGAGTGTCTGTACCGCATGTACAGGATAGGTAGGAGCCGTAGAGATCGGGACGCCAGTTTCGATGGAGGCAATGGTGGGATACTACCCTTGCGTTATGGCCACTCTAACCCGCAGCCCTTATCGGGCTGGGAGACAGTGTCAGATGGGCAGTTTGACTGGGGCGGTCGCCTCCTAAAAGGTAACGGAGGCGCCCAAAGGTTCCCTCAGAATGGTTGGAAATCATTCGAAGAGTGTAAAGGCAGAAGGGAGCTTGACTGCGAGAGCTACAACTCGAGCAGGGACGAAAGTCGGGCTTAGTGATCCGGTGGTTCCGCATGGAAGGGCCATCGCTCAACGGATAAAAGCTACCCTGGGGATAACAGGCTTATCTCCCCCAAGAGTCCACATCGACGGGGAGGTTTGGCACCTCGATGTCGGCTCGTCGCATCCTGGGGCTGTAGTCGGTCCCAAGGGTTGGGCTGTTCGCCCATTAAAGCGGCACGCGAGCTGGGTTCAGAACGTCGTGAGACAGTTCGGTCCCTATCCGTCGCGGGCGTTGGAAATTTGAGAGGAGCTGTCCTTAGTACGAGAGGACCGGGATGGACTTACCGCTGGTGTACCAGTTGTCTCGCCAGAGGCATCGCTGGGTAGCTATGTAGGGAAGGGATAAACGCTGAAAGCATCTAAGTGTGAAGCCCACCTCAAGATGAGATTTCCCATTTCTTTAAGAAAGTAAGATCCCTGAGAGATGATCAGGTAGATAGGTCAGAAGTGGAAGGCCAGTGATGGTTGGAGCGGACTGATACTAATCGATCGAGGACTTAACCAAAAAGAAAAAGCACGTAAACTCGGAAGAGTTTTGATTTCTTCGATCCAGTTTTGAGTGAGCAACACTTACTCAATTGAATAGTGTGGTGGCGATAGCAAGAAGGATACACCTGTAACCATGCCGAACACAGAAGTTAAGCTTCTTAGCGCCGATTGTAGTGAAGGGTTTCCCTTTGTGAGAGTAGGACGTCGCCACGCATTTCAATTTTTCCGGCATAGCTCAGTTGGTAGTAGCGCATGACTGTTAATCATGATGTCGTAGGTTCGAGTCCTACTGCCGGAGTTGCTTGATAGCATCTGCTATCTTTTTTTTTCGCATAAAATGAGAAAATAAAGACGTTGCCTTTGGTGGGGCAGCGTCTTTTTTATTTAGATGAGATCAGAACGAAAAGGAAGAAGTGTTGCTTGTACTGTTGTTTTTTTCTATACTATGAGAAAAGGAGACGATGGCGTGAGAAAAAAAGTACTTTTTGATTTAGATGGAACGATCATTGATTCAAGTGAAGGAATCTATGGATCGATTCAATATGCGATGGAAAAGATGGGAAAAGAGCAATTAGCGCAAGACATACTACGGAGTTTTGTGGGACCGCCTTTGATTGAATCCTTCCGTGGCTTGGGCTTCGATGAAGCAGCTGCCCAGCAAGCTGTTGCCTTTTACCGTGAAAATTATCGTCAAGCGGGTATGTTTCAAGTCCAACCATATCCGTTGATCGAAGAAACATTGCAGGAGCTGGCGCAGGAGCACGATTTGTATATCGCTACGTCGAAACCAGAAGTTTTTGCAAAAGAGATCCTGACCCATCTCAAGTATGATGGCTATTTCAAAGGAATCTATGGGGCGGATCTTGAGAATAAACGTGGCGAAAAAGCGGCGGTTATCCGCTACGCACTTACTGAGATCGAAAAGGAGCAAAAAGCGCAGCAAACCATCATGATCGGCGACCGTGAGCATGATATTTTAGGTGCAAAAGAAAACCAGTTACCGGCAATCGGCGTTTTATATGGTTTTGGGTCAAAAGAAGAATTGCTTGATGCTGGTGCGATCGCTTTAGCCGCTGAGACACAAGAACTCTTAGCGTTGATTCCAGATTCATTATAGAGAAAAAGAGCTAACAAGCACCTTACAAGGCGTTTGTCAGCTCTTTTGTTACGCATTCGTTTGTTTCAACTGTGGAGAGGATTCCAATAAAAGATTGGTATCCAAATAGCCGCTTTCGTTTTTCAAAATCAAGGTTCCTGAAGTTGGGTGAACATCTAGAATCAGATGACCAGTCAAGAACATTTGATCATAGGTTGATGTAAAGAAAGTAAACTGATTGCTTGAGACTAACTCATTGTATGGGTCTAGCGGTTCATCGATCGGTGTGATCAAAAAACGTTCGCCGATCATACAGCATCCAGCTGCTGAAGAAAATTGGTTCGATCCGTCATTACTCGTCAGAATATATAAGTCGTGTCCTTCTGGAAAGCGAGCAGCGGCAGTAGGGGTAATATGTAAGTCCATTTTGCATGATCTCCTTTTTGAAACGAATGAGCAACAAGCTGTTTCGTTTCGATATTTGTTGATAAACCAAGTGTATCACTCCTCTCAGGGATGTGACAGCAACTTGCTTTTCAACCAACCCAGCTTAAAGTTTTAGCAAGAAAAAGGCGATAATACCGATTATCAGCAAGAAAAGCCCTAAATACAAGAGCATAGTGACTGCAGCATGGAAAAAAGAGCGCATTTCTTTCACCTCGAATCATTGTTCTCCTTATTTTACTGCATAATTGCGGAACCAAGTAAGGACCTTCACAAATCTTAAAGGAAGTTTTAGGTCTCTTAAGAGTAGATCTCGTCATTTTTGTAACGCTTCCATTTTTTGTGGTAAAATAAAGAAAAGGAGGCGATTTGGATGTTACGTAATTCTCAAAATGTACTTGTTGCCTTAGATGGGTCGGATCAGTCAGAAAAAGCGTTCCAAGAAGCACTCGCGATTTGTCGTAGGAACAAAGCCAAATTGTATGTCCTCTCTGTTATCAACAATGCTGAGTTATCCACAAGTGCCTATGCTTTTGCGAAAATTTTTGATCAAGAAAAATTACGTGTGGAAACGGATATGTTGAAAAAAATCTATGATGCCAATCAACATGGGGTGGAAGATGTTGAGGTGATCGTTGAAGTCGGCGATCCAAAACGTTTTATCATTCATGCAGCGACTGAATTGTATCCAATTGATTTGATCGTTATCGGTGCAACTGGTAAAGGCACATTGACCCGAGCTGTCGTGGGCTCAACCACCGATTATGTCGTCAATCATTCGAAATGTACGGTGCTGGTCGTGAAGTAAAAATTTAAATTAAACGGAAAAAATATGTTATTTTTTAAGTTAGCACCAGGCATCTCCTTTCAAAAAAATTCAGTTTAGTTGAAAAATCTGCTCTCTTAGCTTTAGGAGAGCGGGTTTTTTGTTGTAAAAAAGAAGTGCCTAAAACTGAGCTGTGAGTAACGATTGAAAACCCATTTTAATCTTTTTAACAAATAATAACTATGTAAATTGAACAATTTTGACCATTAGAAGAGAAAGCTTGTTACACTTTTCATAAGCAAAGGCTTTAGGAAAAGTATTGAAGAGAGGGGCTGATAATTTACTGAGTTTCCACGATTCAGCTGGTTGCAAGTGTTCTATCATTGGAAAGGAGAATGAAATGAAACGTGTTGCAGAAAACTATTTGGTTGTTTTTTCGATTCTTTTGCTGATTATATGGTTAGGCTTGATTCAAGTGAAGGAATATTCGCAAGAAGTAGTCCTGTCGATCATTTACTTTATTAATCTATATACGCTCTTGTTTAAATTTAAAGATGCAGCGAGGATGGTGAAAGCCGTTGTATCTGTCCTACTATTGGGTTTTACGATCTTATTTCTTTTGTATATCGCAGGGAATTAGGGGCAATACGAATGATTAAGTTAAGAAAATATCGCTATATTTGGGGAATTAGATGCACAAAAAAAGACAACGTCCGACAAACGCTGTCCTACCAAAGCCACTTGACGGGCTTGAACCGTCGACCTCATCCTTACCATGGATGCGCTCTACCAACTGAGCTAAAGCGGCGTGTTATTTAACACAAGATATAGAATACCGTAAAGGCGCTACTTTGTCAATGAAATTTTCGGATATTTCTTGAGAAAAACACTTTGCGGGAAGGGAAGTTTCTAAAAGGGGATTTTCTTGAAAAAAAGGAACAAAAAATTGATTTTTGCTCTTGCTAAATTATCTGACTATTTGGTATAGTACAGATAGATTCTTCCGGCATAGCTCAGTTGGTAGTAGCGCATGACTGTTAATCATGATGTCGTAGGTTCGAGTCCTACTGCCGGAGTATCAAAAACGACCTTCTTTTTGGAAGGTCGTTTTTTTTTGATTGTGGATAGCCTGGAGATAATGGGTTCCCCAGTTTTTTCTCCAGAACTCTCACTTCGCTGAGGAAATCTTCTGTACTAGTTCCTCATATAAGTCCGTCGTTTCGGCGGCTTTTTTATTTGTGTAAAAAACGGTTGGGCCATCCTTGGTGGTGACTTTTAAAATAGGTATCGAGTTTATGTCCACGAACATTCTGGCTGGTTCACCGGCAACGGTAAACTTACCGATTTGGTAACTGGCGGTTCCTACACCCATGGTACGAACACGAGGCGATGGCAAAGCTTCGATCAATTCCACCGTTTCTATATCTGCCAAAGAGACCGTTGTTTTCCCGGTCATTGGTGCATCAAAGGTGACTTCTTGTCCTTGCACTTCGCCGGTGATCGCATCAGGAGCGAAATCTAAGCGGTACATTGGAATGATGGTACCGACCATTAACACAAGTAAGAAGACAGCGGTGATACCTGCGACGATTTGTCCGCTGCGTTTGCCTAGATTGATGCCGATATTCATCCCAACACGGTCAGGAACGAACAGTCGCGCATCATTAGGATTGATGTAAAAACCATATCGCCAGTAAGCATCTTCGCCATAATAGCGCGGTTGTGCTGCTGGTTCTAAGAGCTGATCTTGTTTTTTACGCAGATCTAGCAACAAGAAGAAGGTAAAGACGATCAAGAAAACAACCAAAACAACAAAGAGCACTAAGAGGATAGTACTGAATGCTCCAGTCGCGGACATGGATGCCAGCGGGACAGTCAACAAGAGCAGCGTAATGGTACAAGTGACAGCGATCAATAAGGACCAATAGCGCTTTGTTAAATCATTGATGTGCTGGTCGATAGCTGAATCACCACTGATCCCACGAACGGGTAAGCGGCTGATGATCACCCAGAGATAGACGAACAGCGCAAAAATTGCTAAGGAGACGCCGCCCATCAAGTATCCTGTAGAAAGATCAGGCAACTGCCATGCTTGGTACAAACTGATCATTAACAAAATCCCCGCAGGAACGAGGCTATACCACGGCAACATCCGTTTATTTTTGGCTTGAACGAGTTTGGTATCGATCCGAATCGGATCGATGGGTAGTTCCCATCCATTGGCAAGGATCAATTGCCGCATTTTCCCGATGTAATGCACTTGCACCAGGTAAGCTGTTCCCAGCAAAGCGGCCATATAAAGCCAGAACAGGGTAAGGATGATGGAGTCAGATAAATTGAACAAAAAAAGGAGACTTGCTACACTAAATGTACCAACGATTTGTAAGATACGCTTGCGAAATTCTGTGATCAAGCTGTGGACGCTAGGATCATCCAGATGCTCAGGAGCAAGGGTATTTTCGAGTAAAACATTTTTGTGGGGTTTACTGATCAAGCGTAAACCAAAGGCGGTCGTCCCACAGAGGACAAGAGCAATAATGAAAAAAAGATAGGTCATTTGCATTCATTCCTTTCAGGAAATTGGTCCAGCAGTTGTTGAACATCCGTTAAAAGCGCTTGCTTGCTTTTGCCGTGTAAGAGAGCGGTTGCTAGCTGCAGCTGCAAGTTTTGGCGATACTCCGCTTCTTGTCCAGAAGTAAACGGTGGTGGCGCGGCAACGGCGGTTCCTTTGCGGCGATCTGTGACTAACAAGCCTTCTTCTTTGAGGGAATTGTAGGCTTTTGAGATCGTCATGGTATTGATGCCGATCTCTTCGGCTAATTGACGGACGGATGGCAGCAATTCGCCAGCGGATAAATCGCCTTTTGCGATACCGACAATGATCTGTTCCCGCAACTGCTGGTAGATCGGTTGGTTGCTTTGGGTTTGAATATCAAATATCATCGAAAACAGCTCCTTTGTATTATATATATTAATACAAAACATACAAAATAGCAACTGGTAATCAAATGAACAAGAATCGTTAGGAAAAAGTAAATAGCTTGTTACAGTTCTGTTTCATGGATCAGGTATCCTTTGACAGATACAACTTAGAGGAGGAACTTTTATGAGCCAATCGCAAAGAACGGCTTACTTTGATAATGCAAAATTTTTACTGATGATCTTGGTCGTCTTCAGTCACTTACTACAGCCTTTTATTGGCGATCAGAAGTTTTATCATGACCTATATTATTTTATCTTCACTTTCCATATGCCAGCTTTTGTTTTTCTGGCTGGGTACTTTGCCAAACCGTTGACGAAGGGACACAAGCTTCGTGAGCTGATGAAAAAGTTCTTGCTGCCTTATGTCTTCTTTCAGGTGTTTTACACCGTCTATTACTGGTTGATCGGTCTAAGGGAGTCGTTAAAAATCCAACTGTTGAATCCGCAATGGGCACTTTGGTTTTTGCTTAGCATGTTCTTTTGGCAGCTCTCCTTGTTGGTCTTTCAAAAAATGTCCAAAAAGCAGGCGATCTTGCTGAGTATCGGCTTGAGTATCTTCGCTGGCTACGTGCCGTTTTTAAATCAAGTGTTGACCTTGCAGCGGACCTTTGTCTTTTTGCCGTTTTTCATCATCGGGTTATATTTTCCCAAAAATGAGATGCGCTTTTTATTGAAACCAAAGATTCGGACCATCAGTTTGCTTTTCTTACCGATCATCTACACCTTTATCGCGTTTTTTCATGGGATGAACAAGTACATGGTTTTTGGTTCCAAGCCCTATGACGATTACTTGAGCTATCCGTTGTTTGGCGGTCCCTTGCGTGCGGTCTTTTTCGTGATCGGGCTGATGGGGATCATCGGCTTTCTGAGCCTCGTGCCCAGAGAGCACTTGTTTTTTACGAAGTGGGGCAAAAACACTCTGCTGGTCTATCTTTTACAAGGGATCTTCATCAAGGGCTTGCGGGCATTAGCGATCACCGACTTGAATCTATCGGTTTTAGGCTTTGTGACGTTGGTGTTAGCCAGTGTTTTACTGACGATCTTGCTAGCCAGTCGCCCGATCCGCTTCCTGTATGCACGATTTGAACGAGGACTATCCTTTGTTTTACTTGGCTTTTTGCTTTTGATGCTCACCCTTTAAATCCTTGATACGAGCAACCGCTCTTAGAAAGATGATCCTTTCATTTTTCTAGGAGCGGTTGTTATTTGAGAGGCAGAGGCGTAAAATGGAAGGAACGGAAAGTGAAAGGATGAAGAAATATGTCAGAAATTTCAAAAAAGACCACCGCTGCCTTTGCGCAAGCGTATCAAGACAACAATAAACAAACGGCACTACAACGAAGTGTGGTGAAAAATGGGATCACCGCTTCTGCAGAAAACGTGTCAGCAAAAGTCAACAATGTGCCGGTTTTCTCAGTCGATGTGACAACAGGGAAAGTCTCAAACCAAAAACAATCAGGTCGCTGCTGGATGTTTGCCGCATTGAATACATTCCGTCATAAGATGCTGAATGATTTCAATTTAAAAGAATTTGAATTGTCGCAAAACCATACCTTCTTTTGGGACAAATACGAAAAAGCCAACTATTTCTATGAAAATATTTTAGCAACTGCCAACGAGCCTTTGACAAGTCGCAAAGTTGCTTTCTTGTTGCAAACCCCACAACAAGATGGTGGGCAATGGGACATGATCGTTTCGATTTTCCAAAAATATGGTGTCGTGCCAAAAACAGTCATGCCAGAAAGCAGCAACTCTTCTAATTCTCGTGACCTAAACAATTACTTAAACAAAAAACTGCGTAAAGATGCGGTTGCTTTGCGTCAGCTAGTAGCCGAAGGCAAAACAGCTGAAGACATCCAAACAGCCAAAGAAGCGATGTTGGAAGACATTTATCGTTTCTTAGCGACTTCTTTAGGCACACCGCCAGAAACCTTTGATTTTGAATACCGTGATGAAGACAAAAATTATCACATTGATCGCAACTTAACACCACAAAGCTTTTATGAAAAATATGTTGGTGTTGACCTTGACGATTATGTCAGCATCATCAACGCACCAACTGCCGACAAACCTTACAATCAATCGTATACCGTAGAAATGCTCGGCAACGTGGTTGGCGGCAAAGAAGTCAAATACTTGAACGTCGATATGCCGACCTTCAAAAAATTAGCGATCGCTCAATTGGAACAAGGGGAGTCCGTGTGGTTCGGTTGTGATGTCGGTCAATCTTCTACCAGAGATACTGGGATCATGGCATTAGATGCCTATGATATTAACGACTTATTTGATATCGACTTTACGATGACCAAAGCAGAACGCTTAGATTTTGGCGAAAGCTTAATGACCCATGCGATGGTCTTGACTGGCGTTGACTTGATTGACGGCGAATCAACCAAATGGAAAGTCGAAAACAGCTGGGGGGAAAAAGTCGGAACGAATGGCTTCTTCGTCATGAGCGATGCATGGATGGATGAATACACCTATCAAATCGTGGTTCGCAAAGAATTCCTGACAGCTGAACAATTGGCTGCCTTTGAAGCAGAACCAACGGTCTTAGCACCTTGGGACCCAATGGGGGCATTGGCGTAAGTCAGCAATTTCTATTGACCTCTTGAATATTCTCTGAATTTTTTCAAAAAGACGAAATGAAAAAATAACGAACCAGTTGCCGCAATCCAACCGTTAGGAAAGCAGAAATCCTAGCAGCAGGGGGGTGTGGCAACGGTTCTTTTTTTATTTTCTGACAAAAAAGCGGTACCATCGCAGAAAACTGGAAACTTATTTATTGTAAGATGAAGCAAACTTCTTTAAAATGGAATAGTCACTAATGATGCCACACGTCTCATTAGAGTGAACTGTTGAAGAATGGTCACTGGGAACCTTTACTTCCTCTGACAGACTTTGTCATGTTTATTGAACAAAAGGAGGATTCAAATGACAAATCTGTTAACTATTATTGTTGTTCTACTTTTTGCTGCCCTTATTTATGGGTTCTACTTATTGCAAAAGCGTCACCTGAAGTTTTCAACGCGGGTCTTTGCGGCGTTGTTCGTCGGGATCGTTTTTGGTGGTGTGCTGCAGCTGATTTTTGGGACAGGCTCTGACGTTGTCACGCAAGCTCTTGACTGGATCACGATGGTCGGTAGTGGCTATGTGGCCCTCTTGCAAATGCTGATCATGCCCTTGATCTTCGTTTCGATCGTTGGTGCTTTCACCAAGATGAAAGAAAGCGAAAAAATCAAGAAGATCAGTTTTACGGTTCTTGCAACTTTGCTAGGGACAACGGCGATCGCTGCCTTGATCGGGATCGTGATGGTCATGGTCTTTGGTCTTGACGGTGCCAGCTTTACCGAAGGGGCAACGGAAACAGCACGGATCGCAGAATTAGCGGAACGTTCGACACAAGTCCAAGATCTATCGATTCCACAACAAATCGTTTCCTTCATCCCAAGCAATGTCTTCGCCGACTTTGCTGGTACTCGTTCGACAAGTACGATCGGGGTCGTGATTTTCTCAGCCTTTGTTGGGATCGCCTTTCTTGGTGTCAAACGTAAATCACCGAAAGAAGCGGAAACTTTTGCGAATTTGATGGACAGCTTATATAAAATCGTGATGCGTATCGTCACGTTAGTTTTGCGCCTGACACCTTATGGGGTTTTGGCATTGATGACTAACGTATTAGCTTCAAGTGATTTTGAAGCCATCTTGAACTTAGGGAAATTTATCATCGCCTCTTATGCGGCTTTGATTTTGGTCTTACTCGTTCATTCATTATTGCTGATCGCTGTTCGGGTCAATCCAGTAACGTATTTCAAAAAGGCCTTTCCAGTCTTGAGCTTTGCCTTTACTTCTCGTTCAAGTGCGGGTGCCTTGCCATTGAACATTGAAACCCAAACCAAAGCGTTAGGTGTTGATGAAGCCACGGCTAACTTTGCAGGCAGCTTTGGGTTATCGATTGGTCAAAACGGCTGTGCGGGTGTTTATCCAGCGATGTTGGCAACGATCGTTGCACCAACGGTTGGGATCAATGTCTTTGATTGGCAGTTTATCCTGCTGCTAGTTGCAGTAGTTACGATCAGCTCATTCGGTGTTGCCGGTGTCGGCGGTGGCGCAACTTTTGCTTCATTGATCGTCTTAGGCTCAATGAATTTGCCGATCGCCATCGTAGGCTTAGTTATTTCTGTTGAACCATTGATCGATATGGCACGGACACTCGTTAATGTCAGCGATAGTATGGTTGCAGGAATGGTGACCAGCAGCCGTATCAACGAACTGGATCGTTCGATCTTAGATGATTCCGCCGCCGTGATCGAAGCCGAATAGAAACGTTTTGTAACAAGCGAAAGCAAAGAAAGACTGCGTGTGGTCTTTCTTTTTTTTGTCCGTTAAAGCTCAGCTCATAGAAAAATCTAGGTTTCAGTGCCCTTAATAGCGAAGTTTCTGCTATACTTTTAACTAGAACATCGCGGGAGGGATAAGCAATGACACAATTGATTCAACTAGAACGAGCAGCAAACGTCAGAGAACTTGGCGGCTATCAAACGACAAACGGCACGACGATCAAACGAAATAAATTGATCCGCAGTGCGGCGATCAATGAATTGACTGCTTCAGATCAAGCAGTACTGGCAAACTATGGGGTCAATCAGGTCATTGATTTTCGCTCCATCGCTGAAGCCAATGCACAGCCTGATCGACCGATCGCCACAGCAAAGCAGCTTTTTTTACCTATTTTCAAAGAAGACGAAACGATGGTTTCCTTGTCGCCAGAAAGCTTGAAGCAGCGCTTGGAAGATGGGGAAGATGCCGAAGAGCAGATGAAAAAAGTCTACCGTCACTTTGTTGAAAGCGACTATGCCCGCCAACAATATCGGCAGTTCTTTGATCATGTGATCGACAATGCGGAAGGCGAAGGAGCAACCTTGTTCCACTGTACCGCCGGCAAAGATCGCACAGGCTTTGGCGCCTTTTTATTGCTGCATGTGTTGGCGGTGGCACCAACGACGATCAAAGAAGATTATTTAGCGACCAATCGCTATCTAGCCCCAATGCTAAAAGAAAAATTTGCCCCAATGACCCAGCGTTTGCCGCAAGAGCTGTTAACGGCGATCACGGTTTTGATGAGTGCCAAAGAGAGTTTTCTTGATGAAAGTTTGGCAGCGATCGATCAGCATTTCGGTTCGGTCGATCAGTATCTTTCGCAAGGACTAGGGGTGACGAAAGAGGAACAAGCGTATTTGACTGCCCAACTGACTGAGTAAAGAAAGGGAGATCCGTATGGAGGAAGCATTGTTCGCAGCAATCGGGATGACCGGCTCGCTGACGCCCATCAGTGGTGGGGATGTCAATCAAACCTATCGTTTCACTACAGCGGAAAATCGCTATTTTTTAAAGACCCATCCTCATGTTTCATCGATGTTCTTTCAAGCAGAGATCAACGGCTTAGCTGAATTAGCCCCTTTCGTGCGAGTGCCAAAAATCGAACGTCTCGGTCAGACCGAAGAGGGGGCGTTTTTATTGATGGAATGGATCGATAGTGGGGAAGGACAGCAGCGACGCTTAGGCCAAAGCTTGGCTCGGCTTCATCAGCAGACGCAGGAAACTTTTGGTTTTTACGAAGACAATTACATCGGCTTTTTGCCGCAAGTCAATCCGAAAACCACCGATTGGCTTGATTTTTACACAGTCTGCCGTTTGGATGTGCAAGTCGAATTAGCGAAGCTGGGTAATCGCTGGCATGCTAAACGGGAAGCCGCTTATCTGCGTTTGAAAGATTTTTTGCATGAGAATTGGCGTGATCGCAGCGTCACACCTGCTTTATTGCACGGTGATTTTTGGCGGGGGAATGTGCTGTTCGATCAACAAGGAGAACCAGTGTTTCTTGATCCAGCAGTCGCTTATGGGGATCGAGAAATGGATATTGCGATGTCCCAGCTCTTCGGCGGTTTTCGTCAGGAATTTTTGGAAGGCTATCAAGAAGTCTACCCATTAGATGAGGATTGGCAAGAGCGACTGCCAGTGTATCAATTGTATTATTTATTGGTCCATTTGAATCAATTTGGCGAAAGCTATGGATCCAATGTCGATGAACTATTGAGTCGTTTTTAGGAGGCAATTAGAACTATGGCAGCAAAGTATCAAACCACGCATGAAGTGGCGTATTATGAATGTGATATCAACCAAACGATGACGTTTCCAGCCATGCTAGGCATCGCCATCAAGACATCAGAAGAACAAAGTGCGGCGTTAAACCGCGGACCGGAAGTCATCGCTAGTTATGGCTTGACCTGGATCATTACCAGCTATCACATAACGATGACTCGTTTGCCGCGCGTAGGGGAGCAGATCCAAGTGGCGACCCAGGCGAGAGAATACAATAAGTTTTTCTGTTACCGTTACTTTTGGTTATTGGCAGAAGACGGAACGGAACTGGTCAAAATCGAGGCGGTTTTTGCGTTGATGGACCCGGAGACGCGCAAAGTCAGCAGTGTACCAGATGAGATCGTGGCGCCTTTTGGCAGTGAAAAAATCAAGCGAATCAAACGCTATCCGAAGATCACCCCTATCACACAAGGACAATTTTTGCCGTATCGGGTGCGTTTCTACGATATCGATAGCAATCAGCATGTTAACAATGCCATGTATTTCAATTGGCTGATGGACGTCTTAGGCTATGAGTTTTTAACAAAACATGAAGTGACACAAGTGACGATCCGCTTTGATCGGGAAGTGGCTTACGGCCATTTGATCGAAAGCCATTTTCAAATCAATGAGAAGACAGTCGATGAAGCCGGCGAGGCTGTGCCGCTGCAAACGATCCACGAGATCAAGATTGGTGAGGATACTTACTGCGAAGCCATCTTTACTTGGCGAGAAAAATAAAACAACCCTTTTGCCTCCATTAGCGGAATGGCAAAAGGGTTTTTGTTTGGTTAATTCTCCATGAAATCAGGCAGTTCATCCATGGTCAACCCACGGTTTTTTGCTATCAGCAATTTGATGCGGGCTTTTTGGCTATTGATGCTATTGCAGAAAATCACCCCAAGAGCCTGCAATTCGATCCCGCCGCCTAAGTAGTCATAGACCGGCTCGGCAACTCCGTTGAAGCAACGAGAAACTAAGACGACTGGAATGTTTCTAGCGATCAGTTTTTTCAAAGGTTCTATGGTTTGCGGCGGCAGATTGCCAGCGCCTAAAGCTTCGATCACTAGTCCATCGATCAGCGAGTCGGCTAAAGCATCGAACAATTCCCCAGTCATCCCCGCATAGGCTTTGACGATCGGAAACAGACCGTCGACACGATCAACATCCAAATGGCGGTTATTTAACAGCTCTTGCATAAACAAGATACGGTGCTTTGTGACTAAGCCGATCGGACCTAATGTCGGGGTGCGGAACGTCGCAATATTGGTGGTGTGGGTCTTCGTAACATAACGTGCGGAATGGATCTCATCGTTCATCACGACTAAGACACCTTTTCCTATGGCATCGGGGGACTTGGCGACCCGAATCGCACTTTCAAAGTTATAAAGTCCGTCACTGCCGATTTCATTACTTGAGCGCATGGCACCAGTCACCACGATCGGTAATTGACCGCCGATCGTGGTATCTAAAAAGAAGGCTGTTTCTTCCAGCGTATCGGTTCCATGAGTGATCACGACCCCATCGACACCGCTTAAATGCGCCAGCTGGATACGTTGTTTCAGCTGCAGCATCTCTTTTGGCGTCATATGAGGACTGGGAATATTAAAAATATCTTCGACGATCAATTCAACATCGTCGTCAATGTGGATCGGTGCATCCATCAGTGGATTGCTGACATCAGGGCTGACGCCGCCAGTCAGGGTGTCTTCTTTCATGGCGATGGTGCCGCCAGTGTGCAACACGAGAATTCGTTTCATTTTTTCATCACCTGCAATGATTTATTTACTCTTAACTCAAAACTATTGTATACTATTAAAATAAGAAAACAAGGAGCGATGGGAAAAAATGATTCGAATTGGTTGTACCACATTTAGTGAACATGGCAGTCTCGTGCAAAGAAAAAACTCGAAATTATTTGAGTATGCCCGTTATTTTCCGTTAGTTGAGCTGGATACCACCTATCATTTTTTGCCAAAAGAAAAAGATGTGCGCAACTGGTTGACCCAGATTCCCGAAAATTTTCGCTTTGTGTTGAAAGTCCATCAAAGTGTGACCACCCAAGGGGATTTACCAGATCCGTTGACCATGACTGAAGCGCTGCAGCTTTACAAAGAAGCGATCGCGCCAATGATGGAAGCGGGCAAACTGTTTTGCCTACTAGCCCAGTTTCCCAACAGCTTTAAATGTACGAAAGAAAATGTTGCCTATTTAGACCAAGTGCGAGAATGGTTTGCGGGTTACCCCGTGGCGATTGAGCTGAGAGACAGCAGCTGGTATCAGCCAAAACTGTATCCGGGCATGATCGATTATATGAAGCGAAAACAGTTTTCCTTAGTAGTCGTTGATCAGCCGAAAAAGCTATCGACCACGATTCCCCTTGATCCAACCGTGACCAATCCCGAGTTTGTCTTGTGCCGTTTTCACGGACGCAACGACAGCGGCTGGACAGCGACAGGACCAGACGCCAAAAATCTGCGGACCTTGTATCGCTATGACCAAGCCGAACTAACGGAGTTAAAACAAGCGGTCCAAGCCATCGAAGCCAATGCCAAAGAAGTCGCAGTGGTCTTCAATAATAATGCCGGTCGTGATGCCGCTGACAATGCCCGCGCATTGATCGATGCGCTGCAGATCGATTACGAAGCATTAAATCCTAATCAGCTGAAATTATTTTGAGGAGTCATATGATAAAAGCAATCTTTTTTGATATTGATGGCACACTGATCGCCAGCAACGGCAAGGCGCTTGCCAGTACCCGTGAAGCCATCAAACAAGCCCAAGCCAATGGCGTCCTCTGCGGCATTGCCACCGGACGTGGTCCGGTTGATTTAGAGAAGGTGATCGATTACTTGTCGTTAGACATGTTTATCACCTATAACGGCCAATATGTCTACACGAAGGAAAACTTGATTTATGCCAAACCATTTCCAAAACAAACATTGGAAGCGATCGTAGACTACGCCGATGAAAATTACCGTCAAGTCATGTTTGGCGGAGAAACCCAAGTGGCTGGTAGCTTGACGATCCGTTTAAGCCAATCACCCGTCACGCAGCGCTACTTGCGCTATGTGCCCAAAAAATTTCCCGTCGGTTTTTTAAAGAAAGTTTTGCAGCGCTTCAGTCCCAATCGCAACGCCAAGCGTTATGAATCATTGGACATTTTACGAGAGCCCATCTATCAGTGCATTATGCTGAGCCCTGAATCAGAGCGCGAAAAATTACGCTCCAAGCTGCCGCAATGTGATTTTAAGCGATCCAATGCCTATTCTGTTGACATCGTGCCGAAAAACGGTTCAAAAATCAAAGGCATCAAAGAGTTTTTGGCCTATGAAGGGATCGCGATGGAAGAAGCGATGGCCTTTGGGGATCATTTTAATGATGTGGAAATGTTAGAAGGCGTGGGGATCGGGGTTGCGATGGGCAATGCCCAGCCCATCACTAAAGCCAGTGCCGACTTTGTGACGGATACCAACGATCATGACGGCATCAAGAAAGCCTTGATCCATTTTGGCATCATTGCCGAGGATGCCCAAGCAAGGGAATAAAAATTAAGCAAGTAGCCAATCCATGAAGTAACATAGGAGACAGCGCAGAACCATGAAACAGAACCATGAGAAAAAGCAGAAAGAAGCGAGTAAAATGAGTCCATTTGAAATGACGGAAGAGTTTCATAAAACCTTTGATCCAACGCGACCGCCATATCCACAAGCTTTTTCAGCGGAAAAAGCCCAGTTTCGTGCTGGTTTTAAAATTGAAGAATTAGTTGAGTTCCTTTATGCTGCCAGCAACAATGACGAAGAGACCTTCCAATCAGGTCTGGAGCATTTGCATCAAGCGATCGATCAAGCCCAAGCCAAGCTGGCTGCCAAAAAACAGCCTGTCAGTGATTCTCTAGTAGAACAAGTCGATGCGCTCTGTGATCTGCTGTATTTTACCTATGGCTCTTTTTCACTGTTAGGGGTCGATCCAGCGCCGATCTTGGCTATCGTTCATGAAGCCAACATGGGGAAACTTTTCCCAGATGGGCAGCCCCATTATGATCCTGAGACCCACAAAGTCATGAAGCCGAGCGATTGGGAAGAACGGTATGCTCCTGAACCGCGAATCAAGGCAGAAATCAACCGCCAATTGGCGCAAAAACAAGCGCAAGCCCAAGAATCGTCAGAATAAAAACCAAACGTGCCAGTTGCACCACTCCTTTTGCTGATAAGCAATCGGAACGGGCAACTGGCACGTTTGGTTTAATCAAAGAACGTGTAGTAAAGGGTTCTGACAGCGGCTTTTTCTTGTTCTTTGTGGATGCCGAACATGATGCTGACCTCAGAGGACCCTTGGTTGATCATCTCTAAGTTGATATTTTTTCGCGCAAGGGCAGCGGTACTGTCGGCAGTGATCCCGACTCTTTGACGCATTCCTTCACCAACAACGACGACCATGGAGAGATCGTGGGTCATTCGCAGTTCATCGGGATCGATCTCGTAGGCGATTTTGCGCAGCAGCTCTTCTTCCAATACTGGATTCAACTGGTTGGAGCGCATAATGATCGAGATATCATCGATTCCTGAAGGCATGTGTTCATAATTTAAATCAAAATCACGAAAAATCTCTAAGACTCGTAGCGTGAAACCAACTTCGCGGTTCATCAAGTATTTGCGGATATAGATCATACAAAAGCCTTCGTCACTGGCAACGCCGATCACCGGCTGATCCAAGTTGTCTCTTTGGTTGGTGATCAAGGTACCGGGATGACTTGGGTTATTGGTGTTTTTGATCACCACGGGAATTTTTGCATGGTATGAAGGCATCAACGCCTCATCGTGCAACACAGTAAAGCCGGCATAAGACAGCTCCCGCATTTCTCGGTAAGTCACTTCTTTGATGGACTCTGGATGATGAACGTAGCCTGGATGAGCAGAAAAAATCCCATCGACATCGGTAAAGTTTTCGTACAATTCTACTTGCAGGCCAGCCGCCACGATGGCACCAGAAATATCTGATCCCCCTCGAGAGAAGGTACAAATCTCGCCGGCTTCTGTGTAACCAAAGAAGCCAGGAATCACTAAGATTTCAGAACTATCGCGCCATTGTGCGATCTTGGCGTACGACTTGTTCAAGATACGGGCGTTTTGGGGTTCATCCGTCACTAGCAACCCAAGTTCTTGTGGATTCATGTAGCGAGCAGCTAACCCACGACTTTGTAAAATCCCTGCGATCAATTTGGCATTGTTGTCTTCGCCGCTTGCCAAGACCGTATCATAAAGATGCGGATTGTCTTGGGTAGGCAGCGTTTGAAAAGCCGCCAATGATTGCCAGATGCGATCTAAATGGATCTGTTCGATATTAAAAGGGGCGGCGATCGCGGTATAGCGGGCATAGATTTCTTCGATTAAATCAGTAATTTCTTCTTGAGCACACAGACGGGTACAGACTGCTAGTAACAGATCGGTGACTTTCTGATCGTCACTGGAACGCTTACCAGGCGCTGAAACAACGACAAACCGTCTTTTAGGATCACTTTCAATTATCGCAACAACTTTTTCGACTTGTTCGGCTGAGGCAAGGGAACTGCCTCCGAATTTCGCTACTTTCATTTGACATTACTCCTGTTCAAGCTTTTTACTAGAGTACAGTTTCAATAGGGAGAAATCAAGCGGTTTCTTGAAAAAAATCGGAAAAATCAGAAAAAAAGTCACTTGTTGATGTAAATTTCACGATTTGTTTTCATTATCGCTGGAAAAGCCGTGAATGATTTTATTCAATGCGAAAAAAGTCGATCTTTTTTGCCTCAATCTAATGCTTGATTTTTTTCTTTATGCTATAATCTAGCGTAGATGCTTTTTTATAAAGGGACTGTCTGTCCTTTTTATACTCAACGAACTTATCAATCAATCTGCTGATCAGCAGGTTTTAGACGAAACATGTATATTTGAAAATTGGAGGAACCACAAAATGGGAACTAATATCATCTTTGGAATTGTCATTGCCATCATCATCATCGCAGCGGTCTTGTATGCAATTGGCTTTTTCATGCGGAAGAAAAACCAAGAAAAGCTAAATGACTTGGAAAAACGCAAAGAAAATCTGTTTGACTTACCGGTGATCGAAGAAGTCGATGAAGTAAAAAGAATGCACTTGGTTGGTCAAAGTCAAAACACCTTCCGTGAGTGGAACCAACAATGGACAGATATCTCCACAAAATCTTTTGCTGAACTTGAGAGTCAAATCTTTGAAGTGGAAGAACTAAACGAACGCATCCGCTTTTTCAAAGCAAAAGGGGCGATCGTCCAAGCCGAAGCGACCATGGATGAGATGGAACGTCAAGTAGAAGAGATTCGCGCCGGCTTGAAAGAATTACGAGAAAGTGAAGAACGAAATTCACTAGAAGTCCAAAAAGCGTTGGACGTTTACGAAGACTTGAAGAAGAAGCTACGGGATCAAGGCGAAGAATTCGGTCCTGCCTACAATGAGCTGCAAAAACAAATCAAAAACATTGAAATTGAGTTCACCCAATTTGTTACCTTAAATACTTCAGGCGATCCTGTGGAAGCACGGGAAGTGTTAGACCAAGCGGAAAAACACACCTATGAAGTGGAAGACTTAATGAAACGGATCCCAGCGGCGTACGAAGAATTAAACCGTACCTTCCCTGATCAGTTGAAAGAGATCCAAGATGGCTACAAAAAATTATTAGAACAAAAATATGTGTTCCCAGAAGCAAACTTCCAAGAAGAAATCAACCGTGTGAAAAAACGAGTTGAAAACTCCATGAACGATCTAGCGAAAACAGAAGTCGCTTCCGTTGAAGTGGCAAGCCGTGATACTGCAAGTGATATTGATGCCTTGTATACGGTGATGGAACGTGAGATCAATGCCAAGAAATATGTCATGAAAAATCGTCAGATCATCGAAGACTACATTGACCATGCAACGAAGAACAACCGTCAGTTGTTGATCGAGTTGGATCATACGGCACAAAGCTATACTTTGAATCATAATGAATTGGGTCGCGTCCGCGGCTTCCAAACCGAAGTGGACGAATTGGCTCGCCGCAACAACGAGTACTTACCGAAATTGGAAAAACATGAGATTCCTTATTCAGAAGTGCAAAGCTTCTACAAAGATGCCTACAAGATTTTGGATGATGTGGAAAGCCAGCAAGTTGAAATCGATGATTCTCTTGCGGAATTACGTCGTGGCGAAAAAGTTGCACAAGAAAAAGTGGAAAGCTTCGAATTCCGTCTACGCAACTTGAAACGGTTTGTTGAGAAACAACGCTTACCTGGTTTGCCAGGCGAGTATTTAGAATTCTTCTTCGTGGCAACGGATCGGGTGGAAGAATTAGGCAAAGAATTGAACAAGATTCGCATCAACATGCAAGAAATCAATAAATTGGTTTCTGTCTGTGAAGAAGATCTTGATCTTTTAGATGAACAAACAAAAGACTTAGTGGATGCTGCGGCATTGACTGAGCAAATGATGCAATATGCCAACCGCTATCGTCATTCTCATCCAGATATCAAGGCAGCGATCGACAAATCACTTTACTTGTTTAGTAAAGAATATCGCTATCAAGATGCGCTAGATGAAATCGGCACAGCGTTGGAACGAGTAGAACCAGGTGCCTTCAAACGGATCGAAAACTTCTACTTCAATAACCGCGACTTAGTATAATACGAAAGCCAGCAGTGAAAAACTGACTGGCTTTTTTCATGGAAAGAATGGCTCGTTGCATGAGTACCGCTTACGAAGGAAGGAAAAGTTTCCTTTAAATAAGGGCAAAGCCAGCGAGTCACCTTGAAACTCAGCCCAAGAGCAGTTATAATGGGAAAGAATTTTTTAGAGAAAGGGTCCTATCATTGATCTATTTTGACAACAGTGCAACAACCGCTATTTATCCACAAGCTTTAAATACATATGTCCAAGTCAGTCAGCGAATCATCGGCAATCCCTCAAGCCTGCATGATTTAGGAAATCAAGCCAATCGCCTGCTGCAGCAATCACGTCAGCAGATCGCCGATCTGTTAAACGTTTCTTCCAAAGAGATCGCATTTACCAGTGGGGGAACTGAAGGAGACAACTGGGTCATCAAAGGGACTGCTTTAGCGAAAAAAGCCTATGGGAATCACCTGATTATTTCCAGTATTGAACACCCTGCCGTCAGTGAAACAGCGGCTCAATTAGCCGAGTTAGGGTTTGAGGTCAGTGTTGTGCCTGTCGATGCCCAAGGCTTTGTCAACGTGTCTGAATTAGCAAACATGATTCGCAAAGAAACGATTTTGGTTTCGGTGATGGCGGTCAATAATGAGGTAGGGTCGATCCAACCGATCCATGAGATCGCAGCTGTGCTAGCGGACCATCCAACGATCCATTTCCATGTAGATGCCGTCCAAGCCATCACAAAGGTGCCGCAAGAACAATGGTTCAATGAGCGGGTCGATTTTGCCGTGTTCTCTGCGCATAAATTTCACGGACCTCGTGGCGCCGGCTTTATCTATTGGAAACAAGGCCGTAAGTTGGCGCCATTGATGACCGGCGGTGGGCAAGAGCAAAATCAACGCAGCGGTACCGAAAATGTACCAGGGATCGTTGCTATGGCAAAAGCCCTGCGTTTAGCGACCGAGCAAAAGGCTGAAAAGCCGAACCATGTTCAATTATTAAAAGGCTATTTGCAAGAAGCACTGGCTGGGTACGAGAAAGTCACGCTTTTTTCTGGCACTGAAGGGTTTGCGCCACATATACTTTGTTTTTCATTAAAAGGGATCAGAGGAGAAGTCTTAGTCCATGCCTTTGAAGAAAAGCAGATCTATCTTTCGACGACAAGTGCTTGTTCCTCCCGTAAAAAGATGGCCAGCAGTACGCTTCATGCGATGCACGTTCCAGAACAGTTAGCAACATCGGCTGTTCGTATCAGTTTAGATGAGAGCAATACGATGGCTGAAGTCGAGCAGTTTCTGATTGTCTTCCACCAGTTGTACCAAAAATTTTCGAAAATCAATTAAGCACGACAGACCACTATAAAATCAATCCAAATCAAAGGAGTTTTCTCGTGAATTATTCAGAAATCATGGTTCGTTACGGCGAACTGTCAACAAAGGGCAAAAATCGTCGTAGTTTTATTATGCAATTAGCTTCAAATGTTAAACGTACCTTAGCAGATTATCCCCATGTCAAAGTTCATGCCGAGCGAGATCGCATGCACTTGCTATTGAACGGTGAAAACAGCCAAGAGATCATTCCTAAGCTGCAAAAAGTCTTTGGTATTCAAAACTTTTCCCCTAGTATTCGGGTTGAAAAAGACATTGAGGTATTAAAGAAAGCCGTTCAAGACGTCATGGCAGAGATCTATACGGGAGTTGAGACCTTCAAAATCACAGCCAAACGCAGTGATCACTCGTTTGTGCAAGATAGCAACCAGTTGAATTTGACCTTAGGTAATGCGGTGATCGACCGTTTTCCTGATATCAAAGTCCAAATGAAAAAACCAGACATCAATTTGCGTGTAGAAATACGGATCGATGGCGCTTATTTGTCCTATGAAACGATCCAAGGAGCCGCTGGGCTGCCAGTGGGCACCAGTGGAAAGGGAATGTTGATGCTTTCTGGCGGTATTGATTCGCCAGTCGCAGGCTACTTTGCCATGAAACGCGGCGTTGAGATCGAAGCGGTCCATTTTGCAAGTCCTCCTTATACGAGTGAACAAGCGTTGCAAAAAGCCAAAGATTTAACGAAGAAGCTTGCGCCTTATGTAGGAAGCATTCAATTTATCGAAGTTCCGTTTACGGAAATCCAAGAAGAAATCAAAAACCGCGTACCGCAAGGTTATTGGATGACCATCACCCGTCGGATGATGCTGCGTTTGACAGATGCGATTCGTGAGGCTCGTCACGGTTTGATCATCTTAAATGGTGAATCATTAGGACAAGTCGCTTCACAAACTTTGCATAGTATGGTCGCCATCAATGAAGTAACCAATACGCCGATCGTGCGCCCAGTGGCAACGATGGACAAATTGGAGATCATTGAAGTTGCAGAAGCCATTGATACCTTTGAATTGTCGGTTCAGCCCTTTGAGGATTGCTGCACAATCTTTGCGCCTCCTCAACCAAAGACGCGCCCAAGACTGGATAAAGTACATCAATATGAAGAGCGTCTCGATATCGAAGGGATGATGGAACGGGCGATGGCTGGGTTGAAACTGGAAGTAATCACGGCAAATCAAGAAAAAGCAGCAACTGAATTCGCTGAATTCTTATAATAAACTCTCTTTTTTAAACTACGACCACAACTGTTATGGAATATTTGTGGTCGTTTTTCATCGTGTGAGAGAGTTTGTGAATATTTTCTTGCTATTGAAAATGGAACATGCTACACTCGATATGTGAATCATTTAACAAGGAGGGTGGACAGGATGGAAGCATTAAGAGATAAAAAACTTCCGAAAGCAACGGCAAAACGTTTGCCAGCTTATTTACGACACTTAAAATTACTGGATGCCTCAGGTATTCAGCGAATCAAATCAAAAGAGTTTGCAGAAATCACGCAAGTTCCTTCAGCCACGATCCGCCGGGATTTTTCTCATCTAGGAGAATTGGGTAGAAGTGGCTATGGCTATGATGTTCCTTATTTGATCGAGGTATTGAGCTATATTTTAGAAACCAATGAGGAGAAAAAAATCGCCTTGATTGGTTATGGAAATTTAGGAAAAGCGTTAGCTAACAACAATTTTCGCAGAAATGAAAATCTTTCCGTCATCGCGGTTTTTGACAATGATCCAGAAATGATTGGCCAGACCATTAGTGGACGTTATGTCTATGGAATGGACCAATTGGCGGAAGTCGTAGCAGAAAAAGGGATCACCGTAGCGATTTCGACTGTTCCTAGTCGCTATTCGCAAATGGCGATCGATGCGATCGTGGATGCTGGGATCACAGCAATCCTGAATTTTGCCCCTGATCCCGTCATCGTGCCAAAAGATGTCAATATCCAATACATTGATTTGACGACAGAATTGCAAACCTTGATCTTTTTTGATACGACCTACTCGCAAAAATCGAAAGTCTGAGCAAATCCTTTTCGTTTTTTGACAATCTTTCTTATACTGGGAGAAAATGCTATAGGAGAGATGTTATGCAAGTTACACGCAAAGAAACGGTTTATGAGATGCCCGGCAACCAACCAAAAGTAGGGGATAAAGCAGCTGATTTTCGCTTGAAAAGTTTAGAGGACAAGGAATACACACTGACTGATTTTTTAGGAAAACCAACGATCATCAGCGTTGTTCCCGATATCGTGACACGCGTTTGTGCGTTGCAGACCAAGCGTTTCAACCAAGAAGCAAGTCAATTGGATGATATAAATTTTGTAACGATCTCTAACAATACAAAAGAAGAACAAGCACAATGGTGCGGCCAAGAAGGCGTCGACATGATCATGCTTCATGATCCGGCGAATACCTTCGGTGAGGCCTATCAAATCATGATCCCAGACTTCGGTCATTTTGCCCGAGCAATTTTCGTTTTGGACCGTGAAGGCGTGATTCAACACGTTGAGATCGTTCCTGAGATCTCCCACGAACCGGATTATCAAGCAGCCATTGATGCGGCGAAAGCAAACCTCTGATTGACTTTCAAAAAAGTTCATTGTAGAATGTAGCAAGATGAAACAAGAATCTATGATAGCAAGACAATGTTCAAGAGGAGTATCAGTGACCCTGGCGGTCAGAGAGAAGTCGGTCGGTGCAAGACTTCCCCAGACACTGAAAAGGTAGCTTGAAGGTCTTTGATCCGAACCACGGTTTGTTTCTTGCAGACAAAGCCGCACAGTAAGATCAAGCGCGTCGTGAACGTTACCTCACGTCAAAGTGGCAGAGCAATCTGCAATTTAGGTGGTACCGCGTATCAGCGCCCTAATGCCTCGGCATTAGGGCGCTTTTTGCTGTGAATCACTGCGACTGGCCCACAAGTGGGACAGAGCAGATGATGAACAGTACTAGGCGACCGTAGGGAGCGTAGTAACCGTACTAGGAATCACTATGATTGGCCCACAAAGAGGGACAGAGCAGATGATGAACAGTACTAGGCGACCAAAGGGAGCGTAGTAATCGTACTAGGAATCACAGCGACTGGCTTGCGGAGCAAGACAGAATAGATGATGAACAGTACAAGGAGTCACCAAAATTGGTTCACGAAGTGAGCCATGACCTCTGTAAGCAACATTTTTTACCAACAATAAACAGTTAATAATTACCACCGCACTCATCCTGAACGATTCAAACATTGTCACGCTTTACTTGGCAACTGGCACCAAAAAAACCACACCAACCATTACGCTTAAAAAACGTAACTTTAGGAGGATCAACTATGACAGAAACTGAGAATCTATCCACCAAGTACAATCCCCAAGAAGTAGAAGCGGGGCGTTACCAAGATTGGTTAGAACATGACCGTTTTAAACCAAGCGGCAACAAAGAAGCAAAACCTTATTCTATCGTGATTCCACCACCAAACGTAACAGGAAAATTGCACTTAGGTCATGCCTGGGATACCACGTTACAAGACATCATCATTCGTCAAAAACGGATGCAAGGGTATGATACCTTATGGTTACCAGGAATGGACCATGCAGGGATCGCTACCCAAGCCAAAGTAGAAGAAAAGCTGCGGGAACAAGGAATTTCTCGCTATGACCTTGGTCGGGAAAAATTTGTTGAACAAGTATGGGATTGGAAAGAAGAATATGCCGGTCACATTCGGGAACAATGGGCGAAACTAGGCTTATCTCTAGACTATAGCCGTGAACGCTTTACGTTAGATGATGGATTATCCGAAGCGGTTCGTAAAGTTTTCGTGACGCTCTATGAAAAAGGCTTGATCTATCGTGGCGAGTACATCATTAACTGGGACCCTCAAGCCCGCACGGCACTATCTGATATTGAAGTGATCCACAAAGACATCGAAGGTGCTTTTTACCACATGTCTTACGAATTAGCAGATGGCAGCGGTGTGGTGGAGATCGCAACGACTCGTCCAGAAACAATGTTGGGGGATACAGCAGTCGCGGTTCATCCAGAAGATGAACGTTATCAAGCATTGATTGGTAAAAAAGTGATTTTGCCTTTGGTCAATAAAGAGATCCCAATCATCGCAGATGAGTACGTGGACCAAGAATTTGGAACTGGGGTCGTAAAAATCACTCCTGCCCATGACCCGAATGACTTCGAGGTCGGTAACCGCCATGACCTACCGCGGGTCAATGTCATGAATGATGACGGAACAATGAATGACTTAGCAGGTACCTACGCAGGCATGGATCGTTTTGCTGCTCGCAAGCAAATCGTGAAAGACTTAGAGGCGTTAGGTCGTCTGATCAAGATCGAAAAAATGGTCCATAGCGTAGGTCACTCAGAACGGACAGGCGTAGTAGTCGAACCTCGTTTATCGACACAATGGTTCGTAAAAATGGAACCATTAGCAAAACAAGCCATCGACAACCAAGAAACCGACGATGCGGTGGACTTTTATCCGCCACGTTTCAACCAAACATTCTTACGTTGGATGGAAAATGTCCATGACTGGGTGATCTCTCGTCAGTTGTGGTGGGGCCATCAAATCCCAGCTTGGTACCACAAAGAAACGGGAGAAATGTATGTAGGACTTGAAGCGCCAGCGGATGCCGAAAATTGGCAGCAAGATCCAGACGTATTGGATACATGGTTTAGTTCTGCTTTATGGCCGTTTTCAACAATGGGGTGGCCAGATGAGACCAATGAAGATTTCCAACGCTACTTCCCAACGAATACATTAGTGACTGGCTATGACATTATCGCATTTTGGGTAAGCCGTATGATCTTCCAAAGCTTGGAATTTACTGGTAAACGACCATTTGAAAATGTCTTGATCCACGGATTAATCCGTGATGAACAAGGTCGCAAAATGAGTAAGTCTCTTGGAAACGGGATCGATCCGATGGAAGTCATTGAACAATACGGTGCCGATGCATTGCGTTGGTTCTTATCAAATGGCTCTGCACCGGGGCAAGACGTGCGTTTCAGCTATGAGAAAATGGATGCCGCTTGGAACTTCATCAATAAAATTTGGAATGCTTCCCGTTTCGTCTTGATGAATGTCAGCGAAATGACTGCTGAAGACATTGATTTTTCTGGTGAAAAATCAGTGGCGGATCGTTGGATCTTGACGCGCTTGAATGAAACGATTGAAAAAGTCACTGATCTTTTTGAACGCTTCGAATTTGGGGAAGCGGGTCGTCAATTATACAACTTTATCTGGGATGATTTCTGTGACTGGTACATTGAAATGTCGAAAGAAACCTTATACGGTGACAATGAAGCAGCGAAACAAGTCAATAAGAGCATCTTAGTCCATGTTCTTGATCAAATTTTACGCTTGTTGCACCCAATCATGCCATTTGTTACAGAAGAAATCTGGAGCAAACTGCCGCATACAGGGGAATCATTAGTCGTTGCTGAGTATCCACAAGTGGCTCCAGAATGGACCGATGAAAAAGCGGCGCAAGGGATGGAAGTGTTGAAAGAATTGATTCGTTCGGTTCGAAATATCCGAGCAGAAGTAAATACACCACTTTCGAAACCAATTACTTTGCTGATCCAAGCAAATGAGCCTGAGATCGAAGAATTCTTGATCGCCAACAAAAACTATATCGAACGCTTCTGTAATCCAGAAGAACTAGAAATCTCTAACAGCTTGCAAGCTCCTGAATTGGCGATGTCAGCCATCCTATCAGGTGCGACGATCTACTTGCCACTAGCTGGGTTGATCAACATTGAAGAAGAAATCGCGCGTTTGGAGAAAGAACTAGCGAAGTTCACTCAAGAAGTTCAACGGGTACAAGGCAAACTGGCGAACGAACGCTTCATTGCCAATGCGCCTGAGGAAGTCGTGGCACAAGAACGCAGCAAAGAAGCCGATTATCTTGAAAAACAAAAAGCCGTTCAAGAACGGATCGAACAATTACGCACAATCCAATAGGATGAGCACATCACGCGCAAACAAGCATCTCTCGAAGATGCTTGTTTTTGCTTAATCAATAGAAACAGGGCGAATAATTTTCTCGTTTAAAGGAAAGAAAATGGGAAAGCCGTTCATTTTTTGTTAAAATAGGAGCGAGGTGAGCGAGATGACAAGCGAAGAAGCAACAGCGTGGATCCATTCGCGTTTGACATTTGGGCAAAGACCCGGATTGATGCGTGTCGAAGCATTATTAAAACGGATGGGGAATCCTGAAAAAAAGGTGACCATGATCCATATCGCCGGCACGAATGGCAAGGGATCGACCGTCAGTTATTTGCGCAGTCTTTTAGAAGAAGCTGGGCAGCAAGTGGGGACCTTTACTTCCCCACACATTGAAGCGTTCAATGAACGAATCGAAATCAACGGACAATTTATATCAGATGAGGACTTGGTCGCTTGGGTGGAAAAAATCCAGCCGCTGGTTGCTGAAATTGATCGCGATGAAACGTTGACGGGCATTACCCAGTTCGAGATCATTACCGCTATGGCATTAGGCTATTTTGAAGAAAAAAAGGTCGATGTTGCGATTATTGAAGTTGGCTTAGGGGGACTCTTAGATAGTACCAACGTTATTTCTCCTATTTTGACCGCGATCACGACGATCGGCATGGATCACATGGATGTCTTAGGGGATACCATTGAAGCAATCGCTGCCCATAAGGCAGGGATCATTAAGCCACAAACACCCCTTGTTACTGGCAATATCGTTGAAAGTGCGCTTTCGGTGATCGATTTGAAAGCTGCAGAAGCACAGGCACCTGCGTATCATGCAGGGCAAGAGTACCGTGTGACCTATCGTCATCCTGATGAAGAGTGGGGCGAGTTGTTTGATTTTGAAAATGAGCATGGCAAAATCAAAGGCTTGAAAACGCCGATGTTAGGCCGCCATCAACCAGAAAATGCCGGTGTGGCGATCCAATTGTACAGCCTGTATTGCGACCTACGACAACTGCCGTTTTCAGCCAAAGAGATTCGCAATGGCTTGCGAAAAGCCTATTGGCCCGCCCGAATGGAACGAATCAGTAGTGAGCCACTAGTGATTATCGATGGTGCCCATAACGTACACGCCATGGCTCGTTTAGTAGATACAATGAAAGAAGAGTTCAGCGACTATCGCATCCATGTGCTGTTCTCAGCCTTAGAAACTAAAAACGTCAATGAGATGCTTCAGCAATTGCTGGCGATTCCCCAAGCCGAGATTTATTTAACGACCTTTGATTTTCCCAAGGCACTGCATTTGGCAGACGGCTATCAGGAACTCGATAACAAACGAATCTCGACGGTTTCTTTATGGCAGTTTGGTTTGGCAGAGTTATTAGAAAAAATGACCAATGAAGATTTGCTGCTGGTGACAGGATCCTTGTATTTTGTTTCAGAAGTTCGTGAATTGTTGTTGGCAATAGGAGGAAGAAATGGCTAAGTTACGTGGTGTGATTTTCGATATGGACGGCTTGATTTTTGACACGGAGCTGCTCTACTACCAAGCAACTCAAATCGTGGCGGATCAAATGGGTATTCCCTATACAAAAGAGTTGTATCTAGCCTATGTAGGTGTTTCGGATGAAGAAGTTTGGGCCGCCTATCATGAACGGTTCGATGAGGCCTTTGGTCATCAGATGATTGAAGAATTTATTCAAGCGGCTTTTCAGCAAACGTTGGAAATGTTCCAACGGGGCGAGGCTGAATTGAAGCCAGGGATCCATGAGTTATTGCATTATCTTGATGAGAAAAAGATTCCTCGAGTGTTGGCGTCAAGTAACCAGCGCAAAGTGATCGACACCTTGCTGGAAGCAGCGGACTTAACGGCGGAATTTCCTGAGATCGTCTGCTTTGATGATGTCACACGGGCAAAACCAGATCCTGAGATTTTTGAAAAAGCCCACGCATTATTGGCGGTACCAAAAGAAGAATTGGTGATCCTTGAGGATTCGGCTAACGGTATTCATGCTGCTCATGGGGCAGGGATCTCAGTCATTATGATTCCCGATTTGATCGCGCCGACGACCATCATTGAAGAAAAAGTCTTGAAAGTCTTGCCTTCACTAGAGGATGTCCCAGATTTTTTAGAAACGGCTTTTTCTTTCTAATGGCGATTTTTTAAAAAGCATCGGAATCAAATAGTTTCTCCTTTGCGTATTTCTTATTAGACCGACGCAAAGGAGTTTTTTTATGATCAATGAAACAGTAATTCCCCAAAGCTCGTTTCCACGAGAGCGCTTAGTAGAATATGGAGTTGATGCCCTATCGAATCAAGAATTATTGGCCATTTTGTTGCGAACTGGCTCACGGCCCCTAAATGTCTTGGAATTAGCGGCTAGTGTCTTGAATCGTTTTGAAGAATTGTATGAATTAAAAGAAGCGACAATCGATGAATTACAAGAAATTCGTGGCGTCGGACAAATCAAAGCCATTGAGATCAAAGCGATGGTTGAATTAGGCGTGCGAATCCAGCGGTCTGTTCAACCAAAGTACGGCAAGATCAACTCCAGTATGGCGATCGCTCATCAGCTGATCCAAGAATTAAAAGACTTTCGTCAGGAGCACTTGCTAGGAATTTATTTGAATACCAAGAATGAGATCATTCAAAAAAAGACGATCTTCATCGGATCGTTGAATCAGTCGATCGCTCACCCACGGGAGATTTTTCATTGGGCGGTACGTTATAGCGCCGCACGTGTGATCGTCGTTCACAACCACCCAAGTGGAAGTCCTCAAGCCTCGGAGGCAGATCTACTGTTTACACGCCGCTTGATCAAATGTGGGGACTTGATGGGGATCGAACTACTAGATCATTTGATTATTGGCGACAATGCCTATGTTAGTTTGCGAGAAGAAGGCCTCTGGCAACAAGAAAATTGCTGACACAACGGCTAATTTGCGAACATTATTAAAAATAAAGGTGAATTGTCTAATCGTCTGTCTTGCAAAAAAATACGGGCAAGTGTAAAATATTATTGTAATTTTGTTTGCTGAATAGATGTTGAAACGCACGTTAGGCCTCTATCGCACAAAGGCAATGTTACACATAATTAAGTGCTTATGCACGAGGAGGTTTTTTTATAATGGAACAAGGTACAGTAAAATGGTTCAATGCTGAAAAAGGGTTTGGTTTTATCTCTCGCGAAGACGGTACAGACGTATTTGTACATTTTTCAGCGATCCAAGGTGAAGGATTCAAAACTTTAGAAGAAGGTCAAGCAGTTACTTTCGACGTGGAAGATTCTGATCGTGGACCTCAAGCAGTTAACGTAAACAAAGCGTAAGCTTTTAAACAAACTGCCAGTAAGAACACTTTGAAATCAAAAACCCAAAAGACCATCAATTGATGGTCTTTTTTTTCTGTTCCCGTGATTTAATGTAATCAATAAAAGATAGGATTTCTTGAATCCCTTCCGGAGAAATCGAGTCATCTATAGCTGAAGCAACGATCCAACTATTTTCTGAAGCAAATGGAGCAGCAGCGGACTCTCTTCCTAAAAGCTGATCTGTGGATACACCAAATAAATCGGCTAACGCTTGTAATGTACTGAAATCGGGCTCTCTTTTTCCCAATTCATAAGCGGTATACGCAGGGCGTGTGATGCCGATTCGTTCTGCTATTTCTTGTTGTGTAAAATTTTTTCTCAATCGTAATTCTTTAATAACACAGGGAAACATAATGACACCTGCCTTCTCAGTGATAGTAACATAGCGTTACGAAGAAAAAAAGCTTCATGCTGGTTTCTTTTTGTTACATTTATGATATTGACAAGTAACGAAAGGTTACCTATAATTAAAATGTGTCATATCGATACATAATAAGGAGGGAGTGAAGTTATGCGGGAGTGGTTGATAAAATCAAGAGAGGAAAGGGGAATGACACAAGACCAAGTTGCAAAAGATGCTGATATTGAGCGAACGTATTACAATATGATCGAGCGGGGCAAACGTAGACCAAGTGTCGATGTAGCTAAGCGGATCGGGCAAGTCCTCCAGTTTGAATGGACTTCTTTTTTTACTCCTGAATGTAACGAAACGACACGTATAGGAGAGCAGAAGAATCTCGTCCAGCACAAGGAGGGAACACAGTAGATGTCTGAAAACATGTTTGTAAAAAGCCGTCAGCCGGCACCATCAGGAGGAACTAAAAAATCCGACTATTTTTCTACATTAAAAAAAGACTTGAAAAAACACAAGTGGCTATATGTCATGCTGATCATTCCAGTTATTTTTGTTTTGATTTGGAATTACTGGCCCATGTATGGAGTGATGATCGCTTTTAAAGATTACTCGCCGGCATTTGGCATTTTGGGGAGCCCGTGGGTGGGATTGAAACACTTTGAACGATTCTTTGCTTCCTATTTTTTTGTAGAAATTTTAGTCAACACGCTGCGCTTAAGCTTATACAGTTTACTCGTTAGTGTGCCGCTGCCGATTATTTTAGCGTTGCTATTTAATGAATTGAACCGTAAATGGTTTAAAAGTACTGTACAGACGATTTCCTACATTCCTAATTTTATTTCGGTTGTAGTAGTGATCGGAATGGTCCAGTTTTTCTTTTCAACACAAGACGGCATGATCAACATGCTACTAGAAACATTTGGTTTTTCTGCTATTGATTTTCTAGGAAGTCCGAAGTGGTTTCCGCATATTTATGTTTGGTCCGGGGTTTGGCAAAGCGTTGGCTGGGGAACGCTGATTTATACAGCAGCTATGTCAGGAATTTCGCCGGATCAATATGAAGCCGCTTACTTAGACGGTGCTTCGAGGTTACAATGTATCAAAAATATTACGATTCCTTCCATCATGCCGACAATCATTATCTCTACGATTTTAGCGACAGGAAGTATTCTATCTGTAGGATTTGAAAAAACCTTTCTACTTCAAAATGCATCTAATCTTGCGGCATCGGAAGTACTTTCGACGTATACCTATAAGATGGGGATCATTAATGGGGAATATAGTTTTTCAGCAGCAGTAGGATTGTTTAACAACGTGATTAATTTCATTGTTTTATTCGCAGTGAATAAAATTGCTCAAAAAACAAATGAGTCAAGTTTATGGTAGGAGGAAACAGATGAAAAGTGCAGTAACGAAAGGAGATAAATTATTCACGATCATAAATATTATATTAGTCAGTGTGATTTCTCTCATTATTCTATACCCATTGATTTTCGTGGTCAATGCTTCCTTTAGCGATCCGACACGGATCTATGAAGTGCCGTTGCTATTGTATCCCCGTGGATTCAATATTGAAGGCTACAAAGAGGTTTTGAAAAGCACCGATATTTGGGTTGGCTTCAAAAATGCCGTACTTTACACAGTACTAGGGACGATAATCAATCTAATTGTGACTACAGTGGCAGCCTACCCGTTATCTCGACCGGGTTTAAGAGGAAAACGAATTATAACATTATTTTTCACCATTACGATGTTTTTTAGCGGCGGATTGATTCCCACGTATTTGGTCAATCAGCAATTAGGAATTATTAACAGCTTATGGGTGATGATCTTGCCAGGGGCTCTGGGTGTCTACAATATGATCTTGATGCGTACGTATTTTAGTCAAAACATCCCTAATGATTTGATTGAAAGCGCTTATATCGATGGTGCTAATGACCTTTGGCTTTTGTGGAAAGTTGTTTTGCCACTGGCAACGCCGATTATTGCGGTAATGGCCATGTTTTATGGTGTTGGCCGCTGGAATTCTTACTTTGATGCCTTGATCTATCTGCAAGATCGTGCGCGTTATCCTTTGCAAATCATTTTAAGAGAGATTTTAGTGCAAGGTCAATTTGGTCAAGATATGAACCAAGTAATTGCAGGAAGCGCAGAGTCAGAATTGTTGATGCTGAAAATGACCTTAAAATACAGTGTCGTCATCGTCTCCAGTCTACCGGTCTTGTTGTTTTATCCTGTCGTAGCCAAGTATTTTGAAAAAGGTATCTTAGTCGGATCAATCAAAGGGTAACTCTTTTATTGAAACCTTCTTAAGAGGAAAGGAATAAGGATGAGTCAAAAAATCTATACCCTTTGCGAGTTGCTTTTTTATATGATGATCCTGAATTTTTTGTGGCTACGCTATGTGCTGTCCGGAGGCATTCTTCTAAGTATTATCCCAGCAACAATCTCTGTCTATGATTGTCTTCGCCAACGGCTTTTGCGCAAGGATGAATCACCCACCAGCCCGATGTTTCGCAAATACTATCGACAGAATAAAAGAAAAAATAATAAAGTCTCGTTGATTGCTTTCGCTCTGTTGACGCTGCTTTTGATCAGTTATTTTCTAATGAGAGAAGCAATTGTAGTAAATATCTTCTTTGAGTTTACCGTCCGTGCTAATTTCTTGCTGTTGTTTTTGCTGCTTCTGGTCTTTTTTCCGGTTCATGCCTATTTTTCTTTGGATAAATTCAGAATACTGCTACAGCCGCTAGCCTTCATTTTTATTTGTCCACTTCAAACCTTGATGGGTGTCATGATTGTGGGAACTATTGGTACGATTTATTTTTTGTATCCATTTCTTGGTTTATGTCTGGGAATTGGATTGCCCGCTTATTGTATTGGGTATGTATTTTTTTTAAAATTCACCAAAATGAAAGATGTTTATTTTTAATGTTGTCTGTTGTGGGAATAGTATAAAAGGAGTGTTTTTTTGAAAAAGAGAAAACTGTTGTTTTTGTTGCCTTTGTTTTTTTTACTAGCCGCTTGCGGATCATCTGACGGTGGGGAGGAATCCGCTGGAGATGAAATGCCAAAAATCCATTTAATACGAAATGATTTCACAGATGTTCGTCCGAAAAGCGAAGATTTATGGATGTGGCAAGAGTATGAGAAGAAATCAGGAATCAAAGTGGAATGGGAAGAAGTAAAAGAGTTTGGTGAAAAGAAAAACTTGATCTTATCTGGGGATCTCCCAGACGCATTTTATCAAACTGGATGGAGTAACGATGAGATCGTTAAGTACGGCAAGCAAGGACTCTTTATTCCTCTAGAAGATCTGATTGCTGAACATGCACCAAACTTGCAAAAGATTTTAGATGAAAATCCGGTCGTCAAAAAAACATTGACGGCACCTGATGGGCATATTTACTCTTTGCCGTATATGTCATTAGACCCAATGAGTGGGGGACGGACTGTTCGACTGTATATCAATCAAAATTGGTTGGATGAATTGTCACTGGATGTACCACGAACAACAGAAGAACTGCGAGATGTTCTGAGCGCATTTGTCAACAGCGGAGATGGTCGTGAAGGATACTACATGCCTAGTGGCTGGTTAGCTGGCGGTTTTGAGAAAATTATCATGGCTTCTTACGGACTAGGAACTGGTGGACGTCAAGCGATGGGCAATATGTTATTCGTAGACGACCAAGAGGAACTCCAACTAACGATCAATCATGAACGGATGCGAGAAGTTTGGATGTATCTGCAAGAACTATACGAAGAAGGACTGGTTTCCAGTCAATCATTTGCGGGAGTTGATGATGATAAGTGGCGTGCAGATGCAGCTCAAGATAAAGTAGGGTTATTCCAATGGGTTGACCCGGATTTTATTGGACCTTTCGGACCAGAAACCTATACACCAATTAATGTGATCGAAGGACCTTATGGCGATAAGACTCTTTACACTGAACCACCTGTCTCTGGTACAGCCTCGTTTATCGTAACGAAAGATGCGCCAGACCCAGGACTTCTTTTGGAATGGGTCGACTTCTTTTATAGCCCAGAAGGTCAGATCTTTGCTTACCTGGGGGAAGAAGGCGTGACGTATGAAGTTGATGAAGACGGAAATATGGTTTACGTTGATGAAATTTTGAATTACCACAATGGTCCGCAACTAGGAGCCTTCCAGTGGGTGGACAATGTCTATGGTGGATTTTTCCCTTATGCAGAATTGGATCAAGAGATTCGTGATATTGCCTTTGGCAAAGAGCCGGTTGTTTATGATGATGTCAAAGAAGAATATATGCCTGAGTATTTGCTGCCGAACTTTATGGCAACAGAAGAAGAAGCCGCGGAACTTTCCACGCTTTCGACCGATATTTCAACCTTCGTCGAGCAATCACGAGTAAAATTTGTCACAGGTGAATGGAATTTTGATTCTAACTGGGACGATTATATTGAACAGCTTGACCGAATCGGCGCTCAGCGTTTATTGGAAATCCGTCGTGAGCAATTCCAGCGTTTCTTAGCAGACTAGTCTGCTGAGAAACGGTCAAGAGATATAGGTGAAGGGACTTAAAACAGGAGGACAGCAATGGATTTTTTTATGCAAGAAGTCAAACTAATGCGGCGTATCCAAGAAATGGAGACATTGCGCTACCGAAACAAACAAGTGATTGAAACGTGGTACGTTCAAGAAGATCACATCAAAAGCGAAACCGAGCCGCCAGTTGATTTTTTAGGAAATCGAACCCTGCATATCGGGGATCGCTGGCAAGGAAGAGACCGCTATTTGTGGTTGCAGACAACCGTTAAGGTTCCGAATCAAGGATGCAACGCACTGGTATTAGATTTTGGGAAAACCGGTGGCGGGACGAATTCAGGATTTGAATCCCTGCTTTACATTGATGGTCAGCCAGTCCAAGGAATCGATTCAAACCATCAAGAATACCTATTAGAACCGCAAGAGTGCGGAAAAGCGCTGCAACTGAGTGTAAAATTATGGTCAGGACTTGAAGGCGGCGGAGAAGAACGGCTGTTGACTCATGAATTGAACCAAGCATTCTTAGGCTATCTAGATGCGAATACGAATGATTTTTATTATCTTTCAAAAATGATATTAGAAACTGTGAAACAGCTGGCTGAAGATCATGAGTACAGATATCGTCTGCTGTCAGTATTAAACGAGGCATGGTTGCTTGTAGATTGGCGAAAAAAAGGATCTGAGACATTTTATGAAAGTGTTCATCAAGCATTGGCATTTTTGCAAGAACAAATTGACCAACTGCCAAAAAATGATTTGATCCAGGTAACAGCTATCGGTCATACGCACATCGATTTGGCATGGCTTTGGCGGTTGAAACATACTCGTGAAAAAGCCATTCGCAGTTTCTCCACCGTACTGAAGTTAATGAAAGAATTTCCTGAATACGTCTTTTTACAAACTCAGCCGCAGCTGTATCAATTTTTAAAAGAAGATGCACCGGCCCTTTACCAGCAGATCAAAGAGCGGGTAAAAGAGGGACGTTGGGAAGTTGATGGTGCCATGTGGGTCGAAGCCGATTGCAACATTCCTAGTGGAGAATCATTGGTCCGCCAAATTTTGTATGGAAAAAAATTTATTAAAGAAGAGTTCGGGCAAGACAGTACGTATCTTTGGCTGCCTGATGTATTCGGGTACTCGTGGGCGTTGCCGCAGATTTTGAAAAAAAGCGGGATCAAAACGTTTATGACTACGAAGATCAGCTGGAATCAGTACAACCGGATGCCGAATGATACGTTTTTATGGAAAGGATTGGATGGTTCCGAAATTCTGACCCATTTTATCACGACACCGGTTCCCGGCGGTGGAAGTTGGACTGAAAAGTCTAATTGGTTTTATACGTATAATGGCACTTTATCGCCGGAAACCGTTTTAGGTTCTTATCGAGCATATCAAAACAAACCGTTGAATCAGCATTTGTTGATTTCCTATGGACATGGGGATGGCGGGGGTGGTGTAACCCGCGAAATGTTGGAAAATCGCCGAAAAATGGCTTCCATTCCAGGATTACCTACAGTCGAAACCGGCCGAGCAGATGCCTATTTTGAAACGCTCCATCAAACCATTGGAGCGAAAAAAGATCAGCTGCCGCTTTGGGATGGAGAATTGTACTTGGAGTATCACCGAGGGACATATACATCTCAAGCGTATATTAAAAAAATGAATCGCTTCTTTGAGATCAAGCTTCGGGAATTGGAGTGTTTGTATAGTCTCCAGTCCTTGACTGCCAACCGTCTTTACCCGGCAGCTGAATTTGAGCAATTGTGGAAAAATGTTTTAAAAAATCAATTTCATGATATCATTCCCGGCTCCTCCATTAAAGAAGTCTATCAAGATTATCAAAAAGAAGCACAAACAGATTATGCCCATCTGAAGCGGCTGCAAGAAGCGCTTCATACAGAAAACGGGCAACACGTGTTAGTGAATACAGCTGGCTGGCAACGAAAGACATTAGTGAAGATGACGCAGACGGAAAATGGGCAGACTGCAGAAGCGGGCATTGTTTCCGATTCTTGTATCTACAAATACGCAGAAATACCAGCTTTTAGTGTACGTCCGCTTGAAGAGTGCTTCCTTGCGCTTCCATCAAAAAAAGCAGTTGCGTATCACACTGACAGCCGCAGTTTAGAAACAGATTTCTATCAAGTAGAATGGAATAATGCTGGCCGTCTGATCCGTATTTTTGACAAAGAGTCCAAACAAGAAGTTCTTTCTGGTGAAGGAAATGTCTTCCAATTGTTTGAAGATAAGCCAATCAACTTTGATGCTTGGGACATTGATCTGTTTTATCAGGAAAAAATGACCGAGTTAAGCAGCAGTACTCTGAAGATGATCGAAAACAACGCCTTGTTTACGATCCTCGAGCATCAGTGTGAAATCGGAGAGTCGGTACTGAAACAGAAAATCTTCTTTTATCAGCACACCAAACGGATCGATTTTGTTACAGAAGTCGATTGGCAAGAACGGCAGCAGTTGCTGAAAGTCAAATTTGATGTAAACATTCGTACTTCAGAAGCGGTCTTCGATATTCAGCATGGCAATGTTAAACGCCCGACCCATTGGAATACAAGCTGGGATATTGCCAAGTTTGAAACCGTTGGCCATCAATGGGCGGATCTTTCTCAAGGGGATCGCGGTGTAGCACTTTTGAATGATTGTAAATATGGGTATGATATCAAAGGCAGTCAAATGCGTCTTTCCTTACTAAAAGGAGCAATCTATCCTGATCCGACGGCGGATATTGGCAAGCATCAGTTCACCTATAGTTTATTTCCTCATAAAGGCGATTTTGCTTTTGGAAAAGTTGTGGAAGAGGCATGGGAAATCAATGCACCGTTAACACAAGCGCACCTTAGTCATGATATTCTGCCGTTCGAATTAGATTCACAAGAAGGACTTGTCATTGATACATTGAAACAAGCCGAAGATCAAGAAGGGTGGATCTTGCGATGTTATGATCATCTCGGTGCAGATCGACGCTTCTCTTTGAAGTATCACGGATCAGGAACAATCCAGTGGCAGGAAACCAATATGATGGAAGAAGCAGCAAGTACTTGGCAATCCGCACCAATGGATGTTACCTTAACACCATATGAGGTGAAAACGCTTCGTATTCGGCGAATTGACGATAAAACGGTATAGTTGATGATTCTCAAACCTGGGTATTGACTAAAGCACTCATCATTAAAATATACGAAAAAAAAAGCATTTCTCAGTTGTTAGAGAAATGCTTTTTTTGTGACTATAAATCATCCGGCGTCATGATCATTGAAAGGATCATTGGATGACGTTCGGTTTTTTCAAATAGGAATGGCTGTAAAGCCGATGACATCGCTTCTCTTAATTTGTGCTCTGTTGGGTCTGGTTGGTTCAAGACTTCCCGCAACGCACGGAAGAGGATCTGCTGTGCTTCGTTGATCATCTCGCCGGATTCTCGCATGTAAACAAACCCACGCGAAAGGATATCTGGTCCAGCAAGGACTTCTTTCTTCGCCACATCGACTGTCGCTACTGCTAAGACGAGGCCTTCTTCTGAAAGAATGCGACGATCTCGTAAGACGACATTTCCGATATCACCGATACCGCTGCCGTCAACATAAACATCATTGGCATTGAAATGACCAGCCAAGCGAGCGGTATCCGCCGTTAAGGCCAACATGTCACCATTTTCCATAATGAAACAATTTTCTTTTGGTACACCGACATCTTGTGCCAATTGGGTGTGGTTGTTCAGCATCCGAAATTCCCCGTGGACAGGCATAAAGAATTTTGGTTTCATTAGACGCAACATCAGTTTTTGTTCTTCTTGGCCACCATGACCAGAAGTATGGATGTTGTTCAATTTTCCATGGATCACGTTTGCGCCAGCTTCCAACAGCAAGTTGATCAGCTGATTGACACTCGTGGTATTTCCTGGGATCGGTGAGCTTGAAAAAATCACGGTATCATCTGGATGAATTTGGATTTGACGGTGGGTCCCATTGGCAATCCGACTCAAAGCAGCCATTGGCTCTCCTTGTGAACCCGTACAAAGGATCATGGTTTCGTTTGCAGGCAAACGATTGATCTCATGAGATTCTACAAAGGTTCCATCCGGCACCTTGATATAGCCAAGGCGCTGTCCGTTGACGATCGCATTTTCCATACTGCGTCCAAAAACGGCGATTTTACGTCCAGTCGCAACCGCCGCATCTGCAGCTTGTTGGAGACGGAAAATGTTGGAGGCAAAGCTGGCAAAAATGATCCGACCATCGATTTTTTCAAAAATCTTTTGGATCGAGCTGCCGATCGTTTTTTCTGATTTGGTAAAGGTTGGAATTTCTGCATTGGTACTATCGGAAAGGAGGCAAAGGACACCTTCTTCACCAATTTTTGCCATTTTGTGCAAGTTTGCTGGTTCGCCCACAGGCGTAAAGTCAAACTTGAAATCGCCAGTTGCGACGATATTGCCAGAAGGCGTTTTGACAACGACACCTAAAGCATCAGGGATACTGTGGGTCGTTCGGAAGAAGCTGATGGACGTTTTACGGAAACGAATCACCGTATCTTCATTGATTTCGTGTAATTCTGCGTCTCGCAATAAGCCATGCTCATCTAATTTGTTGGTGATCAAAGCAAGTGCCAATGGTCCCGCATAGATCGGGATATTGGCTTCTCGCAACAAGTAAGGGATTCCGCCAATATGGTCTTCGTGACCATGAGTGACGATCAAGCCTTTGACTTTCGGTAAATTTTGAACGATGTAGCTATAATCGGAAATGACATAGTCGATCCCAAGCAGTTCATCTTCGGGGAATTTGATTCCCGCGTCAATTAAGATGATCTCATCTTGAAATTGAACCCCATAACAGTTTTTTCCGATTTCGCCAAGTCCACCGACGCCGAATACGCCAGTCTCATTATTTTTCAGCGAAACTTTCATCTTAAAACTCCGCTAATTTGAAATCAGCGTTTTCTTTTTCGTAAGATAAATGTTTTTCATCTAGTTCTTGAACGAACTCGATGTTGTATGGGGTATTTTGTTCAACCAGACGGCGTGCGATCACTGCATCGTCTGCTTCAATGTACAAAGAGTGGGTTTGTTCTCTCTTTGGGTTGCGGTCTTTTGTTTCTTGGTAATAAATTTTGTAAATCATATCTTTTCTCCTTTATCTGCTTTTCGCAGTAGTCTATTTGGTTGATGAATTCGCTGCATCACAAAATCGAGGTCCGAATAAAGTGACCTGAAAAGAAGGCTTCGAGAGCCGCTGCATGCTTTTTTCAGACAATCGTTGTGAGAAAAAAGAGAAAGCCTCGTCTTTGCTTTCCAAATGTCGTCATAAAAAATTCACCGGGTTTGTAAGTCGTTCCACTACAAGTATCCCTAGTTTATCACAGAAAAACGAATAAGTATAGAAACACGTCATTTTGAAAAGGCTTACTGAAAGAAAATGAAAGGACTATCCTCGAAGTTTACTTTTTTTCGCTGATAGTGCATTACAATAAGAATATTCCTATGCTATAGTAGAAGTAATGAAGTAAAAAAGGAGGGGATTTTTTGAAATTAATGTGGCACTATACGATGAGAAACAAAAAACTGCTGGTTTTTAATTTCATCTGTGTTTTTGGTTTTATTTTGATTGAATTAGGTTTGCCGACGTTATTGGCAAGAATGATCGACAAAGGGATCGCCGCTGGTGATCGCGACTACATATGGAAAATGGGTGCGGCGATGATCGCGATCACCATTGTGGGGATCACGATGAACATTTTGTTAGGCTATTTCACGTCACGTATCACCACTAACATTGTGGCAGATATTCGTGACGATCTTTTTGAAAAAGTCCAAGGCTATTCACATACTGAATATGAAAAAATCGGGGTTTCATCATTGATCACCCGTGTGACCAATGATGCGTATCAAATCATGCTGTTTATGCAAAGTATCTTACGGACGGGTTTGATGACACCCATGATGTTTGTGGTCAGCTTGTACATGGTCATGCGGACAAGTACACAACTAGGGTTGTATGTCTTGGGGGCATTGCCGATATTGCTGATGGCCGTCATCGCCATTGCCAAAATCTCGGAACCCTTATCCACCAAACAACAAGCCAATCTAGATAAAATCAATGGCATCTTGCGGGAAAATCTCTCTGGTTTACGAGTGATCCGTGCCTTCGTCAATGAAAAATTTGAAGAAAAACGCTTTGGCAAAGTCAACCAAGCCTATGCGTCTAGTTCTCGCAGTTTGTTTCGCTTGATGGCAACGGCACAACCGGGCTTTTTCTTCTTATTCAATATCGTGATGATCTTGATTATTTGGACGGGAAGTATTCAAATCGATCAAGGGCAGCTGCAAGTCGGTGACTTGATTGCATTTATCGAATACATCTTCCATGCGCTGTTTTCTTTCATGCTGTTTGCGACCGTCTTTACGATGTATCCACGAGCGGCGGTTTCTGCTCGCCGAATCCAAGAAGCGTTAGATGCGACTTCTGAAATCAAAGAGCCAGAACAGCCAGTGACAGAAACTAAGACGAAAGGCTTCTTGGAATTTAAAAATGTTACCTTTGCTTATCCAGGACATGCCCAAAGTCCAGTGATCCGTAATGTTAGCTTTACCGCTTCACCAGGGGAAACCGTGGCGTTTATCGGTAGTACCGGGAGCGGGAAATCAACCTTGATCCAATTGATCCCACGTTTTTACGACGTCAGTGAAGGCCAAGTCTTGGTGGATGGCGTTGACGTTCGGGATTACAGCTTAACGACGTTGCGCAACAAGATCGGGTTTATCCCTCAAAAAGCGTTGCTATTTACAGGGACGATCGCAGAAAATCTGCGCTATGGGAAAGAAGATGCCACGCAAGCAGAGCTGGAACGAGCGGCCGAGATTGCGCAAGCGGCAGATTTCATTTCTCGCACACCAGATGGCTTTGATGCTCACTTGGCAGAGGGCGGAACCAACTTCTCTGGCGGACAAAAACAACGTCTAGCGATTGCCCGTGCGGTGATCCGCCAACCAGAGATCTATATTTTTGATGATAGTTTTTCTGCATTGGATTACCAAACGGATGCAAAATTGCGGGCACGCTTGAAAAAAGAAACCACAGAATCGACCGTTTTGATCGTTGCTCAACGAGTAGGTACGATCATGAATGCCGATAAGATCGTCGTCTTGAACGAAGGCGATGTGGTTGGCATCGGCACCCACAAAGAACTGCTGCAAACTTGTCCAGTATACTACGACATTGCGGCGTCACAATTATCAGAGGAGGAGTTGGCACAATGAAAGCAATCTCTTCTTTAAAACGGTTAGGTGCTTACATCAAACCGTACAAAGTACAATTTATCCTAGTCTTGCTGTTTACTGTTGCCACCGTCGGCTTCAATGCGGCAATGCCATATGTTTCTGGATTGCCGACGACAGAGATCAGCCGCAACATCGCTGCAGGCGAAGGCGTTAATTTTGATTACGTGATCCTTTGCTTGATCTGGATCGCAGTCGTTGGTGTCGGTTACTGTTTCTCACAATTGATGTCAGGGCTGCTGATCACCAACGTTGTCCAATCGGCGATGCGAGATCTGCGGCAAGACATTGAAGAAAAAATCAATCGTTTGCCCGTTTCTTACTTCGACCGCAACCAACAAGGGAATATCTTGTCACGGGTGACCAATGACGTGGATGCCGTCAGCGGTGCAATGCAGCAAGCCTTGATCGGTATCGTCAATGCCTTCTTAGGAATCGTTATGGCGGTTTCCATGATGTTTTACATCAATACCTACATGGCATTGGTTTCATTGATCATGATCCCAGCCTCCTTATTGATTTCTCGCACGATCGTCAAAAAGTCGCAAAAAGACTTCCAAGGCATGCAAAATGCGTTAGGGGATCTGAACGGCTACGTACAAGAAAACATGACTGGATTCAGTGTCTTGAAAGTGTATGGACGGGAAAAGCAAACACTTGAAGGGTTTAAAAACGTTAACCACCAGTTGCGCTATTACGGCTTTCGTTCTGCCTTTGTGTCAGGATTGATGATGCCACTGGTGCAAATGACCGCGTACTTTACCTATATCGCAATGGCAGTCATGGGTAGTTTTTACGTAATCAGCGGTGTGATCGTTGTTGGTCAGCTGCAAGCGTTCATTCAATACATCTGGCAAGTCAGTCAGCCAATGGGGAATATAACCCAGTTGTCTTCTGTCTTGCAAAGTGCCTCAGCAGCAGCAAAACGGGTCTTTGAAATATTAGATGAGGAAGAAGAGCCAGTCAATCAAACCGATATCCAATTGCCAGAACAAATCAGAGGCGACGTGACCTTTGAACATGTCGGCTTTGCCTATGATCCGAAAAAACCGTTGATCAAAGACTTGAACTTTGAAGTCAAAGCTGGACAAACCGTGGCGATCGTGGGACCAACAGGTGCTGGGAAAACCACCTTGATCAATTTGTTGATGCGTTTTTATGATGTCAATGAAGGGGCCATCAAGATCGACGGTATCGACACGAAGAAGATGGAACGTCATGATGTCCGTTCATTGTTTGGGATGGTTTTACAAGATGCATGGTTGTATGAAGGCACGATCGGCGACAACATTCGCTTTGGGAAATTAGATGCCACCGATTATGAAGTCGTTGATGCAGCGAAAACCGCCAATGTCGATCACTTCATTCGTACGATGCCGGATGGCTACGAGATGATCATCAATTCTGAAGGCGATAATGTCTCTTTGGGACAAAAACAATTGTTGACCATCGCCCGGGCAGTCATCTCTGATCCAAAGATTTTGATTCTCGATGAAGCCACCAGTTCGGTGGACACCCGCTTAGAAGCGCTGATTCAAAAAGCAATGGATAAAGTGATGGAAGGTCGTACCAGCTTTGTGATCGCCCATCGTTTGTCAACGATTCGTGAAGCAGATCTGATCTTAGTAATGGATCAAGGATCGATCATTGAAAAAGGCAATCACGAAACCTTGTTGGCAGCTGGCGGCTTTTATAGCCAACTGTATCAAAGTCAATTTTCAGAAGAAGCCGAGTAAGCCGAAAAGAGCGTCCAGTCTGACTGGCGCTCTTTTTGCATTGTCGCAAGGGTGGTGCTATAGTGAAAAAAGAAAGCGCAGATCCCTTTATGGATTGGAAGGAGAAGTTGATGGACAAAGAACAATCAGGGAATGAAACCCACAAAACAGTTTCGCCCGCCTCGTTGCAAAGAACACCTTGTTTTGTGGCAAAAAATGCGACGATCGTAGGAAACGTGACTCTAGGAAAAGAGAGTACGGTCTGGTTTCAAGCAGTGATTCGAGGCGATGCCAATCGCATCGAAATCGGCGCGCGTACCAATATTCAAGATGGAACGATCATCCACGTTGATCACGATGCCCCGACGATCGTGGAAGACGATGTGACTGTTGGGCATCAGTGTATGCTTCATGGCTGCACCATCAAAAAAGGGGCGCTGATCGGCATGAGCTCGATCGTTTTGAATCATGCAGTGATCGGCGAAAATAGTTTGTTAGGTGCCGGTTCGTTAGTGACGGAAGGAACCGTCATTCCGCCTAATGTGTTGGCGTTTGGTCGTCCGGCACGAGTGATCCGCCCGTTGACAGAAGAAGAAATCGCCAAAAATCAGGCAAACATCACGCATTACGTGGAAAATGGGTATGCTTACCAACAAGGCCAATATGGCGAAGTCTGACGCCGAATCCAAAGACGCAAAAAGGTGTACGAATTGCTTCGTACACCTTTTTTATGCAAGCTTATTTCAATTTGTTTGATTCCATGATCTCGTCGATCAAGCCGTAGTCTTTGGCTTCTTGTGCGGTCATGAAGTTGTCGCGATCGGTGTCACGTTCAATCACTTCGATTGGTTGACCAGTACGTTCTGACAAGATTTTGTTCAGACGTTCGCGGGTTGCCAAAATGTGGCGGGCAGCAATTTCAATCTCAGTTGCTTGACCTTGTGCGCCACCTAATGGTTGGTGAATCATGATTTCGGCATTTGGTAACGCAAAACGTTTGCCTTTTTCACCAGCGGTCAATAAGAATGAACCCATAGAAGCAGCCATCCCCATAACGATGGTTTGAACATCGGCTTTGATAAAGTTCATGGTATCAAAGATCGCTAGACCAGCAGTAACGCTTCCGCCCGGCGAGTTGATGTACAAGTAGATGTCTTTTTCAGAATCTTGCGCGTCTAAGAATAAAAGCTGAGCAATGATTGAGTTTGCTAAGTCATCGGTTACTTGACCACTCAACATAATGATCCGGTCTTTTAATAGACGAGAATAGATGTCATACGCTCTTTCACCGCGAGATGATTGTTCAATGACTGTAGGAATTAAATTCATAGTGATAGTCCTCCTAAAAATCGTTATAGATATAGTTTAGCATAAAGTTTTCGCAATATCTAAGAGATAGTATACCGATTAGGTCAAGAAAGGTCAAATAAAAAGTTCGTTATCTTTTTTGCGAAACTTTCAAATATGATACAATATGAAAAAAGGAATGAGGAAGGATCGAAGAATGGCAGTAGCAATAGCAGGTTTGATCGGCGTCTTAGTGGGCGCATTGTTAGTAACCATCATTTTTAATTTACGCATTCGGTATGAGGAACAAAAAGAAAAACAACGCCGTTTGTTGGAGCATAAAGTCAAAGAAATCGAAACGCTGGTTTTATTGAATCAAAAAATCAGTGAGATTCTACAAAAACGGGTCATGCTGATGGATGAGTATGTCAGCTTTGATGCCTTTGACGACTGTTATATCACCATCGATGATTTTGCCTATCTACAATCTTTTGCGGCGCAAAACAGTTTTTATCTACCGAATTTTTTCTTGGAAGAATTTTTCAAAAAAATCGGGACACGTCGGGTGATTTTATCCCCAGAGGAAATCGTTAAGATCGGTGGGTATACCTATAAAGGCGGTCGGATCATTATGGAAAATTTCCTTGATCAATTGGTTGAAATGGTCAATGAGCGTAAAAACCAAATGAAAAACATGACGAGCGAACCGTTGACGTATTTTTCAAAAACGATTTGATCCTACTGGTCAGCCATTTGCCTTGGTTAAGGCAACCGTACCAGAGTATCGACGGTTGCGCTTTTTTAACTGATCACACACACTCTTACTGCGATCATAGTAAGGGTGTTTTTCTTTGACCGAAACAAAGCGCTATTATTTATTAAGAGGTTCGAAACAAACAGAGGCTTTTTGGTTCTAGCAGATTCCATGGTAAAATAAAGAGTGAGAATGGAGTGAAAGAATGATGGTACAAATCGTTGCCCACCGCGGGAGTAGCGGCAACCGACCTGAAAACACGCTACCAGCATTTGCGGAAGCGGTGCGGGTCAAAGCTGATATCATTGAGTTAGATGTACATCTATCAAAAGATGGCGGCTTGATTGTCATGCATGATGAAACGGTTGATCGAACGACCAACGGCAAAGGTCGGATCTGTGACCTGACGGTTGCTGAACTAAAAGAACTCAATGCTGGCAGCTGGTTTTCTGAGGAATTCCAAGCCGCCAAAGTCCCCACGCTAAAAGAAGTGTTGGATTTACTTGCAGCGAAGAATTATCGTGGTATTTTGACGATCGAATTAAAAACCGATCATTATGAGTATGAAGGAATCGAAGCCAAAGTATCCGACTTATTGAATAGCCAAGAATGGCCCTTTACTCATTGGTATTGTTCCTTCAATATCGAGACTTTGGATCGGATGCATGCGATCGAACCGGATGCGATCCTTGATTTTATTATGGGACGCGGGGAAGACAAACCACCGTTGGCGCTCAGCCGACCGTATATCGAAGGAATTCATCCGGCCTATCGCTGGGTCCAAGAGACAGCGACGGTCTTGACTGATTTTCCGATTGCGATCCGTCCGTGGACTGTCAATGAAGAAGCGGCGATTCGCACCTGCTTGGCTTTGGGGTTGACCGGGATCATCACCGATTTTCCAGAAAACGCTCGGGCAATTGTGCAGCAGGTCCGCGAGGAAACAAAAGGATGAAAAAAGTCTTAGTGATCGTGGGACCGACCGCAGTCGGTAAAACCGCCTTGAGTATCCAATTAGCTCAAAAATACCATGGGGAGATTATCAGCGGGGATTCCATGCAAATTTATCGACAATTAGATATCGGTACCGCCAAAGTGACGAAGGAAGAAATGGCAGGGATTCCTCATCATTTGATCGATATTCGTGCAATGACGGAAACGTATTCTGCCGCTGATTTCCAGCAAATGGGACGTGAAGCCATTGAGACGATCCAGCAACAAGGAAAGTTGCCGATCGTTGTGGGGGGGACAGGACTATACATCCAAGCGCTTTTGTATGACTTTCGTTTAGGAGTAGAAGAAGGCGACCCAACGATTCGTCAGCGCTATGAACAAGAAGCAGCAGCCATCGGCAAAGAAGCTCTATGGCAAAAGTTGCAGGCGGTCGATCCCTTGGCAGCATCGAAGATCCACTACAACAATGAGCGGAAAGTGATTCGTGCGTTGGAGGTTTTTGAAATGACTGGCGAAAGTATTGCTGCACCAAAAGAAACACCGCAAGTTTTGTACGATTTCTTCATGATTGGTTTAACCACTGAGCGAGAAGTGTTATACCAGCGAATCAATCAGCGAGTGGACTTAATGATGGATCAAGGCTTGATCGAAGAAGCAAAAGCTGTTTTGCAGTATCCAGAAACGCAAGCCGCCAAAGGGATCGGCTACAAGGAATTTTTGCCCTATTTTCACGGGCAGGCCACATTGGATGAAACCATTGAGCAAATCAAGCAAAACTCACGCCGCTACGCCAAGCGGCAGCTGACGTGGTTCAATAACCGAGCACAGCCCCGATGGATTGATTTAGTGAGACAACCTGAAGAACAACGTACCCTTGAAACAGAAATCGACCAATGGTTGGAGGAGAAAAGATGAGCCAAGAACGTGTGATTCTTGTCGGAGTAGAAACGGAGAAAAACTATCTTCATTTTGATTCGTCAATGAAAGAATTGAAAAGCTTAACAAAAACCGCCAATGGCGAAGTTGTTTTTTCACTGGTGCAAAAACGGCAGCAAGTCGATCGACAAACCGTGATTGGCAAGGGGAAAGTTGCGGAATTGCAGCAGTTGGCAGAAGCACATGAAGCAGATCTAGTGATCTTCAATCATGAACTGACACCAAGGCAAAGCCAGTTGATTGGTGATGCGCTAGAAGTGCCAGTGATTGATCGCGTCCAGCTGATCCTCGATATATTTGCGATGCGTGCCCGTTCCAAAGAAGGAAAGCTGCAAGTAGAATTGGCGCAGCTGGATTATTTGCTTCCACGCTTGATAGGGCAAGGAAAGAACATGTCTCGGCTAGGGGGCGGAATCGGAACGAGAGGGCCAGGGGAAACCAAGCTGGAGACTGATCGTCGACACATCCGCAACCGCATCACCATCATCAAACGGGAATTGAAGGAAGTGGCAGCCCATCGAGACCGGACACGCCAAAAGCGCAAAGACAGCCAAGTCTTTCAAATGGGCTTGATTGGTTATACCAATGCTGGAAAATCAACTATTTTAAACATTTTGACCAGTGCGGATACGTATGAGCAAGACCAGTTGTTTGCGACACTCGATCCTTTGACGAAACGCTGGCGGATGCCAGAAGGATTCGAAGTCACCATTACCGATACGGTTGGTTTTATCCAAGAATTGCCGACTCAATTGATCGATGCGTTTCATTCCACACTGGAGGAAAGTCAAAACATGGACTTCTTGCTGCATGTCGTCGATGCCAGTTCCGAAGAACGGGTCCAGCAAGAGGAGACGGTCTTAAAATTAATGGAGGAACTTTCTTTGACCCAATTACCGATGTTGACGGTCTACAATAAGGCGGATCGCATCGACGCCGATCAGTTTGTCCCAACACTATTTCCCAACGTCTTGATCTCGGCAAAGAGTACCAAAGGCAAAGAACGCTTGACTCAGGCGATCAAAATGGAATTGATGCAGATCATGCAGCCTTATCATCTAGTGCTGCAAGCCGATGAAGGCAATGCGCTGAATCGCTTAAAACGGGAGTCACTAGTGTTGAGTAATGCCTTCGATGAAGCAACACAGACCTATCATATCAAAGGATTTGCGCTGGAGGATACCTATCCACTACGCAGAATGGCGCAAGAACAGGAATAAGCAGAAACGGTGCAGCCGATGCACCGTTTTTTTTTTGGTGACAAAATTATGGGAGCATAAGTGGTTTGGCTTCCTTCGAGTGCAAAACCCGAACGTTTTTGGCTAAAGCATCATTTCTTCCAGAAAAAGGACTGCTTGAACATGCGATCAAATCAAGGACCTAATGAAAAAATCAAAAAAATTTGCATTCATGTCACTTTTTCTAACATGAGGGGTTGACACGCAAAAAAAGAATTGGTATAGTTTCCATAAAGTTACGCAGCATCATTGAAACGGAGGGGAGCCAAGTTATGCGGGAAAAAGAATTGCGGCGCTCAATGTCAGTCTTTCCTATCGGAACAGTCATGAAATTGACCGATCTCACCGCCCGTCAAATTCGTTATTACGAAGAACAAGAATTGATTCACCCGGAACGCAGCGATGGCAATCGACGTATGTATTCGCTGAATGATATTGATACCTTGCTAGAGATCAAAGACTATCTTTCCGATGGACTGAACATGGCTGGGATCAAACGAGTTTATGAAATGAAAGTTGCCAAAGAAAAAGAAGCGAAGAACAAACCGCCGCTGACCGATGAAGATGTTCGTCGAATTTTTTATGATGAACTCTTGGCTCAAGGTGGATTGAATCAACAACAGCCATACCAGCAAAAAGGTCCACGAATGTAGAACACTTGTAGATCATTGCTGTGATATAAAAAAAGAATTGGGAAAAAGGAAGGGATACTATGCCAAAATTTGAAAGAACTGCCGAAGACATCAAACAAATCGTAAAGGATGAGAACGTGCGCTTTTTACGCTTGATGTTTACTGATATTTTAGGAACAAACAAGAACGTTGAAGTACCTGTAAGCCAATTAGATAAAGTACTGGAAAACAAAATGATGTTTGACGGTTCTTCTATTGAAGGATTTGTCCGTATTGAAGAAAGTGACATGTATCTATATCCTGATTTGTCGACCTGGATGATCTTCCCTTGGGAAAGTGAACATGGCAAAGTGGCTCGCTTGATCTGTGATATCTACAATCCAGATGGCACCCCATTTGCAGGCGACCCTCGCGGCAACTTAAAACGGGCATTAGCGGACATGCAATCCCTTGGTTTTACTTCTTTCAATCTTGGACCAGAACCAGAATTTTTCCTATTCAAATTAGATGAAGCAGGCGAAATCACAACTGAATTAAACGACAAAGGCGGCTACTTCGATTTTGCCCCAACCGATCTAGGGGAAAACTGCCGTCGCGATATCGTATTAGAATTAGAAAGCCTTGGCTTTGAAGTTGAAGCGTCTCACCATGAGGTGGCACCAGGGCAACACGAGATCGACTTTAAATATGCGGATGCAGTGGAAGCATGTGACAACATCCAAACCTTCAAACTTGTCGTGAAAACTATTGCTCGTAAACACGGCTTGCATGCAACCTTCATGCCAAAACCATTATTCGGCATCAACGGTTCAGGCATGCACTGCAACATGTCCTTGTTCAAAGGCGATGAAAATGTCTTCTTTGATGAAGAAGGACCAATGCAATTAAGCCAAACAGCGTATCACTTCTTAGGCGGTTTGATTGAACACGCCCGTGCTTACACAGCTGTCTGCAATCCAACTGTCAACTCTTACAAACGCTTAGTGCCAGGTTACGAAGCGCCTGTATACGTAGCGTGGTCAGGACGCAACCGTTCACCACTGATCCGGGTACCAGAATCAAGAGGCTTGTCAACGCGTTTGGAATTGCGTTCGGTTGACCCATCAGCCAACCCATACTTAGCCATGGCTGTTTTACTGCAAGCTGGACTTGATGGCGTTAGACGTGAGTTGACACCACCACCAGCTGTCGACCGCAACATCTACATCATGAACGAAACAGAACGGGCAGAAGCACAAATCGAAGATCTGCCATCAACGATTCACAATGCCATCAAAGCATTGCGCAAAGACCAAGTGATGATCGATGCCTTAGGCAAACACATCTATGCCAACTTTGTCGAAGCAAAACGATTAGAATGGGCAGCCTTCCGCCAAACAGTCTCCGAGTGGGAAAGAGAACAATACTTGGAACTCTATTAAAATCGAAAAAAAAGCCGCTAGAGATAAACAATCTAGCGGTTTTTTTATGATGAACTCAGCTTTTATCCTAATGATTCTCGGTTTATTTATTTCCGATAGTCAATAGCTACTTGATCAAAGCTTGAGCAGAAAAAACCTTGCGAAGCTAAAGCGGTTCTGTCTATAAGAAGCGTAAATCTTGCCTGACCATTGAGAAAAAATAAAAAATACCAGTCGGGCGAGGACTGGTAAGAGGAAGAAAAATAGTTTTGGTATAACGTTAGCATAGACCGTCAAAGTAAAATGAACCTTAAAAAGTAGAAAGTTTCTTGTAAGAAGTCTTTATTCGTCAAAGGTTTCCAGCTCAGACAGTATTTTTGCTGGGACTTCTGATTGAGGGACTTCATTGGGACCCGAGATGACACGGGTTTTACTGATCTCTGCTTTGACTAAGGTATTTGGCGCGAATGGCTTCACATTTTCACCAGAAAGATCATAGGTCATGAGTTCTTTCTCGCCGTTTTTCTTAACAAACTCAAACGTGTACTTATACGTAAAGGAGCCATCGATTTTTTCACCGGAATCGCTGTACGTTTGGGTCTTTTCTGGGACTTTGTTGGGCGTGATGGCATAAGCCGTTATCCCTTGATAAGTTGTTGTATAGTACGTATAGCCAAAGTAGCCACCTACTGCTAAAATCAAAACGCCAAGCGTCAAAAGTAGTTTTTTCATGTGCATCGATCCTTTCAATTACTGGGTTTACTATAGCATGATGGAGCCAAAATCATTCATCGAAATGGATAACAATATTGTAAGTTTACTGATTATCAACAAAAAGCTTGTAACTTTCTGTTTAACAATTGTGATAATGAAAAATATTTCTGAAACCTTCTTGCAATATTGTAATGTTATTCTCTTACTTGTGCCCGATAGCGGGACAAATAATCAAAAGAGAGGTTTTTTCATTTGAAAAAATTTGCATTTACAGTTGTTGCAGGATTTGGTTTATTCGTTGGAGGAACAGTTGTTTCAGCAGCAGAACAAACCCATGTTGTCGAACCAGGAGACACCCTATCTGGGATCGCTGCTACTTATCAAACAACGGTCGAAGATCTTTTAGCTTTGAATGATTCGATCGAAAATCCAAATATGATTTTTGATGGCGAAACATTGTTGGTTTCTAACGATGGCCAATCAGTAGAAAACAAAGAAACAAGTACGAAAGAAAGCACAGAAAAAAGTGAATCTACAGCGACTGCTAACGTGAGTCAAACCCGTTCAAGCATTCCTGGTGCTGGTTCTGGTGTCTTGAATCCAGTGGACGGTATCAACTACTTCAATGGTGTGAGAGAATCGTACTACTCACAAAAAGTCTTGCCAGGAGGCGGGTTGAACATCCCTGGACGACATGTAGCATCAGACGGGACCATCCGTGATGCCGATGGGTACATCGTTGTTGCCAGCGACAATCAACCGAAAGGTTCGACTGGTCAATCATCCTTAGGTGCCTATAAAGTCTATGACACAGGTGTTGGTCATAGCGGTATTGATGTTTATACGAATTGGTAAGCAAGTAAAACTTGATCGAAAAAACTACTATACTATAACTGAAGCGAGCATTTAGTTTTGAACAGCTCGTCGCAGACGCTAAAAAAGCTGCGCCCATCAACTTTTAGGGCACAGCTTTTTTTATTTACTCCTTTGTTGTATCAGTTACTGTAGAAAAGAAAGCGCGGATATGGCTCGCAAGCAAAGCTGGACATTCAGCAGCTGCGAAATGCCCACCAGTGTTAAGCTCTTCCCAACGAAGGATCTTCGGGAAAAGTCTTTCTACGTACTCTTTTGGCGGACGTTCATGAGCTTGGGAAGTTAGTAAAACACCTAAAGGTACAAATGAACGGTCGAATTGGTTAGGCCACTGTGTATATTGGCCTTCATAGTAGAAGCGATTTGAAGAATTGATCGTTTCGGTGAACCAGTAAATAGACACATTGGTTAAGAGTGTGTCCAAGTCAAAGTGATAGTGGGTGTCTTCCTCATTCTGCATTGACCATAAATGCCATTTTTCAATAATGAAGGCAGCTAAACCTACAGGTGAATCATTGAGTCCATAAGCATACGTTTGTGGTTTTGTACTTAAACTATGAGCATAGCCACCTTCTTTTGCATACCAACGTTTACAAAGTGCCAAATATTCTGTTTCTGCTGTGCTCATAGGCGTTTCATCTGTTATAAGAGGACTAGGGTTTCCCGGTGAGGTGGTATGGTAGCCAATCACATTGTCTGGGTGATCCAAACATAGGAGACCGGCGATACTTGCTCCTAAATCATAACCATGAATTCCGAATTGATCATAGCCCAACCTCTTCATAAGTTTTAACAAAATCTGCCCAGCCTTGCGATCTTCAAAATGTCCCTCTTTTGGGATGTCAGAAAATCCATGTCCAGGAATCGAAGGAATGATGACATCAAAAGAAGCTTCTGGTGAACCACCAAAGGATTCTGGATCAGTTAGGAAGGGAATCAAATCCAAAAGCTCATAAATAGAACTCGGCCAACCATGGGGGATCAACAATGGTGTTGGATTGGGACCATGCCCACGTTCATGAATAAAATGAATCGTAATTCCATCAATCGTAGTTGTGAAATTGGCAAAAGCATTTATTCTCTTTTCTGCATTACGCCAATCAAATTCGTCTTGCCAATAAGAAATAATCGTTTTCATATCATCTAAAGGAATACCATAATTCCAGCCAGCATTGGCGGGTTCATCGGGATACCTTGTTAGCGCCAGGCGTTTTTTTAAGTCACTTAATGCTTTTTCTGAAATCCGTACTTCAAAAGGGCTAATTTCCATGGGACCTCCTAATAAAAATGTACTTGTTAAGAATTAGGATACATGAACGTATGTTCTTTTTACAGTTTTTCGCTTATTGAGTCAAAATTGAACCTGATTTTTAGGATGAAGAAGACAGATTCGGCTATCAAAATAGTAAAAATCGTCATCTGGTCTAGACTAATTATTGTAATCAAACACAACCTGTGGTATTATTGGACTATACCAAATAGAAACGGAGCGCTGATCATGGAAATTATTCGCGTTAAAGATGCTGCTCAAGGCGGAAAGAAAGCTTTTGAATTGATACAAGAAGGTATGGCAAATGGCGCCAAGGTGCTAGGTTTAGCAACAGGAAGCACGCCAGAGACCCTTTATGCAGAAATGACTGCCAGTGAAGTTGATTTTTCAGAAATGACTTCAGTCAACTTAGATGAATACGTAGGACTAGGCGGCGAAGACGAACAAAGCTATCGCTACTTCATGAATGCTCATTTATTCAATAAAAAACCATTCAAAGAAACCTTCGTACCAAACGGCAAAGCGGAAGACTTAGAAGCAGAATGCCAACGCTACGATAGCGTGATTGCGGATCACCCAGTTGATATCCAAATCTTGGGTATCGGTCAAAACGGACATATCGGCTTCAACGAACCTGGTGCATCCTTTGAAGGAACGACCTCAGTCGTTGATTTGACTGAATCGACCATCAATGCCAACAAACGCTACTTTGATAAAGTCGAAGACGTCCCGACGACGGCAATTTCAATGGGAATCGGTTCAATTATGCAAAGCAAAAAAATCATTTTGATGGCATTTGGCGAAGTCAAAGCGGATGCAATCCAAAAAATGATCGAAGGACCCGTAACCAACGAATTACCAGCTTCAGTTTTACAAAAGCATGATGACGTGATCGTGATCATCGATGAGGCTGCTGCCAGCAACCTGTAAAACAAAATCAGCCCTTTTCAGAAATAAGTCAGAAGGAAAACGCGCCATCCTTGCAGCTTCCCCCTGCGCTTGTGCAGTAATGCCAGCGCAGCTGCGAGCGATGGTTCGGATCTATCTTGCTTATTTCTGAGGAGGCTTTTTTTTATTTGGCCGCTCTAGCGATGTTTTTTCCTTTTTTCCATCAGAGATGCTATAGTTAAAAGAGAGAATACGAAGAAAAGAGGGATGCAAATGGTTGATATGCATTTATCCATTCCTGAAGTAGCACTGAGGTTGCTGTTGGCGATGGTCATGGGTGGCGCGATTGGGTACGAGCGGCAGTACAAAAGCCGACCAGCTGGTCTTAGAACCCATATCTTGGTTTGCATGGGGGCTTGTGTCATTGCTTTGATCCAAGTGGAGATCGCCACAGGTGCCATGCGAGATGCGCTGGATCATCCAGATTTAGCAGGCGTGATTCGTTCGGACGAAGCACGATTGATTGCGCAAGTCGTCAGCGGGGTCGGTTTTCTAGGCGCCGGAACGATCATTGTGACGAAGCGCTCGGTGACGGGGTTGACGACGGCTGCTTCCTTATGGGCGATCGCCGGTTTAGGAATTGCCATCGGGATGGGCTTTTACACCATCGCATTAAGCAGTTTTATCGGGATCTTCTTTGCATTGACGATCGTTAAGCGGATCGTCCGCGTACCAACAGCAAAGAAATTAGAAATCCAGTACATCCACCGCACCGAGACCAAAGAGTTTTTGACGGAGTACTTCCAAGAGAAAAATATCGTGATCGAAGATGTCAATTTTGATGTCAAATTCATGGAAGACTATCGCATTTATACCAACATTTATACGATTGATCTCCCGCGAGGACTAGGCTTTTCTGAAGTGATCGAAGAATTGTCTGTCTACAAAAATGTCACGAAGATCCGCTTAGTGGATATTGCTTAAAAGCAACAAAAAAGCGAGATTGAAACGTAACGCAAACAGGTACCGTTTGCTTCGTTCCAATCTCGCTTTTTGTTGTGTTTTAGAAACGTGGATCGATCCAGTTTTTTGCCATAGAGCGACTAGCATCCCAGGAATCCCAGCCATACCAAGCAGGCTCATTGATCGTATCAATGGATAACTTATAGGTCCAGTACATATGTCCGGCTCCTTGGTTCCAAGCTGTAATTGAAGCACGCCACAAAGTTTGATAAACTTCTTCTAATTCACTTTTTGTCAAACTACGGTTGCTACTGAATTCCTCTTGTGTGGGATTGATACCGCCTTTGGTATCTGTACCAACAGCATAGGAGTTGAACAAGGACCATTCTCCAACAAAAACCTCGACATATTGTGCAACCGTGGCGATCTCTTGGGCTAAGCCATCAATGAAAGACATGTATGCTTCCAAGGATTGCTCTGTGCCGGCCATTTCTGCCATCATAACGTATTGGTGCGTATCTAGCATGACATTGTGAAAATCGTTTTGTGTGAAAAACTCTTTCCAAGCATGCAATTGGAAGCCATCATGAAAGACGATCACTTTGTCATCGCTTAAATAGTTACGCATTCTTCGATAGGCATCTTGATAAAAAGTTCTCAAAAAGTCTAAAGAGATCGGTGCACTACCTTTTGCTAACGCAAGATCACGAGGTGGAAAACGATCCATGGGATTCATGCTGTGCCATACTTCACCATCTGTGATCGGTTCGTTTAATACTTCAATGCCCCACAATGCTTCGTGATCTGCATATCTTTTCGCCAAACGTTCCAAGACCGTTAATTCGAACGCCACTTCTTCGGGCATTTGTGCCCATCTGACTACACCCGAGAGACCACCATTGTCAAAACCATTTTGGCTGAAGGGAGCGGTATGCAGATCGATCAAGATTTTTAGGTCATAAGCCTTCGCCCAAGCGAAGGCTTTATCCAAATAGTCGATACAGCCAATAAAGGGGGCACGATCACCAAAAATAAAATAAGGGACAGGTATTCGAACGGTATTGAAGCCAGCTGCTGAAATGCGCAAGAAATCAGCTTCAGTGATGAATGTTTCACGATGAATCAACAGCCGTGCTTGGTATTCAGCTTCAGGTAGATCATAGGCTAAATAATACTCGTCATCGGCAGGTGTTCCTTGAAAGAGACTAGGTGCCATCCATTTTTCTAATACAAGCCAACCGCCTAGGTTGACGCCTCTAAGTTTTTGTTCCATCTTATAGTTCCTCCTTACTAATAGGTGTGGTTGTTTTATTGAAAGCGAGAAATAGAAAAATCAGAGCAATGATTGCCATGATTCCGGCAGCGATTCTGACTTGCATGACCGCCGTTGTCATGCCAAACAGTTGACTGATAAAGTTTATGACATAGGGGGAGGAAAAAGCACCAAGATTACAAGCGACCATTGCCAAAGAAACAACTAAGTTATTGGCTTCTGGATCTACATCGCTAAGAATGACACTGTATACATAAGGAACTACAAGATTGGCAAGATAAACCACTAATAGACCAATGAAAAAGACGGTCATCGTAGGTGCTAAAGTTATCGTGAAAAAACCAACCATTGCGAAACTGATGACGACAACTGGTGTAAAGCGCTTTAATAATTTGGTGATTTGACCAAAAGCTAATGCGACCAAGCTGCTAAAAATACCGGCGATCGCTAGTGCGGTGGAAAGAAAGCCTTGATTCGTCAGCGCCAATTCTTGAATCAGTAGTGCGGAAGAAGTAATGACGACCATCAAACTAATGAAGAATAAAAAGAGAGTCAAAATACCTAAAGTTACGCTTAATGGCAGCTTTCTTCTTTTTGTACCGATGGTTGATGACTGCGTTGTTTCAACTGGATTTTCATTGACGTTACGATAACCGAAAAGAAAAAGAAACAGAATCGGTAAGATGACCAAGTACACTAAGAATGAAGCTTGCCACGAGATCGTTAACAGTAAGCCCGCAGCAAACGTTGCTAGGCTATTTCCTAAAGTCATCACGGCTGATTGAATACCTAATAAGTTTTTTTGATCGGCACCTGTAAAGTTGTCGCCGATCAAGGAGACGGTCATTGAGTTAAAGAGCCCCAGACCTGCGCCAAACAAAATACGGGCAAATAAAATCAAGCCAAAGTTCATTGTAAATGCCGGTAAGATACCACCGACTAAAGCGATCATCAAGCCTAAACAGACCGTTCGCTTTTTGCCAAGTGCTTTGATAAACCATGAACTTAGCAGAATGAAAATCAAGATTGCCATTGATGGCAGTGTCAAAATAGATTGGACTTGTGCGGTGGTTCGGTCAGAAAAATCGTTCATAATAAAAGGTACGGCTGCTGCTACTGCACCAGCAGCTTGTACGACCAATGAAAGACTCAAAATTCCGATTTTTAACGGCAACCGACTTTTGATTGACATTGAATTTTCTGAAAGCATACATATTCCCCTTAATGTAGTGCAAAGCAAGTGTGCTGAGAATATCTCCCATCTTGCTATTTTGCAACTAACTATTTTTATTCCTGCAAACGATTTCTTGGTATTAATCATAAAGAATGCAGACAGGACTTGAAATATCAAAAAAAAGGGGAAATTTACCATTTTTCATTTATTATGCGAAAAAAAAGCTTTTTTTCGCATCCTCAGAGGAAGAAGTAGCAGTCGCTTTTCTCGAATTATTATTTGTCGATTACTTATTTTGTTGCTTCTAACTGGAACTTACGGTATTTATTCGGCGATATATTTGCCCATTTTTTGAATTGTCTCGTAAAGTGGGCGGCATTTTGATAGCCAATGATCTCTGCGATTTCGGCGATGGTCAATTTGGGTTGATGGAGATAGAATTTTGCCTGGTTGAAACGTAATTGATCTAAGTACTGTTTTGGACTACTAGCATAAACTTTTTTGAAAACCGTCAGCATCGTACTATTACTAATGTTCAATGAATTGGCTGTATAACTCATGGAAAGCAAGGCCTTGTTTTCTTCCGTTGGGCATTGTGTGTACGTACGAAAATTTTGTTGGATCGATTCTGCGATCGCTTTTGCTAAAACAAGGGAAGTGTTATCTGTATGCGCTAACTGATTTTTTTCATCTTCGACATAGTCTAGTAAGGCACGCATCAGTTCTAACAGTAAGATCTCAATGGCGATTTTTTCTTTCATTCCAAAGTATCCGCTTGCCAAAAACGCAATGTATTGCTGAAGGATCGCAACGATCGCTTGGTAAGCGGGATTTGTCTTTTTTAGTAGTAAAGGACAATACATCAACAACTGTTGCTGAATCTCAGGATCATCAAGATCGAAATGCATACAAAAATACTCTAAACCTTCTGCTACGAGACAAGTATTTTCATGAGCGGTACCAGGCGGTATCAGGATCACATCATTTGCCACAAAATCAAACTGCCTGCCTTCAAATATTGTGCGCTGCTCTCCATCAATGATCATCATGATCTCAAAAGCAAAGTGGGTCTCTTGCGGTGCACACCATCCTTGGGAAACACGTTGCTTGTGTCCACCAAAGGTTTTTAAATTGATATCGATATCGGGCAATTTGACCAGCTGCTCTAGCCATTTAGGTGTTGGGTTCATTCAGAACGACCTCCTTAAAAATGAAAAATGGTAAGTATTGGCTTTTTTTTGATATTCATTCTACCCTAAAAGTTTCGTAAGATAAATGTAGCAACCAAATAAAACGGTTTCACTTTATCGCATTCGCCTGCAAACGATGATAAAAAAACTGTCGTTTGGTTGCAAAACGAATAAAAAGTTAAGAATAGGAAGGAAGCTTATGACAATCATCAAAAATCCAGTTATTCCTGGAATGGCGCCTGATCCCTCTATCATTTGTGTGGATGAGCGTTATTATATCGCAACTTCAACCTTCCATTGGACACCTGGGATTCAACTTTTCGAATCAAAGGATCTTGCGAATTGGCAACTTGTTGGCTATGCCTTGAACAATGAAGAAGTGAATTTACGTGGAACCAATACACCAGCTGGTATTTGGGCACCGCATTTATCTTATGATCCACAAACAAAACGATTTTGGCTGGCGTATTCACATATGGTCAACATGGCAGGACGTGAATTTAATGCTGATTCCTATGCCATTTGGGCGACTGACATCCGAGGACCATGGTCAGAACCGATTTATTTTACCTCAATTGGCTTTGATCCAGCGCTGTTTCATGACGAGGATGGGCGGCATTATTTAACGATTTTGGAATGGGAAACAAGAGAAGGTTATCAAGCGCCGGGGCATATCGTTCTTGCGGAGATCGACTTGCCTTCAGGTAAATTACTGTCCCCTTGGCATCGCGTAACGCAAGGATTCACCACCAGAGGGTGTGCGGAAGCACCCCAAATCTACAAGCATCAAGGGGCGTACTTTTTATTGCTGGCATCTGGAGGCACGGGCTATGCTCATGGCGTGGAAGTCGGTCGCGCAGAAACTATTTTTGGCCCTTATGAAGCACATCCTTCAGGCGAACCGATCCTTACTTCTTCTCCAAGGCATCTGTTTTCTTTGGGCGACCCTGATGCTGGGCATTTTGAAATGGTCAATCCTCATTCAGTGATGCAAAAAGCAGGACATGGTTCGCTCGTCCATACCCATACTGATGAATGGTTCATGGCTCATTTAATGGCAAGACCCTTAGAGGGGCAGCTGTTGAATCCTCTTGGAAGAGAAGCTTCTATTCAAAGGATGCACTGGACCGAGGACAATTGGTTGGAAATGGAAGATGGAAGCAATTTGGCAAAAATGACTTTTAAAGGATTAGCTGGTGTTCCAATTGACAATGAACCAAACACTGATTTATTTGATTCATTTCAAGAGCCGCAGTATCTGTTAGAATTTATGACACCGTATCGCCAACAGCATCAGTCATGGGTCAGTACGCAAAAGCGGCAGGGGTTCTTACGGATCTATGGGGGCAATTCCTTGTTTTCACAGATGAATCCTGCCATCATGGCAACACGAGCAACCTCTTTCACCTATGAGGTGGAGACCTTGTTGGAGTTTCAACCGAACCATTATTCACAAACAGCAGGACTTGGGCTTTATTATGATTCAAACAATTGGTTATATGCTCATGTTACCTATTCAGAAGAAAAGCGATGTCCTTATTTGACTCTCTTACAAGCAAAATTAGGACAAAGGATCGAATATGTAAATACGCGCGTCATCGTTCCCGAAGGAAATATTCAGCTGAAAATTGGATACGACCACGGGATCGCAAATGTCTACTATCGATTAGAGGAACAAGAGACTTGGCAAATTTTGCTCCAAGATCTGTCAGTGGCTTACTTATCTGATGAAGGAGTTAATGGAATGCCTGGAGAAATAGGTGGCTTCACAGGATTGTTTACTTTTATTGGTGCCGTGGATGCACATCAACATCAATCCTATGCTGATTTTGCTTATTATAAAGTGACGAATCATTCGCCTGCGTCTTAATCAGGCTCCTTATGGAGTGAGCACCGTATCATACTTTCACTAAACAAATAAAAACCTTCAAGAGAAACACAAACGTGTAGCTCTCGAAGGTTTTTTGTATGAAGGAATTGTCATCGCAGTGGATTGCCTGATTACTTGAAAAAAGAACCAGTTAGCAAGACCGATACAATAACGATCACGATTGAAGTCAGCAAATTGACCCCTTCATTCGTTACAAAGGAAAGACCGCCGACTTGCTTGGTCGCAACGTCGTGGTGGACTTTTTTTTCGGTGTATTGGTGACAGACAGGACATTGATAGCGCACCTGAATCGTTGCGCCTAGTAAGCTGTCCAAAAGACTACCGCAAAAGCCTAAGACAGTCAAGGTCAACCAGAGATCAAAGGAGAACGGCTTGCCGTTCAACCATAAAGCTGTTGCGAATAAACCAGTGATGGCGAGACTCCCTGCTAGGGAAGCGGCAGTTCCCAACCAACTGACACCGCCGGAAAGTCCCGGTGGTAATTTTTTTCCCGTTAGTAAGTGACGCGGTGCACTTGGACTCAGCACGCCGATTTCTGAGCCCCAAGTGTCAGCCGTACAGCTAGCGACTCCCGCCACAAATCCCCAAAGGAATAGCGGTTCTTTCGTCCAAAAGGCAAGCAGTAGAGCAAAGATGCTTGGTGCGATGTTCGCAAAGACTTGTTTTGCATCACGGCGAGCACCTTTGGCAAGCACAGCTGACTCTGGCTGACTGCGCATTTTCTTTAAAAGACCAATGATGCCAGAGCTGGCAAAGAAAAAGCCAATCAAAAAGATGCTGTACCACGGACCAAAGCCAATGACTAGTGTGCCGCAAAGAATCGCAGCCAGTGCGCCAGAAATAGTCAGCCACTGAAAGATGAATGCTGCCGCTGCAACGAATGTACTGGCAAACAAGCCCAGCATGAATTGATAGAAGAAAACCATTTGAACACTCCTTTGCGTATAGTGTAGCATAGGTCTCATTTATTTTATCGCAGTTAACAAAAAAATAGTAAGGGAGATAGCTTTTTACTCGTCAAATGAGAGCGTTTCATTTAAGCTAAAGGAGAGAGGTGATCCAATGAAAATCATAATTATAGGTGGGTCTTTTGGTGGTGTCAGCTGCGCCCGTGAAGCACGTCGATTATACCCTGACGCAGAGATTCTACTGATAGAAAAAAAAGCCCATCTTGGGTTTGTTCCAAGCGGCTTGTTATTGCTGATCGAAGGCAGGATCGCTTCGCTGGAAGAAGCATTCTTTTGTACGAAGGAGCAGCTGGAGGCAGAAACGATCGACGTAGCTTTAGAAGAAACCCTTCTAGAAGTCTTTCCTTCGGATCATCGGATTCGAACGGATAAGCGAGAACTAAGTTATGATCGACTCGTCTTGGCAGCAGGCTCTAGTCAGGATTCCACTGTTTTGCCGCAACCAGAAGAAGCACTGCTGACCTACAAAGAATATGAAGCAGCGAAGCATTTCTTGCAGCAATTGCCCCAAGCAGAGTCGATTACCATCGTAGGTGCTGGTCAAGCGGGGATGGAAGCGGCGAATACCTTGACTGCGATCGGAAAAAAAGTCAGTGTGATCGAATCAATGTCATATCCTTTGTTCAAGTACTTTGATCGCGATTTTTTGCAGCCCTTTTTAACGGAGATCGAAAAAAGCCCCAACTTGCAGCTGCATTGGTCGGAGCCAACCTTGGCAGTCGTTAAAACGGAAACAGGCTTTCGGATCGAAACCGCCGATCAAGGCTATGAAAGTGACCTTGTATTGACGACAGTTAACGTTCATCCTCGCTTGCCAGAGGCATTTGCGGTCTTTGAATTACACAGTGATCAAACCATCTGGACAGATGCCTACTTGGAAACTTCTGCCACGGATATTTTTGCGGTCGGCGATTTGATTCAAATTCCAAATGCTATTACGAAAGATACGGTCTACATGCCCTTAGTCAACAATGCTGTTCGATCAGGGATCGCGGCAGCTCGCAATCTAGCAAGCAAAACAACTCCTTTTCGTGGTGGATTGCGGACAGTCGGTACACAATTGTTTGAGTGGTATTTAGCCAGTACTGGTTTGACCGAGTCGGATCAGTTTTTCTATGAATCCCCGATCGTCTGTCACACTTTTACGGCTGCCGCTTCCCTTTTTGATTCGACGCAGGTTCATGGAAAAGTGATGATCGATCAAGCCAGCGGCCGAATCGTTGGTGCGCAGCTATTATCAAAAGCCAATATTTTGGAAAAAATCAATTTACTAGCGTTTGCGATCGAGCAGCAGGCAACGATGGAGGAGCTGACCCAAAAAGACTTTTTCTTCCATCCACGGTTCACGAATGTGTTGGATCAAACCTTCATATGGTCGGGAAGTGATGCCGATGAGACTTGATCAGTTATTAGAAAAAAAAGAAGCAAAGCAATTGCAGCTGCTCAAAAAGCTTTTACTGGTGGGCGGAAAAATGGAGACGCACGAGCTGGCGAGCTATCTTGGTATCAGTAAGCCTTCCTTGGAAAAATATGTGGAGGAGTTGCAAGATGAGCTGGCTCACTACCAAGAGCAGTGTCGATTGTATTACCGAAATGGTTCACTGGTTTTTGAAATGAGTCCCACCTTTTCTCTTAACCAAATTGAATGGGCATTTTATCGTTCGGCATTGAAATTTCAAATTCTCGAGCATCTTTTACAACATCAAGAAGTGACGACTGTCCAGCTGGCACAAAAATTAGCGGTCAGCGAGTCATCCTTGTTTCGCAAAATCAAAGAGCTAAATGGCTTGCTAGCAGAATTCGAGTTAGAGATCTGGCAAGGAAAGCTGATTGGGGAAGAAACGCAAATTCGTTATTTCTATTTTGAACTCTTTTGGTATGTTCATTCTTTTGACAGTCAGCCATTGCCGATCGATGAGAAATATGTCGGTCTGATCACTCGCGGCCTGAACATGCGTTTTACGAAAGAAGCCCAACAGCGCTTGTCCTTATGGCTGAGGATCATGAAGGCGCGACTGAAAATTACTACTCAATCCTTTCAAGTCTTACGGGAGAAAATGGTACCCTACACGAAAGATCCTTTGTTTCAGCAATTACGGGAGTTAGTATTTCGTGGGTTTGGCCATTATGCATTAGAAGTCAGAGAAGAGGAGGCGATGCTGCACTTTGTCTTTTTACTGTCGTTCTCGGTGTTATCAGAACACGATCTGCAAGTGTATATGCTGCAGCGTTCTCGGTTTACGCCAACTGCCTTGACGGATACCTTGATTTTGGAACATATTTTGCATCTCTACCGCCCATCGTTTGTTCCCCGTGAAATCGAAGCCACTTGTTATGGTCACCTGCTGCAGATCCACAGCCGCGTGTATTTTTTCAAAGGGGATGTGGAGGTTTTTGATCGAGAAAATATTTGGCAGTTAGAAGCGCAGCTATCCAGTCGTAACATCCAGCAAATCAGTCACGAACTATTGGATAAGGCTTTAGCAGAGCTTGATATCAAGCCATCTGATAAAAATAGTTTGTTGATGATGACGATGGTCAAATACTTGAGCGTGATCACGATCATCGATTATCAAATCAATCGGGAGTTTCGCGTCGGGATCGCTTTGAAAATGGATGAACTGTTTAAAGAAGCCCTCTACTACATGTGGCTGCTGTATCTCAAAAATTTGAATGGCGTAGTCGTGGAACGCTATCGCCCGGAACAAGAATATGATTTGATCTTGGCAAATTATGCTATCGAGACGAAAACACCGACTTATCGAATCAGTGAACTAGGTACCGCTTATGATCGGGAAACGATCAAAAAAATGATCCGCGAACGCTTTCAATAGTGGATTTCGTCAATTTATTAGAAATTTGAAAAAAAATTGACGAACCACATAGCGAAAGTTCGGCTAAAATAAAAGCAAGTCAGAAAGCGCTAACAAGAAGAGCGTATAAAAAACTAAAGGGAGCGAATCAAATGGCAGAAAAAAATTATGTAATGGCGATCGACCAAGGAACCACTAGTTCAAGAGCAATTATTTTTGATCGTAACGGGAAAAAAATCGGCAGTTCACAAAAAGAGTTTCCGCAATACTTTCCAAAATCGGGTTGGGTAGAACACAACGCCAATGAAATTTGGAACTCTGTCCAATCAGTCATCGCAGGGGCATTTATTGAATCAGGTATCCGACCAGAAGCAATCGCCGGCATCGGGATCACTAACCAGCGTGAAACGACAGTGGTTTGGGACAAAACGACAGGCCAGCCGATCGCAAATGCAATCGTTTGGCAATCCCGCCAATCTTCACCGATCGCTGACCAATTAAAAGCAGATGGCCATACAGAGATGATTCATGAAAAAACTGGGTTAGTCATTGATGCGTATTTCTCAGCGACCAAGGTGCGCTGGCTTTTAGACAATATCGAAGGGGCACAAGAAAAGGCGGATAATGGCGAGCTACTTTTCGGAACGATCGATTCATGGCTTGTGTGGAAACTGACAGATGGGCAAGTCCATGTCACCGATTACTCCAATGCTAGTCGGACGATGCTTTACAACATTCATAAATTAGAGTGGGATCAAGAAATCTTGGATCTTTTGAACATTCCAAGCTCGATGTTGCCAGAAGTCAAAAGCAACTCAGAAGTCTATGGTCACACCCGCAGCTACCATTTTTACGGCAGTGAAGTACCAATCGCCGGAATGGCTGGAGACCAACAAGCCGCCCTCTTTGGACAAATGGCCTTTGAAAAAGGTATGATCAAAAATACTTACGGCACTGGGGCATTTATTGTCATGAATACGGGTGAAGAACCACAATTGTCTGACAATGACCTACTGACGACCATCGGGTATGGTATCAACGGCAAAGTCTATTATGCCTTAGAAGGAAGTATCTTCGTTGCTGGATCAGCGATCCAATGGCTGCGGGATGGTCTACGCATGATCGAGACTTCGCCACAATCAGAAGAAATAGCTGCCAAAGCAAAAGGTGATAATGAAGTGTATGTGGTGCCTGCCTTTACTGGATTGGGTGCGCCTTACTGGGATTCAGATGCAAGAGGAGCCGTCTTTGGCTTGACTCGTGGGACGACGAAGGAAGATTTTGTTCGGGCAACATTGCAAGCTGTTGCGTATCAATCAAAAGATGTCATCGACACGATGAAAAAAGATTCCGGTATCGATATCCCATTGCTGAAAGTCGATGGCGGGGCAGCCAAAAACGATTTATTGATGCAGTTCCAAGCGGACATTTTAGACATTGACGTACAACGAGCAGCGAATCTGGAAACAACCGCATTAGGTGCAGCTTACTTGGCAGGGCTAGCGGTTGGCTTCTGGAAAGACTTGGATGAATTGAAATCAATGGCAGAAGAAGGGCAAATGTTTACGCCAGAAATGCCAGCAGAAGAAAGAGACAATTTGTACGAAGGTTGGAAACAAGCGGTGGCGGCTACTCAGACCTTCAAATTCAAAGCGAAGAAAGAAGGCGAGTAAGCCATGACCTTTTCTCACAAAGATCGGAAGCAAACCATTCAAGAAGCGGCAAAGACCACCTATGATGTATTGATCATCGGTGGTGGGATCACTGGCGCAGGGGTTGCTGTTCAAACCGCAGCCGCTGGGATGAAGACGGTTCTTTTGGAAATGCAAGACTTTGCCGAAGGGACGTCTTCGCGGTCCACGAAACTCGTTCATGGCGGTATTCGTTATTTGAAAACCTTTGACGTGGAAGTGGTCGCTGACACCGTGCGGGAACGGGCAATCGTCCAACAAATTGCTCCCCATATCCCGAAACCAGATCCGATGCTTTTACCGATTTACGATGAACCGGGGGCAACCTTCTCTTTGTTTTCTGTCAAAGTGGCGATGGATCTTTATGATCGCTTAGCAAATGTGACAGGCAGTAAATACGAAAATTATCTGTTGACGAAAGAAGAGGTCTTAGAACGCGAACCACAGCTGCAGGCGGAAAACTTAGTTGGTGGTGGAGTCTATCTTGATTTTCGCAACAACGATGCCCGCTTGGTGATCGAAAACATCAAACGAGCACAAGCCGATGGGGCAGCAATGATCAGTAAAGCCAAAGTCGTCGGCATCTTACATGATGAGCAAGGCATCATCAATGGGGTAGAAGTGGAGGATCAACTGACAAACGAGCGCTTTGAGGTTCACGCCAAAGTCGTGATCAACACGACCGGCCCTTGGTCAGACATCGTTCGTCAATTAGACAAGAATGATGAGCTGCCGCCACAAATGCGTCCGACGAAAGGTGTCCATTTAGTGGTCGATCGGGAAAAACTAAAAGTGCCGCAACCAACCTATTTTGATAATGGGAAAAATGATGGTCGGATGGTTTTCGTGGTTCCAAGAGAAAACAAGACCTATTTTGGCACAACCGATACGGACTATACAGGCGATTTTGCCCATCCGACGGTCACACAAGAAGATGTCGATTATCTACTGACCATCGTGAATGAACGCTTTCCACATGCACAAATCACCCTTGATGATATCGAAGCGAGCTGGGCTGGTCTACGTCCATTGATTACGAATAATGGTGGTTCGGATTACAATGGCGGCGGTAAAGGCAAACTATCGGATGAAAGCTTTGAGCAGATCGTTGAAAGCGTCAAAGAATATCTTGCAGATGAGCGGCAGCGACCAGTTGTAGAAAAAGCTGTAAAACAAGCGCAAGAACGAGTAGAAGCCAGCAAAGTGGATCCATCGCAAGTTTCTCGCGGCAGCAGTTTGGAACGCTCAAAAGACGGACTATTGACGTTGGCAGGCGGAAAAATCACCGACTATCGTTTGATGGCGGAAGGAGCAGTCAAACGGATCAATGAATTGCTTCAAGAAAGCGGTGCTTCCTTCGAGTTAGTGGATTCAACCACGTACCCAGTTTCTGGTGGGGAGCTTGATGCAGCCAATGTAGAGGAAGAATTAGCGAAGCTGGCTGACCAAGCGCAAGCCGCTGGGTTCAATGAAGCAGATGCGACGTATTTGGCTCATCTTTATGGGTCGAATCTTCCCCAAGTGTTGAACTACAAGACGAAGTTTGAGGGCTTAGATGAAAAAGAAAGCACTGCCTTGAACTATTCCTTGCATGAAGAAATGGTTCTGACGCCTGTCGATTATCTATTGCGTCGGACCAACCATATCCTATTTATGCGAGATACCTTAGATGAAGTCAAAGCCGGCGTCGTTGCAGCTATGACCGACTTCTTTGGCTGGGACGAGGAAGAAAAAGCAGCCCATGTAGCAGAATTGAACCAAGTGATCGCAGAATCAGATTTAACAGCCTTAAAAGGAGGAAAAAAAGATGAATGAGACAACCCAGATCTTTAGTGAATTTCTAGGAACGGCTATTTTGGTTTTGTTAGGGGATGGCGTGTGTGCGGCTGTCAATCTGAAAAAGAGTAAAGCAGAAGCCTCTGGCTGGATCGTGATCGCGATGGGCTGGGCAACGGCGGTAACGATTGCCGTTTACGTTTCAGGGTACATGGGACCTGCTCACTTGAATCCAGCCGTTACATTAGGCATGGCGATGACAGGGAATTTTTCTTGGAGCTTAGCTGTACCGTTTATGCTGGCGCAGATTGCTGGTGCGATCGTAGGGGCAATCCTCGTTTGGCTCAACTACTTGCCATTATGGGATGAAACAAAAGACCAAGGCGCGATTTTAGGCACCTTTGCAACAGGGCCTGCAGTTCGTAATTTAGTATCGAATACGATCACTGAAGTAATTGGTACCTTTGTCTTAGTCTTTGGCTTATTGGCTTTTGGTGCCAATACCTTTACGGATGGATTAAATCCCATCGTTGTTGGGATCTTGATCTTAGCGATCGGACTGTCTCTTGGTGGACCAACAGGCTATGCCATCAACCCGGCACGGGACTTAGGACCACGGATCGCTCACCAAATCTTACCAATCAAAAACAAAGGGACTTCCGATTGGGGCTATGCGTTAGTACCAATCATCGGTCCAATGATCGGTGCAGCGATCGCAGCTGGTTTGTTTATGATGTTGCCATTATAAACGATGTTATTTTAAGGATGGTGCCTATTGGTATCATCCTTTTTTAATCTTTAGCGATTGTCATTGAATTTGCTAAAAAAACATGGTTAAATGAAAAAGCTGAAACAGAACGAAGGAAGGAGCTTTTGCGTGAAAAAAATTCTGCGCTTTTTCATGTGGGTGGCGATTGTCCTGATCGGACTCTTAGCTGCCGTTTTTCTGGCTTTTCAACTCTCCCCACGACCGGGGGCTTTTTTGATCGGTCATCTGTTTAACCAAGAAGTGACCATCAAGGATGAGGCAGCTTATCAAAAAAGTTTGCCGAATGTGACGGTCAAACAGGACTTGACGTATCAATCGGATTATCAACGCAGTACCTTTGATTTATATTATCCCAAAGAGGCACAAGGCCCTGTTCCAGTCATTTTTTGGGTCCATGGGGGCGGCTATGTCGGGGGAGACAAAGAAGGCGTCAAAGAGTTTGCGACCTATGTCGTCGATGAAACCAAAGCCGCTGTGATTTCGATTAATTATGAATGGGCACCAAGTCTGCATTATCCGGGACAGGTCAAACAGTTAGCCCAAGCGGTTGACTCGATCAAAGCAGATGCCCAAGCATACTCCATGCTTGATTTCGATCAACTCTTCTTCGGTGGAGATTCTGCAGGTGCCCAAATTGCCGGGCAATATGTGGCGCTGCAAACCAATCCAGCGTATGCGAAGGAAATGTCCTTTGATCAAGACATTCCTGCATCGGCCCTGAAAGGGTTTATTTCCTATTGCGGCCCCCTTGATTTGAAGCAGATCGTTGGAACTTCTTCGGATGATCGTTTTATGAAATTCTTTGTTAAAACGGTGGCTTGGTCGTTATTAGGCAAAAAAGAATGGCAAGATAGTCCCCAACTGCAGGAGATCTCACTGGTGGATAAATTGACGGCTGATTTTCCACCAACGTATATTACTGATGGCAACGCCTATTCCTTTGAAGACCAAGGCATTGCCTTTGCCAACCAGCTGCAAGCTCTTGATATTCCCGTGACAAGTCGTTTTTACAAAGGGAATTCGGAAACAGTGACCCACGAATACCAATTTGATTATAGCTTGCCGCAAGCACAGGCCTGTTTGACAGAAACGTTGACCTTTATCAAAGACCAGCTGGCTCACTAAAAAACACCTTGTTTCTCACTCTCTATTGGCGAGAAACAAGGTGTTTATTTGTAAGCAAATCAATCAAGTCCGATGAAGTAGTCATCGTCTTTCATCGCTTCTACGGAACCGAGCAGATACCCGTTCCCAACTTGTGAGAAGAAGTCGTGATTGCTGGTACCAGTTGAAATACCGTTCATGACGATTGGATTGACATCGTTGGCGGTGTCTGGGAAAAGTGGGTCTTGTCCTAGATTCATCAAAGCCTTATTGGCATTGTAACGCAAGAAGGTTTTGACTTCCTCGGTCCAGCCGATCTCATCGTATAATTCTTCGGTATAACGCTCTTCGTTTTCATACAACTCATACAACAAGTCGTACATCCAGTCTTTCAGCTTTTGCTGTTCGTCTTCTGGTAATTCGTTGAAACCTAATTGGAATTTGTAGCCAATATACGTGCCATGAACGGATTCGTCACGAATGATCAATTTGATGATCTCCGCTACGTTCGCTAGTTTGTTATTGCCTAAGTAGTAAAGGGGTGTATAGAAACCTGAGTAGAATAAGAAGGTCTCTAGAAACACACTGGCGATTTTTTTCTCTAACGGTGTCCCATTTTTGTAGATCTCATTGATTCGTTCGGCTTTCTTTTGCAAATATGGATTGGTGTTGGTCCATTCAAAAATATCAGCGATCTCCGCTTTTGTATTCAAGGTGCTGAAAATCGATGAATAACTTTTTGCATGGACAGATTCCATAAATTGGATGTTGTTCAAGACCGCTTCTTCATGTGGGGTGCGGACATCTTTACGCAGTTGATCCATACCGCTTTCTGATTGAACGGTATCTAATAAGGTCAAACCGCCAAAGACGTAGCCTACCGTCGTTTTTTCTAATGGTGATAGCGTCCGCCAATCATCAAGGTCATTTGATAAAGGGATCCGCGTATCTAACCAGAATTGCTCTGTTAATTTTTCCCAAGTGGATTTATCGATGATATCTTCGATCTCATTCCAGTTGATTGCTTCATAGTAAGTCTTACCCATAGTCGGTTCCTCCAATAATCGTATCAAGACAACAGCCGACCCGCTGTCAAGAAAGAGCAGGGGCAGGCGGTTAGTTCGTTTTCAGGCAAAAGTTGGATTAGATGACACAGCTTTCACATTGGTTGCTGCCGATCTCTTCTGCATCATCTGTAAAGGTCCGTACATAGTAGATCGATTTGATGCCTTTGTGGAAAGCGTAGTGACGCAAGATGTTCAAATCACGGGTGGTTTGTTTTGTCGTTTCTTTCCATTCGTAAAGACCTTCTGGAATATCTGAACGCATAAACAAGGTCATACTCATCCCTTGATCGACGTGTTTTTGAGCAGTTGCGTAAACATCGATCACTTTGCGCATATCCATATCGTAGGCTGATTTGTAGTAGCCGATCGTCTCATTGCTCAAGTAAGGTGCTGGATAGTAAATCTTGCCGATTTTCTTTTCTTGGCGTTCTTCGATCATCCGAGTGATTGGGTGGATGCTGGCACTCGTATCATTGATATAAGAGATCGAACCATTTGGTGCAACGGCTAGGCGGTTTTGGTGATACAAGCCGGTTTCTTTGACGGTTTGTGCCAAGGCTGCCCAATCTTCACCAGTTGGTAAAAAGACGCCTTCAAACAATGCTTTGACTTTTTCCGATTTTGGTTGGTAGTCACCTTGGATATAATCGGTGAAGTAGCTGCCATCTGCATAAGCTGATTTTTCAAAGTTATGGAAAACTTCGCCTTTTTCTTTGGCGATGGCATTGCTTTCAACCAATGTCCAATAGTTCAACAACATGAAATAAAGATCAGTAAATTCAAGAGATTCTGGTGAACCATATTCCATTTGATTTTTTGCAAAATAGGTATGCAAGCCCATTGCGCCTAAACCGATCGTGTGGTTCAAGGCATTCCCATTTTGGATCGATGGTACCACGTCAATGTCAGACGCATCAGTAACGAAGGTCAAGGCACGAGTCATTGCTCGAACAGATTTCCCAAAGTCAGGGCTGTCCATCAAGTTCACGATATTGGTGGAACCTAAGTTACAGCTGATATCTGTTCCTAAAACCTCGTATTCTTGTTTGCCGTTGATCTCAGATGGTGCTTGGACTTGAAGGATCTCGGAACAAAGATTACTCATGATGATCTTGCCATCAATTGGGTTGCTGCGATTTGCGGTATCGATATTGATGATATAAGGATAACCAGACTCTTGCTGCAATTTAGAAATTTCATTTTCTAAATCACGGGCTCTGATTTTAGTCTTGCGAATCCGTGGATTCATAACTAAGTTGTCGTATTCCTTGGTGATATCGACATAAGAGAAGGGTACGCCATATTCTTTTTCGACACTGTAGGGACTAAAGAGATACATTTCTTCATTTTTACGCGTCAATTCGTAAAATTTGTCAGGTACGATCACGCCTAATGATAAGGTTTTGACACGGATTTTTTCATCCGCATTTTCTTTTTTCGCTGATAAAAAGCTGATGATGTCTGGGTGGAAGACGTTCAAGTAGACCACGCCAGCCCCTTGCCGTTGACCCAATTGGTTTGAATAGCTGAAGCTATCTTCAAACAATTTCATTACAGGCATCACACCACTTGCTGCACCTTCGTAGCCTTTGATAGGCGCGCCGGCTTCCCGCAAGTTTGATAATGTGATCCCGACACCGCCGCCGATCCGTGAAAGTTGCAGCGCGGAGTTGATCCCACGACCGATCGCGTTCATGTCATCAGTGATTTGGATCAAGAAACAAGAAACCAATTCACCGCGACGTTTGCGTCCTGCATTCAAGAAAGAAGGAGTTGCTGGTTGGTAACGTTGGTAGATCATTTCATCTGCCAAGCTCATGGCTAACTCTTCATTGCCATCCGCAAAGTAAAGGGCGTTGAAAGCGACCCGATCTTCGTAACGTTCTAGATACGCGGTACCATCATTGGTTTTTAGTGCGTATTGTGAATAAAACTTGTAAGCAGCCATAAATGATTTGAAAGTAAAGTGTTGCTCGTCTAAGAATTGATACAAGTCCTCAATAAAAGCAGGACGGTACTTTTTGATAAATTCTTCTTCTAAATAATCATTTTCAATCAAATAATTGATTTTGTCCATTGCAGTCGCAAAGGTTAAGGTGTTTGGTTCAACGTTTTCTTTAAAGAATGCCGCTAGGGCTTCTTTGTCTTTATTTAATGGAATTTGACCATCTACTGGACGGTTGATCTCATTATTCAATTTGAAATAACTGACATCTTTGATTTCTTTCAAGCTCATAAATGGCTAACCTCTTTTCTTGTTTTGTTCGTATAAAAAAGGACTTGCGGTCTGGACGACTGACAAATCCCTCAAAAGCATCACATTGAGAAAAATCTTAGCTCGCTAATTGACGTAGTTGATCTGGACGGAAACCGATGATCGTTTGCGCATCAGAGGTAATGACTGGCACACTTTGGAATCCTTGTTCTTTCAAAAATTCTAATGCTTCAGGCTCATTATCGATATTGATTTCTTCAAAGGCAATCTGATTTTCACTTAAAAAGCGTTTCGCCATTTTACATTGCATGCAGTTGTTTTTAGAAAATAGTTTGATATTCATAATTGTTTCCTCCGAGTTGTAATAGTTATAAACCTAGTATAAATAAGTCTCGGAGAAAGTCAACGAAAAAACACTATATCTTGTGCTTGTGAATTCGACATACACAATTTATAGTGTTTCTGTGTTTTTTATGCAAATGAAAAAAGCGGAAAATACGTAGAATTACAAGGTTTTTGCGTAATTATTAGAGGGGATATGCAATCAAAATGAGTAAAAAAAATCTCCATTGTGAAGGAAGATTCAAAGTTAAGTCGAAAACAGATTGACTTCCTGTGGAAATGGCTCTATTATAATGATAATCATTCTCAATTAAAGTGGGTTAATTAAAACAACACTTCACAAAAGGAGTAAGAACCAATGAAAATGGCGCAAACTCGGGCTTCTGGGACATACAAAATCGACTCGTTCGCAACAACCAAAGAAATCACGGTTCATTTAAACGATCTTGGCATTCGCACGGGCGTTGAAATCGTTGTGATACAAAAAGATCGCAAAGGCGGCATCATTTTGCACCAGGGAACGCGGATTGCTTTAGATGCAAGGGTCATGGAACAAATCGATGTCACAGAGATCCAGCAGCAAACCGTCATTACCTCTTTGGATCAGCTACAAGTCGGTGAAAGCGGGAAGGTCAATCAGATTGGTGCAAAAGGTGCTTTGCGCCGTCGTTTGATGGATATGGGTCTTACGAAAAACGTTCATTTGGAAGTAGTGAAACTGGCTCCATTGGGTGATCCAATGGAGATTCGGCTCCGCGGCTATGAATTGTCTTTGAGAAAGCAAGAAGCAGCGTTGGTTTTTGTCGAAAAAGGAGTCGAAACGTTATGACCTATCACTTTGCATTAGCAGGAAATCCCAATAGCGGGAAAACAAGTACTTTCAATCAATTGACTGGTGCCAAACAAACAGTGGGCAATTGGCCGGGTGTCACCGTAGAACGTAAAGCGGGGAGACTGCGAAAAGACCGGCACGTGTTGATCCAAGATCTGCCCGGGATCTATTCCTTGTCGCCTTATACGCCGGAAGAACTGATTTCCCGCGATTATTTGATGGAGGCATCGCTGGATGCGGTAATCAATATTATTGACGGAACTAATCTTGAGCGAAATCTGTATTTAACCTTGCAATTATTAGAAATGAATGTTCCCACCGTGGCAGCCATCAACATGATCGATCTATTAAAGAAAAAAGGCTTGCAGATCAACTTCGAAAAATTGGCTTACGGATTAGGGATTCCGGTAGTGGGGATCAGTGCTTTGAAACAACGTGGTTTAGCCAAAATGATCGAGGCAGCGAAGCACGCAGTCAACACACAACAGCTCCCTCCCCGCTACGATGATCGTTTAGAAGCTGGCTTGACCGAGATTATGGCGATTTTGCCAGAGACGATCCCTCAGCAGCAAAAACGCTGGTTTGCCCTAAAACTCTTTGAAAAAGATGAAGCGATTCAAGCAATGTGTAAACTGACTGATTCCCAGCAAGCAGTCCTTCAGGAGACGATTTCGATTTTAGAGATGATCTTTAAAGACAGCAGTGACGCCATTCTCGTTAATGAGCGCTATGGCTTCATTGAAGAATTGTTGGCGCTGGCAGTCATCAAGGAAACAGATCAGCACTTAGCCTTCAGCGACAAAATCGACCGCGTGTTGACCCATCGCGTATTGGCGCTACCAATTTTTGCCTTCATTATGTGGGGAATCTACTATTTATCGATTCAGACGATTGGCACGATCGGCACCGATTGGGTCAATGATGTATTATTTGGCAGCTGGATACCCGAAACAGCAGCGCACTGGCTAGAACAGCTGCGGGTCGCCCAGTGGCTGCAAGAATTGATTTTGGATGGCATCGTGGCAGGGGTCGGTGCGGTCTTAGGCTTTTTGCCGCAGATTTTCGTGTTGTTTTTTTGCTTGGCTATCTTGGAGGATTGTGGATACATGGCACGGGTGGCATTTGTCATGGACCGGTTGTTTCGCAAATTTGGTCTATCCGGCAAGTCGTTTATCCCTATGTTGATTGCCACAGGCTGCGGCGTGCCGGGGGTGATGGCAAGCCGAACGATTGAAAACGAAAAGGATCGTCGGTTGACGGTTATGGTCACGACCTTCATGCCTTGTTCTGCCAAATTGCCGATCATCGCATTGATCTCCGGAGCCTTTTTCCCTCATTATAGTTGGGTCGCACCATCGGCCTATTTTGTCGGCATGGGTGCTGTGATTTTTTCAGGGATCGTCTTGAAAAAAACGCCGCTTTTTGCAGGTGATCTGGCACCATTCATTATGGAACTGCCAGCGTATCATTTGCCGCAGCTCACAACGATTTTGAAAAGTGCCTGTGATCGAGCCGTTGCTTTTGTAAAAAAAGCCGGTACGATAATTTTTGTAGCTTGTATCTTTGTCTGGTTTACCTCCAGCTACAACTTTGCCTTGCAGCGGGTCAGTGAAGACCAAAGCATTTTGGCCTTTTTCGGTCGACTTTTGGCGCCGCTTTTTGCTCCCCTAGGCTGGGGAACCTGGCGAGGCGCCGTGGCGACGATCACTGGCTTGGTGGCCAAAGAAAATGTGATCGGCACATTCGGGATTCTCTACGGACAAACCGGTGAGTTGTCAGAAAGTGGTACGGAGATTTGGCAAGTGTTGCGCGGCGATTACACTGCTGTGGCGGCATACTCTTTCCTCGTCTTTAATTTACTATGTGCCCCCTGTTTTGCTGCTATCGGTGCGATCCATCGTGAAATGGGGGACAGCAAGTGGACATGGTTAGCCATTGGCTATCAATGTGGCTTGGCGTACTGCGCCAGTTTGTTGGTCTACCAATTCGGACACGTCATCTTTGAAGGCGGACACCTCACGCTAGGTGTTTTCGCGGCAATAGTCGTTACTGGTCTATTGGTATTTGCTCTGGTGAAGAAACCATTCCGAGGGAGTGCGCCCTTGATCCAAGTCGTAGGAGGCGAAAAATGATTGCTACAGTAATTCTAAGCGGACTGATCTTTGGCTATGGTGGCCGTGTGGTTTACCGTATGGTGAAAAAGGATCATTGTTCTGATTGCCACAGCAGTTGTCCTGTGAAGCATGAGGAAGCAAAGTAGAAAATAGCAGTTGCAAGTAAAAATTCGTGTGAAAATACCTACGGCTAGAAATACAATTAAAACGGTAGATCTATAGCCATGAATAGAGTGTTTGCCTTAAGAAGTTCTTAGTTTATTTAAGAGCTTCTTTTTTTGTGGATGCAAGCAAAAGATCTGTCCATTTTTGGTTCACTTTTTCCTTGATAGAATAAGTTTTGTGAACTGCTCAAGAAGGTTATCGAGAAAAACTGGAGGCAAATAAAAAAAATAGCCAGTATACCTGGTCTTTTTGAGAAGAGCAGTTCACTTAATCTGGGAGCGTGTACAAACATGTGGTCTAAAATCGTCTATTCAGGCCGAAACTTTTCACTTATAGTGTGTGTATAGGAATTATCTCGAGAAATTCTTTACTAAGACCTAAAGAAATTTTTTTAGAAAGGAAATTGTCGTTTGCAAACTACATTATTAACAAAAGAAAACATTTTACTTCAGCAAGAGAGTACCAGCTGGCAAGAAGCAATCAAAAAAGCTGCCCAGCCGTTATTGAGGAATGGCAACGTTACAAAACAGTATGTCGAAGCGATGATTCAATCCGTCTTAGATGCCGGGCCGTATATCGTGCTTATGCCTGGATTTGCTTTGGCGCATGCCCGATCAGAAGATGGGGTTTGTCGCTTAGGACTAAGTGCGATGACATTAAATACCCCCATCTCATTTGGTTCGCCCAATGATCCAGTGAAAGTCATTTTCTGTTTGGCAGCGATAGACCCGACCAGTCATTTGGAGCTGATGGGTGAGTTAGCAGAAGTTTTAGCAAGGGACAGTATCATTGATCGTTTAGCAAATGTGGAGACACCAGAAGCATTTATACAACTATTAGAAGAAACGAGGAGTTAAGATGGGATTCTTTCAAAAAAAGAAAAATGATGCATCGATCCAATCAGATGCAAAACCTAAGGCGAGTAATGGCAAGAAATTTTTGATAGCGGTTGCATGTCGTGCGGGGATGGGAAGTTCAACGCTGCTTCACATAAAAGTAAAATCAGTGATTGAAGAAAACGGCTATCCCATTGAAACGATTCATGGAAATCTAGACGTTCTCATTGGTTTTACCGGCGATGCCTTTATGAGTATGGCAGATATCGCAGCGGAACCTGATTTTCAAAACAAACCTTATGAAGTCATAGGCATTCAAAATATTATGAGTAAAGAAGAGATCCAAGGAAAACTAGAAACATTTCTTGAAACGATGCAAACAAAATAAATTGATGGAGCGAGGAATAAATTGAATGGCAATTTTAGTAATGAACCAATTCAGAAATACTGCTGTGTTGCTAATGATTTTGGCTTTGATCGGGTTACTTGCACAAAGAAAGCCTGCGAAGGAGACTCTGAGCGGTGTCCTCAAAGTGGGCATTGGGTTTATGATTTTTAATATTGGTGGAGGTCATGTAGGAACGATTGCTGCAAATTTCGCCACGTTGTTTCAGACCGCATTTGGTGTTCAAGGGACGGTTCTAGCAGTAGAGCCTGCTACAGCGTTAGCTATGGATGTATATGGTTTTGAAATATCAATGATTATGGGGCTAGGGTTCATATTCGGATTAGTTATTGCGAAATTGACGCCTTTAAAATCAATTTTCTTAACCGGTCAGCATTATCTTTTCTTTGCTGCTGTCATTGGGTTGATTTTTATTTCGAATGGTATGCCCACTTGGGTAACAGTTATCTTTGGTTCTTTGGTGCTAGGTTTTGCAGGAGCAGGGTTGCCCAAATTGGCTCAGAAATATACAGATGAGCTGACAGGTAATGCAGGGGTTGCACTAGGTCACTTTAACTTGATTTTTTACTGGTTCTCAGGTGTCATCGGCAGTGTCATTGGCGGGAAAAATTGGCAAGCAAAGAAAGAGAAAGCAGCCAATCGCGAGCTTCCTGATTTCTTCTCCGTATTCCGAGATTTTGTCTTCTCTGTTGCATTTTTCATGATTATTCTTTTCTACATTGCAACGATCGCAGCAGTTTTAAGTGGTCATATGGATGTCGTTCAAGAAATGGCTGGCAACGACTTATGGTTCTTGTATCCGTTGATTCAAGGGTTGCAATTTGCGGCGGGGATGTCTGTACTGATTTATGGTGTGCGTCAATTTATTGCTGAATTAACAGCTGCCTTCGTAGCGATCTCTGAAAAATATATCCCAGGATCAATGCCGGCAGTAGATGTTCCTGTGTTTTTCCAATATGCGCCAACCATGGTTCCTGTCGGTTTTATTACCTCGTTTATAGGTGGGTTAACAGCGACGTTTGCCATGGCTGCTATGGGTTCTCCCGTTGTGCTTTTGCCAGCAGCTGGGATCGCTTTTTTCTCGGGTGGAACCATGGGTGTCTTTGGTTCAATAAGAGGCGGGTTGAAAGGGGCGATCATCGCATCCTTCTTAGGCGGTATTTTGCTGACTGCATTGCCTTTGGTACTTTTCCCAGCTTTTTCTGAATTAGGCATCACAGACGCTGGATTTCCTCAAATCGACTACAATATTATCGGAATTTTACTAGACAAAATCTTAAAACTATTTAGTTAAACAGTATGATTAGCAAGGAGAAGGATGAATACCATTTCTCCTTGCTATAAGAAAGGAAAATCTGTATTGAATGAAAAAAACGTTTTGTTTGCATATAGTACGAATTTAAAAGCCCAAAGCGATGCTCAATTTTATCGGCTTGAAGACGAAGAAGTCTATCAACAGATGATGAAGGCCAAAGAACTTATTCTCCATGCAGAAAAAAATCATAAGCGCGTTCATGTAACCGGCGTGGGAAAATGTTCCTATGTAGCAGGCTATGCAGCTTCACTTTTCTCATCTGTCGGTACACCCGCCTATTTTTTAGACACAACCGAAACCGTGCACGGATCGGCAGGACAAGTCGTGGCTGGCGATGTAGTGATTGCGATAAGTAATAGTGGGAATACCAAAGAATTAGAATATGCGCTTGCTACCTTAAAAGCTAATGGCGCTGTAATTTTAGCGGTAACAGGAAATGAAGATTCTTCCCTAGCTTCCTGTGCTGAAGTCACATTGTCTTCTTATGTTTTCCAAGAAGGGGACTCATTGAATAAACCACCACGTTCCTCTGTGATTGCCCAAATGATCCAGCTGCAGATTCTGTCGGTGTTGCTGCAAGAAGCAAAAGAAATCAATTTAGAAGATTACCTTAAATGGCATCCAGGGGGAAGCTTAGGAGCAACGACAAAAAAGGAGCTTACACAATGAAAATCAGAGGAATTATACCAGCAATGGTCACACCATTAAATGAGAACGGCATCAATGAAGAGGGCACCAGAAAGCTTGTAAGGCATTTGATTGCTGGTGGTGTCCACGGGTTGTTTATTTTAGGAACCAATGGCGAATTTCATACCTTAAGCAAAGAAGAGAAAATCCAGTTTGCCAAAATCGTTGTCGATGAAGTATCGGGCAGAGTACCAGTATTTGCAGGTGCCGGAGACATCGCAACGAATAAAGTGATTGAATTAGTAAATGAGTTTACAAAAATCGGCGTTGATGCAGCTTCCATCATAACGCCATATCTTTTGAAGTATACCGATGAGGAGCTGATTCATCATTACCGTGTGATTGCTGAGCAAACGACATTACCAATCATTTTGTACAATATTCCGCCAAATACTAGAAATTTCATCAATCGTCATGTTTTCTCGGAATTACTCAAAATTGACTCGATTATTGGGATAAAAGATTCAAGCGGTGATCTAGAAAACTTCAAGGGCTATCTTGAATTAAATCATCGAGAGGATTTCTCTTTGCTGATGGGAAGCGACTCTAAGATTTTAGAAGCGCTACAGTTAGGAGCAGATGGCTCTGTGGCTTCAACCGCAAATGTTGTGACGAAAACAGATGTGGCGATCTATGAACAATTTGTAGCTGGAAACATAGAACAAGCGCGGCAAGCACAAGCAAGTATTGATGATTTTAGAGAGGCCTGCAAATGCTCAACGATTCCGTCTGGGCTGAAATACTGTTTGCGGGCAATCGGACAGGATGTTGGGTTACCGAAACTGCCTGTTCTAGATCTTACTAAAGAAGAAAAGCAACAGGTGGATCAAGTGCTTCAAAAATATGTACAAGCGGAAGGATTTACATTGAAAGTAGAACAGTAGGCTGCAGAAATGGGGGAATATTGATGGTAAAAATTGACTATAGGACGAGAAAGATGATGATGGCTCTGATTGAAAAACCGACCATCAGTTACGATTATCTTCAGCGGAATTATTCTATGAACCGCACTCAAATAGAGTATACCATTGATAAAATCAACCAGTTTCTATCTGCCCAAAAACTACCACTTAGCGTGAATAAGGAAAGTGTGATTCGACTTCCTGAAAAAAGCAAGGAATATTTGTTGGAGTCATTTTTACGTGAGCGTATGTTTAAGTATTATGAGATGAGTTCAAAAGAACGAGGAAAATATATCTTTTTGACGCTCTTTTACTACGAGAAAGATTATCTGTCGGTCAACCATTTTTTAGATGCGTTAAAAATCGGCAAAACAACCTTTATGAGTGATCTGCGCAAATTACAAGCGGAATTACATGGGTACGATATTTCAATCAGTTATTCGAGAAAAGAGGGGTATCACTTAGCAGGTGATGAACTGATGATTCGTTACGCTTTATTTCGAATGATTTTGGAAGATGTGACTAGCAAGGACGATGATTTTATTTACCGTTACTTTATTCATAACGAACGAATACAATTGGCGGATGAGCAGGACACCTATCTTTCTCTTCTTTTAGAAAAACATGCGATAGAGTTAGTTGAAAATAGGTTGATTGAATTGAACTATATCCTTATTTTTTTATACCCAAGAATGGGCTTGAATGAATTTGATCTAAAGCCCTTTTCTAATGATCATGAGTTAGTAAAAATGAAGGAGTATCGCTTTGCTGAAGAAGTTTTAGAAAACGCAGGGGTGATGAATAGTATAGAAAAAAACTACCTCTGTGGGTGGGTCCTGGGAATGGCATTAGGAAATGAAAAGGAATGGCTTCAAGGAAATTTGGTCATCATTGACTTGGTAGAAAGAATCGTCGAGCGATTTGAATTGCTTTCAGGTATTCGTTTCAAGGATAAACACTCTGTCATCAAGCAATTATATAGTCATTTTCGACCGACCTATTTCCGAATGCTGTTTCGATTACCGATCATCAATCCTATGCAGGAGAAAATTTTTGAAAAATATAATGATCTTTATCAGATCGTAAAAGAAACCTTGAGACCAATCAGTGATAGCTTTGATTCAAAGCTTCCAGATGAAGAAGTAGCCTTTTTAACAATGCACTTTGCGCTTTTGATCAGGAATTCTGAAGAATATATGGTGCAACAAAAAGTGGGGGTCGTTGTTTGCCCCAATGGTATTGGAAGCTCAGCAATCATTTACAATGAATTAAAGGAAATCTTTCCCTCTTTTATCTTATTGGGACCGATTGAAACAAGCGAACTACATTCATTTGATCAGTCGTACGATATCATTTTTACGACAAAACCCAACTTTCAACTTTATCCGTTAAAAAAACCGATTTTTGTAGTAAACCCGATCATGTCTTACGAGGAACGAACCCAGTTGTTTTTAGATGTCAAATTCGAAACCAGTACAAGTATCAAGCCCAATACTGTTACGATCGACGGCTTGATACAAATTATTCAACAATATTCAACAGTTACTAGCGAGTCAGCTCTGCGGCAACATTTAGAGAAATTCGTACAAGAGACCTGCTCGCCAACGGCATCTATCATGTCTCAAAAAGAGAAAAAGTCAAAAGAACCTGCAATGTTGTTGGATATGATGCGTCCAGAATTGATACAATTAAACAAAAAAGCCAGAACGTGGGAAGAGGCCTTTTATCTTGCAGCCAATCCATTGATTGAAAGAAAGATCATCACTAGAAATTACATCGATTCGATCATTCAACAAACCAGATCAGAAGGTGCTTATATGGTGATATTCGATCAAGTTGCCTTACCGCATACGGTTCCTGAAGCAGGTGCAAAAAAACTTGGCATGGGATTGACAACATTAGAATCTGAAGTATATGTCTTAGGAACGATTCCTGTAAAGTACATCTTTACTCTTTCTGCGTTAGACAGCAAGCAGCATCTAAATGCGATGACTCAGTTTATTACCCTTATTGAATCCAAAGACTTTTTTCGAGAATTAGAAAAACATGAATGTCCTGAAACAGTTTATCACTGGTTTGCTGAGATTTTACGTACAGTGGATACGGAGTCCATATATGATCGGAAGTCTATCATCCATGATGAATGAGAAGAATCCTTAGCTAAAAATCGCAGCCTAAGATACTAAATGATACAAGACCTTAGACAACACAGACCTGCAGGAATGATTTTAGAGGAATCCACTGCTAAGAGATGTGTGAAACAGTTCGATTACGATCGGGCTGTTTTTTTATGCTTTGTAAAATGACCTATTAAAGGGCTGATAAGTATAGTATAATTATTTAATAAAAAGATAATATTTAGTAGGGGTCGCAGGAAAAGGAGAAGGGAATCTAGTTAGAACGTAAATGAAGATAGGTTTTTGATAAAGCAGAGTGAAAGGGTGAGGGCATGAGACAACAACGAAGACAGGAACGTCAGAAACGCCAGCGGATCATTGCGGGGTTAAGTATAGCGCTGCTGGCAATCACACTTGGAGTGATTTATCTAGTGATTCAAGCGATAGGTATCCCCGAACAGCGTCTTACAGCAGAATCGACAAAACCGACAAAAACAATGCAAGAATCAAGTAGTTCTACCGAAACAAAGTCAGAAGTAAAAACCATCACAGTGACAGCTAGTGGTGATATGCTTTATCATACACCTGTTTATTTAAGCGCTTACGACGGAAAGCGTTATGATTTTGACAACGATTTTGAGCAGGTCAAACCGTTGATTGCATCGGCGGACCTTGCTTTAGGTGATTTTGAAGGAACCATCAATCCTAATAAACCGCTTGGCGGTTTTCCCCTATTCAACGCCCCTATCGATGCTGTTGCCAGCATCAAAGACGCGGGCTTTGATGTGATCGATCTTGCCCATAACCATATTTTAGATACGGGGATCGAAGGAATCAAAACGACGGCGGCTGCTTTTCACGACCAAGGCTTGGCAACGATTGGTGTCACGGTCGACAACAGTGGAATCCTGGTCAAAGAAGTCAACGGGATCAAAGTTGCTCTCTTGGCCTATGCCTACGGCTTCAATGGCCTTGAAGAAAGCTTAACTCAAGCAGAGTATGATACCTACTTGAAAGACTTGTCGTTAGATAAAGTGGAAGCAGAGATCAAAGAAGCGGAAAGCTTGGCGGATATCACCATCGTGATGCCTCAGTCTGGTGTTGAGTATTCTTTAGAACCAACGGAAGAACAACAAACTGTTTATCGGAAGATGATCGATTTTGGTGCTGATATTATCTTCGGCGGCCATCCGCATGTAGCAGAACCAACCGAAATCATCGAAAAGGACGGCGAAAAGAAATTTATCATTTACTCAATGGGGAACTTATTGTCGAATCAACGTTATGAAACCGTCAATGACAACTATTGGACCGAACGAGGCGTCATTCCAGAAGTTGAAATCTCCAAAGAAGGGCAGCGAACCTATTTAAGCCAGATTGCCTTGCATCCAACTTGGGTCTCCAAAGAACCAATCCCTGATCGTACCTATTATGATCCAGAATACGGCGTCTTGCAGGCCTTTGATTTTCAAGTCTGCCTTGCTGAAGATTATCTGCCAGATGGGCGATATGCCAAAAAGGTCCCTGAAGAAAAGCGCCAGCGAATCGAAACCGCCTACCATGAAATGCTGGAACTGTTGGATTTGAAGTGGGAGCAGTGATGAGAAACTCAAAATGGCAAATACGGCAATCTGACAACGGTTGTTTTTTATAGGTTATCGAAAAAACGAATTATGAAATGAACGCTGATCCTTCCCACAAAACATGACACCATATCAGCATTTATGAACAAAAAATGACACCTCAAGCGGACAAAAATAAGTAATAATGTCAACATAAAGCATTCAGAAATGAGTCCGAATGGATTCAGTAAATGATTTCTGAATAAATGGGGAATGAAAGCAGGATGTGTCATGAGAATTATTATACTGACAAAAAACATATCATATGAGATTGATTTGCAGCGGGAGCTACAGATGTTGAGTCATGAAGTATTCGTAGGGAGAACTACGAAAGAGGAAGAGTGGTTGATAGAAAGCGCCAAGTTATTTGACTGTTTATTTGTCAGTGAAACAATTGCTGATCCAGAATTTTTATTGATCAATCAGACATTGGCTCCTCATTATCAACAGCGGATCGTCCGCATCTTGGCAGGGAATCGTGAACAAGAAGGTATGATTGCAAAAGCTGAGAATGCCACGTACCTGAATCGCTCTTTTGTCGAGCTGAGAGAATTTTTAGCAGCTTTACCACCAAATAGTCGTAAATTAGAAAAAGCATCCGTTACAAAAGAATCCTTTCCTAAGTTTCTTAGTCTGCAAGAACAGATCTTTTTTAACAATTTAGGAGAAGAACAATTCATCAACCGGGAAGATTTGTGTTGGAAAATTTGGGGAAATGGTGGAACGAACTCAAGAAAATCCCAGTTGTCGATATTAGCGAAACGCATCAATGAAAAACTAGATGAATACGACTATACTGAAAAGCGGGTGCGAACCGCTTGGGGCAAAGGCTATATTTTACAATAAAAAGAACCAATGTGTGGTAAGAAGTGTATTGAAGCTTTTTCTATCACGAGTACACCTCTTTAAATCAGTCTATTTTGTAGAAGCGACTCTGTTTTCAAATTGAGTCGTTTTTTATATAAAAACATTAGTATTAAATGAGTGATGGTATTGAAAATTATGATAATGCTTTTTTTTAGTGTTAAAATAGAGATAATCAGTAATGAAAAGGAATACTGCAGGATTTAAAAAGTGCTTGGTAGAAAAGTGTTGTAGTATCTTTCAGAGGAGGAAATGGCGTGAAGAAGATTGAGTGTGTGATATTTGATTTGGACGGAACTTTATTGGATTCAAAAGAGTGCAGTGTTAAGGCAACAAAAGCAGCTTTTACAGAGATGGGACTCAAAGTACCCAGTGAAGTAGTCATTGAACACTATATGGGGATACCGATCGAAAAATCATTTTTTAAAATGTCAGAACAGCCATTAGATCAAGAAATCGCAGCGGAATTGATTCGGATTTTTCGTGCCTATTACCAAACATATGAAGAAAGTACCTTGACAGTATTTCCTGAAATTCCCCATATCTTAGAGAGTTTAAATAAACGAAAGGTTCCTTGTTTCGTTGTTTCAAGTAAGAAGACAGCAGTCGTCAAACGAAACTTGGCTGCTCAGGATCTTGTGGATTTCTTTGAGGAAATCATCGGCTCAGATGCGGTGTCCCACTACAAGCCTCATCCAGAAGGAATCAATCAATTAGTAACGCAGTATCAGTTTGATCCGACCAAGACGATCATGGTAGGAGATGCTATTTTTGATATTCAGATGGGCAAAGCAGCTGGTGTCAAAACCATTGCCGTAACGTGGGGCAGCCACAATGCAAAAAAACTTTCTGCCGAAAAACCAGATGCTGTGGCAGAGACACCGCAGGAGATTTTAGATTATATTTATGCTTGATCCATTTTTACTGACACTGTCCCAAAGTCCATTCTATTTTTGACCTGTAGCGTGATAAAATAGTATGGACTGAACGTCTTCTTCCAACAAAATATTTAAGGTTTCGACCAATGATCGATAGATTCGATTATTGGTTTTTTTTGGTATGGATAGGAGGTGTCTTTGTTCCTTGAAGCAACAACTTTAACTATCTGTTGATTTTTATCGATATTGTAGTCATTTTCTTTTTACTAGAACCGATCTAGTTTCGTTCGAGCACTACTTTTTAGTAGAAGGAAACGAGTTGTCCGCCACTTTTTCACTCTTATTTCTCTTATTTAATAAAAAGTAATTATAAGAGGACACGAAAGGGAAACTATAATAGGAGTAACTGATTTTCTTAACGTGTCTGCACTGGTAAGAGCTAAGGACCCAATCACTTTTAGTCGTTTTTGGACAGCTAAGCTTCAATTTGTCTGAGCGAATAAAAACACCTAGTGGAAGAAAATCAAAGCGAGCAGAAGTGATAGCGCTACTTTCACCGAAAAAAACATAGATGTAAAGGAGTAAGGATATGATATCAGAAAATATCAAGGAACCGAAAGACTATTTGTGTTATTCAAAAGAAGTGTTGCTAAGTGTAGGGGTATTGACTGATTACCCAAAAATCTTCCATTATTATCAAGAACTCTGTGATGAATTTGAGCACATTTACTATGATCAATCAAAGAGTTTATTTGTTCAGCTCAAAGCACTTCTAGCAATAGATGCGCAGATTCAAATTTTACTGGAACTTTTTGAAAATAGTAGAACAAACTTATGCCAAGAGTTTTGTATGGATGAGCATGAAATAATTTGTATGATCAAAAATGATAAAAAATCATATTATCGCGAGCTTACAGGCCAAAAAAACAATCAACTACCAAAATGGAGCTTAATTTATTTAAGTGAGGAGTAAGCACAATTTAGGAAAATTCAACCATCTCAAGAAAAAACACATGGAGTAATAGCGCGATGAACACGGAGTAAAGGAATAGAAAGAGCGACCACAATAACAGAATCCCATCTTATGATCAATTAAAATAGTCTAGCGCACTTTCCTTGTGATTTGTTATACTAAATCTAAGTAGCTGATCTTGACACCTTGTATTCGGCAAGTACGTTCATGTGAGCGCTTTATTGATTGAGTGAGAAAAGAGGGAAAGAAATGACGAAAAAAATTGTCTTTTTAGATGTAGATGGAACATTATGTGATGACGCGGGGAACGTACCAGAAAGTGCACGCCAAGCGATCACAGCGGCACATAAGAAGGGACATGAGTTTTTCTTATGTACCGGTCGTTCAAAAGCCGAAATCACAGAGGATGTACTGACGCTGCCCTTAAGCGGAATGATTGGTGCCGGCGGTGGTTACTGTGAAGTACACGATGAGGTGATTTTACACAAAGTTTTTGAAAAAGAAGCTTTATTAAGATTGGTCGATTTCTTAAAAGAAAACCAAATCGAATATTATTTAGAATCGAATCAAGGATTATTTGCAAGTACCAATCTACGAAAACGCTTGCTGGAGATCGTTTTGGCAGGTGAGCCTGTTGAAAGTGAAGCAGGAAAACAACGCGTTCAAACTATTCAGTGGTTCCTTGACTTACTGATTGAGGACGAAGCGAAAATTGATTATGATGACGTGAACAAAGTTTCCTTTATCAATCATTCGATTCCTTATGAACGGGTCCATGACCAATACCACGATCAATTCCAAATGATTCGCAGTACGGTACCTGTTTTTGGCAAAGACAGTGGCGAGATCGGCATCAAGAATATCCATAAGAAAACAGCTATCGATTTTCTCTTGAACCATCTAGGAATCGATAACAAAGATACATTGGCGTTTGGTGACGGCCATAATGATGTCGAAATGTTTGAAGCTGTTGCGACAGGAATTGCGATGGGCAATGCCTGTGAACAGCTATTGGCAGTAGCTGACGAGGTGACGGCTCGACCAGAAGACGGCGGGATTGCGCAAGCGTTACAAAAGCACGGTCTTGTGTAGCCACCAAAAAGCATGTCTAGCACATGCGTTTTTATGCTAGTCAGGTTTCATAGTGACAAAGTTCAGACGACCTGCGAAATGACCGATAGAGTAGTTTTTTGCTCCATTATTGTGAAGAAGACTCTGATTAGAAAGAAGTACTATCAGTGACGCTAGAACATACCATAGGTAGAAGGGGACAGAAGCCGAATTCTGTGCCTCTTTTTTTATTTCTAGATAAGATTTAACTGGGGACAAGACATGCACCCCAACTTTGGAAACGGATACGTTATAATTTAGATACAATCAAACTTGGCCAAGGGAGATTAAAAAAAATGGATAATAATCGATTGAATTTCATTTATAAGCTTAATCATATTGTGAACGAAAATGAAGTAGGGACGGTTGAATTTGAACTTGCTAAATTTTTCTTAGAGAACTTCAAAAGCGTGACTCGCTGGAACATTTATCAGATTGCAGAAGAACAGCATGTATCACGGGCCTCCATTCGACGATTTGCGAAACAATTGGGTTACGAGAACTTTTTAGATATGAAAAAAAACGCGGAAACTTTTGATGATGGAATCAATGAATTTCTAAAGTTTTACGGCTACTCTGATTTTTTGCCTAAGCTTCAAGCCAATATTACTTCGCTAATGGAAGAATTAAGTCTGCGGTTTAACACACAAGAAGTCGATCGTCTTGTCCGATTAATCAATGATAGTCGAGAAGTTATGATTTTGTGTTCAAGCAATATTACCGGTAGTGTAAAAACTTTCCAACAGCGAATGGTTATCTTCGGCAAAAGAATTACTCTATTAACGTCAAAGAGCGACCTGACATTAGCCTTGGAACATTGCCAAGATCCCTTGATCATTGTTTTTTCGCTATCGGGTCTCTTCGTCTCTTCCATGCTTGAGATACTAAAAGAGGTCAAGGCACCAACGATTTTGTTTACAAATAATAGAAACCCGATCTATAACCGCTATTTTGATAAACTGTATCATTTAAGTTCACAAACACATGAAAAAGAAATCAATGAGCTGCTTTACTATACGTATGGCATTGATTTCGTGCTTGATCTACTATTCAATGGTTATTTACTTAAATTTAAGAGAGAAGGCAATGGGCATGCATTATAAAGATAAACCACTATTTCCAAAGGATTTTTTATGGGGGGCTTCAAGTGCGGCGTGGCAAGTTGAAGGGGCTGTAGCAGAAGATGGGCGTTCAACTGCGATCATCGACTTAAACAGTAAAAAGAAAAAGCCCTATACAGATAATTCGATCGCCGCTGATCATTACCATAAATACAAAGAAGATGTCCAATTAATGGCTGATGCGGGCTTTACTTCCTATCGCTTTTCGATTGCTTGGCCTAGGATCTATCCTGATAATTCAGGGGTGCCCAATCAATTAGGAATTGACTTTTATAATCAGCTGATTGATGAATTAGTTGAACATAGCATTACCCCAATCGTCACTTTGTATCACTACGATATGCCAGTCTGGGTTGACGAAGAATTCAATGGCTGGTACGACCGAGGTATTATTGATGCATTTGACCAATATGTTAGAACCTGTTTTGAGTCATTCGGCGATCGTGTGAAATACTGGCTGGCAATTAATGAGCAGAACATGCAAATTGTCTATGGAGACTGGTTAGGTGTATGCAAATACCCAGAGACTTGGTTTGAAGACAAGTGGAAAGTCAATCATATTATGAACCTATGTCATGCAAAAGCGGTGATTGCGTGTCATGAGTTGGTTGAAGACGGCAAGATCGGCCCGGTTCCTGGGATGGTTCCGTTTTATCCTGAGTCAGCAAAACCAGCAGATCAGATTGCAGCGATGAATGCAGAAGAACTGACGGAAAAAATCTGGAATGATTTTAATGCAAATCGTGAATACAATGGTTTTATAAAACGTTATTGGAAAGAAAATAATATTGACCCAGATATTCGCCCTGGGGATATGGATTTGGTTGCACAAGCAAAAATCGACTTTTTCGGCATCAATTGTTACCGTAGCAACGTAGCGAAGGAGTCACCAGTGGCATCCGATCATCAAGAAATTGGGTTGAACAAATCGGGGAAAAAAGGGGAATTTGTTTACCCAAATTATCCAGGGATTTTTGCGCAAACGGTCAATCCTTTTGTCGAGACAACCGATTGGGATTGGGAGATCGATCCAGTTGCTATGCGTTACTTGTTACGGTATATGGAAGACCACTATCATTTACCAATGGTGATTACTGAGAATGGCTACGGGGCGCATGAGACGCTAGGTGAGGATGGACAAGTACATGATCAAGAACGAATCGATTTTTTAAATGATCAGATTTATCAAGTCGGATTGGCGATTGAAGATGGCGCAAAAGTCTTTGGTTATAATCCATGGTCATTTACTGATCTTTTGAGTACGGGCAATGGGATGGCGAAACGGTATGGACTTGTCTATATCAATACAACTGATGAAGAGTTACTGGATTTACGTAGAATCCCGAAAGATTCTTACTATTGGTATAAAGAAGTGATCCGATCAAATGGTCAAGCGTTAGCACGTCCAAAAGGATGAGAAATGAGCGATAGAAGAAAGAGCTTCTATCGCTCCAAAAACTACTTCAGTGAAAGCGGTTTATTAAATAAAGTGAGGATGAATCACTATGTCAAACTATCATGAACTGGTTGCGTATATTATAAAAAATATCGGAGGAATCGAAAATGTTCAAACAGTCAATCACTGTGCCACTAGGCTTCGTCTGCAGTTGAGTGATCCAACCGCTTTTGATGACAAGCAATTAAAAGAAAACAAACTCATTTTGGGCACAGTGAGAAGAGGACATGAAGTTCAACTGATCATCGGTCCGGATGTGCCAAAAGTGTATGCAATTTTTACAGAAAAGCGAAATCAAATGAATGGTCAGACAAAGGAGGAACGAAAAACGAAGCGCACCCTCAAAGACTACGGCTTGCTGGTTGTCGATTTTATCAGTGGAACCTTCGTTCCAGTTCTGCCCGTATTGGTAGCTGCTGGGCTGGTATCGGCGGTATTGAATATTGGTGTGACCTTTTTCGGACTTGCAGCTGACAGCGGGACCTACACGATTTTAAATGCCATCAATGATGCGGGTTTTTATTTTCTACCGATTTATATTGGGTATAGTGCTGCTAGAAAACTTGGTATCAATGGTTTGATGGGTATGTTCCTAGGTGCGATCCTCGTCCACTCATTGATCAATGGCGTGGAAGGATTGAATTTCTTAGGAATCGCTATCCCAACGATGAGCTATAATACAACGACTATTCCTGTAATATTTGGTGTTTTGTTTATGGCGGTAATGGATCGAATCGGGGATAAGTTTATTCCGCAATCGATCAAGTATTTCGTCAAGCCATTATTAGTTATTTTAATTACCGTACCTGTCACACTAATCGTATTAGGGCCAATTGGAAATGCAGTGGGCGGATACATTGCTAGTGGTTTGAGCTTTTTATACGACAAACTCGGCTGGTTTTCAGTTGGTGTCTTAGGAGCAATGACTCCGCTATTAGTCATGACCGGCACTAATCAAGCGTTGTTTCCCTTGGTCTTTGCTATGTTAGGAGACTACGGCTATGATTCATTTGTTATGCCAGCTATGCTGGCAGCTAACGTTGCCGTGGGTGCATCAGCCTTAGCTATTTCTTATACGGAAAAAAATACTGAAAAAAGAGCGTTGGCTCTTTCTTCAGGACTGACTGGTGTGATGGGGATCACCGAGCCGGCTATTTTTGGCGTCTTGATCAACTACCGAAGTGCTTTTATAGGGGCGATTCTAGGTGGTGCAGTAGGTGGGATCATGGCAGGGTTTGTTCAACTAAAACAATATGCAGTTGTTTCACCAGGTCTGGTTGCGATCCCGACTTTTATCCCGACAGATGGTTCTGGATTCAATAGCAATTTTTGGTTTGCAATTGTCGTCATTCTTCTAGCTGTATGTGTCTCTTTTACTACAACGATTCTCTTAGAACGAAAACGAGTTCAAGTAAGCCAAATGAGTAAAGCCGAAGATGCTTTGAAGGTCAGCAGCCCAATATCGGGAAGTGTTATTTCTCTTGAGGCAGTCAAGGACCCGATGTTTTCGGAAAAAATGATGGGGGATGGAGTGGCGATCATTCCTTCTGATGAAATTATAGTCGCTCCTTTTGATGGCTATGTGATTATGACTACACCCACCAAGCACGCGATTGGCTTAAGAGGAGAGAATGGTGTCGAACTTTTGATCCACATCGGGATCGACACGGTTCATTTAGATGGAAAAGGATTTACTCTTTATGTAGCTGAAAATCAATACGTTAAAGCTGGAGAAAAACTGATTTCTTTTGACGAAGAAGAAATCAGTGCAGCAGGCTATGATCTAACGATCCCCATCATTGTCACAAATACAGCTGATCATGAACCCTTTGCTCAGACGATACAGCAAAAAGTAAATAGCAGCGATTATTTATTTTCAGTTCAATAATGGGTTCCTAATTACTTCTTTTTCAAGCTCCTAGGCGCGGACGTCAACTATACCTTCAAGTGAAAGCCCTGTCCTGAATTTGCGGCAGGGCTTTTTTATTTGATGCCCTTTCTTTGTTTCTACAAATAAATTGTATTTAAAAAATCCAGAATATTTCGAAAAATACCATTGCTTATTTATGGCAAAACCATTAGTATTATTAGAAAAACTGATGGTGAACCGATGAAAAAGTTTAGTTTTAACAACGGAAAAGCCGGATCAGTGGCATGAAATAGGAGTGATAAGTGTGGAAGAGTTATGGAATGTATTGAAACCAGCCGAACAAGTCGAACTGAAATTAAGAAGATTGTACACGCAGCATCATTTTTCCCCTTATCACTCGAACAACTTTGAAGAGTATCGCAACTATCAGCAAAATGATCAGTTCTTGCGTGGTTCTTCCATCATCACGTTTACAGGCACGGATGGCAGGACGATGGCGCTAAAACCCGATGTCACCTTGTCGATTGCCAAAAATACACCGTCTGGAGAAGCCCGCAGAGTGTATTATGTGGAAGATGTCTATCGACAGGATCGTCAAGCAGGGGAATACCAAAAGATCGATCAAATCGGTTTGGAGCTCATTGATCAAATCACGTGGGAAGATCAACTGGAGGTTGTAAAACTGGCTTGGGAAAGTTTGGCTCAGGTGGGAAAAGGGACCTTAGATCTGTCCCATATGGGGATTTTGGATGGCATCTGCCAACGCTTTCCCGAAGCGGATCGACAAAAAGTACTGCACTGCCTGCGAGACAAGAGTTCTCATGGCATGGATGCACTGACTGAAAAAGCTGGCTTGTCAGCAACAGAAGCTGAAAAATTAGCGAAACTGGTACGTTTGTCAGGTGATTTTGAAACCAAGTATCAAAAGGCCAAAGAGCTGCTAGCAGAATATCCCCAAGCTCAAGCTGGGCTAGCAGAACTGAAACAACTGTATCAAGCATTGCAAAAAGAACAACTGTCAGCCTCCATTCGGATAAGGCTGGATTTTTCGATTTTAAATGATGCCGATTATTACAGTGGTTTGCTGTTTCAAGGATTCATCGAAGAAGCAAGAGAGACGATTTTATATGGGGGCCGTTATGATCGCTTGATGAGTCGCCAAGGCAAAGAGCAAGGGGCGATCGGGTTTGGTATGAAACTCAACCATGTAGGGCAAAAGGTGCCGACTGACAACGAAAGTTCAGGCTATTTGAACATTGCGCTACCTAAAGGCCGCATGGGGGATGCCGTATACGACTTATTCACCAAAGCCGGTGTGGCTGCGCAAGGCGTCTTCAAAGACAATCGCCAACTAATTTTTTGTGATGAAGAAAACAAGCTGCGCTTTTTCTTAGTCAAGCCTAGCGATGTAGCGATCTATGTGGAGCACGGAGTGGCGGATATCGGTGTCGTAGGCAAAGATATTTTAATGGAAAGCAAGGCAGAAGTCATCGAATTTCTTGATTTGCATATGGGGGTCTGCCGTTTGGCAGTAGCGGCGCGTATGGATTTCGAGGAAGATTTCTCCCGCCCGCTGCGGGTCTCCACAAAATATCCGCAGATCACCCGCCAGTTTTATCAAGGGTTAGGTCGCTCGGTGGAATTGATCCAACTGCATGGATCGATTGAATTGGCTCCTTTGTTAGGTCTCTCCGATGTGATCGTTGACATCGTCGAAACGGGGACGACACTAAAAGAAAATGATTTGGAAGTGATCCAAGACATCGCGCCGTCTTCAGCGCGCTTAGTGATCAACCACGCCACGTGGCGTTTCAAGCAAGAACGTATTCAAACAGTGATTGAGAAGGTGAGGGAGCAATTATGAGAATTTTTTCGACCCAAAAAGATACAATCGAAACGATTGTGGCAAGGAAACAGTCGGAAACAAAGGATGTTTCAACCGTTGTCGCCCAAATCATTGCCCGTGTTCAGCAGCAAGGAGATCAGGCGTTGTTTCAATTAATTGAGGAAATCGATCAAGTGACCTTGTCTTCCTTAACCGTCAGTCCAGGGGAGATAGACGCGGCTGTCCAAGCCGTCTCCCCTGAGCTACTTGAGGTGATGGAACAGGCGAAAGAAAACATTTTGGCATTTCATCAAAAGCAAGTCCAGCAAGGCTTTGTCTTAACGAAGGAAAATGGCGTTGTGATGGGGCAGCGGGTCTTGCCACTAGCAAAAGTCGGGGTCTACGTTCCTGGCGGAACAGCAGCTTATCCCAGTACGGTTTTGATGGATGTTCTGCCGGCAAAAATCGCCGGGGTCAAAAAAATCGTTATGATCACACCGACGGACAGCCAGGGAAAAGTTCCGTCTGCTATCTTAGCGGCAGCTTCCGTTGCCGGAGTGGATGAAATCTACAAAGTCGGTGGGGCCCATGGCGTAGCGGCATTAGCTTATGGAACAGAAACGATTCCCAAAGTCGACAAAATCGTCGGACCAGGAAATATCTATGTTGCCACAGCGAAAAAAATGGTGTACGGCGAAGTTGATATCGATATGATCGCAGGGCCTAGCGATGTGCTGATCATCGCTGATGCCAGTGCAAATCCTCGCTGGCTGGCAGCGGATCTTTTGGCACAAGCCGAGCATGATCCCTTAGCGCAAGCCATCTTAGTCACAACAGAAGCAGCCTTGATTGAACAAGTCCAAGTAGAGCTTGACTTGCAGCTGAAGCAACTGCCCCGTAAAAACATTGCTGCTGCGGCGCTTGAATCTAGCGGAAAGCTGATCCTGGTCAAAGATTTGACCGAAGCACTTACCATTGCCAATCAAATCGCCCCAGAACACTTTGAATTAGCAGTGGCAGATCCTTTTGCTTTGTTGGGACAAGTAGAAAATGCGGGCAGTGTCTTTTTAGGACATCATACACCAGAAGTGCTGGGAGATTATTTTGCTGGACCAAATCATACCCTACCAACAGAAGGGACCGCCCGTTTTTACTCACCGTTATCAGTGGATGATTTTATTAAGAAAAGCAGCTACTTGTATTACCCAGAAGCAGCCATGAAGGCGGCTGGTCCAGCCGTAGCGTTGTTCGCAGAAACCGAAGACTTGATCGGCCATGCCCGTTCGATCAATGTACGAAGAGAGGGAGATAAATGACCTTTTTACATCAAAAGTATCACAAGCTGACTCCTTATACACCAGGGGAACAAGTAGACGAGCAAGCCGTTATTAAACTGAACACCAATGAAAGTCCTTATCCGCCAGCGCCAAGTGTTCAAGCAGCGGTTGCCGATGCCGCCCACAAGCTAAATCGTTACTCGGATATTGCTGCTGAAGTGGTGACAACCCCTCTGGCTGCTTATCTTGGCGTTACACCAGCCCAGCTGTTTCTCGGTAATGGCAGTGATGAAGTCTTGTCCTATCTCTTTCAAGGCTTCACGGAAAACGGCATCGCCTTTCCCGATGTGACCTATGGGTTTTATCAAGTGTATAGTGCCTTGTACCAAGTCGCTGCCACCGTTGTTCCGCTGCAAGAAGATTTCTCGATCGCGTTAACGGACTACGATCCGCTCAAAGGGACTGTCATTTTTGCCAATCCCAATGCGCCGACTGGGGTTTATCAAGAACAAAGCGAAATTTGTGCCTTTCTAAAACGGCATCCCGATCGCTTAGTGATTGTCGATGAGGCCTATATCGATTTTGGCGGCTCTTCAATGGTTTCTTTGATCGATCAATACCCAAATCTCTTGGTTGTGGGGACGTTTTCGAAATCTCGGCAGCTGGCAGGGGCACGCTTAGGCTTTTCGGTTGCCAATGAAGGACTGATCCAAGACTTGAATCGGTTGAAATTTAGCTTGAATCCATACAATGTCAATAGTTTGACCCAAGCCGCAGGTGCAGCCGTTTTGCAGGAACAAGCGTATGTCGATGAGAAGATCCAAGCAACGATCCAGGTGCGTGAGTGGAGCAAGCAAGCCCTAGCGAAACTCGGCTTTGAGCAGACCGACAGCCAAGGGAATTTTTTGTTTGCAAGGCACCCTGCGATTGCTGGGGAAGAGTTGTATCAGGCACTGAAAGAGCAGAGAATCTTCGTCCGCTGGTTTAATCAGCCCCGCATCAAAGAGTATTTGCGAATTACGGTAGGAACGAGGGCCCAGATGGAACGATTGATGACGGTGCTAACAACGATCATAGAAGAGGTGAAGGAATGAGAAAAGCAGAAGTTACCCGCAATACGACTGAAACCAAGATCCACTTGCAGTTGACAATCGATGGTACTGGTCAGCAATCAATCAAGACTGGTGTGGGGTTTTTAGACCACATGCTGGAATTATTTGTCCGCCACGGTCGCTTTGATTTGACGTTGGTTTGTGATGGCGATACGGAAGTAGATGCCCATCACACAACAGAAGACGTTGCCATCGCCATTGGCCGAGCGTTTTCAGAAAGTCTTGGGGAGCGACGAGGCATCAAACGTTATGGTAGTATGCTGCTGCCGATGGACGAAGCCTTAGTCATGACAGCAATCGATATTAGCGGTCGCGGCATGGCAGTCGTAGAATTGGCGATACCGAGTGAAAAAATCGGGCAGCAGTTTGATACGGAATTGGTTGAAGAATTCTTCATTGCTTTTGCCCGTGAATTAGGTGCTACGATCCATCTCCATCAAATCGCTGGCAAAAACAGCCACCACATTGTTGAAGCGTGCTTTAAAGGCTTTGCGCGTGCTTTAGGTGAAGCAGTAGCGATCAATCAAGCAGCCCCAGATGAGATCCCTTCAACCAAAGGGACGATCCAGTGATTCATGAGGGGGAAAAATGATTACGTATCTTCCACACAGAGGGATGAGACAAGGAAAGGGGCGTATTATGTTAGCAATCATCGACTATGGTGTCGGCAATTTGTTCAGCTTGTCTCGTTCGCTGGACTACTTGGGTGTTGAGTGCCAAATCACGCGTTCACTAGCAGAATTAAAAGCTGCCGACCGCATTCTTTTACCTGGCGTAGGCGCTTTTGGCGATGCCCGCCAAAAGTTGGTAGAGTTGTCGCTGATCGAACCGATCCAAGAATTGGCAGCAACTGGCAAACCCTTTTTAGGCATTTGTTTAGGGATGCAGCTGTTGTTTGATAGTAGTGAGGAGTTTGGCACACATGCGGGGCTCGGTTTGATTCCAGGAAGGATCGTTTCCATGCAAAGCGCCTTTGAAGAAGCCAAACTGAATTTGAAAGTGCCACAGATTGGTTGGAATCGTTTGAATGTCAGAAAGGAAAGCCCCCTCGTCAGCGGGTTAGGGGAACAAGACTTTGTCTACTATGTCCACAGTTATTTTGCTGCTGATTGCCAAGAGTATGTCGTGGCAGACAGTGACTATGGTCTGGCGATTCCCGGTATCGTGCAAAAAGACAATGTCTTCGGCACTCAGTTTCACCCAGAAAAAAGCGGGGCTGTCGGGTTGAAGATTTTAAAAGCATTTACGGAGGTGCCGCTATGAAAATTTTTCCAGCAATCGATCTGTTAGATCAAAAAGTGGTCCGTTTGTACCAAGGAGACTATGAGCAAAAAGAAGTGTTTGGAGACGATCCAGTAGCATTTGCTCGTTCATTTGAAGAAGCGGGTGCCAACTATCTACACCTCGTCGACTTAGATGGTGCCAAAGCGGGCAAACTCCATTACTTTGATATCGCAAAAAACATCATCCAGCAGACCAATCTGTTTGTCGAAGTCGGCGGCGGAATCCGTGAGGAAGAAACGATCCAGCATTGTTTGGCAGCAGGCGTTCATCGGGTGATCCTCGGCACGATTGCCCAGAAAGACCCAGCATTCACAAAAGCGATGCTCAAGAAATACGGCGATAAGATCGCCATTGGGGTCGATGCCAAGGATGAAAAAGTGGCAGTGGAAGGTTGGCTCGAGAAAACGGCAACAGACGCGTTTACTTTTTGCCAACAATTGGTGGCATGGGGAGCGCAAACGATCATCTTTACCGAAATCTCCCGTGACGGTACAGGAGAAGGCATCAATCTGCCGCTATACGAAAAACTCAATCAATTGGATTGCGACATCGTGGCATCTGGCGGCGTGGCTTCATTGGCAGATATCAAAGGCTTAAAACAGTTGGGCATCTCTGGCGTGATCGTCGGGAAATCCTTATATAACGGCAGTCTCCAATTGGCCGATGTCTTAGCAGCAGGGGAGGCAGAAGCATGATCGCCAAACGAATCATTCCTTGCCTTGATGTGCGAGATGGGCGAGTCGTGAAAGGGGTCAACTTTGCTGGCTTAAAAGATGTCAATGATCCGGTGACTTTGGCGCGCTTTTACAATGAACAAGGCGCCGATGAGCTGGTTTTTTATGACATTACTGCTTCTGCAGAAGAACGCGGCTTATTCACGGACATTTTGCAGCGCGTAGCGTCAGAAGTGTTTATTCCCTTGACGGTGGGCGGTGGCATCAATCAAGTAGCAGATTTTGAGCGAGTCTTAAACTGTGGCGCCGACAAAGTCAGCGTCAATTCGGGAGCGCTTCGCCGACCAGAGCTGATCGCAGAAGGCGCGAAACGCTATGGCAGCCAGTGCGTTGTTTTATCCGTTGATGTTCGCCGCGTCGGGGAGAACTGGCATGTGTTTGCCAAAGGCGGACGGGAAGATACAGGCTTAGAAGCATTGGCGTGGATTCACCAAGCTGAGCAGTTAGGTGCTGGTGAACTAGTCATCAACAGCATGGATACCGATGGCGTGAAGCAGGGGTTTGATCTCGACTTGCTGAAAGCTGTCAGCGAAATCACCAAATTACCGATCGTCGCATCCGGTGGTGCTGGCAAAAGTGCCGATTTTATCGAGCTGTTTCAATTGCCAAATATTGAAGCAGGGTTGGCAGCCTCGATTTTTCACTATGGCGAGGTAAAAATCCCAGATCTGAAAAAACAATTACAGGCCGTCGATATTCCCGTACGAATCGTATAGCGTTGGCGTTTTGATAGGCAATAGAAGGAGTGGATAATATGGTGCAAGTACGATTTGATAAACAAGGATTGGTTCCAGTGATCGTGCAGGATGTGGAAACGAATGAAGTTTTGACCTTGGCTTATATGAACCAAGAAAGTTTGACCTTGACCTTGAAGGACCGATTGATGACCTTTTATTCCCGCAGTCGCCAAGAATTATGGCGCAAAGGAGAAACTAGCGGCAATTACCAGCATTTAGTATCATTGACCGCAGATTGCGATCAAGATGCCTTAGTCGCCAAAGTAAAAAAAGAAGGACCTGCTTGCCATACAGGCACAGAAAGCTGCTTTACAGAGGTGCTTTATGGTACAGAATCCTCTCCGACCATTGATGCGTTATATGAGCTGATAAAAGGTCGTAAAGATACCCCGCAAGAAGGCAGCTATACCAGCTACTTGTTTGAAAAAGGCAGTGAGAAAATCTTAAAAAAAATCGGCGAGGAAGCAACCGAGGTCGTGATTGGGGCGATGAAGGAAGACCGTCAAGAAACCGTTTATGAGATTGCTGATTTGGCGTACCATACATTGGTTTTAATGGCAGAAATGGGGATTGAGTTAGCTGCTATTCGCCAAGAACTTGCCAAGCGTCATGTTGTGGATAAGAAAGTCAAACAAGAACGGATGCAATAACGGTCAGGATTTTTCAGTAGAAAGAAAGCAGCTGACGATAAAAAAGAAGCCCTTCAGCCATTGCTTGAAGGGCTTTGCATCTGTGTGATAAAGTTGATCTGCTAGTACTTTGAGTGAGCACACAAAATGGCTATTTGTTTTCCAACTCTTCGATCAATTCTTTCATTTCCTTGATTTCTTTTTCCTGTGCGTCAATGATTTTTTCTGCAAGTTCTTTTACTCTTGGATCAGACAAATCGGCATTTTTACTGGTTAAAATCGCAATCGAATGATGGGGAATCATGGTTTTCATCCAGGCCGTATCTCCCACGGCAGTTTGGCTTCTGACCATAAACAGTGAACCAAAAAAGAGTACAACACTGACAACTAGAATGCCGATATTCATTTTCTTGTTGTCATACATCTTCCACATAAATAACAGCATGATGATCGCCATCATCGCGCCCATCATAAGTGCCATAAATAGGCGGGTTTGGCTGAAAAAGATATGATCGAGGGCGTAGACATTGAAATACATCATACAAAACATAATCACCGTCGATACCCCAATCATCACCAAAAATTTCCCGTATTTCTTCATTTCTTTCCTCTCCTTTTTGTATACAAAATAAAAACAATAAAGCAATCCAAAACATCATTGTAACTGATGCTTTTTTTCGTTTATTGTTCTGTTAGAAGAAATTTACTCCCTAAATCAAGTATAGCGGAGGAAGTGGAAGGAGAGAAGCGATATACATCTGAACGAGAACAATGGATTCTCAGAGTAAAAAAGCGAAAACAGGATTACTCGTCTAGGTTTATTTGTTATAATCAACCTAAGAAATGGATGGTGTATAGAATGAATCACAATGATCGCTTAACGCGTTTACGCTATGCTTTGGATATCAAGGATACCGACATGGTGAAAATTTTTGAACTTGGCGGCGCTTCTTTCGCAAAAGAAGAAGTAAGACAATTATTGAAGAAAAAAGATCCTGAGACCTACGAGATTGAGTGTACCAATGAAGCCTTTGAGCGTTTCTTAAATGGTTTGATTCGCTCGCAACGAGGAACAAAGCCAGATGCTGCAGAACCTGTCTTAGAGCTAAACAATGGCAATGTGAATAATTTGATGTTGAAGAAAATAAAAATTGCCCTTTCCCTCACCACGGATGAAATGCTGGACATTTTCCAGCAGGCTGGAGTTACGGTTTCAAAAGGTGAACTAGGCGCCATTTTACGCAAAGAAGGCCATCGCAATTACAAACCATGCTTAGACAAATATGCCCGCAACTTTTTAAAAGGATTGACGATCGAGTATCGGAGCAACAAGTAAAAATCTAAAAATAGGATGAGCTTACAAAATGGCCGTTAAAGAGATGCATTTTATGTGTCTTTTTTTTTTGAAATCTCATAGTATCAGCTCTTGTTGAACAATTATAAAACTGATGGGGTTCATACAAGGAGTAAAAATGAGTAACTCAACTGACAGATTATTCTTTTCAATTCTTTTTGTTGGAACTTGACGTACTCATTCACCACTGATACGAGAATTAATACCTACTAAATGAAAATACATGTTTAAAAGAGTATAATTACCTTAAAAATAAAGTTAAGAGGTAGTGCTATGTATAAGTTTCTTTTAACTAAATTAGACCAAGATGTCTATGAACTATTTGCGTATTTTTTTGAACAGGCGATTGATCGTGAACGATTGAGTGACCTTGCTGACAAAGTAAATCTGTCAAAAAGAAGAATAGCGCTAGTTTTTGAGCGGGCCAGAGACTTACAAAACTCCTATCCTTTTTTTGAGATCGATATGCATGAGGGGAGGGAGTTGGTGCTTTATTTTGCTCCTAATTTTTTATTATCCAAGCTCTATTCGGTCATGCTCTCAGAGAGTATGCCATTTCAAATTATAGACAGACTCTTTAGTGATAAATATGTGTCCTTAGAAGAAACCGCCCAACAACACTATGTCAGTAATCGCACCGTTCAAAGAAAACTCAAGGAAATTGAGAGTATTTTAGAAAATTACCAAATCAAACTTAACTTAAAAAGGAAGCCACTATTCGTGGGAAAAGAATACCGCATTCGTCATTTTTTCCATATTATGTATTGGCAGATCTATGATGCAACAAATGTCCGTCATTTCGGATTGTCGAAACAGAGCATTCGTTCCTTTAAGGACAAGTTAACGAGTTACCCCAGCTGCTATCGCGGTATTGATCAGGAAAAATTTGTTCAGCTGCTTGCGATAAGTCTTTATCGTTTAAAAAGAGGGTTTCCTGTGAATGAGATTCCTCAGGAGATGAAGGAAATGGTCCATCTCACGATTTCCTTTGAACAATTCAAAGAAGAGCTTATTAAACCATTGTTAAGAGATAACTTGATTCTAAATGACGTTCCAGAAGCAGAATTTCTTTTCTTATATTACATGTTCTCTGTAATGACGACGTATTTACCTGAAGAGATTCCTAGCCATCCATCAATTGACGATCATTTCTCAGAACAAGCACTAGCAACAGCAAGATTATTTGCGGAAACTGCTCAGAAGATCTTTCTTGTACCAGAAGGTGAGACTGACTATCTTCTTATTAATGCTTTGTACATTCATTCTGTTTCTGTTGTTTTTCCATCGAAAAACAAAATCGATGCTTTTGGAAAAACGACAACGGATAAGGACTATCGCAGAGTGTTTCCAAAGATTTTTCCACTTGTTCAGGAGCTGTATCAAACCCTTACCCAACAAACACCACTCTTTGCTAGTATGTACGCTGGCAATAATCGCTTGTTATTTCAATACAGCATGCTTCTTTCAATTGTAGCAAAGATCGATCGATCGACCGTGCGGATTTTTCATGAATCAAAATTCGGAAAAATCCAAGAAATCAGGCAAAAAGAACGGTTGAAACGCTGGTTTGGCTATACCCTATCTTTCGTTTCTGAGAAACCAGATTTTGTTGTGACCGATTATCCAGTCGATCGGCAAGCCTTTCTTGATCAAAATCCGAACGTCCAATTTTTTAAATGGAATAGCTTTCCAACTGGCGATCGTTGGCTAGAACTAATTGAGGCGGTGGAAACATTTCAGAATAGGTCCAATCAAAAATAAAAAAGTGATTGATTTATCCAAGTTTCAGCAAACAGTCAGTATTCTCAAATCTGAGAGTATTGACTGTTTTTCTTTATACCCAGAGGATATAAATTCGTTGAACAGGAGTGTTTCAGGTTCTCTTGAATGCCAACGAAGTTTGGAGGTAAATCAATTAGCTGTATATAACAGGACGTATTTTGTATTTAATCAGTCACATATTGACGCGTTTCCAGCTAAAAACCGTGTGATAATACAGACATACAATGCTAGAACAATTCCTTTTACATAAGAATCAACAGCTAAAATAAAGGAGGTGCTTACGATGGAGGAACCATTTAAGATCCACACATTGCAAGAATATTTGAACTTTTATATTGAGGAATCTGAACGAATTTTCAGTAAGTATGGGTATTTAAAACTCAAAGAAAAGATTCAAAAAAATTGTTTAGAAGTTCGCAGAGCAATTCAAGAAGTCAATCAAGAAAATTTTTTCGAACAGTTTGCAAGAATCAATACGCTTGAAGCAGAAATTTTGATTATTTTGGAGTGTATTGAGCTGCGGGGAAGTGATAATGTTGTGCCTTTTACTGAAGCGGAAATCTTGCAAGTGGCAAACGAAGACAGCAAGACTTACTTTAAAGAAAGATGTGGGCTGACTTTGACCGCCCCAACCCCGCACTCTTTGCATTTTTCGGTGGATTAGGAATTCATCAGTTGGTATGCCATGGTTGACGATTGAAGTCATACAAGGTCAAGAATAGAACAAGGCAAGTATTAGACAGCGTCTATTACAAAAAGAAATATAAAGGAGAAGCGAATGAAACGATATGATATCAATGAGGATTGGGCACTTTCAGGCGTGATCGAAGCAGGGAATTTTGTTTTTGTTGGCTACTGTGTGGGAAATATCGGACAGTCTATCGAACAACAGATTGTAGGAGCACTGGATCAATTGGAAGAACGCTTGAAATTAGTGGATTTGTCATTAACAGATGTAGTCAAAATGGATGTACTTTTTAAAGATGTTTTTGATATCCCGATTATGGAAAAGATTCTGAAAGAAAAATTCCATAGAAAATTTCCGGTGAGAAAATCGATTCAGACAGCATTTGCTCATTCGGGTGAGGTAGGGATCCTTTTTCAAATCGACGCCATTGCTTTCAAAGGATAACATGTCTGGGAAGCATGGAGGATTCAAAATTCGGTTTAGTTTTTCACCCTTAATCGCAGGAGAACTTGAAAGAACAGGGATTTTTGGCTGTTCCTATAAAAAGGAGTAATAAAAAGGAGGCTGAATATCCAGTCTCCTTTTTTAACCCTCTGTAACCATCTTTTCCTTAGAAATAATTGGAGTGTTCGATTGTTTCAAAGTTTTTTCATTAGGTACCCAAATAGTTTATAAAAATGGTGCACATCAATTTTAGGTAACAAATTATGTGATATTTTTTTATTTTATCAATGCTTTCAGAAACAGATGTATTTATATTCTTTTATTTTCGCTTTATAAAATAGGACTTATTTTGTCTTTTTCGTGACGATTGTTGTCGTGTCCGCACTTGAAAACCATGCAATAATGCAATCATAAGGAATGAGACTACGAACGCATTACATAGCTGTAAGACGGAGTTGTCAAAGGGCAGCTTTTTTTTAATTGGAAAGAGTGTCGTTGATTTCATTTACTTAAACTGAAAGAAGGAAAAATGATGATACCAGTGAAGAGAGAGCTTTTATCACGTATTTTGGTCAGCTCTTCTGTTTTTATATTAGGCAGTCCCTTGATTACCCAAGTATTTGTCAGTATTCCGGCAGCAGCGGAAACGATCACTACATCACCGACAGAAGAAACAACACTAAGTACTAACGAATTAGTACCTGAACAACAATCAGTCACAGCCGACCAAGCAGTAGTCGAAGAAACCGTTGATTCAGAAACACAAATAGAAAAAAGCGCAGAAGAACAAGCGTTAGCGGAATCATCAACAGCAAATGATTCTCAATCAGAATCATCCGCAGAGCAAATAGTAGAACAATCCACTGAGGCAGAAGTAACTGAGAGTGGTACAACATCTGATGAGGAGTTGAAAATAAAAGCAGCGGAATCAGACAATTTCCTTTGGTCAGGCAATTGGGGGACGGCGCCAGCAACATTAGATATCGAAGGTGTATTAACTGTAGGAGCAGGCACACTGTCTACCACCGTGGATCAAGTGATCCCATTAGATGATTCTCTCAAAAACATGGTCATCAAAAAAGTTGTTCTCACTGCGCCAGTCATTTTGCCAGCAAATGTGCCTGGTCTGTTTGAGAGCACCTCTCATTATGGAAAAGTTCCATCAGAATTGGATGAGATTGTTGGGCTGACTTACCTTGATACGAGTCAAGCAACGACAATGAATAGTATGTTTTATGGCTTTCGAGGAACAACGCTAGATTTGTCGAACTTTGATAGCAGTGGTGTAATAAGTTCTTTAGGAGCTGGGATGAACCAATTTTTAGCCAATGTTTGGTACTTAAAGGAATTGAAGTTAGGACCAAATTTTAGTTTTGTAGGATGGAACAATTGGTCAAGCAATCCCTATCCAGTGAACTTAGTTGACCCTAGTGGAATGTATGGTTTTCATTCCAGTTACTATACCGGCTATTGGCAAAATGTTGGGACTGGTACCGTCGAAGCGCCATATGGTGAAAATATATTGAAGTCACAGGAGCTAGTGTTGACCTATGATGGAGCAACGATGGCGGACACCTATGTGTGGCAGCCTCGGTTTATTGAAGGCGCACCAGTCACTATCAATTACTTAGATGAAGATGGTCAGGAATTATTGCCTCCGAATGTACTGACTGGTGGAAATATTGGCGATTCAATTGAAGTTGTTCCTGAAGATATTCCTAACTATACATTGAAGGAAGTACAAGGGGAAGAAAAAATTATTTTTAGCAATATTCCGCAAACGGTCACGTATATCTACAGTCCCTTGATAGAAACCAGGGAAGAAAGAAAAATTGTTGCACGAATCATTCACTATTTGCATGAAGACGGTATGGAAGCTGCCCCAGACCATGTGGATACAGTCGAATTTATTCGAGAAGTGATAACGAACCTAGCCACTGGCGAAGAAACGCTTGGTGAATGGCAAGCAAGAGATGATGATACAACCTTTGACTTAGTCAAGAGTCCAGAAATAGACGACTACTTTACAGATAGGGAATTTATTGATGAGGTCATGGATGTAAAGGCCGATTCAGAAGATATTGAAGAATTTGTCATGTACTCGCCAAAGATAGTTGAATCTACGGAAACCAAAGAAGTCAAGCGAATGATCCATTATGTGTACGAAGACGGCAAAGAAGCAGTGCCAGACAAAGTAGATACGGTTACCTTTACACGCACAGTGACAACGAATGAAGCAACAGGGAAAAATACCTATGGAGAATGGCAAGCTAAAGATGATGATACGACCTTTGACGAAGTGTTAAGTCCAGAAATTGACAAATACAATGCGGACAAAAAAACGGTTGTTAAAGTCACAGGTCTGACTGCAGAATCAGAAGATCGTGAAGTGACTGTCACTTATTCGCCAAATATGATCGAATCTACGGAAACCAAAGAAGTCAAACAAACGATTCATTATGTATACGAAGATGGCAAAGAAGCAGCGCCAGATAAAGTAGACACGGTTACCTTTACACGCACAGTGACAACGAATGAAGCAACAGGTGACAAAACTTTTGGTGAATGGCAAGCCAAAGATGATGATACGACCTTTGACGAAGTGTTAAGTCCAGAAATTGACAAATACAATGCGGACAAAAAAACGGTTGTTAAAGTCACAGGTCTGACTGCAGAATCAGAAGATCGTGAAGTGACTGTCACTTATTCGCCAAATATGATCGAATCTACGGAAACCAAAGAAGTCAAGCGAATGATCCATTATGTTTATGAAGACGGCAAAGAAGCAGCGCCAGATAAAGTAGACACGGTTACCTATACACGCACAGTGACAACGAATGAAGCAACAGAAGAAAATACCTATGGAGAATGGCAAGCTAAAGATGATGACACGACGTTTGACGAAGTGTTAAGTCCAGAAATTGACAAATACAATGCGGACCAAAAAAGGGTTGATAAAGTCACAGGTCTGACTGCAGAATCAGAAGATCGTGAAGTAACTGTCACTTATTCGCCAAATATGATCGAATCTACGGAAACCAAAGAAGTCAATCAAACAATCCATTATGTGTATGAAGACGGCAAAGAAGCAGCGCCAGATAAAGTAGACACGGTTACCTTTACACGCACAGTGACAACGAATGAAGCAACAGAAGAAAATACCTATGGAGAATGGCAAGCTAAAGATGATGATACGACGTTTGATGAAGTGAAAAGTCCTAAGATCGAAAACTACGCACCAGATAAAGTAAGTGTGGAGGAGGTTTTAGGGGTAAATGAAGATGATAAAGATTCTGAAATCACTGTCACCTATGCAGCAAAAATGGAAACAAAAATTGAAACAAAGACAATCAGAATAGTCGTCCATTATAATTATGAAAATGGTGATTCAGCAGCAGAAGATCATACTGATGAAGTAACCTTCACGCGGACGGTTACCACAAACTTGGCGACAAATCAAACAACTTATAGTGAATGGCAAGCCAAAGGTGATGATACAACGTTTGATGAAGTGAAGAGTCCTGAAATCAAGAACTATCACGCAAACAAAACAAGCATTGATAAAGTCACAGGTTTGACAGCAGAATCAGAAGATCTTGAAGTAACTGTCACTTACTCACCAAACATGATCGAATCTACGGAAACAAAAGAAGTCAAACAAACGATCCATTATGTGTATGAAGACGGCAAAGAAGCAGCGCCAGACAATGTAGACACGGTTACGTTCACACGCAAAGTGACAACGAATGAAGCAACAGGTGACAAAACTTTTGGAGAGTGGCAAGCCAAAGAAAACGATACGACGTTTGATGAAGTGAAGAGTCCTGAAATCAAGAACTATCACGCAGACAAAACAAGCATTGATAAAGTCACAGGTTTGACAGCCGACACCAAAGACCGCGAAGTAACTGTCACTTACTCACCAAATATAACTGAGTCAACAGAAACCAAAGAAGTCAAACAAACGATCCATTATGTGTATGAAGACGGCAAAGAAGCCGTGCCAGATAAAGTAGACACGGTCACGTTCACGCGGACGGTCACCACCAACGAAGCAACTGGTGACAAGACCTATGGCGAATGGCAAGCCAAAGATGATGATACGACATTTGATGAAGTGAAAAGTCCTGAAATCAAGAACTATCGCGCAGACAAAGCAAAAGTCGAAGAAGTCACTGGGCTGACAGAAAAATCAGAAGATCGCGAAGTGACGGTCAATTACTCGCCAAACATGACCAAATCAACAGAAACCAAAGAAGTCAAACAAACGATTCATTATGTATACGAAGATGGCAAAGAAGCTGCTCCAGATAAAGTAGACACGGTCACGTTCACGCGGACGGTCACTACCAACGAAGCAACTGGTGACAAGACCTATGGCGAATGGCAAGCCAAAGATAACGATACGACATTAGATGAAGTGAAAAGTCCTATGATTAAGAACTATACCGTCGATAAGGAAACAATCGAAGCAGTTACAGGAGTAGCGGTTGATAATCAAGACATCGAAGTCACCGTTATGTATATGCCAAAAATGCAAACCGCAACAGAAACTAAGGAAGTTAAGCAAACCATTCATTATGTGTATGATAATGGCAGCAAAGCGGCGGACGATCATACCGATAAAGTCACGTTCACCCGTGAGATCACAAAGAATTTGGCAACTGGTGTAGTTACCTATGGCGAATGGAAGGCAAAAGACAACGACACGACTTTTGCCGAAGTTTCCAGCCCAATGATTGAATATTGCACACCAGATAATGAGTTGATCAAAGCAGTTACAAATATTCAACCCGATGTAAAAGATACCGAGTTGACTGTGACTTATAAAGCGAATACGGAAACGAAAGAAGAAAGCAACGAGGTTTCTCGGACGATTCATTATGTCTATGAAGATGGCAGCAAAGCGGCAGAAAGTTATACGGAAACTTTGACCTATACACGTAATGAAACAACCAACCTGTTGACGGGTGAAATCGTATATAGTGACTGGGCAGCCGCAAACGATGACACGACATTTGATGAGGTGAAAAGCAAGCAAATTGAGGGTTACACGGCAGATCTTACGACGGTTAAAGAACAAACAGGAATGACTGCAGAAGATGAAGATACAGAGCTGATTGTGACGTATACAAAAAACACAACAGACGAAGTCGATCCGACAGACCCATCAAAAGAGTCAAGCAACACGCCAAATGATCAGACAAAACCAGAGGATGAAACACCATCTATTGGTGAGAAAACAACGACTAAAGTACAAGAAACAACAAAAACAGCAACTAGTGAAAAAATTCTTCCGAAAACTGGAGAAGAAGCCAATCCCTTCATATTATACGCTGGAGTGACTATGGCGGTATCATCCCTGCTAGCATTTTTCTTAAGACAGAAACGAAAATAAGGAATCAGAAATAGCTTTCTTATGAAATGGAATAGAGTACTGACGAAGTAGGAGACTACTGATAATTTCCAATACTAATTTTGGAAAATTATCAGCAGTCTTTTCATTATGATTTGAAGCTTGTTCAAGTACTATCACACACCAAACCTTCTGACCACTTCAATAGAAAAACTCCTTCGTTTTCTGAAGAAAATTATGATATGATTTTGTGACAGAGACACGCTATGAAAGATAAAGGGAGGGATGGAACGATGAAGATAAAACAAGTGAGTGAAAATTATGATATTACCCCGCATACTCTTAGATACTATGAACAGATTGGTTTATTGTCACCCAACTATACTGAGAATGGCTATCGAGATTACTCATACGAGGATATTGAGCGATTAAATACTATTAGAGATCTGCGTTTTTTCGATGTGTCACTTGAGGAAATTAAGAACTACTTGGATACAAAGAATAAAGCGTTGACCAAAGAAATCCTGCATTTCGAGATGGAGCAATTAGAAGACAGAATCCATGCGTTAAAAGAGAAACAAGATTTGTTAAAAGAGCGAATTGACTTGCTTGTCTATGCTGAAAAAAAGCAAAACCATGAAATTGAACGTACTTTTTATGAAGAACGCTACCTTGTTTTAAGTCAAGAAAAAGATACGTTGGGGAAAGACCTGTACTTTGAACTTAAGCGCCTGCACAAACAATTTGAAAAAGAGCTCCATGCCAATAATCAAAATGTTTTCGGAACGATTTTACTGCCGCACGAAGACGCATTTAGGCATCAAGTTTTCTATTGTCTGACAAACGATTTGGCAGATGAGAAGGCATTTACAATGCCTGCAGGAGAGTATCTCGCTATTTATTATACGGGCACATATAAGCAGCGTTTAGCTGCTTTAGCAGAACTAAAAAGTTACCTAAAGAAAAATAGACTAATCGCGAAAGGGAATTTTTATGAGTTCTACTTGATTGATTTTCATGAGACGAATTTACCAGAAGAATACGTGAGTAAAATAGAAATTCTCCTTGATCAACCCGATTAAAACGGGATCGATCAAGGAGAAACGTATCTATTGGTACTTAGTGATTCAGCAAGTTTATCGATAAGATGACTTATGAAATAGAACTGTTCTTATTTCTCTACTTTGGTATCCATTGAGTAGGCGGGAACATTTTCCTTTAGAATGACTCGTGTTACGTGCTTTTCGGATTCTACTAACAAGAAAAGGAGAGTTGCTGGGAGAACACTGATAAGCAATTCGGATACAGTTAAAGAGGTGGTCTGTAGGATACTTTGCAATGGTGAAAAGTAGACCATTCCTAATTGGAGAATTGCCATAACAAGTAATGAGTAAATCAAGGCTTTATTCTGCTTGATTTTGTTACTGAAGGCTGAATCCGTGATCTCACGACAGTTAATCATGTAAAAAGCTTGACCGAAAACGATCGCATTGATCAAAACGGTTTGTCTGACAGCTTCGTCGCTGAATGCATTCATCGTTAGAAAGCCGAAGAAGGTCAAGAGTAGGCCAACATAAACGATTCGAAAGAGTGTATAGTTGGAAATGATTTTTTCTTTCATATCTCGAGGTGCACGATTCATGATCATTTTGTGAGCTGGTTCAAAACCTAACGCATAGGAGAGTGTAATTGACGCAACTAGATTTAACCAAAGAATCTGCACGGTACTTAGTGGTAAAGGGAGATTTCCCAACATAGAGACGATCAGCAAAAGCCCCTGGGCCAGACAGGTTGGCAAATAGAAGAGGATCGTCTTTTTTAAGTTATCAAAAATTCGACGGCCTTCTTTGATTGCTTTTGCAATTGTTTCAAAATTATCGTCAATGAGGATCATGTCGGCAGCTTGTTTACTAACATCGCTTCCTTTAATCCCCATTGCGATCCCTACATCTGCTTTTCTAAGTGCGGGTGCGTCATTGACCCCATCACCAGTCATTCCAACGATTTCGCCTTGTTCTTGTAAATAAGTAACGATCATAAGCTTATGCTCCGGTGTCGTTCGGGCAAAAATATTGGTATTTTTTACCACTGTTTGCCACTCATCTGTGGATAAACGATCCAGTTCAGTTCCAGTGATTGCTCGTTCAGAATGGTCGATTCCTAATTTTTTGGCAATCGCTTTTGCGGTCGTTGGGTGATCTCCGGTGATCATTACGACTCTGACACCGGCTTTTTTACAATCTGCTACCGCTTCGATCGCTGATTCTTTTGCTGGATCGATAATGCCAGCTAATCCGATGATTACGAGTTCGTCCATCTCCTCATGAGTCAATTCTGTCGTTGTATCAATATCCTTATAAGCAAACGCGATCACTCGTTGTCCCTCTGAAGCAAAAGCCAAGTTGATCTTTTCCCACTGTGCATGATCAAACTCCGCTATCTGCCCATCAATATGTGCAGCAGTTGCTTTATTTAAAACGATATCTGGAGCACCTTTTACAAAAATCCGCTTTTTCCCATTGATCAGGTGGCTTGTTGCCATATACTTATATTTTGAGTCAAAAGGTAATGTTTCTAGACTCTTGATCCGCGGTGTGCCAATACGATTGGTCCAACGTAATAACGCTAATTCTGTTGCATTTCCGGTCACTGGACAGTGGCGATCATCGAAACTCTGTGTTTCTTGACAGTTTTGCATGATTTGGGCTAGTAGTTCATTGTTCGAAAGATCTGTTTGGTCTTCATGATCAATCACTGTTACCTGATTATTAGAAAACACATTGGTAAGGGTCATATCGTTTTTGGTCAAAGTACCTGTTTTATCAGAACAGATGACTGTCATTGAGCCAAGTGTTTCGACAGTAGGCAATCCCTTTACGATCGCATTTTGATCCGACATATTTTTCACGCCGGAAGACAAAATAATCGTCAAAATAGAAGGCAATCCCTCAGGAATAGAAGAAACGATCAAAGCAATGATTGCTGATACGATATACATCGGACTCATGCCATAAATGAAGTAGCTGATCAATCCTAATAAGAAGATAAAGACGCCGATCCCTTTAAAAATAGCATGATTCATTTCGTTCACTTTTTTCAATAGAGGGGTTTCTTTCACTTCAATGGTTGCTAAAGAAGCATTGATTTTACCAATCTCAGTGTCCGAACCAATTTCAACAACGATCCCTTTTCCAGTTCCTGACTGAACTTGGGTACCCGAATACGCCATATTGGTTCGTTCAGCAAGTGCTATTTGCCCCTCTAAATGAGCAGTTGTTTTTACGACTGCGTCAGGCTCTCCAGTTAGAATCGATTCATCGATTTTTAGTTCATTCACGGTTTCCATACGCAAATCAGCAGGAATAATATCACCCGGTGCTAAATAAACGCGGTCCCCTGGAATCAAATCTTCTGCATCAATTGAAAGACGTCCGTTTTCAGATTCGATTGTCGCCTTTGAACTAAGCAATTTTGAAATGCTAGATAGTGAATCATCTGCTTTTCTCTCTTGGTAATAACCAATCATTGCGTTTAAAACGACAACGAGTAAAACGATCGCTCCTTCAATTAGACTTCCCGTCATAAATTTTAAAACAGCTGCACCGATCAAGACATACATTAACGCATCATGGAAGTAAGATAGAAACTTCTTCCATTCGGGTGTCTTTTCTGATGCTTGTAATTTATTTTTCCCGTGTTTTTCTTGATACGCTTTACGAACCTCATTTGTGACAAGCGTCTCACTTGTCGCTGACTGCACCTTGTCAATATCCAAATTATGCCATTGTTTCATTATTTTCCCTCCGTTTTCTTTACATGAATAGCATAAAGGTTAGAGTGACTATAAGGTCAAATGTTTTTTGAAAATATTTTGTACCTATAGGCTAATTTCAAAAAAATCTTTAGATGGGCTGAAAAAGGCGATTTGGATCCGTGTTTCGTTATAGGAGTCAAGGCGCTTGATTGATGAAGGTACCTACAAAAAGGCTAGCAAAACTATTATCAAAGGGCTAAATCAGTGGCCACTGGTAAACTTGATGCCCAAAATACCAACTATTAATAAGATGACGAAAACCCAAGTCAGGAGAGACAGCTGGTCTTTAAAGAACACGACCCCCACAATAATCGATCCCACCGCGCCGATGCCTGTCCAAACAGGATAAGCGATACTTAATGGTAGATTTTTGACCGCTAAAGCCAAGAATCCAAAACTGAAAATCATTCCGATGACCGTTGAAAAACTGTACCAAAAGTGGCTAAACCCGTTGCTCAGTTTCATGGTAGATGCCCATACGACCTCAAAAAATCCTCCTAAAAATAAATAAATCCATGTCATAATTTGTTCTCCTCCTCAAAAAAAATAAGCATTCAGTAAACTCTTCAAGGACCTAATGAGTTTACCAAACACTTCTATCACCCGGTGGTGGTTTGGATATTCAATTAATGTAACAATAATAAAATATTAGTTGAAAAGAGGCGAAATGTCAACGATAAGCGAAGTCAGCTATCAAGTTTTTTTCAAGAACGAAAGGTAATTTTGTCGTCTAGATAGCCAAGGAAATCAAGGTTCAATCAGTTTGTCTTTGACTAGCCATTAAGTTATATTTTAGCAAGTAATTAATAATAGTTGTAAAAAGAAAAGATGTTAGGAAAACTAGTTATTAATCATACGTAAAGTTATATTATCAATTCTTAATTTAGATTCTAATCAAAAGATCCAATTCAAAATTACTATATTTTTCTAATAAATAAAAAAAATAAGCAATTTTGTTTAAAAAAGCTTATACTACTTTTTGACTAATCTTGTAAACTTATATATGGGAGGGCGTATTTCTATGTTGTCAGAAGAACTATTGATTGATAGGTATCGTTATGAGTGGGTAATTCTTAAATACATAGAGAATTATAAAAATCATTATTGTACAGTTTCAGAATTAAGTAAGATTTTGGCTATTTCTAGCTATAAAGTTGAAACTTACATAGATGAATTGAATACGTATTTGAGCTTAATTTCCAAGGATACTGCAATTTGTATCAAAAAATCAGGAGAAATCACTTGTGCTAATCTCGACTACGTAACGGTAAAGAAAATAAGAATTAAGTTTATGAAAATTTGTGAACTTTTTAATATTTTGGATAATTTTTTCATTAATGAGATTCCTATGAAAAAGCAAGTTGCTTTGCTTCACAGCAGCCAGACAGCTAGCTATGTGAAGTTTCGCCATTTAAAGTCTTTATTAAATGAAGAAAACATTTTGATTAAAAAGAGCAGAATTATTGGGAATGAGTTGAGCGTACGCAGTATATTTTTTAGTACTTACTATGAATTATTTAACGGCATTGAAAATCCTTTTCCAAAAGAAATCCGTCAAATGACCGATAAAATTATAAAGCAATTTTCATCACAATATATAGTAACTATCCCCAGAACAAAAGAAATAAAACTAGCAATCTTTATTAGTATTTGGTTCATTCGAATAAAAAATAAACATTTTATACAAGAGAATTATGTGGACTATGTGAAAAATGATTTCACGAAGTGGTTGAAAAAAGCGATAAACAGTGACTCTTCGATCGACGATGAGCAGTTAGAGAATGAAATTGGTTATTTTTTGATGTTCTGTCATTTTGAAATCGACAATGAACAATTCGTTACGAAGTTTAGGACATTTGATTTGTATCGAGAAGCAGTTAAGTTAACTCAAAAATTTATTTCTATGTTTTTTGACACATTCAGTTATGAAATAAAAGATGATTTTATAGAGAAGGAACTAACAAATATACATATTAAATGGTTAGTTTATCGCTTTAAAAATCAGTCATTCATTATCAAAGGGAAGTTTAATTATTTTCAGGAAACCAATCCAGCAATTGATAAATTTATTCAGGATTTTTTTCGGGAAATAGAAAAATCCACTTTTTTCCAATCTGATTCCGAGAAAAACAAGCTTTATTATGACTATCTTTTCTTATTAGTTACGCAGCTACCCATGGAAAAAATTGAGACACCTTTAAATATCTGTATTGATTTTTCTCATGGGAATAATTACAACAGCTATATAAAAATGATGCTACAGTCGTTACAATCGATGAATCTTATCTTTGAAGCCAAAATTAGTAATAATACCAAGTTATTTCTTTCGGACTGTGCCATGGATAAATTGAACTGTGAACAACTTATTTGGAAAAAACCGCCAACATCTAATGATTGGAAGGAACTGGGAGAGTTGCTAGTAAAACTAAAGGAGGTAGCTTTTGAAAGATAAATATTTTTCATGGGTAGTTTTGCCCTTTTTTCTAATCAATCAATTGAGTTTTTTGCCTAGCGAACATATGAAAGAAGAAGAACCTGTATACGCGTTTGAAGTAGGTTCCAATGAGAATGAAATCGTCGTTGAGAATGATTCAGAAAAATTAGCAAAATACAGAAAACAAAAGGAAAATTTCCTCTCAATTGAGCAACAATTAACAATGTTAACGGAACAACCTTATTTGCCTTCAAATGAGAAACCCATTTATTTAGGAAAAATTTTAGAAAGCATGTCTGGAGGAATTTTATATGGAAGAAAGTACACGGAATATTTACATAAAAGATAGTAGTTGAAATAGATGAATCTTATAGCGACGGTATAAAAATGTCAGTATGCAACACATTAATAGTATAGAAAAGGAATCGGTGAATATGAAAAGAAGAATTTCTACTTATTTTAGCCTTTTAGTAATTGTAACATCTATCTTAGTTGCGCCATTGCACGCGATTGCTGAAATGAGTATTGGTGAAACCCAAGCTACACAAGCCACAAGTGAGACGAGTGATGTAACAAATAGAACAAGTGAGTCTCAAAGTGAAACATCAACCACCATATCAAGTGGATCGGTAGAATCTACAGATTTACAGAACACAGAGGTACAATCAGATCTTAAATCAGAAACTTTACAGACTTCGGAGAAACAATCAAGAGCGCCAACCATTGCTCCATTTTCAGCAGTTGATGATGTGATCACTTCCTTTAGTATCACGGATGAAAATGGAGATCCTCTGACGGAAGCTGTTGGACAGTGGGAGACATTTCGAATCAATGGGACGTTTGATCTACCAAATAACCAAGTAAAAGAAGGAGATACGACAACGATCACCTTACCGTCTGAACTTAGATTTGGTAGTAACGAATCGTTTGAACTAAAAGATTCGAATGGAAACATCGTCGCCAATGCAACCGTTCTGTCAGATTCAAAACAGATTATTCTGACCTATACAGATTATGCAGAAACCCATTCAGATATACATGGCTCTTTTTATTTTTACGCGGGCGTTGATTCAACAATTGTTCAAGAGGAACAGACAATCACGACGACGATTGATGTTGAAGGAACGACCTTTCCAATTGAAATTGATTATGCTGGTATAGATACAACCACATATCCTTTAACGAAATCTGGTTGGTTTACAGACGGAAGTGATCAAACGATTCAATATTATGTTGCAATCAATCGAAGTAGCGGTAATTATCCTGATGCTACGATCACCGATGCGATAAATAGTCAGGCTGTCACTTATGTTCCAGGTTCGTTCATTATTTATAAAGGAAAGTGGCAATTAAATGCTGCTGGAAATGATTGGGAATTAGTAAATCGTGTCAACGTGACTGGAGATTATGAAATCAATATTTCTAGTGATCAACGATCATTCTCAATAGATTTTGGAGATATTGGTAGTGAAGATCAATATGCAATTTACTATAAAGCAGAACTAGCCTATACACCTGTTGATGGAGAGAATGTCGTTAATACGGCTGTATTGACATCAAATGACGTAGTGATAAAGGATGGCATTGCCTATACAAATTACCAAAAAGGAGGAGGCGAAGCCGAAGGATATAATTACACGGTAAGTATTATTAAAACGAATGAATCAGGGGAAGTTCTTTCTGGTGCACAATTTGAAGTTCTACGTGAGTCAACGGGACAAGTTGTAGGAAAATTGACAACAGATGACGAGGGGCGAGCTTCTATCAATGATCTTCTGAAGGATAATTATACGATAAAGGAAATAAAAGCTCCTGCGGGTTATGAATTATTGGATCAGGTACTAACTGTTACCCCAAGCGACTTTGGCAACGATAAAGAAGTGACGAAAACTGTTGTAAACAAGAAAATAGAAAAACCTGTCGCTTTGACTCTAGAAGCAAGTAAAGAACTAACTGGCAAAGCACTAAGTGCGGATGAATTTCAATTCCAACTGTTGGATGAGCAAGGAGAAGTGCTCCAAACTAAGAGCAATGATGCCAACGGAAAAATTTACTTCGATGCAATCGACTATGACCAAGCAGGAACATACAAGTATACGATCCGAGAAGTCGCAGGAACAGATAGCACGATCACCTATGATGACACAGTCTATCATGTAACGGTAAATGTGGAGGATCAAGCGGGGCAATTAGTGGCAAGTCCAAGCTATGAAGGCAGTGCTATTTTTAAAAATAGCTACAATCCCGCAAAAGGGAGTGCGGTTCTAGAAGCAAGTAAAGAACTAACTGGCAAAGCACTAAGTGCGGATGAATTTCAATTCCAGCTGTTGGATGAGCAAGGGGAAGTGCTCCAAACCAAGACCAATGATGCCAACGGAAAAATTTACTTCGATGCAATCGACTATGACCAAGCAGGAACATACAAGTATACGATCCGAGAAGTCGCAGGGACAGATAGCACGATCGCCTACGATGACACAGTCTATCATGTAACGGTAAATGTGGAGGATCAAGCGGGGCAATTAGTGGCAAGTCCAAGCTATGAAGGAAGTGCTGTTTTTAAAAATAGCTATAATCCCGCAAAAGGAAGTGCGGTTCTAGAAGCAAGTAAAGAATTGACTGGCAAAGTACTAAGTGCGGATGAATTTCAATTCCAACTGTTGGACGAGCAAGGGGAAGTGCTCCAAACCAAGACCAATGATGCCAACGGAAAAATTTACTTCGATGCAATCGACTATGACCAAGCAGGGACATACAAGTATACGATCCGAGAAGTCGCAGGGACAGATAGCACGATCACCTATGATGACACAGTCTATCATGTAACCGTAAATGTGGAGGATCAAGCGGGGCAATTAGTGGCAAGTCCAAGTTATGAAGGCAATGCTGCTTTTAAAAATAGCTATAATCCTGCAAAAGGGAGTGCGGTTCTAGAAGCAAGTAAAGAACTAAGTGGCAAAGCACTAAGTGCGGATGAATTTCAATTCCAACTGTTGGACGAGCAAGGGGAAGTGCTCCAAACTAAAAGCAATGATGCCAACGGAAAAATTTACTTCGATGCAATCGACTATGACCAAGCAGGAACATACAAGTATACGATCCGAGAAGTCGCAGGAACAGATAGCACGATCACCTATGATGACACAGTCTATCATGTAACGGTAAATGTGGAGGATCAAGCGGGGCAATTAGTGGCAAGTCCAAGCTATGAAGGCAGTGCTATTTTTAAAAATAGCTACAATCCCGCAAAAGGGAGTGCGGTTCTAGAAGCAAGTAAAGAATTGACTGGCAAAGCACTAAGTGCAGATCAATTTCAATTCCAGCTGTTGGACGAACAAGGGGAAGTGCTCCAAACCAAGACCAATGATGCCAACGGAAAAATTTACTTCGATGCAATCGACTATGACCAAGTAGGGACATACAAGTATACGATCCGAGAAGTCGCAGGGACAGATAGCACGATCACCTACGATGATACAGTCTACCACGTGACCGTGAAAGTGGAAGACCAAACGGGGCAATTAGTGGCAAGTCCAGCGTACCAAGAATCGATTATTTTCAAGAATACTTATGTATCACCAAAACTTGGGAAAGTAACTCTGAAAAAAGTAGACAGTGAAACAGGAAAGCTACTGGCAAATGCAGAGTTTGAGCTGCGAGATTCGAAAGGAAATATTGTACAGAAAAAAATAGTTACAAATAAAGATGGAAAAGTTGAGATAAGCAATTTAGACATAGGAGAATATCAGTTAGTTGAAACTAAAGCGCCAGATGGGTATCAAATCGATAAAACCCCTATCAAATTTTCAATAAATGATCGTTCAATTAAAGCAACCAGGGAAAAAGTGTTGGAGAAAGAAAATGATAAACTGAAGAAATCGAATAATGAGACATTACCTAAGACAGGAGAGGTTTTCAATCCATTATATGGTTTAATTGGATCAATTTTGATCTTTATTTTCGCACTGTTGGTTTTAAAAAATAAAAAAAGTAAGAACTAGTTTTACTCGTGTTTGATTAAACACATACGAAGAATTGAATTCGTATAGAGTTAATACCAATAACTTTGGAATACAGTTCTTTGATAGATAGGTACTATTTTTAAGGAAGAAGTTGATAAATTCACTTCTTCTTTTTTTACTATATGATCTTTCTTTAAGATATGAGATGATTAGTGAACCAAAAAGTTTACACTAAGGAGCATAAAATGAAGGTATTGATTGTTAATGGCCATCCTGATAAAGCAAGTTTTTGTTCAGAGATATACAAAGTGTATAAAGAAAATATTGATGCGAGTAGTCACGATATTGCTCATTTAAATTTAGGAGAACTATTTTTTGATCCAGTATTACGCTATGGTTACCGCACACGTATGACTGTTGACCCAATCATAGAAGAATCGCAAAAACTGATTCAATGGGCTGATCATCTTGTTTTTATATATCCTATTTGGTGGAGCTCCATGCCGAGCCTCCTAAAAGGATGGATTGACCGAGTCTTCACACCAGGTATCGCTTATTCCTCGAATTACTCTGGATTTTTCTTAATGAACTACATACGCGGAAGACAATTCAAGAAGCTTTTAAGTGGCCGAACTGCCGACATTATTGTAACGAGTATGGCTCCTACCTTTTTCTATAAAATATTTAGCGGTCCAATTAGCGTTCCTGATAGTTACGGTATATCTGTATTAAAAAATGCAGTTCTGAGTCATTGTGGAATAAAAACAAAAAAAATTCTTGTGCTGGGAAATATGAGAAGAGAAAGTAATACGATAAAAACAAGGATGAAATTTTTACAAGCAGTTGAAAAAAGAGCAAAAGGTCTATAGAAGTTAAGTAGATGGTATGCTAATTCCAAATTTAGCGGAGGCAAATCTTTTTATGAGTTACATTTATAATTCAATAGTGCTTTGTGCAACCAATATGTATTAAGTGAAATTTAATGTGAAAAACCGAAACGAAAAGATTAGGATAAACAGTTTAGAAAACTTCAGATAGGAGAAGAACAATGTATCAGTATGAGGCTCTGAGCATCCAAGAAACGGAAATAAACAAAATTTTGGAAAAAGATAATGCACTTTACAAGATCATTAGAAATGTTTCGGCTTTAGGTATTCCAAACCTTTATGTTGGCGGAGGAAGTGTCACGCAGTCTGTATGGAATCATCTTTTTTCTAAACCCATCGGTTACGGAATAAGTGATGTGGATATTGTTTATTTTGACACAGATTTGAGTCTAGAGAAAGAACGAATGGTACTAGAACAAATAGTGAAAACTACTAAACAAAATCAATATGCGCTGGATGTAAAGAATGAGGCAAGGGTGCACCTATGGTATGAAGAAGAATTCGGCTTTTCTATTCCCGCATATACCTCTACTGAAGAAGCAATCAGTACTTGGCCCAGTACTGCAACTTCGATCGGTGTTTTTTTCGATCAGGAAAATAAGCTCCAGATTTTTGCTCCTTATGGCATGTATGACCTCTTTTCTGGGGTAGTAAGACCAAACAAAGCGATGATTTCTCGGGAAGTTTATGAAAAAAAAGCTGAGAAGTGGGGGGCGAAATGGCCAGGACTTACGGTGATTGGCTGGCAGTAATGAATGCTTAGAAAAAATTTTTTTCGATTGTTTCTACTATAGCATCATCCGTCCCTATGCTCACTAAGCAATAACATATTGAATACTATTAGCTAATTTACATCTGATCCCTCCCTTACAAGATGTGTAATAGTCTCTCCGTTGTTTCAGTAAAAAAGGGTGAAACTAAGAAGACTGTTTGCCGTTTTTCATTCATTTCTTGTTTGAATCTCAGTTCGTGTACTTTTATCGTGTTTCACACTAGCAATGCAGAACGAGCGTTTCTTGACAAATAAGCATTCAAAAAATATAGTTGAGTCAAAAGCTGTAAGACGGGAGAATATCATGAAAATTAGAGCCGCAGCATTGTCTGATCGTAAAGAACTAGCTCATTTATCGAAAGTACTAGGCTATCCAATCGAAGAAGAAGTATTGATCGAGGGTTTAAAGAGGATCTTAGCTGAGGAGGACCATCTCTTACTGGTCGCTGAAATAGGGGGAAAAGCAGTTGGAATGATTGAAGCACAGCCGTATTCAACAGTTTATTCTGCCGGGCGATTTTTTAATGTCCTAGGTTTGGTAGTGGACGATCAAGTGCAAAAGCAAGGGGTTGGCGGGAAACTACTGTCGGCAATTGAAGAAGAAGCCCGACAGCGAGGAATGCAAGGCATTCGATTAAATTCGAATGTTAAACGCCATGCTGCTCACAGGTTTTATGAAAACCATGGCTATCATAGCAGTCATGAACAGAAACGGTTTATCAAGGAATTATAAAAATACAAAGACGCTGGAGGAGTGACAAACGACACTCCAGCGTCTTTTTTTGTATTCACTTTAATTGGTTCAAAAGACTAATATTTATGGAATCAATGCCAACAACAGTCGTTTAATCTCCTCATAAACCTTTCCGATTTCCGGCGTCACACGCTGACGATTCTGAATGATAAAAAGATCACGATAGCGGTACTCTGGATCAAGTTCCTGCCAAGGCAACTCTTCTGGTAATGAGAGTTTCGAAATGATCGATTTGCCGATGTTTTGTTTTAGTAGGGACAAAATCACTTCACTGTTATTGGCTTTGATGATTTGCGGATTTAGGTGCTGTGCGTATAGATAGGTTTCGTTAATGTAGTACATCCCCGAGTCATTTTCCCGCAAGACCCAAAAATCAGAAGCGAGGTTGCCTGCTAACACCAATTCATCACGATAAACGAATTCTTTTTGGATCAATGGCGAAACGATTGATTTTTCAATCAGGCCGATATGGGCTTTGTTTGATTCGACGGCATCGATCACTTCTTGCGAATTCATGATTTTGATTTCAAAGGCAAATGTTGGAAATTCTGCAATCAGCTGTGCCATGATGCTGGGCAGTAAGTAAACGGCGGTGGTATTCGAACAAGCGAGCACACACTCTGTTTTAAAATTTTTGGCGTCTTTGGCTTGCGAAAAAATAGTGGACAATGAGCGGAGAGACTCGACCACACGAGGATACAAAAACTCCGCTTGGCTGGTGGGTAAAATCAATTGTTTTCCTTTACGTTCAAAAAGTTTGAAGCCAAGTTCCGCCTCTAATCGTTGGATTTGCAAGGAGATCGTTGGCTGAGTTTTATAGAGCTGTTTTGCGGCAAGACTAAAGTTTCTCGTTTCATAAACAACAATGAAGGTTTTGAGCAATTCAATCATTTTGCGGACTCCTTTATTATTAATAAAATTTATAATTAGTATTTAAAAGTACAATTTTACAAATAGTTATCAGGTGATTATAGTATAAGTGTAGAGAAAAAAGAAAGCAAATTTAATTGAAATTTTCATACGTTTAGAAAGGATGAGTTGATGAAAACATCGATCCAGCATTTTTTGCATTCATTGCCAATCCCGATTTGTGGCTTGATCTTAGGCACTGTGTCTTTGGGGAATTTATTGTATTCAGAAGGAATGGAGACGGTTGGAAATGGGGTTTGCACCCTTGGTATTTTCATCATGGGGCTCTTCCTTCTGAAAGTATGCTTTACATTTAAGCACACGATGTCAGAGTTACAAAACCCAATCGTTGCTTCGGTGGCGCCAACCTTTACGATGGCGCTGATGGTGATTTCCACTGTGTTTGAACGGGTCATTCCCGATGCAGTGGTGAATGATCTGCTCTGGTGGGGGGCTATCGGCTTACATTTTGCTTTAATGATCTATTTTGTTGTCGTGCATATTTTGCCTGTCGACCTTTCGCTGGAATACATTTATCCAAGCTGGTTTATTACCTTCGTCGGGATTGGCGTCATTCCCAATACTTCTGCTGTCTTTTTTAAAGAGCTAGGAGAAGTGATCGTCTGGATCGCATTGGTATTGTATTTTGCGCTTTTGCCGATTATTTTAAAGCGAATCGTCCATCAAAAGCTGACGGAACGGGCGGCAGTTCCTTTGATCACGATTTTAACAGCGCCAGGTTCTCTTTGCTTAGCAGGTTACCTTTCCGTATTTGAACAAGGCTCTGCTTGGTTTGTCGCCTTTATGCTGTTATTGTCACAAACGATTTATTTCTGTGTCGTCGCTTATATGAAAAACATGCTGGCCGTCGGCTTTTACCCAAGCTATGCGGCATTTACGTTTCCTCTTGTGATTTCAGCGACTGCTATGTTCAAATCAGCGCTGTTTTTTGCGAATCACCCACTGATATTTGGGTTTCTACAAGCCTTAACGATTATTGAAACAAGCTTTGCCGTGATTGTCGTCAGCTATGTGTTAGGAAAATATGCTGTTCATTTGTATCAGCAAACCAAAGCGCTGATTGCCGGTCATAGTTACTAAGGAAGCACAAAAGATCATCCATTTTTTAAGAAAATGCGTAATCTACGCAAAACAATAGCACAAGTATTTGAAAAGAAAAGGAAGGGATCGCACATGAAAAGTACACGCAGAAAAGTTGTCGTTGTCGGAACAGGTTTCGTTGGAACGAGCATTGCGTATTCCATGATCAATCAAGGACTGATTAATGAATTGGTCTTGATCGATGTCAACCGGGACAAAGCAGAAGGAGAAGCCCTCGATTTGTTAGATGGTATGTCATGGGGGCAAGAAAACATCAAAGTTTGGGCGGGAGAGTACTCGGAATGTAAAGATGCTGACATCGTCGTTATTACCGCAGGGGTCAACCAAAAGCCAGGACAAACACGGCTTGAATTGATCGATGTGAACGCCGAAATTATGGCAAGCGTCACAAAACAAGTGATGGCTTCAGGATTTGATGGCGTGCTTGTCATCGCTTCAAACCCAGTCGATGTCTTAACTTATCAAGCATGGCGTGTGTCCGGTTTGCCAGCCAATCGTGTCGTTGGTACGGGAACGACCCTCGATACCACAAGACTTCGAAAAGAAGTGGCAGCAAAATTAGCCATCGATCCACGGAATATTCATGGGTATATCATTGGGGAGCACGGTGATTCGGAAGTCGCTGTCTGGTCCCATACAACGATTGGTGGGCAACCGATCGTAGAATTGATCAAGCAAAAGGATCGTTTGACCGTTGCCGATCTAGCGGTTCTTTCTGAACGAGTAAAAAATGCCGCCTATGAAATCATTGATCGAAAACAAGCAACTTTTTACGGAATAGGGATGAGTGTCGCAAGAATCGTTCGAGCGATCTTAAATGATGAGCAAGCGATTCTACCGGTTTCTTCCTACCTTGATGGAGAATATGGCATCAACGATTTATTCACAGGGGTTCCTGCAGTTGTGGACCAAAACGGTGTTCGCGAAATTATTGAATTGACGCTTACTCCTGAGGAAAAACGGCAGTTTGATACTTCGTGTCATCAGTTACGAGCAGTAATTTCCACAATTGGACAAAGCAAAGTCAGCTGATCTCTAGAACACCAGTAATGAAATCCTAGGGTTCGTTTTTGCCAAAGCATGGTTCGACTATTTACGGTCGGCCATGCTTTTTTTACATCTAGCCAAGAATGTTAAAAGGAAATGACGTATTTTACGCGAAACGCCCAATATTCAACTCTCTTTTTTCTCACTCCTTTAGAAAAAAACAGCCTCAGTGAATGACAGAAAAAGAATGATCGATCAACCTTACAAACTTTCCGAGTTGTAAAAAGTGACAAAGTGTCACCTTGTGTGGTATTCTTCAAAAAGTGACACTTTGTCAATATTTGGAAAACAGGAGGAAAGAGCAATGTTTCTGGCTATAAAAGAAATGCGTTATTCAAAATTAAGATATGGGCTGATCGTAGGAATCATGTTTTTGATCGCCTATGTTGTTTTTATATTGTCTGGCTTAGCAACCGGACTTAACTGGGATTTTAAAAAGGCCATCGTCGATTGGGATTCATCCGCGATCGTTTTATCAGAAGATGCGAATGACACATTTGCGGCTTCGCAATTGACGAGAGGGGATGTAGACCGTGTAGAAGGGACCCAAAAAGCTCCGATTGGTTTATACAGCAGTGTCATCACGGTCAACGATGAACAAGTCAATGTGACTGTTTTTGGTACACAAGACGATGCGTTCTTGTTACCAGAAGTTTTAGAAGGCAAGTCATTTTCAAAAGAAAATGAGATCACGATTTCAGAAAACTTAGCAGAAGAAGGTATCAAGGTCGGGGATCAAGTGAAAATCGGGCGTTCAGATGAAACCTTCAAAGTCGTTGGGATCACCCCAGAAACGTCTTATACGGTGTCACCAGTGATTTATACTTCCCTCGATACTTGGACAAAAATGAAGTTTGCTAATCAACCATTTGCATCTGAAAAGGAGCAGCCAATCAATATCATTGTGACCAAATCAAGTGAGCCAAAAGTCGATAACCAAGAAGGAACACCGCTCAAAGTGTTGGCAACGGAAGACTTTATTGAAAAGCTTCCTGGATTTTCTGCCCAAAACTTGACCTTAAACGCCATGATCTACTTCTTGTTTGTTGTTGCAACGGCAATCGTGGGAATTTTCATGTATGTGATCACCCTACAAAAAACGGCGATTTTTGGTGTGATGAAAGCCCAAGGGATTCGGACCAGCTTTATTGCTAAATCAATTATTGCGCAAGCATTTATGGTCGGTGTGATCGGGGTAGCCCTAGCCTTTGCGGCGGCATACGGCACCAGTTTATTTTTACCAGATGCCATGCCATTTTTCTTTGAATTAAAGCAATGGCTGCTTTACAGCGGCATCTTGATTCTCGTGGCAGTTCTAGGCGGCTTATTCTCCATTCGGACGGTCACAAAAGTCGATCCAATCACGGCAATAGGAGGGTAACAAAGATGAAAGACATTTTAGTAATGAAGGATATTATAAAAAAATTTGGCAAGCAACATACGGAAGTAACGGCATTAAAAGGACTGAATTTTCATGTTCAAGAAGGGGAGTTTGTCAGTATCATCGGCCCTTCTGGTTCAGGGAAAAGTACCTTTTTGACCATCGCTGGCGGCTTACAAAGTCCAACATCGGGAGAGATCATCATCAACCAGGTGAACTTTTCCCAATTAAATGAAAAGCAACGAGGGAAGTTGCGTTTTAAAGAGATTGGGTTTATCTTGCAAAGCTCGAATTTGATCCCTTTTCTAACGGTAAAGGAACAATTTTATTTGGTCGACAAAGTTTCAGGAAAAGCCAAGGAAAAGGAACGGATTGATGAATTGCTTGCTTCATTAGATATTCTCGACCTTCAAGACAAGTTTCCCCGCGATTTATCTGGTGGGGAACGTCAACGAGTAGCGATCGGCAGGGCGTTGTTTAATGACCCAAGCTTGATTTTAGCGGATGAACCAACTGCCAGCTTAGACACCGATCATGCGTATGAAGTCGTGAAGTTATTGGTGAAAGAAGCACATGAGAAAAAGAAAGCGACAGTCATGGTCACCCACGACGAGCGAATGATCCAATGGAGTGATCGCATTTTCCGAATGGAAGATGGCAATCTCATCGAACAAAACGCCCCATCAAGAGAAACTGCACAAGTCTGAGTGGAAAAGTAGAGGGATTTGTTTATAATAGAGGGAGTAGATTGCGAATGATGGAGGAGAATCCCTTGCCAAGTACAACATTTTTTCATTTAAAACAAGAGAAAAAAGAAAAAATCGATGCCGTGCTTTTAGAAGAATTTTTCAGCAAGCATATCAGTCAAGTCAAGGTCTCTGCCATCGTCGAAAAATCGCACATTTCTAGAGGGGCGTTTTACAAGTACTTTCAAAACTTAGAAGATGCCTATGACTATGCGATCACCAACTATTCCAACCAAATCCATTCTGCGATTTTTACGTTTATCAATCGCAACAAAAATGATTTTTTCAAAGGGATCGAAGAATACTTGGCTTGGTGCAGTCAATGGTCACCTGAAGATGATCATTGGAAAATGATCCACTTATGTACTCAAAGCAATGCCTGGACGAAGCGCGATGCGATCCCTGACGATTCGCCCATGATTCGCCAGTGGTTGGAGCTGTTGGAAGAAAATCGCTTCACGATCCATGATACGCAAGAAGCCGTCAGTTTCCTTTACTTTATTATGGCGATCGTGATGGATAGTCTGACAGATTTCATTTCGAATGAATGGACCGCAAAAGAGCTGATCAAAGATTTTCGCTATAAGGTGCAATGGATCAAGTATGGAATCAAAGAGCACAACAAAGAGGACAATGAAAAAGAATGAATGCTTCGGCAAGAGGATGGACCAAATACCGCACGCGGCGAAGAAGTTCATTTACAAAGAAAGAGGTGCCCGACAACCGAAGTAGTTGTCGGACACCTCTTTTTTGAGGGAATGATTATTTTTTATTTACACGTTTCGCAATGATTGGCAAGATCAAGCCAATCAAAAGAAAGGCGATCGGTGTAATGATATTTAAGGCCAATTGGAAGAACCAAGCTTGCGGATCTGCCGCATAATCAAGCTTAGGAACCATCCCTAAAATGCAGGCAAAGGCCGTGAACAAGAAGCACCATAAGCCGATCCCAAAGCCAACCTTGGTGTTTTTCACGAATTTATAATCGGAAGTAAAGCGATTGGCGTGTTTGTTGACTAGCATAAAGGCTAAGAAGACCCATAAGTAACGCAATGGCATGACAACTGAATTCAAGTTCAACAACCAACGATACAGTTCGGTCATATTGCCGATTCCTAGTGCTGGAATGATGATCAAAATGCTGACTAGGATACCAGTCATAATATACCCATTTACTGGTGTTCCTTTTTTGTTTAGTTTTGCTAAGCCATTTGGTACAAATTCTGAATCAGCATCAGACAATAATATTTTCAATGGGGCATCAATTGAAAATGCCAACGCAGAAATTTGCGCCAACGCATTGGCGATGGAATAAAGAATGACAAAAAAGTTGCCAATTCCGTAGAAGTTTCCTAGTCGTTGAAAGGCTTCATAAGCGCCGTTGACCATCAAATCTTCTGGAATATGGTTGGCATCAAAAAGCATCCCCATTGCAATCGAGCCGAGCAAGGCACATAATGCCACCATACCGGCTAAAAAGATCATGCCTTTTGGAAATTCTTTGGCAGGATTTTTTGTGTTATTTACGTAAGGCGAGATTTTTTCACAGCCACCTACCGCAAATACCAGCATCGAGATCGTAGTTAAATAGGTAAAGTCAAATTTAGGGATATAGGTTGAAACAGATGACATGTTTGGTGTAGCAATTTCAGCACCAGTCATTGCTGGAGCAGTCACTGCTAAAAGGATAAAAAGAATCGACATCACGAACATGGCTGTTCCGGCGATGTTCCCAATCATTTTTAAGGTCGTCAATCCTTTAGAGGCAATCCATAAAAAGAATAGAAAAATAGCTAAACAAATCAACGAGACTTCCATGGAACCCATCGTCGATACAAATGTACCATTTCCTTTAAATAACCAACTCAATGATACTAAGATTCCTTGGGGTTTTTGTGCCAAATAAGGCACGTGAACGACCCAATAAGTCCAAGCAGCAAAGAAAGCCAACCGCTTTGTTGAAGTTTCTTTGATCCATGAGGAGACCCCACCACTGGACTCTTTGAAGGTCGATCCTAACTGACCAACACTTAATGCATAGGGTACAAAATAAAGAGCCATAATTAATAGCCACGAAACAACAACAGTCAATCCTTGTTGAGCGTAGTTGTTTACAACATTTCCCAGTCCCCAAACAGAGACGAACGCCATTAGCGCAATATTATACCAGCGTAATTGTTTCTCATTCATCGCTTTCTCCTTCTTAAAAAATAATTTTCTGACTGGTTAAAATAGAGCGTTTTTTGAAATTTAGTGAGAAAAAAAGTTTCTTTCCATAAGCGCTTGATCACTATCAAGTTTCTTATGCACTTTTTCACAAATGTCAAAGGTCAAATTGAATAAAAAATTTCACTTGCTTCTTTTTTATCCAGTCGTCGATTTTCCATAGTTAGGATAAACCTCTGAATTCTTTTGGTCAAGAAAAATTAAATTGTTATTTAAAAAAAATAATAAATTTCTGATGATAGCAAAAGCAAACATCATCATTCATTAATAATCTGAAAGAAATCCAACTACATTCGGTCAAGGGCATGGATGAAAGAGGGAGTGTTTCATTTAAATGAATGGATGCATAAAGATGGAATAAACCCTTTCGAAAGGCTTTTCGTTGGTACTTTTGGGTAGTTTTTTAAGTAAAGGAAGCAGGAGAGTAGTCGTAGTTTTTTTGTTTTTCTAAGAAAAATTTTACGCGAACATTCTTTCAAAGAAACACGAAAACAAAGATAGCCGAATGCTTCGTTCCATCGAAATCACTTGGTTTTTTTCGCCAATTTATAGGATGTGGGTGTTATTCGCTCAAACACTGGCCATAAAAGCAGATAAAAGACGAAGTTTTCACTGGCATGGAAGAAATCGAACAGTAGTCCTTGAAGGTAATAGGCAAGAAACGAAGGAAACTGATAAAGCCAAACCTCCATCAACGAAACGATCAAGCCATAAAGAAGTCCGCAAAGTAAGGCAAAAAAAGCTTGCAAGAAGCGGTTTTTCTTGATGATCGGTACTTTTCCAAGCTGATGAAAAAGAACGATGGTGACAGTAAGTGCAGCCAATTGACTGATCGTCCAGGGACCCATACCTAGATAGATATTTGTTCCGAGCAAACTTAGCAAGGCAATCATCAATGCATCGGTTAAGCAGTAAGAAAAAGCCACTAAAAATAAAAGGGCACTCATAGGCTGAACGTTAGGGATAAAGACAAAAACCAACCGTCCAACGATACACGCTGTAGTGAGCAGTGCTAAATGAGAAATTCTTTGAACCGAGAATACCTTGGATTGGGGAGGAAGCATGAAAATCGCCGTCTTTCTAATTGATAATCATTCTCATTATACATGAGAAATAATAAAATTCAAGATTGAAATACACAGTATATAGTACGGTAATGAAAAACAAGCACAATATGTTGTGTTTTAGAAGGCGAGGGAAAGAAATGGACTACAAAAAACAAACGATTGAGAAATTGAACGAGGATATCAAGTTGTTCCAAGAAGTTTCGGCGATCACACCAGAAATGCCCCAAACATTTGAGGGAATCGCTCGTTTGATTATGCTGGATCGTTATTCATACAAGGATCAAACCCATCAAACATTGCGTAAGGATGATTTGGTGATTTTGACAACGAAAGCTGATCCTAAATATCCTGCGCGAGGAATCGGTGTTGTGAAAGCAATCGATGGGGAACTAGTCTCTATCGAAGTGGAAGAGGCCTATCGCTCAGCGTTAGAAGATATTGATGAACAAGCCAATGGACTTGTTAAAAGAAGAAAAAGTGACATTGAAAAACCGTTAGAACTCTTTTTTGAGCAAGTGGCGTATCGTGTAGCCAAAGGGATTTCTGCCAACGAGTCCCATGACCAGGAGCGCTTCTTCGAGGCGTTTTACCAACAAATCGTGGCGCAAAACCTAATTCCCGCAGGCAGAGTACTTTATGGAGCAGGAACAAATTCTCAAGTTACCTACTTCAATTGCTTTGTGATGCCTTTCATCCATGATTCCCGAAAAGGGATTGCTGTTCATCGACAAGAAGTTATGGAGATCATGAGTCGAGGTGGCGGGGTTGGAACCAATGGGTCGACCTTGCGACCAAAATCAAGTGTGGTCCACGGCGTCAGTGGTCGATCTTCTGGAGCAGTTTCTTGGTTGAACGATTTGGCGAACTTGACGAACCTTGTCGAACAAGGTGGTAGTCGCCGCGGAGCGCAGATGATTATGATGGCAGATTGGCATCCAGATATTTTTGCGTTTATTCTTTCTAAAATTCAAAATCCTGCTGTATTGCTTCACCTGAAAAAAACAGTCTCGAATACAGCAATCAAACAACTAATCAATGAAAAACTGCAATTTGACCCTTTGACAAAAATGGAAGAAAGAATGTTCACTTATCTAGCACAACTGCCTGAATCGTCAGATAAGGAACATAATGACATGATCCAAAAGGCCAAAGAAAAATTGCGAATAGGTGGCAGCTATGCGGTAAAAGAAAGTGATTTCTTAACTGGCGCGAATATTTCAGTCTGCTTGACAGAAGAATTCATGGAAGCAGTGAAGACAGATGGATGGTATGAGCTGCGCTTTCCAGATATTGACAATTATTCGGAAACAGAGATGGCGCAATATGATGCAAAATGGGCGGAAGTTGGTGATGTGCGAGAATGGGGAGCTGCTGGTCATAAAGTCAAAACCTATCAAAGGATCAAAGCTCGTGAGTTATGGGATTTGATTACTTTTTGTGCAACGTATTCTGCTGAACCTGGTATTTTCTTTATCGATAATGCCAACAAGATGACGAATGCTACAGCATACGGACAAAAAGTCGTGGCAACCAATCCGTGCGGTGAACAGCCCCTAACCCCTTATGCCGTCTGTAACTTGGCAGCCATCAATCTCGCAAACATGGCGGATCGTCAAAAAGGAACCGTCGATTTTGCCAAACTAAAAGAAACCGTGAAGACAGCGGTTCGTTTCCAAGACAATGTTATTGACGCAACGCCTTACTTTTTTGACAAAAATGAGCAGCAGGCGAAAGGGGAAAGACGTGTTGGGTTAGGGATTATGGGCTTGGCAGATTTGCTGATCTACTGTGGGAAAAAATACGGATCAGCAGCAGGAAATCAATTCGTTGATCAAATTTTCGAGGCAATGGCAGTCACGGCCTATGAGGCATCCATTGAATTGGCGAAAGAAAAAGGCAGCTTTCCCTTCCTGATTGGAAAAAGTAACCAAGAGACGCAAGCGTTGCGGAAGAAATTTATCGATACAGGATACATGAAAAAAATGCCAGCGCACATCCGCGAAGGCGTGCTGCGATTCGGCATTCGCAACTCTCATCTTTTGACCGTTGCGCCTACAGGATCGACTGGCACGATGACGGGAGTTTCAACCGGTTTAGAACCTTACTACTCCTTTTTTTATTTTCGAAGCGGTCGACTAGGTAAGTTTATTGAAATCAATGCGGAGATCGTTGACGAATACCTGATGGATCATCCTGAAAGCACCAAAGCTGAGTTGCCGGCTTGGTTCATTTCCGCTATGGAGTTGACGCCCGAAGAGCATGTCGGTGTGCAATGCACCATTCAACGTTGGGTGGATAGCTCCATTTCAAAAACGGTCAATGCACCAAAAGGATATACAGTAAGCCAAGTAGCCAAGGTTTATCGAGATCTATATGAAGGAGGAGCCAAAGGTGGGACCGTCTATGTAGATGGCAGCCGAGTTTCACAAGTACTAACATTAGAAGCGGTAGAAAATGAGCTGACCGCACAAGTTGAACCGCTGCCTGTCGTTCAAGTAGATGAACCGGTGGCCTCTGGTGAAATCTGTCCCATCTGCCATGAAGGAACCATTGAGGAAATCGGTGGTTGCAGTACCTGCACAAATTGTAAAATTCAATTAAAATGCGGACTCTAAAAGGATACAGGATTGATAGAGCAAGTCTTATCCGCATATTGGAAAAAAAAGATTTGTATTTTGACTATTGGAGAGGAAGAAATAGATGAAAAAAGTATTTGTCGTATTTATGCTAGTGAGCACATTACTCGTCGCTACAGGATGTCAACAGGCAAGTGTAACGTCAGAAAGCACGCAGCAAAGTTCCTTGAAGCAAGCACAAGGAACAGCTACGATCGTCATCCAAAATCAAGAAGCTGTGACCTCAAAAGAAGTAACGTTCCGAGAAAATGAGTCGTTGCTGGAAGTAATGAAAGAAAACTTTGCGATCAAAGAAAAAGATGGCTTTATCACCTCGATTGACGGCATCAGTCAAGATCAAAAAGCCAATCTATTTTGGGTCTATACCGTCAATGACGAAATGACCGATAAAGGGGCACAAGAGTTGTTTTTAAAAAGCAATGATATCATTACATTTGATTTGAAAGCATTCTGATTTGTTCGCTGAACAAGTGAGGGAGTATAAGTTTCTGTTAGTACAATGGTATAGGGGAACGTGGAAGTAAAAGAGGTGAATAGCGTTGTCATATGGGAATTAATAATTTTTGGCAAATAGAAATGAATCAGAAATAGTGATTGAATGATTTGCTATTGGTCATAGAAGTATTATATAGATAAAATAAAAAGCGGCAGCTGACATTAAGGATGCTGCTTTTTTTGTGTTTAGAAAGGACAATCACTCTACGAAAAGTTCTATAGCATCTCCAAGCTTTTTAAGTTATGATAATCAGAGAAAGCGGACAAGGAGAACGACAATGAAAGAACAATTACTCGCGTATTTGCAAAATCAAACAGCTTTTTTCTCTATCGAAAATGTAAGCGATATCTTTACTGCGAAAGATATTGCCGAGAAGTTTTCCGTCAAGAGAAATACCATCAGTCACTACTTGAATCAGTTAACGGAAGAAGGTCGCCTTGTGAAAATTGCGACCCGACCCGTTTATTTTTTTCATAAGCAGGCATTTGAAATCCAAAATTATCCTTTAACAAAAAACGTGTATGATAGTCTGGCTGCGGTGGCGGAAGAAAAGCCTTTTTTTGATCAAAAAGAAGATTTCTTTTCCAGTGTGATCGGCAGCAAAGGTAGTCTGGCAGAAATCATTGAACAGATCAAGATGGCAGCCTTCTATCCGAATGGCGGGCTTCCATTCTTATTGACGGGAGAAAGTGGAACTGGGAAGAGTTTTCTCGTAAAAATGTTCCATCATTATTGTGTGGCAAATGAATTACTAGAAAGTGATGCGCCGCTGATTACGATCAATTGCGCACAGTATGCCAATAACCATGAGCTATTGACGAGCAATTTATTTGGACATGTAAAAGGAGCCTTCACTGGCGCAGAAGAAGATCGCGAAGGTGCATTTGAAGCAGCAGACGGTGGAGTCCTCTTTCTTGACGAAGTTCATCGACTGAATGCTGAAGGACAGGAAAAATTATTCACTTTTCTGGATCAGGGAGTTATCTATCGAATGGGGGATACGGGCCGGCCAATCTCAGTTGATTGTCGGTTGGTGTTTGCGACCACCGAAGATTTGAAACAAACATTTCTAACAACCTTTATACGGCGAATTCCGATCCAAGCGACATTGCCCGCTTTGGAAGAACGGACGGTTTCCGAAAGGAAGCAGTTGATTTTGCAAGCATTTATTGAAGAACAAAAGCGTATCGGTTTGCCGTTAGAGCTCTCACCTCAAGTAATCGAAATTTTAACGACCAGTCATTTTCCTGGGAATGTCGGCGAATTAAAAAGTACAATCAAAATTATTACAGCCAAAAGCTATACAGCCAGTTTAAAACGAGAAGTAAAAAAAATAGCAGTCACTGTGTATCATTTGCCAGAACACTTACTGCAACTGACAGAAGAACCTAATGAAATGGGGACAATGCAACCGGTTCTTATTGATAGCCAAACTCAAATCCAGCAGCTAACTGCGGAAAGTGAACCTGAACAACAAAAGATCATTCAAACGTATGAACAGATCTTACTTAATTATGTCCAAGCAGGGCAGGACTTTGCGGCGGCAGCCGAGCCTATTTCAAAAGTGATCGAAAGGCTTTTCGAAAATTTATTGTTTGATCATAAACAGGAACAAAAGCAGCGGACAATGATTTTTGTGACAGAACATGTTCAGCGAATGATGGAGCAGATCGAGCATTCTTTTCAAATCAGTTTTAATGGTAGCATGGTTTATACAATCAGTTATTATTTATGGTTGCGGAGAAATGTGGAGTGGCTGCCGGATGATCAAGACAAACTTTTATTGACAGAAAATCTATTGAAAAGTGTGAAAAAGCATTATTCTACAAGTGATCGTTACACCGAGAATTTGTTAGGCCTAGTGCAAAAAGCATTGGATATCGAGTTAACAAGTATGGACCGAATCATTTTTACACTTTATATCAATGATATGGGGTATTCCAAAGATTCATCGCTCCCCCGCAGCATCATAGTAGCCCATGGTTACGCAACCGCCAGTAGTATCGCGAATGTTGCGAACCGCTTATTGAATGAATCGGTTTTTCAGTCTTTCGATATGCCATTAGAGGTCACGCCCAAACAAATTGCGGAAAGGGTTACCACCTATATTCAGAAAAACGATGTATCTAATGGACTCGTTGTCTTGTTCGACATGGGATCTTTGAAAGAAGTCTATCAATATATTCCAGAATTGGCGGTTCCAATTGTTATGATGAACAATGTAACGACAAGTGTAGCCCTCGCTGTGGGGGAGTGTATCCAACAGAATATTTCCTTGAGAGAAATTCCAGAGCGAGTAAATACCTTTCACCAAAACGAATGGGAAATCATTCTTCCAAAAGTGAAAAAAGAGAAAGTTGTCATTACAACTTGTTCAACCGGAATTGGAACTGCTGTTCAAATCTCTACCTTATTAGAAAAGAGTATTCCTGATCATTTACAGATTCGGATCCTTCCTTATGAATTCAACCAGCTGGAAAACAGTGAACATATAAGACAGACATTGGCAGCGTATGACATTGTTGGTGTTGTGGGAACCACTAAACCTCGCCAAGAGCTGGCTCCTTTTATTTCTTTAGAAGAACTAATTTCGGGTGCTGGGACAGAGGTGCTATTAAGTTGGCTAAAAGAAGAATTGGATGAAGAGATGATTGCCTATGTGAACAATCAATTAGTAAGAAACTTTTCATTGGATCGAGTGATTCAATCGGTAACGATTCTAGATACAGAAAAAGTGATTTCTCAAATGGAATTTTTCGTGGGAAATCTGGAGCGCATGTGGCAGCAACGGATCGCCAATGATCGCAAACTCGCGTTGTTTGTCCATACGAGTTGCTTAATTGAGCGTCTTATTCGAAATGAAGCCATTGATACTTATCATGCCAGCGACACATTACTCCAGTGTCATGAAAAGCAGCTGAATGAGATCAAAAAAGCATTTAGTGTCATTGAAAAGGTTTACAGTGTCGCGATACCGGAATCTGAAGTTTGCTACATCTATGATGTTTTGTTTGGAAACACTGATTCTTCAATGGTTGAAGCGGATTTTTAATCGATAAGAAAAGCGTGCCACTTTTTTTGGCACGCTTTTTGCGTTTAGTAAGATGTAACTTGGAGCAAAGTGAGGTGAAAGCAGTGGAACGACTCGTTATTTTAGCATCCCACGGACGATTTGCATCAGGAATCTTGCATTCGTTAGAACTTATCTGCGGTAAAAAACAATCAGTCCTTGCGATTGACTGTTATGTGGACGAAGCATTTGATCTAACGACAACGGTAGATACCCTGATGGAAACATATAAAGAACATGAAGTGATCGTTATCACAGATATTTTTGGCGGCAGCGTGAACAATGAATTTTTGCGTTATATCCAACAACCCAATTTTTATTTAATCGCAGGTTTGAATTTGCCATTGTTGATTGAATTAACGACACAACTTCAAGGGGGAGGTGCAATTTCAGAAACGATCCATCAAGCGCTGGCAAATTCGAAAGATATGATCCAGTTTTGCAATGATAGTGTAGCAAAAGAAATCGAAGAAGAAGAATTTTAGGAGGGACGACATGATTATTTTGACACGAGTCGATCATCGTCTATTACACGGCCAAGTCGCATTTTCTTGGACCCAAAATTTAGGCGCAGATTGTATTTTGATTGCCAATGATGATGTACCGACAAATGATATTCGTAAGACAACGATCAAATTAGCAAAACCGCAAGGCGTAAAACTGGTGATCAAATCAATTGAGGATTCAATTCATGCCCTGCAAAGCGGTGTAACGGATAAATACAAATTATTCATCGTAGTTGATTCCATCAAAGATGCGTATAAGTTAGCAGAAAACTGTCCAGAGATCGACAAGATCAATCTCGGTGGGATCAAAGCCAAAGAAGGCTCTAAAAATATTGGCAAAGCAGTCAATGTTTTACCAGCAGAAGAAGAACTCTTGAGAAAAATGGTTGCAAAAGGAATCGCTGTCGATATCCGTCAAGTACCTTCGGATAAAAAAGTCGCTGTCGAAGATGTATTATAAAGAAAGGAGCAAAAGAGATGCTGCAAGCAATATTACTTGGAATTGTTGCATTTATTGCGCAGTCTGAATACGCATTAGGAACGTCATTACTGTCGCGTCCGATTGTCACTGGATTGTTTACAGGAATCGTATTGGGGGACATAAACACTGGAATTATTATGGGTGCAACACTAGAGTTAGCGTTTATCGGCTCATTTTCTGTCGGTGCTTCTATTCCGCCAGATGTCGTAACTGGAGGGATTCTGGGTACAGCTTTCGCAATTACGGCAGGAGCGGGAACCGAGACGGCTTTACTGTTGGGACTTCCAATCGCCACATTGACCCTTATCTTGAAAAATGTTTACTTGGGGTTGCTTATCCCAATGATGAACCAAAAAGCCGATTTATACGCGGCAGATGGAAACTACAAAGGTGTAGAACGAATGCACTTATTAGCAGGTTTTGGCCTATCTCTGATGTTAGCCCTTGTAGTGACGATCTCCTTTATGGTAGGCAGCAATACGATTAGTAAGTTATTGGCTATGATTCCAGCCTTTGTACAGAACGGCCTATCAGTTGCAACTGGTTTGATTCCAGCCCTTGGGTTTGCCATGTTGGCTAGGTTACTGATTAACAAACAAGTTGCACCGTACTTCTTTTTAGGTTTTGCATTAGCAGCTTATTTAGAGATTCCTGTTACAGGGATTGCAATCTTCGGAGCAATAACGGCTGTTGTAGTCGTGAATTTAAGAAACATTCGTGGACAAGGGCAATCTATTCAAATGACTTCAGGGGAGGTACTAGATGATGATGAAGACTTCTAATGAGAAATCCGAAATTACCAAAAAAGAGTTGAATCGTGTCTTCTGGCGTTCATTTCAAATGGAGTTCTCATGGAACTATGAGCGACAGATGAACCTAGCTTATGTCTATGCGATGATTCCGATTTTAAAGAAACTCTACAAAACAAAAGAATCGATGGCCGATGCGTTGAAACGGCACCTGGAATTTTTCAACACGACCCCGCATATCGTCACGCTTATTTTAGGAATCAATGCGGCGATGGAAGAAGAAAATGTCAATGATCCAAATTTTGATTCTTCAGCGATTGATAACATCAAGACCTCTTTGATGGGCCCTTTAGCGGGAATCGGAGATTCCTTCTTTTGGGGAACGTTGCGGCTAATTGCTACTGGGGTAGGAACTTCATTGGCATTACAAGGAAATATCTTAGGTCCGATTCTGTTTCTAGTGATTTTCAATGTTCCTCATCTACTACTTCGTTATTTTGCGACTGGTTGGGGATATAAACTTGGGACAGGATTTTTAAAGAAAATTCAGGAAAACGGTTTGATGGAAAGTTTAACCTATGGCGCTGCAATCATTGGTTTGATGGTCGTAGGAGGAATGACCGCTACGATGATCGATATCAACATTCCGTTGCAGATTGGTTCAGGAGAAAATGCAGTTACGGTTCAAAGCATCTTTGATGATATCGTTCCGAAAATATTGTCATTGGGTGCCTTTGGGGCTGTCTTTTATCTTTTGAAAAAAGAAGTCAAGCCGCTAATTATTTTGCTGGGATTAGCAGTCGTAGGTATTTTAGGATCCTTGATTGGACTCTTTTAAGGAGGAATTGTTGTGGCAACGATGATGGACTATATACAAGAAGAGCAAGCAACACTAGTTAAGATCTTGCAGGGGTTTGTTCCTAAAAAAGAAGAAAAAAGAGCTGCAATCGAGAATTTACTGATTTTGGCAACGGGCTCTTCTGCCAATGCCTGTTTAGCAGCAAAGTACGCAATGGAGAAATTAGCGCAGATCACTGTCACGATTGAAGAGCCATACCACTTTAATCATTACGGCCATCTTTCTAAAGAAGTCGAGACAGTTTTGGCGGTTTCTCAAAGCGGAAAAAGTGCTTCTACGATAGATGCAGTGGCGCAGTTGTCCAAGCAAGATATTTATACGATCGGTTTAAGCAGTGATCCTGAAAGTCCCCTTGCTCAAAAAGTTAACGAAAGCATTGATCTAGGAACTGGGATCGAGACCGTTGGATTCGTGACCAAAGGATATGTAGCTACAGTATTGCAACTCTATTTAATGGGGGTATCTATTGGTTACAGCAAAGGTATATTATCCGACGACCAAGTGTCGATGATCAAAAATCAGTTAGAGGAGATGATTGAAGCCATTCCTCAGGTCATTGCTAAGACAATTGATTTTTTTGAGAAAAACGCAAGTATTTTTAAACTAGCGAATCGGTTTGTGGCAGTCGGTTATGGACCAAACTGGGGAACCGCTAAAGAATTTGAAACGAAATTTACGGAAACGATTCGAGTGCCTTCGCAAGGATTTGAATTGGAAGCGTATATGCACGGGCCGTATCTTGAAGCCAACCATGAACATGTGCTTTTCTTTATTGAAGCACCAAGCCCGAATCAATCAAGAGCCCAACTGTTGCATGATTATTTAGCATCCCATGTGGGAAAAGCTTATACGATCACCACAGCAGCGGCAAAGAATCCCGATACACTTGGGTTGGATGTTGCATGTGAAGAAACATTTTCTTCTTTGCTCTTAGTTATTCCGTTCCAAATTTTCTCCTATCTCGGGGCTGCTGCTAAAGGGATCGATTTGCGTAAACGTATTTTTGATGACTTTGATCAAGTGCTAAAAAGTAAAATTTAGAGGTGGAAAAGATGCTGAAATTTAATGAACAACAACAAATTGACGATATTCAAGGAATGTTAGATCTACGTCCAGAAATTGAAAAATTAGTCGATGCCCTTGACGAAAAAGGCTTTGACGCCATCTATTATCTAGGAATTGGCGGTACCTATGCTTCTGCGATGCAAGCTGTCACTTACATTAATGGAAAAAGTGACTTACCGGTTTACGTCCAACATGCGGCAGAATACTATACAACCGGCAACCGTCGTTTGACCAAAGACTCGTTAGTCATCTTGTCCTCTGTTACTGGAACGACACAAGAAGTGGTTAAAGCAGTTGAAGAAATCAAAAAAGTAGGAGCGACATTACTAGGATTTATTGATTCAACAGGCAGTATTTTGGCGGAACACTGTGACCATGTCATCACGTATCCTGCACCGGGAACCGAACAAATCAAATTCTTTATGGTTGCCGATCGATTGATGAAAAACCATGGGGATTTTCCTGATTACGACGCCTACTATCGAGAATTGGATCAATATTTAGCAAAAGGAATAGTAGAAGCTGAAAAGCAGGCGGATGAATTTGGGCGAGCATTTGCGGAGCAGCATCGTCATGATGCGATGCATTATTTCATCGGTGCAGGAAATCAATGGGGCGCAGTCTATTCTTACGCCATGTGCTACTGGGAAGAACAAAGCTGGTTGCGTTCAAAATCGATCCATGCTGCTGAGTTTCTTCACGGAACGTTGGAAATCGTTGACGAAACCACACCTGTCACAGTGTTTTTGGGAGAAGACGAGCAACGTCCATTATCAGAAAGAGTAGCTAAATTATTGCCAAGAATTTGTGGAAACTATACATTGATCGATACCAAGGATTATCCTGTTTCAGGAATCAGTGAGAAATATCGCGGCCGAGTGCTGTCCCACTTATTGATGCATTGTGTGACGCAGCGCATTGATGCTTATGTCGAACAAATGAATTGTCACCCAATGGAAATTCGGCGCTACTATCGCCAATTTGAGTACTGATAGAAAACCAAGAGGAATAGGATCGATAGAAAGATAACCCAAAAGAACACTGAAATATAATGTTTCTATGGAGTGGATAGGGAAGCTACCTTAATAAGAAAAAGTGATCTATTCTTAAACTTCATAAATGAAGAACACCTGAATTCATAATTTAACAATGTATAGAGCGTTTCGTTAACTAAATGTTGATGGAACGCTTTTTTTGGTATTTTTTGGAGGAGCAAAAAGAAACGAAAAGAAAAAGGATTTGAAGGGACTTAAACAGTTACTAAAATCTAATACTTCCTTGTTGATAACAAACTAACGAAAGGCAATTAAGTTAGTTTAAAGTTAACGGGAAAAAGAGGGAGGCTAAATCAAAAGGTTTCTAATATTTGTAATAAATGGCAGCAATCTATCATTGAAAAACGTCTGAGAAGTGGAAATTCTTCCTAAAAAGTTAGACCGAATTACTTTGATTTTTGAAAAGAGCATAGCTGAACTACTTAGAAGCGAGGTGTTTTTTGGGGATAGAGATAAGTGTTAAGGATAGTCATATAAGTTTCTGAATGATCAGCAGTGGAGAAGGAAACCCTGGTACATCTTTTCAAGGTGACCAAAAAAGACTTAAACAAAAAAATGGAACAGCATAAATGTTTTCGAAATGCTTTCGCACCAACATTTACCTGTTCCGTGGGTTTGGCACCCAATGGGCCGTGAGGGGCTCGAACCCGCGACCCGCTGATTAAGAGTCAGCTGCTCTACCAACTGAGCTAACGGCCCGTACCAAAAGTACTTCATTATCTTAGCACTCCGTTGTTTAAAAATCAATCATTCTTTTGAAAAAAATGTGTGCTTTTTCAGTTGGAAAACAGAGGTTATCTTAAAAAAATACCATTCATTCCCCAATTTCAAATGATAGGAAATTCTTAAAAGGTTGATCAGAATGCTTTAAAAACTCAGAAAGCCGTGATAAAATGTATCTAGTTATCGAAACTAGATGATTAGTTTGTGATAATCTAACCTTCTGTTAGTCAAAATGGAGGATGACATGGAAAAATTACAATCGGACATGAAAACATGGGGCGAATCGCTGCTGGAATTCCATCTGCCTAGGTGGGAAGAATTACCGACCCTGGAACTGTATATGGATCAGGTAATCACTTTGATTGACCAATATTTATCACCAGTGATCCAAACAGAAAAACATCCGCTATTGACCTCGTCTATGGTCAATAATTATGTCAAAAAAGGGATGATCCCCGCACCAGAAAAAAAACGTTACAACCAAAAGCATCTCGCATTTTTGATCGCGATCACGATGCTGAAGCAAGTGTTGACGATTCCAGAAATAAAGACAGGCATCCTTTTTCAAGGGAAAGCTGTCGGAATCAGAAATGCCTATAATGTATTTTGTGAAGAACAAGAAAAAGCAATCCATCTTGTTGGCAAAGAAGCAATGGGAGAGCCCGAGCAAATGGCATCGGAACCAATCCCGATTGAATTAGTGGCCATGAAAGGTGCAACGCGTTCCTTTGCTAATAAATTGTTGGCAGAAAAAACAATCGAATTAGAAGTCATTTATTTAGAAACACATAAAGGAGAAGCCCATGAATAAAGAGAAAATTGCCCTATTAGTTGATTCAGGTACCGATGTTCCCGCACAGATCATGGAGCAATACGGCATGTATATGCTGCCATTGCAAATTATTTACAAGGATCGGACCTATACCGATAAAGTTGATATTACTGCCGAAGAAATTTACGAACGTTTGCCGCAAGAGATTCCTAGTACTTCATTACCTGATGGCGCGGCGATCGGGGAAATCTTTGATCGGATCAAAGCCGATGGGTATGAAAAAGTCTTTGCTGTAACCATCTCCAGCGGATTGAGTGGAACGTTTAATGTTGTTCGCCTGTTAGGTGAACAACGGACCGACCTTGAGGTTTTTGTACTTGATACGAAAAATATCGGGATCGGTGCAGGGCTACAAGCGATTCGTGCGGCAGAGCTGTTAGAAAAAGGCGTGACCTGGGAAGAATTGCAGGCACAACTAACGAATGAAGTCCCGAAAAACAAAGTCTTTTTCAACGTAGCTACCTTAGAGTATTTACAAAAAGGCGGCCGGATCGGTCTTGTCGCATCCATCTTAGGGAATGCTTTAAAATTGAATCCCATCATTTCTTGTAATGAAGAGGGAATCTACTATACGGTCGCAAAATCTCGTGGACGGAAGAAAAGCTTGGACAAAACCGTCGACTTGATCAAGCAATTTATCGGTGATCATCGCCATGTGCGTTTAGCTGTGGCCCAAGGTGATGCACTACAAGAAGCCAAAGAGATGAAGGCAAGATTAGAAGCCGAATTTCCAAAGGTCAAAGAAATCTTGTTTGGGCAAATCTCTCCCGCATTAGTTGTCCACACGGGTCCTGGGTTGTTAGGGATCGGTATCCAGCTTTTAGAAGAGTAAAAAAGAAAGGCCCCGTGCCTTTCTTTTTTTGTGCTTTCCTTAAGAATGAGGCGGCGGTTTTTGGGAAAGATGAAAAGCCTGTTTAAATAATGTATAATAAGTAAGAAACCAAAAAAAATTGAGGTGACATTTTTGAAAAAGATCCTAGTCGTGGACGATGAGAAACCAATTTCTGATATCGTCAAATTTAATTTAACCAAAGAAGGATATGAAGTATATACCGCCTATGATGGAGAAGAGGCATTAGAAAAAGTAGCTGAGGTCGATCCTGATCTGATTTTACTTGATCTGATGTTACCAAAAATGGATGGGTTGGAAGTTGCACGGGAAGTGCGCAAAACCCATGACATGCCGATCATCATGGTCACAGCCAAAGATTCTGAAATCGATAAAGTACTAGGCCTTGAGCTTGGTGCGGACGATTATGTAACCAAACCATTTTCAAACCGGGAATTGGTGGCCCGCGTCAAAGCCAATCTGCGTCGCGGCTCGGCAGCTGCGAAGGAAGCAGACGACAATGCCAACAGCGAATTAACGATTGGTGATTTAACGATTCATCCGGATGCCTACATGGTCACTAAAAATGGTGCAGCCATCGAATTGACGCACCGGGAGTTTGAATTGATGCACTACTTGGCGAAACATCTTGGTCAAGTGATGACCCGAGAACATTTATTGCAGACTGTCTGGGGCTATGACTACTTTGGTGATGTCCGAACCGTTGACGTGACGGTGCGCCGTTTACGTGAAAAAATCGAAGACAGCCCGAGCCATCCAAACTATTTGGTTACTCGTCGCGGAGTGGGCTATTACTTGCGGAACCCAGAACAGGAATAAGCTATGAAAAATAAGGTTCGCTTTTTTCAATCGGTGAACTTCAAAATCGCCCTGACTTTTATCTTGATCTTATTGATTGCGATCCAGATTATCGGGGCGTATTTTATTCGCGAATTGGAAAGAACAACGGTCGATGCCTTCAAACGCGACATGGAGGCACGGGCCAGCACGTTAGTGGTGACATTAGGCTCTGAATTGAGTCGCATGGATAATGATGACGGTTTGGATTGGGATTCCATGAATGCTTCCTTGAATCGAATCTTAACGAGTACCAACTCTTCGGAAATTTTGGAGATGCGGGTGGTGGATGAGCAAGGGATTATTCGTGCAACCACCAATATCAATGATCGTGGATCGGTGGGAGAAAAAAATGATTACCGTGATTACGATACGAACCGTAGTGAAGTCCTTTATGATGAATCCAGCGGCCAGCGGGTGTTCAATATCGTACAGTCGATCCAATCACCGACAGGGGATACCGTCTTAGGAACCCTTTATTTACGGAGTAATCTTGAGTCAAAATACAATGAAGTTAGTACAACAGCGGTCATCTTCGTTACCGCTTCGCTGATTGCGGCAGTGATTTCGATCATTGTGGCACTATTGGTCTCTCGTTCCATTACCCAACCAATTGGAGAGATGCGGGAACAAGCGATTCGTATCGCCAAAGGAGATTATAGCCGCAAGGTCGCGATTCATGGAAAAGATGAATTGGGGCAACTGGCGGAAACCTTTAATCAATTAGGGGAACGAATCGAAGAGACCCAAGAGGCGATGGAGTCCGAGCGAAACCGCTTGGACAGCGTCTTGTCTCACATGACAGATGGGGTTGTTGCCACCGACCGACGAGGCAAAGTCATTACCATCAATGAGATGGCGATGTCCTTATTGAATGTCACTAACGAAGAAGCGATCGGGCAGTCGATTTTGACGTTATTGGAAATCGATGAAGAATACACGTTACGAAAGCTTTTGGAAAACCCTGAAGACATGCTATTGGAGCGTCCTAGCAATGATTCGACGGGAACAAATCTGATTTTGCGCATTGATTTCTCCATGATCCGTCGAGAGTCCGGGTTCATTTCCGGTCTAGTTGCCGTAATGCACGATGTCACGGAACAAGAAAAGAATGAGCAGGAACGGCGAGAATTTGTCTCCAACGTTTCTCATGAGTTGCGAACGCCTCTAACGAGTATGCGCAGCTACATCGAAGCGCTGAGTGAAGGGGCTTGGAAAGATCCAGAAATTGCACCGAACTTTCTGAAAGTGACCTTGGATGAAACGGATCGGATGATTCGCATGATCAATGATCTGTTGAGTTTGTCGCGGATGGATAGTGGCAATTCGCAACTGCAGTTGGAATATATCAATTTCAATGAAATGGTTAATTTCGTGTTGGATCGTTTTGACATGATGGTGACGAATGAAAGTAAAAAATATTTGATTCGCCGCGAGTTTACCAAACGAGAATTGTGGGTGGAAGTCGATACGGACAAAATGATCCAAGTGATCGACAACATCATGAATAATGCCATCAAATATTCCCCAGATGGTGGGATTATTACGGTGAAATTGATGGAGACTCATAACAACATCGTCCTTAGCATCAATGACCAAGGACTAGGAATTCCGAAAAAAGATCTCACGAAGATCTTTGATCGTTTTTACCGAGTCGATAAAGCTCGAGCCCGCCAACAAGGAGGCACCGGCTTAGGGTTGGCGATCTCACGTGAAGTCATCAAAGCTCATGGCGGTGCGATTTGGGCGGAAAGTCGAGAAAATCGCGGGTCAACATTTTACATCATGTTGCCGTATGAACCGTATGAGGAGGATTGGTGGGTATGAGAATCTCAGAAAAAATCATTCGTGTAGGCTTGATCGTGATGATCGCCTTGAGTTTTTATTTCTCCTATATGATTTGGCTAAATCCGACCGGGTTCAACAATGCCAGCACGGAAACAGACACTGGCGTCAATCCTTCGGTTCAAACCTACAAACAAAAAAGCGATTTGTTTTTGCCCCTATATCTGACTTGGAATGATGAAGAGGATATCAAAGAAACCAATTCTGAAGCGGTGATTCGAGAGATCCAAGAGGTGATCAACGAGGCAACGATCAGTGATTTGACCCTGCGGACCTATGGTGAGGAACAAGCTTTTTCAAAAGCCCAAGAAGTCAATCAAGGAATATCCTTAAACTACTATACGACGTTTTACTTGAAAGACTACGAGAAAACCTTTGATAAAGAACTATCCTTAGAGGACGAAAGTGAAACAGAGGATTTTCCGTTTTCTCGCATCCAGTTTGATCTCGAAGAAAATACGATCCAATTTGTTGACTTTACCCATCAACGAGTAGTTCGAGGCAAGATCGATTGGGATAAAAGCCAAGTAAAACATTTATTGGCAGATAATCCTCGGGAATGGACGACAATGGTGGCAGATAAAGAACGAACCAGCAATCAATATTATACGCAAGATTCGATCAAGCTGAAAAAATACAGCTACTATTCTTCGACACAGTCTCAGAGTTTGTTCCGAGAAGCCTTTTTCAACAATCCTAAAAACGTCAAAATCAATGATGAAAGTGTCGATACCTACTATTATGAAGGTGGGCAAAACATGACGGTCTTGCAAGATCAACAGCAAGTCAAGTTTGAAACCACCACAGATGGTTCCGATGAAACGGATCTGGCGATGTTGAGTGCGGATTATATTATTCGTTTAGGCAACAATTTTGGGACGATCCGCTATTTTGATCAACAAGACAAGCACTTGGATTATCGGGTCTTCGTTGAAGGTTATCCAGTCTTTAGTACTGGTGGTCAAGGGGTGATCAGTGTGGCTTTTTCAGAAAGTGGTCAGACCGGCAGTCGGGAAATGACGATTTCTGCCAGTTTGAACGCGATTCAAGTGCCGATTCCTTCTGAAACCGAGATTGAATTACCCTCTAGTTTGTCGGTCAAAAATGATCTGATTGCGGCAGGGGCTGATCCTGAATTATTGCAACAGATCATCGTTGGCTATCAATGGGGGGAGATCAAAGATGCACCACTCGTTGATTTGACGCCTGCTTGGTATGTCAATTATGACTCGTCTTGGATCAGTTATGATGCATTAATGACAAAATTAGCAGAAACGGAGGAGAATTAATTGGATTTTAAACGAATCGAATGGATTTTTTTCCTCGCTTTTCTTGGTCTGAACGTCTTTTTATTCAATGTTTACAGTGAGGCTCGCAGCGAGCATCAGATGGTTTCACAATCAAACCAAACGATTCCTATCGAACAACGCCTCGAGTCTGAGGACATTCGGTATTCTGGCGAATTATCAGATGAGGTCTTGAGTGGCTATTATTTGAGCGGTGAACAGACGGATTTTGATGTGGAGCTACGAAATCCGCAACTCAATACGCAGTTCAAAAGAGGGTCGACGGTCAAAGGGCAGCAGTTGATCCATGTCTCAACCAATGGCTTTTACATCAGTGATGATTCCCAAACGGAAGAAACCGTCAATGGTTTTTTGCAACGAAAAGATCAAGTCCTGTTTGGGGATGAATATGACTATTTGGAAAACCTCTCTGTCTTGAACGCCAATCATCCGACCGTGGTGGCGGTTCAATCCTATGAAGGCATTCCTTTCAATGACAGCTCAAGTCGAATCGATATCACCTTAGAACAAACGGATGATCTATTGCAGATTGCCCGTTACACCCAAACACATATCGCCAATATTACGCCTCTAAGGGAAAAGATGACGGTTTATTCAGAAAAAGAAGCAGTAAATACGCTTTATCTAAACAACAAGCTGCCGAGTCACTCGAAAATTCTCTGGACGGAATTAGCCTATACGATGATTTTGAAGGTTAGGGAAAAAAATGTGTATATTCCTGCATGGTTTATTGCGTTCCAATTAGATGGCGATGACACCATCCAAATCGAAACGGTCAATGCCTTCAGCAATCGGATCATCACGAATAATGCCGTTCAAAAGGTAGAAAATCCATAAAAAAGCGGGTATAATGGAACTCGTTGAAACAACCAGAGAGGAAGTCACGTAAACCATGATGAAGGAAAATGCCTTTCAAGTAAGTATTCTAGCCAGCGGAAGCTCAGGAAATTCGCTCTATATCGAAAGCAATAAAAAGCGGATCTTAGTGGATGCCGGTTTGAGCGGCAAGAAGATCACTTCATTATTGGATGAAGTAGGGCGTAAACCAGAAGACTTGGACGCCATTCTTGTGACCCACGAACATCGAGATCATATCCACGGTGTCGGAGTACTGGCGCGAAAATACAAACTTGATGTCTATGCGAATACAAAAACATGGCAAGCGATGGATCCAATGATCGGTAACGTCGCTGTCGAACAAAAACATATCTTTGAAATGGGAAAAGTGCTGACCTTGGGTGACTTGGACATTGAAAGCTTTGGCGTCTCTCACGATGCTGCAGCGCCGCAATTTTATCGTTTCCATAAAGACGGCAAATCATTCGTGATGTTGACGGATACCGGTTATTGCAGCGATCATGTACGAGGCATTATCAAAGGCGCCGATGCGTACCTTGTGGAAAGCAACCATGACCTAGAAATGCTGCGAATGGGCCCTTACCCATGGAGCCTCAAACAGCGAATTCTTGGAGATCGTGGTCACTTATCGAATGAAGATGGCGCTCTGGTCATGACGGATATCTTGACCGACAATACCAAACGGGTCTATCTTGGTCATTTAAGTAAAGAAAACAACTTGAAAGAGTTGGCGCACTTAACGATGGTCAACACCATGAAAGAACATGATCTAGGTGTTGGAGAAACATTTGAAGTCTATGATACCGATCCTGACAAAGCGACGGAGTTATTTGCAATCTAATCGATCAAACAAAGGATAAAATTGTCGGGTGGAGGCAGCAGGTATGTTTGATGAAGAAAAAATCAAGCGTCTGAACGAGCTTGAAATGGCTGTTTATAAGTACATTGTCCAGCATTTTGAAGAGATCGATCAGTTGACGATCCGCGAATTGTCAGCTGCATGCCATGTCTCGACCTCGACGATTTTACGATGTATCACGAAATTAGGCTATCGCGGGTATTCAGAGTTAAAGTATGCGATCTGTCAAAAAAAGGAACAAGATGCACGAGCGTTTGATCTTTTCTATGATGCAACGATCCAAGTCAATACATTCTTAAAAAAAGTCAATAATGAAGATTACCGTAAGTTTATCCAGCCAGCGGTAGAACTGATTCTTTCCGCACGCCATGTGGCGTTTTCAGGTATCGGCACAAGTGGCATTCTGGGCACCTATGGCAGCCGCTATTTTGCTAATTTAGGCATCAATGCCTATAGCATCGTCGATCCCTTTTTGCCAGTACCGCCTCGTGGGATGGAAAATACGTTAGCGATCATTTTATCAGTTTCGGGAGAAACCATTCAAATGATCAAGCAAACGGAGGACTTCAAACGGTATGGGGCAAAAGTACTCAGTATCACCAATGATGAAAAATCGACGATCGCCCAAATGGCAGATTACAATATTTCCTATTATATGCCCGTCGTCAGTGGGGGAAAAGAAGTCGATTTGAACCTGACGACGCAAGTCCCGGTGATTACACTGATCGAACTTTTAGCCCATCAAGTCTACAAGCAAATCTAAGTGATCGTAAAAAAACAGCTTCGGCTGTTTTTTTTGTTGGAACATGTTTCATAACTTAGAAAAGCTATAGGCAAGGGGAATATTATCCATTAAGATTTATTTGTAAGCGAATTCACTGGCCGGTGGATAGAATTTTATTTTAGGAGTGATGTGAGATGAACGAATGGATCAATGAGAAATTATTACCCCCAATATTAAAATTTGTCAATACGAAAGCAATCACTGCATTAAGAAACGGTATGCTCTATACGATGCCCTTTTCAATCGTAGGATCGATTTTCCTGCTATTAGCAAACTTTCCCGTCCAGTCGATTGCGGATTGGGTAACGAATAGCGGCTTAGGTGAATACTTCAACCAAGCCTATGGCGCCTCTTTTGCAATTATGGCCTTTTTCGCCGTAATGGGCATCGCCTATTCATATGTAAAAGCAGAAGGTTACGAAGGACTCCCTGCAGGAATGATTGGTTTAGTTATTTTCTTATTAACTATGGAGTCAAGTGTGACGGATGCTGAAGCAAATGTGACCATCGCAAATGTCATTGATAAGACGTGGACCGGTGGACAAGGAATGATCAGTGCCATCTTAGTGGGACTTTTTGTGGGTTGGGGCTATACGTGGTTCTTGAAACGCGACATCCGAATCAAACTGCCAGAGCAAGTACCCACCAATGTCGCAAACTCATTTACAGCATTGATTCCAGCCGCTGTTTTGACGACCATCGCATTAGGCATTTATATTTTCTTTGATAAAGTTTTTCAAACAACCGTGGTCGAATGGATCTACACCGTGATTCAAAGTCCGATGCAAGGGGTGACGGATTCCCTTGGTGGTGCAATGATGTTAGGCTTCTTAGTGCCATTCTTGTGGTTCTTTGGGGTTCACGGTTCGACGATCGTGGGCGGGATCATGGGACCAATTTTACAAGCCAATTCACTAGCCAATACGGCTATTCTTGAATCTGGTAAAGCATTGACATTAGAAAATGGCGGACACATCGTGACCCAGCAGTTTTTGGATCAATTTATGACGGTAACTGGCGCAGGAATGACGATTGGGATCGTGCTATACATGGTGGCTTTTGCCCGTTCGGCGCAGTTCAAACAATTAGGACGTCTTTCCTTGATCCCGGCATTCTTTAATATCAATGAACCAATTATTTTTGCGACACCGATCGTCATGAACCCAATCATGGTATTACCATTTATTTTGACACCGATGGTTTCAGGCGTGATCACGTATTTTGCACTTTATACCGGTATCGTACCGCTATTTACTGCTGTGCAAGTTCCATGGACGACCCCGCCGATCATTTCAGGTTTTCTAGTAGGTGGCATTCGGACCGCTATTTTACAATTTGTTGTTTTAGCAATCGGCTTCTTTATTTACTATCCTTTCATTCGTAAAGTCGATAGTTTGAACTATAAACAAGAAACAGAGATCGTTTAATACCAAGGAAGCAGGTTGAATAGAAATGAATAAACTAAGAAGCGATTTTTTATGGGGTGGCGCAGTCGCTGCTCACCAATTGGAAGGCGGCTATCGTGCGGGTGGAAAAGGCGTGAGTGTTGCTGATGTCATGACTGTCGGAGGCAACGGAATTCCTCGCCGAATCACGGAAGGTATCCAACCGGGCGAAAGCTATCCCAATCATGAAGCGATCGATTTTTATCATCGGTATCCTGAAGACATCAAGCTTTTTGCCGAATTAGGGTTGAAGTGCTTCCGAACATCGATTGCCTGGACCCGTATTTTTCCAAAGGGGGATGAGCGCGAGCCGAATGAGGAAGGCCTGGCCTTTTATGATCAATTATTCGATGAGTGTTTACGCTATGGCATTGAGCCAGTCATTACCCTGTCTCACTTTGAAATGCCTTATCATTTAGTGACCGAATACGGAGGTTGGCGTAACCGTAAATTGATCGATTTGTTTGTCCGCTTTGCAGAAGTTTGTTTTACGCGCTATCAAAAGAAAGTGAAGTATTGGATGACCTTCAATGAAATCAATAATCAAGCAAACTATAAAGAAGATTTTGCGCCATTTACCAATTCTGGTCTGTTCTTTACGGAAGGAGAAGACCGAGAAAAAGTCATGTACCAAGCAGCTCATTACGAGCTCGTTGCCAGTGCAAAAGCGGTGGCGCTAGGACATGCGATCAATCCTGCGTTTCAAATCGGATCGATGATCGCGATGTGCCCAATCTATCCGTATTCTTGCGATCCCAAAGACATGATGGCAGCCACGGTGGCCATGCAGCGGCGCTATTGGTTTTCAGATGTTCATGCCCGTGGGCACTATCCGAGTTATATGCGCAGCTATTTTGAAAGAAAACAATTTGATTTAGATATCACCCATGAAGATGAAGCAGCTTTGGCAAAAGGCTGTGTTGACTACATTGGTTTTAGCTACTATATGTCTTTTGCGACCAAAGGCAAGGAGAATGATCCAACCTATGACTATGATGAGAGCCAAGATCTGGTGGACAATCCTTATGTCGATGCTTCTGAATGGGGCTGGCAGATTGATCCCGTAGGCTTGCGCTATGCCATGAACTGGTTTAACGAACGCTACGAATTGCCGCTTTTCATTGTAGAAAATGGCTTTGGTGCGGTGGATACGGTGGAAGAGGATGGACAGATCCACGATGACTACCGTATTGACTACCTAAAAGCCCATATCGAAATGATGAAAGAAGCAGTAGCTTATGATGGCGTCGACTTATTAGGTTATACACCGTGGGGCATCATTGACTTGGTTTCTGCGGGGACAGGGGAAATGAAGAAACGCTATGGTGTGATCTATGTGGACAAAGACAATGAAGGAAATGGAACCCTTGCTCGTCGGAAGAAAGATTCATTTGCATGGTATCAGCAAGTGATTGCGTCCAATGGCACGAAGGTCTAAAGAAAAAAACGTTACGCAAAATTTCTGCGTAGCGTTTTTTCTTTAGGGCATTTGGATATAGCCGTAATGAAGCAATAACTGAATAATAATCACTAAAGTGTTCATTCCCACATGGGTGATCATGGAAGTCCAAATACTGCCGGTCAAAGCATACAGCCCAGAAAAGAACAGTCCTAAGAAAATATAGACTAAGAGATGATTGTCATTGTGGGCAAAGGCAAAGGCTACGGCGCTGACCACTACACCGACCCAAACATTGCTGTATTTCCCAATGATGCCAACTAAGGCTCTGCGGAAGACAAATTCCTCCATAATTGGCCCACCGACCATTGCTGCGAGAGCAAAGAGTGGGTTTTGCACCACGATGGCAATAATGTTTTCGGTATTTTGCGAAGCGCTGACTTCTCCGAAAAAGGATTCGATAAAGATGGCTAGATTTTGCAACAAAATCGCTGCGACAATGCCTGTTAGCCCGTAAATAAGAATCGCTGAGACTTTGGTTTTTTTGTGTTCAAACGATAGCGGTTCTGTTTGTTTGAAATACAAGAAAAACATGATCGCTGCACCAGCTAAGTAACCGATCGTTGTTGCTGCTACTTGATGTCCGCTAGGGACGAAAGCGATCGGTAGAAAAAAGACGATGCCGTAAGTAAGAATCGTGGATAAAGAATATTTTGATAAAGACATAGTTGTTTCCTCACACTCCTTTGCTTCATTATAGACTAGGTTGCTTCTAGAAACAAAAAATCCTACTATTTTTATCAATCAAATAGAAATGCAAAAAAAAATTTAGCAAAAGGCTTGCAAAAATGAGGGAAAATGAGTAATATTGAAAATGTAAGTTAGCACTCGACATAAGAGAGTGCTAATACTAAATTCTATAACATTCATTGGAGGGATTTATCGTGTTAAGACCATTAGGTGATCGTGTGATTATCGAAGTCGCAAAAGAAGAAGAAAAAACTGTAGGCGGAATCGTGCTTGCATCAGCAGCAAAAGAAAAACCACAAACGGGTACCGTTATTGCAGTCGGCGAAGGACGCACGCTCGAAAACGGTGAAAAAGCTCCTGTTGCTGTCAACGTTGGCGAACAAGTTATGTTTGAAAAATACGCTGGCACAGAAGTGAAATATGAAGGAACAGAATATTTGATCGTTGCTGCAAAAGATATCATTGCAGTAGTAGAATAAGAAAAATAAAAATACTTGAGGTGATGAAATCATGGCAAAAGAAATCAAATTTGCAGAAGACGCACGTGCAGCAATGCTTCGTGGGGTAGATAAATTAGCAGATACAGTAAAAGTAACCTTAGGCCCTAAAGGTCGTAACGTGGTTTTAGAAAAATCTTACGGTTCACCATTGATTACAAATGACGGTGTAACGATCGCTAAAGAAATCGAATTAGAAGATCATTTTGAAAACATGGGCGCAAAACTTGTTTCTGAAGTGGCTTCAAAAACAAACGATATCGCTGGTGACGGAACAACGACTGCTACGTTATTGACACAAGCAATCGTTCGTGAAGGATTGAAAAATGTCACCGCTGGTGCGAACCCATTAGGTATTCGCCGCGGGATCGAAATGGCAACAAAAGTGGCTGTAGAAGAGCTACACAACATTTCATCAATCGTTGATTCAAAAGAAGCGATCGCACAAGTTGGTGCTGTTTCTTCTGGTAGTGAAAAAGTTGGTCAATACATTGCTGATGCAATGGAAAAAGTCGGTAATGACGGCGTTATTACTATTGAAGAATCAAAAGGGATCGAAACAGAATTAGATGTCGTGGAAGGAATGCAATTTGATCGTGGGTACTTATCACAATACATGGTAACTGACAACGATAAAATGGAAGCAGCGTTAGAAAATCCATACATCTTGATCACTGACAAAAAAATCTCTAACATCCAAGATATTTTGCCATTGTTAGAACAAATCTTACAACAATCAAAACCATTATTAATCATCGCTGATGACGTTGATGGCGAAGCATTACCAACACTTGTATTGAACAAAATCCGTGGAACATTCAATGTTGTCGCAGTGAAAGCACCAGGATTTGGTGACCGTCGTAAAGCAATGCTAGAAGACATTGCGATCTTAACTGGTGGTACAGTGATCACTGAAGACTTAGGCCTTGAGTTGAAAGATGCAACCATCGATAACTTAGGTCAAGCAAGCAAAGTGGTTGTGGATAAAGACAACACAACGATCGTTGAAGGTGCTGGTGAAAAAGAAGCGATTGACGCACGCGTTCAATTGATCAAAAACCAAATCGCTGATACAACTTCTGACTTTGACCGTGAAAAACTACAAGAACGCTTAGCAAAACTTGCTGGTGGGGTTGCAGTGATCAAAGTTGGGGCACCAACTGAAACTGAATTGAAAGAATTGAAATTACGTATTGAAGATGCATTGAATGCAACACGTGCCGCTGTTGAAGAAGGCATGGTCTCAGGTGGGGGAACTGCCTTAGTCAATGTCATCAACAAAGTTGCAGAAATCGAAACAGATGGCGATGCAGCAACAGGTGTCAAAATCGTTTTACGTGCCTTAGAAGAACCAGTTCGTCAAATTGCTGAAAATGCAGGCTACGAAGGTTCAGTCATCATCGACAAATTGAAAAACGCTGACTTAGGCGTTGGTTTCAATGCAGCAACTGGCGAATGGGTAAACATGCTAGAAGCTGGGATCGTTGACCCAACAAAAGTGACGCGTTCTGCATTACAAAACGCAGCTTCTGTTGCCGCATTATTATTAACGACTGAAGCAGTCGTTGCCGACAAACCAGAACCAGCAGCGCCAGCAGCTCCTGCAATGGACCCATCAATGGGTATGGGCGGCATGATGTAAGCAAGCCTTGAGAACTCCTCTTTTGAGGGGTTCTTTTTTTGTGCGATCAAAAAATACTTCAACACAGAAAAAGACAAAAAACCTTTCTTCTTAGTATTCTAAGCACCAAAGAATTGGTTCATTGCTTGAATCAAAGGAGAAAGGATTGGTAGATATAAGCTATCTATTTGTCTTGTAAAGGCAGCGAGTTTTGTAAGGAACGTCAATCACAACCGTTCCCAAAATCCCTGCGCAAAACCAGTAATAAATTCGTAGAGAGCCGGCAGTATCACCGAAATACATAAAACGACAAAGACCATTTTCTGAACAGCAGTTAATTGTTTGAGGAAATGGTTTTTTGTGAACAATAAATACGCGATACAGATAACGGCAAGCAGCTGCAATAGATCAAATAAAATGGACAAGAAAATCACCTTTTCTGATTAGATTGAATGGACGATAGAATGATGGATTCTCTTAACATAGAGCAAAGAGTTGAATGATATGGTTCTGAGAAAACGTGAAGATCAACGTTTATAAAGAAACGGTATTTCGACGCCAAAGAATGCGAAGATCCCGCTTAAAAGAAAGTAAGTCAATAAGCCTAGATAAAAAAGGACTTTCCAATTCAATTTCTTTTTCATTCGATCCACTCCTTTTGTGTATCATAGCATAAAAAAACGATAATATAAATAAATAATCTGAAGATGCAAATTTGCATTTTTTAGCAAGTGTAAGCTCTCTCAAGCTACATTTTCGCTATCTTGAAAAACCTGAGCTAAAATAGAAAGAGGAACAAAATCATGGCTCACTTTGATTTTTAAATGAACAACGAGTCGAAAGAAGGAGACATTTCTTTGAAAAAAACATGGATAAAACGCAAAAAGAAGCAAAACGAAAATGAATTATTAACGGAACAGTCCGTTCAAGTCGAGCAAAGTCAAACGAGAGAAGAGCTGCAAGAAGAAGCGGAGTTTACTTCTTTTTTTGCGGATGTCATGAAGCGAATGCCGAAAAAATCGGCTGCCCTGGTGATGAAAGGCTATGACGGATCAAAAGCTCAGGCGGAAAAAGTGTTAGCGAAAAGCAAGGATCAATTTGATCAGGTGTTTGAGGAGTTTTTAGTTGGCGTAGATGATGAAACACGAAAAAAAGCCCACCGCACGATCCATGCGGCTTCTTTGACGGCGGCGATCATCGGCTGTTCACCGATTCCCTTTTCAGATGCAGTGTTACTTGTGCCAGTTCAAATGACGATGATGGCACGTTTGTATCGTATTTTTGGGCGAACATGGCGTGAAGGGTTAGCGAAAAGTATTTCGAAAGAGCTAGTCGTTGTGAGTTTTGGTCGCAGTGCCGTTGGCAATATCTTGAAATTTGTCCCAGCAGTCGGCACCGTTGCTGGAGCTGCAATCAATGCCAGTGTGGCTAGTGGTATCACCGAAGCATTAGGCTGGGTGACTGTCAAGATGCTGAATGATGGGGAAGATGTGTTTGAGCAAGTGATGTCCTTTAAAGGCCAATTTCACACGCTGTTCAATGCGTTGAAAGTTGGCAAGAAATCTAAGTGAAACAAACAGAAGAAGAACGAAGCAGGTCCAGACGATTTGCTTTTGTTGCTTCTTTTTCTTCACAGCAAATAAATAGTTATTTTAAAGGAGTGAGTAAAATGAAACAACGAGTGACACGGGAAGAAGTCAAAGAACGGTTGGTCACCGATGCGTATTTTCAAAAAGGTCGTTCTGCTTTGAAGACCCGCCAAACGATTTTGACGATTCTTGCTTGGCTGATGGTCTTGGTTCCCTTTGTCTGGCTGGCCATCCCGCTGACTTTACCGAATCTGGCGGATCGGATCGCCTTTCGGACATATCTGGAAGAAGCAGTGACTTTTGATTTTTTGGCGTTGTTCTTAGGAATTTCTTTTTTGGTCTTGGTTCTGACGTTTACTTTGTTGACCTTGAGGAACAACCGCCGCTTCAAACGATTGCTGCAAAAGCAATCGATGCATGATGAAGCTGCCTTGGAAAAACGCAAAGAGTTGCTAGAAGCATTTTATGAAGAACGCTTTGGGACGAAAGAAGAACGCCACGGGGCAAAATACTACGCGGTTGCACCGGAGCAAAACATCGGAGAAAGAGAGATCCAAGAACTTTTCCGTAGAAACGGGGTGGGCTGATGGTTGTCAATTTTGATACTGGGTTCCCGTGGTTGGATACATTTTTAACAGTCGTTTTAATGATTCTCTTTACGTATCCAATTTTAGGTGGCTTTGCTTGGTTCATCGGGGTGATCTGCAATCGTTTTTTGTTCCGTTATCGTCAATTAGAGTGGATACCGATCCCCGAAGAGATCGAGCCGATGATCACGATTATGGTACCAGCTCACAATGAAGAAATCGTTATTGAAGACACGATTCATTATTTAATGAACAATCTGAACTACAGCAATTATGAGGTGTTGGTGACTGATGATGGCTCAACGGATCAAACCCCTGTGATATTAGACCGATTGATGGAACAGTACCCAAATCTAAGAGTGTTGCGCATCGAAAAAAACCAAGGAAAGGCCCATGCCTTTAATATTGGGGTAGGGTTTGCCAAAGGGGAATTGATCTTGAGCAACGACGCAGATACGGTTCCTGAACCTGATGCGTTATGGAAATATGTCAATTATTTCATCCGCCAAGATTCCATCAATATCTCTGCCATTACGGCGAATATGGATGTTCAAAATCGCACAACGATCGTAGGGAAATCACAAACCGTTGAATTTTCAAGTATCGTAGGAATTATCAAACGGACCCAGCAAGCCGTTTTCGGCGTCATCTATGCCTATAGCGGTGCCAATACGATGTATCGCCGCGCGGCATTGATGGACGTGGGTCTGTTTCGACAAAATCGAGCTACAGAAGACATCAGTATTGCCTGGGACCACCAATTCCGAGGTTGGCTGTCTTTATTTGCTTCACGAGTGATGTTTTTCATGGAGGTGCCAGAAACACTCAAGATGCTCTACCGACAACGGAAACGCTGGGCGAAGGGCGGTACAGAAGTATGGCTGACCAACTTTAAAAAGGTCTTTTTGCATCCTTTTGAAAACATTGGTCGAACCGCTATGTTTGTCGATCAAACATTAAGTATCATCTGGTCATTCTTTTTCTGGCTTTCATCTGCCTTGTTTGTCTTTTATCTGATCTATTATGGTGCAACTGGGAATTACGAACGGATCTATCATATGTTTACGATGGCCTTTCTCTTCGTTTGTTTCGAGATGATTGCGGGGGTCATGCAGCTATTCACCAGCCTCTTGGCGGATGATAACCGCAGCAAGCTGAAGTATTTCCGTTTTGCTCCTTTTTACATGCTGTTTTACTGGATGATCAATGCCATAACGATCGTCACTACCTTTATTCCAGCCGTCAAGACCATCCTTGGCTACGGCAGCGGCGTTTGGGTCAGTCCAGAGCGAACCGCGAAAAAAACCGAAGAATCTTAACGAATACACCTTCCCTGGATAATAAAAAACAAGTCTGAGTTTTCTTCAGACTTGTTTTTTTGCCATTAAGGTTCAGAAAGATAGTAAATCTCACGATTTTGGTATGGATAACGAGTTTGCGAAAATTCGAAAGGTCGTCCGTCGGAGAGACGAGCAACTTGTTCTAATTCTAAGATCGGATCATTGGGATCGACTTCTAAATATTTGATATCATAGGAATCCGCTTTGTCGGCACGGATTTTACGTATGGCGGGACCTATTTTGAGATGTAAGGAATCAGTGATATATCGATAGATCGAGTGTTCAAGGATCGCCATATCAATATCGGGAATGGTTTTGATGGGCATGATCGTGTATTCCAATTCAAAGGGTTCGTTATCAACATAGCGCAGTCGTACGATATCATAAACAGGTTCGTTTTCTCGCAAAGACAAGTAATCCATTTCGTTGGCTTCTGGAAAACGTACATTGAAACTAATGATTTTACTTTGCACTTTATGCCGTCCGCCATATCGGTTGACTAAACCGATATACTCATTGATCTGTCCTTGGTAGGTCGCTGAATTGACATAGGTGCCATGACCTCTTTTGGTAGAAATCAGGCCTTCTTGCTTCAATTGATTTAGCGCTTTTTGGATCGTCATTCGCGAGGTTTGAAATCGTTTGGCTAACGCCGTTTGTTCCGGTAGTTTTGATAAAGCTGGAAAAACACCTTCATAAATATTCGTCCGCAACTGATCAACGATCTCTTTGTATTTTGTCATAGTCATCACTCCTTATGTAAAGAAATTCATGGACTTGAGTTTTGTTTGAAGGGGATAAAAACAAGGTCTATCACTAAAGAATCAGCTGAAATTCACATGTATAGAAAAAGCTTTGCATATGTTTTTGAAAAATTTACATGCCTATTTCACCTAATTATAATAGGTTTTGTAAGCGAATACAAACGATGGAGGAATCAATATGATAAAATTTTATTGGGGGAACAGTGTCAGCAGTATGCAGACAGAAGGTGGTTGGAATGAAGGCGGTAAAAGCTTATCCGTTTATGATATACGGGAAGCTTCGGAACAGGCTAGCGATTGGCATGTAGCAAATGATAACTATCATGTGTATACAGAAGATTTTGATTATATGCAAGATTTGGGGATGAACATGTATCGTTTCCAAATTTCTTGGTCAAGGGTCGTTCACGATGGAGATGGTGCCTTTAATGAAGAAGGGATCGCCTATTACGATCGTTTTATTGATGATCTGTTAGCTCGAGGGATCGAGCCTATGATTTGTTTGTACCATTTTGATATGCCTCTGCATCTGGCGAAAACCTATAACGGGTTCATCAGCAAAGAAGTGAAGGACGCATTCATTCGTTTTGGAAAAGAAATGGTGGATCGTTTTGCGGATAAAGTCCATTATTGGTTAACCTTTAACGAACAAAATCTTTTCCACCAAGACCATGGTTTTAAGATCAGCGGCTATTTAGAAGGGGAAGAAACGACAGAAGAATTGTATCAGATTTTCCACAATGTCATGGTTTGCCATGCAGAACTCTGTAATTATCTTCATGAAACAACAAATGCGAAGATCGGCGGCATGCTGGCGTATTCTGAGGCGTATCCAGCGACTTGTCGTCCACAAGACATCAAAGCAGCAAGAGAGTTTGATGAATTTGCGAACTTTACTTTATTAGATTGCTATGCGCACGGCAAGTATTCGGCAGCACAAGACCGATACGTGAAAAATCATCAACTCAATATGAATATTTTACCTGGGGAATTAGAAGCGATCGCAGCGCAGAAAAATGATTACATTGCCTTTAGCTATTATGCTTCTTCTACCTTGAATGCTGAAAAAATTCCTGAAGGAACGCCGCCGAATCGGTACATGACTTTTGGAAAACAAGACAATCCGTATATCGAAACGACGGAATGGAATTGGCAAATTGATCCGCTCGGCTTCCGTGATGTCTTAAATAAAGTCTATCAGCGGTACCGCTTGCCAGTGTTTCCGATTGAAAACGGGATTGGTGTCAGAGAGCATTGGGATGGCAAAGAACCGATTCAAGATGATTACCGTATTGCCTATCATCAAGAGCATATTCGAGCGATGTTTGAAGCGATGGTGGAAGATGGAGTGGTCTGTCTTGGGTATCTTGGTTGGGGGCTGATCGACATTTTGAGCTCGCAAGGTGATATGGAGAAACGATACGGACTCGTGTATGTCAATCGTGGCAACCATGAGTTGCGAGATATGAAACGTGTACCGAAAAAATCGTATGAATGGTTCAAAGAAGTGATCAAAACGAATGGTAGTACGATCTATACAAACCCATATACAGAATAGGAGGAACAAAAATGGCAGCAGAAAAGCGCACGTTTTTAGATAAATTTACAGAGTTTTCGGTCCGTCTCGGCAATCAGGTTCATCTCAAAAGTCTTCGTGATGCGTTTGCGACCTTAATGCCTGCCTTTATTATCGCAGGGATCGCTGTGTTGTTTAATAATGTCTTCTTTCCATGGTTTTTAGAAGGGGCTGCCTTGGCGCGAATGCAAGTGTTTGGCAATTCCATCACCAATGGAACATTGAATATCGCCGGTCTGCTGATCGCCCCGATGATCGCTTATTTTCTTTGCCGCAACAAAAACAATCCGAGCGCCATCAATGCAACCTTTGTGGCAACGACTTGCTTAGTGGTCATGTTGGCGATGGTTCATGCCGTGATGCCAGAAGGCGCTCAAGCAGAAGTGACCATCAGTGGTGTGATGCTATTTGACGATGTCGGGACCAAAGGGATGTTTTCTGGAATCATTTGTGGGTTAGTTGCCACGGAATTATTTATTCGACTGTCAGAAAACAAGCACTTAAAAATCAATTTAGGGGATCAAGTTCCTCCTGCCGTCAGCAAATCCTTCAGCACGTTGATCCCTGCTATTTTGGTGATTTCCTTCTTTGCCGTAGTTGCGACCGTGCTAGCAGCCTTTGATACCGACCTGATTCAAATCATTTCAACAGTGATCCAAGAACCACTGCGTTTGTTGAACACATCGATTTTTGGGTTCTTGATCATCTATTCAACGGGCAATTTTCTGTTTACTTTAGGCATTCACCAAACCGTCATCAATGGCACCTTGTTAGATCCATTGCTGTTAGTCAATATGAATGAAAACATGCAAGCCGTGCAAGAAGGCGCTACGCCACCCAATATCTTAAATTCAGCATTCGTGACGGTTTTCGCACAACTAGGCGGGACTGGATTTACGATCAGCTTGATCATTGCAGTGCTCTTATTCGTCCGCAATTACCAACCTTTTCGGGATGTCGTCAATCTATCCCTAGCTCCGGGTATTTTTAATATCAACGAGCCAATCATCTTTGGTTTACCGATCGTCTTCAATTTACCCATGATCATTCCCTTCGTTGCAAGTCCAATTGTTGCGACGTTGATTGGCTACTTTGCTACCGCAGTAGGATTCATTGAGCCGCTTTCTGTGATGGTTCCTTGGACGACACCACCAATTCTTAGTGCATTGTTGGCATCAAAAGGGGATTTTAAAGTTGTTTTGGTTCAAGTGATCATCATCGTCGTTTGTGTAGCAATCTATTTTCCATTTTTAAAAATCGCTCAACGGGTTGCAATCAAATCTGCTGAATTGGAGCGGGCAGAATAAACAAAACAGGATGAATCCTATACTAGAGTGACCTACAAAAGTTAGAACAAAATTCTAACGTTTTGGGGGTCACTATTTTTTGAGGTGATTTTTTTACTAAGTTTCTATTTTGAACTTTAATTAAATGGTATACTATCCCAAAAGGAGCGACTATGAAACTATCAGAAATGCAAAAAGCGATCTATCAAAACAAAATCGATCACCAATTCAATGTCACAAATATTGAAAAAGAGTTTTTGGCTTTATATGGTGAAATAGGGGAAGCCTTTGACGCGTATCGGAAGCAACAAGAGGTAGGAGAAGAATTGGCGGATGTGGCGATTTATCTTCTTGGGTTAGCGGAAATCCTTTCCATCGATCTTGAAGCAGAGATTCATAAAAAAATGGCCGTCAACCAAAAGCGCCGTTATACCAGTTATGGCAATGGCTATGCAAAACGAATCGATGATTGATACACGCAGAAAAATTAGTGGATTCTACGAGTATAGGCTCTTACCGAAATAGAAATGGAAGCAGGAGATAGGATGGAAAAGAACGTAAGCATGCGTGAATTAACAACGGCAGATTTAGCAGAAGTCGTGGACCACTATATTGCTGTATTTTCAGCAGAACCATGGAATGACCAATTGACAGTGCCGCAAATCACCGACTATGTATCATCAATGATGGCAATGAATACTTTTATTGGTTATCGACTAACAGATCGAGCATCGAATGAATTGATTGGTCTTTCTTTAGGCTTTATCAAGCCCTGGTATCAAGGAAAAGAGTATGTGATCGATACCTTTTTAATTACTGGCACGCACCAAGGAAAAGGCTTAGGTTCCACTTTTTTAGAAAGGATCAAAGAGGATCTACTCAAGAAAGAGATCCCAACGATCCTGTTAGATACTGAAGAAAGTATGCCCGCAGCGGATTTTTATAAAAAGAATGGCTTTAAACCGCTACCAGATAATGTGAGCTATTATTTATCTCTAGATTAATTCAAGCATGTCAATAAATAAAAAAGTCTGCGAAAAAAATCGCAGGCTTTTTAGTTATGCACAGTTTCAACAGGTTTATCCACAATATGTTGTAGGAACGTGTTTTCGCCTACTAAATATTGTGCTTGATCCCCGTTGAAATAAGAAACTGTCGCTTCTTTGAGGAAGTATTTCCCTTTACTGCATTGATGGTAGTCATTCGGTGATTTTCAAGGTGACTTGGCAATGGTTGAGATAGAAAGTATCATAGCCTGCTTTTTTTCGATTACAATAAAGACGAGACTCGCAACCCTTCGGCGAAGCCTCGTCTTTTTACAGATCAACAGAAAAAGAAAACGCAGGAGTCTACGCTTTCTTTTTCTGTTCTTCTTTTTTCTTGTCTGTGGTCTGTACGGAATCTAGGGCTTTTTTGAAAATCTCTTCTTTTTTCGTTTTATAGTTATGTTGTCGTTCAGCATAAACTTTTTCTTTCGTCTTTGTTTTCATACTCGGTCACCTCTTCCTTTTTTTTAAGTATAGCACGATTTCACAAACTCATGCAAATGCTTAGTTTTATCCTTGGTATTATAATCTTTTGAATAAAATAAATTGTGAAAATATTTCTTTCGGTAGAAGTGAGTGACTTCTCTATCAAATAATTCGTATCCAGTTGGAAGCGATGTAACAGGATTTCATCATAGCGTCGATCACACTGGTGAAAGAAGCATTCTTTTTGAAAAAACTTTTTCACAGGATCCCTTGTGTAAAAAAGGAATGATAAATGGGTGATTTTAGTATCGATTTTTGAAGAATGGGATAAGAAAAGAAATGTTATTCAAATAACAGTCTTGTTTTTCAAAAAGTGGGTTTGTTTGCAAAAAAATTCCTGTTTTTATTCGCGAATTAAAATAACGTTGAATGAAATAGCGTTTTTCTGTAGTTTATAGAAATCTTTGTAAATAGAGTGCCATTGAGCAACACCAAAGAGAAAGTGATCAAAAAGAATAACGCAGGAAAATAAATGACACGTTTTATTAAACGTAAAGTAAAAAAATACAAAACGAAAACAATATCAAAAAATATTAATTTTTGTTAAAATGGGGTACAGGGGGTGTTTTATTGGAATCTCGGAAAATCAAACGTAAGCGTTTAGTGAAACAAAAACGGTCCCTTTTCGTACAAAAAGGATTGGGTATCACAGCAGCGTTAGCATCAACATCAGGTGTCTTTACGTCTCTTGCTCATGCGACCGAAACGACGAACGCTTCGTCATCAACCAACACAACTGCTACTCTTGCCAGATCGTCAGCTGAAACGGCGATCAATCGACAATTTAAAACAACAGCTTCACTGAATGTTCGTTCAAATGCTTCAACAAGTGCCTCTATCGTAAGTGGTGTAGGAGCAAATACAACAATCACTGCGGTGGCTCAAAAGAACGGTACCTCAGTGAATGGCAATACAACATGGTATAAGCTATCAACAGGCGGCTGGATCTCAGGGGCTTATGTGAAGAGCACCTCAGGCTCCTCTTCTGCCAATACAGGCTCGTCCAATTCGTCGTCTTCTTCATCGGAAAAAGCAATTTCGAAATCAGTGAAAACGACTACTGCATTGAACGTCCGTTCAAATGCAACGACAAGTTCTAGTGTCGTACGCGGTTTGAGCAGTAATGCGACAGTACAAGTCGTTGCACAAAAGAGTGGTACATCGGTGAATGGCACGACCACTTGGTACAAATTGTCCACAGGCGGTTGGATCACGGCAGCCTATGTCAAAGATGTGTCCAGTAGCTCCACAGGCAATAGTTCTTCTGGCGGCAATACAAGTGTTTCTGCAGAAACGGCTATCAGCAAGAACGTGAAAACAACAGCGGCATTAAATGTTCGTTCGAGTGCCTCAACAAGCGGCAGTGTCGTTGGCAGCCTAAGCAACAGCACGACGGTGAAGGTCGTTGCCCAGAAAAATGGCACATCCGTTGGCGGCACCAATGTTTGGTACAAAGTATCGACCGGTGGCTGGATCACAGCGGCATATGTGCGTGATGTCACGTCTAGTTCTGGAAATACAAGTAATAATAATAATTCAAACACAGGTTCAAACAATACTGGCTCATCAAACGGCTCAAGCAATGCGAGTGAGCAAGCCATCAATAAGACGTTCCAAACAACCACTGGTATGAATGTCCGCTCAAATGCATCAACTTCTGCAAGTGTAGTCAGCAGTTTGGGCAGCAATGCGACCTTCAAAGCAGTTGCTCAAAAACAAGGCACGTCAGTCAATGGCAATACCACTTGGTATAAGTTATCAACGGGTGGCTGGGTATCTGCAGCATATGTCAAAGAAGTCAGTGCAACGACTCCTGGCAACAATAACAACGCAGGCAATACCAATGTTCCAATGAGCGTGGATGGAGCAGCGATCGTTGCAGAAGCTAGAAAACATATCGGCACTCCTTATCAATGGGGAGGCAAAGGACCAGATGTCTTCGACTGTTCTGGGTTTACACGCTACGTCTTCTTAAAAGTGACGGGCAAAAACATCGGTGATTGGACAGTCCCACAAGAAAGCGCAGGGACGATCATTCCTGTCTCGCAAGCACAAGCTGGCGACTTGCTGTTCTGGGGTCAAAAAGGGAATACCTACCACGTAGCGATCGCTACAAGTAATACAAGCTATATCCATGCGCCAAGCACGGGTTATACAGTCACCGAAGCACAATCAGGCTTTTCGACTGCTAGCTTCGCTCTACGTGTGAAATAAATATTTCATTGAAAAGGCAAAGGGTTTGTCCTTTGTTAGAAACGCCCCTAAGAAAGCTGCAATCAGTTTTCTTAGGGGCGCTTTTTGTGCTGGGCGCAGATCTTCTAAAAGATGGGACATTGCCCTTGTTTTTTTTGACAAAAAGGCCGATTTGTCAAAATATCTTGTTTTTACTAGTACAAATTTTTGTCAAAAAAAAAAGTTACTGATACCATAAAAACGTACCAATATTAGGAGGGATCTACATGAGATATACGAACGGAAATTACGAAGCTTTTGCAAGAAGCAGAAAACCGAAAGATGTCGAAAAGAAAGAAGCCTATATTGTTGGTGGGGGATTAGCAGGACTTGCTGCGGCAGTCTTCTTGATCCGTGACGGCCATATGGCGGGTGAGAAAATCCACGTCCTTGAAGAACTTTCTTTATCAGGCGGTTCATTAGACGGAAAATTCATTCCCCATGATGGATTTGTGACCCGCGGCGGTCGCGAAATGGAAAATCATTTTGAGTGCCTGTGGGATCTATTTCGCTCGATTCCATCCTTGGAGGTGGAAGATGCTTCGGTGTTAGATGAGTTTTACTGGTTGGATCACGATGATCCAAATTCGTCTAACTGTCGGATTATCCACAATCGCGGTCAACGAGCAGCAGATGATGGAGAATTTACGTTGTCTGCTACAGCACAAAAAGAATTGACCCAATTATTTATGACTTCAGAAGATCAATTGATCGGGAAAAAAATCGAAGATGTTTTTGGCGAAGAATTCTTTGAATCTAATTTTTGGCTATACTGGTGTACGATGTTCGCCTTTGAAAAATGGCATTCGGCGATTGAAATGCGCCGCTATGTGTTGCGTTTTGTGCACCATATCGATGGCTTGCCTGATTTTACTGCGTTAAAATTTACCCGTTACAACCAATATGAGTCATTGGTCAAACCACTACTTGCTTATTTGGAAGAACAAGGAGTTGACTTCCAATATGAATGCACCGTCAGCAATATCGATGTTCGGATCGTGGGCGAGGAAAAAGTTGCTCAAAAACTTGTGCTAGAAAAAGCGGGAGCAATCGAAGAAATTCCTTTGTCAGAAGATGACTTGGTCTTTGTTACCAACGGATCGATCACTGAAAGTTCCACGCAAGGGGACCATTATACCCCAGCGCCTATCTCAAAAGCACCTGGTGGCAGCTGGCGTTTATGGAAAAACTTGGCGGCGCAATCGCCTGAGTTTGGTCATCCAGAAGTCTTTTATGAAAACTTACCTGAAGAAAGCTGGTTTGTTTCGGCAACTGTTACTTGGCAGAATTTTGATGTGGAACCTTATTTAGAAAAATTGACCCATCGCAAGTTACGAACAGGCAGAATCGTCACTGGCGGGATCATCACCATCAAAGATTCCAATTGGATGATGAGCTTTGCGACCCATCGCCAACCGCACTTTAAAGAACAAAAAGACCAACAAACGATCACATGGGTGTATGGATTGTTGTCAAATACGCCAGGAAACTACATCAAAAAACCAATTGAACAATGCTCTGGACAAGAAATCGTGCAAGAACTGCTTTACCATTTAGGCGTGCCGGAAGCAGAAATCCAACGCATTTCAAAAGAATCAAGTGTGGCAGTTCCAGTATACATGCCGTTTATCACTTCTTACTTCATGCTGCGTGAACCAGGTGATCGGCCATTAGTTATTCCAAATGGCTCCAAAAACTTAGCCTTTATCGGTAATTTCGCAGAGACTGAACGAGACACTGTATTTACAACAGAATATTCCGTTCGGACCGCCATGGAGGCTGTTTATCAGCTATTAGATGTGGAACGCGGGGTACCAGAAGTGTTTGCTTCCGCTTATGATCTACGTACTTTGGCCAAAGCTGTCTATTATCTGACCGATAAGAAAAAAATCACGGAAATGGAGCTGCCGTTTATCGAACGGAAACTCTTGGAGGGCTTCGTTAAGAAAACCGAACATACCTACATTGGCGATCTGTTGAAAGAAAACCATTTGATTTAAATAAAGCGCAACGACAACGAGGCGAAAGAAACTGCTCGTGGTCGTTGCGTCTTTTATTTACTTTTCCAACGCTGTTTGAACGATCCTTATTCCTCAGATAAAATCCGTACTTGGATCTCTGTCAAATAAGCTTGCTCGTTGCTAAGGGTCGTTTCGTGGATCGATCGTTCATAGAAGTAGTCATCGATTTGCCATTGGTGCGTCGCAATCAGCTGCTTGAGTTTTTGATAGAACTGCTTCAATCCTTCGTCATCCCCCTGATAAATGGCGGTTAAATAGTATCCTGCCGGTTTCACGAAGGAAGCACGTTGTGGTTCTTCTTGCCGCACGTAAACGTAGTCGATGTCTTGCGTATCGTCTTTGTTCGTCCGAATCATAAAACCATATTCGTTATTTGAGAAAAGATAAGGCTGTGCCATCAAAAGGTCGTAGGCTTGGGTGATCATCTCTGGGATGGAGCTACCGTTTAATCTAGGACTAAGGGAGAAATATTCCTCTGGCTGTTCCTTCAAGGTGAAGGGGGAAGTTTTTTCTGCAGCTAGGCGCAAATCCGCCGCTTTTCGTTCGATGATTTTTTTGATGTTGCTCAACTGCTGAATTTTTTCATCGATGGTTTGCCGCTTGGCTTCCAATAAGTTTCTCATGGTCTCGGCATCCCCCTGCAACGCTGTTTGGATCTCTTTTAAGGGCATCGATAATTCTTTCAGTGATAGGATCAATCCGAGATCCAATAGTTGATCAAGGGAATAATACCGATACCCGTGCTCGTCTTTGCTGTTTGGTTGAAATAGCCCAATCTCGTCATAATAGTGGAGTGTCCGAGGATTGATCCGCGCTAAGCGTGCCATTTCCGATACTTTTAATTTGGTTTTCATGGCGTTCCTCCTTGACTTTACAGTTACTGTAAACTTTATACTAAGGATAGTCAACTACTGGGAGGAAGATAGAATGAATAAACAAGTAACATATCGACCATTTAAACGAGAAGATCTGTCTGCGCTTGTGCAAGTAATTATTGATAGCTGGAACTACGACAAGCAATTTGACAAGATGACCGCCAAGCACTTTGCTCATGTCTTTTTGTGTTATGAACTTGCCCGTGCGACCTATTCACGTGTGGCTCTTTTAAATGGTGAAGCTGTCGGTATCTTATTAGCAGACAGTAAAAGAGGGAAGAAGCTTCATCCAATGCACTATTGGGGGAAAACGATTTGGCATGCTGGCTGCTTACTGCTTACGAAAGAAGGGAGAAACACGCTGTTGCATTATGCCAAAGAGGTGGCTGAGTTAAATCAAGCGATGTTGAAAGATTTACAAACTCCTTTTCAGACCGAAGTTGGTTTGTTTGCCGTTAGTCCCAAAACACAAGGATTGGGTGTAGGCAAGCAGCTCTTTACTTCCTTTTTAGCGATGGTCCAGCAGGAAAAAACGGCTCCGTTTTTCCTTTATACCGATACCACCTGTAATTACGGTTTTTATGAGCATATGGGCTTGAAGCGGGCAGCTGCTGTGAAACGCTGGATCAAAAAACCGATTAAGAAGGAAATCGAGTTTTATATCTATACTTCCTAAGAGTGCAGCGATGCACTCTTTTTTCATTGGCTAGTATGGTAAACTGGAAGCAAAGAAGGTCAAGGAAGCTGTTTTCGTTTTATGGAAACGGCGCTTATTTTGGTCGAAAGCGATGGCTCGATCCGCTTTCGTAAAAAGGATGGGGAATGGGAAAGGATGGTTTATTTGGAAAAAAAGCAGATAGGGTTTATTTTAAGTGATATTGATGGGACGATCTTGGATCATAAGCATCAAATCGATCTGGATTTGATTGAAGAAATCAAACGATTGAAGCAGCAAGCGATTCCTTTTGTTTTGGCTTCCGCTCGCTCCCCGAAAGGAATGCTACCGATAGCTCAAGAGTTAGGGATAGAAGACTGGCCCTTGGCTTGTTACAACGGTGCCCTGATTGGACGATACGATCAACAGGGCACACTGGTACCGATTTTCAGTCATGAGGTCAAAAAAGCAGAAGCAAAAACTTTGGTTGCGCGCATCAAAGCTGATTTTCCTGGTGTTTCCATCAATGTCTACTCTGGTGATCAGTGGTATTGCGAAAGAGTGGACCAATGGGCACGAGCAGAAGCGGCGATCACCAAAGAGACTCCTGTAGAAACTTCATTAGAACAACTGTTGGCACAAGAAGCTTTTGAGGTTCATAAGTTTCTTTTGATCGGCACAACAGCAGAAATCCAAGCGCTTCATGCTGCCTGCCAGAACGCTGGATTTTTAGAAAGCGCCTTTTACTTATCCAAAGAGAATTATTTGGAAGTCACTCATCAAGCTGTGGGAAAAGATAAGGCGCTAAATGAATTGGCGGCCTATTTTCAAGTGCCGCTGGCGCAAACCTTAGCGATCGGCGATAATTTTAACGACCTGCCAATGATTGCTTCAGCTGGTATTGGTGTTGCGATGGAGAATGCGCCCGAATTGGTCAAAGCAAAAGCTGATTTTGTGACGACTAGCAGTACAGACCATGGGGTTGCTGATGCGTTGCGGCGATTTGTCACAGAATAGATAAAAAAACTAGGTTTTTTGAACAAATTGATTGACTTTCATTTCTACTCTCCTTAAACTTTTAGCTATACCTAAAAAGGTAAGTGTTTGTTGGAAAGAAGGAGAAAAATGAATAAGAAGATCGAGAAGACATTGACCAAATTTGCCGAGTCGTTGAGGCTCTCAGTTGATACTTCCACCGGGGTGATTTATGGAACGTATCATAGTTATAAACTTTTTTTAGTTCAAGAGAATAACAATAGTTATTCGCTAGTGGCCCATTTTTCACTTAGCAAAGATGGCGAACTTCCCAACCAAGAAGAAGTCAAAGAAGTTTTAAGTGAGTCAAAAGAGATCATCGACTGTGTGATCCAAGGATATCAAGTTGCCTATACATTACGCGGAGCGATGACTGCAGGGAAAACCGTGGACAAGTTACGTACTGCGTTGGACCAGTTGACGAATTTTTTGAAGACCAAAGGTTTCCAAAATGCTTGTACCTTCTGCGGCGCGGTCACTGAGCCGGTTTCGCTGTATGCGATTGGCGGCGCTCCCGTCATTGCCTGTGAAGCTTGCTTTAAGAAACAACAAGAAGCAGTCCTTGCGCAAGAACGGGAAAAAGGGCAGAAAAAAGAAAATTGGTTAGCTGGAACCGTGGGTGCGTTTCTTGGCTCACTGATTGGTGCTGGCGCAATTATTTTATTAGGACAACTGGGGTATGTTGCTGCATTGTCTGGGATCGCGATGGCGATCTGTGCCATCAAAGGGTATGAATTACTAGGTGGAAAACTCAGCACAAAAGGTATTATTAGTAGTATTATCGTCATGATCATCATGGTCTATGTCGGGAATCGTATTGACTGGTCGATCAGTGTAGCGAATTATTACACGGACGTTGATGTCTTCTATGCTTTCCGTATTTTACCTGATTTGATTCGTGAAGGGTATTTGGAAGCGAGTCAATATTACGGGAACTTAGGTCTGGTCTATCTCTTTACGGCGATTGGGGCGGTGCCAACTATTATCGCTGCGGTACGAGAGGGTAAAGTGACGCGTCAAAGCTACAAAATGGAGTAATCCACTTTTCTATCCAAAGATAAAAAAACACAATGCGAGATCTCTTTCGCTTTGTGTTTTTGTTTTTGTGTCATAAATAATAACATGCAGTGTTAACATAAAAAATAAATAATAATAAAATGAGAAAAATAGCTTGCTTTTATAATTAATATTTATTAAAATCTTATTTACATTCAGATTTTTGTAATAATTCTGAAAATTTTGGATTTTCATAAGGGGTAGGTAAGATGAAGAAAAAATGGGGATATGGTGTCGTCGCTGTTTGTGGAATCGTATTAGCAGGTTGCTCAACAGGAGGGACATCAAGTACAGGTGAAAGTTCAAGTGGTAGTGGGACAGCAGCTGCCGAACAAATTTTTAATGTTGTGGTTCAACAAGAAATGCCTAGTGCCGATCTATCCTTAGCCACCGATACGATCAGTTTTAGTGCTTTAAATAATGTGTATGAAGGGTTGTACCGCTTAGATGCTGAGAGTAAGCCCGAACCAGCAGGTGCCGCCGAATTAGCGGAAGTCAGTGAAGATGGTCTGACCTATAAATTGAAATTACGGGAAGATGCCAAATGGTCAAATGGAGAACCAGTAACAGCAGCGGATTATGTCTTTGGCTGGCAACGCACCGTAAGTGCGGAAACAGGTTCTGAATATGCGTACTTATTTGCGCCCGTAACCAATGCCGAAGCGATAACTGCAGGTGAAAAAGATGCCTCAGAATTGGGGATCAAAGCAGTCAGTGACTATGAATTAGAAATAACGCTGACGACACCTACGCCATACTTCCAATACTTATTGGCATTTCCATCCTTCTTCCCACAAAGCCAAGCAGTCGTAGAAGACAACGGCGATCAATATGCTTCAACAAGCGACAATGCCGTTTACAATGGACCGTTTGTGTTAGCTGGCTTTGATGGTCCAGGAACCGATACAGAATGGTCATATGAAAAGAACGACCAATATTGGGATAAAGATACAGTGAAACTTGATACGATCAATGTCAGTGTCGTAAAAGAATCATCGACCTCCTTGAATCTATTCCAGGATGGGCAAGCGGACGACGTCATCTTAACAGGAGAATTGGCGCAGCAAATGGCCAATGATGAAGCATTTGTGTCAGAACCATTAGCCCGTACTTCCTATATCGAGTTGAATCAGCGAGAAGAAGATTCGCCATTCCGCAATGAGGATCTGCGTAAAGCAATCTCTTATGCCATCGATCGTGATGCATTAGTGACATCGATTTTAGGTGATGGCTCATTGGCTTCCACAGGATTGATACCAAAAGGAATGACCTTTAACCCAACTGATAATACTGATTTTGTCGATGAAGCGGAAAGTGTCATTGAATACGATCAAGAAAAAGCCAAAGAACATTGGGAAAAAGCCAAAGAGGCTTTGGGAATCGATTCTTTAAGTTTTGAAATTTTGGCCTCTGACACAGACTCAACCAAAAAAGCCATTGAATATATTCAAAGTGCGATTCAAGATACGCTTGATGGGGTGAAAGTTAGCCTAAGTCCCGTACCTTTCTCTGTTCGTCTTGATCGTTCAAACTCAGGTGATTTTGATGTCGTTATGGGTGGTTGGGGTGCTGACTATGCGGATGCCAGCAGTTTTACAGATCTATTTGTAACCGATAATTCATACAACCGCGGTCGTTGGACAAGTGAGGAGTACGATGCAGCAGTGAAATCGTCTGCCACGACAAACGCTGGCAATCCAGATGCCCGCTGGCAGGATTTGTTGGATGCAGAGAAAATCATTATGGATCAACAAGGGGTCATCCCTGTGTACCAAAACGTTGAAGCTCATTTACGTGCACCAAAAGTAAAAGGGGTCGTTTCTCACGGTGCCGGTGCGCAATACGATTACAAGTGGGCAGTTATTGAAGAATAAGCGCCTAAAGAAGAAGCTGGTTTTGCGTAAGCAAGCCAGTTTTTTTCTTGTGCTTTGTTCTTACTTACACAATGTTAGTAATGAGAGCGGATGCAATTGTTTATAAAAAAACAAAAAAAGTTGGCAAGGGATCAATGATCAACTTGCCAACCTCGTTTTTTATTCATCTATTTCACAGAAATCCAGTGAAAGATTATTCGCTAACTGTTACGTCGCCTGTTACAGAAGCGCCATCTTCGTCAAGTGTTGCTGAATCTTGGAATTCTTTTGAAGTGAATGTTACGTTACCTTCAACTTTTGCACCGTTCAATACAAAGCCGTTAGCATTCACTTCAACGTCACCTTTGATTACACCGTGAACGATGTTGAAGTTTTCTGAGTTAACGATCAATTTAGGAACAGTTACTGTGTATTCAGCTGTTACGTTGCGGTCTTCATCTTGTGAGTACAATGCAAATTTACGGTAGATATCAGCAGAGTCGTCACCTTTGTCGTGGAATTCGCCATCAACGGTTACATCGTTATCAAATGTCATGTCGCCAGTTACAGCAACGATCCAGTTACCATCTGCGCTCAATGCTTTTTCAATGACTGAAGTTTGATCACTGATAGAAGCAGTTGAAACAACGTCATCTGATGATTCAGTTGATGCAGCAGTTGAAGCTGCTGTTGATGATGATGAGCTTGCAGCTGTGTCGTTATCTGAACTACATGCAGCTAAAAGAGTGCCTCCCATAAGCAATGATGCAGCGATTAAAGTGATTTTAGTTTTTTTCATGTTTCCTTCTCCTTTGTATTCCCATAGTTTTCTTAAAAACAAAATGATTATACCATACCGAAGTGAAGTTTGTGAAACAAAAAACATAAATGAGGAGAAATTTAATAAATAGCAGCCTAGGATTAAAAAATCTTCAAAGAAACTAAGAATAAATGAGTGAGGCTTACGAATGAATGAGACATCTCATTCACAAAGAACCCTCCATTATGGAAGAAATGCACTTCTTCTATAATGGAGGGTCATTATTACATGCGCTTTCGATCCGTCAACTGCTTGAACTTCGATACGATCAAATCCATGATGAACTGATACATAAAGGCATGAGTTTGGAAATGGGTTTGATGAGGGAAGATGATTGCTTCTTGGACAAAAGGAAGTTCCGAGATCTGTGGGTTGGCGGTGATCACGATGACTTTGGCTTTGGTTCGATCGAAGAAATCTTTCCGTGGCGTTCCATTTCGAATTTGTTGCTTGGTCAAGTAGTCACCGGAATTGGTAAAAATAATAAAAAGCGATTCTTCATCGGCAGATTTGATGATTTCTTCCTGTACGAGATCGTCTTGGAAGGTCCGAATGAACTTGCCGTTGTAAGCTAGTTTGATCTGGAAATCAATAGCAGCCGATTCTGAGAATAAAATTCCAAAAGCAAAGACATTTTTATGTGAAACAATTGCTTGTGCGACCCGTTCGATGGCTGGCAGATCAAGATGATGCCGCAGATAATCGATGTCTTGTATCACTGCGTCAAAATAGGAGTCTACGCCTTCTTGCTCCAAAGCAGACAAAATATTCGAGCGATAATTTAGCGGATTGTTGAAGCGGTTCTCGATGAAAGCTGCGTTGTCTTTTAAATCACCATAGTCATCAAAGCCTAAGGTACGGGCGAATTTTGAAACGGTTGACTTTGACACATGGCAAAGAGCGGCGAATTCACCAATACTTAGAGTTTGAATCTGATCATAATGGTTGATCATGGTCAAACCGATATAGTAGTTGGTGGAATCAGTGGGTGCATTATTTAAAAGATTCAATAAACGAATGATTAAGAGGCCCATTTTCTTTCCTTTCTTGTAAGCAGTTTCCAAATTGCGAACTTTCGCAGGTGAGAGAAAAAAATCTGCTATAGTAACGCCATAAAGCGCTTTATAAATCAAACACGGGAGTGAGTCATTTGGCAAAAGATTATTCAAAACTTGCTAGTGAAATTATAGCACAGGTCGGTGGGGAACAAAATATCGTTAGCCTGTATCATTGCATCACTAGATTGCGTTTTAAGTTGAAAGATGTCGAGTTGGCACGAAAAAATAAGGATAAGATTCAGCAGCTTGATGGGGTATTGTCTGTCATTGAAGGAAATGGCCAGTTTCAAGTCGTGATCGGGAATCATGTGGCAGATGTTTTTCAAACGATCATGAGCAAGTATTCGATCCAAAACGCTTTGGAAAGTGATGGAGATGCCGAAGAATCAACAGAAAAACAAGGCAATGTATTTATCCGATTCTTCAATGTATTGTCTGCGATCTTTAATCCAATCATTGTTGCGCTTGCAGGGGCAGGGATGTTGAAAGCTTTACTAGTTGTTTTTACGACCTATCATTTGATGGACGCAGAAGGAAGCACCTATAAAATATTAGCTGCTGCTGGCAATAGTGTCTTTTATTTCTTGCCTTTATTTTTAGCGATCAGTGCAGCGAGGATTTTCAAAGTCAATATGTTTATTGCTTTAGCAATCGTTGGGGCGTTGCTGGAGCCGAATTTTACAGCAATGGTGACGGAAAACGGTGTGACGGTCGATTTCTTTGGCATCCCAGCTGTGTTGATGGGGTATTCGGGTACCGTGATTCCAGCGATCGTTTCGATCTATATCTACTCGCACTTGGAACGACTACTCAAACGGATCATTCCTAAGAGTATCGAGATTTTTGCTCTATCACTAGTAGCTCTTTTGATCATGGTGCCTTTGACCGTTTTGATCATTGGACCGGTCGGTGTAATGCTTGGGGACGGTTTAGGCAATGCCATGAACTTTATCAGCGACAAGAGCGGGCTGTTGGCTGGCTTGTTGATCGGTGGCGGTTGGACATTCTTAGTAATGATCGGGATCCATTGGGGAGTTGTACCGATTATGGTCAATAACCTAGCGGTATATGGCTATGATACGCTGCGCCCGATGATTGCAGCAGCAACATTTGCGAGTGCTGGGGTTGCTTTAGGTGTGTTTTTACGCTCTCGCAGAAAAGAAACCAAAGGCCTGGCGCTATCTTCTTTGCTTCCAGCATTACTTGGAGGAATTACAGAGCCAATCGTCTATGGACTTTCGGTAAAATTTAAAAAGCCGTTGATTGCTCAAACCATCGTTGGTGCCCTTGCTGGTGCGTTTATGGGCATGATGCAAACCAAGGCCATCGTCTATGTTTTCCCAGCATTGACGACATTGCCAGCTTTCTTTGGGGACACCTTTGTGTACTATTTGATCGGCATTGTCTTTGCGTTCTTCGGTACTGCTATTTTGACCTATGTATTAGGATTTGAAGAGACGCTAGAACCTGTTTTAGAAGAAGGTGCAGGGCTGCAAGTGATGACACCAGTTGCTGGTGAAGCGATCACGCTTGATGATGTCAAAGATGAAGTATTTTCTTCTCGAGCAATGGGGGATGGATTAGCCGTTTATCCATCAGCCGGCGATATTTATGCGCCACTTACTGGTACGGTTGTGACAGTGTTTCCAACTGGACATGCTTTTGGGATCCAATCAGCTGCTGGGACGGAAGTGTTGGTTCATATCGGCTTAGACACGGTTGATTTAGCAAAAGGCGTGTTTGAGATTTCGGTGAAACAAGGGGATCAAGTCGTGAAGGGGCAAAAAATTGGCACCTTTGATTTAGCAAAAATTATTGAAAAAGGATATGATCCGACAACCATGTTGGTTTTTACCAGTGTGATTAAAGAAGATGCATTGACAGTTGTGGATCAAGCGAAAAAAGACGTTACCGCATTGGTAGCAAATGATTTATTAAAAGGAGCGATTTCATGAGTGTATTTCCAAAAAATTTCCTATGGGGCGGCGCAATCGCCGCAAATCAAGCCGAAGGAGCTTATTTGGAAGGAGGAAAAGGATTAAGTGTAGCAGATATTTTACCAGTTGGTGAAAAACGTATTGAGCAAGTTTCACTGCAGCTTGAGGAGGACAACTTTTATCCGAGCCATGAAGCCATCGACTTTTATCATCGGTACCCAGAAGACATTGAACTGTTTGCGGAAATGGGCTTGAAGTGTCTGCGTACCTCAATTGCTTGGAGTCGCATTTTTCCGAATGGGGATGAAACGGAACCCAATGAAGCAGGTTTACAATTTTATGATGATTTATTTGATGCCTTGAATGAAAAAGGAATCCAACCAGTTGTTACGTTAGCTCACTTTGAGACACCACTGCATTTGGTAACGAAATATGGTGGTTGGCAAAATCGTGCACTGATCGATTTTTTTGATCGGTATACAAAAGTGGTTTTCACACGCTACAAAGGGAAAGTAAAATATTGGATGACTTTCAATGAAATCAACCATACCCATACGATCCCGTTACTCGCAGCAGGTATCGATGTGTTTTCTTTCGAGACTGAAGAAGAAAAATTACAGGCACTTTATCAAGCGAGTCATAATATGTTTGTTGCAAGTGCCAAAGCAGTTCTGAATGGGAAGGCAGTAGATGAAAACAATCAGATTGGCTGTATGCTGTCACTGAGTCCGATTTATCCTGCAACGTGCAACCCGCAAGATGTTTTTGAATCGTATCAACTGCGCCGTCGTTCCTTGTTCTATAGTGATGTGCAATTGCGAGGAGCGTATCCTGAATACTTCGACCGCATCGTTATGGATAATCATCTGTTGCTGGACATTACAGAAGAAGATCTAGCGATCATTAAAGCGGGAACCTGCGATTATTTAGGCTTTAGTTTTTACCGCAGCTCATTGCATGAAACGGGCATGAAAATTTTAGGCAATACTGGCGGATTATTGGGGAAAAAGAATCCTTACCTAAAAGAAACTGCTTGGGGATGGCCGATCGATCCGTTGGCATTACGCTATGTTTGCAGCGAATTGACTGATCGTTATCAAAAACCATTATTTATCGTTGAAAACGGAATTGGTTTAAAGGATGTTGTCAATGAAGATGGATCGATCGTCGATGAAGAACGGATGGCCTATTTGAAAGACCATATAGAAGCAATGGCGGAATCGATCAAAGATGGCGCAACGATTCTAGGCTATACATGGTGGGGACCGATCGATATCGTTTCTGCGGGGACAGGAGAGATGGAAAAACGATACGGCTTTATCTATGTCGATAAGCAAAATGATGGTAGCGGAGATCTTTCCCGCAAGAAAAAAGCTAGTTTTGCGTATTATCAGCAAGTGATCGCCACGAATGGGGAAGCGTTGGCGTACGAATCATTTTTGAAAGGCGGCAAGTAAAATGAAAAGTTATTTTCCAAAAGATTTCCTCTGGGGGGGAGCAACAGCTGCCAACCAAGTTGAAGGAGGTTCTGGAATCGATGGAAAAGGCTTGTCGGTTTCTGATGTCTATCTATTCGATTCCTCAATGCCGAAAGAACGATGGACTGACCAATGGCATATGATGACTCATCAGCAAGTTGCAGAAGCACAGGATCCAAACAGCACGAAATACTATCCGAAAAGACAGGGCATCGATTTTTATCATCACTTTAAAGAAGATATTCGTTTATTTGCTGAGATGGGCTTCAAAGCCTATCGGATGTCAATTGCCTGGACACGGATCTTTCCAAAGGGGGATGAGGTAGACCCAAACGAAGCTGGATTGGCATTTTACGACGCAGTCTTTGATGAGTGTTTGAAGTATGGGATCGAACCAGTAGTATCACTATCCCATTATGAAATGCCATTGTATTTAGTGACTGAGTATGGAGGATGGCCGAATCGGCAAGTGATCGACTTTTATGTCCGTTTTGCCAAGACGGTGATTGAGCGATACCAAAAGAAAGTCAAATACTGGGTGACTTTTAATGAAATCAACTGTGTCAAACACCATCCGTATGTTAGTGTTGGGATCATTGAAGAAGGCCATCCTAATATTGAACAAGAAAAGTACCAAGGGGCGCACCATCAATTTGTCGCCAGCGCAATCGTGACTGACTATTGCCATCGATTGATTCCCGATGCCAAGGTCGGCTGTATGATCAGCTATCAATTATTAACGCCGTACAGCTGTGATCCAGATGATGTTCAAAAAACAGTCGAAAGTCAACGAACCTCACTCTTTTTCAGTGATGTGCAGGCAAGAGGCTATTATCCAGCATATACCAACCGCATGTTTGAAGAAAAAGGAGTGGAATTGGTGATCGAACCAGGAGACTTAGAAGTCATCCGGGAAAACCCTGTGGATTTTGTTTCCTTTAGTTACTATATGTCCAGTGCAGTCAGCGCGCATCCAGAACGATTGGAAAGTGCTGTCGGGAATTTGATTACTGGTGGGATCAAAAACCCCTATTTGCCAAGCAGTAAATGGGGCTGGCAGATCGATCCCAAAGGGTTGCGAACCGCATTGAATCAACTCTATGACCGCTACCAAAAACCTTTGTTTATTGCCGAAAACGGTTTGGGAGCAGAGGATGTCGTAAACGAAGATGGCACGATCGATGATTTTTATCGAATCGACTATCTGCGTCAGCATATTGAACAAATCAATGAAGCATTGCATGATGGCGTCGAAGTCTTTGGCTATACGGCATGGGGCTGCATCGATATCATCAGTGCTTCGACCTCACAAATGTCGAAACGCTATGGTTTTATCTATGTCGACCAAGACGATGAAGGCAATGGCACAAAGAAACGCATCAAGAAAGCGTCATTTGATTGGTACAAAAAAGTAATTGCTTCAAACGGCGCAACTCTTTGATTTTTGATTCTTCCAGATAAAGCAATTGCTAGGCTTAATCATAAGGTTTCTTAACAATTTCGCTTTTTATCAAGAAAAAAGCCCAACTTTATTTGCTATTTTATTTTAACCGTGCTATGATGAATAGGTAAAGTTCTGATATGTTAATACTTGTTTATCTTTTCTATTGATACACACTTCAATTACACATCATTTTCTATTACAAACAAATAAACACAGTCGATGTGTAATATGGAGGTATACGTTTATGAATAACGGTACAGTAAAATGGTTTAATGCAGATAAAGGTTTTGGATTTATTACAGGTGAAGACGGCAATGATGTATTTGCTCACTTCTCAGCTATCCAAGGCGACGGCTTCAAAACTTTAGAAGAAGGTCAAGCAGTGACTTTCGACGTTGAAGAAGGCCAACGTGGCTTACAAGCAACAAACATCGTTAAAGGTTAATTGACGTTAACAAGCGAGAATCCATTGGGTTCTCGCTTTTTTTTGTTTTATTTTATATAAATATTGAAATGGATCGGGTTTTGATGACCTGCTACAAGAGAATAGTTGCAGGTTTTGAGTACCTGACATGGTAAATAGTACATCTTTGATTTCACTATTCAACTAGCCCTAAGCGTTGTGTTAATCTTACCCATGATTTCTCATTCGATGATAAGCGTATCAAAAGAGGAAAAGAGAAAGAGGGCACTATACCGTATTCAATAAATAAATGCCGTTCAAAGTAAATGAAAAAGTGATTGAATAGGTTTAGGAACATCGCTATCAATAAAAGCAATGATCGCTCGTGATTCAAATGGCATGTCTCATTTGAATGGAATAAAGAAACAGGTACAATGGAAAATGCCACGATTCAATATATGGTCCCCCGTACTTATACAAGAGTAATCGATGTGAAAGATCGATCATTCTTATTCGTTTCATCGATATTGTCTTGAATCAATTGTAAAAGTAGAATATATTGATACAAATTAGCTGCTTTTTTTATTGCGATTGGAACAAAGATGATTACATTTCGAGGGGGATTTATATGAAGCCAAAAGAAATACTTTGCCAATGGGTTGATGCGTTTAATCAGGCAGATGTAGAAAGTATTTCAGAATTATATGATGACAATGCAATCAATCATCAGGTTGCCAATGAGCCAGTTATTGGGAAAGAAGCGATAAAGCAGATGTTTGAGCAAGATTTTTCTAACGCAAAAATGGTTTGTATCGTGGAGAATATTTTCGAAGATGGACAATGGGCAATTTTAGAGTGGCGTGACCCTTTAGGTTTGAGAGGCTGCGGTTTTTTTCAAATAGTAAATGATAAAATTTTATTTCAAAGAGGCTACTGGGATAAATTATCTTTCTTAAAACAGCACGACTTGCCTATTGAATAAAAGGAATTCCTTTATACGAATGGTTAGCAGATATGCATGACAGGAAGGTTGATCGCTTCACGTAAAATTCTTAAAGGGCAACACTGTATGAAAACAAAGCTTTTTGTTTAAGTAATGTTTAAGAATAAGTACGTTTTCTTCCATTTGCACTCTATCTCATGGTATAGTTATTGATAAGCGACAAATATTTTTGTACCACACGTTACTTGTTTTGAAGAAATTTATTCAAACCTGGCGTAACTTCAGAGTTACAAGGATACAATAGAGGTTAGGGATTGTATCGTTTAAATGAGAAATAAATAATAGTAGTAATAGTATGCTGCACTTTCAAAGAATAAATATTGACTCGTCAGATAGCCTTCTCGTTTACCCAAACGAGAGGGCTATCGTTCATTAGAAAAGAAAAAGTGTCTTTTTCCTAAAAGAAAGGAAGAAGACACTTTTTGGCTTTATTCTGCTGTGAGGGGGATCGTCAGCTTGCGATCATCGGTTTGATCGTCCAGCATTGAATCGACATATTGCTTCAAAAAGTAAGAATAGGTCGCTAACCACTGATACTCCTCGGAATCTTTGATGGCAGCTATTTTCTCGGCTGAGTAAGTATCATTGCCAGTAAAAAGGGCAGTGTTCAGCTTCGTGACAAACGTGCAAAGTTGTGTGATCTGGGCATCTGACAGTTCAGACACGGCGGACAATTGGTCGCGAACCAGTTGGTCGGTATCATTTTCAAAAACACTCTTCTGGTAGTTTTGATAGTCCAGCAACTGTTCATCAGTTTGCTTCGTTTCAGCCGCCCAAGCATCGAGATCAATTTGACGAGCTTCATAGTCGATTTCCTTTTCGGAAAGAGAAAGGACGCCGTAGCCTAATTCTGCTGTTGAATAAGACCCAGTGACTGCTTCATAAAGCGAATCATTCCCTTCGTTAATGTCTTGAATGTGGATATGACCAGAGAAAACGGCTGGCACGTTGAAACGGTCCAACAAAGCGACAGTTTCGGAGGCATTGTCGAGAACATAACCGTCTTGTAACAACTCATTATGACTGAACAAGTTATGGTGTAAAAAGACCAGTGGTACTTGCTCTGCTTCTTTTGTCAGGGTTAATTGCTCCTCCAACCAAGTTAGAGTAGCTGGTTTCAACTCACCATTCGTTGTAGGATCATCCCAATTAACCTCAGAATCGTAGATACATGAATCGAGCAAAAAGAGGCGATACTTGTCATTTAACTGAATGCTGTAGCTAAGGGAAGACTTGTCGATACTGTTGGCTTTTTCGTAACCTTCAGCAAAAATCGTTTGAAAATCCTCAGGACTGATTTGATCGGCATAGTATTCCTTTTCACCTTGAAATGCTCGCGCCCAACCATTGTAAATCTCGTGGTTGCCAGGTAATGCGAAAACCATAATGTCAGCTTCTTGCAATGGTTCAAGCAATCTTGCCAACTCTTGAGCACTTGCTTTCTCGCCATTGAGCGTCATATCACCGGTCAAAATAATTCCCGTGGGTTTCTCTTTTAAGGCTTGAGCGGTGAAGGCCTCGATTGATTGTTCTTGATACGTCATCTCTTTGCCAGCAGCTCCTTGTGTGAAGGTCTGAAAGGCTTCGCCATTATCATGAAGCGTGGAGGAAAGAAAATGAATATCACTTAAGAGCCAAAACTCACTGTTGCTTGCCTGTTGCAATGGAGTATCGGCTTCATGCACCTTACGAAATTGAAAGAATAACAGGAAACAGGTGACTAAAAGTGTAAGAAGTGCCAATGGCCAAAACCATTTTTTGTGTGTACGAATCGCGATTCCCTCCTCGCTTGTTTTATTTATTATAGAAAGGAATAGGGATCTTGTCACATAAATGGTCTTTTTTTGAATGATTTCTTGTTTTCATAGTTTTCCTTTTAAGATAATTCCTAAAAAACTATAAATGCTATTAATTAGGTGTTTTTATGGGGTAAAAATAACTAAAATGGAAAGGACATCACTTTTTGAAAATGAAAAGAAAACGCGGTGATTTATTCAGAAACGTTGATTTAACGGTCTTTAATTGTCCTGTTATTTATCGGTGAGATAAAGGAAGTGTTAGATTGAAACATTTTTGTAACATTTCCTTTATCTGTGTGTCATATCATTATGGTAGAATTCATTTGTCGTTAAATCGAACATTAAACTTTCTTAGACAAAATTAAGTTTTTATAAAGGCAGTTCATCTGTCAAATCAACCAGCTAGTCGGAGGAAAAACGAGTGAAGAATAGTTTGTTATCAGCATTAATGGTGTGTTCACTAACATTAACCGCAGTTGCAGCACCTGCATTAGCATTTGCAGATTCCATTGATGATCAAATCGAGCAGCAAGACCAAAAAATCAATTCTCTTAAAGGTCAGCAAGCTGACGCCCAATCACAGATCGATTCTCTAGAAGCAGAAATTGAAACAGTGAGTGCAAAAGTTGCTTCATTAGAAGCAAAACAAGTTGAGTTAGGTCAAGAAGCTGAGAAATTGCAAGACAAAATCGCAACATTGAAATTGCGTATTGCCAAACGTGAAGAAGCAATCCAAAAGCAAGCCCGTGATGTACAAGTTAACGGTCAAAGCACCAATTTCATTGATGCTGTTTTAGAAGCAGACTCTTTAACGGATGTTATCGGTCGCGTCCAAGCGATGACAACGATCGTCAATGCGAACAATGATTTAGTTGAACAACAAAAACAAGACAAACAAGATGTTGAAGACAAAGTCAAAGAAAACGAAAGCAAGATCCAAGAAGTTGCTGCAAACCAAGCAGAACTTAGCCAACAAAAAGATGCCATTGCAGCAAAACAAGCTGATTTAAATGTCTTGAAAGCAAACTTAGCAGCTGAACAAGCAACTGCTGAAAAAGACAAAGATGCATTGAACAAGAAAAAACAAGAAGCAGAAGCTGAAAAAGCCCGTGTCTTGAAAGAACAACAAGAAGCTGCTGCTGCTCAAAAAGCAGAAGAAGAAAGACAAGCCGCTGCTTTGAAAGAAGCGCAAGAAGCTGCTGCTCAATCAACGGAAAGCACAACAGAGAATACAACTGCTTCTACTGAAACAGCAACAAGTAGTTCTTCAAGCAACACAAGCTCAAGCAGCAATACCAGCAGTTCTAACAGCTCAAGTTCATCGAACGCAGGCTCTTCAAACACTGGTTCAAGCAATTCAAGTTCAAATAACTCAGGTTCAAACTCTTCATCAAACAATAATTCTACCGGAAGTACTTCTACTGGCGGCGGAAAAGATCATTCAAGCTCAGGGAACATGTATGCTTGGGGTCAATGTACTTGGTACGTGAAAAACCGTGCTCCTTGGGTAGGTACTTACTGGGGGAATGGTGCACAATGGGGTGCGTCAGCTGCAGCTGATGGATACACTGTCAATGGTACACCAGCAGCCGGTGCCGTTGTAGTCTTTGCCGCTGGTCAATCAGTTGGTGGCGTTTGGACTGCTGATCCAACTTATGGTCACGTAGCCTATGTTGAATCATACAACCCATCAAACAATACGATCACGATCTCTCAAGGCGGAATGGGCTTTGACAGTCCTGGTGGACCAAACACTGCAACATTGAGCGCATCTGGATATACTTACATCCATCGCTAATCAAATCAAAAGCAAAGCATCAACGCAATCGCGTTGATGCTTTTTTATTTGATCGATAGCATTTTCAGTTCTTGATCAGTTAGGTGAGAGAATTACCCAGAGAGGCAAGACAGGGTTCTCTCAAATCTTATCAAGATTCTATAGAAGATAGGAGGTTTCTCGTTCTACTATCAAATAGTGAGAAACGGCGAAAAGGTTCCTTTTGAAGTTACCACCAGTTCTTCCATTGCCCGAGAAATCGCCGTATAGAGAATCCGTCGATCTTGATTGGTATGATAATTTTCTGCTGAAACATCATATAAAAGAACCTGCTTAAATTCCAATCCTTTGGCAAGATGAATCGGTAAAACCGTTCCATGAAATGACACGGCTTGTTTATCGAAGAACTGTTTAAGCTCCTCACTAGATCGACTATCTTTGGTGATGATCGTTACTGGCTGCTTAAGTTCCTTTACTATGTCTACTAACGAAACATCAGGCAGATTGGCATAAAACTGTGGCAACTTTCCTTCTGGTCGAACGGCAGAGATGTTTAAATTGGTTTCTTTTGGTAGCATTTGGGCAAATAACCGCGTGATTGCACCGCTAGACCGATAACTCGTAGTCAGCTGATACGTTTCGAGGGATTTCGCCTGTTGTTGAAACAACGTTTGGATTTCTGATACGGTGATGGCACTTGTAAAGATCGCCTGTTGCTGATCCCCCACGAGGGTAAAAGCGGTCATAGGAAAAAGACATAATAGAAACTGAATTTGTGCTGGCGTATAATCTTGGACTTCATCAATAAACAGATAGCGCAACGCAGGGACAGGTTGTTTTTCGGCAAGCAAATGACGAATCAGCAATAGACAAACGGTATAATCCAAACTAGCTGTTGTTTGTGTCAAAGTGATCTGTCCATGAGTAAAATAGTCGGCACTGTCTGCTAACAATCGTTTCGTATCAAACCAATTAAGGTCGTTGATTTGTTTGGAAATCGTTGCGTATTTTTTCTTCAGGAGGCGAAGGGCTGCTTTCTGAATTGTTTTTTCTGAATCATCCTTTAAAACTGTCCCTAATAGGGAGCGCTGTTCGTCTTCAGTCAAAGAACGAACTTGGTCGTGAACATTCGCTGCTAAGGCATTTTTTTGCAGTCGTTCCTCCCAAGCGTAAGCCAATTTCTTTTTGACTGCTTGGATGCGATCGCGCAAGGATGCCTGTTTCGGTGTCTCTTGGAAGAAAGTCTCGATCGTTTCTTCAGAAAAAAGGACGACATTTTTTCTTTTGATTGGTTTAAAATGAAGCACAAGTTCTTCAGGCAGCTGTTTGCTCAAGGATTGAAGAAAGCGGCTGAAGTCCGCACTGCGCAAAAGGTCGATTGCTTCACTGGGTGTTTGCTGAATGCGGTCAAAATACGCCTCTTCCGATTCTAAGTCAACGCTAGGAAATGTTTGGCAAAACTGCCGCATGGTCAGCGTCAATGGATTTTTTTCCCCGAGGGAAGGCAGCACTTGCGAGATATAATCAATAAACCGAGAATTCGGGGAGAGAATCAAGACATTCTCTGCGGTCATCTCTTCACGAAAATGGTACAGCAAAAAGGCGATCCGCTGCATGACAGCAGACGTTTTTCCGCTTCCAGCAACACCGTTGACCAGTAGGTTTTTATGCGCTAAGTCACGGATGATGACGTTTTGTTCGTGTTGGATCGAAGCAGTGATATCTTGCATTTTTTGGCTATTATTGGCTTCAAGGGCTGCCAGTAACACTTCATCTTGAATCGCCACTGAGGTATCAAAGGCTTGCTTCAAGTGATCTTTTTCGATAATAAATTGTCGGCGATGTTCAAGAGCGGCAGAAATCTTCTGATTGTTCACTTGATAAGAGACCGGGCCCAAGCGTTTGGCATAGAACAATTCGGCAATTGGGGAGCGCCAATCATAGATTAGCCCTTCCTTATTTTCATTAACAAAACCATTGATCCCAATGTAAAAATCTTCTATCGTTTCTTCATCTTCAAATTGTAGGGAGATTTTACCAAAGTAGGGACTATCCAGTAGACGGTCGATGGCAGCTAATTCACGTTCAGCAGATTGAAGAGCGGCGTTCATTTGGTCGATCTCACGATTCTTACTTTCGATGGCAGCAAAAGTATCTAAACGGTCAGCAAAATTATCAAAGTTTAAGCGAATCTCTTCGCCGATGCTTTGCATCGCAAGGCGATCTTTTTTTCTGTCTTCAGTCAAGAAACTGCTCAGCACTGTCTTTCGTGTCAGCAATTGCTGGTACGTGTCTGCGAGATGCTTCTTTTCAGCCTTTAGGTCGTTCATTCAGACTCACATCCATTCTCCAAAGTATCTCAATTATACGAGCATCCACCAAAAATACTAGTCTATTTTTTTGTCTCTGGATGCGGTATAATAATAGTGGGAAGAGGCAGCTGATTGTTCCAATGTCATGGGAGCAAGCAGAATGCGTCTATTTTTTTGTTTTTAAAATGAGAAAAAGGGTCATTGCTTGTGTTTTTGAAGGGGCTGTTTATACTGAATATAGAGAAAAATAGAAAGCGAAAAATCGTTGAGGGAGTGTCAGCATGTCCAAATTATTGTCACCAGTGAAGCTAGCGAATTTAGCATTGGCCAACCGTGTCGTTATGTCGCCGATGTGTATGTATGAAGTAAAAAAAGAAGACGGTGTTGCGGAGCCCTTTCATTTTGTTCACTATGGGGCACGAGCATTAAGCAAAGTCGGCTTGATCATTATTGAAGCGACTGCCGTTGAACCAGACGGACGAATCACAAACAATGATCTAGGGCTATGGAATGAAGAGCAGCAAACCGAGCTGACGAAATTGGTGGAACTGCTGCATGGGTTCGATGCGCAAGTAGGCATCCAACTAAGCCATGCAGGACGAAAAGCAGTTGATGCCAGCAATCCTTTGGCACCAAGTGCCGTTGCCTTTAACGAACGCTACCCGTTACCGTCAGAAATGACCCTGGCGGAGATCAAACGGGTGCAAGATAGTTTTGTTCAGGCTGCCCAACGAGCAGCCAATGCGGGTGTCACGATGATCGAACTTCATGGGGCTCATGGCTACTTGATGGACCAATTTCTTTCGCCTTTCGTCAATCAACGCACCGACCAGTATGGTGGTTCTTTAGAGAATCGCTATCGCTTTGTAAAAGAAACGGTACAAGCAGTTCGGGCAGTCTTTTCTGGGTCCTTGTGGATGCGCTTGTCACTGACAGACTATGAAGAACCAGGACGCCAAAATTCGTTGGAAGATTGGCAGCAAGTGGCCCAATGGCTGCAAGCAGATGGCGTTGATTGTCTTGATTGCTCAACCGGTGGTGTGGTGGATAAAAAACCTAATATTCCGATCTATGATGGCTACCAAGTGCCCTTTGCTGCAGCTATCAAGCAAGTGGTCGATATTCCCGTAGCAGCAGTCGGTTTATTGGATAATCCTGATCTTTGCGAGTATCTTTTGCAAACCAATCAAGTGGACTTGGTTTTACAAGGCCGCGCGTTGATCAGAAATGTCAACTGGTTGGCAGAGGCAGCGGCTAAACTTCACGATAAGTCCTTTCAAGCGTACAATGATTCCTATCAACGTGGGGTGAAGCGTTGATATATGTTTTATTACATGAGCGTTGATTCGAAAGAATGACTTGTAAGTGTAGAGATCGGGAATGGAAGAAAAGTAGAGATTTACTTACGGTTCTTCTTTTAAAAATTTTTTAGTATAGGTTAGGTATTAATCGAAATAAGAGAACAATGGACGATGATTTGTCGTTCTTTGTTCTTTTTTTGACTTTTATAGATCATTTTTATGAACGTATTCCACTTTTTTTCGTCTATTTGCATTAAATAGCTCATAGTATTGAACTGTTTAGTTCACGATGGTATAGTTTAGGCAAGTTTTCGAAAACGATTACAAAAAATGGAGGTGTTGAAATTGGATATCGGTCAACTGATTAATGAACGATTCATTTTATTTGACGAGCAAATTCGGACAAAAGAAGAATTGTTTACTCAAGCATCTGTTTTATTCGAGTCCTCAGGAGTTATCAGTAATATAAAGAAGTACAAAAACGATTTATTTCGTCGCGAGAAACAAACCTCTACTGGGATTGAAGATCATTTTGGTATTCCTCATGCAAAAAGTAAGGCAGTACTAAGGCCTGCAATCGCCTTCGTAAAGTCGAGTCCAATTACTGATTATCAAGCAATTGACGGAACGGCAGTCACCTATTCTTTTGTCATCGCAGTACCTGAAAAGAGTACTGACGATCATTTAATCATCTTAAGCAATCTCGCACGATTGTTGATGCACGAAGGATTTCGAAATGCAGTAAAGAAGGCAAAAGACGCCTCAGATATTATTAATAATATTCAATCAAATCAATCAGAAAAGAGGGAACCTGTATGAAAATTGTCGGTATTTCTGCTTGTCCGACTGGAATTGCGCATACGTATATGGCTGCTGAAAAACTGGAAAAAACGGCAAAATCATTGGGATATACAATCAAAATCGAGACACAAGGTGTAAAAGTCGAAAACATTTTGAGTACAGAAGAAATTCAACAGGCAGAGGTTGTCATTTTAGCGGTTGACAAAGAAGTACAGACCGACCGATTTGCTGGAAAAAAAGTTAAAAGAGTGTCAACCGCAAGAGCAATCAGAGAACCAGAAAAAGTAATTCAAGAGGCAATTGATGGGGTAGAAGTGACCACGATTGCCCAAGCCGAACATGCTTCAAACGAATCTGGAAAGAAAGCTGGCATTTATAATCATTTCATGAATGGCGTTAATTACATGTTGCCTTTGGTTATTGCCGGTGGAATTTTAATTGCGTTTAGTTTTGCTTTTGGGATCAATGCAGCTGATCCTAGCGATCCTTCATACAATCAAATTGCCGAAGTTTTAAGCACGATTGGTGGGAATACGGCTTTTGCATTGATGGTTCCTGCACTTGCAGCAGGAATTGCCACTTCCGTTGCAGGTAGACCGGGCTTTGCCGCTGGTTTGGTTGCGGGAACGATGGCGGCAAGTGGAGGATCTGGTTTTTTAGGTGGAATGGTTGGTGGTTTACTCGCTGGGTATGCTACGGATTATTTAGCGAATAAAGTAACAGTAGCAAAATCATTTGCGGCACTCTATCAGTTGATTATTGTTCCTTTGATCTCAGTTGCTGTGACTGGCTTTGCCATGTTTTATTTCATTGATAAACCAATCTCTTATGTATTGGATGCTTTGACGAATTGGCTTAATGGACTTGGTTCTACGAGTGGTGTGGTATTCGGCTTACTGATAGGCATTATGATGGCAGCTGATATGGGCGGTCCCATCAATAAATCGATTTCAACCTTTAGTATTGGTTTGATGTCGGCAGGAGTTAATGCACCAATTGCGGCTTGTATGGCTGCCGGGATGACACCTCCTCTAGGCATTGCCTTGGCTTCTATCTTGTTTAAGCAAAAATTTACTCAAGAAGAACGAACTTCTGCTCAGTCTTGCTGGGTTTTGGGATTATCTTATATTACTGAAGGTGCGATTCCATTTGCTGTCGCTGACCCATTACGAGTAATACCTAGTTTGATGGCAGGTTCAGCAACCGCTGCTGCAATATCAATGGGTGTCGGCGTAACTTCATTAGCTCCACATGGTGGTATCTGGATCTTACCGATTCCCAATGTATTGAACAATCCGTTGATGTATGTCGTGGCAATCGTTTCTGGAACGGTGGTTACAGCATTGATGTTAGGGTTTTTGAAAAAATCTAGAACTGAAATGGAACACCAACCAACCGATGAAGGAAAACTGATTTAGAAACTATTTATAGGTTAAATCGAAACGAATCAAAAGAAAAGAGGAATGTCACAATGTTAATGACAATGAAAGAATTACTTGCTGTAGCAAAAGAACATAAATTTGCTGTTCCAGCATTTAATATTTGCAATTTTGATATGTTAAAAGCAATCATGGAAGAAGTTGAGGCACAGGATGCACCAGTCATTTTAGAAATTCATCCTGATGAGATCGAATACTTAGGAGATTGTTTCATAGCGACAGTGCGGGAGTACGCATTAAAAAGTAAGGTACCAGTCGTTATTCATTTGGATCACGGGGGATCAATCTACGATGTCATGCGCGCGATCCGTAATGGCTATACCTCGGTGATGATCGATGCATCATTAGCCGATTACGAAGAAAATAAAAAAATCACGAAAGAAGTTGTTGAACTGGCACATACGGTTGGTGTCAGCGTTGAAGCAGAAATTGGTACGATTGGGAACAACGGCTCCGCAGAAGGGGGAGCTGCAGAAATTATTTACACAGATGTCGACCAAGCCGAAGACTTTGTACGCGCTACCGGCATTGACACCCTTGCCATTGCGATCGGAACGGCTCATGGGTTGTATCCAAAAAATATCACCCCTAAACTGAACATCGATTTGTTGAAAAAGTTGAACGATCGTATTGCTTTACCATTTGTATTGCATGGTGGGTCAGGAAACCCAGATCATGAAGTGCGAGAGTCTGTAAAATATGGCGTATGCAAAGTAAATCTTAGTTCTGATTTGAAATCCGTATTTTTTGATTCAGTCAGAAACGTATTGACGGAAAACCCTGCTATGTATGAACCAAATCAAGTATATGTACAACCAATAGAAGATGTGAAAGCTGTTGTACGCCATAAATTGACACTGCTGAATACGGTTGACAAAGCAAGTTTTTATCAGAGATAATAAAGGAAATGATTGATTGGCACAGGATTAAATTGTTGGGAATTTCTTTTTTTAAAGGAGTTTATGTATGGGGAAAGCAAAAGATGAGCGTAAGCAGAAAATCATGATGTATTTAAATGAAACGAAATTTGCTTCTCTGGGGGAATTAGTTGAATTCTTACATTATAGTGATGCTACGGTCAAACGCGATCTGATTGAACTGGAAAACGAAGAACAAATCAGACGTACCCGAGGTGGTGCTATGCTGATCGATTCAGAGAAGGTCGATGCGGCTTATCTGACAAAAGTGGGGAATTATGTCAATGATGAAGAAAAACGCAGAATTGCAGAACGTGCAGTGACGTATATTGAGGACGATATGACCATTTTCGTAGACAGTTCTAGCACAGCTTTGCACCTGATCCCTTACCTGAAAAAAATTCATGGGTTACGAGTGGTAACCAATAGTGTGCTAACTGCCGCACTACTATCGGAACATACTGCTGCTGAGGTGACCATCGTTGGCGGGACGGTAACGAACAAAAAGTTTACCGTTAATTCAGTTACAGCAGTCAACCAGCTCAGGACCTATCATTTTGATCTTGCGCTTCTCTCTTGTAGGGGATACGATGAAGAAAAAGGAGCCACTGAGAATACTGAAGGGGAAGCAGTATTTAAACAGGTATTGAAAGACTGCACCGAAAAAATTATTCTAATGGTTTTAGAATCAAAGCGGAATAAAGTATATTTTTACAAGAGCCTCTTACCCGAGGATATCGATATTGTCATCTAGAAAAAAAGCATCGAGTTTGTCAAAAACGGTCTTATTTAAAAGGCCGTTTTTATTTTCACTACTAGTATGCTTTACAAACTAGTGACAAATACGTATACTAGGTACAACACTAGTTTGTATAACAAACTAGATAAAGGGAACCAAAGGAGGGAAATCGTGAAAGAGACGCAATTGCTAAAAGGGGTTTTGGAAGGGTGTGTTTTGCAAGTGATTGCTCAAAAAGAGATTTATGGTTATGAACTGGTACAGGAACTGAAGCAAAGAGGCTTTGAAACGATCGTTGGCGGCACGATCTATCCTTTGCTGCAGAAGTTGGAAAAACAAGAACTTATTACCTCTGAGATGAAAAAATCACCTGAAGGACCTGATCGCAAGTATTTCTCGATCACCCCGAAAGGCATAGACTATTTGGCACAATTTAGAGAACAATGGACGAACCTAATGAAGAAAGTCGAAGGATTATTTAAGGAGTGAGGAAACATGGCAAATAAACAAGAGACGACCTATTGGCGAGAGCAAACCAATCTGATCGAGCAACAATTCAATGAGAAAAATCGCCAATTTTTTGATGATTTTCGAAGCTACCTCTTACTTTCCAGCCTTTTTTACGATGAGCATAAAGTCACAGAGCAGGTATACGCGATTGCAATGGATTTATTAGAAGCACAAACTCATGGAGAAGAGGCGCAACACTATTTTGGCAATGATCCGAAAGGGGTGGCAGATGAACTATTGGCAAACACGCCAAAGAGTAATCTCAAAGAGCGTCTCAAATTGGCGTATCTAGCGGTTGGCATCAGTTGGGGCATCAAGTTTATAGCTGATTTTACGAAACAAGGGCCACTGGTTCTCAACCTGCTGGATTATCTTTTGACAGGATTGGTAACTGTGTTAGCGGTCATCGGGATTTTTGCGATCATCAGCAAAACCATCTATCAAAAGAAGGGCACAAGCAAGGTGATTCGTTTCGGCTCCCTTTGGCTCGTTGTGAGTGGCTGGATTGGTCTTTCACTGTTGATCAATCTGCTGACCCCAAACTGGTGGCTCCTGACGATCGTATTTCCTTTTGATGTAGTATTGGTGGGCAGTTTGCTGGTAGCGGCAATCGTTTTTGTTGTATCACGCAAAGAAAAAGCTTTTTATCCGATCGTTTTTCTACTGGGGGTATTTGTGTTGCTTGGTTGCCTGCAAAAAACCATGGCATTTTATCACATTGGTGATCCATCCTGGATGACCGGCGGATGTTTGACACTGCTCGTTGTAGGGTTTCTAATTTTTCTCTGGTGGACCCGTCGAGTGATGAAAGAGCAATAAGCAAAGCCAGAAACAAGTGTCTTGCTTGTTTCTGGCTTTTTTACATGGACAAAAGCATTATCCTGAGGAATCTTTCTGCTTCATGCTACACTAAAAAAGAAACGGAGGGAAATCAAGATGTTGACAACAGATCGGTTCTTTCACGGCCACGACAAGCAGACCGCTTTTTTTGAAGGCTGGTACCATAAGCACCAAATCGGTGAAGAAGTCTATGCTTTTATTCCAGGTCTTTCGATTCAAGAAGACGGGACCAAAGAAGTGTTCATTCAAGTGATCAATCACGAAGGGGCGCATTACTTTTCCTTTCCAGAAACTGATTTTCAGGTTTCAGAAGAGGAGCGAAAAGTAACGATTGGTGACAATATCTTTAGTGAAGCAGGCATCCAAGTCTCTTTAAAAAATAACGAACTTCAAGTACAAGGGTCAGTAAAGTATAACGACCACAAACCGATTCAGCGGACACGTTATGCGCCGAGTATCATGGGGCCTTTTTCGTATCTGTCATTTATGGAGTGCTACCACGGTGTCTTGAGCATGAGTCATACCTTAGAAGGTACGCTGTACTGGAACGAAGAACCAATCGATTTTACGAACGGGATCGGTTATTTGGAAAAAGATTGGGGAACCTCCTTTCCAGCAGCTTATATTTGGGTTCAGTGCAACAGCTTTGATGCGCCAGATGTTCGGTTCTTTTTCTCCGCAGCCGACATTCCCTTTGCTGGTTTTGCTTTTTTGGGAACGATTTGTGTTCTGCAAGTCGGCAGCCAAGAATATCGTTTTGCTACTTATCATGGTGCAAAGATTCATGATGTCAAACGCACGGAAGACCGTTTAGTGATCCATCTCAAACAAAAACAGTGGCTGCTGACGATCGAAGTTTTGACGAAAGAAGGCCATTCGTTGTTAGCACCTTCTATTGGACAAATGAATCGGATCATTCGCGAAAGCGCCAGTACGGAAATCACCTTGACCCTTTTAGAAAATGGGCAAGAGATCTTAAGGCAGACAGGGAAGTCGGCTGGTTTTGAAGAAGTAGCGAATTTGCGAGGATTTCACTATTAAAAAATGCAGAAAAATTGGTTTCTTTTGATATACTAGTAGATAGTTACTGCGAAAATACGTATATTTGGAGGGAAATGAATGGAAAAAATAACGAATGAGACACTGTTTGAACTGAAAACGATTGCGCAGCCTGCAGTGGGGCAAAATCAGGTTTTTTACTTGGAAACGGCAGTCAACCAAGAGACCAATACGTATGATTCAGCGATTTATAGTATTGACGCAAAGACCAACGAACGGCGTGAGTGGGGCACAGAAGCGACAACCCACAACAACCTAAAGGTCTCGCCAGATGAGCAAAGGCTCAGTTTTGTGACGACCGATCCAAAAAAAGGTGAAAGTACGTTATGGACGATGCCAGTGTCAGGCGGCAAGCCCCAAGCACTTGTCACTGAGAAGGGTCTGGGGGACTATTTTTGGAAGCAAGACGCAACGGCTATCTATTACCAGCTGGCACAAGAAGAGACAGTCTCAGAGGATCAAGCTGACAAAGAAAAGACGGACAAGCAAAAGGAATTTCCACAAGTAAAAGTTACTACGAAAGTCAATTACTTGGCGGATGGCGTCGGCTTTTTAAAAGAAAAAAAACATGCCATCGTCAAAAAAACGATTGTGACACAAGAAACGGAACTGATTTTTGAGCATGATTCTCCCTTTGTTTTTTCTGGCATCGCGGATGATCAGAAGACGTTGTTCCTCACCTTTGACAAAGAGGAAGAAGATGAATGGGACTATGGCTCGAAGGTTTGTCTCCTTGATAGCCAGACGAAAAAGACAGAAAGTTTAGAAAACATCCTGCCAGAAGGAACGTATGCTTTTGCTGCAGCGCGCAATGATCAGCTATTACTATTAGGCAATGATCTTTCCTATGGTTTTGTGACCTTGGATGATTTGTTTTTGGTCGACTTAAAAACAAAAGCGGTCAAAAATCTTTCCCAAGATCTTGACATCGCTTTTGGCAATGCGATCATCAGTGATTTTCAACAAAAAAATCGCGGCGTAGCGATCACCTGGTTGACGGATGACACATTCCTTGTTCCCGTAACGGAGCATGGCAAGCTACAATTGTACCGCGCCTCGATCCAAGGAGAATGGACCAAACTGCTTGATGAAAAAATGGATATCCTTGATGCGGCGATCTATTCGGAAGCCAAACTTGCTGTTGCTTATGCGACGCCAACGATCCCTAGTCGTTTAGGCTTGATTGACTTAACAAGTGGCGAAGTAACCGATCTATACGATCCCAACCAAGCAGTTATGTCACAGTTAGCGATCAGTAAACCCGAAGCATTTTGGTACGAAGGAGCAGATGGTTGGCAAATTCAAGGCTGGTATTTACCCCCGACCGAAACACAAGAAAGTCATCCAGCAATTTTGTACATCCATGGCGGTCCGCAAGTCTGCTACGGCGAAACATTTTTCCACGAGATGCAAGTCCATGCCGCTAACGGCTATGGGGTCATCTTGTTGAACCCTCGTGGCGGGCAAGGGTACGGGCAGACGTTTGTCAAATCGATTTTAGGTGATTATGGCAATAAAGATTATCAAGACCTATTGTTGGGGGTTGATGCCGTGGTGGCAAACCATCCAGAAATTGATACGAACACGATCCATGTAGCTGGCGGCAGCTATGGTGGCTTTATGACCAACTGGATCGTTGGCCATACCGATCGTTTTTGTGCAGCAGTTACGCAACGCTCGATCTCAAATTGGATCAGCTTTTATGGGACGAGCGACATTGGACCTGCCTTTGTCAAATTCCAATTGTTGCGGGAACTTGATGCGATCGAAGGACTTTGGAAGATGTCGCCTTTGGCCTATGCCAGCCAAGTCAAGACACCTACACTAGTCCTCCATGGGGAAAATGATTTGCGGTGTCCGCAAGAACAAGGTCAGCAGTTTTACATGGCGTTGCAACGTCAAGGCGTCGATACGAAGCTGATGCTGTTTCCTCAATCCTCTCATGGCTTATCACGCAATGGCTTGCCAAACCTGCGGATAGAACGCTTGCAGGCGATCAGTGAATGGCTTGCATCACATGAGAACAAATCAGTAAATTAACCGAATGAAATCACCTGATAAAGGATCACGACTTGGGCTTCTTGAAAAGCCCGACCAATGATTCCTTAAAGATCAGGTGATTTTTTTGCGCGATCAAAAGTTGCAGGTTCCTGTTATCTTGCCGCCAATAACAGCGACGATTGAAACCAAATTCATATGACGTTTTCTTCACTTGTTAAATAACAAAAAGAAGAAATAGTTTTGCTTGCTTCCTGTGTTTTAGTGTGATATGATACAAAACGTAATCGTTACACTTTAACTTTTTTTGGTGTGACGCAAGAGAAAGGAGCTGGTTATTATGAGAAACAATATTATTTTGGCATGTGTGGAGACAGGGGAAAGACTTTATTTGACCAATAAGAACCAGCGCAATACGCCGGAACGTTTAGAATTAAAAAAATATTCACCAAAGTTGCGGCGCAGAGCGATTTTTCGTGAAATCAAGAAATAGGAAGGAAAATAACTGAATGGCAAAAAAATCAAAAATTGCAAAATACAAAAAACAAGTACAACTGATCGAACAATACCGAGCAGTACGTCAAGAACTAAAAGCGCAAGGAGATACCCAAGCATTGGCCAAACTACCGAAGGATTCGAATCCGACTCGTTTGAAAAAACGGGATATGATCGATGGTCGTCCGCGCGGCTACATGAATAAATTCGGCATGTCACGGATCAATTTCCGTAAGCATGCACATCTCGGAGAAATTCCCGGCGTTACAAAAGCAAGCTGGTAACAGAAAGGAGTCAATATGGAAAAAACGGACTTGTCTAGTGCGTATCGACGTTTAAAGAGCCCGAACATCAAAACAAGGAAACGCGCATTAAAAATCATTCATGAATTTAAACGAAACAAACGAAAGAATGCATTGCAGCTGCGTGCATAATGAAAAAGTGAAAGAAAGTTGGAAATGACATGGCAGTACCTGCAAGAAAAACATCAAAAGCAAAAAAGAATAAGCGTCGGACCCACTATGGTGTCAAAGCACCAGCGATTTCGTTTGATGGGACAACAGGAACCTTCAAGCGCAGCCACCATGTATCTTTAGCAGAATATAAAGAACAGCACCCAATTGAAAAGAACTAGCGCCGTCTTATGACGCCGTCCAGAAAGCAGGGGGAAAAATGGAGATCATCTATCCGTCATTGATTGAAGAAGCCTACCATCATAGTAAAAAATTTCATCCTGAGATCACCAAAGAGGCCATCTATCGCCATTTTTACGAAGCCGGCTTGATCAAAGAAAACGGCGATCCGACGGAAAAAGCCTTGTCAGAAGGGGTCGTTAAAGATTATACTGAGGACTGGGATCTTACCTTTGAAGCGTTTTTAGCGATCTATCCGGTTTTTCGGTCCTTTGATCCAAAGCATTTCAAAAAAATCAATCATTTTTGGGAAATGGATTTGGCTTTGCAAAAAAAAATTCTTGACCAATGGGAGCAAGAAACCTTCACAGAGGAAGAGATCATTGATTTAACTGCCTTTTTTGAAGAGCGATTACCTTCCGAAAATGAACAGTGAAAGGCGTACATGTGATGAAAAAGACGATCCAGCCATTTTTAAAACTATTAAAGCCCTATGATTATCTATTGTTTGTTCTATTAGTTGTTGGCTCTTTTTTACCGCTTTTTCTATTTGAAGCGCAAGCCCAAAGTGATACTGGGGATCGTTATGCGATCGTGCGAATCAATGGGGAAGAGGTTGACCGTTTCAACTTGGAAGAAATCGATGCGATGGAAAAAACGTATTATCCAGCAGAAGGTCAGTACAATATCGTCGAGATCAAAGATGGTGCGATCCGAGTGCGTGAAGACAATAGCCCCGACCAAATTGCTGTCAAAACCAGCTGGATCTATCGCAATGGGCAGACGAGCATTTGCCTGCCTCATAAGCTGGTGATCGAGATCAAGCAAGCCGGTGCTTCTGACTATTTGATTTATTAATCGAACTTCGTGGTAGTTGGAAACTACACTATTTTGTGTTGGTGGGAAATCGTTGGATTTTCTACTGACACTTTTTTATTGAAAATAGAAAATAAGTGCGTCTAACTGGAGGCAATCTGTTGAACAAATCCTTTAAACCTAGAAAAACAGTTCAGCATTACGAAGTATTGGTTGTGTCTAAATCGCTTGTCCAATAAAGAGGAACGAAAACCCTAAAAATCCTTTTTTATGAAGGGCTATAAGTTGAAGATTTTTTTTATTTGCGATAGGCTATTAGTAAAGCATTCGGGAGATGAAAACACATGAAATTTAAATTGAATCTAAAAGAAAAAGTAACGGAAGTTGCAGAGCATGTCTATGATGTGGTGAAAAAGGAAGATTATGCGATTCGTGTGGCTCCAAAAGGAATCAAAGTAACGAAACAGCGCAAGACGAAAGACACGATCAAATGGCGTTCAAAGAATCACTAATTGAGGAATAAAAAAGAAACTGCATATTCGCAGCTTCTTTTTTTTATTCCTCAATCTCAATCCCCAAGACAGTCAGGTGGCCGTTTGCCACCAGTTTGATGACAAGTTTTGCTAGATGGTCGGGTGTCATCGTTGTTTCTGCCGTTAGCCACCAATGCAAGGTACCAACAAATATCGAGGTCATATAGTCAATGATGAAGTCTAAGGGCACTTCAATGTCTCCTTCGGTGATTCTTAACGTTGAAAAGATCTCTTGGTAACGTTCAGTCAAAATCAGGCCCAACTTTTTACGGATGATCTCAATGGCAGAGGCATCCATGATCGTCAAATAAAAGGAACGATTGTTTTGAATGTGTAAAAAAAGTTCGGTCATGGCCGCTTCGATTTTGCGGATTTTGATGCGATTGCCTTGAACAAAATCTTCAAAATCAAGAATCGCGGTAAATGATTCGACAGCCAAGTCAAATATCTTTTCATACAAGTCTTGTTTGTCTTTGTAATGGGCATAAAAGGTTGCACGGTTGATCATGGCTTCATCGGCGATATTTTGGACAGTCACTTGCTCGAAGCCTTTTTCTTCCACTAAGCGGATAAAAGCTTCAATAATGTACTTATTGGTTCGTTTGACACGTAAATCCAATTTTTTCATATTGTGAATTTCCTTTCAAAATAAACAACAAAAAACGGGTAATTGTTGTTTATCCCACACCTTCCTTAGAATTGTTTGTTGAATTATCAATCAAAAGAATTACAATGAACATAAGTATTATAACAAACGGCTTGTTAGATAATCAACAAAGTGTTGTTTAGATGGAGGCAACAAATGAAAAAATATAAAGCGGGTATCGATGTCGGGTCGACAACAGTCAAGATGGTTCTGTTAGATGAAGGCAATCAAACGTGTTTTTCAAGGTATGAACGGCACTATGCAGATATCCAGAAGGCAGCGGAAAAAATCATTAGAGAAGCGCAAGAAGTGATCGAAGATCAGCCGCTGGCGCTGGCGATTACCGGATCGGGTGGGATGGGTCTGGCGGAAGTTTTGCGGATCCCATTTGTCCAAGAGGTCATCGCTTGTACCAAAACAGTTGAGACAATGATTCCCGAAACCGATGTGGCTATCGAGTTAGGCGGCGAAGATGCGAAGATCACCTTTTTTGAAGGGGCATTGGAGCAGCGAATGAACGGCAGTTGTGCCGGTGGAACGGGTGCGTTTATTGATCAGATGGCGGTTTTATTGAAAACGGATGCCAATGGGGTCAATGAACTAGCCAAAGATTATCAAACTCTTTATCCGATTGCCTCACGCTGCGGGGTCTTTGCCAAAACCGATGTGCAGCCGCTGATCAATGAAGGAGCGGCAAAAGCAGACATTGCGGCGAGTATCTTTCAAGCGGTGGTCAATCAAACGATTGCTGGCTTGGCTGCTGGTCGTAAAATCAAAGGCAAGGTAGCCTTTCTAGGTGGACCGTTGACGTTTATGTCGGAATTGCGTCAACGATTTATCGATACGTTGAACCTGCAAGAAGCAGATATCATTTTTCCCGAGAACCCAGAACTGTTTGTGGCGATGGGGGCTGCACTATATGCAGAAGAAGAGCAACAGCTTTCCGTGCTATTAGCCCGCTTAGCCAACGGAGAAGATGGCAAACTCGCGCCAACTGATACATTAGCCCCATTGTTTAAAGACGAGGAGGAATTGACTGCTTTTCGTGCTCGCCATGCTCAAGCGGTGGCCACAGAAAAAGCGTTGTCTGAGCATACAGGCGCTACATATCTAGGCATCGATGCAGGATCAACCACAACGAAAGTGGTTTTGATCAATGATGCAGGGGAATTATTGTTTTCTTTTTATGGCAATAATGAAGGCGAACCGTTAGCGACAACGATGGCGGTTTTACAAGAGCTTTATTGTCAGATGCCTTCTGATGTTTACATCGCAAAGTCAACGATCACAGGTTACGGCGAGCATTTGATCAAACATGCACTGAAAGTCGATATCGGTGAAGTGGAAACGATGGCCCATTACAAAGCTGCCGAACATTTCCAGCCGGGGGTTGATTTTATCCTCGATATTGGTGGGCAAGACATGAAGGCGATGACGGTCAAAGATGGCGCGTTATCTTCGATTCAATTGAATGAAGCCTGTTCCTCAGGATGCGGCTCCTTCATTGAGACCTTTGCCAAATCTATGAATCAGGATGTCAAAGAATTTGCGTTGGCAGCGACAAAAGCCCAAGCACCGGTTGACCTTGGTTCGCGTTGTACCGTCTTTATGAACTCAAAAGTGAAACAGGTCCAAAAAGAAGGGGCTTCTGTTGGCGACATTTCAGCCGGCTTGTCTTACTCGGTCATAAAAAATGCTATTTATAAAGTGATCAAGGTTCGGCGACCTGAAGACCTCGGCGAGAAAATCGTCTGCCAAGGAGGGACTTTCTATAACGAAGCGGTTCTGCGCGCGTTTGAATTGATCAGCGGCCGTGAAGTCGTTCGACCATCGATCGCCGGTTTGATGGGGGCATATGGAGCTGCTTTGATCGCTTTAGAAGAAGCAGCCCTTGACGATGTTAGTACGTTGTTGTCTCAGGCAGAAATGGCCGATTTCCAAGCAGAAAAAGAATTTACGAATTGCGGTCTATGCGAAAACAATTGCTTGTTGACGGTGACCCTCTTTTCTGACGGTCGAAAATTCATAACCGGGAATCGCTGTGAACGTGGTGCGCGAATCAAAATCAAGAAAGAAGACCGCAGAATCAATCTTGTAGATGAAAAATATCGCCGCTTGTTTAAGTACCGTTCCTTACGTAAAAAAGAGGCCGTCCATGGCGAAATCGGTCTACCAAGAGTATTGAATCTTTATGAAAATTATCCGCTTTGGCATACCTTTTTCACCAAGTTAGGGTTTCGAGTAAGCTTGTCGCCACGTTCCAACAAAGAACTATATGAGCAAGGGATCGAAACGATTCCTAGTGATACGGTTTGTTACCCAGCCAAACTAGCCCATGGACACATCCAAGCACTGATCGATCAAAACGTACCGTTGATATTTTATCCAGGGGTCATTTTTGAGCGATTAGAGAACACTGCCGCTGAGAATCATTTTAACTGTCCGATTGTGCAAAGCTATCCAGAAGTGATTCGTAACAACGTCGATGCGATTCGTGAAGGGGCGGTTGACTACCGCTGTCCGTTTTTGAATTTGGCGGATGAAGCCTCAATGGTCAAAACTTTAACGAGTACTTTTCAAGATTTTGGTTTTGTAGAAGAAGAAATTGCCCAAGCCCTACGCAGCGGTTTCGAGGAGCTGGACCAGTTCAAGGCAGATATTGCGCAACGGGGAGAAGAAACGCTACGTATGCTGATGACGACCAATCAAAAAGGGATCGTTTTATCTGGAAGACCGTATCATTTGGACCCTGAAATCAACCATGGGATTGCAGAAGTCATTACCCAAGAAGGCTTCCATGTATTGACTGAGGACAGTATTGCTCATTTAGCAAATGTCGGCGCTCTGCGGGTTGTGGATCAATGGGTCTATCATTCGCGATTGTATGCGGCAGCTCGAGTGGTCGCGAAAAACAAACAATTAGAACTGGTTCAATTAAACTCATTCGGTTGCGGGATCGACGCAGTCACTACTGATCAAGTCGAAGAGATTATGGCGCAGTATGGGAAGTTATATACGGTGTTGAAAATCGATGAGGGAGCGAACCTTGGGGCAATCCGGATTCGGTTGCGTTCCTTGAAAGCAGCAGTCAACGAACGGGACAAACAGCACTTTGTTCCTAAAAAGCAATACGAGGAACCGGCAAAGATTATTTTTACCAAAGAGATGCGCAAGCAGCACACGCTCTTATTGCCGATGTTGAGTCCCATCCATCAAAGCGGGTTAGTCGATTTGGCTTTGCAAGCTTCTGGGTATCAAGTGGTCTGTCTACCTAGTGAAGATCGTGAGGCGGTCAATGTCGGTTTACGCTTTGTCAATAATGATGCGTGTTATCCGGCGATCATTTCCATTGGACAGCTAGTGGAAGCATTGCAAAGCGGAAAATATGATGTTGAAAATACCAGTGTTTTGATGACCCAGACGGGCGGCGGGTGTCGTGCAACGAACTATATTCCTTTGTTACGTAAAGCACTGAACGATGCAGGATTCCCACAAGTGCCGGTGGTATCTATTTCGATGGGCAACACCGGGGTTGAATCAAATCCGGGCTTTCGCTTTACCTTACCGATGATGAAGCGTTTGGCGGTGGCATTTTTATACGGAGATCTCTTTGAACGGGTCGTTTATCGCACCCGTCCGTATGAGCAAGAAGCAGGGGCTGTCGATCGGCTCCATCAAGAATGGCTGGAAAAAATTGCCAAAAACGTTCGTAATGGCTCCTTCAGTCTGTTTAATCGCAATATGAAAAAAATCATTCAAGCCTTTGATCAAGTTCCCCTAACAGATATCAAGAAGCCGCGTGTCGGAGTCGTGGGAGAGATTTTAGTGAAATATTCACCGACAGCTAATAACGATGTCGTTCGCCTGTTAGAAGCAGAAGGAGCGGAAGCGGTCGTACCGGATATTGTCGGCTTTATGAATTATTCCCTTTACAATCAGATTTGGCGCTACGAGCATTTGGGGATGGCGAAGAAAAGTAAAATGATCGCTGATTTTGCGATCATGGCGATTGAAAGGCTCCAAAAACCGATGGATAAAGCACTGCGGGCGTCAACGCGTTTTGATGGTATCCATTCGATCCATCAGCTTGCGGAGCAAGCGAGCGAGATTGTTTCCATCGGCAATCATACGGGAGAAGGCTGGTTCTTGACCGGTGAGATGATTGATCTGTTGGAAAATGATGTCAACAATATCATTTGTCTGCAACCATTTGGCTGCCTGCCTAACCATGTAGTAGGAAAAGGTGTTATGAAAGAATTACGTCGTCAATACCCACAGGCGAACATTGCAGCGATTGATTACGATCCAGGTGTCTCGATCGTCAATCAATTGAATCGTATCCGCTTGCTGATGGCCACTGCTAATAAAGCGCTGGCTGAATAAATTCCCAAGTCAGCGACCGAACCAATTTAAAAGCAAAGAAACTGCTCTTGTTTGGACAATTTGTGATAACTTCTTTTTCTGCCTATAAAATCGGGAAAGAATTCGCACAAATTGAGAAAAACAGAGCAGTTTTTGCTTTTTTTATTAGCTATTTAGGTATATACCAGTTATAATAGGAGGGGAACGGAGGAATGTGTAGTGGTGGAAAAATTACCTGTTTATATCCAGATTCATGATCAAATTAAAGCCAATATTGAAAACAATACATACAAAATCGGGGATCGTCTGCCTTCAGAACGGGAGTTGTCGAAACAATTCGGCGTGAGTCGCATGACGTTGCGACAAGCGATCCAAACCTTAGCAGATGAGGGGATTCTTGAGCGTAAAATCGGTTCCGGCACTTATGTGGCTCGCCAAAAAGTACAGGAAAAAATGACGGGCACGACGAGTTTTACCGAAATTATGAATTCTCTTGGTCGTAAGCCTTCTAGCAAAGCGGTCGCTTATTTCTTAACTGCACCTAGCTCCAGTGAAATGGAAAAGCTGCAATTAGAAGGTCACGAAACGATTTTACGGATGGAGCGGATTCGGTATGCGGATGATGTGCCGATCTGTTTTGAAGTCGCGAGTATCCCTGAAAAGTTTATTCATGACTTTAGCAAGGAGGAGATCATCTCTTCCCTCTATAAAGTGTTGGAAGAAAAAGGACAGCGGAAAATTGGCGGCGCTTCGCAAACGATCTCAGCCATGGTCGCTTCCGAGCAAATTGCTGATTACTTACAGATCAAACGCGGCGATGCGATTTTACGTATGCGGCAAATCACTTCATTTGAAGATGGTCAACCATTTGAATACGTGCGTACCCAATATGTTGGTAATCGTTTTGAATTTTATATGGAAAAATAACCTGTCTCTTCCAATTGGCAACAAAAAGCCCAAAAAAGCCGAAAGGACCCTACGAGCGTATCTGCTGTTGCTTAGCGTCGCTGGGTGTATGACCGTTTCGGCTTTTCAAATATTTGGGCTTCCTGCATTGGTTGTAGCAAACTTGGCAGCGTCCTCCTTGAGGAAAAGAGCACACACTGGAAGGTCTTTAGTAAGCTGGCTTACTCTATTGACTGCTCGATCAAGCGTTCTACATATTCGGTAGTCCCTCTGGTCAATTGCACTTGACCTTGTAGCAAATCGATCAGAGCGGCTTCTTGGTCGGCAAGTACTGCTTCAGGAATCATTAAGGTGACAACGATTTTCTCCGTATAAGCAATATCTTTTATATAGATATTCTGAAGTTCTAAGTAGTTTTGGAGCTTGCCTAAAAGGGGATACTCGATGGTCAAGGCAAGTTCTTGATGCAAAATACCCTCGACGATGCCTACCTCTTTGATTCCAGCAGAGGCCGAACTTGAATAAGCGCGAATCAATCCACCAGCACCCAGTTTCGTTCCACCGAAGTAGCGAGTAACAACGGCGATCACATTGATCAGTTCGTTTTTCTTTAACACTTCTAAAATAGGTACCCCAGCGGTGCCGCTAGGTTCACCATCATCACTGCTGCGTTGGATCTCATGGTTTTCACCCAATACATAGGCGCTGCAATGATGATTTGCCTTCCAATGCTCTTTCTTGAGGGCTTGAATAAACGCTTTGGCTTCGTCTTCTGATTGAATTCTTTTTAATGAACAGAGGAAACGCGATTTTTTGATTTCTATTTCTGTTTCTCCGTCTTGTCGAATCGTTCGATAAGTCACGCGTACGATCGCCTCCTTTATGTTTCTAGTATAGGCAATCGGAAGGAAAGTTACAAATAGAAGAAAGAAACAGGTACGAACATAGACCCTAAAAAGAGGAGGCATTTGCTTTGGGTAGACGCAAAAAGTACGATACGATCACTCACTATTTAAAGAACAACGGCGGTTCGCAAATCACCTTAACGTTTACGCAGTTTGATGAATTTCTTTTCCCCGCATCCGGTTTGCCCAAAAGTGCCCGCACCAGTAGCGATTGGTGGGCGAATGATTACCGCCATCCAGAAAATGGGGCGTATGCGTGGCTGAATGCCGGCTACGAGGTAGTCCTCGTCAATTTAAAAAAAGAGTATGTCGTTTTTAATCGTTTAGTAAAATCAAACTGGTTGCTGGATAGAAAGCGTTGACAAATTTCAAACTTGTTCTATACTAGAGATAGGAAATGTTATCTTATTCTTAAAATTCAAGGAGTGTTCGATATGGCGAAAAAAACAATTATGTTAGTTTGTTCTGCAGGAATGAGTACAAGCTTATTAGTAACAAAAATGCAAAAAGCAGCTGAAGCAAAAGGATTAGAAGCAGATATTTTTGCAGTTTCCGCATCAGAAGCAGATCAACATTTAGAAAGCAAAGACGTAAATGTTTTATTATTAGGACCACAAGTTCGTTTCATGAAAGGCGATTTTGAGAAACGTCTAGCGCCAAAAGGAATTCCATTAGAAGTAATCAACATGGCAGATTACGGCATGATGAACGGCGAAAAAGTCTTAGATCAAGCCTTGACATTGATCGGCGAATAAGCAAGACCTGCTTTTGAAGCAAACAAGAAATCTGTAATCGGTTCAAGTACTTTTCAAAAAGTACTTGAACCGATTTTTTTGCGTACTTAAAACTGAGGTGTATGTTATGACTAATCAAAAAGGAAGACAATTTTTTGTTTTAGATGAAACAATGAGTGTAGGAAAACCCTTTGATTCTCGACCGGCAATGCTCGAGCAGGGGAAGAGAATCGTTTGTCAGCGTTGCGGATCTTCCCACCACAAGCCGTCGGTGCAATTACCGATAGGCAGCTATTACTGTCCAACTTGTATTCGCTATGGTCGGATCACATCAGGTGGCCAACTTGTAATTCAACAAACGGATCTTCCAGCCTTTGATCACAAGATCGTTTGGCCAGGAGTGTTGACTTCGTTTCAGCAAAAAATTTCTCAGCAACTAGTAGCAAATTGTCGACAAAAGAAATCATCTCTTGTTTGGTCAGTCACGGGTTCAGGGAAGACCGAGATGATCTTTGAAACGATCCGCCACGTACGGCAAGAAGGTGGTCGTGTGGCGATCGTCTCGCCACGGATCGATGTCTGTCGTGAACTGTTCCCCCGGATTCAACAAGCGTTCCCACAAGAGGAAAGCCTGCTCCTTTATGGGGAATCAGAAGAACCTTATCGTTATACAACGATCCTTATTGCCACCACTCATCAGCTACTGCATTTTTATCGCAGCTTTCAACTGATCGTGGTAGATGAGGTAGATGCATTTCCCTACGAAGGCGATGCGCAGCTGCGTTACGGATTATACAATGCCTTGGCAGAAAACGGGTGTCTGATCTATTTAAGTGCGACGCCTTCAGAACGGCTGCTACAAGAAATTCGTGGAAAATTCGCTGTGTTGAAAATGCCGCTGCGGTTTCATCAGCGTCCGCTGATCGTTCCCAAACCTATTCAATATAGCCGCTGGGCGCAGGCTTATCGCAAAAAACGTTGGCTGCGACCATTGCTACAGCACTTGCAGCGGTTGGTTAAAAAAAACTTTGTCTTGGTATTTTGTCCAAGTATTCAGCTGATGAAGGAAATGGAATGGGCTGTCCGCAGGCAAGAAGCATCATGGCTCATCACTAGTGTTTCTTCACAAGATGAAAAACGGATGGAAAAAGTCCAATCGGCACGCAGCCAAGTGTACAAGGTGTTGTTTACAACGATGATTTTAGAACGAGGCGTAACGTTTGAAAATGTCTCAGTGGTGGTACTGGGAGCCAATCATCCAGTCTTTACAAAATCGGCGTTAGTACAAATCGCTGGCCGTGTCGATCGCAAAGGTGCGTTTACAGAAGGAGAAGTCATTTTTTTCTACGACCAAATGACAGAAGCGATCCGTCAAGCAATTAAAGAAATCAATGAGATGAACCAATTAGCAAGGAGCTGGTTGACTGATGGAGTGTAGTTGGTGCCAAATATTTTTTCCAAGAGAGATAACGATCATTGAGCTGTTGGCTCCTTGGCGCATCCCCGAAAAAGAATTATGTCCACAATGCGCTCAGCGATTTACCGTGATCGATTGGCAAAGCTGCTGCCCAACATGTGGCAAAAAAGATACCATTTCCTGCCGTGACTGTCTCTTTTGGGCGAAAACCTGTCCCATGATCCATTTGCAGCATCGGGCACTGTTCGCTTACAATCAAGGGATGAAGGCGTGGATTCACGAATACAAATTAATGGGAAACTATCAGTTGCGGGAGACCTTTGCTGCGGCCATCAGACAAAAGATCAACAACTTTGAATACGATTGTTTGATACCCATCCCGCTATCGGCAGAACGTTACCAGCAGCGAGGGTTTAATCAAGTGACCGCTGTGCTGGACGCAGCCGGAGTCAAGTCGCAAGAATGGCTGGATAAAGTGGTTGATACCGCACCACAAGCTCAACGTTCTCGCAAGCAACGATTAGAGGAGACCCAACCTTTTGCGGTGAAGCCAGATGTAGCATGTGAAATCAAAGGGAAAAAATTATTGTTGATCGATGATGTTTACACTACCGGTAGAACGTTATATCACGCAGCTGAAGCATTGCAGACCTTTGCCCCCCAGTCGATTCGATCCTTTTCCTTTGCCCGTTGAATCGTTATTTTGAAAACGCTTAAAGAAAATTGTTCGATTTACTAGGCAAATGACCAAGAGTTCGATATAATAGAGTTAAGAAGAAGAAAAGAGTGGTCCTTTTCCTTCTTTACTGGTAGACGAAAGGGGTAATTTTTATGTTTAGATATAATGTGCGCGGCGAAAATATCGAGGTAACAGAAGCGATCCGTGATTACGTCGAGAAAAAAGTAGGTAAATTAGAACGTTATTTTAATGATGTGCCGGAAGCAACAGCACATGTTAATTTGAAAGTATATACTGAAAAAACAGCAAAAGTAGAAGTAACGATTCCTTTACCATTCTTAGTTCTGCGTGCGGAAGAAACCTCACCTGATCTATATGCTAGTATCGATTTGGTTGTTGACAAATTGGAACGCCAAATCCGCAAATTTAAAACAAAAATCAACCGCAAATCTCGTGAGACAGCGTTGGTTCCGCCAACAGATGGTGATTTGTTCACAACTGAAGCAAATGATGAAGAAAACAATGGTTCTGAATTAGACATCGTACGTACAAAACGTTTGTCTTTAAAACCAATGGACAGTGAAGAAGCTGTTTTACAAATGAACATGCTTGGACACAACTTCTTTATCTTTGAAGATGCGGAAACGAATGGAACGAGCATTGTGTATCGTCGAAAAGATGGCAAATACGGGTTGATCGAAACAGATTAACAAGTGTTGAGTCTTTTTCTCGACACCCCAAAAAGTCTTTTTTGACAGAGTAGCTGAGAAGCTGCTCTGTTTTTTTATATTGTCTATAGAGGGAGAAATTCTTTTTATATCTAAATCCTTTCAAGTTATCTTTTAAATTAATGTGTTATACTATAGATGAAATAATACAAGGAGAGTGAATCATGACTACGCTAGCAGATGTTGCTAAAAAAGCAAATGTTTCCGCAATGACCGTTTCTCGAGTGATCAATCATCCGGACAAAGTAACTGAAGAGTTAAAGGAATTAGTTCATCAAGCGATGCTTGAATTGGATTATCAGCCGAACATTGCTGCCAAATCATTAGTTTCCAAGCGTTCCCATATCATCAAAGTGTATATCTTAGAGGAGATGGATACGACAGAACCTTACTATATGAACTTATTGGTTGGGATCGCTCGTTCTATCGGTAAAGCACACTATTCTTTGCAGCTGGTTACGACTGACGGGGTGGATCGTGGCCCAGCAGATGGCAGTATCATTACGGGCTTTCGGCAGGCTGACATGGACTGGATAAGAAATTTAAGGAAGCCTGTGGTGTTATTTGGTGAAAATGAAGCTGGGTTCAGTTTTGTCGACAGTGACAACTACCAGGGAATCGTTTCTGCATGCAAACATGCTATCGAGGCCGGCTATCAACAATTGGTCTATATTGGTTTAGAGTTGGAAGAAGCGTTTACGAAAAGCCGAGAAAAAGGATACATAGATACAGTCACAAAAGCGGGACAAGCACCAAAAATCTATCGTTTTGACAACCGCTCTTCCGCCGCCCGCAAGTTTATCCAAACGCAGAATGAGCATTTAGTGAAAAACACTTGTTTTATCTGTGCTACGGATCGTTTAGCCTTAGGCATTAATCAAGGCTTACAGTCGATCGGAGTGGAGGTGCCAGCTGATTTTGGGATCATCGGCTATGATGGCGTATTCCTTGATCAGGTAAGTTCACCAAAATTGACAACGATGAAGCAAGCCATCGTGGAAATGGGGGAAGCTTGCGGCGAATTATTGATTCAAAAAATCGAACATAATGATACGAGCCAGCGACAACAGCGCTTTTTACCTCAACTGGTGGTTCGTGAATCCACAAGGTGAAAATTAAGCAAATGGTTGCGCAATTTCTTTTTGATTCCTCAATATCTTAATTTAAAGGCTTTTTCTATTTTTGTTATCGCTAACATTTAGAAAAGGTTTGCCATTTTAAGAAACCGGTTGCATAATGGAGTTACAAATTGCAGGAGGTAAAGAGGATGAAAGTGAATTGGAAAAAGGCAGCTTTAGGATTAGTTTCAGGAAGCGCATTGTTAGCGCTTGCGGCATGTGGTGGCAACAGCGGTAGTACCGATGGTAGCAATGCAGATGCAGGTTCAAGTAGCGATGAAAAAACGATCACAGTCTCTGTAGGCGCAGACTACATTGATTATATCAATGAAGTGAAATCTGACTTTGAATCTGAAAATGATGTGACCATCAACGTTGTAGAAATGGACATGTTCGATCAAATGGATGCGCTTCAATTAGACGGACCAGCTGGCAAAGGACCCGACGTTACGATGTCTCCTTATGACCGCGTGGGTCAAGTAGGATCACAAGGGCATTTGGCAGAAATGACTTTGCCAGATGATGGCCGATACAGCGATACAGACAAGCAACAAGTGACGATCGATGATAAAATCTATGGCGCACCAGCAATGATTGAAGCGGTTGTCATGTTTTATAACAAAGATTTGATAGATGAAGCGCCAGCAACATTTTCTGATTTAGAAGAACTAGCAAAAGATGATCGTTTTGCAGAAGGCGATGACAATGTTGGCTTCTTAGCTCGCTGGACAGACTTTTATTATACGTATGGTCTATTAGCTGGTTATGGTGGTTATGTCTTTGGGGATGAAGGAACAGATCCATCTGATTTAGGGATCAACAATGAAGGTTCTGTTGAAGCGATCTCCTATGCAACAGATTGGTTCCAAAATGTTTGGCCACAAGGAATGCTGGACGTATCAGCCAACGAAAACTTGATGTTGGATTACTTCAACCAAGGCAAAACAGCAGCTATCATCTACGGACCATGGGGCGTGAACGGCTTTGAAGAAGCAGGGATCAACTATGGCGTAGCGAAAATCCCAACATTGAGCAATGGCAATGATTATGAAACATTTGGCGGAGGAAAAGCGTGGGTTGTTTCCAACTACTCACAAAACAAAGACGTTTCTCAACAATTTGTCGAGTATTTGACCAACGAAGCCAATCAAGAGAAATTGTATGAAATGCGTCATGATATTCCAGCAAACATTATGGCTCAAGAAACAGTCGCTGCTTCTGATGATCCAGTAGCAAAAGCAGTAATCGAGCAATACAGTGTTTCACAACCAATGCCAAATATCCCTGAAATGTCTGAGGTTTGGGTAGGGGCTGAAAACATGCTATTTGATGCAGGTTCGGGCAATATGACTCCTCAAGAAGCAGCGGATAATGCTGCCAAAACAATCGAAGAAGCGATTGAGCAGAAATATTAATAAATAGCCGATTACGGTCTGTCATTCATGTCGACGATTCTATAGAGGATGTTTGTCAAAAGGATTCCTTGCAACGTAGCACGCAAGAAATTGCTTGATGAGATTGATTTCTATGAATCGTCGGCCGCTTGGCAGACTTTCGATTTTAAGGAGGATACATATGAGGACGAATTCAAAAGCCATGCAGACAGCGCTTCTTTCAATCATCCCTGGGGTGGGACAATTCAAAAATGGTCAGAAATTTAAAGCGGGACTCTTTTTTGCGGTCTTTCTAATTTTTCTTGGCGAAATGCTTTTGTTCGGTGGACAAGCATTATATAATTTTGTCACACTGGGATCCGTACCGATGGAACACAATTCTTTGTTCTTGTTGATCGAAGGAACGCTACAGGTCATCGTTACCGTTATTTTCATTATCTTTTGGGTTTTAAATATCAAAGATGCCTATCAAGTTCGTCAAAGTATTGAAAAAGGGTTCCCAGTGGCAGTTACGAGAAAAGAGTTTTTCAATAAATTGTACGAGGATGGTTTCGCTTATCTATTGACGATCCCAGCCTATCTGGTGATGATCGTAGCAATTATTTTTCCGGTAATGGTGACACTCTTCATGGCGTTTACCAACTATGATTTTCGACATATTCCGCCAGCAAACTTAATCGACTGGATCGGTTTTTCGAATTTCACGAATATCTTCACCTTAAGTTCTTACCGCGACACTTTTGTAAAAGTGTTTAGTTGGACGGTGATTTGGACCGTTTTAGCAACTACTTTGCAAATTACCTTAGGAATACTGACAGCAGTTGTTGCCAATCAAAAATTTGTGAAGTTCCGTCGGGTCTTCGGGGTGATTTTCTTACTTCCTTGGGCGGTGCCAGCGTTCATCACGATCATGAGTTTTTCGAACATGTTTAATGATACCGCTGGAGCAATCAATACACAGGTGATCCCGCTATTGAACAACTTGCCTTTTGTTGATATTGGCAATATTGCTTGGAAAACCGACCCGTTTTGGACAAAGACGGCGATTATTTTGATTCAAGGGTGGTTAGGTTTTCCATATATTTATGTCATGGTCTCAGGGATTTTACAATCCATTTCTGAAGATTTATACGAAGCAGCCAAAATGGATGGGGCAAATGCGATTCAGCGTTTTCGCAATATTACGTTGCCGGCGATCTTTTTGGTGGCAGCACCAACCTTCGTTACGCAATACACAGGGAACTTTAATAACTTCTCCATGATCTATCTCTTTAACGAAGGTGGTCCAGGAAGTTTAGGCGGAAATGCCGGTTCGACAGATATTTTGATTTCATGGATCTACAAATTGACGACGGGTGGCTCGCCACAATATTCGATCGCATCTGCATTGACCTTGATCATTTCCTTTGTGGTGATCTCCATTTCATTACTGGTGTTTAAAAAGACGAATGCATTTAATATGGAGGACTGAGGATGAAAAAGAAAAAGTTTTCTTTCAGCAAATTATTTACCTACTTGTTTATGATCGCTTTATCGATCATTATCATCTATCCCTTGTTGATTACCGCAACCTCAGCCTTTAAGGCAGGGAATATGATCGCTTTTCGCTTGGATTTTGATGCGGATTGGACATTGAACAACTTTCGACGATTGTTCAATGAAACCCCCTATTTGACATGGTATAAAAACACTTTGATCGTGGCTGTTTCCACGATGGTGATCCAAGTAATGATCGTAACGCTGGCAGGGTATACTTACAGTCGTTATCGCTTTGCCGGTCGTAAGAGCAGTTTGATGGTGTTCTTGATCGTTCAGATGGTGCCAACGATGTCGGCGTTGACCGCTTTTTATGTCATGGGCTTATTAGCAAACGGTCTAGATAGTTTCTGGTTTTTGACACTGATCTATATCGGTGGTGGGATTCCCATGAACACTTGGCTGATGAAAGGGTACTTTGATACGGTACCGATTGACTTGGATGAATCAGCAAAACTTGATGGTGCAGGGCATTTTCGCATCTTTTGGCAAATCGTTTTGCCCCTCGTAAAACCAATGGTCGCCGTGCAAGCATTATGGGCCTTTATGGGACCATTCGGCGAATTCTTGCTAGCGCGGTTCTTGCTTCGCTCACAAGAGCGTTTGACTGTCGCAGTCGGTCTGCAGACTTTTATCAACGATGCCCGTAACCAACGGGTAGCACTTTTTGCGGCTGGGGCGATTTTGATCGCCGTACCGATCGCTGCACTGTTTTTCTTCTTACAAAAATACTTTGTTTCAGGTTTGACCTCGGGCGGAACAAAAGGATAGGAATGATAGGATGTCTGAACAACGATTTCCCTTAACATACTTTGGGGCCATATTTTCTCCAACGAAAGTCTATGCATGGCGTAAAAAATTAAATCGCTGGCAGCAAGTGTTTGTCTATATTTTCTTGATGTCCTTGCTGATGGTCCCGCTGACCTTGATGATCAGCAAGCAAACGGATCAAGCCTTTGCGGCATTTTTCCCCCATGCAAAAACACTCATGACTGCTGAAACAGCAGCCAAATACAGTGAACTGCAGCTGGAAGATGGCAACCTTTTAACGGATGAGTCACAAGTCTTTTCGCAAACAGAAACGGGTATTATAGGCGTTGGGCTTTCAGAAGCGGACCTTGAGGAAGCCAAATATGCCATCAATTTCCGAGAAACAGACTGGACCATCAAAGAAGAAATCGATGGACAAACCTATCACTATGAAATGCGTTACACGGCGGAAATGATGCCTGATCAAGTGCATGATGCGACTTCGTTTCAGAAAGTGATCGAAGACGGCTTCTATCGCAACAACGAGACGGCGATTTTCTTCAGTCAGACGATCACAGTGGCATTTTTATTGGTGGCAATGAATAGTATTCTCGTCATAGGCGCAGCGTTTTTCCTCTGGTTGACGAAAAAATCACGACTATCGACAATCGGCAGCTTCAAAGAAAGCACGAACGTGATTTTAAATGCATTGGGGGTAGGCTCTCTGGTGGCAATGTTGGCAGGATTTATTGGCGCTGATATCATCTTGATGATCGGGATTCAGTCATTAGGCATGCTGCTGATGCTTTTCTTAGCTTTCTTAAAAACCCGTTTTAAAACGGCCTAATTTGCAAACATTCGCAACAAGACATTTGGACGTGCGCTGGACTTTTGGCGCCGATCAATGGCTTGTTGCGTATTTTTTCCCTTCGTTTCTTTAAAATCTGTGAAAAAAGGTTAAGAATCCGTTTATCACGCAAGATTGATGCGATAGTTCTATCGAAAAATATTTCATTTATGGTGAACTAGTGCTAAAATAGTTAGGAGAGTTTCCAGCTAGGATAATGTAGAAGTAAAAGGAGAATTATTAAGGTATGGCCAATTTTTTTAGAAAATTAATCGAAAACGACAAAAAAGAATTAAAACGTCTTGACCATATTGCGAATCAAGTTGAATCACATGCGGATGAAATGGCCGCTTTATCTGATGAACAATTACGCGGGAAAACCGATGAATTTCGTCGTCGTTTCCAAGAGGGAGAGACTTTGGATAAATTATTGCCTGAAGCCTTTGCAGTAGTTCGTGAAGCTGCAAAACGCGTTTTGGGTCTGTATCCTTACCACGTCCAATTAATGGGTGGGATCGTCTTGCATGATGGGAATATCCCAGAGATGCGTACCGGTGAAGGGAAAACCTTGACGGCGACATTACCTGTTTATTTGAATGCTTTGAGCGGTCAAGGTGTCCACGTCGTAACTGTCAATGAATACTTGGCAACTCGTGACTCGACTGAGATGGGGGAGCTGTACAACTTTTTAGGGTTGACGGTCGGCTTGAACATCAACTCAAAATCAGCAGAAGAAAAACGTGCGGCATATGCTTGTGACATCACTTATAGTACAAACAATGAATTAGGGTTTGACTATTTGCGGGACAACATGGTGGTTTACCGTCATCAAATGGTGCAGCGTCCATTAAACTATGCCATCGTCGATGAGGTCGATTCGATCTTGATCGATGAAGCGAGAACACCGTTGATCATTTCAGGACAAGCAGAAAAATCAACTGCGCTATACAATCGTGTCGACAATTTTGTCAAACGCTTGACGGAAGAAGAAGACTACAAAATCGATATCCAATCAAAAACGATCGGTTTGACAGAACGTGGGATCGAAAAAGCGGAAGAGACCTTCGGCTTAGAAAACTTGTATGATATTGAAAACACGGCATTGACCCATCACTTGGATCAAGCACTACGAGCGAATTACATTATGATTCGCGATATCGATTATGTCGTGCAAGATGGGAAAGTAATGATCGTTGACCAATTTACAGGTCGGATCATGGATGGTCGCCGCTATTCTGATGGGCTCCATCAAGCGATCGAAGCAAAAGAAAGTGTCGAGATCGAAGATGAAACCAAAACGATGGCGACGATCACATTCCAGAACTACTTCCGGATGTACAAAAAACTGTCTGGGATGACCGGTACAGCGAAAACAGAAGAAGAAGAGTTTCGAGAAATCTATAACATGCAAGTCATTCAGATTCCTACGAACAAACCGATCTTACGGGATGATCGTGCGGACTTGCTTTATCCAACGCTTACCAGCAAATTCCAAGCAGTCGTTCAAGACATCAAAGAGCGTCACCGCAAAGGACAACCCGTGCTTGTAGGGACCGTCGCTGTTGAGACGTCTGAATTATTGTCATCAATGCTTGATCGTGAGAAAGTTCCTCATGAAGTATTGAATGCCAAGAATCACTTTAAAGAAGCAGAAATCATTTTGAATGCTGGACAAAAAGGCGCTGTAACGATCGCGACCAATATGGCTGGTCGGGGAACGGACATCAAGTTAGGTCTTGGTGTTGCAGAACTAGGCGGCTTGGCAGTTATCGGTACTGAGCGTCATGAATCACGACGGATCGATAATCAGTTGCGGGGACGTGCGGGACGTCAAGGAGATCCAGGGATGTCGCAATTTTACTTATCGCTAGAAGATGATTTAATGAAGCGTTTTGGTTCGGAACGAATCAAAGTGTTCTTGGATCGGATGAAAATCGATGAAGGCGATGCCGTGATCCAAAGTAAGATGCTTTCAAAACAAGTAGAATCTGCCCAAAGACGAGTGGAAGGGAATAACTACGATACCCGGAAAAACGTCTTGCAATACGATGACGTAATGCGAGAACAGCGGGAAGTTATTTACGGACAACGTCAAGAAGTGATCATGGAAGAAACGGATCTTTCACCACAATTAATGAATATGGTGAAACGCTCCATCAGCCGGGTCGTTGACAGTCATACGCAATTAGAAGAAAGCAATTGGAATTATGAAGGAATCGTTGATTTTGCGGCCAATGCACTTGTTCATGAAGATACCATCAGCATCGAAGACATCAAGGGCAAATCAGCTCAAGAGATCAAAGATTATCTAAACCAACGGGCAGAAGAAGTCTTTGAACAAAAGAAAACACAACTTAATAGTCCAGAACAATTACTGGAATTTGAAAAAGTAGTGATTTTACGAGTCGTTGATACGAAGTGGACCGACCACATCGATGCTATGGATCAGTTGCGTCAATCGGTTGGGTTACGGGCTTATGGACAAAACAATCCATTAGTTGAGTACCAAACAGAAGGATTCAATATGTTTGAAAACATGGTTGGAGCCATCGAGTATGAAGTAACGCGTCTGTTTATGAAGGCAGAGATTCGTCAAAACGTTCAACGGGAACAAGTAGCCCAAGGAGAAGCGCAAGGGGTAGAAGAAGCACCGGCTGCCCAAGCGCCAAGTTTCAAAAACGTGGGTCGCAATGATCCTTGTCCATGCGGAAGCGGGAAAAAATTCAAGAATTGCCACGGGAAAAATATGTAACAAGTTTTGAAAAAGGTGAGAGTAGGCTGGCAGACGTTTTTGTCCAGTCTACTTTCGTTTGTAAGAAAAAAAGAAAGAAGGAATTTTAATGGAAATCGCAGATATTCGGAATCAATTGACCCAGATGAATGAAAAAATAATCAGTTTTAGGGGGTCTCTTTGACTTAGATCAGTTAGAAGAGGACATTGCGGAAGCGGAGCACCAAATGGCAGATCCCACCTTTTGGGATGACTCGGAAAAAGCCCAACAAGTCATTAACGCCAACAATGCCAACAAAGAGACCTACGATCAATTCAATCAGCTAGCAGAAGAATTGGAAGAGCTCGAAGTGATGCTAGAAATGATTCAAGAAGAAGCTGATCCGGAAATGGAAGCAGAACTTGAAGCACGAATCGGTAAGTTAAATGAGAAAATGGCTTCTTATGAATTGTCGATGTTGTTAGATGAACCCTATGATCGGAACAATGCGATCATCGAGCTTCATCCGGGCGCAGGCGGTACGGAGTCGCAAGACTGGGGCAGCATGCTGTTACGGATGTATACTCGTTTTTGCGAACAGCATGGATATCAGGTGGAAACCTTGGACTATCAAGCCGGTGATGAAGCGGGGATCAAAAGTGTCACATTACTTGTGAAAGGGCACAACGCCTATGGTTATTTGAAGTCGGAAAAAGGCGTGCATCGCTTGGTCCGTATTTCACCTTTTGATTCTGCTAAGAGACGACATACGTCATTTTGTTCGGTGGATGTGATGCCAGAATTAGATGGGGCGATCGATGTGGAGATCAACTCAGATGATTTGAAGATCGATACGTACCGCGCAAGCGGCGCCGGTGGACAGCACATCAACAAAACCGAATCTGCTGTGCGGATCACCCATATCCCGACAGGTACGGTAGTTGCTAGCCAAGCCCAGCGCTCACAATTGAAAAACCGCGAGCAAGCGATGGGGATGTTGAAAGCCAAGCTGTATCAATTAGAAGTGGAAAAGAAAGAACAAGAAGCAGCAGCTTTGCGAGGCGAACAGTTAGAAATTGGATGGGGCTCGCAAATCCGTTCCTATGTCTTCCATCCCTATTCGATGGTCAAAGATCACCGGACAAATTTCGAAACTGGGAATGTGCAGGCAGTCATGGATGGCGATTTGGATGGCTTTATCGATGCGTATTTGAAGCTAAAACTGAATCAAAAATAACCTGGTGTGACTTAAACAGATTGAAACATAATTGTAATCTGTTGCAAGCAAGGTGAAATATATTCATGCTATAATAAGCCAGAATGAAAATTTGAGATGGAGAGATAGCTGTATGATAGAAATGAAAGATATAATGAAAAAGTACTCTAATGGTACGACTGCTATCCGCAACCTTTCGATTTCGATTGATCAAGGGGAGTTTGTCTATGTCGTTGGACCATCCGGTGCCGGAAAATCAACCTTTATCAAATTGATGTATCGAGAAGAAAGAGCAACAAAAGGCGTTTTGAATGTCGCAGGATATGATTTGGTCGGCATGAAAAACCGTGAGATCCCTTTGATGCGCCGAGAAATCGGCGTGGTCTTCCAAGACTACAAACTTTTACCGCGGAAAACGGTCTTTGAAAATGTTGCTTATGCAATGCAAGTTATCGGACGCAAACCCCGTGATATCAAAAAACGGGTGATGGAAGTTCTGGATTTAGTCGGACTGAAACATAAAGTACGGGTATTTCCGAGTGAGCTTTCCGGTGGGGAACAACAACGTGTGTCAATCGCTCGTGCCATCGTAAATACGCCGAAAGTATTGATTGCGGATGAACCAACGGGGAATCTAGATCCTGAAAACTCATGGGAAATCATGAAATTGCTTGATCGGATCAATGCCCAAGGAACAACGGTCGTTATGGCGACCCATAATAGTACGATCGTAAATACGATTCGTCATCGCGTGATCGCGATTGAGAATGGCCGCATTATTCGCGACCAAGCGGAAGGAGAATATGGTTACGATGATTAGAACATTTTTCCGTCATCTCCTGGAGAGTATCAAAAGTTTAAAGCGTAACGGCTGGATGACCATCGCGTCGTTGAGTGCGGTAACGATCACACTGACATTAGTCGGTATTTTTCTAGGTGTAATCTTAAATGCAACAAAACTAGCCGAAGACATTCGTGAGAATGTGGATGTTTCGGTTTTCGTTGATATTGGTACGGAACAAGAAGATATGGATGCTTTAGAACAATCCTTAAACGATCTACCTAACGTTTCGGAAGTGAAATTTTCTAGTCGAGACGAAGAATTGCAGAAGATCCAAGATGCCATGGGAGATTCATGGAACTTGTTCGAAGGCGACAGCAATCCGCTCTATAACGTGTTTGTCGTCAGTGCAACAGATCCAGAGTATACGACAGAGATCGCTGAACAAGCGGGCGAATTGCCAAATGTTTTCAAAGCCGATTACGGCGGAGATTCTTCTGACCGAATTTTTGAATTGTCTGCGGCTGTGCGGACTTGGGGCTTAGCGGCGGCAGTCTTACTGATTTTTGTAGCAATGTTTTTGATCTCCAATACGATTCGGATCACGATTTTGTCTCGTCAAAGAGAAATTCAAATCATGCGTCTGGTAGGGGCGAAAAACGGCTACATTCGTTGGCCATTCTTTCTTGAAGGCGGCTGGATCGGACTCTTAGGATCAATCGTCCCAATTGCGTTGATGTACTTCGGGTATCATCAAGTTTATGCAATGGTCAATCCATCCTTGCTACGTTCAAATTACAGTCTAATTGCACCAAATCTGTTCTTGATTCAAGTATGTGGTGTGATGGCGTTGATTGGAATCGTGATCGGTTCACTTGGTTCCGTCTTATCGATGCGCCGATTCTTAAAATTCTAAACCGATGTTTTCTTAAGTCGATCGTCAGATCGGCTTTTTTTGTTTCCTCACAGTGTTTCTTTACTTTAGGTACCATTTTTTGATATGCTTTAGTAGCGGGAAATCGGGGAAGAGGTGAAAAAATGGTTGTAATGGACAATCTAGTAACCATTTTATTTATAGTAAATATTTTGTTATCGATTATTATCATTTTTAGAGAAAGGCGGCAGACTGCTCAAACATGGGCCTGGCTTTTGGTCTTAATGTTTATTCCTATTGTTGGTTTTGTTCTTTACTTTTTCTTCGGAAGAGGGATCTCCAAGGAAAAGATCTTTGATATGCGCTCGCAAGCAAAGATTGGTCTAAATGTTGAACTAGAAGAGCAAAAACAAGCACTTTCGCGTCATTTGTTTCCGCATCCGCCGACTGCTCAAGTAGAAGTCCAGCAGTTAGTCTATCTGTTGACGGTCTTTGGTCAATCTCTCTATACGACAGCCAATAGCATGACGCTTTATACCGATGGACGGCAGAAATTTGATGCTTTGATTGCTGATATCGAACAGGCAAAAAATCACATTCATATGGAATATTATATTTATCGCAGCGATGCATTAGGAAATGAGGTCAAAGAAGCATTGGTACGAGCGGCAAAGCGAGGTGTGAAAGTAAGAGTCTTATTAGATGCTTGGGGCAGTACCCAAGTATCCTTGAAGTTTTTTGATGAGTTGCGTCTACATGGCGGGCAAATTGCCTTTTTCTTTCCTTTGTTCGTTCCTTATGTCAATCCGCGAATCAATTATCGGAATCATCGCAAAATCGTGGTGATTGATGGTGAGATTGGTTATACAGGTGGATTTAATGTGGGAGACGAGTATCTAGGACAAGTGGAAAAATTCGGTTATTGGCGAGATAATCACTTGCGAATTGCCGGCTCAGCAGTCTATTCGCTGCAAAATCGGTTTCTAATGGACTGGAACTCACAACATGCCTTGGAGATCAAATATGATCCGGCATTGTTTCCTGAGATCAAACAAACAGGGACAGTCGCTGCCCAAGTCATCACTAGTGGTCCTGATACGGAACATGAAGAAATCAAAATGACTTATTTGAAAATGATCAATTTAGCTAAAAAAGAGATCCTAATCCAAACGCCGTACTATATTCCGGATGAAGCCATTCATAATGCCTTAAAGTTAGCCCTGCTCTCTGGGGTGAAAGTTCATATACAAATTCCGAACAAACCTGATCATCCTTTAGTTTATTGGGCGACCTATTCATTTGCGGCTGAATTGCTCCGCTTTGGCGCAATCATCGAGACTTATGAAAAAGGGTTTATGCATGCAAAAACGATGATCATTGACAGTGGACTTGTATCGATTGGTTCGGCAAATATTGATGTCCGATCTTTTCGCCTAGATTTTGAAGTTAATACAATCATCTATGATGCGCAGCTAGCGACCAAAACGAAAGAAGCGTTTCTAGCAGATTCGATCGATTCGAAGCCTCTAACGATCGAAGCATATCAACAAAGAAAGTTGACGATCAAAATCAAAGAAGGTTTGGCACGTCTTGTGTCACCGTTACTATAAAAAAAAGTGCCCTTTTCCAAAAGATGGAAGCCATCATTTTGGAAAAGGGCACTTTTTAATAGGATTAACCCATAATACTTGTGTATGCTGCTAAGAAAATCGAGCCGACAGTGAGAATAAGCATGGTCCAGATCACGACTTGTGTGATTTTTGCAAAGGTACTTTTTGGTTTTTTCTCGTTCATTCTAATCCACCTTTTAGAGTTATTCTAGTGACAGTTTACCCTCAATTTCTCAAGAACTCAAGTTGATCCAAGGAGAAATTAAGAAAATTTCAATTTCACCATAAAAAAATTCGTTAGAATGGCAAGATAGGCTTGTTGAAGCTACGCCCTTCTGCTTTAATAGGTAAAGAAATACATTCTTTAAAACTTTCAAAAGTTAGTTGCTGAAATAAGAGCCTCCTTAAAAAATTTCATGGCTGTCTTATTCCGGCTTAGATTTTTAAAAGAACTGAAACATGGATGTAAAGAAAATAAAGTATAGTGACACTAGTTGTTAGAAAGGATTTTGCTGTATGTCTGGATTTAATCCAATCGTTTTGTTTTGGTATATTTTTCCTGTGCTCGTTTATTTTGCTTGTCGTTTTATCGTTTCTGCACTTTCGTTGAATGATCGTTTCCATGTGAAGGCACCGGATTTAGCGGTACCATTTTTAATGGTGGGGATTCACCAATTATCAAAATATACTTTTGATCAAGCAATCACATTGTACTATTTGATCTCCATTTTTCTATTAGGCATTCTACTGGCCGTCTTTCAGGCGTACTACTATGAAGAAATCCAATATAATCGCTATTTTAAAATGTATTGGCGCAGTATTTTCCTCTTTACGATCATCTTTCATATCGTTTTGATCATTTTAAATATTGTAAGTTACTTATAGTAGTTTGACCATTGATAAACGTCCATTTTTTCTCTTAGAGTTTTTTTAAAAACTCTAAGAAGTCTTTTTCTCCCTTTTTGTTCATTTGGTAAAGAAAAGTCAAACAACTTCCCTTTCAAATTTCATATAATTTGTGGTAGAAAGTGGGGGATTGTGGTAGACTGTGAATATCAGGTGGAGATCGGGGGTTATTTATCGATGTTTATGGGAGAATTTCAACATTCGATAGATGCAAAAGGCCGACTAATCGTCCCTTCAAAACTACGAGAAAAACTCGGAGAAAAATTTGTGGTGACACGTGGATTAGATGGCTGTTTATTTGGCTACCCCTTATCTGAATGGGAAAAACTTGAAGAAAAACTAAACGAAATGCCTTTAGCGAAAAAGGATGCTCGGACATTTGTCCGCTTCTTTTATTCTGCTGCAACAGAGTGCGAGATCGATAAACAAGGTCGGATCAATATCCCTGTTACATTGAGAAATCATGCAGACCTTACTAAAAGCTGCGTGATCATCGGGGTTTCAAACCGGATTGAGATTTGGGATGAAACGCGTTGGCAAGCATTCTCTGAAGAAGCAGAAGAAAACTTTGATGAAATTGCTGAAACAATGATCGACTTTGGCTTATAGGCTTGATAGGAAGAGGAAAAAACACATGGCAGATTTTCAACACTACACCGTTATGCTACAGGAGACCGTTGATGGGTTAAAGATTCGTCCAGAAGGCGTCTATGTCGATTGTACATTAGGTGGAGCCGGTCATAGTGAATATCTATTGTCACAACTATCTGAAGAGGGACATCTCTTTGCCTTTGATCAAGACCAAACCGCCATCGACCATGCTAAAGAACGTTTAGCGCCATATGTTGCTAAAGGGATGGTCACGTTTATTAAAAGTAATTTTCGCTATTTAAAGGAAGCATTGCATCAACACGGTGTGAGCCGAGTCGATGGGATTTTGTACGATTTAGGTGTTTCCTCACCCCAATTAGATGAAGCCGAACGTGGCTTTAGCTACCACCAAGATGCACCGCTAGATATGCGGATGGATCAAACTGCAGCATTGACTGCCTATGAAGTGGTCAATCAATTCGACTACCATCAATTAGTCAAAATCTTCTTCCGCTATGGAGAAGAAAAATTCTCAAAACAAATCGCTCGTGAAATCGAGCGGGTGAGACAAGATCATCCCATCGAAACAACGGGGGAATTGGTCGATATCATCAAAGCAGCCATTCCAGCTCCAGCAAGAAGAAAGGGCGGTCACCCAGCAAAACGGATTTTCCAAGCCATTCGAATTGCAGTCAATGATGAGCTAGGTGTAATTGAAGAATCTCTTGAACAAGCAATTCATCTTTTATCAGTTAACGGACGTATCAGTGTGATCACGTTCCACTCTTTAGAAGATCGAATCGTGAAATCGATGTTCAAGGAATACAGTACACCGAAGGACATGCCGCCAGGTCTGCCGATGATACCAGAAGAATTTCAACCAACACTAAAACTTATAACAAGAAAACCACTGCTTCCTACTGAGGAAGAAGTAGCTGAAAATAATCGTTCTCGTAGTGCGAAACTACGAATCGCGGAAAAAATCAAGGAAAGCGAAGGGTAACAACTATGGCAGAACTAAAAGTTCATGACTATGAATTCAGAGAACCACTTGAATCACAACCTTTGGATCACTCTGAACCGACAACTGAAAAACTGCCTACTGATCCCCAGCGTCCTGAGGTCATCCGTGTACCAGCATCTCCGGCTCGTCGGTTAAAAAGTATTTCTACTCTAGAAAAACTGATTGCTGCCTTTGTGATCATCGCTGTATTGACGTTGGCGATCTTGACCATCAATATTCGGACCAATATCAGCCAAGTCGAACATGATATTTCTCTTATCCAATCGGATATCAGTGAAAAAACGACACAAGCAGAACAGTTGGAACAAGAGAAAAATGAGCTTTCTAAAACCGAACGGATCCAAAAGATTGCTGAGGATAATGGATTGTCGATCGATGATGGCAATTTAAGGAAAGTGGACTAAATGAAGTTAACAGATAAATTCAAGCAATACTTAAAAAAGAACAATCAAACTACAACGAACAATCGCAAAAAAGTAGGTATTATTCTGTTTGCTACGAGTATTGGATTGTTCTTTTTGTTTGTCACGCGTTTGAGCTATATCGTCATTGTCGGAGATGTTGCGGGGACTTCATTAGCAGAAAAAACCAAAAATCTCTATGAGGGCAGTGAAGTCATCAAGGCGAAACGAGGAACGATCTATGACCGCAATGGAATCCCGATTGCTGAGGACGTGACCTCATACTCTATTTACGCTGTTTTAAATCAAAATTACAAAGATGGTAACAAGAATCTCTTTGCAGAAAAAGCAAACTTCAATAAGTTGGCCAAAATCTTGTCAGATGTCTTGTCCATTGATCAAGAGACAGCAGTCAATACGTTAGAGGATGGACTTGAGCAACAATTGTGGCGAGTGTCTTTTGGGAGTAAGGGAAATAATATTACATTAGAACAAAAAAATGCGATTGAAGATGCGATGGAACAAGAAGATATTGCTGGCTTCCATTTTGATAGCCATCCAGCTCGCCTTTATCCGAATGGGGTCTTTTCTTCTCACTTTATCGGCTATGCGGTTGCCAATGACGACGATACTGGTCTAGTCGGTAAAACCGGGTTAGAAGCTGCCTACAATGATGTGTTATCGGGAACTGATGGCGAGATTGTTTATCAAAAAGATAACAATCAAAACCCGCTACCAGGAACAGTTGCCGAAACCGTCGCAGCGGTGGATGGAAAAGACGTCTATACAACCATCGATAGTCGGATCCAAAGCTATTTGGAAACGCTGATGGACAGTGTCTTTAAAGAAAACAAACCAGAAAACTTAACAGCCAATTTAATGGATGCCAAAACCGGCGAAATCATAGCGATGGCACAACGACCAACCTACAATCCAGAAAATTTGGATTCAATCAATGATTGGCAAAATCTATTGGTTGAAGACAACTATGAGCCAGGATCCACCATGAAAATCTTAACGACGGCAGCTGCCATCGATCAAGGTATCTTCAATGAGAACGAAACTTTTACCCCAAGCCCTGATGGATTGAAACTTTATGATGCCACCATCAATGACTGGGACTTTGGTCAAAAAGGAACCTTGACGATGCGCCAAGCTCTTTCGTGGTCCAGTAATATTGGAATGGTGACCTTGGAACAGCGAATGGCTGACCGCTGGCAACAATACTTAAAAGAATTTGGCTTTGGTCGTAGCACCTATTCAGGATTGCCTAACGAAAATACGGGAATCACCCCAGAAGATAATCCTGTCAGCCAGGCGATGACTTCTTTTGGTCAAGCGATTGGTGTGACGAATTTCCAAATGATGCAGGCTTTTACATCAGTCGCCAATAATGGAACGATGCTGAAACCACAATTTATTAGTAAAATCGTTGATGGCAATACTGGAGAAGAAACGGTCACGCAACCTGAAGAGGTGGGACACCCCATCACAGAAGAAGCGGCAGCGAAGGTTCGCGAATATATGCGTGATGTTGTCGAAAGTGAAAATTACGGAAGTGCCTATGGCGTTTATGAATTACCTGGCTACAACATTTCTGCGAAAACCGGGACGGCCCAAGTAGCTGATCCAACAACCGGCAAGTATTTGTCTGGAGGCACCAATTATCTGTATTCTGTCGTTTTGATGTTTCCTTCAGAAGAACCAGAATATATTTTGTATTTGACCATTAAACTACCAGAGAAGCATGAAAGTACCGTGTTAGGTGAGATTGCCAATCCATTGATGAAACGGGTCATGGATCTGAAAAACTCTGCATTAGAAGAAAGCACAACATCTGGTAGCGAAACGACTGTGGGGGATTATCGCAATCTCGATACAGAATCTGCTGCAACCGACGTTCAAAAAGCTGGGTTGATTCCAATAGTCATCGGGGATGGTGAAAAAGTCATTGCCCAATCGGTTGACAGTGGAACTTCGATCATGCCAGGAGAACGAGTACTGCTCGTTACCGATAGCGATAAGTACTATATGCCGGATACAACTTCCTGGTCAAAAGCAGATTTGATTAAATTTGGCAGTCTACTAAATGTAGATGTTAGTTTTGAAGGAGACGGCTATTGTACCAAACAAAGCGTTGAGCCTTACACCGAATTATCGGGGCAATCGATCAAGTTTACACTAAGTGAAAACGAATAAATAGGAGAGAACAATATGGAATGGACAGAGATGATATTACCTTTGGCAAGTGGCTTTGCGATCGTAACAGCCACAATGCCTTTGTTTATCGGCTATTTTCAAATGAAGAAATACGGACAGGAAATACGTGGTGACGGTCCCAAATGGCACAATGTAAAGGCCGGAACACCAACGATGGGTGGGTTTGTATTTTTGATTTCTGCAATGATCACTGCCATCTGGGTAGGAGCATGGCAAAATCAATTGACTGCTTCATTGTTCATTCTTTTGTTCATTACCTTGGTTTATGGTGCATTAGGATTTCTTGATGACTTCATCAAGATTTTCCGCAAAAGAAATATGGGCTTAAACTCGCTGCAAAAACTGATTGGACAGATTTTAGGCGGACTCGTCTTTTACTTTGTTTTCCGATCTGAAGGCAATGCGGATGTACTGAATTTCTTTGGGATCGATGTATCGCTATCGATTTTTTATGGCTTATTCGTCATTTTTTGGCTTGTGGGTTTTTCAAATGCAGTCAACTTGACGGATGGGATCGATGGACTAGTCGCAGGACTGGGCACGATTTCTTTTTCAACATACGCACTGATTGCTTGGCGACAAGATCAAATCGATGTTTTGATCGTTTGTCTTGCGATCATTGGCGGATTGATCGGCTTCTTTCCCTACAATCGCAAACCGGCAAAAATTTTCATGGGGGATGTCGGCTCACTGGCTTTAGGCGGTCTGTTGGCAGCTATCTCAATTCTTTTACACCAAGAATGGACCCTCTTGCTTGTCGGATTGGTCTATGTTTGTGAAACAGCAAGCGTGATGCTGCAAGTTGCCTCATTCAAATTAACGGGCAAACGAATCTTCAAGATGTCACCCATTCATCATCATTTTGAAATGAGTGGATGGTCTGAGTGGAAGATCGACACTGTATTTTGGTGTATCGCGTTAGGTTGCTCGTTGCTCACAATAGCCCTTGTATGGTAGGAGATGAAGAAAATGAAAAAAATTACAACATATCAAAATAAAAAAGTTCTTGTGCTAGGATTAGCGCGTAGTGGATTCAGTGCGACCAAATTGTTACATGATTTGGGCGCACTTGTGACCGTTAATGACGGAAAGCCATTTGCTGAAAATCCAGAAGCACAAGATCTTTTGGCTTTAGGGGTCAAAGTGATCACTGGCAGCCACCCAATTGAATTATTGGATGAAGGGTTCTCCCTAGTTGTTAAAAATCCAGGGATCCCTTATTCACAACCTCTTGTCCAAAAAGCTTTAGAGAAAAAAATTCCTGTGATTACGGAAGTGGAACTGGCGTATCAAATCTCTGAAGCGCCGATTATCGGTATTACTGGTACGAATGGAAAAACCACTACAACGACCATGATCGCCAATGTCTTGAATGCTGGAATGGAAAAAGGACAGGCATTGCTTTCTGGAAATATCGGGTTTCCTGCAAGTTCCGTTGCTCAAACAGCTAAGCCTGAAGATCGGTTGGTGATGGAGCTTTCAAGTTTCCAATTGATGGGAATCGATACCTTGCGGCCGAAAATCGCTGTCATCACGAATATTTATGAAGCCCATATCGATTACCATGGTAGTCGCCCGGAATATGTTTTAGCAAAATGGCGCTTGCAACAACGAATGACCGCTGACGATTATTTAGTGATCAACTGGAACCAACCAGAACTAGAAGCACTGTCGGCCAAATCAAAGGCGAAAATCATTCCTTTTTCCACCAAGGAAAAAGTAGCAGGAGCATATATGCTTGATGGGATGCTCTACTATAAAGAAGAAGCAATTATGGCAGCGGAGGAACTCGGTGTACCTGGGGCACATAATATTGAAAATGCCTTAGCGGCGATCGCTGTTGGGAAACTTTGCGATATGTCGAACGAAGCAATCAAACAAGCGTTACAGACCTTCACTGGGGTGCCTCATCGGACCCAGTATGTCACCACTATCAATCAGGTGAAATTTTTCAATGATTCAAAAGCAACCAACATCTTAGCAACAGAAATGGCCTTAGGTGGTTTTGACAATGAAAAATTGGTCTTACTGGCAGGCGGATTGGATCGTGGCAACAGCTTTGATGAGTTGGTTCCAGCACTAAAAGGGCTCAAAGCTATCGTTGTGTTTGGAGAAACAAAAGAAAAATTAGCCGCTGCTGCTCAAGCCGCTGGTGTAAAAACGATTGAAATGACAGAGAATGTTGAAACAGCCGTCCCATTAGCCTTTTCTTTAAGTGCTGCTGGAGATACGATTCTATTGTCACCGGCGAATGCAAGTTGGGATCAATACCCTGATTTTGAAGTTCGAGGCGACAAATTTATGGCGGCAGTAGCAGAACTTAAATAGAAATGAGTGAAGGATATGAAAATACTTGTGACTGGCGGCGGTACTGGCGGACACATCTATCCAGCGTTGTCTTTTGTGGATTACGTGAAGGAGATTGACCCGACAGCCGAATTTTTATACATTGGTGCAACAAGGGGCTTAGAGAATAAAATCGTCCCTCCAACAGGTATTCCTTTTAAAACACTAGAGATTCAAGGATTTAAGCGTAAGCTATCTTTGGATAACGTAAAAACGATCCAGCTTTTTATGAAAAGCTACTACGCAGCAAAGAAAATCATCAAAGAGTTCCAACCGGATGTAGTGATTGGCACCGGCGGCTATGTTTCCGGCGCCGTGGTCTTTGCTGCCTCGAAGTTGAAAATACCTACCATTATTCATGAACAAAATAGTGTACCTGGAATCACCAATAAATTTCTAACCAAATATGTGGATAAAATCGCCATTGCTTTTCACGATGCTTCTCAATACTTTCCAGCGAAGAAAACGGTGTTGGTGGGCAATCCTCGTGGTCAAGAAGTACGGAATAGTCAAAAGTCGACAATTTTGTCTTCTTACGATTTAAATCCGGCGAAAAAAACAGTCTTGGTTTTTGGTGGGAGTCAAGGAGCCCTGAAAATCAATCAAGCGATCATTGATGCGCTGCCGCTGTTTGCTCAAAAAGAGTATCAGTTACTTTATGCATCTGGCGAAAGGTATTACAAAGAGATCGAAGAAAAAATTGGGATGTCAAAAGATGCCTTTCCTAATATCAGTATTCGTCCCTATATCGATCAAATGGCAGAAGTGATGGCAAATAGCGATTTGTTGATTGGTCGAGCGGGTGCCACATCGATCGCCGAATTTACGGCATTAGGGATTCCAGCGATTCTGATTCCAAGTCCTTATGTGACCAATGACCACCAAACGAAGAACGCCCAAAGTTTAGCTAATGCAGGAGCAGTCAAAATGATTGCCGATCATGAATTAAACAGCCAAAACCTCGTGGAAGCAGTAGATAGTATCATGCAAGATGAAGCCCTTCGTAGTAAGATGGCCAAAGCCTCAAAAGAACAAGGGATCAGCGATGCCTCGGAACGATTATTTCGACTTGTGCAAGAGGTAATCAAATAGTACAATGTGTGGGATAGAAAGGAGCGATTATCATTAGTAAAGACAAAACACCTCATGATGATCAAACCCCCTCGTCAACGGAAGAGTTGACCCCTTGGCAAAAAGAAAATCTAAAATATTTGCAAGAAAAAGGCAATCAGCCAGCTTGGTCGTCATCCGCGTCTGATGAAACAGAAGACATGTCCCAAGCACATGAAGATGAGTTGACAGAAGAAACACTTTTTGAAGCAGAACAAGCGATAGAAGAAACAGACGATGAGAAAGAAGGGCTGCCTGAGCCAGAAAAAAAAGCTCGCTCTTTCGCTGATCGGTTGCCTAATCTAAAGGCGTACCGTAATCAAGTATTGATTCGCCGCTTAGCGCTGATTATCGGTCTACTGATGATTCCTTTGTTGATTGTTTTGTATTTTGTTTCGCCGCTTAGTCGTTTGGCTAATGTGGTGGTCAAAGGCAATCAAGAAGTATCCGCAGAAGCGATTCTCGAAAATTCTGACCTAGCCGTCAATGAAGAGATGTGGCCGCAATTTTTTGAACGGAATCAGAGTGTGGCCGCAATCAAAAAAGAATTGCCGCGCATAAAAAATGCTTCCATTTCTCTATCTGGTATTAATCGTTTCGATATCACTGTTACTGAATTTCAAGAAGTGGCTTTATTAGCCAAAGATGGCGGCTATGCACCAGTTTTGGAAAATGGCGCTGTTTTGGAAGACATCAGTGAGCAGCCAGAGGAAGGATTGCCGGTTTTAGAAAATTTTTCGGCTGAAGACAAAATCAAAGCGACACTCAGTGCCTATCAAGAATTAAGTTCAGAAATTCGCGATGGCATTTCTCAAATCAAATACACCCCCCGTGACAGCAATGATGAGCTGCTGACTCTCTTTATGAATGATGGCAATCAAGTGATCGTCAACATCTCAAATATGGTGAGTCAAATGCAGTATTATCCGCAAATTGCCAAAGATTTGACCGAGGACAGTATTGTGGATATGGAAGTTGGGATCTTTACGTATCCTATTTCAAATACACAAGAAGACGATGCAGACGAAAATCAAACAGCTGATAGTGATTCTTAGGAAAAATTCAAGAGTTTTTTTCATTAACTTGTTTCTAAAAAGCGCCATTATATGGTAGAATTGGTAACAGTGAACAAATTATTCGAATGAACTCTAAAAACGGACTGTGATGGTTCGCTATATATCCAATTTAAGTAGGAGGGAACCCCATCCATGGCAAAAACGGGAATGTATGTTGGCCTTGATATCGGTACGACATCTGTAAAAGTTGTAGTAGCCGAATACGTTGACAGCCAAATGAATATCATTGGTGTAGGAAATGCAAAATCAGAAGGAATCAACCGTGGGATTATTGTAGATATCGATAAAACGGTACAAGCCATTCAAAGAGCAGTAAGACAAGCAGAAGAAAAAGCAGGAATTCAAATTCGCAGTGTAAGTGTTGGTGTACCAGCCAATCTTCTTGAAGTGGAAAATTGTCAAGGGATGATCGCGGTCAATAGTGAATCAAAAGAGATCACCGACGAGGACGTCCGCAATGTTGCTTCCGCAGCACTTGTACGTTCAACCCCTCCTGAAAGACAGATCATTGCTATTTTACCGCAAGAATTTACTGTGGATGGGTTTGAAGGGATCAAAGATCCTCGTGGCATGATCGGTGTTCGCTTAGAAATGTTTGGTGTGGTTTATACAGGACCAAAAACCATCATTCACAACATTCGTAAGTGTGTGGAAAAATCCGGACTGATCGTCAATGAAGTGGTCATTACGCCATTAGCATTGACAGAATCGATTTTATCTGATGGTGAAAAAGATTTTGGCACGATCGTTATCGATATCGGTGGCGGCCAAACAACGACAGCTGCGATGCACGACAAACAATTGAAATTTACTCATGTGAACCAAGAGGGCGGCGAATTTGTCACCAAAGACATTTCAACGGTTTTAAATACCTCTTTCAACAATGCAGAAGCATTGAAGATCAATTATGGGGATGCGTATCCTGAACGAACTTCAGCTAGCGAAGAGTTTCCGGTCGATGTGATTGGAAAATCAGAACCTGTGAAGATTGATGAACGCTATTTGTCAGAAATCATTGAAGCCCGTATGGAACAAATTTTCACTAAATCAAAAGAAGTCTTAGACGAAATTGATGGACTTGATTTACCAGGTGGCGTGATTTTAACTGGTGGCGCTGCAAGCCTGCCAGGTGTCGTAGATCTTGCTCAAGAAGTATTCGAAACAAACGTTAAGCTTTACGTTCCTAATCATATGGGACTTAGAAATCCTGTATTCACCAATGTAATCAGTATCGTTGACTATTCAGCAAACTTAAGCGAAGTCTATCAGCTTGCCAAAAGTGCGATCACCGGTGAAAAAACAGTCGCGCAACAGCCCGTTGCTATTCAACAACAAGAAGTACATTACGAACAATATGAAGCTCCAGAAGAAACTTATGAAGAAGTAGAAGAAGAGAAAAAAGGTGAGTCGATCACAAACCGAGTAAAAGATTTCTTCTCAAATATCTTTGAATAATCTAAAACGATTCTCAGGAGGAAGATAAACTATGGAATTTTCAATTGATAATAACATCAATGACGGCGCTGTGATCAAAGTCATCGGAGTCGGCGGCGGTGGCGGCAACGCAGTCAACCGTATGATCGAAGAAAATGTCAAAGGCGTAGAATTTATTGCGGCCAACACTGACGTTCAAGCATTAAAAAATTCAAAAGCAGAAACAGTGATTCAATTAGGCCCTAAATATACCCGTGGTCTTGGTGCTGGTTCTCAACCAGAAGTTGGTCAAAAAGCAGCAGAAGAAAGTGAAGATTCTATTCGTGAATCATTAGAAGGCGCGGACATGATTTTCATTACCGCTGGTATGGGTGGCGGAACCGGGACCGGTGCTGCACCGATCGTTGCGAAAATCGCCAAAGAAATCGGCGCATTGACAGTCGGTGTCGTTACTCGCCCATTTACTTTTGAAGGACCAAAACGCGGCCGTTTTGCGGCTGAAGGAATTGCTAAATTAAAAGAGAATGTCGATACACTATTGATCATCTCGAACAATCGCTTGTTAGAAGTTGTTGACAAGAAAACACCAATGCTTGAAGCATTCCGTGAAGCAGACAATGTCTTGCGTCAAGGGGTTCAAGGCATCTCAGACTTGATCACTGCTCCAGGCTACGTTAACTTGGACTTCGCTGATGTGAAAACAGTGATGGAAAATCAAGGCACCGCTTTGATGGGAATCGGTGTTGCTAGCGGCGAAGAACGTGTAATCGAAGCAACGAAAAAAGCAATCTCTTCACCATTACTAGAAACTTCGATCGATGGTGCCGAACAAGTACTATTGAACATCACCGGCGGATTGGATATGACTTTATTTGAAGCACAAGATGCTTCTGATATCGTCGCTCATGCAGCAACAGGTGATGTAAATATTATCTTAGGTACCTCAATCAGCGAAGACCTAGGCGATGAAATCCGTGTGACTGTCATTGCAACTGGTATTGACCCTTCAAAAAAAGAACGGGGTTCTCGCTCTAGCAGACAAAGCCAAAGCCAAATTCATTCTATCCCACAAAAACCAACATTAGATATGGACCAAGCACGTCCTGCGCAAGCAGAGGAAAGCAATGGTTTCGGTGATTGGGATATCCGTAAAGAACAAAATGTACGACCTAAAGTAGAAGAAAACACATTTGAAAATGTAGAAAAGAAAGAATTCGACACCTTCAGCCGTGATGAAGTACGCTCGAATGATGACGACGAATTAAGCACACCACCATTTTTCCGTCGTAAACGCTAGGGGGCAGAGCACATGATTTCTGAGAACTTGCACAAGATCCAGCAAGAGATACAGGACTCCTGTGCTCTTGTTTCTAGAAACGCCAGTGAGGTCTGTTTGACAGCTGTAACAAAATCCGTAGATACAGAAACGACAAGAGAACTTCTAGAAAATGGTGTGCGGAATTGTGCTGAAAATCGAGTAGAAAAACTACTTGAAAAAAAAGCAGCATTAACGGATTTTCCGGATGTCCGTTGGCATTTTATTGGCAATTTGCAGCGTAGAAAGGTAAAATCAATTATAAACGAGATTGATTTTTTCCATGCGTTAGATTCAATCAAACTGGCACAAGAAATTCAAAAACGAGCAGAGCATCCGATCAACTGCTTTGTGGAAGTAAATGTTTCGCAGGAAGCAACGAAACAAGGGATTTTCGTAGAAGAGGTGATGGCTTTTATTGAAGCACTCGCTTCGTTCGATAAAATTCGTGTTGTTGGATTGATGACGATGGCCCCGCTCACTGCTTCCAAAGACGAGCAGCATCAGATTTTTAAAGAATTAAAAAGGATTCAACAACAAATCGCTGACCTGCATCTTACACATGCCCCTTGCTTAGAAACGAGTATGGGAATGAGTAATGACTTTCCCATTGCGATCCAAGAAGGCGCAACATTTATTCGTGTAGGAACAGCATTATTTCAATAAAAAAGGAGGTTGACCGATGTCGCTCAAAGAGAAACTGACCAATTTTTTTGGATTGACTGACGAAGAAGATTATTACGAAGAAACATATGCCACTGAAGAACCGGCACGAACAGCATCTAAACCGGCTGTGAACCAAGGAGGAGCTTTTACTGCCTCCAGAACATCCGCGAATACGTATGCATCTGGCCAAGCGGCAACCCGTACAACAAGTCAACCACAAAATCAAGCTTATCAATACAGACAGCAACCTCAAACTGCTGCTTATCAACAATCCTCAGCTGCGGCTGAACGAGTAAGATCGGTACCTAAGACGGAAGAAAAAGTCGTTCCGATGGCGCAACAAAGAACCAATACGAGAGTCAAAGATACAAAAGCAAAAGAAACTTCCTCGCAAGTAGCAGGAAAAATAACGATCGTAGAACCACGTGTTTACTCTGAAGCAATGGGGATTGCGAAGCAAGTCATCAATGGTGATGCTGTACTTGTTAATTTTCATTTAATTGAAGAGTACCAAGCTCGTCGAATAGTTGATTTTTTAACAGGAACAGTGTACGCTGAAGATGGTGATATCAAGCGCGTTGGCGATGAAATTTTTCTTTGCACGCCTAAGGGTATGGAAATTGAAGGCACTGCCCAAACATTAGCAGATACCAATTTTTTTGATATCTAAAGTGAGGAGGAACGCCAATTTTATTCTTGAGATTCGTTAAATTACTGAGTGATGCTGTTTATCTGTATACCATTTTATTAGTGATCTATGCACTTTTGTCTTGGTTTCCAGGAGGGTATCAATCCGCTTTTGGCCGTTTCTTGGCAAAAGTGTGTGAACCGTATTTGAGTTTATTTGATCGATTGAAATTAAGTTTTGCTGGTATCGATTTTACGATTGCATTTGCAATTATTGTCTTACAGCTAGCATCACAAGCATTGATATTGATCCTACAATCAATTTTATTTTAACGTAAGGGGTGGTTATCGGTGAACGCAAATGTCTATCAACATTTTCGAAACGATGAACGCCCTTTTATTGATTCCGCTCAAGGATGGATCGAACAAGTGCAAATGCAGTATGCGCCATACTTGACTGATTTCTTAGATCCAAGACAAGCGTATATCTTAGAAAGCTTGATTCGTCAATCAACGGATTTAAGCTTCCGTTTTTTTGGCGGATACGAAGCTGCTGAAAGACGACGCTGTTTAATTTATCCTGATTACTATGAGCCCACCACCGATGAGTTTGACATGACTTTATTTACGATTCAATACCCGAAAAAATTTACGGTTTTGAGTCATGGAAAAGTTTTGGGCACGTTAATGGGGACTGGAGTCAAGAGGGAATACTTTGGAGACATTCTTTCCGATGGTGAAATATGGCAAGTATTCGTTGCTACTGAAGTCAGTCATTTTATTCAACTACAAGTGGATAAAATCGGCAACGTATCGGTACGTTTGGAAGAAACGAAATATACCGATTTGATCGTGCCTAAAGATGGCTGGACCGAGGAAAGAGAAACGGTTAGTTCATTGCGTCTTGATACAGTGATCTCCGCCGTGTACAACATCTCTCGTCAGCGTTCGAAACAGTTGATCGAATCAGGAAAAGTAAAAGTAAACTGGACAGAAGCATTACGACCAGATTTTGTTCTGGATTTACTGGATATCGTTTCAGTAAGAGGATTTGGTCGGATTCAAATACAGGGGTTAGAAGGAACCACGAAAAAAGAAAAAGTTAGATTGTTATTAGGTGTATTACGTAAATAAATCAAAGAGGTGTATAGAATATGGCATTAACTCCATTAGACATTCAAAATAAAAACTTTTCAGTAAAAATGAGAGGCTACAATCAAGACGAAGTCGATGACTTCTTGGATATGATTGTTCGTGATTATGAAGAAGCTGTTCAACGCAATCGTGAGTTAGAGAAATCATTGAAACATGCAGAAGAAAAACTCGAATACTTCAATGAATTGAAAGACGCCTTGAACCAATCCATTATCGTGGCTCAAGATACGGCAGATAAAGTAAAAACAAGCGCAAGCAAAGAATCAGAAGTAATCGTTACTTCTGCCCAAAACCGTGCGGATGAGATGGTTGCTACTGCAGAAAAACATGCCCATGCCTTGATGACCTCAGCAGAAGAAAAAGCCAAAGAGATTTTGACAGATGCAACAAATAATGCACGTCAATTGGCGACAGAAACAAATGACTTGAAGAAGAAAACCAGAGTCTTCCATAACAACTTATTAGTTATGTTGCAAACGCAATTAGAACAAGTGAAGAGCCCTGAATGGGAAGAAATTTTGGCGCCATTTTCAAGCTATGTACAAGATTCCCACCAAGTGATCAGAGAAGTTTTGTCAAAAGAACTTGACAGTGAAAATGGTTCTGGAGTAAACTCAGAAGCAGTGGAAACATTTGATGTGGACATTGTTGAATCAGATGAAAAAATCGTTGATGTAAGTGAAAGCCCTGAAGTGAAAACGTTAGATGATGCGAGAAACTTATTAGACGAGTTGAACAAAACAGATAACAACTAAGACACAGAACAGAAAAATTTCTTATATTTTTCAAGCGAGTTTGGGAGAGTGGAAGCCAAATAAAACCCTGTAAGAAATCAGATCATCTGTGAGTTGCGTTCTTGAAAGAGCTGACTTTTCAAAGACTCGAGTAGAGAACGACGCCTGATCCCGTTACCGATCATCAAAGAATTGTCAAATGACAATTAAATTTGGGTGGTACCACGAACACGTTCGTCCCTTGCCAGGGACGGACGTGTTTTTTGCTGTGAATCACTGCGACTGGTCCGCAATGCGGAACAGAGCAGATGATGAACAGTACTAGGCGACCATAGGGAGCGTAGTAACCGTACTAGGAATCACAATGACTGGTCCGCAATGCGGAACAGAGCAGATGATGAACAGTACTAGGCGACAGTAAGGAGCGTAGTAACCCCACTAGGAATCACTATGATTGGCTTGCGAAGCAAGACAGAATAGATGATGAACAGTACTAGGCGACCATAGGGAGCGTAGTAACCGTACTAGAAATCACAATGACTGGTCCGCAATGCGGAACAGAGCAGACGCTAGCCAGCTGTTAACAATCAGTGAATCCTGAATGCTTTGAATTTATGGCAACCAATCCATTTGACAGGTTCAATAGAAGCAATCGGTTGATCGAGTCGATGGAATTTGAAACTATACCAAAACGTTGAGAGACGAAAAGGAGCGAAACAAGAATGAAAATGAAAGAAACACTGCATCTTGGAAAAACCGCTTTTCCAATGCGAGGCAACTTGCCAAACCGTGAAGTGGATTGGCAAAAAGAATGGGAAGAAAATCAATTGTATCAACGTCGTCAAGAATTAAATGAAGGCAAGCCAACCTTTGTCTTACACGATGGCCCTCCCTACGCAAATGGAAATATCCATATCGGACATTCATTAAACAAAATCAGTAAAGACATCATCGTACGTTCCAAATCGATGTCAGGTTTCCGTTCCCCTTATGTACCTGGTTGGGATACTCATGGTTTACCGATCGAACAAGTACTGACCAATAAAGGGATCAAGCGCAAAGAAATGAGCTTGGCAGAATATCGCAAAAAATGTGAAGAATATGCTTTGACACAAGTGGATACACAAAGAGCTGATTTCAAACGTTTAGGCGTTTCTGGTGACTGGGATCATCCATATATCACATTGACACCAGATTATGAAGCAGCAGAAATCCGCGTGTTCGGAAAAATGGCAGAAAAAGGCTACATCTACAAAGGATTGAAACCAATTTACTGGTCACCATCTAGTGAATCATCATTAGCAGAAGCTGAGATCGAATACAAAGATGTGAAATCACCATCAATCTATGTGGCTTTTCCAGTCGCAGATGGCAAAGATTTGCTTGATTCAGATACAGCTTTTGTTATCTGGACGACGACACCATGGACCTTACCAGCGAACCTAGGAATCTCTGTGAATCCAACCTTTGCCTATGTTCAAATCTTGGCCGATGGCCGCAAATTCGTCGTGGCAAAAGATTTATTAGAAACCGTGACGAATGAGATCGGTTGGGAATCTGTCGAAGTATTACAAGAATTGGCTGGCGATCAATTGGAAAAAATGACGGCACAACATCCTTTTTATGATCGTACATCTCTAGTAATGTTAGGTGACCATGTGACATTGGATGCCGGTACTGGTTTGGTCCACACTGCACCAGGACACGGGGAAGATGACTACATCGTCAGCAAAAAATATGGTCTAGATGTCTTATCACCAGTCGATAGCCGTGGGGTCTTCACAGAAGAAGCACCAGGATTTGAAGGGGTCTTTTATGACAAAGCCAATCCAATGATCACTGAGCTTTTAGAAGAAAAAGGAGCCCTATTAAAACTAAACTTCTTTACTCACAGCTATCCACATGATTGGCGGACGAAAAAACCAGTCATCTATCGGGCAACGCCACAATGGTTTGCGTCTATTGATAAGTTCCGTCAAAATATTTTGGATGAGATCGAAAAAGTAGATTGGATCATTCCATGGGGCAAAACCCGTTTGTACAATATGATTCGCGACCGCGGCGACTGGGTGATCTCTCGTCAACGTGCGTGGGGCGTTCCGTTGCCAATCTTCTATGCAGAAAACGGCGAAGCCATCATTACGCCTGAAACGATTGAGCATGTGGCAAACTTATTTGCTGAACATGGTTCAACGATTTGGTTTGAAAAAGAAGCAGAAGAATTACTGCCAGCTGGCTTCACGCATCCAGGCTCACCAAACGGAAAATTCTCGAAAGAGACTGACATCATGGATGTTTGGTTTGATTCAGGTTCTTCTCACGAAGCGGTGTTACGTCAACGTCCAGAATTGACATTCCCAGCTGACATGTACTTGGAAGGTTCTGACCAATATCGTGGGTGGTTCAACTCAAGTATCACGACTAGTGTTGCGATCAACGAAGTCGCACCATATAAAGCCGTCTTGTCTCAAGGCTTCACCTTAGATGGCGAAGGTCGCAAGATGAGTAAATCTCTTGGTAATACCATTGCACCAGAAAAAGTGATCAATCAAATGGGTGCGGATATTTTGCGCCTTTGGGTCAGCAGTGTTGACTACGAAGCGGATGTCCGAGTGTCTATGGATATCTTGAATCAAGTGTCAGAAGTCTATCGGAAAATTCGCAATACCATGCGTTTCTTATTGGCTAATACGAATGATTTTGATCCAGCAAAAGACAGCGTACCATTTGAAAACTTGCGTTCTGTTGATAAATACATGATGGTTCGTTTGAATCAAACGATCAAAACGATTCGGGAAGATGGCTATGAAAAATATAACTTCTTGCATATTTACCGGACAGTCATCAACTTCTTGACAGTCGATATGTCATCCTTCTATTTGGATTTTGCAAAAGATGTCGTTTATATCGAAGCTGAAAATGATTTCCAACGTCGCGCCATGCAAACCGTCTTCTATCAAACAGCGGTTGCGTTGACGAAATTACTGACGCCGATCATTCCCCATACGGCAGAGGAAATCTGGTCACATTTGAAAGAAGAAGAGGAATATGTTCAATTAGCGGAGTTCCCTGGCTATGATACATTTGCTAACCAAGAAGAGCTGCTTGATTTATGGCGTGCTTTCCTTGATTTTCGTGACAATGTCTTAAAAGCATTGGAAGAAGCGCGTAATGCAAAACTGATTGGGAAATCGTTTGAAGCAAAAGTGACTGTCTATCCAACCGAACCGGTTGCGGCATTACTAAAAGCTATCGATTCAGATATTGCACAACTGCTGATCATTTCACCAGACTTCTTAACGATCAAAGAAGCAGGGGAAGCAGCACCAGAAGCGGCCTATCAATTCGAAGACGTGGCGATCTTAGTGGAAAAAGCCGAAGGTGAAGTGTGTGAACGTTGCCGCCAAGTCCGTGTAGATGTTGGTGTAGAAGAGCAACTGCCAACACTTTGCGGCCATTGTGCAGCCATCGTCAAAGAAAACTATCCCGAAGCAGTTGCAGAAGGCTTTGAAAAATAAAAGAATGAAAAAAGATGACCCCATTGCGGGTCATCTTTTTTTGAAATCAGTCAAGCTTGTTCCTTGAAAATGGGACATAAACAGCTGTTTGTGACATCCAAATGAGAAAATCTAACTTAATTGATAACGATTCTCATTTGTTTGCAATAATTTTCCGACAGTTTATTGTATAATAAAAAAACCTTATTAGACGAAGATTCCTGCCTGTGATTTACTAGTCACTATTTGTTCAATGGATTTAAGTAACCCTTGAAGGAAGAAATCAACGAGCACGGATCAAGTAAAAAAAACTTGCCAGATAGAAAAACAGATTGTAAACTGTTAAAAATCGGAATATTCAGAATATTGAAAGAAAGTGTGATTCCATGAGTGATTTAGAGATGATGAGGAAAACGAACCAAATGATGTACGATGCCGCTTTTGAAAAAGATGCTTGTGGGATGGGCTTTATTGCACAAAAAGATGGTCGCTATTCTCGAGAACTTGTGCAAAATGCCTTAACGATGTTAGAACGGATGAACCATCGAGGGGGAACTGGGGCAGAACCTGACACAGGAGACGGAGCTGGGATTTTGATGGCGATGCCTGATCCATTTTTTCAACAGCGAGCAAAAGAGGCCGAAATCCCATTGCCTGAAAAAGGCGCCTATGCTGTTGGGATGTTTTTTTTACCGAAAGAAAAGCTCCGAGCAGCACAGGTCCAAGAAGAAGTAACTAAAGACATTCAACAAATGGGTTTTACGGTTTTATGGCAACGAGATGTGCCTTATGATTATTATCAATGTGGGCCAGGGGCTCAAAAAGTCATGCCCTCATTTGTGCAAGTCTTTATTGAAAAACCTGTCGATGTAGCTGCAGGCCGTCCCTTTGAAGATCAGCTTTATCGGTTACGGCGAAAACTGGAAAAAACGTATCATACCGATGAGCTGTCTATCTGCAGCTTATCTAGTAAGACAGTTGTTTATAAAGGGATGCTGCATGCCTATCAAGTTGGCTTGTTTTTCAAAGATCTTCAAAGCCCAGAAATGACTTCCAGTATTGCTTTGACCCATTCTCGTTTTTCAACGAATACCTTTCCAAGCTGGAGTCGGGCGCAACCTTTTCGTTTCTTAGCCCATAATGGCGAAATCAACACATTACGCGGGGCGGAAAATTGGATGCATGGACATCAGATCGAAGTCTACGATGACGAAAACTCCGATTCGGCGAAGTTGGAAAATTGTATGGAGTATTTGTATCGTCAAGGTCGAGACATTCCCCAAGCACTGTTGATGATGGTGCCAGAAGCATGGTCCAAAGAAGCTGGCTTGACGCCAGAACTGACGGCTTTTAATGAATACAATGCAAGCTTTATGGCCCCTTGGGATGGACCAGCAGCTTTATGCTTTACCGATGGGGATCTGGTAGGAGCTGCACTCGATCGAAATGGGTTGCGGCCATCTCGCTACTCGATCACGAAAGCTGGTTTTGTTATCGTGGCCTCTGAGTCAGGGGTTGTCGATTTGCCAGCGTCAGAAGTGATTGAAAAAGGGGTGCTTGGACCAGCAAATATGTTTTTGGTGGATACCAAAAAAGGGGTGATCTTACGCAATCAAGAAATCAAAGCGCATTATGCGAACGCCCATCCTTACCAAGAGTGGTTAGCGGATCACTTATTAACACCAGAGCTGCTTCCTGACGCAGAAAGACAGGAGGAAACGGCAGATGATGCGATCCAGACCCTTTGGAAACGAAATGGCTACACGGATGAGATCATTCGCACGTTGATTTTACCAATGGCTCAAACGGGAGAAGAACCAGTGATCTCCATGGGGTTTGATTCTCCGTTAGCCATTTTAAGCGAACGTCCCCAATCTTTGTTTACGTACTTTAAACAACAATTTGCTCAAGTGACCAATCCGCCAATCGATGCGATTCGTGAAAAATTGGTAATTGGTACCGAACTGTTTTTAGGTCGAGATGGTGATGTTTCAAAGGACATTCGAATCAATTGCAATAAGCTGAAGATTGCTAGTCCTGTGTTAAAAACGAGTGAATATGAAAAAATCAAACAGTTAGATCAAAAGGGACAAAAAGCGGTTTTACAGTCGATTCTCTATGATTATGTACCAGAAAATGGAGCAGCATTGCAGCAAGCGTTAGAAGCGCTTTTTAAAGAAACGGAACAAAAAATCGATTCTGGGGCAACGATCGTCATTTTAAGTGATCGGGAAGTCATTCAGCCGCAAGAAGGAAAATTGGCAATTCCGATCCTTTTGGCAGTATCGGGCCTGCACAATTACTTGGTGCGAAAAGGCAAACGTTCCTTGGCATCGATCGTTGTAGATACTGCGGAAGTCTGTGAGGTCCATCATTATGCCATGTTAGTCGGCTACGGAGCAAGTGGGGTCCACCCTTATGGGGCTTACCAGACATTGGCGCATTTTGAGCTTTCAGAAAAGATTGAAAGTTACCGCAAAGCTTGTGAGAAAGGTATTGTCAAAATTATGTCACGGATGGGGATTTCAACGATTGCCGGTTACCATGGGGCGCAATTGTTTGAAGCTGTTGGTATCTCTGAGAAAGTTATCTCCGAATACTTTACCGGCACGGTTACTCGTATCGGTGGACTTTCATTAGCGCAAATCGAGCAAGAATACTTAACGCGTTATGAAGCGGCGTATGGCGAGAAACGCGTGGATTATCTTGATTCGGGTGGTAGTTTCCAATACAAAGCTGACGGGGAACATCATCTGTTCAATCCAAAAACGATTTATGGATTTCAAAAAGCTGTTCGTACCGGCAGCTATGCGCTTTATAAAGAATATGCGGCGGAGATGAACCAAGACGCGTTAGAGAATCCAACGACCCTCCGTTCTATGTGGACTTTTGCGAACACAAGACGCAGTATTCCATTAGCTGAGGTGGAGCCAGTTGAAACGATCGTCAAACGATTTAAAGTCGGTGCGATGTCTTACGGCTCTCTAAGTGAAGAGGCGCATCGCTGTATTGCTGAAGGAATGAATGCGATCGGGGCAAAATCCAACAGTGGAGAAGGTGGAGAAAACCGAAATCGTTTCAAACCAGTGAATGGCATTAATTATAATAGTCGCATCAAACAAGTAGCTTCTGGCCGTTTTGGTGTCAACGCCGAATATTTAATGAGTGCGGACGAACTCCAGATCAAAATGGCGCAAGGGGCGAAACCTGGTGAAGGGGGGCAATTGCCAGGCAACAAAGTCTTCCCGTGGGTCGCTGAGATTCGTGGCTCAACACCTGGGGTCCGATTGATTTCGCCGCCACCACATCACGACATTTATTCGATTGAAGACTTAGCTCAGCTGATCTATGACTTAAAGGCAATCAATCCCTATGCACGGATCAATGTCAAATTGGTTTCTAGTACGGGCGTGGGTACGATCGCTACCGGTGTCGTCAAAGCCGGCGCAGACGTAGTCGTGATCTCAGGCTATGACGGTGGGACCGGTGCTTCTCCGAGAAATTCGATTCGTGATGCTGGCTTGCCTTGGGAAATGGGGCTTGCAGAAGCCCATCAAACGTTAGCTATGAATCATTTGCGGCAGCGAATGACCTTAGAGACAGATGGAAAATTAATGACGGGTCGAGACATCGCCATTGCTGCTCTTTTAGGAGCAGAAGAATATAGCTTTGCCTCTTTAGCGCTAGTTGCGATTGGTTGTGTCATGATGCGGGTTTGCAGTATCAATACATGTCCTGTCGGCATTGCTACGCAAAATCCAGCGTTGCGCAAATTTTTCGCAGGGAAACCTGAGCACATCATCAATACGATGTACTTTTTAGCAGAAGATTTACGGGAAACAATGGCCGAGCTAGGGTTTCGCACGATTGATGAGATGGTAGGACACGCGGAAGTGTTGACACCACGCTTCGTTGCCAAGGGCAAAGCAAAGTCGTTAGACTTTTCTAGAATGATTGGGACGACGATCCCAATCGAACGGAAAGTGACGGACCCATTCCTTGAGAAACGACAGTGGCCAGAATTAGACGCTTTTGCCCAAGCAGCTATCGACAATAATCAAGAAATCGTTATGAATCATACGATCAATAATGTTCAACGTTCAGTCGGCGCTCGTTTAGGGGGCTGGATCGCAGAACGCTTTGGCAATTACGAAGTAACACCAGGTTTGTTGCAGTTTACGTACCGCGGCATTGCTGGACAAAGTTTTGGGGCGTTTGCCACCCAAGGCATCCAGTTGAAACTGATTGGCGAGGCCAACGATTATGTAGCCAAAGGACTGAGTGGTGCCCGTTTGATCATTGTGCCGCCTGAAGATGCCGCTTATGACGCAGAGCATTCACCGATTGTCGGTAACGTTGCTTGTTTTGGGGCGAATCGGGGTGAAGGCTATTTCCGCGGCATTGCTGGCGAACGCTTTTGCGTCCGTAATAGTGGAGCCAAAGTCGTTGTAGAAGGTGTTGGGGACCATGGCTGTGAGTACATGACTGGCGGCGTTGTGGTGATTTTGGGAAAAACCGGCCGCAACTTCGGTGCCGGAATGTCCGGTGGCGTGGCATACGTCTATGACCCTGATCAAACTTTTGCAGAAAAATGCAATCGGGAAATGGTTGATTTGTACCGGATTGGCGAAAGTGGCGATGACCATCAGCTGAAGGAGATGATCCAGCAGCATTTTGCCTATACAGATTCATTGAAGGCGGCTGAGATCCTAGAAGATTGGGAAAATCAGCAGCAACATTTCATCAAAGTCTATCCGACAGAGTACCATCAGATGATCCAAGCAACGGAGACTTTGGCTGAGCAAGGATTTATCGGGGAGGAACTTGTGACGAAAGCTTTCGAAGCCGTCGTCGGCCCACAATTGACTATTCCAGGAAAGGAGCGCGACTAATATGGCAGATCCATTTGGTTTTTTAAAGTACCCAAGAGTTGAAAATCCTACCCGACCGGTTTCAGAACGTATCCAAGACTGGCAAGAATTACAGACGCCGTTGCCTGAAAATGAGCGTCAAGAGCAAGCGGCGCGCTGTATGAATTGTGGCATTCCTTTTTGTCATACAGGTTCTTTTTACGGCGGGCAACGGGCGGTTTCAGGTTGTCCCAATGACAACCTGATTCCTGAATGGAATGATCTGGTTTATCAAGGGCGTTTCCAAGCCGCCTTTGAGCGTTTAGCCAAAACCAATCCACTACCAGAAATGACAGGGCGTGTCTGTCCTGCTCCATGTGAAAAAGGCTGTACCGAGGCACTGAATGGCTCAGGTGTCACGATCCATGACAATGAACGTTTTATTATCGATACTGCTTTTGAAAACGATTGGGTCAAAGCTTCCGGGTTGCCTCAAGAAGCGACTGGTTTCAAGGTGGCGATCGTTGGTAGTGGACCGGCTGGTTTATCCGCTGCTTGGCGCTTGAATCAACTAGGACATCAAGTGACGGTCTATGAACGCAGCGATCGCTTTGGCGGTTTGCTAATGTATGGTATTCCAAATATGAAATTAGACAAAGATGTCGTGCAGCGACGTATTGATCTAATGGCAGAGCTAGGGGTGACCTTTGTCGCTAATACGGAGATCGGTCGTGACTTGTCAGCAGAGGAATTGGCTGCTCAGTATGATCGGGTCATTTTGGCGACAGGTGCCAGCGTTCCTCGTGACTTGAAAATTCCTGGTCGTGAATTGACTGGGGTCCAATTCGCAGTCGATTATTTGACGGAAGCAACTAAAGATGTATTAAAGCATGGCAAAGCGGCAACCAGTAAAAAACTTGCTGGCAAGCACGTCGTCGTGATTGGCGGCGGCGACACTGGAAATGATTGTATTGGCTCAGCGATTCGGCAAGGAGCCGCTTCTGTGCGCCAATTGGAGATTACGCCCCAACTGCCATTGACACGTACCGACAGCAACCCTTGGCCTGAATACCCAATGACAGCCCGCACAGGCTATGGGCAAGAAGAAGCGGCTGAAGTGCTGCAAACACAAGTGACGTATCATGGGGTGTCCACAACGGCCTTTATCGGCGCCGAACGTGGCCAGTTGATTGCTATTGAAACGGTCTCGGTGGATCAACAGTTTCAGCCGATCCCTGGTACAGAGCAAGTGATCAAGGCGGATTTAGTCTTGTTGGCAATGGGCTTTATTGGCGCAGAGACCCAACTCTTTGATGCCTTTGGTGTACGAGAAGTTTATGATGATTATACAACAAATAATGAACGGGTCTTAGTGGCAGGCGATGCTAAAAGAGGACCAAGCTTAGTGATCTGGGGGATTCGTGAAGGACGCCTAGCGGCAGAAAAAGTCGACCAAGCGTTACGATCATTGGTGTATCAATAAGCAAACAATAAAAAATAACCTGAGCAGCTCGTCCTCCTTCTAAATCAGAAGGGGAGCAGTGAAATGCTCAGGTTGTTTGCATGTTAGGAAGTTGGCTCAGATGGATGGGGCTTTGATCGCTGTTCATTTTTTTCCATTGCTGCCTTTGGTAGGCGAATCGAAAAGACGATGGTTTCGTCACGGCTTTCCGCCCAGATTTTTCCACCTAATGCTTCAACGATTTCTTTGGCGATCGGCAGCCCCAGACCGGTTCCACCAGTCGCAGTCGCTCGTGAAGCGTCCATCCGATAAAAAGGCTCAAAAATCAAGCCAATCTTTTCAGCAGGGATCGTTTTCCCATGATTGGTCAATCGAATCAAGATATCATCAGAGGCACTGATGGCTAAATGCAAGGGGGAATCGGTATAACTATAGTTGATGGCATTGCGGATCAAGTTATCAAAAACGCGTTCCATTTTCTCCGTATCAACGGTCGCAAAGACTTTTTTCTGTAGCTGCAGTTGCCAATGAAGGTTCTTTTCTTCTAACAGCGGTAAAAATTCGAACGTCAACTGTTCCAGCATTAAGCTAAGATCCGTGGTTTCGGTCTGTAAGGCGATCGTTGTAAGATTAAAACGGGTGATTTCGAAAAACTCGCTGATCAATAATTCTAGCCGCTGGGCTTTTTGCAAGGCGATCTTGGTATAGCGTGCCCGTAGTTCGGTAGAAAGCTGTGGTTCCTCTTCTAACAGCGTCAAGTAGCCGATCACACTGGTCAAAGGTGTACGTAAATCATGTGCGAGATAGACGATCAAATCATTTTTCCGCTGCTCTGCTTCTTTGGCTGCTCGTTGATCTTGGAGATTTTTTTCCCGTAACTGGTTCATTTCTTCTTGCACATCGTTCAGATTGCTGGAGAGAATGATTCGCTTCGTGGGTTCGGCAATCAATTGATTCGTGGCTTGGATCGTTTCATTCAAATAGCTGATGGCTTTACTCATATAATAAATCGTTGTACTTGCCCAGATCAGCAAGGCACCGATGGCTAAGCAAAGAAGCCAATAGTCAGCAAAAAGACGTAAAATTTGATAAATGGGTTCATATCCATACCAAACCCTCAATCCTGCTACAAAACGAACAGTTAAAGGGATCAGAATTAAGAGGAGCATTAAAACACCTGTGGTGATAAAGTATTGAGTCAAAAGTTTCCGAATCAATGGACTTCTATTTTTCAATGATATAGCCGACCCCCCATACAGTTTTGATTAATTTCGGTTTGCGTGGTTGTTCGTTTAGCTTTTCCCGCAGACGGGCAATATGTGCCATCACTGTGTTATTGTTGTCTAAATATTTTTCTTTCCAGACTGCTTCAAAAAGGGTTTCTGAGGCAACGACCGATCCTTGGTGTTCAAATAAGTAAAGCAAGATTTTAAATTCGATGGGGGTCAAAAAAACCTCTTTGCCATAAAGAAAACATTGGTGGCTGTTGATTTTCAACAGTAAGCCTTCCTTTTCGTATTCTTCAATCTTCTGCGGAACAGCTGACTGATTGTATCGTTGGTATCGCCGTAGCTGCGTTTTGACCCGAGCAACAACTTCTAATGGATTGAAAGGTTTGGTCACATAATCATCTGCACCTAGGCTTAGACCGGTAATTTTATCCAGATCTTCTCCTTTGGCAGTGAGCATCAGTACTGGAAAAAAGTGGGTTTTGCGAATGTTCTGTAACAGCTGAAAGCCGTCGATATCCGGCAGCATCACATCTAAAACTGCCACATCGACTGTTTCTTTTTCGAGATAAGCCAAAGCACTCGTTCCATCATAAAAAGGTTCCACTTGGAAGCCTTCATTTCTTAGAAACGTCGTGACTAACTCGGCGATTTCTTTTTCATCATCAACAACGATTATTTTTTCTGCCATCCTTGATTCACTCCAACTATCTACGATCATTTTTTCATTTACATTACCATTTGCTCTACCCACATCATACCGTAATCCGTAAGCGAATGCATTCGTTTTCTACTTTGAACTAGAGGTGATGCGGGAACCTAGGCGGCTGATCAATTCATTGGTAATGGTTTGTGCTTGATCAGCTGTAGTCGTCCAATCGCTGATTACTTCGAACGAACTTTCGACCGCCAGTTCCGGATAGTCCGTTAAATCGATCAAGAGCATGTCCATACAAACCAACCCAATCTGCGGGAGTAAAACCCCTTGATAAGACAATTGGAATCCTTGATTTGATAGGGTACGGGGGACTCCGTCACCGTAGCCGATACTAACGATCCCGATCGTGGTAGGTCGATCAAAAACAGTGGCTAGTCCATAGCCGATCGCTTCTCCGGATGCGACTGTTTTTTTGTCTACCAGTAAAGCCTTGAGAGTCAAAATCGGTTGTACATTTATCTTCTGTTTTGTTGGTTCATTCGGGACACTCAGGGAACCAGTTAAAAGAATACCCGGGCGTACATAATCATACTGTTTCTCTGGATAATTCAATATTCCGTAACTGCTTTGCAGATGCGTCAGTCCATAGGCAATATTTCTAGCGGATAAGCCAGCCAATAGATCATCAAAACAAGTGATTTGGGCTTGTGTCCGTAAGATACTTGCCGTATCTAGCTGATCTGAAGAGCCTAGATGGGAAAAAATGCCTGTGATCTTGAGGGATGGCAAGGCGTAAAGTCCAGTAACTGTCTCAAGATCAGGTGCAACGCCTAAGCGGTGCATACCAGTATCTACCGCTAAATGGCATTCGATCGGAATGCTTGTTTGGGCTAAAGCATGCCCATGGGCCTCACTAACGATGGTTTGAATCAAGGAATAATGTTTCAGCTCTTTGGCACGTTGGGCAGAAGTGTACCCTAAAATCAGTAAGCGACTTTTGATGCCAGCTCGCCGTAATTCAATGGCTTCTTCAAGGGTAGCAACGGCAAAGAAATCAACGCCGGCTCTTTCTAAGGTGCCTGCGACCGTCTTCGCATCACAACCATAGGCATCCGCTTTAACGACCGCCATCACTTTTGTTGTGGATGGAATCACTCGTTTGATTTCCTGCAAGTTGTGCAGCAAGGCGGGGGCTGAAAATTCTTTGGTTGCCCGCTGCAAGTGGAGCGGCGTTTTTTTCGGAAACGAGAACAGCTTTTGCAAAGCAAAGAGACCATAAATCAATCCGATGGTCAATCCTAAGACCACGAAGTAATTGATCAGATTGTTTTGCAGCAAGGGCAGTTTCTGACTAAGAAAATGGGTCACTGCAATGGTATAAGGATGGAGCAAATAGAGCCAAAGGGACAGTCGACCCGCTTGTTTCCAGATTATGGGTGCTTGCCATTGCTGGATGATCGGAAATAAAAACAACAGGACGAAGGGCAAAAAAACATACATGCTGTCATGTTTCGGCGTGGTAAAGTGATGCAAAAGGTAACTTTCCAAAAGCAAGCAAATCAGACTAATCATTAGATAACTATAGCGATGGGGAGAAGCAGGTTTTTGGGCAAATCTTCTGGCTAGTACCCCTAAGAGCAAAAACAAGGGAGCAAAGAAAATGCCGTTGCGAGTTCCAGCCAATAGTTGGAAAATCAGTGAATAGAATGACGCGAGGGGTGTTTGGGCAGCCAGGCCAGACCAACTGTCCCCACCTAAACCAACCACATACAAACCGACAGCAATGAAAAACACCTGCTTGAAAGAAAGACGTGTCAAGAGTCCCATCACTAATAGACTGCCGGTAATGATCGCTGGAAAATACCATAGATGATAAAGGATGCCGTTGACTAGCAAAGTTTGAATAAAAGTGCCTAGTGGCATGTTCAACCTTAGCATGCCGCTGTACCAAGCAAGCGGCAAAAAAAGCAGTGTGGCTATGAGATAGACTTGCAGCTGCTTTTTGATAAATGACCAGACACGCTGTCTGGTAGGATAGCTGTTTTGGGTGGCTAAGTCACTGAACACATAATACCCACTGATCATAAAAAAGAAAGGGACGGCGATTCTGAAAAGAGTCAATGTGATCAGGATATCACCATCGGGCCACAATCGATGAAGGGGCAGACAGTGGATCGCCACCACCATCATCGCTAAAATCACCCGAAACTGCTCGATTCCCTGATTCTTCTTCATGCGAACTGCCTCGTGGTCTGTTCAAGATAATGATGGTATTCTTCCAAGGTCCACTGTTGATTGGCCATGATTTGACTATGAGGCAAACCGACATAACGAAAATGCCATGGTTCGTAACCAATCCCTGTAATCTCCTGTTTGTCTGCGGGATAGCGTAAAATAAATCCGTAGTTCATCATTTCCTGGGTAAATAAATCAGCGGCTGCGCTGTCACGAAAACGTGGACAGATCAAATCATTCTGGCTGCCCTTTAAACCAACATCGATCGCTAAGCCTAACTGATGCTCGCTACAGCCGGGCAACGCCACAAATTGTTTCGTATAGGCTAATCCATTTTCTTTTAAGGAATATTCCCATAAATGCCGTTGCTGCTTTTCGGTTCGATAGCCGTCTAATAAGCAGATCTCGTTTTCAAGTTTTAAGGCTTTGACGAGGCGTTCCCATTGTTTGGCTGCTTCAGGCTGCAAGTAAACTTCTTCTTCACTAAAAGCAGCAAGGACTAGGTGGGGCGGCTCTTGGTTTTTTTCTAATGGAAACTCTTTGCTAACTAACTGTAGATAGGGATTCATTTGCCTTCCTCCTTTGCTAAGACAAGCAGTTTTTGTAGTAGTTCTTGATAGGATAAGCCGATTGCTGCCATCATGGCAGGATAACGGGAGTGACTCGTAAAGCCCGGCATAGTATTGATTTCATTCAAGTATAGTTCTCCTTGATCCGTGACAAAAAAGTCGATGCGAGCAAGTCCTTTAAGACCAAGACTGTGATAGAGCAGCTGAGCTTGTTCTTTGACTTTGGTTTCAATCGTTTCAGGCAATGGCGCAGGAACGGTGATTTTGGCGCTGATCAACTGGTACTTTTCTTCAAAATCGAAAAAACCGTTTACTAATGAAATAGCGTCACAAGCACCGACAGTCAAAGAGTCGTTGCCTAAGATACCGCAACCAATCTCAACGCCAGCGATATTTTTTTGTAAGAGCACTGCGGAACAATAAGCGAAGGCTTCCTTCAAGGCAGGAGCGATTTCTTCAACACAAGTTACTTTTGTGATCCCTTTTGAGGAGCCCGCTTCATTAGGCTTAAAGAAAACTGGAAAGCCATGGGTCTGGATAAAGGCTTCGATTTGTCTTTGCTGGTTGGCTTGATTTGTCAAGAGAATCGTAGGAGCGCTTTGTACGCCAATCGCTGCTGCTGCTTGATGCAATAACCATTTGTTCATACATAAGGCAGAGGCTGCCACCCCACAGCCTACATAAGGCAGCTTCATCAATTCAAACAATCCTTGGATACTGCCATCTTCCCCGTATTTACCATGCATAATGGGAAATAAAACATCAGGTACCAACGTTTGCTGCGCTTCACTTAGCCAAAAGCCGTTTCCTTCGAATAGCGGCTGGATTTTCTGTGTATGTTTCGTATCCAACAACCACGTGTCTTGTCGGATGTTTTCCAGTTCCCCTGTATACAAGTACCAATCCATAGCATCTGGGGCGATCCCGATCAAAGAGAGGTCGTAATCATAGGGAGATGATTGGAGTGCTTCGATTGCGCTAGTTGCTGAGGCTAAAGAAACGGTGTATTCCGGTGAATTGCCTCCAAAAATAATGGCGATTTTTTTCATGTTTTTCTTCCTTCCACTTTTCGATTCTTGCTACATTCAGTCTATCAAGGAAAGAAAAAAGAAATTTACGGGCTTACTGGTATCTTTCTTTTCTTTTTGTGATGAAATTCTGACGAATTTATGACAAAAGGAAGGCGGCAGCTGCCGCTCTTTTTACACCAGAAAGAAACTAGCCTTTGAAGTAAAAAAAGCTGCCATATGATGGAGTGGAGAAAATAGTGAAAAAAGAGCACTCTGAAGGAAAGGGGGAGGCAATAGCAGGAACGTTGACACAAAAAAAGCACGCCGAAGCATGCTTTTTCTTTTTGATGAGGGCTTTTCGATTATTATACGATTCGCTTATTGTGCGTAATGCGCACGAGGACCACCAATATATTTAGGCCGTGATCCCAGAGCTGTGACATGGGCAGCGCCGAGGGTCTTAATAGAGGGACGGATCGGGATTTGTACATGTTTGACATGCATGCCGATCGCTGTGTCACCAATATCGATGCCAGCTTTTGCCACTATGTGCTCCACTTCAATAGGCTCATCGAACAGCTGGAAAGCCGCAACTGAGCAAGCACCGCCTGCATGCAGCTGGGGCACTACAGCGACTTCTTCTAAGTGATAGAGCTGAGCCGTTTTACGCTCAACGGCTAAAGCCCGATTGAGGTGTTCACAGCCTTGAACGGCTAAATGAATATTTTTAGGACGCAAGATCGCTCGCAGTGTTTCGACGATGATCATGCCTACTTCTTGACTGGAATTTTTGCCAATCAAGCCGCCAACGACTTCACTTGTTGAACAGCCAAGGACAAAAAGATCGTTTTCACCAACGTTCGCTGTCGTAATGACTTCTTCAACGATCGTAGTTAAATCCGTTTTTAATTGATTGATATCTGTCATAAGAATCACCTTTCATTTAAAGAAAACTTTTTCGTGCGGCGCAAGGCATGCGTCAGGGGTAAAGCAACGATGCTGCCAAAGACCGTTTGGATCAAATTACTTGGAATTGAGGCGATCCCAGCGCCTAACCCGAATAGCAAAACTGTTGCTGCTGCGTAGCCGGCGATCATGATCAAGCTGCCGACAATGACGGCTGCTAGTGGCCGGTGGCTCATTCTGCCTACGATCCAGCCTTGTACACCATGAATCACGATGGAAAAGAAGGCCCATTCAGGGTAACCTGATAGAAAATCAATGATGCCGCCGCTCATTCCACCGACGAAGGCCCCGGCGCTAGGACCAAACAAAAGGGCCGAGATATAGATCCCTGCTTCACATAAGGTCACAAAACCCTTCGTTTGCGGAACAGGAATGATAAAGGTCAAAGAAAGTGCACACGTGAGTGCCGTCAGCATAGCGATCGTGGTTAAATTTCTTACTTTCATACGTATTCATCCTTTCTGAAGTAGGCAAGTTGATTGACGTTTCCGGAGGTACCTAAAGGTAGCCCCTCTTCGATTCCTGCCCAAACAAATGCTTTTGCAGTTTGAACAGCTGTTTCCAATGAAGTACCTTTGGCAAGTAAAGCGGCAATCGCCGATGAAAGGGTACAACCAGCACCGTTGGTTGTGGGGCGGGTACTTTTTTCTGCTTCAAAAACAGTATATTGTCCAGAGTGGTATAAAAGGTCGTAGGCTGTTTCCCCAGTTAGTCGACTGCCACCTTTGATCAGAACATTTGGGGCACCCAATGCATGGATTTTTTTCGCCGCGGTTTTCATTTCCGCCAACGTCGTAATGGTTTGACCAGAGAGGTGCTGAGCTTCGAGCAGATTAGGTGTCACTAATGCTGTGGAAGGAAACAAGGAGATCAATCCTGCTTGATACGATTGATTAAAGGCGGTATCTCCTTCTTTAAAAGCAAGCACGGGATCGAGCACGATTGGTCCGGTAAATGCTTGTAAAAAATCCCGCAGCAATTCAATGATGGCCGTTTGATGAAGCAGCCCGATTTTGATTGCATCTAGGGATACGGTCGAACGCAGCGAATCCAATTGTGCTCGGATCACAGGCTCAGGAAGATCATGGAACAAAAGATTATCGTTAATGGCGACAACACAGGTCAATAAGGCATGACCAAACACCCCGAATTCCTCAAATGTTTTCAAATCCGCCGTCATGCCGCCGCCTGCCAAACTGTCGAGACCGGCGATCGATAAGACTTGTTTCATCTTTGCTGCTCCTTTCATTTCTCATTTCTTTCTATTATAAACAGACGGAAAAAAAGAAAAACGGCCAATTGGATGTTTTTTCCTCATCCAATTGACCATTTGCTTATTTTTCATTTAGTAAATCCCGTTCTCGATACCATTCATCGGGACGCCAGATCCATTCAAACCCATCGGCAGCTAAGAGATCATAGGCAGCTTGGGGTCCCATCGTTCCTGCGGCATAGTTTGGAAAATCAGGTGTTTCTTGGTCCCAAGCGTGACGGATCACATCAACGATGCGCCAAGATTGGGCAACTTCATCCCAATGGGTAAAGTTAGTGCCATCCCCGTTCAAAGCATCTAAAATCAATTTTTCGTAGGCTTCAGGGGTGTTTTCGACGATTTCAGTACTATTTCGGTAATCGAGCTTCACTGGCAATGTCTCAAACCCTTGGCCAATCTCTTTTCCGTTCAAGGAAAGAGAGAAGCCTTCCGTCGGTTGAATGTAAATCGTCAGCACATTCGGTGCCAAACTCTCGATTTGCTTTTGTTCATTCAGGTCTTGCTTAAAGACATTGACTGGGACTTGTTTAAAGACAATGTTGATGCGAGTGCCTTTTTCCGTCAAGCGTTTCCCGGTGCGTACATAAAATGGTACGCCGGACCAGCGGAAGTTATCGATCAAGAATTTCCCAGCAACGAAGGTTTCCGTTGCCGATTTTTCATCGACATTGGCTTCTTCACGGTAGCCAACAAATTTCTTGTCTTCTAATTGTCCTTTATCGTATTGACCACGAACGAAGTGTTGTTTCACTTCTTCTTCGGAGTAGATACGGATCGCATTTAAGGCTTTGATTTTTTCTGTCCGTAACTCTTTTTCAGAAAAAGCCACTGGCGGCTCCATGGCTAATAAGGAAAGGATCTGTAGAATATGGTTTTGGACCATATCTTTTAAGGCGCCGCTCTTATCATAATAACCACCGCGTTCTTCAACACCTAAGTTTTCTGCGATATTGATCTGAACATTGTCAATGTACCGATTGTTCCACATCGACTCAAAAATGTTATTGGCAAAACGAATCGCAGAAATGTTTTGGATCATTTCTTTTCCTAAATAATGATCGATCCGGTATATTTCTTGTTCTGTAAAGACTTGATTGATCTCTTCATTCAAGTCTTTTGCTGAGTCATAGTCGCTTCCAAATGGTTTTTCGATGATCACCCGATGGTAGCCGTCAGTATCTAGCATCCCTTGGGATTTCAAGTGAGAAACGATCGTCCCAAAGAAGTTAGGAGACATCGCTAAGTAAAAAATTTGATTGCCTTCTAAATGGTATTTTTGATCTAAGGTTTCCGCTAAATCTTTCAATGAATCATAATGACTCGTATCTGTTACATCATGTGATTGGTAATAGAAATGAGAAGCGAATGTCTCTGCTTGCTCTTGTGAGTCGCTCAATTCTTTGATCGTACCTATTACTACTTCACGATAGTGTTCATCCGACCAAGGACGGCGAGCAGTACCAATGACTGCAAAATCTTCTTTCAAATCGCCTTTTTTGTACAACCGAAACAAAGAAGGGTATAGTTTGCGTTGGGCAAGGTCGCCCGTACCGCCAAAAATCGTAAAAAGGACCTTTTTTTCCATCATCTTCACTCCTTACAGTTTATCGACAAAAATCGTGCTGGCGGCTTTGTAGCTGACAGCAATTTCTTTTGTATCATTTTTGATCGTAATCGGACCCTCGTATGCTGCCGCATCGACGATCTCGTATTCTTCATGAATATTCAATTGGATCGAAACGAGGTAATCCAGCAGTTCTCGTTCGTCAAGGACACGGGCGATACGAATTTTTGTTCCTACCGGATAGGAACTCATGGTGTTTTTTTCGCCTTCGTGAATGAGTTCTCCTTGTTCAGGGATCATTCCGCCATGTGGGCAATACCGAGGATGATCAAGGTAGGCTTCTAAGCGGCTCGCCAGTGTTTCCGAGGTGACGTGTTCTAAAACTTCTGCGTCATCATGAACTTCATTCCATGAGTAATGCAGGTGCTCCACAAGAAAGACTTCCCATAAACGATGCTTGCGGATCAGAGTACTTGCAGAAGCTAAACCAGTTTCAGTCAACTGTACCCCTTGATAAGGTGAATGTTCCACTAAGCCTTCTTTTAATAATTTTGAAATCATTTCACTTACTGAAGCTGCTGAGACGTCCAGACCTGACACGATTTGTTTGTTATTGATTTTCTTTTGGTCACCACCAAGCTCTAAGATGAGCTTTAAATAATCTTCACGATTTGGTGTCATCGGATCCATCCTCTCTTATCAAAGACTATCAAAGTAGATTTTATCAAAAAAGCCGGCTGATTACTACGAAAAAAGCCGCCGGTTTCCAATATTCTATGTAAAAGAAGGCCGAGGGGAGCAACTCCACCTCAGCCTTTTTTTTATTAAGCCCAGTCACCATTGCGGAAGACAGGAACCGTGGTGCCATCTTCTTTGATGCCATCGATGGACATTTGGTCAGAGCCAACCATGAAATCTACGTGGGTTTGGCTGCGATTCAAACCAGCCGCTGCCAGTTCTTCTTCACTCATCTCAGTGCCGCCTTGCAAGCTGAAGGCATAAGCGGAGCCTAAAGCCAAGTGGTTTGAGGCATTTTCATCGAACAACGTATTGAAGAAGATGATGCCGGATTGTGAGATAGGGGAAGGATCAGGAACTAATGCGACTTCACCTAAAGATTTTGCTCCTTCATCGATTGCTAGCAGTTTGCCTAACACTTCTTCGCCTTGTTCTGCAGAAAAGTCCACGACTTTGCCGTCTTTGAAGGTGAACTTCATCCCAGAGATGATGGTGCCTGCGTAGCTCAATGGTTTTGTACTTGAAATATAGCCATCGATGCGACGATTATCTGGGGCAGTAAAGACTTCTTCTGTTGGCATGTTCGCCATGAATTTTTCATTGCGGGTATTGTAACTGCCAGCACCTTCCCACAAGTGATTTTTAGGCAAACCGATGATCAAATCGGTACCCGGTGCTCTATAGTGTAATGCGCTGAATTGTTCTTTGTTCAATTCTTCAGCTTTAACTTGCAAGGTTTCATCGTGTTTTTTCCAAGCTGCGACAGGATCTTCTTCATAGATACGTGTCGTTTTGAAAATTTGATCCCAAAGCTTGTCTTGTGCTTCTTCAGGGGAAGCGTCAGGGAATACTTTTTGGGCCCAATCTTGACCAGCCGCCGCAACCACAGTCCAGCTGACTTTGTTGGCTTGTGTTGCTTGACGTAATTTCATCATCGCTTTACCAGAAGCAGCTTGGAAAGTTGCCACTCGGTCTGAGTCGACGCCCGCTAACGCATCGGGATTGGCAGAAACGACACTGATGCGGCTCGCACCTTTTTCAACCCAATCTTCTGTTTGATCAATTTTGTGCTGAGGAATCGTAGACAAACGATCTTCGGCCGCATGAGTAAGAAATTCTTTTTGGATCTCATCGTCGGTCCATTGGACGATTACTTCGTCTGCACCTAATTCATACGCTTTTTTCGTTAATAGACGAGCTAAAGGTGCTTGGTCCACGGCGATTTGGATGACGATCGTATGCCCTTTTTGGACATTTACGCCAACTTCAGTGATCAGTTGGGCATATTTTTCAAGGTTCTGATTAAAGTTTGGTAAAACCATTAAAATTCCTCCATTTATTCTAAATTTATAACTGTCTTCATGATAGCACTAAGTATTTTTGAAAACAAACGAAAAAGTGAGCAAAAAAACAGTGGTCTTCAAATTGAAAAACTGGAAACACTAAGGGCAATAATTTTAAAAGTTTTTTTGCAAACTTAAAAAAACATGATACAATAAGTAAAAGGTATTTCTGAAAGCGATGTATAGCAGAATTAAGGAGATTAAAAAATTATGGCAAGAAAGAAAACTATTACTAGAGACCAGATTTTAAAAGCTGCCTATGAAGTTGTCGCAACCGAAGGATTTACACGTTTTACCGCACGCAATATCGCAGCGAAGATGAAATGTTCAACGCAACCGATCTACTTAGAATTTAAAAATATGGATGACTTAAAAAATGCATTGATCAATCAGATTTACGACTACTTAGCGACAGAAGTCTTTCCAGTTGAAAGACGGGGAGATGTCATCGTCGACTTAACGTTAAATTATATTGGCTTTGCAAATAAAGAAAAACGATTATACCGAGCGCTATACTTAGAAGAGCATGGTGGTGGGGATTCCATGCAACAGTTTTCATTTGACCTTTTTGTGAAATCAGTGAAAAAAGAACCAAAATATCAAGATCTATCTGATGTAAAATTACAATCTTTGCACACCGGTGTCTGGATCGTCGCTACTGGCTTAGCGGCATTGATGTCTTCGGGAATCATCCATCCGACAGAAGATCAGATTGCTAAGCTGATGACGGAAACCACCGATAATATTTTAGCAAGAGAAACACCCATCGATATCAGTTATCATTAAGCAAACAATAAACCTCCGGCAGAATCAAGTGATTTTGTCAGAGGTTTTCTTGTTTTATTCAGCGAATGCTTCTGCTAGTTTATTGGCAAAGGCTTCTAAGTTTTGAATATCGTCTTCTTCTGCAGCCAAGTCAACTTTGACGCTGTCTGCTCCTTTTGTCGCACCAGTTTTGCTAAAGGCGGCTTCAAAGTCGTCAACGGATTTACAAAAGTCATCATAAAAAGTATCGCCGGAGCCACAGACTCCAAAGATTTTGCCGCTTAAATCAAGTTCTTGCAAATCTTCATAAAAATCGACGATCTCATCCGGTAGTTCTCCGTCTCCATATGTATACGTTGCGACGATACAGATATCAGCATCTTCAAAGTCATCTGCATCCACTTGGGTACACTCATTCATTTCTACTTCCATGTCAAGGTTTTCAAGGGCTTCAGAAACGATATCCGCAATTTCTTCCGTATTCCCCGTCATGCTTGCATAGACGATTTTTGCTAAAGCCATGGGCTTTTTCCTCCAATCTCATTCCTATTCTCAAGGAAAACTCTCTTACAGATTATAGCAAATGCACGAAAGTTTGAAAACAAAACTTGAAAAACTCTTTACAATGTCTGTGAATTTTGTAAAATAAGGGATTTCTATGGTAAAATAAGAGGAATTTAATTAAGGGAGACGAGAACATGATTACATTAAAATCTGCCAGAGAAATTGACCGCATGGCCGAATCCGGCGCGCTGTTAGCAGATGTCCACAAACAATTACGCAGTTTCATCAAACCAGGTATCACCAGTTGGGATATCGAAGTGTTTGTCAGAGATTATATTGAAAGCCACGGCGGCATCGCTGCCCAAATTGGTTTTGAAGATTATAAATATGCCACTTGCTGCAGTATCAATGATGAGATTTGTCACGGATTTCCTCGAAAAAAACCATTGAAAGACGGCGATCTGATCAAAGTCGACATGTGTATTGATTTAAAAGGTGCCATTTCTGATTCTTGCTGGAGTTATGTCGTAGGGAACTCGACGCCTGAGATTGATCGATTAATGGAAGTAACCAAAAAAGCGTTGTATCTAGGAATCGAACAAGCGCAAGTGGGCAACCGAATCGGTGACATCGGTCATGCCATTCAAACGTATGCGGAAAAAGAAGGGTACGGGGTTGTGCGTGATTTCGTAGGACACGGCATTGGCCCAACGATCCATGAAAGTCCGATGATCCCTCACTACGGAGAAGCCGGCAAAGGGTTACGTTTAAAAGAAGGAATGGTTATTACCATCGAACCTATGATCAATACAGGGACGTGGAAAATGAAAATGGATCCTAATGGCTGGACCGCCTATACATTAGATGGCGGCTTAAGCTGCCAATATGAACATAGTTTGGCGATCACCAAAGATGGTCCGAGAATTTTAACTTCTCAAGGAGAAGAAGGAACCTACTAAATTTTGGTGGTAGGAGACTTCTGATTGTTACGTATGACAAAGAAAAAAAGGCAGATGATTCGCTGGCGGAGGAAGAAACATGAAAATCGTTGATAAAGTAAAAAGCAATCAAAAGCTGATGCGTTTCATTGAAACAACGCAAAATAGAATAACCGATTCAGAAATGGGGACTACATCAGTCGTTGTGGCCTACTATTTATTGCTTTCACTTTTCCCGTTAATGATTGCGCTGGGGAATCTTTTGCCTTATTTATCAATTGATCCGAACACGGTTTTATCTTATGTACAGGAATTGATCCCGAATCAAATCTATGATTTTATCGGACCAGCGATCGAAAACCTCCTCACCACAAGCTCTGGTGGATTGTTGTCGATCTCCGCTTTAGCGGCGTTGTGGTCGGCGAGTCAAAGTATCAATGCCTTGCAAATTGCGATGAACAAAGCCTTCGGTGTGGACCAGCGTTCCAATTTTATCGTGGTGCGCGCAGTTTCATTTGTGATCATCCTGCTCTTTATGATTGCGATCGTTGGTGTTACGATGGTATTTGGGCTTGGAAAAATCATTCTTGATTTTTTGCAGCCGATTTTTAAGTTTCAAGACAATCTGATCGATACGTTCCAAACAGTCAAATGGCCAGTCACGATCGTTGCTTTGCTGTTCATCATGATGCTGATCTATTGGTTAGTGCCGAATGCAAAGGTCAAGTTGCGTTCGACTTTGCCGGGGGCGATCTTTGCAACGATTGGCTGGATGTTGCTGTCACAAGTGTTTGGCTTATACGCCCGTTACTTTGCTGCGAAAATCATTGGCTATCAAATTATTGGAAGTTTTATTGTTTTAATGATCTGGTTGAATCTTGCTGCGACGATTATTATCTTGGGTGGAATCATCAACGCAGTGGTAGAAGAGTATGTATCAGGACAAGAGATCAAAGAACGAACAGATCCTGTTCAGCGGATTTCTTCGAAAATCGAGGATACATTTACCAATAAAGAGAAATAACGGAAAGCGAGAATAAACGATGGATTTTGCATTCAAATTTGTAATGCGCTTATTTATAACAATGATCGTGTCTTTAATCCTAACACCGATCATTAAATTGATTTCTTTTAAGATCGGCGCAGTCGATCGACCAGGAGATCGCCGAATCAACACCAAAACAATGCCGACCGCAGGGGGATTAAGCATCTTTCTCTCCTTCTCTTTTGCATTGCTTTGGGAATTTCGCGCAATGATTCCTTTTGACTACGTCTGGCCGATGCTTTTAGGGGCAGCCATCGTCGTAGTTACTGGATTATTGGATGATATCTTCGAGTTGACCCCTATGCAAAAAACGCTAGGCTTGACGTTAGCGGCTTTGGAGATCTATTTTGTTGCCGGCATCAAAATCAGTACGGTTTCGATCCCTTATCTTGGGGTTTTTGATTTGGGGTGGCTTGGACTGCCTATGACGATCCTGTGGATTTTGGCGATCACGAATGCAGTCAACTTGATTGATGGTTTGGATGGTCTAGCGAGTGGGGTCTCTATTATCAGTCTGACGACCATTGGGATCATCAGTTACTTCTTTTTACCGAATTCAGTTGAAGTACCGATGGTGATCTTTACGCTGATCGCTGCGATCGTTGGCTTTTTTCCTTATAATTTTTATCCAGCCACGATTTTTTTAGGGGACACTGGGGCACTTTTTCTAGGTTTCATGATCTCCGTCCTATCGTTGCAAGGCTTAAAAAATGCGACCTTCATTACAGTGGTTACCCCGATGCTGATATTAGGAGTACCGATCACGGATACCGTCTATGCCATGATTCGCAGAAAATTTAATAAACAAAAAATCTCATCGGCGGATAAAATGCACTTGCATCATCGCTTACTTTCCTTAGGGTTTACCCACCGTGGCACGGTCTTGACGATCTATGCCTTGGCGATGGTTTTTTCATTTATTGCGTTATTGATGAATTATGCCAGCAACACCGCAATCATTTTACTGATCATCAGTACAGGATTCGGTATTGAATTGTTTATCGAATTGATTGGTTTGGTAGGAGAAAATCGTCAACCATTGATGTGTGCACTGAAATTCCTGGGAAACCGTCGATTTAGGCAAAAAGTCCTCATGGCGCGGGCAGAAAAAAGACAAGACAAGCAAGAAGAGGGAAGCGAGGATTTGGATTTGGCTTCCAGTGCTTCTCAAATCAAAGAAAAGCGACGAAAGAGAAAACATTACCAAGCAAAACACAAAAAATAAACGGTACAATTGCGGCATAAGAGCCCAACAGGTGAAGCGAATGTGATTGATCATTGAAGAAAAGACAGGAGCAGCCAGTGCTTCTCCTAGTACTTTCTCTCACGATCAGCTGACCATGATTCAATCAACCCGTGGGCCCTTCTTGCCGCTTTTTATTTGTGTAAAACGGCCCGGCATAAAATAAATTCCTACTGAATCCTTCCGTCTTGAATTGACGTATCTAGCCCATAACGGCTATACTTAAAAAGAGTAGCAGACTAATTAAAGAAAGAAGGATATGAACGAATGCCAAATGTGAAACAACTGACGTCAGAAAAAATGGGAACAATTTATGAGCTTTCCAATGATAGCGGTACCATCGTAAGGCTAAGTCCTGAAGGCGCACGCTTATTGGATTGGGTCGTTCCAGTAGAAGAAGGTCGCGACATCGTGGTCGGTTATGACACGATCGAAGGACATCGCCAAGCACGTTATTATGGCGCAACGATCGGCCCTGTGGCAGGAAGGATCGCCGGTACTCGCTTTGAGATCGATGGACAAGAATACCAAACGGAAGACAATGATGGTGGCAATACGCTTCATGGCGGTTCCAAGGGACTTGACACCGATATCTGGATCGCTGAAACCTTTGAGGAAGCAGACAATGTCGGCGTGATTTTTACTACCACACGACAAGATGGTGATGGCGGGTTTCCTGGGAATGTTCGTTATCAAGTCACTTATACGTTGACGAATGACAATGAACTATTGCTTGCTTATGATGCCAGCACAGACAAAGCGACTTTATTTAACCCAACGAACCACGGTTATTTCAATTTGACAGGTGATACGCAACAGCCGATCGATGACCACTTGGTTCAAATCAATGCCGAACATGTGGCTGAAACGAATGACGATGTGACGACCACCGGTGAAAAAACGCCTGTCGCAGGCACAAAGTTTGATTTTAGACAAGAACGCCCGATGGGAACGACGATGTTGGATGATCCGTTCTTATTGGATCATGAGCAAGAGTGGGATCTAAAAGTAACCAGTCCCGATCAAAAAGTGCAGCTGACTGTAACCACCGACCGTCCTGCTGTTGTTATTTATACGACGGGTGAGGGAGAAGCTGGTGCACCAATGAAGACTGGTCCTTTTGTCAATCATGGCGGGATGGCGATCGAAACACAAGGTGTTCCTGGCTCTGAAAAATTTCCCCACTTTGGTGAGATCGTACTGCGTCCAGAAGAACCCTTCCACTCTGTGACGACGTACCAGGTCCACTTTTAAGCATAGGAACCAAATCATTTTTTATTAAATAGAAAAAAGCATTGTCAAAACGCAGAAAGTTTGGCGATGCTTTTTTTTGACAAAATACGATTACAGATGTAAACTAAAAAATGTGAATCACTTATGAAAGGAAGTGGACAAATGCAATCTGTGGTCGAACCAATCAAAATCAGCGATTCTGAATGGGAAGTCATGCGTGTGATCTGGACATTAGGACAATCCGACGCGAAAGAGATCACCGCTTTATTGAGCGAAAATAAAAATTGGAAAGCAGCGACAGTCAAGACGCTTTTAGGACGACTCGTCAAAAAAGACGTATTGAAAACAGAAAGCCAAGGAAAAAAATTTGTTTATTCGCCGCTTGTTTCCGAAGAAGCAACCGTTCGCAGCGCAGCTGAGAATCTTTTTTCTCATATTTGTGCCATAAAAGTTGGGCAGACATTAGCAGAAATGATCCAAGAAGCAGCATTGACGGCAGAAGATTTGGCGATGCTCCAAGCAGCAGTCGACCAAAAAGTGCCAGTAGCAGCGATTTCGTGTAATTGTATTCCTGGTCAGTGCCAATGCAAAACCCATGCAACAAAATAAGTAGCCAACGAACTGTTAAAAGAAATGAGGAATAGTAATGAAAAAAAATATGCAAATCAGCGGAATGAATTGCGCCCATTGTGCGGCAAAAGTTGAAAAAGCGCTTAGTGAAGTACCGGGTGTGAAAAAAGCTAAAGTGGACTTGAAAAAAGCTCGCGGAACAGTCAAGTTTGACGAGTCGCAAGTGACAGAAACAGCCTTAGTCAATGCGGTCTCCGAAGCGGGTTATCAAGGGGTATTTGAGTAAGCGATGGAATTGCTAAAGTGAAAAGGAAAAAATCAAAACAAATGAAAAGTGTCCAGCCCCTTGAAGCTTTTGTATGAAGGAGCAAGACTGTGCGCACATGCAATGAAATAGGAAGGGGAATACTAGGATGAATCAGAAAAAAACGTCACCTGCAGACAATCGTCAGACGTCAAGCCATCATAGGCATGAACCTAGGAATGAGCAGGATAATGGTACACAGGGACAAGAGCAACCTGCGCAATCACAGGTGGCAGAAGTCCCTGAGCCTAGCCATGAGATGAATGGGATGGATCATCAAGGGGCAACATCAAAACAGCAGGAGCATGAAAGTTCCGATAGAAACCATAGTCATATGGATCATGAAGTTTCCAGAATAAATCATAGTCATAAGGACCATGAGATGTCTGGCATGAACCATAGTCACACGGACCATGAGATGTCTGGCATGAACCATAGTCACACGGACCATGAGATGTCTGGCATGAACCATAGTCACACGGACCATGAGATGTCTGGCATGAACCACAGTCACATGAATCATGAGATGTCTGGTATGGATCATAGTCATATGGATCATGGAATGGGTGGCATGGATCATAGTATGCATATGGGAAATTTCAAGCAAAAGTTTTGGCTATCCTTGATTTTGGCGATTCCAATCGTCATTTTATCACCAATGATGGGCATCGAATTGCCCTTTCAGTTCACGTTTCCTGGCTCAGATTGGGTCGTATTGCTTTTAGGAACGATCCTGTTTTTCTATGGCGGGCAGCCGTTTTTAAGTGGTGCGAAAATGGAATTGAAACAAAAAAGCCCAGCCATGATGACGTTGATTGCTATGGGGATCACGGTTTCTTATTTTTATAGTCTTTACGCGTTTATCGCCAATCATTTTCTTGCTGTTCCTCATGTAATGGATTTCTTCTGGGAACTAGCGACTCTGATCGTGATCATGTTGTTAGGGCATTGGATCGAGATGAATGCCGTTTCTAATGCTGGCAATGCATTACAGAAATTAGCAGAACTATTGCCAAAAGAAGTGATTCGGAAAAATGCGGATGGATCAGAAGAACAGATTCCATTAGAAGAAGTGACCAACAAAACACAGTTGATCGTTCGCTCAGGAGATAAGATTCCTACAGACGGAACGATCCTTGAAGGAGAAACAACGATCGATGAGTCGGCAGTTACTGGTGAATCCAGACGGGTACCTAAAACCATCGGCAGTACTGTCATTGGAGGATCGGTCAACGGCAATGGTACCATCACGATGGAAGTCACAGGGACTGGGGAAGACAGCTATTTGGCAAAAGTCATGGAAATGGTGCGAAAAGCCCAAGCTGATAAATCCCGCTTAGAAGCACTTTCGGACAAAGTGGCAAAATGGTTGTTTTATATTGCGTTAGTTGCTGGTGTCTTGGCATTTGCTGTATGGCTGTTTGTTGCTGACCTACCGACTGCTCTTGATCGAATGGTCACGGTATTCGTCATTGCCTGTCCCCATGCGTTAGGCCTAGCGATTCCCCTCGTCGTGGCTCGTTCAACATCGATCGCTGCCAAAAATGGCTTGCTCTTAAAAAATCGCAACGCACTGGAGAATGCGCATCATGTTGATTATCTGATCCTCGATAAGACCGGTACGTTAACAGAAGGAACGTTTACCGTAACTGGCATCGAGGCGACTGGCAGCCTTTCTGCATCAGAAGTACTCGCTTACCTAGCAGGTCTTGAGAAAACCGCCAATCATCCGATCGCAGAAGGCATTTTAGCCCAAGCAGAAAAGGAAAACATCACGGCCAAAAAGGCGACTGATGTTCAAACAAGGACGGGTATTGGTCTGGAAGGCGTGATCGATGGACAGAAGTGGTTGATCGTCAATCAAAAAGGATTGGAGCAATTAACCATTCAATATCAAGGGAACTCCTTGAAAAATTATCAAGAACAGGGCAATACCATCAGCTATTTGGTTCATGACGGCAAAGTGGAAGGAATCGTCGCCTTAGGGGATAAGGTGAAACCAGAAGCGAGTCAATTTATTCAAAAAGTGAAAGACTTAGGCATCACGCCAGTTATGGCTACAGGGGACAACCAAGCAGCGGCGCAAGCCGTAGCCGATTACCTAGGAATCGAAGCCTTCCATGCGGCAATGTTACCAGACGATAAAGAACGTCTAGTCAGTGACTATGTCAAAGAGGGCAAGCGCGTCGTAATGGTAGGCGATGGGATTAATGACGCCCCAAGTCTTGCAAGAGCGACGATCGGGATTGCGATCGGAGCGGGTACCGATGTAGCGATCGATTCAGCCGATGTCGTTTTGACGAATAGCGAACCTCAAGACATCTTGCACTTCTTGACTTTGGCGAAAAAAACAAGACGCAAGATGATTCAAAATCTCTGGTGGGGCGCAGGATACAATATTTTTGCCATTCCTTTGGCAGCTGGCGTCCTCGCACCGATCGGAATCATTTTGAACCCAGCAGTCGGAGCTGTCTTGATGTCTATGAGCACGATCATCGTTGCCATCAATGCAATGACCTTATCAATTGAAAAAAGCGGCGATTAGCCGCTTTTTTGTTTCTTTTCCTAGGAGCAGTGAAATACCTCTATAATCTGCTTCTGGATTTATGCTATAATGTGTTCGTTGAGACAAGGAGGACGTTGATTATGGAACTGAAGAAGTTGGATGTTCCCACTACTTCAATTACTGAAGTAAAAAAATCTCCGATGGATGTATTTAATCAAGCGCGAGAAGCAGGAACAGCAGTATATGTATTCAATCGTGAAAAAGTGGCGGGGGTCATGTTGACACAAGAGCAGTATGAAACGTTATTGCAGGAATTAGATTATTTGCGTCAGCGACCGCTGATGGAAGAAGAACCCGAACAGCCCCCAGTGGCAGGGCTAGAGGAATTCTTACAAATCATGCGACAAGCACTGATCACCGGTGCCAGCATCTCGGCAAAAAATTTAGATGAGCGGATGGTGGCGTTAGGCTTCATCACTCGTAAAACAGGTTTTGGCGGTGTCGTCGATATGGTGAACGAATTGAAAGAAACAGGCAAGATTGTTTATCAGTTGCGCAAAAAACAAGACGGCAAATCGGTGACTGCTGAAGTCATTGGGGAACAAGACAATCAAACGCAATTATTTGATAAATTGATCATCAAAAAAATCTTTCTAAAAGAAAAATAAACGCTGGAACTTGTCCCAGCGTTTCAGACAGTAGACAAAGTACGGGTGTTTTCGTACTTTGTCTTTTTTTTGTAAAAAACTGGAGCTGTTAACTTTTTAACACTGTGAAAGATACTGTCCATCCAACCAACAAAAGTTCCAGCCAGTTACAGTCTAGGTTTTAAGTCAGCCAGTAAGTTTTCCCGTCTTTCGTCCGTTGCATAAATCCGTATTCGATCAAATAACGTCGGACAGTGACGTAATCGGTGATCGCTTGTTTTAATACATCGTTGACGGCAGCTTCTGAATAATTTTTCTTCGGATCAAATTTTTGTGCCAGTACACTCAAGACAACGATCTTGCGCTTTTCTTTGCTGGGAAACTGTTTGATAAACCCCGTTTCATCAAAATAAGTAGCAATGATCTTTTCTCTTTCACTAGCTGTAATGGCATAGCGATCATCAAGCATCGTTGCCCCTTTGTGAGGCGGCAGCAACGGGCTATCTTGCAACAAGGACATGATACTTAGAAAAACAGTCGCTTGTCGCTGCTTTTCTTTTAGCTTAAAGCGATGATTCCTGACAGTCGAAGAAGAGATACCTAAGCGCTGGGCAATCACAGTATCGCTAATATCTTGAGCAAACAATTGTAAAATCTCCTGTTGGCTCTCTGATAAGCCTGTTTGTTCTTTGGGTAAAGCCAACAATGCGGATAAAACGGTTCCGTGATGCTCAGTGATATGCTGCATCATTCGTTTTTTTGCTGTAAAAAAGGCGCCATCAACGGGATAGATTTCTTCTTTGTCGAAGGTCTCCTGACAAAAGACGCAACAATAATCCGTTGGTGTTGCGACATATCCTTGCTGATAATCAGAAAGGGTAAACTCTTGATAAGGTTTCATTTCGGATTCTCCTTTTGTTGTTTAGATATATACTAACATAATTTGTATTTGTTTGTAAATAAGTAAACGGATTTATCGTTGTTAGATTAATTTCATCCGTTGCTTAAAATTGTCGCCTTTTTGTGTTAGGATTAACAACAATAGCGAATGAATTTGCTTAATTCAAAGGAGTGATACTATGGCAGACGTAAGCCAACGCTTCAATCATGAAGTGTACAATATAGCTGTTTCATTGATTCGTAAATTTGATGAACGGGTTTCTTCAATTCCTGATATTTTAAAGTTAACGTTAGGCGAGCCGGATTTCAACACACCGGAGCACGTGAAAAAATCGGGTGTCCAAGCAATCGAACAAAATTTCAGCCACTATTCTGGAATGGCAGGCTTAGCAGATGTTCGGCAAGCAGCCAGTCTCTTTTTGAAAAATAAATATCAGCTTGATTACGACTTTCAATCAGAAGTATTAGTGACGATCGGTGCAACGGAAGCAATCTCAGCTTCGTTATTAGCTACGTTAGAACCTGGTGATAAAGTGATTTTACCAGCACCAATTTATCCAGGCTATGAACCAGTCATCCATTTAGCTCATGCCAAACCGATTTATCTTGATACGACGGATAATGACTTTGTTTTAGCGCCAGAAGTTTTGGAAGCAGCCTTAAAAGAACATGGGGAGCAAGTCAAGGCAGTCATTTTAAATTATCCTAGCAATCCAACAGGGGTCGTTTATACCCGAGAACAAGTCAAAGCATTGGCAGAAGTTTTAGAAAAATACCCCGTTTTTGTTATTAGCGATGAAATTTATAGTGAGTTGACTTATGATGAAACCCACGTATCCATTGCTGAATACTTGCGGGATCAAACGATCGTGATCAACGGCTTGTCGAAATCTCACGCGATGACTGGGTGGCGCGTCGGCTTCATTTTTGCACCAGAAGCGTTGACTGCTCAGATCATTAAGGTCCACCAATACTTAGTGACTGCGGCATCAACGATTTCTCAAAAAGCCGCAGTGCGGGCATTGATCGAAGGCGTCAATGATGCAGAAGTCATGAAAGCCGATTACCGTGAACGCCGAGATTACTTGTTTGAAAAAATGACTGCCCTTGGTTTTGAAATGGCGAAGCCATCTGGTGCATTCTACATTTTTGCCAAAATACCAGCTGGTTTCAACCAAGATTCCATGGCTTTTTGTGTCGACTTAGCCGAAAAGAATCAATTAGCAATCATCCCGGGTATCGCCTTTGGTCCCGAAGCAGAAGGCTATGTTCGTTTAAGCTATGCGGCAAGTATGGAAAACTTGGTGGAAGCGATGGATCGCTTGACACGCTATATGCAAAGCAATTGATTCTACAAACGTTTCTTTCGTTTTTAGATAAAGTAAGCCCCCTCTGATGGATGCAGCGGGGGCTTTTTTAGGCAATCGACGAACTTTACAAAAGATTTACATCGCTTTATCGATTCTTTACATGAAATCCATCAAGGGTTTACACCGCCTTGCTAAACTAAGCATATAACGAAAGGAGATTTACTAAATGAAAAAATTGGGACTTTTATTTTTTGCAACTGGTTTATTATTAGCTGGCTGTGGGAGCGGTGGCGCAAGCACTGAGAGCAGTCAAGCATCAGGCGGATCTTCATCAGGTGCCGCATCAAATGAAAATGTAGAAATTTTAGCGGTAGGCTCAACTGCATTGCAACCCTTGGTTGAAGCAGCAGGTGAAAGCTTCTCAGCAGACAATCCCAATTATACAATTACGGTTCAAGGTGGCGGTAGCGGAACTGGCTTAAGTCAAGTAGAAGCAGGCGCTGTGACGATCGGTAATTCCGATGTTTTTGCGGATGAAAAAGATGGTGTGGATGCCAGCAAATTAGTTGACCATAAAGTAGCTGTAGTTGGTATGGCTCCAGTAGTGAATAAAGACGCAGGCGTTACGGATCTTAGCCAACAAGATTTAATCGATATCTTTACAGGCAAAGTGAAGAATTGGTCTGAACTAGGTGGAGCAGATCAAGAAATCTCTGTAATCAACCGCGCATCAGGCAGCGGTACGAGAGCGACCTTTGAAAAATGGGGCTTAGATGGTGCAGAGACGATCCAAACACAAGAACAAGATTCTTCTGGAACAGTTCGTAAAATCGTTGCTGAAACACCAGGAGCAATCAGCTACCTTGCTTTATCCTATGTGGACGATTCGATCCAAGCGCTATCTCTTGATGGAGTAGAAGCAACTCCTGAAAACATTGCAGATAACAAATGGCCAATCTGGTCTTATGAGCATATGTACACGAACGGCGAGCCAGATGCTAACGTCAAAGCCTTTCTTGATTACATCATGACAGACGATGTCCAACAAGGAATCGTTATCGAATTAGGATATTTGCCAATCACTGATATGAAAGTAGAACGCAGTGTAGACGGCGAAGTAACGAATGTTGAATAAACAGTTTTCATAAGGTACAAAAAAAGAAGGGAAGAACTCCTTCTTTTTTTGTACCTTTTTTTTATTTTTTATGTAAAATAGATAGTGAATATAGATGAATATTCAGTGAAAGGGGAAAAAAATGAAAAGATTTCCAAAAAAAATGTTAATAGCAGCATTGTATGCGGGAACGGCCTTTGTCATTTTTGGCATGCGTGTTGGTTTTGCAGACACGGAATCAACAAGTGAGTCAAAAGAGGCTGCTATTGTTTACTCTGAGACGAATGATGTGACAAGCAGTGACAGCCAAACAATTCGCTCGAATACAGGTGAAACCAGCGAAGACTCAATTGATTCAACGAGTGAGACAACATCATCAAGTAACCGCAGTGAAACGGGCAGTACGACTGTTGATAGCAGTACAGCCGAAAGTGAAGAAAAAAGCCCAGACAATGCTTCGGATTCTGTCTATGATATCAGCTCAGGATTAGACCCAACGTATCGAAGCCGTTCAGATTTGAAAGTCAGCTTAAGCCGTTCGGCACGGTCTGTTTCTAGTGTTCCTTATATTTCAGCAGGAGATCCCTCAACCCCAAAGCAAGACTTTATTGATATTTCCTCCCACAACGGAGAGATCACTGTGGAGCAGTTCAAGTTGATTAAAAGTTATGGCGTTTCTGCAGTGGTGGTGAAATTGACAGAGGCAACTTCTTATCGAAATCCCTTAGCTGCAAGTCAAATCGCAAATGCTAAAGCTGCAGGCCTGATTGTACATGCTTATCACTACAGTTGGTTCACCACTGAGGCACAGGCAAAAGCGGAAGCAGATTATTTTGTAAGCTATGCCAAACAGCTAAACCTGCCGACCTCTGCTTTGATGGTCAATGACATTGAAGAGCCAAACATTAAGAAAAAAGCAGACCATACACAATTGTCAAAAGTTTTTGAAAATAGATTAAAAGAGTTGGGTTATTCAAATACGCATCATTATATAGGTGTGTCGTGGGTCACGGATAACGCGATCGACCCTGTTGCTTTAGGAAAAAACAAAGTTTGGATCGCACAATATCCATACGAACCGCAAAATCAGAAGTATACGGATTATAGTGCATGGCAGTGGACATATAACGTTACATTCCCAGGGATCAATGGCACCTTTGATATGAATTCAGATTATAACAAGTATTTTATCAGTCAAGGACAAGGTGGTGCGATCAATGATGGCCGTTATGCCACCGTTGTAAAAGACAATTATACGATTTGGCAAAATTTCTCTTGGACAAAAAAAGCAGACTCTAAAGCTTATCTGGGTCAGACCCTGCAAATAAAAGTGCGTTATGAGCATATTAACGGTAGCACCTATTATTCGTTATACGACAACCAAGGGAATTGGGTTGGGTACATTAACTCTGGTGGCGTCAAAGTTGCTGATGGTCCTCAAGGGAATTGGCAATCAAAACAAACCTATGTCAAATTTAAAGAGCCAGGAATAATATATCGAGATTTTACGTTTACTAAGACTGCACCGATAACTTCAGATATGGTGAAAAATACCTATAAAGTAACCGGTACTTACCATCACTTTGATGGCACGTATTATGATTCAGTTTATGATTTTTCTGGAAAATGGATTGGGTACATCGCTTCAACGAAATTAGCAGTTCAAACGAATCAAGGCCCCGCATTGGCCGATGGACGCTATGTAACGATCACCAGTGGAAATTACTCGATATGGCAAAATTTTTCGTGGAAAGTAAAGGCATCCAGCAAGGATTACTTGAACAAAACAGTTCTAGCGAAATATCGCTATGAACACTTAAATGGCAGTATTTATTATTCACTATATGATCAATCTGGTACATGGTTAGGCTATATGAACGCTAATGGTACCAAAACAGCGAATAATGCAGGTGGAACAGCTATTTCAAGTGGTAAATATGTCACTGTTACAAGTAAAAATTATTCGATTTGGCAAAACTTTTCTTGGAAAGAAAAAAATAAAAGCAGTAATTTTTACGGTCAAACACTCCAAGTAAAAGTATACTATAACCATTTCAATGGAAGTACCTATTCATCATTGTACGATAACAAAGGAACTTGGCTTGGCTATATCAATGCCAATGGAACAAAGGAAGCAAGTAATGCTGCCGGAATAAACCAAAGTTACCATAAAAAAATAACGTTTACTCAGAATTTTCCACTCTGGCAAAATTTCTCTTGGAAGCAAAAAAGTACGGTGACTAATGCCATGAAAGGACAAACTTTCGAAGCGCGCTATGTGTATCGCCACTTTAATGGTAGTAATTACCTGTCAATTTATGATAATAAAGGAACTTGGTTAGGTTACGTTAATGAATCCGCAACAAAAGTTGTTAAGTAAGCATGATTCCAAAAAAACAGCCGAGAAAATGCCACTAGGCGTTTTCTCGGCTGTTTTTTATCCATAATATTCATCTTTCTTCATGAAGCGGCAAAGTCACTGTAAAGGTAGAACCAATTTTAGGGAAACTGTCCACCTTGATGCTGCCGCCTAATAATTTGGTATAGTCTTTGACGATAGCCAGTCCGAGTCCAGTGCCGCCAGAATTGCGGGCGCGGGCTTTGTCTACCCGATAAAACCGTTCAAAAATCCGTTCTTGATCTTCTTCATCGATACCGATGCCTTGATCCTGCACTTGGAATAGCAGCTGGTCGTCTTGCTCTGAAAAGGATAATTTGATGGTTCCACCAGGTTTTGAATAGGTGACCGCATTTTCAACTAGATTTTTTACGATGGGCTGCAGCAGCTCTTTTTTGGTAGACAAAATGTAGTGTTCTGGTCCTTCAAATTGAAAGGTCAATTGCTTCTTAGTAGCAGCGGGACCATAAGTTTGAAGGACTTGTTGCAGCAGTTCGGAAAAGTCGATTGGCTGATTGATATACTGGAAAGAATCGCTGTCTTGAGACAATTGGATGATATCTTGTATTAGATTTTTCAAGCGATAGGCATCTTTTTGAATGATCTCTAAGAAGGTTTGTAATGTCTCAGGGTCTTCTTTGGCACCGTCCAGCAATGTTTCAGTAAACCCGATCAAGGAAGTTACCGGCGTTTTTAATTCATGGGAAACATTGCCGACAAAATCTTTTTGCATCTTTTCTAATTGTCTGATGCGCGTCAAGTCATAGGAAATACCAATCAACTGGTTGTCTTGGAAACTCCGCAAGGTAACATCCAGGACTTTTGAACGTTCTCCGCTAAGGGTGGTCTCCGCATGGAAAATAGGGGTCTCGTCATTAAATTGGTAGATCAACTGGATCAATTGTGTGTCATGAATCACTTCAGTAAAAGGTTGCGGCAAGGTGGGCACAGTTTCCATCCCCAACTGATCTTGCATCGTCGGATTCAACAGCAGCAGTTGATTTTCTTCATTGATGATAAAGACACCGATCATCAATTCACTGAGCAATCCGTAAAGTTGGTGTTCAGATGCTGCATAGGCACGATAGGTCTGGCTCATTTGTTCGCTCAGCTGATTGATCAGTTGATACAACTCATCATGTTCAGGTGTTTCTTGCATAATGATTGCTTGTTGATCGGGCGAGCTGATCATTTTCTTTACGACGGGCAGAATCGTTTGGATCGGACGATTCCGCTGACGCAAGGTATGGAAAATCAGTAGGCTGATCAAGAAACAAAAGACAAGATAGACAATCAAGATCGACTGCTTGATTCCTTGGTTTTTTGCAAAAAAAGCAGCAGTCGGTTCGGCGATTCGTAAGATTTGCGTCAGATTTCCTTCCTCTTTGACAGGGACTGCCACGTAGAGCAATTCTTCATGTAAGGTATCACTTTCCCTCAGAGACTGACCGACGGCGCTTCCACGCAAAACGGCTTGGACTTCTGGACGATCGAAGCGGTTTTCATGCAGTGTATGATCATAGGTATCGAAAATAATCTGACCTTGATCATCTAACAAAGTGATGCGACTATTGCTATCTTCCACATAGGTATCCGCAAATTGTTCGAGCGCTGCGGTTTGGTTATCTGAGAGATTCAAAAAAACGGTAGCTTTTTCTTGAAGGAAATCCACTTGTTGAGCAATGACTTGTTGACGGTAAAAACTGCTAAGAATTTGCCAGCTTAGAAAAAAAATCAGCAATAGGCCAATCGACCATAAACCATAGCCATAGCGTTTTTTCATTAGACTGGCTCCTGAAATTTATACCCGAATCCCCGAACCGTTACTAAGTATTCCGGCCGTTTTGGATCAGCTTCCAATTTTTCTCTTAAATGACTGATGTGAACATCCACGATGCGACTTTGTCCATCAAAGTCGAAGTTCCAAATGCGATTGAGCAAGGTATCGCGATCGATCACGCGGCCTTTTCGTTTCATAAAGTAAACTAGCAGCTCGAATTCTTTTGGCGTTAGGAAGATTTTCTCACCATCCACACTGACTTGGAAATTCGTCAGGTCTGCTTGGATCCCACCGACTTGCAGAATCTCTGCAGGTTGATCTTCTTCTCGTGTTTGTTGACGGGGTTCTAAACGACGGAAGATGGCTTTCATTCGAGCCAATACTTCTCGAGGGCTGAAAGGCTTCGTCAAATAGTCATCGGCGCCGATTTCTAAGCCTAAGATCCGATCGATTGGATCATCTTTTGCGGTCAAAACGAGAATCGGGGTCTCGATTTTTTCTTGGCGCAATTTCTTCGTGATCTCGATACCGTCCATATTTGGCAGCATGACATCTAAGATGATAAAGTCAAAAGGCTTAGACAAAGCTAATTCGTAAGCTTTTTTTCCATCTGCGGCTGAGACGACTTGGTAGCCTTCTTTTTCTAAATTAAAGGTTAAAAGTGTGACGATGGAAGGTTCATCATCGACAACGAGAATTTTTTTCATGATACACTCCTTTCGTTTCTTTTTTTCAAGAAACGATTAAATTTCAACGAACAAGTCCTATTTTAGCATGAATAGACAATTGGTACTATTGCAACCACTAAATAAATGCTATAATAAAGGACGATTTCATAGGAAAGCTGAGGGTGCGAAATGATCGGAATCAGTGCGTGTCTAGGCGGTGCACTTTGCCGCTATGATGGAAAACACCAAGCAGTGCCACAATTGATCGAACTGGTAAGAGCAGGTCAAGCCATGATGGTCTGTCCAGAAGTTCTTGGCGGTTTGCCGATCCCACGGGAACCGGCCGAAATCGTCGGTGGTGATGGGGTGGATGTTTGGGCACAACGGGCGAAGGTCGTCACCATCTCAGGAGAAGACGTGACCGAAGAGTTTACTACCGGCGCGAAAATTGCTTATCAAAAATTACAAGAGCAAGGCATCACCCAACTGATCCTAAAGGAGAAAAGTCCCTCTTGTGGCAGTCAGACGATTTATGATGGCAATTTTTCTGGAATCAAAAAAACAGGGGTCGGTGTCGCTTGTGCGTATTTTCGACAACAAGGCATGACTGTTTTGTCCGATGTCGAATGGCTTGCAAAACAGGAGGAAGCAAATGGAAATTGAAAAGACCAATCGCATGAATGCGTTGTTTGAGTTTTATTCCACGTTATTGACGGAAAAACAGATGAATTACATGGAATTGTATTACGCAGATGATTTTTCTCTAGGAGAAATCGCTGAAGAGTATCAAGTAAGCCGTCAAGCAGTCTATGACAACATCAAACGCACCGAACGTATTTTAGAAGACTATGAAAAAAAACTACATATGTTTTCGGACTATATCATGCGGGAAGACTTGCTGGATCAGCTAAGCGAGTATACGAAAACTCACTATCCAAAAGACGAAACCTTACAGGGGTTTATTCAACAGCTCCAAGAAATTGAAGAATAAAGGAATGAAAAAAAATGGCATTTGAAAGTTTAACTGAACGCCTCCAGCAGGCAATGAGCAAACTGCGCAGAAAAGGAAAAGTATCTGAAGCAGATGTAAAAGAAATGATGCGTGAGATTCGTCTAGCTTTATTAGAAGCCGACGTCAATCTCCAGGTTGTAAAAGAGTTTACCAAAAATGTTCGTGAACGAGCAGTTGGGGTAGAAGTATTAGAAAGCTTATCTCCAGCGCAACAGATCGTTAAAATCGTTGATGAAGAATTAACTAAAACATTAGGATCAGAAACAGTTGGGATCGAAAAATCACCGAAGATTCCAACGATCATCATGATGGCTGGTCTGCAAGGGGCAGGGAAAACCACCTTTGCTGGAAAATTAGCCAACCATTTGATTAAAACCGAAAACGCTCGCCCATTAATGATCGCTGGTGACGTGTATCGTCCAGCCGCGATCGACCAGTTGAAAGTATTAGGGCAGCAATTGGATGTACCTGTTTTTGATATGGGAACAGATGTCAGTCCAGTTGAAATCGTGCGTCAAGGACTGGCTTTGGCTCGGGAAAAGAAAAATGACTATGTTTTGATCGATACGGCAGGTCGTTTGCATATCGATGAAAACTTGATGGAAGAGCTAAAACAAATCAAGGACCTGGCACAGCCAAATGAAATTTTACTGGTAGTTGATGCGATGACCGGACAAGATGCTGTCAACGTGGCAGAAAGCTTCAATCAACAACTGGGGATCACAGGGGTGGTCATCACCAAACTAGATGGCGATACTCGTGGCGGGGCGGCATTGTCGATTCGTCAAGTTACGGGTGCTCCAATCAAGTTCACTGGTACCGGTGAAAAATTGACCGACCTTGAAGTATTCCATCCAGATCGGATGGCGAGTCGGATTCTCGGTATGGGTGATATGCTGACTTTGATCGAAAAAGCACAGCAAGATTACGACGAGAAAAAAGCAGAAGAACTTGCAAAAAAAATGAAGGAAAACTCCTTCGACTTCAATGACTTTGTCGAACAGATCGATCAAGTTATGGGCATGGGTCCAATTGAAGATCTTTTCAAAATGATTCCGGGAATGAGCCAAATGCCTGGTATCGAAAACATCAAAGTTGATCCGAAACAAATTGCTCGACAAAAAGCCATGGTTTATTCCATGACACCAGCAGAACGTGAAAATCCTGATTTGTTAAATCCAAGCCGTCGTCGCCGGATTGCCGCCGGTTCTGGCAACAGTGTCGTTGAAGTCAACCGTATGATCAAACAATTCAAAGAATCTCGCAAAATGATGCAGCAAATGAGTAAAGGGAATATGAACATTCCTGGCATGGATCAAATGTTTGGCGGTGGGGTCAAAGGGAAACTTGGAAAAATGGCTATGAACCGCATGGTCAAAAAACAAAAGAAGAAAAAGAAAAAACGCAAATAACAATTCTGATGCTAAAAGGGATTGCGTAAAAGACCTTATTAGCGAAGGATTCCAAAAGACATGACCGAAAAAAGGCGCTCAGAGAAACCTCCTTGCTAGAATCAGCAAGAATAGCTTCTCGAATCAAAGCCTTCGACGGTCCTGTTTTTTTATGCAAGCAATGTTTTTTATGGCCTCCTAAAAGGGGAAGCACTTTTTATCGTGTGAGTATGATATCTATGAAAGGCCAAAAATTTTCCACGATTCAAAAGAAACTAGCACCTGTAAAAATAGTAGAAGCAGAACATTCGTGCTTTCTGTCAAATGATGCTACTATTAACTTATAGCAAGTATGAAAGGAGTTTTTTACGATGACAAACAAAGATCGCATTGAAGGAAAAGTAACCGAAACAAAAGGGAAGCTTACAGGAGATGACTCCGAAGAATTAAAAGGGAAAACCCAAAATAAATATGGGAAAGCCAAAGATAAGGTTGAAGATTTTGCGGATGATGTTTCTCGCAAAGTAAATGACTTCTTTGACAAAAAAGACGACGACAAACCTAAACATTAAATATAAAAGCGTCCCTACAACAAGAAATTGTTGCCGGGACGCTTTTTTAAATATTGCTGACCTGTTTGTTTTTTCGTTTGTACCACCAATTCATCAGTGCTTTAGGATAGACAAGCAACAAACTGATGAATAAGCAAGCAACCAGCAACAAACCAAGCCGGAGGGCGATATTCCAAAGACTGACATCATATCCTTCGTAGAGATCACGGTAAAAAATTTCTAACGGGTAATAAGATATCATGGATAGATAGAACCAGGTTCCCAAAGAAAGCAGCCAATATACCGGGGCGCGCAATTTAGGGATCGTTAAATAATCACCATCATTTTCTAAAGAAATTTTCGAGAACACTTTTTCGGCAGCAAGAATCAGCAAGCCGCTCAAGCCGAGGTAAAGGAGCAGCAGCCACCAAGGGTAGACATATCCTTGCGGCCAATCGATCCACGTTTGAAAAGGAAGCAGAAAATCCCCATGACCAAGAAACACAAAACTAAAAAACTCGCGGGTACATTGGAAAAAGCTATACCCCATTGATCCTAGAGAAATAGTGAAGAACACCGATAGCACGCCAGTAAACAGATTCCCCAGCAAAACGCCCAACAGGAGGCCTGTAGCAAATACGAGCAGATTCGTTGCCAAGGTACTAAGGGCAGAAAGCAGCACGTCTTGAAGCGGCACAGCGAGATAGCGAGCTGGGATCATCGCGTATTCGATCAGGATATGACCTAACAGACCCAACACTAAACAAGCCGTCAAGGGTAAGCCGATAAAAAGCAGTTTCTTGCGAAAGACCTGCTTTCTGCTAAAGGGTAAAGCAAATAAAAAGCGATTGAAATTGGTGCGGCCATCGACAAAAAAGGACAAAAAGCCTATAAGAAACAGAAAGACAATCACAAATTGATTCATGGTAGTCATATAAGGGTGATTGTAATAAATCTCATCAGAGTACTCTTTGTTGATCGTCAATGCCGCATCGCGGTACTCTGCCGCCGAATCAAAGTAAACCGGGGTTTCACCGTTGTAGCTTTTGACATAGTACTCTCGATTTTCGTTGAAATCTTTGATAAATTCTTCAGATGCCAAATAGCGTTCTTGCTGATGCCAGGCTTTTTGTGATTGCCAGCCAGCACTAAGATACATGAAGAGCACGACAAAACAAAAGCCGATCAGCAGCTTGCCATAGCGTTCTTTAAATAAATTGCTTAACATCGTTTTCCACCTCTATCCTTCCACCAATGTTTCTTGTCGTAAATTTGCTTCAAACAGATCTTCCAAAGTCAAAGGTAATTCTTCAAAAACCAAAGGATCAAGTTGCTGAATCTCAGCCGCCAGCTCCTCTGTGTAATTGTCAAACAAAGCGGTCAAGACTCGGCCTTGCTTTTGAATCAGCTTGGAGTGCTGCTTGATAAGGGGAGGAATCTGTTTGCTGCGAAAGACGAGTTGTAGTTTGCGAGATTGCTCGCGAATCGTTTCCAAACGGTAGTCTCCTTCAATCGTTTTCCCTTTGATCAACAAGGCACGATCAATAATATGTTCTAATTCATTTAGATTATGAGAAGCGATCAATGCGGTACGATTCGATTCGCTGAGGCTTTCCAGCAATAGTCCGATCACTTTTTTACGGACGATCACATCAAGCCCATCAAAAGGTTCATCTAAAAGTAAGAACGTCGCATTTGAGGCAATCGCAAGAATCATTTTATAAAGACCTTGCATACCTTTTGACATCCGTCGGTAGGAAAGCGTCAGAGGAAGACCGTGACTTTGCATCAATTCTAAGTAAAGATTTTGATCGAAATTTGGATAAGCAAGCCGATAAAATTGATTGAGCTTTTTCAAAGAGTAGGCCGAAAGAAAGTTTTCTTTTTCATCAATATAAAAAAGTTGTTCTTTTAATTGCGGGTGCTGATCCAGGCGTTGGTTATCGATCGAAATTTCGCCATCATCTAATAAATAATGTCCAGCGATCGTTCGAAACAACGTGGTTTTCCCAGAACCATTGCGGCCGATCAATCCTACGATTTCTCCTTTTTCCAAGGAGAAGTTCACGTTTTCTATGATAGTTGTTTGCTCCATTTTCTTGGTCACATGTTCGATCTTCACTGTGGGTCGCCTCCTAACTCTTGTTCAAAGCCATTCATCCAATCGGTCAACTCGCGTATGCTGATCTGTAAATGGCGTGCTTCAATCATCAATTCTTTCAAACGTTCTTTCACTTGTAAGATCCGAATCTCATCGCGAGGCAAGTCCTCGGTGACTTTCACAAAAGTGCCTTTTCCTTTGATGGTGACAAGGACTTGCTCATTTTCCAATACTTTGTAAGCTTTGCTGACGGTATTTGGATTCATCAACAGGTGCTTAGCCATTTCACGAACTGAAGGCACTTGGTCTCCGGCGGTTAGAACACCGTTCAGAATATCTTCTTTTATACTTAAAACCAATTGCTCATAATAAGGTTTGCTGCTGGCTTTGTTAATGCGAACCACAAAATCAGCTCCTTTCATTTATGTGTACTAGTATACGTAGTACACTAGTGGAAGTAAAGTCTTTTATGATAAAATAAGCAAAAAGGAGCTGATGAGAACAATGAAGCGATGTGAGTGGGCCAACAGTACGCCAGCAATGCAAGAGTATCATGATTCGGTCTGGGGAAAACCTGAGTATGAGGATCAGCAGTTATTTCGAAAACTGGTGTTAGATATGAATCAAGCAGGATTGAGCTGGCAAACGATTTTAAATAAAATGGCAAATTTTGATGCGGCATATGATCAGTTTGAAATCACCAAAGTAGCGAACTATACGGAAGAAAAAGTGGAAGAGCTGATGATGAATCCAGGAATCATTCGCAATCGACGAAAGATTGAAGCAGCGATCATCAATGCCCAAGAAGTTTTGAAGATTCAAGAAGAATACGGCAGTTTCTCTGCATTCTTGTGGCGATATGTCAATCATGAGCCGATCATCAATGAATTTCAGCAGCAATCCGATGTACCGACCCATTCGGAAATATCCGATCAGCTAGCAAAAGACTTGAAAAAGCGAGGCTTTAAATTTGTCGGAACGACAACTATTTACGCCTTTATGGAAGCGGTTGGTATGGTCAACGATCACTTAGTCACTTGTGTTTGTCGAAGATCAGAAGCAATCGTAAAATAAAGGAGTGAGATTAATGGGAAAAGTGATATTTTATGGTGCAATCAGCTTAGATGGCTATTTAGCAGGGCTAGAGGATCAACTGGACTGGCTGTTTCAAACCGATACCGGTGTTGCAACGACCTATGAAGCATTTTTTGCGACTATCGACACGACCGTGATGGGAAGAAAAACCTATCAAGAAGCGAAAAAACTGATGGATGAGGGACCGTTGTATCCTGAAACGACAAATTATGTTTTTTCCCATACCCGAAAAGATCCGCTGCCGGATGCAACCCTAGTGGCATCGGATCCAGTTGCATTTGTTTCAGCATTGAAACAAGAGAAAAACGTATGGGTAGTGGGTGGGGGTTCCCTATTAAAACCCTTACTAGAAGCGGATCTGATTGATGAATGGTTTATTCAAATCGCGCCGGTGCTTTTAGGAGAGGGCAAGCCACTGTTTGAAGCGGGGGATTACGCGAGGCGCTTGACGTTTGTTGAAACAAAACAGATGGGGGAACTGACAGAACTTCATTATGTTCGAAAAGCTGAGCAAACAAGCGAGTAAAAAATACAAACTATTTTTCTACGCAAAAAAGACCAAGAAACTCAACGCTGAGTTCCTTGGTCTTTTGATACAGATTCATGGATTAGTTGAATCGTTGAAAGAGTTCAATATATTTTCCAATGATCGTTTCAAAGAAGCTTACTGTATCTGGATTGATTTCGTTGTTTTCATCAATCAAGTTGGTGATTCCACCGATATAGGCTTCTGGTTGTTGCAGAGTAGGCATATCCAAAAAGACTAATGATTGACGTAGGTGATGGTTTGCACCAAAGCCGGCGATTGCTCCTGGAGAAACGCTGACAACCAATGCTGGTTTACCACCCCAGCTGCTAGCACCATAAGGACGAGAACCGACATCTAAAGCATTTTTCAACGCTGCAGGAACAGAGCGATTGTATTCTGGTGTAAAGAAGAAGACACCATCAACGGCGCTTAATGCTTCACGAAATGCTGTCCATTCAGCAGGAACTTTTCCTTCAACTTCCAAATCTTCATTGTAAAATGGCAAGTTGCCGATCTCAATGAAAGATGCTTCAAAACCTTCTGGTAATAATGATGCGAATTTTTTCGCTACGAGTTTATTAAATGAACCTTCCCGTAAACTGCCGACGATAAAACCAATTTTTTTTGTCATGTAAAATTCCTCCTTGTTGTTTTCTACTCTTTTAGCTTACCAAAAGTAAGTGAATGGTGCAAATAAAACGATTTGACTTAAAAAGTTTCTCTATCACTAATGATACGCGTCCTGATCCATTCTGGCAAAAGATAACCATGCTCAGAAAATAAGAAAGAAGAAACTTTTTTTAGCTGTAAAGAAAAAACTCTTTACACCACCAGAAAAACCTGTTAAACTAGCTCTTGTGATTAAATCAATGGAGGTGTAAATAATGGCAGTAAAAATTCGTTTAAAACGCATGGGTTCTAAAAAGAAACCTTTTTACCGTATCGTCGTAGCAGATTCACGTTCTCCTCGTGACGGACGTTTCATCGAAACAGTTGGTACTTACAATCCTTTACTAGACCCAGCTGAAGTAACAATCAAAGAAGATCTAGTTCTTGATTGGTTATCTAAAGGTGCGCAACCTTCAGATACAGTTCGTAACATCCTTTCTAAAGAAGGCGTTATGAAAAAACACCACGAAGCAAAATTCACTAAGAAATAAGGTGACTTTGGATGAAAGATTTGCAAGAATTAGTCTTAACGATCGTTTCACCACTTGTTACCAAACCTGAGGATATCAAGCTTGAGCTGGTAGAGTCAGATGATTTCTTGGAATATAATCTTACTGTGGCACCAGAAGATATTGGTCGTATCATCGGTAAACAAGGGCGGGTTGCCAAAGCAATTCGAACGATCGTTTACAGTGTACGGACAAATGGACCAAAAAAAGTTCGTTTGAATATCATTGATGGTAAATAAGCAAGAATGAAAAGCATTTCTCTTTGAGGAATGCTTTTTTTGTAAAATTCATGCTTAAGATGGAGGACAAAAAAAGGTGGTTTTGAGATAATCAAAAGGAGGAGGTGCTTGTATGTCTCAACTAATCGCATGGATCGTCGTTCTTTTGATCCTCGTCTTTATTTATAAAATTGGTTCTTTTCTTTGGCGAACGCTAGGGATCTTGTTGTTGCTCTTTTTAATTTGGGTCTATCGTGAGGAGATCATGACGCAATTGAACCAATGGACACAAAACTTTCGTTGGGGCGACCTATCGACGATCGCCAATCAAGTTTGGCAATGGATCAAGGATGGCTTTCAATCACTGCAAAATTGGGTGACAAATCTTTAAAAAATCAACAAAAAAAATGACAGACAATCTGACTTGTTTGTCATTTTTTTTTATTGAGGGGTATCCTTTGTATAAGGAGGGGAACATCATGAAAAAAGAACTAGGATTACTCGTTACGCTGCTGACGATGGGCGCCTTAGCTGGCTGCAATAATCAACAGGAACCAGAAACAAGTCAAGCCAGTAGTGCCGAAACAACAGCGACGAGTATGGTGGAAAGTACCCAAACGCAAGCAAGTAGTCAATCAGAAACCAGTCAATCAAGTACGTCTTCTAGTCAGGCGGCTTCTAGGGATTCTTCAAACACGAATAGTACTGCAGATATCTACGCTCAAATACAAGCGGTATTCCCTGATCTTGTCTTGCCCAAGGACATTCCACTTGCTTCAGGTAAAGTGTTGAATGCAGCCACAGCTGGCAGCCAAGCCGATGCCTCAATTCTTTATTATGGACTTGATCAGCAGTTGCCTCTCAATGACAAGGCTTTGAACGAGGAAACACCGATTGCTGCTTTTCAATCAAAAGACTATCAATCAGCGGATGAAGCTGCTGCAGCGGTCAATGTAACAGCTGATGATGGCGGACAAGCCGTTGATCTCGGATATGGCATTACTGGGCATATACAAGGAGCTGCTGGCTCCAGTTATTTGAGCTGGCAAGAAGGAAATTGGTCATTGACTGTTCGAGCAGTCAATCAAGAGGAACAAGATCCAGTTCCGGTTGCCAAAGAAGTGGTAGCGTATCTGGAAGAAGCTATGCTCCCAGCGCCTGAGGCCGGTCAAATCACCATCGATATGGGAAAAAATGACCATACAGCAACTACCGTGGTCTGGCAACAAGAAAAGACCCTTCGAACGGTGCAACATCAAGATGCACGTTCGGCATTGAAAATGGCCGTTTCTATGAATCAATAAAGCCTATATTAGGACAATGCCCCTTTGATCAAGCGTCGAAGGGGCGTTTTTCGCGCGATGATTTTGAGGAAAACATGGGACGCTAGGAAACGGCTAGAATTCACTACTTTGCTATGCTAAAATAGAACAGAAGCTAGAAGAAATGGGGAACGAACGTGACAGAATATTTAAACGTAGGGAAAATCGTCAACACACATGGGATCCGTGGAGAAGTACGTGTGATATCACAAACGGATTTTCCAAAGGAACGCTACCGAAAAGGGGCCGAATTGACACTTTTTCGTGAAAATAAAGAGCCATTACCATTGATCGTTTCAGGTCATCGCAAACACAAAAATTTTGATTTGTTAACATTTGAGGGCTATCCCAACATCAACGACGTTGAACCGTTTCGTAACGGCATTTTAAAAGTTACCAAGAATGATTTGGTGGATCTAGCAGAAAATGAGTTTTACTACCATGAAATTATTGGTCTGGAAGTCGTCGAAGAAGATGGCACAATCATTGGTAAAGTAAAAGAGATCCTTTCACCAGGTGCCAATGACGTTTGGGTCGTTCAACGAAAAGGGAAGAAGGATGCCTTGATTCCTTATATCGAGTCGGTTGTCCACACGATCGATCTTGAAAATGGTCAGGTCACTGTGGAAATCCCAGAGGGGTTGTTAGACGATGAGAATTGATGTATTGACACTATTTCCGCGAATGTTCGAAGGTCCTCTAGGAGAATCGATCATCGGCAAAGCACGGGAAAAGGGACTGTTAGAAATCAACGTCTCTAATTTCCGTGACTATTCCGACAACAAACATCAAACAGTGGATGACTATCCTTATGGTGGCGGAGCAGGAATGTTATTAAAAGTCCAACCTGTCTATGACAATATCAAAGCGATTGAAGCAGCGGCACCAGAAACGAAAAAGCGGGTGATCCTATTAGACCCAGCGGGAAAACCCTTTGATCAAAAGATGGCGGAAGAATTCTCTACCGAAGAGCACCTTGTTTTTATTTGCGGTCACTATGAAGGCTATGATGAACGAATCCGTTCATTGGTCACTGATGAAGTGTCACTGGGGGATTACGTCTTGACTGGTGGCGAATTGGGGGCAATGGTCATGATCGATGCGACAGTCAGGCTATTACCAGAAGTTTTAGGCAATCAAACCTCCGCACAAACCGATTCTCATTCCACTGGTTTATTAGAACATCCGCAATATACACGCCCAGCAGAGTTTAACGGAATGAAAGTGCCGGAAGTTTTGATGAATGGCAATCATAAATTGATCGAGCAGTGGCAATTAAAAGAATCATTGCGCCGCACCTTTCAGCGCCGACCTGATATGCTAGAGAATTATCCGTTGACGGCAGAAATGCAGAAACTTTTAAAAGAAATTGAAGAAGAAGCGAAAGCTGGCAACTAAAATAGTGCCAGTTTTTTTGATATTCTGCGCCATGACAAGAAAATTCTCTTTACAGCCTATGGTCGTCTGTGGTAAGATGTTTCAGTGAGTGTGAACTCAACTATTACGATGTTCCGCTGGAGCTTTCATGCTTTAAGAATGTTTGGGAATAAGGAGAATGATAAACATGAATCCATTGATTCAAGAACTAACTCAAGAACAATTACGTACGGACATCCCAGCTTTCCGTCCTGGGGACACTGTTCGCGTTCACGCGAAAGTTGTCGAAGGAACTCGCGAACGTATCCAGTTATTTGAAGGTGTTGTCATCAAACGCCGCGGTGCTGGTATCAGCGAAACTTATACAGTTCGTAAAGTATCAAACGGTGTAGGTGTTGAACGTACCTTCCCATTGCACACACCACGTGTTGCACAAATCGAAGTTGTTCGTTACGGTAAAGTACGTCGTGCAAAATTGTACTACTTGCGTGCATTACACGGAAAAGCAGCTCGTATCAAAGAAATTCGTCGTTAATCATTTATTATCAGATGAAGCAAAAGCCCTTGATTTCAAGGGCTTTTTTCTTTTGACTAAGGGGAAAGAAACTTCTATTTGTTGTGATAAAATGAAGAAACGACTATACAAATAGGAGGGGTTTCATTGAATGAAAGAAGTAACAATCTTGGACGAGAAGAAATAATCATCGAAAAGGAGTTCGTCAGACGGCCAAAGGTTCCATGGTCGAAGGACGTTCAACGCTTTTTACGTTTTTTGCATGATCAGCAGATAAATTATGTGCCGAAACCATTAGGGTTTGATCAGGAAGAACATGAGTTAGTTTCTTTTGTTCCAGGGGAGGTATATGATCAGCCATTGCCGGATGAGCTTTATACTGATGAGGTTCTTTGTTTAGTAGCTGAACGATTAAGAGATTTTCATGATCGAAGTGTTGGTTTTCTGGAAAGGTTAACTGGTGAGGAACAGTGGATGTTGGATTACTCTGGCCCAATACAAGTGATGTGTCACAATGATTTTGCTCCGTATAATATGACGACCGTGGATGGGGAGCCATTTGGTCTTTTTGATTTTGACACAGTAAGGCCAGGAAGCAGGTTGTGGGATGTTTCTTATGCTGCTTATCGCTGGGTACCCTTGTACTTTGATGGGAAAAGTCGTCTGAGTGAAACACAATGTCATCGATTGGAAATTTTTGTGGATACTTATCGGCTGTCCAATAATGACAGGTTACAGATTGTCGATTGTTTGATCGACCGCCTTTCAGCGCTAGCTGCTTTTATGATCAGAGAAGGAGAAGAAGGGAATGGAAATTTTCAGAAAAACATTGACGAGGGACATCTCTTTAAATACCAACATGACATTCAGCGCCTGAAAGAAAATAAATCCCAAATCATCGACTTGATAAAAAAATAGAAGGATAGGGAATGATTTAAAAAAAGTTTACATGATAGTGGAAGTCTCTCTTGATATTTTTTATTATAGAATCGTTATTTATATCGGTGATTTCACTCATTTTTTCGTCTTCATCTTTTATCTAATTCGGTATTAAAGAAAAAAATTGAATTATTTCATTATTTTTTTCTAATAAATGATTACAGAAAAAAAGCAATATATTCCCCTTTTTCCGATGATTTCTATGGTAATCTTCTCGATAGAGAACTTTCTTTTATCTAGCTATTACTGACCTCTATGCGTTAGTTAATTACTTCACAAATAAAAGGAAGTTCTTTATTTAAACGAATTGAAAGAGGTGTCTTTGTGAAAGCAGCTGTAGTATCAAAAGATAAGGTTGTAAAAATCGAAGAAAAAGAATTGAGAGCGCTTCGTCCGAATGAAGCATTATTAGAAATGGAGTGTTGCGGTGTCTGCCACACTGACTTGCATGTAAAAGATGGCGACTTTGGCGATGCATCTGGAATCGTACTTGGTCACGAGGGAATCGGTAAAGTCGTTGCGATCGGTGATGATGTTACTTCTCTAGCAATTGGTGACCGTGCAAGTGTTGCTTGGTTGTATGAAAGCTGTGGATCATGTGAATACTGTGTGAACGGGAATGAGTCATTATGTCGTTCTGTTAGAAATGCCGGCTATTCTGTAGATGGTGGTATGGCTGAAGAGTGTATCGTTGTAGCTGACTATGCAGTGAAGGTGCCTGAGGACTTAGGTTCTGCTGAAGCCAGTAGCATTACTTGTGCAGGCGTAACGACATATAAAGCGGTGAAAGTTTCTGATATTAAACCAGGTCAATGGATCGCCATCTATGGTTTAGGCGGATTAGGAAACTTAGCCTTGCAATATGCAAAAAATGTCTTCAATGCAAAAGTGATTGGGATCGACATCAACGACAAGCAGTTGGACTTTGCAAAAGATCACGGCGCTGACCTTGTGATCAATCCCGCGAAAGAAGATGCAGCGAAAGTCATTCAAGAAGTAACCGGTGGCGCACATGCAGCTGTTGTAACTGCTGTTTCAAAAGCAGCCTTCAACTCTGCTGTCGATGCCGTTCGTGCGGGCGGTACGATTGTAGCAGTCGGTCTTCCACCAGAAAGCATGGACTTGAACATTCCTCGACTTGTATTGGACGGTATTAAAATCGTCGGTTCCCTTGTTGGAACACGGACTGATTTAGCAGAAGCTTTCCAATTCGCAGCTGAAGGAAAAGTCGTTCCTAAAGTTGTTATGCGTCAGTTAGAAGAGATCAATGATATTTTTGATGAAATGCTCTCTGGCCAAATCAAAGGGCGGATGGTCATAGATTTTCAAGAGAAATAAATGGAAAGAGAAATACCAACAGATAAATTTTAAACGAAGGAGAAAATTTCGTGTGTAATTTATTGATCATTGACAGCAATGAGCGGGGAGCAGTTAATGATATGATTCGTTTGATCGATCGTCATTTCCCAAATGTCATCTTACTTCCGACGGTTGATTCGAAAAAAGCGCTTCAGCGAACATGTCTTGAGCAAACGGTTGAAATTGCAGTGATCAATGCGGATGGCGAAGGAGACTGTTTTGAATTATACAAAGAATTGCTCTCTTTTTGCCCGAATGCAAAAGCAATTTTGTATTCTGCAGTAGAAAGCTTTGCTATCGCTCAAAAAGCGTTGCGTTACGGCTTGATCGATTATTTAGTGGAACCGATCACCAATGATTTTGTTTATGCATTGGACCGAGGGATTCAATCCATCAATCAGATTTCTTTGCTGCACGTCGAGAAAAACAATGAGGCTTCTCCTTCGCTTTCTTTAAGACATAAGATATTGCGCTATATTCATGAAAATTATAGAGAACATATTACATTAGACACTTTAGCAGATCACCTGCATTTAAGTCGGTATCACACCAGCCGTTTGATCAAGAATACCTTAGGGATGACCTTTTCATTGTACTTGATGATTTATCGTATTGAGGTTGCTAAAAAAGAACTTTCAACAAGTGATCGATCAATCAGTGAAATCTCTGTCAGAGCGGGATTCAATGATCCAAATTATTTTAGTAAGAAATTTAAAAAAGCAACTAGTTATACGCCCAAAGAGTATCGAAAAATTTATCGTGGGAAAGCTACCGTGATCGATTCAAGACTTGAGTTTTGAGTATTAAAAAAAGTAGAGCAGCTTGCGTTGAATTGATCAGCGAAAAAATGGCTTCTATGCGATGCGTATTTGGTTACTTTTTCATAGGTAAGAAAAGCAAAAAGGTCTTGCATACAAAGACCTTTTTTTACTTAAAAAAACATTTTTGGATGAGCTGATAGAAACCAAGAGCAAATGATAAGGTTTGATGTTTTTGTGAATCAACTGATAGGTGGTATAATGAGAGCGGATTCGTTAATGCAGCTTATCAAAGAAAAGAGGCAAGAAAATGGCGAACAAAATGGTGTTTATAAATTTGCCTGTCACTGATATCAAACGTGCAACCTCCTTTTATGAAGCGTTGGGATTTGTCAAAAATGAAGAGTTCTCAAACGAGACTAGCAGCGGGATGGTTTGGAGTGAATCGATTTGGGTGATGTTGTTAGAACATGAGTTTTATCAACAGTTTCTGAATGGCAGACGTATTGCGGATACGAAGAACACAAGTGGTGCATTGATTGCGTTTAGCTTCGATACTCCAGAAGAAGCGAAGAATTTTGCGAAGATTGCAGAAGAAAATGGCGGCCAATCGTTCCAAGTTGACATGGGTATTCCAGAAGACGTGATGGTCGGCTATGAAATCGTTGATCCCGACGGCAATCAGCTTGAATCAGCGTGGATGAATGGCTATTAGCAAAGTGATCGTTTAAATAAAAAGTAAAAAAGTGGTTCAGTATGCAGTTCCTTCAAGAAGTTAGGCTTTTGTGCTAACTTTTTGAGGGCTGTTTTTTCTTGACGGGATTCTTGAGTTTTGTAAGATTGATCAGTCCCCTTTGTCTAAATGCTAAAAAAGAGGTATGATACAAGAAAAAGGAGTGGAGACGAAGTGAAATATTCAACCAAATACAGCGACGCCATTCACATCCTCGCTTATATCCACCTCTTTAAAGGAACTGATTTATCAAGTGATCGGATCGCCCAGAGTGTTGAAACGAATCCTGCCTATGTTCGCCGGATTATGAGTGATTTACGGGTTGCTGGATTGATCGAAAGCCAAAGAGGAAAACCAAACCCTAAACTAACGAAGGAACCAAATGAGATTTCTTTGTTAGACATTTATGCGAGTGTTGAAAAAGATCACCATCTTTTACATGCGGACAAAAAGACCAATCCCAATTGCTTGATTGGGGGGAATATCCAAACGGTATTAGAGGAAACTTACGATGTGCTGCAAAAGAAAATCGAGCAGGAGATGAGTGCCATCTCGCTGCAATCAATCATTGAAGGCATTCGAGGAGAAGCCAAACAGTAGATTGAACGGACACAACACAGTAAAAAGAACTTTCACCTGCTAAGCAATTTCTTGACAGGAAAGAAAGTTTCTTTTATACTCTAGTTGTAACTTGATTAGTAACAACTTGTTTTGAAAAAACAAAAGTAGGAAGGATGATCATTATGAAAATCGGTATTATTGGCGCAACAGGGAATGCAGGTTCAGCAATTTATCAAGAAGCAGTACAGAGAGGACACGAAGTGACTGCTATCGTGAGAAATGAAGCGAAGGCCAAAGAACAACTTGGTGAGACGGTCAAAACACTTACAAAAGATGCTTTTTCGTTAACAGAAGGAGACCTCGACGGGTTTGACGTATTGGTCGATGCGTTTGCGACAAGTCCTGACCAAGCGTACTTGCATGTGGATTTGGCAGCAAAATTAGTGCACCTGTTTCGAGAAAAGAACACACGCTTGTTCTTCATTTTAGGAGCTGGCAGCCTGTTCAACGAAGCGGGCGAACGCAATCTTACCGAATTGAAAAAAGCCCCAGGAAGTGAAAGCTGGATTGCGATTCCAGAAAATCAGCTAGACGAATACCTCTTTTTAGAAACCGTCAAAAATGTCCCTTGGGTGGGGATTTCTCCTGGGAACGTCTTTCAAGAAGGACCAGCTAAACCAGCGATTTTAGGGAAAGATCACTTGCTATTCAATGACCAAAAGGAATCAGTAACATCCAGTGGTACGTTAGCCAAAGCAATCCTTGATGAAATCGAAACAGTGCGACATGAAAATACTCGTTTTACTGTGATTGATGCAGAGTAGTTCAGCAGATGATTGAGAAGGAGAACCCAATCGATCAAGATCGGTTGCTGACAAAGGTTAGTAAGTAGACTGATTCAGGCGACTTCTCTTTATTCACATTTTTTGTTTCCAGTACCCAGCAATTTAGACGAGACAAATCCTCTGTGTTTGCTTATAATCAAGGACAGAGGTGAGAAAATGAATAAAAAAATCGAAGCGTATGAATTGATGCTTCTGCAATTAAAAGGGTTGTTAGAAGCGGAGAGTAATTGGATCGCCAATCTAGCCAACTCTTCTGCTTTACTGAATGAAACATTGGAAGATACAGTATTTGCCGGCTACTACTTATTTGAAGAAGGCGAACTGATCTTAGGCCCATTCCAAGGAAGAGTATCTTGCACCAGAATCACTATGGGCAAAGGGGTTTGTGGGGAGTCAGCCGCAAAACAAACGACATTGATCGTCCCGAATGTCAAAGAACATGAGAACTATATTTCTTGTGACTCAGCAGCAATGTCTGAAATCGTAGTTCCCATGGTAGCTGGTAATCAGCTGCTTGGCGTGCTGGATATCGATAGTGGAAAAACAAATAGTTATGATGCGATCGATCAGAAATATCTGGAAGAATTTGCGGCGTTATTGGTAGCAAGTCGCCAATAAAACACTTGTTTTTAATATTAACCTAAAAACAACATAATGTTTTAAAACGAAGCGTTCATTGGATTATGAACGCTTTTTTTAGTTATTATTTACAAATTACGGGCATATTGCTTTATTTAATTAAAATTAGATGATAATATGATAATACAATTAGAAAAATGAATTTTTAAGGAGAGAATTATGGAAGCAGAAACAATTGTATTAGGTAAAGCATATGAATGTAAACCAGTTGGCTTACAAAGCCGTGTGATCGGTGAAGTGGTCAGAAAAATGGAAAGGTGTGTCGTATTAAATGTGATTCGCTATGATGGAATCGATCATGAAGATATCGAAGAACGTTGCGGACGAGTAGTTGCAAAATACAATGAGATCTATCAACCAGCACTAGTTGAGTGCTTTTTTAGCTGATCCATTGGTAATCACCCAATCAAAATAAAATGAAACCATGCACGTAAACCAATTCCCTTAAAAAAGGGGCTGTTTCTTGGAAGCAGCCTCTTTTTTTGATTCTTCGACACAGCTGCGTAGAAAAATACATGCTATAATGGGCGAGAAACTAGCAGAAAGCAGGGAGCAAAATGGAATTAGAAAAAACGGTCATTGATGACAAACAGATGCTTTTTGAATTGCCGCAGGAAGCAGGGCAACTGCAAATTGTTAAAGGAAAACTTATTGAAGCAAAAGACAATACCGTCCTCTTAGCCATAAAAAAAGGCCAATTACTATCAGTCGCAGACGAGAAAACATTTGATGACAAGCAAGAATATGACCGCTTAATAATCCTTACACCACCTTGGGAGATCATGGCGCCATACTTAGCAGCCTATTATCAAGAGAAATACCAACTGTCCGATGCTTCCAACGCACCTATCGTGATTCCACAGGAACTGCAACAAAAGGTCGCTGTTTGTGCGGAACCATTTGATTGCTTGATCGATTTTCTGGGTTATGTATCCACCAGCAAAAAGGAAACGAAAGAGGTGAAAAACGGGGGCAAGCCTCGTCATAAATGGTCAAAAGAATTACAAGATGAACCCTTTATGGTGGATTATCAAGGAAGTACAGCAACGGTCTATTGGCAGAAACGCAACGAGGTTCGAATTGAAAAAGGCGCTACCTTGCGTCAAGAGGTTCCATTGAACAAAGACGGCTCGGTGGGATTTTCAGCTCGATTAGCAGAAAAGATACGGCAAGAGAATCAATCAGCGATCAAAGAGGGACGAACGATTGAAGACGTCGTATTAAAAAGTGTCAATGAGGTAGGCATGTTTCTTTACTATGGGGGGACCAATGGCTGGCTTCAATTAAAAGATCAGCAAGGAAGAACCCTGAACGAGCGAACGGTGGAATAGAAAAGAGAGATACTGAACAAGAAAGCGATCCACCAAAGCGAACGGGATCAGCTTTGGTGGATCGCTCTTATAGTTTAACTAGGACTAGGTTCTTCATCGATCAAGACAAATTCTTGGCCGGTCTTGGACAAAACAAGGCTCGGTTTTGCAGTTCCTTCTTTTTCTGCTCGATACGCATCTCGGTGCTTTTGCAAATGTTCGGGACGTTTTAACCAAGCTTGAAAGGCTTTTTTCTCAGTCCATTTTGACACTAACTGGAAAACGAGGCTGTCTTTAGATTCTGAAAACCAAGCTTCAGCAGAGTGACACCCAGCAAATGTTTTCATTGAGGCGGTATCTTTTTTCATTTTAGCAAGAAAGATCTCTTTGCCTTCTGGAATGACTTCAAACGCAACGGTACGGATATACATGAAATTCCTCCTTTGACTGTGAGTGATTTCATTTAGTATAGCGCTAATTGAGAATCATTGTCAATTAGCTTTGGGAATTGGTACGTTTTTATCGATTTTTACTTTTTGATTAAATCTTTCAAAAGCCTTGAACAAATGAAAAAAGTACGTATAATTAATATACGTACTGAAGAGTCCGAAGAGTATTGGAGAAAATGGATACTTGGGGAAGTCTTTCTTTTCTCACGTGCAGTACTCTTCGTTTGTTTAGTGTACCACTCCCATTTTAAAATAGATACGTTTTTTTTACTTTCTGAGGAGATTTCTTTTATTCCTTGAGTTGAAAGGCAAAAAAGTGGGAAGGTTCTGAGAAAGCGCTATGAAGACGAAATTTGTGTCTTCTTTTTTTTGTGTGGAAGGTAAGGAAAATTTTGAAAGTTTTTTTATCCATTTTACCTGCGAAATGATGTATAAGAAAGTATCGAAAGTTCTGATCACTAGAAGATCAGAACTTTTTTGTATGCTTTCTTGGCACGACTCCTGTCAACGATAGTCAGCATAAAGTCGCACTTTTCTAATTTTTACATTCACAAGAGCGCTTCTGACACAACCGTGTAACCTCTTACATTTTTTGGTCGAGTTAAATTGACAGGCTGCATAAACATGCGGTAAACTCGGTACAACAAACAGAATTTTTTGAATTATCTGAATGTTAGAAGGGGATGAGTAGAAATGGGGAAACGTAGCAAGTATGCAGTATCGCTTGTGTTACTAGGCAGCTTCTTTTTAGCAGCTTGTCAAAATGGCGCGCAAGAAAACGAGACGGATTCATCAGCAGCTTCTTCTGCAGAGCAAGTGATCAATGTGCAATTTTCAGCAGAGATGGGCAGTGCCGATATTTCTTTAGCAACCGACTCTTATAGCTTTATTACTCTGAACAATGCTTATGAAGGCCTTTATCGCTTGGATGAGAACAATGTTCCTGTAATTGCTGGGGCAAGTAAAGACGCTGAAGTCAGTGAAGATGGCCTGACCTATACCATTTCACTGCGAGAAGAGGCAAAATGGTCCAATGGTGATCCAGTTACAGCGGCTGATTATGTTTTTAGCTGGCAGCGAACCGTTGATCCAGCTACAGCTTCCAATTATGCCTATATGCTAGCACCCGTTAAAAATGCATCTGCTATTTCAGATGGCACGCTAGATAAAAGCGAGTTAGGGATCGAAGCAGTCAATGATCATGAGTTGAAAATCACGTTAGAAAAACCAACACCTTACTTTTTATCTTTACTGGCGTTTCCAACCTTCTTCCCACAAAACGAACGTGTCGTGGAGGAATTTGGTGATCAATACGCCTTAACAAGTGAAAACGCGGCGTACAATGGACCATTCCTATTGACCAATTATGCTGGCCCAGGCACCGATATCCAGTGGTCATTGGAAAAAAATCCGGATTATTGGGATGCCGATTCAGTCAAACTTGAAACAGTTAATTTCGATGTCGTGAAAGACTCATCGACTGCTTATAACTTGTACGAAAGCGGGCAAGCCGATGACATTATTTTAAGCGGTGAATTGGCGATGCAGAATGTGAATCATCCTGATTACATTGTTCAGCCTAGTGCAACCACTCAGTATTTAGAAATGAATCAAGCACCAGAAGATTCGCCTTTTCGAAATGCAAATTTGCGGCAAGCCATTTCTTATATCATGAATCGGCAACAAATCGTTGAGAATATTTTAGGCAACGGCTCATTACCGGCTGTCGGTTTTGTTCCTTCTGACCTAGCTTTCAATCCAGAGACAAAAGCTGATTTTGTCGAGGATGCGGCAACCACGTTAGCCTTTGACGAAGAAAAAGCCCAAGAGTATTGGGAAAAGGCCAAGGCAGAACTGGGTATCGATACATTGTCTTTTGAACTGCTGACCTCAGATACCGACCAATCGAAAAAAATGGCGGAATACATTCAAGGAACCTTGCAGCAAACACTGGATGGATTGACTATCGAAGTCACAAATGTTCCTTTTTCTGTTCGTTTGGATCGTTCCAATAGCGGCGATTTTGAGATGGTCATGAACAATTGGATCGGGGACTATGCAGATCCAATCAACTTTTTGGAATTGTTCAAAAAAGACAGTTCCTACAATCGTGGGAAATGGCTAAATGATGACTACGACCAATTGATCGAACAAGCCTCCAATGAAAATGCCAACGACCCAGAAGCCCGTTGGGAAAATATGGTGGAAGCAGAAAAAATCTTAAATGAAGATTTGGGCGTTATACCGCTTTTCCAAAGTGCAGAAGCACATCTGCGGTCGCCTAAGATCAAAGGCCTCATCGTTCATAGTGTCGGTGCTGCCTATGATTATAAAAATGTGTTTGTCGAAGAATAAGTAAAAAAAACAATTCTTTCATACATCTACCGACTGACGTAGTCAAACAGTACTGCAGAAAAGAGGAACGCCAAGCGTTCAGCAACTAGAGCAAGGAATAAAGCCGTTCTTTATCTAGCAGTGAAGAGGAATGATTCATTCCAGCTAGATAAGAACGGCTTTTCCTTTTGGGAGGAACACGAATGAAAATCACAGCAGTTGAAACGAAGCTAATTCCGATCCAGCTGAATGCACCGTTTAAAACGGCGCTCAGAGAAGTGCACGCCGTCGAAGTGGTTCGAGTGCTGCTTTCTTTTGATAATGAGATCGTTGGCATCGGAGAAGCAGCACCTACCGAAGTGATCACCGGTGACACGAAAGAAAGTATTTTAAAAGATATCGAAACTGTTTTTTCCCCTTTCCTGTTAGGTAGAAAGGTAGATGCGCAATTGTCGGTAATGGATGAGCTTCATGCGTTGATCCAGCATCATACGAGCCCTAAAGCGGCGATCGATATCGCGTTGCATGATGCACTGGCAAAAGCGGCTAACTTACCGCTTTACCGTTATTTAGGAGGTTCTGTCAATACACTGACAACCGATTATACGATCAGTGTCGGCTCACAGGAGCAGATGCTACAGGATGCGCAAGCAAAAGTCCAAGCGGGATTTCGCTCCTTGAAAATCAAACTAGGGGCAGAAACGATCGAAGAGGAAGTTGCGAAAATTCGCCGCATCAATGAACGCTTGGCAGGAACGACCCCCTTTCGAATTGATGCCAATCAAGGCTGGACCAAAGAAGAAGCGGTGCAGATTTTAGACCAATGGCAAGACATTCCGATCGAGTTTGTTGAACAGCCAGTAAAAGCCCATGATTTTGCTGGACTCAGCTATGTGACTGCTCGTACGACGATTCCGATCATGGCCGATGAAAGTCTTTTTTCCTATGAGGATGCCAAACGTTTGATTGCTGAAAACTGCTGCAATTATTTGAACATTAAATTGATGAAAAGCGGCGGGATCAAAGAGGGACAAAAAATTTATCAATTGGCAAAAGAACATCAAGTGCCGGTGATGGTCGGTTCGATGATTGAAGGGTATGGTGGAATGGCTGCCGCCGCCCATTTTGCCTTAGGGATGAACGATGTCCAATTTTATGATCTGGATGTTCCTTTTATGTGGGAGACCCAAACGACTTCCCCTGAAACGCAAGGGATTCTTCAGCGTCCAGGAAGCTTGAGCGTCACCGAACGCATCGGACTAGGAATCAACGAATAAACAGTTATGAGAGGTGCAAAGATGAAACAAATTGTTCAGGCTGGCTCTTCCTTCTTATGGAAGGAACCCAAAGAAAACAAAGTACTAGCAAAAATCAAAGCATTCCCTTTAGAAGCACTGCACACTTTTTTGACTGATGAAGATACGATGCGGCTTTATCAGGAAAGCTTAGTGGACTCCGAAGTATTATATGGGACGATTGTAGAAGTCATCGACCAAACGGATGGTTGGGCCCATGTGATCGTCTTGGATCAAAAAAGCAATAAACACCCACTTGGCTATCCCGGCTATCTACCAAACGAGGTATTGAAGCCATTGCCACCAGACTATTCAACAGCTAAAAGAATGCTCGGCGTGACTGCCAAAGAAGCTTTGCTTGTTTTTGACTCTGCGACACGGATCGTTTCTTTTGGGACGGTTTTACCCCTAGTTGGGGAAACCACAGATTCCTATCGAGTGGCTACGCCTAATGGACCAGCAACGATCGCTAAATCCTTTGCTCAAGTCATTGTGGATACATGGACAAATCTGCCCGAGAAAATGATTGCACTAGCAGAACAATTTTTGAATCAGCCCTATGTCTGGGCAGGCATTAGCGGCAGTGGCTTTGATTGTTCTGGATTCATGTATTCGCTGCATCGACTTCATGGTATTTTGATCCCCCGAGATACGATTGAGCAAGCACAACAAGCAAACATTGTACCTTACAGTCAGGCACAACCGGGAGATCTGTTGCTATTTGCTTATGAAGAAGGAAAAGGTGAAGTCCATCATGTTGGGTTGTATTTGGGGGATGATGAAATGATTCATTCAAGAACACCCGGATCGCGGGTCATGAAAACCAAAATCGCTGGTTCTAATTATGAACCGGAACTAGCAGTTGTGGCGCGCTATTGGCAAGACAAACCAAATACACCAATTGAACCGGGCACATAAGCAATCCTTTACTGACTTTGAGGAAAGGAGCGTTTGATGACAAAAGATGACGTTTATTTAGAAATAAATCATATCCTAAAAAAATATCAAGCAACATTGGAAATGGGGTTATGGATTGGTACGCCAACGAAATGTCTTGTTGACTATCAGAGTCATAAGTCATTTCCAGCAGCAAGTATCAGTAAGCTTGTATTGTATGCCTATTACCTTGAACAAATCATCGAAAAAAAGATCAATCCCCAACAAGTAATTTGTGTGAGCCCCGTTGATCTGACAGGTGGCGCTGGGGTCCTCCGTCTTTTTCCTCAGAAAAAAAGCTGGGCTATCAGTGAACTGCTTACAGCGATGATCGCCGTATCTGATAATACCGCCACCAATGTACTGTTGGACTTAGCTGGGTTGCCCACACTTCAAGCATGGATCCAGGAGCCGGAGATCCAATTTGAACGGTATATGATGCGACCGATTAAAGACAAGGAGAACCGCTTGACCCCTTCGGCGGCTGCCAAACTACTACTAAGGTGTGTTAAACAAGAAGAAGCTGCCCTAGGATTTTCAGCCTTAAATCAGCAGCAATTTCAAGAGGGCATACCAGGGACTTTTGCTGAAACAACGCATCCTGCGTGCCGCATTTTTAATAAGACAGGCCGTCTTGACCGCATCGAACACGATGTAGCGTATTTACAAGCCAATGAAACGACGATCATCATTGCGGCGTTTTCCTATGATAAAACCGGTAGTGGTCAAGGGATCAGTTGGCTAAGAGAAATTGGTCAAACAGTCTATCAGCAATATTTTTAAGTAAAATACGCTGCGTATCGATCCTCACTCAGAGGTACTCGATACGCAGCGTATTAATTATTTACGACGATAAAATCTCCCATATCATAGCGGTGCCGTGACTGAGAAAATTCGAAAGGTGTCCCATCGCCGAGATAAACCGTTTGTTCCACTTCTAAAATGGGATCGGTGGCAGCACAAGCTAAGTATTGCTGATCATAGGTATCTGCACGATCCGCTTTGATGCGACGGACAGATGTCCCAATCGAGGAGTGTAGCTGGTTGGTGATATAACCGTAGACCGATGAGTTTAAGACTTCCTCGGTAATCCCGGGAATGACATGAAGCGGCATGATGGTATATTCTAAAACAACAGGAATATCGTCAAACAGGCGCAAACGAACGATATCATAAATTTGCTGGTCACTGCGGATTTTTAGTTTTTCTTGTTCTTTCTCATCGGGAAAAAGAATGGCAAAAGAAATGATCTTGCTGGTGATTTTTCCTGTCTCTCCAAGGCGCTTGGTCAGCCCGCGATTGATCTTAGCGTTGTAATCGAAGGTTGAATAGGAATCATTGATAAACGTACCCGTGCCTTTTTTACCGTAAATAATGCCTTCCATTTGTAAAATATTCAATGCTTTTTGAATCGTCACGCGGCTCGTTTGATAATCCGCAGCCAGTTCGGATTGCTTCGGCAATTTTTTCTCTTCTTCGTAAAACCCGTGATTGATTTTGCTCCGTAGATCGGCAGCGATGTCATGGTAGTTCGCCATTTGCTTCACCTCAAAATAATAATAAGTGATAAAACGAAGTATGTAAACTTGGAGCTTTACATACCTTGTTTTAAAGGCTTTTCCTGCGTTTACATTCTTCAGGAAATGAATTACATTTGTAATGTAATCGTTTTCTAACGATTGAAGAATAGGGGTATAGGAGGGAGTTTTATGCAAGGATTTATGGATCGACTCGCTGACGTTTTAGGAAAGTTTGCCAATAGGATCAACAATTTACGCTACATCATGGTCATTAAAAATGCCTTTGCTGCTTTGATTCCAGTAATCATTACCGGGGCATTTGGTACTTTGTTTTCAGCAATGGTTTTTGATGCTGAAAATGGATTGGCACAAATCGAGGCACTGCGCTTTTTAGAAAGTTTAAAACCGATCTCATCTGCGGTCAGTTATGTGACGTTGAGTTTCTTAACGATCTATGCAGTGTTTCTGATTGGGATTGAGCTAGCAAAATTAAATAAGATTTCTGGGGTCTTTCCAGGAATCATCGCCGTGATGTCTTATCTTTCTGTTAATCCAATGATCTTTGAATTTTTGCACGAAGATGCGACAGTGGTTGCCGAAAACGTGCTGGCTAAGCAATATACGGACACGAAAGGCCTATTTTTAGGCATGTTCGTTGCGATCGTTTCCATCGAGCTTTATGCGTGGCTAGGAAGACAAAAACGGCTGCAGATCACGATGCCTGATAGTGTTCCAGGGAATGTTTCGGCAAGTTTTTCGGCATTGTTTCCAACGATTTTCACCGTGACCATCATCGCCGCCGCTGGCTTTGCTATCAAAGCACTCACAGGGATGTATGCCTACGATATCATCTACAATGTCGTCCAACGACCACTGGAAGGGATCGTCCAAGGATTACCAGGTATCTTATTGTTGATGTTTATCGCACAAGTCTTTTGGGTCATCGGGATTCATGGGAACCAGATGGTCAAACCAATTCGTGAACCATTGTTGCTGGCAGCAATAGCCGTCAACACAGAAGCTTTTGAAGCTGGAAAAGAAGTACCCAATATCATTACGATGCCGTTTTGGGATATGTATATGAGTATGGGCGGCTCTGGCGTGACGATTGGGTTGCTGATTGCGATTTTGATCGTCGGTAAACGAGAGGATATGCGCCAAATCACTAAATTGTCATTAGCACCTGGGATTTTCAATATCAATGAGCCAGTGATCTTCGGAATGCCAATTATGTTGAATCCCATTTTGGCGATTCCCTTTATCCTGACACCATTAGTAACAGGAACGATTGGGTACGTGGCCACAAGCCTAGGCTTTGCCGCTAAAGCAGTGGTAATGGTCCCATGGCCAATGCCACCGATCGTCAATGCTTATCTAGCTACTGCTGGAGATATCGGGGCTGTCATCACGCAAGTTATCTGTATTGTCGTGGCGATTTTGATCTATCTCCCTTTTGTTTTGGTAATGAATCGTACGACCAATGAAGTTGCATAAAGGAGTTTTGAAAAAATGGTAAAAATACCTGAGACATTTATTTTAGGGGCTGCTTCGTCTGCTTGGCAGACAGAAGGCTGGCAAGGAAAGAAAGAAGGGCAAGATTCGTATCTCGACCGCTGGTACAAAGAAGAACGCTTTGTTTGGCATAATGGCTATGGACCGGCTGTTGCGACGAATTTTATGGAAAAGTTTTCAGAGGATATTCAACTGATGCAGGAGGTTCATTTGACCCATTACCGAACATCGATCAACTGGGCGCGCTTCTTTACCGACCATGAACAGCTGATCGTTGATGAAGACTATGCTGCTCATATCGATCAGCTTATCGACCAATTGCTTGCGGCTGGAGTCGAACCGATGCTTTGTTTGGAACATTATGAACTGCCAGCTAGTTTGATGGATGCCTATGATGGCTGGAGCTCGCGGAAAGTGGTCGATCTGTATACCCGTTATGCCGAGATCGCCTTCGAACGTTACGGTGATCGAGTCAAACATTGGTTTACCTTCAATGAGCCGATCGTTATTCAGACTCGTTGTTATCTCGATGCGATCCGCTGGCCCCATGAACAAAATACGAAAAAATGGATGCTTTGGAACTATCACAAAGTATTGGCATCCGCCCAAGCAGTGGCTGCCTATCATGAAAAAGGCTATGAGGGGCGCATCGGTTGTGTGCTGAATCCAGAAATGGTTTACGCACGCTCTTCCTCACCGGAGGATCAAAACGCGCAAAAAATGTATGATCTCTTTTTCAACCGGATCTTTTTTGATCCAATGGTCAAAGGTCATTATCCAGAGGAACTTATCACACTTTGCCAAACCTATGGCATCTACTTTGATCCGACAGAAGAAGATTTGGAAACGATCCGCACCCATACGGTGGATTTCTTAGGGGTCAATCAGTACTACCCGAAACGCGTGCGGGCACCACGGTATCAATGGCATTCGGATACACCGTTTCATCCGGAAATGTTTTATGAGACCTTTGATTTGCCAGGAAAACAAATGAATAACTCTCGTGGCTGGGAAATCTATCCGAAGGTCATGTACGATATGGCTAATTACCTGAAAGAGAATTATGGGAATATTCCATGGCTGATTACTGAAAACGGTATGGGGCGGGAAAATGAAGAACAGTATATGGATGCAACAGGACAAGTTCAAGATGACTATCGAATTCAATTTATTACTGAACATCTTTACTGGCTGCTAAAAGCTGTCGAGGAAGGTGCCAACTGCGAAGGCTATATGCTTTGGGCATTTACCGATTGTGTTTCACCTATGAATGCATTTAAGAACCGCTATGGTCTCGTCCGAATTGAGTTAAATGAAGAACGGACCCGGTCATTAAAAAAATCAGCCGCTTGGTATCGTTCCCTGATTGATGAACGGTGGCTGCCATTTGAAGAAAAACCATTGATTCTGTAATAAAAACCCACGTTGATTTCCTGATAGTAAAGGAAATCAACGTGGGTTTTCAGTTAAAAGGGTTGTTTATGAGGAGCAAGTTTCTCCCAGTCAAAGGTGACGCCAATCCCTGGTTCTTCTGGTGCAATCGCGCAGCCATCGGATGGATCGATCACCAACGGTCTCGTGGTGTATTGATCGATTGGGAAACTGTGCATTTCGAGATACCCAGCATTAGGCATCGCTGCTAAGAGACTGACGTGTAATTCCTGCATGCCATGTGTAGAAACCGATACGTTGTTCGCTTGTGTTAAGGCAGCAATTTTCAACCAGCCGGTGATCCCACCGCAATTGGAAGCGTCGGGTTGTGGAAAATCGACATTGCCATATTTGATCATATGAGCAAATTCGATCGGGGTGCGCAAGTTTTCCCCGCCTGCGACCGCAATTTGCCCTTCTTTAGCGATACGCGCGTAGCCTTCGTAATCTTCGGGGATCGTTGGTTCTTCAAGGAACAAAATGTCATAAGGCGCCATCAGTTTGGCGGCTTTGATCGCTTTTTCAACCGACCAGCTCATGTTGGCATCCACCATAAAGACCACATCGGGACCAATCAATTCTCTGACCGCTTTTATGCGAGCAATATCTTCGGCAAGGGTTTTTTGCCCCAATTTGATTTTGACCGCTTTTAATCCCATGTCTAAATATTTTTGATTATTGGCTAAGAGTTTTTCAAGGGGAAAGTTTAGATCGATCGCACCACCATAGCATTTGACTTTGTTACTTGCTCCGCCTAAAAGTTTGTAGAGGGGTTCTTGTGCTTTTTTCGCACGTAAGTCCCATAAGGCGATATCACAAGCAGCAATGGCGAAACTCGCTAAACCGCCTCTGGCAACATAATGGATGCCCCAGTTCATCTGATCCCACAAGGCTTCCACACATGCTGGATCTTTCCCTAAAAGGATTGCTTTTAGTTCTTTATCGATCAGTTTGGCGATCGACTCACCACCAAAGCCACCGGTGTACGTATAGCCAACACCCTCGCGTCCATCATCGGTAACGATTTTGACGATAGGTACTTCAAAGTGGGTGTGTAGGCCGTGTTTTGCGTCTTCCATGATTTCCGGAAGCGGAATCCGATAATACGCTGTTTGAACATCTGAAATTTTTACCATAAAAAATCCTCCTCAACATTAATGTTCACGTGTGCATTTTAGATTGTTAACGTTTGCATAATCATGTTAGCATGAGAATACTCGATTGACAAGGCAAAATCACTCAAATTCAATACTTAAGAAACAAAAATGCTTCTTTTTTACGAGTTCATTCAGTTAGGAGAGAAGGTAAAGGGATCGAGAATATAAATAGAAATAGGAAAGATGTTATTAGAAATGAATTGAAAACCCTATAAATTGTCATAAAAAGGCATTTTTTATGATTTTTGGACATATTTATTGAATAAAAATCATTTTTGTATTATTATTAAAGTAACAACGAGCAATGAAGAGTACTGGGGCAAATGAAAGCTTGGGGAAGTCTTCCATTTGAACTACCTAGTACTCTTATCTTTCTTAAACGACATGAAAAATACAAGCAAACGACTGAACTTTTTTGGTTCAGTCGTTCTTTGTGTTTATTGAGGTGAGCTGAAGTAACTTCTATTAATGAAGATGAAGTTCTTTCTCATTACGTGAAGGATGTCATTGTCGTTTAGACTAGCAAAGCGATAGTTTATTTGTAGTTCTTTTGGAAATGGCAATCTTTATTGTCTTGTAGGAACATGATGTATCAGTTCGATTTTTATTTTCAAGAATAAGGGGATAATTAAAAAAGCAAAACAAATCATGAATGAAAAATTCTCTTTCTCAAATTATCTATAACCAAATTGACAATTCTCATTACATATTTATCAAACAAAATAGCAATAATTAAAGTTGAAAAAAAACTGATACCGATGAATATAAAAGGATGTCTAGTACTTATTCCATGATAATGGAGAATATTCATTGGAAGCCTTTGTAGAATATATATGCTAAAGATGTGATTTCCTAACCATTCAATAAATGTATGCTCAAGTTTAATTTTTTTTGTAAAAATAACAAAAGAAAAGGCAAAAAATATTGACCAAATTGAATACATTTGAATTCCAGAAGTAATATGAATTCTGCTGTAAGATAAAATTACAAAGGTAAATAGTATTAAAATGAGATAAGTTAGATCGTTTTTTATTAATTTATCAAATGTGGGTTTGAAATAAGCGAATATCATACCAGCCGGTAAGCAAATCATTGTGTTATAAGTATATGCTGGGCGATCAATTCGCATAAGAAAGTAAACTACCAATATAGTGAATAGAGTAGTAAGAACGATTCCTACAAAATAATTCTTTCTTGAAATTGTAAAAGCTAAACCGATCAATAGGCAAAATATAATCATTGAAGTAATATACCAGTTGCTATTACCTATAGAAACCCATGTTGTGAAAGATAGCAGTATGGTTTTTAAAGGAAAGTTTCTGTCGATAAACATATTCGTTATCAGATAAAATATGACAGCAATATCAAACTGAATCAAAAGCTTAAAAGCTTTTATTGGCATTTCTTTAATATAGTTTTGACTTTTTTTCTGAATAGAGCTCATCATTCCAAATCCAGAGTAAAATAAAAAAGTAGTAACAACTGCTTGACCTAAGAATCGTCGTAGCAAAACATAAACTTCATTATGGGCACCGTCCAAGGATATATATTGTGCACCGTGAGAAAGAAATACCAAGAATACGAAAATACCGTTTATTGTAGTTGTCTGTTTTTTTGACATGTAGTCATTATTAAATTTATTTGGTTCGGCGAAATTAATTCCGGTGATAGACAAAGCTAAGAAGAAAAATAATATATAAGTCATAAGATGAGACTCCCGTTTCCTATTTTTTTAAAAATATGTTGAAAAACTTATTTTGTTTTTTGGGCGGAAAATGAATTATTAGACTATCTAAATCAGATATACTGGAAATAGATTTTATTTTTGTTAGAGAATCATTAATTGAAGCAATTTCATTTATATTACTTTGCCAATAACTCGAATTATCAACGCCTTTAAATATATAGTCTGAATTACTGTTTTTGTATTCCAATGAATTGGTGGTGTCAAAATCACTAAATGGTTGAGAAGAGGTACGATCCCAAAAAATACTTTCTTTTTGAAGTATACTTGGATTACCGGCGTAAATAGAGTTACTTTGCACCCGAGATTTCACTACACTCCCCATTCCCAAAATCGATCCCGATCCTATAAAAGGACTTTTAATAATGCTTACATTTTGACCAATCCAAACGTGATCTCCAATAACAATATCTCTGCTGATGTTTACTCTTTTGCATGATTCAATATCATATATTAAATGACCATCGGAATTTCTTATCCAACATTCTTGAGAAAACATACAATCTTTACCAATAATTATATTTTTGTTTTCAGATATTATAATTTTAATATTCATATTAATAGAGCAACCTTTGTCCATGAAGAAAAAGGAATCGTTATATATATCAATAATCATATTAATCTGATTATTTTTCGTTTTTTTTATAAAAATAATTGAGTTGTTTCCTTTAAAACTTATTCGTGAATTTATTATGTTCGCATCTTTTTCAACCACCAAAAAGTTGTTAGTACCAAAAAAAGATATGATGGAATTAGTTATCTGTATATTTTCTTGCTGACAGATTATATGGTTGTTTTTCAATTTGTTTAAGTCGTTGGTGGAAGCGACTTTTTCCATAAAAAACCTCTTTTCTTTTTAATTAATTTTATCAGAAATGCGCAAAGTGTATATAATTTTTTCCGAAAACTAAATACTTTACTTACAACTTTTGATTTCAAAAAAAAAGAAAAGTAAGAATGTTGATTTAACAACATTTCTTATCTTCTCTAAAAGCGTGTAAAGCATAAAATGGAGATGGCGGGAGTCGAACCCGCGTCCAAACATATTGCTACCTAAAAATCTACGCTCATAGTCAACTCATTTGAAGGTTCGCTTTACAGCTTGCCGAGTGACAGGCAGTCTGTATCGCTAGTCTGATGAGCTCTTTTTTATCTTACAGACGGAAAGATAAAACGTATCCCACTTAGAATAGGACCCTTACTCGAGCACATGGGCGATGCCGAGAGGATCTACGCTAACTGTTTTTAGGCAGCTAAAGCGTAAGAGTTTTCGTTTTTAGCAGTTATATTTAACTGTAACGTTTTAACGTAGACGTAACCTACGAAGCGCAATTCAGGCTCAACTATGCCTGTCGAATCCGTAACATCCCCTCGATAAAAGGGGTATCGCTACCATTCACTAGTATACCATATTTTTGTTCATGTGCAAAGGATCAGATCAAGTCAAAGTGTTTCAGGGCGTGCACGATTCCGCCTTCGGTATTTTTCAGGGTAACGAAATCTGCCAGCTCTTTCAACTCTTGAATCCCATTTCCCATGGCAATTTTGTGGTCACAGGCTTCTAAAAGGGCGAAATCGTTGCTGCCGTCACCAAAGCCGAAGGTAGGTACATCTTCTAGACCCAACAATTCTACCAAGGTTTTTACGCCAGTCCCTTTAGAGGTGCCAGATTTTACGACATCGATCGAAAAAGGCGTATTACGATAAAAAGTTAATTCGGGAAAACGCTCATGATAATAAGCATCGTTGCCGACACCTAAAACCAACAACATATTGGTCCGGTCCGTTTCATAATGCAGAGGATCGATTTCTGGGAGAGGGCTACGAACGTAGTTGTATGCACCGACCATTTCCTCGGTGTGACCAGTTGCCCAATAGCCTTTCTCATTGTAATAACACAGCTCATCACCATTGTCTTTGACGGCTTGGTACATTCGTGCGCAAAGCTCAGGTTCTAGAGTATCAGAAAAAACTTCTTTGCCGTCAATGCGAATAAAAGCCCCGTTCATGACGATGTTTGAGGTGATCCCAGCTGCTTCACGAATGGCGGTAACTTCAGGTTCGGTTCTTCCCGTTGCAATGATCGGCAGTACTTCGTTTTTTCGCAACATCGCCATCGCTTCAGCAATTTCCGAAGTGATTTGCGAGTGCTCATCTAAAAGCGTACCATCAAGATCAAAAAAAGTTAATGCTTTATAGGTCATGTATCTTACTCCTAAGGTTTATAGTCATAGTCCACTCACAATCTTATCAAAGATTGAAAAAAAGGCAAACCTTTATGAATAATCGGTGAAGTTGTTGGTAGAAGAAAGAAATTCGAGTATACTATAGGAAGAATGGAGTGAAACGATGATTTTTTTAGTAATTGGCAGCATTTTTTTCTTGATTGGTCTCACTTTTTTTCTTTTTCCATCAAAAAAAATGAACCTTATTTATGGCTACCGTTCCTATCTGGCAAAACAAAATGAACGAAATTGGCGACAGGCCCAAAAACTATCTGCCCGATTCTTTCTGCTTTTTGGCGGAATCATGGCGCTCATTGGGTTTGTCTTGAAATGGCAAGAATGGACCAACTTTTTTCTAATTGAAATGATCGCGATCCCTTGGTTCATCGTGCCGATCTTTGGCCTGATCGAAGAGAATCTGCAACGATTTGATAAAGAACATAGAGGTGAAGAAAATGAATATATTAATGATTGAAGACAACGAATCTGTTTCTGAAATGATGCAAATGTTTTTCTTGAATGAAGGATGGGAAGCAGTGTTTAAGTACGATGGCAAAGAAGGACTTGAGGCCTTTGCTGCTGAACCAGAAAAATGGGACATGATCACCCTTGATCTGAATCTTCCTTCCATGGACGGCATGATGGTGGCACGCGAAATTCGTAAAATCTCTAGTACAGTCCCTATTATTATGTTGACGGCCCGTGATTCAGAAAGCGATCAAGTCATTGGATTAGAGATGGGGGCGGATGACTATGTGACGAAACCCTTTAGTCCATTGACCTTGATTGCACGGATCAAGGCACTACATCGCCGCAGTGAATTGGTTGACAAAACAACACCTGAAGCTTCCGATGCCACCTTTGATATCGTCACCGATCATTTCAAAATGAACACAAAAACACGGGAAGCCTATTTAAATGGTCAACCCATCGATGGGTTGACGCCGAAAGAATTTGATTTGCTTTATACGTTAGCGAAAAAACCGCGACAAGTATTTTCGAGAGAACAGCTGTTAGAACTGGTTTGGGATTACCAATACTTTGGCGATGAACGGACCGTCGATGCACATATCAAAAAACTAAGACAAAAAATTGAAAAAGTGGGGCCACAGATCATTCAAACCGTCTGGGGCGTTGGGTACAAATTTGATGATGCGGGTGCTGCTTAATGCGCTACCTGTATCAACAGCTGATTGCATTTTTTGTGGTGATCTTCGTGATTTTGATGACGATTGGTATTGCGTTTACTCAAATGACACGCCAAACGTTACAAGAACGGAATTATGAGCAGTTAATGGGGTATGCTTCGTCGGTCGCGACGATTTCGCAAATCAGTGACTCAGAATATTTACAGCAAAATATGACCCGGGATGGCTATCTACAGTATTCCTTGCGTTTGGCTGAGAATATTTTGAGCAACCAAGATATCTCCTTTGCCTTCTTTAAAAGTCCTGATGATATTATTTATCCACTAGATACTGCTCATGCTGTTGATTTTCCGATCTCTGAAAAAGACTGGCAGTCCTTAGAAAATGGGGCGCGTCTACAACTGACCTCCGCCACAAATTTATACGGGGAAAAAGAACTGACTTCCTATGTGTTGATACCTTTTTCTGTCAATCGCACGGATTTTTACGGGGTAATGGTGGTTTCGCAATCGGCAAGCAGTATTTTGAATCTTGTCAGTGCCTTTAATCAAAACTTGTTTAAAGTTTGTTTGATCTCGATCGTTGTCTCATTATTAATCAGTTACCTTTTCGCTACGTTCCAAGTAAGGCGGATCAATCGCATGAAACGGGCAACCAAAGAAATTACTAATGGCAATTTTGATATTTTCTTGCCGGTGCATAATCGGGATGAATTTGATGAATTAGCCGAAGATTTTAATTTAATGACGAAATCCTTAAAAGAATCCCAAGAAGAAATTGAACGGCAAGAAGAACGTCGTCGGCAATTTATGGCCGATGCTTCTCATGAGATGCGTACCCCATTGACGACCATCAATGGCTTATTGGAAGGCTTAGAGTACAACGCAATTCCTGAGAATCAAAAAGACAATGCGATCCGCTTGATGAAAAATGAAACCAATCGCTTGATTCGGTTAGTCAACGAAAACCTTGACTACGAAAAAATCAGAACCAATCAAATCTCGATGGTTATCAAAAAATTTGATGCGACGCAAACCATCAATAATCTGTTGACGCAACTGGAGAGCAAGGCAGAAATCGCCAAAGATGTGTTGATTTTAGAAACAACAGAGCCAATTGACGTTTACGCGGATTATGATCGGTTTGTCCAAATCATGGTCAATATTTTACAAAATGCGATCCAGTTTACGGAAGATGGAGAAATTCGGGTTCGAATCGAAAAAGGCTACTTGGAAACGATCATCGAAATCAGTGATACGGGAATCGGCATGTCTGAAGAACAAGTCAAGAATATTTGGGATCGTTACTACAAAGTTGATCCTTCCCGCAAAAACCGTCAATTTGGTGAATCTGGTCTAGGACTATCGATCGTTGAACAGCTCGTACGCCTGCACAAAGGAAAGATCAGTGTAGAAAGTGAACTTGGCAAAGGCACGACCTTTAAAATCTCTTTTCCAGATATCGACTTAAATGAAGAATAAGGAATCGACCGGCAGCAATTTGCTTAGCCGGTCGATTTTTTTGCGTTTCATTGGCAGCATCTCAAACAAAAAGACTTGCTTTTGCAAGCAAGCCTTTTTGTTTGAGGGCTATGTAAACTATAGATAAGTGGTATAGGGCGTATGGGCAAAGCATTCGTCTTCATGGATCAAATAGATGGCAACAGCAAATTGTTCGGCGATTTCTTGGCACAAAGGCAGCAGGATTTGGACCTCTTTTGTTGTTAACGTGCTCAAGACATTTTCGATTAAAAGGGTTTCTCTTTCTGAAAGTAACGCTAAGAGCAGTTGAATTTTGATTTCCTCAAAGGGGGTTAACTCTGTCCGCTCTTTTTTTAAAGCTGATAAGGGAAGCTGAACATAAGGCAGTACACTCTCTAAATCGTCCCCTTTTTTATTTGCAAGAGATACATTGTCCATCACGGATAAAAAGGGAACGGAGGGCCATTGAGCACGAATCAAGATTGCTTTTTTTTGTGCAAGTAGCAAACTTAATTCAGAAGTTTTTGTTTCATTGTCTTTCGAAACATAATAGAAACCAATTGATTTCGTTAGCTGAGTTGGTTTTTCCATTGTTTTTTCCTCCAATACAGACTATGTCCGCTGGCAATCAAACCAGTAAAACCGGTCACAGCGGCAAGCAAGACGACAAGTGTGTGACGTGTGCTTTCAAATAAAATAGCAAGCCAAGTGGTGCTGTTCAAATCGACATTTTGGACCAGAATTTGACTATTTTGCGGAATCGTAATGGCGAATTCTTGTCCAGGAAGACTTTGGACAGCCTCCCAAAAGTTATCAGAAGCACGCTCTCGATCAAGGGCAATGATATGCCCACTAAGTAATTCCCGCTGGAAATAAGGCTGGAAGAGTAGCAATAACACAAAGGCGATCGCAGCGGCTGCTAAGAGCGGTAAGAGCATTTCAATGATCTGCATTGCTACCCATTGTCTGGTGGTAGCGCCACTTGCTAACCAAGCAGTGTATTCCGAGCGTTTATATAGTTGGTAGTAAACTTGAAAGCCGATAAAGACCAGCGTAAAGGCGCTGAAAATCAAATAGAACAGTTGATGATAGATCGTCGTAACTGGTTGGATCTCTTCGGCTACTTTCGTTTGCAGATCTTCTGTCGCTAAGAGATCTCTTGTCTGAGCGATCACTTGATCCATCGAGTAGATCAAGGCAAACGTCACGATCAAGCCAATTACGGCAAAGAAGGATACAAGCGTATAAAGCACCATGGCTTTTTTATGATAAAAAATGCTAGCAATCGCAAAATGTATAGTTTTCATCTAATTCACCTCATCCTAGTACATAGTATAAAAGGGGAGTTTGAATAAAGTATGAAGTTCTTGTAGTAAAATATCGAAGCTAAAAAAGTGGCGAGAAAGTTCGACGTTTTCCTAACAAATAGCGCAAAAAAATCCAGCAAGGCAGGCGCCTTACTGGATTGATCATTGGTTGTTCTTAGTTTACTCGCCGCTATCTTGTTCCATCATCTGCTGGTATTCTTGGAAGGTTTTTGTTTGGTACAGATCGACGGTCGATTGATTCCCGTTTTGAGAAAAGACACTGGTTGAATCACTGCCTAGATTCTTTTCGATATCCATCATTTGCTGAAGGGCATCTTTGTAATTATAGGTCGAAGGATCAACTTCTTCTAGACCGCTCTTCGCGTAGAAACGTAAGAGATCACCATTGTTGATCTGATCAGAAACCGAAAGCTGTTTGTCGACTTTGGCTTTCCATTCATCGACTTTGGCTTGCAATTCATCGGATGGATCGTTGATCGGCATGCCGGTACGATTGTCATACAATGTACTGCTATAGTAAGTGTAGTCTGGTGTCACAAAGTCGCCATCACGGAAGGCAACCAGTTGTTCATTTTGATCAGAGAATAAATCTTGTCCGAGTTGAATATAGTTCGATGTATCCACACCCAGTAAGTGCAATAGGGTTGGCAATGCATCAACTTGACCGCCATACGTATGATTGATGCCGCCATTTGATTGTCCTGGAATATGAATCATATAAGGGACACGTTGTAACGACGCATTGTCAAAGTTTGTCCACGTAGAACTTGTTTTTCCAAGCAATTCTGCTAAGTTACGGTTACGAGAATTGGAAATTCCGTAATGGTCACCATATAAAACGATGACTGAGTTTTCGTACAAGCCACTTTCTTTCAAGTAATTGAAGAACTCTTCCACGGCTTTATCCAAATAATTCGCGGTTGCGAAATAGCCATTGATCGTTTGATCAGAAGTGTTCGCTAGCGGGAAGCCGCCTTCTTCATTGGTAAATTCAGAATAAGGGTAGTGGTTAGAAACCGCAATGAATTTTGAATAGAACGGTTGTTGCAGACGTTCTAAGTATTGTACCGATTGTTCAAAGAACGGTTTGTCATGCAACCCGTATTGGAATGAATTTTCATCATTGACATCATAATAAGAAGCGTCAAAGAAATAATCATAGCCAAACCGTTTGTAAGTTTCATTTCGGTTCCAGAAGGTACCAGTATTTCCGTGGAAAACGGCACTGGTATAGCCTTGCGTTTGACCTAAAATATCTGGTGCTGCTTCAAAGGTGTTTTTCCCACCCAGTTGAGTGAATAACGCTCCTTGATTCAATCCAAACAGGGAATTTTCGAATAATGTTTCGGCATCACTGGTCTTCCCAGCTTTTACTTGGTGGAAGAAATTATCAAAACTAAAGGTACTATCGCTATGGTATAAACTATTGATAAACGGCATGACTTCATGTTCCACGCCATCTTCATCTTTCAATTTATAATCGATCAAGAATTGCTGAACACTTTCTAAGTGAATATAAATGACATTCTTGCCTTTTGCGATACCAAACAGATCATCATTTGGTTCTGCGTAATGTTCTTTAACATAGCTCTCTACTTCGTTCATGTCGTTGGGACTCGCTTCGGCACGTACTTGCGAAGCTTGATAAGTTTGTACGCCATCATAAACTGTAAAGGCATTGATCCCAAGATATTTGACTAAATAGTCACGAGAAAACGTTCGAGTAAGCAATTCAGGACGATCCGCTTCTGCTAAGAAAAGATTGGCAGAAAAGACCATAACAGCTAAGGTTGAGATCGCAAAAGCCATCCGTGCCCGCACAGGACGAGTGTCCATTTTGATTTTCTTCATTGAAAAGGCTGCAATCAGCACGATAAAGTCAATGAAATACAACACATCGTAGGGACGGAACAAGCGAATCGCGCTTTCTCCTAGACCACTTGCCACTTTTCCAACACCAAGCATCGTGTTGATGGTGATAAAGTCAGTGAATTCTCGATAGTATGAAACATTGGAGAACAAAAGCAAGGTCATCAAGAAATAAATCACAAGCATCGTGATATAAGCTGCTTTGGTTCTTCTTACGTACAATGCGATCGACAGCAGTAATAAGGTCGTTGCGATCGGATTGATGAATAAGATGAAGTACTGAATGCTGCTTTCAATCCCTAGGTGGAAGTCCACCATATAGGCAAAGATATTTTTTAGCCAAAATAATAGGGCTAATAGGAAAAAAAAGCCCATTCTTGTATTCACAAAGGTGGATACTTTATTTTTTTTCAAAGGAATCGTCCTCTCTTTTTCCAGTATAACCGGTACATTACGATTTTACATCACAGTACATTTTACTAGGCTGGGAAAGACGTGTCAAATGAATTCCTTGTCATGACGCGGAATTAAGTATTTCTTTACTTTCAAGGATACAGACAATACAGTCGCTTTTTGCTATACTAAAAAGGAGAATGAATGGAGCAGATGAACATGAAAATAAAACTAACGAAGCAAGGGTCAGCGAAGCTTCGCAAAAAGAATCCGTTGATCCAACGAGAAGACCTTCAACAAGCATTCGAGACAAAGGAGTGGGTCACCTTTACTGATCAGGCCAACCAATTTTTAGGTATCGGCTATCTAGGTGAACAAAACAAAGGGATCGGATGGGTCGTATCCTTTGAAGAAACAGTGATCGACCAAGCATTCTTTGCGCAACGCTTTGCAAAAGCAAAAGGCAAGCGTAGTGCGTATTATCAAGATGAACTGACAGATGCGTTTCGTCTTTTTAATGGCGAGGGGGATCAATTGGGGGGACTTACCGTAGATTTGTATGGCGAGTATGTCGTTTTTTCTTGGTACAATGCCACCCTTTATCAACATAAAAAAGCGATCGTGGCGGCTTTTCGTCAAATCTTTCCCGAAATCAAAGGGGCTTATGAAAAAATCCGCTTTGCGTCTGAACTGCCTGAATCAGCATGGGTCTATGGGGAAACGGCGCCTGAACCCTTACTGGTGAAAGAAAATGGCGTCACGTATGCGACGTATTTGAACGAAGGACTAATGACGGGCATCTTTTTGGATCAAAAAGAAGTTCGTGGCCAACTCGTCGATGGTTTGGCAGCTGGCAAGTCTGTTTTAAATATGTTCAGTTATACGGGGGCGTTTTCTGTCGCTGCTGCTGTCGGTGGGGCTACTCAGACCACGAGTGTTGATTTGGCAAAACGCAGTTTGGAAAAGACCCGCGAACAATTTTCAGTTAATGGCATTGATCCAGATACCCAGCGTATCCATGTCATGGATGTCTTCAATTACTTCAATTATGCCCGCAAAAAAGACTTGCGCTTTGATGTGATCGTCTTAGATCCGCCGAGTTTTGCCCGCAACAAGAAAAAAGTCTTCTCGGTTGCAAAAAACTATGGCGATTTAGTCACAGATAGCTTGGAGATTTTAGCGCCGGATGGTTTATTGATCGCCTCAACGAATGCGGCCAATCTGTCCTCGAAGAAGTTTCAAGAAATGATCGAAGCGTCATTAGAGAAAGCACATGTTCCTTATGAATGTATTCAAAGCTATCGTCTACCAGCTGATTTTGCGGTAGATAAGCACTTTCCAGAAGGTAATTATCTGAAAGTATTCTTTTATCAAATGAAAAAGGAGTGAAGGAGATGAGCCGATCAAAACCAGTAACGTTAGATGGGAAAACACCCCTAATTTGTGTCCCATTGATTGGAAAAACCAATGAGGAAATTTTAAAACAAGCCCTTGCTGCTGAGGAATCAGAAGCACAGATCATTGAATGGCGCGTTGACCATTACAAACATGCAGACGATCAACAAGCGGTCTTAGATGCATTGTCTCATATTCGCACGACTTTAAAATCAAAAGAGCTACTTTTTACTTTTCGAACCATAGAAGAAGGGGGCGAGCGGCCGTTCACGTTGACCCAATACAAAGAATTGTGTTTAGCTGCTGCTGATTCAGGCTTGATCGATTGGATCGATGTCGAATTAGAGAAAGCTGAATTTTTAGGTCGCGGCTTTATTCAAGAAATCAAAAAGGCACAGGTAAAGCTGATATTGAGCAATCATGATTTTGAGAAAACGCCAGAAGATGCTGTGTTGATTTTAAAGATCGGCGTAATGAATCAATTTGGTGCCGATGTTGGTAAGTTAGCGATGATGCCCAAGCAAGTCCAAGATGTTTTGCGTTTGATGGGGATCATTACTAAAGCGCGTGGCTTCAACCAACTGCCGTTGGCGATCATGTCGATGGGGGAGCTGGGGAAAATCAGCCGTGTTAGTGGGGCATTGACTGGTTCGGTCTTTACTTTTGCTTCGTTGCAAGGTGCTTCAGCCCCTGGACAAATACCGATCGAACGAATGACCAACTACTTACAAGAATTTTCACTCAATGAGTAAGACCAGCCAAGGCCTTCTCTTAAAAGAAACCAAAACAAAAGAGGGATAAAATGGCGAAGAAGAAACAAAAAACCAATGCGATCCGTCAAGTAGAACAACAGAAAATCGCTTATAACGAATACACCTATGAGTGGTCGGAAGACCATCTCGATGCGCAATCCGTCGCTGCGCAACTAGCACGCCCGCAAGCTATCTACAAAACGCTGGTGGCAGTGGGGAACAAAACAGGACCGCTGGTGGCTGTGATTCCTGGAAATAGAGAAGTGGATCTGAAAAAGTTAGCCAAAGTCAGTGGAAACAAAAAAGTAGAGATGCTGCATCTGAGAGATTTAGAAGAGACGACTGGCTATATTCGCGGCGGCTGTTCGCCGATCGGGATGAAAAAGCTCTTTCCTACTTATATTGATCGTGGGGCGCAGACACTGGAAGAAATCGTGGTTTCTGCAGGAAAGCGCGGGTTGCAGATGGGGCTTGCCCCACAAGCGTTGCAACAATTGACAAGGGCGGTCTTTGCCGATTTGTTGGCAACTGAACACGAATAAAAAATCCCCGTGAACCATCTAGAGATGACGCTCACGGGGATTTTTTTGTGCTGTTTTATTCCATGACCTCAATATCGAAAACCTCGATATTTTCTAAACCACCATAAAAGTCAAACCACGGAGTGGCATATTGTTTTAGAATGGCGTTTAATTCTTCAACATTTTCTTTTCCTTGGGTGTCCAGCCATTCCAATAACGCTTTGGCCCCTTGTTTCCCATAAATTTCGACACTATCGCGCCAAGTTGCTCGACCACCTAAGATTCCTGAGAATTTGGCACCATGTTGACCAGCAAAGGTCAATTCATCGCGAAAGACATTCGCTGGAACTCCCGCACTCAAATAGATGAATGGTCGTGTCGCGGCGTCACTGGCTTCTTTGAAGTAATCGGCGGCTTCTTCTTGCGTATAAACGGCCTCTAAGCCTTCTTTTTGGAAGCCTTCAACTAAGTCGAACTGAACCGGTACTTCGACTTTCAAAATATCGATATGGTAGTGATCTTTCGTCAATTCCTGAATGGTTCGGATGACCTTGCTCGGTTTGATCTTGGCAAAAGCAGGTGATTTGTCATCTGTGATCTCATCATCATAGACGATTGGTTCCACAAATAACGGAATATCGGCCGCCTGCGCCTCCGTACCTAAACGCTCCAAAAACGCATGTTTGGTATCTAAAATCTCTTGCGGTTCATCTGGATTATAATAAACCAAGACTTTCGCAGCATCTGCCCCTTTTTTCACCAGGCGCTGCAACGATTCATTGGGTAAAATCTCAGGCAAACGACCCGGCGTGTTGACATCATACCCTGTTTTTTCATAGGAAAGGATCAAGCCAGCATTGGGATTCTTTGCTTCGATCCCTAAGAAGCCATATTCCTCATCTAACAAAATACTGCTGACATATTTGGTCAATTCTTGGGAAACCAACTGCTTGAACTCATAAATGTGTTCCATCGTAAAGTCATCCGGTCCAGTTGCTGCCTTCATCATTTTTTTCATGGAACCACGTTGGTCGATCGCTAGTGCAGCAATCACACCATCCTCATTTGAAAGTTTTTGCATTCGTTCAAATTTACCTCTTGAAATTCGTTTCATTAAAAAAACCTCCCTCGATCTTGCTATCTTTAGTCTACGCCTACTTTGAGAAAAACCCAACTAATAAGCAAAAAGAGGGGGAGACCCAGGTGTTGACAGCAACGGGCAAGGATATTGCTGCCAACACCTGGGTCATCGATCAATAACTGAAATAACTCGCTGTTTCAGCTGCATTTTTTCCGGAGACATGTCCAGTACAAAACGCTGCTGTAATGTTGAAACCACCTGTATACCCATTGATATCCAGCAATTCACCGGCAAAATACAAGCCATTGATTTTCTTGCTCTCCATGGTTTTTGGATTGATTTCTTTCAGATGGAGCCCGCCGCCCGTCACGAAGGATTTTTCTAATGGGAACGTGCGGACAATGGTGATTGAAAAGCCTTTGATCAAGGAAGCGAGCGCCGCCAACTGTTCTGGTGAGGCTTTTTCAGCAACCAGCTCATGCAGGTCTAGTTGCTGCAAAAAGAAGGTCATCAAGCGCTCAGGCAAAAAGCCAGCTAAAGCATTCGGCAATTGTTTCTTCGAAGCCGCAGACTGAATCAATTCTTGGGTCAAGGCTTCATGAGATTTTGCTGGCAGACAATCCAGAGCAACCGTTACGGGTTGTTGCTTTTTCAATTCTTGATTTACGAAGGAGGAACAGCGCAAAGCAGCTGGACCAGATAATCCAAAGTGGGTAAACAAAAGATCCATCGTATGGGCGACAATAGGCTTTCCTTTTTGATCCAAGACACTCAACGTGATGTCTTGCAAGGAAATGCCTTGCAACGTCCGCTCTTGAATAAAGGATTCTTCTGAAACAAGCGGCGATTCGGTTGGATAAAGCGGCGTAATGGTATGGCCGACTTTTTTTGCCATCTTATAGCCGTCCCCCGTTGCGCCCGTGGAAGGATAGGTGCGGCCTCCTGTCGTCAGAATCACACTAGGGGCAGAGAACTCATCGGTTTCGGTTCGCACACCGCGAATTTGACTGCCGTCATGGATCAACTTTGTGACGACCGTGTTCGTCAACAGGGTGACGTGATGATCGTTGATTGCTTGAAGTAACGCTTCGACGATCGTTTTTGATTTGTTCGTCACAGGGAACATCCTTCCGTGGTCTTCTTCTTTTAAGACGACCCCCAAGTCAGCGAAAAACGCCATTACATCATAGTTATTGAATTGGGAAAACGTGCTATACAAAAATTTGCCGTTTCCCGGAATATGAGCAACTAAATCATCTACCGGCCGATTATTGGTTACATTGCAGCGTCCGCCGCCAGTCATCAATAATTTCTTGCCGATTTTTTTGTTTTTTTCGATTATTAAGACCCTAGCACCTTGTTTGGCAGCAGTGATCGCAGCCATCATGCCGCTCGTACCTGCACCCACAACAATGACATCATAGGTTTTTTCCATTCTTTTCACCTCTTTGGGATTGTAACACATCGGCTACGACTGCTGAAAGGATTGGTCGATTTTTTTCGAATAATAAAAAATTCTGACAATTCTAAAAAAAAGCGTGCAATTTCAGAAAATTTCTTTAAAATAGAAAATATCTTAAAGGAGGTAATGCACTATGACCAAAGCTTCAGCTTACGTGAAAGAAATTCAAGCGAAGATTCACGAGAAAGACCAACACCAACCGGAATTTCTTCAAGCAATTGACGAATTTTTGCCTACGATCGTTCCCTTTTTAGAGGAGCATCCAGAATATATTGAATCAAATATCCTTGCACTCTTAACTGAACCAGAACGTTTTATCCAATTCAGAGTCCCATGGCAAGACGATCAAGGCAACTGGCAAGTAAACCGTGGCTATCGGATTCAATTCAACTCGGCAATGGGGCCTTACAAAGGCGGCTTGCGTTTTCACCCAAGTGTCAACTTGAGTATCTTGAAGTTTTTGGCGTTTGAGCAAATCTTCAAAAACAGCTTGACAGGTCTGCCGATCGGCGGCGGCAAAGGCGGAAGTGATTTTGATCCAAAAGGCAAATCAGATGCCGAAGTGATGCGTTTTTGCCAAAGCTTTATGACGGAGCTGTCAAAACATATCGGACCTGACTTAGATGTTCCTGCTGGCGACATTGGTGTCGGAGGACGGGAAATCGGCTATTTATTTGGTGCCTACAAACGATTGAAACAATACGATGCCGGTATTTTAACTGGTAAGCCATTAGACTTTTGGGGCAGTAAAAACCGCACAGAAGCAACGGGTTATGGTGCTGTTTATTTCGTTAAGCATTTATTGACAGACCTAGGTGAAACCTTTGAAGGCAAAAAAGCGATCGTTTCTGGAAGCGGCAATGTTGCAATTTATGCAATTGAGAAATTGCAAGAATTAGGTGCGATCCCTGTCACCTGTTCTGATTCCTCTGGTTTTATTTATGACAAAGACGGCATTGATCTGGCCTTATTAAAAGAAATCAAAGAAGTGAAGCGCGAACGTCTGACGGCTTATGCGAAAGAACGTCCATCAGCAGAATATCATGAAGGGGCATCTGTCTGGGATTTTGATACACCAGCGGAATTAGCCTTTCCTTGCGCGACCCAAAACGAGATTGATCTCTCACAAGCCAAACGTGCAAAAGCCAATGGTGTTCGGGTCGTTTCTGAAGGCGCGAATATGCCTAGCTCATTAGAAGCAGCAGAATATTTTATTGAAGAAGGAATTTTCTACTGTCCAGGAAAAGCAGCCAATGCTGGCGGCGTAGCCGTTTCTGCGTTAGAAATGAGTCAAAACTCCCAACGACTGCAATGGGAAAAAGCTGAAGTCGATGCCAAATTGGACGATATCATGAAGTCGATCTATGAAGCATGCCGTGATACTGCTGAAACCTTCGATCAAAAAAATAATTTTATGTTAGGTGCGAACGTCGCAGGCTTTGAAAAAGTTGCTAAAGCAATGTTTGCTCAAGGACTTGTCTAAAATCACCCAACAGGCTACCTATCAGGAATTACTTGAAAAAAGTTGGAAAAAAACGTAAAGTAGGTAGTGTATGAAAAACTATTTTTTCAAGGAGGACAAATCATGTCACACATCAAGTTTGACTATTCGAAAGTAGCACCATTCGTAAACGAATACGAATTGAGCTACATGCAAAGTCAAGTTACAGCAGCAGACAAACAATTACGCGAAGGAACAGGTGCTGGTAGCGACTTTCTAGGTTGGATCGACCTTCCTAAAAATTATGACAAAGATGAATTTGCGCGTATCAAAAAAGCGGCTGAAAAAATTCAATCTGATTCTGAAGTACTAGTCGTGATCGGGATCGGCGGATCTTATTTAGGAGCGAAAGCAGCGATTGATTTCTTAAATCATTCTTTCTTTAACTTGTTACCAAATGAAGAACGCAAAGCACCACAAATCTTTTTTGCCGGTAATTCAATTTCTTCAACTTACTTAGCAGATTTGATCGAAATCATTGGTGACCGTGACTTCTCTGTGAATGTGATCTCAAAATCAGGAACTACTACTGAACCAGCGATCGCTTTCCGTGTTTTCAAAGAACGTTTGATTGAAAAATACGGCAAAGAAGAAGCCAACAAACGGATCTACGCAACAACGGATAAAGCGAAAGGTGCAGTAAAAGTTGAAGCAGATGCTGAAAACTGGGAAACTTTTGTGATTCCAGATGACGTCGGCGGCCGTTTCTCTGTATTGACTGCTGTTGGTTTATTGCCAATCGCTGCCAGCGGAGCGGATATCGATGCCTTGATGCAAGGGGCAGCAGATGCTAGCGATGCTTACGCAAGTGACGACCTTGAAAAAAATGAAGCGTATCAATATGCAGCAATGCGTAACATCCTTTATCGCAAAGGCAAAGTAACCGAATTGCTGATCAACTACGAACCAGGCATGCAATACTTCTCAGAATGGTGGAAACAATTATTCGGCGAGTCTGAAGGAAAAGACCAAAAAGGGATCTATCCTTCAAGTGCAAACTTCTCAACAGATTTGCATTCTCTTGGTCAATACATCCAAGAAGGCCGTCGCAATATCTTTGAAACCGTCGTAAAAGTTGAAAAACCACGCAAATCAATCGCGATCCCTACACAAGAAGCCGATCTTGATGGTCTTGGCTACTTAGAAGGAAAAGAAGTTGACTTTGTTAATACGAAAGCTTTTGAAGGAACGTTACTTGCCCATACAGATGGAGATGTACCAAATCTGTTAGTAAAAATCCCTACAATGGATGCTTACACGTTAGGGTACACGATGTACTTCTTTGAGATCGCTGTAGGAATTTCTGGCTACTTAAATGGCGTGAACCCATTTGACCAACCAGGAGTTGAAGCTTACAAGAAAAACATGTTCGCCTTACTTGGCAAACCAGGTTTCGAAGATCTTGCAAAAGAATTGAACGAACGTCTATAATAAGATAAAGAAACGCCTCGAGCCAGTTCTGATCTGCTCAAGGCGTTTTTATTTTATTTAATAACAAATCAGTAATCCAAAAAATCAGCGGTCTTCTTTTAATCCCCAAAGCAACGCAGCAGACAATAGTCCAAAGATACAGGTTTGAATAATTGGCATTTGACTCATCTCCTTTTGATTTTCTTTAGTATAAAATGAATTCTATTCAGTGGCACGAACAAAGCAGTGGGTTTCAACGAACGAAACTGTCATTTCTTGGTGACAAATGCGTGATGAATGGAAATAAACCGTTTTCATTTTGATGCTTTTTTGTTATTATATCTTTAAGAAAGAAAACGGTTGAGGTGAGGATATGGAGAATATTACGATTGGTGAAAAATATGTCTGCCGACCAGTAGGGGCGAGTAAGCCTGTGATCGGTGTGGTGGAAAAACTATACGTAAATACGGCGTTGATCGTCGTTTCAAGTTGTGAAGAAGAAGATCAAGTACAAGTAGAAGCTTGTAATCGTCGGATGATCGTCAGCTTCAATAAAATTTTTACACAAACCAATGTTGCTTAACAAAATAGTAAAAAATGCTGCTCCACGGATTACCGTGAGCAGCATTTTTCTTCGTGTGAGATCAGCCAACACCAATCACAAAGTTCAATAGTTTGTCTGAATAAGTCATGTCTTCTTCCGTCACACTCAACTCTTCATTTAAAATCCCCATTTGGTCGGTAATGATCCCGTCCACACCGTAAAAACGCATCCGGCTGATGGTATCCGCATCGTTGGGGGTCCAAACGAACACTTCCTTGCCGTCAGTCCGAGCAGAAGCGATGAAGTTGCGGTTGATCGTACTGTATTCCATTGTCAGAAAATCGGCACTAGTCAGTGGTGGTCCAACGACATTGAAGGGCATGATGTATCCTGACGTCAATTCAGGTGCTTTATCCTTTAATTCTTCAACAACTGTATAGGAGAGGCTTTGCATAATATGCCCATTTGCAACTAAATCCTCTTGGTATCGTTCTAAGAAGTCATCTACGAGCTGCGCAGTATCTTTTTGCTGAGTTTTGATCTCCACCAGCAGTTTTTGATCCAATTGGTTGGCAAGCGCCAAGTACTCGTCAAAAGTTGGAATACGGGCTGTCTGGTTGTTTTCCGAAACTGTCAGTGATTCGGCATAGCTCAAGGGTAATTGTTCTGGTTTTCCTTTGCCGCCGGTTAGTTGGCGGTAAGAAAAATCATGATAGACAATAAAATGACCATCACTTGTTTGCTGGACGTCCATTTCAACATAATCCGGATGATACTTCTCACTAGTAAAGCGTAGTGCTTCAAGAGAATTTTGGACCCCTTGTCCGTCGCTTACCCCTCGATGGGAGATCGTTACCGGATGAATCGAAGCAGCTGAAGTCAGATAGTTCATATTATATAGACTAACACCGACACCGAAAAGCACCGTCACCAAGGTAAACAAGGAACTTTTTAGACCTAAGAAATGACGCTGGTTCAATGGTTCTTGGTGGAACCATGAAGGAATCTCTGGTAAAAAACCTTCGTCATCCATGAAATCAACGATGATATAAAAAATAGCTACGGTCGATAAAATGACATTCAGTAACAAAATAAACTGTAAGAAAGTCATAATAAAAACAGCACTATACAAGGCATAATTCGGTGCAACAGCTTCGATTACTGCTTGAATCGTGATCAGCAAAGTAAAGCTAAGTGTCGTGATCAATAAGATGCTGCCACTAATAAAAACAAACTGACCAACGATAGCAAAAAAGCGGCGTTTAGTCACTTGAAGGCTTTCTTTGATCGCTTTTCGAAAAGGCAAATCACGCAAAATCATTTCTGGCAAGGCAAAAATCACGCGAATTCCTAAATAGATCAACAAGACATAGATCAAAAGCACTGCTCCGATGATTACGACACGGTTGGCAAAAATGAAATCCATGATAAAGGCAGGGATTTTGATTTTTGCGAGTAAATCCGAATTAAAGCTCAACCCACCGATGGGTAGAATCAGTAAGAAGTAAAAGAGAAAAAATAAAAAGGTCATCGGCCGTAATTTTCGCAACTGCAAAACAGTCATCCGTAACAATTGGCGCAGGCTGATGGGTTGTTTCTTTTTGATAAAATAGACACTCAACAACAAGAATGTAAACTCAAAAAAGACGGCTAATAAGATCAAAAGCAAAATCACTGTTAGTGAAAGCAATACGACAGGATGATCTGTAAAAATACTCCCGATATTGTCGAATGAAAGGTAAGGTAAGCCTCCCCGTCTTAGAACGAATTTGGTGGAAGAAGTTAATATTGGAATTACTAAGAACAACAAGGCACCGTGCATCAATAAGACATCACGGAAGTAGGCGTTGCTGTCTTTCAAAAAATCCCAAGTGTTGATGAAGCTGTTTTTTAAATAATTCATGGTTGTCATCCTAACAATAGTAAGTATTTTTGGTTCTCTGGGTAATAAAGGTAAAGGCGGGAAAAAAGCCGAACAGTTTAGCAGCAAGTTCGTCACAGGCATAGATCCTGTCTCAAACGTAGCTCCTTCACATTCGGCTCAATAAATTGATCGCTTTTCTTACTCTAATTCTTATCCGCCTAACAAACCAGTTAAGAATGTCCCACCATAAATCAATGCCATACTGTACAAGAAAATTGAGGCAGGTTTTGCTAATAAAATAATCAACGTAAACTTCTTAACGGACATGTTGGTCAACCCAGCCATAAGACAAAGGGCATCATCTGGGGCAACCGGTAGAAAGATCGCAAGGGCGAAAAGTTTTTCAAATCGGCTTTGGTTATCTAACCAGCCAATGTATTTATCGTAAGTTTTGTCACTGATCATACTTAAAATGAATGGTTTACCGTATCGTCGGCCAAGCAGGAAAATAATGACAGAACCAATACTGATTCCTACATAGTTATAAACGAATCCTAGGTAAGGACCGAAAATCAAAACACCTGCAGCGCTGGAGACACCACCGGGAATGATTGGGATCACGACTTGCAAGATCTGCAATAGGATAAAGACGATTGGTCCTAAGATAACAGAATTTCCAACTAGACCTCGTAAGGCATTAATGTCTTTGAAAACACCTAGATTGATAAAATAGATCGTTAGTGCGATAGATAAACCTAAGCCAATAATAGAAATCGTATTAATGATACGACGAGAAGTTGCTATGCTCACAGGACTTCATCTCCTTTTTGTTTCATAATCTCACTATACGGGGTGAGACCAGAAAAATCCAGTAAAACAAATGACAAACGTCAAACAGTTTTGTAAGGTATGCCTTTATTATAAGAGAAGTCCGCAAAGAAAACATTGTACCAAAGTCTGAAATAAGAAAAATTTATAGTTTCGGCACGCCATTAGTTTTAGGAGGCTTTTTTATCTGGGTGACGTTTTTTTGTGCGCTTCACTTGCCAACGATTGACGATCTTTTCAACCACACTCGTCATCATGAAGCCTCCGGCGATCGCCCCAGCAGTGATAACCACGATCATCAGATTTTCAAAGCCGACAAAGTTGTCCCCTAAAGCAAATTCTCGAACGGCTTTATAGGCAGGTCCACCCGGTACGAGGGGAACGAGACTAGGAATGTTAAAAATGATCATAGGCATTTTTTTTCTGCGGGAAAAAAAGATGCTGACACAACCGACAGCAAATGCGGCTAAAAAGTTGGCGCTACCTAAACCATAGCCAATCGTTTTTAATGACCAATAGATCATCCAGCCAACGGTTCCGGCAATGCCTGTGGCAACCAAAGCTCTTTTAGGAATATTAGTCAAAATGCCAAAGGTCACGGTGCTTAAAAAGCTGAAGGAAAGGTGAATAAAAATCGTCATGAGATCCCTCCAAATAAGGTGAAGACCGTGGCGATGCCGACACCGATCGCGGCAGCTGTGAAAATGGCTTCAGTACCTCGGGCGGTTCCGCTGATGAGATGGCCCGCCAAGATATCGCGAAAGGAATTGGTGATCGCTACACCAGGAACTAAGGGCATGACGGCACCGATAATCAAATTATCGACGTTTTGTGCGACATGAAGGGAGACCGCTAAGACAGACAAAGTACCGATTAGTAAAGAGGCGCAAAACATATCCAAAAAGCGGATATCGATCACTTTCTTGACCCAATACGCGCATAAAAATCCCAGACAGCCAATAATGAAGGTCGGTAGAAAGTCAAACCAAGCACCGCCAAAAATAATCATTAAGGTACTGCTGACTACACCAGCACTAAGGACCTGCAGCCAGTAGGGAAAACTTGGTGTTGTCGGATTGACCTTTTTTAATGCCTCGTGCAGTTCCGCTAAAGAAATTTTCTTTTCTGCATAAGCACGAGAGAGTCCGTTAACGGCAACGATTTTTTCGAGATTGATGACTCGATCATGGACATTTTCTACTTGCGCATAGTGACTGCTGCGCAAACCCATAAAAAGACCAGTTGCTGTTACATAACTAATGCTACCTTGCTCCCCAGCGTTGGCCGCAATTCGATTCATTGTATCTTCTACTCGATAGACTTCCGAGCCGTTTTCCATCATAATTTTCCCTGCTAATAAGCAGGTCTCCAATAATAGCTCTTTTGATTCAGCCATTTCCAAACCCCTTTTTCAATCGAATTTGCGCACTACATTCTTAGTGTACAATTTCAGCGAGTTTTCAACAAGAAAGAAAAGTAGATTTGAAAAATAACTAGCAACCTCTACGCAGGATTTTTTGTGATAAATGAAAAAAGAGGCACTTCTCTTTATTCGTAAAGATTCATGTTTAATGAACAAAGTGAATAGAAATAAGATAACGGATGGAGTGTTTTATTTTAAAAAAATGAATAACTCGGTTACAATTAAATAAATAAAAAAAGGGGGATTTATTGATGCGAAGGAAGGTCTATACAAGAGAACACATTTTGAAGGCCGCTTATGAACTGATCAATAGAGAAGGTTTTGGCAACTTTACGGCCCGGAATATCGCCAAGCACATGGGAATTTCTACTCAACCAATTTATCTTGAGTTCGAAAATATGCAGGACTTAAAAAATACTTTGGTAGAGGCTGTTTTCAAAGATTTATCGGAAAATGTTTTTCCAGTTGTTCGAACAGGAGACAAACTTGTTGATTTAGGCCTGAATTATATACGCTTCGCGCAAGAGCAGCACAATCTCTACATCGCCCTTTTTATCGACGACTATGGCGGTGGGAAATTGATGCATGATTTTTCATCCACCTATTTCAAATCCTTGATCAAATCAGAAGAAAAATATGCAGATCTACCCGAAGATGCGATAAATGCACTACATAATGGCGCATGGATCGTTGTGACTGGTTTGGCTTCCTTAATGTCGGCGGGTATTATCACACCCACCGATGACCAAATCATCAAAATCATCAACGAGACGATCGAAGGCGTAATCGAAAAGAAAGAAAACTATATTTTCGATTAAAAAATAAAAAATCTGTATCCATTTCTATTTTGGATGCAGATTTTTCTTGACATTTTTTGTGAAACTAGCGAAAATAACTGTTATGGAGAGTTGGCAGAGTGGTAATGCAGCGGACTCGAAATCCGCCGACCCGGTTCATCCCGGCGCGCAGGTTCAAATCCTGTACTCTCCTTATACCAACGCTTTAGAGCGTCTAGCCTATCTTTCGAGATAGGCTTTTTTGTTTGTTACGGACAGAAGAATATAAATAACTGTCGAACTTGATCGATAACCATCTGAAAGGCGATTAACCTACACTCGGTCTAGAAAACAGCATAATTGTTCCGTCAACTTGCCGATATCTTTTTTGCTTGTGGTCCTGCAACAAACGAAAAGAATCAATCGGGCAAACGTGTTAAGGCGTATTCAATTTGTTCAGAAGTAAAGCCTTCATAGGAAAGTTGGTTCGCCACACGCTCATCTGATAAGGATAAATTTTGCGAGTAGCGAAGCGCTCTTTTCAATGCTTGCTCATTCCAATCGGCATTCACGGTGACTACGGCAAAGTCTGCGGCGCTCTCAGAAAAATCTTCATAGAGTAGTTGGCGTTTTAAACGTGATTGAGAAAACGCGCTGCTGGATAAGTATCTTTCTGCACGATTCAGTGCATTTCTTTCTTCACGAGAAAGTTGAGGTGTATGTTGCTCGTTGTTTGCGGGTTCTTCTTGTTGCGCGCTACTTGCTTCGTTATTGCCAGCTGTTTGTTCTCCTTGTGGTTGTTCCATGGAAGCAGCGGCATCGACAAAGGATTCATTTTTTCTTGCTTCGTTACGTAATGAAGGGCTTACTTGCGCAGTGATGCTATCGAAAGACGTCACATCTTGGTAGAAGGACAAGCCACCATACGAAAACAAAACAATAAAAGCGGAAGCGACAATGAGAAAAACATTTCGATCTCGTTTGTTTTTTTGAGTTATCAACCCAATATAAAATAAGATAATGCCAAAAATGAAACCAATCAAACCGATAAAAAACAAACCAGCGAAAAATGTAGCCATAAGCATCCCCCCTAATAAAACAGTTTCCTAAAGTTAATAGTACTATGTCTGGAATCAGAAAACAGATTTGTCTTTTCATGAACAGAGGAAAAGAATGATTTGACAACTGTAACGTGTATGCTATTAATGGATCATTTATATGTATTAAAGAAGTGACGCTCAAGAATTACTGGTGAAATTGCTAGTAAACGAAATGAAAGTACAGTTGTATCAGTAGGAGGGAAGAAGATGGATTTTGAAGAAAAAGATTACTTTATGCGTTACACAAAAATTGCGGCACAGGGATTGAGCAAATTTATGACACAAGGATCTGTTGATGAAATATTACAGCTAGATGAACAGCAAAGCGGTCAAAAGCAAGAAACGGATACTGAAAAAGATAAGAGCGAGCCAAAAAACAAGAAAGCACCTAGCTAATTATTTCCTTAGCGAGGTGCTTTCAGTACGAATCGGTATCCTTCATTTGGATGAACTCCTTATGCAGTTTTTTTCAATTCTTGTACAGCTTGCTCGATCGTAATTCCAGTCGCAAAATGATTCGCATCTTTTTTATCGAAAACGATAAATAAATTCAATTTGGTATCCAGAGTTACACGATATTGTAGATCTGTGTTATAGAATGTCATAGTCATTCTCCTTTCTTAAAACTTGTCATTGAAAGGCAACGGTTAGTTGATAACGAAATTCCATAGTTAGAATAACACTTTTTTTCACAATAGTCCAATAAAACTATCAAACGAAAAAATCTGACTGATTATTTTCAGGAAATCAATGCTGAGAATGGAAGCAAAAGAAGTTTGCTGGAGTCAGTAAATTCGGGAAAAGTATCTTTGTATATTTTCAGAAAAATAGAATTCATAAAAAATTTCTTAAGAATTTTGAGGATAGCTATTTTCTTAGATAACAAATTTGTAAGATTGAGAGTATGAGATGATTGGAAACCTTGATATCATAAGGTTTATCTTCAAATTGTGTTTTGTGCAAAAATATATTGATTGTATTTTTTTGAAAAAGAGATCGTATCTCTTGAATTCTATGGTATGATTTACTTTAGAAAAATGAAAATGGATTATGAAAACGGATGTGAAAATATGTGCGGAATTGTCGGCTTTGTCAATTCAAAAGATCAAAAAGAAATCATTATTGAACGCATGATGGACCGGATCGTTCATCGCGGACCAAACAGTTCAGGGAAATTTACCGACGACCGAGTGGCATTAGGGTTTCGTCGTTTATCGATCATCGACTTAGAAGGTGGCTCACAACCAATTTTTAATGAGGATCAAACAAAAGTAATCATTTTTAATGGTGAAATTTACAACTTTCAAGTATTGCGGGAGGAATTGATCCAAGCAGGTCATGTCTTTTCTACCCATGCGGATACCGAAGTAGTCTTACATGGCTATGAAGAGTGGGGCATTGATGTGTTGCAGCGCCTGCGGGGAATGTTTGCTTTTGCCATCTGGGATACTCAAAAACAAGAGCTTTTCGGCGCGCGGGATCACTTTGGCATCAAACCGTATTACTATGCGCAAATGAACGGCAGTTTCCTGTTTGGCTCTGAGATCAAAAGCTTTTTGCCTCATCCAGATTTCAAGAAAGAATTAAACCAGGAGGCGTTGAAACCTTATTTGACCTTCCAATACTCGCCTTTGAACGGAGAAACCTTCTTTAAAGGCGTTCATCGTTTGCAAGAAGGGCATTATTATTTGTTTAATGAACAAGGATTGACGATCAAGCAGTATTGGGATGCAGATTTTTCAGTGAAAGAAAATCATTCAAGAGAAGAATGGGTCGACAAAATCGATCAAGCAGTCCAAGAATCGATTGCCGCTCATCAAATCAGTGATGTTGAAGTCGGCTCATTTTTATCCAGTGGTGTCGATTCAAGTTATGTGGCCTCGGTCTTGCGACCAGATCGCTCGTTTTCAATCGGATTCGATGACAAAACCTATAACGAAGCGATCGAAGCCCGCAAATTGACGGAAAAACTCGGTTTGAACAACACAGCAGCGGTCATCGATGGTGAAATGTCCTTTGAGGCATTTCCGCTGATTCAGTATCACTTGGACGAACCGGATTCTAACCCAAGCTGTGTCCCTTTGTACTTTTTAGCCAACCTAGCAGCACAGCAAGTGCGGGTCGTTCAATCTGGGGAAGGGGCAGATGAATTATTTGCTGGTTATGCTGCCTATGGCTTCCACACAAACTCTAAAGCGGTTCGCGTTTTTGCCCAAGGCTTGAAAAAACTGCCGCAAAACATCCGCTTTCGTTTAGGGCGTCAAATCGGCAAAATGAAAAACTTCCATGGTCGAATTCATCTTTATGAAGCAACGGCACCTGCCCAAGACTTCTTTATCGGGCAAGCCCTGGTCTTTGAAGAAGAGGAAGCACTACAGCTTTTAAAACCAACGTATCAAAAAGGACCCTCTGTTGCTGAAATCGTTGCGCCTCATTATGAGAAAGTCAATGGTCTCAAAGACGAGGTCAATAAGATGCAATATTTGGATCTTCATCAGTGGATGCCGAAGGATATCTTGTTAAAAGCAGACAAAATGTCCATGGCGAGTTCCTTGGAATTACGGGTTCCTTTATTGGATATCGAGATGCAAAAGTTGGCGCAAACGATCCCGACGAAATATTTGATCAATCAAAACAACACGAAAGATGTGTTCCGACAAGCGTCAAACCGTCATTTGCCAAAAGAATGGGCAAACCGTGAAAAACTAGGCTTTCCTGTACCTATCAAGGCATGGCTGAAAGAAGGAACCGGGTATGAAGCAGTCAAAGCACTTTTTGAGTCAGACTTTGCGGCAACCTTCTTCGATCAAACAGCGATTTTGCAAATGCTAGAAGACCATCGCCAAGGAAAACCGAATCTTCAACGAAAAATCTGGACGATCTTTACGTTCTTGACCTGGTACAAAGTGTTCTTTATTGATGAATCGATTCCCGAAGCCAAAGAAATCGTTTATGAAACACTTTGATTTGAATATGGAAGCAAAAAAAAGCTGATGCGGATATCCCGCATCGGCTTTTTTTATAGACCTAAATATTTTTCCAAGTAATCGACCATGCCATCTTCCGCATTGGTTTTGTCGGTAACATCATTGGCGATTGATTTTAATTGCTGCGTGCCATTCGCCATGGCAACGCCCCAACCCGCATAATCCAGCATCTCCAAATCGTTGTGTTCATCACCAAAAGCGATGATATCTTGCCGATCCAAAGACAAAGCATCCGCGATCACCGAAAGACCAAGTGCTTTATGGACTCCTTTTGGTACGATCTCTAAGATGGCTTGAGGTCCGCCCCATGTTCGAACATCGACTGCATCGTCAAATTGATCCTTGATACGTAAAGAAACAGATTCTGCTAATTCATTTTCGGTTTTCACCAGTAATGAAGTGGGATCCGTTTTTAAATTTGCTAATAGATTTTTTTCGGAAGCATTGCCCGAAAAGAAAAAGTGTTGATCAAATCCGCTTAGGTCATCGATGAAAAAGGTTTCGCGATTTTCTGCTGCCACAAACGTCAGCCCCAGCTGCTCTTTTTGTGCCATGAGCTCAAACGCAATTTCTCGAGAGATCGAATGCTCCATTTCATTTGCCCATACTTGTCGAGGTTTATGGACCAACCCACCGTTAAAATTGACCATTGGTGTTGTGAGCGCCAATTCTTTATAGAATTGATCGCTCATCCGAAAAGGTCTTCCGGTAGCGATGGTAACAAAGTGTCCCGCTTTGGTGGCGCGAACCAGTACCTCACGTGTGCGAGGGGAAAGTTGGGATTCAGTATTTAAGGTTGTGCCATCTAAATCAATGGCGATGATTTTTGGTTTCAAAAGACTCGCTCCATTCTCTTATACTAGTGGCTTAAGTGTAACATATTTCTGTCATTTCACAATACAAGTAAGTTTTCGATAAGTTTTCATAATATTTACAAAGTAAAACACGAACATTAAACGTTTTTGGTTCGTTTTATTCGGAAAAAGGTTTGAAAAGCGAAAATTATTCCCTTATAATTTGTAATTGTTCGATGAAAAGCGTAATTATTCATTTTTTCTTTTCATAGAAACGATTAAAGTTCAGGAGTGAAACATAACATGGAAAAGTTTTTCAAATTAAAGGAGAATAAAACGACGGTTTCAACAGAAGTAATGGCCGGGGTCACCACCTTCTTCGCGATGAGTTATATTTTGTTTGTGAATCCGACGATTTTATCTGCTGCAGGCATGCCGTTTCAAGCTGTTTTCTTAGCAACGATCATCGCTTCAGTGATTGGTACCCTGATCATGGGCTTATTTGCAAATGTGCCTTATGCGCAAGCGCCTGGAATGGGACTTAATGCATTCTTCACCTTTACCGTTGTTTTTGGTTTGGGCTATTCGTGGCAGCAAGCATTAGCGATGGTTTTCATCTGCGGCTTGATCAACATTTTTATCACGGTCACTCGAATCAGAAAAATGATCATCCATGCGATTCCAGAAAGCATGCAGCACGCAATCGGTGGCGGGATCGGGATCTTTGTGGCTTATGTAGGGATCAAAAATGCCAACTTGCTAAACTTCAGTGCAGACACTGCCGCAGTGACTGGTTCAGTTGTTGACGGTGAGACGATCGTGAGTGCCAATTTTAATGGGGGGATCGTCCCAGCTTTGGCGAATTTCAATAATGCACCTGTTTTGTTAGCAGTGATTGGTTTAGTAATCACTACTTTGTTAGTAGTGAAAAATGTTCGTGGGGCAATTATTTTTGGTATTTTAGGAACGACGATCATCGGTATTTTGATGGGTGTGGTGGATTTAAGTGCCATTGATTGGCACGGAAATTCATTAGGTAGCTCGATCAGCGAACTAGGCATCACCTTTGGGGCTGCGTTTGGCTCTGAAGGAATGGGCTCATTATTCAGTGATTCTGCCAAAATCCCTCAAGTAATCATGACGATTTTGGCGTTTAGTTTATCAGATGTCTTTGATACGATCGGTACCTTTATCGGGACTGGACGTCGTACAGGGATCTTTTCGAAAAAAGATGAAGAAGCGGTTGAAAATAGTAACGGGTTGAATACGAAGATGGATAAGGCTCTTTTTGCAGATGCCGTAGCCACTTCTGTAGGGGCCATCGTAGGGACCTCAAATACAACGACTTATGTGGAATCAGCAGCTGGCATCGGTGCTGGTGGACGCACGGGCTTGACTTCCGTTGTGGTGGCAGCACTCTTTGCGATCAGCAGTATCTTTTCTCCACTGATCTCAATCGTTCCCGCACAAGCGACAGCACCGGCGTTGATCTTAGTTGGGGTAATGATGATGGCTTCTTTTGCAGACATCAAGTGGACTGATCTAGAAGAAGCAGTTCCCGCTTTCTTCGCGTCTATTTTTATGGGCTTGTCTTACAGTATTTCCAACGGGATCGCTGTTGGCTTCATTTTCTATGCCTTAGTGAAAGTAGTGAAAGGAAAAGCCAACGAAGTGTCTCCGATCATCTGGGTCGTCAATGCGTTGTTTATCCTAAACTTTGTCATTTTGGCTTTGATCAGTTAAGTTTAATGAAGAAAATCTTTCTGTATTTTAAATGCAGAAAGATTTTTTATTTGATTATTACTCACGATACGGTATAGTATTTGTGAAAGAAGGTTTGTAAATGAAGATTGATTGGAAACGAAATCTACTGATTTCATGGGTAGGTTGTTTTTTTACGGGTGCCAGTTTTAGTCTTGTCATGCCATTCATTCCCTTATATATAGAAGAGTTAGGCGCTCCAGAGAGTCAAATTGAGTTGTTTTCTGGATTAGCAATCTCAGTAACGGCGTTTGCGGCGGCTATCATTGCTCCAGTATGGGGAAATCTAGCAGATCAAAAAGGTCGTCGTTTAATGATGATTCGCGCGGCTGCGGGGATGACAGTGACGATGGGTTCTTTGGCTTTTGTACCGAATGTCTATTGGTTATTGATCATGCGTTTCTTTACCGGAATTTTATCGGGGTATATTCCAAATGCGACTGCGTTGATCGCTTCGCAGGCGCCTCGAGAAAAAAGCGGTTGGGCGCTTGGGACATTGGCTACAGGAGCCATCGCAGGGAATTTGATTGGTCCTTCCATGGGTGGGGCGTTGGCGCAATGGTTTGGCATGAAAAATGTTTTTATCATTACTGGTGTTGTGCTGCTAATTACGCTCTTGCTTACGATTTTTCTCGTTCAAGAAGATTTTGAGCCGGTTGAAAAGGGCGATTTGCTGTCCATCAAAGAAATTTTTGGTCAAATCAAAAATATGCAGTTGCTTGTCGGTTTGTTTATTACGTCACTGATTTTACAGCTAGGTGTAACGAGTATCAGCCCGATCCTTACATTGTATATTCGTGATCTAAGCGGGAACAGTGGCAATATTTTGTTTGTCAGCGGATTGATCGTCTCTGTTGCTGGTGTTTCGGCAATCATCTCTTCGCCATTTTTAGGCAAAATCGGTGATCGTTACGGCAATCACAAGGTATTGTTAGGCGGTTTATTGCTATCATTTTTCTGTTTCATTCCGATGGGCTTTGTTTCTACTCCGTTTCAATTAGGCGTGTTGCGCTTCTTGCTTGGTTTTTCTACCGGTGCCTTGATGCCGTCCATCAATACACTGATCAGCAAGATCACCCCGATGGAAGGGGTCAGCCGCATCTACAGCTACAACCAAATGTTCTCTAACTTTGGGCAAGTGTTAGGTCCGATGGTCGGCTCAACGGTAGCAGCTGGTTTTGGTTATCCCGCTGTCTTTTGGGTAACTAGTGGGTTTGTACTGATCAATATTTTTATCTCAGGATTTAATTTCCGTAAAAGCTTGCGCAAAACGGACATCAGTGAATAGTTGAAAAGAAAAAAAAACCAGTTACAATAAAGGTAACTGGTTTTTTTTTAATGGCTTGTCTTTTCAGGCGCTGGTGCGATAATACCAACAAGAATGATCACCACACCTGTGACCAAAGAGATGATTGAAGTTAATTGAAAATCATAAGTTGCTCCAGCAAGTGAGCTGCCTAGATAGCCAACGACTTGACCTAATACAAAAGTCCAAAATAAAGTGACTAGGTAACGCATGACGACACCTCTTTTCTGCGTATCTTCCATTTCGACTTTAGTTTATCACAAAAATATTTATTGTAAAGATTTTCACTTTTTCATTTTGTTTTTCAAATCTATTTACTAGCAGAAAGAAAGAGAATTTTCATTTTTGGAGGGATTTCAATGTATTCACAGCTCACCACCTTAAGCGCCTATTCGTTGCTGCAAAGTACGATCAAAATTCCTCACTATATAGAGCAAGCCAAAAAGATGGGCTATCAGACATTGGGTCTGACCGATCATAATGTTCTCTATGGCGCGGTCGAGTTTTATCAACAATGCCTAGCACAGGGCATCAAGCCGATTTTTGGCGCTTTGTTCGACTGTACCTTCGGAGAGGAATCAATGTCCTTTCCATTGTACGTATTTGCAAAAAACCTCAAGGGCTATCAAACCTTGATGCGTTTATCAAGTGAAAAAATGATCACCGAGCAGTTGAATTTAGCTGCTTGTGATTCTTTGCAGGATCTCTTTGGTTTGCTGCCTGAAGGCGAAGGCTTTTTGCCGTCTCAGCACGATGATTTAGAAGCTAATCAAAAAGTACTGCAAGCAATCAGCCATAAATTTGATTCTGAGAGCTTGTTTTTAGGCATTACTAGCAAGGGGCTAGATTCAGAAACGATCGCTTGGTTTAACGAGCAAAACATTGCACCATGTGCGTATCAACCAATCGCGGCTTTAGCACAAGAAGAAGCCTTTGCAGTCAAAGTGATGACCCATATCAAAGAGGGCTCGCAAATTGAAGACTTTCGTCAGGCAAAAGAGCAAGCGACTACGCAGTTTTTTTTACAACCGGCAGACCAATTGACTGCGGCATTTGGCGAAGCGCCGCAGGCATTGATGAATAATCAGCGGATTGCAGCTGAATGCGCCGTCGAGCTGCCACTGCATCAGCGGCTATTGCCTCATTACCCGTTACCAGCAGAAGAAAATGCTGCAGACTATTTGCGGAAAATTTGTTTTGAACGTCTGCCTCAACGTGTTGCCCACGTTACATCGGCGTACGAACAGCGTTTGGATTATGAGTTGTCTGTCATCCATAAGATGGGCTTTGATGATTACTTCTTGATTATTTGGGACGTCATGGACTTTGCCCACCAACAAGAAATTGTTACCGGAGCTGGACGGGGATCTGCTGCCGGAGCACTGGTGGCGTATGTTTTATCGATCACCGACGTGGATCCAATCAAATACGATCTTTTGTTTGAACGATTCTTGAATCCAGAACGTTACACGATGCCTGATATCGATTTAGACATTCCTGACAATCGCAGAGATGAGATTTTACAATATGTGCGCCAAAAATACGGGCAAGAATATATGGCACAGATCGCCACGTTTGGCACCATGGCGGCCAAAATGGTTCTGCGAGATGTTTCTCGTGTCTTTGGTCTTTCGCAAAGTGAAGCCAATCGCTGGTCAAAATCCATCCCCAATGCCTTGAAAATGACCTTAGATCTTGCTTATGAACAATCCAATCAGCTGCGAGAATTGGTGTCGTTTAATGAGCGCAACCAAGTAATGTTTCAAGTCGCCAAAATTTTAGAAGGCTTGCCACGTCACGTATCGACTCATGCCGCTGGTGTGGTGATCAGTGACAAGAATTTACTTGATCTGGTTCCCTTGCAAGAAGGCAGCGATGGGATTTGGCTGACCCAATTTACCATGAATGACGTAGAAGCCATCGGCCTATTGAAGATGGATTTTTTAGGCTTGAGAAACTTGTCGATCATTGATAATACCTTGAAAGGTATCAAACGAATCAGCCAACAAATTGTAACCCAAAAAGAGATTCCTCTTGATGATCCAGCAACATTGCGCTTGTTTCAAAAAGGTGAGACCGCAGGGATCTTCCAATTTGAATCAGCGGGGATACGCAATGTGCTGCGTAAGTTAGGACCAGAAAGCATCGAGGATATTGCCGCAGTCAATGCCTTGTATCGTCCGGGACCGATGCAAAATATTGATACTTTTATCAAGCGGAAAAAAGGTCAAGAGCGGGTCTCTTATCCGGATGACAGCTTGATTCCAATCTTGCAAAACACCTACGGAATCATTGTTTACCAAGAACAGATCATGCAAGTAGCTTCCAAAATGGCTGGTTTCAGCTTAGGACAAGCAGATATTTTGCGGCGAGCAATCAGTAAAAAGAAAAAAGACGTCTTGGATGAGGAACGTCGTCATTTTGTGCAAGGCGCCTTAGCCAATCATTATGACGAAAAGACCGCCAATTTGGTCTATGACTATATTGAACGCTTCGCCAACTATGGGTTTAATCGATCCCATGCGTTTGCCTATTCCTTTATCGGCTTTCAAATGGCCTATCTGAAGGTACACTATCCGGCACCATTTTTTGCGTCGATCCTACATTCGGTACGCAACACTGCCAGCAAAATGAAAGAATACTTAAATGAAGCCGCACGTTACGGCGTAGAAGTGCTGCCACCATCGATCAATACCAGTGGGTTTAGTTTTCAACTGCAAAACGAGAAACAAATCCGTTTTGGGTTCAGCAGTATCAAAGGGATTCGGCGCGACATGATCCAAGACATTTTGGCAGAACGAAAAGAGCATGGCAATTTCACGTCTATGGATCAATTTTTGCTTCGCTTGAATCAGCGGAACAGCAAATGGTTAAAATTGGATTATTTATTGCCGCTTTTGAGTATTGGCGTATTCGATGTGATTGCCCCCAATCGAAAACAAGCACTGATCCAGCTAGAAGGAAAGATCCAAAATATTACTTATAGTGGCGGCAGTTTGGATCTTTTAGAAACTATGGCATTAAAAGAAGAAGCAGTTACCGATTACAAACTGGAAGAAAAACTGGCTTTGGAAGAAGAATACTTAGGTGTTTATTTGTCTGGTCATCCCGTGGAACAGTTTCAAAAATTGCACCAATTGAAACAAATCACGGATATTGCTGATCTAGTTCCAAACGAACGAGTGCGTATTCTTTTGTATGTCCGAAAGATTCGGGAAATTCGTACAAAAAAAGGCGAACAAATGGCGTTTGTTGAAGGAACGGATGCCAGCAAGGAAGTTTCAGTAACGATTTTTCCCATCGTTTATCGACAAGTGCGTTCCTTGATCGAAGAAAATGCTGTTCTTTATATTGAAGGAAAGGTCGAGGTAAGTCGTTACAATGGTGAAATCCAACTCATTGCTGATAAAATAGACTTAGCAGAAAACGTTCAGAACAAAATTGCGTCACAAACTTGCTACTTAAAGATTTCTGCTGCAGCTGAAACGTCGCACCTGCAAGCATTGTCGAAGGAAATGAAGCAGCATCACGGAAATATTCCAGTGGTGATGTTCTATGAAAGCAGTGGCAAGAAAGTGTTGTTAGCAGAAGAAAACTGGGTAACGGATGAGCCAGACTTTGTCACACAACTGAAGGCATTATTAGGAAATGGAAATGTAATTTTCAAGTAATTTTCCGAAAACGGCAATTCAACTTACACTTTTTTCAACTTTTTCCCACTATTTCAAGACATTTTCATGGAATAATGGTAGAATATGTCTCGTGGTTATTACTTGAAAACTAGCAAACAGGGGCTTCCCTAAACAAAATCTTTTGATGAGGTGAAAGAATAATGAAACGCATTGGAATTCTAACCAGTGGCGGCGATGCACCAGGAATGAACGCAGCGATTCGCGCAGTTGTCAGAAAGGGTATTTTTGACGGACTTGAAGTATACGGAATCAACTATGGCTATGCCGGACTAGTCGCAGGCGACATTCGTCGCTTGGATGTTGCTGATGTTGGTGACAAAATTCAACGTGGTGGAACATTCTTATATTCAGCACGTTATCCAGAATTTGCGACACAAGAAGGACAATTAAAAGGAATCGAACAATTAAAGAAATTTGGCATTGAAGGGCTAGTCGTGATTGGTGGAGATGGTTCTTACCATGGTGCGATGGCACTTACTCGCCACGGTTTCCCAGCAATCGGGATTCCAGGAACGATCGATAATGACATTCCAGGAACAGATTTCACGATTGGTTTTGATACAGCAATTAATACTGTCTTGGAATCGATTGACCGTATCCGTGATACAGCGACATCACATGTCCGCACCTTTGTGATCGAAGTAATGGGTCGCGGTGCTGGCGATATCGCTTTATGGTCAGGTGTGGCCGGTGGTGCGGATGAAATCATCATTCCAGAACATGATTTTGACATGCAAGTTGTTGCTGATCGTATCCGTGAAGGACGCGACCGCGGGAAAAAACATTGCTTGATCGTTTTAGCCGAAGGTGTGATGGGCGGAAATGATTTTGCTGACAAACTTTCTGAATACGGCGATTTCCATACCCGTGTATCAATTCTAGGACACGTTGTCCGTGGTGGTTCACCAAGCGCTCGTGACCGTGTGTTAGCAAGTAAATTTGGTTCATATGCTGTTGAATTATTGCAACAAGGCAAAGGCGGTATATGTATCGGTATCGAAAACAATGAAATGATTGCTTCTGATATCATCGATACCCTTGAAAACAATCGTCACAAACCAGATCTTAGCTTGTATAACTTGAACAAAGAAATCTCATTCTAAAGAGATTTTTAAGCAACGCAACAGTAATTTTGTAAAAAAAGCTTATTAGCTATTTTAAATAAATGAATAGGAGCGTTTAGTAATGAAAAAAACAAAGATCGTAAGTACATTAGGACCAGCAAGTAACAGTGTGGAAATTATTTCTCAACTGATTGAAGCCGGTGCGAATGTCTTCCGCTTTAACTTCTCTCATGGAGATCATGAAGAACAATTAGCGCGTATGACAATGGTTCGTGAAGCCGTAAAGAAAACTGGTAAAGATGTCGGTATCCTTTTAGATACAAAAGGTGCTGAAATCCGTACAACTGTACAAAATACGACAGAAGCAGACTTTGGTCGTGCTGGATACATCCAATTCAACGTTGGCGATGAAACACGCATTTCAATGGATCCAGAACACAAAGGAACAAAAGAAAAAATTGCTGTAACTTATCCTGGTTTATTTGAAGATGTTCATGTGGGCGGACACATCTTGTTTGATGATGGCTTGATCGACATGGAAATCAAAGAAAAAGACGAAGCAACTCGTGAATTAGTGGTTGTTGTTAAAAATGCTGGAATGTTAGGATCACGTAAAGGGGTCAATGCTCCTGGCGTATCAATCAGCTTACCTGGTATTACTGAAAAAGATGCAGAAGATATCCGTTTTGGTCTTGATAACGATATCGACTTCATTGCCGCTTCATTTGTACGTAAAGCGCAAGACGTTTTAGAAATTCGTGAAATTTTAGAAGAAAAAGACATGACTCATGTGCAAATCTTCTCTAAAATCGAATCACAAGAAGGTATCGACAATATCGATGAAATCATCAAAGTTTCTGATGGTATCATGGTTGCTCGTGGTGACATGGGTGTTGAGATCCCTGCTGAAGAAGTACCAATGGTTCAAAAGAGCATCATCAAAAAATGTAACGCTGCTGGTAAATCAGTTATCACAGCAACACAAATGTTAGAATCAATGCAACAAAACCCACGTCCAACTCGTGCGGAAGCTTCTGACGTTGCCAATGCTGTCTTTGACGGTACTGATGCAACAATGCTTTCTGGTGAGTCAGCAAACGGTGACTACCCTGTAGAAGCAGTAGCGACAATGGCACGTATCGACGTTGAAGCTGAAAAAGCTTTATCAGAAAACAGCACATTCCAAATCAACCAATTCGATAAAACAGATGTAACAGAAACAATCGGTTTATCTGTTGCACGTGCGGCGAAAAACCTAGGGGTTAAAACAATCGTTGCAGCAACTGAATCTGGTTACACTGCGAAAATGATCTCTAAATATCGTCCAGATGCTGACATTTTAGCTGTCACATTTGACGAACGGACAAAACGTGGCTTGATGCTTAACTGGGGTGTCTATCCAACGGTTGCTGACAAACCATCAACGACCGATGAAATGTTCGAATTAGCAGCAAAACAAGCAGTTGATTTAGGCTTTGCTAAAGAAGGCGATCTAATCTTGATCACAGCCGGTGTTCCTGTTGGTGAACGCGGAACAACCAACGTAATGAAGATCCAATTGATCGGATCAAAATTGCTTGAAGCACAAGGAATTGGTGAAAAATCAGTTGTTGCCAATGCCGTGATCGCTCACAGTGCTGAAGAAGCAATCGCGAAAGCAAAAGATGGTATGATTTTAGTTGTACCAACAACAGATAAAGAATATATGCCAGCAATCGAAAAAGCAGCAGCATTAGTTGTTGAAGATGGCGGCTTGACTTCTCATGCAGCAGTTGTCGGAATCGCGAAAGATCTACCAGTCATCGTTGGTGCCAAAGACGCAACAACTACCATCAAAGATGGCGAATTGGTTACTCTTGATTCTCGTCGCGGTATCGTTTATCGTGGAGAAACAACAGCGATCTAATGATTTTTAACGATTGATCAAGCAACAGGCAAGTGCACGTTGTGCGCTTCCTGTTGTTTTTTTGAGAGAGTCGAAATCCCTTGAGAAAGGGCAGTAAAATGACACGATCAAAAATGAAAAAGGTGTCAAGAAAATTTCATTGACAAAGCCTCAGAAGCCCTGTATAATTGCTTTTGTTGCTTAGGGGTGATAAAAATGAAATGGTCTTTATTGGAATTAAAAAAATACCAAGAGACACCGCTGATGTTTGAAGAAACACTTGACTTAAAGAGTCAACTGATAAAACGCGATGGACAGATCATTGATTTGTCTCCTGTTAAAGTAAAAGGGCTGATGAGTGTTGATAAGCAAGGATACTTGCTGCACTATCAAGTAGAAACGACGATGACATTGCCATCTACTCGTTCTTTGACACCTGTAGCGATTCCTTTTGATTTTTCAGTGGACGAACAATTCATGACACCAGAGCAATTTCAGCATCGCGATGAAACGATCGTCGAAGAAGAGGTTTTGATCATTGAAGGTCAAACCATCAGTTTAGATGAATCAGTCGCTGATAACCTATTACTTGCGATTCCATTGCAAGTCCTGACAGAAGAAGAAAAGCAAGGTTCAGCAATGCCATCTGGCAACGATTGGGCTGTTTTGTCAGAAGAAGACTTTGCAAATCAAAAAGAAGCGCAAGCTCAACAAGTTGATCCTCGTCTTGCAAAATTATCCGAATTATTCAATGAATCAGATGACGATAACGCGTAGGATTGGAATAAATTGCAGCCTCAAGGTTGCGTTCATTAACAAGGAGGTGTAGCAAAATGGCAGTACCAGCTAGAAAAACTTCGAAAGCGAAGAAAGCAAAACGTCGTACACATTACAAATTGACAATCAACGGTTTGAACGAATGTGCAAACTGTGGTGAAATGAAAAAAAGCCACCATGTCTGCTCAAACTGTGGTCATTACGATGGCAAAGACGTAGCAACAAAAGAAGCATAATTCCTTTTTTTCAGAAAGAGGATTCTAAAACCTTAGGCTAACCATGGAGCCTGAGGTTTTTTTGTTTTTTTGACGAATATGGAACTTTTCAGAAATATTTTTGTCCAGCGAAAGAGAATAGTTCAAAAGCAGGTACATTTGCGCTATAATGAAAAAGATAATTGAATCTTAGGAGGATGAAAGATGACAAAACAACAAATCGGCGTTGTCGGTATGGCTGTTATGGGCAAAAACTTAGCGTTGAACATCGAAAGCCGCGGTTATTCAGTTGCCTTATTTAACCGTACTGGTTCAAAGACAGAAGAAGTAGTAAAAGAACATCCAGATAAAAATTTTAAAGCAACCTATACGATAGAAGAATTTGTTCAATCTATTGAAAAACCACGTCGTATTTTATTAATGGTAAAAGCTGGATTTGCGACAGATGCAACGATCCAAGAACTATTGCCTCATCTAGACAAAGGCGATATTTTGATCGATGGCGGAAATACCTTCTTTAAAGATACGGTTCGTCGTAACGAAGAGTTGGCAAACTCAGGAATCAACTTTATCGGTACAGGTGTATCTGGTGGGGAAGAAGGCGCCTTGAAAGGTCCTTCAATCATGCCAGGAGGACAAAAAGAAGCGTATGAATTGGTTGCGCCAATCCTGGAGCAAATTTCTGCAAAAGCTGAAGATGGAACACCTTGTGTGACTTATATTGGACCAAACGGTGCAGGCCATTACGTAAAAATGGTTCACAACGGGATCGAATATGGGGACATGCAGCTGATTGCTGAGTCTTATGACTTAATGCAAAACATTTTAGGTCTATCTGTTGATGAAATGGCTGATATTTTTGCTGAATGGAACAAAGGTGAATTAGACAGCTACCTAATTGAGATCACAGCGGATATTTTGACCCGTAAAGACGATCAAGGAACAGGCAAACCAATTGTTGATGTGATTTTAGATGCTGCTGGTAATAAAGGAACTGGGAAATGGACAAGCCAAAGTGCCTTAGACTTAGGCGTACCACTACCATTGATCACTGAATCTGTTTTTGCCCGTTATATTTCGGCTTACAAAGAAGAACGGGTCAATGCCAGCAAAGTCTTACCAAAACCAGAAGCAGTTGCTTTTGAAGGAAACAAAGAAGAGTTTATCAATAAGATCCGCGAAGCCTTATACTTCAGTAAGATCATGAGCTATGCACAAGGATTCGCGCAATTACGTACTGCATCAAAAGAGTATGATTGGGATCTTCCTTTTGGTGAAATTGCCAAAATTTGGCGTGCAGGCTGTATCATCCGTGCGCAATTTTTACAAAAAATCACGGATGCTTATGACAAGAATGCCGACATTGAAAACTTACTATTAGATGACTACTTCAAAGATATTACGAAACGTTATCAATCTTCTGTACGTGAAGTAGTTGCACTAGCTGTCCAAGCAGGTGTACCTGTGCCGACGTTCTCATCGGCGATCGCGTACTTCGATTCTTATCGTTCTGATCGTTTGCCAGCGAACTTGATCCAAGCACAACGGGATTACTTCGGAGCGCATACGTATGAACGGACAGATAAAGAGGGAATTTTCCATTATTCATGGTATGACGAAGCGTAAGCTTTAAGAGAATCCAAAAGAGAAAGGCCGAAAGTGAGAACTTTCGGTCAATCTCTTTTTTATTTTTTAGATACATGATAAAATAAGACAGATAATGTCTAATTTAAAGGCAGAATAATCAATAAAGGGGCTATCAATAATGAGTAATATTCTAATCATTGAAGATGAAAAGAACTTAGCTCGATTTGTGGAATTAGAATTGAAGCATGAAGGGTACAATACCGAAGTTCATTACAACGGACGGACGGGACTGGATGCGGCACTGAATAATGAATGGGATGCGATCTTATTGGATCTAATGCTTCCTGAGTTAAATGGGTTAGAAGTTTGCCGCCGCGTGCGTCAATCGAAAAACACCCCGATCATCATGATGACCGCAAGAGATTCCGTGATTGATCGAGTATCAGGTTTGGATCATGGTGCTGATGATTATATTGTGAAGCCTTTTGCAATTGAAGAATTGCTGGCACGCTTACGTGCGTTGCTTCGCCGTATCGATATCGAAGGGGACAAAAACGTCGCAAAACAAACTACGATCACTTACCGCGATCTAACGATTGAAAAAGAAAACCGTGTCGTTCGTCGTGGAACAGATGTCATTGAACTAACGAAACGCGAATACGAGCTGTTGTTGACTTTAATGGAAAACGTCAATGTCGTTTTAGCCAGAGATGTTTTATTAAACAAAGTCTGGGGCTATGAGACAGAAGTGGAAACCAACGTTGTCGATGTTTACATCCGCTATTTACGTAATAAAATTGATGTACCAGGGGAGGAAAGCTACATCCAAACCGTTCGTGGTACAGGCTATGTGATGCGGTCGTGAACCTTAAAAAAAGAATGAAAAAATTAAAAGAACTGAAGGGGCCTTCTTTAACTGTAAAGTGGGCCTTCGCAAGTTCTTTCTTTATATTTGTCGTATTTACGATCTTTGCGGTGATCACCTATAAGACCTCCGTAAATTTGATTGTCGCTAAAGAAGAAAACAATGTTGAGCGGACAATGTCAGAAGTTGCTTCCCGTCTAGCCAATTCGGACCAAGAATTAACGCTCGTTCGAACGTATCGTAATTTAACCAAAAATGATGCGGGGACGACGAGCATCTATGATCGAACCTCAACGATCGATGGCAACTTAATGAAAATCGACTCCTTTATTTCGGAATTAGGCCAAGCACCATTGAGCCTGTTTGTTTATAATTTGAATGAGGACCTTGTGTTTAAGACCCATGAAAATGATTTAGCCTTGATCGACACCCAACGTAAAGCGCCAACCATCGTAACACTAGATGGCATCACCGGCTTTCTTTCGATCCAACCTATTTATTCAAAAGGCACCAGAGAGCGGATTGGCTATGCTCAAACGTTTTATGAATTGACTTCTTTTTATGAAATACGTAGCAAACTGCTGCTGACTTTGATTATCTTAGAAGTTGTCTCTCTGATTCTCAGCAGTGTGCTTGGGTTCTTTTTATCAGCGTATTTCCTTCAGCCGTTAAAGGTACTACGGGATACGATGGAAACCGTCCGGAAAAACCCGCAGTCAACCGTGCATATGCCAGAATTGAATACCAACGATGAGTTATCTGATTTAGCAGATATATTCAATGAAATGTTAGATCGCATGCGCCTGTACATTGAGCAGCAAGAGCGATTTGTTGAAGATGTTTCTCATGAATTGCGAACACCTGTAGCAATCATTGAAGGACATATGAATTTGTTGCAGCGTTGGGGAAAAGATGATCCAGAGATCTTGGATGAGTCCCTCGCAGCCAGTATGCAAGAGATCAGTCGAATGAAGACGCTCGTACAGGAAATGTTGGATCTCTCAAGAGCGGAACAAGTGGATGTTCATTATGCAAATGAAACAACTAATGCAAAAGAAGTTGTCTATCAAGTGTTCAATAACTTTAAAATACTGTATCCGGATTTTGTCTTTACATTGGATGATGATTTGTATCATGAGTTGAAGCTGAAAATCTATCGCAATCATTTTGAACAGATCATAATTATTGTCTTGGATAACGCAGTAAAATATTCCACTGATCGAAAAGAAGTTCATCTATCCATTTCATTGGATCGTCAATCTTTTGAAATTGCCATCCAAGATTTCGGGGAAGGCATCTCCAAAGAAGACCTCGATAAGATCTTTAATCGTTTCTATCGAGTAGATAAAGCCCGTGCAAGAACCAAAGGTGGCAATGGATTGGGGTTATCTATAGCAAAACAACTATTAGAAAGCTATAAAGGAAAAATCACGGCGGAGAGTGTCATTGGCCAAGGAACAATCTTTCGGATTTATATACCGATCCTTCAAACGGAAGATCGGACGAAAAGAGAACGTTGAGCAAAAAGCTTAAGTTCTCTTTTTTTCATTCTTAAATGATAGATTTAGTGACGAAACACTGCTTATAAACGAACGTTCGAAACGTTTGGTAATGAATAATTCGCTTATAAAAATAGTTGTCAAAAAGCCTATTTTTTTAGTTGATTTTTCCTTTAAGAATTGCTATATTATTACTTGTCCTTGTTAAGATATTTGTAACAATCACTGATTGATCTATTTTTAAAATAGTTGTTGACGAAACAATTTACAAGTGTTATTATAACAAAGTCGAAAAAATATCATCTCTGAAAAACCTGATAAATCAAAAAAACTTTTCAAAAAAGTGTTTGACATATAACGTTTGAGATGGTAAGATAAAAAAGTCGCTGAGGTTAAGAAAGAAGTTAAATAACAACTTCTTGAAAGAAACTTTAAAAAAAGAGTTGACAATCAAGCGTCGATCTGATATGATATAAAAGTTGCTAACACAGCACGGTAGACCTTTGAAAACTGAACAAAGCAAGCAAACGAACCAATGTGTAGGACGTTTCAATTTATTGAAACAAATACATGCAAGCAATAGCTAGCAAAGTTAATTTTTATGAGCTTAATGACCGTATGGTCATTCAAACAAATCATTATGAGAGTTTGATCCTGGCTCAGGACGAACGCTGGCGGCGTGCCTAATACATGCAAGTCGAACGCTTTTTCTTTCACCGGAGCTTGCTCCACCGAAAGAAAAAGAGTGGCGAACGGGTGAGTAACACGTGGGTAACCTGCCCATCAGAAGGGGATAACACTTGGAAACAGGTGCTAATACCGTATAACACTATTTTCCGCATGGAAGAAAGTTGAAAGGCGCTTTTGCGTCACTGATGGATGGACCCGCGGTGCATTAGCTAGTTGGTGAGGTAACGGCTCACCAAGGCAACGATGCATAGCCGACCTGAGAGGGTGATCGGCCACACTGGGACTGAGACACGGCCCAGACTCCTACGGGAGGCAGCAGTAGGGAATCTTCGGCAATGGACGAAAGTCTGACCGAGCAACGCCGCGTGAGTGAAGAAGGTTTTCGGATCGTAAAACTCTGTTGTTAGAGAAGAACAAGGATGAGAGTAAAATGTTCATCCCTTGACGGTATCTAACCAGAAAGCCACGGCTAACTACGTGCCAGCAGCCGCGGTAATACGTAGGTGGCAAGCGTTGTCCGGATTTATTGGGCGTAAAGCGAGCGCAGGCGGTTTCTTAAGTCTGATGTGAAAGCCCCCGGCTCAACCGGGGAGGGTCATTGGAAACTGGGAGACTTGAGTGCAGAAGAGGAGAGTGGAATTCCATGTGTAGCGGTGAAATGCGTAGATATATGGAGGAACACCAGTGGCGA
>NZ_AP025635.1:2992500-3514102 GCF_022846515.1 Enterococcus innesii
CCTGCCATTATATATTTAACAGTTTCTTATCACGGCGGGTGTGGCGAAGTGGTTAACGCACCGGATTGTGGCTCCGGCATTCGTGGGTTCGATTCCCATCACTCGCCCTTTCATTTTTGGGGTATAGCCAAGCGGTAAGGCAACGGACTTTGACTCCGTCATGCGTTGGTTCGAATCCAGCTACCCCAGTACAATCTTCACTTGATTGTAGATTGCAACAATAGTATAATGGCGGTATAGCCAAGTGGTAAGGCAGAGGTCTGCAAAACCTTCATCACCGGTTCAAATCCGGTTACCGCCTTAGTACTAAATACTAACCTTTCAACATGCCGGCGTGGCGGAATTGGCAGACGCGCTGGACTCAAAATCCAGTGCCCGTTGAGGGCGTGCCGGTTCGACCCCGGCCGCCGGTATCATTGATGTATCAGTCTTTTATAAGATTGATACATTTTTTTGTTTATAAAAGTCTACAAATACGATTTTGGAGGACAACTCATATAGCAAAGATTTTTTTTGTTTTGTTACTATTGAAAGCCTTCCCTTAATCTTTTATAGTTTTTACATGAATAGCTGCAAGGAACAGGAAAGAGGGTGATCAAATTGAAATGGTATGAGAATAGAATCAAATCAGCGATAGATGGGACAAATCCAATGGTGATCAAAGAATTGCCTGGCAGTTTTGCTGTTTATGGCGATGTCCAATTTCTTCCTGGATATAGTGTATTATTACCTAAAAGAGAGGTGGCTTCTTTAAATGATCTAGATTTAAATGAGCGACAGGTTTTCTTAAATGATATGACTCTTTTAGGAGATGCTATGATACAGGCTTGTTCTCCATTAAGAATCAATTATGAACTATTAGGAAATACCGATAACTTTCTTCATGCCCATCTTTTTCCGCGTTATGAATGGGAAACCGACGAAGCGAAAAAAATGCCTGTTTGGCTGTATGACAAATCCCATTGGAGTAATCCAGAGTATCACTATTCAGAAAAAAGAGATGGAAAGCTAAGACAAAAGATAGCCTCTTGTTTAGAAAATGCCTATCGTTTGTTTAATGAATCTTCTTGAATCTAGTAACGACTATAAAAAGAACCTCCATGAAGCGATCGCTTCATGGAGGTTCTTTCCTTAGATCAATCAATATACTTAAGAACTGCGACTTCTTTTGGTTTCAGAACTGCCAATTGTTTGGTTTCTTTGGTAAGAAGGTCTACTCCAGCGGCTTTCAGCTTCACTTTGGTTGTCTGCTCGGTATGGTTTAAGAGAAAGACGAGTGTATAGCCAGCACCTTTGCGACAGGTAACGGAGACTTCAGTAGGAGCAGCCAAGAAGTGCTGGGCATGAGTCGCTAATTTATGATTTTCCAGAATGGTCGCTAAAAATGTAGTTAGCCCTTCAAGAGACAATTCTGTTCCCACGTAATACGCATACCCATCGTCGATCTGATTCATAGTAATGGCTGGCTTATCAGACAAATAACCGGATTGGAAGGTTGCCAAAGCTTTCGCACCATTTAGATGAATGACTTCCTCCCATAGAGAATTGTCGTACCGACGACCTTGGAAGTCAATTTGGTGATGGATAGCTGCTTTCATTGGGTAAAACTCTTCTACAATGATCCCTAAGGTGTCCCTAAACAGTCCTGGATAGCCCCCAAGATAGACTTGGTCATATTCATTGACGATCCCACTAAAGAAATTCGTCAAGAAGATGCCACCTTGTCGCACGTAATCATTGATTTTCTTACCGAAGGCTTCTGGTGCTGAATAGAGATTTGGGGCGATCACTAAAGGATAGCCGTCTAGGGATTCGGAAGGATGGACAAAGTCTACGCTCAGATTTAACGCCCTTAGCGCGGCATACAGGCTGCGTAACTGATGAATGTACTTTAAGGTGCTTGGTTTGGCATCCAATTCCAGCGCCCACCAATTTTCCCAGTCGAAGACAACCGCGACATCAGCCAAGAAGCGCGTCCCAACGATTTCCGACAGTTGTGAAAATTCGTTGCCTAATTGTGCACATTCATGAAAGATACGGCTTGACTGAGGATCTCCGTGAGGCACCATCGCACTGTGAAATTTTTCCGCACCGCCACGAGACTGTCGCCATTGGAAGAACATGATACCATCAGCGCCATGAGCGAGCGCTTCATAACTCCAAAGACGCAACTGGTTGGGTGTTTTTGCCCCATTAATTTGCCGCCAATTAACGGCGCTGGTGGCTTGCTCCATGATCAAGAAAGGTTTTTTCTTCAAGCTGCGGGTTAAATCGTTAGCAAGAAATTGCGGGTAAGGAATTTTTTCAAAGGGATTCGGATACGAATTCCAGCTGACCACATCCATTTCAGGGGCCCATTTAAATCCATCCACGTATTTGTGTAAGCCCATAAGATTGGTCATATAAGGGATGCCTTGCGAATATTTTGCAATCGCCGCCTTTTCGAGTTGATAAAGTTCCAGATTCATGTCGGAAAGAAACCGACGATAGTCTAATTGCTGCGCAGGATTTTTGAAGGTTGGCATTGCCTCAGGTAAAAAAATTTCCTCCCAGCTGCCATAGGATTGACTCCAAAACTTCGTTGACCAAGCATCATTCAATCCAGCGATCGTCTGATATTTTTCTGTTAACCATGTCTGAAATCTTTTCCGACAATGATCGCAATAACACTCGTGGATGTGACAGGTATATTCATTATTGATATGCCACATGACCAGCCCTGGATGATTAGCATAACGGTTTGCGACTGCTTCAGACAAATCGGCGGCATATTGACGATAGATAGGGGAAGTCGGACAGTAGTGCTGGCGCGCCCCATGAACCAGTCGATTGCCATGAATGGTCATAGGCAGCATCTCAGGATGTTTTTGAACAAGCCAAGCGGGAGGCGAAGCTGTACCATTGGCTAGGTCGATCATGACATTGTTTTTATATAAAAGATCCATCAACCAGTCCAGAAAGTCAAAATCATAGGTGGATTCATCTGGTTGTAGATTGACCCAGCCAAAAATATTGATACTCACATAGTTCACACCTGCTTCTTTCATTAAACGCATATCTTCAAGAATGACTTCTTTAGACCATTGTTCAGGATTGTAGTCGGCACCATAGTAAAGATGACGTTGCGTTTTCATCAAATCGCTCCTTTATAGACGTTTCGCTAGTAACAAGCTACTTGAATCATATCAAACAATCATGCTTTTGATAGCGTTATCATTAAACAAACATGAAATGATCCAAAAAAACAAAGATAGTTCAATCCTTTTTCAGAGCAGCGTCTATCGGCATACAGTTCTTTTGTCTTGCTGTTTTTTTAACAAAAATATACAATTGAAAAAGGCGGTAAATTAAAACATCTAAACTTTATCTCTCTAATTAGTTGTTTTTTTATTGATCGTTTCTTTATAAAAAAATGCATGTTTATAACCAACAGATCCAAAAAACTTTTAAACATTAGCAGAAGAACACTATGAGACAAAGAAATGAATAATTATGTGATGAGAAGTCATGAAAAAGGAATGACATAAGTTATTCTACAAAAAATGCGAAAAAGGAGAGACACGTCCATGAACCAGCCAATACAAATCTTTTCTGAGATTGCCCCTTTAAAACGGGTGCTGCTGCATCGTCCAGGCGCAGAATTGGAAAACTTGATGCCGGATTATCTTGATCGCTTGTTGTTCGATGATATTCCTTTTCTAGACCAAGCGCAAAAAGAGCATGATTTTTTTGCCGAGACGTTAAGAAACAGAGGAGTGGAAGTTCTTTATTTGGAGGATCTAGCTGCTGAAACATTGACAACAACTGGTGCCAAAGAGGCCTTTTTAGAAGACTATTTAAATGAAACTACGATCCTTGATGAAGAGATTCGCAACGAAGTACGCAATTTTTTCCTTTCGATCGAAGATAATCGCGCCTTTATCGATCATACGATGGCGGGCTTGAAAAAAAGTGAGGTAGAAATTTCAAAAGCCAGTAACTTAACGGCAATCGTTGAAACAGAATATCCTTTCTTGATTGATCCAATGCCTAACTTGTACTTCACACGAGATCCTTTTGCAACGATTGGTCATAGTGTTTCCTTGAATCGAATGTATTCTGCAACGAGAAGACGGGAAACCCTCTACGGAAAACAAATTTTCACGCACCACCCGATGTTTGCCCGCAATGAGACGAACTTTTTGTATCATCGGGACGAAACGACGCGGATGGAAGGCGGCGATCAGCTGATTTTATCTGATAAAATCGTGGCGATCGGGATTTCTCAACGAACCGAAGTTGCCTCAATCGAAAAAATTGCCGAAACGATTTTTGCCACAGAACCGAGTTTTGAACATATCTTGGCCTTTAATATCGGCGAGGAACGAAAATTTATGCACTTAGATACGGTCTTTACGATGGTGGATCATGATAAGTTCACGATCCATCCAGAAATCGAGGGAGAACTTTCGCTGTATTCCATCACTAAACACAAGGACAGTGTTCGGGTATTTGAGGAAAAAGATACATTGGAAAATATTCTTTGTCGTTATTTAGATCTGCCTGAAGTGCTCCTGATCCGCTGTGGTGGCGACGATTTGGCAGCAGCAGCTAGAGAGCAATGGAATGATGGCTCCAATACACTGGCGATCGCCCCAGGGGAGGTCGTGGTCTATGACCGCAACACCATTACCAACCGGCTGTTAAAAGAGGCTGGCGTTAAGTTGAATGAGATCTCCGGCAGCGAATTGGTTCGCGGACGTGGGGGTCCCCGCTGTATGAGTATGCCGTTTATTCGTGAGTAGGACAGTTCTTTGTTATTTAAAAATACGGCAACTTGCTTTGAAATTATGAAAGTTAAGAAATGGAAGAGAAAAAAATAAAAGGAAGATTTGAAACGGAATTCTGTTTCTAATCTTCCTTTTTTGTCCTCATTTAACCCACTTTAAATTGAAAAGGATTTCTTTTTGTGAAAATGTGTAATTTTTGTGACTTTTGTATGTAAAGACTATAAAAAAACGCTAGGAACCTTGTTCTATCGCTAGATTTATGTTACGGTTATATTAGAAAACGGAAATAGGTGAAGGTATTTGCCACTTATTGATTTTTGACACCCTACGATCAGCGAATGCCATATGCTTGATTTGTAGTGGTTTTTTTTGCGGAAAAAAAGTGAAAGCAGGTGAGAAAATGACAGTAGATGCCATTCGATTATTACAAGAAGCAGAGCAATTTGCGGAAAATAAAAATAAAGAAGCAGAAGCAGAAAAAAAACAATTGGCACAAGCACGCGAAGAACGGTTGAAGGCGTTTAAAAAAGAGTTGGCAGAAAAAGAGGCCCAACAAAAAGAAGCAATCAATCAAAAAATCGCAGCTGAGTTGGTACAATCAAAAGAACCGCTCATGGCTAAAACGAAAGCAGAAGTAGAAACACTAAGAACGATCCCTAATGAGTTAAAAGAAGAAGCATTAGCAATAATAATAAATAAGGTTGTGACATAAATGGCAATTGCAAAAATGCAAAAGTTCAGTCTGTTGACCTTTTACGATCAGAAAGAAGCTGTTTTAGAGCAGCTGCAAGACTTTCAAGGCGTAGAACTGCTTTCTTCGGAAAAATATTATGATTCTGAAGAAACGACGGGTGTTTTGGCACCGGTTCGCGAGGAACAGTCTGAAGAAGAAATGGAGAACCAGTTTGGTCAAGTCAACTGGAGCTTAAATTTTTTAGAAGAATATGTACCCAAAAAAGGAATGCTGGCACAACTGCGGCAACCAATCAAAAAATATACCCTTCAAGAATTGGCTGAAACAGCCCACACCTATCCTTGGCAAGAATTATGCCAAACCCTTCGTAAACAAGACAAACGTCTTCGCTTGATTGATCAAGAAAAACGCGATGTATTAGCACAAGAAGCAGAGCTGTCGATCTGGAAGTACTTCAAAGAACGGCCGGCTGTTTTAAAAGAATTAAAAAAATCAGGTGGCATGTTAGGATCGATTCCTACTTCTGAAATGGCTGACTTTACGACCAACAGTGAAAAGCTGCCGCTTGTCTATGTCGAAACCATTTATCAATCGCAAACGACAACTTACTTGTTGGTGCTTTTCCATAAAGATGTAAAAGAAAAAGTAACTACTCTTCTAAAGAAAGCAGCCTTTGAGCAATACATCTACCCTTATGAGGGCATTCCAGAAGAAGATCTGCAAACGATGAAAGAAAAATCCCAACGTCTAATTGATGAAGAAAAAGAGATCAAAGTCGCTCTTCGCGCAATGACAAACGAGCAAGAAATGTTGCGGATCGTTGCCGAGTATTTAGATGGAGCGATCACCCGCTTAAAAAGCAATAAAATGCTTTTACGTTCAACTCATGTGGTCTCGATTTCTGGCTGGGTTCCTGTTGATGGGGCGACCGAATTAGAAAAACGTATCAAAAAAGGAACCACAGGTAACTATTACCTCGAATACCAAGAAGTGACGGAAAAAGAGATCGCTGATGTGCCGATTTTATTAGAAAACGCACGTTGGATCAAACCTTTTGAAGGACTTGTTCGGATGTACAGCTTGCCGCAATATGATGAGTTAGATCCGACACCATTTATGGCGCCTTTTTATATGGTGGCATTCGGGATGATGGTTGCCGATTTTGGCTATGGGTTGCTCTTGTTTCTGGCGACATTCCTGGGGAAAAAACTGTTTCACCTCAGCAAAGGGCTGGAACAAAATTTGACCCTCTTTCAGTTGTGCTCGATCCCTACGATTATCTGGGGCTTGATCTATGGCAACTTCTTCGGATTTGAATTCTCATTCCAACTGTTGTCTGCCCAGGATGATGTCAATCAGATCTTAGTCTTATCCGTGATCTTTGGGTACATTCAGATCATGTTTGGATTGGCGCTGAAATTTTATATTTTATGGAAGAAAAAAGACCAGAAACTGGCTGCGATGTTCCAAGCCGGTTCGTGGATCGTCTTTTTGATCAGTGTGGTTTTTGTTGCCGCAGGAATGCTGCTTTTCCCTGATACACCGTTGCAAACGATTGGGATCGTGATGATCGCTGCCAGTCTTTTAGCAGTGGCGATCGGAGGCAGTTTAGAAGGAAAGACCTTAGCTGGAAAAATCGGTTCTGGATTGTACGGATTGATGGATGTGACCAATTATGTTGGTGACTTGATCAGTTACACCCGTCTGATGGCGTTAGGGGTTGCCGGCGGAAGTATCGCCTCAGCCTTCAATTTGATCATCAGCTACCTACCGCCGGCAGCCCGGTTTACCGTTGGTATCTTATTATTTGTGGGATTGCATGGCCTAAATATTTTCTTAAGTTACCTTAGTGCGTATGTTCATGGTATCCGTTTGCAGTATTTAGAGTATTTTGGAAAATTCTTTACGGGGGGCGGACGTGCTTTTGCCCCCTTCAAATCAAATGAAAAATATGTAGAGATCATCTCAGAAGAGAAGTTACAGGAGGACAATAATGGAAAATTGGATTAGTTTCTTTTACGAAAATGGTGGAATTGTTTTTGCAGCTTTAGGTGTGGCGACCGCAACGATTTGCGGCGGTATCGGATCAACGATCGGTGTTGGGATGACCAGTGAAGCAGCGTCAGGCTTGATCTCTGAGCAGCCAGAGAAATTTGGGCAAGCGTTGATCTTGGAATTGCTGTCTAGTACTCAGGGATTATACGGGTTCGTAATTTCCTTTATGATCTTTGGTCAGATCAGCGGTTCGCTCTCATTCGATCGCGGATTGTACTTGTTTATTGCTTCATTGCCAATCGCATTAACAGCAATCGTAGCCGGAAAATGGCAAGGACGTGCCGCAAGTGCAGCGATGCAGATTTTAGCCAAAAAACCAGAACATGTGACCAAAGGAATTATCTTAGTAGCGATGATGGAAACATATTGTATTTTAGGGTTCGTAATTTCCTTCTTGCTTGTCTTGAATTAAGAGGAGGGAAAGTGAATGTCTGATATTACACGTTTAACTGACAAAATAACCGCTGATGCGGAAAAGAAATACCAGTTGCAAATCAAAGAAGCAAAAAAAGAAAGTGAAAATCAAGAAAACTTAAAGCGAACGCAATTAGAAAAAGAGCTGAACGAACGACTAGCTTTCTACGAAAAAGAAAAACGTGCGGCGATGTATTTGGAAATCTCAGATGTGCATATCCAATCAAGAAACAAGGTCTTGGCAGCAAAGCAGTCTGTCTTAGATGAGCTGTTTTCTGAGGCTCTGACTCGATTAAATACAATGGATCAAGCAGCATTTTATGCGTTTATCGCTAAAGGCTTGGCGAATGCACGGTTAACTGGTGAGGTTGAGTTGCTTTTAGGTGAGAAGACCCGCCATTTAGTAGATGAGGAGCTCCTTACTAAGTTGCAAGCATCGGTTCCAGAGGTTCAGCTGAAACTGGTAAATAAAACGATCCCTCGTAAGGGCGGCTTTTTGTTGCGACAAGAAGCGATTGAGTTGAATTTTACTTTTGATGCGCTGCTAGAAGCCAACAAAGAAGAGTTAAGCAATACGTTACTGCAATTGATTTTTGAACAGTAAGCAGGTGCAAACAGATGAATGACATCAAATACAATACCTTAAATACGAGAATTCGGACGTATGAATCGCAATTATTCGATCGCAGCCGCTATGAGCGGATGCTCTCGGCTGCTAGCGCAGAGGAAATCTACAGTATGTTGCAAGAAACGGTTTATGGTGACTTCATCAACGAGGATGATCGTGTACACGACTTTGAAGATGTGTTGATGGCGGAGTTGAAACGGGTATACGACACGATGTATCAGCTGACACCGGAAAAAGCGATCGTTGATTTCTTTGCTTTGAAATATGACTATCAAAATCTGAAAGTCTTGGTAAAAGCGGCGTATATGCAGGAAGATTTTTCTGAATACCTTGTCCCAATCGGCACCCAGCCGCTTTCCGTCCTTAAGGATCTAGTCAAGACCAGAAAAAGCAATCTTGTTGCCAAAGAGATGGTTGATTGTGTGGAAGAAGTCTTCTCTTATATTGAGAACTACCATGAGGTCCAATCGATCGATATCATCTTTGATAACCATTATTGGGAGCAATTGTGGACGATCGGCAAAGAATACGACGACGATTTGCTGCAAAGCTTGATTCGTCGACAGATCGATATCTTCAACATTTCAACAACGTTGCGCAGTTACGCGATGAAACGCAAGCGCGGCTTTATCAGCGCAGTTTTAGCCGATCATGGGAACCTACCTGCAAAAGAACTGTTAGCTGAGATCACAACTTCCCTTGAGGCATTTGTGGCATATTTGCAAGGAACTCCTTATAAAGAACTGATCAATCACAGCTATGAAGAGTTGGTAGAGAAGAAGACCTTGAATACCTTTGATATACGCAAAGACAATTTTCTGATGGCGAAGCTCAAAGAACATAAAATTGTTCCTTTTGGCCCTTCAGCATTGGCAGGGTACTTGTACGCCAAGGAAATTGAAAGCAAGAACTTGCGAATTCTCTTGATTGGGAAAATCAATAAGGTGCCGGAAGAGATTTTAAGAAGTCGGGTGCGTGATAGTTATGCATAAAAAAATAGCAATGATGGGTGGTAAGAACTCGATCTTGCCTTTCAAAGGGCTGGGGATCGACATCTTTCCAGTCAGCGATTTGGATGAAGCCGCCCAACAACTAGAAGAAATGGCTGAAGCCTATGGGGTGATCTTTTTGACTGAGCGACTGATCGAACAATTAGAACCGATCGTTCGCCGCTATGAAGAAGTACCGACACCAGCAATCATTCCGATCCCAAGTAGTACAGGTAGTCTAGGAATCGGTATGGCACGCATTCAGCAAAATGTGGAAAAAGCGGTAGGAATGAATATTTTAGATTCATAACAGACAAGTCAGCCAGCTAGGAGGAATAAATGTGGCATTTGGCACAATTGAAAAAGTATCGGGACCACTGGTCACCGCCTCAGGATTGAGTGGCGCAAAAATCCATGAAATCTGCAAAGTCAGTGACAAGGGCCTTATCGGTGAGATCATTGAGATCAAAAAAGGGCTGGTTTCGATCCAAGTATACGAAGAAACAGCGGGAATCGGACCAGGCGAACCCGTGGAAACGACAGGCGCACCATTGTCTGTCGAACTAGCACCAGGTTTGTTGACTCAGATGTTTGATGGGATCCAACGACCATTAGATACGTTTATGTCGCAAACAGAAAGTGATTTTTTGGAACGAGGGGTCACCATCGATCCACTGAATCGCCAAAAGAAATGGACCTTTGTCCCTCAAGTACAAGTCGGTGATACCGTACAAGGCGGCGACATTTTGGGTTCAGTACAAGAAACGTCGGTGATCGAGCATAAAATCATGGTTCCACCAAACTATGAAGGAACCGTCAAAGAAATCATGGTAGGGAATTTTGCGATTACTGAAGTGATCTGTGTTTTAGAAACCATTGAGGGTGAAAAAAACTTGACGATGGTTCAGAAATGGCCAGTTCGTCAACCACGTCCCGTTACTGCTAAATTAAATCCAGGCGAACCGCTGGTCACTGGACAGCGAGTCATCGACACCTATTTTCCAGTAGCAAAAGGCGGCTCAGCTGCCGTTCCCGGACCATTTGGTGCCGGAAAAACAGTTGTTCAGCACCAGATTGCTAAATGGTCAGATGTGGATATCGTTGTCTATGTCGGCTGCGGCGAGCGAGGCAATGAAATGCGGGATGTTATGAATGAATTTCCTGAACTGATCGACCCAAATACCGGCAAGTCGATCATGGAACGAACGGTCTTGATCGCCAATACGTCGAATATGCCAGTTGCTGCTCGGGAAGCCTCAATCTATACAGGAATCACGATTGCAGAATATTACCGTGACATGGGCTATAGTGTGGCCATCATGGCAGACTCAACATCACGTTGGGCAGAAGCGCTGCGGGAAATGAGTGGACGATTGCAAGAGATTCCCGGAGATGAAGGTTATCCGGCTTATCTTGGAAGTCGAATTGCGGAATACTATGAGCGAGCAGGGCGTTTCCATTCATTAGGCACGCAGCCTCGGGAAGGAAGCATTACCGCAATTGGCGCGGTTTCACCAGCTGGTGGAGACATCTCAGAACCAGTCACCCAAAATACCTTACGAATCGTGAAAGTTTTCTGGGCATTGGATAGCATGCTGGCGCAAAAACGGCATTTTCCCTCCATCAACTGGATGAATTCCTATTCCCTTTATGAAGATCAAATCAATTCTTATTTAGATCAATTATTAGGCGATCGCTGGTCGGAGCTAGTCAATGAATCAATGGCGATTCTCCAAGAAGAAAGCCGTTTAGAAGAGATCGTTCAATTGGTAGGGATGGATTCTCTTTCTCAAAGAGACCGTTTGACGATGATGACAGCCCGTTCTTTGAGACAAGATTACTTGCAGCAAAACGCCTTTGATGACGTTGACACGTATACATCTCGTAATAAGCAGTTCAAAATGTTAGAGAATATTCTTTACTTTAATGAACAAGCGCAACGTGCACTGCAGCTAGGTGCTTACTTAGATGAGATCACCAAAGGAACGGTTGATCTGCGTGAGCGCATCGCTCGCAGCAAATACATTCCTGAAGAAGAATTGACCCGCTTGGATACGATCAAGCATGACATCAAAGAAATGTTACAACGAATCATTGAAACTGGAGGTGTTCATTGATGTTAAAAGAATATCGTACAGTTTCCGAAATCGCCGGCCCCTTAATGGTGGTTGAGAACGTCAGAGGCGTTAAATTTGATGAACTCGTCGAAGTCCGCATGGACACGGGTGAGATCCGTCAAGGACAAGTACTGGAAGTCAGTGATGACAATGCCGTTGTCCAAGTTTTTGAAGGTACTAGCAACTTGAGTGCCGAAGAAAGTAAAGCAAGATTTCTAGGAACTGGTTTGACTTTGGGGGTTTCTCTAGATATGATGGGTCGAGTTTTTGATGGTTTAGGAAAACCCAAAGATAATGGCCCTAGAATTTTGCCAGAAAAACGCATCGATGTAAATGGTGAAGCTATCAATCCAATGGCACGGGACTTCCCGGATGAATTTATCCAAACGGGAATCTCAACTATCGATCATTTAAATACCCTAGTTCGTGGACAAAAACTACCAATCTTTTCCGCCTCCGGTTTGCCTCATAAAGAGATCGCTGCTCAAATTGCGCGACAAGCAACCGTACCCAGCCAAGAAGGTAATTTCGCGATCGTCTTTGCAGCTATCGGAATTCCATTTGAAGAAGCAGAATTTTTCGTAGATGAATTTCGTAAAACCGGTGCGTTAGACCGTTCTGTTTTGTTTATGAACCTTGCCAATGACCCGGCAATCGAACGGATCGCTACCCCTAAGATGGCATTGACCGCAGCAGAATATCTGGCTTTTGAAAAAGGCATGCACGTTTTAGTGATCATGACCGATATGACGAACTATTGCGAAGCATTGCGAGAAATCTCCGCTGCTCGCCGAGAAGTTCCAGGACGTCGTGGCTACCCAGGGTATCTGTACACCAATTTAGCGACGCTGTATGAACGGGCAGGACGTTTGATGGGCAAAGAAGGCTCGGTCACACAGATTCCAATCTTAACGATGCCTGATGGCGATAAAACCCACCCAATTCCTGATTTGACCGGCTATATCACGGAAGGACAAATCATTTTGTCGCGGGACCTTTACAAACGCAATATCAACCCGCCAGTGGATATTTTGCCAAGTCTTTCCCGGTTGAAGGACAAAGGAACGGGAGAAGGTAAGACCCGTGCCGATCATGCGGCAACGATGAATCAAATTTATGCCGCCTATTCCGATGGGAAAGCTGCCAAAGAGTTATCGATCGTTTTAGGAGAGTCTGCCTTGTCTGATCTTGATAAAAAGTACGCGCGTTTTGCTGATCTTTTCGAAAAAGAGTATGTCAACCAGGGATTTGAAACCAACCGGACGATTGAAGAAACGTTAGATTTAGGCTGGAAGCTATTAGCTACCTTGCCAAAACAAGAGTTGAGCCGTATCAAAGAAGAATTTATCGACGCCTATTACCCAACGGACGAGGATGTGAGTTCTTAATGGCGATCTTAAATGTCAATCCAACTCGGATGGAACTAAGTCGTTTGAAAAAACGGCTGACGACGGCAACCCGTGGTCACAAATTATTGAAAGACAAGCAAGATGAGCTGGTGCGCCAATTCATTCAGCTAGTAAAGAAAAACCAGGAACTTCGTAAAAAAATGGAAACTGCGCTGCAAGCAGGGATGGAAGAGTATGTGCTGGCTTCTAGTAGTATTCCCGATGTCGTTTTGCAAGAAGCATTTATGATCCCTTTAAATAAAGTGACCCTAGATGTACAAAGTCGGACCATCATGAATATGGATGTGCCAGTGTTAAATCCTGTTTACGAAGAAGAAAGCTCTGATGATGACTTTTCCTATGGTTTTGTAAGTACCACCAGTGAGCTGGACCTCTCATTGTCTCATCTCGACCAAATGCTGCCAGTAATGCTGCAATTGGCAGAGATCGAGAAAACCTGTCAACTGATGGCCAATGAGATCGAGCGGACGAGACGAAGAGTCAATGCGTTAGAGTATATGACGATTCCCAAACTGACGGAAACCATTCAATACATCGAAAGCAATCTGGCAGAAGACGAACGAGCAACATTGACCCGCTTGATGAAGGTCACAGATATCATTGCGGAAAATGAAGCAAAGTGAGGCTTTTGCAAATCACTTGGAAAAATCAAAAAAAGACACGTAGAAGGGGATTCCTTTCTACGTGTCTTTTTGTTTGTTAAGAGCGTAGGAGCAGTTGGTCATCTTTTAATTCAGCACCGCTATTTTGATGGAACATTTCCATCAATTCAGGGACGGTTAAATGTTGCTTTTGCTCACCGGCAATGTCCACAACGATCTTGCCTTGATGAAGCATGATCAGGCGATTGCCATAGCGAATGGCATCTTCCATATCATGAGTAACCATGAAGGCCGTCAACTGTTGTGAACGAATCAATTGATCGGTCAATGCCATGACAGTCAACGAGGTTTTTGGATCTAGGGCAGCGGTATGTTCATCTAATAAAATCAATTTAGGTTGTTGCAATGTCGCCATCAAGAGGGTGATCGCTTGACGCTGTCCGCCTGATAGCAAACCGATCTCAGCAGAAAGGCGATTTTCTAAGCCTAAGTTTAAGCTGGCTAACTTCTCTTGGAAAAACGCGCGGTTTTTCGCTTTGACGCCTGTCGCAAATCCGCGGACTTGGCCGCGCTTGTAAGCCAATGCTAAATTTTCTTCAACGGTCAAACGAACCGCGGTCCCCATACGTGGATCTTGAAAGACCCGACTAATATCTTTTGACCGTTTCGTAACGGATAAACGGGTGATGTCTTTCCCATCTAAGGTGATTTTTCCTTGTTCTGTTGGGATCGTTCCTGCGATACTGTTTAAGAGGGTCGATTTTCCAGCACCATTCCCACCGATGATCGTAATAAAATCACCGGCATTCATCGTCAGGTCAATGCCTCGCAAGACATGGTTTTCATTGATCGTTCCTTTTTCAAAGGTTTGGTGTAGATTCTCGATTGTTAAGACTGAAGTCATTAGGATTGGCCTCCTTTGGTTTTTGGCAGCATCTTTTTAAGTCCTAGTTTTGAACGAAGCTGCGGTAAGGAGAGGCAGATGACTAAGACGATTGCAGATGCCAATTTGATATCGTTGGCCTCGACATTGAATTCGAATACGACAGCCAAGATAAAGCGATAAACGATCGCTCCGATCACGATGGTGATCAACCGTAACAGCAAAGATTTATTGGCAAATAAAACTTCTGCAATAATGATCGATGCCAAGCCGATGACGATCGTACCGATTCCGGAGTTTAGGTCAGCAAAACCGTTGTTTTGGGCTAAAAGAGCACCTGAGAGGGCAATGCAGCCGTTAGAGATCATGTAACCGATGATCTTCATGTTATCGGTGTTGATACCGTTGGCTTCACTCATAGCTAAATTGTCGCCCGTCGCTCGCAACGCTAAGCCGATCTCTGTACGGAAAAAGAGGAACAAGCACAAAATGACGACAGCTGCGAAGAGAAAGCCCGCAAGAATCACGGCATTGTTTTTAGTTAGACCCATTGCTTGAAATTGGGTGAAGACCGTGTCTTGTCCTAATAGGGCAATGTTGGGAGCACCCATTACACGATTCGTGATGGAATAAAGCCCAGTCATCGTGATGATCCCGGCCAACAAGGCTGGGATCTTTAGTTTTGTATGCAGTAGTCCGGATACCAAGCCAGCTAACATGCCGCCGCCAAAGCCCATCAAGCTGGCTAATATGGGGGAGACGCCATTCGTAATACTGATTGCTGCGATCCCTGCACCCAAGGGAAAACTTCCTTCTGCAGTTAAATCAGCAATATCCAGAATACGGAAGGTCAAAAATACCCCGATCGCCAGCAATGCCCAAAGGATCCCTTGAGAGGTGGCAGATTGTAGTAATAGCAAGAACGTGTCGACTAAATTCATATGTTTTCCTCAAATCTAAATTAGTATGGTTATTCTGGAGCAGTGATGCTGGCAGGGTCAATTCCTAAAGCAGCAGCCATTTCTTCATTGACGACTAACTCTAAATTTTCTGCTGTTTCAACAGGCGTGGTTGCTGGTTGTGCCTCACCATCCAAAATTTTCGCTGCTAGTTTCCCTGTTTGAATACCAAGTGATTTATAGTCAATACCATAAGTTGCTAGGGCGCCATCGTCTACTTGTTCCACGGAACCTGCGACGATCGGTGTTTTGGTCTCTTTGGCCACTTCACCAACGATTGCTGAAGCAGAGGCAAAAGTATTGTCTGTTGGGACATAAATGCCATCGACGTCTTTTGCCAGGCTAGTGGTCACTTGCTGCACGTCATTGGTCGTATTGGCTGTCAATACTTTAACATCAACCCCAGCAGCTCTTAAGGCTTCTTCTGCCAAGTCTGCTTGGATTTTTGAATTAGCTTCTCCTGCGTTATACATGATGCCAATCGTTTTGGCGTCAGGGACGATACTTAACAGCAAATTGATCTGCTGCTCGATAGGCACCATGTCTGAAGTACCTGTGATGTTGCGACCGGGTTCTTCATTTGACTCTGCTAATTTTGCTCCAACTAAGTCAGTAACTGCAGTAACCACGATTGGGATATCCGTAGTTTCATTTGCCAGTGAAACAGCAGCAGGGGTAGCGATGCCTAATAGAAGATCAGGATCGGCATTCACTAAGCGTTCACTCATACTTTTTAAATTATCTTGGCTGTTTTGCGCATTTTGGTATTCGATCGTCAGGTTTTCACCTTCTGTGTAGCCCGCTTCTGCTAAGCCTTCTTTGAACCCTTCATAGGCGGCATTCAAGGAGCCGTGTTCCACGAGTTGTAAAACACCGACTGTTTTTGTTCCATCGTTTTCCTCCGAAGCATTGTTTGATTCGCCACAAGCTGCTAATGCCAGCAAGGAAGCCGTAAGTAACCCAGTTGTGATCCATTTTTTCATTTTCATTGTAACTCCTCCTATAAACGTTTCTTTTTTAATTGGGGTTTACCTGAACAAAAAAATCCATTCAGACAATCGTCTAAATGGATTCGATCCTATACTAAGCGTGAACGTATATTGGCAACCATTTAGAAGATTTTCTACATGGCTGCAAGTTCAAGTTAAAATGCTTTAGCCATCATAGATACAAACAAAACTTGTTTTGGGGTTTGCATCCATAATGTGATATGAATACAAACTATCTAAAGTAGCTAAAGTAAAAGATATTCAGTTGTGGGGATACGGTCGTTTTTAACATAAATGTTCCTCCAAACTTGAATTGATTTTAGTATAGACAAAAAAAAACAGACTGTCAAATGTTTTTCCTGAATTATCTGAAAATATTTGAATAACAATCTGAAAAAAGATTGAAAATGCAGATTTGTTTCAATTTTATTGAACAAAAGAAAAAACTTTGTTCTATCAAGCTTTTTTTGCTTGAAAATAAACAAAGTTTTTCTTAGGATCACTCGTTTTCTTCTTTATAATAACGAATGGTATTTTTGATTTCACGAATACTGTAAAGCAGATCATCCTCAAAGGATTGATCTTGATCAATATCGATGGTCTCATTGAACATTGCTTCGTATTCAGCGATCGTTAGTTTTTGCCGGGCATCAAGTAACGTTTGGTGAGCAGCTTGTGCTAACTGTTTTTCATAGCCAGGTACCAATATGCCGCTGAAAAATTCAGCAACCGCTCCTGAGCCGTAACTAAACAGTCCTATCCGATCATTGGCTTGCAAGCTGGAGGAATTTTCCAATAAAGAGATCAAGCCTAGGTACAATGAACCCGTATACAAGTTGCCGGTACGACGGCTGTAAACGATCGATTCTTCATAGCGAGCCATCAGGCGTTCTTGTTGCGTTTCTTCTTCTTCAGCAAAAACAGCCAACAAGGCTTTTTTACCCATTTTTGTATAAGGAATATGGAAGCTCAATGCAGCGTAATCTTTTGCTGTGCGTTGATTTTTTTCGCAATGGGCTTGCCAAACTTGTTTGAAGGAATCGATATAAACGGCATTTGACAAGTGGCCATCTACCATTGGATATTGATGGCCAACGGGACGCCAAAAATCATAAATGTCTTGTGTTAACATCAAGTTATCGTTATCAAGCTGCAAAATCGCTGGATCTGCAGAGATCAACATGGCAACTGCACCTACGCCTTGAGTTGGCTCTCCACCGGAGGCTAAGCCATAACGGGCGATGTCTGAAGCCACCACCAACACTTTGCTTTTTGGATTGGCTTGTACGTGGGCTTTAGCAAACTGCAAGCCTGCTGTTGCGCCATAACACGCTTCTTTGATTTCAAAGGAGCGGGCAAATGGTTGGATACCTAATAGGCGATGCAAAACCACTGCCGAAGCTTTTGATTCATCGATGCCGGATTCTGTGCCGACGATCACCATATCAATTGCTTGTAAATCTTCTTTTGTGAGGATATCTTTTGCCGCATGCATGGCAAAGGTGACGATATCTTGTGTTTTTTTATTGACCGCCATTTGATCTTGACCGATCCCGATCGTAAATTTATTTGGGTCGACCTCTCGGGCGTGAGCTAGATCAACCATATCTATAAAATAGGGGGGGACATAAAAATTTATTTTATCAATACCAACGTTCATTCCGTCGCTCCTTTATGTTCTACGTACTTAGTAGGCTACACGTTCTAAGGTATCATATTTTTTGAAAAAAATGAAAAAGAATTGATTAGAATTTAAACTTTATTAAAGAAAGTAGAAAAGGGCGCAGCAAGCTGATGTGGGGTATTCTTTTTTGGAGGATTTAATGATATATTTCAAGAGGAGGTGACGTACGTGGAAGAAGTTGTCATTATCGACGCACTAAGAACGCCAATTGGCAAATACCATGGGTCATTAAAAGAATATTCAGCAGTAGAATTAGGAACAGTTGCTGCAAAAGCCTTGTTGGCAAGAAACCAACAAGCAAAAGAACATATCGCACAAGTGATTATCGGAAATGTCCTACAAGCAGGCAGTGGTCAAAATCCAAGCCGTCAAGTTTCCCTGCAAAGTGGACTTTCTTCAGATATCCCAGCCTCAACGATCAACGAAGTTTGCGGTTCGGGAATGAAAGCGATTCTAATGGGCATGGAGCAAATTCAGTTAAACAAGGCATCTGTCGTTTTGACTGGTGGGATTGAAAGTATGACGAATGCGCCGCTTTTCAGTTATTATAACAAGGCAGAAGATCAGTATTCAGCCCCAATATCAACAATGATGCATGATGGCTTAACGGATGCTTTTAGCAGCAAACCGATGGGCTTAACGGCTGAAACTGTTGCAGAAAGATACGGCATCACGCGACAAGAACAAGATGAATTTGCCTACCACTCCCAAATGAAAGCTGCCAAGGCACAAGCAGAAAAGAAATTTGAGCAAGAGATCGTACCTTTGACTGAAAAGTCAGGGACCGTTTTACAGGATGAAGGCATTCGCGCCGCTACGACGGTCGAAAAATTAGCTGAACTTAAAACGGTTTTCAAAAAGGACGGTACGGTGACTGCTGGGAATGCCTCAACCATCAATGATGGGGCTGCCATGGTCTTGATCGCCTCAAAAAGCTACTGTGAGGAGCATCAGATTCCTTATCTGGCAGTGATCAAAGAGATCGTTGAAGTTGGCTTTGCTCCAGAGATCATGGGAATCTCACCAATCAAAGCAATCGATACTTTGCTGAAAAAGCAAGCACTGTCGATTGAAGAGATCGGTATTTTTGAAATCAATGAAGCCTTTGCAGCTTCCTCAATTGTAGTAGAACGTGAACTTGGTTTGGATCCCAAGAAAGTCAACCGTTACGGCGGGGGCATCTCTCTTGGCCATGCGATTGGCGCGACTGGTGCTCGGATCGCAACGACGGTCGCTTATCAGCTAAAAGACACCCAAGAGCGCTACGGGATCGCCTCTTTATGTGTCGGTGGTGGGTTAGGGCTAGCGATGCTGTTAGAAAACCCTTTGGTCGCAGCAAGTCAAACTGATTTTCATGAGGAGTCAGCATCAGAAAAAACAGAAAAAAAAAAGTTCTACGCCCTTACGCCTAACGAACGGCTAGCCTTTCTCGAAGCACAAGGGGCGATCGCGGCAACCGAATCCTTGGTTTTTCAAGAAATGGCATTAGACAAGGAAACCGCCAATCACTTGATCGAAAACCAGATCAGTGAAGTGGAAATCCCCTTAGGCGTGGGGGTGAATCTGCAGGTGAATGGCAAGTTATACAATGTCCCGTTAGCCACAGAAGAACCCTCTGTGGTTGCAGCGATGAGCAACGGTGCCAAAATGGCTGGTCCCATTACAACAACTAGCCAAGAACGTTTGCTTCGAGGACAGATCGTCTTTATGGCTGTTCAAGACCCAGATGCCCTTTTGGCAAAAGTCAATACAGAGCAAGCAACGATTTTTGCAGTGGCGAACGAGGCATATCCCTCGATCGTAAAACGCGGCGGAGGACTGCGACGAGTGATTGGTCGGAACTTCTCCCCAGCAGAATCTGAATTAGCAACAGCCTATGTCTCAATCGATTTGTTGGTTGATGTCAAAGATGCCATGGGCGCCAACATCGTTAATTCGATTTTAGAAGGAGTAGCCGACCTCTTTCGGAAGTGGTTCCCAGAAGAAGAAATTCTCTTTAGTATTTTAAGCAATCTTGCTACGGAATCGTTAGTGACAGCCACTTGCTCCGTACCTTTTGATAAACTGAGCAAGACCGGAAATGGCAGACAAGTCGCAACAAAAATCGTTCATGCAGCTGATTTCGCTAAGATTGATCCGTATCGAGCGACTACCCATAACAAAGGGATCATGAATGGTGTCGAAGCACTGATTTTGGCTACCGGCAATGATACCCGCGCACTTTCCGCTGCTTGTCATGGGTATGCCGCACGTAACGGTCGGGTGCAAGGCTTAACTTCTTGGAAAATCGCTGAAGACCGACTGATCGGCAGTATTACACTGCCGTTGGCGATCGCCACGGTCGGGGGGGCGACGAAAGTATTGCCGAAAGCCCAAGCGGCGTTGGCACTGACTGGTGTTGAAACGGCGAGTGAGTTAGCTTCGCTGGCGGCAAGTGTCGGGTTGGTTCAGAATCTGGCAGCTTTGCGGGCATTGGTTTCAGAAGGGATTCAGCAAGGCCATATGAGCATGCAAGCCCGTTCATTAGCTATTTCAGTTGGGGCAAAAGGAAATGAGATCGAGCAGCTGGCAGCTAAGCTGCGAGCGGCGAGTCAAATGAATCAAGAGCAAGCCCGTAAATTTTTAACAGAAATACGCAACTAAAAAAGGTTCTCTAGGGAAATTCCTAGAGAACCTTTTGTTTATCGTTTAGAAATCGCCGTGTGGGCATACGCCTCGATCAATGGAATGACTTCTAATTTTACTTTGTATTTGCGTTCTAGCGCGGTTTCGATAGTAAAAGTATCACTTTCTGTTTCAGAAATTGTTGCTAGAACACGATCTTCTTTCGGGGAAGCTTCGATTACGATCGTTTCTTCTGAAGATTGTTTGGCAGAAAATTTAGGGAATGCTGCGATTTTTTCGGCAAATGCTGAAAAAGTCATGGCTTCGTCAGAATCATCAGCCATTGATTCCGCTGATTTTTCTACTTCTTTAGTTGGTGCAGCCGTTTCGGTTGGTGTTGATTCTTCCTTCACTTCTGCTGTTTCTGTGACAGGAGCGGAAGCAGGCGTCGCACTTACTTGTGTATTGGTCGGCAACCAGTAGGCGGCGATTTCATCGACTAAGTTATCGCTGAAACGATCAAGTAAGCCAGCTTCTAAGCGTTGGATTCGTTTCACGACGATTTTGAAGTTCTCATCTAAAGGAACAGCGATTTTTTGTTCTTTTGGTGTTTCCTTCAACAATTCAATCAATAATTCCTCGTGATTTTTAGGATTGATATAAACAGTTGTCGGAAGGTCGAACTTATCTGCTGTTTTGCGCTCGATCGCTGTAAACAACTGTTGTCGAGCTGTTTCATAAGACGGGCGGAATTGTTGTTTCAATTTTGCTAATTGTTTCTTTTTCATAATCTTCTCCTCTCGATCACTATCGATTATAAGGAAAATTTGCAGAAAAGAACAGTGATTCTCATGAAAAAATACAAAAAAAATTATATACTTCCTGAAAAAACGCCAGCGCTGCTAAAGAAGCGGCGCTGGCGTTTCTACTAGATCATTGATTTGATGGTACTTAGGCATCAGGATCAAAAGCTCCTTGTCTCCAGTGGCGACTAAGTAGTTTTCCCAAAGAAAAAAGCGTATCTCTCCAGTGAGTTTCTCAGCCAGCATCTGCTGATAGTCGCTGGTTGACCATTGACGCGCCGGAAAATGTTGGACTTTGTCTGGCCATACAAGAAAAACAAAATCAGCATGTAAGGCTTTTTGAACAGCAGGGGAGAGGTGAATCAAATCAGTTGTCTTCATAGGCTTCTCCTTATAGAGAGTAAAATTAAAACCCTGTCGTATCTGGATTGGTCGCTTTCCCAACGACGCCATCTAATTGATCGATCGTTTTCATGTCTTCTTCAGATAGCTCAAAATCAAAGACATGGATGTTTTCTTCGATCCGACTTGGTGTGACTGATTTTGGTAATGGCAAGAAACCATGTTGTAAAGACCAGCGTAATGCAACTTGAGCGATTGATTTTTGATGTTTTTCAGCTAATGCTTTCATTTCTGGTACATCAAATATCTTCCCGGTACCTAATGGGCTATATGCTTCAAGCAATACATCGTGTTCTTGGCAATAGGTCACGACTTCTTCTTGTAACTCGCCAGGTGCAAGGAAAATCTGATTGACCATTGGGAAGATGGTCGCTGTTTTTTTCAATTCTTCAAAATGATGTGGTAAGAAGTTGCTGACGCCGATCGCTTTGATTTTGCCTGCTTGATACAATTCTTCAAAAGCGCGCCATGTTTCTGCATTCGCTGTTTGCCAGTTGTCACGAAAGGCTACTGGGTTTGGCCAATGGATTAAGAAAAGATCGATATAGTCTGTTTGTAGTTTTTCTAAGGACTCTTCAAAAGAAGACATCACAAGATCATAGGAATGGTTTGCATTCCACAATTTTGTAGTCAAGAAAAGCTCTTCGCGGGGAATGCCGCTTTCTTTGATCGCTTGACCAACACTGGCTTCATTTTTATAGCCTTGTGCTGTATCAATATGGCGGTAACCTACTTCCAGTGCTTTTTTGACTGATGCTACGGCAACGTCGCCGTCTGGTGTTTGCCATGTGCCAAAGCCTAGCTCAGGGATGGTCACATTGTTTGATAACGTATAGCTGTTCATGTTCATTCCTCCGTTTTCTGTGATACCTTTAGTTTAGCAGACGAAGACGGATTTTCCAATGAATGCATCTTTCAAAAAGGAAGTGTCCAACAAGAAAAATGACGTTTGACTCTTGTCAGTTCGCCTATTTTTTTTGTACACTAGACAAATGGATAAGGAGCGTAACCAATGGATATTTATTTGAAACATGCGATTTTACACATTATTGACCGTCAAACAGGCGATCCGGTTTTTTCACAAGTTGAACTTGATTTAACAACGGAATACATTCGTGATTATTTGACGAAAAAAATACAGAAACTTGCAACACCGCAAACCAAAACAGGGCGTTTACTCGAAACATCAACGATCGCTCAACTGGTCAAACAAGCACCGGATGATTTTGTCGCAGCCAGTGAAGCGATCGTCCAACGGTGGTATGAAGCCTACAAGGAAAGTGAAGATGCACCAAGTGCGGATGCCTTTGTCGTCTTGTATGAATTTGATACAAGAATGCAGTTGGCATTTTTGAAGGTCAACTATCAAGACGGCTATACACATTTTATTGATAATGGGGAAGCTGGGATCGAAAACAATTTGATTTTGCATCGTGCCTTACTAGCAGGTAAAACCCAAAAGGCCGATGAAGGGATCACAATTGATGTGGAGAGCTTAGACTTTGAACTGATTGAAAAGAAATATAGCTTTTCAGGGGAAAAATATGCTTACTTTTCAACGAAAGTCATTGATGCCGAACCGATTCCTTCGTTAGAAGAAAACGTCAAAGTCATCAAAAAAGTGGCGGAAAAAATTGGGCAGAAGTTTGAAACACCTACCTATAACGTTGTTGCCGATTTAAAAGAAGCGGTCTACGACACGATCGAAGAATCTGGTCATATCGATGTCAGCGAAGTAGCGCAAAAAGTCTTTAAAGACAATATTACCGCTCAGCTTTCTTTTCAAGAAGAAGTGGCTGAAAAAGGATTCGTCAATCAGGCGCCAATGATGCGGGATGTCCGTGAGATTTCGGAGAAAAAATTTGGGAAACAAAAACTGAAATTATCTAACGGGATCGAATTGATCGTTCCTTTAGATGTCTACCGAGATCCAAATTTGATTGAATTTATCAATAACCCAGACGGAACGATTTCTGTAACGATCAAAAATGTAGAAGAAGTAATTAATCGGATGTAGGAAAAGGGGCTTCTGTGGGGATGATACGGAGCTAACAACATAGAACAACAAAAAAAGCAGAGATTCCTCTTTAAGAAATGAGGAGTCTCTGCTTTTTTCTGGATATCTTTGATCAATATCAGCAATTATTGAGCGGTCAGTTTCTCAAGGGCGGCTTTAGGAACGTCTTCTTCAGAAACTTCTTCCCAGCTCAGAACACCTTTATTAGGATTGACCAATAATTTTAAATAGGCACCTTCTCTTAAAGGAGCGGAACGGTGCTCATTCATTTTGACCCTTTTGACTTCTCCAGAGGAACTGTAAGCGTCTTGTGTGTAACGGTAGACATCTTCGGCAACCCCGTTATCACTAATTTCTGTATCGTGCTCGCCGGCATTCGTGATGACTGTATAGTAGTCATTTCCACCATAGTAATAATGATAAGTAGCAAAACAGCCCCCAAGGAAAATTGCTGTAAAAACCAGCGCTGCCATGATTTTCTTCACATCTCTCACCTCATCTTCTATTATTCATAAAAATTGCCCTACGTCCAATAGATCGCTAAAAAGCAAAGAAATTCTTAGGGATTGGGAGCTGAGACCTCTGACTTGACTTTGACTAATTTTGACCTATAATAAGAGTAGATTTAAACTTACAAAAAATAAGTTGAGGCTTATGAATTTGGAAGCGTAAATCGCAAAAATATGATTCGAGTCAAACAGCGACTCAACTTTCTCTAGGAGGGAAACAATATGGCAAAACAACATTATGATCGTAGCAAACCCCATGTCAACATCGGAACAATTGGACACGTTGACCATGGCAAAACAACCTTGACTGCTGCTATTACCACAGTTCTTGGGAAAAAAGGGCTTGCCAATCCGCAAGATTACGCAAGTATCGACGCGGCTCCTGAGGAACGCGAACGTGGTATCACTATCAATACTGCCCATGTAGAATATGAAACAGAAAAACGGCACTATGCCCATATCGATGCACCAGGACATGCGGACTATGTGAAAAATATGATTACAGGGGCTGCCCAAATGGACGGCGCAATCTTGGTCGTATCAGCGACAGATGGCCCAATGCCACAAACACGGGAACATATTTTGCTTTCTCGTCAAGTAGGTGTGAAACATTTGATCGTCTTTTTGAATAAAACGGACCTTGTCGATGATGATGAGTTGATCGATTTAGTTGAAATGGAAGTCAGAGAATTGCTGACTGAATATGATTTTCCAGGTGATGACATTCCTGTGATCAAGGGTTCTGCTTTAAAAGCCTTGGAAGGTGATCCAGAAGCAGAAGCAGCGATCTTAACGCTGATGGATACGGTAGATGAATATATCCCAACACCTGAACGAGATACTGACAAACCATTATTGTTGCCGATCGAAGATGTCTTTTCAATTACTGGACGGGGAACCGTTGCTTCTGGTCGGATCGATCGCGGAACAGTAAAAGTCGGTGATGAAGTAGAAATCGTCGGAATCAAACCTGAAACACAAAAAGCAGTCGTGACAGGAGTAGAAATGTTCCGTAAAACGATGGACTTTGGCGAAGCTGGTGATAATGTAGGGGTATTATTACGGGGAATCACCCGTGATGAAATTGAACGGGGACAAGTGTTAGCAAAACCAGGTTCCATCACACCACATACGAAATTCCAAGCAGAAGTCTATGTGTTGACAAAGGAAGAAGGCGGTCGCCATACCCCATTCTTTAATAACTATCGCCCACAATTTTACTTCCGTACAACGGACGTAACTGGGAATATCGTTTTACCAGAAGGAACGGAAATGGTTATGCCTGGTGACAACGTAACGATCGATGTGGAATTGATCCATCCAATCGCTGTGGAAAATGGAACGACCTTCTCCATTCGTGAAGGTGGACGAACAGTTGGTTCTGGTATCGTGACCACGATCGAAAAATAAAAATCAGTGAAACAGTGCTTCCTTTATCTGAAGGAGCACTGTTTCCTTTTCATGTCAAAGTATCAACAATCCCTCCATCAGCTTAGGATTGCTTGTTTTTTTCTAAATAATCTTGTGATTTTATTAAGGATTTTTTAGGAGAGAAAAAATTCTAGTCAGCCTGTTCATTTCATAGTACGATAGATTCTGACTTAGAAAAGATGGGATGTATTTGATGAGAAAAATTCGACGTTTCCTAGGATTTGTACTGAAGCTTGCACTCTTGCTGCTGCTGATCGGAGCAGGGGTTTGGGGCTATCGAAATTACACGGCATTGAAAGCTGTCTATGCGTATGAAGAGGAAATCGCACAGCAGACACAAGCCCACGACATCTCTGAATATCAGTCTTTAGCAATGAGTATCATGCTGACGGAGTCAAAAGGACAAGGCAATGACCCGATGCAAAGTTCTGAAAGTGTATATGGAAAACAAAATCAATTTGATACGCCAGAACAAAGCATCGAACAAGGGGTTTCTTATTTAGCTGAGTTGATCGAAAAAGCAGAGCAAATGAATTGTGATCTTTGGACCGCAGTCCAGGCTTATAATTTTGGGACAGATTATATTGATTATGTCGCTGAACGGGGTGGCGTGAACACCTTAGAATTAGCAGAAACATACTCCAGAGAGGTTTTATCCCCGTTGTTAGGCAATGATACAGAACAAACCTATCGTTATTGGGGCATTCAATCGGTCTTTTATAATGGCGGTCATTTGTATCACAATGGCGGCAATATGTTCTATGCGGATCTAATAAAAATGAACCGGTGGAAAATCGACGTTACGGCGCGGTTTTTTCTTGATCGTCAAGAAACAACGCAAGCAAAAAAGCTTGAAATACAAATAGAATATGGTAAAATCATTATGAGTGATTCTGTCTAATTATTCTTCGCACTGATACCTATTAGTGCGTTTTTTTACCTAGTAAACGATGAATACTTACCAAATGGAGGTGAGTGGATGGCACGAATTCCTCAAACGATCATTGACGATATTCGCGAACGCAGCAATATTGTTGATATCGTGGGACAGTATGTCCAGTTAAAGAAATCCGGAAAGAATTATTTTGGTTTGTGTCCCTTTCATAATGAAAAATCACCTTCTTTTTCCGTTGCAGAAGACAAACAAATTTTTCATTGTTTTGGTTGTGGTCGTGGGGGAAATGTTTACGGTTTTTTACAAGAGCTTGAAGGCATCAGTTTTCCTGAAGCAGTCGTCAAAGTAGCAGAAATGAACGATATTCCTCTTGATCCGCAATATCAACAGTCAGAAGGTATCAATGAGGCGACCTCACAAACGAGTCAACTGATTGCGCTGCATGAAAAAGCCGCCGAGGTCTATCATCACATGTTGGTGAATACGGCTGCTGGACAAGAAGCGCTTGATTATTTGTTGGATCGCGGATTGACGATGGCATTGATTGAAGAATTCAATATTGGTTTTGCGCCGAACGAACGCTCGTTTTTGGAGAAAGTCTTTTTGAATGAACAAGCCAAAGCTGAATTTTTTCCTGATACAGGGCTCTTTGTTCAACGAAACGATGGTTCATTGGCGGATCGCTTTTACCAACGAATCATGTTTCCGATTCGTAATCCTCAAGGAAAAACGATTGGTTTTTCTGGTCGTTGGCTGGCAAGCGAAAAAGTTGGTGATCAAGACCAGCCGAAATATTTAAATAGTCCTGAAACGATCCTTTTCAACAAGCGCGAGGTTCTCTTCAACTTTGACAAAGCACGCCGTGCGATGCGCAAAGATGGCCAAGTGTATTTATTTGAAGGATTTATGGACGTGATCGCCGCTTGGCAGGCAGGAATCGAAAATGGGATCGCCTCAATGGGAACCAGCTTAACCAATCAGCAGATTGCCCATATCGAACGAGTGGCACAAGAAGTGATTCTTTGTTACGATGGAGATAGTGCAGGGGTTGAAGCAACGAACCGTGGGATCGATCTTTTGCAAAACAATAGCCGTTTGAAACTATCGGTGGTTCGAGTACCGGAACGGATGGACCCAGATGAGTATTTGCGCAAATATGGGACAGAAGCTTTTTATAAATTAGCTGTCCACGGCAAAGAAACGGTTTTTGCATTCAAAATGGATTATCATCGGACGAATCGCAATTTAGCCAATGAGAAAGAACAATTGGACTATGTCCAAGTTGTATTAAATGAATTGCAGCGTGTGGATTCTTTGTTGGAGCAAGACCGTTATTTGACCCAGCTGTCTACAGAGTTCAATTTGAGTCGTGAAACCCTGCAGCAGCAACTCAAGCAAAACCGGCAAGAACAGCGGCCGATGCAAGATGCAGCGCCACCACCGCCAGCAGATAATCCTGTTGTCTTTACGCCGCCAACGCGGCAGCAGCCCAAAACACAGGTAGAAAAAGCACAAGAATTATTATTGTACCGTTTGTTTCATGACAGTACATTAAATCATCGCTTTCGAGCGAGTGGTATATCCTTTATCCACGATCGTTATCAACAGCTGTATCTGCTGTTTGATGCGTATATGGAAACAGAAGAACACTTTGTTTTAGCAAAGTTCTTAGATTTTTTAAAAGAAGATTCAATGAAAAAAATGGTGATCGATATTGCAGATCTTAAAGCTTCTGAGGAAGGGACTGAACAAGAATTTCAGGACATTCTGCAGGTCTTTCAAAAGTCGGGCATTGCTGAAGAAATCAATCAAAAACGAATCCAGCAGCAAGAAGCAAGACAAAAAGGAAACCAGCAATTAGAACTTGAACTAGCGATCGAAATCATTGATTTGACCAAACGGTTGAAACAAGCTAAATAGCGAACTGAAAGGGGCTTTCTTTCATGGCAGAAGAAACAAAAAAAACGTATGACAAAGCAGTTGCCGAATACATCCGAGAAAACAAAACAAAGGGGCAAGTTGTTTACGATGACATTACGAATCGTTTAGCAACGCCGTATACTTTGGATGCTGATGCAATGGACAAACTAATTCAAAAACTGGAGGATTCAGGCATCAGTGTCGTGGATGAAAATGGAGAGCCTTCAGTCCATAGTTTAAAGAGTAATGAAAAACGACAAGAAACCCAACCTCAAGAAGATCTGTCTGCACCGACTGGTGTGAAAATCAATGATCCCGTTCGGATGTACTTGAAAGAAATCGGTCGGGTGCCACTATTGACCGCAGAAGAAGAAGTGGCTCTTGCACTGAAAATCGAAGAAGGCGACCAAGAAGCAAAACAGCGTTTGGCAGAAGCCAACCTACGTTTGGTCGTTAGTATTGCCAAACGTTATGTAGGTCGAGGAATGCAATTCCTTGATTTGATCCAAGAAGGAAACATGGGTTTGATGAAAGCCGTTGAGAAATTCGACTACCGCAAAGGGTTCAAATTCTCGACGTATGCGACCTGGTGGATCCGTCAAGCAATCACCCGTGCCATCGCTGACCAAGCCCGCACCATTCGGATCCCAGTGCATATGGTAGAAACCATCAACAAATTGATTCGTATCCAACGGCAATTATTGCAAGACTTAGGACGCGAACCGACACCGGAAGAAATTGGTGCAGAAATGGATCTGCCGACGGAAAAAGTTCGTGAAATCTTGAAGATCGCTCAAGAACCTGTTTCATTAGAAACACCGATCGGTGAAGAAGATGATTCTCATCTAGGTGATTTTATTGAAGACCAAGATGCCACAAGTCCAGCAGAGCATGCGGCTTATGAGCTTTTGAAAGAACAATTAGAAGATGTACTGGATACCTTGACTGACCGTGAAGAAAACGTGCTACGCTTGCGTTTCGGAATCGATGATGGTCGTACTCGGACATTAGAAGAAGTCGGCAAAGTCTTTGGGGTAACGAGAGAACGGATTCGTCAGATCGAAGCAAAAGCGTTACGGAAACTACGCCATCCATCTCGTTCAAAACAATTGAAAGATTTCTTAGAATAATCAAGGTTTATCGACTTTCCAAAGGTCCTCTTTGGAAAGTCTTTTTTGTTCTCGTTCTGTCATCTCTTCACAGGATCAGTAAAGAACTTAATAAAAACGTAACCAAGCAAGTGTTGGCTAATTGCTTAGAATGTGATAAATTTAATTTTGTGCATCTGCATAATTGAGTAATTAAAAAGAAATGCGAAAAAGACCTATTATTTGTCGGTCTTTGAAATAGGGAGCAGTGGGCGCATCAAGCGTTTGATCTGGTAGGTTACTGCTCCATAAAAAGGAATTGCAAAAAACAAAAGGAGTCAGTTTGAATCAATGAAGAAGACATGTCCTGAATGTGGATTTCAAGCAATAGAAGAAACATCCGTTTGTCCCAATTGCGGGTTTCAATGGAAGGAAGCAAAGGAGAACCAACAGGAACCAGCATCTGACTCTTCCGTTACGCCAGAAGAGCTACAAAATAAAAACGATGATATTCGCTGGTCTGACTTTAAAAATGTTCCGATCGGAAAAATGGAGGAGCATTTAGGTGATCGGCCGTCCTCGAATGAAGAAACGATCGACCTTGCGCAGCAGGAGGCCCTTCCCGATGAGCAAAAAGTAGCACTTGAATCAGAGTCCAAAAAAGAACCAGAAACGGCGGAAAACTCTGGGTCTAAAGAAGACCAAACAACATCAGCCAGCGAAGAAGTAAATGAGACCGATGCATTAAATACGGATGATCAGCATGACTCTGAGATTTTGGCTGCTTATATCCGGCAGCACAAACTTGATGAAGAAGCCAAGGCAGCTGCAGCTTTGGAAGCAGAAGAAGCCGCTGTTGATCTATCCTCTGCTGAAGCAGAAAGTCAGGTGCAAGCCAGTGAGGAATCTCTGCCGGCAAGTGAAGAGGAAGCAGTGATGGAGCCAGTTCCAGTTATTGAAGAAGCTGGGAAGCAGCCAGAGCCAGTCATCGATCCAATTCCTGAACCAATCACCGTAGCGGAGGAAACACCGCAAAAGGCGACTGCTGAAGAAAAAACACCTGTTTCTACCGAAAACAAGAAGAGCCCTCGTAAAGCACTCTACATTACAGCGGCTTGTCTATTAGTGGCAGCAGGTGGTGGTTGGGCGTATTACTATCAACAACAGCAACAAGAAACTGCCCGACAAACGCAACTGGCGCAAGAGAACCGCACGTTAGATCAGATCGAAAATGAGCTGAATGATTTTTATACAGATGATGAGCGTGTGTTCATTAAAAGCGACAAAACAGCAGAACAGTTGGCGGCTGTGACGAATCAGTTGGCAGATTTTCAAGACCACGAACGATACGATGCCTTGTCACAAGAAGCAGAGACGATCGCTGACAAACTAGCGGCTTTAACAGAGATCAACAGCTATTTCAGCAGTCCTGCCGTTGTGGGGGATCAGTTGGAAGAAGTCCCCTTGAAAGAAGCTGCTGCTGTCACAATGGCGAAGCGTGAGAACGGGGATGCCTTTGATGAGTTGATCAATCAAGCCATCGACATGGGACAAAAAGAGTTCAGCGCGATCGAGGAAGTTCAAAATGCAGTGAAGAGCATGGTGGCTTTAAGTGGTGATGGGGAAGCTCCGGCAAGTGTCACCCGCGAGAATTACAATGCTTTAATGAAAAAAGTCCAAGCATTGTCAATCGATTCATTGGTGGAAAGTCTTACGACTGAACTGCGTAAAGTCGATACTGCCTTGACGGAGCGTGAAACAGCTACCCAACAAGCAGCGGCGCAACAACAAGCCGAACAAGCAGCACAAGCAGCGGCTTCTGAGAACAATTCTTCAGCTTCGAGCGGTGGTTCTTCAAGCGCTGCGGCACCAGCGCAAAGTACTTCTGAAGAAGAGTATGTCCTTTCGCCAAATACGCCAACAAATACTAACAATCAACCAATCATTCCAGCTCGTCAAAGTGATTTGGATGATGTGAACAATAGTGCTTGGGTGTGGGCGGATGGCGTCCAAGAAAAAATCATCGCCACAGCGATTGCCCGTGGTTATGTGGTGGAAGGCGGCTATACTTTTGAACGTGTGCGAATCGTCAATGGTGAAGGCTATTACAATTTTTATGCGACAAATGCCCAAGGTAGCTTGCTCAAAGGAACGGATGATTCAGCCTTCCCGCTATACTTATTTACGGTAAACGCCAAAACCGGCTATTTCAGAGGCAATGGGAACGATCACACCGTTCGCTAAATCCCCTGAGTCACTAGCAAACTTTCAAAGTAATTACATGCACATGTGAAAAACTCTTGTTTCCCCTCCCTGTTTTCGATATGATGAAAGATAATCGTTCAAACAAGGAGGGGTTTTTTGTGCAGAAAATGGAAAGATATGATCGGTTTGAAGATGGAGTCATTGCTTGTGTACCAACGATTCTTGGGTATCTGGGCATTGGTTTTGCGATGGGGGTTGTGGGAAAAGGCGTTGGGTTGTCTATTTTAGAAATTATTTTAATGTCTATTATTGTCTATGCTGGCAGTGCCCAATTTATCATTTGCGCGTTACTAGCGATTCAAGCACCCTTCATGACGATCGTCGCAACAGTTTTTTTAGTGAATTTACGACACTTTTTGATGAGCTTGTCAGTAGCTTCCTATTTTAAAAAGACACCTTTGCTTTCTGCTATTGGGATTGGGACGCTTTTGACCGATGAATCTTATGGTGTTTTGACGACAGCACTGCAACAAGACAAACCAATCACAGCGAAATGGACCCACGGGTTGAACGTGATGGCTTATTTGAGTTGGATCTTCGCAACCTTCTTAGGCGGATTATTAGGCTCGTTTATTCCAGATCCGGAAGCGTTAGGCTTAGATTTTGCCTTGGTAGCCATGTTTGTTGGTCTTTTTTTATTTCAAGTAGAGCGACCGCTTAAGAAGAAAACCCAGCAAACCCTCTTAGTACTAGGGGCAGTTGTGGGGACATTGATTTTATTTATGCGTTTTTCGACCGCTGAGATTGCGGTAATTGCGGCGACCTTGGCAGGTTGTTTGGTTGGGACGGTGACACATCATGACTAATTTTGTTATACTAATGCTAGCATGTGGGTTGGTTACATGGATTCCGCGGATCGTTCCTTTTTTATTTTCTAAAAAGCTGGTCTTTCCGAAGTCCTTCACCATCTTTTTGAGTTATTTACCTTTGTGTATTTTGGCGGCATTGTTGGTGCAAAATTTGTTGATCTTTCGTGAAGGGCAATTTCCCCTCTTGAAAGTCAAAGAAGCTGTTGCCTGTATCCCAGCATTGTTGGTGGGGTATTATACCAAAGATTTGATGAAGATCGTTATTACAGGCGTTATTGCTATGGCACTGCTGCGTTTCTTTGTATAGCAACTGGCAGTTTTTATGAAGAAGGAGAGAATAGATGAAAGACTTATTAGCATCCGTATTTAGCGGATTGATCATTGATGAAAATGAACAAAATTATTTTGTTCAAAAAGGCGGGGTTACCTTCCGACTAGCCAAGGAAGAAGGCGAGCATCATTTAGGTGAAGCAGTCGAAGGGTTTGGCTATCAAAATCAAAAGCAAGAAAATGTGCTCACTACGAACATTCCGAAAAGCCGCAAAGGGCATTATGCCTTTGGTACAGTCACAGGAAGCCGTCGCGACTTAGGCGTTTTCGTCGATATCGGTTTAAAAGACAAAGATATGGTGGTTTCATTAGATGAATTGCCAACGATGCGGGAACTTTGGCCTAAAAAAGGGGACCGCTTGATGGTCAGCTTGCGGGTCGATGACAAAGAGCGTATTTGGGCTTCATTAGCAGATGAGAAAATTTTTAAGGCATTGAGCAAAAATGGTACGGAGCAAATGAAGAATCAAGATGTTACAGGTACCGTGTACCGTTTGAAGTTAGCGGGTACTTACTTGCTGACGGATGATTTTTATATTGGCTTCGTCCATCCATCAGAACGGTATCAAGAGCCGCGCCTTGGGGAAGTGGTCAAAGGGCGAGTGATTGGGATTCGTCCAGATGGTGTCTTGAACCTTTCATTGAAACCAAGAGCCCACGAAGCGATCTCAAATGATGCCGCCATGGTTCTAACCTTTTTAGAACGAGCACCTGAGAACAAAATTCCTTTCACCGACAAATCAGCACCGGAAGAGATTTTACAAACATTTGGTATTAGTAAGGGCCAATTTAAACGGGCATTAGGAACCTTAATGAAACAGCGTTTGATTGAGCAAAAAGACGGCTTTACGATTCTTATCAAAAAACCTAATTGAGAATACTTGTTTCTTTTATCGTTCTAATTTATAATGATTACAATGTTTGTCTTGAGTGATTCTCACTCAGATTAGAATCGTTATAAATTAACGGCATACGGAGGCAACTATGAACACAACAGCAGCGTTAAAAAAGACCAAGAAACAATTGCACGAGTCGGGGTTTAAATTAACTCCTCAGCGAGAAGCGACGTTATTGGTCTTATTAGAAAATGAGAAAGACCATTTATCCGCCGAAGAGATTTTCTTTTTTGTGCGAAAAAAAAATTCTGAGATTGGCTTGGCAACCGTCTATCGAACGTTGGAGATCTTAACGGATTTGAAAATCGTCGATAAAGTCAGCTTTAATGACGGTGTCGCTCGCTATGATCTACGCAAAGAAGGTGCCAAACACTTTCATCATCACTTGTTGTGTTTGGAATGCGGCAATATTGAAGAGGTTGAAGAGGATTTGCTGGGCAGTGTCGAAGAGATCGTTGAACAAAAGTACCATTTTTTAGTAAAGGATCATCGGTTGACATTTCATGGTGTCTGTCAAAAATGCCAAAGCAAAGCCGAGTAATTGTACTTTGGCAATTTTAAATAAACGTTTGTTATCACCCGAATGATAGTCAGATGGTTTCCAATAGGAAGAGCGCTATTTTTTCCAATTTGAAAGAAACCGAAAAATCTGCTATGATTCGGGTGTTTCCTTGGGCAAACGATATGGGTAGGTGCCTCTTTTTTATTGGCAAGCTACTATCTTAACGAGCCAGAATTTGATATGATAAAAAAGCTGAAAGTAGAGGGAGCCCCATGAACGAACAAATCATTGATTATCTTCATTATTTGACCATTGAGCGCGGGCTATCCCAAAATACCCGTGCCAGCTACCAACGAGATCTGCAACAGTATCTTGCGTTTTTACAAAAAAAACAAGTCACTCAGTGGCAGCAGATCGACCGAGTGATCGTTTTGTCTTTTTTGCAAAGTCTGCAAGAAGCGGGAAAATCCTCGGCGACCGTGATTCGGATGGTCTCTAGTTTGCGAAGATTCCATCAATTTTTGCGTCAAGAACGGTTTACCGATCATGATCCAATGCAGCATATTGATTCCCCGAAAAAACAGCAGAAGCTGCCTGATACCTTGAGTTTACAAGAAGTGGAGCGGTTGATCGAAACACCGGATACGCGAGCGGTGTTGGGCATCCGTGACCGAGCGATTTTGGAAGTGATGTATGCAACGGGCTTACGTGTCAGCGAGTTGATCGGTTTGAAATTAAACGATTTGCATTTAAGTATGGGGTTGCTGCAAACAACCGGGAAAGGCGACAAAGAACGGATCGTTCCATTAGGGGATCTAGCGATTCAATGGATCGAAACCTATCTCAGCGATGCGCGTCCGTATTTGACGAGAAAAACGCCAGATGAAAGCCATCTGTTTGTGAACAACCACGGCACGCAACTGTCTCGTCAAGGAATCTGGAAAAATTTAAAGGCCTTGGTTCGACAAGCTGGGATCACCAAGAATGTGACTCCCCATACGTTGCGCCATAGTTTTGCGACCCATCTATTAGAAAACGGGGCAGATCTGCGAACGGTTCAAGAGTTGTTAGGACACGCAGATATCTCGACCACTCAGATTTACACGCATATAACGAAGAAACGGATGACGGAAGTGTACAAGCAGCACTTTCCGCGCGCCTAGAAATCGAGGATGGAATGGAAGAAATCAAAATAAAATTGGCTGTCTTTGAAGGACCGCTGGATTTGCTGCTTCATTTGATCAAAAAACTGGAGATCGATGTTTATGATATTCCAGTTGCTACCATCACCGAACAATACATGCAGTACATCCATGCCATGAAAATTTTAGAATTAGAAGTCGCTGGAGAATATTTAGTTATGGCGGCGACTTTGATGGCGATCAAAAGCCAGATGCTATTGCCTAAACAAGAATTGATTGCTGAAGTCGAAGAGTACGAAGAAGATCCGCGGGATATGCTGGTGGCACAACTGCTAGAATACCGGAAATTTAAGTACGCAGCCGAACAGCTTTCAGAAAAAGCGGAAGAGCGCAGTTTGTATTACACGAAAGATCCAATGGATGTCGATGAATACAAAGAGGAAGAAGATCAATTAAGAGCCAATCAATTCAACACGATCGATCTCTTTTTGGCTTTTCAAAAAATGGTCGAGAAAAAGAAAAATCGCCAAGTACTAGAAACCAAGATTTCTCCTGATGAAAGCACCATCGATGAAAAGATGGCGGCGATTCAGTTGGAGATGCAGCATGTCAGTGCCAAAAAAGGCCGCAGCTTCGATTCGTTTTTTACCTCTTACAATAAAACAGAAGTTGTGGTAACCTTTATGGCACTATTAGAATTAATGAAAAAAGGAACGATTCGAGTAGAGCAAACAGACAATTATGCGTCGATTCTGCTCTATCCAACAGGTAAAGAAGATGAGTAAATATAGTGAATTAGAAGCGATCTTATTCGTCGTCGGTGATGAGGGGATCGGACTTGAAGAACTAAGTTATTTAGTCAAAAGTAATACTGCCAGTGTCTATCAGCATTTGCAGGAATTAAATCAGCAATATGAAGAAAATGAACATACTGCGTTGCATATTCTAGAAGTCGGCAATCATTTTATCTTAACCACTAAGAAACAATTTGCCCCTTTATTGAAGAAATATGCCGAATCACCGATGGGCAGTTCATTGTCGCAAGCGGCTTTGGAAACTTTGTCAATCATTGCTTACAAGCAACCGATCACTCGGATGGAAGTAGAAGAGATTCGCGGCGTCCAATCCAGCGGCTCGGTTCAAAAACTGGTGGCAAAACGGCTGATTGAAGAAAAAGGCCGCGTGGACGGACCAGGACGAGCGATCTTATACGGTACGACGGAATACTTTATGGATTATTTTGGCTTAAAAAGTTTGGCTGAATTGCCTGACATCCAATCAATGGAAGATGAACTTGAAGAAGATGCACCGTTTGATCTTTTTTACGACCGCTACAAACAAGCAGAAACAGAAGGAGAATGAAGATGGAACGTTTGCAAAAAGTGATTGCCCATGCCGGCATCACCTCAAGAAGAAAAGCTGAAGGATTGATAACCGAAGGCCGAGTGCGAGTTAATGGACAAGTAATCAAAGAATTAGGGGTCCAAGTCAGTTCAAAAGACGTCGTTGAAGTCGATGGCATACCGATCGAACAAGAACAACACGTCTATTATTTGTTCTACAAACCTCGTGGCGTGATCTCAGCTGTTACGGATGATAAAAAGCGCAAAGTCGTTTTGGATTATTTTGCTGAAGTGCCTGAACGAGTGTATCCAGTCGGACGCTTGGACTATGATACCTCCGGTTTACTGCTCCTGACAAATGATGGGGAATTATCACAGACACTGATGCATCCAAAACACGAAGTCGACAAAGTGTATGTTGCCAAGGTCAAAGGCATTGCGGATAAAAAGCAGCTGCTCCCATTGACAAAAGGGATTCGGATCGAAGGCCGTAAGACGGCACCTGCTCGCTTTGAAATCTTATCGACAGACCAAACAGCGCAATCTAGTATTGTGCAATTGACGATCCACGAAGGTCGCAACCATCAAGTCAAAAACATGCTAAAAGCAGTTGGTTTGCCTGTGCAAAAACTAAAACGGGAAAACTATGGTCCGTTAGATCTGAAAGGACTTCGTCCAGGGGAATACCGAGAATTGTCGAAGAAAGAAGTCAGCCAGCTGAAAAATAGTGCAAAATAGTTGAAAAGTATCTGAAAACGTAACTATTGTTAATTTTTAGATTTTGTGTATAATAGAACATGTAATAAATAGAATAAAGGTTCGTCTTCAGGGGCAGGGTGCAATTCCCGACCGGTGGTTATAGTCCACGACCTATTTCTTCGGAAATAGCTGAATCGGTGAAATTCCGATACCGACAGTACAGTCTGGATAAAGAAGATAGAGCGTATTTGATTTGCTTATGGCTATTTCGAATGCCCTCTTTTTTCCCTGTGGAAAAAAGAGGGCATTTTTTGTCTGGCGCCGACAAGAAAGCCGAGGAAATTTAATAGGTTCGTTTGAAGAGGAATCCTGAACTTAGGAGGATTTATACTGATGAACAACAAAACAAGAAAAATGGTGACAATCGCCATGTGTGCTGCTATGGGAACAATTTTGCAATTTATCGCTTTTCCAATTTTTCCGGCATTCAGCTTTCTAAAGATCGATTTTAGTGATATTCCCGTGATGATCATGATGTTTTTATTTGGTCCTTGGAGTGGGGTAGTGACTGCCTTCATTCGTTCGGTCCTACATTTGTTCTTATCTGGTTTTTCACCTGCTGATATGGTGGGGGATACGGCAAGCTTTTTAGCATCATGTGCCTTTACTTTACCAATGTACTACTTTTTCCGCAAAGGTATCCACACCAAAAACAAAATGGTTGGTGTCATCAGCGGTATCTTGTCGGTAACGATTTTTATGAGTGTGGCGAACCTATTTGTGATCACACCGCTTTACCTACGCTTTTTCGGGGTCACAGCCGATCAATTTTTAGGAATGTCTTTGCCGCAATATGTGGCGATCGGGATCTTACCTTTCAATTTGGTTAAAGGCGCAATCGTCAGTGCCGTCTTTTTAGCACTACATGCCAAACTGCTGCCATGGTTGGCTCGTAAGCAGCCCCATCATTCTGCTATAGGAAAATAAAAAATGAGCCGACTTGCTGTTGCAGACGAAAGGTCTGTCAATGGCAGGTCGGCTTTTTTATTTTTCCATGATAATCGCACGGGTAGGGCATTTGCGATAAGCAGTTTTGACTTTTTCTTGTTGTTCTTCTATGATAAACTGTTGCCGAGCACTCGGTTCTTGGGCAAATAAAACGATCCCATCTTCATCATAATCGAAGATCTCGGGGGCATAGATCGCACATAGGCCACAAGCAATGCAGCGCTCAGGAACAATTTTACAGCGTTGTGACATTTTTTAGTCCTTTCTGGAGGGAAGATATGGATTCTTTTATTTTAGCGCTGTTTTCTGATACTGACAAGCTACGCCCATCGACACTTTATCAAATTCTCATTGGAAAGCGTACTAGCTCTGTTTTGAGTTATGCCTTTTTTTATGATCGCTTAGGTCTTTTTCAAGCGATGCCACAGTTGAATGAGAGGGAGTATCAACAGACGATCGCTGACTTGATCCAACAAGGGATGTTAAGTCGGGATTCAGATGGTCTGCTGCTCAAAAGGACCGTTGCAAATTATGAGCAGTCCAGAGAAATGTTGTTGCATCAGATGGATTATTTTCGGTATGGACGAACGACGGAGGAGGCTTGGCGTTTTGTCCGACTGCTGGTTCAAGCAGCTGCATATCAAGGGGTGACCAATCAGTATATTCCTGTTGAGAACACGCCCTTATATACAGAACCTGTGCGTCGACTGATCCATCAATACCCTGAAATCAAAAAGATCACTCATCGAGAACTTTCGGCAGTTTTTGACCAGCTTCCCGCAGAAGTTGCAGATTTTTTAGCGGGCACCTTATCTGGTCCTGATCTTCTTGGGCAGGCGTTTTTCCAACTTTTGCCAGAATCTGTACAAGGTAAGCCTTGGGACAATCTTTATGTAGGAGCTGCGATCCATCAATTTTTAGCCCTGGTCGAAAAAGAGCCGCAGATGGTACTGTTTCAAGGATTATCGCCTTTTCTAAATAGGAATCTGAATCAAAGTATGCTGGAAAGTCGTGCATTATTCTTGCAAGGAGCTTCTGTTGAGCAGATCATGGAAAAAAGAAGGATCAAACGAGGAACCGTTAATGATCATTTGATTGAATGGGCACTGCTTGATCCGACATTTCCGTATCAGCGCTTTGATACAGCGTTGCTGAATAAGCTGCCAGCAACTTCTTGGAAAAACAGCTATCAAGAATTACAGGAACTTCTGGCGACAGATTTTTTGACGATCCGTTTGTTACAGATTGCTCAGAAACGGGGGATTCGATGTTAGAAAACGCACTGAATCAGTACTTTGGCTTCAAAACATTTCGTCAAGGACAAAAAGAAGTCATCGAAAGTGTTTTAGCGCAGCAAGATACGTTAGCGATTCTGCCTACCGGGAATGGCAAAAGTCTCTGTTATCAGCTACCAGGGTACCTCATAGATGGCATCGTGATCATTATCTCACCGCTTGTTTCTTTAATGGAAGATCAAGTCTATGGCTTACAAAAGCAAGGGGAAAAACGCGCGATTGCATTTAATAGTCAACTGGACCTTGCCGATCGTCACTATGTGATGCAGCACTTGCAGAAGTACAAATTTTTGTTTTTAAGTCCAGAAATGATCGTGCAAGAAGCCATTTTGCAACAACTCGAACAAGCAAAGATCGCTATGCTCGTGGTGGATGAAGCTCATTGTGTTTCCCAATGGGGCATTGATTTTCGACCAGAGTACTTGCAGCTTGGTGAAGTAAAAAAACGCTTGAAGACACCCGTCACATTAGCTTTGACGGCTACTGCTACGGCACAAGTCGAAGCAGATATTCGACAGGTGTTGTTAGCAAAGAACGCCAATGTCTATCGTTATTCGATGAACCGCAGCAATATCGGCTTGTTCGTAGAGCAAACAACAGACAAAGATGCGGCATTAGCAGACTATCTCAGCCGCTTAGGCGGGGCTGGGATCATTTACTGTTCCACAAGAAGCAAAGTCGAAGAAGTCTATAATAAACTGCGTCAGCGCTATTCGGTAGGTTATTATCATGGTGGTTTAGCGAGTGATCAAAGAAAAACGTTGCAGCAGCAGTTTTCTCAGAATAAATTAAAATTGCTCGTCGCAACCAATGCGTTTGGGATGGGGATCAATAAAGAAGATATTCGTTTTGTGATCCATTATGACTTGCCTGATTCGCTGGAAAACTACAGTCAGGAAATCGGTCGAGCAGGCCGCGATGGCAAACAAAGCAGTGCGATCTTGCTTTATCAGGAACACGATGAGCAGATCCACTACTTCTTTCAGCGAGAAAACAAAGAAGAACGCCGTGCTTTAGAACGAATGGTTCAGGAAAAGAGGAAAGAACCCTTGACACCGCTGCAAGAAAAATGGCAGCAGAAGATGAAGGAGTTGGGGGCTGCGTTTTGGCTGGAAACGCTAAAACAAAACGAACAGCAAAAGCAAGAACAATTACAAAAAATGTTGGCTTATATTCATTTTACCGGTTGCCGCCGTCAGTTTTTATTGGCGCATTTTGGAGAAGAAGTGCAACAGAATCCTTATTGTTGCGACAATGACGGGATCGAATTGGCAGTAGAAGAAGAGCTTTTAGAAAAAAAAGTCATCCTTCATTGGCAAGAACGTTTAATAAAAATTTTTAAAGATATAAATTGAATCGTATTTTGCAGGACAGTTTTTATTTACCTATGGTATAATACATCGGAAGGAAACTAGGAGGGAATACGAGTGAGCAAGAAAGACAATGACTACAATTCAGAAAATCAAGAACCGTGGGAACAACCAATCTATGATACAGAATACGATGATTCTGCATCAAGATCCCAACAAAGAAAACAAAAGCGTGGGAATTCACTCTTTTTGACGATCGTTTTAGTTTTGCTTTTCTTGATCGTGGCAATTCCGGTTGGTGCCGGTATTTGGGTATTGAATCATAACAGTGATGCCCCGACCGCAGCAAGTTCGAGCAGTACAGTAGAAAGTACGACAGAATCTTCGACAACCGAGTCATCAACAACGGAATCATCCACTACTGAATCGACAAGTGAGACAAGTTCGTCAACAAGTGAATCAAGTTCTTCATCAAGCAGTAGCAGTTCTGCACCAGCTTCAACGACGCCATCAAGTAGTAGTGAGCCGACTCAACAAGAAAATAATGCAGGGCAAGACACTACGCAAAATAATCAAGGGCAAGGAGCGACTGGTACCGAGGAATATACGACGGTGCAAGCAGGTGAAGGTCCTGAACAAGTGGCAGCCCGTACAGGCATCTCAGTTGAAACCCTATATCAATTAAATGGGATTGATCCAAACAACTACATGCTATACCCTGGCGACACATTACGAATTAAATAAAAAACCGCTTTGGCGGTTTTTTTTCTTGGTAGGAAGAAGCCAAGGTGAACGATAAGCAGAAACGATGAAGGAATACACATCGTTGGGAAACGAGGAGTAAGAAAAATGAAAAAAATCAACATCGCTATTGATGGTCCTGCGTCATCGGGAAAAAGCACAGTGGCAAAAATCATCGCCAATGATTTAGGGTTTATTTATACAGATACCGGTGCCATGTATCGCAGCATCACGTATTTGGCCTTAAAAAGCGGCTGTTCACTAGAGGATGAAGCGGCGATCGCTGCTTTGATCGATCAATACCCCATCACTTTTGAACCAACTGAACATGGTCAAGAGGTCTTTGCAGGAGGAGAGCAAGTCACAGAAGCGATCCGTCAGCCAGAAGTAACCAACGCAGTTTCGAAGGTGTCGGCATACCCTGCGATCCGCGAAAAACTCGTCCAACAACAGCAGATGATCGCTAAAGATGGCGGTGTCGTGATGGATGGCCGCGATATTGGTACGGCGGTTTTACCACAAGCAGAAGTCAAGATTTTTCTGGTAGCAAGTGTGGAAGAACGGGCGCAGCGCCGTTTCAAAGAAAATCAGCAAAAAGGGATCGGTACCGATTATGAAACCTTGAAAGAAGAGATCCAGCAAAGAGATTATTTGGATTCCCATCGGGAAGTCTCGCCTCTGAAACAAGCAACAGATGCCGTTCGAATCGACACCTCCGGTTTAACGATCGAGCAAGTCGTAGAAGCAATCAAAAAAACGATCCAAGAAAAGATCAACTAACGAAAACAGTGGGTGTTCCCCATTGTTTTTTTATTTTTCCTACGAAAAAGATGAAAGCAAGCAAGAAAACAGACGTGAAAAGACTTTTTCAACGAAAAAACCGTAGTTTTTTAGGAAAATAAGAGAAATCGCTTTATTTTTTTTTCATTCTATTTTAAACTAAAAGATGTAGTGCAATTATTGCAGAATTGTTGGTTAGGAGGACATGAGAGATGACAGAATTTGAAAATAATCAGGTTGAGAGTGGAAATGAATCAATGGAAGCCGCTTTAGACAATTTCCAAGAAGTAAAAGTTGGAGATATCGTTAAAGGCGAGGTATTGGCCATTGAGGATAAACAAGCGATCGTAGGGATCGAAGGCGCCGGCGTTGAAGGCGTTGTTCCTGCAAAAGAATTATCGACTTTACCTGTTGAAGACATCAACGAAGCAGTCAAAGTAGGGGATGTCTTAGAATTAGTTGTGATTTCAGCAATTGGTAAAGACAAAGAAAACGGCAGCTATCTCCTTTCTAAACGTCGCTTAGATGCGAAAAAAGTTTGGGAAGATATCGAAAAAGATTTCCAAGAAGGAAAAATCATCGAAGCACCAGTCACCAACGTCGTTAAAGGCGGGTTAGTGGTTGATGTAGGTGTTCGTGGTTTTGTTCCGGCATCAATGGTCGAAGATCATTTTGTTGCGGATTTTGAAGATTATAAAGGGAAAACATTGACCTTTAAAATCGTTGAGATCGAGCCTTCTGAAAACCGCTTGATCCTTTCTCATAAAGCTGTTGTTGAAGCAGAAAAAGCAAAACAAAAAGAAGCGTTATTAGCTGATTTATATGAAGGACAAGAAGTAGAAGGAAAAGTAGCTCGTTTGACTGATTTTGGTGCCTTCGTAGACCTAGGCGGCATCGATGGACTTGTCCATGTCTCTGAAATTTCACATGGGCATGTGGGCAAACCGAGTGACGTTTTGTCTGTTGGCGATACCGTCAACGTCCGTATCTTATCTGTTGATGCAGACAAAGAACGTGTGTCTCTTTCAATCAAAGACACATTGCCTGGACCTTGGACCAATATCGAAGAACAAGCGGCTGTTGGCAGTGTCTTAACTGGGACTGTTAAACGTTTGACAAGCTTCGGTGCGTTTGTGGAAGTCTTCCCAGGTGTTGAAGGGCTGATCCATATTTCACAAATCTCCCATAAACACATTGCGACACCACATGAAGTCTTACAAGAAGGCGATGTAGTGCAAGTGAAAGTGCTCGAAGTGAACCCTTCAGAACACCGAATCGCATTAAGTATCAAAGCATTAGAAAAAGCCGAAAACACCAATGAAACACAAGAAGTTTCAGAGGATGATTATCAATTGCCAGAAGAATCAACCGGGTTTACCATGGGTGATATCTTAGGCGATGCCTTAAAAGACAGCGACGAAGAGTAATTGTATGCCATCAGCTTATAACGATTCGATGTTTGAATTTGTTATAAGCTGATTTTTTGTTTGCTGGGAAAGCTTGCAACTTTCCATGGCTTTAGGTAAACTAAGTAAGATTGAATACAAGAAGCAGCGTACAAGGACTGCTTTTTTAAATGGAGGGTAAAAAATGTCAAATCCAACAATAGCGATCGTTGGACGTCCGAATGTGGGGAAATCGACCATTTTCAACCGGATAGCTGGAGAACGAATTTCGATCGTTGAGGATACTCCAGGAGTGACCAGAGATCGTATTTATGCCACTGGTGAATGGCTAGGCCGTGAGTTTAGCGTAATCGATACAGGTGGGATCGATTTAAGTGATGAGCCGTTTATGGATCAAATCAAGCATCAAGCAGAAATCGCCATCGATGAAGCAGATGTCATTGTTTTTATTACGAGTGCTCGTGAAGGAGTAACAGATGCGGACGAGCTTGTGGCTCGTTTGTTATACAAAAGCAACAAACCCGTGATTTTAGCGGTCAACAAAGTTGATAATCCCGAGATGCGTAACGATATCTATGAATTCTATGGTTTAGGTCTGGGCGATCCATACCCGATCTCAGGAAGTCATGGATTAGGGATCGGTGATGTTCTTGATGAAGCAGTCAAACACTTCACCAATGAAGCGGAAGAAGAAGACGATTCCATCATCAAGTTTAGTTTGATCGGTCGACCAAACGTCGGGAAATCGTCTTTGATCAATGCGATTCTTGGAGAAGAGCGAGTGATCGTTTCAGATATCGAAGGAACGACTCGTGATGCGATCGATACCCATTTTACTAGCGAAAGCGGTCAAGAATTTACCATGATCGATACCGCCGGCATGCGTAAAAAAGGGAAGGTCTACGAATCTACTGAAAAATACAGTGTCATGCGAGCAATGCGGGCCATTGAACGCTCAGACGTCGTCTTGATGGTCTTGAACGCCGAAGAAGGAATTCGCGAGCAAGACAAACGGATCGCTGGCTATGCCCATGAGGCAGGCCGTGGAATCATTATTGTTGTCAATAAATGGGATACATTGAAAAAAGAAACGAATACGATGCGTGATTTTGAAGAAGAGATCAGAGATGAGTTCCAATATTTGGATTACGCACCAATCATTTTCGTTTCCGCAGTGACGAAACAGCGCTTGAACAAGTTGCCACAATTGATCGAAGAAGTCAGCATGAATCAAAATATGCGTATTCCATCTGCGTTGTTGAATGACGTCATTATGGATGCGGTGGCGATCAACCCAACACCAACAGACAAAGGCAAACGTTTGAAGATTTTTTATGCGACGCAAGTGGCTGTCAAACCGCCAACTTTTGTTATTTTTGTCAACGAAGAAGAACTGATGCATTTCTCTTATGCGCGTTTCTTAGAAAATCAAATCCGCAAGGCATTCACTTTTGAAGGAACGCCGATTCGGATCATTCCACGCAGAAGAAAATAGAGATTTTATCATACTTTGTTTCTTTTTACAAAGAAATCTGTCCTTTTCTAGCAAAATGGGAAAAAACCAAAAAAAAACCCCCTAAAAACGTTAAAATCCTTGATATTACAAGGTTCTTATGATAACGTTATATCAGAATATTGATGGTAATCAATATTTGACAAAAACCTTGGACCACTCAAGATTTTTGTTGATGCATGACATCAAAAAAAATATCAGGAGGTGAAACCATCCATGGCAAATAAAGCAGAATTAATCGAAAAAGTTGCAGCAGCTACTGACTTAACTAAGAAAGACGCAACTGCAGCAGTAGACGCTGTATTCTCAACAATTCAAGACGCTTTAGCTAACGGTGAAAAAGTTCAATTGATCGGCTTTGGTAACTTTGAAGTTCGTTCTCGTGCAGAACGCAAAGGACGCAACCCACAAACTGGTGAAGAAATCAAGATCCCTGCTAGCAAAGTACCTGCATTCAAACCAGGTAAAGCTCTTAAAGACGCAGTGAAATAATTGAGTCTTGTAGAAACCCTTGAGTAATCAAGGGTTTTTTCTTTTACTTAAATATTGGTTGTTCCCATGCGGTTGTCATCTGGAAAGCAAGCAATCACATCTTATTGTCAGAAAATTCAAAATAATAGTTTGTTTTTCTTTTGATCTAAAAAAAACACTTAGCGCCAATGCTTACTCACATTTGGATATAATCACCCTTGATACAAAAGAGATCTTAACAAAAACGGGAAACCGATTAAATGACATCCAATGTTAGAATGGGCTTGATAGAATTGTCATTATTGAAAAAAAATTCAGAAAATTCGTTGACAAGTGTTTTTGCAAAGGGTATATTGGTAAACAATTACAAGAACGTTACTATTTCTAATGAAGGAGCCATTTTCTATGCGTAATTTTAATCAATATTTATTAGTCATTATTATTGATACCAGGACTTAGAACACGGAAGCAAAAATTATCCGTTTGTTTGAGTCCTATTTGCGTAAGTAAAATGGGATTCTGGCAAAGCATCCCAGTTTTTTATAACCGGGATGCTTTTTTTTATTCCAAAATGCAGGAGATGATGAGTGTGAGAAGTGATCAAATTAAAAAAGGGATCGATGCAGCGCCAGCTAGGAGTCTGCTCTATGCCACAGGACAAGTTAAAAATATCCATGATATGAACAAACCATTTATCGCGATATGTAATTCCTATATCGATATCGTACCCGGACATGTGCATTTACGGGAGTTAGCAGATATCGCTAAAGAAGCGATTCGTGAAGCTGGCGGCATCCCTTTTGAGTTCAATACGATCGGCGTGGATGATGGCATTGCGATGGGACATATTGGCATGCGTTATTCGCTACCTAGCCGAGAATTGATCGCTGATTCTGCAGAAACCGTCATCAATGCCCACTGGTTTGACGGCGTATTTTATATCCCAAATTGTGACAAGATCACTCCTGGCATGATTTTAGCAGCGATGCGGACCAACGTACCAGGAATCTTTTGTTCCGGCGGTCCGATGAAAGCCGGCATTGATCCTCGGGGACATCAAATAACCTTATCTTCCATGTTTGAAGCCGTTGGGACGTACAAGACGGGTAATATGACAAAAGAAGATTTTGAGTTTATGGAACAAAATGCCTGTCCGACTTGCGGCTCCTGCGCAGGGATGTTTACTGCCAACTCGATGAATTGCCTCTTAGAAATCTTAGGATTGGCAATGCCAGGCAATGGCACGATCCTCGCTGTGTCTCAAGAGCGACGAGAACTAGTTAGACAAGCCGCCTTTAAGTTGATGGATCTTGTTGAAAAACAAGTCAAGCCTCGCGACATCGTGACCAAAGAAGCTATTGATGATGCCTTCGCTTTAGACATGGCGATGGGGGGTTCCACCAACACAGTGCTGCATACCTTAGCGATCGCCAATGAAGCAGAGATTGACTATGACTTAAGACGGGTCAATGAAATCGCTAAAAGAGTGCCTTATCTCTCAAAAATCGCGCCATCATCAGCCTATTCGATGCACGATGTCCATGAAGCTGGCGGCGTTTCGGCAATCATAAGGGAGCTTTGTGATATCGAGGGAGCGATTCATCCCGATCGACCGACTGTTACCGGTAAGACGTTACGAGAAAATGTCGCTGAAGCGAAGATCCACAACGAAGAAGTCATTCATCCCAAAGAAAACCCGTATAGTCCTGTGGGGGGGCTATCGATCTTGTACGGCAATATCGCCCCAGAAGGCAGTGTCATCAAGGTCGGTGGGGTCGATCCAAGTGTCCAAGTATTCAAAGGGAAAGCGATCTGTTTTGATTCTCATGATGAAGCAGTTGCTGCCATCGACAACCATACCGTACAAAAAGGACATGTTGTAGTGATCCGCTATGAGGGTCCGAAAGGGGGACCAGGTATGCCAGAAATGCTGGCGCCTACCTCAAGTATCGTTGGTCGTGGGTTAGGCAAAGATGTCGCCTTGATCACAGATGGCCGCTTTTCAGGAGCGACCCGAGGAATCGCGGTTGGCCATATTTCGCCAGAAGCTGCAGCTGGGGGCCCACTAGGGCTAGTCAACGACGGTGATGAAATCATAATTGATTTGCCAAATCGGACGCTAAATCTGCAAGTTTCAGAAGAAGAACTTGCCACGCGTGCGCAAGAACGACCAAAATTTCGTTCGAAAGTGAAGAAAGGCTGGCTTGCACGTTATACCGCTTTAGTGACCTCTGCGAATACGGGCGGGATTATGCGAGTACCTGATGAGGAGGAGTAGCAATGGAAAATATCGAGTATCAAGCATCGCATCTAAGGACTGGCGCGCAAGTGTTAGTGGACAGCCTGCAAGAGCAAGGCGTCGAGATGATCTTTGGCTATCCGGGTGGCGCCGTCTTACCGTTATATGACCAATTATATGATGCCGCGATTCCAAATATTTTGACGCGTCACGAGCAAGGGGCGATTCACGCCGCTGAAGGCTATGCCAAAGCTACTGGCAATGTGGGGGTCGTTTTAGTGACTAGCGGACCAGGTGCTACGAATGTCGTCACTGGTATTGCTGATGCCATGAGTGATTCCGTACCGTTGGTGGTTATCACGGGGCAAGTGGCGGTACCAGGAATTGGCAAAGACGCTTTTCAAGAAGCGGATATTCTAGGTATCACGTTGCCGATCACGAAACACAACTACCAAGTCCGCTGTGTCGATGAGTTGCCGAAAGTGATCGCTGAAGCCTTTCACATCGCTTCAACTGGTCGTAAGGGACCAGTTGTCATCGACCTTCCGAAAGATATTACCCTACAAGAAACCGCCGAAACCTGCTCGTTGCCGATCACAAGGAAAAGCTATCAACCGACTGCAGAGCCATCTCGTCTGCAAATCGAAAAATTGATGCAAGTTCTAGAAAAAGCACAGCGACCAGTGGTACTGGCGGGTGCAGGCGTGATCGCTGCCGAAGCTGCGGCTGAACTAAATGCATTTATTGCCAAGTACAAGTTGCCGACAGTCACAACGTTGCTCGGCTTAGGCTTGCTGCCAAGTGATCATCAATTTTTCTTGGGCATGGGCGGTATGCATGGCACCTATGCGGCGAACATGGCTTTATCGGAAGCCGATTTGATTATCAATATCGGCTCTCGCTTCGATGATCGTTTAGCAACGGCCGGCAGTCAGTTCGGCAAGCAGGCGATCGTTGCTCATATCGATATCGACCCAGTAGAGATCGGCAAGATCGTAGAAACTAAGATCCCAATCGTTGGCGATGCCAAGGCTGCTTTGCAACAAATGCTGCGCTATAAGCCAACAAGAGGAACATGGTCTGACTGGTTGGATCTATGCCAAAAACGGAAAAAGGAAAAACCTTATCGCTATGATCGCACTCAGACACAAGAAATCAAACCGCAAAAGGTCATCGAAGAAGTAGGACGTTTGACCAAAGGAGAGGCTTACGTCATTACCGATGTTGGGCAGCATCAAATGTGGGTCGCGCAGTATTATCCGTTTCGCTTTCCTAAACAATTGATTACCAGTGGCGGACTGGGCACGATGGGCTATGGGATCCCTGCGGGAATTGGTGTCCAATTTGCTCATCCAGAAAAAATGGTCGTGGTGTTTGTTGGCGATGGTGGATTTCAAATGACGAACCAAGAATTTGCGATTTTGAATGAGTATGGCTTGAATGTCAAATTTGTTTTGTTGAACAATCGTTCGTTAGGAATGGTCCGTCAATGGCAAGAAACCTTTCATGGCAAACGACGCTCTGCCTCTGTTTTTGCACAACAACCTGATTTTGTTAAACTGGCACAAGCTTACGGCATCGAAGGCTGTCGGATCGATGCCCCAGAGCAACTGGCAGATCAATTGGCAGCAGCTTTTTCTCAATCAGGACCGCAGCTGATCGAAGTAATGGTCTCGCCCTCAGAGCACGTGCTGCCGATGATTCCACCGGGGAAAGCCAATCATGAAATGATGGGAGTCTAAGGAGATGAAACGGGTATTAGCAGCAATCGTTCATAATGAAGCAGGTGTTTTGAGCCGCATTACGAGTGTCTTAAACCGCCGACAGGTCAATATCGAGAGTATCTCTGTCGGCACAACGGAACGGCCAGAATTTTCACGAATGACGATCATTGTCAACGTGAACGATTTGGCAGAAACAGAACAAGTGACTAAGCATCTGAACAAACAGATCGATGTCTTGAAGGTTTCTGATATCACAGAAATTCCTCATATCGAACGGGAGCTGGTGCTGATCAAAGTCAATGCACCAACTACCAGCCGCTCGGAGATCCAAGCAGTGATCGATCCGTTTCGAGCGCACATTGTCGATGTCGCACTGAAAACGATCGTTGTGCAAGTTGCCGGCGATACAAAAAAGGTAGAAGCATGCATCGAAGTTTTGCGTCCCTACGGGATCAAACAGTTGGCACGAACAGGGGTCACGGGTTTTACAAGAGGGTAAGTGCAATTTTGAATTGCTTAAAATAAAGAAAGAATTCGGAGGAAACAAGTATGGTAAAAGTATATTACAACGAGGAAGTTACAGATAATCTAGGAGACAAGAAGATTGCGATCATCGGCTATGGCTCTCAAGGGCACGCCCATGCGCAAAATTTACGGGACACAGGCCATGAAGTCTTTATCGGCATTCGTGAAGGAAAGTCAGCAGAAGCTGCAAGAAACGACGGGTTCGAGGTCTTTCCAGTAGCCGAAGCCACTCAAAAAGCGGACGTAGTCATGATCTTGGCACCCGATGAGATCCAAGGATCGTTGTATAAAAATGAGATCGAACCGAATCTTTCTGCCGGCAATGCATTGGCATTTGCGCATGGTTTCAATATTCATTTTGATGTGATCGCGCCGCCAAAAGAGGTGGATGTGTTTCTAGTTGCGCCTAAAGGACCGGGCCACTTGGTGCGCCGAACCTTTACCGAAGGGTTTGCGGTGCCAGCCTTGTTTGCAGTCTATCAAGATGCAACTGGCAACGCACAAGCGACAGCTTTATCTTATGCAAAAGGCATTGGTGCCACACGGGTCGGTGTTTTGGAAACCACCTTTAAAGAAGAGACCGAAACCGATCTCTTTGGGGAACAAGCCGTGCTTTGTGGCGGTTTGACCAGTATGATCGAAGCTGGCTTTGAAACATTGGTAGAAGCCGGGTACCAACCGGAATTGGCGTATTTTGAAGTTTGTCATGAATTGAAACTGATCGTTGACTTGATTTATGAAGGAGGCTTCAAAAAAATGCGCCATTCGATCTCAAATACGGCAGAGTATGGCGATTACGTTTCCGGTGCACGGGTGATCACCGCGCAAGCCAAAGAGAACATGAAAGCCGTATTGACAGATATCCAAAATGGTCAATTCGCGAAAGGATTCATTGAGGATAATCAAAATGGCTTCCCTGAATTCCATAAAATGCGTGAAGAAAACGGCAACCATCAAATTGAAAAAGTCGGTAGCGAATTACGGAAAATGATGCCGTTTGTTGCGAAAGATTAGAGGTGGCGCATTTGTTGGTGACAGTTTCTGCAATCGAACAAGCCTACGAGCGACTGCGGGGAGCAGTTAGTCATACACCGCTGCAATATGATCGCTTTTTATCTGAAAAATACCAAGCGACGGTTTTATTGAAACGAGAGGACTTGCAAAAAGTCCGCTCCTTCAAATTACGAGGTGCCTACTATGCGATCACCCAGGCAGATCCTGAACTAACTCGTCGTGGGGTCGTCTGTGCCAGTGCTGGGAATCATGCCCAAGGCGTTGCTTATACCTGTCAAGAACAGCAGATCCATGCGGTCATTTTCATGCCGACAACGACCCCGCAACAAAAAATCGCGCAAGTGCTCTTTTTCGGCGGTGACTACGTCAAGATCGAATTGGTGGGAGATACCTTTGATGCGGCGGCGCAGGCTGCCAAACAATTTGCCAAAGAAGAACAAATGGCTTTCATTGCTCCTTTTGATGATCCCAATATTATCGCAGGACAAGGAACAGTAGCTGTGGAAATGTTGGCTGATGCTGAAAAGAAACAAGTAACGATCGATTTGGTGGTGGCTGCCATTGGCGGTGGTGGCTTGATCAGCGGAACCGCAGCCTATTTGAAAGAAAAGCAACCGAAGATAAAAGTTGTTGGAGCAGAACCTGTAGGAGCGGCCTCGATGCAAGCAGCCTTTGATCACCAAGGACCGGTGGCTTTAGAGCATATTGAAACCTTTGTGGATGGTGCGGCAGTCAAACAAGTCGGAGCTCAAACCTATGCTCATGCCAAACGCTACGTAGATCAATTGGTAACGGTGGAAGAAGGTGCAATCTGCCAAACGATTTTAGAATTATACAGCAAACAAGCGATCGTCGCTGAACCAGCTGGTGCCTTGAGTGTGGCAGCTTTGGATCTGATCAAAGAGCAAATCAAAGGCAAAACAGTCGTCTGTATTGTGAGTGGCGGCAACAATGATAGTTCCCGCATGGCTGAGATCGAAGAGAAATCACTGATTTATCAAGGATTGAAACATTATTTTATCGTCAACTTCCCGCAACGTCCCGGTGCGTTGAAGGAATTTGTTAGCCATGTATTAGGGCCTGATGATGATATCACGAGGTTTGAATATACGAAAAAAATCAATCGTGGAACAGGACCAGTAATGCTGGGAATCTTGTTGAAACACAAAAAAGATCTACCCGCATTACTGTCACGAATTGAACAGTTTGACCAAAACTATATCAACCTTCAGCAAAATCAATCACTTTACTCGCTTTTGGTTTAGAAAAAAACATGGTTTCCTTTGTAATAACAGGAAATCATGTTTTTTGTTTTTTGGCATAGAAACATGGGACAAATCGGCGAAAAATACTTCCTAATGGTTAGCGATTTAGTAGGTGTTTCAGCGGCTTCTTGCTATAATAGTAAGTAGTAGCAACAAAGGAGTGAGCCGATGGAAGCTGTTTTTTACAGAAATGAGCAAGAAACTCAGATTTCTTACGGTGAAACACTGGCATCGGTCATGAAAGAACAGTCGATCGAGCCGCAACAGGTGATCATTTTGACGAATCAGCGTTATTATGACCGCTTTTCAGAAAAAGTAACACGCCTGTTTTTGCCGCGCGAGGTCAATTGGTATATTTGTACCAACCAAATGTATTGCAACAACTTTAGCGAATTTAAGGCCGCAATGGATTTCTTCGGTCGCTTTTCTAAGCAAGAGTCCTTGTTGATCGTCGGATTTGGGAATGAAGGTGTATTGGCACTGAGCAGTTTTATCCATGCGACTTCGGTTCTAACGACAAAGCTTTGGCTGATTCCCGTCTCCTTGCGGGCTTTAGCTAAAAGTGTCAAAGAAACAGCGATCGTTGTGAAAAAGCCAGATATCCCGATGTTGCAAAACCCTAACACACCACAATTTGTTATTTTCGATCAGACGATTGCCGAAAAGCAGATCGATGGGAAACTGGTGGACTTTTTGACCCTGATCCGTGGTGGCGTGCTTGCCGATAGCGATTTTTTAAAAGAGCTTTATCGAACGTATCCCAGTCATCAGGCGTTGATGAGACACTCATTGGCAGCATATACCAATCAGCTGATCCAATTGTATCAGCAGTCGGGCGGCGAATTGGAGGAGTTTGGGCAACTCTTTACCGATGCTGCTTATCGAACGGAAAATGGTCACTTGCTGTCTGATGCGATGAAATTGTTCTTTGGCTTTTTGTTTCATTTTATTTGGACAGTCCAGCAGCAGCAATTGACTGTCGATCTGCCGGTGTTTTGCCAATGGCTTGCCCGATTAGGCTTTCCTATCGAATTGCCCGAATCTTTTTCCTTAAGCGAGTATTTCAGCCATGTACTAGAATTGCAGCAAAAAGAAAAAAAACTGTTATTTTTGGCAAAAGTTGGTACAATAGGGGGCAGAACAGAAATCGAGGAAAAAGATCTTGTCCAGACGATGGAGACTTATCACCGATTAATCAATGAGATTCGAGGGGTCTAGATGGAAACTTATAGTGAAAAAATGTTAAAAGCACTAGCCGCAGAAGAGTTGGCTGAAGCACAATTGAATTTTACCGAAGCACTGCAAAAAGATGATGATGAAACACTCGGCGCTTTGGGCGATGAATTATTGCAGATCGGTTTTTTAGAAGAGGCAAAAACGTTATTTGAAACCCTGCAGCAGCGGCACCCTGAAAATGAAGCTTTGCTGCTTCCTTTAGCAGAAATTGCGATGGAAGAAGATCAGATCGAAACGGCCTTTGCCTATATCGATCAAATTCCGCCAACGAGTGAAGCGTATCTGCAAGCCTTGTTATTGAGTGCGGATCTCTATCAACTGATCGGTATCCCGGAAGTCAGTGAAGCCAAATTAAAAGAAGCGCAAAGCCTTGTGCCAGAGGAACCCTTGATTCGCTTTGCCTTAGCTGAGTTAGCTTTTTCAACGGATCGCTATCAAGAAGCTGTTGACCTTTATCAAGGATTGTTGGAAGAAGAAATTACGGATATTTCAGGGATCTCAATCGTTGAACGGACTGGGACTTCATTGAGTATGGCAGGTAAGTTTGAAGAGGCATTAGAATACTTTGAAGCAAGCTTAGAAGACGAACAGACGGATGAGCGTCTCTTTCAAACAGCTTTAGTCTATTTGCAGCTGAAGGAAAATGAACAAGCGATACGCTACTTGCAGCAGTTGCGGGTCATGAATCCCCAATACCGGGCCTTGTATCTCTATTTGGCTGAAGCATTGCAAGAAGAAGAGCAGCTGGAAGAAGCGCAACGTGTGATCGAGGAAGGAATTCATGAAGATCCATATCAAGTAGATTTCTATCATTTTGCTGCCGAGAATGCTTATCGACTTCATGACAGTGAAGCAGCCGAATCATTTTTACTTAAAGCACTGGAAACTGGTGAAAAAGAAGAGGATACCTTGCTGACCTTAAGTAATTTATACTTGAATGAAGAGCGTTGGCAAGAAGCGATCTTGGCGATCGAGCGAATGGAGGACAATGAACAGCCTCACGCTCTATGGAATCTGGCGCAAGCCTTCAATGCGTTAGAAGATTTTGACAAAGCAGCAAAATATTACGAAGCAGCCAATGCTGATTTGCATCATGAACCAGCGTTTATGAAGGAATACGGCATTTTCTTACGTGAAGAAGGACGTTTGTCTGAAGCACTTCATTTGCTGCAACATTATTTGGCACACGAGCCAGGTGATTTAGAAGTACAGTCGATCGTGGAGGACTTATTAGAAAGATAGGTGAGAGAAATGAACGTCAATGTACAAGAAAAGAAAAAGTTTCTTAATTGGTTAGTTTCGACCGTTTCCTTCAGTCGTCGTGAAGTCTCTTGGGTGTTGAACTATCTGGCGAATCATGAAGCGATCTTGACCAATGTTCATTTTGTAGAAGGGGCCGCTGCAGCCAAACGAGGGTTAAGTGTCCACAGTACGGAAATTGGAGGCGAACCCTTTGTCTTGAGTATCGAGGGACAGACCTTTTATGACATTGATCAGATTTTTCATGAGATTCGCATGAATTGGAAACAACCGTTGTATCTTGAATGTCTCTTCCCAGATTCTTGGTCGCAATCCCTATATTTAGCTGTTCTGGAAGACAATCCCTATGAACGGTGGAACGACCACTTGGATCAAGAAATGACCCAACATGTTACCCAGTACCTTGAAAAAGAAGAAGCAAAAACCAAAATCGATACCTTGTATCGGCAGATCGATCGAGCATTGGAAAACGGGGATCGTGATGCCTTCTTAGAACTTTCCGATGAAGTAAATCGGCACTTGCTCCAGCAAAAAGAAGAAAGCCGGTAACAAGCAAAAAGCAGTCCTTTAATCGGGGCTGCTTTTTTTATGTCATTATTTTGTTTTAGAAACAGCGGTTTTGCGCTGTAAGAACCGCGACTTAGGCCTTAAGTAGGTAAAGCCTTCGCCTTCGACTTCATGGACATTGATGACCGAAACAAACGCTTGCGGATCAAAGTCATGAACGATGCGCTTGACTTCAGAAATCTCCCGTCCACTGACCACCATATATATGATTTGTTTCGATACTCTTGAGTAAGCCCCTTCGCCCTGTAAAAACGTGACACCGCGTTCTAATTCATCCATTAAAACAGGAGCCATCTCTTCGCTGTGATTGCTGATCACTAAGATCCCTTTCGCTGAATAGCCGCCGTCTAGGATCGAATCGATCACACGCGTGAAGACATAAGAAAAAATCAACGTATACATCATGCGGTTCAAATCTATATAGGTCAAAGAAAGCAACAGGACGAATACATCGAAGATCAAAAGCGACCGCCCGATCGTCACCCCAAAGTTTTTCTCTAAAATACGTGCCAATACATCGACGCCACCTGTTGTTCCACCAACTTTGTAGACGATCCCACTACCGATTCCTGCAATCAAACCGGCTAAGAGTGCGACGATCAGTAGATCGTGCTGTAGATCGATCAACAGGGGAACACTCTGCCAAAAGGCCAACCAAAAAGACAAACCAAGGGTTCCTAAAATCGTATACACTAATGAGCGTCGACCAAGAATTTTGCCACCGATCAAAATGATCGGAATATTTAAGATCAACGTACTAATGGCAGGATTGATTCCCCATAAGGCTCGCAGGATCAAGGTAATCCCTGTCACACCGCCTTCTGCTAAATCATTTGGGATATTTAGATAGACTAGACCGAAGCCATAAATACTCGTACCGAAAATAATCAAAACAATGTCGCGAATCGTTCGCCATGAAAAAAATGCCCGCATCCTGTTTCCTCCGTTATTCAACTTCCACAAGTATCAATGTAGCACGAAATCATTGAATGTACAACAAATCCTGAGGGGGCTCTATCTAGGCAGGCAGCCATTCTTTTGGTAAGATAAACGAGAAAGGGTGAAGAAGATGACAGAAAAACGTTCTTTGGCATCGATGCAAGAAGAAGTCGATGCCTATATTCAACAATTTAAAACTGGCTATTTCAGCCCCCTCGCCCAAATGGCTCGTTTGACCGAAGAAGTTGGCGAATTGGCGCGAGAAGTGAATCACTATTACGGGGAAAAAAATAAAAAAAGCGATGAAGTTGAAAAGACCGTGGCAGAAGAACTCGGTGATGTACTCTTTGTGACGATGATCATGGCTAATTCACTAGACATCGACCTGACTGAAGTGTTTGAGGAAAATATGGCAAAATTCAATCAGCGGGATGCGTATCGTTTTGAAAGAAAAGATGGGAAAGTACATGAAGCTGACTAAACTACCAAAAGAATTTGCAGAAGCTGCACCACTCCTAAAAAAAATCGAAGCCGCAGGCTATGAAGCCTACTTCGTTGGCGGCAGCGTGCGGGATACGATCTTAGGCCAGCCGATCCATGATGTCGATATTGCTACCAGTGCATTTCCAGCCGAGATCAAGGCGCTTTTTCCTCGAACCATTGACATTGGTATCGAGCATGGGACGGTGCTGGTCTTGTGGGAGCATGCACAATATGAGATCACCACGTTTCGAACCGAAGCCGCCTATCAAGATTATCGTAGACCTGACAAAGTCGATTTTGTCCGTTCCTTGAAAGAAGATCTAAAGCGGCGGGATTTTACCATCAATGCATTGGCACTTCAAGAAGATGGGGTCATCATTGATCTTTTCGATGGACTTGCAGATATCGAAAATCAAATTTTACGAGCAGTGGGTCACCCACAGGAACGGTTTCATGAGGATGCGCTGCGAATGATGCGGGGGCTACGTTTTGTCAGCCAATTAGGCTTTGTTTTGGAAAAAGAAACGTTGGCTGCTATCCATACGAATCATGCCTTGTTAGGAAAAATCTCTGTTGAACGGATCATGATTGAATTCGTCAAATTACTGTTAGGCAATCATCGTAATCAAGCATTACAGGCTTTCGTAGAAACCGAATGCTATATCTACTGCCCAGGCTTACGGGAATATGGCGAAGCGTTGTTGCGGATGGCAGACTTGCCCGCGATTCCTTTAGAAACCGAAACGGCTGCTTGGGTTTTGCTCATTGACCAAATCGGTTTAGCGCCAGAGGCAGTCCGCAGCTTTTTAAAAGCTTGGAAATGTTCCAATGACTGCATCCGCCAAGTACACACGGCTTATCAAGCACTGCTAATGCGTCGAAACGGCGAATGGAACGATCTGCTGTTGTATCAGTTCGGTCTCGAAGCGACCTATTTAGCCGAGGGATTATTGCGTTATGACAAGCTGCCCAATGATCCAGCAAAAATCAGTCAGCGGTATCAGCAACTACCGATCCATTCTTTGAAGGAGCTGGCGATCAATGGACGCGATTTGCTGCAGACAGTTGATCGTTCTTCTGGTCCGTGGCTCAAAGAAGTCTTGGCTGCTGCCGAAGCTGCAGTCATCACACGGAAAGTTCCTAATGAGAAAGAAGCACTATTGGCATTTGCCCAAGCATATTTAGCGAAGGAGGGATAACTGAAGAATGGAAAGTAAAAAAGACTTTCTCGTTGACCTTCAAGACACTGCGGCTGTTATGGGTTCTGGGGGCTTGGCAGTTTTAGCAACCCCTCGACTGGTAGCAATGGTGGAAAACACCTGTTGGGAAGCACTTGAGCCTACTTTAGATAAAGGGTTTACTACCGTGGGTACAAAGTTTTCGATCGATCATTTAAAACCTTCCCCGGTCGGAGCAACAATCACTGTTTTTGTCCAATGGGAAAAAGAACAAGGATTCCAGTTTGATTATCAGGTGACCGATGGGTCTCAACAACTCATTGCCAAAGGGACTCATCAACGAGCGGCGGTGGAAATCTCTCGGTTTATGAAAAAAGTCAACGAAAACCAAAGTTAATTTGTGTCCCAGTAGCGACTATGTGTTAGAATTAAAATGTATTATTAATAAAAAGGAGCGTTTTGTCATGGCTAGAGAAATGAAAGCTTTAAAATTTTATTTCCGTAATGGAGAAACATGGACGATCGAGCGCCGTTACATCGGTGACTTGTGGATCAAACAAATCACGACCAGTTTTGGCCGTATCCACGGAAGTGAATTTGTTGAGATTCATCCATGTGCTGGGTTCAAAATTGAAATCTTCCAAGAAGGCGATCATGTGGCAACACATGACATCAACTTAGGCGGACTTGAATTAGGGATGTTTGCTCGTGCGTTGAAATATGAAGATATTGAACGGATGGAAATTCTTTACCGTAACGGTACACCGGATCTTGTGTATTTCCCATACAAGGACAAAGATACGGAAGGATTGGATAATGTATACCAATCAACAAAAATCAGTGAAAAAACGAAGAGTCTGTATATCGTGATCGACCCAAATCAAACGGTTGATGACGTTTATCAAGAACATTTCGAAGAATAAGAAAAACGCAGAACCAGCTGGTTCTGCGTTTTTTTAGAATGATTCTTGGAACATATCCGTATACTTTTTTAATAAAAGATAATCTTCGGCATATTCATCTTTTAAAACGATCGTATCGCCAAAAAAACTTTTACGAGCATGTTGAATGATCCGATGCTGAATGTCTTTTTCCAGAAGGTAATCGATCTCAGACTGTTTCAGGTTTTGTGCAGCAGTCGCCCGATTCTTTTCTACATATTGCAGCAAATCGTACTCAAGGTGTCCTGCACCATTGATGACTCGTTTGTATTCGATTTTGTCAATTTTCATCTGCTCACACTCCTTGCTATTAAAGTACCTTAGAAAGGAACAAAGGGGGAGATGAATGAATCGAAATTACATAAATCTTTAAAAAATAGACCATTTGTTAATGTTATCTTAAGAATTGTGAGCACAAAGGAAAGAAACAAATTTATGTAACTGTCGTTTGCGAACCATTAGCTATCGATTCTTTCTCCGTTTGCTGATGGACAGGTCCTATGTTGGCGATCCCATCTAGACCACCAGCATGACCACCAACTAATTTGCTACGGGCAATGGCACGAGCGCCTTCCATCCGGCTTGTGGCGTGAACGATCGAAGTGAAGCCGTATTTTTCACGAATCTTATCGATGATCAAATCTAATTTACGTTGGCGCAACTGCGTTTCTGCCTGCTCAAAAAGATCCAGCTGGACATTTTCTGTATAAACCAATTTTGAATAGGTAATACCGATGTGGCGAACGACTTGCCCCGTATAAAATTTTCGAAAGAGAAACAGGCAATGAGCCACAAGTTTGCGGGTATTGTCAGTTGGCGGGATCTTCATTTGTCGGGAAAAACCAGAGGCAGTTTCCCCAAAGGCTACGCCGATGTAAACATTGATACAAGCGGTCTGACAATGATGGCGGCGAATTCGGGCGGCAACTTGCTCCGCCATTTCCTTGATGACGATCTCAATTTCTTCTTGCAAGTAATAATTGCGATGTAGGACCTGACTGTTGCCATAACTTTTTTCCATGACCTGCGGTGTCGGTTCAGCTAAAATCGTGCGATCAATGCCGTGAGCGTGATGGTAGAGCTGCTCACCAATGATCCCCATGCGGCTGCGCAAAAGATCAGGACTGGCATGAGCCAATTGTTCGATCGTTTCAATCCCCATCAAGTGAAGTCGTTTTTCTGTGCGTCGACCGATTCCCCAAAACTCCGTCATAGGGGCGATTTGCCAAACTTTTGTCGGTACATCTTCGTAGGTCCATTCGGCAATCAAGGAACGGTTGTGTTTGGATTCGTTATCCAAAGCCAATTTTGCTAACAAAGGGTTGTCGCCAATACCGATGGTGACATACAATTTCGTTGTTTCGTAAATGTCTTTTTGAATTTGCTGGGCAATCAGCCATCGCTTTTCTTCGCGAGAAATGGTTTTATCGGGAATGAAAAGATCCAGTGTACGGGTCAGATCCATCATCGTTTCGTCAATTGAATAGATCAGCAAGTCGTCTTGTCCGACATATTTGCGAAAGACATTATTGACTTTGGTATTTTCTTTGATATAAAAACTCATACGTGGCGATGCTTTGTATAAATCCGGATGCGTCGGCAGATTGTCATTGCGAGTCACGTTTGAGATTCCTAATGCCGATTTTGCCTTGGGGGAAGCCGCTAAGATTAAGCCGTTTCCAGTATTGTCAGAATGAGACATGACGACCAGCATCGCTTGGATAGGGTCTAATCCGCGCGAGATGCATTCGACAGAAGCATAAAAACTTTTGACATCGATAAATAAGATATCGCGTTTTGGCTCGAGCGCATAATTAAAACCACCCATTTTTATCACTCCTTAACGAAATTATACGAACGTTTGTTCTTTTTTGTCAAGCGAACAGGAGCGGATGAGTGGATTTGTTTTTTTATAGAGATATTATTTTCGTTTCTAACTGAGGGAAAACGTTGGTTTATAAGAAATACATTCGATTCAGATTGTCAGAATTCGATTGGACATTAAAACGGGATTTTGTCTTTTTACCCGCCGGAATGATTAAAAAAACAGCCGATCCATTGGATCGACTGTCGCTTTATGGATCAATTTTCGGCAGGTAGCGTTGCAAACAAACTTAAGAGATTGCCGTCTATATCTTTGACGATGGCATAGCGTTGCCCCCAAAAGGCAGACCAGGGTTCTTTGAAAGACTGATACCCGGCAGCTACGACTTTTGCATGAAGGGCATCAACTTCTTCAGGGGAATCACATAAAAAGGCTAATTCAATCGTATCACCCACAGTCATTGGTGGATGTCCGTAGATCCCGGCAACCATTTTGCGGCTATTCAAGGAGATGCGAACACCATCATTTGCTAATTCCATATAATCTTCTGAGTGCTGACCTAATGGCGTGAAGCCAAGTACTTGATAAAAAGCCAGTGCCTGTTCCATGTTCTTTGTGATAATACCGACCATATCTAGTTTCATTTTTTTCTTCCTTTCATGTGGGAATTCTTTACATAACAGTCCATGCAGTTGCGAGCAATGAAGATTACTTAGTTTCTGTCAGACGGTAATGGTGCAATCGTTCAGCCAACGTACCAGTATGCAGTTCAAACAAATGGTTGTCATCGTCGTAAAAATAAATAGAAGCACCTTCGCCTTTAATACGAGCACGATCTTTTTCAATCTTCAATCCTAGTCCTCGGATGCGCGTAATCAAGGAATCGATTTGAGTTGGATCGATTTTAAAGGCAATATGGTTATACGTTTTCGGCAGCTTCTGGGAGGCATCCTCCATAACAGCAAGCCATAAGCCATCGATCAAAAAGAATTTTTCTGGGAAGTAAGAATGAGACTGGTCTCGGCTATCATAAATTTCCTCTGCTTCAAACAATGTTTCCAGCATCGTTGTCGTCTTTGCTAAATTCTGTACGATCAACGTGATATGGGAAATCTCCATCGCATCAACACTCCTTTGTTATGACGAAATAGGGGAAAGAGAAACAATTAGTATCAAAAGAAGCATTATGTTAGTGATTGTGAAATACCAAGAGGAAGAGCAGAACATAAAACAGTGCATCTGTTGCGCAAGGAATAAGTTTCTTCTTGTATTTTGTCCAAAAGAAGACATTTATTAAGAAGAGGACAATCACCGTCGGTAGGCTAAAGGTCCAAGCAGGGTGTTTGATGAAAATGAAAAGCATATTTCCAATAAGAGCAAAAAGAAAAGCGCCATAAAACAGACGATAGTTACTAGGTAGATACGTAAAATTGCCAAGCATGGGTTCACCTCCTATAGGCAGTATAGCATGAAAGGGGCGGCTGGTACTCAAAGTATATTGAAAGGACAGCTAGAAGAAAAAGCTGGTTCACGTTCTATGTGCCGCCTTTGTTGAACATTAGTTTCTTTTTTTCATTATACATTAAAATTTATTTATACGTCGCTTCAAAGAAAAAGTTGGTTCAAAAGTTCAAAGCAAATAAGTGAAAATAGGGGAGTGGTTGTGTAAAGAGGGAAATAAAAATGCAGCAGCTATCATTGCAAAATGTCTGAAAAAAAGAAGTTCGCAAACGCCTTGGTTATCAGCGTTTGCGAACTTCTTAAATAGTATTATTTTGTTTCGCGGTGTAAAGTAACTTTTCTTTCACGTGGGCAATATTTTTTCTTTTCCAAACGATCAGGATTGTTACGTTTGTTTTTGTTTGATAAGTAGTTGCGTTCTTTACAAGAAGTGCACTCTAATGTGATGTTTACGCGCATGATTTTCCCCCCTAACGATACAAGAATCCTCTAAGAAATCTCTCAGACTAAAATATAATAGCATGTTTCGTGAGGGAATGCTAGCTTTTTCCTGAAATTTGTTAAGTAGTTTTACTTGACGAATTTCAGGGAACGTATCACTTCAATTTGCCTTGGATATCTTCGATCATTTTGGTATAGGCGATCGGACCGTTGTAGAGCCAGCTTGATTCAGGGCCGAATTCCCATAAATGATTGTTTTTGACTGCATCGAGATTTTGCCAGACTTGTTCACTGAAAAAATCAGCGCCTTTATCACTATTCACTAAAATCAAGTAATCGGCATCCAATTCTGCCAGCTTTTCAAGAGAAACCGCAGACCAATCGGCAGTGGCACTTTCACTGATTTCTGAAACTAGTGTGGGAACTTCAAAACCGAGTTCATGATAAAGTAGCTGACCACTTGATTTTGTTTCTGAAACCATGAAGACGGAATTATTGACCACCCATAAAACAGCGATCGACTTGCCTTTGATTTGATCAGCATAAGCTTCTTTGGTAGCAGCGACTAAATCATCATAATCGGCTTCTACTTGGGCAGCTTGCTCTTCTTTGTGTAAGACCTTTGCGATATCTGTCAAGCGTTCACGCCAGGTCACGTCTTCGCCATTTGTGACCACATAAGTTGGCGCGATCTTGCTGTATTGTTCATATTTGTCACCTTCCACCATGGAACTGCTGTCCATCAGTAGCAGGTCTGGTTCAAAGCTCAAGACATCTTCATAGGGCAGATCATAATTGATTCTTGGCACATCTGCTAGTTTGTCTTGCAAGTATGCTTGATCACTGTCATTGCCGACGGTCCATTGAGCAACTGGTGTTACCCCTAATGCAACCAAATAATCTTCCAAATAACTACCGATCACCCGTTGTGGGTTTTCGGGAACAGTGACTTCATTTCCCATCGCATCGGTAAAGGTTGTTGCTATTTCTGAAGAAGTAGTGGCTGATCCACTGCTATCCGTTGAGTCATTATTCGCGCCGCAAGCACCCAGTAGGGTAAGGAAGCAGGCAGCTAGTAGGGTAAGCCAAGTACTTCTTTTTGACCATTGTTTCATAGAAAAAATTCCTCCTTTGTTACATGTTGAGCACTTATTGCTTTAATTGAGAATAGTTCTCATTTGCTGATAGCTATTATCACGAAGAATCCCTCGTTTGTCAATCATATTTTTTTATTTCCTTTTTTTAGAACTATTGACGAATAGCAGGATTACATTCATAATTGATAAGCATTATCAATCAATTATTTTGGGGACGAATATGGCGAAATTACGAACAGTTGACTTAAGTGTCGGCTATCAAAAACAAAAAATTGTGCAAAATCTAACAATCGAGATACCAGAAGGAAAAATCATCGGGTTGATTGGTCCGAATGGCAGTGGAAAATCGACATTTTTAAAGGCACTCGCCCGAATTTTACAGCCTTTGTCTGGTGAGGTCCTATTAGATGCCCAAAACCTACAGAACATTAAAACCAAAGAAGTGGCTAAAAAGATTGCGCTGCTTTCTCAAGTTAGCGACTCATCGATTGGCTTGACGATTCGCGAAATCGTTTCTTACGGTCGTTTTCCCTATCAAAAAGGACTGAATAGTCTATCGGAACAAGATCTTGCGGCGATCGACTGGTCCTTGCAGGCAACGGGTTTGACGGCACTAGCAGATGAAACGATCAGCACGCTGTCAGGGGGACAAAAACAGCGCGTTTGGATCGCCATGGCACTGGCGCAAGATACGGATATCGTGATTTTAGATGAACCAACGACTTTTTTAGATCCTGCGCATCAATTAGAAATTTTGCTCTTATTACAGCAAATCAATAAAACCTACGGAAAAACGATCATTATGTCGATTCATGACCTGAATCATGCGTCACGTTTTTCTGATTATATTTACGCATTAAAAGGTGGAGAGCTGTTGGTTTCCGGTACACCGGAAACAGTGCTGACCAAAGAATGGCTGCAACGTTTGTTTGAAATCGATGCCGTGTTAGGTACCTTTCCTAATAGTACAAAGCCGTTGGTCTTGACCTATGAGTTAGGAGCCCAAGCATGAAAAAATTTCCTTGGTTGCTGCTGCTTTTTAGCGGCTGCTTTATTATCTGTTTCTTTTTAGCGATCACTCAAGGAGCGGCCGACCTTTCTTTTGAAACGATTTGGGATGCTGTCTTTGCTTTTGATTATGAGAATCAGCTGCATCAAGTCTTGCGCAATATCCGATTGCCGCGTGTTTTGGCTGCTTTTCTAGTAGGAAGCTGTTTTGCTGTTACAGGAGCCATCATGCAGGGGATTACGAGAAATCCCTTGGCAGACGGTGGTCTTTTAGGTGTCAATAGTGGGGCTGCCTTGGGACTAGCGATCGCATTTATCCTCTTTCCTAGTGTGCAACCGAGTCAAGCGGCGCTGTTTTCCTTTTTTGGTGCGTTTGCGGCAACTGGGCTGCTTTTTTTACTGACCAGATACGCCAAACTAGGCATGTCGCCCACGGGACTGATTTTGGCTGGTGTGGCATTAAGTTCTTTTTTCTCAGCCATTAGTCAAACTCTGTCATTGCAATTTGATTTAAACCAAGAGCTAGCCTTTTGGTTTATCGGTGGTGCGGCGAATGTGACTTGGCAACAACTGCGTTTTGTGGGACCCATCTATCTGATAGCCATCGTTTTTGTGCTACGTCTAGGAAAAGCCCTCAATCTGTTAGCGCTAGGAGATGACACCGTTATTTCATTAGGGAAGCATCCGCATCTGATTCGGGCATCTGCCTTACTGTTAGTCGTAGTTTTGGCGGGAATGGCGGTTTCGCTTGTTGGACCGGTCAGTTTTGTCGGCTTAATGGTTCCTCATGTCGTGCGAGGAATGGTGGGTAAAAACTATCAACTGATTTTGCCTTTGACGATCATCGGAGGCGGGACTCTAGTGATGGCCGCTGATCTGGCAGGTCGCTTGATCAATCCCCCTTTTGAGACGCCATTTGGGATACTGATGGCGTTGATCGGTGTGCCTTTTCTATTGGTCAAGATACGGAGGGAAGACTGATGAAAAAAACACTCTTTGTTTTTTTTCTACTGGTGATGGCCGCTTTTTTAGGAAGTGTCATGGTAGGAAAAACAATCTTATCCTTTCAAACATTAGGCGCAATCTTTCAAGGAACGGCGTCTTCAAGTCAAGTACTGACGTTTACTGAGTTTCGACTGCCACGGGCTTGTCTGGCATTGATCGCCGGCGGTGCCTTTGGTTTTTCTGGGTTTGTCTTGCAAGGGGTGACGAGAAATGAGCTGGCTGATGCAAGTATCGTAGGAATCAACAATGGCGCGGGTCTCTTTGTAATGATCTACTTAGGGTTTTATACCCAAGGATCGCAGCTCTTGCCTTTTGTTGGGATCATCGGTGGTTTATTAGCTGCATTACTGGTCTATTTGATTGCCTATAAGCACCGTCAATTGTTGTCGATGGAGCGAGTGCTGCTGGCGGGAATCGCTGTCAATGCAGGGTTGGCGGCGGCTACCTTACTTTTTACGGTGGAATTATCAAAAGATCGCTATCGCTTTGTAGCAGCATGGCTTTCAGGTTCGATTTGGGGAACTTCTTGGCAGCAAATCACCAGTCTGCTTCCTTGGGTCATCGTATTGTCTGCCGCAGCGTTCTGGACCGTACCAAGGCTTAATTTACTTGGCTTTGGCGAGGAGCAGGCAATTAGCTTAGGGGTTTCTTTGACCCGTTTGCGGACGTGGTTTTTAGTGATCGCGGTTGGTTTGGCTGCCAGTACGGTTGGCTATACCGGTAATTTAGCCTTTGTTGGCTTATTAGCGCCTCATATCGCCAAGGGGCTCATCGGCAGAGAATCTCGCAGTGCCTTTTTCTTAGCCGGAATGATCGGCAGTCTGCTAGTCTTAGTCAGTGATACGATCGGCCGTTTACTATTGACCAGCGGTGAGATCCCAGCTGGTATCATCATTTCTATCGTAGGGGCACCGTACTTCGTCTACTTACTGATCCGACGCAAGGGGCGATAAGCAAAAAGTCATGATCTTGCCAAGAAATCTGCGATTCTAGTTTGCTATTTGGACACAGTTTTTGGTACTATTTCTGAGAGGAGTGATCCAATGGAAAAACCAGTCATTAGAGAGCACATGATCCAAACATTAAAAAAAATGCCGATCAAGCAAAAGCAGCAGAAAGAAACGGTGATTTTGCAGTTGCTGTTTTCTTCTCAGATTTGGCAAACGGCTGAGTCAGTAGGTGTGATCCGTTCGTTGCCATTTGAATTTGATACAGCGGCTATTTTTGCTAAAGGATTTGAACAAAACAAACGAATCGCAGTGCCGAAAGCACAACAAAAAAAATTGCAGTTTTATCATGTGGAGCCGGCAACGCGTTATGAAACGTCGGCATTTGGGGTTGAAGAGCCGATCAGTGAGCAAGAAGCCCATCACTTGGATTTGCTGATTGTTCCCGGTTTGGCTTTTTCGAAAACAGGCTATCGCATCGGCTTTGGCGGTGGCTATTATGATCGTTTCTTATCAGCTTTTGATGGCAAGACCGTTTCTTTGGTTTTCGGAGAACAATTCAACGATCAATGGACACCAGATGTATTCGACATCCCAATCGATAAAATCTATACGGATTCGCTTATTCGCACGTAAAGGAGCACGTCAATGAATTCTCAAATGAAAAGATGGCTGAATCAGCCGGTCTTCACGTATCTGTTTTTAGCTATCCAAACAATTGTGTTTATCTTAGGTTATTTTAGTCCCTCTATTCAATCAGGCGGGGTGATGTTTGGTCCGTTTGTCGTCTATTTAAATGAATATTGGCGTTTCGTTACCCCAATTTTTCTACATTTCGGGTTGGCACATTTTGCGATCAACTCTGTGATTCTCTATTATATGGGGCAGCAAGTAGAAGCCATCTATGGTCATAGCCGCTTTTTTGCCTTGTATTTACTAAGCGGCATCATGGGCAATACCATGAGTTTCGCATTCAACCAAATAGGGGTTCAATCAGCAGGCGCTAGTACTTCTTTATTTGGACTTTTTGGGGCATTTTTGATCTTAGGTTGGCATTTTAGAAATGATTATCGCATCCAAGCAATGGTACGGCAATTTGCCTTATTCGTTGGATTGAACCTAGTTTTTGGGGTGTTTGATCAAACGATCGATATGTGGGGACACATTGGGGGGATCCTTGGTGGGTTATTGTTAGGGAATCTTTTGGCATTGCCAAAGAACTACGGAAAATATTCGATCCACACCAGAATCCTTTCTGGCGTACTCTTTGTTTTCTTATTGGCTATTTTTGTGATATATGGTTTTAAAAAATATTAATTACTTGTATAATAAGCAGGAAGTGGTTAAATGGAAACGTTATATGACGTACAACAATTACTGAAACAATTTGGTGTTTACGTATATGTCGGCAAGCGGATCTACGATATAGAACTGATGCAAATCGAGCTGAAGAACTTTTATGACAGTCGCTTGATAGATCGGGATGTATATCTGACTGCCCGGCGAATTCTTACGCGGGAGCATCGAATTGAAGAAAGCCGGGAGGAAAACAAGTGATGGACAAAAAAATCATCGGAATTGATTTAGGCGGAACAACTGTGAAATTCGCTATTTTAACGAGCGAAGGCGAGATTCAGCAAAAATGGAGTATTGACACCAATATTCTTGATGAAGGCTCACATATCGTGCCAGAAATCGTGGCATCGATCAATCATCGCCTAGAATTATATGGCTTACAGCCGGAAGCATTTATTGGTATTGGTATGGGGACACCAGGAAGTGTCGACCGTGACAAAGGAACCGTCATCGGTGCCTACAATCTGAACTGGAAAACACTTCAGCCAGTCAAAGAACTGATTGAAAAAGGCACAAAAATCCCGTTTGCCATCGATAACGATGCCAATGTAGCAGCTTTAGGTGAGCGTTGGAAAGGGGCAGGGGATAACAATCCTGATGTCATCTTTATCACACTAGGTACAGGTGTTGGCGGCGGTATCATCATGGAAGGGCAATTGCTTCATGGGGTTGCGGGTTGTGCCGGAGAAATCGGGCATATCACTGTTGATCCTGAAGGATTTGAATGTACTTGCGGCAAACGTGGTTGTTTAGAAACAGTTTCTAGTGCGACGGGTGTTGTGCGAGTTGCTCGACAGCTAGCAGAAGAATATGCTGGCGACTCGGCATTGAAACAACAGCTGGACAATGGGGAAGATGTTTCAAGTAAAGATATTTTTGAAGCAGCTCAAGCAAACGATCCATTTGGCTTGATGGTCGTTGATAAAGTGTGCTTCTACCTTGGGTTGGCATGCGGAAACCTAGGAAACACATTAAATCCATCAAGTATCGTTTTAGGTGGAGGCGTATCAGCAGCCGGTGAATTTTTACGTGAACGGGTTGCTGCCTACTTTGCTCAGTTTACCTTCCCACAGGTAACGGAAAGTACCGAAATCAAATTGGCAGAACTTGGGAATGACGCCGGTGTGATCGGGGCAGCATCATTAGCTTTGCAATTTGCAGCAAAAGCATAGATGACAAGCTGCTAGGCAATGATACATTCAAGCAGCATACATCAAAAAAAGAATGATTGTTACAACAGAGAGGAATAGAAGAAATGACACCAATTATGTGGCTAAACTTGGTTTTGGCATTAATTATCTTAGCAATCGCTTTGAACTGGGCGTATTTTCAAATCATGGGACGCCGTTCAGCAACGATCATCTCAGAAGATGAATTCAAAGCAGGAATGAAGAAAGCCCAAGTGATCGATGTTCGGGAAAAAAATGAGTTTGACAGTGGACATATTTTAGGGGCGCGTAATATTCCCTTTACTGTTTTGACGAATTCCTTCAGCGCATTTCGTAAAGATCAACCGATCTACTTATATGACACGCGTAAATCGTTGAGCATTCGGGCAGCAAATAAATTACGCAAAGAAGGCTTTACCAACGTCTATATCCTAAAAGAAGGGTATGAAGGCTGGAGCGGCAAGACGAAAAAGAAAAATAGTTTATAAAACAGAGAACTCAAGGCAAAAGAACACAAGCAAATTTGAATGAGCGACGAAACACCAAACGGAGTGTTTCAAGTAAGTCATTGTTCAAGTTACATTGTGGGCTTTTGCCTTTATTTATAGAACTTAGGTCTATCAGTAAGGAGAGTGTGCATTGATCAAGCGAAAAAGAATTTATGAAGCGGCGGAAACGACAGATGGCTATCGGGTATTGGTGGATCGCATCTGGCCCAGAGGAATGAAAAAGGAGACAGCACAGATCGATCTATGGCTTAAAGCAGTCGCACCAAGTACTGAATTGCGCAAATGGTTTGGGCATGATCCTGAACGTTTTGATGCGTTTAAAGACCGCTATCTACAAGAATTAGAGAAAACGCCAACCAAAGATGCCTTGGCACAGTTAAAAACGTTGGTTGCTGAACAAGAGACCGTGACCTTACTATACGGAGCGAAAAATGAAGAACAAAATCAAGCCGTGATTTTGCAGGACTTACTGGAGAAGGAAGAATGATACCTAAAAGAGCCGCCAGCCTATTGAAGGCTGACGGCTCTTTTGTAGCAAATGATTAACGGGCAACGCTTTTACGCATCGCACGTTTCCGTTTTTCATCATGATCCGCTTGTTGTTCATCAATTGGATCAATCACTTGTTTCTTGACCGTCATAACAACACTTGCAGCTGCAGCAACCGTTGCGACTGTTCCTACTAAAAATCCTGAAAGAAATCGTTTCATCATTAAACACCTCGCCTTTAGTTATAGGTTCATTATGAATGAAAACGGAAAAAATATCAAAAAAAATCACTTTTGGGATTGAAAACGCTTGAAATGATTTAGTAAATATTTTACAATAAGTTTACTAAAAAGAAAGTAGGAGTGAGAAAAATGGAGCAATTGCAACAGATCTTTATTGATAAATTTGGAACAGCAGGCACAGGCATGTATTTTGCGCCAGGGAGAATCAACTTGATCGGTGAACACACAGATTACAATGGCGGTTATGTTTTCCCGGCGGCAATCACATTAGGGACGTATGCAGTAGCACGAAAACGTGAAGACCAGTTGATCCAACTCTATTCAGAAAACTTTCCAGAAAAAGGCGTAATTTCCTTTTCGTTAGATGAGCTGGATTACCGAAAAGAAGATGATTGGACAAACTATCCAAAAGGGGTCGTTCGTTTCCTAAAAGAAGCGGGGCAAGGGATCGATCGTGGCTTTGACATCGCTTTTTATGGCAACATTCCCAATGGCGCAGGTCTTTCTTCCTCTGCATCGATTGAATTGCTGACGGGGGTTTGTCTAAAAGATCTCTTTGATTTAACCCTGACGACCTTGGACTTAGTTAAAATCGGCAAAAAAGTCGAAAATGAGTTTATTGGCGTTAACTCAGGGATCATGGATCAATTTGCGATCGGAATGGGTCAAAAAGACCATGCATTGCTTTTAGATACGAACACTTTAAATTATGAAGTCGTACCAGCGGCATTTGGCGATTATGTCGTAGCGATCATGAATACCAATAAGCGCCGCGAATTGGCTGATTCTAAATACAATGAACGACGTGCAGAATGTGAAGAATCATTAGCTCGTTTGCAAAAATCATTAGCCATTGATTCATTGGGCGCATTAGACGAAGCAACCTTTTTTGCAAATACAGCATTGATCGATGATCCACTCTTGATCAAACGGGCGAAACATGCAGTGACGGAAAACCAACGGACATTAAAAGCAAAAGCCGCTTTGACTGCTGGTGATCTTGAAGAATTCGGCCAGTTGTTAAATGCCTCCCATGCTTCATTGCGGGATGATTATGAAGTGACAGGGCGTGAACTAGATACATTAGTCGCAGCTGCTCAAGCGCATCCTGCTGTTTTAGGTGCGCGGATGACTGGTGCGGGCTTTGGCGGCTGCGGGATCGCATTGGTCAAAGCAAGTGAATGGGCTGATTTTGAAGCGTCCGTCAAAGCAACCTATTTAGCAGAAATCGGCTACGCAACCGACATTTATCAAGCAAGTATTGATGATGGTGCACGAAAACTGTAGAATAAGAAACGATGAAGGAATGAAGAAAGAAGGCTGAAAATATGGCGATTTTAGTATTAGGAGGAGCCGGCTATATCGGTTCTCATGCAGTCGATCAATTGATCGGACAAGGAAAACAAGTCGTTGTCGTTGACAATTTGCTGACAGGACATCGCCAAGCGATCCATCCAGCAGCAACCTTTTATGAAGGAGATATTCGCGACAAAGCATTTTTACAATCGGTATTTGAAAAAGAAACGATCGATGGCGTGATTCACTTTGCTGCCAGCTCTTTGGTGGGAGAATCCGTAGAAAAACCATTGAAGTATTTCAACAATAATGTGTATGGGATGCAGGTCCTCTTAGAAGTGATGAAGGAACATCAAGTGAAACATATCGTCTTTTCCTCTACAGCAGCAACTTATGGGGAACCTGACCATAGTCCAATCACGGAAGAAACCCCAACAAATCCTAAAAATCCATATGGCGAAAGCAAGTTGATCATGGAAAAAATGATGCGTTGGTGCGATGAAGCCTATGGAATGAAGTATGTCGCATTGCGTTATTTCAATGTGGCTGGCGCGAAGTCGGATGCTTCGATCGGTGAAGACCATGATCCAGAAACACACTTAGTACCGATCATCTTGCAAGCTGCTTTAGGACAACGTAAAGAGGTAGCGATTTTTGGGGAGGATTACGATACTCCAGATGGTACTTGTGTCCGCGATTATGTTCATGTCGAAGATCTGATCGCTGCTCACCTGTTGGCATTAGAGTATTTACAAAAAGGCAATGAGAGCAATGTCTTCAATCTAGGCAGCAATCATGGGTACTCTGTGAAAGAAATGGTGGAAGCTGCCCGCAATGTAACGAAAAAAGAGATCCCAGCCAGAGTGGCGCCGCGCCGTGCCGGTGATCCAAGTACCTTAGTGGCATCGAGTGAAAAAGCACGAAAGGTTTTAGGCTGGAAACCAGTCTATACCGACGTCGAAGCAATCATCGAAACTGCTTGGAATTGGCATGTCAGCCATCCAAATGGGTATCAAGGGCAGGAGGAATAACCAATGACGATCAGCCAAACAATCAGCGATTTCGTCACTTTAGCAATCAAGGCTGGCGGCTGGATGGAAATGGATCGTATTTATTTGCAAAACCGAGTACTAGCCATGATCGGGGAAGCTGTTTTTAAGCCCAGCGAAATTCGTTCTGTTGCTCGTTCCTCGATTGAATTGATGGACGAACTAGTGGCATGCGCTTTGAGCAATCAGCAAATTGGTGATTCTCAAGCAGAAAGAGAAATCTTTGAAGCCCAGTTGATGGACTTTTTGACGCCACCACCTTCAGTAGTCAATGCTTTTTTTGCGCAGCATTATGCCAATGATCCTAAAGAAGCGACGGATTATTTCTTTGAGCTGTGCCGTCAAAATGATTACATCAAGACCCGGGCCATCGCTAAAAATATCGTCTTTCCTGTTGATACGGAGTATGGGGAGATCGAGATCACGATCAATTTGTCAAAACCTGAAAAAGATCCCAAGCAAATTGCCCAAGAAGGTGCCGCTGCTTCTGTAGATTATCCGAAATGTATGTTGTGTTTGGAAAATGAAGGCTACCAAGGACGAGTCAATTATCCAGCACGGACCAACCATCGGATCATTCGCATGAATTTGGATAATGAAGCATGGGGCTTTCAATATTCTCCATACGCCTATTACAATGAGCATTCGATTTTTCTCTCTTTAGATCATCGTCCTATGAAAATCAATTTGCAAACCTTTGCTCGCTTGTTGCAGATCATTGAAGTGATGCCGCATTATTTTGTCGGGTCCAATGCCGATCTGCCGATCGTTGGTGGTTCGATCTTGTCTCATGACCATTATCAAGGAGGACGGCACACGTTTGCCATGGCAAAAGCGCCGATCGAGCAACGCTTTTCTTTGACTGGTTTTCCTGATGTCGCTGCGGGGATCGTGAAGTGGCCAATGTCGGTGATACGACTACAAGCGAAAAACAAACAAAAATTAGCCGCCGCTTGCCAATATGTGTTAGCACAATGGCAACAGTACTCAGATCCAAGTGTTTCGATCAATGCCTTTTCAGAAGATGGAACGCCTCATCATACGGTGACACCGATCGCACGCAAGCAAGGAGAGCTGTTTGAAATGGACTTAGTCTTGCGGGATAATAATGTTTCCGAAGAACATCCTGACGGCATTTTTCATCCGCATCAAGAAGTGCAGCATATCAAAAAAGAAAATATCGGATTGATTGAAGTCATGGGCTTGGCAGTTCTCCCACCGCGTTTAGCTCCGGAACTAGAAGAAGTGACTGCTTATCTATTGGATCAGCCCAATCAGATCGCGGCATACCATATTCCTTGGGCAGATGCGATCAAAGCCCAGTACCCAGAATGCAATGCCGAAAACGTGTCGCAGATTTTACGTAATGCATTAGGGGAAGTCTTTACACAAGTATTGACGCATGCAGGCGTCTTCAAACGAGACCAGACAGGACAAGCGGCCTTTGCTCGCTTTATAGCTACTTTATAAAAAAGTTCCCCGCAAAAAAAGGAGGCTGGAAGATGGCAACGATCAAAGATATTGCACAACAGGCTGGCGTCTCGCCAGCCACTGTATCACGGGTGCTGAATTACGATTCAGAATTATCGGTCAGCTCTGAAACCAAAGAGAAAATTTTTAAAGCCGCAGAAGCACTCAATTACACAAAACATAAAAAGAAGAGTCAGCCGGAAACCAGTAGTATGCGCTTGATCCAATGGTTTGATACCGAGGAAGAATTAGCGGATCTTTACTACTTAGCGATCCGTATCGGGATTGAAAATAAAACCGAAGAATTAGGGATTCGGTTGCTGAAAGAACCTTATGAAGGATTGACTGATACCGCCGTCGATGGAACGATTGCACTAGGAAAATTCGATGATCACCAGATTCGACAATTGAAAAAAAGCCAATCCAATTTGTTGATGGTCGATTTTGACGCATTGTCCCAGGGCGTCAATTCTCTGGTGGTGGACTTTCAACAAGCGGTGGATTTAGTGATCGATGACTTTATTGCAAAAGGCCACCAAAGGATCGGTTTGTTATCAGGCGTTGAGTTTACCAAGGATCATCACCAAGAAATCGAAGACCCTCGGCGCCGGATTTTTGAGGAACGGCTCCGCCGGTTGAAGTTGCACCACCCGCAATATCATCTCAGCGCACCCTTTACAGTAGAGGGCGGTTATGAGGCGATGAAAGAGTATTTGCAGCAAAACAAAGAGTTGCCAAGTGCTCTATTTGCTTCCAGTGATGCCTTAGCGATTGGCGCTATGCGTGCTTTGCAAGAAAAAAACATCAAGATTCCTGATGAGATTGCAATTATTGGCTTCAATGATGTCAGTGTTGCAAAGTACGTCTTTCCGACTCTGTCAACTATCAAAGTTCATACGGAATGGCTGGGAGAGTTGGCAGTAACGACCTTGCTGGATATAATTACGAATGCAGCACCCGTTCCTCGCAAAGTTACGATCGCAACGGAACTGATTACGCGCCAATCTTCCTAGCAACCAGTTGAATCAACGAAGGATGTCGTTACACACGCAACTGAGTTTTAATGGAATAACAAAAAAATGCATATCGCCTTACCCGAACCTTTAAACAGCCTCGTCGGTTTGCAGCTGCAGCCGCGCTTGCTTTTTTCAAAGGTTCGGGTATTGTTGTCCTATTGCTTTTTTTCTAAACGCAGGCATCTTTTTGGAGACTTGGTTGGGCATTTGATTAGAATATGGTAGAATATGAGAGAGTTTTTTGAATGGGGAGAAGATAGATGAAAACATTAGCGATTGATACCTCAAACCAGACACTGGCGGTTGCGGTGGTCGATGGTCAAGAAGTGTTGGGACAAAGCCAGACGATGGCGATCAAAAACCACAGCACAGCATTGATGCCTGCCATTGATGGATTGATGCAAGCGGTGGGGATGGCACCTAAAGAGCTGGAGCAAATCGTTGTTGCGAAAGGTCCTGGTTCGTATACAGGTTTGCGAATCGGCGTCACAACAGCAAAAACGCTGGCACAAACATTGAACATCCCGCTGATTGGTGTTTCTAGTTTGAAAACAGTCGCTGCCAATTGCGTGGGCGTATCTCAAGTGATCGTTCCGTTGTTTGACGCTCGCCGTCAAAATGTCTACGCAGGTGCCTACCAATGGCATAATGGGACCTTAGAAACAAGGATCAAAGACCAGCATATCTCACTGTCTGAGTTATTGACCCAGCTAAAAGCAGTCGATAGTCAAGAAGTGCTATTTGTCGGCGCCGATACCATCAAATTTAAAGACATGATCGAGGCGGAGCTGCCGACAGCCCATATCAATCAAGTGTCGTTATGGAATTACCCGAATGGCGTGGTTTTAGCTGCTATTGCGAAAGAAGAAGCGCCGGTAGCTTCGATCCATGATTTTGTACCAGACTATTTAAAATTAGTTGAAGCCGAAGAAAAATGGTTAGCCTCGCATGAACCGGGAGTGGATGCCTATGTTGAAAAAATTTAAAACGATGACGGGAAAGCTGGCTCTTTTCCGTCAGATTCAATACCCAGAGCGTAAAAAAGAGATACGAGGGGAAACATATGTTGTTCGTGAATTAGTCGGTGATGACATTAAAGAGCTGTTGCAGGTGGAGCGTCTCGTGTATGCTGGGGAACTGCCTTGGACCAAAAGCGCCTTTTTGTCAGAGCTTTATTCACGGGTCAAACATCTTTATTTGGGCATCTTGCATAATGAGCGGATGATTGGGTTTATCGGGGTGCGGATTTTAGGCGCTGATGCCCATATCACCAATATCGCGATCATTCCTGATTATCAAGGAAAAGGGATCGGTTCTTTCTTGCTAGGAGAAATCGAACGTTATGCAAGGAAAAACAAATGCGACCGTTTGACATTAGAAGTTCGCCTGGGCAATCGTGATGCGCAACGTTTGTATCGGACCCTCGGGTTTGTTTCACAGGCGATCAAAACGGCGTACTACACCGAAGGCAATGAAGACGCATTGGATATGGTGAAATTTTTAAATGACTAACGAACAAGCAGATCAAACGATCCCGACACCGCAAATGCTTTGGTCATTGGCAGATCAGAGCTATCCCTTTGGCTCGCCTTGGAATCTACAGCAATTTCAACAAGATTTGCAAAACAGCAACAGTCGCTATTTGTTCCGTTATGGAAAAACTAATCAAGAGCTGATTGGGTTTCTCTGTTTTCAGCAAGTGCTGGATGAAGCAGAGCTGTTTAATGTAGCGGTTTTACCAGCATATCAAGGGCAAGGTTTGGCGAAAGAATTGTTGAAACGAATGGAAACGATCGTGGAACAAACTGATGGTCGGCGAATCTATCTTGAAGTGCGCGTGTCGAATTTGCAAGCACAAGCTCTTTATTTACGTATGGGCTATACAGTCATCGGTCGTAGAAAAAAATATTACAGTCATCCTGAAGAGGATGCGTTGATTATGGAAAAGAAAGTAGGCGGACAAAAATCAAATGAATGAGTTGATTTTAGCCATTGAAAGCAGTTGTGATGAAACAAGTGTGGCAGTGATTAAAAACGGTGACACCATTTTAAGTAACATTGTTGCTTCGCAGATCAAGAGCCACCAGCGCTTCGGCGGTGTCGTACCAGAAGTCGCTAGTCGTCACCATGTTGAACAGATTACTTTATGCATCGAGGAAGCATTGACACAGGCTGACACACAGCCTGAAGAATTATCAGCTGTTGCTGTCACCTATGGTCCAGGGTTGGTTGGGGCATTATTGATTGGACTTTCTGCAGCGAAAGCCTTTGCCTGGGCCCACAGCTTACCACTGATTCCGGTCAATCACATGGCAGGACATATTTATGCAGCTCGTCTAGTGAAGCCATTGGTTTTTCCTTTAATGGCATTATTGGTCAGCGGTGGCCACACCGAATTGGTGTATATGGCAGAAGATGGCTCTTTTGAGATCATCGGTGAAACGAGAGATGATGCCGCTGGAGAAGCCTATGACAAAGTCGGTCGTGTTCTGGGTTTGCCTTATCCTAGTGGAAAAGAAATTGATCGCCTTGCGCATCTAGGCAGTGATACGTATCACTTTCCTCGAGCAATGATACAAGAAGATAATTTTGATTTTAGTTTCAGCGGCTTGAAGAGTTCCTTTATCAATTTTGTGCATAATGCACAGCAAAGAGAGGAAGCTTTGTCAGTAGAAAATCTAGCAGCTAGTTTCCAAGCCAGCGTTGTCGAAGTATTGGTTCATAAAACGTTGCGGGCATGCCAAGCCTATCCAGTAAACCAGCTGATCGTCGCTGGCGGGGTCGCCGCGAATCAAGGGTTGCGTGACGCTTTACAAGAAGCGATGCAGGAATTGCCGGAAGTGGAATTGTTGATTCCACCATTGCGTCTTTGCGGAGATAATGCGGCCATGATTGGTGCCTATGCCCATGTTGCGTTGAAAAAGCAGCGCTTAGCAGACCTTTCATTGAATGCTGATCCAAGTGTCAGCTTTGCCCATCCGATTTCTTAAGATGATAGCACCTAAGATCCGTTCTTAGGTGTTTTTTTGTTTCATTTATGAGCAAACAGAAGATTTCGTTGTATTTTATTTCATCATTTGGTATCATTGTGTATATTTATTAATTAATGGAGGGGCGGGTATGCAATGACATCGGTTTTTAAAGGACGCAGTTTTTTAGCAGAAAAGGATTTTACTAAAGAAGAACTACAATATTTGATTGATTTTTCCCAGCACTTGAAAGGGATGAAGGCCAACAATCAACCACATCGTTATTTAGATGGCAAAAACATTGCACTTTTGTTTGAAAAGAATTCGACACGGACGCGAGCAGCCTTTACGGTTGCAGCGGTAGATCTGGGGGCGCATCCGGAATTTTTAGGGGCCAATGATATTCAGTTGGGGACTAAAGAATCCGTTGAAGATACCGCCAAAGTATTCGGCCGCATGTTTGACGGGATAGAGTTTCGCGGCTTTAGTCAGCAAGTTGTCGAAGATCTGGCCAACTATTCAGGCGTACCTGTTTGGAATGGCTTAACGGATGAATGGCATCCAACACAAATGATCGCTGATTTTTTGACTATTCAAGAAAACTTTGGTGAGCTGACTGGCTTGACCATCGCATACTGTGGGGATGGGCGCAACAATGTCGCCAATTCTTTGTTAGTGACTAGTGCGATTTTAGGGGTCAATATTCATGTCGTCACCCCAAAGGCCTTGCAGCCAGAAGCAACCATCATCGCACAGGCACAAGCCTATGCCAAGGAATCTGGGGCAAAGATTTTGGTGACTGATGATGTGGATCAAGGTGTTCTAGGCGCCGATGTCGTGTATACCGATGTTTGGGTATCAATGGGTGAAGAAGAAAAATTCCAAGAACGGATCGAACAGCTGCTGCCGTATCAAGTCAACCAATCGTTGATGAAAAAAACCCAAAATGATCAAGTGATTTTTATGCACTGTTTGCCGGCTTTTCATGATGATCAGACCACGTATGGCAAAAAAGCAGCGCAGGCGTATGGAATTTCTGAGATGGAAGTCACTGATGAGGTCTTTCGCAGTAAGTATGCCCGTCAATTTGATCAAGCCGAAAATCGTTTGCACTCAATCAAAGCAATCATGGCAGTGACTGCCGGAGATCTATTTATTCCTAAAGTATAAAATAATTTTTTTTGAAAATGCCAAAATCTCGCTAGCCAAACAAACATTTCTTTGCTATACTTTCTGGGAAGTAAATAGCCTTGATTTGATGAAACAAGAGAAGTAGCGATTCGAGTATCAGTTAGCGAGTTCGGGGTGGTGGAAGCCGAATTGATCAGATTGTGAAACGCACTTGTGAGAATTTGCCAAGCAAACGGAATTCTGCCGTTATCAGAAAAAAGTGGGTCCGAAAAGGACAATCAGAGTGGTACCGCGGGAAATCTCGTCTCTAGTGCATGTTATGCGCTAGAGGCTTTTTTTGTTTTTATCAATCATTTCTTGCATAAAAAACATACAGCTGTTTGCTTGCTTCAAACAACTTTTCATCAAAACATGGGCTCAGTCATTATAGGAGGGATACTATGAATAACAAAGAAATCGTCGCACAAGCGATCCATCAAGTAGTAAAAGAAGATCTATCGATCGAACAAGTTCAGCAATTACTGGAAAATCCAAAGTCAGCCGACCATGGGGATGTGGCATTCCCAGCCTTCTCGCTAGCAAAAGTCTATCGGAAAGCGCCGCAGCAAATTGCCGCAGACTTAGCAGAAAAAATCGATCAAGCGTCTTTTGAAAAAATTGAAGTGGTCGGTCCATATTTAAACTTCTTTATGGATAAAAAAGCAATCTCTGCCCACGTCTTAGAGCTGGTTCTCAAAGAAAAAAATCATTTTGGCGATCAAACCATCGGCAATCAGCAAGCAGTACCGATCGATATGTCTTCACCAAATATTGCCAAACCCATCTCAATGGGGCATTTGCGTTCCACTGTGATTGGTAACTCGATCGGCTTTATTTTAGAAAAAATCGGTTATCAGCCAATTCGCATCAACCATTTAGGCGACTGGGGCACACAATTTGGGAAATTGATCGTTGCCTATAAAAAGTGGGGGTCAGAAGAAGCGGTCAAAGCGGAACCAATCAACGAACTATTACGTTTGTATGTTGATTTTCATGAAGCAGCCGAGACAGATAAGCAATTAGAAGATGATGCGAGAGCTTGGTTCAAGAAACTAGAAGATGGTGACCAAGAAGCAATGGATTTGTGGCAATGGTTCCGTGATGAATCATTAAAAGAATTCAATAAAATCTACGATATGTTGGAAGTTTCCTTTGATTCATTGAATGGCGAAGCTTTCTATAATGATAAGATGACAGAAGTCGTGGAATTATTAGAAGAAAAACACTTGCTGAAAGAAGACCAAGGGGCAGAAATCGTTGATTTGGCTGCCTATGACTTAAATCCAGCCTTGATCCGCAAATCCGATGGTGCGACCCTTTACATCACACGGGACATGGCTGCCGCACTGTACCGCAAACGGACCTACAACTTTGCAAAATCATTGTACGTGGTAGGGAATGAACAAAGTTATCACTTCAAACAATTAAAAGCTGTTTTGAAGGAAATGGGCTTTGAGTGGGCAGATGATATGACCCACGTACCATTTGGGTTGATCACCAAAGATGGGAAAAAACTGTCTACAAGAAAAGGCAAGATCGTTCTTTTAGAAGAAGTATTGAATGAAGCGATCGATTCAGCAAAAGAACAAATCACTGAAAAGAACCCAACCCTTGAAAACAAAGAAGAAGTAGCAAAACAAGTTGGTGTCGGGGCAGTCGTTTTCCACGATTTGAAAAATGACCGTTTGAATAATTTCGACTTTACGCTAGAAGAAGTTGTCCGTTTTGAAGGAGAGACCGGTCCTTACGTGCAATACTCTCATGCCCGTGCCATGAGCATTCTTGAAAAAGCCAACTTTGATCCCGCTGCTGTCAGCAGTCTGGCGTTGGCAGACGCTGAGAGCTGGGAAGTTATCAAATTGATCCAACGCTACCCAGAAACGGTCATGCAAGCGGCGGAAAAATATGAACCATCCGTCATTGCCAAACATGCCATCAAATTGGCACAGGCCTTTAATAAGTATTACGCCAATGTGAAAATCTTGGCTGAAGATGCGGAAAAAGACGCACGTCTGGCTCTAGTTTATGCAGTAACGACCTTATTAAAAGAAGATTTACGGTTGCTTGGTTTACATGCACCCGACAAAATGTAACAAAAAAGCTGTATCCTTGTTTCGACAAGGACACAGCTTTTTTGTAGTAAAAATACAGATAGGTCACATTTGTTCAGTGTTTTATAAGACCGCGTGGTTTCTGATAAATTGATAAAATGTTTCGGCGTCTTCGTCGCTGCGGGAAATCACCGCTACTGTATCAAAGCCCGCCAACGAGCATACTTTTTCTGGCATGGTCACTTCATCGATCGCTGCCGAAAGCAAAGGCGCATTGTCCGCAACGGTATGGATCAAGGTCATGAATTGCACACGATCTACTTTAGTGACAACGTCTTCGATCATCTGTATCAAGCGCTGCTCTTCTTCTTTTTCATCCTCAGAAGCTTGCATTCCTTGAAAAATGACAAACTTTGTCTGACCTGACTCATCAGGTACTTTCACGATTTTCAAATCACGAATATCGCGAGAAATGGTCGCTTGCGTGGCGGAGACTCCTTGGACTTCCAATTGCTGCAATAATTCTTCTTGCGTGCGTACAGTATGTTCAGTAATGATTTGTCTAATAAGTAAATGGCGATCAGCTTTTCGCATAGGTAAACTCCTTTAAGCATGATTGATTAAGTCAGCCTTATCATAGCAGATAACACCGAAAAAACCTAGATATAATAAGAAAAGAATTAGAACGTTAAAAAAAAGCCGAACCACGAATCGTAGTTTTTCATTTGAATCAGTTGCATTTCTTTTTTAGCTACTGTATACTGTTTAAGGCGTGAGTTTTTCACGTCAATCCCACATCTTGTTCCATCTGCGAAGCGGTGCTGATCGATTCAGTTCTTCAAAGAGTAAAAGAGCAAGAGAGGAAAACAAAAAACCAAATTGGAGGAAACACAACATGGCAGTAATCTCAATGAAACAATTACTAGAAGCCGGCGTACACTTTGGTCACCAAACTCGTCGCTGGAACCCAAAAATGAAGAAATATATCTTCACAGAAAGAAACGGCATCTACATCATTGATTTGCAAAAAACAGTGAAATTAGTAGACGCAGCTTACGACTACATGAAAAATGTTGCTGAAGAAGGCGGCGTTGCATTGTTCGTAGGTACTAAAAAACAAGCACAAGAAGCAATCAAAGAAGAAGCAATCCGTTCAGGTCAATACTATGTTAACCATCGTTGGTTAGGTGGAACTTTGACAAACTGGGAAACAATCCAAAAACGTGTTGCTCGTTTGAAACAAATCAACAAAATGGAAGAAGATGGTACATTTGCTGTTCTTCCTAAAAAAGAAGTCGTTGGCTTGAACAAAGAGCGCGAACGTCTTGAAAAATTCTTAGGCGGTATCGCTGATATGCCAAGAATTCCAGATGTAATGTACGTTGTTGACCCACGTAAAGAACGTATCGCGATCCAAGAAGCACGCAAATTGAATATCCCGATCGTAGCGATGGTCGATACAAACTGTGATCCAGACGAAATCGATGTTGTTATCCCATCAAACGATGACGCTATTCGTGCCGTTAAATTGATCACTGCGAAAATGGCAGATGCTTTCATCGAAGGTAACCAAGGCGAAGACCAAGTAGCAGAAGAAGATTTTGCTGCTGAATCAACAGAAAACGCAACTTCAATCGAAGAAATCGTTGATGTTGTCGAAGGCGACAACGCATCAGCTGAATAATAAATGATGGAGCTGTTTCAAAGGCTAGGCGCCAAGCCTCACTCTCCTTTGAAACAGCTTTTTTTAAAGACAAGCAATCTTGTTTAAAAACATTTAGGAGGAAACAAAAAATGGCAGAAGTAACAGCTAAATTAGTAAAAGAATTACGCGATATGACTGGTGTAGGAATGATGGACGCAAAACGTGCATTAGTTGAAGTAGAAGGCGACATCGAAAAAGCCGTAGACTTATTACGTGAAAAAGGTATGGCAAAAGCTGCGAAGAAAAACGACCGTATTGCTGCTGAAGGATTAGCATCTGTAGCGATCAACGGCAACACAGCAGCAATCGTTGAAGTGAACTCAGAAACTGACTTCGTTTCTAAAAACGAAATGTTCCAAGACTTAGTAAAAGAAATCGCTGAAGTAATCGCAGCGAACAAACCAGCTGATATGGATGCTGCTTTAAAATTAGAAACTTCTAAAGGCACAATGGATGCTGCGTTGATCGAAGCAACACAAGTAATCGGAGAAAAAATCAGCTTCCGTCGTTTTGAAGTTGTTGAAAAAGATGACAATGCTGCTTTCGGCGGTTACCTACACATGGGCGGACGTATTGCTGTATTGACTGTTCTTGAAGGAACAACTGACGAATCAGTTGCGAAAGATGTTGCGATGCACGTTGCAGCGATCAACCCTCGCTACGTGAACGAAGCACAAATCTCTCAAGAAGAATTGGATCATGAAAAACAAGTCTTGACAGAACAAGCATTGAACGAAGGCAAACCAGCGAACATCGTTGAAAAAATGGTTGAAGGACGCTTGAAGAAATTTAAAGCAGAAATCGCTTTGGTTGACCAACCATTCGTTAAAGACCCAGATATGACAGTTGAAAAATATGTTGCATCAAAAGGCGCAACTGTGAAATCTTTTGTCCGCTTTGAAGTCGGCGAAGGTATCGAAAAACGCGAAGACAACTTCGTTGAAGAAGTAATGAGCCAAGTGAAAAAATAATTCTGTTCCTCGAACAGATGGGAACGCATGGAAGTGCGCTCCCTTTTTTTAAGCAAAAACGGTTTTTGAAGAAATAGTGTAGATAATTTTCAACGAAAGAGCACCAATATGCTACAATAGTATTGGAGAATGTACGGAGGAATCATGATGGGCAAACCAAAATATCAACGTGTTGTATTAAAATTAAGTGGTGAAGCATTAGCGGGTGACGAAGGCTTTGGGATCAAACCACCGACGATCCAAGAGATCGTTAAAGAGATCAAGGAAGTCCACGAATTAGGTGTACAGATGGCAATCGTGGTCGGCGGCGGAAACATTTGGCGTGGACAAATCGGCGCGCAAATGGGGATGGAAAGAGCCCAAGCTGATTACATGGGCATGTTAGCGACTGTGATGAATGCTTTAGCATTACAAGATACACTAGAAAACGCTGGTGTACCAACGCGTGTCCAAACTTCGATCGAAATGCGTCAAATCGCAGAACCTTATATTCGTCGCAGAGCAGAACGTCACTTAGAAAAAGGGCGGGTCGTCATTTTTGCCGGCGGAACCGGAAACCCTTATTTCTCAACTGATACGACCGCAGCCTTACGGGCAGCTGAAATCAACGCCGATGTCATTTTGATGGCAAAAAACAATGTTGATGGCGTCTACTCAGCAGATCCTAAAACGGATCAAAGTGCTGTGAAATTTGAAGAATTGACTCATTTAGAAGTCATTTCTAAAGGATTGCAAGTAATGGATTCAACCGCAAGTTCATTAAGTATGGACAACGATATTCCATTAGTCGTATTCAACTTGAATGAGCATGGAAACATTCGCCGCGCCATTTTAGGTGAACATATTGGAACGACAGTAAGGGGGAAATAACATGGCTGACAAAATTTTAACAGAAGCAAAAGACAAAATGAAAAAAGCAGCAGAAAACTTGCAGCGGGAATTAGGACAAATCCGTGCTGGCCGCGCGAACGCGAGCATCTTAGACCGCGTAATGGTTACTTATTATGGTGTACCAACACCCTTGAACCAAATGGCTTCAATTACGATTCCAGAAGCAAGAATTTTGATGATCACACCTTTTGACAAAACAATGATCCAAGAAGTAGAAAAAGCTATCATGCAAAGTGATGTAGGGATTACACCTGCCAATGATGGAACGGTGATTCGTTTGGTGATTCCTCAATTAACGGAAGAACGTCGTAAAGAATTAGCAAAAGATGTGAAAAAAGAAGCTGAAAATGCGAAAATCGCCGTCCGTAACATTCGTCGGGATGCCATGGAAGCTTACAAGAAACAAGAAAAAGCTGGCGATATCACAGAAGATGATTTGCGAGAATCTGAAAAAGAAGTGCAGACTGCTACAGATAACAGCATCAAAGAAATCGATGCCATCGCAGCTGAAAAAGAACAAGAATTACTTGAAGTTTAAAAGGAATGACGAAGAGTCGCTTCAGCGGCTCTTTTTTTATGGGCGAAAGTAGCTCATGTACTTGAAAATGACAGCTGTTTTTTTGTTTTTTCTTAATATAGAAATCTTTTCTTGGTTTTCATAGGCAAGAAATCTGATTATTGTTATAATGTAAAAGATGAATTTCAAGAATTGGAAGAGGAGCGAATACGATGCTGCGTTTTTTTCCACAAAAAGACAAATATATCAAAGAAGCGGCTGAACATGAATTTGATCCATCACTGCCGATTCCCCAACACATCGCGATCATTATGGATGGCAACGGCAGATGGGCGCAAAATCGGCGCTTGCCAAGAGTAGCTGGCCACAAAGAAGGCATGGAGACGGTAAAGAAAATCACGAAACACGCTTCACACTTAGGTGTGAAGGTATTGACGCTTTATGCATTTTCGACAGAGAATTGGAAACGGCCGAACGAGGAAGTAGACTTTTTGATGCAACTGCCCGTCGACTTTTTCGACACCTTTGTTCCTGAGCTGATCAAAGAAAATGTTCAAGTCAAAGTGATGGGGTTCACGGATTCTTTACCCGCGCATACACAAGAAGCGGTCAAGCGAGCGATCGACCAAACCAAAGATAACACCGGGATGATCTTGAATTTTGCTTTAAATTACGGCAGCCGCGCGGAAATTTTGACAGCTGTCCAAGCACTTTATGAAGAACTCTCAGCTTACGGCGAAGCTCTACCAGAGCTCACGGAAGACATGCTGGGGACGCATTTGATGACTGGTTTTTTACCAAACGCGTTACGTGATCCTGAATTGGTGATTCGAACGAGTGGTGAGGAACGTATCAGTAATTTCTTATTATGGCAGATTGCATACAGCGAGTTATTCTTTACAAAGGCGCTCTGGCCTGATTTCGATTCTGCGTTATTAGAGGACGCGATTGGGAGCTTTCAACAACGAAACCGGCGTTTTGGCGGTTTGAAAACGAAGGAGGAAGAAGAGTGAGACAACGTGTAATCACTGCGGTCGTCGCATTAGCCTTTTTCCTGCCAATTATTTATATTGGCGGCATTGCCGTCGAATTGCTGGCAGCAGCAATGGCAGGAATTGGTGTTTATGAATTATTTCGGATGAAAGGATTAGCTATTTTCAGTTTTGAAGGAATTCTTTCAATCCTCGGAGCGGTAATCTTAGTTTTGCCTCAAGAACGCTGGTTTTTCTTTTTGCCAGAGGGGACAGATAAAAGTGCCTTGTTTTATCTGATCGTTCTTTTGTTACTAGGGATCGCGGTTATTTCGAAAAATACGTATACCATCGATGAAGCTGGCTTTCCGGTGATCGTTAGCTTATATACCGGTGTCGGGTTTGAACGTTTTTTGACGGCACGGTCAGCAACGGATGGCTTAGTCGTTTTAGTTTTCGGTCTCTTTATCGTGTGGGCAACGGATATTGGAGCATACATGGTGGGACGGCGTTACGGTCAACGAAAATTATGGCCGGAGATTTCTCCTAATAAAACCATCGAAGGGGCCCTAGGAGGGATTGCTGCTGCGGTGGTCGTAGCTGGTTTGTATCTATTAGCATTTCCTGGGAAAGATTATTTTGGACACGGTAGTGCCATGATGATTTTATTGACGGTCCTCTTTTCGATCGCTGGGCAATTCGGTGATTTAGTGGAATCGGCGATCAAACGTCATTATGGCGTGAAGGATTCAGGGAATATCCTGCCAGGTCACGGGGGAATCTTAGATCGCTTCGACAGCATGTTGTTTGTGTTTCCAATCATGTATTTATTTGGCGTCTTTTAAAAAATAGTTAGAAGCGCAGGCTTGGCTTGCGCTTCTTTTTTTAAATTCTTGTTACAACGGGAATGTGAGTTCCTCAACGGGAACCGGTGTGATAAAATAAGGAAAGGCTGCCCTGAATGAGAGGGATGCTGTGAAAGAGAGGAACGAGCATGAAAACGATACTTGTATTTATCATTATCTTTTCCGTGGTGGTAGTGATTCACGAATTCGGACACTACTTCTTTGCAAAACGGGCAGGTATTTTAGTAAGAGAGTTTGCCATCGGTATGGGGCCTAAATTGTTCGCGCATCAAGCGAAAGATGGGACGACCTACACGATTCGGATGCTGCCATTAGGCGGGTATGTCCAAATGGCAGGCTGGGGCGAAGATGAAACCGAATTAACGCCTGGTATGCCAGTCTCCTTGGTTCAAGATGCAACTGGCAAAGTCATCAAAATCAATACGAGCAAAAAGATCCAATTGCCGCAAGCGATCCCCATGGAAGTGACCGACTTTGACTTGGAGGAGAAGTTGACGATCACTGGCTTCATCAACGGCAATGAACAAGAAGCAGTTACGTACGCTGTGGATCATGACGCAACGATTATTCATGAAGATGGCGTTGAAGTTCGGATCGCACCAAAAGACGTTCAATTCCAGTCCGCAAAGCTTTGGCAACGAATGCTGACGAATTTTGCCGGACCGATGAATAACTTTATTTTATCCTTGGTTTTATTCACTGGGTTGGTGTTTGCGCAAGGTGGTGTCGCGAACCAAGATGCAACCATCGTGACAGGAATCGAAGCAGGAACCCCGGCAGCTGAAGCCGGACTGCAAAATGGCGACGAAATCTTAGCAGTTGAAGGTGTCGATGTATCCAACTGGTCAGAATTGACGACAGAGATCCAAAAGTATCCAGATACTCAGATTGCTCTAGAAGTTAAACGAGGAGCAGAAACACTAGATTTGACGGCAACTCCTGCGAGTCAAGAATCTGGGGAGACTACGATTGGTTTCTTAGGGATCACGGCTTCGTTAAAAACTGGCATCGGAGACATCTTACTGGGCGGCTTGCAAACGACCATTGACAATTCATTGGTGATTTTTAGAGCAGTCGGCAACTTGATCGCCCAACCAGATATCAATAAATTGGGTGGACCGGTAGCGATTTTCCAACTGTCTTCTCAAGCCGCATCGCAAGGTGTCACAACGGTGATCGCCATGATGGCGATGATTTCCATCAACTTGGGGATCTTTAATTTATTGCCGATTCCTGGATTAGATGGCGGGAAACTGGTTTTAAATATTTTAGAAGGTGTGCGAGGCAAGCCAATCAGTCAAGAAAAAGAAGGCATCATTACCCTGATTGGGTTTGGGTTTTTGATGCTGCTGATGGTTCTCGTTACCTGGAATGATATCCAACGTTTCTTCTTTTAAAAATAAGACGCACAAGCAAATCAATTGTTGATCGGGTGAACATGATTTTTTGTAGCAAAGGAGAAAAAAATGAAACAGTCAAAATGTTTGATTCCGACATTGCGGGAAACCCCCAGCGATGCGGAGACGTTAAGTCATCAACTGTTAGTTAGGGCCGGGTATATTCGACAAGTGGCTGCAGGCATCTATGTCTACTTGCCATTAGCACAAAGGGTGTTAGAAAAGATCAAGCGGGTCATTCGTGAGGAACTGGCACAAATCGATGCCGTAGAGATGGCGATGCCTTCTTTGCTTCCGTATGAACCATGGAAGGAGTCTGGACGGGCCTCATTGTATGGTGAGTCTTTGTATCGGTTGACAGATCGAAACGAACGAGAGATCGTTTTAGGACCCACTCACGAAGAGCCGTTCACGACATTGATCAAAAACGAGATCACGTCTTATAAGCGGCTACCCTTGAGCTTGTATCAGATTCAAACGAAATATCGGGACGAACAGCGGCCGCGTTTTGGATTGATTCGCAGCTGTGAATTTATCATGCAAGATGGCTATTCTTTTCACGCCGATGAAGCCAGCTTAGATCAAACCTATAATCGCTACGAAATGGCTTACCATGCCATTTTGAAACGCTGTGGGATCGAATATCGGACAGTGGTCGGGGATAATGGCTTGATGGGTGGCCGAGATTCAAAAGAGTTTTTGGCATTGTCTGGAATCGGCGAAGAGCTGATCTGTTATTCGACTGAAAGCGACTATGTCGCCAATTGGAAACTAGCAACTAGTCAGTATATCGCTAAAAAATCTCATGAGACCTATTTAGAGTTACAAAAAGTCGTTCATGAAGAGTCTCTATCGTTAGAGGAACTGGCGAAAACATACGAAACGGATTTGCAAAAAATCGTTCAAGTATTTTTGCTACTCGTTGACGAGCAAGTCATTATGGTATTGCTTCGAGGTGATCACAGTCTTAATGAAACAAAGATCAAGCATTTTTTAGCCGCTGATCAAGTGAAGATCTTGACTGCTGAAGAAGCCGAGTCGTATCTGACCAGTGACGCACAACTTCGCAGCCCCATTGCGCTTGCTGATTCGATCCAATTGTATGCGGATCAGCATGTCCAAGATATGGCGAATCTGATCGTACCAGCGGCAGAAAAACAGAGCTATTTTCTTAATGCAAATGTAGGCCGTGATTTTCAACCACTAGCCTTTGCCGATTTTCGCTTGGTTCAAGAAGGCGATCCTTCCCCAGATGGAAAAGGGACCTTAACCTTTACGCGAGGAATCGAAGTTGGGCATATCTTCAAGTTAGGAACCAAGTACAGCGAGGCGCAAGAAGCGACGGTTGTCGATGAAAATGGCGATGAACAACCAATCATCATGGGCTGTTATGGTCTGGGGGTTTCTCGGTTGCTTTCAACGATCGTCGAACAATATGGCAATGAGTTTGGGATCGATTGGCCCCAAGAAATTGCCCCATTTGATGTGCATATCATCCAAACGTCGATTGAAGATAGCTATCAAAATGCCTTAAGTGAAGAAGTAGAAGAAATGATGAACCAAGTCGGCTATCAAGTATTGGTGGATGACCGCAATGAACGTGCAGGGGTCAAATTTGCAGATGCCGATTTGATTGGTTGTCCGATTCGCTTGACCATCGGTAAAAAAGCCGTAGAAGGCATCGTGGAGATCAAAATCAAGCATACTGGCGCAACCGTTGAAGTGAGGAAAGAAGAAGTCGCTTCGACCCTAACGATTTTGTTAGCCAACCAAGAATAAATCGAAACAAATGGTAGATCGAGAAAGGAAATCCTTTCTCGATTTTTTAATGAAAGTGAAGACAAAAAGAGGTATACTAATGAGTACTGAGAAAAGGAGGATCTTCAATTGTCAAAAGAAAGAGAGACCTTTGAGATATTATTAGACCAAATTGCAGCTGCCCCAAATCTTCGGCAGCATCCATTGATGCAGACTGCCCAAATCAGACAAGTAACCGTGCATCGACAATCAAAAGCCTGGACATTTTATTTCCAATTCGAACGTTTATTGCCGGTGATGGTGTATCAGTCCTTTAAACAACATATTGAATTGGCATTTAAAGAGATTGCGGAAGTTCGCATTGTCATTGAAGCTCAAGACGGTTCCTTTGATGAGCAGTTCATTCAAGAATACTGGCCATTGGCGTTAGCCAATCAAAATTGCGATCGGCCGTTAGTTCATCAAGTGATCAAAAATCAAATGCCCATGATTCAAGAGAACAAGGTGATTTTACCCGTCAACAATGATGCGGTCATCACGATTTTGCAGCAACAGTACTTACCGATCATTGAGGAAAATTATGGGACTTTCGGGTTTCAAAAATTTCGGATCCTGCCACAGCTAGACAAAGAACAGGCTGAGGCAGCCTTGAAAGAACTTGAAGCACGAAAAGAAGAACAAACGGCAGCCTTCCAATTGCAAGCCGCTGAGAACTTAATGGCTCACGAGCAACGCAAAAAAGAAGTCAAAACAGTCGAATTTGACGGACCAATCGCCTTGGGACGTAATATTCCTGCTGATGAACCTGTGACACCGATGATCAATATCATCGAGGAAGAACGCCGAGTTACGATCCAAGGGTATGTCTTTGATAAAGAAGTCCGCGAATTGCGTTCAAAACGGAAGATTTTGATTTTGAAAATCACCGACTATACGTCGTCGTTTAGTGTGAAAAAATTCTCCAACAATGAAAAAGATGAACAAGTCTTTGATGCTATTGCTAAAGGTAGTTGGGTCAAAGTGCGTGGTAGTGTTCAAGAAGATACCTTTATGCGAGATCTCGTTATGAATGCGCAAGATTTGCTGGAAGTCAAACACGAGGCCCGCAAAGATTATGCACCTGAAGGCGAAAAACGGGTCGAACTTCACCTGCATTCCAATATGAGTACGATGGATGCAACCAACAATGTGGCAGACTTTGTCGCTCAAGCTGGCAAGTGGGGTCATAAGGCGATTGCGATCACCGATCATGGTGGAGCACAAGGGTTTCCTGATGCCCATCACGCCGGAGAAAAAGCCGGGGTGAAAATTCTTTACGGTGTGGAAGCCAATATCGTGGATGACGGGGTAGCGGTTGCCTATAATCCGCAGCCTGTCCCACTGACTGATGCCACGTATATCGTGTTTGACGTGGAGACCACCGGATTGTCTGCAGTGTACGACACCATCATTGAATTGGCCGCTGTGCGGATGCATAAAGGCAACGTGGAAGGTTCCTTTGATGAATTCATCGATCCGGGCCATCCTTTATCACGAACGACCGTAGAATTGACGGGAATCACCGATGAAATGGTTCGGGGGTCAAAATCGGAAGAAGAAGTCTTACGCTTGTTCCGTGAGTTTTCTGAAGGAGCCATTCTAGTTGCCCACAATGCGTCATTTGATATGGGCTTCTTAAATACCAGTTATCGAAAATACGGTATCCCAGAAGCAGAAAATCCCGTCATCGATACATTGGAACTCGCTCGTTATTTGTATCCAGAGTTTAAGCGATTCGGTTTAGGTGTCCTTTCCAAAAAATTCGGTGTTAGTTTGGAGCAACATCACCGAGCGATCTACGATGCCGAGGCAACCGGTCATTTAGCGTGGATCTTTGTCAAAGAAGCGATGGAAAAACATGACATGCTACTGCACGAAGATTTGAACCGACACGTGGGGGGTGAGAACTCCTATAAAGCAGCTCGGCCTTTCCATGCCACGATCTTAGCCCGAACACAGGCGGGATTGAAGAATTTATTCAAGCTGATCTCGATGTCGAATGTGAAGTACTTCCATGATAAAGTTCCGCGGATCCCGCGCTCAGAATTGGTGAAATTGCGGGAAGGATTGTTAGTCGGAACCGCTTGTGATAAAGGAGAAGTCTTTGTCGCAATGATGCAAAAAGGGGTCGATGCAGCGCGGGAACTTGCCAAGTTTTATGACTACATCGAAGTCATGCCCAAAGCAGTTTATGCCCATCTTCTGGAAACGGAACTCGTGAAAAGTGAAAAAGACCTAGAAGACATCATTCGGAATCTGGTAAAGATGGGGGAAGAGTTAGGGAAAATCGTTGTTGCTACTGGGAATGCCCACTACCTGAACGAAGAAGATGCCATTTATCGTAAGGTCTTGATCAATTCGATGGGGGGCGCCAATCCCTTGAATCGACATAGTTTACCGGATGTACATTTCCGAACAACCGATGAGATGCTGACCGCTTTTCAGTTTTTAGGTCCAGAAGTAGCGAAAGAAATTGTAGTGACGAACCCGAATAAAATCGCTGATCTTTGTGAAAAAGTCATTCCGGTAAAAGATGATTTGTATACACCAAAGATTCCCGGATCTGAACAAGAGATCACCGACTTGAGTTACAACCGTGCCAAAGAGCTATACGGTGATCCATTACCAGAAATTGTGGAAAAACGTTTGAAAAAAGAGCTTGATTCGATCATTGGGAATGGGTTTTCCGTGATCTATTTGATCTCACAAAAACTGGTTCATAAAAGCAATGAAGACGGCTACTTAGTAGGGTCGCGGGGATCAGTCGGTTCTAGTTTTGTTGCAACTATGACTGGGATCACTGAGGTCAATCCATTAGCCCCTCATTATTATTGTCCCGATTGCCAGTATTCTGAGTTTTATGAAGACGGCTCGTATGGTTCTGGTTATGATATGCCAGAGAAAAAATGTCCAAAATGCGGCACCCGTCTGAACAAAGATGGCCATGATATTCCTTTTGAAACCTTCCTTGGCTTCCATGGCGATAAAGTCCCCGATATCGATTTGAACTTTTCAGGGGAGTATCAGCCAGAAGCCCATAACTATACGAAAGTGCTCTTCGGTGAAGAGTATGTCTATCGTGCCGGAACGATCGGTACCGTAGCGGACAAAACAGCCTTTGGGTTCGTAAAAGGCTTTGAGCGCGATCATAATCTTCATTATCGTGCAGCCGAAGTCGATCGTTTGGCAAAAGGCGCCACTGGCGTCAAACGGACGACTGGTCAGCATCCGGGGGGGATTATCGTTATTCCAGACTATATGGATGTCTATGATTTCACCCCGATTCAATACCCAGCAGATGATCAAAATTCAGAATGGAAAACGACCCACTTTGATTTCCATTCGATTCATGACAATATTTTAAAACTGGATATCCTGGGACACGATGACCCAACGGTGATTCGGATGCTACAGGATTTATCAGGAATCGATCCTAAAACAATCCCCACGGATGATCCGGAAGTGATGCGTATTTTTGGTGGTACGGATGTGCTAGGTGTGACTGAAGAGCAGATCTACTCAAAAACAGGTACATTAGGCATCCCAGAATTTGGTACCCGATTTGTGCGAGGGATGTTGGATCAAACCCATCCATCGACCTTTGCAGAGCTCTTGCAGATCTCTGGTCTTTCCCATGGTACCGATGTATGGCTGGGCAATGCTGAAGAGCTGATTCGTCGCGGAGACGCTAGTCTAGCAGAAGTAATCGGGTGTCGGGATGACATCATGGTGTATTTGATCCATGCCGGCTTAGATGACGGGATGGCCTTTAAAATCATGGAGACGGTTCGTAAAGGACAATGGAACAAGATCCCTGACGACTTGCGGGACACTTACTTGCAAGCGATGCGGGAGAACAATGTCCCTGAATGGTATATCGATTCTTGTTCGAAGATCAAGTACATGTTCCCGAAAGCCCATGCGGCGGCGTATGTTTTGATGGCGTTGCGGGTGGCTTACTTTAAAGTGTACTTCCCAATTCTCTATTACTGTGCTTATTTCTCTGTCCGGGCGGATGATTTTGATTTGATTGCCATGTCAAAAGGAAAAGACGCCGTAAAAGAACGGATGCAAGAAATCACTGACAAAGGATTGGATGCGTCAACGAAAGAAAAGAATCTGTTAACGGTTCTGGAGTTAGCCAATGAAATGTTAGAGCGCGGTTATGAATTTGGGATGATCGATCTGTATAAATCGGATGCGGAAAACTTCGTGATCGACGGGAAAAAATTGATCGCACCGTTTCGAGCAGTGCCGAGTTTGGGACTAAACGTAGCGAAACAAATCGTGGAAGCACGAAAAGACGGTCCCTTCTTATCGAAAGAAGACCTCGCCAATCGCGGGAAAGTTTCTAAGACCTTGATTGAATACATGACGGATAACGGTGTTCTTAAAGATCTACCAGATGAAAATCAGTTGTCGTTGTTCGATATGTTATAAGTCAACAGCTGTTCACTTAAAAAAAGCACATCATCGCAGCATCTAGTATAGCTAGTTTCTGCAAGACGTGCTTTTTTGTCTTGTTTGTGAGGGCCACCTAAGCAGCCACAATCTGGCGAAAATCAGAAAAATCGTGGTCTATAGTGACAAATCATAAGGGGAGTTGCCGTTCGGACAGCGAATCAATCGAACCTTTACCATACAAAGAGAAGAAAAATACTCGTTACCGAAAGAAGCGAATGTCTTTGGTAACGAGTATTTTTCGACAAAGTTCGTCAAATAGCTAAAAAAAGAAAAAAAGCAAAACAGGCAAATACACCATGTAAAGTAAGACGGAATACCCTAAACATGAAGTTGCAAATTCTTCGTCCCCTTGGTAGTTTCGTACAAGAATCGGGACAGAGTTTTGGACGGGCATAGAGGCTTGAATAATAAATACAGAAAGCATCAATTCAGGAACAGGGATGATTCTGCTTAACAACCACACGACTAGGGGCGAAAGAACGAACCGACCAAACAAGACACCGGCAATGTCTTTGGTCATTCGCAAATTTTTGAGTCCCCCAAAGTAGACAATGATCCCGATAATAAACATTGATAGGGGCGTCGTTAAATCTGCTAGGTAGCTTCCAAGGCCATCAACAAATGAGGGCAGCGGTAAGGTGAACAGCATCCAGATCAAACCGATGATGAAACCAATCAAGGCTGGTGAAAAAATCTTTTTTAGCATGACCAATGGATGAAAGGAAATCCGGGCTTCACCAAAATCAGGATTGTCTTTTGCTAACTCAAAAATACCGATGGTCCAAAATAATGTCGTATTTACAATATAGTACAACAATACATAAGGAACGGCTTTTTCACCAAAAATGGCTAAATTGATTGGTAAGCCGATGAAGATCGTATTGGAAAAGGTAAACATGGCGGAAAATGCGCCTTGGTGTTTGGCTTCAACTTGGGTGAAACGGCGCCATAAATAACCAGCGAAGTAAGTGATCATCATGGAAAGTAAAGGGATGATCATCCCCGAAACTAATGAAAGAAATTCATCTTTCGTAAAGTTTTTAATGATCGTCAAAAACATATTGGCTGGTAATGAGACATTCAATACCAATTTTGAAAACGTATCGGCGGTTCGATTAGAAAACCATTGTTTGTAAGACAACCAATAACCGATAAACATGAGACTGAAAATGACAAAAATATTGATATATGCTTGAAACATGCGCTCACCTCTCATTTACTATAGCGAAAGGCAGTAGAAGAAGCAACTGATTCCCATTTGAAAACAACAAAAAACCAAACCACTCATTGAGCGATTTGGTCAAGAATTACTTCCGTTGCTGCTTGCCAGCGTTACGACCTTTTCCGTTAGGCTTTGTCGTATTTAGCGCCTTTTTGACAGCTTCTGTTTTTTCAGGCGTTACGTCTTTACGAGGCGTAACTACCGTTTTAGGCGGATTTGCTTTCATTTCCGCTTCGACTTGGGCACGAATTTTTGGTTTCATGATGACATTTGTGATAAACGTTTGGATACAACTGAAGACCCCACCAACTACCCAGTAAAGTGTCACACCAGCTGGTGCACTCATGGACATGAAAACGATCATCAATGGAGAAACGATCAACATGGTTTTCATCGTTTTTTTCTGTTCTTCCGGAATCCCGATGGTTGAGATATATCCTTGTGCCAAGTAGGAAAGACCAGCAATCGCCACAAAGAGAATGCTTGGGTCGCCTAAAGATACGCCAAAGAATTCAGAGTTTTGGATTCCTTGTGTGTAACGAGCGGTGAAATAAAGAGCAGAGAAGATCGGCATCTGAATCAGCAAAGGGAGACATCCGATACCGCCAAACATACTGACGTTGTTTTCAGAGTAAATTTTTTGCATCTCCGCTTGCGCTTGCATTTGTTCTTCCCGAGTGGTTGCTTTTTTCAAATTGGCTTGCGCGATATCCACTTGGGGTTTCAGAAACTGCATTTTTTCACTTTGAACCATCGTTTTTCGAGACTGATGGATCCCTAATGGTAAGATAATGACACGGACAACGATCGTTACAGCGATGATCGCCCAACCGTAAGACCAGTTGAAGTTTTCAACGAGCATCGTGATCATATCCCCTAATGGTTTCACCAAAAAGCGATAAATCATTCCTGTTTCTTTCGGCGTACCATCAGCATTGGTACTGACACAGCCTGATAATGCTAATAACAGGCCAAATAATCCTGATGAAAGCAGCCATTTATTCATTTTAGACATTCTATTCTTCCTCTTCACAATAAATTTAGACAAAAATAACTATACTAAAAAAGACCGACTATTTCAATGTACAAAGAGAAATTCATTGAAAAATCAATCTTTCGACTTAGAAAACATTCAATTATCAATAATAGACTACGTCAAAGCTAGTACGTTCTTTAATGGTATCGTCTGGTTGGATGTCGATTTGGTTCACTTTCCCAGCGGGAGAAGGAGAATCTTTCACTCCGGCAACAAAGGCATCGATGATTTTTTCATCTCCCATCGCTTCAATCGAAACAGAACCATCTGCCTCATTTTTTACAGATCCTGTGACCCCCAACTGATCGGCAAGCATTTTCGTGGTATAACGAAAGCCGACACCTTGGACACGCCCTTGAACATGGATTCGTAGTTTCTTCATGGACAATCCCTCCTCTGCTTATAATGATAGCGTTTTTTCAGCAAAAGAACAAGTTAGATCGATTGACTCATGCTATAATAAATCGAGGTGACCACATGAAAGAAATTCAATCGAAAAAAAATACCTTTATCAAGGAAATCAAAAAACTAACACAAAAAAAACACCGTACACAGACCAATACGTATTTGATCGATGGCTGGCATTTAGTGCAAGAAGCGCTGCAGGCCAAAGTACCAATCAAAGCGTTGTTGGTAACACCGCGAGGGTTAAGCGAAGTCAACGGGCAGCTCGATGATTATCAGGAAGAAAGCTATTTGATCACAGAGGAGATCGCAGCGATGCTTTCTGATTTACCAACTCCACAAGGAATTTTTGCCGTGGTGGAAAAGCAAGAGCAAGACTTACAGACACTGACGGGCAACTGGTTGATTTTAGATAATGTGCAAGATCCCGGGAACGTTGGCACCATGATTCGAACAGCAGATGCTGCTGGGTTCAGCGGGGTTTTTCTCGGCGAAGGAACAGCCGATCTTTACAGCACCAAAGTCTTGCGCAGCATGCAAGGTAGCAACTATCATTTACCAATTTTAGAAGGAGCGATCCCGCCATTTCTCCAACAGCTACGCTCAGCTGGCGTGGCGATTTATGGCACCGAATTAAATAAAGAAGCCGTTCCTTATACCGAGCTTCCTAAACAACAAACAGCTGCCTTCATTTTAGGTAACGAGGGACAAGGGGTTCACCCAGAACTGTTGGCTTTGACTGACAAAAATGTGTATATTCCCATCTATGGTCAGGCAGAATCATTGAATGTCGCCATTGCAGCCGGGATTTTGATGTATTTTGCTGTCAGTTAGATTTTTAAGGAACTGTTAAACTATTTGAATCTGTTGCACCTCACCTAGAATCTTCGATGAATAGGTGCTATACTTTGTCTTGTAACAATCAAGCAGATCAAAAAAAGGTGGCAGACAAAAATTTATGACAGAAAAATGGCAAGAAGATAGCGAATATATGTCTTACGTGGCTGACCTGTTAGAAACAGAAGCTGTAAAAAAATTAGCCAACTTTGTGCAGCATATGAACTCCACACGTTTGGAACATTCGATCAGCGTCTCTTATTATAGTTACAAATTGGCCAAGAAATGGGGCGGCGATGCTCGTGCAACAGCTCGTGCAGGACTCCTTCATGATTTATTCTACTATGACTGGCGTACTACAAAGTTTGATGAAGGTACCCATGCGTATATGCATCCACGAATTGCAGTAAAAAATGCTGAAAAAATCACTGAACTAAGTGATCTAGAAAAAGATATCATCTTGAAACATATGTGGGGAGCAACGATTGCGCCGCCACGTTATAAAGAAAGCTATATTGTTACAATGGTTGACAAATATTGTGCGATCAAAGAAGCATCAGAACCACTTACAGAAAGTATGAAAGAAAAATGGCAACAACGTTTCTGGAAGAAACATCGTACGATGCAATAAGAAAAAAGTTCTTCGAACCAGCCGGTTCAAAGAACTTTTTTTGTTTGCTTAGCCAAAAATAAGTTGGAGGATCGCTGCACCTACATAAAGGATCAGCAAGGTGATCAATACCGTTAAGTGTCGTCTTTTGTGCATAAAAAGGATCGCTACGAATTCTCGTAAGAAGGCATTAGGTAAATAGTAAAAGGCGGTAGGTGCTCCGATACCATCTGCTTTAAGTTGTGCTTGATCTGCATAGAGACCGGCACGAAAAATATGGTAATTGTTGGAGGAAAAAATTACTTTGTAGCCATTTGGCTTTAAGGAATCCATGATTTCTTTCGAAAACTTCATGTTTTCATAAGTAGTCGTGGAATTTGTTTCTACTAAAATCTCTCCTTCGGGCACTCCTTGCGCAACTGCATATTCTTTCATCGCGACAGCTTCTGGCCGCTTTTCATCGCTTCCTTGGCCGCCTGACATCAGTAACCGAGGAGCCGTTTTTTTCGCTTTAAATTGCGCTTCGTAGAACGAGATTGCTTTATTGATACGCTTGGCCAATAAAGGGGAGACCGTGGTGCCATTCAAAAGACCTGCTCCTAAGACGATGATAAAATCTTGATTGTAACGAGGATGATTGAACTGATAAATGACTGAAATCGATAAAAAGTTCAAAAAGACCACAAATAGATACAGCAGACTTAGGGGAACCACGCCGAATAAGGTTCGGATCCAATCCGGGAAAAAGTGCAAAAGGGGATCTGAAAATAATAAAACGGTCAAAACTAACGCTAAGATCAGGGTCAATAGATTGGCGATCGATCGCGATTCTCTTCGTAAAACAATAATGGAATTCCAGTAAAGAAAGACCACAAGGATGGCCAATCCGAATAATAATACAGCAAGGAAAATCGCTAGTAAAACAGCCAATAGACCACCTACAAGAATATCTTGTGTTCGGTATAGATTGATGACTAAGTAGCCACCAAATGCTAAGACAAACAAATTAAAGAGCAAGCCATTTACGAGTCGGTGCTTGTTGCGCCGATAAGAAAATAAAAAAAGGCCGGCGAAGGCGACTGGTATTAGAATAAAGAAACTGCCTGTCCGTAATTCTGAGACGGCTAAATAAATCAGCAGGGCTAAAATCGTCCAACAGCACTCAAAAAAGAAAATATCTGGCTCATCTTTTTTCTTGCGCCATTTTTGAACGACGATCACACCCGTCAAATAGCTGATAGCAAAAATCAGCAATTGCGTAAAATCCATGTTTTTCACTCCTTTAACGATACACCTAGTATACCGAAAAATGACAAAAATTGCTTGTTGCTAAGGTCAAAGTTGCTGAATTTCTTGCAATTCGCTAAAATGAAGAAAAGAAGGAGGAAGGAACATGCAATTAGGTGAAGTGATTCGCGTTGAACGGCCCGCTTTTTATGTGATCGGAAAAGAAGGCAAGGGATTAGCGGAAGAAGGAGCTTCTTGGGTACCAGCGCTATGGGAACTTGCAACAAAGGATTTTGAAGAGATCGAATTTCTAGTGAGCGATCAAAAGGCAGAAGAACTGGAATTTTGGGGCTTAATGAGTGATGGCACCAATTGGTTAGAGCCTTGGCAAGAAACCGGCCGTTATTTGGCAGGCGTTCAAGTCCATACAGAAAATTTTCCTCCCGTCGGTTGGGACCGTTGGGAAATGCCCGCAATGACCTATCTCGTTGTCAAAACGGATGAAAAAAACTTGACCATGATGACTGAAAAAATGTTGATGGAAGTTTTACCAGAAAACAACGTCTACTTGTCAGCAGCGATCCAAGAAAGATATCTTCCTCATTTTAAAGAAGGGGAAGTTGAATTGTTTTTCCCTGTTGAGCCTTTGGCAGCAGCAACGGTGGAAACGGTAGAATAAAAAAATCTGTCCGTGAGGCAATCTTTGCTCAGGACAGATTTTTTCTATGGTTTGGATTAAAAAAGATTCTCGAAAAAGTTAGACACACCGCGCCAAGCACGAACAAAGATGTTGGCTTTTTCCACCGTTTGTGTTGTAACTAATCCTGCAGTTTCGTCATGATCAGAATCATCAATATAACCAAGCGTATCAGCTGGAATCGAAGCACTTACAGTACCGACTTCTGTACCCTCAGTCAATGGCGCTTGCAAGGCAGAATCACGATAGTGCTCATTAAAGTCAATGGTTGTTTCAAAGGCTGTTGCATCCATATCTCCACGTACCCATAAGGTCAAACCTTGATTTAAGGCAACGGGAACACTCAATTCTTTCCCATCTTTAACTGCCACCGTCTGTGTATCTTCTAACTGTGCATTTTCTGGTAAAATTTCTACTTGTTCCCAAGCGTCGAAGGAGTAGTCCATCAACCGACCTGTTTCGATAAAGCGTACGCTTGGATTTTCCGCATGACCATTGACGTTTAGCACGACGGTGATAATTCGTTGACCATCCTTGACGGCGGTTCCGACAAAGCATGCCCCTGCCATATCTGTCGTACCAGTCTTAAGACCATCAACACCATCTTTCGTATTCGTAAAACCTGGAAGCATCCAGTTCCAATTGACCATCTCGACAGGCGAATAGGAACCTTCGCCAAATTGTTTGGTGGAAAGACTCGTTACTTCTAAAACGTCTGGAAAGTCTTGCAGCAAATGACGAGCAATCAGGGCGACATCTTTTGCGGACAGTTCGTTTTCGTCAGTAGAAGTTGACCCAGGATAAATATTGTCTCCTAAATAAGCATTGTTCAAGCCAGAAGCATTGACGATCTTTGCGTCGGTGATACCCCATGATTGCACTTTTTCTTGCATTTGATCAACAAAGGCACTTTCAGACCCAGCAATCAGTTCCGCGAGTGCGACGATTGCAGCATTTGCAGATTGGATATAACTGGCATCATACAAATCTTTTACTGTATAGGTAACGTCTTGATGCAAAGGGACATTCGATAAGTTTGGCGACACGCTGAGATTCGCGGCATAATCTGAAATAGGGACAGGATCATCCCAAGTGATGGTTCCTTGCTCTACTTGCTCAGCTACGAGGTAGAGACTGATGATCTTGGTAATGGAGGCGATGCCCATGGCAGTCTCACCATCTTGATCATACAATACTTTCCCTGTGTCAAAATCGATGGAGTAAGCGGCTTTTGCATCGACTGAAAAATCTTGGATCTCTTCGGCGCTCATAGCTGTATCATCAGCATACGAAACGAGTGGTAAGCCGGCAGCAGCAAAGAGGATTGCCAAAGCAGCAACGAAGGAATACCCGAACTTGGTTATTTTCTGCATATATGTAGTAGCTCCTTTAAAGTTGTATCTAAGCAAAAATTTTAACAAAGAGTATCCACCGTTGCAATACTCTAAGAGAAAACTTAGCATTTAATTGCGTAAGACCGATCCTTCAGTAGACAAACTGAGACGTTACGTGACTAAGGTTGTTTACTGTAAATACCAGCAAAAAAACTTGCCTTCCTATATTTATATAGAAGGCAAGTTTTTTGAATTGACATAGGGTCAAACTATTTCCCTTAGCGACGATTGGAATGGATTCTCGGGTTTTGGTTTTGGGCTCTGACGGGAACTTTCACCGCCTTCGTTTCTTGTTGCATGGCCAATTTTGCTAAAAAGAATGTCCCAGCTAACAATGCAGCTAAAGCAAAGATGGAAAAGAGTGAAATAAAGGTCGTTAACATAAAAATCCCTTCTTTCTATTTAAAATAAATGTGGAAGGTAGGAATCGAACCTACACCTTAATCTATGAACGATCAAACATCACTCAACGGAACACCTTGTTCAACCACTTGTTAAGTTAATGATAGCATGGATTGCCAAGAAATGCTGATAAAAAGTCTGAGAATTGACTGAAGAAAATGTGAAGAAAACATGAACCTGGCTTTCTCAGCGATCTTAGATGATTTTTGTCAAAGAATAGTGGCAATCTTCTGCTTCATCATATAAAGTAATGACGGAGCCTTTTTGTTCAAGAACTAAATGATAGCCAAATGTGTCCAGTAAAACTAACCGCGTCGGAGTCAATTCAACGATGGAAGCAGTCAAAGGCTTGCCTTCGATGGTCAATGAATAGTCATTGGCTATTGCTAATGTGACATCTTCTTTTGTCTTGGAAGTAAAACGCCAATTACCAATGAAATTCTGCCGATTCTCATTTTTTTGCTTTTCTTTTCGCAGCAGCAAAGAGCTGACCACGCCCGTTGCAAGAGATAAACCAATCAAAATAGACCTTTTCTTCATTTATACACGTCCTATCATTTACGATTCATCAAGTTGCGCCTTGTGGACAGGTGTCCACTTTTTCGCACTAGAAAATAATTGCCATAAGTATACCATGAGAAGGTAAAAAAGCATGGTACTTTAGTTTGAAGTTTAGAAGTTTTTATCAAAATATGCTATGATTCAAAAGAGCAGGTGAGAAAATGAATTATCCGAATACCCTTTTAGCCACGTTTCTCGTGCGAGACAACCGGTTCATTGCCCGATGTCTCGTTGACGATCAAGAAGTAATCGTCCATGTAAAAAATACCGGACGAGGAAAAGAGCTCTTGCACAAAGGTGCGCTTGTTACCCTGCAATATTGGGACAATCCGAAACGCAAAACCAATTACGACTTGATCTCAGTCAAGAAACAAGACCAATGGATCAATATTGATAGTCAAGTACCGAATCGATTAGGCTATGAAGGCCTCTTGGATGGTACGATCCAGTTGCCGAATATCAAAGGGAGAATCTCGCTTTTGCGAAGGGAAGTTGTCTATGGGACATCAAAATTCGATCTTTATTTTGAAACAGATGAACAAGAAAAAGGCTTTTTAGAAATCAAGGGAATGACCCTTGAAAACAAGCAAGTCGGTGCTTTTCCAGATGCACCAACCATTCGCGGCTTGAAACACGTCAATGAATTGATCCATGCCAAAGAAGCTGCCTATTATGCGGCGGTTTTGTTTATGATCCAATTTGAAGCGGTGCAAATCGCCACGATCCATCGACAGATGCAGCCGGATCTGGCCGCTAAAATCGCCGAAGCGCAAAGCAAGGGTGTCGAAGTGTTTGCCTATAATTGCCAAGTAAACCAAGGGATGATCACGGTCAAAGAACCGATCCCTTTTGATTTGAATGTCGTTTTTGACGACCCTAATCTATAGAAGAAAGAAGGAAAAAACATGATTCATTTAGGGATTATCGGCACAAATTGGATCACCGATCAATTTGTACAAGCAGCCCACGAAACCAAACGCTATCAATTGGTTGCCGTATACTCAAGAAAGTTAGCAACGGCACAACGCTTTGGAGAAAAGTATGGGGACATCGAGTATGCGACCGATCTGGACACTTTTTTTGGCTTAGCTCATATGGACACGGTCTACATCGCGTCACCGAATAGTTTGCACTTTGAACAAGCCAAGCAAGGTATTTTAGCAGGAAAAAATGTCATTGTGGAGAAACCAGCCTTTTCAACGCCTGAGGAAATGGCGGAGATCATCGAATTGGCAAATCAGCAACAGGTATTATTCTTTGAAGCAGCTCGCAACATCCATGAAGCAAGTTTTTCGACCGTAGCCGAATTCTTACCCACACGGGGTGCCATTCTTGGGGCGAACTTTTCTTATATGAAATATTCGTCTCGTTATGACGCTGTATTAGCTGGGGAGGAACCAAATATTTTTTCTCCACATTTTTCTGGCGGTGCCTTAGCGGATTTGGGCGTCTATCCGATTTATGCGGCGGTCGCTTGGTTTGGCAAACCGCAAGATGTTTATTATTTTGCCCGTAAATTACCGACTGGTGTAGATGGTATCGGGACTGCAGTGTTGCGCTATGCTGACTTTGATGTCACGATCCAAACAGGCAAAATCGCTGATTCAGAGTTGCGTTCAGAAATCTATTTTGAGGACGGTACATTAGACCTAAATGCCGTCAATGCCATCGAAGAAGCCGCATTTTATGAGCGAAAAACAAAACAAATCCAGGCATTAGCAGTAAGTGCCTTAGAAAACCCGATGATTGAAGAAGCACAAGATTTTGCAGACATCATCGAAAACAAAAATGATCCCCAACAAGGACAACGCTATGAGGAATGGGTAGAACTTGCCCGCAGTGTCAATGAAACCGTTGTTCTCATGCGTAAACAAGCAGGCATCGTTTTTGATGCAGATAAAAAATAAGGAATGGAACATTTATGACAGTATTTGAATTGACACAACTGCCAGACATCTGGCAGGAAAAATGGCAAGCGGCAGGGTATCACGCACCGTCCTTGATCCAAGAAAAAACCTTTGATCCTTTAAAAGATGGCGAGTCTGTCATTGGGGTCTCACCGACCGGTTCTGGTAAAACATTGGCATACCTTTTGCCACTGTTAACAAAGGTCGAAGCAAAGAAAGGCAATCAGCTGTTGATTTTGACTTCTTCACAAGAATTAGCGATGCAAGTCACAGAAGTAGCACGAGAATGGGCTCATGCCATTGGACTGACCGTTCTGCCACTTATTGGCGGCGCGAGCACGAAACGACAAGTGGAAAAATTAAAAGACAAACCTGAGGTCTTGATCGGTACCCCAGGCCGTGTGTTAGAATTGATCAAAGCAAAAAAAATCAAGACCCAGCAGTTACAATCGTTGGTATTAGATGAGGTTGACCAATTATTGAAAGAAGGGGCCTTTACGCTAGCTGCCAAAATCAATCAAACATTGCCAAAACAAATCCAGCGTAGCTTCTTTTCAGCAACCGCTAACGAAGTAATTGATGAGATTCGACCATTGGTGACAAAAGAGCCACTGATCATTGATGTTACCCAAGAAGATCAGAGCAAAGGCGTGATCCATCACTACTATTTGAATTATCCGCAACGACGCATTGTGGATGCTTTAAGACGCTTTGCTCATTTACCAAACTTTCAAGCCTTGGTTTTCTTCAATGAATTAAGCGCAATGGGGAATGCGGAAGAAAAACTACTTTTTCATGGCTTACCGGTGGCATCATTAGCATCTGATCAAAACAAACTTGCCCGAAAAGGCGCACTGGAGAGCTTCCGTCAAGGAAAACTAGTAGAATTATTGACGACTGATGTCGCTTCTCGTGGCTTAGATGTCGTGGATCTGCCTTATGTTATCAATACGGAAGTCCCGTTAGAAAAAGAATCCTATTTACACCGAGCTGGACGTGTCGGAAGAATGGGCAAAGAAGGAACCGTCATCACGATTGTTCAAGACCATTCGGTGAAGGATTTGAAAAAAATCACGAATCAATTGTCCATAGAGCTTAAAGAAGTCTTTTTACACGGCGGTCAGTTACACACAGAAGCACCTGTTATCGAAAAGGAAAGCAAGAAAGAAACCAAAACAGCAAGTGTGCAGAAAATTTCCAAGAAAACGCCTGAAAAATTACACACTCCTGTTAAAAAGACCAAGAAAAAGACGAAAAAGCAAAAAGACAAAGGAAAAAGACGCCATTGAGCGTCTTTTTGTGTTACCATTAACGTTGTTTATCGTTAGTGTGTAAAAAAATGAGGGGGCTATTGAATGAATTCGCGAAAAGAAGAGATTTTTCAAACGATTGAACTGCATAAGCAAGGGTTGACCGCAGTTGATGTCGCTAAAATCTTACAAATCGATCGCAGCAATGCAAGCCGTTATCTCAGTGAGCTTTATAAAGAAAAGAAAATCGGCAAACGTTCCGGCCGTCCGGTCGTTTATGAGCCATTAGAAGAAACGGTGCATGTGGATGTTTCCTCTGAAGTGAGTTTTGAAAGTCTTGTTGGGGTTCAAGCTTCTTTAAAAGTAAGTATCCAGCAAGCCAAAGCAGCAATTTTATATCCGCCTAGAGGACTTCATACCATCATTTTTGGAGAGACAGGTACGGGTAAATCATTATTTGCTGAATGTATGTATCACTTTGCGGTTGAATCAAATATGTTAGAAAAAGATGCTCCTTTCGTGTCCTTTAATTGTGCGGATTATGCACAAAATCCGCAATTATTGTTTGGACATATCTTTGGCATCAAAAAAGGCGCCTACACAGGTGCTGCAGAAGATAGTCCAGGACTGATGGCAAAAGCCGATGGCGGTATATTGTTTTTGGATGAGATCCATCGACTGCCGCCAGAAGGCCAAGAAATGCTCTTTACCTTCATTGATAAAGGGATCTACCGCCCATTAGGGGAAAGCAACCAAGTTCATGAAGCCGCTGTGCAGATCATCGGTGCTACCACGGAATCATCAGAAACCTTTTTGACGACCTTCAATCGGCGAATTCCCATGGCTATTACTTTGCCAAATGTGGAAAGTCGTTCCCTAGATGAACGGTATGAAATCATTTCCTTGTTTATCAAGCAAGAGGCGACTCGTCTAAATCAGCGGATCGATGTCGAGCGAGATGCGATATTGGCCTTTATGCTCTATGATGCAGAAGGCAACATCGGTCAAATCAAGCGCGACCTGAAACTCGTCTGTGCGAAGGCATTCTTACATTATCGGACCTATGGAAAAAAACACCTGCTGATTCGAAAAGGCGATTGCTCCTTGCAAGTTCAAAAAGGCTTGTTGAAGATCAAAGAAATGTCAGAACGCTTGGATCGGTTTTTAGATGGCAAAGGCGACTTTCTGAGTTTCGAACCCGGTGACCCAGATGTTGTCTGGTCTCGTGATCCGCAACGGAATATGCAAGTTTACAACGAGATCGAAGAAAAAGTCAGCTCACTGATTGAAACGGGCGTAGCCAATGTCGATTTAGAAAACTTGATCTCTAAGGATGTGGATGCCTACTTTGAAAAATATGTCGAAGAATTGATCCAAAACCCTGTTCATAAAGAATTGATTCCAGAAGACATTTGGAAACTGACAAATGTTCTTTATGACTTGGCAGGACAGAGGTTAGATCGAACTTATAGTGAAAAAGCCCGTTTTGCCTTTGCGTTGCATTTGCAAAGTACGCTGGAACGTGTTAAAGAGGGACATATGATCGTTCATCCGGATTTGAACACGGTTAGAAAAAACTTAAAATCCGAATTTCAAGTGGCAATGGATTTATCGACGATCATTGAAGAAGAACGTCATGTCGAGATCCCATTTGATGAAATTGGCTTTATCAGTATGTTTTTAGCGATTCAAGTCAAACAACCTTCGCCTTTGCCCCTTGAAAAAATCGAGATCATTGTCTTGATGCATGGCAAGGCAACTGCCAGCAGTATGTTGGAGACAGCCCAAGAGCTGCTGGAGACCGACCATGGCAAGGCAATGAATATGTCTTTGGATATGGAAGTCGGGCAAATGTATGACCAGCTGTTGAATTATATCAATGAAAACAAAGAGAAGATGAGCAATGGCTTATTGCTTTTAACCGATATGGGCTCCCTCAATTCCTTTGCGAATTTGATTTCCGAAGAGACGGGGATTCGTACGAAAGCTATTTCGATGGTCAGTACGATGATTGTTTTAGAAGCCTTGCGGATGGCAGAGAGTGGGCGCAGTTTAGAAGACGTCTACCAAAACATTCAGCGTTCTTTTGAAACCATCGTACAAGAACAGTTCCGTACGGTTCGTGAAGCAAAAGGAAATAAAAAGGCAGTCATCGTTACTTGCTTTACTGGGGAAGGTGTCGCTGCCAAACTTTATCAACGAATTTATCCCGTCGTTGATCAGTCAAAAGTCGAGATCATCCAAATGCAGTTTATTGAAAAAGAAACCTTCAAAAAACATATTGATGGCTTGCTAGAAGAATATGAGATCAAAGCCATTGCTGGCACCGTCGAGATCGATTATCAAAACATTCCGTTTTTCTCCGCCTATGATGTTTTTGATGACAATCGCTTGAATGTGCTAAAACGAATCGCTTCAGATGAAGTGCCGATCGAAAAGATCGTGCGTTCATTGGAAAATACGATAACTCATGTTGGGTCCGTCTATCATCTGATCGAGAGCCTGCAACGCATCGTTCATCAGATTCAAAATCAATTGCATGTGATTGTAGAACCAACCGTAGATGCAGGATTAGTCATTCATTTAGCCTTTTTGGTAGAAAGTTTATTGAAGAAGGAACCTTCCCGTACTTTCGCCAACCTGACTACTTTCCAAAAACGGTACCGAATCGAAATGGATGTTTTACGAACCCATTTATTACAAATTGAAAAAAATTACCAAATCAAATTTTCTGAAGATGAGATCGCCTATTTAACCCAAATGTTTTTAGAAAACAAAATCAAAAATTATGATGAATCCGCACACAATCTTAGTGTGTAACAGAAAAAATGTGAGTGTGTAAATAAAAAATTGGTTCAGACCATTGATAGATAAAGGTCTGAACTTATTTTTTTTTGGCACGCTTTTTGCTTTATAGTAAAGTGTAACTTACAACAGAAAGGAGCAGATACGCGATGGCGAAAAAAACGATTATGCTAGTTTGTTCAGCAGGAATGAGTACCAGTCTATTGGTGACAAAAATGCAAAAAGCAGCCGAAGCTAAAGGAATGGAAGCAGATATCTTTGCTGTTTCAGCTTCAGAAGCCGACCAACATTTGGAGTCAAAACCAGTCGATGTTCTATTGTTAGGACCACAAGTACGTTTCATGAAATCACAATTTGAACAAAAATTAGCACCAAAAGGCATTCCTTTGGACGTGATCAACATGGCAGACTATGGCATGATGAACGGCGAAAAAGTATTGCAACAAGCAGAAACATTAATGAACTAAGATTTTTTAGGATCGAAGTGTAAGGAGGATTTTTAAAGATGGATGAGCAAAATTTGGAAGCCATTATGGGATTGATCATGTATGGTGGTAATGCAAAAAGTGACGCAATGGAAGCAATCGCGGCAGCAAAAGAAGGGGACTTCGAATTAGCTGACCAAAAAATCAAAGATGCTGAAGCATCTCTTGTGGAAGCGCATCATTCGCAAACAGGATTGTTGACACAAGAAGCGCAAGGCAATCATATGACTGTGACATTGTTGACTGTGCATTCACAAGATCACCTAATGACGTCAATCGCATTTACCGATTTAGCGAAAGAAATCATTGATGTCTATCGACGTCTAAATAACGAATAATCTTTGAACGGATAGTAGTAGTTATTGTCGATGAATCAAAAAATCTTCTTTGACGAATAGAACTTATAGGAGGAATTAAGAATGGATGGATTAACAAGTTGGATGGAGAAGTACATTCTCCCTGTAGCTGCAAAAATTGGAGCCCAGAAGCACTTAGTTGCATTACGTGATGCCTTTATTGGAACAATGCCTGCTACTATGGCTGGTTCGATCGCAGTAATGATCAACGCGATCATTCGTGACTTACCACCGCAATTTTGGCCGAGTTATGATGCCAGTACCATTCCAGTTATTCGTGAAATTATTAGTATCAATGGCTTCGTATGGAATGGTACATTGGCTGTTGCTGGTTTAGTATTTGCCTTTTCTTGGGGATATAATCTGGCTCGTGCTTATCGAGTGAATGATCTCGCAGGTGGGATCGTTGGAGTAGCGACACTGATTCAAGGAATTGCTTTTTCATACAGCACTTCTGTGGCGACAGCTGTTCCAACAGCTTTGATGGATGAAATCAATGCTGGGTCAGCAACTTCCGGATGGTCTGCAACAGCAGATGCAATTACAGCAGGTGGATGGGGTTGGTTGAAACTCGATCATCTAAACGGAAACGCTTATTTTACCGTAATGATCATGGGGGCTATTTCAGTTATTATTTTCTGTAAATTGATGTTAGCTGATATCACTATCAAAATGCCTGATTCAGTACCGCCAGCAGTATCGAAAGCGTTCGCTGCGATTTTGCCGGCAACAATTGCCTTATATGTCATTGCTATTATTAACTTTATTGTCGGTAAACTGACTGATGGACAATTAATTATTGATCTTGTCCAAAAATATATTGCAGAACCATTCCTAGGCTTGTCTCAAGGGCTTGGTGCAGTACTGATCGTAACTGTTTTTGTTCAAATTTTCTGGTTCTTCGGAATCCATGGTCCAAACGTACTAGCTCCAGTTTTAGAAGGTATTTGGGGACAAGCGCAGTTGATCAATATCGATATTTTCCAAAAAGGATATGAAGGACAAACCGGTACAAACGCGGTTCTTGCTGCAATCGAAGATGGCAAGGCATATATGTGGGTACGCGGATCCTTTGACTCATTTGCTTGGTTTGGCGGTTCAGGCGGTACAATTGTATTACTGATTGCTATTTTGATCCTATCAAAACGTGCGGATTATCTAACTGTTGCAAAATTGTCAATCGGACCTGGTGTGTTTAATATTAATGAGCCGGTAATGTTCGGTCTGCCAATCGTATTGAATGCGATCATGTTTATTCCGTTCATTATTGCTCCGCTAGTAGCCACTTCAATCGGTTGGTTAGCAACGTACTTTGGTTTAGTAGCACCTGTTTCACAACAAGTAACGTGGGTCGTTCCACCAATGTTGCTATCATTCTTGGCAACAGGAGCTGACTGGCGTGCCCCAATCGTAACGTTGGTATGTATGGTCGTTACATTCTTCATTTGGGCGCCATTCGTTATTTCAGCAAATAAAATTGATCCAAAACTAGGCGAATAGACCTGTAGATTGTGAGGAACTGCTATGGCTTCGCTTGAAGTAAAGCAGTTCCTCCTTTTATTATTGATTATTTAGGAGGAAAAGAATATGATTTCAATAGCAAGTGCAATGCAGCAAGATGCCATCAAAGAATTACTTGAAGGATATAACGAAGATGGAATGTCTTTTACATTCAAAGAAAAACAAGGAATTAAACTTATTTTTACTACGACAGCTTCTGATTCAGAAGCGGCGGCAAAAAAAGCAAAAGAATTGATCAAAGCACAGCCTTGGGGTTCCGTTTTATACTTTCAAGCAGTTAGTGTTTGAGTAGGTTCTCTGTGGATCAACGAATAGATAGGATGATTGAAAATGATAAAAAACGGCTTGTTTATATGTAGTATCGGTCTACTCGTAGTCCTATACAGTATGAATCCAAGTAATCAGCAGTTAGATATATTCAGTTTTACAACAGGTATTTTCTTGCTTATTTCTGGCAGTCTTCTGTTCATGAAAGGAAAGAAGAAAGCCGAAGAGTCAGATAGGAGGAAGTCTTAATGAGAATTGAAAAAGATTTATCGATTCCAGCAAATGTCTTCTACGATCAAATTATGGATTCTGTTATCTTTGACATACGAAAAGCAACTGGAAAAACACTTTCTAGAAAGCAACTGGCAGGATTTCAATATGTAAAGGAATTTTCTACTACGAGTCGTGCGAAGATCGAAATCGAAGAAATCATTGAAAATCAAGTTTATCAATTCAAAACAGAAACGACAAAAAATGAATTTGTCGCTCGCTATGAAGTAACGCCACTTGATGGAAAGAGTAGCAAAGTCATTTATACGGAAACCATGAAATCACATGGCTTCATGCAGCAATTAAATGACATGCTCTTAGGCACGATTCTAGGATATTTCAAACGCAAGCAGTTTAAAAAAATGTTGAGTATGATGGAAGAAGCATATTAAGGGGTCGACTGACGCCTTTTTTGCGTTTCTTGCGTGTTTTTAAGTAGAGGAGATGAAGCAATGACAGATGTCAAAAAAATGACCGAATTTGGTTCGCAAGAAGTACTGGACTTGGTTTCTTATGCCTTTCAGTGGGAATTGAATGAAACAAATATCAAGCGCTATCGTAAGCTTGCGGAAAATTCTTGGAATTATGGTTCCTACGATGGGGATGGAAAATTAGCGAGCCAAATCATGGCAACGATTTTTGATGTGAATTTTCATGGAACGACCTATCCAATGGCAGGGATCGGTTTTGTGGCTTCGTATCCAGAGTATCGCAGCCAAGGTCGGATCGATCGGATCATGAAACAAATCATTAAAGATTGCTATGAACAAAAAATCGTTCTTTCCTATCTGGCACCTTTCTCCTTTGCGTTTTATCGTAGATATGGGTATGAGTACACTTTTGAACGGACGGTTTATGAAGTCGATGCGCATCAATGGCCCGATGGCAAGAAAGTGAATGGAACGATTCAACGCATGAACTGGGAGGAAGCACAGCCGGTCATTCACGAGATTTATCATCAATTGCCGCGCCATCAAAAAGGCGGGCTGATTCGCCAACCCTGGTGGGAAGAAATCAAGTTTGTTTTGCGCCGACCGTATACGTTTGCGATTTATCGCAATGAAGCAGGGGTCCCTGAAGGCTACTTGATTTACTTTATCGATGGGGGACGTTTCGATATTCAAGAGTGGGGCTATTTGACCGCTGATGCGTATCAAGGATTTAATCGGTTTATCGTCTCTCATGCAGATTCAGTAGCACAGATTAACTATCGACCAGGGTTTGATGGGGAAGTCCTACAAGCAAACGCGGCCAAACCATTGGCTCACTACCAAGTGCGCCCGGACATGATGGCGCGCGTCATCGATGTGGAAGGGTTTCTAAAAAGTTATCCATTCACATTGAAAAAAGCCGGCGGTTTTGCCATAGAAATTCAAGGGGATGAATATGCCCCATGGAATAATGGCTGTTATGAAGTGACAATCGAAAACGCTCAGCATCAGGTCACGAAAACGACGGCTACCAAGCTGCCCAAAGCAACCTTGTCGATTCAGCGTTTTGTGCAGCTGTTCATGCAGGCACAATCTCTCGACTCTTTGGTCTTTTTCCAGCAAATGGAAACGGAGAAGGAAGCTGCAGTGATGATTCAGGAAAACTTACCAGATGGAAAGCCGATTCTGGAAGATTATTTCTAAGCCAATCGACACAGACGCATTCACTTTCTAACAAAAAAAGATTCCTTAAAAATAAGGAATCTTTTTCTTCAAAAAACGTTCCCTGCCGGAATCGAACCAGCAACTAATCCTTAGGAGGGACTTGTTATATCCATTTAACTAAGGGAACACAATAGCTATATTTTACCTGTTATTCGTGTTTCTCGCAAGATGAGAAGGAAAAGAAAGGAAGAAAAACATGGTCAAACGATTGATAAGTGCAAACTATAGTGAAATCAAAGAAATGTCGGCGCAAGAATTAAAGCAATCCATTAAAGCGAGCGAAGGACGAGTGATCGTCTGTGAAACGGTGGTTCAAACCATACCGCAAGCTGGCGATATCACCAACGCAGAAGTCGCGGCAGCTTTTGGGGCTGACTTGATTTTGTTGAATGGCTTTGATTGTTATCGTCCAGCTATTTTTGGGATGCCTGGTATCACATTGGAGCAGCTGCTTGATCCTACACAAACGATTGAAAACCCGATTCCTCAACTAAAACAACTGATTGGACGACCTGTCGGCATCAATCTTGAGCCGATCCCAGCTACGACGGAGATGATGAGTGAAAAGATCAGTATCAGTCAAGGCCGAACAAGTTCGGTTGACACCATCAAAAAAGCCCAAGAACTCGGGGTGGACTTTCTCTGCTTTACAGGCAATCCTGGAACAGGTGTGACCAACCGAGAAATCGCTAAAGCAGTAAAATTGGCAAAAGAACATTTCTCTGGGTTGATCATCGCTGGAAAAATGCACAGTGCCGGCTCAGATGAACCTGTGGTTGATCGAGAAGCCATCATTTCTTACGCTGAAGCTGGGGCAGATATTTTGTTACTGCCTTCCGTTGGCTCGATTCAAGGCTTTCTAGAAAAGGATCTGATTGAAGCTGTTCAAATTGCCAAACAATATGACTTATTGACGATGTCAGCGATCGGAACGAGTCAAGAGAGTGCGCGTCCGGAAACGTTGCGACAATTAGCCATTATCAACAAAACTTGTGGGGTCGATCTGCAGCATATCGGTGATGCCGGTTATGGCGGCATGGCACCGACCGAAAATATTTTTGAAACATCGGTTGCAATTAGAGGCATGCGCCATACGATCAATCGTGTCGGGCGTTCAATCAACCGTTAAATCAGAAAAAAATACTAGCGAAGGAAAACGGAGAATCGTTCTGCTTCGCTTTTTGCATTTTTTTCGCTAAGTTAGAAAGAAAGGAGGGAACATAAAATGAAACAAGCATTGATCATTTATGGAGGTTGGGAAGGACACGCCCCAAAAGAGACCAGTCAGTTTTACCAAACGTTGCTGGAGTCAGAAGGATATCAGGTGACACTCGCCTCAGATTTTGAACCTCTCTATCATAAAGAAGAATTAAAAAGGCTGGATTTGTTGATCATGAATTGGACGCGAGGAGAATTGCCTGATGAGCCGCTGCAAAATGTCACTCAGGCTGTAGCAGAAGGATTGGGATTAGCAGGGGTTCATGGCGGCTTTGCCTCGGCTTTTCAAGCCAGTAAAGGCTGGTTGTTTCTGACTGGCGGCTGTTTTTTGGCACATCCCGGCGGCTTGGAAACGACCTATAGCATCGATCTTACGACAGATCACTATATTACGGCAAATACGCAATCGATCCCTCAGTTGACGACGGAGCAATACTATTGCCTGGTTGATCCAGCCGTCACTGTGTTAGCTACCTCAACATTTGTAGCCAACGATCATCCGAATGCAGCTAACCAAGAAGTCATACTGCCAATGATGTGGATCAAAAAATGGGGCAAGGGCAGAGTCTTTTTCCAATCCGTTGGACACAGTCTAAAAGAGCTGAAAGAGCCGACCATTCAGACTTGGACCAAACGAGGCTTTCTATGGGCCACCAGAAATACATTGGCTGATCCGCTGAAAAATAGCCAGTATAGTGAGTAATCAGAAAAACGAATGAGGAAATAAATGCGTGCAATCGTTTTACTTTATGGAAGAAAATAAGCATGGTACACTTTATTTGTATTTGATTAAGCAGGAGGTAATGTGGAATGGGAAAATTTGGAAAAAGTTTTTTATCGCAGGTAATATCTGACGGAATCAAAGGACCATTTGTCACGATCATGCTCAATACGCATGTCGGCCACCAGAATGTCGAAAAGGATCAAATCAAATTTAAGAACTTTGCCAAAGATGCGAAGCGCCGTTTTGAAAAAAAATACCCAGAACATGCTTGGGATCTTTTTCAAACGAAAATTGATGAACTGCTTGCAGATCAATCATTTTGGCGCAACAGTACAACAAGTGTGGCGGTGATTATTACCCCAGAAGAGGTACTGGTCCATCGGTTAAGTATTCGTGTGGATGATCAATATTACGTAGGGGAAACTCCTTATGTATTAGCTGTCATCAAAAACGCACAATTTAATTACCCATTTTATCTCTTAGCGTTGAATCGCGATTCAATGCAAGTCTATCAAGTTGAAAACAATCAAGTGCGTGAAGTCGAGTTGCCAGAAGAGGCACCGACGACGATCGAAAAAGCGCTGGGGGAAGAAATCACTGGCGGCGGCAACTTTAATTACAGTGCCCAAGGTGGCCCTAACTCAGGAGGAGAAGGCGTCGCTTATCATGGCTTTAGTGCCAAAGACGAAGAGGTCGAGATCGATCACGTCAACTACTACCAAGCAGTTGATGCATTTTTCAAAAATGATTTTTCAAACGAAGAGCATTTACCAATGTATCTTTTTGCGTTGCCAGAAAATCAAACGCTGTTTAAAAAAGTGGCAAAAACCAACTTTTTCAAAGCAGATCCAAGTATTTCTTCTTCACCAGCGTCGTTATCTTTGAAAGAGATCCAAACGTGTACGCAAAAGCTGATTGCGGAGTTGACACAAAAAGAAGTTGGGGAATACGGCAAGCTGTTGGATCGAAAATTTATTGACCAATTGGTTGATATCGTGCCTGCATCCAAAGAAGGCCGCATCGCCAATCTGTTTGTGGCTACCTCAAATCTCGCCGATGGGTTTGGAGAAGATCCTGATACAGAGTATGATCGTCGCCAAGTGTTAAATACACTGGCAATCGATGTTTTAGAAAACGGCGGTGAGGTATCTATCTTGGAACAAAAAGATGCCCCTGGAGAAAAAAGTTTGACGGCGATTTTGCGTTACTAAACACAGTTGCGTCGTCCATAAATAAATCGTTTCCATAAAAGAGAAGGCTGTTGCAGATCTTTAATGCAGCAGTCTTTTTGTGAATTATAAAAAAATAAAGGCGTTTTCATTTTTTTTGATTTTCTATTAGTCATAATGAAGATAATGTGCTATAATACAAAGTGTAGTTTTTGTTACGGTAAATTATGGTAGCTTGTTTCATCTTAAACATCTTCCACATTTTCACCTTATACAAGTAATTGCAAAATATGTGTATAAACACAAGGAGGATTTTTATTATGGAAACAGGTACAGTTAAATGGTTTAACTCAGACAAAGGTTTTGGATTCATCACTGCAGAAAACGGTAACGATGTATTCGTTCATTTCTCAGCTATCCAAGGCGAAGGCTTCAAAACTTTAGAAGAAGGTCAAGCAGTGACTTTCGATATCGAAGACGGACAACGTGGCCCTCAAGCGACTAACGTTAACAAAGCATAATTAGTGAATGCCTTTTAAGAGCAGCTTAGCTGCTCTTTTTTTGTGCGCGAGATAGTTGCTTGCAGACAAAGGAGTTGTTATACTCTTAAAAAAAGGAGGCACATTTATGGGATTGAATGAATTTATTCTCGGATTGGCTAATTTAGAAAAGATCCAACGAGCGCCGGGTTTTTTTAAATTTACTGAGCACAGTGTAGCTGCTCATTCATTTCGAGTAACGATGATTGCCCAGACCTTAGCTGATATCGAAGAACAAGCGGGAAATCAAGTCAACTGGCAAATTCTTTATGAAAAAGCCTTGAACCATGATTACACGGAACGTTTCATCGGTGATATCAAAACGCCGGTCAAATATGCGAACAAAGAATTGCGGGCAATGTTATCAACCGTTGAAGAAAAAATGACCGATGCCTTCATCGAAGAAGAAATTCCAGGAAGCTTTCAAGCAACGTATCGCAGACGCCTAGCGGATGGCAAAGACAACAGCCTTGAAGGGCAGCTATTAGCAATTGCGGATAAGATCGATCTTTTGTATGAATCTTTTGAAGAGATCTCAAAGAGCAACCCAGATAAAGTATACAAAGAAATGTTTCGAGAGGCCGTTTTAACCGTCAAAGAGTTTCAGCATCGTCCGTGTGTCACTTATTTCTTTGAAGCCATTTTTCCAGAGTTACTAAATGCAGATTTTTATGGCAAGACTGCCTTTCTAGAAGAAATCGCGGCTTTGGTGGAAAAATAACCAAAAAGAAAAAACGAAAAATCAAGAAATGATTCATCTCAAGGGCTTCAATGAAACAAGTGAGGGGATCAGGTTTGATTTTTCGTTTTTTTGTTGGATTAAAGTAAAGATTCCGCTCCATCAATATAGACTTCCGTTCCAGAAATATTGCCCGCAGCCTCTGAAGAAAGAAAAAGCACAAGGTTGGCGACTTGTTCTGGCACGCCTGTTTCTTGCTTTAATGGTCGAGAACGTTCTGGATATTTGACGGGGATCTCAACGCGAGCAACTTCTTCTTCAATTTCTGTGTTGGCATCGATATTCGTTGCGATCGCCCCAGGACAGATAGCATTGACCCGAATATTATAACCGGAAAGTTCCAGCGCAGCCATTTTTGTAAAGGCAACTTGTCCTGCCTTAGACGTACTATAAGCTGTCGCACCAAAATTGCTGAAGATGCGGTTTCCATTGACTGAACTCGTAATGACAATGCTGCCACCGTTTGTTTTCATAAAGGGAATGGCCGCTTTGACGGTAATAAAGGTACTGCGTAAATTTGTGTTGATCGTCTGATCCCATTCTGCCACCGTCAGCTCTTCGATCGGTGTCCAGGTACCGTTGATGCCGGCATTGACATGGAGTACATCAAGTCCACCTAGTTCTTCCACAAGACCACTCATTGCTTCTTGCAGCTTATCCGCTTCGGTGACGTCAACCGCTCGATAATGGGCTTGTGCGTCATAGTCAGCAAGAAACTCCTGCAGCTCTTTCTCATTGCGATCAATCAACCCAACAAGAGCACCATGGGCTAGAAATTGTTCTGCCACTGCTTTTCCAATTCCTGAAGCAGCCCCCGTTACAATCACTCGTTTGTTTTTGAAATCATTCATTTTTTTCGCCTCCTTATAGTAAATTATAAAAAAGATCCCTTTTTTTGTCGAAAAAAGCGATCAGCGACCAGCAACAAACTCTTTCAGATGGGACACGCGAACGGTTAGCTTTCTAGTTTTACCTCCTGAGAACCCTTGTATCTAGTGGGAAAACAGATGTAATCGCCATTGATTTTGTAGTATAATGCAGACAGTGTGCAAGGAGGAATACAATGAAACCCATATACGCTGTGGTGGATCTTGAAACAACAGGAACCGATTCGACGGTTGATCGAATTATTCAATTTGGCTGTGTCTTAGTCCAAGATGGCAAAATCATCAATCGTTTTGCCGCAGATATCAACCCTGACCGCAGAATTTCTAAGCAAATTCAACGATTGACACACATCACAAACCAACAAGTAAGCAAAGCGCCATATTTCGAAGACGTAGCTGATACGATCTATAACTTACTCAGCAACACGATTTTTGTAGCGCATAATATTTATTTTGATTATCATTTTTTAAGCAATGAATTTGTGCGTTGCGGGCTGCCACCTTTATCACTTCCCGGAATCGATACGGTGGAATTGGCGCAAGTGTTTTTACCAACAGAAAGCAGCTTCCGTTTAGGTGACCTAGCAGACAGCATTGGCTTTCGTCATGATAACCCGCATCAAGCTGATAGTGATGCAGAAGTGACCGCAGCTTTATTTTTGTATATCGAAGCGATCATGCGAGAACTGCCCCGGACGACCCTTAAACAAATTGCGCTTTTAAGCGGTCAAATGGGCATGCAAACGAGTGACTATATCCATGGGATCTTAAAAGAAAAAGGCCCAGAGTTGGCAGAAGATTTCGAAGTGATCGACGGTATCGTCTTGCGGAAAAAGACCGTTCCGCTTTTTGAAGCTCCGCATTTTCAAGAAACGTATCCGAAAGTTAAAACGGAAAAAGAACAGCGCTTTGGCCAGCACTTAGTCTATCGGAAACAACAAGCACGCTTGATGAATGCAGTGTATACGCATTACACCCAGCCAGAGAAAAATCTGATCATTGAAGCAGAAACAGGCATGGGGAAAACCATCGGTTACTTGTTTCCAGCCGCCTATTTAGTGACGCCAGAAAATCCATTGATCGTTAGTACCTCATCAATTCTATTGCAAAATCAAATCATCAACAAAGACATTCCTTTGGTAAACCAAGTACTGCAGCAACCTTTGCAAGCGGTCTTGGTAAAAAGCCATCGTCATTACATTGATTTGCAGCGTTTTAAAGCGACCCTTGATCAACCGGTAGAGCAAAAGCAATATGCGCAATACCAAATGGGGATCTTAGTTTGGCTGACTAAAACAGAAACGGGGGATTTCGATGAATTGAACTTGGTTCGACTTGATCATCCCTTGTTTACCGACATCCGCCATCGCGGCGTTGCCTTTTTAGCCAAAGATCAACCCTTCTATGAACAGGATTTTGTCCGACATTTATATCAGCGGATGGCGCAAAGTAATGTTTTGATCGTCAACCATGCCTTTTTGATGCAGGAAAACCGGCGATTGCAGCCGCTTTTGCCAGAGAGTGATTACTTATTGATCGATGAAGCCCAACAGTTGCCGCAGCAAGCAGAAGGCTTTAGTCAACATGTCTTTGACTCTGCGCACTTCAAGCGGCAGTTTTTACAGCTAAATGAAGAAGGGCTATTTGAAGAAATTGCCCAAATCATTACCGAGGATGACTTTCTGCAACGGATGTTCTCGTTGTATCGAAACGCGTTGTCGATCTTGGTCGAAACACAAGAGCAGTATTTTCGCACCTTATCGATCGATGCGCCAGAGCTACAAGTCGTGCACCATGACGACCTCTACGATGGCACGTTAGCACAAGACAAGCTGCATCAGAAATTGAGCCTTTACTATCAAGAAATCGATGAGATCCAACAACAGTTGCGTCAGCGATTCGAGTTGACCAATGATCGGTGGTATGCAAGACAACGAATCGTGATTGCCCGTTTGTTTGATTTCTTTAGTCAAATGGAAACCCAGGAACAAACGGTGACCGCATGGTTGACTTGGTGGCATCCTCGTTACGTTCATTGGTTAAAAAAGCATCCCCAGTCAGGAAATGCTGTGATTGAATTAGCTGATCTAGAAGGGCATTCGATCGTGGAAAGCACGTGGTATCACCGCTATCAGCACATCATTTATCTAGGGGGGACATTGAAGATCCCAGGCAACAAAGAATATTTTGCCCATCAGATCGGCTTGACCGATGTGCCAGTCAAAACGATTCCTGCCTTTTATGATTACAGCAAACAAACTCGACTCTATGTAGTTAAAAAAGGTCTCTCGATCCAACAAGCATCAGCTGCCGAATACGCGGATTATTTAGTCGAAGCGTTAGTCCCAATTTTGTTTGACAATCCGCAACCAGCGCTTGTGTTGTTTACGGCGCATGAAACTTTGAAAAATGTCTATGATCGATTGAATAAAAAAGCCCTGCATTATGGCAGAGAAATCGTTGCTCAAGGAACTGGCGGAACCCGTGAGAAAATCTTAAAGAAATTTTTATTAGCGGAGAATGGCATCTTATTAGGGACTAGCAGTTTTTGGGAAGGGGTCGACCTACCAGGTCAGGCCTTGAAGATCGCTGTGGTGACTCGCTTGCCTTTTGAGAATCCTAAGCAACCAATGGTCCAAGCACGGCACGCCTTTTTGGAAGCAGAAGGCATTGATTCTTTTAAAGAAGATGCCTTACCTAAAGCGATTTTACGGCTGCGCCAAGCATTGGGGCGTTTGATCCGTTCCGAGGAGGATACCGGTGTGATGGTCGTCCTTGATCGACGCTTGCTATCGACGAAGTATGGCAAACGAATGGTCAAAGGCCTACCAAAAAACTTACCTCTGATTGAAGCCAGCCCAACCGAGATTGCCGAAGACATCCAACATTTTTTTGCGCAAGAGGAAAAAGCAGCAGCTGATTTTGAAAAATGAGTTGAACATCTGATATAATGAATTTTATTTAAGATTGGAGTACGAAGTGTGAAAACAAAAGACAAAGAACATCGGCGTGTGGTTATTTTGCTGAGTGCGATCACGGTTTTACTGGTCGTTATTCTCTTCGCTTCTATTTTCTATCTCCGTTCTTCTCGTCCAATGCGACAAGCAAGAAACGAAGCAATCGAAATAGCAGAAAGATACACCGATTTAGCAGAGGTCGAACAATTTTATTGGTTTACCCGTGAGGAAACATCTTTTAGCATTGTTGGAAAAGATACCAATAACAATGAGATCGTCGTAATCATTCCTAAAAGCGGCGAAAAGGTTTCCGTTTATAATCAAGGGGATGGATTGACGGAAGCACAGGCCAAGGCCTTCGTTCGCGACAACCATCAAGGGCAGCAAATCCAAAAAGCAGCATTGGGTATTTTTAAAGGCGAGCCCGCTTGGGAAGTCATGACTAAAGACGACCAAGGCCGCTTGAACTATTATTTGATTGGTTTCAAAGATGGAGAAGAAATCAAAGCGGTCACCGAACTATAGAAAGCCGCTTATGATAGACAGAAATTTGGATCGTAGGAAGGATGATAAACATGGTACTTTCAAAAAGAGCAGAAAAATTAGAACCCTCCGCTACGTTAGCGGCATCTGCTAAGGCAAAAGCATTAGCAGACCAAGGTGTAGACGTATTAAGTCTAACCGTCGGTGAGCCCGACTTTATTACCCCGAAGAACATTCGCCAAGCAGCGATTGCAGCGATTGAGAGCGGCAAAGCTAGTTTTTACACAGCAACTGCTGGGATTCCAGAGCTAAAACAGGCGATTCTTGCTTATATGAAAGAGTTTTATGGTGCTGACTATGATTCAAACCAAGTGATCGTGACAGATGGTGCGAAATTTGCCCTTTATACACTGTTTCAAGCGCTTCTTGATGAAGAGGATGAAGTACTTATTCCAGTTCCTTACTGGGTCAGTTATGCGGAACAAGTCCGTTTAGCAGAAGGTACACCTGTATTTGTTGAAGCTAAGCAAGCAGCAGATTTTAAAGTTTCTGTTGCTCAATTAGAAGCCACTCGTACAGAACATACGAAAGCCATCATTTTAAACTCGCCTGCCAACCCAACAGGGGCGATATACTCAAAAGAAGAATTAACGGCAATCGGCAACTGGGCAATGGAAAACAATATTTGGATCATTGCCGACGATATCTATGGTCGTTTGGTTTATAACGGCAATACCTTTACATCAATCGCTAGCTTATCAGAAGAGATCCGCAAGCAAACCATCGTGATCAACGGTGTTTCTAAAACCTATTCTATGACTGGGTGGCGGATCGGATTTGCTGTCGGCGATGCAAAAATCATCAAAGCGATGGTCGATATCGCTTCCCAAGCTACCAGCAACCCGCCGGCTGCTAGCCAATACGCAGCAGTTGAGGCACTGACTGGTAATCAAGAATCGATCGAAGTGATGCGTCAGGCCTTTGAAGAACGCTTGAATAAACTATATCCGTTAATTGCCGCTATTCCTGGTTTTAAAGTGACGAAACCCCAGGGCGCTTTTTACTTGTTCCCAAATGTCAAAGAAGCCATGACAATGTGCGGCTATCAAACCATTGATGCCTTCGTAGAAGCTTTACTAATGGAAGCCCACGTGGCAGTAGTGACTGGTGCTGGTTTTGGCACACCGGATTATTTACGGATCAGCTATGCAACTGATTGGGACACGTTAGCGGAAGCTACCAAACGAATCCATGATTTTGTTGAAAAGAAACGCCAAAAAGCTTAAAATGCTCTATGGTGCCTTTATTAATTAGATAGGAGAGAATCAAGTGGAATCTATTCAAATTTTAGATGCAAAAAAACACGTTGGCGAAACCGTTCAAATCGGAGCATGGGTTGCTAACAAACGCTCTAGTGGCAAGATCGCCTTCTTACAACTTCGCGACGGAACAGCGTATTTCCAAGGAATCGTTGTAAAAAGTGAAGTAGGGGAAGAAGTTTTCCAATTAGCGAAAAATCTAAATCAGGAAACTGCCGTACTGGTCACTGGGGAAATCAGAGAAGACAGCCGCTCAAAATTTGGCTATGAAATTGGCATTTCTGGTTTAGAAGTTGTCGGTGAAAGCCACGATTACCCAATTACACCAAAAGAACACGGAACAGATTTCTTGATGGACCATCGTCACTTATGGTTGCGTTCGTCAAAACAACATGCCATCATGCAAATCCGAAACGAAATCATTCGGGCAACGTATGAATTCTTCAACAAGAATGGCTTTATCAAAATCGATCCACCGATCCTAACCGGATCAGCACCAGAAGGAACGACCGATTTATTTGAAACCAACTATTTCGATCAAAAAGCATATCTATCTCAGTCCGGTCAATTGTACATGGAGGCTGCTGCTATGGCGTTTGGCAAAGTCTTTTCTTTTGGACCAACCTTCCGTGCCGAAAAATCAAAGACACGTCGTCACTTGATTGAATTTTGGATGATTGAACCAGAAATGGCCTTTATGCACCAGGAAGAAAGCTTGGAAGTCCAAGAGCAGTACGTGGCATTCTTAGTGCAAAATGTGCTTGATAACTGTGACTATGCACTAGACGTTTTAGGCCGTGACCGTGAAGTCTTGAAAAAATACACCAAATTACCATTCCCACGAATCTCTTACGATGATGCAGTGGAATTATTACAAAAGAACGGCTTTGATGATATTCAATGGGGCGATGACTTTGGCTCACCACATGAGACCTTTATTGCCAATTCATTCGATCAGCCCGTCTTTATCTTAAACTATCCAAAAGCCATCAAACCTTTCTATATGAAGCCACATCCAACGAGAGAAGATGTCGTGATCTGTGCCGATATGATTGCACCAGAAGGCTATGGCGAGATCATAGGCGGTTCTGAACGTGCCATCGATCATGAATACCTGCTAGAACAAATCCGCGCCCACGGCTTGGACGAAAACGAATACTCATGGTATTTAGACCTACGCAAGTACGGCTCAGTTCCTCACACCGGCTTTGGTCTTGGATTAGAACGGACCGTTACCTGGTTATCAGGAATCGAGCACGTAAGAGAATCCATTCCGTTTCCACGGTTGTTGAATCGGATTTATCCGTAGGGAAAAGTTTTAATCTCTGTAGTTTAATAGACCAGTTCTTTTTTAATTGAGAACTGGTTTTAATTTTAATTCTTTAATACTTTTTACTAAAAAATATTATGTAAAAATTGTTGGTTAAAAATGTGAATGGCTAATTTAAGCATCCATTTTAATAAGATTGAAAATAGAAGAGTGGGGTCATGGAAAAATTATATATAAAAGCTGAAAATGGACGTTTTGTTCTTCGAACTGAAAACTCTGAGCTAACAAATTTAGTTATAAAAAATAAAAAAGGTGTTTCTACCTTTAATAAAATTGATAGTCTAACATGGTATGTTGAGGTAACTGATGTAGCCAATCTAATGACTAAAGACCAAGAAGACCGCGTTAATATTTATTATGGCGATGATTCAAAAGAAATATCCATAGATGATTTTGATATTCAATTTGCAAATTCGCCACAATTGCTTGCAAATGACACTTTAATATATTTATATATTACTTTAGACAAAACCTTAAGGTTTATTTGGAACCAAATTCCTTCAGCAAAAAGTTATGTGAAGAATTGTAAAATTTCGAACTCGGTTATTAAGAAAAATCACCTTATTTCTTTTAAAGTAGATGTTGAATCATATGGAATTCCGATTAACAACTTGGATTTTATTATCTCTAATCGCAAGGAAAAGTTTCAATTTGATTTGAAATCTAAGTGGTTAGAAAGTAGAAGAGTGGAACCTAATGTATTTTTTAATGCATTTGAAGTTACAATAGACTTTCCTCAGGTATTAAAAACAATAATCACGAGATTTGACTACGATGACTATGATACGACCGTTATTGACTTTTTTATTACTACTAGCTCAGAAATGCTACCATTGACAAATTTTAAATCTAGAATAATTTTCACTGATCTGTTCAATGAAGAAACTTGGTTAGACTATTCGGATAATATGAAAGTTTTAGTGCGATGGTATGAGACAGGGTTGGGGAATTTATCGTGTAGAATTGGTTTTTTAAAAAAAGATATATATAGTTATTTTAAAGAGAAGGAAAATTCTGAAATAATAGATTCAGAAAATACAATCTTGATAACAGAATATCCATACAAAGCTCAGGAAAATGGATTAGCTTTTTTTAAATATTTAATGGAGGAACAGAATACTTTTAAACCTATTTATATTATCTCACGTGCTTCAAATGATTTACATCTTTTGGAAAAATACCTATCAAATGTTGTTTTTTATAAAAGCAAAGAGCATATAGATTACTTTTTTAAAGCTAATTTTTTGGCGCATACACATACCCCTAACTATGCAGTACCTGTTTTATCTGCTTCCGCTGAACAGAAAATCAAAGGTATGTATAAGCTGTTTTTACAACATGGTATAATTGGAGTCAGAAATTTAGAATATATGTATGGGAGAAAAACACATCCTAACCTAATAAATAAATTTATTGTTTCTTCTGAGCGAGAAAAGAGCATTGTCAGAGATGAACTATATTACCCTGAAGAAGATATAGCAGTAACTGGTTTAGCTAGATTTGATAATTTGCTGAAAGATAACGGTTTTTTTGAGTCGTATAAAGTACGAAAGAAAGTTTTAATTATGCCTTCATGGCGAATGGGGCAAGAAAAACTTTCGGATGAGGATTTTATAGAAACAACGTTTTATAAGGTTTTTCATTCCTTAATTAATAATGCAAGGTTAAGAAAATTGGTTTTGGATAAAGGAATTACAATCGACTTGTATCTTCACAATAATTTCCAAAAGTATAACCATCTATTCACTTCTGATTTTGTTAATATCATCAAGGCATCCGATACTACCGTCCAAGCACTATTAAAAGGACATGGGATATTAATAACTGATTTTTCAAGTGTGGGTCTGGATTTCGCCATTCAAAGAAGACCTGTTCTTTACTATCAATTTGATGTTGAATTGAAGGAACAAAGAGCAGAAGAATCGAGTAAGAATTTTCTTCCAGGAAAAATTTTCCATATTGAGGATGACCTAATAAACGAAATTGATCAAAAGGTAAAACGATACAAAATGGACAAGGAATTTAAGAAATTAATACCTGAAAAAATTTATAAATATAATGATCGTAATGCTTGCAAAAGAATTTACGAAACTTTAAAAAAATCAATTTGATTAAATTTTAAATAATACTTAATAAACAGCCATCAAATATTTATTCCAAAGTAAGAAGTGCGGAATTTATATGAAGATGTGCTGTTTATTAATCTACCCGTTTTTGTAAAACTAAAAATATAGTATAATTAATTTAAATGTCAAAAGGTTGAAGAGGAACTATGATTACTAATTCTATTACTACATATCTTAAATCGTTTTATTTAGCCGCAGTAAGTAAAGTAAGCAAGCTATCTAAAAATAAACACAATAACATTATTATTTTGTTGAGTTTTGAATCTACGAGTTATTATTTTTTGGAAGAGTTGTACAAGATTTATGGGAAAAGATTAGTTGTGATTTATACAAGTAATTGCACTGACTTAGCTAAAAAATTTAAGCTAAGAGGATGTCAAGTTTATAGTCTAAATTCCCTTAGTAGTCTATTTACAAAAATCATTCCATTATTAAAGGGGGCAAAGGTAATAATATGTGATAATTATTTTCCGATTTTGGGTGGTATTGATTTTTGCAAAGAAACAAAGATACTTCAAATTTGGCATGCAAACGGAGCAATTAAGACATTTGGACTTGAAGCAAATTATGCTAAACATGCTTCGGATAAAAATAAGGATAGATATAGACAAGTTTATAAAAAAATCACGGATATAGTAGTTAGTTCATCAAAAATGGCTGATATATTTAAGAGTAGCTACCAAATCGATCCAAATATTTTGAAATTTGGTTATCCTTTAACAGATTACTATCTCAATGAAGGAACAAAAAAGAAAATGTTACAGGTGAAAGAAAATATAAATAAAAAAATCATTTTGTATGCTCCTACTTACAGAGAACATAGCCATAGTTATATTGATTTAGGATATTTATCTTCAAATATCTCAGATGATAGTTTATTGTTGGTGCATCCTCATCCAAGAGATAACGTGCTTAAAGAGCAACTAAAAATATATCCCAGTATCAAGACACATTTGAATAAATTTAATTTGCAAGAAACTCTTTTTTTAACAGATGTTTTGATTACTGATTATTCCTCCATCCCATTCGAGTATTCTCTTGCTAATCCTGATGGGAACATTGTTTTTTTCTGTCCTGATTTGGATAACTATAAAAAAGAAGTTGGATTACAAGCTGATTTTTTTATGAGTGAAGAGTATGAGATAGTCGAGAACATTGAAGATGTTGTTGAAATTATTAATAAGCAAGAAAATACTAGTTTAAAGCATTTTAATCTAATATGGAATGAATACGCAAATGGAAAAGCTATTAAGCAACTTATAGAATGGATTGAAGTCACTTATGAAATCTGAATTAATAATGGGAATTCCAGTTGATAATTTATCGTATGATAATATAATTGAAGATATTTCCAATTACTTGGATAGACACCGTAAAATGACAATTATTAGTATTAACCCGCAAATTGTTACGGAATCAAAAAAATATCCTGATATCGTTGATTTTATTTGGAGAAGCACTCATAGGATCCCGGATGGTATAGGAATTGTTTTAGTTTCAAGATTAACTGGAGGGAGTATATTTAATAGAGTAACGGGTTTTGATTTAATGATAAGAATATTGGCTTATGCAAATGAAAATAATAAACGAATTTTTTTATACGGGGCAAAACCGCAAATCTTAGAAGATACTGTAAAAAATATAAAACATTCATATCCGGATTTAGTTGTGGCAGGAGCCATAGATGGATATAATCAATTGAAGGATAAAGAAATTATCAGTCAAATTAATGAATCAAAATCTGATATACTTTTTGTTGCTTTAGGGTTTCCACGTCAAGAACAATGGTTAGCTCGTAACATACATGAACTTAATGTGTCCATTTTTCAAGATGTAGGCGGAAGCTTTGATGTAATTAGTGGACACGTTAAAAGAGCACCAGATATTTTTATTAAATTTCATCTGGAGTGGCTCTACCGATCTTTAAGTAACCCCAAACGATTAGGAAGAATTTTACAACTTCCTATCTTTTTATGTAAAAGTATTGTTTGGAGTATGCGCAATGATAAAAGAAATAGATAAAATTTATTTAGTAAGTAAATTAAATAGTTGATCTTTTTGGATTGAATAAAAAGATGAAGTTAATTTACATAACTATTGGAGGAACTAATTGTGGTTTTGAAGAAAATATATACAAAAGCTAATTCCGTGCAACGGATTATTTTTCCCGATCTAAAACATCGTATGAGACTATATTATGCAGATCATTATGAGAGCACACCAATTGAGTCTAAAACTATCCTATATGAAACAAGAGATGGCAAATCAATCGTAGATTCCCCATTGGCTATATTTAACTACTTAACAAAAGATGAAAGATTTTCTGACTTTAATCATATTTGGGTTATTGATAAAGACGTTGAAGGCATAAAAAATACTATTTCGGAGCCATCTAAAAAGAGAGTAAAATTTGTTTATCGTGACACACTGGAATATGTAGATGCACTCCTAAAAGCTAAATACCTTGTTTCAAATTCGACATTTGAATCATTTTTTGTTAAAAGACCAGATCAAATATACATTAATACTTGGCATGGTACACCTCTTAAGTTTATGGGGTTTGATATACCGGGATCAATTTCTCATTCTCAAAATGTGTTAAGAAATTTTTTGATGACAGATTATATTCTATCACCAAACGCACATACTTCTAATGTTTTCATTGATAGTTATAAATTAAAAGGAATTTATACAGGAGAAATATTAGAGGGGGGATATCCTAGAATCGACGCTACACTATCCCAAAATAAAGATTCTGTTTATGAAAAACTGCAGGGTGTTGGTGTAGATTTACGTGGTGATAGAAAGAAAATTCTCTATTGTCCTACTTGGAAAGGTCAAAATGTTCATCAGGCAACAGATGATATTGAACAAATAGTCAATGAAACGTTAAGATTAAAAGAAAAGTTTTACGATGAATATGATGTTTTAGTAAAAGTTCATCCATTTATTTATAATGAGTTAAAAAATGATAGTAGATTATTTGGTCTATTAATATCAGATCTAGTTGATGCCAACGAAGTTTTGTCTATCACTGATGTGCTCATCACGGATTATTCAAGCATATTTTTCGACTTCTTAGTTACAAAAAAACCAATCATTTTTTACGCATGGGATAAAGATTTATACAGTTTTGAAAGAGGAATGTATCTGACAAATGATGAGTTACCTGGTCCTACTGCAGAAAACTTTGAAGAGTTGCTAAAATTGATTCAATCGGTAGAAATGAATCATACTAAATTTCAAAAGAAATATGAAGAGATGGCTAAGCGTATGGTTCCATATGAAGATGGACATGTAACAAAAAAATATGTAGATTACATTTTTAACAACCAAGTTTCAGATAAGATTAAAGTTCATACAGTGAATTCAAAAAAGAAAAAGCTGCTAATATTTCCTGGTGGCATGAGGAACAATGGAATAACATCAAGTTTTTTAAATTTGACAAACAATATTGATTATACAAAGTATGATGTTACCGTTATTTGCAATCCTTCAAATAATGAGGAAATCAATAACAATCTTAAGGCAATGAATAAAAACATTCGGCCTCTTTTCCGCTTTGGAATTGATATTCTTACGAGAAAAGAAAAATTAATTAACAAAAAATTTGCTGATCAGGGTGTAGAGAAAAATCAAAGAAGAAATTATCCGGAAAACGGGTATCGTAGAGAGATGAATAGGCTTGTTGGTAACTTAAAATTTGACGTAGCGATTGATTTTAGTGGTTACAGCTACTTTTGGGGAAGGCACATTTTAGGAGCAGATGCAAAAAAATATATAGTTTTTATGCACAATGATCTCTATTCCGATTCTCGTAGAGAAGTGAATGGGAAAATGCCAATGTTTAAAGATTTAAATGGTTTGTTCTCTATATACTATAAGTTTGATAAGCTATTGAGCGTTTCACCTATGACAAGAGACGTCAATTATAATAATTTGAAGAATTATGTTACTAATGAGCAAATGAGTTACGTGTATAATACAATTAACATCGAGAAAATTTTAGAAAAACGGACTGTAGTCGAAGTGAAACAACAATTGAATGTGAAAAGAGGTTTCTTACAGTTTGAGAATTCTGGAATAATTGAGTATGCATTGAATATTAACTCCTTACAAAAGAAAACATTCTCTAGAAAAGAAGTATCAAAAGAATCTACAGTGGTCCAATATGCATCGTTTTGTGTTGATGATGAACTATTTTTTAAAGTTTCTGTTGACAATATGTATTTAGGTTGGATATCCCAAAAATATGTAATTCCCAAAGAAATTAATACTCAAAGAATTGAGGACTTCCACGGTTTTGCAACAGTATCAAGATTTTTGAATTATCCGATTTGGGAAGACATAAAGACTAATACGAAAAAAGATAAAATTATTAGTTACGTACGGCCATTTAAAAATCGGTATTTTGAGATTGACAAAGTTGCATACACAGATGCAGGAAGATACTTCTATGTGAAGTATAACCAGAAATCATTGGGGTGGGTATCACCAAGACCTTTAATGAGAATACATGAAACAAGTCGTTATTCTCCTATAAACAGTTATTTCATACGCCGCACAAAAAAACTAGAAACAATTGAACCTGTTTATTTTACAGATTTCGTTGAGAACACGAATTTTTATGGAAAAATCAAAAACATACCGAATATTGAATTATGGTCTGCCCCAAAAGGAACTACTGGTTCGGAGAGTATTCCTTTTTCAGAGGACTATTTGGAACAGCCCTTTAAAATTAAGGAAATCAGTCATGTGGGAAGTAATAAATTTTATAAATTACTTTTAAATAACGATATATCAATTGGTTATATTGATTCGAAATTTGTAATTGAAATTTCAGAAGAAGACTTTAAAGAAGCAAATGATAAATCTGAAAAAAAATCAGAAACAAATTTCGTATTACCCAAAGTCGATCTAGGTTTTCAAAAAGTTCCGTTTCTTGACAAAAATTATTTTAATATAGTGAATATGGGAAGGTTATCTCCAGAAAAGAATCAGAAAAATTTGATTGAAGCTTTTGCTGAATTTAGACTAGAAAATCCGAAGAGTCGGCTTTACATTTTAGGAAAAGGTCCTTTAGAAAAAGAGCTGATTCAGTGTATTAAAGATACAAATCAAGAAGGATCAGTATTTATGTTAGGTCATCTGAGTTCTCCCTTTAATTTTATTAAAGAAACGGATCTATTTGTTTTACCATCTTATTACGAAGGGCAGCCAATGGTATTATTGGAATCAATGACTTTAGGAATGAAAATACTGGCTTCTAACATACCAGCGAATATTAATGTACTAGGTCAAGATGAAGAATATGGATTACTCACAAAAGGAACTTCCTCAGAAGATATTAAAAATGGTTTATTAAGAGCCTGGTCTTACAAAGGTATTTTTACCTCTTTTGATCCATATAGATACAATCAAGAAGCTATTGAAAGTTTTTATAAAGAAATAAATTAAAAATCGTATACATTTAGCTATAATTGTTGATACGGCAAGTCGTGCTCATAATTATAGCTTTTTGTGTTACTATTTCTTGTAGGGAAGAAATAAAAGGATATTGATTCTACAATTATAGGAGCCGAAGATGAAATTTAAAGAAAAAATAAAAAATAATGTGATGACTCCCAATGAGTTGCGATATTTAAAGTTTAGAAACTTACCAATAAAAAAGAAAACGATTCTACTCGAAGGATCCCATGGAAGGGAGTTTAGTGGACACATTTTTGCTTTAACTAGAAATATTCTACAATTTTACCCGGAATATAGTGTTAAAATTGTTACAAGAAAAAATGCATATTTACCTGCAGAGTTCGAGAATTATAACATTGAGCACTTAAGTAAGGAATACTTTGAATATTTAGCAACTGCTGAAATACTTATAAATGATACATCCTTTTGGTCTTTTTTTAATAAACGTATTGAACAAAAATATTATATATTTTGGCATGGAACACCATTAAAATTTTTAGGTAAATCTACACAGATACAAGGATATGGAAATATTCAAAGAAATTTGGCTTCTGCGGATAAAGTATTTGTCAGTAATGAATTTACTAAAAAGGTTTTAATTAAAGATTTTGGCATCGAAGATATAGTGAAAAATGAGATTGTTATAGCTCCATCTCCAAGAAATTCTTATTTGTTTGCTAACAGAGTTGTACCAAAAAGATATTTGTATATGCCCACTTGGCGTGGTAAAAATACAAATAATGTGATGATTTCTGATAAGTTAATAGATAATTTAAAGCGTCTGGATGATCTATTACTTGATAATGAAGAGATGTTTGTGAAACTCCATCCTTACGAAGAAAACTTAATAAATTTTGATTCTTACAATTTTAAACATTTGAAAAAGTTTCCCAAAGAAGAAACGTATACATTTATGCAAACAGTTGAAAAAATCATTACTGATTATTCTTCTATAATGTTTGATTTTTTAGTGACAAAGAGAGAAGTTCTATTATTTACTTTTGATGAAAAAGAGTATGAAGCAGAAAGAGGAATGTACTTCAAAATAAAAGATCTTCCATTTAAGAAGGTTACAGATCCTGAAAGTTTAATCTTAGCTTTGAGACAAAATTATAGTTTTAGGAATGATGAATTCATAAAAACGTATTGTAATTCAGATAATGAAAATGGTGCATTACAAGTTATAGACTTTTTATTATCAGAAAAAAAATCCTCTAATATAAATGTTCAAAATAACTGGAATGAGAAGGAGAACGTTCTAATTTATGCCTATCAACTTGCTGATAATGGAATAACAGCTTCTTTATTAAATTATTTTGAAACTGTTGATTTAACGAAACGAAACTATATATTGACATGGCAAGAAGGTATGATTCCAGAAAAGTTAGAATATAAAATTAAAAACCTTCCCAAAGGGGTTTTCACATTTATAAGTGCTGGCAAATTGCAAGCAACAATTAGGGAGTCATTTGCGACATTAAGTTATATGAATGAAAAACCAGCATCAAAAAAGTTGGTCGAACAAATGTATTTGAGAGATTTCAAAAGACAGTATCCTAATTTAGCCCCCTCATATTTTATTCATTATCCAGGATATGACCGCTCATATGCATCTTGGATGTGGATACTAAAAAAAATTGGAATCAAGACAATTATTTTTGTGCATACAGACATAGAAAAAGAAATGGAACTAAATAAATATTTAAAAAGGAATATTTTATTTGAAGCTTACAAGGAAGCAACCAAAGTTATTTGCGTAAGTGGGACAATAAAGAATAAAATTGATTATCTAGTTCCCGAGGCTAATACTTTTGTTAGTAATGTCCTAATAAATAAGAAAAAAGTAGAAAAGCTATCTAATTTGCCTATTACGGATCCTATACCATTAGAACTAATTGAGAAGTTTGAAGATAAATCGAATAAGATTTTTATTAACATCGGTAGATTTTCAAAACAAAAAGGTCTAGATAGATTGATAAAAGCATTTGAAACTGTTGAAGAAGAAAGTGTATACTTAGTTTTAATTGAGTCATATGGTCCCGAGAAGGAAACAATCATAAATAAAATTAACAGTAGTAAAAAAAAGGATTCTATCTATCTCTTGCAGAATTTGGGAAACCCTTATAATTTATTGAAAAAAGCATCATATTTTATTTTTAGTAGTAGATATGAAGGGTTAGGAATGGTTGTATTAGAAGCACTAGCTGTGAATACACCTGTGATAATGACTGATGTACCGGAAACATTGGAAATCTTAGATGGGTCAAATAAAACAATAGTAGTTGAAAATTCGATTGATGGCTTGATTCGAGGGTTTAATCTAGGTATTAAAAATATTTTGCCTAATGAAAAGTTTATGTTTTCATCGTATGAAGAAAAAGCGTTAAATACTTGGGAAAAAATTTTCAAAGATTAGTATTTTTTGTAAGGAGTTGTAATATGTATTTAAACAAGGTTACAGGATGGAAAAAGGGTATAATTATTTGGGTGATATTTGCTATTTTATCGATAATTATTCAAAGTCCTCAAATATTTTCAAAAGGTTATATTCTCGGCGTTGATTCTATTTTCCATATGAATAGAATCTATGAGACTATGATGCAACTAAAAACTGGGGACTTCAATTACTTTATCTCTTTGTTTTCCTATCAACAATCTGCAAGAATTGTGAATGCATTTTATGGACCAGGAATGTCATATATACTGGGTGCAGTCTTATTGCTTTCGGGAAGCTGGGTTAAGTTTCAGTTAATTACATCTTTTTTTGTTAACGTTATTGGTGCGTATGGTGTCTATCGTATTGCAAAAAAATTATCAGTTAGTGACGTTTTAGCAGTTCTCTCGGGTGCTATCTATATGGGTACTTATTTTGTTGCCTCTTGGAATACTGCAGGATCTTTTACAGGTATTGGAAATATGCTCATTCCATATGTCATATTTTATGGGATCGAGATGTTAGTAGATAAAAAACAAAATTTTTCTGTGTTAGGTTTAGGATTGAGTATGGGAGTCTTATTACAAACCCATGTGTTTTCCTCACTCCTAGCAACTTTGGTTCTGCTACCTTGTGTGATATATGCTTTCATAAAAACTACTTTAAAAAAAGAATTCTTGTTAAGCATGATCTTTTCTGTAGGGATAGCTATTTTATTAAGTTTGAATGTTTGGTTAGGAATGTTTTATCTTTTAAAGGATAATCAACTTTTACAAACAGTTCCGTTAGACTTATTAAAAAATGCAGTGTATTTCTTACCAGAAAAGGGAAATGGACAAGCGAATATTGGAATTGTGCTGAGTTCTTTGTTCTTTTTCCAAGTAATAAATTTAGTTATTAATTGGAGACATATAAATAATACAACAAAAATTTTAATGACTACTGGAAGTATATTTTTACTACTATCAAGTCGTTTCTTTCCATGGAATATCTTCTCGAAATTATTCCCGGCGTTGGAATCATTCTTACAATTTCCATCAAGGCTCATTATCGTGCCGACAATTTTGTTATTAGTTACTTTTGAATATGCCTGCAAATATTTAAAGAAAGAAATGGTACTAATAGTATTAGGGATAGCAGCCTTGTTTTCAATTTCGATTGCACAAGACAGAGTGATGTCTCGAATGACGGAGTGGAACTCTGAAAATGTGTTGGCCTCACCAAATAAAAAGCCATCAAACTTATCAGCCAAAGAATTAAGAAATGTCATTAGAAGTAACAATCTGGGTGAAGTATTGGATGTTGTAAGAAAAGGGACCTCTGATTACTTACCATTAAAAGAACCGCTGAGTAACCAAGATTTTGAACACTTTGATCCATATTCCAAATATTGGGAATATGTAATTAATCCAAATCCCAATTTTGAGAAAAAGGTATTAAACGGAGATATAGTCGTTTCTTGGGAATCAGATGATGATAAGATTGTCAACGTTCCTATATTTAAATACGAAGGTACTGTGATTAAAGATCTTTCATCTGGAAAACCTATTGATGTAAGAACAACGGATATCGGTACAATCCAGTTAAATGCAGGTGAAGTACGTGCAATTAGGGTCTCTTACCCGATTCCCTTGACTATTAAGATTTCTTTATTCCTTTCAGGAATAACTTTCATTATTAGTTTAAGCTATATTATTATTAATCAGTTCAAAAAAATATAAAAATGTTTTTCATATAATCTTTTTTACTTTAGAATGAAACGAATTAGAAATTAATTCTATTCCACTCCTCCTAACTTTCGTGTATAATGGTACAAGCCAGTATTACGAAAGTTAGGAGGAGTTGTTTTGAGTAAACAACATCCAGAGGATAAGTCCTTTAAAGACGAAGTATTAGGAGCTTTAAAGCAACCTCAATCAGATCAAACCCAGGAAGACCAAGGTTTGAACGAGCGTCCTATTCAACAGCCTCAAGAAGAGGTGGGTTCGCGAACTGCAAGTGGAAAGACCAAAAATAAAAAAGCAAAGCAAACTGCTGCAAGTCGTAGGGCAGCAGCGGAAGAATTACCCATAGCTGAAGGTGGAGAAACGCAATTGCGCAAGCAGCAACGCAAAAAAGAAGACCGAATTGTCAATCGGATCGTTTTGATCGTAGTTCTTGCTTTGCTCGTTATCGGTGGAGTTTTAGGATTTTCAATGTATCGTTATGTATCATCCGGGCTACAGCCTTTGAATCCTGATGACACGGAAACTGTCGCTGTTGAGATTCCTAGTGGATCGTCCAACAAAGCAATTGGAGAAATATTGGAAGAAGACAATATCATTAAGAGTGGTATGATCTTTAACTATTATACGAAATTCAATAATTTAACTGGATTTCAAGCGGGAAATTATCAGTTTGCGCCAAGTATGACATTGGATCAAATAGCGAAGATGCTACAAAATGGCGAAGGATCGGTCACCTCTGACGCCAAAGTCACCATTCCTGAAGGATTTGATGTAGATCAAATCGGTGATGCTCTAGCGGAAGCAACGAATATCTCGAAAGATGATTTCTTAGCTTTGATGGAAAGTGACGAGTTCTTTGAAAAAATGAAAGCAACCTATCCTGATCTTTTAGCAAGTGCCGGCGATGCACAAGGTGTACGTTACCGACTCGAAGGATACTTGTTCCCAGCGACGTATGACTACTATACAGGGAATACCCTAGAAGAGGTCGTTACTCAAATGGTGGATAAATCAAATGCGGTCATGTCAAAATATTTCGATCAAATCGCTCAAAAAGAAATGACCGTCCAAGAAGTTCTTACTCTAGCATCACTTGTTGAAAAAGAAGGTAGTAAGTTAGAAGATCGTAAAAATATCGCACAGGTATTCTTCAATCGCTTAGCAATTGATATGCCGCTGCAATCGGATATTTCGATTCTATACGCGTTAGGCGAGCACAAAGAGCTAGTTACTTATGAGGACACTCAAGTTGACTCTCCTTATAACCTCTATGTGCATACTGGCTACGGACCTGGACCATTCAACAATCCAAGTGAAGCAGCGATTCAAGCGGTCTTAGATCCAACACCGAACAACTACTATTATTTCGTTGCTGATATTCATACTCAAGAAGTTTACTTTGCAGAAACCTATGAACAGCATATGCAATTAGTGGAACAATACGTAAACAATACCTCAAATTAAATTTTCATAGGTTTATAGTTTACATTTAAAAAAAAGCATGGTAATCTTTTGTGGACTCATCGCAAAAGATTACCTTTTGCGATTTATTAGAAGTTACTAAAAGGAGAAAAGAACTATGGTAGAAAAAGTTTACCCAATGACACTTGAAGGAAAAGAAAAGTTAGAACAAGAATTAGAAGAATTGAAAACGGTAAAACGCGGTGAAATCATTGAACGTATCAAGGTAGCCCGCAGTTTTGGCGATTTATCCGAAAACTCAGAGTATGAGTCTGCCAAAGATGAACAAGCGTTTGTCGAAGGTCGAATCACTACTTTAGAAAATATGATTCGATTTGCAGAAATCATTGATAATGAAGGTGTCGACTCTGATGAAGTTTCCATCGGAAAAACAGTGATTTTTGTGGAGTTGCCTGATGGTGACGAAGAAGAGTACATGATCGTCGGCAGTGCTGAAGCAGATCCCTTTTCTGGTAAAATTTCCAATGATTCACCAATCGCTCGTGCTTTGATTGGGAAAAAAGTCAACGATGAAGTGACGATCTCAACGCCAGGCGGAGATATGCAAGTAAGAATCACAGAAGTAAAGAAAAGTTAATCGTTTGATTGCTAGGTAAATCTAGTTGACCCTGTTGTTCATTCTCCTTTAGGGAAATTGATCATACAGGGTCTTTTTTCGGACCAGCGACGGATGGACAAACCCTTTTTTTCAGGTATGATAGAGTAGAATTACTAGGAGGAGGAGCTTGAATGAAAAGTCCTTGGCGTTTTTTCTTTATTGTTGAAGCGCTCTTACTGCTTTTTGCGGTATGGCAAATTTTATCTAATCCGCCATTATTATTTTTATTAATACTTGGTGTGACGTGCTTGGTTCTGGTGAACCGAAGTGAGCGCAAGAGCAATTTTAAAAATTTCTTGATGGTCTCAAGTTCCATTGCTATTTTGATCAGTTTGTTAAATAGTCCAGCATTGTGGCTGATGCTGATTTTTGCGATTTTATTTATTGGATTAAAAGGAGTCGAGATTACCGGAATCGATTTGACTAAAAATTCCTTCTGGCGCAAAAAACAAATGATCATCGTTGAAACCGAAGAACCAAAGGCGGATCATCCGTTGAAACAAAAACAGCAATGGTTAGGCAATGAACGAATTGGCAGTCAAGTTTATGAATGGGACGATATCAATTTAGATATCTTGACGGGAGACACTTTCATCGATCTAGGCAACACGCTGTTGCCTAAGAAAGAAAATGTCGTGATCGTACGAAAAGGCTTCGGCAGAACTCGTATTTTAGTGCCTGCTGGCATAGCAATCAAATTAGAGCACAGTACTTTTATTGGCTCCGTTATCTTTGAAGGTGAAGAAACGAGCTTGAAAAATGAAAAAGTGACAATCTACAGCCCCGATTATGGCGAAAATAGTCGGCGTTTGAAAATTTTAACGAATACCCTTGTTGGTGATGTTGAGGTGATTCGGGTATGATCGGGAAATTTTCAAGAGGCATGATCGCGTTTTATGCAGGCTTAGCAAGTTTTTTTACCATGATTTTGATGTTGTTCTCCTATTTGTATGCCAGTGGGAAAAATAATTGGCTGATAGAAGTCTTTCAAATCAAACTTTTTTTCATTCCTATCGTCTTTCACTTGCTTGTAATATCTGCATTGATTGCTTTAGCTGTCTTCTTACTGATTTCTTTTTTCCGCAACCGCCAATACGGTCCGGTGGAAGAAAAGCTAAGACTGTTAGCCAGTGGCTATATCGATAGCCCTTTATTGGAAACAAAAATCCCCCATGCGTCTGAAAACCATTTGATTGCGAATGTGGATCGTGATATTGCTAGTATCCAATCGAAGATGAAACAGATGTCGATGGAATTACAGCAATTGAATGCGAAACCGCAGTTTGTTGATGGTCAGACGAAAGAAGAGATTTTAGAAGCAGAAAGGCAGCGTCTGGCTCGTGAATTGCACGACTCTGTTTCTCAACAGCTGTTTGCCGCCATGATGATGATGTCTGCACTAAATGAGCAAGCGATTCGAACAGATGCTCCAGAAAGCCAAAAGAAACAGTTAGCGATGGTCACAGACATTATCAATGCTTCGCAATCTGAAATGCGGGCGCTCTTGCTTCATCTACGACCTGTAACTTTGGAAGGGAAGAGTCTAAAGCAAGGAATCGAGCAATTGTTAAAGGAATTAGAGACCAAAATCAAAATTCTATTGACTTGGGATATTGAAGACTTTACGATGCCTAGTTCGATTGAAGATCAACTCTTTCGTGTGATCCAAGAACTCTTGTCTAATACACTGCGTCACGCGAAAGCTGATGAGTTAGAAGTTTACTTGCATCGCATCGATAATAACGTGTTGTTGCGGGTGATCGATGACGGGGTTGGCTTTGATCCACAGGATCAAAAAGCCGGCAGCTATGGCTTAATGAATATCCGAGAACGGGTGAGTGCCGTTGGTGGTACGTTGAAAATTATTAGTTTTAAAAAGCAAGGAACCAGCATTGAAATCAAAGTTCCATTGTTGAAGGAGGCATAACGGATGATAAACGTGTTGTTAGTTGATGACCATGAAATGGTTCGTCTGGGGGTATCTTCTTACTTATCGATTCAAGACGATATAGAAGTGATTGGGGAAGCGGAAAATGGCCGAGTAGGGTATGAAAAGGCCTTGGAGCTGCGACCAGACGTGATTTTGATGGACTTAGTGATGGATGAAATGGATGGGATCGAATCTACGAAATTGATTTTAAAGGATTGGCCGGATGCAAAAATCATTATTGTCACTAGTTTTATTGATGACGAAAAAGTCTATCCTGCAATTGAAGCGGGTGCGGCCGGTTATCTGTTAAAGACGTCTACTGCTCATGAGATTGCGGAAGCCATTCGTGCCACCCAGCGAGGCGAGCGGGTCTTAGAACCCGAAGTCACCACGAAAATGATGGATCGTTTGACGAATCGGACACCGATCTTGCATGAAGATTTGACGAATCGGGAACAAGAAGTGTTACTGTTGATCGCCGAAGGAAAGAGCAACCAAGAGATTGCGGATTCACTCTTCATTACGCTGAAAACAGTGAAGACACATGTATCGAATATCTTATCAAAATTAGAAGTAGAAGATCGTACACAAGCGACGATATATGCTTTTAAACACGGTTTGATAAAATAAATTCTCGATAATTATGCCTCCTCATGGTCAGTTGAGGAGGTTTTTGTTATACTAAATTATGATCTGGTAAAAAAGGAGCGTTTGTGGTGAAGCAAAATTATGCAATAATCGGTCTGGGGCGTTTCGGCGGTAGTATTTGTCGTACATTGATTGAATCTGGTCAAGAAGTACTGGCCATCGATAGCAATGAAGATCGGGTGAATGAGTACATGAATATCGCCACCCATGCGGTGGTCGGCAATGCACAAGATGAGATGACCTTGCGTTCACTAGGAATTCGTAACTTTGACCATGTGATCGTTGCGATCGGTGAAGATATTCAAGCCAGTATATTGGTCACACTGATGGTTAAAGAAATGGGTGTTCCTAATATCTTAGCCAAAGCCCAAAACGAATACCATGCCCGTGTACTGGAAAAACTCGGCGCAGACCGTGTCGTCCATCCTGAACGTGATATGGGGATTCGCATCGCCCATAATCTAGTTTCCAAAAATATCTTAGATTATATTGAACTATCTGATGAATTTTCTCTAGCAGAAATTCGTGTGTCCAATCCACGCTTTTTCAATAAATCCCTGATTGAGCTGAATTTTCGACAAAAGTATGGTCTGACAGTTGTTGCGATTCGTCGGGGACCAGGACAAGTGATCGTTTCGCCAGATGCAGAGGCGATCGTGCGTGAAAATGACAATTTACTCGTGATCGGCAATACAGATGATGTAGATATACTTGATGAACATATGAATGATTAGGAGTGAAGAAAATGAACTTAACAATAAGTCCTGAAGCAATGCAATGGTTCAAAAAAGAATTGGTGGTAGACCAAGGAAGCGGGATTCGTTTTTTTGGAAAAATTTATGGCAAAACACAAGTGCATGACGGATTTTCCGTGGGGATGTCAGTCGATAAACCAGAACGTCCGATCGTTGAACGAACCATTGACGGCTTGCTTTTTTTTATTGATGAAGCGGATGAGTGGTTTTTCAAAGGCTATGATCTGAGAGTTGATTATGATCAAACATTAGATGAACCCAAGTATGATTTTAGTGAAGATAAAAAATAATATGAGTTTGGTCAAATGATGACCGATGTAACTCGATTGGCTCTAGGAGATGAAACCGATGTTATCAATTGTTGTACCTTGTTTTAATGAAGAGGCGAGCTTGCCGATATTCTTTGAGGAAACAGAAAAAGTGAAGAGACGATTAAATATGCCCTTTGAATATATTTTTGTCAATGATGGCTCTTCAGATCAAACACTACCTGTTTTAAGAGAGTTATATCGTGACCACCCCGAAAGTGTTCGCTATTTATCTTTTTCGAGAAACTTTGGCAAAGAAGCTGCACTTTATGCAGGCTTACAAGCGGCGAAAGGCGATTTTGTCACTGTGATGGACGCAGATCTACAAGACCCGCCGACATTACTGCCAGAAATGTTTGCGATGCTGGAAGCAAAACCAGAGCTTGATTGTGTGGGGACTAGACGGGCGGATCGCAAAGGAGAACCGAAGATCCGTAGTTTTTTCTCAGATGCTTTTTATAATATTATCAACAAGATTGCCGATACCGAAATGGTAAATGGTGCTCGAGATTTTCGCTTGATGCGCCGTAATATGGTAGATGCCGTTTTACAACTGTCAGAGTACAATCGCTTTTCTAAAGGGATTTTTAGCTGGGTCGGCTTTGATACAGAGTACCTCTCCTATGAGAATCGAGAACGAGTAGCGGGTGAGACTTCGTGGTCATTTTGGAAACTATTTCAATATTCGATCGACGGGATTGTCAACTTTTCGGATACCCCTCTGAACATTGCTTCGTTTATTGGGGCGCTTTCCTGTTTTGGCTCTCTGATCGCATTGATCTTTATTGTAATCAGAACCTTTATCTTTGGTGATCCAACAACTGGTTGGCCATCGATGGTCAGCATTTTCTTATTTGTGGGCGGTTTGCAATTGCTTTGTTTGGGAATCATCGGGAAATATATTGGAAAAATTTTCTTAGAAACCAAAAATAGACCCTTATATTTCTTGAAAGAAACTGAAAAAGATCAAGAAAAACAACGATAAATTAAAAGTGTACATTCTGAAGGTTTCGCCTCCAACTGTACACTTTTTTTGCGGAAAGAATTTGTTAGTAGCCTTTATCCAGGTTTATCTCATTTTTTTCAAGTTCTTGTTTCGCCAAAAATTGTTGGAGATTCGCTAAGAAAATGGCCATAAATGCCTTTTGAAAATGGGGCGTATGCCCTGAGATATGGGGGGTTATCAAAAGGTTCTCGATGAGCCATAACGGATCATTCTCGGGCAATGGCTCTTCTTCAAAAACATCCAGTGCGGCAAATGCTAGCTGCTTTTTTTCTAGGGCTTTTGCTAATGCAGTGGTATCCACACTTGGCCCACGGCCGACATTATAAAAGGAAGCACTAGGTTTCATTTGGGCAAAAAAAGCTGCATCATACAAGTGAGTGGTTTCTTCCGTCAGAGGAAGGATGTTGATGACGCAATCGGCGGTTTTTGCGCAAGCGTGTAAGTCAGATAACGCGAACGTTTTTTCAAAACCTATCACGTCATGCCCGCTAGTATTGATACCAATGGGACTTACACCAAAAAAGGTCAATGCTTGAGCTAACTTTTGGCCAATTTGTCCCGTACCAACGATCAAAATCTCTTGGTCTGACAATTTTGTATAGGGGATTGTATTTGGTGACCATTGCTGTTTTCTTTGTTGTTGGATTGCTTGGAAAATCCCGCGGTTTTCCATAAATAGTAGAGCCAATAGATGGTCTGTAATCGATTCAGCATGGATGCCGCTACCATTAGATAAGCGAATGCCGTATTTCGCAAACTCTTTTAAGGGTAAGGTGTCTACGCCAGCTGAAATTGCTTGGACCCATTTCAAATTTGTTTTCTCCGTTAGTAGGTAGTCCTTCCATTCGGGCTTCCAACCGATGGTAATTTCTACTTGTGACCAATCAATTGCTTGGTCCTTTCTGTACACAAGAAATTGATAGTCTTTTTCGATTTGTTTCACGTATGTGTCGCGAAACTCTCGAGTGGCTAAGATTATTTTTTTCATTGCCAAGCCTCCTTTTAACTTAAGTGTAGCAAAGAATGAGAAAAAAACCATGCTCAAGGAATTGAACATGGCATAGATCAGGTTTTAAACTGAATTTTTGGAGAATGTTTAACCCCTTGTGTGAATAAGAATAAAGAACCAAATAAAATAAAGGTAGTTGCATCGAAGGAAGGCAATAGTAGTTGTACGATTACACTAATAAGCGTAGGCAATGCAGCACTTACGATCAGAATCTTTAAATTTTCAAAGAAAGTATAGGAGAATCGTTTTAATCTTGTATAGATCGTTGCAATAAAGGTCCCCATCACTAAGGTGATCAACAAGCTGACAAATGATGGATACAATGCAACAAAAAAGACAATAAGTTTGATTAGCCAGGGGATCGCTTGGTTTGATAGCGCTTCTCGAATCGCCTGCCCGTTAAGATTGCGCAGCGCAGGCTCACTGTAATCAAATTCTAATTGATTAGAATCTAACATTGACGTCGATAAGCCAGAAGAGGGGATACGGATGACCAGCTGATCTTTTAACAAGCCAACAGCGATGACAGAGCCAGTGACATCAGATGCAATATCTGCTGGCGTACGGTTGCCATCTGGATCGAAAGTAAAGATGATCGAATCGGTTTGATAAATGAAACCTTGCGTATTCGGCGCTGTAGCAAGCTGCCCATTTTCGATCGTAAAATCTGGAATCGATTCTCCAATTTTTTGTCCGTCTGCTTGCACATCGCGAAAGACACCTAATACATTGATGGTCATCGGTACCGCGATAAGCACGGAGGCGCTTAATAGAAAAACGATTACTTTGGAAAATTCTGCTTTTTTGACAAATTTTAAATCAGGTATTCGGAAAAAAGCAATTTTAAATAGTTGGACGATAGTCATTTGCTGATGAACTCCTTTGTGGTATAACTAGAGTAATTGTAACGAAGGGTTCTTTGAATTACAAGGAATTCACAAAAAAAGAACCAATAATCGAAGGAATGAATTAATAAAGAAATGAAAGTAGGCAAAAGAATGCAAAAGTACAACGAATACAAACAGTTCTTGCAGCAAAAAAAGTTGTGGGAGCCGATTACGTATTTATTTTTTGGTGGATTAACGACCGTAGTCAACATTGTCGTCTACCTCGTTTTTCGTGAAGGATTTGGTTTTTATTACCAGACAGCGAATGTGATTTCCTGGATTGCTTCTGTTTTGTTCGCCTACTTTACAAATAAGTTATGGGTCTTTGAAGCAAAAACCGAGACAAAGCAAGAGTCATGGGCGTCATTTGGGAAGTTCATTTTCTTTCGCGTCTTATCATTAGGCTTAGATATGCTTTGTATGTATCTATTTATTTCAATTTTGGCAACCGGCGATCTAGTTGCCAAGCTGGTCACCCAAGTTGTTGTTGTTTTGGCAAACTATGTGTTTAGTAAATTTTTGATTTTCAATACGAAAAAAAGTGAGAAAAAGTAAGCATATTTTTTGAACAAAGTCTGATAGTCTGATAATGTTACTTATGTAAACATTATCATTGAGGAGGAATTTTTTTATGACTTACACATTACCAGATTTACCTTACGCATACGATGCATTAGAACCATACATTGATGAAGAAACGATGCATTTGCATCATGATAAACACCATAACACTTATGTAACAAACTTAAACGCAGCGATTGAAAAACATCCTGAATTAGGTGAAAAAACAGTTGAAGAATTATTAGCTGACTTTTCTTCTGTACCTGAAGATATTCAAACAGCAGTTCGTAACAATGGTGGCGGCCATGCCAACCACACGTTCTTCTGGGAAATCTTAGGCCCAAATGCTGGTGGCGAACCTACTGGAGCCATCAAAGAGGCAATTGAAGAAACTTTTGGCAGCTTTGAAGACTTTAAAGAAGAATTCAAAACTGCTGCAACTGGACGTTTTGGTTCAGGTTGGGCATGGTTAGTCGTTAAAGATGGTAAACTAGCGATTACTTCAACAGCGAATCAAGATTCACCATTGATGGATGGTCAAACACCTGTTTTAGGTTTAGATGTTTGGGAACATGCGTATTACTTGAAATACAAAAATGTTCGTCCAGATTACATCAATGCTTTCTGGAGTGTTGTTAACTGGGACAAAGTAAACGAATATTTCGCAAAAGCTTAAACAATTTACTAGAAAGAAGCCTGCTAAAAGGCTTCTTTTTTTGTGGATAGAAAGAATCGTTTTGATATTGCTAACGCTTACATAATCCGCTATAATAAAGGCGACGGAATCGTCGGATTATAATTATTGGAGGCTTTACACACTATGGAACATGGGAAAGTAAAATGGTTCAACAACGAAAAAGGGTTTGGTTTTATTACAGTTGACGGTGGCGATGATGTATTTGTTCACTTTTCTGCCATTCAAGGAGACGGTTTTAAATCACTTGAAGAAGGTCAAGAAGTTGAATTTACGATCGTTGAAGGTGCTCGCGGACCGCAAGCAGCGGAAGTAACCAAAGTCTAAATCAGAACAAAAAAGCTGAGGGAGTACTCAGCTTTTTTAATTTGCTATTTCTTTTCATATTTGGTATCTTCAATACATTAGTAAGACTAGGAAGCGAAGAGGGATAAGAATGAAACGAGTAATTACTTATGGAACATTTGATCTATTGCATTATGGACATATCAATCTTTTGCGTCGTGCAAAAGAGCAAGGCGATTATTTGATCGTGGCACTATCAACGGATGAATTCAATTGGAACGAAAAGCAAAAAAAATGCTACTTTTCTTACGAGAAAAGAAAGCAATTATTAGAAGCGATTCGGTATGTGGATCTAGTGATTCCTGAAGAAGGCTGGGCACAAAAAGTTTCCGATGTCAAAGAATATCATGTGGATACCTTTGTTATGGGAGATGATTGGGCTGGCAAATTTGATTTTATTCAAGAAGAAACAGCTGCTGAAGTGATCTATCTAGCACGAACTCCGGAAATATCAACTACTCAAATCAAAAAAGATTTGAAACTTACCAATTAAAAGGACTATTATAAAAAAGCATCTTTTACAGATGTTTTTTTTGTTGAACGCAACTTCAAGAAATTAAGATTTTATTACTAGTTTTTCATTGATTATTTGTTCAGAACACAAAATATGGTATGATGTTTTGTGAGTTGACTCGATCAATTAGAAATTCTATGAGAATGGATGAAGAAAGTGGAAAAAGAAATCAAAGTCCGTGCAACTTTAGTGACGAAAGAATACGACTTATATAAAAAGAAAGCGGATAAAGTAAAAGCATTATTCAAATTCTATCATCGCAATGTTCCTCGATTTTGGGCCTTAAAAGGGGTCAGCTTCGATGTGAAAGCCGGCGAATCAGTAGGGATCATTGGAATCAATGGTTCTGGGAAATCAACTTTATCCAACGTGATCAGTGGCATTATCCCACCGACATCTGGTACGATGGAAGTAAATGGTGACACCTCGATTATTGCGATCGGTGCGGGGTTGAAATATCAACTGACCGGACTAGAAAATATTCGACTTAAAGCCCTGATGTCTGGAATGACTAATAAAGAAATTGATGAAAAGATGCCTGAAATCGTGGCCTTTGCTGATTTGGGCGACTTTATCAATCAACCCGTTAAAAGCTATTCCAGTGGGATGAAATCACGGTTAGGCTTTGCTATTGCTGTTCATAATGATCCAGATATTTTAGTTATTGATGAAGCTTTGTCTGTCGGTGATGAAACTTTTTATCAAAAATGTGTGGATAAAATTATGGAATTTAAAGCAGCTGGAAAAACCATCTTTTTTGTCAGTCATGCTTTAGGACAGGTAGAAAAGCTTTGCGACCGGACGATTTGGATGCACTATGGTGATTTACGGATGTTTGGTCCTACTGAAGAAGTAATGGCTGAATATCGCAAATTCATCGATTGGTTCAAAAAGCAGCCAAAGAAAGAGCAAAAAGCCTATCAAGACAAATATAAAGAAGACCAGAAAGCCTTTAATTTGGAGAAATTAGCAGAAAAAAGCCGTGAAGATCACTTCTTGCAACAACAAAATCTTTCGGACCAAATGATTCAAAAAAACTTGAAACGTACACCTTTAGGGGAAAAAATGAGCTGGCTAACTAAAGGGATCCTAGGTTTGGTAGTAGCCGCAACGATATTTTGTTCGCTGGTTTCTTTTAGTGGGCGTTCGATTACTTACGCAATTAAGAATCCTGTTGAGACGATCAGTCAAGTTTTCAAATAAAGAAGATGTTTCTTTATTTAGTTCATATAGAAAAGGAAGAAGTTTGTGAAAGAGATTGCTGCAGTCATAAAAGAACAATTTAAGCATGCGGGAATTATATTCCGGATGTCTCGATATGAGGATAAGGCTACTTATCAGAGCCATTATTTGGGATTAGCTTGGCAAATATTAAATCCTGCGATTCAAATCGGTATTTATTATTTGGTTTTCGGATTAGGAGTGAACGGGAATAGGAAAGTTGATGGCGTTCCTTTTATTATCTGGATGCTGATTGGGATCACTGCTTGGTTTTATATTAATGCATCTGTACTAGGCGCTTCTAATAGTATTCACCGACAAGTTGGAATGGTAGCAAAGATGAAGTTTCCAGTAAGTATTTTACCATCGATCAATATTATAAGTAATTTGTCATCCTACATTCCTATGGTGGCAATCGTGGTAGGTTCGTTATTCATAGCAGGTGTAACACCAAGTATCTATTGGTTACAATTTATTTATTACTTTCTTGCGATGGTCATATTCCTATTTGCTTTTGGACTATTGAATGCGACCATAACAGTACTGATACGTGACTATCATATATTTCTACAGTCTGTTTTGAGATTATTATTTTATGTTTCTGGTCCGATTTGGGATATTAATAACCGAAACATGCCTGTTTGGTTGATCAAGATTCTTCGCTTGAACCCTTTTTACTATCTAATCGAAGGATTTCGTGATACTTTTCTTTCCCGTGCATGGGTTTGGGAAAAAACAACTTATACACTTATCTTCTGGTGTTTAACTTTGATGCTTCTTATTTTAGGAAGCCATCTGCATATGAAGTTTCGTGCTCGTTTTGTGGATTATATTTAAAAAAGTGACTTTTTTCGGTGCACTCTCTAACTTAGAGGGTGCACTTTATTTTTGTTTTATTTTTGTTTATTTCAAAGAAGTTACGGAAGCATTAAATATGAAGTTGATTCATGATAGCGATTGCTGAAAGATGCGTTTTGTGGGAAAATTTATTTGATGAGTGAATTTTTATTGGTGAGGTGTAAGATGCGGAGATATCAAAAGGTAATTTTAAGTATTTTAATCGTGTTAGTGGTTGGAATCATTGGAGTAACGATCTACGGGATGCAGGTTTATCAAGAGACAAATGCCACGTTTAATCAAATCTCTCACGCTGTTGATCGGAAAACAGACAAACGAGAGGAAGCGATCAGCATTGAAGATCGAGATCCGTTTTCCATTTTGCTGATGGGAATCGACACTGGGGCATTAGGTCGAACCGAGCAAGGTCGCTCGGATAGTATGATGGTGGTGACGGTCAATCCTGAAAAAAAACAGTCAACGATCATTAGCCTTGATCGAGATATTTACACACAAATCGTTGGTTACAATACGATCGATAAGCTGAATCATGCCTATGCTTTCGGTGGGGAGGCTATGGCCATGGACTCTGTTGAAAATCTCTTGGACATTCCTATTGATCACTATGTGACGATCAATATGCAAGGGATGCGGGATCTGATCGATGCAGTTGGAGGTATCGAGGTGACAAATGCTATCGATTTTACTTTAGAAGGTGTTCATGTCCCTGAAGGGCGAATCACCTTAGATGGGAAGACAGGTTTGGCTTATGCAAGGATGCGCAAACAAGATCCGGAAGGGGATATCGGTCGCCAAAGACGGCAAAGAGAAGTGGTTACGAAAATTCTTCAAAAAGTTATGAGTCTGGATGGCATCAGTAATTACCAAAAGATTCTCAAAGCGGTTGAAAAGAATTCGAAGACGGATCTTACGTGGAATGATATGATGGACATCGGTACCAATTATATTCCTGCTTTTACGACCATCAAACAAGAGCAACTCCAAGGAGAAGGGCAACTGATTGGTGGAGTGTATTATCAGTTATTGGGGACGAATCAGTTGTTGCATACGCAAAATTTGTTAAAGGAGCAGTTGCAGCTTCCGACGAACGAGGGTTTGACCCAAGGCGATGAATATACTAACGGATCGCCTAATTATCAGTTATACGACGACAGTTTGACCTTCTCAGAAGAAAATTCAACAACTGGGGAGTAGCTAGTATCTTTAGAAGCCTAAAAAAGCAGGGTGACCGAAAGTCCTCCTGCTTTTAGTTTTCCACAAAAGTACCAGGGGGAATCTTGTTTCACGAGATCATCAAATGAAAAAACATAAGAAAGCTTAAAAAAACAATTTTTTCATGAAAGAATGAAAATGAAACAATCAAACTGTGAAACATTTACTCGGAATGACGCCAATTTTTATAGTTTTTTCTAAGGATTAATGGATATTTTTTGTTTTTTCTGTTTCGAATCGAATTTTTTGGTAAAATAGGACAGTAGTCATTATAGATTGGAAGGATAGATGAGATGAAGAATTTGAAAGATAAAGTTGTCCAAGGGATACGTAAGGGGCCAGAAGAACCAAAGGCTAAATCGTATCGCAAATCTCATGTTCCATTTCGATTGAACTTTTTGTTTTTTATTATTTTTGCTTTGTTTGTATCTTTGATCGTTCAATTAGGCTATCTACAGATCGTCAATGGCGACAATATTGAGCAGCAGTTGAAAGCTTCATCTGTAGTGGAAGTCAAAGGAAGCGCCCCACGGGGAATGATCTATGACGCTTCGGGAAAAGCGCTGGTGGAAAATCAAGCCAATGCGGCAATCACATTTACCCGCGGAAACAAAATGACCGCTCAAGATCTGTTAGAAACGGCCAAAAAATTGAGCGAGTTGATCGAAGTTCCTGTGGACAAAAACTTGTCTGATCGAGATCTTAAGGATTTTTGGCTGGCAGATGAAGACAATCTTGAAGCAGCAACTGACCGATTGAGTGATGAAGAGCGTTCTTTAGGTACTTCTGAACAATATGCGGCAACCGTTGAGAAAGTGACAGAAGATGAAATCAATTTTTCTGATGCAGAATTAGAAGCAGCCACGATTTTTAAGCGGATGAATAGCGCCCAATCTTTGAGTACGGTCTTTATTAAGACGTCGGATGTGTCTGACCGTGAATTAGCTATTGTTGCTGAAAACATGGTCGATTTACCGGGAATCTCCACCGGTACCGATTGGACACGAAAGATCGTTGAAGGAAGTTCTCTGGCTAGTTTGATCGGAACGGTGACTAGTGAAGAACAAGGAATTCCTGAAGAAGTTCTAGACGAATTTTTAGAAAAAGGCTATGCTCGTAATGACCGTGTTGGACGTAGCTATTTAGAGCAGCAGTATGAAGAAGTCTTACAAGGTACAAAATCCATTTCTGAGATCTCCCTTGATAACAATAATAATATTGAAAGTCAAAAAGAAACCTTTGCTGGAGCAAAAGGGGATAACCTTGTTCTAACATTGGATGCTGAGTTTCAGGCGAAAGTTGACAAAATTTTGCAAGACAATTTCCAAAAACTGATTGATTCTGGGGCAGCTGAATATTCTCCAGGGGTATACGCAGTGGCGTTAAATCCAAAAACCGGCGGCGTTTTGTCAATGTCTGGTTATCATCATGACACAGGTTCAAATGAATTGCAGGAAAATGCCATTGGTACCTTCATTAATTCCTTTGTACCAGGGTCCGTTGTCAAAGCCGGGACTTTGGCTGCCGGCTGGGAAAATGGGGTCTTAAACGGCAATGAAGTGTTATTGGATCAACCAATCAGAATTGGCTCCGATGTCAAAGCCTCAATTTTCAACCCAACTGGGGCAAATAATCGTAACCTTTCTGCGGAGCAGGCGTTGGAAGTTTCTTCTAACTCCTATATGATGCAAGTCGCTTTACGTTTGATGGGCATCAATTATCAGTCAGGTATTTCGATTCCAACAGTGGATCGTCAAGGGGATGTCTATGAAAAACTACGTTCGTCTTTTGCCTCTTTTGGTATGGGAACTGAAACTGGGATCGATTTACCGGGAGAAGCGACTGGTATCAGCACATCGATCGATAACATGGACCCGGTCAGTGATGGTGGGAAGATCCTTGACTTGGCTTTTGGTCAGTTTGATACCTATACGACGTTGCAACTGGCACAATATGCAGCAACTGTTGCTAATGGTGGCAAAAGATTGCAGCCTCATATCGTCGACGGTATTTACGGCAATGATGAAACTGGCGGTCTTGGCTCACTGATTGAAGAGATCGAACCAACGGTATTGAACGAAGTTGGTTTAACAGATGCTCAAATGCAAATTGTTCAAAATGGATTTTATGATGCAGTTCATGGAACGGATGCTTGGGCAACTGCCAAAGGCTTGGCTTCTGCAAAAATGGAAGTGTCCGCTAAAACAGGGACTGCCGAGACACCGATCGTGGATAGTAACGGTAACACCGTCAGCTTAGTAAACTTGAATATCGTGGCATACGGACCTAGCAGCGATGCGGATATTGCCATCGCGATCGTAATGCCTCAATTAAAAGGCGACACAGATACCCATCCAAATATTCAAATCGCCAAAGAAATCATGGATGCTTACTACGACCTATATATGAAATAAGCATAAAAAATCGCAGTGAAGACTGCGGTTTTTTTGTTTTATAAGAAAACTGATAGAAAACCAACATTTAGTGAGAAAGACTTGCTATTTTTGAATGATTGGCTTAGAATACTAGCGGTCAAGAGATAATTTTGATTTGCACGTTAAATAAAAAGATAAACTGATGATAAAAGGGGTAAAAAACGTAATTATGAACAAGGAATGTTTAAGTAAGCAAGAACTAATGAAGCAGTTGGGACAATTTACACCAGCTGAAAAAAAGGAGATTCGGGATTATTTGCAACGGAAAAATCCATTGCTTTTCCGAAAATTTGAACGAATGAAACACGATTTATATCGCTTGGAATCACGGCGTGTCCAATGTGAGATTGAAAATAACGAAAAGGAGTTAGGTCTTCTAAACGATAAGATCCTTTTGAAAAAAGAAGATTTTCTTGAGCTGTTATTAGCAATTCGAAAGAAAAGAGGGTAATGGATGGAATTTATTGAACTCGTCATTATCATTGCAATTCTTGTCACATTATCAAATGTGGCGAGCAAAATATTGCCCTCGGTACCGATCTTTTTTATTCAAATTATTTTAGGAATTTTATTAGGTCTTACAGAGATGGGCCAAGAGATCGCCTTTGAGCCAGAAATGTTCTTAGTAATGATCATTGGTCCATTGCTATTTCGTGAAGGGGAGCGGGCAGACGTTCCGGAAATCTTAAAAAACAGCAAGATCGTGCTATTTTTGGCTTTTGGTGGCGTGTTAATGACATTATTTGCCGTCGGGGGAACACTCCATTGGCTAATGCCGACGATACCTCTGGCTGCTTGCTTCGCTTTTGGGGCTGCTTTAGGACCAACTGATGCGGTGGCAGTCTCTTCATTAGCAAAACGTTTGAAAATTTCCAAAAATATTATGCATATTCTGGAAGGCGAGGGCTTACTGAATGATGCTTCGGGGGTTACCGCATTACAGTTTGCTATCGTAGCTTTGACCACCGGGAGTTTTTCAGCAGCCAACGCAGGTTTCCAACTCCTTTTCTCTAGTATCGGCGGCGGACTTATCGGTTACTTGATTGTGTGGCTGAAACGCCGGATTTTACGTTTTATTGAAAAAATCTCGGCACAAGATGTCACAGTATACTTATTGATTGAACTACTCTTGCCATTTGCTGCCTATTTGCTGGCAGAAATGATCGGAGTCTCAGGGATCATCGCAGCCGTTGTGGCAGGTGTAGCCCAAGCCCAAAGAAAACGGCGGATCTCGTTGTTTGATGCAGAGTTGGCGAACATTTCGGAAAGCACGTGGTCGACCATAGTCTTTACATTGAACGCATTAGTGTTTCTCTTTCTAGGGATCGAGTTGTCACAAGTCTTCTCACCGATCTGGGAAAGCAAAAACTATGCAAACTGGCATCTAGTTATCACGATTTTAGTCGTCACAGCGGTGATTTTCCTCGTTCGTTTTCTCTTTTTACTATTTTATTATTGGTTCTTACAATCAAAAAAACAAGTGTCTATGAATCAAGTCGCCTTGTTGACCTTTGGTGGCGTCAAGGGAACAGTCAGTTTGGCAGCCATCTTTATTTTACCGGTGATGGTGCATGAGACACCGTTTCAGGAACGGAGCTTGCTCTTGTTTTTGACCGCCTGTGTGATTTTGCTGACATTGATCATCAGCGTGATGGTCTTGCCTTATTTGGCAGATGGTGAAGCTGCCGAAAGTGTCGACTTCAATCACTTGCTGATCTTAGAAGACGTCATCGAACAATTGGAAGCAGAAGAAAAACAAGAGCTTTCTGATAAAGGTCGCTTAGCGATCGATGCTGTCATCAATTCCTATGAAAATCGCCGTTGGGAATTGTATCGCAATAGTTTGACAGATTCAGAAAAACAAGAAATCCAAGAAATTCAAGGGTTGATCTTGTCGATCGAACAAGATGGCTTGGATGAAGCCTATCGAAATGGGAAAGTCAGTCTAAATGGCTATCGTTTTTATTCACGGTTTATTTCTCAGCAACAGCATTCCCTCGCAAAACAAATTCTCTCATTCTTTAGTTTTTGGCTCTTCTTTATTCAGCGCTTTATTCGTGTATTGATCCATCCTCGTTTGTTTTTACAGCGACGGCAGCAACTGAAAGATGCCTTGAAACAACGAGACATTTCTGAAGTACAAAAAATCTACTTAAAAAACAGCGAATACATTTTTCACAGTTTGAGCAATTTAGAAGATGTCTATGATTCCTCGCTGATCAATTTCTTTATTCGTCAACGAGAAATGAGCATCAAACGGTTTGAACATAGCAATTTCATTGAAACGATCATGATCGAGCAAGAGCCGATTTTTGTCAAGAAAGTCCTTTGGGGCTATTATCTCGAGCGCAAGACGATCGATGAATATGAAGTGGCTGAAAAAATATCGACGATTTCTGCAAATGAATACCGACGCAATGTCAATCTGTTAGAATCGTATGCGATGTCTCGAGCGGAAGAACAGCCGAAACAGCGGATGTTCCGCCGATAATATGTCTCAAAAGGTGCATGAATTGATGCACGTTTTATGGAGTGTCTTCGTCAGGTTATTCCCCGTAGGTGATCAACATGGATCATCCATGGAATAAACTGACGAAGGCATTCTTTTTTTACAAAAATTGATTTTTTTCTCTCATCGTCTCCGTTGATGAAATGTGGTACAATGAGCGAAGAAAAAACTCAGGAGGGATTCTGTGAAAGAATTAAAAGTAAGTGAATTAACCAAAACTTACGGTGAAAAAACACTGTTTGATCAGCTTTCTTTTCTGATACATGAAAAAGATCGAATCGGTTTGATCGGTGTCAATGGCACGGGAAAATCGAGTTTGTTACGGATCTTAGCCGGTTTGGATCGCGGAGATGGCGATCGCCAAACGGTATTTGCCGCCCAAGATTATCGCATCGGTTTCTTGGCTCAAGACAATCAGTTACAAGAAGAATTATCGGTTGTAGATGCTGTTTTTCAAGGCACAAGTCCGCTGATTCGCGTTGTTCGTGACTATGAAAAAGCGCTGATTGCCTTAGAGAATAATGGCTTGGATCAACAAACGCAACGGAATTATCAGTTGGCAGAAGAAGCGATGAATAAAGCCGATGCTTGGAATACAGATACAACTGCCAAGATTATTTTACAAAAGCTTGGGATCAGTGAGTTAGAGAAAAAGGTCAGTGAGTTATCTGGAGGTCAAAAGAAACGAGTAGCTATGGCTCAAGTGTTGATCGATGAACCAGACCTGTTGTTATTGGATGAACCGACTAACCACTTGGACTATGATGCAATTCAATGGTTGGAAGGCTATTTAAAGAATTATCGGGGTGCGTTACTGATGGTGACCCACGATCGCTACTTTTTGGATCGAGTCGTTAATCGGATTTTTGAATTGTCCTTTGGCAAGTTGCATGAATATCAAGGCAATTACGAGACGTATCTTCATGCTCGAGCAGAACGAGAACGTGTGGAGGAGACGCAAGAAGACAAGCGCAAGCAGTTGTACAAACATGAGTTGGCTTGGATTCGTACTGGTGCAAAAGCCCGTACAACGAAACAACAGGCCCGGATCGATCGTTTCGATGATTTAAAAGAAAACCTACATCAAGTAAAACGGAACGGCGAAGTGGCCATTGATGTTGCTACGACACGCTTAGGCAAACAAGTCTTAGAACTAAAAGATGCGAGTTTCCAGATTGAAAATAAAACGATTTTGTCACACTTTGATTTGTTGATTCAATCAAGAGAACGCTTAGGGATCACAGGAGAAAACGGTGCGGGCAAATCAACGTTGCTCAATATTTTAGCTGGACGCCTGCCTTTAGAAGAAGGGGAGCGTACGATGGGCGTGACGGTGAAAATGGCTTATTATACGCAAACGATTGAAGCGATGAACCCTGATCAGCGAATGATTGCTTATTTGCAAGAAGCAGCCGAGGAAGTGCAAAAAGTGGATGGCTCACAAGTCAGTGTCGCAGAAATGCTGGAACAGTTTTTGTTTCCGCGATCCATGCATGGCACCAAGATCGGCAAGCTGTCTGGCGGGGAAAAACGACGACTATTTTTACTCAAGCTATTGATTGGACAGCCAAATGTTCTCTTGTTAGATGAACCAACCAACGATTTGGATATTGATACCTTGACGATTTTGGAAAATTATTTGGAAACATTTCCAGGTGCAGTCATCACTGTTTCTCATGACCGTTACTTTTTAGATAAAGTTGCCCAAAAATTGCTGATCTTCGAAGGAAATGGCAAGATTAAGTCCTACTTTGGTTCCATCAATGAATATCTAGCAGCCAATACCAATAAAGCTAGTTCGAGTGTACTAGAGCCAAAAGAAACAAAAACCGATTCACATTCTGCTGAAAGTGAGGCGACTGCTGCAGCGCCTGTCAAAAAGAAACTGAGTTATATGGAACAAAAAGAGTGGGCGACGATTGAGGATGATATTGCGGCATTAGAAGAAAAAGCAGCCGCTTTAACTGAAGAAATGAATCATCAAGGTGCGGACTTTACGAAGCTCCAAAAATTACAGCAAGAAATCAGCGAGGTTGAAACGCAACTGGCAGAAAAAATGGATCGTTGGGAATATTTGAGCGAATTTGTCTAGAGTAAAGGAGAAAAACGATGGAACAAGCATATTTAGAGCTAGGAAAAAAGATTTTAACAGAAGGCAATGATAAAAGCGACCGTACAGGAACGGGAACGCGCAGTGTCTTTGGTCACCAAATGCGTTTTGACCTGTCCCAAGGCTTTCCATTGTTGACAACCAAGAGAGTTCCTTTTGGTTTGATCAAAAGTGAATTATTATGGTTTCTAAAAGGAGATACCAACATTCGTTATCTGCTAGAGCATAATAACCACATTTGGGATGAATGGGCGTTTGAACGCTATATTAAAAGTGATGCTTATACAGGTCCTGATATGACAGACTTTGGTCGCCGTTCATTGGTGGATGAAGCTTTCAATGAACAGTACCAACATGAGTTGAAACAGTTTTGTGAAAAAATCTTAGCCGATGATGCTTTCGCTGAAACTTTCGGCGATTTGGGTCATGTTTACGGGTACCAATGGCGGCATTGGGAAAAAAGTACGGGTGGGTTTATCGATCAAATCAAAGAAGTGATCGACATGATCAAAACAACGCCAGACTCTCGTCGCTTGATCGTCTCTGCTTGGAATCCAGAAGATGTACCGACGATGGCGTTGCCGCCTTGTCACACAATGTTTCAATTTTATGTTCATGAGGGTTGCTTAAGCTGTCAGTTGTATCAACGCAGTGCCGATGTCTTTTTAGGTGTTCCCTTCAATATTGCTAGTTATGCGCTATTGACGCACCTGATTGCTCATGAAACTGGACTAGAAGTCGGAGATTTTGTCCATACATTAGGCGATGCTCATCTTTATAGCAATCATATGGAACAAATGAAAGAACAATTGACTCGTACAGTGCGTCCTGCGCCAACCTTACAGTTAAATCCTGAAAAACAATCGATCTTCGATTTTGAAATGGAAGATATTACGCTGGTTGGGTATGATCCGCATCCAACGATCAAAGCGCCGATTGCAGTTTAAGTGGTTGTTTGGTTTCATTTCATAAAGAAAGGAATGAGGCGTAATGGAAAATACCCACAAACGAGGCTTTGCGGCGACCTTTCATCAGAGACATGCTGGATCGATTCATGCAGTGCTCATTGAGCAAGTCATTGATTTCTTGGATCAGCACTATGATGCAGTTTGGCTATCCGTATCCGAAGAAACGGTGCCGGAGCTAAAAGAAGCCATTCGTTCAAATCAGCAGTGCACTGCCATTTTTATACCAGCAAAAGGAGCGGCAGATGCCCGCAGAAGGCTTGTTTTTGCTGCACAGCACAACCTACCAATGCTGGATTCATTGCATATTTGTGATTTTGATCGCGTAGTGACGTGGATAGAGACGTACCCAGAAGAACTTGTGGCAATAAGCAAACAGCCATTACCAGAGAATACGTATTGTATCCTAGGACGAACTGCAAGGGCATTTGCGAGTCATCCGCAAACGTGGCAAAGAACGGAGTGCTTGATCAACGAGATCGCCACCGACTTTTTTCAAATAGAAGAAATTGATGTCGCAGCTGGCAGTGCTCTCTTTCCGATCTCCCTGATACCGACCTTGCTGAAAAACAACAACGCGCGTTTAAACGATGGAGAATGGCCAAGAAATGTCCAAAGAAGTGGCGGCACAATTGTTTACCAAGCCTGTGATGGCTTGCGCTTTGATGAACGCAACAAAGATCCATTTGAGCATGAATCGGCTTTTCAGCTGATGCAGCGACTGCAAGTCGCTGCGGATATTTCTGAATCATTTTATACAGAAGGGATGTAATATTTATGTTGATCGCACTTTGGGCACAAGATCAAAAGGGGTTGATCGGAGCGGATGGCACACTGCCGTGGCATTTGCCGAATGATTTGAAATTTTTTAAAGAGCAAACCATCAATAATACGATCATTATGGGGCGCAAAACCTTTGAAGGCATGGGAAAAAGATTGTTGCCACAACGGACGACGATCGTTTTGACAAGTGATCGAGATTATCAAGCCGACGGTGCCTTGGTGATGCATGACCGTGAGGAAATTTTGACGTATGTGAAGCAGCAAGAGCATCCAGTTTTTTTAACTGGTGGAGCGGGTGTTTTTGAAGCGATGATTGACGATTGCGATCAATTGTACCGTACAGTGATCGGTGCGGAATTTAATGGAGATGTGTATTTCCCAGAGATTGATTGGACGCAATGGAAACTTGATCATGTGGTCGATGGGATCATCGATGAAAAAAACCATTATCCTCATCGATTCGAGTTTTATCATAAAAAATAAAAGATCAGGGATCTTTCTCTAATGAAGGTTCCCTGATCTTTTATTTAATCGCGCTTACTGTTTAAGTATAAAACAAGACGGAGAAGTACATTAGTCCAGCACCTAACATAACGAATAAGTGCCAAACCACATGCATGAATCGAACGGATTTTAAACTATAGAATAGCGCACCTACAGTATAAGAAACACCACCGCTTGCTAGTAAAAATGTTCCCCAATAGCCTAAATGCTCGATCAGAGGTTTAAAGGCAATTACACATAGCCAGCCCATGATGATGTAGATCAGGGTGGAGATTTTAGAGACGGTCTCTTTTTTATGAAGAGTCAGTGACTTATAAACGATGCCGCTAATTGCGAGTAGCCAAATCAAGACGAAGAGTGACCAGCCAAGCCAGCCTTGGATACTAAGCAAACAAAAAGGAGTATAGCTTCCAGCGATCAGCAAGAAAATGGAGGCATGATCAAAGACTTGGAAGACCTTTTTTGCTTTGGTAAAAATCAAACTGTGAAATAAGGTAGAAAAGAGGAAGAGCAAAATCATCATTGACCCATATATGGCATAGGAAACGATGTGGATAGGTGACCCTAGATTTGCCCCCTTGATTAAGAGAATGACCAGTCCTGCGATACTCAGTCCTAATCCGATCCCGTGGGTTACTGCATTTAATACTTCATTGACGATCAAATATCTGCGACTAAACTTCATGTGCTGCATTCGGCACCGTCCTTTCGAATCGAAATTAGATGAAAAAAAATTTTCTCTCTGTTATACTTAGTATAAATGGTCTGTGGTTATTTTACCATGAAAAAAGACTTGATTTAAAGAGAGAGTGAATATATGATGGCAAATCTTAAAATTGTGACAGATTCTTCCAGTACGATGGAACCAAGTGTCCGTGATGCTTTGGCTATCCATGTTGTGCCTTTATCTGTAATGATTGATGGTGTCGTTTATCCAGATGATGAAACGCTACCGGGAGAAAAATTTATGCAAATGATGGCGCAAGCCAAAGAATTACCTAAAACTAGCCAGCCGCCGATCGGTCATTTTGTAGAATTATATGATGAATTAGGCAAAGATGGCAGTGAAATTTTATCGATCCATATGACCAAAGGCCTGAGCGGAACCGTGGAAGCGGCTCGTCAAGCCAGTCATTTATCAAAAGCCAAAGTCACGGTGATCGATAGCGACACAACAGATCAAGCGCTGGCTTTTCAAGTGATTCGGGCAGCTGAATTGGCTAAAGCCGGTAAGACACTAGAAGAAGTGTTACCTGAAGTGGATTTGGTGCGTGAACATACGAAATTATTTATCGGCGTTTCAACGTTAGAAAACTTAGTAAAAGGCGGTCGTATCAGTCGTGCCAAAGGTCTTTTATCGAGTTTGCTGAACATGAAAGTGATCATGGATTTTGATCATTCAGAACTGATTCCAGTCGTCAAAGGACGCGGTGTCAAGACGTTTAATAAATGGTTTGAGGAATTAAAAGCAGAATTGAAGAATATGCCTAGAGTGACGAAAATTGGTATTTCTCATGCTGAAGGATTAGAAATCACGGAACGTTTCCAAAAAGAACTAGCAGAACTGTTTCCTGACTTGGAGATCCCATTGCTTCACACAACACCGATCATCGCCACTCACACTGGCAAAGGTGCTTTTGCGATTACTTACAGTACGGAATAAAAAGGATGTTTCTTTCAGCGATTCGTTTGATGACGAATCGCTTTTTGGTGTATGAAAAGCTGAAAAGAAGAAAAAGCAGAATGAAGCTGCGATTTTTGTCTACTCAGAGAGTAGGGAGCTGTTTTCTTTCTTAAGTTTGAAGGATTGCGACTAGGAATTTTATGAGAATTTTGTTAAAATAGCAAAGATTACAAAGGAGTTTGAATACCTGTGAAATGGAAAAAAATAGTAACTTATTTACTTGTTGTGGGACTGATAGCCATTGGAACTGGCTTCTTGTTTCATTTTGCTGTTCCCAAAGCGCAACCACTGTTGACCCCTGTTAATAAGCTGGCGGCCAATGATTCAAAAAAATCCGCCATCGAGTATCTCGCACTTGGGGATTCATTAACGGAAGGGGTTGGTGATGAGACAGCTCGTGGCGGCTTTGTGCCAATTTTAGCGGGGGATTTAGAGGACCGCTATGATTTGAACAATTTGGTAACCAAAAATTATGGGGTCGCTGGTGAAAGAAGTGATCAGATTTTAAAGCGAGTCAAAAATGATGAAGACTTGCGGCAAGACCTCAGTCAAGCGGATTTGATTACCTTGACTGTCGGCGGTAACGATGTACTAAAAGTGATTCAGAGCAATTTCTTCGGCTTGAGCATTGAGACGTTTACGGAACCGATGGAAGATTACAAAGAACGTTTAAAAGACTTGTTTGCTCAAATTCGCGATTTGAATAGTGATGCACCAATCTATGTCTTGGGCATCTACAATCCATTTTATCTGAATTTCCCAGAAATCACGGATATGCAAACGATCATTGATAACTGGAATAAGCAAACGGAAACGTTCGTTAATCAGCAAGAAAAGGCCTTTTTTATTCCTATCAACGATTTGCTCTATAAAGGGTTAAGTGATGAGGTCGGTATTGCTGATACCGAAGGAGGGGAATCAGAGGGAACTGCCGAATCATCGGATTCAGAAAGTTTATCTGATTCATCAACGACAGCTTCGGATGAAACGCAAAGTAGTCCTTCAACGACCACTGATTCATCGCAAGCCGTTGGAAATAACATTACAAACAATGTTTTGTATGAAGGCGATCGCTTCCATCCCAATAATCTTGGGTATCAACTGATGGCGAATGCCGTTCGCGATGAAGTGATCAAAACGCAAAACTATTGGTTGCTAGAGGAGGATACAAAATGAAACCAAGCGAATCAACGAAGCAGCCGGAAAAAACAGCTACAACGAATAAAAAAGCGATCAACTACTGGAAAATTGCCTTCCTAGTGTTGGTCGGTATCCTTTTAGGGACAACGGTTTTCTTTGCTTCAAGAATTTTTCAGCAGCGAGAAACCGGCTTAAATGAAAGTGCCGAACTTGTTCAACGGGAGGGCAGTCCTGTTCTGACCGTTAACAGCAACAAAAGCCAAGTCAATCAATTGATTGATTTTTATCTATCTGATTTTCAAAAGGATCAAGAGGTCAAATATAATTTTGAGCTAAGAAATGAAGCACTCTTAACAGGAGAGTTTCAAGTATTAGGATTTCCTATCACTTTCTATCTCTATTTTGATCCTTACGTGACGGAAGAAGGCAATGTCCAATTAAAGGCCAAAAGCTTATCAATCGGCACCTTGGATCTGCCCACCAGTGAAGTGATGAAAATGATCAAACGTAGTTTTAAATTTCCTGAATGGATCGATGTCAATGCCGATGAACAAATTATTTTGATTCGATTGGATCAGTTCCGTATGCAAAACGGCTTGTTTATCAAAGCCAACAAAATCAATCTTGTGGATGATGAAATTCAAATGAGTTTATATTTACCAGCTGAAACGGAGGATGAATAATGGAACGAGCAATTTTTGCCGGTGGGTGCTTCTGGTGTATGATCCAACCCTTTGATGAACTAGAGGGCGTGCATTCGATTTTTTCTGGCTATACCGCAGGACATACCGAAAATCCAACCTATGAAGAAGTCAAAAGCCATCAAACCGGGCATACCGAAGCAGTGGAAATCATCTTTGATCCTGAAAAAATCAGTTATGAAGACCTTTTGACGATTTATTGGCAGCAAACAGATCCAACGGATGCTTTTGGGCAATTTGAAGATCGTGGCGACAATTATCGTCCGGCTATCTTCTATTTTAATGAAGAGCAACGACAAAAAGCCGAAGCCAGCAAAGAGGCACTTCAGGCTTCCGGTCGCTTTACCGATCCGATCGTGACCACGATCGAACCAGCCCAACCCTTTTATTTAGCGGAAGAAGAACATCAAGAGTATTACAAAAAGAATCCTGAGAATTTTGCTCGCAATCACGCTCGTAGAGCAGCCTTTTTAGAAAATCATTGGGAGCAAGATCATGCGTAAAAGTTTTTATAGCTATTTAATGGCAGTCAAAGGTCCGAGTCATACAGATGAGGCTCAGATCTTTGCCACTCATGCAAGTCATGATATTCAGTTTCCAAAACACAGTGATGATTATGATGAAGTTTCTTCTTATCTGGAACTAAGCGTTGATTATTTGCCGTCCATGGATATTTTTGATCGTATCTGGGCAGAGTATCTCGAAAATAACAAATAAAAAACTGTCCTTCGTTTTGTATGGTTGCATAAAATCCACAGAACGAAGCTGTTTTTTCTCAGAGAGGTGTTGTGAATGAAAGGTTTAACGACGAGCCGATATATCGTTTCTCTCGTTTGTGTCGCAATTTTGTCAGGAGGCGGTGTCTATTTATGGCAAACGGCTCAGCAAAATCAGCAGACGACGCAACCGGTGACAGAAACGAGCACAGAAGCCAGCGGGATGGAGAAAATCCAGTCGCTATATGACCAGATCCTCGCGAATTATTACCAAGAAGTCGATGAGGATGCCTTGATAGAAGGCGCCCTACAGGGAATGACTGATGCGCTAGATGATCCTTATACAACGTATTTGAATCAATCGGATGCGGATAACTTAGAACAATCACTTTCTGGCAGTTTTGAAGGGATTGGTGCTACCTTGTCGATCGTGGAAGACTATCCAGAAGTCGCACAAGCCCCGATAAAAAATACGCCTGCTGAAAAAAGCGGCCTGCGAATGAATGACCGAATCGTCAAGGTAGATGGTGAAGATACGCAGGGACAAGAATTATCTGAAGTCGTGGGTAAGATTCGTGGTGAGAAAGGGACGAAAGTCACCTTAACGATTCAACGTGGAGAGGACACATTTGATGTGGAGATTACTCGGGATGTGATCCCCATCGAAACGGTTCATGGAGAAATCGCTGAAAGTGATGAAACGATCGGTCGTATCGACATTACTTCCTTTGGTGAAAACACGGCAGCTGAGTTGAAAGAAACCATCACCGAACTGCGGGAAGCCGGTGCAAAGTCGTTTGTACTAGATTTAAGACAAAATCCTGGTGGACTGCTAGACCAAGTCCAGATCATGGCGAGTATGTTTTTGGAAAACGGTCAAACGATCGTGAAATTTGCCAATAACCAAGGGGTAATCAGTGAAACCAAAGCGAGTGAAACCTTGGACGAAGGATTCAAAGTCACAGAGCCGGTCATTGTTATAGTCGATGGAGGCAGTGCCTCCGCATCGGAAATTTTTGCTGCAGCCTTGCAAGAATCAGCGGATATTCCAGTCGTTGGTACGGAAACCTTTGGTAAGGGGACTGTCCAGAATGTGAAGGATCTGGGGGATAACAGTGAATTAAAAATGACGGTCATGAAATGGTTGACCCCGAATGAAAATTGGGTCAATGATCAAGGTGTGATGCCGGATTATGAAGAGGACTATCCAGAATATGCGTATTTCCCGCCATTACCACGGGACCATGCTTTAAAAGCTGGCCAATCGTCAACGGCAGTCAACAATCTAAATCAGTTTCTTAAAGCGTTGGGGTATTCAACCAGTGGTGATACCTTCAATGATGAGACGACCGCAGCTGTGCAGTCCTTCCAAGAAGCCCATGATTTAAAGGGAACTGGGGAAGTTGATGCAGACACGGCCCAAGCAATTGAAAAAGAAGTAACGGCGAAACTCAAAGCAGAGGACCCAGCATACTTAAAAGCACTGTCCTTGCTTTCTGAACAATAAACTAAGTGAAAAGTTGGAGAGGAGGCAGACGTGTGGAGTCAAAAAAACTTTGGGTTGATCGTTTTTGGCTAGTAGTGAAATATGCGTTGATCGCTTTTGCAACAGCCTTCTTGATTCGGGCATTCTTGTTGATCCCAGTTCCTGTTGAAGGAAATTCGATGGAAGGAACTTTAAAACAAGGAGACATGGTGGTCATTGAGAAGATTTCGCCGATCCAACGTTTTGATGTCGTTGTTTTCCAACTGCCGGATGGTTCGACCTATATCAAGCGGGTGATTGGCTTACCGGGTGAGTCAGTGAAATATGTCAATGATCAGCTTTACATTGATGATGAACCAGTAGATGAAGATTTTCTAGTGAAAAACCGTAGCAATGACCACGAGTCTGCTTCTTATACCAATGATTTTGATTTAGAATCTTTATTAGGCGTTGAGAAATTAGGGAAAGATAGTTACTTTGTCATTGGTGACAATCGACGTGCCTCCAAAGATAGTCGTTCCTTTGGACCAATATCAGGAGAGGCTATTTTAGGCAATGCTCGTTTTGTTTATTATCCATTGACCCATATTCGGTTGATTTAAACTATGTAATTATACACACAGACAAATAATGCATAACCCCTTGGATTCATCGATTGATTCCAAGGGGTTATTTGTATAGCTTTCAATCTTTTTCAAAAGACTTCCTTAGGTTTGCCGAAGTGCGCCAGTTGATTTTAACCCGTCAACTTTTTGATTTTTTCATTAAAAGCAGCCAGTAATTTCTGACAGAGATCTGTTTCAAAGTCATAATAGCGACAAAAATCAATGATTGCCGAATTCTTTTCGGTTGTATATGGAGGGAAAAGCTGAGGCGCACTCAGGATATAAAAATCAAATGGTTCTTCTGTTGGCAGTGTGATCCGCTCTATCGCAACGAATGGTAGTCGCTCACATATATTAAAAACTTCCATTGAAACCAAATAATTGGATACATAGACGAAAGCAACTTTAAGCTTATATTTCTGTTTCTTTTCGATGTAAACGGGGTAAAGCAAACAGGCTTGATAAAAGGCAAGATCGGCATAACAGGTTTTCAACCATTCATAACCTTTACGATTTGCTATTTTACGCCAAAAACTTTGAATGGTATTTGTCAAAATCGTATGTAATGGGTATTTATCTTTGATCACGTTTGCTTCGAAAAAATTGGAAAGAGGGACTTTTTGCTTGAATATGCAAAATTTCAGCAAGGTAAGATATGTATTCATATAAAGAAACGATTGGTGATCAAAGTCAAAATCGCAGAGAAATTTTTGGCAATGGTCTTCAAATTCAGTCATCAGTTCTTTTAGTTCCTGTTTTTCATGCTTGTAACAATTTGCAACGATCGGCAGACGCACATCGTTTGCGGAAGTCAGCATCGGCCAGTAATAAAAAAGAAAAAACAATGAATTGATCTCAAGAATGTCTATTGCTGAATCAATGAGCTTAAAGAAAGCAGAAAAGAAATCAAGACTTTCGCAACTGGGAATAAAGGACTTATTCGTTAATTCATAAAGATTCGTTGAGTGACCATCCTTGATCCGGAAAAGACAAATTTTGCAATGGAGTAATGCTTCTTTTTTACCAATTTCATATTTACTTTGGTATTTTGTTCCTTCATAGGTAACAAATAACTCTTCGATCTCTTGATTAAATGCCTGTGCCAAACTATCTCCTAAAGAAATATGCCAGATAAAATTAAACAACAAGATGCGAATCACCATCTCTGAACCGGTAAGCGTCATAGCCGATTGATTTAAGGTTATGTTGAATTCCTTTAAATGATCCTGCAGCTTTTTAGTTTGTCGGAAACAAGTCGAACGACTGATATAGTTTCTTTGGCAAAATGCCAGCAAGCTTTCATCTTGGTTGGTCAAGATACTTAACAACATTTTATAAGAAATACTTACTTGGGCTAAAAACTGCTGATATTGATTGTATTCAATCAAATTTTTAGGGAGACTGAGGGTGTTTTTATGTAATGAAAGATTTACTGGGGAAAGGTTTTGCAGGTCCTCTTGGATCGAGGAAAGTAAACTTTTCAATCTCGTTGTACTTAAATGGGTCAGATTTTTCACGAACTCTATGTTGTATTCACCCGGAGCAATTGATAATAATTTTCCGTAGAGTCCGATTTTGTCTAATGCTCGGGAATCTAAGAGTATTTTTTCAATCAAATGATCACCTTCTTATTTTAGTAATAACTTATTTATATAACTGTGTAAAGACACGTCTCAAAACTTTTGCTTTTTTTAATAAAAACTGAGACAAATCTTTTCAAAAAGTGTCTCATAAAGAAGAAAAATACAAAAAGGATTTGAAAATTGTTGCTTTTTTTCAGCTTTTAAATAACATAAACTGATAGGTTTTCATCAGAAAATCTGCGCATAAATTCTGTTTAAATAACGCACGAAAATGAGAGCTTTCCCATTTTTCTGAAAATGAAAAAAAGCGGTGTATTGTTCTTCTTTTTTGTATGATCAGCTTGTAATTCGAAAGGAGGTCTTTTTATGTTTTTTGCAAAGAGACACCACTGGTTCTCTTTCATTTTCTGTATGTTAGGGGGGATATTATTCATTATTTATTCAGGTTTGCAAACAAATGGGACAGCAAGTGCACAAGAAGAAAATACGATCGCTATTACCGAAACGGAGCAGATCAAGCTGACAGGTCAACGGGAGGGCAATCAATTTACTTTACGTTATCAGCTATCACAAAAAAACAAGCAGCAACGCATCTGGCTGCAATTATATGCACTGGATGAAACGAAAGAACAACCGCTAACGAAAACGAACAACAAAGAGGTGGTTTTTATTGAGGATGAATCTGCACAGTCTTGGCTAACAACACAAGACTTCTTGAAAACACCCTGTGAACAAGAAGTAACGTTTCAACTACCCAATGAAACAAAAAAACTGAAGTTGGCGCTTCAGATTGAAGAATATGATCATGAAAATCAAGAGTCGCACAAATTGGCGTCTTTGGATGAATTGATAGTTGATATTCCGCTTGCGACAGAATCTGCTTCCTCAGATAGGGTGGAAGTCAGCTCAACTGACTCGCAAGCTGCAGAAACCGGCACGGAGTCAACTTCGGAACAAGTGTCGAATGAAGACTCAAAAGGTGTTTTTAACGAAGAAACGCAGGAAGAGACAAAGGAAACAGGAACGACGTCAAGTTCTTCTGAAGATGAAACACTCATTGAACCGTTTAAACAAGAACGTCTTTATCAAAAAATGACCGTTTCACAGGCTTTTGCTTCGATTGAACCAGATTATACGACAGACCAAAGCGGGACGTATGCTTCGGCGAATTGGAAAACCGATGAAAAGAGTAACGTCTTAAATCATCAGGGGAACAAGGATGCAGGAGAAACCTGGGATGGCGTAACTACCTGGAATGGTGATCCAGAAAATGTGACCAACTCGTATATTGAGTATGGTGGTGTAGGTGACGAAGCAGATTTCGCTCTGCGAAAATTTGCCAAAGAGACGATTACCCCGGGACTATTTGATGTTTACCTAAATGTTCGAGGGAATGTTCAACGTCAAGTCGATCCCATCGATGTCGTGTTGGTCGTGGATTGGTCAGGCAGTATGAATGAGATGGGACGCATCACTGAAGTAAAAAAAGGTGTGGATCGCTTTTTGAATCAAATTGAAGGAAGCGGCATTCAAGACAGTGTCTACATGGGCTATGTCGGTTATTCCAGTGATGGTAGCAATTACCAAAACAAAATCTGCCAATTAGGAAAATTTTCGGAAGTCAAAGAGACGATCCGGACCATGACGCCAGAAACTGCAGCTGGGGGAACCTTTACCCAAAGAGGGCTGCGCCAAGCAGGGGATATGCTATCGACGCAAAATGGACATAAGAAAGTCATCGTTTTGCTAACAGATGGCGTGCCTACTTACAGTTACCATGTGTCCAAAGTGCAGACGCAAGCAGACGACAGTTATTATGGAACCGCCTTTTCACTTACTCAAGATCAGCCCATGAATACATCGTTTATCCACGATTGGTATTTTGCACCTGATCAATACGGTAACTCTAAACGGATCGACAATACGTTTGTCGCTACGATCGGTGAGGCGATGGCGTTAAAAGAGCGCGGGATTGAGATTCACGGATTGGGGATTCAACTGCAAGGAGATCAAACAGCTGGATATACAAAGGCCGATGTTGAGAACAAAATGAGACAGATGGTTTCTGCAGATGAAGAGGGGCATCTTTATTATGAGTCAGCCAATGAAGCAGCGGATATTGCCGACTATCTCGAGAAAAAAGCCCTTCATATTTCGGCGACAGTCACTGATGGAGAGATTACTGACCCCATTTCGCAGCCATTTTTATACGAAGAAAATAGCTTGTCCATCAAAAGTGTCGGTTCTGCTGATCTAACGGTGCAGCCTGAGGTCACGGTATCTGACAATACCCTCAACGCTTCTAGTCTTTATTTAGGCGAAGGACAGGAACTGCAAATTCATTATCAAGTGCGGATTCAAACAGAAACAGCGGATTTTAAACCAGATACTTGGTATCAAATGAATGGTGAAACGGTGTTTTATCCGAATCATCAATCCGATCAAAAGGCATTGTTTGGTGTGCCATCTGCCAAAGCATCTGGTAAGGAGTTGACGGTCAAAAAAGTCTGGGAGGAATACGATGGTGATGTGTCAAGTCGCCCAGAATCCGTTTATTTTGAAATAAGTAGAAGCCCGGTTACTAGCAAGGAGAGCTGGCAAACAGGATATCTCGAACTTACTGAGACCGATGCGCAAGATCAGACAACTTGGGAACGAAGCAAGGTTCCCGCGGTTTCTGAAAAGGATGGAACGAATTACGAAGAAACCCGTCTACTGCCGCTTTATAATAACCAAGGAGAAACTTTTGATTATCAAGTCACAAGTGAACGAACAGTGTCAGGCTATGAAGCGACAAAAGTGGACGCTTATACATGGAAAAACACAAAGACGTTTGTGCCCCTGGCATTAAACCTGATCAAAAAATCCGCTGTAGGAGAGGTGAAGTTGACAGGTGCCGTTTTTGAATTGACGGGGGCAGGGGAGACAGTGACCCTTGTGGATCAAGGGGATGGAACGTACGGGCTACCAGCAGATACTGCGTTGCAAAAAAGTCAGACGTATCGTTTAAAGGAAATCACTGCACCGGCGGGACATCACTTGGCTGAGCAAACCCAGTGGCAGATTCATGTCGATGCGCAAGGGCATGCGACGATTGATGGGCAACCCGTCACACTGGACGATCATACGATTACGCTGGAGATCACCAATCCCTTTACAGAAATTCCAGTCGCTATTCGAAAATACACGGTACAAAAAGAACAGCAAGTACTGTTAGCTGGGGCTGTCTTTTCTCTGCAACAAAAAACTGCAACGGGGGATTATCAAGAAATCGCCTCAGAAACGTCGGATGATGCTGGACTCGCCGGATTTATAATCGGGGAACCAGGGTCTTATCGCATCACAGAAACAGCCGGTCCGCTTGGATACGATACGGTTGCCGGTGATTATGAATTTGTCGTTGGTACAGACGGAAAAATCCAGTATCAAGGGGAAAACGTCGATGGGGATGCCAATTGTTGGACCCTTACCCACGCCAATCAGTTAAAACCATTTGATCTGGTGGTCAATAAACAGGATGAACTGGGACAAGCACTTGAGGGGGCAAAATTCCGGCTAAGTGGAAACGGACGGACTGTCGAACTGCCTGAAAACGGAGAAGCACTAGCGGTATTTCACTTCCAAGATCTTACACCCGGCAGCTATACCTTGGAAGAAACTGGTACACCCGCAGGCTATGCAGGTTTAACAGTACCTGTCCAAATCAAGATTGAAGAGGATGGTCAGGTCTTTATCGATGAAGAACGACAACCGAATCTTCTTGTTTCTGGAGAAAAGAACAATCAAATAGAATTGATCGTAACCAATCAAGTGAAAGTGTCTCTTCCTGAAACCGGAGGGAATTGGCATGGATGGATGGCGATTCTTTCAGCAAGTCTGCTAGTCCTTTTAGCTGGAAGCTATTTGTACGTTAAGCGCAAAGATAAGCCTTCATTAAAGTAATTCTTCCATTAGCGAAAGAAAAACAAAAAAATTTAGAAGAGAGGAAAGAACAATGAAAAAGATTTTTAATCATACGAGCATAATTTGGCTCCTTTTTATACTTTTGCCATTTGTCTTTTTTGGAACAAAAAATCAGCAAGTATCCGCAGAGACCAATTTGGCACAGGTTCATCTGCATAAAAAGAAAATGGTCAATCTACCAGGTTCATTGATTCAAAATAGTGGGACCGAGATGGCAGAGTTTGATCAATACCAAGGGTTAGCCGATGTTACTTTTTCTGTCTATGATGTGACAGCAGCCTATTACGAAAAACGATCTGCAGGGGCATCTGTTGAAGAAGCTAAGCGTCAAGTCCAAAACTTGACGCCAGGTTCTCCTGTAGCTAGCGGGAAAACAGATACAGCCGGTGATTTGATTTTTGAATTGCCGAAAAAACAAGCCGATCGGGATGCTGTTTACACCATTGTGGAAGAACCTAAAGACGGCGTTACCTCTGCTGAGAATATGGTGATCGCCTTTCCTGTGTATGAAATGATCCAACAAGCAGATGGCTCTTATGTATATGGAGAAGAAGAGCTTGACACGATCCATCTTTATCCGAAAAATCTCGTCACAAATGAAGGAACGCTCCTTGTGAATAAGCGAGGAACGGGGGAAAACGAACCACTGAATAATGCGGAATTTGTTGTTTCAAAGCAAGAAGGAAACCAACAGACTAAGAAATATATTTTAAGTGCAGCTGATGGACTCTATACGTGGACGACCGACAAACAAGCAGCGTATCGTTTTTTAACAGGGAAACAATATGCTGCCGGAGACGCTGGTATCAATGTGAGTGAGAACCAAAAAGGACAGCTAAAGATTGCACAACTAGAAACAGGCGCCTATCAATTAGAGGAAACGAAAGCCCCAAGTCAAGCCGCCTTAATCGAGGAAGAAAGGATCAAGGATTTCACGATTGATTCAGGAAGTAACGTTACTGTTGAGCTAACAATCAAGAATGACACAACAAATGTTACCAAAACAACACCACAATTAGACGGAAAAGACGTGGAGATCGGCGAAAGAATCCAATATCACCTAACGGTCAATATCCCATCAGGTATTCAAGATAAAGTAGGAGCTGAAAACAAATACAAACATTTTCAATTGATCGATGCCCATGATCCAGCATTAACTTTTGAAAATACAGCTGAAGGAGAAACAGGGTATGCGTTGTATGATGGAGAGCAGAAAATCGATGCGACGAATTACCAAGTAACGGAAAAAGAGCATGGCTTTACGGTAACTATCAATCCAGAATTTTTGCCGCAATTAACGCCGGGAAATCAATTACGCTTTGTGTATTATATGTATTTAAATGAACAGGCTATGCCTACCAATGGCTTTACGAATGAAGCAAATGTAGAAACGGATTTCATGACGGATCAAACGCCTCCAAGCGTGGAAGTTTTGACAGGGGGCAAACGGTTTTTAAAAGTCGATGGGGCTGTGACCGCTACCGAAGCATTGGCAGATGCAGTTTTTGTTGTACGGGATCAAGACCGTGATGAGGCCAACTACTTGAAAATCGAAGAGGGAACCAAACAGGTATCTTGGGTGCAAACAGCGGATGAAGCGACGAAATTTACCACAGGTGCAGATGGATTAGTCGACATTATCGGGTTGAAATTTGGCACCTACTATTTGGAAGAAGTAAAAGCACCAAAAAATTATGTGCTGTTAACAAATCGCATCGCTTTTGAAGTCCATGAAACATCCTATGGAACGAAAGAGCAATTGCTAGAACCTGAAAAAGTCCCTAACCGCCGCAAAGGAACTTTACCGGCAACTGGTGGTGTCGGCACGTATTTATTGGGCGCCATCGGAGTGGTGATCGTTGGTTTAGCTGGGTGTTACTTTGTAAAACGGAAAGGGTAAGTAAATGAGATGAAGATGCACGATGACGATCAAAAGGAAAAGAAATGGCGCGAAAACACTTACTAAAAAAGTGTCTTTGTTGGATGTTTTAATGGGTATTTTGCTGCTGATAGGAGTCCTGATCATCAGTTATCCTTTTGTAAGTAATCAACTCAACACCTTTTTGGATCAGCAGTTGATCAGTTACTACCAAAGCCAAACCAAAAAAATGAGTGAAATAGAAAAACAGCAAAAGAGGAACCAGTTGGAACGAACGAATCAAGAACTGGCACAGCGGGCAAGTAATCCTGGAATCAAAGAAACGCAAGCTTCAGCAGAAACAAAGGACTCAGAATCAGTCGACACCCCTGATTACTATGAACGACATACGATCGGCGTTTTAAAGATCCCTTTGATTGGTGTTCTTCTCCCGATTTTTGATCAAACCACCGATACGTTGTTAAAAAGAGGCGCAACATTATTGGAGGGCGCTTCGTATCCAATAGGTGGGGAAGATACCCATGCAGTTCTGTGCGGACACCGTGGGTTAACGAGTGCAACCCTCTTTACGGATCTGCCTAAGCTGCAGATCGGCGATGCGTTTTATATCGAAACGTTTGATGATACGTTGGCGTATCAAATAGATCAGATCAAAACGGTCGCCCCTGATGATACCGAAGCACTAAAAATTGTCAAAGGCAGTGATTATGTCACCTTACTGACCTGCACACCCTATATGGTCAATAGCCATCGTTTATTGGTTCGCGGCAAAAGGGTTCCTTACAATGAAGAAAATGAAACAAATGCCGCAAAAAAAGCAAACCAGCAGGATTTGTGGGTGCTGCTAGTTGTAAGCACCATACTATTACTACTCCTGCTGGTGATTAGCAGAATCAAAAGAAAAAAACAGCATGATTTGTTCACTCCCAGTGATAAGAAGCAAAGATAGCAGGTTTTCCTCTAGATCCACTAGAAAATGACTTGTTAACCTTACTCAGAACGAAACATGTCGTGTGAAATATGGTACAATAACGAAGATAAAAGGTAGTAAAAAACAGTCGGTCTAATGGTAAAGGTGTCAGAAAAAAGGAAGAATGAGTGGATAGACAAGCTTTTTCCAACCACTTCCCCAAAATTAAAAAGCGAGAAAGCGCGTATGACGCATGAGAATCGCGCTGAAAGCTTTACCTATGCACGAGGTTGGAACAAGAACATTGTCCTAAAGCAATTTCAGCAAAATGCCCAGTGTGACTAGTTTCTCTGATGGTTTTAGAGCAAATAGTCCTCGTTCTTGTTAGGTATATACTGCAGGGATTTAGACACTACTGTCTTTTTACCAATTCGAAGAAGTACCAAGGAGGAAAACGTTCAAATGACCATTCAATGGTTTCCAGGCCATATGGCGAAAGCCAGACGTGAAGTAAGTGAAAAATTAAAATTCGTGGATATCGTTTTTGAACTCGTGGACGCACGCTTGCCGATTTCATCCCGCAACCCCATGCTGGATCAATTATTACAGCAAAAACCACGTTTGATCTTGATCAACAAAGCGGATCTAGCAGATCCCGTTCAAACCAAAAAATGGGAGCATTATTTCCAAGCACAAGGCTATTTAGCCTTGGCGATCAACGCCCAAGACAATCAAGGCGTCAAAGCGATTGTCCCGACGGCTAAGCAAGTTTTGAAGGAAAAAATTGCTCGTGACAAAGCCAGAGGATTGAAACCCCGTGCGATTCGAGCGATGGTGATCGGCATCCCGAATGTCGGAAAATCAACCTTGATGAACCGCTTAGTAGGGAAGAAAATTGCTCAGACGGGCAATAAACCTGGTGTGACCAAAGGACAGCAATGGCTGCGTTTCGGGACTGATCTAGAGCTGCTAGATACGCCCGGGATCTTATGGCCAAAATTTGAAGATCCAGAGATCGGCAAGAAGCTGGCATTGACCGGAGCGATCAAAGACCAGCTGATCCATTTGGATGATATCGCATTGTATGGACTTGATTTTTTCGCTCGTTATTATCCTGAAAGAATCGCCAATCGTTACCAATTAAAGGCGGAGGAAGAGGCGTTATTAGCGCCAGACCTTTTAATGAAGATCACGGAAAAACGTGGCTATAAAGACAATTATGATCGAGGAAGCGAACTTGTTGTCTTTGACATTCGGCAAGGAAAATTAGGCCGTTACACACTAGATCGAGTGGAGGAAATGGAAAGTCAAGATGAAACAATCGATTAAGATAATCAAAGAGCGATTATTTGATCCAACCTTTAATGACCCGGCATTTTTGCAGGAATTGCTAGCAGATGAACGCGCGGGGGTCCAAAAGCTGTTGCAACAATATGAGAAACAATTAGTCAAACAGCAGCTTTTGCGGGAGAAATATGAAGAAATGATGCGTTTTGAAAACGAAGCATTTCAACAAGGCGCCCGTTTTATCGCCGGTTTAGATGAAGTAGGGCGCGGACCTTTAGCAGGACCCGTGGTGTCAGCTGCGGTGATTCTGCCTAAAGAATGCCAGATTTTGGGGTTAAATGATTCAAAACAGCTTTCTGCGAAGAAAAGAGAAGAACTGTTTATCGAAATTCAAAATAAAGCCGTTGCTGTCGGTATCGGTGTGGTTAGTCCTGAAGAAATCGATCGGATAAATATCTATCAAGCGAGCCGCCTGGCGATGAAAGAAGCTTTGATCGACTTAGCGGTCAAGCCGGAACATTTGCTCATTGATGCGATGACGATCGAGACCGACATCCCTCAACAAAGCTTGATCAAAGGCGATGCCCGCTCCATTTCGATTGCCGCAGCAAGTATCATTGCCAAAGTCTATCGTGACAATTTAATGAAAGATTTTCATGATGTGTATCCTTTTTATGGGTTTGATCAAAATGCTGGGTATGGGACCAAAGTTCATTTAGAAGGGTTAGCTGCCCATGGAATTTGCCCTATTCATCGAAAAACCTTTGCTCCAGTTAAACAATACCTATAAATTTCATCCATCCCTCTTTTTTTAGCGAATCTTATAAGTAAGATCACTAAGAAAAGAGGGCTTTGTTTATGAAATATCAACAAGCAACAGATTTTGAAAAACAGTTGATAAAACTGTACTACTGTCAGGGAATCGGTCTGCAAGGCTGCTGGAAGATTATTTGGTATTGGCTGGAAACAAAAGAGATGCGTTGTTCGTTGGAAGAGATGATTGCCATCGGCGTCCTTCCACAGCACCGTGCGGTTTTTCGGCGATCATGGGAACAATTGACAGAAGAGCACATCACACAAAAGATGGGGGAACAAAACTACCTCACCTTTTTTTCGGCGGAGTATCCGATGCTTTTAAGACAAATTGCGGACCCACCATTGATGCTTTTTTATGAAGGAAATCTGCAATTGCTACAAACGACTATGATTGGCTTTGTCGGCGCAAGAACAGCTTCTCTCTACGCGCGTAAAGTTTGCGAAAAGCTGATTCCACCGCTAGTGACGGAAAATTATACGATCGTCAGTGGATTGGCAAATGGTGTTGACAGTTTTGCCCATGAATCAGCCATCAGAAATCGTGGGAAAACTATTGCCGTGATTGCGTCTGGGTTGGACCATTGTTATCCTGCTTCTGCGTTTCCATTATTTCAGCAGATTCGTCAAGAACATCTAGTACTGAGTGAATATTCTCATGATACTAAACCGCAAAGACATCACTTTCCCTTGCGCAATCGCATCATTGCTGGTATTTCAAAAGGGATCTGTGTGATTGAAGCTAAAGAAAGAAGCGGTTCTTTGATTACAGCACAATTAGCAATGGAAAATGGCCGAGAAGTTTTTGCAGTACCTGGTGAAATGATTTCCGATCAGTCAAAAGGTTGTCACCACTTGATTCAAGATGGCGCAAAATGTACGATTAGTGTGTCAGATATTTTACAGGAGTTAGCCTTTTTTTGATTTTTCCAATCAACCTTCCTTGACAAACCTTTTCTTGAAAGCTATGATAAGCTACGATTTGTATGTTTCATCTGCATACGATAGGTTCACTGATTGATAGAATATAATAGTAGGAAAAATTCAGGAAGGAGCCATTCTTTATATGGCATATAAATATTTAGTAATCGTGGAATCGCCAGCAAAGGCGAAAACCATTGAAAAATACCTTGGACGAAATTACAAAGTCGTCGCAAGTGTCGGTCATATTCGTGATCTCCCTAAAAGTAAAATGGGAATTGATGTCGAAAATGACTATGAGCCGCATTACATTTCGATCCGTGGCAAAGGCGATGTGATCAAAAGCCTTCGTTCAGCTGCAAAAAAAGCCGAGAAAGTCTACCTCGCAAGTGACCCGGATAGAGAAGGAGAAGCCATTGCTTGGCATTTAGCTTTTCTGCTAGGGTTAGATTTAAAAGATAAAAACCGAGTCGTCTTTAATGAGATCACCAAAGATGCCGTCAAAGCAGCTTTCAAAGAGCCAAGAACGATCGATGTGGATCTCGTCGATGCCCAACAAGCGCGACGGATTTTAGACCGATTGGTGGGGTATTCATTGAGCCCGATCCTTTGGCGTAAAGTGAAAAAAGGATTGAGTGCTGGCCGTGTTCAATCGGTGGCGCTTAAGATCATTATTGATCGTGAAAAAGAGATCCGTGATTTTGTGCCTGAAGAATACTGGAGCATCGATGGGAACTTTAAAAAAGCCACGAAGAAATTTAAAGCCAATTTTTGGGGCCTAGATGGCAAAAAGAAAAAATTACCGAATGCTGAAAGTATTAAAGAAGTCACTGATCGCCTTTCTGGTAAAGACTTTCAAGTGACGAAGGTTGAAAAGAAAGAACGCAAACGCAACCCGGCGGCACCTTTTACCACCAGTAGCTTGCAACAAGAAGCAGCCCGTAAACTGAACTTTCGAACGCGGAAAACCATGATGGTTGCACAGCAGCTCTATGAAGGGATCGCCCTTGGCAAACAAGGCACCGTCGGTTTGATCACCTATATGCGTACCGATTCGACCCGAATCGCAGACACAGCCAAAGGCGAAGCGGCAGAATTTATTGAAACTACCTATGGTTCAGAGTTTTCAGCGCACGGTGGCAAAAAACGCGCGAATGCACAAGGGGCGCAGGATGCCCATGAAGCGGTAAGACCAACCAGTGTGATGCGTACGCCAGAAGCCATGGAGAAATTCTTAGACAAAGACCAACTAAAACTGTATCGCTTGATCTGGTCTCGCTTTGTGGCTAGTCAAATGACGCCGGCGATTTTGGATACAATGAAAGTTACTTTGGATCAAAATGGTGTCATCTTTATTGCCAATGGTTCAAAAATCAAATTTAAAGGGTTTATGCAGGTCTATGTGGAAGGGCGCGATGATGGCAAAGAAGACAAAGAGAACATCTTGCCAGAGTTAGTTGAAGGAGATGTGGTTCAATCTGTATCGATTGAACCGAAACAGCATTTCACTCAACCACCTGCTCGTTACAGCGAAGCAACGTTGATCAAAACCCTTGAGGAAAACGGTGTGGGTCGTCCTTCAACCTATGCACCGACGTTAGAAACCATCCAGCGGCGTTATTATGTGAAATTGACGCAAAAACGTTTTGAGCCAACTGAACTTGGTGAGATCGTCAATTCATTGATCGAGGAATTCTTCCCGCAAATCGTTGATATGCATTTTACTGCTGAAATGGAAAATAGCTTGGATAGCATTGAAGCTGGGAAAGAAGAATGGGTCAAAGTCGTCGATCAATTCTACCGTCCATTTGAAAAAGAATTGACGACCGCAGAAGAAAGTATCGAAAAAATCCAAATCAAAGACGAACCTGCAGGCTTTGACTGTGATCTTTGTGGCCATCCAATGGTGATCAAATTAGGTCGCTACGGAAAATTTTATGCCTGCAGCAATTTCCCTGACTGTCGCAACACGAAACCAATCGTCAAAGAAATCGGCGTTGAGTGCCCGGTCTGTCACCAAGGCCAAGTTGTTGAACGCAAATCGAAAAAAAATCGGTTGTTTTATGGATGTACCCGCTATCCCGACTGTGACTTTACTTCTTGGGACAAACCTGTAGGCCGTAATTGTCCGAAATGTGATAATTACTTAGTCGAGAAGAAAGTCAAAGGCGGCAAGCAAGTCGTGTGTATCAATGGCGACTATGAAGAAAATGTGCAAAAATAACTAACAGGATTCTCTGTTATAAAAAGAATCGGCGCATTCTTTTGAAGGGTCAGCCTCGATGTTGGCTGACAAAAGAAAGTGCCGGTCCTTTTGATTAATACAAGCAGTTTCTTATGAGAAGAGGCGAGCTTTTGAAATAAAAGGAGAGCACTATGAAAGAAATCAATGTTATTGGTGCCGGTTTAGCCGGAAGCGAGGCTGCATGGCAAGCAGCGCAAGCAGGTGTTGCAGTAAAGCTTTATGAAATGCGTCCTAAGAAATCGACAGAAGCCCATCATACAAATAATTTTGCTGAGCTTGTTTGTACGAATTCACTACGAGGCAACAATTTAACAAATGCGGTCGGTGTTTTGAAAGAAGAGATGCGTCGCTTGGATTCAGTGATTATTACCTCTGCAGACAAAACAGCGGTTCCAGCAGGGGGTGCTTTAGCTGTTGATCGTGATGATTTTTCAGAGTTAGTCACCAAACGTGTCAAAGAACATCCTTTAGTCACTGTCATCGAAGAGGAGATCACTGAAATTCCAGATGGGATCACCGTGATTGCAACTGGACCTTTGACTTCTGAACCTTTATCCAAAGCGATCCAAGCTTTTAACGGATCAGAAGGATTTTATTTCTATGACGCAGCAGCACCGATCGTCGATAAATCCACCATCAATATGGATAAAGTTTATTTGAAATCACGCTACGACAAAGGCGAAGCAGCCTATCTGAATTGTCCGATGAACGAAGAGGAGTTTTATGCGTTTCGTGAAGCTTTAGTCAATGCGGAAGTGGCCCCTTTGAAAGAATTCGAAAAAGAAAAATTCTTTGAAGGATGTATGCCAATCGAAGTTATGGCTGGCCGTGGACCGAAAACCATGTTGTTTGGTCCGATGAAACCCGTTGGTTTGGAAGATCCGAAAACCGGCAAGCGTCCTTACGCAGTGATTCAGCTGCGGCAAGATAATGCAGCTGCTTCTCTGTACAACATCGTTGGTTTTCAAACACATTTGAAATGGGGCGAGCAAAAGCGGGTATTCCGGATGATCCCTGGTTTGGAAGAGGCCGAATTTGTGCGCTACGGCGTGATGCATCGGAATAGTTTTATGAATTCACCAGAGTTGTTACAACAAACCTATCAATCGAAAAAACGTGAGGACCTCTTTTTTGCTGGTCAAATGACAGGGGTCGAAGGGTATGTTGAAAGTGCAGCCAGTGGATTGATGGCTGGCATCAACGCGGCCAAACTTGCAAAAGGCGAAGCACCGATCATTATGCCGCAAGAAACAACAATTGGTAGTATGGCGTATTATATCACCCATGCTGAAGGCAAACATTTCCAACCAATGAATGCAAACTTTGGGTTATTGCCAGAACTTCCAGAGCGAATTAGAGACAAGAAATCTCGTTATGAAGCATTGGCAAATCGAGCGTTAGCTGCTTTAGAAAAAGCCAAAGAACAACTATAAGAGTGATGAGTCAACACCTTCTTACTAATAATTGGTAAGAAGGTTTTTTTTTAATTTGTCTTGAAACTTTAATCAAGGTGACTTATGATAGACAGTAACAATGAGAGAAGGTGGTGAAGATGGTGATCGGAGAATGGGTTCATTTGATTCAAAACTATTTACAGCGTTTTCCTACAGTGATCCAATTTTTAGGATGGCTGATCCTCTTGGTCGGGGTCATTTTCGTTGTCTTTGTTGCATTTAGTTTGCTGTTAGGTCCCTTTATGTGGCTTTACAATCGCATCACAGACAAAAACCGCAGCAATGTCATTAGCCGCAATGAGTTTGTGATCGGCGAACTGACGGAAAAGATTGTCGGAGACACAATCGGCGAAGTCATGGAAATAGGGAGTCAAAGTGCACGTTCTGTTTATCCCGCTCGGTTTTTTCGAGAAGAAGATCGTGAAAACAATGTTCGATTGCCAGTCGGCACCAAAGTCATCATTGTCGATTTTGATAAAAAAGGGATCGCGTTGGTGGTTGAAAGTAAAAATTTTATAGAATAGGAAGTGTTAGGTTATGGTGGATACAGGATCAGCAGTCGATTTTTTAAGTAATCCAATTTTATGGATCATTGTCCTCGTTGTTTTATTGGTTGCCTTTTTGATGATACGTTACCGTATCGGGAAACCCGATGAAGCGTTGATTGTTACAGGATCATTCTTAGGAAAAGAAGGCATCAAGATCTTAAAAAACAGTGGGACATTTGTGATTCCTATTGTTCAAAAAGCTCATAAATTAAGTTTATTGACCCACAAGTTAGAGATTGGGACACCAGAAGTTTATACGGAACAAGGCGTACCGATCAAAGCCAGTGCGACGGTGCTTGTGAAGGTCGGTAATAGTACCGAATCGATCAAGACAGCCGCCGAACAATACTTAGGTAAATCCACAGGTGAATTGGAAGATGAAGCCCAAGAAGTCTTAGAAGGTCACTTACGGGCGATTCTAGGAACGATGACGGTAGAAGCTATCTACAAAAACCGAGATGATTTTGCGGAACAAGTGCAAGAAGTTGCCTCTACGGACTTGAAAAAAATGGGGTTGGAGATCGTTTCGTTTACGATCAAAGATGTCAGCGACAGCAATGGCTACTTGGATGCGTTAGGACGCCCTCAGATTGCTGAAGTGAAAAAAAATGCCGAAGTAGCGGAATCCAATGCCTTAAGAGAAACGCGGATCAAGCAAGCTGAGAATGAGCAATTGGCACAGCATGAAGAGATCCGTCGCCAAACAGAAATCGCAGAAGCGACTAAAGATATGGCATTGAAACAAGCGCAGTACAAACAAGAACGCGAAGTTGCGGATGCGAAAGCAGAACAAATCGCGGTCGGCGAACAAATGAAAGTTCAGTTGATCGAACAAGAAAAAAATATTGAGATCCAAGAAAAACAAGCGGAATTGACGGAAAAAGAATTGAATGCAACTGTCCGTAAAAAAGCCGAAGCAGATAAATATGTCGTTGAACAAAACGCATTAGCAGACAAAGCACGTGAAATCGCTCGAGCACAAGCGGAAGCAGAAAAAGTCAAATTAGCTGCCCAAGCAGAAGCCGAACGAATTGAAAAACTAGGTAGTGCCGACGCGGAACGGATCGCAAAAGTCGGTCAAGCCGAAGCGGAAAGCCGTGAAAAGATGGCGATTGCTTTGACCAAACTAAACGAAGCCGGTATTTTAATGGAGTTCATCAAAGTGCTGCCTGAAATCGCGAAAGAAGTCAATGCGCCACTGAGCAATATTGATAAAGTGGTTAGCTTTGGCGGCAATGATGGGCTTCAATCAATGGGGGAAGCTGGTTTAGCGCGAACTTTTGATACGATCAAAGAGACAACCGGATTAGACTTAGTTGGGTTGATCAATGACACGATGTCCACAAAACAAGGAAACAAAGAGCTAGTTCAGGCTGTATCTGAAAGCAATGGTTCGCATCAGCCAACAACGGATCCAATCGAATAAAAGCAAATAAGTGGAAACGTATCAGTCCCTCTATCTTTTGAGGAGAAGGACTGGTACGTTTTTCTGGCTTTTTTGAGGAATCTTTTGAAGAGTGATAAGAATCTTACGAAGATTCTTAGAAAGTTTTCACAATTATGTCTAAACTTTGAAATATTGATTAAATTCTGACAATTCATTTGTTTTTTTTTGTGGTCTATGCTAAAGTTATTTCGAATCATGAAAAGGGGGGTTACTTTGCAAACAGATCAGTTACAAGAAGAGTTTTTTCGTTATCTTATTGTTGAAAGAGGGTATTCGGAAAAGACAAAAAAAGCGTATCAAGAAGATATGAGCGATTTTTTTTACTTCTTAAAAGAGTCTGGCAATGAAGACCCATTAGCAGTGGAGTACCGTGATGTTCGCGTCTATCTAAGCTATTTGACAGAACGAGAGTACAGTCGTAATTCCATTAGTCGCAAAATGGCTAGCTTGCGATCATTTTACCAATTTCTAACCAAGCATGAGATCGTCAAAGAGAATCCTTTCGCCTACATTCATTTAAAAAAGAAAAACGCCAAATTGCCGCGTTTTTTTTATGAAAAAGAAATGGATGCACTCTTTCAAAGTGTTGCCGGTGATGAGCCATTACAACAGCGCAATCAAGCATTGTTAGAAGTCCTTTACGGTTCAGGTCTGCGGGTCAGCGAATGTAGTAGTCTGACGCTGGGGGCGATCGATTGGGAAAGCGGCGTATTGTTGATCCACGGAAAAGGCAACAAAGATCGTTATGTTCCTTTCGGCAGTTACGCACAAGCGGCAGTCAAGCGCTACCTTTCCTCAGGACGCAAACAACTGATGGAAAAGCAGAACAAAGAACACGATATTCTTTTCGTGAATCATCTTGGTGATGGGATCACTGCAACAGGGATCGAGTATGTGTTGAATCAAATCATTCGAAAAAGCAGTTTAGACAGTAAAATCCATCCTCATATGCTTCGGCATACGTTTGCGACCCATTTATTAAACAACGGTGCCGATATGCGGACCGTTCAAGAATTGTTGGGGCATGCCAATCTATCGACGACACAGATCTATGCGCATGTCACCAAAGACAGTTTACAAAAAAATTATCGCCAATTTCATCCACGCGCGTAAAATTGGTACAGGAGGAACGTAAATGAAGTCAGAATTTCATTCAACCACCATCTGTGCGGTTGAAAAAGACGGCAAGTTTGCCATGGCCGGTGACGGACAAGTAACGATGGGAGAACAGGTCGTTATGAAAGGAACCGCTCGGAAAGTTCGTCGAATTTACAACGGTGAGGTGATCGTTGGCTTTGCCGGCAGTGTAGCAGATGCCTTTACCTTGGAAGAAAAATTTGAAGGAAAACTAAATGAATACAACGGAAATTTGCAACGAGCTGCAGTAGAATTGGCGCAAGAATGGCGGACGCAGCAGTCGATGCAAAAACTAGAGGCGATGCTGATCGTCATGAATGATAAGGAGATGCTCTTAGTCTCTGGGACAGGCGAGGTCATTTCGCCAGATGAAGGGATCTTAGCCATTGGTTCAGGCGGAAACTATGCCTTGGCGGCAGCCCGTGCGATGAAACGTTATGGCGGCGAACTATCTGCCAAAGAAATCGCTGAAGGTGCCTTGAATATCGCAGCAGACATTTGTGTCTTTACGAATCACAATATCATTGTAGAAGAGTTTTAAAGAGGGATGACGATATGACAAACCAAAACAAATCACCACGAGAAATCGTGAAAGAATTAGATGAATACATCGTTGGACAAACCAACGCCAAAAAATCAGTGGCGGTTGCTTTGAGAAATCGCTACCGCCGGCTACAATTAGATGAAAAGATGCAACAAGATGTCACACCAAAAAATATTTTGATGATCGGACCAACGGGCGTTGGGAAAACGGAAATTGCGCGACGATTAGCAAAGATCGTTGATGCACCTTTCGTTAAGTTAGAAGCGACGAAATTCACGGAAGTCGGCTATGTCGGTCGAGACGTAGAATCGATGGTACGTGACCTCGTTGAGAATGCGATCCAAATCGTGAAAAAAGAACAATATAAAAACGTGCGGATCCAAGCAGAGAAAAAAGCCAACCGTCGTTTAGTAAAAGTCTTAGTTCCTGGTATTAAAAAGGAACAGAAAAAGAATACCAATCCTTATGAACAAATGATGAATATGTTCAACGCCGCACAACAACCAGAAGAGCCAAAAGAAGAATTGACGGATGAGATTCGCAGCAACCGTCAAGCCATTTTCGAGCAATTAGAAAAGGGGCTTTTAGACAACCGAGAAGTGACGATCCAAGTCGATGAGCCGAAAAATCAAGCACCAATGATGAACAATGGCTTAGAACAAATGGGGATCGATTTGAATGAAACCTTAGGGGCATTGAAACCGCAAAAGAAAATCGAGCGCACGGTAACTGTGAAAGAAGCACGAGAATTGTTGATTCAAGAAGAATCCTCCAAACTGGTCAACGACGCGGATATTCATAGTGAAGCGTTACGTTTAGCAGAATCTAGCGGCATCATTTTTCTTGATGAAATCGACAAGGTATCTTCGAAATCACAGCAGTCAGGAGAAGTTTCTCGTGAAGGGGTGCAAAGAGATATCTTACCGATCGTTGAAGGATCGCAAGTCAATACGAAATATGGCACGTTACAAACAGATCATATTCTCTTTATCGCTTCAGGCGCGTTCCATCTATCAAAACCAAGCGATCTGATCCCTGAGTTGCAAGGACGTTTCCCGATTCGCGTGGAACTAGATGACTTGACAAAAGAAGACTTTGTTAAAATTTTAACGGAGCCAAATAATGCTTTAGTCAAACAATACATCGCCTTGTTAGGAACCGAGAATGTCAAAGTGGTCTTTACGATGGAAGCTATCGAAAAAATTGCCGAAATCGCGTATCAAGTCAATCGCGATACCGACAATATTGGTGCTCGTCGTTTGCATACAATTCTAGAAAAACTACTTGAAGATTTATTGTTTGAAGCATCTGAGATGCAAATGGGTGAAATTACGATCACAGAAGCGTATGTGGAAGAAAAACTTGCGTCCATCGCAAAAGATGAAGACTTAAGCCGGTATATTTTATAAAGGGAGCGGACCAATGAAAACATTATTAGAAAAGACAAGACAAATCAACGAATTATTGCAGCAAAAAAACACCTTTAATTTAGCTTCTGATTTGCCTTACGACAAAATGGCTGTCATTTTAGGAAACATCCTAGACAGCAATGCGTATATTATTAGCATCGACGGTAGTGTGTTAGGTTTTGTTGAGAACCACGATGTTAATAACGAACGTATAAAAAAAATGTTTGTTGAAAAACAGTTTCCTAAAAATTATACAAATTTAGTCGATCACCTGACCTCCACAGAAGCTAATGTGCCAATCAGTGATGATATGACCGCTTTTCCTGTGGAAGGCCGTGAGTTGTATCCCAACGGACTAACAACTATCGTACCGATTTACGGTGCAGGGGAACGTTTAGGAACAATCATTCTTTCTAGAATCGATAAATCTTTTGATGATGACGATTTGGTATTAGCGGAATACAGTGCAACAGTTGTGGGTATGCAATTCTTGTACCAAAAATCCCGCAGTATCGAAGAAGACGTTCGCAGTACAACGGCGGTTCAAATGGCAATCAACACCCTTTCTTATAGTGAGTTGAAAGCTGTTCAAGCGATCTTTGAGGCATTAGAAGGCGACGAAGGTCGTCTGACCGCATCAAGTATCGCTGATCGCATTGGTATTACACGGTCGGTGATCGTAAATGCTTTACGTAAATTAGAGTCTGCCGGTATTATTGAATCCCGCTCTTTGGGGATGAAAGGCACCTATTTAAAAGTGCTTAACAGTCGCTTTAAAGAGGAATTGACGAAACATCAATATTAGGAGATGAGACCATGACAGTTACCATCACGGCCGGTCATCTGCAAGCAAAAATTGCAGAAAAAGGGGCTGAGCTGCAAAGCTTAGTCGATACGAGCAATGACCTTGAATATATTTGGCAAGCTGATCCAAACCACTGGGGAAAGCATGCACCGATCTTATTTCCGATCATTGGTGCCTTAAAAGAGGACACCTATCAGCATGAGGGCAAGAGTTATCATTTGCCTCGTCATGGATTTGCCAGAGACATGTTGTTTACTGTCGTTGAAAAACGCACAGATTACGCTTTGTTTTTACTAGAAAGTTCGACTGAAACCAAAGCAAAGTATCCGTTTGATTTTCAGCTGTATGTCAGTTATGAATTAGGCGGTGATGGTTTAGTCGTCAAATACCAAGTGAAGAATAGCGGTCAAAAAGAGCTCTATTTCTCCATTGGTGGACACCCTGCATTCAACGTCCCACTTGAAAAAGGGCTGACTTTTGAAGACTATTATCTTTCTTTTTCTCCAAAGAAATCACGGGTGAAATTGCCGTTAAAAGGCAACTATATTGATTATGAGCAACGCACACTCGGTCAAACGAATACGGATTTACGCTTGACCCATGACATGTTTGCAAATGATGCGCTAGTTTATGAAACGAAAGGATTACATTCCTACTCGATTCGCAGTGAGAAATCGCCTCATAGTGTCACGTTAAGCTACAATAATATGCCGTATGTCGGTTTTTGGTCCACGTATCCAGTGAAATCGCCGTTTCTATGTATAGAACCATGGTGCGGTATCGCAGACACACTGGAAGCTTCCGGTGAGCTTTCAGAAAAACTGGGGATTCAAGCACTTCCACCTGAAGAAGTATTTGAAACAAAGTACTCCATCACAGTTAAATAATGTATGCAAAAAGAAGCTGGGAAAAGCGCAATGACTTTTCTCAGCTTCTGCTTATTTGTTCGTTTGACGCTTATTCAATCCAAAGGGTATTCGACTTTCGGTCCCATCTTTGATGCGGGTAATGTTTTCACGATGGCGAATAAAGATAAAAATCGTTACGCCGATGGCGATAAAGGTCAGCAGCCAATTTTGCTCAGGCAAGATCGCAGGGGCGATAAAAGGCAAAACAATCGTCGATAAAGTGATCAAACACGCCGCGATCATACTGGTCAGACTCACCATACTGGTCACATAAAGACAGATAACAAAAATCAATGAAGAATAAATGAAAAAGAGCGGATTGTATCCTAAGAGCATCCCAGCACTTGTCGCCACTGCTTTGCCGCCTTTAAATTTGGCAAAGATTGGGAAGGTGTGGCCTAAGATTGCACAGACCCCAAACCAGAGCGGATTGACGGTATGGAGACCAAAGATGACCGGCAAGCTGGTCGCCAAAGTTCCTTTTAAGATATCCATCAATAAAACAACGATCCCGGCTTTTTTTCCTAAAACGCGAAATGTATTGGTCGTTCCCGTATTGCCGCTGCCGAATTGGCGAATATCTTTTTTGAAAAACAGTTGGCCAATCCAAACACCCGAGGGGATCGAACCTAAAAGGTAAGCAACAATAAATAAAAGAATCGTATTCATAATAACCAACTTTCTTTGCAAGGCTAGGGCAATTTTAGCATGAAAACGCCTTTCCAACAATAAGAAAATCTTTCGCTGGTTAGGGAAAGAAGAAAAACAGCTTTTCTCAGAGCTGTGAAACACAAACGAGCCATTTTGTGACTCTAGCTTGTGCAAACAAAGGAAAAAGGATAAGATAGTTTAGAAAAATGTTCGCTTGAAAAAAGCGTATTTTGTGTTAAGATTTTTTTTGCAGTTCTTTCAGCAGCAAAAAAGGACTGATCAAGATTAAAGGAGCGGTGGGTTTGGCAAAGAAAACCACAGAATATAATGATGCTTCCATTCAGGTCTTAGAGGGCCTGGAAGCAGTAAGAAAACGGCCAGGAATGTATATCGGCTCGACCGATAGCCGCGGCTTGCACCACTTAGTGTATGAAATCGTCGATAATGCGGTTGATGAGGCACTCTCAGGATACGGCAATGAAATCGATGTTACGATCCATAAAGACAATAGTATCAGTGTTCGAGACAATGGTCGAGGAATGCCGGTCGGGACACATGCATCGGGAATCCCGACTGTTGAAGTCATCTTCACAGTATTACATGCCGGCGGGAAGTTTGGCCAAGGCGGCTACAAAACCTCTGGCGGCCTTCATGGGGTTGGTGCCAGTGTTGTAAATGCCTTATCCAGCTGGCTAGAAGTGGTCATCGTTCGTGACGGTATCGAATACAAACAGAGCTTCAAAGATGGTGGGAAACCAGCCGGTACCTTAAAAAAAATCGGCAAAACTCGTAAACCAACGGGAACCACAGTCACCTTTAAACCAGACGATACAATCTTTTCTGCAACCAAATTCTCCTATGAGATTCTCGCAGAACGTTTGAGAGAATCTGCGTTCTTGTTGAAAGGGGTCAAAATTTCCCTGACGGATGAACGTGGGGAAGAACCGATTCGTGAAGTCTTTTTATATGAAGAAGGTATCAAAGAATTCGTTGATTATTTAAATGAAGAAAAAGATACCTTGACCCAGGTGGTTTATTTTTCTGGCACGAAAGAAGCCATCGAGGTAGAACTTGCCTTTCAATACAATGATGGCTATTCGGAAAATGTCTTGTCTTTTGTCAATAATGTACGTACCAAAGATGGTGGTACCCATGAAGTGGGGATGAAGACATCAATGACGAAAGCTTTCAATGAGTATGCCCGCAAGGTGAATTTGTTGAAGGAAAAAGATAAGAACCTTGAAGGCAGTGATTTTCGGGAAGGCTTAGCGGCCGTGCTGTCGATCCGTGTTCCGGAAAATCTTTTGCAATTTGAAGGACAGACCAAAGGGAAATTAGGAACACCCTTAGCAAGAAATGCGGTAGACAATGTGATTGGCGAGCAGCTAGGCTATTACCTGCAAGAAAACAGTGAAATGAGTCAAATGCTGGTTCGTAAAGCGATCAAAGCAAGAGAGGCCCGTGAAGCTGCCAGAAAAGCGAGAGAAGAAAGCCGCACTGGAAAGAAACGCAAAAAAGGGGAGTCACTGCTTTCTGGAAAATTAACGCCTGCACAATCTCGTAATCCTAAGAAAAATGAATTGTATTTGGTGGAGGGGGATTCTGCTGGTGGTTCAGCGAAGCAAGGCCGTGACCGCAAGTTCCAAGCGATTTTACCGTTACGAGGCAAAGTTATCAATACGGAAAAAGCCAAAATGCAGGATATTTTGAAAAATGAAGAGATCAATACCATGATCTATACTATCGGTGCCGGTGTTGGCCCAGAGTTTTCGATTGAAGACTGCAACTATGATAAAGTCATTATCATGACCGATGCGGACACCGATGGGGCACACATCCAAGTATTGCTATTGACGTTTTTCTACCGTTACATGAAACCGTTGATCGAAGCAGGAAAAGTTTACATTGCTTTGCCACCTTTGTATAAAGTGTCCAAAGGGTTAGGAAAAAAAGCAGTGGTCGAATACGCTTGGACGGACGATGAACTAAGCAAGCTGACCCAAAAAATCGGCAAAGGCTATATGCTTCAGCGCTACAAAGGGTTGGGGGAAATGAATGCCGATCAATTGTGGGAAACGACCATGGACCCAGAAACGCGGACGCTGATTCGGGTAAGAATCGATGATGCGGCTCAAGCAGAACGCCGTGTCACCACATTGATGGGAGATAAAGTAGAACCACGTCGGAAGTGGATCGAAAGCCATGTTCAATTCAGTTTAGAAGAAGATGGCAGTATTTTGGATAAAAAAGAAGATACAGTACCGGAATTAGTTGATGAAAAGTTAATGGATACCGAACAAGCAGAAAGCAAACAGTTAGTTAAGGAATAGGAGGTGGTCTCTTGGAACACAGAAGCAATATACAAGAATTGACATTGGAAGAAGTGATGGGAGATCGCTTCGGACGATATTCCAAATACATCATTCAAGAACGGGCATTGCCGGATATTCGTGATGGGTTAAAACCGGTTCAGCGGCGCATCTTGTTTGCCATGAACCAAGACGGCAATACGTATGACAAAGGCTTCCGCAAATCAGCGAAATCAGTCGGAAATATCATGGGGAATTTTCACCCCCATGGCGACTCAAGTATCTATGAAGCAATGGTCCGCATGAGCCAAGACTGGAAACTACGTCAGATTTTGATTGAAATGCACGGGAACAACGGGAGTATGGATGGCGATCCACCAGCAGCCATGCGTTATACGGAAGCACGGCTTTCAGAATTAAGCGGTGAGCTGTTAAAAGATATCGAAAAAAACACGGTCGAATTGGTGTGGAACTTCGATGATACCGAAAAAGAACCAACTGTTCTACCAGCAAAATACCCGAATCTGTTAGTCAATGGCTCAACAGGGATCTCAGCTGGGTATGCAACGGAAATTCCCACCCACAATTTAGGAGAGATCATTGATGGAACGGTCTATTTGATCGACCATCCGCAAGCTTCTTTGGATCAGCTGATGAAATATATTCCTGGCCCTGATTTTCCAACAGGAGGAATATTACAAGGGAAAGAAGAAATCAAGAAAGCCTATGAAACAGGTAAAGGCAAAGTGATCCTGCGTTCGAAAACCAAGATTGAAGACATTAAAGGCGGCAAACAGCAAATCGTTATTAATGAGATTCCCTATGAGGTCAATAAAGCCAATTTAGTCAAAAAAATGGATGAGATCCGTTTGAATAAACGGATCGACGGGATTGCTGAAGTACGGGATGAAACCGACCGTACTGGTTTGCAGATCGTTGTCGAGCTGAAAAAAGAAGCAAATGCACAAGGAATTTTAAATTATCTATTTAAAAATACCGAATTGCAGATCAACTACAACTTCAACATGGTAGCCATTGACAATATGCGCCCCCAACAAGTCGGTTTGAAACGGATTTTAGAAAGCTACATCAAGCATCGCCGTGAAGTGATTGAAAAACGCAGTCGTTTTGAACTGCAAAAAGCTCAAAAGAGACAGCATATCGTTGATGGTCTGATCAAAGCTCTATCGATCCTTGATGAAGTGATCGCCACCATTCGCGGCAGTAAAGACAAAAAAGATGCCAAAAACAATCTGGTGGTTCAACACGGCTTTACGGAAGAGCAAGCAGAAGCCATTGTGAACTTGCAGTTGTACCGGTTAACCAATACGGATATCACGCAATTGCAAGCAGAGGCGAAAGAACTTGCTGAAACGATCGCTGAATTGACAACAATCTTAAATGAGGAAAGCGAATTACTGAAAGTGATCAAAAAGGAATTGCGGGAAATCAAGAAAAAATATACGACCCCGCGGTTGACTGAGATCGAAGCAGAAATTCAAGAAATCAAGATTGAAACACAAGTCTTGGTTGCACAAGAAGAAGTCGTCGTAACAGTCACAAGAGACGGCTATGTTAAACGTAGCAGTTTGCGTTCCTACGGCGCTTCAAAACCAGAAGAGATCGGCATGAAAGAAGGCGACTCTTTACTTTATAGCAGTCAAATGAACACGTTAGATCATCTGTTGTTGGTAACCAATAAAGGAAACACGATCTATCGTCCGGTTCATGAATTGCCTGATTTAAAATGGAAAGATCTAGGCGAACATATTTCGCAAACGGTCATGACGCTGGCCCAAGATGAAATGATCATTGGGGTCTTTGCTTACAAAGAGATCGATCCTTTGAAAAACTTTGTGCTGATCAGTAAAAACGGCATGATCAAACAAACGCGGATGACGGAATTTGAGCCTTGGCGTACCTATAAGACACGGCCAATGACGATCATGAAGCTAAAAGATGAAACCGATGAATTGGTCAATGTCTTTTTGACGGATCAAACGGAAGAAATGGATGTCTTTTTAGTCAGTCATCTTGCCTTTGGCTTACGGTATTCGCTTAATGAAGTGCCCGTTGTGGGACCAAAAGCAGCTGGAGTCAAAGCGATGAACCTTAAAGCGGGTGATTATCTTATCAATGGGTTGTTAGTTTATTCAGAAGGGGATACACCAATCGTTCTGATTACTCAACGTGGCGCAGCAAAACGCATGCTGGCTCAAGAGATTACCCAATTAGGACGGGCGAAGCGTGGTTTGATGGTCTTGCGTGAATTGAAGAAAAATCCTCATCGCGTCGTCTATATGGGCAGTGGGGAAAATCAGCAACTGCTAGTGACCAACCAAAAAGGACAAGCCTTTGAAGTCATCACGAATCAAATCCCGATCAATGATCGGACCTCCAATGGCTCATTTATTATGGATGAGAAAACAGGGGGACAAATCTACGAAGTGAAAACACAAATCAGTCCTGCAATCGCGGAGGATCCTGTACTATAAATTATAACAAAACAGCCATTCTGTACCAGTACAGGATGGCTGTTATTTACCTCTTAATTAATCTTTCACATTTGCTAAAAACGTACTTTAATAAAAGATTCACATTTAAAATATACCTATAAATCAACGTTTTTAATAATAAACATCTTAAAAATAATTAAATTGTTCAAAATAATTCTTGAAAATGCTTGCAATCATTCAGGTGTGTGTTATACTGTTCACGTAAAGCTGTTACATTAGTGAACAGAAAATTTAAGGAGGTCCATCAGATGGAACAATGGAATGGATTTAAAGGAAAAACTTGGAAAGAAGAAGTAAATGTACGCGACTTCATCCAAGAAAACTACACACCTTATGACGGAACAGATGAATTCCTAGCAGATGCTACTGAAGCAACGACAAAGCTATGGGATCAAGTCATGGAACTGAACAAGCAAGAGCGTGAAGCTGGCGGCGTATTGGATATGGATACAAAAGTCGTTTCAACGATTACTTCTCATGGACCTGGCTACTTAGACAAAGACTTAGAAACAGTTGTTGGTTTCCAAACGGAAAAACCATTTAAACGCAGCTTGCAACCATTTGGCGGCATCCGCATGTCAGAACAAGCAGCAGAATCTTACGGCTATGAAATTGATGCGGAAGTTTCTCACATTTTCCGCGACTACCGTAAAACACATAACCAAGGAGTATTTGATGCCTATACACCTGAAATCAGAGCAGCTCGTCGTTCTGGTGTAATCACAGGTCTTCCTGATGCATACGGCCGTGGCCGGATCATTGGTGACTACCGTCGTGTTGCATTATACGGAGTGGACTTCTTGATCAAAGAAAAACAACAAGACCTACTATATTGCGGAAACGGAACCATGTCTGAAGACATTATCCGCCAACGGGAAGAATTAAGTGAACAAATTCGTGCTTTAAGCGAATTGAAAGAACTAGGAAACATTTACGGATTTGATATTTCTAAACCTGCTCAAACGGCAAAAGAAGCATTCCAATGGTTATATCTTGGTTACTTAGCAGCGATCAAAGAACAAAACGGTGCAGCAATGTCATTGGGACGTACGTCAACTTTCCTTGATATTTATGTAGAGCGTGATTTGAAAAACGGTGTGATCACTGAAGTAGAAGCACAAGAAATCGTTGACCATTTTGTCATGAAACTACGTCTTGTGAAATTTGCTCGGACACCTGATTACAATGCCTTGTTCTCTGGTGACCCAACTTGGGTAACTGAGTCAATCGCTGGTATGGGTGAAGATGGACGCCACATGGTAACAAAAAACAGCTTCCGTTTCTTACACACTCTAGCAAACTTAGGTCCAGCACCAGAACCAAACTTGACTGTTTTGTGGTCAACACGTTTGCCTCATAACTTCAAAACATTCTGTGCGAAAATGTCGATTCAAACATCAGCGATTCAATATGAAAACGATGATGTGATGCGTGGGCATTGGGGCGACGACTACGGAATCGCTTGTTGTGTATCAGCAATGCGTATCGGGAAACAAATGCAATTCTTTGGTGCTCGTGCCAACTTAGCAAAAACATTGTTGTATGCAATCAACGGTGGGGTCGATGAAAAATCAAAAGCACAAGTTGGACCAAAATTCCAACCAATTACTTCTGAATACTTGGATTACAACGAAGTAATGGAAAAATATGACACAATGATGGACTGGATTTGTGATCTGTATGTGAACACATTGAACATCATTCATTACATGCACGACAAATATTCTTATGAACGCATTGAAATGGCGCTACAAGATACAGACATTTTACGTACGATGGCTACTGGTATCGCTGGTTTCTCTGTAGCAGTTGACTCATTATCAGCAATCAAATATGCCAAAGTTCGTACGATCCGTGATGAAAACGGCATTGTTGAAGATTACGAAATCGAAGGCGATTATCCTAAATACGGAAACAATGATGACCGCGTAGATGATATCGCAGTCAACTTGTTGAAAGCCTTCATGAAGAAAGTGAAACGCACCAAAACTTACCGTGATTCAAAACACACAACATCGATCCTTACAATCACTTCTAACGTGGTTTATGGTAAGAAAACAGGGAACACGCCTGATGGACGTCGTGCAGGTGCACCATTTGCTCCAGGAGCAAATCCAATGCATGGTCGCGATACTCATGGAGCGTTGGCAAGTCTTTCATCAGTTGCGAAATTGCCATATGATTACTCATTAGATGGTATTTCAAACACCTTCTCAATCGTACCTAAAGCATTAGGTCGTGACGATGAAACACAACAAGAAAATCTAGCAACAATGTTAGATGGCTATGCTGTAAAAGGTGGTCACCACTTAAATATTAACGTATTTAACCGTGATACATTACTTGATGCGCAAGCTCATCCAGAAAAATACCCACAATTAACGATTCGGGTTTCTGGTTATGCGGTTAACTTCATTAAATTGACCAAAGAACAACAAGATGATGTCATTGCTCGTACAATGCACGAAGCAATGTAATAAGTAACAAATTCAGGCGGCGGACGGGAAAATCCGCCGCCTCTTGTTTTGAAAGTATCAGACGGAACAAGATCATCCGTCGTTTCGAAGAAAGGAAGAGCATTATGGCAGTAACAGGACAAGTACATTCAACAGAAAGTTTTGGATCGGTAGATGGACCGGGTATCCGTTTTATTGTATTCATGCAAGGATGCCGCATGCGTTGCCAGTTTTGTCATAATCCAGATACTTGGAAGATTGGCACGGGTGTCGAACGAACGACCGATGACGTCTTAGAAGAAGCGTTGAAATACCGTGAATTCTGGGGACAAAAAGGTGGGATCACTGTCAGTGGTGGGGAACCGTTACTTCAAATGGATTTTCTGATCGATTTGTTTCGCAAAGCCAAAGCAGAAGGGGTCAGCACAACATTGGATACTTGCGGAAAACCATTTACACGAGAAGAGCCTTTTTTCAGTAAGTTTCAAGAGTTGATGACTGTGACTGATTTGCTGTTGTTTGATATCAAACATATCGATAACAAAGCCCATAAAGAGTTAACTACTCAATCCAATGATAACATTTTGGATATGGCGAATTATCTTTCAGAAATCAATCAACCTGTCTGGATTCGCCACGTGCTGGTTCCATTTAGAAGCGACTATGATGAATTTTTGATCCGTTTGGATGAGTTTATCAAAACACTGAAGAATGTCGATAAAGTGGAGATCTTGCCTTATCACACGATGGGAAAATACAAGTGGGATGAGCTTGGTTTGAAATATCCCCTTGAAGGCATCGAACCACCAACAGAAGATCGGGTGAAAAATGCCAAACGTTTGCTTCATGTAGACGACTATAAAGGCTACTTAACCCGTTGATTAAAACAGGAAAGAAGAGATTGCTATTGCTTCTTTCCTGTTTTTTTACTATGATTAGAAAGTGAATATCAATTGAAATAGGAGCGATGAAGAAATGTCGAAAATATTAGTGTTCGGTCATCAAAATCCTGATACCGATGCCATTGGTGCAGCGATTGCTTTTGCGAACTTACAAAATCAACTCGGGAAAGACTGTGAAGCAGTAGCGCTTGGTACACCAAATGAAGAAACACAATTTGCACTAGATACCTTTGGTCTGGCTGCTCCTCGTGTGATCGATTCAGTGGCAAAGGAAACCCAAGAAGTAATGCTAGTGGATCATAACGAATTTCAACAAAGTGCAGCAGATATTGCGGATGTTACTGTATTAGCAGTGGTCGATCATCACCGTATCGCTAACTTTGAGACAGCTAACCCACTGTACTATCGTGCAGAACCTGTTGGTTGTACCAGTACGATCGTCTTGAAGTTATACAAAGAAAATCAAGTGGAAATACCAAAAGCGATCGCAGGAATCATGCTTTCAGCGATCATCTCCGATACATTGTTATTCAAATCGCCAACATGTACCGATGAAGATGTAGCGGCAGCAAAAGAATTAGCGGTTTTAGCAGGTGTTGAACTGGAAGCATACGGATTGGACATGTTGAAAGCCGGCACAAACCTTGGGACAAAATCAGCAGCAGAATTGCTGGACTTGGATGCAAAAAGCTTCCCAATGGGCGGGAAAAACATCCGTATCGGGCAAGTCAATACGGTCGATTTAAAAGAAGTCTTTGACCGTCAATCAGAGTTGGAAGCTGCCATGAAAGAATCAATGTCAGCAAATGGCTATGATCTGTTCTTGCTGGTTGCTACTGATATCTTAGACAGTAATTCTGAGCTATTAGTTGTTGGTGAACCAATTGCCCCAGTAGAAGCAGCGTTTAACACGACATTAACCAACAATCGTGCCTTCTTACCAGGAGTTGTTTCTCGTAAAAAACAAATCGTTCCTCAATTAACCGCAGTTTTTGAAGGATAATTTGAATAAATGTCAGAATGCTGGTGAGATCTGTTTTGGTAGATCAAGCCAGCATTTTTCATGATTTTTTGAATAAGGAGTCCACACAGTGAAATTTTTTTATAGTCCCCATTATCGTTCATTACAACCGATAGTGGCATCTTCTGAATTCCATGATTTGGTTCATGTGCTTCTAAGCTGTCAAGAACCGCCGACATTACGAGAGCTAAAAGCGAAGTTTCCGGAGGTGTCATTTGATAAAACTCTTGACCGCCTGATCGCATCAGCTTTGATCATCCGTAAAAATCGACGCTATTTTTTAGGTTTTCCTGTTTATACTGAAGAAGATCAAAAGCAGTTGCAAGAAAGTGACGGTTTTTATCAAGAAGCCCTTGATTGGTCAACACAAGAGATTGCTGATTTTATCAAAAGCTTTACGGTGACAAGTGCTGAAAACAAATATTTTTATGGTTGTTTGCAAGGAGTGGAGCAAGGAGTCGTGTATTCGTTGACTCATGAGACGTTTCAGATGATCACTTACGCAGAAGCGCCATGGCCACCGACACTACCGGCTTTTTTTGAAGCAAATCGCCAGCTACAAAATCTAGCGGTTTATGACGAACTAATGGATTTGATTGGCGATGTCGATCCAGTCTATTACTTAGATCAAGTAAGTGTCATCTTTGAACGTATCCGTAAAAACAAAAAAGTGCGTTCAAGTATTTTTCTAGAATCGCTCCAACGATTGAAAATTGTCAGTTCCGAGCTAGATTTCTTGCTGGAAGAAATAAATTGTGATAATCTAAAAAACGGTCGTTATCCTCCTTCTGAAAAGGATAGTTTCTTGCAACGATTAGTAATTGCTCAATTAGCAATAAGGACAGGTTCATACAACACTTTATTTTTCAATAATATTTGATATTTCTAATAATTGTGTTATTTGTTTAAAATTATATGATTTTTTAAAAGCTGTTAGACATCATTCTAACAGCTTTTTTAGTTTTCTTTAAAATGATAATTTGATGAATAAAAATTAAAAAACAACAATCGTTTTGTTTGGAGTTTTGATTTCTTGGTGATATGATGATTTCAGAACTTTGAAAGGGGATATAAAAATGGAAGGATATAAAACGGTTGAGTTTGAACAGTTGGAAGGGCATAAAACGAAAGCAGAAATGATTACATTCGTATCGATGACAGAAATAGAAGCTGCTCGGCAAGCAATTACAAATGCGGGGATCGATGAAACACGTTTTTCTGACGGAGATCTCATTCTGGCATTGAAGCAAAAGGAACGATTTGGGGCAAATACAATCGTTTCCGTGGTTATTGATTGGTTAGTGAATCAAAATTACTTAGTGAATCCAGCCCATGCTCTGCGTTACTTGGCAAAGAAAATGGCTGATGGTCCTGTAACGAGTTATAAACTATTAAGTGAGAGTGAGTTTGACTGTGATGGGAATTACTACTTGATTGGTCACACTGGTAAATCATTGGCGGTAAATAAAGCCTATAAAGTTTATACTGACGGACAAGTAAAAGAGCTTTGGCAAGCAAAATAGTTGAAGATGATTTCGGCTCTAGCGGGGAAAGAAAGTGACTGTAGAAACAGTTGTTTTCAAAAAAGGATCAAATATTGAAGGTTGTGAAAGATGCGTGAAACTAAACATTCGAATCGGCTTAGCTGGCAGTCATCTTCTGATTGGTGCATTCAGCCTGATCGGCGCACTGCTGACGCTTTACAAAGTACCAACTAGTTTTGGTACGATCCAAGTCTTGTTAGGTGAAATTTATTATACCGATACGGTATTTGACCGATTTACTCAGCTTTTCTTATTGGGGATCATTAGTCTTTATACCGTAGTGACGAGTTTTTATGGGTTTCGATTTTGGTGTTTTTGCTCCGCCTCTTCTGCATTTGGGACACTGTTGGCATATGTTGAATTAACTGAAACACTTCCGATGATGGTTGTTTTTATCCTAGTATTGGTAAGTTTGTTTCAGTTATGTGTAGTCACATACTTCATTTTCCAAAAGCTAAAAAGTAGAGCTGAAACAGGTTGAACAGATACGTTCAAGCTGTTTTTTTCTGTCCAGAACAATTCGTTCGTATCATAGGGTTATTACGTTACTAGAAATTTATTTTATGCTATGCTAGCAGTAGAGAACATTTGCTTGCGAATCTTTCTCAAAGGGTAAAATCGTGACAGTGATCGATGGTCACAGAATAAGCGATCAAGATGAATTGAAGGAGGACTGATGAGAGAGTGGTTACCAAACAACAGGAACTGACTGCAGAAAAAGACTTTCTGAGTGGTGAAAATTTTTATGTCCAACATTTCTTAGGAGCCCATCAAGTCGCTAACGGCTATGTGTTTCGCGTTTGGGCACCAAAGGCTCAACAAGTTTGGCTTGTTGGCGATTTCAACCAATGGACAGACACTTTGCCAATGAATAAAAGGCCAGAATCTGGAGTCTGGGAAATTGAGACCAATCAAGTAGAAGCAGGCCAGCTTTATAAATACAAAGTCAAACAAGCAAATGGACGAGAAGTGTTAAAGATTGACCCTTTTGCTGTCCATTTTGAAGCTCGACCAGGAACAGCGGCAGTCTTGCACAAGATTCCTCCCAAAAAATGGCGGGACGGACTGTGGCAAGGCCGCAAAAAAAGACAGAAAACATTTAACCGACCTCTAAATATTTATGAAGTTCATGCCAGCTCGTGGAAGCACCACGAAGACGGTACCCCTTATCGCTTCTCTGAATTAAAAGATGAACTTATTCCTTATGTGAAAAAAATGGGTTATACCCATATTGAATTTATGCCACTGATGGAACATCCATTAGGTACCTCTTGGGGCTATCAGTTGACAGGTTATTTTGCGCTCAGTTCCTATTATGGGACACCAGAAGAGTTCCAAGATTTTGTAGAGGCATGCCACTTAGAAAATATTGGTGTCTTTGTTGACTGGGTACCTGGACATTTTTGTGTCAATGACGACAGCCTCGCTTATTATGATGGGACACCAACCTTCGAATACATGGACGAGAATCGAGCCAAAAATGTGCGCTGGGGAGCAATCAATTTTGATCTAGGGAAACCGCAAGTCCAAAGCTTCCTGATCTCAAGCGCCTTGTTTTGGATTGAGTTCTATCATATCGATGGGATTCGAGTGGACGCTGTTTCCAACATGATTTACCGCGACTATGACGAAGGACCTTGGGAGCCCAATCACGAAGGCGGCAATCGCAATTTTGAAGGCTATTACTTCTTGCAGAAGCTTAATTCCGTTATTAAATTAGCCCATCCAGCAGTGGTCATGATAGCAGAAGAAAGTACTTCTGAGACCAAAATAACAGGAATGGTCGAAGAGGGCGCGTTAGGATTTGATTATAAATGGAATATGGGCTGGATGAACGATGTCTTGCGTTTTTACGAGATGGATCCGATTTTCCGCAAAGACCATTTAAGTTTGCTTTCTTTTTCTTTTATGTATCGGATGCAAGAAAATTATATTTTGCCTCTCTCGCATGATGAAGTTGTTCATGGTAAAAAAAGTTTGATGCACAAAATGTGGGGAGACCGCTACAAGCAGTTTTCACAATTACGCAATCTTTATACGTACATGATGATGCATCCAGGAAAAAAACTATTGTTTATGGGAAGTGAGTGGGGTCAGTTTTTAGAATGGAAGTACGATCACGGACTTGAATGGGTCGATCTAAACGATTTCCTAAATGCAAAAATGCAGTTCTTCACCCAAACCTTGAATGAATTGTACAAAGAAGAACGAGGTCTTTGGGAGCTAGATGATCAGGAAGAATCGTTGGAAGTGATCGATGCAGATAACTTAGATGAAACGACATTGACTTTCTTGCGACAAGGGAAAACCAAAAAAGATTTCTTGATCGTTGTGGTCAATCTAACACCGGTGGAGCGGCACGATTTTGCGATCGGTGTTCCGTATGAAGGAACATATCGTGAGATTTTAAACACGGAACGGGATATATTTGGCGGAACTTGGATTGCTAATAACCAAGACTGTCAAACCAGTCATACCCCTTTTAAACGATATGATTATCAAATAAAAACAATTTTGCCTGCACTTGGGGCTTTGATCATCAAACCAGAAAAAATCAAAATGACGCGTAAAAAAGGACCAACAAAATCACGAAAAAAAGAGTAAAGGGGGAAAGGTGAGTAGATCACCAAACAAAATGAAAACAGAGATGTTAGCAATGATCCTCGCAGGGGGACAAGGGACTCGATTAGGGAAATTAACAAAGAATATTGCTAAACCAGCGGTTCCATTTGGTGGCAGATATCGGATCATCGATTTCACGTTGAGTAATTGTGTCAATTCAGGAATCAAAAATGTGGGTGTTGTCACACAGTACCAGCCATTAGCACTAAACAACCATATCGGCAATGGTGCGAGCTGGGGATTGGATGGCATCAGTACCGGAGTGACCATCTTACAGCCATATTCAAATTCAGAAGGCGAAAAATGGTTTGAAGGAACCGCCCATGCCATCTATCAAAACATCGCCTATATCGATGAGATGGACCCGCAATATGTCTTGATATTATCCGGCGATCATATTTATAAAATGGATTATGAAGAAATGCTGGAAAAACACAAAGAAAATGATGCTTCATTGACGGTTGCAGTTCTCGAAGTTCCGATGAAAGATGCTTCTCGTTTCGGGATCATGAATACTGATAAAAATGACCGCATCATCGAATTTGATGAAAAACCAGCCGAACCAAAAAGCAATCTTGCTTCGATGGGGATCTATATATTTGATTGGAGTCGTCTACGCAGTATGCTATTGAGTAACTACACAAAAGACGGCGAAATGGTCGATTTTGGGAAACATGTCATTCCTTCTTATCTCGAAAGCGGCGACAACGTTTTTGCCTATCGCTTCTCTGGCTATTGGAAAGACGTAGGAACAATCGATTCCTTATGGGAAGCCAACATGGAATTTATTGATCCAGCCATGGAGTTGAATATCCGTGATAAAAGCTGGCAAGTGTTCTCTAAAAATCCAATCGCACCCCCACATTTTGTGACTGAAACCGGTGCTGCAAGAAATTCGCTTGTGATGGATGGCTGCTATGTTGCTGGGGAGATCGAGCACAGCATTTTATCAGAGAATGTGCAAGTGAAAGAAGGCTCGACCATCAAAGACAGTGTGATCATGCCAGGAGCGGTGATCGGCAGAAACGTCAAATTAAACCGAGTGATCGTTGGGGAAAATGCAGTGATTGGTGACGACGCAGAAATCGATGGAACAGACGAAATTGCCGTAGTCGGCTATTCTGAAATTTTAGGGGTGACGATTGATGAGAACTAATAAAATGTGTGCGATTTTAGGGAACCTACAGCGATACCAAGACTTGATGCCATTAACGGAAAATCGTCCGCTATCAACCTTGTTATTTGATTGCAAATATCGCTTGCTAGATTTCAATCTTTCAAGTATTGAAAATGCGAATATCAAACAAGTCTACATGATTTTCAATGAAGGAGAAACGCAGTCGGTCTTTGATCATATCGGTGGCGGAAAAGAGTGGAACTTGGACGGTGTTCAAAACCGGTTCTTTATCCACTTATTCCAAGACTCATTGAAAAAGCAAGCCGAAGGGCAAGAGTACTACTATAATGTCATTGACTATCTGGAAAAATCCAAATCGGATCATACTGTATTTATGGGCAGTAAGATCTTATGCAACATTGATTTGCGTGCATTGCTGAAAATTCATCAACTACAAGGCAATGAAATGACTGTGGTGTATAAACGTATCGACAGTGATCATGTTTCTGAAAGCGACTTGTTGTTCAATGTTGACAGTGAAGGTCACTTAGAAGAAGCGATCCAAGCGAAAAAAGGGGAAGTTGGCTCCTTAGTCAATTTATGTACGGATATTTTTATTATTCAAACGGATCGTCTGATCACGGCTCTTAAAGAAGGCCAAGCGGTTGGCGCAACGGCAGATCTCGGTCAGTTTTTACGAGAAATGATCTCTGTTGAGAATACCGGCCTTTATGAATATACTGGTTATTTAAGTAATATTTACGACATCTCTTCTTATTATCAAACCAACATGGATATGTTAGATGTGCACAAATTCACTTCATTGCTTTATTCGAATCAAAAAATTTATACCAAATTGAAGAATGAAGTACCAACCTATTACTCGGAGACGTCTGAGGTGAAAAACAGCCATTTTGCTTCTGGTTGCATCGTGGAAGGTATGGTCGAACAGTCACTGGTTGCCCGTCGTACGAAAATCCATCCTGAGGCAAAAGTCAAAGGCGCAATCATTTTCGGAAACAACGAAATCAAAGCAGGTGCCGAAGTTTCTTATGCGATCTTAGATAAAAATGTGACCATCGCAGAAGGTGTAAAAGTGCAGGGAACCAAAGATGCGCCGATCGTCATTAAGAAGAATTCTCATGTGACAGAAGATGTTATCGGAGGAGCGAGCGCATGAAGGTTTTGTTTACAGCAGCAGAATGCGCTCCGTTTTTTAAAACAGGCGGATTAGGGGATGTTGCAGGTGCATTGCCAAAAGAGTTGGTCAAAAAAGGCGTCGAAACGGTTGTCGTCTTACCTTACTTTACGAAAATACCTGCCGAATACCAAGACCAAATGGAAGATTGTTTTTCCTTTGAAGTAGCGGTCGGCTGGCGCAAGCAATATTGTGGGATTAAAAAATTAGTTCTAGGCGCTGTGACCTATTATTTCATAGACAATCTCTATTATTTTGGTCGCGAACGTCTCTATGATTTTTATGATGATGGGGAACGCTTTGCTTTCTTCCAATTAGCCGTGATCGAAATGATGGAACGCATTGAATTTATTCCAGACATCGTTCATGTCAATGATTACCATACGGCGATGATTCCGTTCTTGATCAAAGAAAAATATCATTGGATTCAAGCGTATCAAAACATACGCACCGTTTTGACGATCCATAACATTGGATTTCAAGGGTGGTATAGTCGCGATATATTACCAGATCTTTTTGGGATGGGTACAGAAAGATACGATGATGGAACCTTGCGCTTAAACGATTGCTTGAACTTTATGAAGGCAGGGATCTTGTATGCTGACCGCATCACGACCGTCAGTCCTTCCTATAGTGAAGAAATCAAAACCTCTGAGTTCGGTTGCGGTCTTGAAGTCATTTTACGTATGGAAAGCGGCAAACTCAGCGGCATCTTGAACGGAATTGATTATGAAATGAACGATCCAGAAACCGATCCTCATTTGGACTATCCTTTCAGTGTCGAGGATTTATCAGGGAAAGCCAAAAACAAGCGAGCGCTACAAGAACAGTTTGGCTTGCCAACTCGTAAAGAGGTTCCGTTGATTTCCGTTGTCAGTCGTTTGACCACTCAAAAGGGGTTCCATTTAGTTCTTGAAGAAATGGAAAACCTCTTGCAATTTGATGTTCAGTTCATCTTACTAGGGACTGGCGAACATGATTTTGAAGAAGGCTTTCGCTACTTTGCGCAGAAATATCCTGAAAAATGTGCCGCCGCGATTTCTTTTGACATCGCATTGGCGCAAAAGTTATACGCAGCAGCGGATCTCTTCTTGATGCCTTCCGCCTTTGAACCATGCGGACTGTCGCAGATGATCGCGATGCGTTATGGTACATTACCCGTCGTCCATGAAATCGGTGGCTTGAAAGATACGGTAGATTCCTATAATCCGATCACCAAACAAGGTACCGGCTTTGGCTTTCAAGAGTTTTCACCATTCTACTTGATGAATGCCTTGAAACAAGGAATCGAATTGTACGAATCGGATCCGACAACCTGGAACGCTTTAGTCAAGCAAGCAATGAAAAAAGATTTTAGCTGGAATCAAAGCTCAGATCTTTATGTTGAGTTGTATAATAATATCAAAGTTTGATTGTTTTAAGACAGAAGAATCCTTGTCTGCAACAGAACGGCTAGTTGTATGACTAGCCATTCTAGCGGCAAGAATTCTTCTTTTTTATAAACGGTTAGCATAAAGGAGTGTAACCCTATGACAAAAGAACGATTGCGTGAACTGCTAGAAACCAACGTGCACGAACTGTTTGCGATAGAGATCGATGAAGCATCGCCGCAGGAATTGTTTCAGGCACTAGCCAATGTTGTGAAGCAAATGTATTCAGAAGACTGGCGCCAGACCAGAAAAAATCTCTTGTTGGAGGATCAAAAACAAGCGTATTATTTTTCTATCGAATTTTTACCCGGCAAAATGTTAAAGAGTAATCTGTTGAATATGCAGCTGTTTGAGCAAGCAGAAGCCGTTTTTGAAGAGCTAGGGGTTTCACTTGACGATGTTGCGGAAACAGAAAAAGACATGGCTTTAGGCAACGGGGGACTTGGTCGCTTGGCGTCTTGTTTTATGGATTCATTAGCTTCTTTAGGTTTGCCGGGAAATGGCAATGGGATCCGCTATCGCTACGGATTATTTAAACAAAAATTTATTGACGGTCATCAAGTAGAATTGCCCGATGATTGGTTGCGTTCGGGGAATGTTTGGGAAGTCCGCAAAGAAAGCAAGGCGGTGCCAATTCGTTTCGGCGGACAGGTCTATCTCGTTACCGGAGAGGACGGAAAATTAGCCCCAGTCTATGAAGGTGGCTTTACCTGGCGGGCGGTACCTTATGATACAGCAATGGTTGGCTATCAAAATCACCATCTCAACACCTTGCGCTTATGGAGTGTTGAGGTCCCTGCAGAAGATGAGGCGCACTATGCCACACTAGAATCGCGTCAAGCATTGGAAAATCTGACAGCGGTCTTGTATCCTGATGATTCTAATGAGACAGGCAAACGGACTCGGCTGATGCAAGAATACTTTTTTGTATCTGCAGGGATCCAAAGTATCGTCCGTTATTATAAAAAATTGAATTTACCTTTGGCCATGATGAGTGAACGAGTAGCGATCCACATCAATGATACGCACCCAGCCCTTTGTGTCCCAGAACTGATGCGCATTTTAGTTGATGAAGAAGGTCTTGCTTGGGAAAAAGCGTGGTCGATTACCGTGAAAGTCATGAGTTATACGAACCATACGATTATGGCGGAAGCTTTAGAAAAATGGCCTGTGCGCATGATTGAAGAAGTTTTGCCAAGAATGGATCAGATCATCAAAGAAATTGATCGCCGTTTTGTGGAAACGATGCAAGGGGTCCATCCGCAAGCCTTACTGGAACGGACGCGAATCATTATTGATGATCAAGTCCATATGGCACATCTCGCGATCGTCGGCAGCCACAGTGTCAATGGCGTAGCCAAGCTCCATTCTGATTTACTAAAATCAGTGGTACTCCATGACTTTTATCTTATTTATCCTGCCCGTTTCAACAATAAGACCAACGGCATCGCGCAACGGCGTTGGCTTCAGCTAGCCAATCAACCATTAGCCAAAGTGCTGGATCAGTCCATCGGTACAAGCTGGCGCAATGATCCATTAGACCTGCAACTGCTCAAAAACTATTATGAGGACGAAACCGTTCTGCAACAAATTGCCGACGCAAAAATGAGCAATAAACGAGCGCTGGCTCGTTACATTCAACATACGACTGGTGTCACAGTTGACCCAACAGCAATCTTTGATGTGCAAATCAAACGACTACATGCCTACAAGCGACAATTGTTAAATCTCATGCACATCTTGAAGCTCTACTTTGAGGTCAAAGACGATCCGACTGCAACGTTTCATCCAAGAGTCTTTATCTTTGGCGCTAAAGCAGCACCAAGCTATCATTATGCCAAATCAATCATCAAAGTCATCAATGAAGTGGCGAATCTGATCAATCATGATGAAAGCATCAATGACAAAATCAAAGTTGTCTTTTTAGAAAATTACAATGTTTCTTTGGCAGAAAAAATTATTCCAGCAGCGGATGTCAGTGAACAAATTTCGTTGGCTTCAAAAGAAGCATCGGGAACAAGTAATATGAAATTAATGCTGAATGGGGCAGTAACGATCGCCACTTTAGATGGTGCGAATATTGAGATTCGAGATGCGATCGGTGATGAAAACATTGCGATCTTTGGGCTAACGGAAGAAGAAGTGTATCAGTATTACGCCCAGCGTAATTATTCTGCCTATGCGTATTATGAGTCAGATCCAGTATTACAACGGGTAGTCAATGCCTTTATAGATGGGACGATCCCGAATATCCAAGTAGAAGGTCGCGAGATCTTTGATTCACTTTTGAAATACAATGATGAGTACTTTTTATTAAGAGATTTCCACGCCTATTGTGATGCACAGCATCGGGTAGATATTGCTTATCAAGATACCCATCGCTGGCAAAAAATCAGTCTAATGAACATTGCGAATGCTGGGAAGTTTTCAGCGGATGAAACGGTGCGAAATTATGCAGCAGATATTTGGCAGATCGATCCATTATTTGCCCATATCAAAGAACCAAATGCGGCAAGCTTGACGGAGTCAGTGCCTCCCTTGGGGAACAGTTGAAGTGACTTCGGTTGAAATGGTGTAGTCTTTCGTGAAATTCTCTTTTATTTGTGGTATGATGAAAAAAATGCATGTAAGAGGATGAGTACAGTGGCAAATTATTTAGATGTGAAACGAAAACACTTCCGTTTTCCTGCGTATGATGATACAGATGGTGTGAAACTGCAATCTGAGCATCGCCCCGCCTTCAGTAAAGCAGATGATTGGATTTTAACAGAAATCAAAGATACCGTGAGTCATTCTCACAAGGAAGAAAATCAATCTTTGCAGCGTAAAGTGCAGTCAAGCCAACGGGATCGCGGACATAATGTGCGTCAAAAAGAAGAACTCGCCAACCACCGTGCCAACTTACCTCAGTATGGAAAACGTCCGGTGAAAGAGCAGATGCCGACAGGAAAAACCAATTTTTTTGGTAAGGATGCTAAGCACTCTTCGTATCAAGTCACAAGCAAACAAGAACGAGCGGAAGTAGCTTCATCACCAAAAAAAGAGTACTCAGGTCGTTCGTATTTTGTTCCTAAATATATCCCAGCTTCAATAATCCCTGATGAACAAAAACCAGAAATTACGTCTGATGACCTGATGGATGCAATGGCAAAAAAACAAGAGAGTTATTTGTTATTTGATAACGAACCAGCAGCCTACCAAGTCAAAGAAGAAAATGATCCGACGGTAAAGAAATTCAATCGCCCCCAATCGGTGGGCATGACTCGTAGTGAGTTTCGCGCTAATAACAAAAAAAATAGTGATAAGAAGCGGTCCGTTCTAGATCGTTCTTTACAAGGAATGATTGAAGACGATCAACGGGAGGATTCAGCAAACGGTTATTTTCGTTCGGAGTAACTTAGCAAAAAGCAAACAAACAGCAGGAACCAGAATTGAAAGAAAGAATACGGATCAAACCAGTTAGAAGCTTAAATCTAACTGGTTTTTTGAGTAGTCATTGTAACAAATGAATGTATGACAGTCGGAGGTCTGCATCACTCGATGGAGAAACTGGTTTTTGTAGATTATGAAAGGGAGTGAATCGCAAATTGTGTACTCATTTTCTGAGCGTCTTTGAAAAAAACGGTGCTATTATTCATGGAGGTGGTTGATTGATTTTATTATAGTGTTTTAGTAGTTAACTCCTGCTCAAATATTTTAATTTTCGCTGACCTTTTGATATGCTAAGAACAAGGGGGAATCAAAGATGGAAGTTGATCTACAAATGCTGGCGATGATTTTCTTTATCAATCTCGCCTATGTTACATTGAATACATTGCGATTTTTATTGACAATGAAAGGGTATCGTGTGATTGCCCCATTAGTGAGTATGATTGAGATCACGATCTATATTTTAGGATTATCTATGGTATTGGATCGTTTGGATAACCCACTGAATCTCTTGTTCTATGCGCTAGGCTATGCCGCTGGAGTCAGTATCGGGATCAAAATCGAAGATAAGCTGGCTCTCGGGTACACAATGGTTACCGTGATCTTGCCTAGTAATACGGATGAGGAAAAAAGTTTGCCTAAGATCTTACGACAAGAAGGCTACGGAGTTACACAAAGTTATGGAGAAGGCTTAGAAGGACCGCGACTGATTTTAGAGATTCTCTCCCAAAGAAAAAGTGAGAAAAAGCTCTATCAGACGATCAAAGCAGTGGAAGAACGAGCGTTCATCATCAGTTATGAACCCAAGTATATTTCAGGCGGTTTTTGGACCAAAAAAATCAGCCGCCGAGAAGCAAAGTTGAAAAAACAAACACCTGTTGATTGAAGGCGTTTAGTCAGCCGTGATTCATTCGAGAAGAATAGCTGAGTATAAAGCAGGGAGTTTATTGATGAGAGGAAGCGTTAGGTGTGGAAAAGAAAGCAAATGGCATGATGGCGGTCATCGCTGCCTTGATCTCAAACATTTTGGTGGCAATCAGTAAGTTTGTCGGTTATGCACTAAGTGGCAGTGCGGCCATGCTGAATGAAAGCATTCATAGTGTCGTAGATTGTAGCAATCAAATCTTTTTGTTGATCGGGGATAAACGGGCAACAAAGGGACAAAGTGAACTGCATCAGTTTGGTGAAGGTCGAGCGAAATATTTTTTCAGCACGATCGTTGCCATGATGCTCTTCTTTGGTGGGGGCGCACTCGGTGTGATGGAAGCGGTAGAAAAGCTGCTGCATCCTGCCCATGAAGTTGGTAACGCTTGGTTGGTGATCGCTATTTTGATTTTCGGGATGATCGTTGAAGGAAGTTCGTTGTGGATCGCTGTCAAGGAGATCCGCGAACTGAATGTGGAACGTCAACCAATCTATCGTTTTTTGAAAGAAAGTCGGCATAGTGAGATTCTGATTATTTTCACAGAAGACTTTTGTGCAATGATCGGCCTAATGATCGCACTATTTGGTACGATTTTAACCATGATTACGGGGAATGCATTTTTTGATGCCTTCAGTGGTTTATTGATTGGTCTCTTATTGATGGTAGCAGCCATTTTCTTAGCCCGCGAATTTTATAGTCTACTGATTGGCGAAAGTGTCACAAAACGGGATCTATCAGTGATCAAAAGAGCATTTGAACGGCCAGATGTTGATCGCTTGATTGATGTTAAAACGGTGCATTTAGGACCAGCAGAAATTTTGATTGCGGCAAAAGTTGATATTGCCGCAAAACAAGAAGAGGTCGGCTATGAGATCATTAATGAGATTGAAGCCGAGATTCGACACCAGATGGCAGATAAAAAAGTCTATATTTATATTGAGACAGATGAGTATGACCCTCACTATATGGAGAAACGCCGTAAACTTGTGCGACCTTCCCACTGATTTAGCTAGAATAAAGCAGCTTTTTTTGATACAATAGACAAGGATTATCACATAGTGAAGGAGATTTCAAAATTATGATCAATGCAAGTGACTTAAGAGCTGGAATGACATTCGTTCAAGACGGCAAACTTATCAAAGTATTAGATGCTAGCCATCACAAACCAGGTAAGGGAAATACGGTTATGCGTATGAAATTACGAGACGTTCGGACTGGTTCGACTTACGATACAACCTTCCGTCCCGAAGAAAAATTTGAAAAAGCGCATATCGATACGAAAGCTGTACAATATTTGTACACAATGGATGATACAGCATTCTTCATGGACCTGGAAACGTATGAACAATACGAAATTCCAGTTGAAGTGGTCGAAGAAGAAATGAAATTCATTCTTGAAAATATGGAAGTAAAAATCCAATTCTTCGGCAGCGAAGTAATCGGCGTGCAATTACCATCAAGTGTGATCTTGAAAGTCGTTGAAACACAGCCATCAATCAAAGGGGCGACTGTGACTGGTTCAGGCAAGCCAGCAACGATGGAAACGGGCTTAGTTGTCAATGTTCCTGACTTTGTTGAAGAAGGCGAAATGCTAGAAATCAATACAGCTGAAGGTACCTACTTGAAACGTGCGAAATAAGAAAAAAACCGCGATTTGTTCGCGGTTTTTTCTTTTGCTCTGGATGAGGGATCAAAAGTACATCATTTCCCATCTGCCAATGACTTTTGTAAGGGATAGATACTATAGGGGTTGCTGACAAAGTAGGCGACGGAGCAGACGATCACAAACAAGGGCAGATTTTCAAAACCAAAAACTTCCCCACCGATAAAGATTGGTGCAAATAAAGTACTAGTAGCACTGCCAAAGACACTGGCATAGCCTAGGGCTGCCACCAGTTCAATGGGCAGTCCAAAGAGTGGTGCCAGCACGACGCCCAAAGAGGCGCCGATCGCAAACAAAGGGGTGACTTCCCCACCCAAAAAACCAATACTGATGGTCAGTACGGTTAACACCAACTTAAACAGCCAGTCATAAGAATAAATGGGTTGATCAGCAAAACTGGCGCTGATCAAATTCGTTCCTAAACCTGAATAACGACCATGGTACAAAAGGACAAAAAGTAAGACCAGTACGAGTGAACCGATGCCGATACGCCAGAGAGGATGAGGAAACCGTCGTTTCATGATCCGTTTCATCGTTTCTAATAATCCCGCAAAACTGCCGCCAACAATACCAAATAGTAAGCCAATCAAAAGTAATTTCAGAAAAACAGCCAAAGTCAAATCGGGGGACGGTGACAAAGCAAAACTAAACTTTTCTAATCCTAACAATTGAGAAGTCGTACTAGCGGTGAAAGCAGCCAGCAAAGTCGGTAAGAGTGCATGATGACTGAATTTACCGATGACAAGTACCTCCAGTGCGAAGAACGTCGCAGCGATCGGGGTTTCAAATAAACCAGCAAATCCCGCAGCCATCCCAATCATGATCAGGGTGCTGGCATACTTTTCTAGTCGCAGCCATTTTCCTAAACGATTGGCAATGGTGGCTCCTAATTGAACTGCCACCCCTTCTCTGCCGGCACTTCCTCCAAATAAATGCGTTAGCCAGGTTCCCACCATCACAAATGGGATCAAGCGCAACGGAATGTCTTTTTCTTCTTCATGTCCGACTAAAAACACTAGATTCATTCCTTGAGGACTTCGGTCACCATACTTTTGGAACAGGAAAGTAAAGCAAATACCGATAATTGGTAAAAAGAGAATCAAGGGCAAAAAATGATTTTCACGAAAGGCACTTAAGGAAAGTAGGATTATACCAAAGAAAGTATCGACGGCTCCAGCAAACACCCCAATCACTAGACTGAGCAATCCTAATGCAACCAGTTCAAAATACGTGGTTTTTTGTTTCTTCATTTCTATCACGATCCTTTAAAAAATATAGGAATAATGCTCTTGCAACTATGACGAACGAGTGAAAATAAAAAATGACTACTACACACTAAAAAAAGTGGTAGAAGTCATTAGCAAAATTGCGGTTTCAGTAAGAACTGAGGGAGACATTCATTCCCGATTAGCATCAATATTATCTGATAAAACCCTCCTTTTGTCAATGGATGCTGGTCGTGAAAATCAATCCAACGAATACTTATCTTTTATACATACTTATGGTAAAATTAATTTCATAAGAATTTACATGTGAATTGTGCGTCGTAAGAGTCACTGACAAGAAAAGGGATGAAAGGACGATCCTTCTACTGTTTGACCAAGGGAAAAACAGTGGGTAGGGAGGAATCGAAGGGGAAGAAAAAATGATTGCATTTATGACGAGCGAAAAATGGCTGCAAAGTGAGCGTTTTTACTATGTGATCCTACCAATTCTCATGGTGGTTGGTTTGATTGCGTTATTAGGGTTCCTGATGGTTCTGCTTTATCGAGAAAACCGCAACCCGAAAGTGACGCTATTGCTTGGCGGCATAGTCGTTACGTGTCTATTAGGTTTTTTTATTGGTGATCAAATGTATGGTGAATTCAAAACGTATAATGCGCTGATCACACCGAATATCCGAGACCGCGAAAAAATGTTTCTAGGCTATAAATATTACGAATCTGATACTACAGCAATTTATCAGCGCATCCAAAGCAATGAAGCGATTGAAACTTTAGGGATCTATCAAGCAATACCGGTGGAACGGGAGATTGAATATCTTGGTTCTGCGCATAACTCCGTATATTTTAAAATGGGCGCCCAGATTTACTATGCTCGCTATCAACCGACATTTGTGGAAGAGGAAACAACTGCTAAACTGCAGGGGGTTCAATACCATTTGACGGATCCTTCCTTTGAAACAATTGGATTCTATTCCGAAACCAACAACTATTTAACGGCAATTACGATTCCAAAGACCCAAGAAACCCTCGAATATCAATCCGTTGATTCTGTGATCCCGAAAGAATTCGGGAAAAGTCAAACCCAATGGGCGTTACCGAATAGGAATGAATAACCATAAAAGAAAATTACCTAAGTCACGCAAGGAAGTTTCCTCAAGCAGGAATCTTCCTTGCGCAGGTAGTTTTTTTGCTTGGTCAGATAACATTACTCTCGCTATGGCTGCTCAGGTAGTCCTCTTTCTTTTTGCGAGACAATTTTTTGAAGGCGGCTTCTGCTTGAGTGGCTTCACTGCGAGTGGAAAAGCTTTCTGCATGAATCATTTGCACAGGTCTGCGACTAGCAGGACGGGTATATTTTGCCCCGATCCCTTTGTTGTGCTCTAATACGCGGCGACTCAAATCTGTGGTATAACCACCGTAGAAGGACTGATCGTTGCAACGCAAGACATAAAAATAATGATTCTCAGCAGCCATAGAGCATCGCCTTCACTTCTGAACTATAGGCACCTGTTTCATCATAGGTAATGAGAGGGGAATCAATTTTAAAGCCATCCGCCTTACCATCCTTGATTCCTTCAATCAATAAAATATTTGCCTCTTTGCCTACTTTCGGATAGACGAAGCGGACGCGTTTTGGGGCGATTCGATGGGCACGCATATGGTCCAAAATATCGAGAAAGCGATCCGGTCGATGAACCATCGCAAACCGTCCGTTCATTTTTAATGCTTTGCTGGCGGTTTGGATCACTTCATCTAAAGTTGTGGTGATCTCGTGCCGTGCGATCGCTAAATAGGGATTCGGGTTTTTGATCGCCGTCGGTACATTTTTAAAATAAGGCGGATTGCAGACCAAAAGATCGACGGAATCAGGTTTGATTTTTTGAAAGAGGTCCTTCAAGTCCATAGGATAGACCGTCAGCTGGTCTTGCAAGTCGTTTAATTCGATACTGCGCTGCGCCATATCCGCTAAGCGTTCCTGTAATTCGACCTGATAAATATGAGCGGTCGTTTTTTTGCTGATAAATAAACCGACTGCACCATTCCCTGCACAAAGGTCAACGATCACACCTCTTTTTGGCACTCTAGCGTAATTTGCTAATAAGACAGCATCTAATGAAAAAGAAAAAACTTCGGAACTTTGAATGATCTTGATGTCATCGGCATACAATTGGTCGATGCGTTCGTTCGGTTGCAACATGAAGCATACTCCTGTTCTAAATTCATTTCAATGTATTATACTACGATTAAGAATAATGGGAAACGCTAAAAAATGCTTGTCATTTAAACCGTTTTTTTGCATACTTGAATAGGAGAGAAATAGAAAGGAAAATGAGTATGTTTTTTCGCTTTATGCGCGGTGTGGTTCGCGTAGTATTATTTTTGATCAACGGCAATGCTCGTTATCAAAACAAAGAGGTTTTACCTAAAAATGAAAACTATATTTTAGTGGCTCCTCACCGAACCTGGTGGGATCCATTGTACCTAGCAGTGGCTGCTCGGCCAAAGAAATTTAGTTTTATGGCGAAAGAAGAGCTGTTCAAAAACCCGATTTTACGGTTCATTTTGATCCATGCCAATGCTTTTCCAGTCAAACGGGACAAACCGGGACCCAGTGCGGTAAAGACGCCAGTCAAAATCTTGAAGGAAACCGATCTTAGCTTGATCATGTTTCCAAGTGGTACCAGACATGCAACGGCTTTAAAAGGTGGCATGGCGTTGATCGCAAAAATGGCCAAAGTCAAGATCGTTCCCTCTGTTTATCAAGGACCGCTGACGTTAAAGGATTTATTTAAACGCAAGCGAGTGACTGTCCGCTTTGGGGAGCCCATTGACATCAGTGACATCAAAAAGATGGACAAAGATGGCTTGGCGGAAGTGGAACGGCGCATCCAAGGTGCATTTGACACACTGGATCAAGCGATCGATCCGTCATTTGTTTATCAAATCGATGAGTCCAAAAGAGAAGATTAATACGCAAGAAAAGCCGCTGATCCTTTTGTGATCAGCGGCTTTTTTCTAACGATTTAATCCAACAATTCGAAAGCAAATTTGGTCCATGGTTTCAAATATTCCAACAAAGGCAACTCCTCTTTGGGAATAGCGCCGACTTTGTTTTTTCGGGCGTCTTGGTGAGGGGTCAAAACGATCTGCAATTCGTTTTTGTACTGACCAAAGGTATCATTGCCGATAACGATGTCCCCATAAGCAAACGGTTCTTGGTTTGTATGAGGGAGGTTTTCGATGGGACGGTATTTCACCCGTGATTGTGTGGAACGAGCGACTAACGCATTACTGTCACCGCGACGAAAATGATTGGTTTCAGCTAAAATCCTCCGTTCGATTTCGCTGGCTTCTGCTTCTACGGAAACGCCAAAGGTCAGTTTGTAGCGATCGATCGCCGCCAGAGCTTTCAGTTCTGCATCCGACGCATAGGCATTGCCAATAATCACCGTATCGATCAACCCAGAAGCAAAAAGCAGCTTTCCTTGCAGCGCCAATGGTAAATCGCGACAAGATTCTAAGGTTGGCAGACCATCATTGACTTCCCAAGGACCAATTTTGGCTGATTGACTAGTGATGAAGGCGGCTGTTTTCAACCCATATTTTTTGAAACGTTGGCTGCAGCTGCGGAAAAAAGCCTCCGTTAAGCCTGTGCCTCGTTGGGGGTAAAAATTGTGGCAGCCATATAAAAAAGGTTCATTGGCTTGGTAAGAAAGGATATTTTCTAAATAGTTCACATCATTACTCATATTCAATTCAATCGCCAAGCCAAATGGATTAAAGGTCAGCTGGGCTTCTTTATTGCCATCAAACCCTTGATCCAAGCGGATACCGTCCGCACCTAATTCTGCAAAGAAGCTAAGATCGTCATAAGAGATCGCCAGATCACTAAAAACAGCTGGCGAAATATCTACTATCGTTTCAAAGCCAAGGTTCTTGGCAAACCCGATAATCGAAGAGAATTTTTTTCTGACGGTCTCTTTGCCTTCACTGACTTCTAGCATACTCATAAATAAGCGAGAGTAACCAAGGGCAGCAGCTTTTTTTAAATAGTCTTGATCCAGTAACGGATCGCTATGGTCGGGGTAAATCGAAAGGCCAATTTCTCGTTTCAATGGTTTTCCTTCTTTCTAAAAAAACCGCACGAAGCACCTCTTGGCATTGGAAAAAGCTGCTGAGGAACGCTTCTTCTGTTTGTCTTGGTGGGTACTTCGTACGACCGTTATTTACACATTATTGTGCGACTGGTTGATTTTCTTTTTCCAATTCGTTTTTGTCATAGATTTTTACGAATGGGTAATAGATCAGGATCGATAAAAGAATCAAAAGAACATTTAGCACGATCGCACGCCAATCGCCGCCAGTCGCTAAGAAAGCGCCAATGGGTCCAGGCAATGTCCAAGGGGCATTGACCGTAACTGCATTGACTAAACCAGCTGAGGTAGCGACCCACGCAATGACGCCATTGATCAGTGGTGCAATGATGAAAGGTGGGATCAAGATTGGGTTCAAAACGATCGGTGTACCAAAAATCAGTGGTTCGTTGATGTTGAAAATAGCTGGGATTAAGGCTGTTTTTCCTAGTTTTGAACCGAATTCCGATTTGGTGCGAAACGCTAACAAGATAGCCAAACCAATCGTTGAACCCGCCCCACCAATCCAGATGAACCATTGATAAAATGGTTCGGCTGCGATATTGGGAATCATATCTCCTGAAGCAAGCGCTGTGGTATTTCCTTCTAACAACTGTAACCATAATGGACGAGCCAGTGACCCAACGATAGAAGCACCATGGATCCCGAATGACCAGAAGAAGGTCGTCAAGAAGGTGATCAAAAGTACACTTGGCAAGGTATCTGCGGCACTGACTAAAGGATCGACGACTTTTGCAACGATCGTGTGCCAGTCAAAACCGATATAGTAAGTGATCGCGCCCATTCCTAAAATAATGACTAAAGTAGGGGTCAAGGCTTCGAAAGAGCGAGCGACTGCTGGTGGGACTTGTTCTGGCATCGTGATTTTAAATTTCGATTTGTCCGTTAATCGATAGATTTCAACAGCAAGGATCGAGGTGATGATCGCCACGAACATTCCAGCACTCCCTAAATTGGCCATTGGTAAGACAAAGCCGACCGTTCCAGCAGCATCCAAAGCTTCTGCTGGGATATTGACCGGGGTGAAGGTCAGTAAGAAGGCGGTCGTAGCTAGGATCCCACCAGAAAGACCATCAAGCTTATAAGAGCGAGAAAGACTGTATCCGATCCCAAATGCCGCATACAAGCTCATAATGTACATCGTCATTCGATAAGGCAATAAGATCGTTGTGGCATTGCTAGACAAGAATTGATAGATGCCCCAACTTTGAGGCAGCGGTGGAAAGGCTAAAATCATAAAGAACGAACTGACGATGATCAATGGCAAGGTTGAGACGATCCCGTCACGAACCGCCCGCAAGTGACGCTGGCTGCCAAGTTTTTCCATTGGTCCTGCCAAATGGCGCTCGATGAATTGAGTGAATTTATCTAACATGGTTTATCCTCCTAAGGTGTTTCACATTTTTGCTTCCCATGGATTCGGAATGATTTTTCCTAAAATCACGCCTTGGGCTGCCCCGGTTGCTGCAGGGGCATTATTGACACGGCTGTGAAGGGTTTCATTTCCTAAGATGGCAAAAGCCACCGCTTCTTTGGCATCGTTCGAACCGCCAATGTCATCTTGTGTTACAACGGCTACTGATTCGGGTAAATAGCCTTGGATCAGCTCAATCAGCAGATGATTATGGGCACCGCCGCCCGAGAGAATCACTTCCATATCGTTTGTTCCCAACTGAGGAAAAATGAACCGTTGGTAACTGTCAGCGATGGAAAAAGCGGTGAAATCGGTTAAAGTCCTCACCAAGTCTTCAGGTGCTGCTTCGGGATACTTGGTCAATAACTGCTGCACGAATTGTTTTCCAAAAAGCTCACGCCCGGTGCTTTTCGGCGGTTGCTGGGACAAATAAAAATGAGTTCTTAATTCCTTTTGCAAGGTGGGTATAATTGCTCCCGCTCGGGCTGTTTCACCAAACGCATCATAAGGCTGACCGAATAGCTGAACCATTAATTCATCGATGACCATATTCCCTGGACCTGTATCAAAGGCATACAGCTCGTTTAAGCCGCCACTTTTTGGTAGTACAGTAACATTGCCGATGCCGCCAATATTTTGCAGCAAACGATTTTTGGTGTCTGATTGATAGAGCAGATAGTCTGTATAAGGAACAAGAGGGGCGCCTTGACCACCAGCAGCCATATCCATCACTCGAAAATCGGCAACGACTTTCGTTTGTAAGCCATAAGCGATAATCGAAGGTTCGCCAATTTGCAAGGTGCTGTTTTTCGCTGGATCAGCATCGGGGGAGTGCCAGATCGTTTGTCCGTGGCTGGCAACAAAATCAATGCTTTTTTCTTCAATACCAGCTTTTTGGCAGAGGATTTGACACGCTTTCAAAAATTGATACCCTAATTCAGTATTTAATTGGCAGATGAGGGGAACATTTGATTCCCCTGGATCACAAGCGGTTTTTATTCGTTCCTTCAATTCTTCACCAATGGGTAGTGTGACCATTTCCATCAGCTGTACAGCAGTTTCGGTGCCGCAGCCATTGATTTTTACTAAAGCAGCGTCGATCCCATCCAAACTGGTTCCTGACATGAGTCCTATTGCAAGCATAGCGTTTCTCCTTTCTTTATAAAATAGTGATGAAAGCGATTGTTGAATTCGATTTCACACTCATTGTAAATGAAGTGTAATTATATTTCAAGGTATATATTTATCATTGAAAAAAAATTTCAACATAATGATGTTAGGTGCTCGTTATTTTTATCAAAAATGGGCGGTAAATGAAATTTCGCTGGAAGAGAGATGTCTAACTATCAGGGAAAGTGGTATAATGATTGGAAGGATATTTTTTAAGAAGGTGAAGAAATGCGCTTTATACATACAGCTGATTGGCACATCGGAAAAAAACTACATGGCTATGATCTGCTGGAAGACCAACGAGCAATCATTGATCAAATCATAGCGCTAGCAAGAACAGAAAAGGTCGATGCCATCGTCATTGCGGGGGACCTTTATGATCGTTCTGTTCCTGCTGTTGATGCAGTCAAATTACTAAATGAAAAAATCGCTGAAATCAATTTAACGAATGAACTTCCATTATTGGCTATCTCAGGAAACCATGATAGCCCAACGCGACTAGAAACCGGTAGTCAGTGGTTTCAGCAAACACGTTTTTATCTGTCCACCAGCATCGAACAAAGTTTGCAACCGGTTGAGTTTGACGATACACAATTCTTTTTACTGCCTTATTTCGAACCGATCGAGGCCCGGATATTTTTTGACGAACCGTTAATGAAAATTTCAGATAGTGTCCAAAGAGTGATTGAGGAGATGACCAAGCACTTTGATTCGTCAAAAAAACAAGTGTTAGTGACCCATTTCTTTGTGGCGGGCGCTAGCCAAACGGATTCTGAAACGAAAATTCAAGTTGGCGGATTGGACAGTGTGCCGACCACCGCTTTTGCACCTTTTGATCGGGTGGTTTTAGGCCATTTACATGCCAATACGGCTCTGAAACATCCGAAAATCGGCTACAGCGGCTCACCGCTGAAATTTTCTCTTTCTGAACGGACGAACCAAAAAGGGATCTATCTTGTTGATACCGTAAAAGATACCAATGAATTTATTCCGCTGACACCAAAAAGGGATATCCAGCAGCTGACGGCGTCCTTTGAGGAGTTGATCGATCCGGTTTTTTACCGTGATCTGGATCGTGAGGCGTTTTGGCATTTTCTGCTGACGGATCGTGCTGTGATCCCAAATATGATGAATCAGTTGCGAAAAATTTATCCGTTTATTTTATCTGTCGAACGGTTGAATGGACGGGAACAGACAAAAAAAAGACAAATAACGACACGAGAAACCGATCCACAGACTTTGATCAGTCATTTCTTTCAAGAGATGACAGGAGATTCATTGCTCGATTCACAAACCAAATGGATCGAACAAGGGTTAAATGAAGCATTTGTCGTGGAAAAGAGGGAATAGTCATGCAACCAAAGTCTTTACAAATGAAAAATTTTGGTCCATTCATCGATGAAAAATTGGATTTCAGTCAGCTGCAAGCTGGCGGTTTGTTTTTGATCAGCGGTAAAACTGGTGCAGGAAAAACGACGATTTTCGATGGAATGACATTTGCCTTATTTGGTGAAACATCGGGGAATCTGCGTTCAGGCAAAGAAATGCGTTCGATGTTTGCTTCACCAACCGAAGAGACCAGCGTCACGTTTACTTTTGAACATCAGCGTTTTACCTACCAGATCCAACGGAAACCGGAACAAACGTTAGCAAAAAAACGTGGTGACGGGGTCACCAACCAAACGGCAAAAGTTCAATTGACAATTTTTGACGCAGATGGCAAAGAGAAAAAGCAGATCAGTAAACGGACAGAGGTTGATGCGTTTATCAAGGATCTGCTGCAACTGGATGCCAAACAGTTTTTTCAAATCATGATGTTGCCGCAAGGAGAATTTCGTAATTTTCTGATTGCTAGCAGTAATGAGAAAGAACGAGTTTTGCGAAATCTATTTGGTACGGAAATGTACCAGCAATTTAATGAATGGCTAAAAGAACAGGACAAAGCGCAAAGCAGAAAGCTTGAACATCAGCAACTAGTCGCTTCGCAGATCATGGAGCGTTTTGAATGGGAAGAAGAGCAGGAAGTTTTAACGGTTGCGGAATGTCTGACTTTGTGGGGGCAAGATTTAGAAAAACAACAGATCCAACTTCAGCAGTTATTGCAGAGAAAAGACCAGACAATGCAAGAAATGAAAGCTGCGCAAGAGGCTTTTTACCGTGCAAAAGAAATCGAAAATGCGCGGATCGAAAGGCAAGGTCTACAAGAAAAAGCCCGAGAGCTGCATGCTAAAAAAACCGAGATCGCTCAGAAAAAAGCCCAGTTGAACCAGTTGGTGTGGGCGCTTGAACATCAAGAAATCATGCAGCAAAAAGAAGAACGAGTGAAAGAAGCACAGCAAGCTGCTCAGCAAATCAACGAAACAAAGCAGCAACTGCAAGAAATTCAGCAGCAACAAATAAGCTGGCAAGACCAACGATCGTTGATTGACGGCATCAAGAAAAAACAGGAAGCTGCTAGTCAAAAAGTTCAACGAATCCAGCAGCAGATCCCGCTAGCACAGCGCACACAAGCCCAGCAAGAGGAAGTGGCGCAGCTTGAAAAAGCCGCACAACAACAGACCATCGAGTTAACGAAAATAAATCAAGCGCAAGCAAGTGCCAAAACGCAAGCACAGCATCTTGCAGAAGAAATCGACACCTTGCGAGGGTTTCAAGCAGAAGCGGTGAAATTGGTAGAAACGCAGGCTCAGGTAGAAAAATGGCAGCAGGCAAAAATGCTGTTTCATGAAGCCGAGCAAAAAGCAGGGGAACAGCAACAAATTCATTCGGAGTTAGTCCTTGAACAACAGCAATTGACAGCATCCTTGCTGGAGCTGAAAAAAACGCTAAAACAAGAGACCAGTCAAAATGCTCGAATGCAAATTGCTCGGCTTCGCCTTTTACTGGAAGAAAATGAACCCTGTCCGGTTTGCGGATCCTTGGATCATCCGAATACACAGGAGCACACGACCTATCGCATCGAAGACATCATTGCCAGTGAGCAAAGACTTGAGCAAACACAAGAAAAATTGACGAAGATCCAACAGCAAGTATCGGCAAATCAAACGCTGCAGGAGCAAGCCACATTGCGAATCAGCGAATGGCAAGCCACCAGTGCTGCTGCGCAGAAGCAAGTGGAATTAGCTTGGACTGCAGTTCAACAGGCATTTGCTGCCTTGCAGCCGATAGAAAACCAAGAGGCGATTACCGAGGAAACGACGGTAGCGGAACTAAAGAAACGGCAATCGTTTAATCAACAAAAAGCCGCTTCTTATGAAGAAGCGCAGAAGAAACATCAGGCAGTAAATGAGCAGCTAGCAACATTCAATGAGTCCTATCAGCAAGTCAGTGAGCAAGTGAAAAAAGCTCAAGAAGCGCGCCAGCTTGCGGAGGGGAAATTGGCTTCTTTGCAGGAACAACTTGCCGGCGCAACGTATGAACAATTACAAGCTGATTTAGGAGAAACCAATGGTTTACTAATGGAATATACGCAACAAATCGAGGCGGATGCCCGACAAGAAGCGCAGATAAACGAGCAACAAGCGATCCTTTCAGAGAAGCTGAAAAATCTGCAGCAATTTTTTGAAGAAAAGCAAGCGGCTAAGACAAAAGCAGAACAACGACTGACGCAGCGACTCCAAGAAGCTGGTATGACTGAAGAAACGATGCGGAACTTGATTGCCCAAGCCCCTCAAACAACCATTCTCTCAGAAGAAATCAAAACCTATGAGCAAGAAACGGCGTTTGTTCAGCAACGGCTAGCATTGTTAGATGCGCAGTTAAAAGAGCAAGCTACGATAGATTTAAACCAATTGGAAACGGCCTACCTTCAGTTGCAGACTGTGATGGAGGAATTACAGCAAGAAACAGTCCGCAAACAGGAGAAAGTCAATGGCAATCAACGGTTGTTTGACGAGTTGCAAGTCATTTATCAGCAAAATGTCGAAGAACTTGCCCAATTAGGCCAACTTCAGCAATTAGCAGAAACCATCAATGGTGAAAACGTCAAAAAAACCAGTTTGGAACGGTATGTACTACAGCAATTTTTGACGGAGATCTTAGAAGTCGCCAACGAACGTTTGGCCCGTTTGACCCGCGGCCGTTATCAATTTGAATTAGCAGATAAAGTCGGGAGCTATCGGAGCTCAACAGGATTAGAGATCGATATCTATGACGATAATGCCGGTCAAGTCAGAAGAGCCCATACGCTGTCAGGTGGCGAAAGCTTTATTGCAGCCTTAGCGTTGGCGATCTCTTTGGCAGATGTGATCCAGCAACGAGCTGGCGGGATTGAGATCGAAGCACTCTTCATCGATGAAGGCTTTGGCTCGCTTGATGAAGAATCATTGGAAATGGCGATGGAAGCATTAGAAATGATCGAAAATGAAGGTCGCATGATTGGAATCATCAGTCATGTTCGAGAATTGCGGGCAAGAATCCTGCAACAAGTTTTCGTAGAGACTAACGGCAGCGGGCAAAGCCGGATCCGAATAAAAGAATAAGGAGAGGAGGGCTCTTATGAAGTGGAGTATTCCAGAAAAAGTAATCGAGCGAGGTAGAACCTACGTTAATGAAGGTCGTGTCTTGTCTGTCACACCGGATAAAGAGAAAAATGTGTGGCACGCAGAAGTACTAGGAACAGAATTGTATTTAGTTACTTTGGATGCTACTGCCAAAGAAGTGGATTATTGCCAATGTCCTTATTGGGAAGAGCACCATTATTGCAAACATACGGTGGCCGTCGAACTCTATTTACGCAAACAAGGAAAAACACGAAAAATCAATGAACAAACCCCCATCAAAAAAGCCTTTTCTGCTTCAGAGATGTTTTCCAATGGTTTTGCCCGCATAAACAGCGAAAAAGAAGCGAGTAAACCATTACAGATTGAATTTCGGGTAGATACGATTGCGACAAATCCATATCACCAAGAGATGGATATTTTAGGCGTCTCTTTGAAGGTCGGGCATCGCGGTACGGCTAGGACTTATGTCGTCAAAGACATTTACAAATTTTTACAAATGTATCAAGAAAACAAGCACTATGCGACCAATAAGCAACAGACCTTTTTCCTTTCTGCGGATGCCTTTGATGAGAAAAATCAAGCTTTATTAAATCGATTGGCAGGAATCGCCCAAACCCAGCAATTAATGGGGCAAGCCGGCATTCAAATCAATGGCAAACTTGACAAAAAATACTTGCTGCTGCCCGTTGAATTCGGCAAGGAACTGCTATTGCAATTCAATGATGTCTATACGCAAATCACCATTGGTGAAACCAAGGTCGGTCAAGCAGACTTTCGAACCGGGGAACCATTGACGTTTTCAGTCACAAAAGAAGCGGATCATTTTCCGCTGCAGTTCGTAAAAGACTTCGACCACTTACTTAGTTATTATAACTGGGGGCTGTTGGATGGAACCTTTTATGAATTGACTGTCGAGCAAAAGGAAATCTATGTCACGATGCAGCAGCTGTTTAAACGGTTTGAACAGCCAATCATTGATTATCCAAAAGATGAGCTGGCGAATCTCTTTATGAAAGTTTTGCCTTATTTGCGAAAAATTGGGCGTGTCCAAGTGGCCCCTGAGGTTCAAAATGACATCGAAGAATCTGAATTGAAAGCAGTTTTCTCCTTGCGGAAAATCAAAGGTCAAGTAGATCTACAAGTTGATTTTACTTATGGAGAAGTCGTTTTTTCAAGTGATGAAAAACATCAATACATGCCAGAAAATCATCCAGAGATTTTACGTGATTTCCAGCAAGAATCCCGGATCGAAGCCATTATTGAAACCTTTGGCTATCAAGCTAGCAGTAAGAACTGGCAAAAAAACCTCCCGATAGGTGAACAACTCTATGCCTTTTTCACGAGAGAGATCCCGGTCTTGAGACAATTAGGTGAAGTCCGCATCGGCAAGAAGCTGCGAGAACTCTACCTTGATGCCCAGCATCATCGACCAGAAATCGTGATTGAAGAGAATGGTTCTTGGTTGGATATCAAGTTTGATGTTAGCGGCATTCAAGAATCAGAGATCAACGATGTTTTGCGGAGTCTGTTGCAATCTGCGCAATTTTATACCACAGAAAATGGGCAAGTCCTTTCATTGGAATCAGAAGAGTTTCAAGAAGCAAGTGCTGCCCTGAAAAAATTGCGTCTTTCACTCGAAGCGAAGGATGGGGCGATCCAAGTTCCTATGAATCAAGGGCTGCTCCTGCAAGAGCAGTTTGCTGATCAAGCCAGCTTTAGCGCGGGCTTTCAGCAAATGACGGAAGACTTGATCCACCCAGAAAACTTTGAGGCGCAGCTGCCAGAAAACTTGCATGCTGAGTTGCGGCAATACCAAGAAGTTGGCTTTCGTTGGTTAAAAATGTTGAGCCATTATCAATTTGGCGGTATTCTTGCCGATGAAATGGGGTTAGGGAAGACCGTTCAGACGATCAGCTACTTACTTTCAGAAAAACAAGAGAAACAAAAGTTGAATGCATTGATCGTGGCACCTGCCAGTCTAACGTTCAACTGGCAACAAGAAATCAAACGGTTTGCGCCAACGATTTCCGCGTCTGTCATCAGCGGAACGAAAGAAGAGCGCGAAGGGCAGATGGCGCAGCCAGCGGACGTCCGCATCACTTCTTATGCAAGTTTGCGGCAAGATATTGATGCCTATCAAGCATTAGATCTGACTTGTTTGATTTTAGATGAAGCGCAAATGGTCAAAAACAGTGCGACCAAAACGGCACAGGCCTTGCGATCCTTGGAAGTTCCACAGCGGTTCGCCCTCAGTGGCACACCAATCGAGAACAATCTAGAAGAATTGTGGTCCTTGTTCCAAATGATTATGCCAGGCTTTTTCCCGAACAAACAGAAATTTAAAGAACTGTCCACACAAGAAATTGCGAAAATGATCAAACCTTTTATTTTGCGAAGAGACAAAAAATCCGTGCTGCATGATTTGCCGCAAAAATTGGAGACAAATTATTACAGTGTCCTTACAGAAGAACAAAAGAAAATCTATTTGGCGTACTTGCGGCAAATGCGGGAAGAAATCGCGCAAATGGATTCTACGTCTTTCCGTAAAAATCGAATCAGTATCTTAGCTGGTTTGACTCGACTGCGGCAAATCTGTTGCGACCCACGATTATTCGTGGAGGATTATGAAGGTTCTTCTGGGAAACTTGAACAGGTAAAAGATTTACTCTTAGCAGCCAAAGAAAATGGCCGTCGGGTGCTGCTATTTTCTCAATTCACTAGCATGCTTTCGATCATTGAAGAAGAGCTAGCACAAGAAGGGTTTGAATCCTTTTATTTGCGCGGCAGTACCCCGCCACAAGATCGTTTGACGATGGTCGATGCCTTCAATAGTGGTGAAAAAGATGTCTTCTTGATCTCATTAAAAGCAGGAGGAACAGGACTGAATCTGACCGGTGCAGACACTGTAATCTTATACGATTTGTGGTGGAACCCGGCGGTGGAAGAACAAGCTGCTGGACGAGCCCATCGGATCGGTCAAAAAAATGTTGTCGAAGTCTGGCGAATGATTGCTGAAGGAACCATTGAAGAACGAATGGATGCACTGCAACAAGAAAAACGAGAACTTTTCCAAAAAGTGATCCAAGGCAACGAAACACAGCTTCAACAAATGACCGAAGAAGATATTCGCCTGATTTTGAGTATCGGTGAAGAAAATTAAGCATTCAAAAAAACATGGACCCGCTTGAAGCGAAGGTCCATGTTTTTTTAGCTATAGGCGTATGCAGGAAGCTGCAAGAGGGCGTCAATACTTTCTTGGAGCTGCGAGAAAGCAGTGATCGACACATCTGGCAAATCTTCCAATCCATTAGGCGCTTGACGGAGACGATGATTGAACCACAAGGCTTGCCACCCGGCTTTTTTGCAGCCGACCACGTCATTATCAAAATTGTCACCAACGTACAGTGTCGTTTCTGGATCAAGAGCAAAATCGGTTTCTGCCAATTGGAAAATTTCTAGTTGCGGCTTTTGATAGCCAGTTGCTTGGGAAATGATCATATGCTCTGGTTTGATCCATCGAGTCAATTGCAACTGATCCAATTTCTTTTGTTGATGGTCGGTGGGACCGTTAGTAATAATCCCTAACTTGATTGGTAATTTAGACAAATAGTTCAAGGTTGACTCAACTTCAGGATGTAGCGTAATGGCATCTAGTTCTTGTTCATAACACAGCTGGAATTTACAGCTTTCTTCCATTTTAATAGGTAAGTACCCTAAATCCGTTAATGAATGCGTCAGTCGGTGATAGCGAAAATGATCTAGTGTCCATTCATTGGCCAATACCCGTCCAAACTGCTCATCACTGTGCACCCGAAACCGTAAGTATAGAGCGGTTAGATCTTTGGGGGCAATTTGTGGGAAGCATGAGGTTACGGCATTACGAAATGGTTGCTGCTGGTCATATAAGGTATCATCGACATCAAAAAGAATACTAGTGATCACAAGAGACACGCCTTTCAGAGTTAGTGAAAATTTTCAGTTTGTTTTCGAATCAATCATAAGCTATTATGACTCTAAAAAAAAGAGGGAAAACCTTGTGAAATAAAGGTTTTATTTACTATTTTTAGAAATCCGCGTCTTGATAGGTTTTCAAAATTATAGTGAATTTTACCCATTTTCACATGTTTCTCATTTTGCATTTCTTCAAAGAGTTGCTTATAATGAAAGCTATTGAGGAGGGGGAAATGTGTTAAAAAGGTTTTTCCGTTATTATCGACCGTATCGGTCACTATTTATGTTGGATTTTACTTGTGCGGTATTTGCTGGTTTATTAGAACTGGCCTTTCCCGTAGCCGTCAACCAAGTAATCGATAAGATCATGCCCCAGAACAACTTTCGCCTGATACTATTGGCATGCTTAGGCTTGTTCTTGTTTTATGTGATCAATACTGTGTTGCAATATATCGTAGTTTTTTATGGTCATAAACTTGGGGTCAATATTGAAACAGATATGCGTCAAGAACTGTTTCGACATCTGCAAACGCAATCTTTTGAATATTATGACAATCAAAAGACTGGCAAGCTGATCAGTCGTTTGACTACGGATCTCTTTGAAATTTCTGAAGTCGCTCACCATGGGCCAGAAGATGTTTTTATTACCATCATGACTTTAGTCGGTTCATTCCTATTGATGTTAAATATGCATGTTCAATTAGCGGTAGCGACATTTGCGTTGATTCCATTGATTACGATCGCCTTAGTTTTTTTCAATAAGAAAATGACCAAAGTCAACACACAGATCTATGACAACCTCGGTGAGTTCAACGCCGGAGTGGAAGCATCTGTCAGCGGCATTCGGGTGACTCAATCGTTTGCCAATGAAACGTTCGAACACAAACGCTTTGATGGATTGAGCGAAATCTATCGTCAATCAAAGATCCTTTTTTATAAGGTAATGGCGATCAGTTCAGCGTACAATTACTTCCTGATTCGCTTGATCAACTTGTTTGCTCTGATTTTTGGTGCTTACTACGTGATTCGCGGTGAACTGACGAATGGCCAGTTTGTAGGGTTTATTTTATTGTCAAATGTCTTTGTTAGACCAATTGAGAAGGTCAATACGATGATCGAGAGTTATCCCAAAGGAATCGCCGGCTTCAAACGATTGACGGAAGAATTGGATAAAGAACCGACGATCAAAGACAAACCAGTGGCACGAGCCGTTCAATCATTAAAAGGAGATATCGTCTACCATGATGTTTCTTTTTCTTATGCGGATGCGACAAAAGTCTTGAATCACATCAATTTGTCGATCAAAGCCGGCGAGACGATCGCCTTCGTAGGACAAAGTGGTTCAGGGAAAACCACGTTATGCAATCTCTTGCCACGTTTTTATGAAGTCACGGAAGGTGCTATTACGATCGATGGCATCAATATTCAGGGGATGACCTTGGCTTCTTTACGTCAGCAGATTGGGACTGTCCAGCAAGATGTCTTTCTTTTCCCAGGAACGATTCGAGAAAATATTGCATATGGCAAACTCGATGCAACAGAAGAAGAGATTCTAAAGGCAGTCAAGTTAGCACACTTGGAAAAAGTCATCGATCAAATGACAGATGGGTTGGATACAGTCATTGGTGAACGAGGAGTCAAATTATCCGGTGGTCAAAAGCAGCGGGTAGCGATTGCTCGGATGTTCTTGAAAAATCCGCCGATTTTGATATTAGATGAAGCAACATCAGCGTTAGATACGGAAACCGAGCAAGTGATTCAAGAATCCTTAAATTCATTGGCAGATGGTCGCACAACCTTGATCATTGCTCATCGTCTTGCGACGATCAAACATGCAACACGAATCATTGTCGTTAGTGAAAAAGGCATCTTGGAAGAAGGAACCCATGAAGAATTGATGGCGAAAAGGGGACATTATCGCGCATTGCATGATGCGCAATTCGCTCGTGATGGGGAACCGTCTCTCTCTTAGAAAAAAGGAACGATCCATTCAAGAAAGCCCTAGCCTTTTTATGTTTTGTCAGGAAAAAGCATAAAAAGACGGGCTTCTTGGGTTGATCGTTTTTCACTAAATTTTTGTGAGAAACCCTTTTCATTTATAAGCAGATATTCATTTCTCCTGCTGTTTTAATGTCGATTATGACAGAAATGCTTGTATGGTTTTCTGATTAAAAAGGAATGTGATACAATTGAATCAAGATTGAAGAGATGAGTTGAGAATCTTCTCTGAAAAAAATAACATATATTTTTATTGTAGCCCTGTCGGTTTGAAGGCAACAATGGTTCGTGAAATTTTTCCTTTGAAAACGATTGAGCCATGGACTTGGTTTTTTTCCTTGTATTTTGATTACACATGTAATTACAGATAGGAAATTAAAAAACGCGCGATTCAACTAAAAGAGTATTTTAATATTCTGACATCTTTTTGATACACCTTTGACACACTGTTGTATAAAAGAAGTAATATTAAAAAAAAATTTGAGTTTTCTCATTTAAAAACGAAGTTTTTGAGTGAAACCTTTTGCCTAAGAGGTTTCGCTTTTAATATAACTTTCGAGTTTTATTAAAAAATATGAGATTTAGACTAGATTTTTTTTAGTTAAACCTGTATAATTGAAATCAAGCGAGGGAACAGGACTTGCTTGATTGAAAATTAAAAAGGAGAGATGCACGTTGTTGACACTATACACTTCCCCAAGTTGCACATCTTGTCGCAAAGCTCGTGCGTGGTTACAAGAGCACGAAATCCCTTTTGTTGAAAGAAATATTTTTTCAGAACCGTTAAATATTTCTGAGCTTAAGGCAATTCTACAGATGACAGAAGATGGCACAGAAGAAATTATTTCCACCAGATCCAAAGTATTCCAAAAGTTGAATATGGATCTAGATGACCTGCCCCTAAAAGATTTATTGACACTTGTTCAAGAAAATCCAGGATTATTGCGTCGGCCAATCATGATTGATGAAAAACGATTGCAAGTTGGGTTTAACGAAGATGAAATTCGTCGGTTCTTACCAAGGGATGTTCGCCAACTGGAACTAAGACAAGCGCAATTAATGGCAGGCTTATAAATTTGACTTCATCGACTCGCTTTCTCGTAGAAAGTGAGTCTTTTTTTGAGTTTTTACGTTTTTCTTAAGAGGATATTCGTTTTCTCTTTACTTTTTATCAGGTTTCGATACAATGAACCTATAGTGAGTAGCAAAAGTGAGGTGTAGCTAATATGGAAATGGAACATATCAATGAGAACACCATTCGTGTATTGATCAAAAGTGAAGACTTAGCTGCGAGAGGCATCACTTTTCTTGACCTTCTAGGAAATCACAATGAAATTGAAAACTTCTTTTATAGTATTCTTGAAGAAGTTGATATTGACGAAGAATTTAAAGGCAGTGAAGCTGTAACTTTCCAAGTCTTGCCTAAAGGCGATGGGTTAGAATTGTTTATTAGCAAAAATCTTCCACCAGAAGGAATGGAAAATTTTGATGAGATGAACGATGAAGCGAATGAAGACATTACCGATATGTTGAAAAAGCATGTGGCGGCTCAATTACAAGAGTCAGAGCAAGCAGAAGATATCGGCAATCGTTTTGTATTCGAGTTGTTGCGATTCGAAGATATGATTCAATTGGCATCCGAAGTATATTTGGATTCTGTTGCAACCAATCTTTACCAAATGGGCAACCATTATTATATTGAAATTCGATTCATGGATGCAGATGTTACTGATATTGAAGTGGAAAACGCACTTTCTTATTTGATGGAGTTTGCTCAACGGACGTCAGTGACGCCAGAGGTTTTATCTGAATACGGTGAGTTGATTATGGAAAACGACGCACTTGAATTGACTCGTTTCTACTTCAAGAATGATTAATGAATGAAAATCATTTCCAGCCAAGGACATTTTGACAATGTTCTTGGCTTTTTCAATTGTGATTAAAGAAAATGGCGTATCTTTTATTGAGGTGAGCCAGATGCTAAGAGCGTTGAACCAAAGAAAAGAAGTCATTGCAGCGAAAGGGAGAAAGAAATCATCGGGCCCTTTTTATTGCCCAGGATGTCAGAAAGAAGTGATTTTGAGGCAGGGACCAAAGCGACAGCCCCACTTTGCCCATCAAACCAGTACTGATTGTCAGACGTACAGTGAAGGGGAGACGAAGGAACATTTGGAAGCAAAACAACTTTTGTTTGAGTGGTTTCAAGATACAGGGATTGAGATCGAAGCCTTTTTGCCTAAACTCCAACAGCGTCCTGACCTTTGTTATAAGAATATCGCCATTGAAGTCCAGTGTTCTTCCCTCAAGTTTTCACGATTTCTGGAACGAACCACCACTTATTTAGCAAATGGCTATCAGCCTTGGTGGATCCTCGGGACCAAATTGTATCCGAAACGCCAGTGGTCGTTTTTGGTAAAAGCCTGCTGTACTTATCAGTCTACTGGCTTTTGCTTGTGGCTCATTGATACGCGAAATCAGGCATTAGTGAGGCTGAACCAAATCAAATGGCATTATCAAGAAGGGGTAAGCAGTCGACGAATTGCTACACAAAAAGGGGAGCCTTACAGGAAAGAGACACTTCGACCTTTGTGCGCAACAGAAGGATCGAAGACCCACAATTTTTCTGAATGGGTAGCGACCGATTATCGGTTGTGGGTGATTCGAAAACTACGAAACAAACTGCCCAAAATCAGAGAGATTCAAGAAATAGTATACCCGTTGAATGGGAATGTATCACAGCTGCCTCTGTGGTGCTACTGTGAAAGTCGGTTTGGCATTTTATTTGAACACCGCATACTGATTTTTCGCTTTCTCTATTTAAGTGATTGTCCCATTAATTTTGAGCAGTGGTTGATCCGGCTGAGGCAGTTGCATTGGCACTGGCACTTTCCTTTGCTTGATCAAAGAGAAATATTGCGAGAAATCTTTCAAGAATGCCAATATTTAGAAAATTCGGTTTCTTTTTCAAGCCAATGATTTGGTTTCGTTGAAAAGTGTGATAAGATATTTTTAACCAATGAACAAGGAGTGAAGGGAATGTCAGAAACAAAACAATTACCAGCACGTGAATCGATCCCAGTCGAAAAAACGTGGGACTTAACGAAAATCTATGCCGATGATGCGGCTTTTGACATAGAATTTCAAGAAATTCAAGCACAGGTCAAAGAAGCCAGCCGTTACCAAGGCACTTTAGCAGACGGTCCGCAAGCCTTTTTAGCCGCTTTAGAATTTGTCTTAGATCTTTCTCGCCGCTTGGAGAAACTGTATGTCTACAGCCATCTAAAAAACGACCAAGACACCGCTAATACGACTTATCAAGGCTTATATGCGAAAGCCAGCAGTTTAGTTGCGCAAGTAAGTGAAGCCGTTGCTTGGTTTGATCCCGAGTTATTGACGATGTCCGATGAAACGATTTGGGGCTATTTCGATCAAGAACCTAAGTTAGCAGTTTATCGTCATATGATCGAAAAAACCATCAACGAGCGGCCCCATGTTTTGCCTGCCGATCAAGAAGCGTTATTGGCCGGTGCTGGCGAAATTTTTGGTGCCCCTGGCAATATTTTCTCTGTTTTAAACAATGCTGACTTGGATTTTCCAGTCGTTGAAGACGAAAATGGGGAAAAAGTGCAGCTGTCACATGGTGTCTATGGTGAGTTGATGGAAAGTACAGATCGCTCTGTCCGAGAAGCGGCCTTTAAAGGTCTCTATGGCGTCTATGAGCAATTCCGTAATACCTTTGCCCAAACCTTAAGTACGAATATCAAAGCCCACAACTTTAAAGCCAAAGCTCGTAAATACGATTCCGCACGCCAAGCCGCTTTGAGTGCCAATCATATTCCTGAAAGTGTCTATGATACGTTAGTGGACGTCGTTAATCAGCATTTGCCGTTACTACACCGTTATATGGCATTAAGAAAACGCCTGTTGGCTGTCGACACACTTCATATGTATGATGTCTACACGCCGATTTTAGGGGAAGCACCGATTCGCTACACCTATGAAGAAGCAGTCGAAAAAGCGAAAGAAGCGCTAAAACCATTAGGGGAAGAGTATCTCGCTGTAGTTGAAGAAGCCTTCAGCAATCGGTGGATCGATGTCGTTGAAAACAAAGGCAAACGCAGTGGTGCCTATTCGTCAGGTGCTTATGACACGCTGCCTTATATCTTAATGAACTGGAATGATCGATTGGATCAACTCTTCACCCTTGTTCATGAGATGGGGCACAGTGTGCATAGTTATTTCACAAGGAATAACCAGCCTTATGCCTATGGCGATTATTCGATTTTCTTAGCAGAAATCGCTTCGACGACGAACGAAAATATATTAACGGAATACATGCTTCAGACTGAGACTGATTCACGGGTCAAAGCCTATGTCTTGAATCATTTTCTTGATGGCTTCAAAGGCACGATATTCCGTCAAACGCAATTTGCCGAGTTCGAGCATTTCATGCACGTAGAAGATGCGAAAGGAACACCGTTGACCAGTGAATTCTTAAGCGAGAATTATGCCGAGTTAAATGCGAAATACTACGGACCATCAGTTGAAAAAGATCCTGAGATTCGTCTCGAATGGTCACGAATCCCTCATTTCTATTACAATTACTATGTCTACCAATATTCAACTGGTTTTTCCGCAGCTTCTGCTTTGGCGAAGAAAATCTTAGCTGGCGAACCGGATGCCTTAACCAACTATTTGAACTATTTGAAAGCCGGACGTAGTGATTATCCAATCGAAGTCATGAAAAAAGCAGGCGTCGATATGACGAAAGCAGATTATATTGAAGATGCGATGAAAGTATTTGAGCAACGTTTGAATGAATTGGAAGCACTCGTTAAAGAAATCGAAGCATAAATGAAACAGTACAAACCAATCCACAATGGATTGGTTTGTTTTTTGTTCGCGCACAATGAAAACGCTGCGCAACGAGCCAAACGATGACTTTACGTTTGGCTCGTTGCGCAGCATTGCTATTGAATAGGGTTTCATAAAAGAATCAACCCGCGATCAATTTCATGAATCATGGAAAGTTTTGGTGCTTGTAAGGATTGTGCACTTTGTAAAAATGTATCAAGCTCTGTCGCTGTGCCAAAGATAAGTGGAAGACTTTTTAGCTCTTCAGATCCTTCCAAGAGGACACCATATTCTTCTTCACTTGAAAAATCATACACCACAGCAGAAGGTGTGATCGTGATGCCCATGTCTTTCGCTACCCTTTGGTCGGTGGCAAAGTTCTTTTTCACTAGCTCAGATGTACGGTCTTCTAAGAACATCTCTAAATCACCGTTTGTTTCTGAAAATAGCTCTTTTACTAAGGTGTCACAATATTCCTGTTTTTCGATCCCTATTCGTTGTTGCAGTTTCAATAAGAAATCCCGAGCAATTTTTTTTCCTTGCAACTGGGCTGCTTTATAGTCCAGTGACGCAGCGTAGATTTGGTTGGTCTGTTCATTACGCAAGACCAAATCCGCCTTGTTCATGGACAAATAGTCCATCGAAACGCCTACTGAAAATAAATTAACGAAAGGTAGGATCTGCAAATGGATTTTTTTGCGATTTGTATTTAATCTGTTGATAATCTCTTTTTCGATATCATAACAAATAGGCCCAATCGGATTAATAAATAAAAATAGTTCGATCATTTGAATCTCTCCCCAATTAAGATTCTTTCGTATCTTGAAAAACAAAATAAGTATGTTTTATTAAATATAGCAAAAAAACGCGAAAAAAGTAAGCAAAAGGGCAGCCTACTATGATTTTTCTTCAACAGCACGAATGATCTTGTTTTTTGCTGGTCGGTAAGGAATATCAAAGGTGTGCAACAACGATTGAAAGGCAAGCTTTCCTTGGAGCGGCTCGCTTACTTCTAGCTCCAATTCATAATCATGTTGCTGACCATACCAGCTTTCATCCAAAGCGAGTAATCCTTCTTTGATCGGGAATTCCGCCCGTCTTGTTTTTAATGCTGCGATCATGCGTAATGAATCAGGTTCGATATTCGCTGCTCTTAAGCGTTGAGCAACTACACCCGTAGATAGAATTTTTTCTGAATCAATTAATGACGCAGCGATTTCCTTCGGTAAAGGATCAGTCGTTTCTAGTAGACCGTGTTCAATGGGGGTCTTTAGTGTTAACTCCGCATGGGTAGTCGTCGTGCGAATACGCAAACCAAATTGCTTTTCCCGCAATTTATGGTCTGCTGTATCAAAGTAATAATTGGTCTGTGTCTTGAAGGCTGTTTCTGATAAATTGTAATAAGTAAGCAACTGGTGGTATTCTTTTTCCGTCAGCATCGTTTTATATTCAATCTCTACTTGTTCGACCATCGATTTTCACTCTCTTTCTATTGCAACCATAGTGTACGCTGTTTCAACTATTCCGTCAAAGAAACTATACAAAGAAAAGCAGCAACGATTGGATCAGACAAAAAATCTTTTGTTTCTGCACTTCTGTCCATTCAGTTTTATTCCAAGAGTATGGTAGAATAAGGGGTATGTTATGAACAGAATCGAGGGAGAAGAATGATTCGAGATTGGGAAGAATTCTTAGCGCCTTATGAACAGGCGGTTTCAGAATTAAAAGTAAAATTAAGAGGCATAAGAAAACAATATCGGGAACAAAACAAACATGTTCCCATTGAATTTGTCACGGGTCGTGTCAAGCCAGTGGATAGTATTTTAACGAAAAGCAAATTACGAGGGATTGCATTGGATCGGCTTGAAGAAGAGATGTCTGATATCGCCGGTTTGCGAATCATGTGTCAATTTGTGGAAGACATTCACCAAGTCGTTGAATTGTTGCGAACACGCAAAGACATGAAAGTCATCATTGAACGGGACTATATCACCAATAAAAAAGCCAGCGGCTATCGTTCGTACCATCTAGTGATCGAGTATCCCGTTCAATTGATCGATGGAGAAAAAATTATTTTAGCGGAGATTCAAATTCGTACACTGGCGATGAATTTTTGGGCAACGATCGAACATTCACTAAACTACAAATACCAAGGGGAATTTCCTGCTGAAATTAGCGAACGGTTACGACGTTCGGCAGAAGCTGCCTATCAGTTAGATGAAGAGATGTCTAATATTCGTGAAGAAATCCAAGAGGCACAGCGGTTGTTTTCTCATGGGAAAGGCAAGCGTGGCGGACATGACACGCCCAAGTTGCCAAAGGAGGAGACCGAATGAAAGGCATCCGCGTGGCAATCGTCCATAATCAAGAAAGTAAGTCAGTAGAAGTGACGAAGCGTTTAACTGTTCTCTTGGAGCAGTCTGAAAACAAGATCGATCAAGAGAATCCTGAATTAGTGATCTCTGTTGGTGGAGATGGCACGCTTCTTTCTGCTTTTCACTTGTACAATCATAAGTTGGATCAAGTGCAGTTTTTAGGGGTCCACACGGGTCACCTCGGCTTTTATACGGACTGGCGAGATTATGAATTGGAAGAATTAGTCGAGTCTTTGTGCAATGACCATCAAAAAAGCGTCAGCTATCCATTATTAGATGTTCGTATCACTTATGCGAATGGCAAACCAGATAAGCATTTCCTTGCACTGAATGAATCAACGATCAAGCGTGGCAATCGCACCATGGTTGCCGATATTTCTATTAAAGAAGACCTCTTTGAAAAATTTCGCGGGGATGGCTTATCGATTTCTACGCCAACCGGTTCAACTGCCTATAACAAAAGTGTTGGTGGTGCAGTCTTGCACCCAAGTATCAATGCCTTTCAATTGGCAGAGATTGCTTCGTTGAACAATCGTGTCTTTCGGACCCTTGGTTCGCCGATCGTCGTGGGTCACCATGAATGGGTCAAAGTGCAACTGCAGCAAAGTACCGACTATTTAGTGACGATCGATCAATTTACCATCGAACAAGAAGAAATCGATGCAATTTATTACCGTATTGCCGATGAACGGATTCATTTTGCGTCTTATCGGCATATGCATTTTTGGAATCGGGTCAAAGATTCCTTTATTGGAGAAGAATGAACTCATGGAATTTACGTATCACTATACCGGCCAAGGGCAGCAAGTCAAATATTTTTTGAAGGAACAAGGAGTATCCAAGGGGTTACTAGCGAAAATCAAATTTCAAGGCGGAAAGATATTTGTGAACGACCACGAGCAAAACGTCTTGTTTTCTTTGGCGCAAAATGATAGGGTAACTATTGTAATTCCTCCTGAAGGGGAACATGAAACGATGCTGCCTGACCCGACACCGATTGAGATCGTGTATGAAGATGCCCATCTATTAGTCGTGAATAAACCGGCTGGTATCTCATCGATTCCTGCACAATACCATCCGACCGGCACGATGGCTAATCGAGTCAAAGCTTACTATCAAGCGCAACACTATGAAGACCAAGTGATCCATGTAGTGACGCGGTTAGACCGTGACACATCAGGATTGATGCTTTTTGCAAAACATGGCTTTGCCCATGCAAAGATGGATAGCCAGTTACGAAAGAAGCAAGTTGTCAAAAAATATCAAGCCCTCATTGCGGGAGAGCTTTCCGCATTATCCGCCCATAGCGAGATCGATTTGCCTATAGCTCGGGACTTGACCTCGCTTTTGAAACGCAAGGTCAGTGAAGAAGGAAAAGAGGCACGTACGGAGTATTGGCTAAAACAGCGCAATTCAGATTGCGCATTAGTCGACATTCAACTACACACAGGCCGGACACATCAAATAAGGGTCCATTTTTCTGCGATCGGTTGTCCCTTACTAGGAGACGAGATGTATGGGGGATCAATGGCTTTTGGGATCAAACGACAGGCACTTCATTGCTGTCAGCTGCAATTTCAGCATCCCTTTACGAATGAACCGTTGGCTTTTGACCTGCCTTTACCTGCAGACATGGCCGCTGTTTGTTCAGCTATCGTTAAGCAATAACAAATGAGGTGAAGAGATTGGATGAAAATCAAGAATTAACCGAACGGTTTGATCAACTGAATCAAGCATTAAAAGACAATGATATCCAGGGATTTCGTGAGGCATTCTTGGATCTGCATATCTACGAGCAGGGGCAATTCTACCAATCTCTAGAAGCAGACGCTCGACAAATCGTCTATACGTATCTATCGCCGAAAGAATTAGCAGACATGTTTGACGTCATTGAAGAAGACGACGAAAACATGGTGGACTATCTTTCAGAAATGCGTCCGGCATATGCTGCAACGATGTTAGCAGAGATGTATACCGATAACGCTGTCGATCTACTGAATACATTGGACAAGAAACAAACGGCGAAATATTTGAGTCTGATGACGGCTGAAGCCGCTAGCGAGATCAAAGAACTATTGCATTATGAAGATGAAACAGCTGGATCATTGATGACAACCGAGTTTGTTTCCATTGTGGCCAACCAAACGGTTCGTTCAGCAATGTATGTCCTGAAAAATGCCGCCGATGTCGCTGAGACGATTTATTATATTTATGTTGTGGATACTGATAACAAACTTGTTGGGGTTATTTCTCTAAGAGATTTGATCATCAATGATGAAGATACCATGATCGCTGATATTTTAAACGAGCGGGTCATGTCCGTCCATGTTGGAGATGACCAAGAAGATGTCGCTCAGACCTTCCGGGATTATGACTTTCTCGCGCTACCTGTTACCGATTATGACGATCATCTATTAGGGATCGTGACCGTCGATGATATTATCGACGTTATCGATGATGAAGCAGCCAGTGATTACTCTGGTTTGGCAGGGGTCAATGTGGAAGAAGTCAGTGAGAACCCGATCAAGGCGTCTTCGAGACGATTGCCTTGGCTCATCACCTTACTCTTTCTCGGAATGGCCACCGCCAGTTTAATCAGCCATTATGAAGAATTAGTCAGTGAAGCGAGTATTCTCGCTGTCTTTATCTCACTGATTACCGGAACCGCCGGCAATGCCGGTACCCAATCTTTAGCGGTGGCCGTCCGTCGCTTAGCGATCAATGATGACAAAGAAAATAGTTTTATGAAGACAGTGGTCGGTGAAGTGCTGACAGGACTTTTCACAGGAGCTATTACCGGATTAACGATTTTTGCTATCGTTGCCGTCTGGAAACAAAATCCAATTTTAGGTTTTGTCATTGGGATGGCAATGATGTGTGCTATCACAGTAGCCAACTTAGCAGGAAGCTTGATTCCGATGTTAATGGACAAACTTGGGTTTGATCCGGCAGTGGCGAGCGGTCCGTTTATTACGACCCTCAGCGATTTGACCAGTGTCTTGATCTACTTCAACATTGCCAGTCTTTTTATGAACTATTTTATTCAATGAACACAAAATAAAAGCAAGCCGATGATTTTTCTTCCAGTGAAGAATCATTGGCTTGCTTTTTAATTTTTGGGTTTTGGCAACACCCCAGAAGGGGAGACACCATAAAGTTTTTTAAAAGACTTGCTAAAATGATAAGCATCTTGATAGCCAACGGCTGAGGCAACTTCCTTAATCGTGAGGTTGTCATTTTTCAACATATCTTTGGCACGTTTTAAGCGAATTTCGATCAAATAGTTAATGGGGCTGACCCCTGTCGCCTCTTTAAAAATCTTTGAAAGGTACGTCGGGCTAAGAAATTGATCTTGTGCGAGCTTCTCTAACGTGATTTCTTCTTTGTAATGATTTTCCAAATAATAGACGGTATAGTTGACGATCTGTTGTTGTCTTCGTTGGCTTTTGGAAAGGTAAGGAACGACATTGATGTGGTCTTCATTTAGTCCACGTAAAATGTAGACGAGCATCTCCATCAAAACAGCTTTTTGCATCAATTGAAACTCATCCCGCTCTTCACTGCTTTCTCTCACCAACTGCCATGCTTTTTCCAAAACTTGATGATGGTATTTGCCTAGCTCCAACAAGGGATGTTTGTTAGGGAAAAAATTTCGTTTAAACCCTTCCAAAGAAATATTTTTCAAACCAATATGCAGCTGATGAGAGCGAGTGCCCTTAGGCTGCAATTCACAGTGATCGACGCCAGGATTGAAAAGCATGACACTGCCAGCCCGAATTTTTTTCGCTGGTTCTTTTTCAAAATAATACATACTTTCTCCTTCTAACAAGACACTGATTTCTAAAAAGTCATGATGGTGCATTTCTCCATGACTTTCTGATTGCGTCCATGGATCAAAGAGATAGATGATTTCGGGATTGAAGGTCCGAGGGTTAACTAAATTCATGGCTGATTCACTCCAATTGGGTGCCCATTTCCTGTAAAAAAAAGGAATGGTGCTTCTTACTAATATTTTACATCAAAATGAGTAAGAAAAACCATTTAAATCGCTTTTCAAAACGCTAAGCTTAACAACGAGAGGGGGAATTAGATGAGTAATACACAATGGATCTGGCGCTATGCCAAAAAGAACCGCGGAAAAATCATATTGGCGATCCTATTTTTAGTGATCAATGCAGCGCTGATCATTGTTAATCCGTACTTGGGAGGAATGGTGATCGACGATGTCATCAATCAGCAAAAAACGCACTTATTGATTCCATTACTGTTGATCATGATTGCGACGACCGTCATTCGCACCATTGTCCGCTATAGTTATCAGATTTTATTTGAACGGGTCGGACAAAATACGCTATACGATTTACGGGAAGATTTGTATCAGAAACTGCAAGAATTGGATTTCGACTTTTTCAATCACACTCGTGTGGGAGATATTATGGCACGAATGACAGGGGATACCGATGCCATTCGCCACTTTGTTTCTTGGGTGACCTATAATATCGCTGAATGTATCTTATGGTTCTTTTCAGCGGTGGTGGTGATGAGCTTTATTGATTGGAAATTGATGCTGGCACTGGTGGCTGTCACACCGATCATTTTTCTGTTGACCAACCGCATGTCTAAAAAGGCACACCCATTGTTTTTTGACATTCGTGAGAGCTTTTCTCGCTTGAACTCAATGGTAGAAGAAAATATTGGCGGCAATCGGGTCGTAAAAGCCTTCGCTCGTGAAAATTTTGAGATCGAAAAATTTCGCTCCTACAACGAAGATTTTAAGACCCGCAACATGGCATCTGCCAAAGTTTCCCGTACCTATCTGCCCTGGCTTGATGGCTTAGCAGGAAGTTTGTCAGTCATTGCCTTAGTTTTAGGCGGAATTTTCGTAATCAATGGGGACATGACCTTAGGAGATCTTGTTGCGTTTAATGGTTATCTATGGATGTTGAACAACCCCATGCGTATGAGTGGCTGGTTGATCAACGATGTTCAGCGATTTTCTGCGGCCTGTATCAAAATTCGACAAATGCTGGCACAAGAATCGAAAATACCGGTTCACCAACAAGAAAAATTAGAACCGATCAAAGGATTTGTGGAATTTAAAGATGTCTCTTTCCATTTTTCAGATGATCCAGAGCAAAATGTACTGGAGAACATCAACTTCAAGATTGGGCCGGGACAAACGTTAGGGATCTTAGGCGAAACCGGCTCTGGAAAAACGACGTTAGTAAATTTAGTTGGACGTTTTTATGATCCGACTGAAGGGGAAGTATTGATTGATGGAAAAAATGCCAAAGAGTATCCTGTGCGTCAAATGCGTGAAAATATTTCGATGGTGATGCAAGATGTCTTCTTGTTTTCTAATACTATCTCTGACAATATTGCTTTTGGAAATCCTTTAGCAGATGAAGGCTTTATTCGCCAAATGGCCGTAGTCGCCGATGCAGATACCTTTATTTCTCGAATGCCTCAAGGCTACGAGACGATTGTCGGTGAACGAGGCGTCGGACTTTCTGGCGGACAAAAACAACGGATCTCCCTTGCGCGGGCCTTAGCCAAAGATCCATCGATCTTAATTTTGGATGACACGACGTCTGCCGTCGATATGGAGACAGAATCGAAGATCCAACAAGAGCTGACAAAATTAACAGGAGAGAAAACGACGTTTATCGTTGCCCATCGGATCTCCTCTGTTCGAGAAGCCGATCAGATTTTGATGATGGAAAAAGGTCGGGTTGTTGAACAAGGCACCCACGAAGAACTCGTCAAACTGCGAGGGAAGTACTATGAAGTGTATCAAAAACAATTAGGCTTGTCAGGAGGTGAAGACGATGGCGAGAAATAAATTTGATGTGGATGAGGAATTAGACCAGGAATTTAGCTGGAAGGATTTTAAGCGTTTGTCACAATACGTAGTTCCCTATAAAAAAAGTATTGGGAAAGTACTATTTACGATCATCCTGGCAAACTTAGCAGGAATGCTGGCGCCTGTTTTCACGAAGATCGCCATCGACTCATCGATTCCTGAGAAAAATGTCAATCAATTGCTGCTTTTAGGAGCTGCCTTTCTAGTGACCTTGATCGTTATCGGTGTCTGCATGCGTTATCGTATTTACCATATCACGAATATTGGGCAAGACGTATTGAAGGATATGCGCTTTGATATTTTTGAACATCTGCAGCGGCTGCCGTTTTCTTATTTCGATACAAGGCCCCATGGCAAGATCTTGATCCGCATCGTAAACTACATCAATACACTGAGTGACCTGTTGAGTAATGGACTAATCAATTTGATTTCCGATGTTTTCAACGTCATCATCACCTTGATTTTTATGTTTGCGATCGACTTCAAATTGACCCTGTATTCCCTTGCGTTGCTGCCAATCTTGTTCATCATGGTGATGGTAATCAAAAATAACCAGCGCAAAGCTTATCAGGTGTTGAGTAATAAACAGTCCAATTTAAATGCCTACATTCATGAAAGTATTGCCGGCATCAAGATCACCCAATCCTTCGCACGGGAAGAAGAAAATGCAGAGATTTTCCAAGAAGTCAGCAATGATTATCGGACTTCCTGGATGAAAGCTGTCAAAATTCAGTTTCTCATGTGGCCTGGGGTGCAAAACATTTCAGTCATTACAACTTGTTTGATTTATTTTGTCGGCATTCGCCAAATCGGTGTCGATGTCAGCACAGGTACTCTGATCGCTTTTATCAGTTATATCAATAATTTCTGGAATCCAGTCATCAATATCGGGAATTTTTATAATTCTTTGATTACAGCAACAGCCTATCTTGAACGGATTTTTGAAACGATGGATGAAGTCCCAGATATCGAAGACAAACCAGATGCAAAAGTATTGCCGACAATGAAAGGGACCGTTGATTTTGAACACGTGACCTTCCGATACGAAGAAGGCAAAAACATTCTTTCTGATGTCAATTTCCACATCGAACCCGGGGAAAGCATTGCCTTGGTTGGCCCTACTGGTGCAGGGAAGACCACGATCATCAATTTGCTGAGCCGCTTTTATGATGTCAATGAAGGCAGTGTTAAAGTAGATGGGATGGACGTTCGTGACGTGACGCTGGAATCCCTGCGCTCACAGATGGGGGTCATGCTGCAAGATACCTTTATTTTCTCAGGAACGATCATAGAAAATATTCGCTATGGAAAATTAGACGCGACAGAAGAAGAGATCATTGAAGCAGCGAAGATCGTCCGTGCTCACGACTTTATCACGGAGTTGAAAGACGGCTATCAAACCGTCGTCGAAGAACGAGGAAGTACTTTATCTGCGGGGCAACGGCAACTGATTTCCTTTGCCCGAGCGTTGTTGGCTGATCCAAAAATCTTGATCTTAGATGAGGCTACTTCTAGTATTGATACTAAGACAGAAGAATTGCTGCAAGAAGGACTGTTGAAGCTGTTAGAAGGCAGAACTTCATTCATCATCGCTCACCGGCTGTCCACAATCAAAAATTCTGATCGAATCTTTTACGTGGCAGGGGGCACGATTGCTGAATCTGGTAACCATGATCAGCTAATGGCACAAAAAGGCTTGTACCATCATTTGTATCAATCACAATACGACTTACTGCAAGCCATATAAAAAGAATCCCCACAAACGATGCGTTCTCATCGTTTGTGGGGATTTCTTTGCGTGATTCTTTTGTGTCACGCAAGCTCAATCATTAAGGTCGACGATTCTGGTCCCATGAACTTCTTTTACACCTAATGTATCAGCAACATGTTGGGCATTTTCAAAGGAAATGCCACCGCCAGGTAAAATCGTTAAACGCTCACCAGCATAGGCGATCAATTCTTTCAGATGATCGAAGTTGTCTTCAATCGGAGTCCCTGCAGCACCACCATGGGTCAAAATCCGCTGTACGCCATGCTCAGCTAACCAATCGATCGCTTTAAATTGGCGCGCTGCAGGAATCGCGTCGAAGGCCATGTGAAAAGTAACCTGCAAGCCTTCTGCGGTTTCTAACAATAGCTCCAATGCTTCTTCGTCTAACCAGCCGCTAGGAGTTAAGCAACCTAGAACAACGCCGTCTGTTCCTAGCTTTTTTGCTTCGATCAAGTCAGTGTGCATGATTTTCAACTCAGTGTCATTGTAAACAAAATCACCGCCTCGAGGTCGGATGATCGTCATAACGGGAATTCCTTTTTCACCAGCATATTGCAAAACTTCTTCTTGCACACCAGTACTTGGCGTTGTTCCGCCGACCGCTAAATTATCACAGAGTTCAATCCGCTGTGCCCCTCGGGCGATTGCTAAGGGAATATTGGTATAATTTTCTGCACAAAATTCTTTTAACATGATTTACCTCCAATAGATGGTTGTTCAGTTGATTTGTTATTCTATCCACTAGCATTCTACCACAAGAATATGCTAAAGTAGAGCAGAGATGAGGGAAGTTGAATGTTAAAAAAAATCGATCGCGGGCGCCTTTTTTTAAACGCCCATTATCACTTATTTGAATGTCCATTGTGCCGCCAAGCATTTTTCCCGACCGAAAATGGCTTGGTTTGTCCAAATCGTCATCGATTTGACTTATCAAAGAAAGGCACACTTTTCTTTTTGGATCATCAAGTCAAAGCAGATTATGATCAAGCACTGTTTCTGCCGCGTCAACGTATGATCGCTAGCGGCATGTATGCACCAGTCATTGAATGCATCAAAGCAGTTTTGGGGGATGCTAAGCATCTTTTAGATGTCGGCTGCGGCGAAGGCAGTTTTCTGGCTCAGCTGGTCAATGAAAAGACCCATGCGGCTGTCGGCTTTGATATCGCCAAAGACGGAGTTTATCTAGCAACCAATCAAAACGTACCGGCTTTTTGGTGTGTGGCGGATCTGACCAACTTGCCGTTTGCTGAAGCGAGCTTTGATACGATTTTCAATCTATTTTCGCCGTCAAATTATGGGGAGTTCAATCGTATTTTGAAAAAGGGTGGACAGTTGATCAAAGTCGTCCCTGCGGCGGATTATTTAAAAGAATTGCGGGCTGCTTTTTATCCGAATGATGAAGCGAAACAGCAATACTCAAATGAACGGGTCGTCACTAAATTTCTTGAACATTACCCTGACGCCTCCCGTCAAAGAGTGACACATGTTTTTACGATCCCTGAAGAAAATCGCCAAGATTTACTTGCCATGTCCCCGTTAGAGTGGGGGGCTTCGGAGGAACGCAAAGAAAAGCTCCGGCAAGCTCCTTTGAGACAGATCACTGTTGATGTTGAGGTGTTGATTGCGAAAATTTCCTGAAAATATTTTGAACTTTTTTGTTATTTACTCTTGCAATCATGCCATGGGAGTGATATATTGTTCTCAAGTCATTTTTCATTGGTTTTTATCAGGTTCCTGTTCTGATAAAAGTTAGTGAAAAGAGCTTCACTAACGTAACGACTCGCAGTGATCGACACCGAGTTGGTACGTTTTTTTTATGCCCAAAATTCTACACAAAAAAGGTCGTTTCTAAAAAACAAGTGTGCCAAAATATGGTACTATAGAAGTTATTGAAGAATCTATTGAGAATCAATTGTAAAACGCAAGATACAGAGACACAAAGGAAAGCGAGAACCGATCGGTAGTATCCGAGCGAAAGGAGTTTTTATCTATGAATCACATCGTTCTTTTTGAACCTCAGATCCCGGCCAATACGGGAAATATTGCACGGACGTGCGCAGCAACAAATACTCATTTACACTTAATCGAGCCTTTAGGCTTTTCAACGGCTGACAAGCAATTAAAACGAGCTGGGCTTGATTATTGGCATGATGTCAATATTACCTATCATAAAGATTTAGCTGCTTTTATGGACTTTTTAGGGGAGCGTCCGTTGTATCTGATTTCGAAATTTGCCAATCGCGTGTATTCTGACGTCGATTACACCGCAGATGATGATCAGTTCTTCATTTTCGGGAAAGAAACGACGGGGCTTCCAGAAAGTTTTATGCGTGAGCATGCCGAAAAATGTTTGCGGATCCCAATGAATGATGAGCATGTTCGTTCCCTTAACCTATCAAATACGGCTGCTTTGATCATTTATGAAGTTTTGCGACAGCAAGGCTTCCCAGAATTGGAATTGACGCATCATTATGAGAACGACAAATTAGACTAAGAAGCGAGGCTTTTTCGATGCAATTATACTTTACCCGTCACGGAAAAACAGAGTGGAACCAAGCACGCCGCTTTCAAGGAATGCTGGGGGATTCGCCGTTATTGCCAGAAAGTTATGACGAAATCAAATTACTCGGTGATTATCTGGCAGCTATTCCTTTTGAGAAGATTTACTCAAGTACATCTTTGCGAGCAAAAGTGACTGCCCAAGAGATCCAAGCAAGACTCCAACACCCAGTTGAAATCATTTATAATGAGAATCTGCGAGAAATCGGACTCGGTGAATTGGAAGGTCAGTCCATCGATGAAATGCATGAGAAGTATCCCCAACAACTGACTGATCTGCGTAATCACTTGGATCGTTACGATCCAAGTGCCTTTAAAGGTGAGCCGATCCAAGAAACATTGAGCCGGATCGAGACCGTCGTCATGGATGCGGTGATGCAGCATGAAGGCCCATTATTGTTCGTCGGGCATGGCGCATCCTTTACGGCTGCTATTCAGTGGCTTGCAGGCAAACCATTAGCCGAATTAAGAGAGCAAGGTGGATTAGTCAATAACAGCGTTAGCTTATTAGAGACGAATGAACAAAAAGTATTGCCTTTTGAACTAAAACTTTGGAATGAAGCAAGCTTTTTAAGCAATCAGGCAGGATTAGACGCTTTGTTGTAAACCATGAAAGGAGCGGCACCATGATTCCAGAAAGAACGTTTTTTGTCGGCCATGTTGCCGCCATCTTTTTCCAGAATCCCAGCAATTTTTATAAAGTACTATTAGTTAAAGTCACTGAGAATAATGCCGACTACAAAGACTCGGAGATCGTCGTTACTGGTAGTTTCGGCGAAATCCAAGAAGAGGAAAAGTATCGGTTTTTTGGTGAGCTGGTCAATCATCCCAAGTATGGTGTCCAGTTGAAGGCCGAAAGCTACCAACAAGAACAACCGACCTCTGAACAAGGGTTGATCGCCTATCTTTCTGGAGAAAAATTTCCGGGGATCGGCAAGAAGACCGCTGAAAAAATCGTTGACCTTTTAGGAGAAGAAGCGATCGACCGGATGCTGGAAGAACCAACATTGTTGGAGCAGATTCCAGGATTGAATGAAAGTAAGCAAAAAATGATTTTAGATACTGTACGGCAAAATCATGGGATGGATCAAGTGATCGTTGGCTTGAGCCGCTATGGTTTTGGTAGTCAGCTTTCTTTTGCAATCTATCAAGCCTACAAAAATGAAGCATTATCAATTATCGAAGAAAATCCTTACCAGTTGGTGGAAGACATTGAAGGCATTGGCTTTAAACGCGCAGATGGCATCGCTGAGCAGCTAGGGATCGAAGCTTCGTCGCCGCAACGGTTTCGAGCGGCGGTCTTGCATCAGATCTTTGCGCAATCCTTGCAGACAGGCAATACCTTTATCCATGCCCAAGACTTGTTAGAGCAGACACTGCGTTTATTAGAAACAAGTCGTCCTATTGAGATTGCGCCAGACGACCTGGCATCAACGATCATTCAATTAGTGGAAGAAGGAAAAATCCAGCAAGAAGAAACTCGTTTGTACGAAAACAGTCTGTACTTTTCTGAATGGGGAATCGCTAGTTCCATCGAACGCTTGCTTTCCCGCAAAAAAGAAATCGTCTATCCTGAGAAAACAATCAGCAAAACGCTGCGAAAAATTGAGAAGCATTTAGGTATCACCTATGGGTCTTCGCAAGAAGAAGCAATCAAAGAAGCCATTCGTTCGCCATTGTTTATTTTGACAGGTGGTCCGGGTACCGGGAAAACGACGGTAATCAATGGGATCGTACAATTGTTTGCTGAGTTGAACGATCTGGACTTAGAGCCATCAAAATACAGTGAAGAAACCTTTCCGATTCTCTTGGCAGCACCGACTGGTCGAGCCGCCAAACGGATGAATGAAACGACAGGTTTGCCAAGCGGGACGATCCATCGTTTGTTAGGCTTGAACGGACGTGAAAAAGCGCCATCGATTAGCCCGAAAGAATTAGAAGGCGGCTTATTGATCGTCGATGAGATGTCTATGGTCGATACATGGTTGGCGAATACGCTCTTTAAGTCAATCCCTACAAACATGCAAGTGATTTTTGTGGGGGATAAAGATCAGCTTCCTTCTGTGGGACCAGGACAAGTCCTTCATGACTTGCTAGCGATCGATGCGATCCCGAAACAAGAATTGACGGAAATCTATCGTCAAGGAGATGGATCAAGCATCATTCCACTGGCTCATGCCATCAAAAACGGACAGCTGCCTGCTGATTTTACACAAAACCAAAAAGATCGCTCCTTCTTTGCGTGTGATGCTTACAAAATCGAACCGTTGATCGCTCAGATCGTGAAACGGGCAAAAGACAAAGGCTACACGCCGCAAGATATTCAAGTGTTGGCACCGATGTATCGTGGGGCAGCCGGGATCGATGCTCTGAATAAAATGATGCAAGAGATTTTTAACCCCAATGATGGGACAAAAAAAGAGGTGACCTTCAATGATACGGTGTATCGTATCGGTGATAAGGTTTTGCAGTTGGTAAACTCACCAGAAGATAACGTGTTTAATGGCGATATGGGCCAAATCGTTGGGATCACTCTAGCCAAACAGTCGGAAGACAAGGTTGACGAACTGGTCATTCAGTTTGATGCCAATGAAGTGACCTATAAGCGGAATGAATGGAATAAGATCACATTATCTTACTGTTGTTCGATCCATAAATCTCAAGGTAGTGAATTTCAAATGGTTATTTTGCCGATGGTTCATCAATACCAACGTATGCTGCAACGCAATCTGCTTTATACTGCTGTGACCCGCAGCAAAGAAATGCTGATTTTACTTGGTGAACCGCAAGCCTACCAAACTTGTGTCAGCCACGAATCTGCTACTCGCTTAACGACATTAAAAGAACGTATCAATGGTACGGAAAAAATGACGCCGCTACAACGAGCAAAATTGGCCCAATTTGAAGAAGCGGATGATCCGTTTTATGATGATTCCTCTGAAAACAGGAAAGTAAAAACGTCATCGACGAAGTTACAGGACCAATCCAGTGCGGAAGCTGCTGCGAACCAGCAAGTTGCTGAAAAGACCTCTGATAGTGGGCTGGACTTGTTTGCTTTTGCTGAGACTGAGCCGTCGACATCAAATCAGACAGAAATTGCAAAGCCTCTGTCAGGGGGAAAAGACCTAAGTGAAGGGACTATGGGGGAAGAAGCACTCATCGAAGAAACGTCGAACGATGGTGTATTGACCTTAACGATGGTCAAAAAGCATTTAGTGGATCCAATGATTGGCATGAAGGACTGTTCTCCATACGACTTTATGCCCGCAAAAAACGGCTGATTGAAAGATGAGAAAATACTAAAAAAGGTACCTTAGTGAGCGCTTTCTTTTGGTTTTTTAGCTTCTTATGCTAAGCTAAAATCAAAAGGAGGCGTTACGTTATGACGAAAGAAACCGAAGATAAATTAGCAAAATTAGCAAAAGAATCTGGCAACGACTTTAAGAAACTAGATGAGATGGAAAAAGAATTTAAACTAGATGAAAGTCCCGATGCAGAACGAGGCGAGCGGGATGAATCAGGGTTAGAAAAAACGTTAGAAAAGGCGCCGATTTTCCCGCCTAACACACCGAACAATCCAACGAAACCCGGCAGTCCCGGAAATCCATAGCTTGTCCACTAAAAACTACGACAGTCGGATAATCGAGTAGAAAACAAAAAACCTGAAGAATGCAGCTTCGCATTCTTCAGGCTTTTTTTTGCAATCGATGAGACTTACTGTAAATGCTGATAAAAATAGATTGCTAATTGCGTGCGATCCCGCAATTCCAGTTTTTCCAGTAATTGACTGATGTAATTACGGACAGTACCATCACTCAAGTACAAAGCATCTGCAATTTCTTTATTGTTTTTTCCAGCGGCTACTTCTTTGATGATCGCAAATTCACGTTCGCTAAAAGAAGCTTGATTGTGAATTGATGGTTCGTTCTTCATTAGCTGCGTGAAGGTCTCAACGATTTCATTCCCGAAGACAACTTGGCCATTATAAGCGGCTTTGACAGAAGGGATGATCGCTTGTAAATTCTGCTTGATCAAATAACCTTTCACACCGATGGAAAAGGCTTCGCGAATGTATTCTTCATCTTTGAAGGTAGTCAATAGCAAAAGGATCGCTTGGGGAAATTTAGCCAATATTTCTTTGGCAGCATCGATCCCCGTTTGTTCCGGCATGCGGATGTCCGTCAGCAAAACGTCAGGATGATAGGTTTCATATAATTCCAGTGCGTCTTTGGCACAATGGCCGATTCCTAATACACGAATCTCTTCTGTGTTTTCTAAAATGGTTTGCAAAGATGTGGTCACAAACGGATCATCGTCAATAATAACTACAGTAATCATTGGTGTTCCTCCTTTGGTAAAATGATCGTCAGTTGAAAGCGTTGGTTTTCTTGTAAAATATGAACTTGTCCTTGTTGTTCTTGGACCCGTTGACGCATCGTTTTCAGACCGATTCCAGTGTCTGGATTTTGAGGTGTGCGGACGCCATCATTCGTGATTTGCAAGCGAAAAAATGCAGGCAGCGTTCGAAAATGCAACACGAGGGTTTTCGCGTGACTATGTTTGATACTGTTGGTTAAGGCTTCTTTGATGACCATTAGGAAACAGTTTTGCTGTGCTTCATTCAACCCTTCAAATAGGTTTCCTTCAATCGTGACAGGTGATGGAAAATCAGCAATTAGAAACTCTAAGGATTGCTGGAAAGAAATTGATGTCTCGTGGAGATCGTGAACACTTTGTCGAATGCGATCCATCCCTGTATGAACGGTAGCACTTAAATTTGCTAGGGGGTCATTTAGTTTTGGCTCTTGATTGATCATTTCAAGCGCGCCAATCTGTAAAATGGCACTCGACAGTAGATGGCCGACATTGTCATGGATATCGCGAGCAATTCGATTTCGTTCTTCGGCAATTTGCAAGGCTAACTTTGTTTCTTGTGATAGGGCTAGCGCTTTGTTTTGCTGCGATAACTGTTGCTGCTTTTCCCAATGGGTATCTTTTGAATCGATGTACTTTTTCTCAAGATCAGACATTCGCTGATCTTTTTTGCGTAAGTAAAAAGCAAAGAGCAACAAAAGGATGACAAAAGCGAGATCCGTGAGAGAATGATGGACAACCGTTGCGATCAATAAAAATCCTAATAAAAATAGAACATCATCTTTACTATCTTCCGGAGCGATCACCCGCATCAATCCAGGCAGAAAGAGGGCAAACTCTGGCCAAAACGTACATAGAAGCAACAGAATAACTTGAAAAAACCAGTTTGCTATTCTAGGCAGTAAATAACTGACGCCAGTAAATATAACGGCGATCAGTAGATAGATGACCTGCACAGCAACAAAACCTTGATTTACCAATAAAAGTAATGAGACGGCGAGTAGAAAGCCAGCTTCGCTGAGTAGTCGAGATTTAGACATGATAAACTCCTTCATTGTGACAAATGTCATGCTTAGTTTAGCCAATCGTCACTAGTTTCTTTCCTTGAAGTTTATTATAGTCAGATTAACAAGAAATTTGGAAGGAGTTTTTCATCGTGATTATCGAAATTGATAAATTAGTTAAACGCTATGGTGATTTTGTGGCATTGAATCATTTTGATCTGCAAGTACAAGAAGGAGAGGTTTTAGGATTATTGGGACCAAACGGCAGCGGGAAATCGACCGCCATCAACTGTATGCTCTCTTTGTTAAACTATGACAAAGGCACCATCAAACTTTTTGGATCAATCATGACGCCTGAAAATTATGCCGTTAAAGCAATGATCGGGGTCGTTCCTCAAGATGTTGCCGTCTTTGAAGAACTTAGTGTGCAAGAAAATATCGATTATTTTTGCGGGTTATATGTTGCTGACAAAGAGAAACGACAAGGATTGATCGAAGAAGTGATTCAATTAGTGGGTTTGGAAAATTTCGTGACCTTTCATCCAGGAGAGCTGAGCGGTGGCTTGAAACGGCGGTTGAATATCGCCTGCGGGATCGCACATAAACCACGTTTGATTTTTTTGGATGAACCAACAGTAGCTGTCGATCCCCAAAGTCGTAATAAAATTTTGGAAAGCATCAAAGAGCTAAATCGCCAAGGAGCAACGATCGTTTACACGACCCATTACATGGAAGAAGTGGAAATTCTGTGTGACCAGATCGTGATTATGGATCAGGGACAGGTGATTGCCAAAGGGACTAAGGAATCTCTGAAAGACATGGTACGCACGGCAGATCGTTTGACCATCGACATCCCCTTATTGCCTGACCACGTGTTGGTAGCGATTCAGAACACCAATACTGCTAACGGAATCGTTTACAAAGACGGACAGCTCCAAGTAACAACAACGGAACTCAATACGGTCTTGTTACCCATTTTGACACTCTTACAAGCAGAGAAAATCAGTTACGGAAAAATTGCAACCAAAGAAGCGACCTTAAATGATGTCTTTTTAGAGATCACGGGCAAGGAATTGAGAGACTGAGGAGGGGGAAACCATGTTTTGGCATTTTTACAAATACCGCACAAAGGTGTTGTTGCGAAATAAATCGATGCTGTTTTGGACGTTGGCGTTTCCCATTCTCTTAGGCCTAATGTTTATGGCGGCCTTTGGGGAGATCGATCAAGCGGGAAATTTAGAGACAATCACGACGGGGATCGTAAAAACCGGGGACCAAACAGCGCTTACGGAAAATTTTTCCACCGTCCTTGAACAAGTGGAAATCAATGAAAAACCATTATTTGCACTCGAGGAATTACAAGAAACAGAGGCAGTTGAAAAGCTGACTGCCGGTGAATTAGCTGGATATTTCCTGATTGACGACAAAACCATTTCTCTGCATGTGGGCCAAGCGGGCATGAGTCAGACGTTGATGAAAAATGTAATGGATCAATTTTTACAACGTACAGCGATCATTTCTAGTAAAGCAGCAGAACTTGAAACGCTTGATCTTGCACCTATTATGGCCGCATTTGAACAGGAGGCGGCTTTTCAAGAAGTGAATGCAGATCGTGACATGAGTGTCAAAAGTTTTTATTTCTTTACCTTGATCGGGATGGCGATCCTCTATGGGACGATGTGGGGTGTCCGTAATGTCCAGGATCAGCAAGCCAATCAATCCGCGAATGGTATTCGGCTTTCCTTGATACCAAGAAAACGGACATTGGTTTCAAGTGCGAATTTGGCGGCGAGTTTTACGATTGTGTTAGTAGAAGTCTACATTATTTTAGCGGTGTTTCGTTTTGTCTATCAAGTAGACTTTGGTGATCGTTGGCAATGGTTACTGCTGGTTGCCGCATTAGGATCATTGTGTGCGATTTTGCTAGGGACATTGATTGGAAATCTGACGCCAAAAATGAATTTGGTGCAAAAAGATGGCATTTTGGTCTCCGTTACAATGGCAATGAGCTTTTTTGCTGGGATGATGGGCTCGGAACAAATCAAGTATTGGCTTGATCTACATGTGCCGATACTGGGGCAAGTAAATCCCGTCAATTTGATCAGTGAAAGTCTTTATCAATTGTATTACTATACAGATTTGAGTAGCTTTTATACCAATCTTTTCTGGTTGACTGGCTTTATCGTCCTTTTGTCAATTGGAAATGCTTGGATCGAAAGAGGGGTGCGCTATGACGCTTTATAAAACGATTTGGACTTTGCTGAAGGCAAATAAGTCGAACTTACTAATTGGAGTATTGATCACAGTTGGTGTCACGTTCTTTTATGCGCAAAGCATCGACGTCGAAAACACCTCTTTACAAGAAGCCAACATTGCTTTGATCAGTGAGGAGGAGTCGCCAGTCGTTGATGGTCTTCGGGAGTACTTGAAGGAAAAGCAAACCTTGGTTGCTTTAGAGGGGACCTCACAAAAAGAAATTGACGATGCCCTTTATTTTAATCGTGTAAACATTGTCTTGCATTTGCCAGCTGATTTCTCCAAACAAGTGGAGGCTGGCCAGATGCCAACGATCGAGATTCAAAGCCGGCCAGATGCTTTTTCTAAAACCATTGTCACCCAGCAAGTGAACACGTTCTTACAGACGCTTTTACTTTTTCAAGAAGAAGGCAAAACAGTCAGTGAGGCGATAGAAGAAACACAAACAGCGCTAGCCGTCACAGGGCAAGTTGAGCTCAGTACAGAATATAGTCAACGAATGAAAAAAATGTTAACAGGCATGACCTTTAACTTATTGTCATATGGCCTCTTTCTATCAATATTTAGCGGGTTTGGTGTGATCAATCTGGCCTTTAACCGCCAAGAAATCAGCAAGCGAAACCAGAGTGCGCCTCTTCCAAAGCGGATGCTACAGCGGAAAATCCTGTTAAGCTTAATCAGTTACTCGCTGCTTTTAACCTTCGGCTTTTTATTACTGATGGTGTTACTAGTGATTCGCACATCCTGGGATACAGCAGCTTGGTACCACATTTTGAACACGTTTTTGTTTTTACTACCTGTCATCAGCTTCTCGGCTTGTGTCACCTCTCTTGTGAAAAATTCAGAAGCGATCGGCGGTATCAGCAATATCTTTATAACCGGAAGCTGTTTTATCGGTGGGGTCTTTGTGTCCGCGAACTTTCTGCCGGATATCGTCAATAAAATCGCGGCATTCACGCCAACCTATTGGTTTGTTCAAAACAATACCTTGATCAGTGAGACCCTCACGTATAATCAAAGGTTCAATGAATCCTTCTGGTTCAATGGCTTTGTCTTGGTAACATTTGCAGCAGTATTTTCAATGATCCAATTTATTTTGGGAAGAGAAAAAAGCCGTCGTTGGCAATACAACTCGGCGAAAAATTAATAATCTAACGTATAGAAAAACGATACAAATCAGCAGCGATTTGTATCGTTTTCTTTATGGGCACCAAAATAATTGACTAGCTGTTGTAAAAGTAATATCAAAGGGACGTTGGCCCATTTCCTCACCGTCTTCTTGTCCATGTTGGGGCACGGTAGAGATAATTCTAAGCTTCGACGTGGAAAGATGGTGAAAGTAACGTGAATTCATGTGTTTCTTTCGCATCAGTAAACCGATCAGCCAGAAAATCTTAAAAATCGATACACGCTCGACAAGAACAAAATCAAACTTTTTCTCTTTGACCGAAGCGGTTGGGGCGATCGCAACACCGCCGCCAAAGTAAGGATGGTTGGTCGTAGTGCATAGAAAAGCTTTCTTATAACTGAATTGTTGCCCATTACACTCAACTAAGATCGGGAAGCCTTTTTGGCGAAACAAAACCCGAATAATTGCAGCGATATAGGAAAAGGAGCCGAGGTTAAACTTATTCAGACTACTTTTTGCCACAGAGTGATTGGTGGTGTAGACGATTGCCGCATCAAGGCCAATACCGACATTGTTAAGCGCAATGCCGCTTTCCTCCTGGATCTGCTCATCATAGTGGATAATGGCCAATTCTTGGGGCTTAGTAGTACCCGCAATTTTCCAAAATGCTTTTTCCGGTTCCCGTGGCAACTCGATACTTCGCGCAAAATCGTTACCTGAGCCAGCGGGGATGTAAGCAACGGGGATTTGTTGTTGTTCAAGTTGTAACTCTGATACTACTTGGTGCAGCGTTCCATCTCCGCCGATAACGACCAGCAATGGATATAGCATTTCGCCATTTTCTAAATAGACATCGTCCCAAGGCAAAAGGCGTTCTTTTAAGAGCTTTCGGGTGATGTTTCGTTCGTCGCCGGGCGATTTTGTTAAATAGAGTTGATGGGGGAAACGATGCTTGTTTACGATTTTTTGCACACGCTCCGCCGCTTTTTTCCCCCTTCCACTGCCTGAGGCAGGGTTTACGAGGAAGTGATAATAATAGTTCATTTTATGAATAGCTCCATATCGTTTTTTCGTTCAATGCGTTTAATTATAGCATGTTTCGACAGAAGGCGGGGAGACGATGCCTGAAAAAAAGAGCAAAAAAATAGATTCGACGATTGTGCTTTCTGGGTTTTCAAAGGTTCTTATGTCCACTTTGATCCTCAGGTAACGATGCCCATCGCCGAATCCTATTCAATTAGTAAGGAGTAACTCAAATTCCCACATCCTTTGTCTTTTTTTCTAAGTTGACAACAATTCTTTTCTTGCAGAACCTGCTTCGTCTGCTTTACTGGGAATCCTTGCTCCTTACACTTATAGTATAGCACATTTTTTATATTGGGCAATCGCTTACATTGTTTTGTCGTTGCCTTTTAGAGAAATTTAAATAGTTTAATGAAAGGTAAAGGAAAAAGGGTGGAGATTATGATCATCGCCGCTTTTGAACGGCTCTTCTAAAGGATTTGTAATCAAAGTGAATTTGCGAGAAGGTAGGCTAACTAAAGAATACTAGATTGAAATTGCCTTAAATAAAGTATATTAAAATGATTTTAAATCATTTAATTGTATTTTTATTATTATTTATTGCTTTTTCCTTGTTAAAAAAAAGCGATAGGAGTAAATTAGTAGTGTAAAAAACTTATTTTAGGAGGAAGTATTATGTGTACTGCGTTAACTTATGTAACGAAAGATCATTATTTTGGCAGAAATTTTGATTATGATGTTTCTTATAAAGAAGTAGTGACCATTACTCCGAGAAATTATCCATTCAAATTTCGCAAAGTAAGTGAAATAGATCACCATTACGCAATGATTGGGATTGCTGCTGGAGTCGCTGAATACCCACTGTATTATGATGCGGTCAACGAAAAAGGCTTAGGTATCGCTGGTTTGAATTTTCCAGAAAATGCTTTCTATAATGAGTTTCAAGAAGGAAAAGAGAATGTTACGCCTTTTGAGTTCATCCCATGGCTCTTAGGGCAATGCGCTACTGTCGAAGAGGTAAAAGGGTTATTAGCTAATGTCAATCTCGTTCGGATCAATTTTAGTGAAGATTTGCCTTTATCGCCTTTGCATTGGATGATTGCTGATAAAAAAAGTGCCATCGTTGTGGAAAGTATGAGTGATGGCCTTCATATTCATGAAAATCCGGTGGGAGTTTTGACAAATAATCCGCCATTTGACTATCAATTGTTCAATTTGAATAACTACCGTGTGTTATCATCGAAAACTCCTGAAACTCATTTTTCTGACAAGCTGGATTTTGATGAATATAGTCGTGGAATGGGAGGCTTAGGGCTGCCAGGAGATCTTTCTTCGATGTCTCGCTTTGTCAAAGTAGCTTTTACCCGATTGAATTCCGTTTCTGGAGAATCTGAATCCGAAAGCATTAGTCAGTTCTTCCATATTTTAGGTTCGGTTGAGCAACAAAAAGGACTTTGTGACATAGGCAATGAGCGCTATGAGTACACGATATATACGTCTTGCTGCAATACAGATAAAGGAATCTATTACTATCGTACGTATGAAAATAGTCAAATCGTTGCAGTTGATATGAATAAAGAAGATTTGGAAGGTAATGCACCGATTTCTTATCCATTAATTGAAGACCAACAAGTTCTTTTCAGTAACTGATCCATTCTTAAAAAAACCATCTCAAAGCTGTTTTGAGATGGTTTTTTTCTTTTCCATTTTTAAAATGAGTCACTCTCATTTGTTGTCGTCTTCGTCCCTGCGGTACTTTTATTCGGAAATGGAAAAAAGCGATTCACCAATATCGCAATCGTCATGCCGATAAAACTATCAACAATCCGATTAAAAGCATACAAGTAAGATTCAGTTTGAGGAATCATAAATAAAATCGTCAATAGTGTGGCACAAGCACCAACTGTTCCCTCGGAATAATCAAATTTGACCAGTAAAGCGATCATCAACATGATCACTAAAGGGATCGCAATCATTTGTATAAAGGACGAATGTCCGAAAAAGTTAAAAATTGCTATACAAAACACGGAGGCAATTGCGCCAAAGCTATTACCTGCAATCCGATGTTTCCCGTATTTGACGGTGTTTTCATGATCTTCTCTTAATGTGAAAACAGCTGTGATCGTCGATACGACGTAGGTTTCTCGATTCAAAAGAAAACTGATCAAAATACAGAGGAATACACTGATTCCCGTTTTTACATTTCTTAAGCCAAAGGTCAATCCAAATAAGTTCAATCATGACATCCTTCCAAAATAAATTTCAACGAATTAGATTATACCACATTGCAGGCGGTCATTCGTTTCGATTCTCAGAAAAACGAACACTGATTTTTCTTCGTAAGTCAAGATGCACCTTCTATCAGTAGTTGAATAGCTAGTTTGATGCTAAGCATTTTTCAACTTCGAGTTTGAAGTAATACAATAATTGGAACGCCCTCTAGAAGTGTTGATTTTACGCTTTACCCAGCAGTTCATTTTCTAAGTGAGTTGAAATGATGAAAAAATACTTTTTGCTTATAAATAGATTGTTTTTTAACAATATTATTGGCATAATCAAAAATAAGGAGGGTAAAAATGAAAAAAGTTTCTATACTATTGGTGTTCTTGCTTGGCTTCGTTGTTTTTCCGATGACAGTTTTTGCTGCATCTTCACCAAGTGTGAGCTATCAAACAAATATCCAGTCTCAAGGGTGGCAATCATGGAAAACAAACGGTCAGACGTCAGGGACCACAGGGAAAGCAAAGCGACTTGAAGCAATCAAGATAAAAATTACTAACGAAAAATACAAAGGGAATATTGAATATAAAACCTCCATTCAGAAACAAGGATGGGAAAAATCGTTTAGAAAAAATGGGACTCTGTCTGGTACAAGTGGAAAAGGACAACGGTTGGAGGCAATCCAAATCAAACTCACCGGTGAGATCGCTAAGTATTACGATGTCTATTATCGAGTCAATGCACAACAATTTGGCTGGATGGGGTGGGCGAAAAACGGGCAGTCTTCAGGAACGTCTGGCTTTGGCTTTCAACTGGAAGCAATCCAAGTCAAACTGGTGAAAAAAGGTGGGAAAGCACCTGGAACGACGAATGATGCATTTCGAGATGGATTAAAAAAGTACGTAGACAAACAAGGCAAAGGGTTGATCAAAGGGTCCAAGCAAAAGATTTACCACATACCGGGTAGTCAATACTATAAAAAAACGACAAGTCCGATTCGTATGTTCAAGACGGAAGTGGAAGCGTACAAAGCTGGTTATCGGCCTGCTAAATAGAGGTGTGGCAGGCATTCGCTGAGTAAACATCTATGAGAAATTGCTTTGCCAAAAAAGTAACGAGGCAACGAGAAGAAAGCTATTTTTGTTCAAAAAGTAACTGAATCGTCTGATTCATTCTAAACAGCCCTTTCCATTAACGAAAAGGGATGTTTTACGTATTCAAGATGATTACTGTGCGTAGATCAGGCGGATCTTATAGTAATTCAGCATTTAACCTTCCATCACGAGATGCGTCTTCATTTAGCGAGGTTCCAACATAAAGCCACCATCTTCATCGTTTATTTTTTCGGTAGGCGTAAAAATAATATTTTTGCCATCTCTTTCAAGGGTAAAGATTGAATCACCAGCCATTAGGAAATCTGACGATGGATGACTCATTGATCGTCGAATAGGGTTAGAAAATGAAAGCTGCGAAGTGTTTCTTTGAATCAACGAATGAAGGAATAGAGGGAGCAATTCCATCTGCATAAATTTTTGTCTGGTGAATTCGAGATGATTTGATGATTAAATGGCCAGTTTAACATTGATATATGGCTATTAATGTGTATAATAAGTACTTGTGCGAAGCGCACCGCGGTTCATCAACCATCCCGCGTAATCAAAACTCGGAGAAAGTAGGGATCATATGGAAAAATCAACAAATCTAACCAATCAACGTTTGCGAGTCGTCGCAGCGAATGGAATCATCATGGCACTTTATATAGCTGTAACGGTTCTAGTCGCACCAGTTGCCTCAGGAGCGATTCAATTCAGGATATCTGAAGGATTGAATCACTTAGTCGTTTTCAACAGAAAATTGATGTGGGGTGTCGTCGGCGGGGTTGTTGTGTATAACTTGTTCTTTGGAATGGGGATCTTGGATGTCGTATTCGGTGGGGTCGGAAGCTTTTTGGCTTTAGGAGCGACTGCGCTGGTTCAGAAGAAGATTCCAAATGTTTTCTTAAGACTAGCATTTAACACCATTGTTTTTTCATTAAGCATGTTCCTGATTGCGATTATGCTAAATATCACCTTAGCATTGCCTTTTTGGCCAACATTTGCAACAACAGCATTAAGTGAATTTATCGTGATGACGATTACGGCACCTGTGATGTATATTATCAATCGTGCTGTTCGTTTTGATAAACGCGTTTAAAGAAAACTTGTTTTTTGCTTTGATGGTTCTCAAAAAACAAGAAAAAGATCATTCCTAAGAAATGAAGGAATGATCTTTTGTTTTATTCTGCTTTTAAGTCTTCGATTTCTACAACTTTGAAGTTTTTCGCTTCTAGTTGCGTAACGATCTTGTCGCATAATTCTTTTGATGTGTTTGCTGGTAAAGTGATCATCGTACGACGAATAAATTCGTCTTTGCCGATATCCAGTGTGATACAGCTGGCGATACTGCTGTATTTTGCGATTATTTTTGAGATAACCGCTAAGTCGCCTTGTTGACCTGTTGATGCGATCGTCAACACATAGCTTCCTTGCTCAACGCTCCATGATTGTGACAACATATTCAATAAGGAGCTGTGGGTCAAAATGCCGTAAAATTGATTGTTTTCATCTAGTACCGCAATATAAGGCAATTCTTTGATCGTAAAGAAAACCTTAAAAAATGAAGAGTTGACATAGATGAACTTCGTCGCATTTTTTAGCAGATAGGTGACGGGTAAAGTCATGTCACCGCCGTTTGCTTTATGGCGATAGATGTGCATTTTATAAATATTTCCTCTAAAAATCTTTCCTGATTCATCTAGGATAGGCACACAACGATAACCAGACTCTTCTAAAATTGCCAGCGCTTCTTCTAAGGTAGCTGTTTCCTTTACCGTTGTTAAATCGCGTTTTTTGTAAACCATTGTTTTTAATAACATAATTTTCCCTCCCAAATACCCATTTAACACCATTATCATACCACAAAATCAGCAGAAACTATATTTATACGACAGAAAATCAAAAATTGACACAATCTTAAATAAGTGGTATTTTTAGTGTTGGAAAACTTTATAAAAAGGGGGAGGACACTAAGATGGCAACGAAAAAAGCTGCTTTGGCTTGTTCTGTCTGCGGATCCCGCAACTATTCAAAATCAGTCAGTGAAGGTAAAAAAGGCGAACGCCTTGAAATCAACAAATTTTGCAAGTATTGCAATCAATATACTTTGCATCGTGAAACGAAGTAAGGAGGGAATCGAATGAAATTTTTGAAAAATGTTGTTGAAGAAATGAAAAACGTTTCTTGGCCATCAAAAAAACAATTACGCAAAGATACCTTTGTGGTGATTCAAACAACCATTATTTTTGCATTGATGTTCTTTGTGATGGACACACTGATTCAAACAGTCTTCAATTGGATCCTAAAGTAAGACTTCTTACTGATAGCGCTAGTCATTTATCGCAAATCATGCTATAATCGCTTTGAGGAAAAACTTCGGTGCAGCTGAGGTTTTTTTATTTTACAAAAAGATGGGGAGTCCGAAAAAAATGGAATCTTTTGAAAAAAATTGGTATGTTCTACATACGTATTCAGGTTACGAGAACAAAGTAAAAGCAAACCTAGAGTCACGTGCACAAAGCATGGGGATGGGTGATTATATTTTCCGTGTCGTTGTTCCCGAAGAAGTGGAAACAGAAGAAAAAAATGGCAAAACCAAAGAAATCGTTCATAAAACCTTTCCTGGTTATGTGCTAGTTGAGATGGTCATGACGGATGAATCTTGGTACGTGGTTCGGAATACACCAGGTGTGACTGGTTTCGTTGGCTCTCATGGTGCAGGAAGCAAGCCGGCGCCTTTATTACAAGAAGAAATCAATTCGATTTTGCGTTCGATTGGTATGAGCACCCGAACAGTTGAGTTAGAAGTGGAAATCGGCGAAACCGTCAAGATCATCGAAGGTGCGTTCTCTGGTTTAGAAGGTCAAGTAGCAGAAATCGACGAAGAAAAACAAAAACTAAAAGTGAACATCGATATGTTCGGTCGTGAAACCAGTACGGAACTTGATTTTGAGCAAGTAGATAAAATTTAACTGTTAGATAGACTAGCAAGAACGGCTCATTTACGGTAAAATAACAGTAATGAGAATAAAGTGGACCAATTCGTTGGCCCACTTTTTTTCTCAAAATGAGTAAGCGCTTTATAAGAGGAAGGGGTCCTATGTCAAAATTAGTTACTTTTTTTAGAGTAAAGTTTCACAATGATTTTCATCCCCATACTAAAGGGATGATTTCTGTACATAATGGGTATAGCTTGTTGTTTCTTTTTAATTTGCTACTGTTTTTCTTTGCCATGTTGTTTTTCGATCCAAGGGTGGCAGTCGAAGAGCTCAAGTTGATTTTATTTTCTGAAAGTCATCTTGTGACAGATTATATTGCTATGACTTCTGTAGGGACGGCTTTATTAAACAGCAGTTTGATGACGTTTGTAGCGATCTCGATTTGTTATCATTATCGGGTGCCGATTACAGGCGGCGCGGTGTCCGCTATCTTTATGGTGACTGGGTATGGTTTTTTTGGAAAAAATTTACTGAATTTTATCCCGATATTTTTAGGCGTCCGCCTGTATTCTTACTTTATGAATGAACCATTGAAAAAATTTCTATTGATTGCCTTGTACGGATCGTCGGTTTCTCCGATCGTCAGCTATTTTGCTTTCAATGATTCCTTGCCACCTTATTTTAGCTTAGTGATGGGGTATGGCATTGGAATTTTTACCGGTTTTTTGATGGTTCCCATGGCACTGTACTTTCAAGCGCTATTTCAAAGTGTCAGTCTTTACAGTGCGGGGTTCACTTCAGGAATGCTATGTACACTAGTTGCCGCTATCTGTCGGATGTTTGGCCTAACGATCGAGCTGCGAACAATGGTGTCACAAGAACAGCAACCGCGTTTGATTTTCATGATGCTGGTTTTAGGAGGGATATTCGTCGGCTATGGTTCGCTGATGGCGAACAAGAAAAAACGGTTGAATATGCGAGCGATTTGGTCTCATAGTGGCAAAATCGAACGCGATATTTTACGTGATACCGGCGTCTACAATACCATGATCAACATGGGCTTGATGACGTTCTTGTTGGTGGCTTATGTAGTCAGTATTGGTGCGGTTTTAAATGGACCTGTCATCGGTGCGATCTTTTGTGTCATCGGCTTTTCTGCTTGTGGCTCTCATGTCTTTAACTCACTCCCTTTATTGGCAGGAGTGACGATCGCCAACCTATTGAGTGTGTATACTATCAACGAGACGGTCACAGTCACATCAGCGATTTTTGGGATGATGCTCTGTGCAGTGACGAATGCCTATGGCTGGAAAGGCGGCTTGGTGGTCGGTTTTGTCCACGCCTCAATGGTACTGAATATTGATTTCTTACATGGTGGCTTGAATTTGTATAATAATGGTTTTTCTGGCGGGTTAGTCGCCATGATGATCATTCCATTATTAGATCTCAGCAAACAGCTCTGGCAAAAATCAGCCGATCAGGCACAAGCTACCCAGGAAGAAAAACCACAAATGGACTTGAAAGCACAAGAAAGCGAGCAGCCATTGGTCCCAATGGATCAAACAGAAGGAAAACCTGAATTTTCCGAGCCTGTGAAGGTATTAAACCCCATTGCCCAAAAGAAACACTATAGGGTCGGCGAGTGGGAGTAGAAAAACCGCCAATGTCATTTGTTACTTGTTTAACAAATAGGAGGGACTTATCTTCCTGAGAAATAGTGAGAAAATGAAAACCAACCAAGAACAAGCAACGATTGATTGTTCTTGGTTGGTTTTTATTGGTGTTCATTTCTAAAAAAATCAACGATTGGCTTCTAAGATTTCTGCCTGTAGGCGTTGGGCAGTTGGGGTCATGGCTAGACCGCCTTCAGCTGTTTCCTTGAAAATGCTAGGCATTTGCCGACCGACTTGATACATCGCTAAGACCACTTCATCTGGTGGGATGACACTTTCGATTCCTGCCAGTGCCATGTCGGCAGAGATAAAGGCTTGGGAAGATCCCAGGGCATTGCGCTTCACGCAGGGGACTTCGACTAAGCCCGCGACAGGGTCACAAATCAAGCCCATCATATTTTTTAAGGTGATCGCCACCGCTTGAGCCGCTTGGTGAGGGGTGCCACCTTTTGCACAAACCAAAGCCGCCGCTGCCATTGCACTAGCAGAACCGATCTCTGCTTGACAACCGCCTTCGGCACCGGAAATCGAGGCATTGTTGGCAATCACCAGACCAAAGGCGCCGGCTGTAAATAAAAAGTCGACTTGTTGCGCTCGAGTCAGTGCCAAACGCTCACGCACGGCCATCAATACACCAGAAACAACACCCGCACTACCGGCAGTCGGAGTGGCGCAAATCAAGCCCATTTTCGCATTGACTTCATTGACTGCAATGGCATTTTGGACCGCTTGTAGAATGGTTTCTCCGCTTAAAAAATCACCGGCAGCAAGGTAGTCGTTCATCCGTGTCGCATCGCCACCGGTCAATCCCGTCACCGATTTAACACCAGAGACACCTTCAGCGACTGATTGTTCCATAACAACTAAATTCTTTTCCATGATTGCAAGGATCTGTTCGCGACTTCGGCCAGTATTTTCTGCTTCGATCGCAATCATCATCTCTGCAACGGAAGGATAATTTTTACTCTCTGTTACTAATTCATCTATTGTATAGAACATGTTCCTATCTCCTTTAATCAAAATACGCAGCGCTGTAAACGTGCGGCAAAACTTTGATTTGTTGCGCCAGCTGATCATTGCGCTGATCGACTTCGATGATCATGATGGCTTTATCACCGACAGCTTCTCTTGTAACGGTCATCGTACCGATATTGATTTGAGCCTCTGATAGTAAATTGGTTACTTTCGCAATCATTCCTGGAACATCTTGATGGACGATCACATAAGTTGGCGTACCCAGCGTCAGAGAAATTTTGAAGCCGTTAAGCTCTGAGATTTGAATATTGCCACCACCAATCGAAATACCAGTGACGGATAGTTTGTGGCTACCTTTTGTTAAAATCATCTTGACCATATTTGGATGTTCCGCTTTTTCTTTTTTAGGGACGAATAAGACTTCGATCCCTTTCTCATAAGCGATTTTTAAAGAGTCTGCTAGGCGAGCGTCATCTGGCTCCATGCCTAAGAGACCGCCAACTAACGCAATATCGGTTCCATGACCGCGATAGGTTTTGGCAAACGATTCATACAACAGGATATCTACACTGTCTGGCTGTTCGCCAAAAATACTGCGAACGATTTTTCCAATCCGGGCAGCACCGGCTGTATGAGAACTGCTGGGACCCACCATGATGGGTCCGATTATATCAAATACACTGCGGTATTTTAATTGTTCCATTTTTTTCACCTCGAATAGTAGTAAACGAATAGGGAAGAATTCCAGTAGTAGTGTAGCATAAAAAAATGAGAGAATGAAAAAAGCAGACCAAAAGCAAGGGATTTTTATTTATTTTTTTAGCGAAGGAATAACGAAAAGCGCTGGTGAGTATTTTTTCGAAAAAAACAGCTGAAAAACCTTGAATTATTCCTTAAAGATGCTATAATATTCCAGTGTGCTTTCGTCACACGTTTTTTGTGTGTGCACATGAATCACCAAAGTGGGAGGAGAAATTTGGATCTCCAATTAACCACATCACGGACTCAAGGAGGTATGTCTCGTGGCAAAAAAAGTAGAAAAAATCGTTAAATTGCAAATTCCTGCAGGTAAAGCAACACCAGCTCCGCCGGTAGGTCCTGCGCTAGGTCAAGCGGGTATCAATATCATGGGATTCACTAAAGAATTCAATGCTCGTACAGCTGATCAAGCAGGTTTGATCATTCCAGTAGTGATCTCTGTATACGAAGACCGTTCATTTACTTTCGTTACAAAAACACCACCAGCAGCAGTATTGTTGAAAAAAGCAGCAAACGTTGAAAAAGGTTCAGGCGAACCAAACAAAACAAAAGTTGCAAAAGTTTCACGCGATCAAGTAAAAGAAATCGCTGAATTGAAAATGGAAGACCTAAACGCAGCTGACGTTGAAGCAGCAATGCGCATGGTTGAAGGAACTGCACGAAGCATGGGGATCACTGTAGAATAATTACAGCCCTAAGGAAGTAGCTTCTCAGTCGGCTTCATATTGAAAAATATGGGACACGTGGGAGGTTCTACCGTTATAACCACATCAAGGAGGAAACAAAATGGCTAAAAAAAGCAAAAAAATGCAAGAAGCATTGAAAAAAGTTGATGCTACAAAAGCTTATTCAGTTGAAGAAGCAGTAGCTTTGGCAAAAGAAACAAATATTGCAAAATTCGACGCAACGGTTGAAGTTGCTTACAAATTAAACGTAGACCCTAAAAAAGCGGATCAACAAATCCGTGGCGCGGTTGTATTACCAAACGGTACTGGTAAAACACAAACAGTTTTAGTTTTTGCTAAAGGCGATAAAGCCAAAGAAGCAGAAGCAGCTGGTGCTGATTTCGTTGGTGACGACGATATGGTTCAAAAAATCCAAGGTGGCTGGTTCGACTTTGACGTTGTTGTTGCAACGCCTGACATGATGGCTACTGTTGGTAAATTAGGTCGTGTATTAGGCCCTAAAGGTTTGATGCCTAACCCTAAAACTGGTACAGTAACAATGGACGTAACAAAAGCAGTTAACGAAGTAAAAGCTGGTAAAGTTACTTACCGTGTTGACAAAGCTGGAAACATCCACGTACCAATCGGAAAAGTTTCTTTTGAAGATGACAAATTGATCGAAAACTTCAAAACGATCCATGAAACATTGTTGAAAGCTAAACCTTCAGCAGCAAAAGGTCAATACATGAAAAATATCTCAGTTACAACAACATTTGGACCTGGGATCCATGTAGAACAAGCTTCTTTCTAATTTAATACAAAAATTTAAAACTTTTATTGACTTGACTGCCTTATCTATGGTAAGGTAGTCAAGGTTAAAAGTTTAACTGTACCGAAGACAGTAGGTGGCATTTGCCTTAATTTCCTACCGAGGACGTTTATTGAGAACCTTCAATAGTCCCTCTATGTCTACGGTGGCATAGAGTTTTTTATTGTCTTTTTTTAAGACAAAGGAACCGTTCGTTTCGAAGAAACTCTTCCATCAAAATCAGGAGGTGAAATATAAATGAGTGAAGCAGCTATCGCTAAAAAATCCGCGATCGTTGATGAAGTGAGTGAAAAATTCTCTGCAGCCGCATCTGTAGTCGTTGTTGACTACCGTGGACTAACTGTTGATGAAGTAACTCGCTTACGTAAACAATTGCGTGATGCAAACGTTGAGATGAAAGTTATCAAAAACTCAATTCTTTCTCGTGCTGCTGAAAAAGCTGGTCTAGAAGGTTTAGGTGAAGTATTCACTGGTCCTACTGCCGTAGCATTCAGTAACGAAGACGTTGTTGCACCTGCAAAAATCATTAACGATTTCGCAAAAGACGCAAAAGCTTTAGAAATCAAAGGCGGTATCATCGAAGGCAAAGTTTCTTCATTGGAAGAAATTACTGCATTGGCGAAATTGCCAAACCGCGAAGGACTTCTTTCTATGTTGCTATCTGTGCTACAAGCACCTATCCGCAACGTGGCTTACGCTGTCAAAGCAGTGGCAGAAAAAGAAGAAGATGCAGCATAATTGCCGCATGATTTTTCAGTATTAAAAAACTAAACTACTTACTTAAATGGAGGAAAACAAAATGGCATTGAACATTGAAAACATTGTCGAAGAGCTAAAAGGCGCGACAATCTTAGAATTAAACGATTTAATTAAAGCTATCGAAGAAGAATTTGGCGTATCTGCTGCAGCTCCTGTAGCTGTAGCTGGTGGAGCTGGCGATGCTGGTGCTGCTGAAGAACAAACTGAATTCACTGTAGAATTGACTGCAGCTGGCGATCAAAAAGTTAAAGTTATCAAAGCAGTTCGTGAAGCAACTGGCTTAGGCTTGAAAGAAGCGAAAGCAGTCGTTGACGGAGCTCCTTCAGCAGTTAAAGAAGGCATCTCTAAAGACGAAGCTGAAGCGTTGAAAGCAGCTTTAGAAGAAGTTGGCGCTTCAGTAACAGTTAAATAATTTTTCTTAGTGTCAAATCCTTTTGTATGAAGGGGTTTGGCGCTTTTTTAATAGATGAAATCCCTGCAAAAGGAATAAGCAGCGATCCCCGTTTCTTACTAGCGAGGATCACTGCTTATTTTTTTCTAAATTGTTGGAATAAGAACACAAAAATAAAAAAGAAAAATGCTTCCCACAATGTTGTGGTCCAGCTAAAACTGCGGTTGATACCAAAAACGAGATTACCGATATTGGAAACCACCAAATACAATGCTGTTGCTAGCAAAGAATAGCCGAGTCGTTTGCCCATCATTACGCCTCCCTTTGCTATGATTGTAACAAGTCAAAAGAGTTGTGGCAATCAATTCTAATGTAGTGATGATAAATTGATCGATAGAAAGAGAAAAACCGAACGATCACAACGGATCGTTCAGCTGAAGAGGATATACACGGTTCGCTTAACCCAATGGGACGTCAAAGATCCAACCAGTTGGTGCGGCAATGTCTCCGAATTGAATGCCGGTCAATTGGTCATACAATGCTTTGGTTTGTGGACCAACTTCCGTTTCGCTATAGAACACATGGAAATCCTCACCGTTTTGGATCCCGCCGATCGGAGAAATAACAGCAGCTGTTCCGCAGGCACCCGCTTCGACAAAACGATCCAGCTCATTGAGATAAACATCACCTTCAACCGGGGTCAATCCTAATGAATGTTGCGCTAGATGCAGCAATGAATATTTTGTGATACTTGGCAAAATAGAAGGAGATTTTGGTGTCACAAATTCATTGTCAGCCGTGATCCCGAAAAAGTTGGCAGAACCGACTTCTTCGATTTTGGTATGTGTTTCTGGATCAAGATAGATGCAGTCGGAAAATTTCCGTTGATGGGCTTCGTATCCAGGCAATAAACTCGCCGCATAATTTCCGCCAACTTTGGCTGCACCAGTACCATTTGGTGCCGCACGATCATAATCAGAAACAATGAAATTCGTCGGCGTCAATCCGCCCTTAAAGTAAGGACCGACAGGCATACAAAAAACCGTAAAAATGTACTCTGGTGCTGGACTAACACCGATGTTTTCTCCGACGCCAATCAATAGCGGACGAATATACAAGGTGGCGCCGCTGCCATAAGGCGGAACATATTCCTGATTTGCTTTTACAACTTGTTTTACCGCATCTAAGAAGAAGTTCTCAGGAACCTCTGGCATGCGCAGACGATAGGCACTGCGGTTCATCCGTTTGCTATTTTCGTCTGGACGGAACAAATTGATGCCGCCATCTTTTCTTCGGTAGGCTTTTAGTCCTTCAAAACATTGCTGTCCATAATGAAGAGCGGTTGATCCCTCGTGGATATGCAGATAATTATCCTCGGTAAGTTCGCCTTCATTCCAAGAACCGTCTTTCCATGTTGCCAAAAAACGCCATGGCGTTTTGATATAAGAAAACCCTAAATTTGACCAATCGATTGTCATTCGTTCACACCCTCTTTTAATTTTTCTAAGTATAGCACTTCAGAAAAGAAATGTCATTATTTTCTGAAAATTCTTCTGTAAGAATATTTGGTGACATTGACGTGTAAAGAAAGGGGAAGTGATCTTTGCTTGTACGAGTTCCCCAGATTGTTTTTCTACAAGTTCTGTGCTTCAATGAGAGTATAAAAAAACAAAAAAGGGGGAACGTTTGTGATTGAGGAAGTGTTGACGGACAGTCTAGGGATCGCTGCTGCGTATCGACGATTGAAACCAATCATGATCCATACACCACTTGCGCCAAGTAATATTTTAGGTAAAGAAAAAGAGGGCACGATATTTTTGAAATTAGAAAATCTACAGCGCACCGGCTCCTTTAAAGCGCGTGGGGCGTATAACAAACTCGCTTCATTGACTGATGCAGAAAAACTTCGCGGTGTCATTGCCTGTTCTGCAGGAAATCATGCACAAGGTGTTGCCCTCGCCGGATCGTTACTGGGGATCAATGTCCGAATCTTTATGCCATTGACGGCTGCCAAAACAAAAATAGAGGCGACAAGAAGCTATGGCGCACAAGTCGTTTTAGCAGGAGAGACGTTTGATGAAACCAAACAACTGACACTAGAGGCCATGCAAGACAGTGGCGAAGTATTTGTCTCTCCTTTTGATGATCGTGCAGTAATGGAGGGGCAAGGAACGATTGCGATCGAACTGTTGGAGGATCTTCCGGATGTTGATAATGTCATTATTCCCATCGGCGGTGGTGGGTTGATCGCTGGGATCGCTTTAGCCTTAAAAGAACTTCGTCCAGAAGTCAAGATCATCGGCGTTCAATCCTATGGAGTTTATGGCATGATCGCCTCACTTTGGCAGCAAAAGCTAGTTGCCAATCGTCGTAGCCGAACGATCGCCGACGGCTGTGATGTCGCTTTGGCAGGGGAGCTGACCTATGATGTTTTAAAGACCCGTATCGATGAAACAGTCTTAGTTGAAGAATCCGATATCGAACAAGCGATCCATTACTTGGCTTTGAAGGAAAAAGTCATTGCAGAAGGTGCCGGTGCATTAAGTACGGCGGCGATTTTAAGTGGACAGATCGATCATTTGCTTCGAGGAAAGAAAACTGTGGCATTGGTCTCCGGCGGAAATATTGATTTCTCTGTGTTTAAGGAAATCATCTGAGTGCAACAAGCCTTCCAATAAAGAAAGAAGAGACCTGATTAGACATTCTCCTAATTGGGTCTCTTCTTTTAAATTCAAAGCAGGTGCTCAGATGATTACTTTGGGGGAGAAAGGATTGTTTCGATCCACTGTCCAAAGGTTGTTACATATTTCAAGGGTCCGACCAATGTAAATCGTGCCATCGTTGGGTTGATTTTTTCAAAGTAAAAACGCCGACTTTCCCCTGAGTAAAGTGCATTGAATTCATCAATAACGATTTTTTTTTGCTGTTGTAGCAATTCCTCTGATTCAATAAAGAAATCAATGGCAAGTAAGCTTTCGGGTATCTGTTTTTCTGAACGTATTGAAGCAAAAGAAAGCAGGGGATCTTCAAATGGTTCGCCTATCAACGAGGCCACATCTTTGTAAGAAAAGCGCCACTGCCCGCCAATTTTTGTCCCTTTAAGTTGGTTGGTCTTTTGATAATTTCGGATGGTTCGAGTCGTTACGCCCAGTTTTTCAGCGACTTCTTCAACGGTATAATAATCTTTCATCGGTTCCTCCTACAAAGCAATTGTACGATCACAAAAGCGTTGCTCCTCTTTCTTATGACTAGTATAGATGATCATGCGTTTTTCTGCATGTTTTTTTAAACACTTCATAATCTTTTCGGCAGCTTCATCATCAATGCTGCTGGTAGCTTCGTCTAAAAGAATGATTTCGGCATCACTTAATAAGATGCGAGCTAGAGCGATTCTTTGCTTTTCTCCTCCAGACAAGTCGGCACCATTTTCCGTAAGCCTGCTAGTCCATGAGCGCTGTTGAAAAATAGGCGCTAAAATACCAGAGGTTTCGATAATTGTTTTTTCTTCTTCCGTCATTTTTCTTCCCCATACAAGATTTTCTTCAATTGTCCGAGAGAGAATCGTAGGGTCTTGAGCAAGGTAGATGGTTTTATCTGTTTCAGGGTTTCTTGGCTTGATGCGTGTACTCTTCGTTGAAAGCGAAATTCCTTCTGATGGATAAAGGCCAGCAATTGCCTTTAAAAACGTTGATTTTCCTTTTCCTGAAGCGCCAGCCAAGTAAATATGTTCACCAGGCTTCAAGGTTTCTTCAATGAGAAAGGAAAAGCTGTGGTTGCCAATTGATACGACAGGGTGGTCGAAAGTAAGACTCAGAGTAGCTTCACTCGTTTGGTTCCAGAAGTCATCGGGAGCAGCCAATTCTTCGTTAACAAAACGTTGATTGGTCCTCAGAGTAGCGGTATCAAGATTGATTTTCGTTAAACCACTTAACGCAGAAAAGTAAATGGGTAATAGTACGCCAATCAAAATCAACGCAGAGGTTGGCAGTTCATCTTGTAATATTCCTTGAATCATAAACAAATAGATGCCGATCTGGGCGATCTGATTGATCGCATTAAGGACTAAACTAGTCGTTTGGGCAAATGTATTGGTGTTTGCTAATGTTTGATACATCGATGTCAATTGAGAGGAAAACAGCTGCTCAAGAACAGCGTCACTCCATTGCTTCATTGTATCAATATGGGACAATGTTGTTAACATTTCCTTATTGCTGAGAGCAAATGCTTCTTGCATATTTTTCATCTTAATACTCAACTGTTGATTGATCCATCGAAACCCAAAAACATTGATGGGAAATAGCAATAGTAAAATGAAACCCAGTAAATAATGCAATTGGAAACACAAAAAAAGTGGGATCAGCAATAAGAAAAAGCAGCGAATAGCTTCGCTAAAACTACCGCAAATAAACAAGTATAAGGAATCAACAACGCCAAAGATGCGGTTTAATAGATAAGTGGGCTCCTTTTCAGAGAGCTCAACATAACTCTTCCTTTTCATTTTTTTTAACAATTCTAAGAGATGGCGCACATTCATCGAAGCTGCATAGCGCTCTTTCATCACAATCAATAAGAATTGCGCGCAATAAGTAATGCTTAATATGAACGCTAATAAGCCGACGAGATGATCAAAGCGCAGTGCGTGATCTTCTTGTAGAAGCAAAGGGAAAGCGAGGTTTGTCAGGACAGTCAAAAAAACTAGCAAACTACTCAAACTGATAAAAAGTTTATTGTTTCTAATAATTTCAAACATAAAATCAACTCTTTTCCTATATTTTCCTAAATGGTAGATGTTTTTATGAAAAATGTCAACAAAAAAAGAGTTCCTGATTAAAGGAACTCTTGAAAAATCAAAAGCTGCGTCCGCCGCCGCCGAATGTACCGCCACCGGAAGAGTGAGTCGTACTGCCGCCACCGCCGCCAGAAAAACCACCGCCGCCTCCACCATTATTCGAAGGACGGGGGATGCGTCTGGTTGTGACAAAGGAGTTGACTAAGCGATCTTCTTTTTGGGTTAGATCAATACTTGATTTTTCTAGATAGTTAAATTTGTAGCCGCCCATTTTTAATTGATAACGGGATTTAACAATGATGAAAAAGGCGATACTGATCACTGCCGCGATCGCTAAGCAAATAGCAATTTCTAGTGGCGTTATCACTTTGTAATAAGTAATTTTTCCGGTATCACGATCGATACGATAGTGATCGGCAGGAACACCCGCTTCCACAAAACTTTCTGCTTTTTGCAGATAGACCAATGCCGCTTGATAATAATTTCCCTCTGCCATCTGGTCAAATACCGCATCAAGTAGCTTATCTAGACGTGAATCGGTAAGATAATCGATCATATTTCCGGAAGTAGAAACGTGAAATTCCCGTTGCGCCATATCGATCACCAATGCCGAACCGTTGTTGTCATTGCCGATCCGTCTTGAAAGATATCGATCAGTGTACAACTCGATATCTCCCGTATTGCTGTTCGTTGTTTGAATAAAAACTTCGCCTTTGATCTTCGCATTCAGCGCTTCTGCTTCCTCGTTCAACTTCTGGATCTCTTGTTCGGTAAAGAGTCCAGCGTGGTCTGCGACTGTCTCTTCGGCTGCGAAGGCGGGCAGGGTGGTTAAGAAAAAGCCAACCAGTAGAAGCAACAAATAAGATAGTTTTTTCATAAGAAATACGCTCCAATCAATGCGAGGATGGTCGTTGCCGCGAAAATGGCGCCACTGACGATTCCCAAGCGTTTGTAACTGATCGGTAAAACACCGCTGACTTTTCCTGTTTGCCCATTCATCGCATAATAAAAGGCACTCTTGTTTTCATCATCGGCTCGATAGGTCACTAGCCATACAGGAAGCAAAACGTAGTTGTTTTCTTCTTTTGTTAGATTGATGGATCGATTGTTGCGTTTAAAACTAGTATAGCCATTGACGGTGCCTGCTAGCAGGTTTTCAGCATAACCCGATAATTCGTTTTTGACTTCGTCGGAAAGATCGATGTACTCAATGTCTCTTTTTTCTGCTTGGAAGCCGGCTAAATACTGACTGCGAAACGCAACGGCTTTTTCAAGGGGAAACGGTTGAACGCCAGTTACCATTTTTTGTTGGACGTTTTTTGACAGCGCATGCTTGAGTAATTCGTTCACCTTGATTTTGCCTCGTCGCAAGACGTCATATTGTTTATGCTCGGTATATTCAATGTCACCAACCCGCCAAATACGCAAGGAGGTACCCATTCCTGAAAGCGAACCATTCATCTCGGCATCGACGACCCAATAAGGAAAGTATACGCCAGTCAATTTCTCTACTTGTGCTTGGTCGAAGAAATCCCGTGGGACGAATTTTTTCTTTTGCGCCCATTCTAAAAACTTTTTCGTTGCTTCTTCTTTTTCGATCGCAAAGGGAAGGACTTTGTTTGGCAAAAATTCTCCCGAAAGCCGACCAGACAAAACGACCGGATTATGGCAAAAGTAGCAATAGGTTGCAGCTGTAGTCGCATCCGTCACGATTTCAGCACCGCAGCTGGGGCAGGTGAAAAGGTCCATCTGTCCCGCTTGTGCATCGGCTTGCTCTCTAACTTCTTCTTGAAGGGACGGTTCGGTCTCGGTCGCTGCAGAAGGATCTGAGACTGGAGTATCGGCCATCTGCGCTTCTTTTTGCTTTTCTTCAAAGGCAGTGACTTCGTCTTCAGTAAAAATACTCAGACAAAATGGACAATGAAATTTTTGATCGCCAGGATCAAAGGTTAAAGCGCCCCCACAATTGGGGCACTTATGTGTGATAACATCCATCAGCAATCCTCCTCAATTAGTCTACTGGGACACCTTTGAAAGGTTTGCCGCAATTCGGACAGAATTTTGGAATGCCGTTGGCTAAATCGATCACTTCACCACAATCGCTGCATTTCATTTTTAGGCTTGGTCCATCGCTCGTTGGTTTTGGCGTCCCGCAATTGCTGCAGAATTTACCAGTATTAGAGGTGCCACATTGTGGACAGTCCCAATGATCTGCGTTGGGTTGTGCGGAAGCCTGTTGCTGCATTTGCTGCTGGTTGTTTTGTGACGCTTGGTTCAAATAACCGCCACCAGCGTTCATTCCCATGCCCATGCCAACAAACCCAGTGGTAGCCCCAGCGGCATTGCTACCGGCAGATTCCATACCACGAGCAACCGAACCTTGAACATAGCCTTCACGAATCGAAGGGTCGCCTAACATTGCCCCTTGGTTCCGCATGTTGATCAGTTTTACGGAATCATCCGTATAAGAGATGCTTGCGACAGCAACCGAAACGATTTCCATTCCTCGGAGTTCTCGCCAGCTGTCATCAAGAACCGTTCCCATATATTTGCTTAATTCCATGCTCTTAGATGGAACGTAAGAAATTCGTTCGCCATCTGCTGACATTTTGTTGATCGCTGTTTGTAGGGCGGTCAAGAATTCAGCTAAGTACTGCTCATTGATGTCGTTAATATCGACTTGACTTTTGTTTTTAGGGATCGCATTCGTATAGAACAAAATTGGATCGGTAATTCGTAAGGAATAGTTTCCGTGCGCCCGCAAGAAAAGTTCTGCGTTATAAAAGTTGTCAAAATAATTCAAAGGCGATGAAGTACCGAAGCGAATTCCTTTGATTTCTTGTAGATTGATATAAAAAACTTGTTGTTTTTGCGGTGTAACGCCACCAAACTTAAAGCGGTCGAAGGTTTCAGAAATCGCATCTTTCAATGAACCATTCAACATCGAAGGCGCTAATTCGTTTTTCACTGTATAGTAGCCTTCTTCGGCGGTATAATCGATGATTCGCCCGCCATCAACCAATAACATCATCATATTCGGATAGACATGGATCACTGAGCCATCAGTGATGACATCTTCCGTGCCTTTTCTGTTGGCACCGCGTTTGTCATTACGCCGCACTTTGACACCTTTTGTCATTACTGTCGAATCACTCATATTGTCAGGCTCGATCACCTCTAGCCATTGATCTGCTAATCCGCCGCCAATTGTGCTTGTTGCCGCTTTGATAATACCCATTTTCAGTCCTCCTTTAAATTGTTTTCATCACAATAGATGAACATAGATTCATTATACCATAGGAGGAGAGATATACGTTATCAGTCTAAAGTTGGAGAAGAGGAATGGTCTTTTTTCTTGAAAATAGGGAGGAACAAAAGGATATAGTGAGTGAAAGCGCGCGGAATGGCTCTTCGAATTAAATTTCCATTTCTTTTGAGATTCCACCACGCAAACGGTGGTTTTTTTAGCTGATATTACGTATAATAGAAGGTAGCGAATTTTGAAATGAGTGTGGAAAACTATGGCCTATCAAGCATTATATCGTGTTTGGCGTTCTCAGCGTTTTGATGATGTTGTCGGACAAAAAGCAATTACCCAAACCTTAAAAAATGCAATCGATCAAAACCAGATCTCGCATGCCTATTTGTTTACGGGTCCTCGAGGAACCGGGAAAACAAGTGCAGCGAAAATTTTTGCCAAAGCCATCAATTGTCCAAACCAGGTCAACGGTGAGCCTTGCAATGAGTGCGACATGTGTCGCTCAATCACAGCAGGGACGCAAGAAGACGTGATCGAAATCGATGCGGCAAGCAACAACGGTGTAGAAGAAATTCGCTTTATTCGTGATCGTGCGAACTATGCACCGACCCAAGCTGAATACAAAGTTTATATCATCGATGAAGTGCACATGCTGTCGACAGGGGCCTTCAACGCGTTACTAAAAACATTGGAAGAACCAAGGAAAAATGTTGTCTTTATTTTGGCAACAACAGAGCCCCATAAGATTCCAGCAACGATCATTTCTCGTACCCAACGCTTTGATTTCAAACGGATCAATACGCAAGACATCGTGGGTCATTTGGAAACGGTCCTTACTACTAGTGAGATCAATTACGAAGCAGAAGCTTTACAGATCATTGCGCGAGCCGCAGAAGGCGGGATGCGGGATGCCTTGAGTATTACCGACCAGGCGATCGCTTTTAGTGATGGAACCGTAACGACCCAAGATGCTCTAGAAGTGACGGGCAGCTTGTCCTATGAAATGATGGACCGTCTGATGCAGGCTTGTGGGGAAAAAGAAGTTGCCGATGCGTTAGCGACCTTGCGGGAGTTATTAGCCTCTGGTAAAGAAGCCCGCCGCTTATTGGAAAACTTGTTGGTTTATTGTCGAGACTTGCTGATGTATCAACAAGCGCCGCAGCTGCTATCTGAAAAGTCGCTGCAGTTGACGGAAGCGTTTCAAACACTGGCAAAAAATACCCCGCCAGCAAAGATCTATCACTGGATCACGGTCTTAAACGATACGCAAAATGAAGTACGATTTACCAACAATCCTACGATTTATTTGGAAGTGGCTGTGGTCAAATTAGCCAATGATCCAGAAAGTGCTGCTGTTGCTAGCAATTCAGCTGACAATAGTCAAGAAGTGGCGCAGTTGCGGCAAGCACTGCAAAAGCTTCAAGCAGAGGTACAACGACTGCAAGAGAATCGACCAGCGGGTGTTGTTGCTGAGACCAACGCGCCAGTGAAGAAAACCAAGGCGACCACTACGTTCCGTTTACCAAAGGAACGCGTGTTCCAAGTACTGAAAAGTGCCACGAAGAAAGACTTGGCAAATGTTCGTAATGTCTGGGACGATCTTTTGATGTCTCTTTCCGTGACGCAAAGAGCGATGCTCCACTCCAGTGAAGCAAAAGCTGCCAGCGAATCGGGCGTCGTGATCGCTTTTGACTATGAGATCTTATGCCAACGAGCAAGTAACGACCAAGAGTTTCAATTGATGATCCATAATCAATTGTCCCGTATGATCAAAGACTACGCGCCGCAGGCTGTCTTTATTACAAAAGAAAGTTGGCCGGCGCTAAGACAAGAGTTTTTGGCTGGCGGTCAAGCAACGGAAGAGTCGGAAATTGAAGTAGAACAAGAGGATACCGAAGTGGTCTCTGTCGAACCTGAAAATGATGACTTAGTAACCAAAGCGCAAGAGTTATTTGGTGAATTAACCAGCATTGAAGAAAATTAATGAAAATGGAGTGATGGATAATGATGCGAGGCATGGGAAATATGCAAGGCATGATGAAACAAATGCAAAAAATGCAAAAAGAAATGATGAAAGAACAAGAAGCGCTGAACAGCAAACAATTTATCGGCGAATCGACAAATGGCTATGTCAAAGCGACCTTTACTGGCGATAAGACGTTACAAGACATTGCTATCAATGAAGCGATCGTTGATGCAGACGACGTGGAAATGCTGCAAGATATGATCATCCTAGCAGTAAACGATGGTTTAAAGAAAATTGAAAAAGAATCGGAACAAACAATGGGCAAATATACACGAAACATTCCGGGTCTATAAAAGGAGAAATGACGGTGCAATATCCTGAACCGATCGCCCGATTGATCGACAGTTACATGAAACTGCCGGGAATCGGCCAAAAAACCGCAACACGTTTGGCGTTTTATACGATTGATATGAAAGAAGAAGTCGTGAATGAGTTTGCCAAATCACTGCTTAGTGTCAAACGAGATTTGCACTTTTGTAGTATCTGTGGAAATATAACGGAAGAAGATCCTTGTGAGATCTGCAGTGATCCCACAAGAGACAAAGAAACGATTTTAGTGGTGGAAGAGCCTAAAGATGTGATGGCGTTAGAAAAAGTCCGCGAGTATCATGGACTTTATCATGTGCTTCACGGTGTGCTATCCCCAATGGAGGGAACCGGACCAGAAGATATCAACATTGCATCGCTAATACAGCGGCTGCACGATGATCAGGTCAAAGAAGTGATAATTGCGACCAATGCGACCACGGAAGGTGAAGCAACGGCGATGTATATGTCGCGTTTGATTAAGCCTGCTGGTATTAAAGTCACGCGTTTGGCTCATGGGTTATCTGTGGGCAGCGATATTGAGTACGCGGATGAAGTGACCTTGCTTAAAGCAGTAGAAGGTCGCCGAGAATTATAATAGATATTGGAGGCAATTAGGGTGAATGGATTATTTATAACCATCGAAGGACCTGATGGCGCTGGTAAGACCAGTGTGATCGAAGAGTTGTATCCTCGATTACAGCTCGAAGCAACAAGAAAAATCGTCAAGACAAGAGAACCTGGCGGAGTCAAGATTGCTGAAAAGATACGTAAAATTATATTAGATCCTCGAAATGAGGAAATGGATGAGCGGACAGAAGCCTTGCTTTACGCAGCAGCTCGTCGACAACACTTGATTGAGGTTGTCCTGCCGGCATTGAATGCCGGGCACATCGTGATCTGTGACCGTTTTGTCGACAGTTCGTTGGCTTATCAAGGAGCTGGCCGGCGGATCGGGATTCCTGAAATCGCCCGGATCAACGAGTTTGCGACGGAGGGAACGACCCCTGATTTTACGTTGTACCTAGATGTCGACTCAGATACTGGTTTGCGACGCATTCAGGAAAACCGTGCCCATCAATATGACCGTCTTGATTCGGAAGGATTGGAGTTTCATCAACGCGTCCGTCATGCGTATCTAAAGCTGGCGGAAGAAAATCCTGTACGCATTCATAAGATTGATGCTAGAATGGGGTTACAAGAAGTTGTTGAATCCAGCTATTCAGCAATCGTTGAATCGTATCCTGCTTACTTCAAATCAATCTAAGGTAGGCTGGATAACACAAAGGAGATGGTCCCATGAAATTAATTATGGCAATCGTACAAGACAAAGACAGTAATCGTTTGGCAAATGAGTTTATTGATGCCAATATCCGTGCAACAAAATTGTCATCAACGGGTGGGTTTTTAAAGGCTGGTAATAGTACCTTTATCATTGGTATTGAAGATGATCGTGTGCAAGATGCGTTAGAATTGATCAAAAAAACCTGTCAATCAAGAAAGCAGTATGTCTCGACACCGATGTCTCTAGATATATCCTTAGATGGTCAAGTTCCTTATCCAGTCGAAGTCGAAGTTGGTGGCGCCACCGTATTCGTACTGCCAGTTGACGGATTCCATCAATATTAAAAAAGGAGCATTTCATGGAGGAGTTATTTCTACAAGAATATCAGCCTCTTGTTTTTGCCCAACTAAAAAAAAGTATCAAGCATGGGCGCATTGCTCATGCTTATCTTTTTGAAGGGGACAAGGGGACTGGCAAGCATGAGTTAAGTCTATGGCTCGCAAAACGCCTTTTTTGTACCGACGTGCAAGAAGAAGCACCTTGCGGGAAATGCAGTAACTGTGTGCGGATTGCTCAAGGAGAGCATCCGGACGTTATCCAAATAGAACCAGATGGACAGATGATCAAAGTTGATCAGATTCGGCAACTACAAGAAGAATTCTCAAAAAGCGGTTTTGAGAGCCGTTTAAAGGTTTTTATTTTGTCTCAAGCAGATAAAATGAACAACAGCGCTGCCAACAGTTTATTAAAGTTTTTGGAAGAACCGGTGGGAAACTTTTTGGCAATCTTAGAAACGGAGAGCCTTGGTCGTATTTTGCCAACCATCCAGTCTCGCTGTCAGATCATTCATTTCTCTCCTTTGTCAAAAGAAAAACTGCAAGAAAAGTTACAAGAAGAGGGACTTTCTAAAGAGACAAGCCGACTTCTAAGCCACTTGACCAATAGTTATCATAAAGCAGTTGAAATCTCGCAAGATGAATGGTTTAATGAAACTAAGGATGCTGTTAAGCGTTGGGTGAATTACCTTTTGAAGAAAGACCCGCAAGCATTTATTTTTGTTCAGAAAAAATTATTGGGTCTAGCAAAAGAAAAAAATCAGCAATCAGAAATCTTTTTGCTCTTGTTATTTTACTTTCAAGAGGAGCGGGATCGATTGTTGGCGCAAGGTTTATGGGGAAAAGAGATCAATCGTGCCATTGAAGCCGCATTGCAAGCACAAAAAAAGCTGCAAGCCAATGTGTCTTTTCAAGGTGTGGCAGAACAATTTTCCGTGAAAATCATCTATGGATAATATGCAGCAGCCGGAAAAGGAGACCAGAGATGATCGAAGTTGTCGGAGTGCGTTACCATGACGTAGGCCAGATTTATTTTTACGCACCGAAAAAACAGACCTATACCATAAATGACCAAGTCATCGTGGAATCACAAGATGCCAAATGTCTTGCTACGGTGGTTACCAAAAGCAGAAAAATGGACGAAAGCGATCTGCCTCAGATAGTCAAACCGATTCTACGTCGGGCGACGAAGAAAGATTTGGAACAAGCGGCAGCCAATCAACAAGCGGCAGATAAAGCCTTAAAAATCGGAAAAGAAAAAATCCGGGCGCACCAGCTGCCGATGAAACTGATTCGAGTAGCTTATACCTTCGAGCGAACAAAGCTGATTTTCTCGTTTACCGCAGAAAGCCGTGTTGATTTTCGTGAATTAGTCAAAGACTTGGCAAGTGAATTTCATACCCGGATCGAACTGCGCCAAATCGGCGTCAGAGATGAAGCCAAAGCACTAGGGGGAGTGGGTCCTTGCGGGCGAAAACTGTGCTGTGCGACGTTTCTAGGAGATTTTATTCCCGTATCCATTAAGATGGCTAAAGATCAAGGACTTTCTTTGAATCCTACGAAAATCTCAGGATTATGCGGTCGCTTGATGTGTTGTCTTAAGTACGAGAGTGAAGAGTATGAGCGGGCAAAAAAAGAATTGCCGGATCGCGGCAAGGAAGTTGAAACGCCAGATGGCAAAGGACGTGTCGTTGGGCTGGATCTGTTAAGCCGGGTGATCAAAGTTCGTTTGCATGATCGGCAAACACCAATCGAATATGATTATGAAGAGCTAGTGACAAAATAAGTAGGTGACCATAATGAGCATGGACAAACGATCAATATATGACGGATTGAATCAGTTAGAATCGGAGTTGCAAAATTCCTTAAATAATCTAGCAGAAATGAAGCAGTCTTTGCAAGAAATCGTCGAAAAAAATACGACATTAGAATTGGAAAATCAACGCTTACGTGAACACATTCGTGAGTTGAACCAAGTGGCAGATGCACCTGCTGAATCGGTCAAGCAGGAACTTTCTAAATCACGGATGAATTTAGAAAAGATTTACGAAGAAGGATTTCATGTTTGTTATGACTTATACGGTTCTCGCAGAGAACATGACGAACCTTGTGCATTTTGTCTAGAAGTGATCTATCGTGAAAGCGGCAAATAACTGACTGACAGTCTAATAGGTTCGTTAGAAAAAGATCAGTTTCCACTGGTCTTTTTTTCGAAAGGAGCAGTACATGCAAAAGCAACAAAGTTATAAACAAGATACTGGAAAACTGTATCTTGTTCCGACACCGATCGGGAACTTGGAAGATATGACGGTCCGGTGTGTCAAAATTTTAAAAGAAGCGGACCTGATCGCAAGTGAAGATACTCGTAATACTCAGAAATTGTTGAATCATTTTGAGATCACAACACCGCAAAAAAGCTTACATGAACACAATTATAAAGAGCGAGTTCCGCAGTTGGTAGAACAGCTGCAGATGGGCAAGACCATTGCCCAATGCAGCGATGCTGGTATGCCCTCCATCAGTGATCCGGGGCATGAATTAGTCAAGGCGTGCTTGGTCGAAGGAATTGCGGTGATTGCGCTTCCAGGACCTACGGCTGGTTTGACCGCTCTGATCGCTTCTGGCTTATCACCGCAACCAAACCTCTTTTATGGCTTTTTACCTCGTAAGAAAAAAGAACAAAAACAAGCCTTGAGTGAATTAGCGACCCAGAAAGCAACGATGATTTTCTATGAATCACCCTATCGAATCGCTGCGACGATTGAAACGATGCGGGAGGTATTTGGTGAACGGCAGGCAGTCATCTGCCGTGAATTGACGAAAATCCATGAAGAATACTTGCGAGGAACCTTTTCTGAATTGATCGACTATTTAGAGCAGCAGCTAATCAAAGGAGAATGTTGTCTGTTGGTGGAAGGGTCTTCTGAAATACAAGAAATTGTTTATGAAGGAAGTTACGCAGAACAAGTGGCTGCCTTGATGCAAGAGGCCGAATTGTCCTCAAAAGAAGCGATCAAAGAAGTGGCTAAGCGTAATCAAGTAAAGAAACAGCTTGTCTATCAAGCGTATCACCAAATAGAAGAGTAATCATACCGAGACTTCTCTCGGTATTTTTTTTGTATCACACGCCTGCTTATGTGATATTATCTAACATATAAAGTCAGCTATTTTCAGAAAATTCATGTTTTTCTCAGAAAAATCTAGATTATTCGAAAATATGGTGTTAGGATATCTAACATATAGAAAGGGAGGCGTGTAAAATGGATACAGGGAATATTGCATTTATTTTAATTTGTAGCGGTATGGTTTTTCTAATGACTCCAGCATTGGCATTTTTTTATGGAGGATTGGAACGACGCAAAAACATCCTCAATACCATGATGATGGTGATTTGTACGATGGGCTTGGCGTCCGTCCTCTGGGTCGCTCTAGGGTATACATTATCCTTTAGCGGGACAGGATCATTTATTGGCAATTTAGACAAAGTCTTTTTCAATCATGTTTCGATGTCAGAAGGAGAGGGAATTCCTGAAGGGTTATTTGCTGCCTTTCAAATGATGTTTGCTTTGATCACAACGGCGATCATCACTGGATCAGTTGTTGGAAGAATGCGGTTCTCTGCTATTTTCCTATTTATTGGCTTCTGGCTGGTTTTCGTGTATTTTCCAATGGCGCATATGGTGTGGGGCGGCGGCTTCTTAGATGCGATCGGCTCGATCGACTTTGCAGGAGGCAATGTCGTTCATATCAGCTCAGGAATCAGTGGGTTAGTCTTAGCGATCGTTGTCGGCAAACGACGAGAATTTCATCAAACGGAATATCGACCTCATAATATTCCCTTTGTTGTTCTAGGAGCGGGATTGCTATGGTTCGGTTGGTTTGGCTTTAATGCCGGCTCTGCTCTAGCAGCTGATGGCCTAGCGATCCACGCCTTGATGACCACGAATACGGCAGCAGCCAGTGCGATGCTGTCTTGGATGTTGATTGAAAAACTCGTCGTGGGCAAACCGACGATCGTCGGTGCTTGTACCGGAGCAGTGGTGGGCTTAGTTGCCATTACTCCAGGGGCGGGGTTTGTCTCCCTTTGGTCTTCCTTTATCATTGGCGCTTTAGTCAGTCCATTTTGTTACTTCTTTATTTCTGTCATCAAACATCGATTAGGCTTAGATGATGCTTTGGATGCCTTTGGGTGCCATGGGGTAGGCGGAATCTTTGGCGGTTTGATGACCGGGATTTTTGCTGATCCAGCTGTTGGTGGACATTCAGGATTGCTTTATGGCGGTATTGATCTTTTTATCGCACAGGCCGAAAGTATCGTGTTCACGATTTTGTTTGCCGGTATCCTATCCTTTGTCATTATCATCTTGATCAAATGGGTGATACCGATTCGGGTCTCTCAGCAAGAAGAAGCGGTGGGGATGGATCGGATCGAACATGATGAAACGGCCTATCCTACCTTTATGGGGTTAGATTCTTAAGAGTGGAGGAGCAGTCATGAAAAAAGTTGAAGCGATTATTCGCCAAGAAAAATTAGAGGAGCTAAAAGCCGCATTGGATCAATCGGATCTGATCAGCGGGATGACGGTCAGTCAAGTTCTCGGATGTGGCAATCAAAAAGGCCTAAAAGAGTTTATTCGTGGCCAAGAAGTGATCACGACTCTTTTACCAAAAGTAAATGTCCGTTTCGTTTTAGCAGATGAAAAAGTTAACGATGTGATTGAGTTGATTTTATCGATCTGTCGAACAGATGAAGTCGGTGATGGCAAAATATTCGTCTACCCGTTGGAAGAAGCGATTCGGATTCGCACCAATGAACGAGGGGAAGCCGCCTTATAACAGAAATTCTTAGACTATGAACTTTGCAGCAAAAGCAGTAAACGTAGAGGGAAGGACCAATGAAAATTGGTCCTTTTTGCGTGCTTCGCTTGATTCCTTGCTTGATAGGGAACCTCTGTTCGTTTATAATGAGAAGTGAGGTGAGCAACGATGTCGGAACTGCAATTTCCCTTAAAAAATGATACGAGCCGCAAAATTATTCATATTGATATGGATGCTTTTTTTGCTTCGGTGGAAGAACGGGATGATCCTGAGTTGGCCAAGCATCCCCTCGTGATTGCCCGTCACCCAAGCGATACTGGCGGACGAGGAGTGGTCACGACAGCGAATTATTTGGCGCGACAATATGGTATCCATTCGGCAATGAGTGCGCAAAAAGCCTACGAGCTTTGTCCGCAAGCGATTTTTAAACCGGGGAATCATCAGAAGTATCGTGAAGTGTCCCAGCAAGTCAGAGAAATTTTTCACCGATACACCGACATCATCGAACCAGTTTCTATCGATGAAGCGTATCTAGATGTGACAGTTAACAAAATCAACTGTCCTTCAGCAATTAAGATCGCTCGTTTGATTCAACGAGATATCTGGCAAGAGACTCATTTGACCTGTTCGGCGGGTGTCAGTTACAACAAATTCTTGGCAAAACTATCTTCCGATTATCATAAACCACGAGGATTAACGGTGGTGATGCCGGATGAGGCAGTAGCCTTTTTACACCAACTACCCATCGATAAATTTCATGGGATCGGGAAGAAAACTGTCCCCAGAATGCATGAGTTAGGCATTTTTACAGGAGCCGATCTATACGCTTGGAGTGAGATGGCGTTGATCCGCGAATTTGGCAAAATGGGGTATTCCTTGTATCGGAAAGTTAGAGGAATCCATGATTCACCAGTCAGTGTGACCAGAGAACGAAAATCAGTTGGAAAAGAGCATACATACGGCAATCCATTAACTAGTGAAGAACAAGTTTTGAGCCAATTACGGGCTATCGCAGAAGAAGTCGAAAGATCACTGAAGCGCACACAAAAACATGGCAAAACAGTCGTGTTAAAAGTCCGTTACAGTGATTACTCTACGATCACCAAGCGAGTGACCTTGCCAACCTATGTTCATAAAAAAGAACAGCTATTTTCCGAAGCAAGTCTGATCTGGGAAGAAATTTTAGGTTTGGAAAAAGGCATCCGTCTTTTGGGGATCACCGTCACAAATCTTGATCCACTGACCTATGAAAATATCGTACTGCCCTTATGGCAACTATCTGACGAGCAGTAGGTAAAAGAGGAGGAGCAAAATGACACTCTATCAAGTATATGACACGATGGTTGGGTTGGCTGATCAGGAGCGAAGTGAAAAAATGGCCGCCTACATGCGGCATCAGTTTGATTTTCTGGGCATTCCTGCGCCGTTGCGCCGCCAGCAAGAAAAAACAGCCTTTAAAGCAGCAAAACAAACGAAAACGGTCGATTGGGATTTTATCGATCATTGTTGGCAAAGTAACTATCGAGAACACCAGTACTTTGGGATTGATTATTTAGTGGTGATGGAGCCCTTTTTAATAGCCGTTGATCTAGCAAAAATTGAACAGTTGGTCATAACGAAAGCTTGGTGGGACAGCGTGGACGCACTGAGTGAGGTCGTCAGAAAACTTGTTCGCCGATTGCCAGCGTTAAAGGTTGAGATGCTTCGTTGGAGTCTTGACAATAATCTTTGGCTACGGCGCGTGGCGATTCTCCACCAACTGTTGCAAAAAGAACAGATGGATCAACCATTGCTAGAAGAGATCCTTGTCAACAATTTGGGTAGTTCTGAATTTTTTATCAACAAAGCCATTGGCTGGACCTTGCGAGATTATGCCAAGACAAATCCTCAGTGGGTTCAAGATTTTCTCCTGCGCTATCAAACAAGTCTGGCGCCTTTGACGGTTCGTGAAGCGAGTAAGTACCTTTAAAAAGTAGCTTTACTGGCTGAATATAGCAATAAAAAACACCGTGCAGTATCTTTTTTGAAAGATGCACGGTGTTTTGATCGTTAAATTTGTTTTTTGATTTGTTCGTAGCTTGCTTCCGCATCTTTGCACTTTGCCCAGATAACCGCTTTTCCTTGTTCGCGGGATGCAGCAAGATCAATGATTCGTTGATTGCTGCTGCCACGAAATTGCAAGTTTAGGTTTCGCTTACTGAGTTCAAAGCGGCCGTCCACCAAAATATCGATTTTGGATAAGAGTTCCAGTTTATCAGGTGTTTCCAAAAGCAATTCTTCATAGGTGTAGCCGGACCAGCTCCAAATATCTTTGCTGTGCCCGAACTCAGCACGAACGCGATCAACGACTTTCAGACAGACTGTCGTGTTTAAGAAAGGTTCGCCGCCTAGGAGCGTCAGTCCTTGAACATACTCATGTCGCAGATCTTCAATGATTCGATCCTCTAGTTCTTGCGTAAAAGGTGTCCCATAGCGAAAGTTTTGGACGGCTTTGTTGAAACAGCCTTCACAAGCAAACAGACAGCCGCTCACATACAAACTATTTCGAATGCCTTCACCATCCACAAAGTTGAAGGCTTTGTAATCAGCAATATAATTTTGACTGTACTCGTTTGCTTTCCATTCTTGGGGCTTAGGATTTCTCATAAGAAAACTTCTTTCTATTGTGAATTACAGGGGTTGGTCTTCGATAAAAGGAGTGTAGAGGAAATCTAACACTCCTTTTATGATTATTCTTGCAAATGTTTGACCCGAGCAGAGATTTCTTTGTGACGACCGTTGACCATTGGACGAGCTTGAGGATTTCCAAGATACCCACAGGTTCTTTTGACAACATCACAACTTTTTGGATCGTGATTGCCACATTGTGGACATTCAAAGCCTCGTTCGGTTGGATTAAAGTCTCCTTCATATCCGCACTCGTAACAGTGATCGATAGGGGTATTTGTTCCAAGATAAGCGACCCGATCGTATGCGTAATCCCAAACCGCTTCTAACGCTTTTGGATTTTGCTGCAAGACTGGATATTCACAGTAATGAATAAAGCCACCAGAACAGTATTTTGGATAGTCCTTTTCAAAATCAAGTTTCTCAAATGGTGTCGGATTTTTCCGCACATCATAGTGGAAGCTGTTCGTATAATATTCTTTGTCGGTAATGTTTTCAACTTCACCGAATTTTTCGGTATCTAAGCGACAGAAACGATCAGTCAGGCTTTCACTTGGCGTAGAGTACACGCTGAAATGATAACCGTATTCATCGCCCCAGGCATCCGCATGAGCTTTCAATTCTTTCACGATCGCCATCGTAAAGGCTTTTGCTTCTGGGTCTTGTTCCCAAGTTCCGCCATAAAAAGCAGAAGCAGCTTCGTATAAACCAATGTAGCCAAGTGAAACAGTGGCCCGTTTATTTTTGAATAATTCGTTGACATTGTCTTTGCGATCCAAACGTTCACCGAAAGCCCCATACATATAAAGGATCGGCGCATTGGCGGGACTCGCTTCTTTACAGCGTTCTACGCGATAGACAAGGGCATCTTTAACGATTTGCAGACGGTCCTCCAGCAGCGACCAGAATTTTTCTTGATCGCCATTTGCTTCTAAGGCGATCCGTGGAATATTCAATGTCACGACACCTAGATTCATCCGACCGACATTGATTTCTTCACCACGTTCGTTTTTCCAGCCTTGCAAGAAAGAACGACAGCCCATCGGCACTTTAAAGCTACCGGTCAATTCAACCAATTTATCATAATTCAAAATATCCGGGTACATCCGTTTAGTGGCACATTCTAATGCCAGTTCTTTGATATCGTAATTTGGATCGGTAGGGGCCAAGTTGACCCCGCGGCGAATACTAAAAATCAATTTTGGGAAAATAGCGGTGCGCTTTTCACTGCCTAACCCGTTGATGCGGATTTGGAGAATCGCTCGTTGAATTTCCCGTTCGAACCAGTTGGTTCCTAAACCAAAGCCAAGGGAAGTAAACGGCGTTTGTCCGTTCGAGGTGAATAACGTATTGATTTCGTATTCTAGACTTTGCATTGCATCATAGATATCTTTGCGGGTTTTGCTCTTCGCGTACGCTTCCCGACGTTCGGGTGTCTCGATCCATTCTTCGGCATCTTTTAGATGCTTTTGATAATTCAACTCAGCAAAAGGAGCCAATAATTCATCTGTTCGATCAGCAGAACAGCCGCCATATTGACTCGATGCTACGTTTGCAATGATTTGTGAGATTTGAGCGGTGGCCGTTTGGATCGATTTTGGCGACTCCACTTCGGCGTTCCCAATTTTAAACCCATTATTTAGCATGCCTTTAAAATCGATCAGACAGCAGTTGGTCATTGGTGTGTAAGGATGATAATCCAAGTCATGGTAATGAATGTCGCCTTTTTGATGGGCATTTGCCACGTGAGGAGGCAGCATTTTCAAACCGATCGATTTTCCTACGATCCCGGCGGTCAAATCACGTTGTGTGTTGAACACATTGCTATCTTTATTGGCATTTTCATTGACGACCGATTGATCTTTATTCATCAATTTGTTGATCGTAAAGTTGATGTCTGTTGCTTTGCTGCGCTCGAAATCACGATGGGTCCGATAGTTGATATATTCTTCAGCCAAGGCATACTCGTTTTTTGCTAATAAGATATGCTCGACGATATTTTGAATCTCATAGATTTTTACATTTGTACGAAAACGTTCCGCGATCTCGTGATCGACACTGTCAACGATCTCGGTGATTTTTTCGTGGTCGATGGGAGAAAGCTCGCCGTTGACTTTTCTTAGGGCTTTCACTAACGCATCGTAAATTTTTTGATCATCAAAATCGACAAGCCGTCCATCACGTTTTACGATTTTTAACTGACGCAAAGCGGACTGTCTTTCCAACCCTTGCTCAGGATTTCTCTTAATGTTCATCATTTCTACCACTCCTTATCTTCCTCAATATAATAAAACATATTATAGAAATGAGCAACTATATATAGTGGTTAATAAGGGATAGTAAATTGGATATACACAATATATGGTGTATATTCATTGAGGTGTTTTCTGAGAAAACTGATAAGATTAAGGATTTGGTTGTTCCATGTTTCACATAATGAATAAAAAACTTTTTTAAATTTATTTTTTCTCTGTTTTTAAGCAGAACGATTCAATGAAAAGTATGCTACCATAAGGAGAGAATTTTTTTTAAGGAGGGTTCTATGTGAAAAATATGATTGATGTGAAGCATCTGACCAAAAGTTACGGCACTCGTTTCAATCAAACCAAAGTATTAGATAACCTTTCTTTTGCAGTGGATCAAGGAGAATTTGTTGGGGTTATGGGACCAAGCGGTGCTGGGAAAACGACCTTGATGAATCTGTTGTCTTCTATCATGCGACCTAGCTTAGGCTCGATCTATATCGATGGCAAAGACATTACCCGAATGTCGGAAAAAGCCCTCAGCGATTTTCGGCGTCAGCAGATTGGCTTCATCTTTCAAGATTTTAATCTTTTAGAGACATTGACAGCCAGGGACAATATCCTGCTTCCGTTAGCCATTGATCGCTTGCCCGTGAAGGAAACCCAAGTACGTATCGAGGAGACGGCCAATTTGTTAGGGATCGAACACTTATTGGATCGTTACCCAGAAGAATTGTCTGTAGGGCAAAAACAAAGGGTTGCTGCTGCTCGCGCAATCATCAGTCGTCCGGCGGTCCTTTTTGCTGATGAACCCACCGGAGCCCTTGATTCAAAAGCGGCGACAGAATTGTTACGGTATTTGGCACAAATCAATCAACAAGAGAAAACAACGATCTTGATGGTCACTCATGATCCTTTCACCGCCAGCTACTGCAATCGGATTTTATTCATCCGCGATGGCGTCTTCTTTGCAGAAGTTGTCAAAAAAGGCAGTCGTCAGGAATTTTTCGAAAAAATCATCGATATGCAGGCAACGATTGGAGGCGGTCCGCGCCATGTTGTTTAAAATCGGCTGGCGGAGTTTTTTGCGGCAGTTTCGCAATTATATGGTGTATTTTATCTGTATGATGACTGCCGTGATGATTTTCTATTCATTTAATGCTTTGATGAACGATCGTCTCTTGAATCAAAGAGTTCAGCAAGATATCCGGATCGAAGGGGTATTAGGATTCGGCAGCAGTGTGGTAGCATTTGTTGTCTTGTTTTTTATGCTGAGTGCCAATCATTTTTTTCTTAGCCAGCGACAAAAGGAAATCAGTGTCTATCAGCTTTTGGGGTTACGACAAGGTCGTCTTGCTTGGTTGCTGCTGCGGGAAACGTTTCTACTGAATTTTTTCTCTTTAGTAACCGGTATTTTTATGGGAATTATTTTTTCGAAATTCTTTTCAATGATTTTGATTCGGGCAATGGGCCTAAATTTAACCAGTCATTTCTTTAATTCCCCACAATCGATTTTTTCGACGGTCTTTGTTTTTATCGCGGCGATGATCATTTTGAGTATTCAAGTGATCCTTTTTGTTTGGCGTACCCCAATGAGTGAATTGATCAAGACCGAATACCGCTTACCGATCAAAAAAATGAAAATGACTCCGTTTCGTTCCTTAATGGGGGTTCTAGGTCTGATTTTACTTGGAGTAGGCTACTATCTGTCATTAACCCTGCGGGAAACTTGGACCAACTATATCACGTATACACAAGACTTTTCAGCGATTCTATGGATCCCTTTACTGATTCTATTTTGCTGTGTAACGGCAACCTATCTCTTTTTTGATTGTACGTTGCCGGCACTGTTGTATTTTTTGAGCAAACCCAAAAAACACCTCATTAAAGGGGCAAAATTGATTGCTTACAATAACGTGCGTGCATACTTGCAAAGGACGTGGAAAAGCTATGCCCTTTTGACGATCATTACCGCGATCGCGATCTCACTGATTGGGGGAACAATGGGGGTCATCTCATTAAATTACCAAGCAACGAACCGTATCTACCCAACCTCTTTTCAAGTGTCAGGAGAGCAGGCGGGGACCTTGCGTACCCTTTTAGAAAAGTCGGGTATGCCAATTACAGCGGAGCAAACGATTCCTTACAAAATGACCAATATGACGGTGCAGACTCGCTACCTAGGAGAGTTGCAAGATGAAAGTGTAGAAAATATGATGGTGAATCTGGTGGCACTTTCTGATTATCAGCGTCTACGAAAACTAGTTCCAAATGCTCCTGAAATTCGACTGAGTACAGACAAGCAAGCGGTACTTTTTGATAGTCAGTACGACGTGACTCGTTCATTTATCACGTATCGGGATGAAGTCAAAGTTGGCAGTCAACATGAGTTTAAACTTATTCAAGCACAGCAGGACTACTTTGGAGATTATGCCTTGCGCTATTCTTTGCCAAATGTCCTTGTCATTCAAGATGATGCGTACCAACAAATCGAGGGATTCACCTATAGCATTGCTTATTTGCAAACCGAAAAGGTGCAAACAGAAGCGCTAACGCAGTTGTTAGATGAAGAATTGCCGATCGAGTGGGCGCATCCTTTGACCTATGAATTTAGCGACGACCAAAAAAACGTACGCTTTTATCCAGAGACCGCACGGGATTCAAGCAATGATAGTGGTCAGACGACCGCTTATCGGCTAACGTTAGCCAATCGCTTTACAACAATGCGGGGGGTGCGGCGACAAGCAGGAATCATTTTGTTCGTATCGCTGTTTGTTGGGGTGATCGTTTTGATCACCACGTCTAGTAGTTTGATCGTTCGACAATTTTCTAACACGGAGCGGGAAAAGCACAATTACCGACTATTGACAAAATTAGGATACACCCGTAACGAAGTGCGCAAGTTGGTGTACTGGCAAAACATTTGGATTTTTATGCCCGGCACCTTATTAGCGATTTTGCATGCGGTATTTGCTATCAATACCTTCACACAGATCATCGACAGTCCCGGGTATTGGGTCGCGCATTTGTTTGCAGGAGTAGCAGCAGTTGTCTATCTATTTGCCTATTTGATTACCGTCAAGCTGTGTCTGCGGATTATTGAAACTTGATCTATTTATACGATAAAACGATTCTAGGAAACTAGGATCGTTTTTTTCATTTAACCAATCTTTTTGTATTTCCCTCTGGCACCAGATTAAGAGAATGGTATAATCATAATCAATGAGACAAAGGAGGAAGCAAGATGGAGAAAAAAGAAGAACAGCTTTTAATAGACCTAACGACTGCACGTGGGGTTCCTGGGAATGAGGAGGAAGTGCGTGAAGTCTTTAAAGAATATGCCAAAGACTTTGCTGAAGATATCTTTTTTGATGGTTTAGGAAGTGTCATTGCGAAACATGTTGGTGATGGCGGCGGTCCGAAAATTTTTATTTCGGGACATATGGATGAAGTCGGCTTTATGGTAACGAAAATTACGGAAAAAGGCTTTATTGAATTTCAAACCCTTGGTGGCTGGTGGGGGCAAGTGATGCTGGCACAGCAAGTCGAGATCAAAACCAATGATTGCAAATTGATCCACGGTGTCGTCGGCTCAAAACCACCCCATGTCTTGAGTCCAGAGACTCGAAACAAACCTTACGATATCAAAGATATGTTCATCGATATCGGCGCTTCAAGTGAAGAGGAAGCCAAAGGCTGGGGGATCCGTCCTGGAGATATGATCACCCCCTATATCCAATACAAACGGATGAACGACAGCAAATTTTTGCTAGCCAAAGCATGGGACAATCGAATTGGTACAGCGGTATCACTACGGGTATTAGAAACCTTGGCAGCCGAAGGACATCCAAACTGCTTGTTTGCCGGCAGTGACGTGATGGAAGAAGTTGGCCTAAGAGGGGCACGAACAAGCACTCACTTAGTGAATCCCGATATCGCTATCGCCCTAGATACTGGTACCGCTGGGGACACACCTGGAATGACACCAAAAGAAGCGGATTCTGTGTTAGGCAAAGGCCCACAAGTCTTGATTTTCGATGCTTCCATGATTCCTCACAAGAAATTATTGAATTTTGTGATCGATGTCGCCGAAGAGATGGAAATTCCTTTCCAATATACCGTGATCACTGGTGGGGGAACCGATGCTGGTCAAATGCATTTGACTCGTGATGGGGTTCCTTCGATCGCTATTACTGTGCCAGTTCGTTACCTGCATTCTCATACTTCTGTCATTCATGAGGATGACTACTTCAATACAGTCAAGCTTGTAACGGAAGTGGTTCGCCGCTTAGACGATAAAACCGTTAAAGCATTGCGCAGTTATTAAGGTGAGTCTATGAGATCAAATACAATGATTCGAGAGACGGCTAAAAACTCCTTACGCGGATTCTGGGGAACGTTCGTCTTAAGTATTTTAGCAACGGTTGCTGTACAAGCGGTCGTCAATTCACTGTTCAGTAGTTTAGGCTCTTCCGTAGGGACAAACAACGCAGGAAATTGGCTTGATTTTATTTTGGACAATTTTGTCTTCTTTGCTTTTTCAGTAGCATTGAGTATTATGGCACTCTATCTGGTTCGTGGTAAAGGGATCAAAGTGGCGGATATTTTTCTAGTCTTTGATAAGCGTCTGTATGTACCGTTTTTGCTACTAAATTTAGTGAGCGCGCTTTTAAATTATCTTTTGAGTTTTGCGATTTTCTTGCCGCAATTTGTCTTATCAGGCCTTAATCAATATTTGGGCTTGGTATTCAATTTTAATCGGGGAATTTCTATTGATGTATCGATGTTTAACGGTTCGATCGCTTTTGTGGTTGGGACGATTCTCTCCATCATCTTGTTCTTCTTTTTGTCGCAAGTCGTTACTGGTGTGATCCAATTAGCAATCTATCTACGCTATGATCAGCCGGAATTAGGGGTTCTTCAGTCTATCAAAGTAGCCTTTGCTCTCTTGCGACCACATCTGGGCCAATACATTTGGCTGCAATTATCATTGATTGGCTGGTTTATTCTGGGTTTCTTGGCGCTTATGATTGGGATGTTGTGGGCAAACGCCTATGCGTATGCGGTGAACGCAGCATTCTATGAAGAATTGATCAATGAACAACGAGCGCTGATCAGATAAGCAAAAAAAAGACGACGTACCATTGGAATGGTTCCTTAAGGATAGAGTAGAACACTCATTCAAAGGATTCATCAATAGACGTCGTTTTTTTCTCATTTTCTTGATCCTTTTCGAAAAAAAAATGGTCAGATTTTAGTCAAATCAGCAGAGATGTGATAGCATTAAAGAAGTAGAAAATCAGCTTGAGCCAAAGAGGAGGAAACACAAGTGAAAATAACTGTCTTAGGTTGTTTAGGTGCCTATCCGTATAACGGTGAAGGGACTACTGGCTATTTAGTTGAGTCAGAAGGCTTTCATTTGCTGCTTGATGCGGGAAGCACCACCTTGGTCCAACTAGAAAAAATCCTTGATCCCTTAGACTTAGATGCAGTGATTTTGACGCATTACCATCACGATCATATTGCGGATTTAGGGGTATTGCAATACTATTGGCAATTATATCCTGGAAGCGAAGAACGCCAGGTTTTACCGATCTACGGCCATGGTGAGGATACAGTTCATTTTGAAAGCCTGACGATGCCTGGAGTGACTCAAGGAATTGATTACCTCCAAACGGAGTCATTGGAATTGGGCCCGTTTACCATTACCTTTATGAAAACGATCCATCCAGTCACTTGCTATGCCATGCGATTTGTTGAGAAAAGCACAGGCAAGGTTTTTGTTTTTACAGGTGATTCTGGCTACTTAGAATCTTTTGTTCCGTTTGCACAAGGAGCTGACCTGTTTTTGGCAGATACCTATCTTTTTGCAGGAAATGAGCGGCACAAGGCTCATTTTACGTCAAAAGAAGCAGGCGAGATCGCCCAGGCAGCGCAGGTAAAAAAATTAATGTTGACGCATTTGCCGCAACATGGTGACTTAGAACAGTTACGAGAAGAGGCTGCACTAGCTGCCAATGGGATCCCCGTTGAATTGGCGGCTGTTCAAAAAATAATTGAAATCATCTAATTAGGAGGAACGAATAGTATGCTTTTTGTACCGAACGAACTGAATGACCCACGCATCAATTTAGCCATCGAGATTTTTCTTCTTCAAGAAATGAAAGTGGATGAACCAATCTTACTTTTTTACATTAATGAACCATCGATTATCATTGGACGCAATCAAAATACGATCGAAGAGATCAATAAGGAATATGTGGATGAACATGGGATCCATGTCGTTCGTCGTTTCAGCGGCGGCGGTGCAGTCTATCATGATTTCGGAAACTTGAATTTCAGTTTTATTATGCCTGACGATGGCAATTCTTTCAGAGATTTTGAAAAGCTGACGAAACCAATTGTCCAAGCCTTGCATGAGATGGGGGTTGAAGGAGCGCAACTAAAAGGCCGCAACGACCTTGTGATCAATGACATGAAGTTTTCTGGGAATGCGATGTACGCAACGAATGGACGGATGTTTGCTCATGGCACGATCATGTTTGACAGTGACATCAATGAAGTGGTCAACGCATTGAAAGTCCGCAAAGACAAAATCGAATCAAAAGGTATCAAATCGATCCGCTCAAGAGTAACCAACATCAAACCATTCTTGCCAAAAGAGAAGCAAGACATGACGACTGAAGAGTTCCGTCAAGAAATCTTATTGAAGATTTTTGGTGTCGATTCCGTTGAAGAAGTCAAAACTTATGAATTAACAGAAGAAGATTGGGTCAAGATCAATGAGATTTCCGATAAGTATTATCGCAACTGGGATTGGAATTACGGTAAATCTCCAGCCTTTGATATTGAACGCCGTCATCGCTTTCCAATCGGATCCATCGAAGTTCGTTTGAATGTGGCAGAAGGAAAAATTACGGATGCCAAAATCTTTGGTGACTTTTTCGGCTTAGGGGACATTGCGGATGTAGAAGAAGCCTTGATCGGTACTCGCTATGCGAAAGAAGATTTGGCACAAGTCATTGCCAACATTGATGTCAAAAAATATTTTGGCAACATCACGCCTGAAGATTTTCTTTCATTGATTTATTAATCAAAAAACGAAGCAGCCTTTTCAATTCTGGCTGCTTCGTTTTTCTATTAGTATGCGCGGGCGATCCAAACGGTATGCTTGGCAGGTTTGCCGCTGACGATATCGACTGTTTTTTCAATTGGTGCTTCAAACGGAATGTTCCGGGTAGTAAAGCCGGTTTCTTCTTTGATTTTCGCTTCCGTTTCTTCCGAGCCGTCCCAACCGATCAAGACAAAGCCAGTGACTTTTTCTTCTTGTTTGCACGTTTCGATATGTGCTTTTAGTTCATCTAATGTATCGATGTTGGTGTACTCATTTTCTTTGTTCCGTTCCTTCGCCGCTTGCAATAAGCGTGGGGTCATTGCTTGCAGTTCTTGATCAACGAAGGCTTCTAAGTCCTCAAGAGCCACCGTTTGCTTGTCAGCCAGGTCGCGGACTTTGACCATCACTTTGCCAGCTTCTAAATCTCTTGGGCCACATTCGATTCGCAAGCAAGCGCCTTTTAGTTCCCATTCGTTGAACTTATAGCCAGGTGAGTTATCAGAATCATCCAAACGAACACGAATGCCCTTGGCTTTAAAGTTGGCATACAGTTCTTCTAATTTTTCTAAGATGGCTGGATTCTTTTTCCAAGGACCGACTGGTAACAACACAACTTGGGTTGGTGCAATGGTTGGTGGGAAAACTAAACCATTTTCATCGCCATGGGTCATGATCAAGGCACCCAACAAGCGGGTAGAGACACCCCAAGAGGTTGTGTGGGCATGGGTATGCTTGTTTTCTTTCGTTAAATACGTAATATCAAATGCTTCAGCAAATTTTGTCCCCATGTAGTGGCTGGTTCCTGCTTGGACTGCTTTACCGTCTTTCATCATCGCTTCGATTGAATAAGTATCAACTGCTCCAGCAAAACGCTCAGAAGGGGTTTTTTGTCCGCGATAAACAGGGATCGCTAGGAATTCTTCGCAAAGGCGGGCATATTCATCTAAGACTTTCATGGTGCGTTGACGTGCATCTTCTTCATTTTCATGAGCGGTATGACCTTCTTGCCATAAAAACTCTGAGGTACGCAAGAAAGGCAATGTTTTCTTTTCCCAACGAAAGACGTTTGCCCATTGATTGATTTCATAAGGCAGGTCACGGTAGGAGTTGATCCAATCAGAAAAGGCAGAGCCAATCATGGTTTCTGAGGTTGGTCGCAAGGCCAAAGGTTCTTCCAATTTTTCATTGCCGACTTCTGTGACCCATGGCAATTCAGGCGCAAACCCTTCAATATGATCGGCTTCTTTCATAAAGAAATTTTGCGGAATCAGCATTGGGAAGTACGCATTGCGAATGCCCTCTTTTTTCAAGAATCGATTGAACTCTTCTTGGATGTGCTCCCAAAGTTCGAAGCCGTCCGGACGGAAAATAATGGAACCTTTCACTGGGGAGTAAGCCATCAATTCGGCTTTTTGGATCGTTTGAATATACCATTCTGTAAAATCATTTTTTTGTGTCATTCTTTTTCCTCCTTAAAAAAATAAAAAAGCATCTCGTCCTAAAAAAGGACGAAATGCTTGGATTTCGCGGTACCACCTTTGTTGATTATCTATCGGGATAATCCAACTCGTAAAGGATAAGGCCTTTCCACCGACCGTTTTGCGGTCATTGCCATTGGGTAGGTTCATTTTATCAGTGGGTGTCGATTTTTCAGCTGCCATCGACTCTCTAAGACCATTATAAAACTACTATTCCAATGCTTGTTGCTGTTCTTTATCATGCTAAAGCGAAAAAGCGAAAAAAGCAAGAGTTTTTTCGCTTTTTCTTAAAATCGCTCCTTTAAGACTAATGTAGCAAGACGGTCAGTCGAAAGACAGCGGATCTATCTTCGCCCTAAGTGTCAAATGCAAGAGGTGTAGCCCGTCAGTTTCTTCGATCCGGATACTTCCTTGATAGGCTAAACAAAGTTGTTCGAGCATTTGCATGTCAGCCTGCATCACCTGTCGTTTGGTTTCATTGTTCTGTAGTTTTTCTGCTTCTTCATTTGAGAGAAGCGGCATTTGGCAGTCGATATGCAACTGGCCGTTCGTGTCATTCACCCTCAACGCGAGTCTTCGCTTTTGAGGATCAGTGACCGCACAAGTGTATCGGATGGCGTACTCTAGGCAATGAGCGATCAAGGATAGACGATCATTTTCCTCCAATTGTTCCAGTGGTTCTATGATGCCATCACAGGCAAAGGTGATTCTTTTTTGAGTAGCTGTGTGTTGATAATTAGTAATCAGCATCGTTGTGAGTGATTCTTTTTCAAAGGATGGACGTGTTAGCTGTTGTTTGATCTGTTCTTCGATCTCACAAAGACCTTCGTACGCCGCTGCCAATTGTTGATCTTCCAACATGTCCTTGACTGTATGAGTTCTTTTTTTGATGGCTTGCAAAATTTGTTGCATTTTTAATGATTGTTCTGGGGTATTCGCTTGCTGTTTCTCATAAAGACGTAGTTTGATATCTGCCGTATCGATTCGCTTATTTTTGCCTTCGCTGGAAAAAAAGAGTTCAAGAAAGCCGTAACAAGTAAAGATGATAATTAGTAAGAAAAAGATGATCGAACGCCAATTGACATCAGATTGTGGCAAAACTAAAATATCCTGAATATACAAGAAACAATGACCGATAGCCGCAACGACGATCCAAGGTGCACAAATGACAAAAAATGGATTTTTTTTCAATGCTTCATAAATCGCCGCAAAAGAAGTAACAAAAGTGCTGGTGATATTCAGTAAAAACATGTAATTCATGATAGTGGGTAAACTTTTTGTTTGAAAAAGAGCGAAAAGGATCGCAAAGAGACCGAAGGAGTAATGAAAATATAACCATTTCTGGTAATACTTACGAACAAAGTGCATGTTTGTACAGTAAAACCCAATCAGAAACATTGGCGTAATGATAGAAAGAATATTTAACATCGCAGAATTCACGATTGGAGGAAACAGTAGTCCACCAAGCATATCGCTAAAGCCTGCTTCCAAACCTGCAGTTAAAGCAAAACCACTGAATAGGATAGAAGACAATTTAAGCTTTCGTTGATTGATAAAAGAAACGATGACATAAAACAAGTTGATGATACAAATAAATCCTGTAAATAAGAGGATATAGATATTTAAAATTGACAAACTGAAGACATAGCCGATCAGTGCATTTGCAGGTCCAAAAAAGACTTCGGCGGGAAAGCCGGAATAGGTGTCAAAAGGGCTAGTTACGTATATTTTTAATGTCTTACCAACGTAATCCTCAGGTAAGGTAATAAAGGCCAGTGTTTTACCTGGATGATTGAGAGTCAATGGATCATTTGGCTCCTCGTTGGTGTAAATTTCTTGATCATCGAGATAGACGGTCATGTGTTGGTGGTCGCCAATTAGCAACATCGTAGGGTATTTATAATCATTGGTCATTTTTCGCTTCATCACAAAACGATCATTGGCTTTCACACTAGGTAAATGTTTCACATAACGACTAATAAAAGTTGATTCGGGATTGTCCTCGGCATAGAAAATCCAATCTTCCTTTTTCTCCACTGCATGGATATCAGAAGTTGGGAATAAAAAAAGAATGAGAAAAAAGACGATACTTCCCAGTAAAAATAGAACCAGAAGGATGAAGGGGATCCAACGTTTTAAAAACAATTTGTTATTTAAAAAAGGCATATTTTTTCTCCTCTGTTTTTTAATCGCCTTTAGCATAATATATATGATTAAATAAAGTCAAATAATAATAGACAGAGTTGCGTATAAAAATTCAATGAATCGTTTTTAAATATTTGAAAAAAAAAGAATTATGTTATAGAATCATAAAGTAAACTGAGGTTTAGAAGGAGAGGAAAGAATGAAGCTTTTTCCAAAACAAAGTATCATGCTCTCACTTTTTGTTCTGATGTTCATGCTGCTATCTGTCCTAACTGTTGTAATACCGCATGCATTTGGTTTCACAATGGCTATTGTTACGAGTGATGCAATGGAACCGACATACTCTAAAGGAACGCTGCTTTTTGTTAAAAATGCTTCAGAAGATAATTTAGTGGTTGGCAACGAAGTAACGTATTATGTCGATCAAGGTAGACAAATGCGGACCCGGCGAATCGTTGCGGTTGCGGAAAACCAATCAGTACTGTACACCATTGGTGACAATCAAAACCAGATGGAGCCCAAAGAAATTCAAAAAAGCCAAGTGATTGGCCAGCCGATTTTTTATATCCCAAAAGTTGGGGCTTGGTTGAATCAAACGACGATCCAGCTGTTTAAAAACATGTATCTGCTTTTCGCCTTGTATATTTTAGCAACGACCTTGTTCGTCACGTTTTATCAAATAAAATCTGGTTCAGTAAAAAAGACGATCACTTCTTAATATATATATAAAGACAAAGAAACATCAGGGTTTCTTTGTCTTTTTCTCTTTTTTTGATTATAGGATGAGTGTCCCCCCCAGTCCCATTACCAGGCATAAGGATAGAAATAGTGCATCCATGAAAGTGACGCGAAAGGTGTTTGCGTAAGTTCGCTTGGCTTCGCTGTCAAAACCTCTTGAAAGCATGGCAGTCGCCAATAATTCAGACCAACGAATCGATTTGACCAATAAAGGGATCAGCATTTTAAATGAAAACGGATTGACCGAGATTCCTCTGGAACGCATGCTATTACGGATATTCTGATACTCTGCTGGAATAATGGGAGCAATTTGAAACGCAGCCAGTAGACCGTAGGCAAAAACGGCAGGCAGACGCAGCTGTTGCTGCAGTGAATAAATCAATTCATTGATCGTGGTGGATACACTGAAGGAGCTTCCTAGAATGCCAAAGCAATAGATACGGCTTGCCATATCAAGACCATAGCGAATAGCTGCTGTAGAGGAGGGACCGCCTTGATTGCATTGGTAATAAAGGAGTCCAGTGAAAAAGACCCCTGTAGCTGCCAGTGTCAATGCAGAAAAGAGCAAAAGACTTTTTTTCAAGGAGCGTTCGTTTACAGTAATACCAAAGAACAGGACCGAAAGTAGCAGGTTTAATCTGAAATTATTTTGAAAAGAAACCAGTAAGGCGAGCCCTAAAATGGCGAATAATTTGACTGTTGGATTTAGCGTGCGCATCAGCATCCTCCTTTTCATAAAGATTAAAATCAATGATTTGGGAGCAGAACTGTTGCAATAACAAGATATCATGGCTAACGATCAAAACTAACGTGCCAGTGGTTGCTTTTTCGGCTAATAGCTGCATGATCTGCCAAGCTTGTTTGATATCTTGACCATAGGTCGGTTCGTCCACGAGCAGCAGGTCGACCGGGCGTTGCAGTAAAGAGGCAACAGCCAAGCGCCGTTGCTGTCCTTGACTCAGTCGAAAAGGTGACTGAGTGCTCTTATTTTGCAGGCGCAATTTTGCTAGTAGCTTTTCGCTCTTGGTCGGCGCGCTACCTTGGCTAAGCTCTTGGGCAACGGTGGCAGCCAAAAATTGGTCTTGCGGATTTTGCATGATCCAACTGATGGAGCGAAAAGGTGACGGATGCTTCTTGATTGGTTTACCTGCCAAGAGAACATCCCCTTTGTAGGCATGCTGCTGCAAAATAGCTTTTAAAAACGAAGATTTGCCACTGCCGCTGCGTCCAGTGATCCCAATCAGTGTGCCTCCATCAAATGCAAAATTGGGAAAAACAATCTCATGGTTGCGGATCGGTAATCGGAATTGCTGAAAAGATAGCCGTTTTTTGTTAGAAGACGACTTGTTTTTTGCAAGCGGCAGTGTCTTTCGCATGTGGTGATCAAGGTCACGGATCGCTGCTTGATCGATCGTTCTGAAATCTTCTTCAATCAATAGCCACTCATCGACCCAGTTAGCAGTCTCTTTGATTTGATGGTCGATCAATAAAATACCAATGGCTTTCTTTTGTTGAATGTGCTGCAGTTTTCGGATGACTTTTTTGCTGGTGTCCGTATCCAAATTCGCAAAGGGCTCATCCAAAAGCAAGTATTGGCTTTCTAGGATCAAACAGCAAGCCAATGCGGCTAACTGTTTTTCACCCCCAGACAAGGTCGTGAAAGGTTGATCTGCAAGATGAGTGATCTCGCAAAATGCCAAAGCGTCAGCCACTTTGTTTGGCATGTCTTCTTGGGGAATACATTGATTCTCTAAACAGAAAAGCAGCTCTTCTCGAGGTGTTGCCATACAAAACTGCATATCAGGATTTTGAAACAATAAGCTGACGGACGTGCTTCTTTCCCCGATGGAGAGTTGGCTCATCGTTTGGCCGTCAATCGTATATGTTCCTCCCTCAAAACCTTTCTCGTTGAGTCCTGCTAAAAGATAGAAAAGGGTGCTTTTCCCTGATCCTGAAGCACCATAAATTCCCTTTGTTTCACCAGGGGCCAAAGACAGAGTCAATTCAAGTCGCTTTTGATCCACCAAAAAACAGCCGTTTTTTACTAACAGACTCATACGATTTCCCGTTGGACGGTGATCGTTTGATCGTTAGCGATAGGGTAACTGTTGAGGACTCCCATTCGTGCCAGATGGTCACAGACGATCTTCACCAAAAAGGCTGAAAAGAACAACGAAGAAAGCAAGCGAATAAGAAAGATCGCCAACAGCAACTGCCATTGCAAGTCAACGAAATTTGATCGAAGAATTCCCCAAAGAAAACTCGTGATCGTGGCGCCCACGGCTCCAGTAACTAAAGGAAACCAGCCATAGCGGCGGTAGCGGCCTAATGCAAAGCCGGCCTCGGTTCCAATCCCTTGTACAAAACCACTAATAAAAATAATAGGTCCATAAAAATTCCCCATAAACACTTCTAAAAGAGCCGCAATCATTTCAGTGATCGTAGCTGCCCCCGGCTTACGTAGCACATATCCGGCAAAAGCTGCCGCCATGAACCAAACACCAAAGATAAACTCATTGGCTAAGACAGATAAACCAAAGGGGGTTAGAAGTGTCCCTAATAGCAATCCGAAATGGACAGCCCCAAGATAGATCACGCCAAAAATCAGCGAAGCAATTCCTACCATGATGACATCTTTCAACGCCCACTTAGTCATGTGGCATCGCCTCCTTTTTTGAAGGGCTATTGACTGAAACCGTCGCTTCCAGAACATAGTGGGGAAGATGGTCATGGGCATAAGCTAATGCGGCTTCAAAATAAGCAAAGAGTTGACTTGCTGATCCCGTCAGCATCGTCACATAGTGAGCGGAACGAGGGCTCAAGCCATGAGTTTCTGCCAGCTGGACGATCGTGGCGATTTCTTCCATATAATGATTTTCGCCAAATACATAAAACGAATATTTGCAATCAACCAAAAAGTCACCATTCGCAAGGTTCTTTCCTTTATTGGGTTGCACCTGTTCGCCATTCAAAAACGTGTCCCCTGCAGTGTCCCCGGGGCAGCCCTTGGAAAAGGTAAACTCACCCACGAGGTGTGTCTTGGATTCGTAGGCGTTGATAAATAGCGCTGCTGCTGCGTCTAGGACACTGGGCGCTTCCCCACGAAAAAGGGTGCTAAACAGGTCGGTTTGCTGCCAAACAGCACTCGTATTCGTTTTTTCGATACTTGTTAAAATTTGTTGCGCGAAATGGTCTTTCATTGGGTACAAGCTCACCCGGCACCCCGTGATATCGATTCCATCTTTTGCACAGACGATTGGTTTATTTGACATTTTTCTCTTCTCCTCTCGATTGTTTTTCTGTCTACAAAAAAAGCGTTCCTCCTTTTTCTATCCACACGTAGACAGAAAAAATGGGAACGCGAAAAATCATGCGCTGCCACTTCCCTACGTTGGTACTAACCAAATCAGGTTCTAAGGGACCAGACATACGTCTATCTCAGCATAAAGCGCCCCTAGTGGATAATCTTCTATTCAATTACCCCTCGAGTGTAGCATAGGAGGCGACAAAGGACAATAGATAGTGACTTTTGCAAATCGCTCGATTCCGACGAATCAAAGGAGTTACTTAGCGATCCTTCCGTGATATCAGCAGTGGTACATATGAAGGTTTTTACATATAAAAAAACATCTAAAAAAGAAGTTGACAGGATTCAAATAGTTGTGTAAAGTATAAAACCGATGGTAAAACGTAAACGTTACGTTTTGTTTTTGTAAATCGTAATTGATTTATCAACGTTTTTCCAAAGGGAAGAAAAAGAGGAAAATAAAAAGGAGTGTATTTTCAAAAATGAAGAAGTTTTTTAAAATAACTATGTTATCTGCTGTGGCCCTGACTTTGGCTGCTTGTGGACAAGGAGGATCTGATGCGACCGAGCAATCAGGAAACGCATCATCTGAGAATGAACAAATTCAGGTCATGGCTACGTTTTATCCGATGTATGATTTTACTCGTCAAGTTGTAGGGGATGAAGGGAAGGTTGAATTATTGATGCCCGCGGGCACTGATTCCCACGATTATGAACCTTCTGCAAAGGACATGGCAAAGATCCAAGATGCGGATGTCTTTGTCTACAACAATGAAAATATGGAAATGTGGGTTCCTTCGATTGAAGCCACATTAAATGATGGAGACGTGACAGTGGTCAAAGCCACCGAAGGAATGGTCCTGTTACCCGGTGACGATGATCACGACCACGATCATGACCATGATCATGGCGATGATGGTCATTCTCATGAATTAGATCCCCATGTCTGGTTAGCCCCAAGCTTAGCCATGAAACAAGTAGAGGCGATCCGTGACCAGCTGAGTGAGGCTTATCCAGCGAAAGCGGCAGCCTTTGCTGAAAATGCGGCGAATTATTTGGCACAGTTACAAGACCTCCATGAATCATATGAAGAAGCGTTCAGCAATCCAGCGCAAAATCATTTCGTGACCCAACACGCTGCTTTTGGTTATTTAGCTTTGGAGTATGGGCTAACGCAAGTGCCAATCTCAGGTCTTTCACCAAGTGAAGAGCCTTCCGCTTCACGAATCGCAGAACTAAAAGAGTTCGTCCAAGAAACAGGCATTCAAACGATCTATTTTGAAGAAAACGCCAAAGACAGCATTGCCCGAACGTTAGCGTCAGAAGCAGGCGTCGAATTGGCTGTTTTGAATCCATTAGAAGGGTTGACCCAAGAACAGATGGACAACGGGGAAGACTACATTTCGATTATGGAACAAAACCGTGATGCTTTGAGAAAAACCACCGATGTTGCAAATGACAAAGAAATGGCTGAAGCTGAAAAAGAAAAAACAGTTTATAACGGCTATTTTGAGGATGCCGACGTAAAAGACCGTGCTTTATCTGACTGGGCAGGAGATTGGCAATCCGTTTATCCATTTTTACAAGACGGAACACTGGACCAAGTGTTTGATTATAAAGCAAAAATGGACAAGAAAATGACGGCTGACGAATACAAAGAATATTACACGACTGGTTATCAAACAGATGTCGCTCAGATCAAGATCACAGACAACACAATGACATTTATTTTCGATGATGGTACCGAGAAAGAAGCAAATTATGTGTATTCTGGCAAAGAGATCTTGAACTACTCAGCTGGCAATCGTGGTGTACGCTTCTTATTTGAAAGCACCGATGAAGATGCGGCATTCAAATATATCCAATTTAGTGACCATATGATCGCTCCTGGCGCATCCCATCATTTCCATATCTACTTTGGTAACGAGAGTCATGAAGCGTTACTAGAGGAAATGGAACATTGGCCGACCTATTATCCAACGGGGATGAGCGGATTAGAAATTGCACAGGAAATGCTCTCCCATTAAAAAAAAGATTGACAATCCTCGCTCTTTTCGTCAAAGTAAACTTGATAGGAAGGAGCGAGAATTTTTTTGGAAAAAACATTGAAGAAATTAGCGAAAGTGATTGACCGCATGATGGATCACGTTGATTTGTATGGCGGACCAAGTGTGGTTAGTGACGACGATCTTGAACACTACTTAGATCCTGTTTTTTACTTGATCTTTTGCGCGGAAACAGATGGTGGCATGACTAAATTAAAAGACAAAGTCTTTGTCGAATCGGTGTATACCGAAATGCTGCCTCAAGAAGTACCGTACAGTTTAAATTTTCTTCCGTTTGCCAAAACAGCCATTGAAGACTTTTATTACTGCATGTATAAAGAAAAGCATATCACCAAATCACAATACCAAGAAATCGCCTTTGTATTGGCTGAAAAACAACCTATCTTTTTCGCACGGATGTCCAAACCCCAGTTTTGGTCAGCTGAAAAGAAAGAAGCGATGTTAGCGATGATTCAAGACACCGATCCTGAAGAACATGAACTATTGCCCATTGATGACCCGCGTATTGCTACAATCTCGCCAAAAATCGTCCCGTTTCCAACGAAACATACGGCTTTTGATGACACGGCGGATACGCCGGTCGCCTATCAAGTCCGTATTGATTTAGAAGGATACCGTCCGCCAATTTGGCGTCGTTTGATCATTCCTGCAGGAGTGACCTATGAGCAGTTGCATATGTTGATCCAGATTGCCTTTGAGTGGATGAATCAACATTTGTACTTGTTTATTGCCGGTTCGAAATCGATCGGCTTAGGCAATTCCGTTCCAACCGATGCGTCCGGTATTGACCAAGATTTTCAATACTGTAAGTCCATGACCTACATTTATGATATGGGGGCAGATTGGACGCATAAAATTAAAATTGAAAAAGTGTTGACCGCAGAAGATCACCCAGATCCCGTCGTTCCGGTTTGTATCAAAGCTGTTGGCGATGTCCCGATCGAAGATGCCTTTGATGATGATATGCGAGAACCACTGGATCGTGAGATTATCAATGAAGTCTTACTCGATTATTGGGAAACTGGAGAATATGTTTAGCTAGTAGCTAGAAATTGTCCGTAATTTTATAAGAATCAAACAACAAAACCACCAGACCGTAACGATTCTGGTGGTTTTTTAGCAGTTTCCTGTCAAAGGCGTTTCTTGATATATTCTGTCATCGGTTTGGTGTAACTTGAGAAATCTGTTGGTTGAGTGTGCGTATTATTAATCCGATTGGCTAGCAGATAACCAATATAAGGCCCGGTCGTTAACCCAGAAGAACCAAGTCCACTGGCGGCGAACAAATTTGCTTCATCAGGCACTTCCCCAAAGAAAGGTGCAAAATCAGAGGTGTAAGCACGTGTGCCGACCCGCATAGTCATTGGCGTCGCAAAGAGTGCTTCGGGGTCTTCAAGAAAAGCACCGATTCCTGTCATCAATTGCTGTTTGGCAGCTTCCGTAGGCGTTAAATCCCAACCCGCATCGTTTTCATGGGTGGCTCCTAGTAAAATTTGACCATTAGAGAAGGGAATCAAGTCACCTTCACCCTCTAGCATGGCGACCGGCCAACTGTTTGTCGGCAGGTTGGTGGCAAAGGAAAGCAACTGGCCTTTTTGTGGACGGATATCGACCTGATAACCTAAAGGTGATAATAAGTCTAGCAATCCCGGTCCAGCTGTCAGGCAAAGAATCTCGGTTTCAAGAAAGTGATCCTTGGTTTTGATTTGCCAATGGTTGTTGTTTCTGACGACCTCAGCTTTTTCTTCAATAAAAGTCACTTGCTGCTGCTGAGCGTTTGCTTTTAAGTGGGCAAGATAAGCCTGACCATCTAAGCGGCCACCGCCTGTGATTCGTAAAGACGGCATTTCTTTTAGTAACGGCAATGCCTCTTTGGTTTGTGGGCCCGTCAGTAAGTCGATTTCGCCGATTTCTGGTGCCGCTTTACGTCGATTTTCAGCTAATTCTGCCAGTTCTTGAAGCGCCTTTTCTGGTCGCACCACCAAAGTGCCACAGGGGGCATAGATGGATTCATCTAAAGCAAAATCCCGTACCAATTTCGGGAAGAAAGCGGCGCCGTCTTGTGCTAACTGGTACCATTTTTTATTGCGGCGTTTCGATAGCCAAGGGGAAATGATGCCAGCGCTGGCAGATGTTGCTTGACCGATGAGGGAATCAATGACAGTCACGTCAAGTTTGGTTTTATCAAGATAATTGGCGAGGGTCAAACCGATGATCCCACCGCCGATAATCACAACTTTTTTCATAGTAGAAGACTCCTTTGGTTGATTTCATTGAAAAGCGAATAAAAAGCGAAAGTTCTCTTAATGCCGTTTTCTTTGCGTACTTAATTGCGTATAATAAGGAAATGGAAAAGAGGGTATTATGCAAACTATTCAAACAGTCTTAAAAGAACATTTTGGCTATTCACAGTTTCGTGAAGGTCAAGAGACGATTATTCAATCTATTTTAACACAACAAAATGTTTTGGGGATCATGCCCACAGGTGGAGGGAAATCCATTTGTTATCAATTGCCAGCGCTTTTGTTGGATGGAGTGACCTTGGTCATCTCCCCTTTGATTTCATTAATGAAAGACCAAGTAGATAGCCTCGTTGATATGGGGATCCCAGCAGCTTATATCAATTCTTCCTTGACAGGGGCACAAATCAACCAGCGCTTGCAAGAAGCACGCCAAGGGCGGATCAAACTGCTGTATGTTTCGCCAGAACGCTTAGACTCAGAATCTTTCCGCTACTCATTGCGGCAGATGCCGATCGCTTTATTGGCCGTTGATGAAGCCCACTGCATTTCCCAATGGGGCCATGATTTTCGCCCGAGCTATCTGCGACTCGCCGAAACGATCGAAAACTGGGAGCAAAAGCCAACGATTGTTGCCCTTACGGCGACAGCTACACCTAAAGTTGCCGAAGACATTGAAAACTTACTTTCAATTCCTGCTGAAAATCAAGTCAAGACCGGGTTTGCTCGGGAAAATTTAGCTTTTCAAGTTGTCAAAGATCAAAAAGATACCTACATTACGACGTATTTGAAAATGAATCAAGGACAATCAGGTATCATTTATGCCAGCACCCGCAAAGAAGTGGAACGGATCTATCAGCTGTTGAAACATGAACATGTTTCTGTCGGGTATTACCATGGCGGACTTTCAGAAGAAGAGCGCTCCTTTTTCCAAGAAGAATTTCTTTATGACCGCCTGCAAGTGATGGTAGCGACCAATGCATTCGGGATGGGAATCAACAAAAGCAACGTCCGCTTTGTGATCCATGCCCAGATACCTGGAAATTTGGAGTCTTATTATCAAGAAGCCGGGCGTGCCGGACGAGACGGCGAACCCAGTGATGCGATCTTACTTTATGCTCCGCAAGACATGCAGATTCAGCAATTTTTTATCGATCAATCCGAATCAGATATTCTTTATCGCCAAAACGAATACTTGAAGTTGCGGGAGATGAGCCAATACGGACATACTCAGCTGTGTTTGCAACGCTATATTTTGCGTTATTTCGGAGAAGATGGACCCGATTGCGGTCGTTGCAGCAATTGTCTCGATGAAAGAGAACAAGTGGATATCACCGTGGATACACAAAAAGTGTTGTCATGTGTGAAACGAATGGGCGAACGCTTCGGGAAAGCCTTGGTGGGGAAAGTGCTGACTGGCTCAGGCGATCAAAAAGTCAAACAGTGGGGCTTTGAAAAATTACCGACTTATGGATTAATGAAAGATTGGTCCCAAAAGGAAGTCAATCAGCTGATCGATTACTTGACAGCCTCCGGGTACCTTTTGCCGTCCGAAGGGCAATACCCATTGCTAAGTGTGACAAATGCCGGTATCGATGTATTGCTTGGAAAAGCGAAAGTTTATCGAAAACAAACCAAAGTCAAACAGTTAGTGGTTGATGATGAACTGTTCGATCAACTGCGCACCTTACGATTGAATCTCGCACAAGAACAAAACTTGCCACCGTATGTCGTCTTTTCTGATAAGACCCTGCGAGAATTAGCAGAAGTGCAACCAAAAACACCAATCGAATTTTTACAGATCAAAGGTGTCGGGCAAAACAAATTGGATAAATATGGCGATGCCTTTCTTACCTTGCTTTCGGACTACCGAGGGAAGGTAAGCGACTAAAACAAACGGCTTCCTCAGAGATAAAATGCAGAATAACAAAGAAAAGGAGTAAAAATCATGATTGCGATTCGACTGGCGGTAGCAACAGATGAAGACTTCTGGCTTTCATTGGATACCCATTTGCCAAAGGAACGATTCTTCAAAAAGGTAGCTGAACAAACGGCTTATGTCTTGATCGATAATGGACAGCCAATTGGGTTGTTACGCTATAATTTTTTCTGGGATACGATTCCTTTTTGTACGATGCTAGTAATCGCCGAATCCCATCAAGGTAGGGGATTTGGGAAGTGTTTGGTCGATCACTGGGAACAACAGCAAAAAGAAGCAGGGCATGCTCTTTGTATGACGTCCACACAAGTCGATGAAAATGCCCAGCATTTCTATCGAAAATTAGGGTATCAAGATGCCGGCGGTTTGCTTTTGAATTCTCCCGGATTTGAACAACCGATGGAATTATTTCTTGTGAAACAGTTGTGATGTTTTTGCTAGCTTGTGGTACATTGATAGGAGAATGAGAAAATAGGAGCGTTTACTATGTCTTTTTTTGGAAAAATCGATTTCAATGAGTTATCAGAGACCGATCGTGCGATTTATCATTATATGTCGAGCCAAAGTGATAAGATTCCCTATATGCGGGTCCGTGAGATCGCGCTTGAATCCCACACCTCAGCTTCTTCTGTTATGCGCTTTATCCGTAAATTAGGGTATGAGAGCTTTACAGAATTTCGTACCCAGTTCAAAGCACCTGAGTTAGAGGCGGTCAGTTTTTTTAGCAGTATGACCGTTTTGGATCCGGAACGCTTCCCGCGAGACATCGAAGGAAAAATCCGGCGAATCGCTGAAAGAATGCTGGTATGTGAGAATATTATATTTTATGGCATCGGTGCGTCAGGTTCAATGTGTGAATATGCTGCTCGCCGTTTTGCTACGATCGGATTTAATAGTTATGCTTTGGTGGATAATACCTATCCAATCTTTGCGAAGCTGAAACATACTTCAGACAATATGATCGTAGTCCTTTCAATTACAGGAACGACCACTGAGATCATTGAAGTGGTCAATGGCTTTCGTAACAATCCTGACTTCACCACGGTAGCGATCACCAGTGATGCCAACAGCACCTTGGGACGGATGTCCGATTACGTCTTGGACTATTCGGTTGATGTAAAACGCATCAACAAATATGAAGATTTGACGACACAAATTCCTTGCCTTTTCTTAGTGGAAGCGTTGTCGGAGACGGTTCGTCAGTTTTCCTTAACAGCAGAAGAATAGGGAACGGATTTTTTGTATGTTTAATCATAAATCAACAAACAGCTTCATTCCATCAAAAGGAAGTTCCTTTGTTGGGATGATCCGGCTGTTTGTTTTTTTATTAGAAACGTGGACGAGAAAATGGCGAATGTATCAGCAGATTTGGTGCTATACATATTTGTGGTACACCTTGTACCATGATGATGATTTTTCCTTTCTACGAAGAGTTGCACCAAAGTATAAAAACAATCTATTTTTGAAAACGTTTTTAATTATACTAAATGAAAGGAATAGACACCATCTTGCTTCTGTCGAGAAGGCGCAAATCAGGCAATTTCGACAAGCAAAAGAAGAGAGCCTAATGATTGGAGAGAAGAATAGTGGAAACCATAAAACTAAAAAAACTAATTGACCGAATGACCGTAGCTGAAAAAGTGGGCCAATTGGTTCAACTAACGCCAGATTTTTTTGCACAAGGGGGAGAAATCACCGGTCCGATGCAGCAATGGCAAATGAGCGAAGAACAATTAGGGACGATTGGTTCAGTGTTGGGAACCCATACTGCTGAACAAGTCTACACGATCCAAACGTCTTACCTAGAGAAAAGTCGGTTAAAAATTCCCCTTATTTTTATGGCAGACGTTATCCATGGATATGAAACGATTTTCCCAATTCCTCTTGCTTTGGCATCCTCCTTTGATGCGCAATTAGTGGAAGAAGTCGCAAAAGCCTCGGCAAAGGAAGCGGCAGAAGCGGGTATCCATGTCACGTTTTCACCAATGGCGGATCATGTCAAAGATCCGCGCTGGGGAAGGGTTTTAGAGAGTAATGGAGAAGATCCGACCTTATCTGCGGTACTGACAGCTGCCTATGTTCGAGGCTATCAAGGAACAGATGCGCTGGCAGAAAATAAACAGCGAATTGCCGCTTGTGTCAAACACTTTGTCGGCTATGGCGCTGCAGAAGGTGGACGGGATTATCATACGGTCGATTTGTCTGATCTTGAGCTTTACCAAAATTATCTGCCCGCTTTTCAGGCAGCAATTGAAGCTGGTGCAGAATTGGTCATGACTTCTTTTAACACGATCCATGGTGTGCCAGCTACAGCTAATCAACCATTGCTGCAGGATGTATTACGAGAAAAGCTTGGGTTCGATGGCTTGATCATCTCAGATTGGGCAGCTGTGGCTGAATTGATGGCCCATCGTGTGGCTGCTGATCGAACGGAAGCAGCGAAAAAAGCCTTTACTGCAGGTGTCGAAATGGATATGATGAGTGATTGCTATTTAAATGCACTAGAACAAATCATTGATGCAGATCCTGCTATGAATGAGCAGTTGAATAAGGCGGTTTTTCATGTGTTACATTTAAAGAACAAGCTAGGCCTGTTTGAAGACCCTTATAGAGGGTTAACACCGGAGAACTTAGCCCCTAGACTCCTAAAAGAAACCCGTCTTCTTTCACGAGAAGCAGCAAAGAAAACAACAGTCCTTTTGAAAAATCAAGCATTATTGCCTTTACAGAAAAAACAAAAAGTGGCGCTGATCGGCCCCAAAGCAGATTCAAAGGATCTTTTAGGGGCTTGGTCGTGGATCGGCAAACAGGAAGAGGCAGTTTCATTAGCCAAAGGTCTTTCTCAAAAAGAGATTGACCTCACTATCTTGCCTTATCCTGATGGGAAAGTTTTGACGGCAGCCTATATTGAGGAAGCGTGTAGATTAGCAGAACAATCTGAAGTCGTTTTGTTGGCTCTGGGGGAAACCAGTGAGGAAGCAGGGGAAGCGGCAAGTTTGACCAAACTTTCTCTATCAAGAAATCAAGAAGCATTAGTTGCAGCAGTTAGTCAGGTCAATCCCAAGATCGCAACGATTCTTTTCTGTGGCAGACCACTGGTTTTGTCCGCCATCGAGCCTCTTTGTCAAGCCATCATGATTGCTTGGTTCCCTGGATCAGAAGGCGGTAATGCATTGGCAGATTTGTTGATGGGCGAGTCTGAACCGCAAGGACGTTTAGCTATGAGTTTTCCTCGAGCAGAAGGACAGTTGCCGATGACCTATGCTCAACTCTCAACAGGGCGTCCACTGACAGAAGAGAATAGTGATCAAAAATATATTTCGCGCTATATGGATGAAAAAAACGATCCTCTCTTTTCTTTTGGCGCAGGAATAGGTTATGGACAATGCAAGATTAGCAAGACACAAATCGTTCACCCTGATGAAAAAAATAAACCATTTGAGCTCATTTGTACGCTGAAAAATGAGGGAGACAGTCCTCATACCACAACACTTCAATTGTATAGCAGAGACGATGTTACTGAAGTGGCACGACCGATGAGAGAATTAAAGCAATGGCAAAAAATCAATCTTGCTGCTGCTGAAGAAACGCAGCATTCCTTCTATGTTACACCAGAGGATTTTGCTTATGTTCATTCCGATTTCTCGACAAAAAGTGATCCTGGTACGATTTCTTTATACCTTGGCTTTGCTGCTGCCTCAGCGAAGTTGATTGGTACGCTCACGATTTAAAAGCCTTTCGAGGCTTTTTTTTGTAGGTACAACTTGTACCATGATGGCACAGGTTTCAAGGTGCTGGTACATGCGCCAACTAGTTCTAGAACCATTGTGGGTGAAAACGTTTTTATATATAGTTGGTTTATCGGATGACCAATCTTAGAGTGGTCGTTGATTTTTTTAGCAAAATAAAAACGTTTTTATTTTTGAGAGGAATCGTTCAGGAGGGAAGAATCATTTGACAAATCGAATCACGATTCGGGAAGTGGCAAAGGAGGCAAACGTATCAATTGCGACTGTTTCTAAAGCACTGAACGGTGTCAATGTTGTTCGACCAGCAACGAAAGAACGAGTGCTGGCTGCCGCGCAACGTTTGCATTATGTCCCCAATTTAATGGGCAAACAATTGAAAAACACAAAAACCAAGATGCTTGGTTTTTACACCACTAGCATTAAAGGACCTTACTTTAGCGTATTAGTTGAAGCGATTGCCAGAGAGGCAGAAACGCATGGGTATGCAGTCAACGTCTTCTTATCCACGGATAAACGAGTGGTTCTCAATAGTATTTTAGGGGGGATGGTTGATGGCATTATTGGATTTGAAGATTTTTTAACAGAGCAGGATTTGGCAGCGATGGAAAGAGAACAAATCAAAGCCGTCTTTATCGATCGAAACATTCAAGAGAAGAACTTTGGTAGTGTGGTATTTGATTCCTTTGAAAAAGGAAAAGCTGCTACTAAGTATCTCTTGTCACTAGGACATAAAAAAATCGTTTTTGTCAGTGGGATTGCTGGTGTTTATGATAGTGATGAACGCTTAAGAGGGTATTGCGAAGCATTAAAAGAAGCCGGCATCTCTTGGCGCTCGGATTATCAATTGCAGGGATTCTTTGAAGAAGAACGGACGAGAGCCAGCGTGCAGCAGTTTTTGTTAGAGCAAAAAGACTTGCCCACAGCATTTTTGGCAGGGAATGATCTTAGTGCGATCGGAACAGTCAAGGCGATCCACGAAACCAAGTGGCGGGTGCCTGATGATTTCAGCGTGATTGGTTTTGATGGTATTGATCTTTTAGACTATTTTACTCCACGCTTGACGACAGTGAAAAATCCGATCCAACAGCAAGGGATCACGGCAGTAAAACATTTAGTAGAATTGATTGAGGAAAACGCATTTGGTATCTCCTACGTTTTACCAGGAGAATTGAGTATTAATCAGTCGACAAAACAAGTAAATGAATAATGAGGGTGAAGCGATGTTTATTGGAATTGATGTTGGAGGAACGGCTATCAAATATGGTGTGATCTTGAGAACTGGTGAAATTGTAAAGAAAGGACAGATGCCAACGATTCATGAAAAAGAAAATTTTTTGCAGTCTATCGAAGCATTGATCAAATCGCTGCAGCAAGATGCAGTGATCGAAGGTGTCGGTATTAGCGCACCAGGCATTATCCAAAAAGATGGCACGATGACCACGGCAGGATCAATCAAATCCCTGTATGGAATCAACTTGAAGCTAGAATTAGAGGGACGTGTTAAGCTGCCGGTCATTGTTGAAAATGATGCCAATGCGGCGGCGATTGCTGAAAAATGGTTGGGGCACGCACAGACCTGTGAAAACTATCTTTGTCTCGTTGTGGGAACAGGCATTGGGGGCGGGATCATCGTCAACAATCGGCTCTATCGCGGCAGCCATGGTATGGCGGGGGAATTTGGGTGGATGCTGATCGACTCATTGCCTGAACAGGGAAATCTAGAGTCAGTTTCCTTGAACCAACGAGCTGCCATCGTGGGAGGGCTTTGCCATCAATACCAACTGGCACTCCAGCAACTAGGGCGAAGTGATCTGCCCCTAGATGCAATCGAGATTTTCCAGCGAGGAGAACAAGGAGAAGTAGTAGCGAATCAAGTGATTGCACAGTTCTTCCAAGATTTATCAGTAGGCTTGCTGAATTTGATCAGTACATTTGATCCCGAGCTGATTTTGATCGGTGGTGGAATCAGTGAAAATGATTCTTTCATGGCAAAACTTGAAGAGACCATGAGCCAGCTAAAAGCTCGCCATGAAAGTATTGGTTATTTAGAAGGTCGCACGATTGCACCGATTCAACGAGCAAAATTAAAAAATGATGCTGGTATGATTGGTGCGGTCTATCAATTGATGAACCAATAAAGGAAAGCATGTATTTCCTTTGGGTGAAAAAGTAAGCGTTTTAGAAAGGGTGGAAAAATGGAATCAAAAGGTGTCATGCTAAAAGCAACCCCACAGAAAAGGTCATTTTTGCAAAAACTAAAAAGCCAAAGCTTTTATCAAGCGATGGTTTGGCCAGGTATTCTCTTGATGATCATTTTTAATTTTATCCCACTATATGGGATCGTCATCGCGTTTAAAGATTACTCGGTTCTTGATTCGATCGCAAATGCGGAGTGGGTCGGTACCCAGTATTTTCAAGAGTTTTTTAGTGATTCAATGTTTTGGACGGTGATGAGTAATACACTAGGCATCAGCTTTTTTAAACTGCTGATTGGTTTTCCAGCGGCGATTGGCTTAGCGGTATTGATCAATGAAATCGTTCATGTTCGTTTAAAGAAGGTCGTTCAAACGGTCTCTTATTTGCCCCATTTTCTGTCTTGGGTCATCTTAGGTGGCATGTTTATTACGTGGTTATCTGATACGGGATTGGTCAATAATTTGTTGCTAGGTGTTGGGGTGATCGATGAACCGATCCGTTTCTTGACTGACCCAGAAAAATATTGGGCCATCGCAGTCATTTCCGATATTTGGAAAGAAGTTGGCTGGAATACGATTTTATACATTGCTGCTATGACAGGGATCAATCCAGCTCTTTATGAAGCAGCGAGAATGGATGGTGCCACGAAATTTCAGCAGATCACGCGGATCACGATCCCTTCAATCCGCCATATTATCGCATTGACGTTTGTTTTATCCGTTGGTGGGTTATTGGGTTCAAACCTTGATCAAACACTCGTCTTACAAAATCCTGTCAATTATCAGTCCAGTGAAGTCATTAATTCATTCGTCTATAAAATGGGGATACAACAAGGAGACTTCTCCTATGCGACCGCCGTTGGCCTGTTTGTGTCGGTTGTTTCTTTGATCCTCGTGGTAGGAAGTCATCTTTTGACCAAAAAAATCAGTGATGAATCAGTTTTTTAGAGGAGGGAAAGTATGAAGCAAACATTTTCAAAAGATGAGAAAATCTTCAATGTTGCCAATGTGATTTTTATGGTGTTCTTTTTAGCCATCATTGCTTTGCCTTTGTGGAATATCGTCGCTTTATCTTTCAATGATGCGACCGATGCCGCAAGAGGGGGGATCTACTTTTGGCCCCGGAAATTTTCACTAGAAAGTTACTACACCGTTTTTGAAGATTCTGCGATCTATAAAGCCTTTGTCATCTCAGTTGCAAAAACTGTGATTGGTGTTGTGTTGCATACGGCACTGACGGCGATGGTCGCCTACGGGATGAGTCGTAGAAACCTAATGGGACGGAAAATTTATATGAACATGGGGATTTTAACGATGTTCGTTTCTGGAGGGATGATACCCACATTTCTCTTATTTAAGGAACTGGGCTTGTTAAATAATTTTTGGGTCTACATCATACCTGTCTTATTTTCTTTTTACGACATGGTGATTCTGATGAATTTTTTCCGGAGCATTCCATTTTCGCTGGAAGAATCTGCCATGATGGATGGCGCCAATCCTTTTATTATTTTCGTGAAAATCATTTTGCCATTGTCCCTTCCAGTTTTGGCAACCATCGCATTATTCCACGGGGTCTTTCAGTGGAACGATTATATGACGGCTAATATCTACGTTGATGATCGCAGCTTATATCCTTTACAAATGCTGCTATTTCGGATCGTTTCGGAAAATCTATCGCCCGCAGTGGCGACCGGAACCAATGTGGTCAGAAATACGACTTCACAGTCATTGCAATTAGCAACCATGGTCGTCACGACGGTTCCTGTCGTCGTGATCTATCCATTTTTACAAAAGTACTTTATTCAAGGGATGACTCTTGGATCAGTAAAAGAATAGACAAAAGGAGAGAAAAAAATGAAAGCAAGCAAATTATTTTTAGGGATCGGTCTCGCACTTACGTCAACCATAGTATTAGGAGCCTGCGGCAATTCCAATAATGAGTCCAAAGGGGCCGCCGTCGTAGAAGATCTGCCAGAAGCCCGCTTTGAAGCAGATAAAGACACGCCTAGCTGGCAAAAGGACACCGACCATGAAGCTACTTTGAAATGGTATGTCAATTTTGATTGGTATGCTCAGCCGGGTTGGGGCAAAGATACTGTGACGCGAAAAATCAAAGAAGATATGAATATCAATGTCGAATTTATTTCAGGAAATGACGAGAACCTTAATACGATGCTAGCTGGTGGCGATCTTCCAGATATCATGACCTTCGATAAAAACCTGTCTGCTGCAAATGAAGCGACAAAATTTGCCTTGCCATTAAATCTTTTGGCAGAAAAATATGACCCTTACTTCTTAGAACATGCAGCGAAACCGGAATCTGTTCAATGGTTTACTTTAGAAGATGGCAACATTTATGGATACCCAAGCTTTTCCACGACTGCACAAGATTATGAGGACGGCAATGTAGTAGGAGACCAAGTTTTCATTGTCCGCAAAGATATTTATGAAGCATTAGGGGAACCCGATATGTCGACGCCAGAAGGATTTTTAGATGCGTTAAAACAGGCAAAAGAAGCATTTCCGACAGCAGATGATGGTGCGGCTCTAGTCCCATTTGCTTCGACTGCATTAGATATTTCCAATGGCGGGGATGGCGCCTATGGTGGTACTTTGCAAGACTTTCTCAGTATCTCACCAAGTGTAGATGGTCAATTCAATGATCGTGACGCTGATGAGGAGTATATCACGTGGATCGAGACTTTTAGAAAAGCGTACAATGAAGGATACATCACCAATGACCAGTTTTCAGACAATGACAACACGATGAAAGAAAAACTAGGACAAGGGCGTTATTTTGCTTACCTGCATACGAATACGAAGGGACTCAATGAGTTTATGTCCGATAATAATGCCCGTAATCCTGAGCAAACTTATATTGCCGTCGATGGTCCAAAAAATTCGAATGGCGATGATTCCACTTTTACTGGTGGAAATATTGGTGGATGGACACAAACCTTTATCACGACGTCGACAAAAGAACCCCAAAAAGCCATGGAACTTTTGACCTATTTAGCAAGTGAGTATGGCACGATGGTCACTACCTTTGGTGTCGAAGGGGAAACATACAATCTCGTAGATGGCGTGGTTGAATACTCAGAAGAAACAGAAGCCCTAAGAAATTCGGACATAGCTCGTTTTGACAAGGAAATTGGTTTAGGTTCTTATTGGTTTGTTGGCAATGACAATTACGCCATTCAAATGGGACAAAAACCAGCAACATCGATTCGGCAGATGGTGGAATGGTCGCAAGACAAATTGGCGCCGCGTTTTGAGATCGAAGACATTGATCCTCGCACCGGTTCTGAAGCAAGAAATCTCACTTCCATCAACACAGCAAGAGTGCAAGCGTTGGTCAACTTTATTCAGGCAGACTCGGAAGAAGCGGGACGTCAGATTTGGGAAGACTACTTACAAGAACGAGAAAACAATGGTTGGTCAGCAATCGTTGATTATCGAAATGAGAAAATCGCTGAAAATATTGAAAAATTAAAATAAAGGTGTGTGTGTGATGTTTGCTTTAGAGAGTCGTTTTTATCGTCTTTGCGAAATCGTTTTTCGTATGCTGGTATTGAATCTCTTGTTTTTGGTGGTATCGTTTCCGATCGTCACGTTTCCAGCAGCTATGCGAGCGGTGGTCGATGCTTACGAACATCCTGAAGCAAAACTGCTAAGCCCTTTTTTGAAAAATAGCAAAAGCGCGTTATTGAAGACCCTGCCACTAGGTGTCTTCAATCTCTTCTCATTATTATGCGGACTCAGCTTGTGGCGTTCTGCTGCTTTGACGAATTCATTGTTTTTCTCTTTTTTGACCATCATTTTTCTTACTTTTTTGTTGTCCTACAACATTAACCTGTATGTGATGCAATCAAAAATGCAAGATCGGCAAAACCTGTTTGACCTTTTTCGTAGTAGTTTTTTCTTTACGATGATGCACTACCATAAAGGGATCGGAATCTTAGTTCTAGCAGCGATCGGCTATTTCTTCACATGGCAATCAGCACCAGGTATCTTCTATCTGTTTTGTCTGTCTGGGCCCTTGTATTTCTATCAAAAAGTGTTGCATCTAAAAAGAGTGGATCAATCTTGATTCACTCTTTTTTTGTTGCTAGTAATCGCCACTAGCAAGGAAGGAAGCAGGATGAAACACATTCCAATCTTTGAAACGCATTGAATTGAAAACGTTTGCTATTCTATTAGTAACAAATGTTTCCTATAATGAACCTACAAATCAACTACAAAGGAGTTTCCTCAATGAAAGAAAAAGTGATGGATGCGATGCAGAAATTCTCCAAGGCAATGTTTGTGCCCGTTTTGATTTTGCCGATCGCAGGGATATTGATTGCCGTTGGGAATGTATTTACGAATGTCCGCTTGCTTGAGCAGTTTCCCTTTTTGGATAATCCGATAACCATCGGTTTTGGTAGTATCTTATCCGCTTCCTTATTACCGATTTTAACCAATTTAGGCATTATTTTTTGTGTCGGGATCGCTTTAGGGTTAGCCAATAAGAAAAAGGCTGAAGCGGGATTTACCGCGTTGTTAGGTTATTTCGTCTTCTTAAATGCCATGAACAAATTCATGGAGCTTCGGGGGATGTTGGTTCCAGCCGATGCCCTTCAAGGTTCAGGACAAGCGATCGTTTTAGGAATCCAAGTGTTGGACATGGGGGTCTTTCTGGGTATCATTTTAGGGATCGTCGTAGCATTGATCCATAATCGTTTTATCGATACGACCTTTAACAATGCCTTTCAAGTTTATGGCGGCGCGCGCTTCGTCTTTATTGTCTTGATTCCGGTCGTCGTGTTATTAGCCATCGTTTCCACGTTTATATGGCCAGTAATACAAACTGGCATCGACGGTTTAGGCGGCATCATTCAACAAACGGGCAACTTTGGCATCTTCTTGTACGGGATGTTGGAACGCTTATTGATTCCAACTGGCTTGCATCACTTGATCTATACGCCGTTTTTGTATACTTCATTAGGCGGTGTCGCAGAAGTTGGCGGTCAGGTCTTTGAAGGGGCACGGAATATTTATTTTGCGGAAATTGCTGACCCAGCAGTCCGCGTATTATCGCAAAGTGTCATTTGGGACGCTCGTGGGATCTCAAAAATGTTTGGACTGATCGGTGCTTGTTTGGCGATGTATCAAACGGCAAAACCAGAAAATAAAGTCAAAGTCAAAGCTATTTTGATTCCAGCTGTCGTCACTTCCTTTATTGCAGGTGTGACTGAACCAATCGAATTTTCTTTTATGTTCGTGGCACCTGTTTTGTTCGTCATTCATTCTGCCCTTAGCGGCTTGAGTATGGTGGCGTTAAATCTCTTTGGTTCTCGTGCCATCGGACCGAATGGCTTCATCGACTTTCTTTTGTACAACTTGCCCTTAGGGATCGAGAAAACTCGCTGGCCGGTATACTTGATCGTCGGGGTCGTCTTCTTCTTTCTTTATTACTTCTTGTTCCGCTTTTTGATCACGAAACTGAACTTGAAAACGGTCGGGCGTGAAGAAGATGGAACAGAGACCAAACTGTATTCGAAGAAAGAGTACAAAGAAAAACAACTTGCTGGAGCAGGTGTCGGGATCATGGCGAGTGATCAAGCCGCCACTAATCCAACTAGTGAAACAAGTATCTCAGCAATCATCACCAAAGCGCTAGGTGGCGATGACAATATCAAAACCATCGACAACTGCTATACCCGCTTACGTTTAAAACTAAAGGATCCTGAACTCGTGGATGAAGCGCTGCTAAAAGACGAAACACAAGCCAAAGGCGTAATCAAAAATGGTGAAAATGTCCATGTCGTTTACGGGTTGACCGTGCCGAAAGTGCGGGAAGAATTAGAAAATTATCTTGGAAGAGAAGGAGAGATTGAATGATGAAAAATTTTTCAGTAGTGATCGCAGGGGGCGGCAGTACCTTTACCCCGGGAATCGTTATGATGCTGCTTGACAATCAAGAACGCTTTCCTTTAAGAAAGCTGAAACTATACGACAATGATGAAGCACGCCAAGCGATCCTCGGTGAAGCCCTAGCGATCTTATTAAAAGAACAAGCACCGCAAATCGAATTTTCATTTACGACGGATCCTGAAGAAGCCTTCAGCGATGTCGATTTCTGTATGGCGCATATCCGAGTAGGAAAGTATGATATGCGGGAAAAAGATGAAAAAGTCCCCTTGCGTCATGGCGTCTTTGGCCAAGAAACCTGTGGACCAGGAGGGATCGCTTATGGGATGCGCAGCATCACTGGTATGCTGGAGATCATTGATTACATGGAAAAGTATTCCCCCGATTGTTGGATGCTGAATTATTCCAATCCAGCTGCAATCGTAGCTGAAGCATGTCGAGTCTTGCGTCCTAAATCAAAAGTTCTGAATATCTGTGACATGCCCGTGGGCACGTTGCGTCGGATGTCGCAAATCATTGGCAAGCAGCCAGAAGAGTTAGAAGTTCGCTACTTTGGCTTGAATCATTTTGGCTGGTGGACCAGCGTCAAAGACAAAGAAGGCACGGAGTACATTCAAACCATTCGGGACTACGTGGCAGAACACGGCTATTTGACACAGATCGAAGTGGATACCCAACATACAGACCCAAGTTGGCAAGACACCCACAAAAAAGCCAAAGACCTCTTGGCGCTCACACCAGAATATCTGCCAAATACGTACTTGAAATATTATTTATACCCAGATTACGTCTACGACCACATGAAAGAACATCCAGAGTATACGCGTTCCAATGAAGTGATGGAAGGACGGGAAAAACGAGTGTTCGATCATGCCAAAAAGATCACGGCACAAGGATCTGCTGAAGGGATCGCTTTTGAGATTGATGCCCATGCAACCTTTATCGTTGATTTGGCACGCGCCATCGCTTTTAATACGCATGAGCGAATGGTGATGATTGTGGAAAACAACGGCGCGATTGCGAACTTCCCAGATGATGCCATGGTGGAAGTGCCATGCATCGTGGGTTCTGATGGACCAGAAGCCCTCGCTCAAGGGAAAATTCCTGCCTTCCAACAAGCGCTCATGTTCCAACAGGTGACTGTGGAAAAATTAGTGGTCGAAGCATATGTGGAAAAGAGCTATCAAAAAATGTGGCAAGCGTTAAGCCTTTCCAAAACGATTCCTAGCGCAAAAGTAGCCAAAGAGTTACTCGATGATTTGGTCTCGGAAAATGGTGATTACTGGCCAGGATTGTCTTGATTTGTTTCACATTTGCGAAACATTTGCTGATTGGCTAACTGGAAAGAGGAAGATTCTCCAAGAATCTTTCTTTTTTTATTTTTGCTGTGGAAGGATAATTCTCTGAAGAAAATCATCACTAAACGTCTTCTCAACAAAACGATCAGACAGGTATGCTAGAATATGCCACTAACTATGGTAGAATAAAGCTAATTGAATCAGATGAGAGGGAGCAATGCGATGTTTTTAGGGATTGATATCGGCACAACAGCCATAAAATTTGGGGTCATTGAAGATCGGAAAATCATTTACTCACAGTCATTACCAATCAAAACCCATAGCCACGGGTTAAAACAGACCCAATCAGCGACCCAGATCAGTAGCCAATTAATCAGTGGTGTCACAACGATTCCCGCTCAATTAAAAGCGGCAATCACAGTGATCGGGTTCAGTACCGCCATGCACAGTTTGATGCCAGTGGCTGGTGAGACAGCAGAAGAGATTTACATTTGGTCAGACAATCAAGCGAGTCAAACGATGACGGCCTTTCGTCAAACGGATCTGGCGGCAATGTTTTATGAAGAGACAGGGACACCGATCCATGCAATGTCTCCCTTTGCGAAACTGGCTTATTTTCAAACAAGTGGTTCATATTCCAAAGAGACGAAATGGTTAGGCTTAAAAGAACTAGCAATGGCGTTGTTTACCGGACAAGCACGGATCGATTATAGTACCGCATCAGCGACCGGTCTTTTTTCTTTGAAAGAAAAGCAATGGAGTCAAAAGATTCTCAATTATTTATCCCTTTCAAAAGCCCAGTTAGCGCCTTTATGTGCACCGACTGATCGTTTTTTGATTACCGAGGAGATGGCGCAGCGGTGCGGCTTGAAGCCTGAGGTAGAAGTGATGTGCGGGGCTAGCGATGGGTGTTTGGCAGCATATGCTGGCTATATTTCTACAGGGATCCGCAACAGCTTGACGATCGGGACCAGTGCGGCGGTTCGTAAAGTAAGTGAGACCACCGTCTTTGATGACCAAAAACAAAATTTTTGCTACTATCTGCAAGATGACCTCTATGTCGTAGGGGCACCTTCGAATAATGGTGGCTGTGTCCTTGCTTGGGCAAAAGAGACCTTATCAGAAGATCCTGATGGGTTTTATCATTATCTGCCGCAAGTCATGGAGGAATCACCGATCGGCAGCAACGGCTTACGTTTTTTCCCCTATTTAAACGGGGAGCGGGCACCCTTTTGGACAAATGAGATCACAGGCGGCTTTTCTGGCTTGACCCTGAAACACAATCGCTCAGATATGTTACGGGCAGTCATCGAAGGCATGCTGATGAACATCGATTTATTAAAGCAAATGGCGCAGTTGGAAGGGGCAGTCACTGTAAGTGGTGGTTTCTTTCAAACAAAACTTTTAGGTCAAATGACCGCGGATGTGTTGGGACTGACCTGTTATCTTTCCGATGAAAATGAACCGATATTCGGCTTGTATGATTTATATAAAAGCTCTGTTGTGCGGCAAGATCAGCCAGCTGAAAAATTTGTACCTGATCCGCAGAACCAAGCGCTTTATCAAGAACTGGCAACAACGTACTTTCAAGCATAAGCAAAAACCAGCAATCCACTAGGGTTGCTGGTTTTCTGTTTCAACACGGGTAAAAGCGTCGACGATATATTCCATTAATAAGAGTAATTTACCAAAGAAGCTAGTGTACTGGATGTTTTGGGTGTCGTAGGGACGTTCATCTGTCACTTCAAAGGAAAAGGTCGCTAGTTGATTGGCGCGATGATCACCGTTCCCGCAAAATAAAACAGTTGGTATGTGATGTTCATTGGCTAATGCCATCTTTTCCAGCACTTTTTGTGTTTCGCCAGATTTAGAGATGGTGATCAACATACTGATGTTCTCGATGTTGTTACTAATGATCCCACCTGAGTCAGAAGCACTGACTAATAAGGTTTTGATGCCGTTGACCAGCATTTTTTTGTGGAGGTATTCTGCCACGATCCCCGAAAAACCTGTTGCATAAATCGTAATAAACTTGTGCTTATTTTGTCCATAGATTTCTTTGATCGCGTCGATCGTATCTGCAATACTGGCAGCGTCAATTTGGTAATCGATGGCGGCTTCAGTGATCGTCTGATTTTTCAAGCGATTCTTTAAGAAGTAAAGTAGCTCTAGATAGCCAGAAAAACCTAATTTTTGCGCAAGCCGCACGATGGTTGCGGGGGAAGTGTAGACCGCTTTAGCGATTTCTCTTAAGGGCAGTCCATCGATCGCAGCGGTATTTGCAAGCAAATAATCAAGAATTTGCAGCTCATTGTCAGTCAATTTTTTTCCTTTGATCAATACATTTAAGTCCATTGTTCGGCACTCCTTTGTCTTGTCTTCATCATACAATGAATAACGACAGAAAGTAAAATAGGAATCGCGTCATACTGATATATAGGAAAAAAGATTGTGCATTTCCTAAAAAGATATTATAATTTCTTATATAGAAAATAAAGGTGGAGAAATGATGACGCAAAAACCATATGGAACCGTACTACTAAAAGCAGCAACCATTTTAGATTATCTCGCAGAAGCGCCCAGTAAACCATTGCAAGAAATTTCAGAAGCAACGAAACTAACCCCATCCACAGCTTTGAAAATATTAGAAACGCTGCAAATGATCGGCTATGTCAAACGCGACAAAGAGAAGAATTATCGCTTAGGGTCTAAGCTGATCAAGTATGCCAATCAAAACATTCAAGAGCTTGATTTAGTGGAAATCAGCTTGCCTTACTTGGAAGCATTGCAGAAAACGGCGGATGAAACGATCCACTTAGGGGTTTTGACTGCCAATGAGATTCTTTATGTCAATAAATTGGAGCCCCACAATCAAACGATCCGCATGTCTTCAAAAGTAGGGATCACAAGACCGTTGTATAGCTCTGCCATGGGGAAAGCCGTTTTAGCGGAGTTTGATGCCCCTCAAGTGGAAGAATATTTGGCAGCAACGCCTTTAACCGCTTATACGGAAAACACCATTACGAACCAGTTGAAGTTGAGGAAAGAATTGGAGCAGGCAAAAGAAAACCAAGTAGCCTTTGATGATGAAGAAATGGAACAAGAAATCTATTGCATCGGTGCCTCACTGATAAAAGATCAGGAGATCGTTGGGGCGTTTTCTATCAGCCTACCGAAATACCGCTTGACCCCAGAATACAAAATGACATTGATCGATGCGATTATTGCGACAAAACAACAAATTGAACAAGCATTATAAACTTTTTAATGGAAAGCCCTTGCAAATAAAAACGAGAACGGTATAATAAACGTGTAAGTTTCTTTATAATAAATACCATTTTCCAAATAGGAAATAAATGGAGGGTCTCAATGAAAAAAGTAGCGAATTTAATGAAACTAAAAGAAAGCGGCGTGATCGCTGTTGTGCGTGGCGCTTCAAAAGAAGAAGCACTACAAGCAAGTAAAGCGATCGTTGCAGGGGGGATCACCGGCATTGAGTTGACTTTTACAGTGCCTCAAGCGGCGGATGTAATCGCTGAATTGGTAACAACCTTCAAAGAGAATCCAGAGGTAGTCGTTGGTGCTGGGACCGTTCTTGATGCAGTTACCGCCCGCTTAGCGATTATGGCAGGAGCAGAATATGTTGTCAGCCCAACTTTTGATCAAGAAACGGCTGAATTATGTAATTTATATCAAATTCCTTATCTGCCTGGTTGCATGACCATTTCAGAAATGAAGGACGCCTTAAAAGCAGGCGCAGATATCATTAAACTATTCCCGGGTAGTGCGTATGGACCAAGTATCATCTCGGCCTTCAAAGCGCCATTGCCACAATTAAACATTATGCCGACAGGTGGTTTCAGCTTAGACAACATGCAAGAATGGTTTGCAGCGGGTGTCGTAGCCGTTGGTGTAGGGGGGAATTTGTTAGCACCAGCAGCAAGTGGGGATTTTGACAAAGTAACAGAAGTAGCGAAACAATATGCGGCAAAATTAAAAGAGATTCGAGGAAAGTAAGATGGCAAACATTCTGACACTAGGAGAAATCATGTTGCGTCTATCGACAACGTTAGGCGACCGAATCGCCCATAGTTCGATGTTTGCTGCCCATTATGGCGGTGGGGAAGCCAATGTTGCGATCTCCTTGGCGAATTTTGGTCATCGCGTTTCTTTTGCTAGTAAAGTGCCGAAAAATGCTTTAGGAGATGCCGTTTTTCAACATTTACGAAGCTATGGCGTCGATTGTCGCCACTTGCTTCGTGGCGGTTCCCGACTAGGTACTTACTATATTGAAACCGGTATCGGGGAACGAGCAGCGCGAGTGGTTTATGATCGCGCAGGCTCTAGCTTTGCTCGAATGAAAGAAAATGAGTGGCAGTCTGACCTTTTTGATGGGATTGACATTGTTCACCTTTCAGGGATCACGCCCGCTCTTTCAACGACTTGGCAGACACTTTTGCTGACGTTGATCAAAGAAGCGAAAGCAGCTAGTTGTAAAATCAGTTTCGATATCAATTATCGTGGAAAGCTGTGGACGACTGCTGAAGCGCGCGTCTTTTTGCAAGAAGTGCTCCCCTATGTCGATTATTGCTCAGCAGGACAGTTAGATGCCCAAGTCTTTATGGATGTAGCAGCTCCAACAGAGGAAGTCGAAGATGACTACTATTATCAAGAAATGCATCGGAAATACCCAAATATCCAGCTCTTTTATTCAACTAGTCGTCAGGTGCTCTCAGCAAGTCACAATCAATTGACAGGAAGCCTATGGCACAACGGCAATTATGTCGTTTCTGCAACCCATGAGATCAATCCAATCGTTGATCGCGTCGGAGGTGGCGATGCCTTTTCAGCTGGTATCCTACATGGTCTTGTCACGAAGAAACAAGACCAAGAAATCATTGATTTTGCAACTGCCGCATCTGCCTTGAAGCATACGATCCATGGCGACTGTAATCAGTTTAGCGCCAATGAGATACAAGAATTTATTGCAACAGGTTCAGGAAAAATTATCCGATAGGAGGAAGTTAAACATGCAACACATGGAAACACGCTATACCCATAGTCCACTTGATATTCGTCACTATAGTACCGAAGAATTACGCAGAGAATTTTTGGTAGAGAAAATTTTCACACCGGGACAAATCATGCTGACCTATACCCACAATGATCGGATGATCTTTGGCGGAGTGACACCGACAGAAGAAGCGTTAGAAGTGCAATTAAGCAGTGAACTAGGGGTGGAGTACTTCTTAGAACGCCGTGAATTAGGCGTCATCAATATTGGAGGACCCGGTGCGATCACGATCGATGGCCAAAAAGAACCAATGAAGAAACAAGACGGTTACTATATCGGCAAGGAAACCAAACAAGTCTTGTTCCACTCAGATGATCCAGCAAATCCAGCGAAATTCTATCTATCTTGCGTTCCAGCACATAAGAAATACCCAAATGTAAAAATTAGTATCGATCAAGTCACACCAATGGAGACTGGTGAGGGCTTGACATTAAATGAACGGAAAATTTATCAATACATTCACCCAAATGTTTGCGAAAGCTGTCAATTACAAATGGGGTACACGATCTTAGAACCAGGCAGTGCTTGGAATACGATGCCCAGCCATACTCATGAACGTCGGATGGAAGCATATGTGTATTTTGATTTTGCTAATGAAGATACAAAAGTATTCCATATGATGGGCAAACCAGATGAAACGAAGCATTTAGTGGTTAGTGAAGAACAAGCCGTTATTTCTCCAAGCTGGTCGATCCATTCGGGTGTTGGAACCAGTAACTACTCCTTTATCTGGGCAATGTGTGGCGAAAACATCACCTATACCGATATGGATATGGTGGCTATGGACGACTTAAAATAAAAAGAAAGAGGGTTTATCAATTATGGATTTTTCAATGGATCAATTTCGTTTAGATGGTAAAATCGCCTTAGTGACAGGCGCTGTCTATGGGATCGGTTTTACGATCGCTCGTTCACTAGCAGCAGCAGGAGCAACGATCGTTTTTAACAACTTGGATCAAGAATCAGTGGATAAAGGATTAGCAAACTATCGTGAAGCAGGGATCGAAGCCCACGGCTATGTCTGTGATGTAACGGATGAAAAAGCAGTCAACGAAATGGTCAAGCAGATCGAAGAAGAAGTTGGCGTGATCGATATCTTAGTCAATAATGCTGGGATCATCAAACGAATCCCGATGTTGGAGATGTCTGCTGAAGACTTCCGCCAAGTCGTTGACGTGGACTTGAACGCTCCATTTATCGTTTCAAAAGCAGTCTTACCGTCAATGATCAAAAAAGGACATGGAAAAATCATCAACATTTGCTCAATGATGAGTGAATTGGGAAGAGAAACGGTGGCTGGTTACGCAGCGGCTAAAGGCGGCTTGAAAATGTTGACGAAAAACATTTGTGCTGAATTTGGTTCAGCTAACATTCAATGTAATGGGATCGGACCTGGTTATATTGCAACACCGCAAACCGCACCATTACGAGAGATCCAACCAGACGGTTCTCGTCACCCATTTGATCAATTTATCGTAGCGAAAACACCTGCTGCCCGTTGGGGTGAGCCAGAAGATTTAGCAGGACCAACGGTTTTCTTAGCTTCTGAGGCATCAAACTTTGTCAATGGCCATGTCTTATATGTAGATGGCGGTATCTTGGCGTATATCGGGAAACAACCTGAATAAAACAATCAATAGTAAGGATGGGGACGATTACAATCGTTCCCATTTTTATGGTACAACACCCAAGAAATACAGGTCTTTAAAAGGTAGCTTGGCAATAAAAGGGTTGAAGCAAAGGAATGGCAAACAAATCTTTTAAAAAGAAGGAAAAGCAAAACGCTGTGAAGGGAAATGCTCTTCGCAGCGTTTTGCTTGAGTTGCTCTTTTTAAAATCAGGTAGCGTATTTATGTTAAGGGAAGTTTCAACACGAGCAATGAGTTTCAATCTAAAAGAACTTGTTGTGCAAGTGGTAATGGAGCATTTGTCAAACATTTGGCAACTAATTTGGCGACGGCTGTAGCACCCTGGTCGTTCAAATGTGTGTTATCCGTAATGCCTGCTGGATAATTTGGATGCTGATTTTTTTCTAAATGAAGAAAATAGGTTTTCGCCTGTTGTGGTTTCAGTGCTGAAAAGAACCGTTGTGTTGCGGCAAAAAGATCCAGACAGACCACATCCAAGGAGGTAGCCAAAGCACGCATTGCTTCTGGGTAAGGACCGACTGCCAAAGGATCAAGTTGCTGTTGGTCCACGTAATGCAAACGAGTGATCGAGGTCAATAGGATCGGTGTCGCTTGCTGCTGGCGTGCCGTTTGCACGAAGGTTGCTAAATTATGCTGATATTCTACAGATGTCGTACCACGACTATCTGTTTTTTGATCGTTGTGTCCAAATTGAATCAAGAGATAATCACCAGCATCTAGTTCTTTTTTTGCCTGCAACAAGCGTCCTTCTTCAATGAAGCTTTTGGAGGAACGCCCATTTTTTGCCAAGTTGACGATTTGATGCTGGGGGAGATAGCGTGAGATCTTTTCACCCCAGCCCGTTTCTGGACGAGCGCTAGGCTCTTTGATCGATGCGGTGGAATCACCGACGATGACGATTTTTTCCATTGTCTTTCTCCTAAAATTTGAAGTAGTTGTTGGCGTTTTGATAACAGACATTTTCTACTAATGGTTTTAGCTGACGAAGATCAGCAGGTGCTTCACCACGTACAACGATCTCAGCAAGCCATTCACAAAAGACGCGTCGGAAATATTCATGACGGGTGTAAGACAAAAAGCTTCTTGAATCCGTCAGCATTCCGACAAAGTTAAAGATCACACTGCCATCTGCGAATTTCGTCAATTGGTGACGCATGCCTGCGCGGGTGTCGTTATACCACCAGCCAGATCCTAACTGCAATTTATTATTGCCTTCTTGCTGGAAGCACCCCATCAAAGCGACGAGTGCATCATAGTCATTGGGATTTAAGGAGTAGAGAATCGTTTGAGGCAAATGGTCCTGCGCATCAGCAGCGTTCAATAATTTCTGCAAGTTTTGAGTCAGTGGTTGATCATTGATGCCATCATAGCCAGTATCTGGTCCCAAGTGCTCAAACATTCGTTGATTGCAGTTACGGTACGCATGGACATGCAGTTGCATCGTCCAACCATGTTCGTGATACAGCTTCATCAGTTCAACTAGAACATTGGTTTTGAAGAACGAGACTTCGTTTTCCTCCAAAGATTCTCCAGCTAATGCTTTGGCAAAAATTGCTTCAAGGGATAACTGTTCGTCTGCAGCATACACTAAAGTATCCAGCGCATGGTCAGACAAGCGGCAGTGATGTTGGTGAAAGTAGGTTACACGGTCCCGCAAGGCTGTCAAGAAAGCATCATAGGTAGTGATCGCGTTTTCGACACTCTTTTCGAGTTTGGTAACATAGGCAAGAAAATTCGGATGGTCGATTTGTAACGCTTTGTCAGGTCGAAAGGTCGGCAAGACACGAAAACGTTGTTCTGTTTGGCTTAATTGGTGATGATAGTGAAGATCATCGACTGGATCATCTGTGGTGCAAACGATCTCGACTTTACTGCGAGCAATCAAAGCTCTTCGAGTAAAGTCTTTTTGCTGCAATTTTTCGTTGCATAGCGTCCACAAGGTTTCGGCATTTTCTTCAGTAACGGGAAGATCGATCGCAAAAAATCGTTTTAATTCTAAATGAGTCCAACTGTAAAGGGGATTTCCCACCAATTTTGGCACTGTTTGACACCATGCCAAAAATTTTTCATAATCACTGGCATTGCCGGTGATCGCTTCTTCTGGTACGCCACAAGCGCGCATCAAGCGCCATTTGTAATGATCGCCACTTAGCCATGCCTCGGTGATAGTTTTAAAGGGCCGATCCTCATAGATTTCTTTCGGGTCTAGGTGGCAGTGGTAATCAATGATCGGCAGCTCTTTGGCATATTCATGGTAAAGGGTTTGAGCAATTTCATTTGGCAATAAATAGTTTTCATTTAAAAACATGTCGAACCTCTTTTCTTTGATTATAGTGTCACGCCATTTTTAAAGATGGCGATCTCACGAACGTTGTTGGCTTCATTACGCGTCGGTTTTCCACTGGCAGTATCGATGATCGCTTGAATAAAGTCTTCCAGCACGACCTCCATCGGCTCTTCCAACAAGCGACCGGCGTTGAAATCCATCCAGTGGGGTTTCTTATGGTAAATCTCTTGATTCGTGGCAATTTTCATGGTCGGCACATAGGCACCAAATGGCGTGCCGCGACCCGTGGTAAATAAGACGAGTTGGCAATCGGCAGAAGCCAGTGCAGAAGCGGCAACAAGGTCGTTTCCTGGACCTTCCAGCAGGCTCAAGCCTGGCTTACGGAGTTTCTCCCCATATTTTAAGACATCGACGACAGCGGAAGTCCCAGATTTTTGGGTACAGCCTAATGACTTATCTTCTAGTGTTGTGATGCCGCCTGCCTTATTGCCAGGAGAAGGATTTTCATAGACCGGTTCACCGTAAGCAAGAAAATAATCTTTAAAGTCGTTGATTAGATGGAGGATTTTTTCAAAGGTTGCTTCATCTTGTGCACGCGCCATCAAGACTTGTTCAGCGCCAAACATTTCGGGTACTTCCGTCAAGACAGTACTGCCACCTTGAGAAACTAAAAAGTCAGAAAATGCCCCCAACAAAGGGTTGGCGGTGATCCCAGAAAACCCGTCGGACCCCCCACATTTTAACCCGATCTTTAGCTCACTCAAGGGAACGGCTTCTCGTTGATCCTCTTTTGCTGCTTCCAGTAATTCTTCTAATAAGCTTTCGCCGACCGCAATTTCATCGTCGCTTTCCTGTGCCACCATAAATTTGACGCGCTTTGGATCGTAGTCACCCAGGTTTTTCTTAAACTCGGGAACGGTGTTGTTCTCACAACCTAAGCCAAAGACCAAGACGCCACCGGCATTTGGATGATGCACCGCATCAATTAAAATTTGACGAGTGTTTTGATGATCTTGGCCTAACTGGGAGCAGCCGTAGGGATGTTTAAGGATCGTAATATGATCAAACGTGCCAAGATCTGGATGATTCTTCTTGAAGTTTTCAACAATGATCTCTGCGATGCCATTGATGCAACCAACTGTTGGTACGATCAGTAAATCATTCCGAATCCCAACTTTGCCATTCGCCCGACGGTACCCTTGGAACGTCGCAGCCCTTTTTGGATAACGGACGGGATGCAAATCGGGGGCATAGGTGTATGCTAAGGTACCAGAAAGGTTGGTTTTGACATTGTGGGTATGCAACCATTGGCCGGTTTCAACGTCAGCTAAGAGATGTCCAATGGGATAGCCGTATTTGATCACGTCTTGTGATTGTGCTAGATCTTTGAGGGCGATTTTGTGTCCTTGCGGAATATCCTCAAAAAGGGTGATCGTTTGGCCTTCAAATTGAAGGGTCGTTTTAGCAGCTAGTGGTTTTAATGCGACTGCGACATTGTCTTTAGGGTGTAATTTCAATAGTTGCGCGGGCGTTTCTGTTAATGTGGTGGACATAAAGATTCTCCTTTATTTCAAACTTGGCTCAGGGGGGTCAATCGACGCAAGTAACTGGCGTGGTCCGTCTTGTTTTAGACAATCGCACATTTCATTGATCGTCTCTGTCATGAAGCTCAGGTCTGCATGCCAAAGTTGCTCATTTTTTAATAGAGTAGCGATCTGTTTTTCTGCTGGTAATTGTTTCACTTGCTGAAATATGGTTGTCACTAGCTCATCATCTTGAAAGGGTCTTGTGAGATAGAAAGTCAGTAACCCTGCCAATGCGGCAGTGATTCGTTTTGGTACCTGCTGGTTTTGTTGGACATAACGAGTTAAGACTGGTTGAAGACGCGCACGGAATTTTGAAACACTGTTTAAAGCGATCGATTGCAGCTGATGCTTCACATAAGGATTTCTGAAGCGCTCTTTGATTTGTTCCGCATAAGCTGTAAGCTGCGCTTTAGGCAAATCAAGCATTGGAATCAACTCCTCCTGAAAAAGACCATCCAGAAAGGCTGCAAATTCACGGTCGTTCATTACTTCTTCAACGGTTTCTAAACCCGCTAAAAGACCAAGTGGAACCATCGCCGTATGAGGACCATTTAATAAATGTACTTTTTGTTCACGGTAAGGGGTCATATCTTCTGTCACGATCACATTCAACCCAGCTTCTTGCAAAGGGAGCTTTTCAGCTACGCCGCTTCCTTCGATCACCCATAACATAAAGGGTTCTGCAGTGACCATTACGGCATCCTCATAGCCAAGAATCTCTTGGTATTGTGCCACTTTGTCGCGAGGATATCCTGGAACGATCCGATCGACTAAGCTACAGCAGAAGGTGTTTTCTTTTTCTAACCAGTTGACGAAGTCTGACTCCAAAGACCATAATGCGGCATATTGTAAGACGATCTCTTTTAATTTTTCCCCATTCCGATCGATCAATTCGCAAGGAATGATCAAAAATCCCGGTTTTTGTCGTTGAAAACGACGATACAAAAGGGCGGTCAGTTTTGCAGGAAAACTGTGGGGAGGGGTATCGTGCAAGAAATCCTCTGGGTGAAACGCAATACCTGCTTCCGTCGTATTAGAAACGATGATCTCGAGTTGCTCATCTTCGGCTAAAGCAAGATAGTCTTCCCATTGCTGATAAGGATTTAACACTTGATCGATAGTGGAGACGACTTCAAATGTTTGAGATAAAGCGCCATCGACAAGTCCTTCTAAGATAACGGTGTAGAGATTTTCTTGTTGTGCCAACAGCTCTTTCAATCCGTGATCGATCGGCTGTACCACAACGGCACTGCCGTTAAAAAGACCTTGCTTGTTCATTTGCTGCAGCTGCCAGTTAAAAAAGCCCCGCATAAAATTGCCTTCCCCGAATTGAATTACTCGGGCTGGATAAGTTTGATGGGTTTGTTCGGTAATTTTTTTCATAGAATCCTCCTTAAAAAATAGTTATGCACACGTTAACATTTTTGCGTAAGCACTCTTGAAAACAAGAGGCTTACAGCGATTGACGAATGATTAACGAGGTATCAAAGAAATGTTGTTTCTCAACTACTTGATTGGCAAATGCTTGCAACAGCAGAGTTGCTGCCAATTGACTCATTTCATAAACTGGTTTGCGGATCGTTGTTAATGGGGGATACGTATAGGGAGAAAAAGAACTATCATCAAAACCGATGATACCGATCTCCTCTGGGATCTTTCGTCCTGCTTGATGACAGGCATTGATCGCACCGATCGCCATATCATCATTGGCGCAAAAAATCACTTCAGGTGGTTCAGGTAAAGCGAGTAGTTGCTGGGCACCCAGCTGACCACTTTCCAAAGAGTAGTCGCCAGCTACGAAGTATTCTTTCGGGCAGACAAGCTGCTTTTCTTGAATCGCTTTCATAAATCCTTTACGACGCTCTCTAGCGGAACCAAAGGAAGCGATCCCTTCAATCATGGCGATCTTTCGAAAGCCTTGTTCAAGCACATAGGTGATCATTTGATAGACCCCTTGGGCATCATTACTAGTGACATTCATCAAGGTTGCATCCTGCAATTGACGATTCAAAACGACGATGGGAATGTTTTTCTTTGAAAGAGCAGCAATAAAGCCGTCATCCCGATCACTTTGACTCATCACGATCGCTCCATCTAAACGATTCGGCTCTTCATCAAATGTATCGGATTGCAATAATTCATGAACCGCTAAAGTATATTCGGATGGTAGGGTATCACTGATTCCTTTGATCACTTCGACTAAAAAGCTATCGGAAGTACCAATGGATAGATGGGAAAAATAAAGACCAATGATATAGGATTTTTGATTCACCAGACTTTTGGCATTGACATTGGGCACATAGTGTAAAGATTCAGCGATGGCTGCGATCTTATTTTTTGTTTCTGGCTTAATTAATGGGCTATCGTTTAACGCACGAGAAACAGTTGTATGTGAAACACCAGCGACTTTGGCGATATCTTTGATCGTGACCATAGAAAACCTTCTTCCTTTTTGCTTGATTCAAGCATAGCTTGTTCCCACGAGAATGTCAATACACCAAGGATGCACACGTGAAACATTTTTCAAAATAACATAGGAACTTTTTCTGGGATGTGCTAGTATAAAAGAAGATAGTTAGGTAATGGGAGGGAGTCTATGAAATTCTTTTTAAGCTATCATCAAACGTCCAACTTGTTCTATAAAATTTTCATTTGGGTCTCTTTGATTGGTAGCGCTTTAATTATCGGCTTTAGTGGAGTCATTTATCATCGAACGTATCAAAACATTCAAGAAACCTTTTTGCAAAGTCAACATAATTTGGTCAACCAAGTCAAACAAAATCTGGATCAAAAAATTCAGATGGTGGAGTATGCCTTTTCTACATATAGCAGTACTCAAAGTTTTTCCGATACGATGGAACAGCCGTTTTCCGTGACGAATTATCGACAAGTACGCGAGATCAATTCGCAACTGGCTTACATTGGTGTGATGGGGATCGAAAACGCCAGCTACCAATTGGTGAATTTGAATCAGCATTGGAAAATCGAAGAAGGCTCCTTAAAACAGATCGATGATACAGAATTCGCTGCTTTTCAAGCGCTGATCGATAACCAACGCTACTTGTATTGGTTGCCGGAAGATGGCTATTTAAAAATGGTGATGACGCTGCCTGTGTTTCGACAGGAAACCACTGCTTTGGGGATTGCTGAAATCCAAGACCATACCATTGCGCAGTTGGTGGTAGATCATGACGATTCATTTTTGAATATTTTTCATGCAGATGGACAACTGCTTTTCGATAATGGTGAAGTGATCGATTCTGACTTACACGAAACAATGATCGCAGCTGCCCACGGCGATGGCATCTTCACTGACAAAGAAAACAACAAGTATGTGGTCACACAATCGGATTACAATCAGTGGTATCATGTGATCCGTCTGGCGCCAGCCAGTGTTTCGCAAGCAATTCGTGAGCTAAGAAGCGGTTTGATCGTGATTGGTAGTCTATTGATTTTCCTGTTTTTATTAGTATCTTATCGCATTGCGATCGTGGCTACTTCACCCATCAATCGGATCGGAGAGCTTTTAAAGCCCAAAAAACAAGGTCAAAAATTAGAAGTCAATCAATTGATTTCCGATATCGACCAAGTCTTGCATCAAAACCATGATCTTGCTGTTAAAGTTGAACATCAAAAGCCCGAGTTAGAATCCTTGTTTTTATTAAACTTGTTTCGCGGCTGTATCTCAGAAGCAGATATTCACTTAAAACTGTCACAATTTGGGTATGAAGTATCCGAAACGGAACACTTTGCCGTATTACTGATTCAAATCGATGATTTGTGTGGGCGAGAAACAGCGACCAGTGATATTTTCTTGCTTGCCATTGAGAATCTCGTTTCTGAGATCATTCCGGCGAATTTGCGTTTTCAGCCAATCATCTCTAGTCAAGAAACCCAAGGAACGATTTTAAAACTTCCGAAAACGATTGATCAAAAACAAGTATTGACCTATTGTCAAAAGATCCATCAAGCGGCAAAAGACTATTTAAGAATTAAAATAAGTTGTGGGGTCTCACAATCCTACGACCGCCTCGTAGAAACCAAATTAGCGGTTGATAACGCCAAAGAAGCCTTGCACTATCGAATGAATTTAGGGGAAGAAGTCATTATCTTTTTTGACGACATTGCGGCACAATTGGACAATAACGCGATCGTTCAATACCCTAGAGAAGCAGAAAGTACCTTTTTGGATGCGATGCGTAGTGGGGAGCTAGCGACCATCAAAGCGAGTTACACGGAAGTTGTACGGGAAATCATCCATGAAAATAAAAATCCGTTGACGATTGAAAGCGCCTTGTTTAAGTTGATCAACAGTATCGTTCAGCTAGGGCAACTCTTAGGAGCAGATCATACCAGCTTGCAAAATAGTCGTAAAGTTTATCAATCCGTGCTCAACCAAACCAGCTTAGTCAAAGTTGAGCAAAGCATCTATCAAGAGTTAGTTTTACCTATCGTTGAAACGACACAAGCCAAAACAGATCGAGAAATTCGCTCCTTGTCTGAAAAGATGGTCTTGATCGTACACCAACAATACGATCAGGATCTTTCCTTAGATAGCATTGCTGAGCAGTTGCATTATAATGCCAATTACTTAAGTAATGTGTTTAAAAAGGAATTATCCATCAATTTTGCCGATTACTTACAAAATTATCGGTTGCAAATCGCCAAAAAATGGTTGCGGGAAAAGGATATGACGATCAAGGAAATCGCCGCTAACCTTCAATATACTAACTCTCAAAACTTCATCCGCTTTTTCAAAAAGAAAGAACAGATGACGCCTGGAGAGTATCGCAAACGTTCCAAAGAATAAAAGAAAAACGCGCTTTTTGATTAACGATCAAAAAGCGCGTTTTTCTTGGCTGCCTGTTGGTTACCCTTTGACGGAACCAACCATTGCCCCTTTCACGAAATACTTCTGAACAAATGGATAGGCGATCAACATTGGCAGCGTCGCAACGACGATCACGGCCATTTTTACGGATTGTGCTGGGGGGACAACATCGACACTCGCGGCATCGGCGTTCATCCCGCTGGAGACGATCACGATTTGTCGAAGGAGCACTTGGATCGGCCATTTCGCTGAATCATTGATGTACAAAATCGCTGATTGATAAGTATTCCAATAACTAACAGCGTAGAACAAAGAGATCGTCGCAATCGATGGTAAGGAAAGGGGTAAGATGATACGGAAAAAGACGCCCCAATCAGAGCAACCATCCATTTTTGCTGATTCTTCTAAACTATCAGGAATTCCTTGGAAAAAGTTTCTCATAATGATCATATTATATGCACTGATCGCACTGGGTAAGATCAGTGCCCAGAGAGAATCGATCAAGCCGAGGCTTTGTACCAAAATAAAACTTGGGATCATCCCACCGCTAAACAACATGGTAAATACGACAATAAAGTTGAAGATGCCGCGTCCATGCAAATATTTTCTTGAAAGAGCATAGGCCATAAAAGAGGTCAAGATCATTGAAAGAACTGTTCCGACGATGGTCACAAAAAGGGAAACACCAATACTCGTAAAAATCGTGGGTGTCGAGAGAATATACCGGTAAGCATTTAAGCTAAATTCACGAGGGATAATGATAAATGTTCGTGTCGCGATCTCAGAAGAAGAAGCAAAGGAGCTTCCGAGAATGTTTAGAAAAGGTAAGAGACACGTTAAGGTGAAGAGTAGTAGAAAGCCAATAATAAATCCTTGAACGACCCGTTCACTTTTCGGGCGGTTCGTTTTTTTCAGGGTTTGTTGCATAGAAAAAACCTCCATCTTTTTTTACTTAAATAGGTACTTCCAACGTATCATGAGGCGGGGACAACGTATATAATCACTTTTACATGTTAAAAAAATCACAATCATGACAAACGTTGATAAATAAAGGATTATCCAATTCGACTGCGAGATAATCCTAAAAAATGTATGCCTTTTCAAAGCTGAGAAAATGATTATATACGTTATCTTTTTTTCACGCTACCATGGGACTATCAAATCAAAAAAATTCGGAGGAACAAGTATGGAAACAAAAGTTGATAATTACTTCTCACCACTAAATGAAGAAGAACAGCGGCTGCGGCTGAAAAAGAAAAAATGGGCGCAAATCAGAAAAAATCGTGCCCTCTATATTATGGTATTGCCGGGGATTTTATATTTTCTTATTTTCCGTTACATACCGATGGGCGGGTTAGTCATCGCTTTTCAAGACTACCAACCATTCTTGGGGATCCTAGGAAGCCCCTTTGTTGGCTTCACCCATTTTATTCGGCTCTTTACCGAAGATACCTTCGTGATGTTGATGCGCAATACATTGATCATGTTCTTCTTAAATATCACGATTTCCTTCCCTTTTCCTATAGTATTGGCACTTATGCTAAATGAAGTAAACAATCGCGGTTTGAAAAAAGGGATTCAAACCATCATTTATTTGCCTCATTTTATGTCGTGGGTCATCGTTGTTTCCATCTTCTATGTTTTATTAACGACAGAAGGTGGTGTGATCAATAACATGATCGAAAGTCTTGGTGGCGAACGTATCCCGTTTCTAACAAGTCGCACGTGGTTGCGTCCAATGTACATTTTCCAAGATCTTTGGAAAGGTGCCGGTTGGGGGACGATCGTTTATCTAGCCGCTATTACCAATGTTGATGAACAGCTTTATGAAGCGGCGGATATGGATGGGGCTGGCAAGCTACGAAAAATGTGGCATATCACATTGCCTTGTATTCGTCCGACGATCGTAACCTTATTGATTTTAAAGATCGGTTCAATCTTAGATATGGGCTTTGAGCATATGTTCTTGTTGATGAACTCAATGAACCGTGAGGTTGCCCAAATCTTTGATACCTTTGTCTATACCGCCGGGATTCAAAATGGTCAATTGAGTTACTCGACAGCTGTTGGGCTGTTTAAAGGACTTGTTGGCTTGATTCTTGTCATCTTTGCCAATCGTTTGGCGAAAAAAATTGGCGAAGACGGGATTTATTAAGAAAGAAGGGATCACATGACGATCGAAAAGATCACGAAAATCAACGAAGGATTACTCGCATTTTTGACGCTGATCGCCCTTCACTTTCTTTGGCTAAGTGTGACTCTCCTGGGAGGCATCCTCTTTGGCATTGGCCCTGCGTCGTATGCCATGATGAAATATTATGATCGCTGGCTTCGTCTTCATGAACGACCGCCTTTGATCAAAAGTTTTTTCTACTATAGTAAAGAACGGTTCCGGCAATCGGTGCTGGTCAGTTGGTTGTTTTTGATTATCGCAGCAATCGTGATCACCAATATATTTGCGCCATTTCCATGGTTTATCCAAGTGGCGAATGTCCTCTTTTTGATTGCGTTCCTCTTTCTATTCATGCACGTGTATACCGTCATGGCCGCTACCAACTTTGTGACCGTGCTTGAGATCCTGCGGGGGAGTGCCTTGTTAGGTTTAGGCTATCTGCATTATTCGATCATTAGTTGGACGATTTTGATCCTTGGCTATTTAGTCCTGGGCAGTTATTTCTTGATCGGTCTCTTTTTGATGGGGAGTAGCTTAGTTGGTGGTGTTTTTGCCCTTGCTGGTAAAAAAATTCTTCAAGATATCCACCCAATTGAAACAGATCAGGTGGTTTCAAAAGCGGCATCGACTACGGAGCAAACCATTGCCAGTAAAGGAGATGAGGTCATTATCTAAAGAAAACGGCTCAAAGACTTTTACTGGTTCGTGAACAAAACTGTCACTAGAGAACACCTGGAAATAGCAAAACAAGCTGAACCCTCATGAAATACAGCCAGTAAAACAGATTCATTGAAACAGCTCTATGAATTGAGGAGACTACAATAAAAGGAAGTATCGTACATGAAGAACTATTCGGAAATTGCTTTGAACACGTTATTTGAGCGCTATGACTACTTATGCAAAGAAAAAATTTATCACGGAAAATGGTCCTATGACATCGGGGTCGTTTTACAAGGCGTGAAAGAAGCCTATGAACAGACTGGTGACAAACGTTATTTCGACTATATCCAAAACACGATGGATTTTTATATTGACGAAGACGGTCGCATCAAAAATTATCAGATGGACGCGATGAATATCGATTACATCAATAATGGCAAATGTTTATTCTTACTATACAAAGAAACAGGTGTTTCAAAATACAAGATCGCCTTGGACACGCTGTATCAACAATTACAGCAGATGCCAAGAACAAGCGAAGGCGGGTTCTGGCATAAAAAAATCTATCCATATCAAATGTGGTTAGATGGCTTATATATGGGAGCCCCATTTTTGACAGAATACGCACTGACATTTGAGAAAGCAGAAGCATTGGCAGATGTCATCAAGCAATTCACCTTATGCTTTACGCATACCCTAGATCCAAAAACGGGTCTTTTGTATCACGCGTGGGATGAACAAAAAGTCCAGCCGTGGGCAGATCCTGAGACTGGTTGTTCAAAAAATTTCTGGGGACGGTCAATGGGATGGTTCATGATGGCACTCGCAGATACGATGGTGCTATTAGGGGAATCAGAGCAGAAGAATTCGTTAGAAAACATGTTTGTCTCCTGTCTAGAAGCTCTTGCTAAAGTAAGAGATCCCCAGAAAAAAGTGTGGTATCAAGTCTTAGATAAAGGCAGTGAGCGTGGGAATTATTTAGAAGCATCCGCTTCTTCAATGATTTGTTACGCAACAGCGAAAGCAGTCAAAGCAAGGATCATCGATCAAAAATGGCAAGTGTTTGCCCAAGAGACCTATCAAGGATTGCTGGATGAGTTTGTCTTTTTAACAAAAGAAGGCTGGTTGAATCTGATCAGAAACTGTGAAGTTGCTGGTCTTGGTGGACCAGATAATCGGGATGGTACGTTTGTTTACTATATCAGTGAACCCGTTATCACGAATGATTTCAAAGGATACGGTGCCTTTTTACAAGCGAGTTTACTGCTGCAACCACTAACGGAGGAAGGAAGCAAGAAATGAATATCCAATTAACTACAGCTGATTTACAAGGAAAAGAAGGTCTGTTGACAGAAGCGATTCAAGAAAAAATTGATGAATTGCATCAACAAGGAGGAGGCAGAATCACTTTTTCTGCAGGACGCTATCCGACAGGTGCGCTCTTTTTAAAAAGTAACATCGAACTGCACCTACTATTGGGGGCGACCTTATTATTTTCTGATGATCCCAAAGACTATCCCGTCGTCGTGTCTCGCTGGGAAGGGGTCAAACGGGAAGTTTATGCCTCTTGTTTATATGCCGAGAATGCGGAAAACATCGCTGTCACAGGACTAGGAATGCTTGATGGACAAGGGCAAAGATGGTGGAAAACCTTTCGAGAAAACCGTGAAGAGCTTGCTTATCCACGACCAAAATTAATCAGTTTTGACTCTTGCCAACAAATTACGTTGAAAGATATCCGTCTTGTCGATTCACCAAGTTGGACTGTCAATCCGATTCTTTGCCAAGATCTAACGATCGATAATCTTCGCATCAAAAATCCAGCGGATTCGCCAAATACGGATGGGATCGATCCTGAATCTTGTAAAAATGTCCGCATCAGTAACTGTCATATTGATGTTGGCGATGATTGCATCGCCATCAAATCAGGAACGGAGGACACTAAAGAACGGGTCGCCTGTGAGAATATCACGATCGTAAATTGCCATATGCTTCATGGGCATGGGGCAGTCGTTCTAGGGAGTGAGATGAGCGGCGATATTCGTAATGTCACCATCAGTAATTGTATTTTTCAAGATACCGATCGTGGGATTCGTTTGAAATCCCGTCGTGGACGTGGCGGAACGATCGAAGATATTCGAGTGAATAACATTGTGATGGATAATGTCATCTGTCCATTCACTTTAAATCTTTACTATTTCTGTGGACCGAAAGGCAAAGAGAAGTATGTTTGGGATAAAAATCCGTACCCGATCAACGAGGAAACCCCTCATTTCCGGAGAATCCATTTTGCAAATATCTCGGCTCGGAATGTCCATGCGGCCGCTGGGTTTGTTTATGGCTTGGCTGAACAATTTATTTCAGATATCACTTTCCAAGATATTGCTGTCTCTATGGCTGAACATCCAATTCCAGGAAAGCCTGCAATGATGACAGGTATCGAAGAGATGACAAAACAAGGCTTTTATATTGGCTGTGGACGGAATATTCAGTTTGATCGTATCAATTTGGAAGGCGTAACTGAAGCGTTCCATATCGAGAATAGTCGGGAAATCACCGTCACACAGTCATTTGAGAATCGTCAGCCTATGGCATTTCAAGGAGATTTTTTGTGAGGGATCCTCAGTTACTTCAGCTGCTAGGTCCTGATATGAAAGTTGCACCACAAGTGGTTCAGCAAACAAAAGAGCAGGTGCAAAATTATACCTTGGAACATTTACTTCTACGATTAAATCAAGAAGAAGATGTCCCTGCTTACTTTGCTTATCCTAGCTCTCAGCAACCTGTTCCACTCGTTTTGTTCAATCATTCTCATGGCGGTGACTTCACGATAGGGAAAGAAGAACTTCGGCAAAGTCCGCCTTATATGCAAAAGGAAAGCCTATTCGCTGCATTTATGAAGCTGGGCGTCGCTGTTGGGGTGATCGACATGTGGGGCTTTGGCGAACGAAAAAATGGTGAAAATGATAGCTACAAGCGATTTCTCTTGCAAGGCAAAACGTTATGGGGGCAGCGAATCTATGACAATCAACAGTTTTTGACCTATCTTGCTTCCCGCAAAGAAGTGAAATATTCCGCTATCGCCACATTGGGACTTTCCATGGGCGGCTTGATGAGTTGGTGGTTGGCAGCGCTTGATGAACGGATATCAGTGGTGGTGGACATGGCAGCACAAGTGGACTATCAAGCATTGATCGAAGAGGACCGTCTAAGCAAACATGGGTTTTACTATTATGTTCCTAATGTGTTGAAAGACTTTACGACTGCGGCGATCCAAAAACAGATTGTACCACGCCCGCGTTTGAGTTTGGTTGGCAAAAAAGATCGTGGATGCCCCTCAAGCGGCGTCGCTCGTTTGGATCAACAGGTCGGGCAGCATTATGAAGCAATGGGCTACAAGGAGCATTGGCAGGCGCGCAGCTTGCCAGGTGGTCATGAAGAAACCAAGGAGATGAGAGCGCAGTGGATCGAATTTCTAAAACAGCACCTCCTATCAAGCTAAAGGTTAGTAAAGACCCGCAAAAGGGTGATTTTACGAGTATCCAAGCAGCTGTGCTGGCTGCTGAAGCCTTAAACGCACCTTGTGAGATCACGATCGCCTCTGGCGTGTACCAAGAACAGGTGAAAATCTATAAAAACCAGCTTACGTTGATCGCGGAACCCAACACGTTCTTATGCTACCACTTGGCTGCCGAGCAAACCGATGAGAATGGGCAAAAAAGAGGAACCTTTCAAACAGCGACGCTCTTTATCAATAGCCGAGAAGTCTTTGTAAAAAACCTGACCATCATCAATGACGCAGGGTATGGGCAAGCAGTCGGGCAAGCAGTTGCCGTCTATATCGAAGGGGATGACATTCGCTTCGAACACTGTCATCTCGATGCTTTTCAAGATACCTTGTGCCTGGGACCATTGCCAAAATATACCAAAGAGGGCGAACCAATGAACAGTCCTTGGCGAAAAACAATCTTTGACCAACAACAGAGTTTGTTTTTGCATTGCAGGATCAGTGGAACAGTCGATTTTATTTTTGGCGGTGGTTCCGCCATCTTTGAAGAGTGTCGCTTGCATTGTAAAAATACACTACAAACGAACTACATTACTGCTGCCTCAACTAGCAAACAAGCAAGCGGGTTAACCTTCGATCGGTGTCGGGTGACAGGGGACAAAGTCTATTATTTAGGCCGTCCTTGGCGCAATGACGCCAAAGTCACCTTTTTATCCTGCTGCTTTGATCAACAGCTCGTCCCTTGCGGCTGGTCTGATTGGGGAAAAGCAGCAAGCCACCAAACGGTCGCGTTCACGGAGCGAATGTGTTGTTACCAAAGAAGTCCCCAACGTCCTGAATGGGTGACTATCGAAGGAGTGATAGAAAAATGAGCAAGGCAAAATGGTCTGGCTGGATCGGGATGGTTCTCGCTCTGGTGTTTATGGGCGGCTTTTCCTTGGTGATCAATCAAATGACTGTCCAGCAGTTCGAAGAGATCTTTCAAAGTGCTTTTCCTACTGTACTGAAGCAAATGACGGCAGAAGCAGCATTGGCGCAATTTCAAACACTCGGTGCTTGGTTTGGCTTCACGCTGTTGGCACTCCTGATATTGGTTTCAGTGGCGACGATGCTTGTTCGCTATCGTAATTATCGAAAGCAAGCGTGTGTTCTTTATTTTTTGACTGGTGTCGTGACATTGATTGGTAGTCAAATGATCGCTTTTCCGATTGCCTTTTGTTTCTTTTTAGCGGCGGGTTTTTGTTTTCTCCATCGTGATGACCGACACAAGAAAAAAACAACGGACACAGTCAGCAAACAAGGAGGGGTTGCATGAAGGCAATGATCAATAATCCGATTTTAAGAGGGTTTCATCCTGATCCGAGTATTTTAAAAGTCGAGGATACTTATTATTTAGCGGTTTCTTCCTTTGAGTGGTTACCAGGAATCCGGGTCTACTGTTCTCAAGATCTAGTCAATTGGTCCCATGAAACAGATATTCTGACCAATCAAGTGGATTTATTAGGCAACGCAGCAAATTGCAGCATTTGGGCACCGCAAATCAGTTACGCAAACGGACAATACTATTGTGTCTATACAAATGTTCGCAACACGACACGTCCCTTCAAAGACTGTCGAAACTATCTCATGACGGCTCCTACGATTCATGGGCCATGGAGCGAGCCCGTTTATTTAAATGGTAGTGGCTTTGATCCTTCCTTGTTTCATGATCAAGAGGGGCGTATCTGGTTATTGAATGCGCTTTGGGATTATCGTAAGGATACGCCAAATAAATCGGTGGGGATCGTGCTTCAAGAATACTCTGAAGCACAAGGCCGCTTGATCGGTGACAGAGTGCCAATTTTCTCTGGAACCCAGCTGGCGAAGACCGAAGCACCGCATCTTTATTACCACAATGAGTGTTATTACTTACTGACGGCAGAAGGAGGAACGGGTGCAGGTCATGCGGTAACGGTTTGTCGTAGTAAGACCATCACTGGACCTTATGAAGTAGATCCGCATTTTCCCATGATGCGTGCCTATCAGCGCCAAGATTCCCCTTTTCAATGTACAGGTCATGGCAGTTTGACGATTGCGCCATCAGGAGAATGGGTCATGAGCTATTTGATGACTCGGCCAGTAGCAGGGGCAGCGATCCTTGGACGAGAGACGGCACTCCAAACCGTCTATTGGGATCACGAAGGATGGCTGCGTCTTAGCAATGATGATACGATCCCAGATCAAACCATCAGGCTCGCTAGCGAGGTTCAGAAGCAAGAGACATCACCTGCTGTTTTTGTTGATGATTTTCAAGGATCGTTGCAAAAAGCATGGAACGGTAGACGATTGCTGCCCAATGAACAGTGGTGCAATCTGACTGAGCGACCAGGGTATTTGCGATTGATCGGTGGAGAATCGATGCAATCGAACTTTCATAAGCACTTATTAGCGATTCGCCAACAAGACTTTTGTTTTGAAGCTGAAACAGTGATGGAATATCAACCCCAATCGTTTAACCAGATGGCTGGATTGTCGCTTTTCTTAAACGAAGAAAACTATTTGTTTTTCTATGTGACCTATGATGAAGAAGCAGGCAAGGTCCTTCGGTTGCTGCGCTGTTGTGAAGGAGAATTTCACTTGTTCCCAGATAAATTGCCCCTCGCTGCTACAAGTGAGCCGATCAGATTGAAAGTAGTCGGTTCTTATCTAGAAGCCCAATGGTTCTATCGGCAATCACAAACGTGGCATCCCTTTAAAAAGCAAAACATTCAGTTCTTGTCTGGTGGTTTTACGGGGAATTTCATAGGAATCAGTGCGCATGATTTAGATCACTTTGCCGGAAGCTATGCCGATTTTGAATATTTTACGTATCAAGGGAAAGATCAGCGCGATGATGGCTCCCTAAAAATAGAGAAAGAAGGTTAACAAATGAAAAAGTTGAAAGTTGCAAGTTTATTATTATGTGCCGGACTGTTTTTAGCAGGCTGCGGCGATGGCGGAGGTTCATCTGAAGGTACAGAAGGTGAAACAAAATCCAGCATTTCTTGGATGGCGATGTTGCATACCGCTTCGCCTCCGTCTGGGGATGTGACGCAAAAATTAGAAGAATATACAGGGATCGAGATCGATTTCACTTGGGTGCCGGACGCATCAAAAACAGAACGCTTGAATGCAGCATTAGCATCAAATTCTTTAGCAGATATCGTTAGTCTGACAGAAATCAATAACACGACCGTCCGTAGCTCGCTAGCGTCCGGGATGTTCTGGGATGTGGAACCGTATTTAGAAGAGTTTCCAAATTTGGCAGAAATTTCTGAGGATCGCTTAGAGTCCTCGCGGATCGATGGTCATATCTATGGTGTTCCGTTTTTAAAACCGATCGCTCGTTATGGCGTCCTTGTCAGAAAAGATTGGTTGGATAATTTAGGCTTGGACGTGCCATCGACATTAGAAGAATTAGCGGCTGTCGCTCAGGCCTTTACGGAAGGTGATCCAGATGGCAACGGTGTAGATGATACGGTTGGTTTCGTAGAGCGTGATGAGTCCTTTAACGTTGGTTTCCGTTCACTTTCTGGTTACTTTGGCGCAGACAATTGGTTTACGATCACGGATGATGATGAAGTGATGCCATCCTTTATGCAACCAGAATACAAAGAAGCAATGGAATGGTTCCGTAATATCTATGATAACGGCTGGATGAATTCTGATTTTGCGGTAATGGCGAAAAATGACCAGAAGAACTATATCGTTCAAGGTCGTGGTGGGATCGTATTGAGTGGTTTGCAAGAAGTACGTAACTACATTGATGATGCTGCTGGAACTGCCGAAGAGCATATGGAATGGGTCTTGATCAATGATATCGTCCATGAAAATGTGGAACGTCGTATCCTTTCTGATACCAATGGTGGAATGGGCGGCTGGTTAGCCATTCCGAAAAACAATGTTGAAACCGAAGAAGACTTACGTGTTGTTTTGAAATTTATCAATGATTTGATGGACGAAGAGCCGTTTACCTTGATGACGCAAGGGATCGAAGGGGTCCATTATGAAATTGATGATGAGGGTGTCTATGTCCGTTTAGATGATACGAAGTGGCAACAAGAAGTACAACCATTTTCTTCGTCTCGTCCATCAGAATTAGTAACAGTTTTCCCTTCAAGCAACCCCTATGTCAACTTAGCCAATGAAAAGATTCGCGAAAATGAAGAGTTTGCGGTGATCAATCCTGCACAATCGCTGACCTCTGAAACCTATGATCGTTCATGGTCAAGCTTGATTGAAGGAATCTCAGACGCTTACTACCAATATATGACTGGGGAAATCGAGATCGATGGGTTTGATACAGCGATCGAAACCTTCTTAAGAAATGGTGGACAGCAGATCATTGACGAGTTCACGGAAGACTATCGTTCACAACAATAAAGGTCACAAAAGGTTCTGATCATCTATTGAGAAGAAATAGATGAAGTGAGGAGCCGCTACTGCTGAATGATTTGAAGACCAAGACCAGTTGAAGTGATTCGCTGCTTGGTCTTCTTTTTGCTTCAAAAGCAGTGAAGAAAGGAGAAGCTATGTTTCAACTAACTGTTCGGGGGCATGATGTAAAGAATTATGGGTCCCCAGAAGAATTAGCGCAAAAAATTGCCGCCCAAAACATTCATAACATTCAATTTGCATTAAATAAATCCTTCCCGCAATGGGCAGAGCCAGAGCAATTAAGCCCTGGTTTAGGCCGCTTTTTCAAACGAGTTTTTGGTCAATCTCACGTTCAGGTCGCTTTATTAAGTTGTTATTGTAATCTGATCCATCCTGATCTGGAAAAACGGGAAGCGATTTTATCCAGATTCGAGACCTATCTCTCACATGCCAAATATTTTGATGCAGCTATGGTCGCAAGTGAAACTGGTTCGGTTTTGCCGAATATGGGGTATACCGAGGAAAATTTTAGTGACGTCGTTTTCGATGATTTGGTTCAGGTGATCAAGCGTTTGGTCCAAGTGGCTAAGAGACATCAAGTAATGCTAGGAATTGAAGCGGGCTTGAATCATCCACTATCATCGATCGACCGAATCGAAGAATTGCTGGAACGGGTACCCTCTGACTATTTAGGGATCATCTTTGATCCAACCAATCTGATTACTGCGAAGAACTATCAAGAGCAAGTCGCTTTGACAAGGGAAGCTTTTTCCCGCTTTGGCGATGCCATCGTTTGCATGCACTTGAAAGACTATCAAGTAATCGATGGGAAAATCAAGGTAGTGCCATTGGGAGAAGGAATGATTGATTATCAACAACTATTGGCCATCACCGCTGAATACAAGCCGTATTGTTATGTTGTGTTAGAAGGGACGACCGAAGAAGCGATGCAGCCAGCCATTTCACTGATTGAAGCAATACAAAACTAATTGGTTCATCACTGCTTGCGACTGTTGAAGACACGATTTATGAAGCAACGAGCAGTCGATTGCTCCGTCGCTAAACAAGCAGATTTATTTACTTACTAAAAGTTAGTGTTATACTTAAAGTAACAAGTGAACGTAACTGTTTAGAAAAGAGGAAATAGCGATGACCATGATTCAATCAACTTATCAAATCGATGCAACTGCCGCAATTGGCAAAGTCGTTTTAAAAGTAGCAAACATAGAAAAAATGAGCCAGTTTTATTCGGACGTGATCGGTCTGACTTTATTGGAACAAAGTGTAGATCACGCGCGATTAGGCGTGGGAGCGCAAGAGCTTTTAGTTCTAGAGAAGGTAAGCGATCCGTTGCCTTTGACACGGAAAACAGGCCTTTTCCATACGGCATTTCTTTTGCCTAGCCGTAAAGACCTAGGAAATATGCTGATTCATTATTTGGAGGCCAAAGCCCCCCTCGATGGTGCCAGCGACCATGGGTATAGTGAAGCGTTATACCTGACCGATCCAGAAGGAAACGGGATCGAAGTGTATCGTGACAAACCAAAGAGTGAATGGGATATTCGAGCAGACGGTGAGATCGTAGGCGTTACTGTCGAAATGGACGCACAAGGCGTGCTGGGAGCCGCTGACCGATCTCAAACGACCTTTCCAGTTGGCACTACGGTAGGGCATGTCCATTTGAAAGTGGCGGACTTGGTAAAAACAGAAGAATTCTACACTCAAGTTTTAGGCATGCGTTTGACTTCAGATTTTGGTAGCCAAGCAAAGTTTTTTGCTGCTGGTGCGTATCATCACCATATCGGATCGAATATTTGGATGGGAAGAAATGTTCCAGCTATGGAAGAAAAGGATCTAGGCTTAGCGTACTTTACGATCGTTTTGCCAGCTTTGGCTTTTTCTACATTACGAAGTCATCTCAAGGCAAGTGGCGTTTCTTATGGGTTAGAAACAGAAAGCCGCTTGCATTTGACTGATCCGAATGGGATCAATCTGATCATTGAAAGAAAGAATCAGCCTTAAGATGGAGGTTTTTTCATTCTTGAAATGAGAGAATAACCTATAATCAAGTAAAAGGAGAGCAAGCATGAAAAAAAACGGGGCGGGACAGTCACTATTTCTAGCATTATTGATCAGTATGGGCTTATTTTTCTTTGTCCAAGGGAAACAATTAATAGAAAGTGGGGCGTCTCCTGTGATTTTTATTGCTTTTTCGGCTTTTGCAGGAATTATCGGAGTTGGTGTCTATGGTCTTCAAGCAATAATGAAGCAGCATCGGCGCAAAACCATGGTACCAATCAAAACCAAAAAATAAAGAAACCGGCCAATCTTAAACAGGAAGATTGGCCGGTTTTTTGTTTACGCTAAGAAAAAATGGGAAGTTTTGTCTCGTCCCTTACATACTAATTGTCCATGTTTTTGATCGCAAATTCGATCTCATCAGGTAAGAAGCCGTTCCCTTCAAGATGAGCAGCCATATTTCTTTGGCGGATCCCGAACACCCGACGGGATTGATTGGCGCGTCCTAAAGCATGGCGATACCAATCTACATCGAGGGTTTCTAGTGCCCATTGTGTTTCCTCCGCAGTAAAACCTTCTGTTTCTAACAGTTCTGCCATCTCTTGTTTTGAATAAAAGCGACGATTTCCTTGCGCTCTAACGAGGAAAAAGGCTTCACGTTCTCGTTCTGTCGCATTGTTTTCGCGCTCATAGCGTGCTGCTACAGTCGGGGTGCGATGAAACCCTGCTAAAATCGTTTCCTCGGTCACTTCGTTATCAAACACGTAGGTTCTGAAGTGAAAACGATTGTCGTTTTCCAGTTCAAGCCATAGTGATTCAACCAGAAATAGATAGCCAGATGGAATCGTTTCATAAACAGCAGCGGCTATTTCGTTAAAATAAGCGGAAACGGCTTCGTAAGGAGTCCTTATCTCGGGAACGATTTCCGTCGTTTGGCCATTAAACAAAGTGATTGCGGAAGGATAGGTCTCGCCAGCATTCGTAAATGTGAGAATCTCCACTGGCTCATGTTTTGTTGAAAAGACATTCATGGTCACACCGTTCGCCAAATCAATAGCGGTCTGCCACTCGATTTCTTGGTCTTCGCTTTGTTGGTGTAAGTGTTCAAGTGTATCAGGTGTCAAACCAAGCTTTTCTCGTGAATCTTCATTGACCGCTTCTTCATCGTCAAGTGGATTGTTTGCCCCAACTGTCACTAGTGCCAAATCCTCTTCGTATTCATTGAATAATTCTTGCAATTTTGCTCGTCTACTGACGATGATCGGGCTTTCCTCATGGAGGGCAAGTAAGGCTTCGATCCGGCCATTGCGAGCGGTAACCCAACTGGGCATATCCAGATAGCGAGCTTCGATCGCTTCTTGAGCGAGTGCGATCATTGTTTCCGTGTTTTCAATGAATGCCGCCTTGTGTTTTGAGTTGCTATTGACCTGGTCTAGAAAGGCCAATTCTGCTTCTTTGCCTCGAATCATCAGTTCGAGATTTTCAATACTTAACTCATAAGTAAGATTTTCTGCATGATAGGTATGTTCCCAACCGGCATCTAAAGCGGCACCGATGCGCTCAGAAAGTTCCTCAGGACTTGCTGAATTTCTCGTCCCACATCCTGAAATCAGGCATAATAGCAGCAATAAGGGCAGCAAAACTTGTTTTTTCATTTTTCTCCTCCTCGTGAGTCTCTGGTAAACTTCACTTTTTTGTTCGAATGAACGCATCAAATCGAGACTTTTCTTGGGTATAAAAAATAGCAACAATATAAGGGGCAACATAAGGGCATCGCGATGCTCCTTTTTTTGTTAGTTTGTAATTATCCATGGTTGTCATCGCAGAGTCGATTTGTTCTGCTGAAAAGACTTCTGAAGCCAATAAACGACGGATATTGGCATGAGGTAGATTCATCCTGAGACGGTAGCTGTTTGCTTTTTGCAACGCTTGTTCGTTCCAGTCGATAGTGAGGTGGTCCACTGACCATTGCGCATCATCATGGGAAACGCCCTCAAATTCTAGTTGTCGTATCATGCGAGTACGGGAAAAGTCATCCGTCTAGTATAGGCTTTGGCACGGGCTATCCCTCGTCTTTGTTCTGAAGATTTCTTACTCTCGGTCTGAGTTTGTTCATCATTGTTTTGCTGGCTTTGCGTTTGGCGCTAGCTTATTGAAGCTGCTGATAAACGGTAGCGACCATGACTTGGTCAATGTCATGATCAAAGCCATAGGTCATCACCGCCAACTGATGTTCATCAGAAGATTGATCGAATCGATTCATAAACATCAAGGATTCACGAGGAATATTTATGACCAGCGCTCGTAAAATCGTTTCATAGAAGGCAGCTTTTTGCTCGTCGGCAGTTTCCCGATTAAGAACAGTAAACCCAGATGCGTACTCCTCATCGGACTTCGCAAAAACCAAGACGTCAACATTCGTTTCCCTTGTGTGGTAAACAGTGGCAGTGAGTCCATCGTCAAGTTCGATCCTGCGATGAAGAGTAAGCGTATCTTCTGTGAGCTCTTGAAGCTGTTCAATATCGTCTGCTAAAAGCCCCAGCTTTTCCCGTGGGTCGGCTTCAGGAATCGTTTCGTTTGCTACCTCCAGTAGACTGTTGAGGTTGTCTTGATTACTGAGAATGATAGGGTTCCGTTCATGAATCGCAACCAGAGCCTGGCTATAACCAATGCGGGCAGCAAACCAAGCAGGGACATCGATCCGACGCTCCACTAGCGCTCGTTCAGCGGTTGCCATCAAATCAACCGTGTGGCTGATCAATTGCTGAAGATCTTCGTCGGAAGAATCAAGTTCTTCCAAAATAGCCAGTTCGGCATGGCTGCCTGCAATCAGCAATTCTAAGGTCGCAGGTTGATAATAGCTCCAGCCCGTTCCAGACTGGTTTGTATATTCCAGTCGTGCTTCGATGCCAAGTGCAACGGTCTCTGACAGTTCTTCATCTGCCTTGCCGCAGCCGATAAGGAAAATAACGAATGACAATAGGGTGGTCAGTATTCTTTTTTTCATTAGGCTCCTTCTTTCTATCAAAAGTAACTGAGAAAACGGTCGGAAGAGGTTTGTTGTTTGGTCATCGGGGGGAAGGAAGAAGTCAGGTGAATGGAATAAATGCTGAAAAGATTTTCCATCACTCGTTCATTCAAGAAACTGTTTCTGACACGCTAATAAGAAATGACGGAACATCGAACTAGTTTTCATCAATAATCGTTATATTGTTCATTTTATATGAAAAATATCTATGAATGCAATGATAAAAGAATTTTTATTGGACTTTTTGTGTTTAGGGAAAGGAGGGTTACTATTAACTTTTTAGGAGTAGGTGCTCAAGATCAAGCGATCGAGAGAATTCATTGAAGGATCGCCAGGGGGGAATTTTTTGTGCAAACAAAAAAACAGCTTCCCCAAAGGGGAAACTGTACTGATGCGGAAAATGGGATTTGAACCCACACGAGCGATTGCTCACAAGACCCTCAATCTTGCACGTCTGCCATTCCGTCATTTCCGCAGATACTATAGAAGGTAACGCAGGCTGAAGTAGTTCTGTCACACCGCGTCTAAAAAATATCTTACCTGATTTTTGACAGGTTTGTCAATAACTTTTCCAAGAGCTATTTAAAAGAATATTCAGACAATGGATTGCAATTTTTGTCATAAACGGTATGCTAAAAGAATGAATGATTTTTTGAGAGGAGAGCAAATGAATTACTTTAGAAACCAATTAGCCAAATCTGCGAAACAAAGAATATTTATCTTCCTACTCATGGGTGCCTTTAGTTTAGGCTGCTGTTTTTCCGTTTATTTGAAACTAATGGAACCCATCAACTTGCCCGCTACGATCACTGCAGAAAAAGCCGAAGCCTCAAGGCTTGTTGATCGCTACCAAGCCAATCAGTCGGGCTCGCCTGATGAGCAAGAGGTGTATCAACTTTTGCTTGAAAATAATACACTGACCTCACGGCAGTTATCCAACTTGATTATGGAGGAATACGAACGATTTAATCAAACGAGTATTCAAATTGCAGAACTAAAAAAGCAGATTTGGGCGTCTGAAGTTGATGACAAAGCCTTTTTACCGCCTATGTGGACGATCGAACAAGAGCAAACGGTCTATCAAGCCTTAGCCGAGCAAGAAAAAGAGCCGGTCCTCACGGCTGCCAATACCCAGACCGCTGTCGCTTTGGCAATAACGCTTTTGCTGAATTTTGGGTTCTTCTTTTGGGCTTTTTTTGCCAGTGACAATTTGATAGAAGAAAGAGAACACTTCTCTTTGATTCGCTCGTACCCGCAGATTTTTCCGATTCGGATGTTAAGTAAAATTGTGGTCAAAGGGATTACAAATTTAGGCGTTTTGGTTGTGTTCTTCTCAGGTGTCTTTCTTTCAATGAGCCTTTTGGGGGAGTTCGGGGATTGGCAGTATCCAGTAGCCGTCTATCTCAGTGGGGATTGGGTCGCCGTACCTTTTTGGCAAAGCGTTTTATATAGTATGGTTTCTTTTGCCTTGCTGATTGGTTTGATCGAATGCTTAGGTTTTGTTATGAATATGATCGCAGCCAATCGATATGTCTCTTTCTTTTTGCTAGTGCTTTTTTATGGGTTAGGCTTGATTCCGATGCTGCAAAAGATCCCACTGTTACCAGTTCATCTAGCTGCTATGGATAAATTTTATTCGGGCGCCTTTGCTTTGGGTTCTGGTACTTCTTGGGGAGTCTATGCTAGTTGGCTGCTCACGGTGGTGTGGATCTTCCTATGTTTAAGCATCATGCTCGTTGCGGATAAACAGAATCGCTTGTTGAAAGGAGGCAAAGGATGAAAGACTATTTTTTCTTTGAATTACGACAACTCTTAAAGAGCAAGAAAACCATTGGTCTTTTTTGCTTGCTTCTTATCTACAGCGGCGTTTACAGTTTTTGGCAAAAAGATTTTCGCCCGATTGAACGAGTAGATGAAACGGAAATGCAACAACGCTATACTGTGCGACAAGATTTTCTTGATCAACAAGCAGCCAATCCTTCTGACCATTGGTCGGCAAGCTTAGCAGTTGAAATGTTTACCCCATGGAACGAAGCGGAAAAACAACGTTTAGATGAACTAGCTGGTGAAGACTGGCAAGCTTATGCACAAGGAACAAGTACGTGGTACCAATTGGCGTTGCAGTTTACCGATGAACGAAATGTTTTTTATACACCGGATTATTATACGTTTCAAAATTACTACGCTGCCTATGACGGTCGCTTTGGTTATGCTTCAACCGCTAAGCTTATGGAAGCCTTCAGCCAGTTGCCGAATAAGAAACTCTCTCAAGCAGTCATGGAGCAAAAAACGGGGATACAGGCATTGCAACGAAGTTTTACTGGATATTTACCGATTCTATTGCTTGCTGTTTCTTTATTTTTGGCGATTGATTGTTTACCAAAAGAACGAAGACATAAATCCCTGTTTCTTTCACTGCCATTATCGGTAGAAGAGATTCTTTGGAGCAAAACGGCAGTATTGATGGTCGCTTCTGCAATTGCAACGCTTGGGACTATGTTCTTTCTCTGGTTGGGTTCTGGTATACAATTCGGCTTTGGTTCCCTAGAACTGCCGGTCACGATTTTATCATCGACCTTTGATGCCCGCTACCCGATCACCGATTTCAACGCTTTTGAAACACAAGCCATCGGTCTTTTTATAGGCCAGTGTTTTCTTGCGACGCTTTTCTTGCAGTTTATTTATTGTCGCGGCATCTTGTTGTTCAGTGCCCTGTTTCGCTCAGAACTGGTTAATTTGCTTGTGGCTGGTTTTTGCTTGCTTTCACCCTATATTTTCCAAAGACGTTGGTTCAGTGCTTACCTTGATAAAACGCTGTATGTCTATCTGTATCAAAATGTGGGACAAGTCCTTTCAGGCTGGACACGTTTTTATTTTGGTTCTGCAGGGTTTACGATGGAAAAAGGGTTGCTTTTATTAGGAGGCGTTTGGCTTCTGATCGAAATATGTTTCTTCGTGACGATCCAACGCAAAAAATTTCATTTGGCATAGGAGGAACGATATGTTAGAACTGAAAAATGTGACGGTCACGTATACGAGAAATGTATTGGATCAACTTTCCATCGCCTTTTCTCCCGGTGAGATCGTCGGATTAGTCGCCCCAAACGGTACTGGGAAATCCACGCTATTAAATGTGGCGATGAATTTCATCCAGCCGAATGAAGGCGCAGTATTTTTGAATGGCAGTCAAGTATATGTGACCAAAAAATCAGAAGTGGCAGCGCATCAACAAATTTCGTTTTTTCCTGACCAAAATGATTTGTACAATGATTTGAGTGGTTTCGAGCATCTCAAGCTGTATCAGCGAATGTGGCGTTCAGAGGAACACTTAGTGGACGAAACGATTGAGCGCTTGCGGATGAGTGACTATATCAAACGCCCCGTGGGCACCTATTCACTTGGAATGCGGCAACGTCTTTGTTTTGCGATGCAGATCGTGACGGATACGCCATATATGCTGATGGATGAAGTCATGAATGGCTTGGATCCAACCAATGTCGAATTGATCTCCAACGTGTTGAAAGCCTTGCGAGCGCAAAAGAAAGCGATCGTGATTGCTTCGCATATTTTGACGAATTTGGATTCCTACGCGGATCGGGTCTTGTTTTTAAAAGACGGCAAGATCATTCACGAATACTTTGGTCGCAAGTCGTTAGTCAATGAACCGTTGTACTTAAAAACGGACTCGGCAGATTTTTTGGTGGCTTTTCCAGAATTAACGACGGTGACCATCGATCTGCAAGGACGGATCTATCTGGTAGAAATCAGCGATCCTCAGCTACCGCAACGGTTTATTGCTGCAGGGATCACTGATTTTTCTGTGGGGTACTTGGCACTAAATGAATTGTATTTGACGTATTTTCCTGAAAATCACTGACTGTCGCACTATTTACGAGATGAGAGCGGGACAAGCACAGATGAAGGAGAAGCAAAAAAATTTCGCCATAGGTAAAAGTTTTTTGCTATAATAGGTTCAATCTGAAAAGAGATCAACGACGAGAACCAATAACCTGACGTTGACCTATGGTTAAAGGAGAAATGGAATATGAAGAAATTTTCGAAGTCGTCAAAACTTGAAGGGGTCAGTTATGATGTACGCGGCCCAGTTTTAGAAGAAGCCGATCGGATGCAAGAAGAAGGCATCAGTATCTTGAAATTAAATACGGGGAATCCAGCGCCTTTTGGGTTCGAAGCCCCAAATGAGATCGTTAGAGACCTGATTATGAACGTGCGAGAATCGGAAGGCTATTCTGATTCGAAAGGGATTTTTTCTGCCCGTAAAGCGATCGAACAATATTATCAATTACAGAAATTTCCTGATGTGACCATCAATGATATTTATACCGGTAACGGCGTTTCTGAGCTGATCACGATGTGCATGCAAGGACTTTGCAACAATGGGGATGAAGTGTTAGTGCCGATGCCTGACTATCCCTTATGGACAGCGTCGATCTCGTTAGCTGGCGGAAAGCCCGTCCATTATATTTGTGATGAGCAAGCAGATTGGAATCCTGATATCGAGGACATCAAAGCTAAGGTCACCAGCAAAACCAAGGCGATCGTTATTATTAATCCAAATAATCCCACCGGCGCCGTTTATCCAAAAGAAGTTTTGCAACAAATCGTCGAGGTTGCCCGTGAGCATGACTTGATCATTTTTTCTGATGAGATCTACGACCGTTTAGTCATGGATGATTATGTCCATGTGCCGATTGCTACATTAGCGCCAGATCGATTCGTTGTGACGTTAGGTGGATTGTCTAAGTCTCATCGAGTGGCAGGTTTCCGGGTGGGCTGGATGGTCCTCAGTGGCGACAAGTCCAATGTGAAAGACTATATCGAAGGCTTGAATATGTTGTCTTCAATGCGGCTCTGTTCCAATGTTTTATCGCAACAAATCGTCCAGACCGCACTTGGCGGCTATCAAAGTTCCGATGAGTTGCTACTACCAGGTGGTCGTATCTACGAACAAAGAGAGTTTATCTACAAGGCAATCAATGACATTCCGGGATTGTCAGCGGTGAAACCGAAAGCCGCCTTTTATATTTTCCCTAAAATTGATATTCAACGCTTTAATATCACCAATGATGAACAATTTGTTTTAGACTTTTTACACGAGCACCACATCTTGCTGGTTCACGGCGGTGGGTTCAACTGGCAACAGCCAGATCATTTCCGAATCGTTTATCTTCCTAATATGGAAGACTTAAAAACGACTGCTGAAAAAATGACAGAATTTTTGGCGTCCTATCGTCAGAAATAAGAATATAAAAAAGCACCGCTCCTTCAACAACCGTGAGGGAGCGGTGCTTATGTTTTTATTCGGCAACTGGTTGACAAATTTTTTTGCTGACAATCATTCGATTGGTAAATTTATCCAGCATTTCAGCACTAGGATCGGTCACTTGAACGAGGACCGAATTTTCATATTCCCGTTCGATGATCCCTTGGTATTTTTTGCCTTCCCATGTAAAAAAGATCGTACTGTCGATCGTCATCTTAACACCTCATTTGAAATTGTGGAAAAATAACAAGACATTCTTGAAATTGCTTTCCTTTTTGTCATTATGTGCTAAAATAAAGAAAATTAAAAATGCGAATTCGCATTTTTGACAAGAAACGTTCGGTTCTTATAAGAATTTCCCATGGAGGACGATCATGAAGAAAAAAGATGAATCTTTTGGTCAAATCATCCGTACTATTCGTCTAAAACGAAAGATGACACAGAAGATGTTAGCGGAAGATATTTGTTCGCAAAGTGTTTTAAGTCGTATTGAAAATAATGAAGAGCTGCCCAATGTCTGGGTAATGTATCAAATCTGTCAACGTTTAGGTGTCACCTTGGATCAAGTGATGATGCTTCATTCGGAAGAGATCAACAAAACCAATCAAATTTTTGCGGAAATCGAATCGCATTTTGTCCATAAACAGTTTCGAGAAATGCGGGAAAAAATGGAAGACAAGGCAATCAAAGAGTATCTGTATTTAGATTCGGATATGCAAATGTATTACTACTACTTAGGAAGTTGCGATTATTTTCTCGATCAAAACTATGATACCGCACTCGAGGCATTAAAAAAAGGATTGGCCTATTCCTATCAACAGGATAAAACCAATGTTTCCGTGATGGAAATTCGCATTCTTAGCTGCATGGGGCGCGTCTACAGTGACTTGCTGCAATTGGGTGAAGCACGCTTTTATCTAGAAAAAGCTTATGATGCCATGCATGCTTTGCCACCGGAACGTCTATCTACGGCGTTGACCAAAATTTATTACAATTATGCGGTCTTTCTGAAGGAACAACAGGAAGACTGTCTCGCACTAAAAGTAACGAACGAAGGCATTGCCCTAGCGAGAGAGAAAAATAGCTTGTATTTTCTAGAAGAATTGTTTGAACTAAAAGGACAATTGCTTCAAAGACTAAAAGAAGAAAAAGCGGCTGAAAAAAGTTTTCAACTGTATCGTGCCGTCATGGATATTCGCCAATCTGATAAAGTGGTGTAGACCTTTCTTGACTTCTGCTGCAAATAAGAGTACTTTTAAGGAAGAAAAGAAATAGAGGAGCGATCAAGATGAATAAATATATTTACGCAGACAAATTCTTTCTGAAATCAGCGGTTCATGGCCCTGGTTACTTGGAGGTCAAGGAGGGAAAATTCGGCGCGATCGTCGATGAAGTCCCTGCTGATGCAGACGTAGAAGATTATTCAGGCAAATGGGTAGCACCGGGTCTTGTGGATACTCATATCCACGGGTTTATGAACCATGATGTTATGGACAACGATGCAGAGGGCATCAAAGCCATGTCAGAAGGTCTTTTGTCTTGCGGTGTGACATCTTTCTTACCAACAACCTTAACATCAAGCAAAGAACGGTTGCGTGATGTAGCAGAAACCGTTGGGAAAGTCAAAGACGAAGTTACAGGAGCAAAAATCCAAGGAATCTATTTTGAAGGCCCATTCTTTACTGAGGAACACAAAGGTGCACAAAATCCGATTTATTTTGGTGATCCTGATATCGATACCTTCCATGAATGGCAAGAAGCTTCTGGTGGAATTATCAAGAAAATCGCCTTGGCTCCTGAGCGCGAAGGTGTGAAGGAATTTGTTTCGCAAGTGACGGAAGAAGGCGTAGTGGTTGCTCTAGGCCATAGTAACGGTACATTACAAGAAGCGCAAACAGCAGTTGAAGCGGGGGCTAGCGTTTTTGTTCATGCCTTCAACGGAATGCGCGGATTAAACCATCGCGAGCCTGGAATGGTTGGTGCCCTACTTTCATTAAAAGAAGTTTTTTCAGAGTTGATTTGTGATGGCCACCATGTGCATCCTCAAGCAGCTGAGATTTTGATGGAAAAAGCTGGTCACGACCATGTTGCCTTGATCACTGACTGTATGATGGCTGGCGGCATGCCAGACGGTGATTACATTTTAGGTGAATTTCCAGTAGTGGTGAAAGATGGAACGGCTCGGATGGAAACTGGCAATCTTGCCGGCAGCATTTTGAAACTAAAAGAAGCTGTGAAAAATGTAGTAGACTGGGGAATCGCTACCCCTCAAGAAGCGGTTATGATGGCCAGCTTGATTCCAGCAATTAGTTGCAAAATTGACCATGCTTGCGGCATGATCAAAGAAGGTCGCCCAGCTGACTTTATCGTTTTGGATCAAAAAATGAATGTAACAGCCACCTATTTAGATGGTGTCTGCCGCTACCAATCGTAAAATGAAACAATCTGCTTCAAGAAACAAGAAGAGAGCTTCTCTTGATCTGTTTTTTGAGCAGATTTTTTTGTTTTCAGTTATGATGAAAGAAAACGATATCCTATGAAGGAGATGATTGGGATTTGAAGACGATTTTAGTAACCGGCGCCAATGCCGGCATGGGCTTTGCAACAGCCAAACAGTTAGCAAAAGCAGGGATGCATGTGATTTTGTATTGCCGTTCTGCCGAACGAGGACAGGCAGCACAGCAACGTTTGAAGGAAGAGACAGGAAATTCAGCGATCGATCTAGTGATCGGTGATCTGGGGTCGTTGGCTAGCGTACGCAAGTCAGCCGCTGAAATCAATGCCCGCTTTGAGAAATTGGATGTACTGATCAATAATGCGGGCATCGTCAATTTAAAAAAGGAGCGAACAGCCGATGGATTCGAGCAAATGCTGGGAGTGAATTACGTGGGTCACTTTGAACTGACCCGCCAGTTACTACCTCTATTGAAGCGTGCCGATGCCGGCAGGATCGTCAATGTGGCATCCGGCGCCTACAAATTTGTAAAGAAAAAGGATCAGCGCTTTTTCGATGTACCGGATTTTTTCCCTTGGCGGGAATATGGCCGCTCAAAAAAAGCACTGATTTTATTTACAGATGCGCTTGCGTTTCAGCTACGCAATACGACCGTTACTGCTAATTCCTTGCATCCGGGAGCTGTGGCGACCAGCTTAGGGGTCAGTCGACAAACAGGATTTGGTCAATCTATTTATAAAATGTTGACGCCTTTTTTTAAAACAGCCGAAGAAGGGGCAGATACAGCGATTTACTTAGCGCTAAGTCCAGACGTTGCAGGGATCAGTGGCCACTACTTTGTTGATCGTCAAGCAGTCCCAACCGAGATCCCGAAGGAGCAGCAACAAGCACAGAAACTTTGGCAAGAAACGCAACAAAGAATTGCGGACCACACAAAATGATTTGTTTTGCTTTTGCCAATCTGGATCACTTTGAATAAATGACTTGTTTTTAGCAGCACGACCTTGTGCTGCTTTTTTGCGGTTTCTTTCAAGGGAAAAAATGTGATACACTGATAAGCGAGAAAGCGCATGCGGCGCTGGAATTCTTGGAGGAATAAAATGAGTTATATTGATGTAGTGAAAGAAGTGAAGAAATACACAATGGGCGATACGGTGATTGCTGCCAATGATGGCGTTTCTTTTTCCGTAGAGAAAGGCGAGATCGCGCTGATCCTTGGTCCTAGTGGTGCCGGTAAATCCACCGTATTGAACATACTAGGCGGGATGGATCAATGCGACAGCGGCCAAGTAATTGTCGATGGAACGGATATTGCTGGCTTTGATGCTAAACAACTAACAACCTATCGTCGCAAAGACGTCGGATTTGTCTTTCAATTTTATAATTTGGTGCCGAATTTGACGGCTAGAGAAAATGTGGAACTATCGGCACAAATCGTACCCGAAGCACTTGATGCAGCTGAGATTTTGACCCAAGTTGGATTAGGTGATCGCTTGGATCACTTTCCTGCACAATTGTCTGGCGGTGAACAGCAAAGGGTCACGATCGCTCGTGCCATAGCCAAGAAGCCCAAACTGCTGCTTTGTGATGAACCAACTGGGGCACTTGACTATGAAACAGGAAAACAGATTTTGGCTATTTTAGAAAAAACAGCTCGCGAGACCGGGACGACCGTTTTGATCATTACACATAACAGTGCATTGGCTCCCATGGCGGATCGCGTGATCCATATCAATGACGCAAAGGTTCGCAAGATGGAAAAAAATACTCATCCGATTCCAATTGCCTCTATTTCTTGGTAAATGCCTATGAAAAAAACATTATTACGTTCCAGTTTACGTGAAATTAGACAAGCACCCGGGCGGTTTCTGTCCATTTTAGGCATTATCTTTTTAGGAGTCGCTTTTTTTGTCGGGATCAGCGCCACCGGCCCTAATATGAAACAAGCTGCTGAAGATTACTTTTCTCGCCAACAATTAGCCGACCTCACGATTGCTTCAACTTTGGGGTTGTCGGATACGGATCGCCAAATCATTGAGGAAATGCCTGGTGTTAAGGCGGTTGAGACGGAGCAGATCGCCGATATCAATGCCGAAAATCATCGTTCTGTGATTCGTGTCTTCTCTCTTTCAACTGAACGACCTGTCAATCAATATGAGGTGACTTCTGGTCGATTGCCACAAAAATCAGGGGAAATCGCCTTAGATCAAGCGGCGCAAAATAGTGGTAGTTTCGAATTAAATGAATCCTTTGAGTTACCAGAAATTGGCGAAAATCAATTAAAAACCCATACCTTCACGATCGTGGGCTTTGTCAATAGTCCTGAATATATTGAGAACTTTCATCGGGGGAACAGTACCGTTGGTAATGGGACCGTGGATTACTTTGCGGTGATTCCTGAGGAGGATTTTAAAGAAAGTGCGTACGCTCGAATTTTAGTTCGCTTTGATGACTTATCTCAAATGGAAAGCTATTCAGAAGCGTATCAGACGAAAAGAGATCAAATAAGTGATGAAGTTGAGAAAAAGTTGGTTCCTCGGGCGCAAGGACGCAGACAAGAGCTGATCGATGAAGCACAACCAGCCATTGACGAAGCCAAAGAACAGATCCGCGACGGAGAAAAGGCTCTGCAAGAAGCACAAGGGGAACTCGACGATGCACAAGAAAAATTAGCACAGGCGCACCGGAAACTGACGGAACAAGAAGCAGCCTTCCAGACAAAAATTCAAGCTGCCCAAGAGCAGTTGACTAGTGAAGCACAAAAAATAGCTGAGGGCAAGCAAGCATTGGCGGAAAACCAACGACTGCTGGATCAAAGCGAACAAGCGTTGCTTCAGCAAGAAGCACAAGTGAAATCGGCCCAAGACCAATTAGCGCCTATTTCGGCACAAAAAACCGAACTACAAAATGGCGTCCAACAAGTGGAGGAGCAACTTGCTCTGGCATACCAAGGCATGGATCAAATCAAAAGTGTGGGTCAACTTTCTGCAGAGGAGCAAATGGCCCAGCTGCCTACCGTCTATGCACAAGTAACGGCCGCTCTGGCACAGTTGAACCTGCCGACAGATGTCATTGGTCCGATTCCTGACCTGGAGGAAATCGATGAAACGATGATTGCTACTATGCTGACGGCAGCTGAAGATGCATTAAATCCACTCATTACCGAAGGTGAGCAACAACGTGCCCAATTAAGCGCACAACTGGCTGCAATCAATGAACAAGAAGCGCAACTTCAGCAGGCACAGCAGCAAGTCAACGCTGGTTGGGGCCAAATCAGTGCCGGACGCCAAGAATTGGCACAGGCGCAGACCCAGATCACTCAAGGAGAATCGCAGCTGAGTGTTGCTCGGGAGACTTTAGCTTCTGAGCAAGCCAATGGTCGGTCTTTGCTAGACAAGGGCTGGCTGGAATACCAAGAAAACGAAGCAACCCTTCAAGAAAAGCTTGCTGAATTTAAAGAAAGAGCGCCCAAAGAGCGAGAAAAGCTTGAAGTTGCCAAAAAAGAAGTTGCGGAAAAAGAGCAAGAATTGTTGGAGCTAAAACCGGCAGTTTATCGTGTAGCAAATCGGGATGCCAACCCTGGTTATTCAGAGTATCAAGACAATGCGGAACGCGTTTCGTCTTTAGCCACGATTTTTCCTGTCATTTTCTTTTTGATCGCAGCCTTAGTGAGTCTAACCACTATGACGCGGATGATCGATGAAAAACGTAGTGAGATCGGAACGTTGAAAGCACTAGGCTATCGCAACTGGGAAATTGGCCAGAAGTTCTTACTATATTCCTCTGCAGCAGGCATCACAGGTGCTGTATTGGGTCTAGCAGTAGGCTTTTCCTTTTTTCCAGCAATCATCATTCAAGCTTATGGACCGCTATACAATCTCACGGAGTATGACACCCCATGGTATTTGCGGCTTTCATTGATTGCTGTGGGAGTCAGCTTGCTTTGTACCATCGGTATCGCGCTACTGGTTTTACGTTTTGATTTAAGACAGTCATCGGCTTCCTTGCTAAGACCCAAGGCGCCAAAAACAGGAAAACGAATTCTCTTAGAAAGAATCACTTTTTTATGGCGGCACTTAAGTTTTATTCAAAAAGTTACAATGCGAAACTTGTTTCGCTACAAGTCAAGAATGCTCATGACCATCTTAGGGATCGCGGGATGTACCTCCATGATTTTGACTGGATTTGGCTTAAGAGATTCCATCAGCAATATCATTCCTTTACAGTTTGAGAAGATCTGGCAATATCAGGCAGTGATCACCTTTGATGACGAGGACTCCCAGGCAATGAATGAAACAAAAGCTGCTGCAGAAGAAATCGACGGTTTTGACGAAGGATTGTTCTTGCATACCGAAAGCCTGATGTTGGCTCAACCGGGGGTGACGCAGCAAGAAGTGACCGTAACCGTGCCAGAAGATCCTGCGGCTCTATCGAGATTTGTCCACTTGAATGATCGGGTTTCAGGAGAAGCTTACGAACTAGGAAAAGATGGTGCGATCATCAATGAAAAACTTGCTAAGTTGTTTGGTTTATCAGTGGGGGACACCTTGACGTTAACGAATGAAAGCGGCGAAGAATTTCAACTAGAGGTAGCTGCCATTGCAGAAAACTACACGGGGCATTTTGCTTATTTGACACCTGAAATGTACGAAAAAGTTTTTCAGGAAACGCCTTCTTACAACAGTGAATTATTGAAATTCAATCAGCACTTAAGTAAAACGGAAGAAGAATCGATCGCAGCTGACCTGATGGCACAAGACAATATCATCAATGTTTCCTTCCTTTCAGCTTCAGCAGATGCCTTGGATGACACGACAGCAACCTTGAACATCGTTATTTGGATCTTGATCTCGTCAGCAGGAGCATTAGCCTTTATCGTGTTGTATAACTTGAACAACATCAATATAGCGGAACGCATTCGAGAGTTGTCGACCATCAAAGTTTTAGGCTTTTATGATCGAGAAGTGACGATGTACGTCTTTCGAGAAAATATCTTTCTGACGATCTTCGGCATTGCATTTGGTTTATTATTAGGGCTGCTTCAGCATCAATTTGTCCTACAGACCATTGAAGTCGATATTGCTATGTTTTCACCGACAGTCGAACCAATGAGCTATGTGTATGCCGCTGGATTGACCTGCTTGTTTTCAGGCGTGGTAGGGATCGCGATGTATTTCAAGTTGAAACATGTCAATATGATTGATGCCTTGAAAGCCAATGAGTAACAAAAACAGCCTTTTTTCAGAAGCATTCTGGAAAAAGGCTGTTTTTATTTGTCTTGTTTTTCTTGTTCAGAGATTTCCCCTTGGACTTCTTCTAGCATGGCTTTTAGTTCAAGTTCTTTTTGCCTTAGAACGACCAGATCTTCTTGGATCTCATCCTTTTTCTCTTCCTCAGGCGGTCGAATAACGAAATTGATCGACAAGGCTACTAAGGTGCCAATAAAAGTATCAAGTACACGGTCCAATGCAAAGATGATCGATTCCCCTTGAGGGACACTGGAAGTGATCAAAAGCATCGTTGCAATGGCAGAGATAATGCCAGAATTGTTATTGATGCCATCTGAAAAAACGATAACAAAGATGACCAGTGCGGGCAGGACAAACAATTCAATCAGAAAGTCATTTTGAAAATATTGCTTGGTTAAAAAATAAAAAATAGCTGTACCGCCACCGATCGTATTTCCTAACACCCGTGATTTCCCAAAAGAGATCGTTGTGGTCAGGTCTTGCCGCAATGAAAAGACAGCAGATAAGGCAGCAATCAAAGGCTGGCCGCGATCAAGGAAATGAAAGAGCAGGATACAAAGCATGACAGCGATGGCTGTTTTTATCGTTCGCATACCTAAGCGAAAACGCCCCAGTTTCATGGTAGAATGCCCCCTTTACTTAATCATACCCAAAGCGGTTGAGAAATTCTAGTCTTATTCCTCACAATTTAGTATACTTTTCAAAGGAGGTGACAAAAATGAAAATCGGATTGAGAACAGTTAAGACGGCAATTGCTGCGGGTTTGTCCATGTTTCTGGCACAGCAGATCGGTCTATTGTATGCACCAGCAGCAGGGATCATCGCAATTTTGAGTGTAGGGAATACAAAGAAAACCTCGCTGTTTACAGGGATCGGTCGTTTGGTCTCCTTGGCGATCGCGACGCTCTTAGCTTTTGTCAGCTTCCATCTTTTAGGCTTTGGTCCGCTGGGCTTTGTTCTTTTTCTCTTCCTATTTATTCCGACGGCAGTCTCTTTCAAATTAACCGATGGGATCGTGGTCAATTCGGTCTTGGTGACCCATTATATGATGGAACGTTCGTTTGCTTGGCCACTGATTGGGAATGCTTTTTTATTGATGAGTATTGGCATTGGCTTTGCACTTTTGTTCAATTTATATATGCCAGATGGCGAACGAGCATTGAAAGAAAGACAGCAATTAGTGGAAGAAACGTTTAAAAGTCTTTTAAAAGACATGTCGATTGCGTTAACTGAAAAAGAAAAAGCGACGCTTCCCCAGGTCTGCCAAACGCTTTTGGGGGATATCAAGCAAGGCAAACAACAAGCAATGGTGCATAGTGAAAATCAATGGCGAGGAGAAGCCTCCTATTATGAAGAGTACTTTACCATGCGCCAAAGTCAAGCACGCTTACTCTTAGAAATGGTTGACTTATTGCAGTTGTTTTGGGTAGAAGAAGCCTATACAAATGCGTTTCAAGAGTTGCTATCCTTTACTGCCGAGTCCTTTCACGAAAATAACGATGGGAAAGAGATCTTGGCAAAAATTGCTGCGCTTTATGAAGATTATCGGCAAAAGCCATTGCCCCAAACAAGAGCAGAGTTTGAAAATCGCGCTCAGCTGTTTCAGTTTCTGCAAACTTTTAAAAGTTTTATTGAAATCAAAGCCGACTTTTCTGAACAGATTGAAACTATGGAACGTTAAAAAAGACTCCCGCAAAGGAGTCTTTTCATTTTTACTGCTGTTCCCAAAAAGCTTGCATTTGATCCAAAACATCAATGACATCAGTGGTCAAGTGGATCGATCCTTTGATTTCGCCATCGATGGCTTTGATCATATTGGCAATTTCATAATTAAGGGCTTGACTGCTGTCACCATCTTCAATCAGTTCATTTGTTCCATCCCGGAAATGAATCACGGCTTTGTCTGCACGAGGATATTCATCTACGGTAATGTATCCTTCTTCGAAAGCGACGATACCGGTTTTAGGCATTTTCGCTTGGAAAGTCAGCGTGACACTAGCCATTTCATCGGCTGGATTTTGCAGGATCGTGACTGATTGTTCATCCACCCCTGTAGAGAATGGCTTCATGCTACTAAACGTCACTTCTGGTGTATCCGTCATGAAAAAGCGGGCAAATGAAACAGCATACGTACCAATATCCAACAAAGCACCGCCGCCTAAATCTGGATTAAAGAAACGATTGCTTGGATCTGGATCTTTGTAGCTGCCAAATGGCGCTTGGATCATTTTTAATTTTCCTAAGCGTCCGGCATCGATCTCTTCTTTCAACCGAGCGTAAACCGGCATATTGAAAATCGTCATTGCTTCTTCTAAGACTAGATTTTTTTCTTTGGCTAAAGCTAGTTCTTCCGCCAGCTCATCGGCACTGGTGGTGATGGCTTTTTCGCAGAGGACATGTTTTCCTGCCATTAGAGCTTTCATAATAAATTCATGATGAAGATCATTAGGTACAGCAATATAAACAATGTCGATCTGTGGATCTTCCAACATGGCATCTGTGCTTTCATAAGCATGGGGAATAGCATATTTTTCGGCAAAGGCTTGGACTTTAGCGAGACTGCGGGCACTGACCCCATACAGTTCACTTGCTTCATTAGAAAAGCCAGCAGCAAATTGCGTTGCGATATCTCCAAGGCCAATCATTCCCCAACGGTATTTTTTCATCATTGATCATCTCCTTCGTATTTAGTATAACAAAAGAAATCAATTCTTTAAAATAATCAAAAACAATCGCAAAAAGTTTCCATTATGACAGACTTTCAGTAAAATATAGAAGAGGAGGGATAACATATGCATAATGTATCAATTGCCATTATTTTAAATACGATCATTGAGCAATACACATCAGAAAAACAGTTTTATGAGACGCATTTAGGTATCACCGAGGAACAGTGGGAAGCATGGAAAAACGGCACAATGAGTCTGTCACCTGCTGAAAATCAGAAAGTAAAGCTGTTGTTTTCGGATTATGAATGGATGCTGATCCAAAAAATCATTCGACAGACTGTGATTTATCCAGAAAAACGCAATCAAGCGGTCGTCGAGTTCAAAAAAATGAAGACGCAAATCGCCAGAACGTGGTTAGCTAGTGATTTAGCGAAAGTTGAATTGTTAACAGAATCTGAAGAAACAGCGCAATACCTTGATTTGAGAGTCAGTATTACGTATGATGAATGGGGTTATGATGATATATTAAACTTCCGTTTGCCAGCTATTGTTCAACAGCAAATTCGCAATGAAAAAATCGAATTGTTAGAGTGGGTCAAAGAGAATTTGGAAGAAACTTATAATTAAAGGTAGGGGTTTTTTGAAAAAGTATTATGGAATGGCTGCGGCGGGCTTCTTGTTCTTGGTTCTTTTAACCATTCAAGTGAACCGGGTGACCGCAGTCACCCCAACTAAGAATGGAAACATCGCTCGTTCTACCGATCAAACGGTGACGAGCGCAACAACAGAATCCAGCAGTCAAGCTTCTAGGGAAAACGCAGAAGATGTCCAAGAGCAGGCAGCTGTTAGTGATGAAGTGAACGAAGAGAATTTCCCAACCGTTTCATTGGATGATTGGTCATTGGTTTTGGTAGGACCAAGCAATAAAATCGAAAAGGAAATTGCCCAAAAAGATTTGGGGAAGTTGTCGAATGGCTATCTCGTCGATCAACGCATCGTATCATCATATGAAAAGCTGGCAGACGCTGCAAAAGCTGCAGGACATCCTTTGGCGATGGTCTCTGCCTACCGTTCAGTAGCGTATCAAGAGGAGATATTCAATGCCAATGTCAACACCCTAATGAGTCAAGGTCATACAAAAGAAGAAGCAATTCGTATCACGAAACTGACCTTTACTGAACCCGGGTATAGCGAACACCATACTGGGCTTGCTGTTGATGTTGTCGATCAGGACTGGTATCAAAATCATACAGGTGAACTGCTCAATGAGGGGTTCGGTGATACTGATGGGGGAAAATGGTTACAAGCTCATGCAAGGGAGTATGGGTTTATCATCCGTTATCCGAAAGGAAAACATGATATAACCCAAATCGATTATGAGCCATGGCATCTAAGATATGTAGGAGTCGAAGTGGCGACATACATTGAGGAACATGAGATGACCTTTGAAGAGTTTCTCGAAGAAGCAAAAGAACACATCGCTAAAAAAGAAGCAGAACTGTCATACTATGAATTGGAAAATCCTTTGGAAGAAAACTGGATCTATGAGGATTCTCTTGCTAAAAGCCAGAAAAGTAGTGATCGTCCACAAGATGAGTTGTTGATGAATGGAGGCAATTTATTCGCCAAGAATGCGTTTAGTCAGACAAAGGAAGTGAAAAAATGAGTGCAAGACGAAAAAAACAGAAGACCCGCTTCCCGCTAGTTTTTCTAGGGCTATTCTTAATTGGGATTGCCTTTATTTTTTCCTTGAATAGTTTGGCAGACCCTCTTCCAAAAGAGGAGGAAACAAACACGGAAGCACTGTCTCAAGAAGAATTTATTGATCGCATCGCTCCTTACGCACAAGAATTGCAAAAGGGCTATGGGATTTTACCGAGTATCATAATCGGGCAGGCGATCCTTGAATCAGATTGGGGTCAGAGTTCTCTAGCCAGCGAATACAATAATTTATTTGGCATCAAGTCGTTTGGTCATTCAAAAAAGGTGACATTAGATACCCAAGAGTTTTATAATGGAGAATGGGTCACGATTCAGGGAGATTTTCGTGTCTATGACACTTGGGAAGAATCAATGGATGATCATACGATGTTATTTGTAAATGGTGTGGATTGGAATCCTGCACTTTATGTAAATGTCTTGACAGCAAACGACTACCGCAGTGCCGCACAAGCCTTACAAGATGCAGGGTATGCAACGGATCCAGATTATGCCAGCAAAATCATTCAAGTCATTGAAACCTACCAATTGAATCGATTTGATCAATAAGAAAAGAGAGTTGGCTGCTTATGGAAGAAAAATATATGCCAAAAATCACCACTGATTTACGCAAAGATATCGTGAAAGTGCCTAAAGTTATTCGAGAGGCTAGTGGTATTCAAATATTTGGCAAACAAATCCGCTCCATTATTTTCACTACGGATATTGCGATCATCCGTAATACAAATGCGGATGCTGTGATTGCGGTCTATCCCTTTACACCACACCCAGCAATTACGAAAGCAATCATCGAAGCAGCAGACATTCCAGTGTTTTCTGGTGTCGGCGGCGGCTTGACCCAAGGATTTCGCTCGTCTTATATGAGCATGTTTGCTGAAGCCCAAGGATCGATCGGCGTCGTTTTAAACGGACCGACGCCACTGAAAACTGTGGAGCAAGTCTGTAAAGTTGTAGATATTCCCGTTATCAGTACCGTAACGAGTAAGTATACCGAAATTGATGCCAAGCTTGAAGCTGGTGTGAAGGTCATCAACATCAGTGCTGGCAAGGACACAGCAGATACCGTGGCTTTCTTCCGTAAAAAATATCCGAAGCTGCCGATCATTGCAACCGGTGGGCCAACCGATGAAAGCATCGTAGAAACGATTGAAGCAGGCGCAAATGCCATTACCTACACGCCACCTTCCAATGGGGAGCTTTTCAGTAAAAAGATGGAGCACTATCGTGATATGGAGAAACCAGAGTAGGAAATGATCCACAAATGAGAATATTTTTATTTATAAAGGGCATTCCATGCTTGTGTTTTTAATCAAAGACAGGCATAATCGAATCTATCATTTAAAAATTACTTGTATATCGTCGAAATATGGTCGACAGTCTCTACCCGATACCGTAAATATCGGACTATAAGTAAAAATCGTGCCTGTTAGACACTTTTTTTGCTTTGGCAAAAAGAGTGTCTTTTTTTTCAGGATGGAATAGAAAGGAACGAGGAGAGCTAGGATGGAAAAATTAGTTGAGCGTATCAAAACACACGGAAATGTGCTGGGCGAAGGAGTTCTTAAAGTGGACCAATTTTTGACCCACCAAGTGGATTATGAGTTGATGAAAGAAATCGGTACAGTCTTTGCGCAACAGTTTCAAGGAAGTGGCATCACAAAAGTAGTGACCATCGAAGCTTCAGGGATCGCACCAGCACTCTATACTGCAGAACAGTTACAAGTACCAATGATCTTTGCCCGTAAAGCAAAGAGTCTGACGATGGATGAAGAGCTACTGACTGCATCTGTCTATTCCTTTACCAAGCAAGTGACCAGCCAAGTGTCGATTTCAAAGAAATTCTTATCTTCAGATGATACAGTCTTGATTATTGATGATTTTTTAGCAAACGGACAAGCAGCAAAAGGGTTGATCGAACTGTGTCAACAAGCAGGAGCCAACGTCGTCGGTATCGGTATCGTGATTGAAAAATCATTCCAAAGTGGTCGACAATTACTTGAAGAAATGGGGATTCCTGTTGTTTCACTAGCACGGATCGCCTCATTGTCTGAGGGACAAGTCAGCTTTTTAGAAGGAGATGCCTAATGAAAGAAACGAATAGCCGTTCAGCAGTTTTAGGCTTGCAGCATTTGCTAGCGATGTATGCAGGAGCTGTTGCCGTTCCTTTGTTGATTGGAACTGGTCTGGGCTTCAATGAAGCACAAATGACGTATTTGATCTCGATCGATATTTTCATGTGCGGAATCGCTACGCTTTTGCAACTAGTCGTTACCCGCTTTTTCGGGATCGGCCTACCAGTCGTTTTAGGCTGTGCCATCCAAGCTGTCTCCCCATTGATTTTGATCGGCACCAAATCGGGGATCAGTGCGATTTACGGAGCGATCATTGCCGCTGGGATTTTCATTGTTCTAATCGCTGGCATTTTTTCGAAAATCAAAGTCTTGTTTCCCCCATTGGTGACGGGAACGGTGATTACCGTCATTGGCTTGACCTTGATTCCAGTCGCCATCACTAAAATCGGTGGAGGGGATGCCGCAGCTGCTAACTTTGGTGATCCCACGAATTTATTGTTAGGTTTTGTGACGATTGCCTTGATCATTGGCGTGCAGGTGTTTGGCAAAGGCTTTATTCGCTCGATTGCCGTTTTGATCGGTTTGATCGGTGGGACTATTCTAGCAGCGCTCTTAGGATTGGTGGATCTTTCTGCCATTGCCCATGCGCCTGTCTTTCATTTGCCTCAGCCTTTTTATTTCGGTTTACCAACCTTTGATCTGTGGTCGATCGTCTTGATGATCATTATTTCTATCGTTAGCTTGGTAGAATCAACCGGCGTTTATTTTGCATTGGGAGACATCACTGAGAGACCGATCACAGGCAATGACTTAAAGCGCGGCTATCGTGCGGAAGGCTTGGCAGTGATTCTTGGTGGGATTTTCAATACGTTTCCTTATACTGGGTTTTCACAAAACGTAGGGTTGGTTCAACTTTCAGGTATTAAGACGCGACGCCCGATTTTCTTTTCAGCTATCTTTTTGATCGTATTAGGGTTATTTCCAAAAGTCGGTGCCATTGCGCAAATCATTCCAGAAGCAGTACTGGGGGGCGGCATGTTAGTGATGTTTGGCATGGTCGCTGTTCAAGGGATGCGAATGCTGAGCAAAGTTGATTTTATGAATGACAAGAACTTGTTAGTGATTGCAGTATCGATCGGTTTTGGTTTAGGGTTCAATATGATGCCCACCTTATTCAGTCAAATGCCTGAAACCGTTCAAATGTTTACAGGCAATGGGATCGTCATGAGTAGTTTGACTGCCATTGTTTTGAATCTGTTCTTCAATGGATTGCCGAAAGGAACAGACGAAGTGACGGAATTGAGCTTGCAACAGTAAGTTGATTTGATCCAGACGAGGATTCGTCTGGATTTTTTGCATTGTTCCTTTATTTTTCTTATTATCGGTTATCTGACTTGATGAATACGGATCATTGAGAAAAAAACGAACAATGGGAAGTAAATTTCGTTGATAGTTCGAAAATATTTTGACAATGCACGGGCTACTCGTTACTATTTAGAGGTGAAAGTGATTGTTAGCAGAGCCGTGTGGCTTCGGGATATCTCAGACGCAGCGACAAAAGGTTGCTAACAAAAGGATTTTCGTAAAATATACTTCTGAGGTTTATTCAGAAGAAAATAGTAAAAAATCGTTGGAGGGAAAATCGAATGAAACCAGCAGTTGCAGTGATTATGGGAAGTCAATCAGATTGGGAAACAATGAAGGAGTGCTGCTTGATTTTAGATGAGTTAGCGATACCTTATCAGAAAAAAGTCGTTTCGGCACATCGTACACCAGATTTGATGTTCGAATTTGCAGAAACAGCCCGTGCAGAAGGAATCAAAGTGATTGTTGCAGGAGCAGGGGGAGCAGCCCATTTGCCGGGAATGGTGGCAGCTAAAACAACATTGCCGGTCATTGGTGTACCCGTGCAATCCCGCGCGTTAAATGGTTTGGATTCCCTTTTATCGATCGTGCAAATGCCAGGTGGTGTACCAGTAGCAACAACGGCGATCGGAAAAGCTGGCGCAACTAACGCAGGACTACTTGCAGCCCAGATGCTTTCCATGTATGATTTAGAGATAGCGGAGAAATTAGACGCACGAAGAAATACATTAAAAGAAATCGTATTGGAAAGTAGTGATCAACTTGATTAAACCTTTAATGCCCAACGCAACGATCGGAATCGTTGGCGGAGGACAGCTAGGTCGTATGATGGCAATGAGTGCCAAAGAAATGGGCTTTCGGGTTGGCGTTTTAGACCCTACTGCCAATTGTCCAACAGCCCAAGTCGCTGATTGGCATATTGTTGCTGCTTATGATGATGTGTTTGCTTTAGAAGAAATGGCTCGGCGTGCCGATGTAATCACCTATGAATTCGAAAATGTCAGCGTTGAAGCATTGAACTCTATTTTGCCTTATTCCCATATCCCTCAAGGCACCGATCTGTTAGCAATCACCCAAGATCGTTTATTAGAGAAGTCCTTTTTAGAGGCAAACAATATCGTGATTGCACCTTATGCCACCATCATCAGCCCGACAGACATCCAAGATGCCATCGACAGCATTGGTTACCCTTGTGTATTAAAAACCACCAGAGGCGGCTATGACGGAAAAGGACAGCACGTGCTTTACAGTACGGCTGATTTGGCGCCTTCCATGAATTTGCTTCGCGAAGGAACTTGCGAATTAGAAGCATGGATTCCTTTTGAAAAAGAATTATCGATTTTAGTTGCCGGCAATGGAGAAACCTTTACCACTTTCCCAGTGGTAGAAAACATCCATCGCAACAATATTTTGCATCAAACGATCGCTCCTGCGCACATTGATCCAGAAGTCGCGGAAGAAGCCAAACGGATCGCTCATATTATTGCGAAGGCATTGGATCTGCAAGGCGTTTTAGCCATCGAGATGTTCCTGACCAAAAGCGGCGGCTTGTATGTCAATGAATTGGCGCCACGCCCGCACAATTCGGGTCATTATTCGATCGAAGCTTGTTCTATGAGTCAGTTTGACGCTCATATCCGCGGCATCTGTGGCTGGCCGTTGCCGGAAGTCTCTTTGCTGTCACCAGCAGTCATGGTCAATGTCTTAGGCGATGAATTGACAGAAACCTATGAGTTGATTGCCACAAAACCAGCTTGGCAATTTCATTACTATGGCAAAGAAGAAGCAAAAACCGGTCGCAAAATGGGACATATCACTATTTTGACGGAAGACATTGCAGAAACCACTGAAGAAATCTATCAAACCAATATTTGGGATTAAAGGAGATAAAAACATGTTAGAGCGTTATACAAGACCAGAAATGGGTGCTATTTGGACCGATCAAAATCGCTACCAAGCGTGGCTAGAAGTCGAGATTTTAGCTGACGAAGCTTGGGCGGAATTAGGAGAGATACCGAAAGAGGATGTTGCATTGATTCGTGAAAAAGCATCCTTTGATATCGACCGTATCTTAGAGATCGAAGCGCAAACGCGACATGATGTGGTTGCTTTTACCCGAGCAGTCTCTGAATCTTTGGGGGATGAAAGTAAGTGGGTCCACTACGGCTTGACGTCGACGGATGTTGTTGATACGGCGTATGGCTACTTGATGAAACAAGCCAACGATTTGATTCGGGAAGATTTGAACCGTTTCGTGACGATCATTGGTGAAAAAGCCAAAGAATACAAGCATACCGTGATGATGGGACGTACCCATGGTGTTCATGCGGAACCAACGACCTTCGGCTTGAAATTAGCCTTGTGGTATTCAGAAATGAAACGCAATGTCGAACGTTTTGAGCGGGCTGCAAAAGGGGTCGAAGCGGGCAAGATCAGTGGTGCCGTTGGAACTTTTGCAAATATCCCTCCGTTTGTCGAAGAGTATGTCTGTGAAAAACTAGGGATTCGTGCGCAAGATATTTCCACGCAAGTATTGCCTCGTGACCTACATGCAGAATATTTCTCAGCAATGGCATTGATCGCAACCAGCATTGAGAAATTTGCCACCGAGATCCGTGGACTACAAAAATCAGAAACGAGGGAAGTCGAAGAATTCTTCGCCAAAGGACAAAAAGGTTCTTCTGCCATGCCCCATAAGCGTAACCCAATCGGTTCTGAAAATATGGCCGGACTTGCAAGAGTCGTTCGCGGTCATATGGTGACGGCTTATGAAAATGTCTCCCTTTGGCATGAACGAGATATCTCACATTCATCGGCAGAACGGATCATTATTCCGGATACGACGATTTTGATCGATTACATGCTGAATCGCTTTGGCAATATCGTCAAAAATCTGACCGTTTTCCCAGAGAATATGAAGCGCAATATGAATGCGACCTTTGGATTGATCTACAGCCAACGGGTGATGTTGAAATTGATCGATCACGGAATGACCAGAGAGCAAGCCTATGACTTGGTTCAGCCAAAAACAGCGCAAGCTTGGGATGAGCAAACGGATTTCCGTCCATTGTTAGAAGCAGATCCAGCGATCACGGATGTTTTGACCAAAGCCGACTTGGACGATGCGTTTGATTACAACCATCATTTAAAACAAGTTGACACGATTTTTGAACGTGTCGGTTTAGCCGAATAAAAAAAGCCGCAACCTTGAGACGTCCGTCTTAAGGTTGCGGCTTTTTTTTTAATAATGTTCAGCTAAATAGGTCAATAGATCAGGGGCTAAACCAGTTGCTGATTGGTTATCCTGGCGATCTTCTAACATGGAAACCATCAGAAATCCTTGATCTTGCGAATCGAAGGCGAATAAGAAGCTGTTTTCTTGGCCTTTTTCATCTTGCTTTTCTTTGATTTCAGCAGTTCCTGTTTTGGCAGCTAGTGGAATGTTCAGCGCTGCCAAAGAGTGTGCCGTTCCGTTGGCATCTGAGACAACCGCCGTTAAATCTTGATTGATTTGCTCAATCGTCTCTGCTTTAAAGACTTCTTTGTCCTTTTGTTCTGTCTCTTTCAATAAACGAGGATAAACCAGTTTTCCTTGATTGGCAAAGACCGAATAAGCAGCAGCTTGCTGAATGGGATTCAGTAACAGTTCTCCTTGTCCATAGCCGGTATCTGCCAGTAAAATCTCTGAGTTGAAGGAGTCTTCATTGGAAATTTGAGCAGGATTCATCGCAATCGGTAAATCCAACGTTTCACCAAAAATCAATTTCGACAAACCGTTACGAAAAGCATCTTCACCCATAGCTAAGGTTTGTTGTGCCATATAGATGTTATCAGAGTAAACCAGTGCATCTTTTAGATTGACAGAAGCTACGTCGCTGACTCTGGTGACAAAATAGTCCCCCCACGAGCTGTCTTTTTGCCATTTCAATCCATCGATCGCAATACTTTGGGTAGGGGCGATCGTACCATTTTCTAAGCCAATCGCTGCCGTGATGGTCTTAAAGGTCGAACCTGGCGCATAGGCCGTAGCAAAGCGGCTGATGAAAGGCAAGTCTTCGTTTTGTTCATACGCATCGTAGTCTTCTTGGGAGATCCCTTGGGTCATTTTATTGGGATCATAACTCGGTGAGCTGGCTAATACCAGCAGATCACCGGTTTTTGGTTCTGTGACGACCGTGGACCCCGCCTGATTTTGTAAGGCGTCAAAAGCTGTCTTTTGGGCTTGTGCGTCAATGGTCAGTTGGATATCTTTACCATCTGCCCGTTCTTTTTCTAAAAGAACCGATTTTTCAGCACCGTCTTCATCTGTGATGGCGATTTTTCCGCCATTTTCGCCCCGCAACTCTTTGTCAAAGGCAGCTTCCAGACCACTACGACCAATTTGACCGTTGCTTGCTAGCGTTTCATCCTTTTCGATATCTTCTGCAGTCACGTTCCCTAGATAACCAATCAACTGGGCAGCGGCTTCTCCAAGAGGATAAGTCCGTCCCGTCGTTTCTTTTAAACTTGTTCCAGTTGGCATTTCATCGGTTGGTTCGATAATCTTTAAGGGAACGAACAACTCATCTTGGACCCACGATTGCGCCAATGCTTGATCGATCGCATCTTCTGTTAGGTCAAAACGTTCCGCGATTGCTTTGATATTGGCGGTTTTTTCGTCTCCCGTACCCAGCTGCCCCGGAATGACGCCTAGTTGATAGAGCGTGCCATTTTCTGCTAGCGGTTCATTATTTCGGTCGAGGATTTCTCCGCGTGTGGCATTATCTACCGAGATACTGATTTTGTCTTGGCCTTCCATTCCCGGAAAAATCAATTGAGGCGACCAATCGATCTTGGCTTGATCATCATTCAGAGTAATCGTGCCACTATAAGACAGCTCTGTTAATTCACCTAACGAGGTGGTTAAGGAACCGTTGTATTGGAAATTGAATTGATCGGAATCCTTATCATCGGGCGTTACCTCAATTCCTGAAGCTTTAAATGATTCGGCACCGATACCAGTGAAAATCGCTTCGTATTTTGCTGAGACTTCGTCTGCGGTAAAGCCGTTTGATTCCAAACTTTCTTCGGTCAGTAAAGCAGATAGATCGCTGTACTTCTGATCAGATATAGCATCGATAAAGGAATTGAGGACTTTTTTTGCTGCTGCTTCTTCTTGTCGATTTTGATAGACTGTATAGCCATAATAACCGCCACCAAGTACTAATAAGGCGGCAGGGAGTGCCAGCCAGACGAAACGCTTAGGTTTTTTCGCTGGTTTTTCGTTGCGAGAGCGCCGGTTTTCTGACATATTATTGTTCCTCCTTTAGTGCCGACAAACGGGCGTGATAAAGCGGCAACAGCGTTTGATAAACTGCTAAAATATCCGCCATATCAACGTCTTCGATCATTTCTTTTGGAAAGATCTTACCAATCTGAAGTTCACTTTTTTTGACTTTCTGTAATCGTTCTAAGTAGGTTGGCCACATAGCGATAGGGAAGTGATTGTATTTGGTATGATCAGGAGATAGCGTAAAGTCTGCTGGCAATTGATCAAATAACTCTTTTTGAGCCAGCCAAGATTCCGCGATCGTTGCTTGATTTTTCGGTTGATCGATCACACTGAGCCAAACAAAGACATACGCTTGATTGATCCCAATTTGAAAGTGGGCATCCATTTTATAACCACGCTTGTTAGGGCCGATCCCCGCCCACGTTTCGGCAGGAGGGTAGACGGTTCTACGCCGATGCTGAGCAATATGCAAATAAAAAGGTTCGTGACAGCTTTCTTCAAATAATGGGATCGCTGCCTCGCCGATGGTTTGGAAAATTGGCTGGATCTCTGAACGGATTTTTTCCATTCTTTCTTCTAATGTTTCTAAAGCAAAAACATCAAATGACTGTTTTGTAAATAGCATAATCGTGTCCTTTCTTTTGTCTGAAAACAGTATAACAAAAAAAGCCCGTAAAATTTCGGGCTTTTGTTTTTTTTATCTTTTTTTTATTTAGTGATCACTAGCTAATTCGCAGCGGGACTTAAGTTAAAGGTAGGGGCTAGGCTTTGTTCCTTCAAAAGATGCAGAAGATCATCCAAGAAAGAAAAATCCATTTCTTCTAAGTTAAAATAAATACGGAAAGAATACGTATGTTTAAATAAGCTTTGACGATGAATCTGGTGAATGATCAATTCGTCATTGCGGCCATTTTGAAATTGTAAGACTCTTTTTTGTTCTTCCGCATAGTGAGGACGTGCCCCTTTTTTGAAGGGACTGAATACATAGAAACTTGTTTGTTGGTTGATGGAAAGGATTTGCTGCACGGCCAATAATTCGTTATGGAGCTGTTGTTTTTCTTTGTCTGATAAATGAGCTAAAAAAAGTTCAGCACGATTCTTTAGCGACCACATATAGTACTCCTCCTTGAATGTAGCTACAATACGACCTAAATATAGCATGAAAAAAGAATATTGTAAACGCTTTATAAAATCCTTCGCCAGTCAAACGGGAGAGGTAAACTTGTTTGATGGGATAAAAAAACGAACATTCGTGTTTATTAATGTATAAATGTACAGATAATCGTTGACCCGCTTTTTCAGCGTTGTTAGAATAATAAGCAAATAAAGATGTGTGTCATCGCTATGTGAAAAATAATACTTAACTGAGGTGGAATATGGAATCAGAAGTGCTTCTTTATGAAGGAAAAGCCAAGAAATTGTTTAAAACCAACGAAGAAGATGTGTTGAGAGTCCTTTATCTGGACCAAGCAACTGCGCTGAACGGTTTAAAGAAAGATGCCGTTGTAGGAAAGGGTGCCTTGAACAATCAGATCACTGCGCATCTTTTTCAGCGCTTAGCGGATAAAAATGTGCCAAGTCACTTTCTTCGATTAGTGTCTAAACACGAACAATTAATTCGAGCTGTCACCATGATTCCTTTAGAAGTCGTTGTTCGCAATACGGCTGCTGGTAGTTTTTCAAAGCGCTTGGGCATCGAAGAAGGAACCAAACTGCCAAAGCCGATCGTGGAGTTTTACTACAAAGAGGATCGCTTAGATGATCCGTTTATTAATGATGATCATGTGTTCTATCTGGGTCTTGCCACAAAAGAGGAACTGGACCAGATCAAAAAACTGGCGCTACAAGTCAACGCTGCGTTACTGGAAATCTTTGCAAGTATCAACATTCGCTTGATCGATTTTAAAATCGAGATCGGCAAAACCAAGAAGGGCGAGTTGCTCCTGGCTGATGAGATTTCACCAGATACTTGCCGCTTATGGGATATGGGTACAAATGAACATCTTGATAAAGATGTCTATCGTCGTGATTTAGGGGACATCGTTCCTGTTTATGAAGAAGTTTTAAATCGTTTAGAAAAGGAGAATTCAACATGTATTTAGTCAAAGTTTACGTCACTTATAAGGAATCTGTTTTGGACCCTCAAGGAGAAGCCGTCAAAGGAGCTGTTCATCGCTTAGGGTATCAAGATGTCAGTGATATTCGCATCGGGAAGTACTTTGAAATCAAAGTGACACCTTCCAACAATCAAACACAAGCAGCAGTAGCAGAGGAGATTGAAGCGATCTGTGACAAACTTTTAGCAAACGTCAATATGGAAACCTACCGTTATGAAATGGTTCAAATGGAGGAAGCAGCCCTATGAAATTTGCAGTGATCGTCTTTCCTGGATCAAATTGTGATGTTGATTTGATGTGGGCAATCAAAGATATCATGGGTGCAGAAGCAGAATATGTGCGCCATGATGCAGAAAGCTTAGCCGGTTTTGACGGTGTTTTGCTCCCAGGAGGATTTTCCTATGGTGACTATTTGAGATGCGGTGCAATTGCTCGTTTTTCAGCGATCATGTCAGAAGTCATTCGTTTAGCAAATGAAGGCAAACCTGTCTTTGGTACCTGCAATGGGTTCCAAATTTTAACGGAAGCGGGCTTGTTACCGGGAGTTTTACAAAGAAATGAATCATTGCATTTTATTTGCAAGCCGGTCCGTCTGCGAGTGAATAATCAAACAGCTTTTACTTCTGAATATGAAACGGATCAAGTCATTACGCTTCCTGTCGCTCATGGTGAGGGCAATTATTATTGTGATGAAACGACTTATCAGGAATTGGTTGCCAACAATCAAATCGTTTTCCGTTATGAAGATAACGTCAACGGCAGTCTACACAATATCGCTGGTATCTGCAACAAAGCAGGCAATGTTCTAGGCATGATGCCTCATCCAGAACGAGCGATGGAAAGTTTATTAGGCTCAGAAGATGGCAAGAAGTTTTTTGCTTCATTATTGAAAAATTTTGGGAAGGTGCCGGTAAATGGATAAAATGATCGTAAAAGAACCTACACCACAAGAAATCAAAGACACGAAATTATACGAGCAATGGGGATTGACCCAAGAAGAGTATCGGATGATCTCAGAAGATATTTTGGGACGTTTACCAAACTATACCGAAACTGGACTGTTTTCAGTGATGTGGAGTGAACATTGTTCTTACAAAAATTCCAAACCTGTTTTGCGGAAATTCCCGACAGAAGGGCCGCAAGTGCTGCAAGGACCAGGAGAAGGTGCGGGTATCGTGGATATCGGCGATGATCTAGCCGTCGTTTTCAAAGCGGAAAGCCATAATCATCCTTCTGCGGTGGAACCTTATGAAGGAGCAGCAACTGGTGTTGGTGGGATCATCCGCGACATCTTCAGTATGGGAGCAAGACCAATCGCTGTTTTAGACTCCTTACGATTTGGTGAGTTAGACAATCCAAGAACGAAATATCTTTTGGAAGAAGTCGTTGCTGGGATCAGTGGCTATGGCAACTGTATCGGGATTCCGACCGTCGGTGGTGAAGTGGCATTTGATCCTTGTTATGAAGGCAATCCATTAGTCAATGCCATGTGTGTAGGGATCATTGCCCACAAGGATATTCAAAAAGGGCAAGCCAAAGGTGTTGGGAACACCATCATGTATGTCGGCGCAAAAACAGGACGCGACGGGATACATGGGGCGACTTTTGCATCGGAAGAATTTGTCGAAGGAGAAGAACAACAACGTTCCGCCGTACAAGTCGGTGATCCTTTTATGGAAAAACTCTTGTTGGAAGCTTGTTTGGAATTGATCGTGGATCATTCGGACATTTTAGTCGGGATTCAAGATATGGGCGCTGCTGGATTGGTTTCTTCGAGTGCCGAGATGGCATCAAAAGCCGGATCAGGTTTGCGCTTAACGTTAGATGATGTCCCACAGCGAGAAACCAATATGACGCCTTATGAAATGATGTTGTCAGAATCCCAAGAGCGGATGCTGATCTGTGTCAAAAAAGGGCATGAAGCTGAAGTGGAAGCCCTCTTTAAGAAATACGATCTAGAAGCAGTCGTGATTGGTGAAGTGACGGATGATGGCAACTATCGTTTGTTCCATCATGGACAGGAAGTCGCTAATTTACCAGTGGATGCTTTAGCTGAAGATGCACCGACTTACTACAAAGAGATGGCAGAACCAGCACGGATCAAAGTGTTTAAGGAAACACCGGACTTTGTTCCAGTGATTCATTCAGCAACGTCTGTATTTGCGGATTTGCTGCAGCAGCCGACGATCGCTTCGAAACGCTCGATTTTTGAAACCTACGATTCGCAAGTTCGTACCAATACCGTGGTAGGCCCCGGCAGTGGTGCCGCTGTTTTACGAATCAAGGGAACCAATAAAGCCTTGGCGATGACGACTGACTGTAATGCTCGTTACCTCTACTTAGATCCAGAAGTCGGCGGACAGATCGCAGTTGCAGAAGCAGCTCGAAATATCGTCGCTTCCGGTGGGCGTCCATTGGCGATCACTGACTGCCTTAACTTCGGCTCGCCAGATAAACCAGAAGGATTCTGGGAGTTATCTACGGCTGCTGACGGGATCTCAGAAGCTTGTCGTGTGTTAGAGACGCCAGTCATTTCTGGGAACGTCTCGTTATACAACGAAACCGACGGACAATCGGTCTATCCAACACCTGTTATTGGGATGGTCGGATTGATTGAAGAGCTGGCGCATATCACGACGCAGCATTTCCAAGCAGCAGGGGATGTGATCTATGTCCTAGGGGAAACCCATGCTGATTTCAATGGGTCTGAATTGCAAAAACTGCAGACAGGAAAAATCGCTGGGCGTTTAATGTCCTTTGACCTTGAAACAGAAAAAATGAACCAACAATTGGTTACCGCAGCGATCCAAGCAGGTCTTGTTCAAAGTGCCCACGACTGTGCCGAAGGTGGTTTAGCGATCGCTTTAGCCGAATCCGCCTTTGACAAGGGCTTTGGTCTAAATGTGACCGTATCATTGCCAGCAGCACAATTGTTTTCAGAAACCCAATCCCGTTTTGTGCTTTCAGTCGCACCTGATAAGCAAGCGGCTTTTGAAGCGCTGGTAGGCGCTGCGGCAACAGCGATCGGCGAAGTGACTGCTGATGGCCAGATTCGCATGCAGGCACAAGATGATGCGATCGAGATGCCCCTTGCTGAGGCGAAATTGAAATGGGAGGAAGCCATTCCATGTTTAATGAAGTAAAGAGCCTCAACGAGGAATGTGGGGTCTTTGGTGTTTGGGGTCATCCAGATGCCGCTCGTGTCACCTACTTCGGACTACACAGTTTGCAGCATCGCGGTCAAGAAGGTGCAGGGATCGTCACGAATGATGCTGGGAAACTCAATGGCCACCGTGATTTAGGGTTGCTAGCGGAAGTGTTTTCGGATGAACGTGTCCTCCAGCGTCTGACAGGAGATGCTGCCATTGGTCACGTTCGCTACGCAACTGCTGGTAATGGTAGCGTTGATAATATTCAACCATTTTTATTCAAATTTTTTGATCAGCAGATTGGCTTAGCTCATAACGGCAACTTGACGAATGCGAAAAGTCTACGGAAATCCTTAGAAAAGGCTGGTGCGATTTTCCACTCGAATTCCGATACAGAGATTCTCATGCACTTGATCCGCCGCAGTGAAGAACCGCTTTTTATGGATCGGGTCAAGGAGGCATTAAATCAAGTTAAAGGCGGATTTGCGTACCTTTTACTGACCGAAAATGCCATGATCGCAGCACTAGACCCCAATGGCTTTCGACCATTGTCAATCGGGAAAATGGTCAATGGTGCCTATGTGGTAGCTTCAGAAACCTGTGCGTTGGAAGTCATCGGTGCGGAATTTATTCGTGATGTCCGACCGGGCGAAGTCGTGATCATTGATGATGCAGGCATTCAAATCGAGCAGTATACCCAAGAAGTACAGCCGGCGATTTGCTCGATGGAGTTTATTTATTTTGCCCGTCCTGATTCCAATATCGCTGGCGTCAATGTCCATCGTGCCCGTAAAAATATGGGCCGTCGCTTAGCACAAGAGGCGCCGATCGAAGCGGATATGGTCATTGGTGTACCGAATTCATCTTTATCTGCTGCCAGCGGCTATGCCGAAGCTTCAGGTATTCCTTATGAATTGGGCTTAGTAAAAAATCAATACATTGCACGAACGTTTATTCAACCGACGCAGGAGTTAAGGGAACAAGGCGTGCGGATGAAGCTCTCAGCTGTTCGTGGCGTAGTCGAAGGCAAACGAGTGATTCTAGTCGACGATTCGATCGTCCGAGGAACCACCAGCCGCCGTATCGTGCAGCTGCTAAAAGAGGCAGGTGCCAAAGAAGTTCATGTGCGTATCGGTTCGCCGCCTTTGCGCTATCCATGTTTTTACGGGATCGACATTCAAACGAGAAAAGAATTGATCGCAGCCAAATACACAGAAGCTGAGATTTGTGAAAAAATCGAAGCAGATTCTTTGGCCTTTTTAAGTGAAGACGGGTTGATCGAAGCGATCGGTTTAGATTTTGACGCACCTTACTCAGGCTTGTGTATGGCCTATTTCAATGGCGATTATCCAACCCCTTTGTATGATTATGAAGAAAACTATCTCGCGTCTTTAGCTGAATAAAAAGTAGGCAAGAATGGTTTTTCAAGCGAAGCGTTGAAGGACTGATGGTTTGCTTACGTTAACGACGAGTGAGCTGAATGAAGAAAAGCGGATGAATGATTGAGGAGGAACGAACGTGGCAAATGCATATGCAAAAGCCGGTGTCGATGTCGAAGCCGGTTATGAAGTAGTCGAACGGATCAAAAAGCATGTGAAACGAACAGAACGACTAGGCGTGATGGGGGCAATCGGGGGCTTTGGTGGCTGTTTTGACTTATCATCGTACCAATTAAAAGAACCGGTACTTGTTTCTGGGACTGATGGTGTAGGAACCAAGCTTTTGTTGGCGATCCAACAAGAACAGCACGCAACGATCGGCATTGATTGCGTCGCGATGTGCGTGAATGATATCGTCGCTCAAGGGGCAGAACCTATCTACTTCCTTGACTATGTTGCAGTTGGTAAAAACGATCCGGCAAAGATCGAACAAATCATTGCTGGTGTCGCAAAGGGCTGTGTGCAAGCGGGGGCTGCCCTGATTGGTGGGGAAACCGCTGAGATGCCGGGGATGTATCAGCCAGAAGAATATGATCTTGCTGGCTTTGCCGTAGGGATCGTCGAAAAAAGTCGCTTGATCACTGGAGAAACCATCAAAGAAGGCGATGAGCTGATTGGTTTGCCTTCTTCAGGCATTCATTCCAATGGGTACTCTTTAGTCAGAAAAATCTTTTTTGAACAGCATGGCTATACAGGAGCAGAAACGTTTGCGGAACTTGGCAACCAAAAACTTGCAGAAAGTTTATTGACGCCAACGAGAATTTACGTTGATGCATTGAAGCCTTTATTGACAGAAGGATTGCTCGCTGGAATTTCTCATATCACTGGTGGCGGCTTTGTTGAAAATATCCCACGGATGCTGCCTGAAGGTCTGGCGGCAGAAATCGCCTTAGGCACTTGGCCGCAGTTGCCGATATTTGATCTGATCGCTGCTCATGGTGCGATTCCTCACCAAGAAATGTTCGAGATTTTCAATATGGGGATCGGTATGGTCTTAGCCGTTGCGCCAGAAAATGTTGCGGCAGTAATGGCGCTTCTATCCGCCAATGAAGAATCAGCGTATCGGATCGGGAAAGTGACGAAACGTGACAACGAAGCTGTCTGCTTCAAAGAGGCAGTCCGATGAGGATCGCCGTCTTTGCTTCTGGAACGGGCAGCAATTTTACCGCGATCGCCGATGCGATCCAAGCAAATAAAATCAAAGGAGCGCAGATCGGGTTGGTCTTTTCCGATAAACCTGCAGCGCCAGTAATAGAAAAAGCCCGCACGAGAGACTATGAAACGCTTGTCTTGGAGCCAGCGGCATTTGCGTCAAAAGCAGCCTTTGAAAGTAAATTGATCGAAGAATTGCAGGATCATGCCATCGATTTTATTGTTTTAGCAGGGTACATGCGGATCATCGGCAACACCTTATTATCCGCTTATGAAGGACGAGTCATCAATATCCATCCCTCCTTGTTGCCAAGCTTCCCAGGTAAGTCTGGGATTGCCGATGCCTTCGCTTATGGCGTGAAAGTGACGGGGGTGACGGTTCATTATGTCGATGCTGGCATTGACACAGGGCCAATCATTGCCCAAGAAATCGTTCGGATCGACACCGACGATACATTAACAAGTGTGACAGAGAAAATTCATCAAGTGGAACACCAAATCTATCCAGCTGTTTTAGCTGAAATTGTGGAAAAGGGGCTATCAAATCGTGAATAAACGTGCATTAATCAGTGTGTCTGACAAAGAAGGACTGGTACCATTTGTCCAAGAATTGACCAATTTAGGATTTGAGATCATTTCAACTGGCGGGACCAAAACCGTCTTAGAGAAAGCAGGGCTTCAACCGATCGGCATCGAAGCGATCACAGAATTTCCTGAAATGATGGACGGTAGGGTCAAGACGCTACATCCGCGGGTGCATGGGGGTCTGTTAGGGCGACGTGATCTGCCTTCTCATCTGGAGGCAATGGCTGAGCACGGTATTTTACCAATCGACCTCGTTGTCGTCAATCTTTATCCATTTAAAGAAACGATCAGTAAGCCTGACGTCACAGAAGCCGACGCAATCGAAAATATCGACATCGGCGGACCAAGCATGCTGCGTTCTGCGGCGAAAAACCATGCCTCAGTAACTGTTGTCGTTGATCCCAAGGATTACGACTGGGTTTTAGCTGAGCTGAAGGAAGGCAATACGACGTTGGCATCAAGAAAGAAATTAGCTGCCAAAGTCTTCCGCCATACCGCAGCCTACGATGCCTTGATTGGTGAATACTTGACCAAAGCGGTGGCTGAAACAGAAACGGAGACCTTGACGAAAACCTATGTTTTGAAACAAACATTGCGTTATGGTGAAAATAGCCATCAGAAAGCTTCCTTCTATCAAGACGCACTACCCGTGCCATATTCGATTGCCAGCGCAAAACAAATCCACGGCAAAGAATTGTCTTACAACAACATTAAAGATGCTGATGCTGCCTTGCGGATCGCAGAAGAATTTACAGAGCCAACTGCGGTAGCCCTCAAGCACATGAATCCATGTGGGATCGGAAGTGGAGAAACGATTGCTGAAGCTTTCCAAGAAGCTTACGAAGCAGACCCAGTGTCGATTTTTGGCGGGATCATCGTCTTGAATCGTCCAGTTGATGTGGCAACTGCGGAGCAACTGCAGCGGATTTTTCTTGAGATCATCATTGCACCTGCATTTGAAGAAGAAGCACTAGAAATCTTAACGAAGAAAAAAAATCTGCGCCTGCTGGTTGTTGATTTCGAAAAAGCAGCCAAACAGCCAGAAGTTGTCTCTGTCCTTGGGGGCTTATTGGTGCAAGAACCAGATGATCAAATAGAAACACCAGAAGATTGGACCGTGGTGACCAAAAGAAAGCCGACACCAGAAGAAATCGCAGCTTTGGCATTTGCTTGGAAAGCGGTGAAACACGTGAAGTCTAATGCTATCGTTTTAGCCAATCAACAGCAAACCGTTGGGATCGGCGCTGGTCAAATGAACCGCGTGGGTTCAGTGAAAATCGCTGTGGAACAAGCCCGTGAAAACAATAAATTGGCTGGTTCAGTGCTGGCAAGCGACGCCTTTTTCCCAATGGATGACAGTGTTGAATATGCAGCGAAACAAGGAATCAAAGCGATTATTCAACCTGGTGGCAGTATCAAAGATCAAGAGTCGATCGACATGGCAGATAAATACGGTGTGGCGATGGTCTTTACTGGTGTTCGTCATTTTAAACACTAAGAAATAGGAGAAGACGATGAAAATACTTGTTATTGGTAGTGGCGGTAGAGAACATGCCGTCGCAAAAAAGTTTCTGCAGGATCCTCAAGTGGAAACAGTCTTTTGTGCGAAGGGCAATCCCGGTATGCGAAAAGACGGGATCAAGACAGTCGCAATTGAAGAGTCCGATCATGAAAGCCTGATTGATTTTGCTCAAGAGCAGGAGGTTGATTGGACCTTCGTTGGTCCGGAAGTTCCGTTACTAAATGGCATCGTAGATGATTTTCAGGCGGCGGGCTTGGCAATTTTTGGCCCCAATCGACAAGCAGCGATGATCGAAGGATCAAAAGAGTTTGCCAAAGAATTGATGCGGGACAATCAGATTCCGACAGCAGATTACCAAAGTTTTACAGATAGTGCGCAAGCAAAAGCATATATCCAGCTTAAAGGTGCACCAATCGTTATCAAAGCGGATGGCTTAGCTGCGGGCAAAGGCGTAGTCGTCGCTGAAACCGTTGATGAGGCGAATGCGGCTGTCGAAGCGATGCTAGAGCAAAATGCTTTCGGTGAAAGTGGTGCAAAAGTGGTGATCGAAGAGTTTTTGGCTGGCGAAGAGTTTTCGCTCTTGGCGTTTGTTAAGGACGAAGCCGTCTATCCAATGGTCATTGCTCAAGACCATAAACGTGCCTTTGATGGCGATTTAGGGCCGAATACAGGAGGTATGGGGGCATACACACCGGTACCGCAGATTCCGCAAGAAATGGTCGATCAAGCAGTAGCAGAAGTTTTACTTCCTGCAGCAAAAGGGATGATTCGTAATAAGACACCGTTTACGGGGATTCTCTATGCAGGTCTGATTGCTACCAATGATGGACCGAAAGTCATCGAATTCAATGCGCGTTTCGGCGATCCAGAAACACAAGTCGTGTTAAGTCGTTTAGATAGCAGTTTAGCCCAGATCATTGATGATCTATTGCAGGGTCGAGTGCCCGCGATCCGATGGAATCAATCGGCTTCGATCGGTGTCGTGATTGCATCGCAAGGATATCCGGGCAAGTATCAGCAAGGAATGCCTGTCCCAAGCCCTCAAGGAGAAGGGATTCAATTCTTTTATGCAGGAGTTGAGGAAGCTACCGACCAAGATGGTTTGACGGCAGCTGGTGGGCGCGTTTTTCTTGTAGAAGCGTCAGCTGAGGATTTAGCTACTGCGCAAAAGAACGTCTATGAAGCAATCAGCAAGTTGTCTTTATCTGGCTTGTATTATCGAAACGATATCGGCGATAAAGCCTTGCAATATAGCAACTCATCAAAGGCGATGAAGTAAAGAACGTTTCTATGCGTAAGGAAAATTGAAAGTAAAAGAGGACTGCCAGTAGAACCGATCGGTTGTGCTGGTGGTTTTCGTTTTATGGGAGGTTTTTTTTGACGTTGGTATAGCGTTTTCATCTTGTTGTGCTAAAATAGGAGTGTAGTTTAAATAAGGAGGAACTTTACGTGAAAAAAATTAAATTCGGTCCCACTGATTTAGAAGTATCTAGTGTGATTTTAGGCTTGATGCGAATCAACAATGCCAAAGATCCTGTGAAGGTCTTGACGACTGCGATTGAAAATGACATTACCTTTTTTGACCATGCCGATATTTATGGTCGCGGTGAATGTGAAACGATTTTTGCGGAAGCATTAGCAAAAACGGATGCCAAAAGAGAAGAGTTGTTTATTCAATCAAAATGTGGCATCGTTCCAGGTGAAATGTTTGATTTTTCGAAAGAGCATATCATTTCTTCCGTGGAAGGTAGCTTACAGCGTTTGAAAACCGATCATTTGGATGCGTTATTATTGCACCGTCCTGACACTTTGTTTGAACCAGAAGAAGTGGCAGCTGCCTTTGACCAATTAGAAAAAGACGGTAAAGTGAAATACTTCGGTGTCAGCAATCAAAAACCTGGTCAAATCGAATTGTTGAAAAAATATGTTTCTCAACCTTTAGTAGCGAATCAGCTGCAATTCGGGATCATGCATACGGGAATGATCGACCAAGGAATTCATGTCAACATGACGGATGCTGGTAGTGTCGATCATGATGGAGAAATTCTTGAATATTCTCGCTTGCATGAGATGACGATCCAAGCTTGGTCTCCGTATCAGTATGGTTTCTTCGAAGGGGTCTTTATCGGTAACGAGAAATTCCCCGAGTTGAACGAAAAATTGACTGAACTAGCGGACAAGTATCAAACGACACCAACAGGTATTGCTTCTGCTTGGATCTTACGTCACCCTGCAAACATGCAAGTGATTGCTGGAACGATGACCCCGCATCGGATCGAAGAAATCGCACAAGCATCTTCGATCGTATTGACTCGCCATGAATGGTATGAGGTGTATAAAGCAGCAGGGAACATCTTGCCGTAATTTATTAGTAAATCCCGTTTTTTTCAGTACTTATAAGGATGAATGTTCGTAAAAGACGAACATTCATCCTTTTTTTTCAAAAAGTATTTCTAAAAAGCTTGTATTTCACTTCTAGGTGGTTTAAATTGTTGTGGGCGTTAAAAATAGGCGGATGCCATTTGATGCTTGCTTCACTCTTAGTAAGATTTGGAGGATATTTTTATGTTTGACATGAAAGTTTTTGATTACGAAGATATACAACTGATTCCTAACAAGTGTATCGTGAACAGCCGTTCAGAATGTGATACCACGGTGACATTAGGCGGGCACTCGTTTAAAATGCCTGTTGTTCCTGCAAATATGCAAACAATTATTGATGATTCAATCGCAGAATTTTTAGCTGAAAATGGCTATTTTTATATTATGCACCGCTTTGATGAAGAAGCACGGATTCCATTTATCAAAAAAATGAAAAGCCGCGGCTTGATTGCTTCTATCAGTGTGGGTGTCAAAGAAAATGAATATGCCTTTGTGGAAGAACTAGCTGACAAAGAGCTTGTTCCTGATTTTATTACGATCGATATTGCTCATGGCCACTCAAACGCCGTGATCAATATGATTCAACACATCAAGAAGCATTTACCAGCAACGTTTGTGATCGCTGGAAATGTTGGAACGCCAGAAGCAGTTCGTGAATTGGAAAACGCTGGCGCAGATGCAACGAAAGTCGGCATTGGACCTGGGAAAGTTTGTATCACAAAAATCAAAACTGGTTTCGGAACTGGCGGATGGCAATTGGCAGCACTACGCTGGTGTGCCAAAGCTGCTCGCAAACCAATCATTGCAGATGGCGGCATTCGAACACACGGCGATATCGCTAAATCTGTCCGCTTTGGTGCAACCATGGTCATGATCGGTTCATTGTTTGCTGGGCATGAAGAATCACCAGGGGAAACCAAGGTAGAAAATGGCGTTGTGATGAAAGAATACTTTGGTTCTGCATCGGAATTTCAAAAAGGTGAAAAGAAAAACGTAGAAGGAAAGAAAATTTGGATTCAATACAAAGGTTCTTTAAAAGATACGTTGGTTGAAATGCAGCAAGACTTGCAGTCATCGATCTCTTATGCAGGTGGAAAAGATTTAGAATCGATTCGTAAAGTGGATTACGTAATCGTGAAAAATTCGATTTTCAATGGAGATACTATTTAAGCTGGATACGGAAGAAACGGCCTTTTAGCGGTCGTTTCTTTTTTTGTTGGAACAACCATTTTGTTTTTCTGTTTTCTTCGTTATAATAGAAGCAATGAGAAGTAGAGGAGCGGGTGACCAAATGACAATCAAAGTGATGTCTGTGTTCGGTACCAGACCGGAAGCCATCAAAATGGCGCCACTAGTAAAGGAATTGGAAAACGACCCGCGTTTTGAATCGATCGTTGTGGTGACGGCGCAGCATCGAGAAATGTTGGATCAAGTTTTAAAGGTTTTTGAAATCATACCAGATTATGATCTGGATATTATGACTTTAGGGCAAACTTTGACAGGAATCACCACCAAAGTTTTGCTGGATCTGGAACCAATATTGCAAAAAGAAACCCCTGATATCGTACTCGTTCACGGGGATACAACCACAGCATACGCCGCCGCGACGGCTGCCTTCTATCAGCAGATTCCTGTGGGGCATGTGGAAGCCGGTTTGCGTACATGGAACAAAAAATCTCCTTATCCGGAGGAAGCCAATCGTCAGCTGATCGATGTTTTAGCCGATTTTTATTTTGCGCCAACTGCCCAAAGTAAAGAAAATTTATTAGCGGAAAATCGTAATAAAGATGCAATTTTTGTAACGGGGAATACCGCCATTGATGCGATGCGTTATACGATCTCGGAGGACTATCAGCATCCAGAACTTTCTGCAGCAGATCAAACCATAATTCTTCTGACAATGCACCGTCGCGAAAACTTAGGTGTTCCGATGCAGCAAGTCTTCCGCGCTTTAGCGAAAATCGCTAAGGAGAAACCAACCATCAAAGTGGTTTTTCCTATGCACAAGAATCCTCAAGTGCGAGGGATTGCTCAGGAGATTCTTGGAGAACTAGCAAATGTTACGTTGATTGAGCCTTTAGACGTCATTGATTTTCACAATGTTGCCAATCAAAGTACCTTGATTTTAACGGATTCTGGCGGTGTCCAAGAAGAAGCACCGTCGTTAGGCGTTCCTGTTTTGGTCCTGAGAGATACAACAGAGCGTCCGGAAGGAATTGCTGCAGGTACGTTAAAACTGATCGGTACGTCTGAAGCTGCAGTTTATCAAGAAACGAAGCGACTACTAGAGGATCCAGAAGCTTACAATGCCATGGCACATGCAGAAAATCCCTATGGCGATGGGAAAGCAAGCCAGCGAATCCTGCAGATTTTAGTTGAACATTTTTCGTGAGAGTTAGAAAGAACAATCTCTCAGTATGAAAAACAATAGATGATTAGACAGCTATTTGATAAATGGCTGTCTATTTTTTTGTGCAAGTTTAAGGAATGTACTGTATCATCTTTTTCAATTTCTCGTTTAAGGGGATAGACGAACGGCTTGTTGTGCTATGGCTTTTGTTAGGAGAAACTTTCTATCTATTCATGAAAAAAGTTTTATCACGTATAAAATCACAACGGTTCTTTAACGTTGTTATTTTATTGTAAGACCTTTCATTTAAAAACGAACGAAAATCTAAGAAAAAAGGGTGCTTTTTTCCATTGTTGCGGTTGACATTGGCTAGGATAGCAGTTATTATGTGGGTAGTTGGAAGGAAGACTTCCGGCGAACTGACATTTTATACAAATAATTGTTAGGTGAGGCTCCTATATGGACACAAGCTGCTGCCGCAAAAGTATCGAGAGATACTTAGTTGGTAGGACAGGTCTAATCGTGAAGGTTAAACCCAAAGTAGCTGATAGCAGATTTGCTATCTACGCCCTATAGTGCTAAAGCTCTACAATGATCATGAGTTTTTTACGCATGCTTATTGGGAGCGTGTGTTTTTTTGTGTCTTTTACGCGCGTTCCACAGTGACTTACCTAATAAAAAGAAAGGAAGATTCACATGGAATACCCCAGTCCCCAGATGAAACAGCGGAGTAGTTATCGAATCGCTAGGGGTGGCGTAAGCAACTCCTAAGTGCTAGGAGGAAAAAAAGATGTTAAAAAAACTATCGAAAGATCAAGAATTAAAATTACTGGCAAAATTGACCGAAAGAGAATTGCTGATGGAAATGCGGACATCTTTCCAAGGGTTATCGGAAGAAGATGCTGCAGAACGTTTGGCAGAGTATGGTCCAAACAAAGTGGATGCGCAAAAACCAACACCTGCTTGGTTGATGATCCTAGGTGCTTTCAAAGATCCTTTTGTGTTAGTTTTGGCATTATTAATGGTTATTTCTTTTGTAACAGGCGATATTGAAGCAGTGATCGTGATGGGAATCATGATTTTGGCAAGTGTCATGATTACTTTCGTCCAAGAATACCGTTCCCAAAAAGCAAGCTTAGCGTTAAAAGAACTTATTGAAAATACTTGTTCCGTCACTCGAGATGGTATCACGAGAGAAATTCCAATGGATGAAGTCGTTCCAGGAGACATCGTCACCTTAGCAACCGGCGATATGATCCCTGCTGATGCCATCTTGATTTGGACCAAAGATTTATTTATCAATCAATCATCATTAACTGGCGAGTCAATGCCAGTTGAAAAATTTGTGGATGCTGGGATCAAAGAAAGTGATGCCCAAATTTCAGCTTTAGACATGCAAGACCTCGTTTTCATGGGTACCGATGTCTTAAGTGGCCAAGGAAAAGCGATTATTTTGAAAACTGGTCAAAGTACATTCTTTGGTGATATTGCTAAAAATGCGACGACGAAACGCGGCAAAACAACTTTTGAAGATGGCTTAACGAAAGTCAGCAAACTATTGTTGCGAATGGTCATGGTGCTTTTCCCGATCGTATTACTGATCAACGGATTGACCAAGGGCGATTGGGGCGAAGCGTTGTTCTTCGCGATAGCAGTAGCAGTTGGCTTGACGCCAGAAATGCTACCAATGATCGTCACCAGCAACTTAGCCAAAGGGGCAATCTCTTTATCAAAAGAAAAAGTGATCGTCAAAGAATTGCCTTCTATACAAAACTTAGGCGCAATGGATGTTTTATGTACCGATAAAACGGGTACGATCACCGAAGATCGTGTTGTACTGGTACAGCATTTAAATCCATTTGGCGTAGAAGATAAACAAGTCCTTGATATGACGTATTTAAATTCTTACTATCAAACAGGGTGGAAAAACCTGATGGATATTGCTGTCTTAAACTACTATGAAGAAGAAGGATTGTCAGCGCCATTTAACGATGTGACAAAAATCGATGAGATTCCGTTTGACTTCTCACGTCGCCGCTTGACGGTTGTGGTCAATGCAGATGGTCATCAACTGATGGTCACTAAAGGGGCAGCCGAGGAAATGGAACAAGTCTGCAAGTATGTAGAAGTTGATGGCAAAGTGATGGAATTGACTCCTCAATTGAGAGAACAATTGCGTCAAGTGAATTTGCGCTTGAACAAACAAGGAATGCGCGTGTTGACTGTTGCTGTAAAACGGGATGCCCACGCAGATGCCGTTTATTCTGTAGAAGATGAACAAGACATGATCATGATTGGCTTTATGGGCTTCTTAGATCCAGCAAAAGAAACAGCAAAAACAGCGATTGCTTCTTTACACGGTCATGGCATCAATGTCAAAGTGCTGACGGGAGATAATGCGATCGTTGCGCAAAAAGTTTGTCGAGATGTTGGGATCGATGCAGATGAATACTTGTTAGGAACCGATATAGATCATCTGTCAGATGAAGAGTTAGCAGAGAAAGCTGCAAAAACCAATCTGTTTGCAAAATTAAATCCAATGCAAAAATCCCGAATCATTGAAACCATTCAAGCGGCAGGCCATACGGTCGGCTTTATGGGAGATGGCATCAACGATGCGCCTGCTTTACGCACGGCAGATGTTGGTATCTCGGTTGATACCGCAGCAGATATCACCAAAGATGCCAGCTCGATCATTTTATTAGAAAAAAGTTTGAATGTCCTTGATAAAGGAGTCATCGAAGGCCGCAAAGTATTTACCAACATGATGAAGTACATCAAAATGACTTTGAGTTCGAACTTCGGAAATGTGTTCTCGATTTTAGTTGCTAGTGCCTTTTTACCTTTCTTACCAATGTTGTCCATTCAACTGTTGGTTCAAAACTTGGTGTACGATATGGCCCAATTGACGATTCCATGGGACAACGTAGATAAAGAAGAGTTAGAAAAACCAGTTAAATGGCAAGTGGGTGGACTATTGAAGTTTACCGTCGGCATTGGACCTGTTAGCAGCATCTTCGATATTTTGACCTTCTTTATGATGTGGCATGTCTTTAGTGCAAATACCATCCAAGAGCAAGCCTTGTTCCAAGCAGGATGGTTTATGATTGGCTTAACGACACAAACCTTAGTCGTTCACATGATCAGAACGAGAAAATTACCATTTATCAAAAGTATCGCATCACCTGCAGTTTTGATTTCAAGTGTTCTAGCGATTGCAGTTGGCTTCTTGGTCATCTTGACGCCATTGCATACCGTCTTTGATTTTGCAGCACTGCCATCAAGTTACTGGCCATGGTATGTCGGTATCAATCTAGCTTATTTAGTAACAGTTGAGTTTGCGAAACGCATTTACATTCATGTCACGAGAGAATGGATTTAAAAAAACAGGTCGGCGTTCTTCCTAACAAGGGGAGAATCGCCGATCTGTTTCTTTTTATCCGTTCTCTGTATTATTTTTTTCTCATATTAAGAAATTTCTCTTAGATCCAAGTCGAATCTTTCACAAGTGATAATAAAAGGATTGTGCTTAATCTGTTTTGTATAATGATGATTGCTGTACTATTCTTAAATAAAAAAAAGAATCTGAAAAGAAAAAATCGAAGAAAGCGATTGCTTTAATGTGATTAATTTCACTAATGTTTTCTTAAGAGTTGCTACAGTGGGAATTCTTTTATTAAAAAAAATACCCTTTTCACTTGTCATTTTCGAAGTTAAATGATAATTTATAAGAGTAAATGAAATTTCGATAGTACAGATTTAAACCCTGTTACATACGAAAGTGAATTTTTATATCAGAGAGGAAAGTGTGTCAAGATGGCAAAAAAACAAAAAGCACTTGATTTCCAAGCGATTTTGGAGCAAGTCAATGCGGATTTTCCAACTTACCAAGCTTTGGACAAAGACGGGAAAATTGTAAATCAAGAGTTAGTACCAGATTTAAGTGACGACGAATTAGTTGAATTGATGACTCGTATGGTATGGTCTCGTGTATTAGACCAACGCTCAACTGCGTTAAACCGTCAAGGTCGTCTAGGTTTCTTCGCGCCAACTGCTGGACAAGAAGCAAGCCAATTAGCAAGTCAATTTGCTTTTGAAAAAGAAGACGTTTTATTACCTGGTTACCGTGATGTACCACAATTGATCCAACACGGCCTGCCATTGAAAGAAGCTTTCTTATGGTCACGTGGTCACGTTGCTGGGAACCTTTACCCAGAAGATTTAAAGGCATTGCCACCACAAATCATCATTGGTGCACAATACGTCCAAGCAGCCGGTGTTGCTTTAGGATTGAAAAAACGTAACAAGAAAAATGTAGTATTTACTTATACAGGTGATGGCGGTTCTTCACAAGGGGACTTCTATGAAGCAATCAACTTTGCAGGGGCTTACCATGCAAACGCTGTATTCTACATCCAAAACAATGGTTTTGCGATCTCTACACCTCGTGAAGTACAAAGTGCGGCACCAACCTTGGCACAAAAAGCTGCAGCAGCTGGGATCCCTGGTATCCAAGTTGACGGTATGGATCCATTGGCAGTGTACTATGTTTCTAAAGCAGCTCGTGAATGGGCAGCAAACGGCAACGGTCCTGTATTGATTGAAACCTTGACTTACCGTTACGGTCCACATACATTGTCTGGTGATGATCCAACCCGTTACCGTTCAAAAGACATGGACAGCGAATGGCAACAAAAAGATCCATTGGTACGTTTCCGTACTTACTTAACTGAAAAAGGACTTTGGTCTGAAGAAAAAGAAGAACAAGTCATTGAACAAACAAAAGAAGAAATCAAAGCAGCGATCGCTGAAGCGGACCGCGTGCCAAAACAAAAAGTTTCAGATTTCTTGAAAAACATGTTTGAAGTTCAACCACAAAACATTAAAGAACAAATTGCAACTTACGAAGCGAAGGAGTCGAAATAGTCATGGCACAAAAAACAATGATTCAAGCAATTACAGATGCCTTAGCTGTTGAAATGGAAAATGACAAAGAGATTTTAGTCTTTGGTGAAGATGTCGGTAAAAACGGCGGGGTTTTCCGTGCAACAGAAGGTTTACAAGAAAAATTCGGCGAAGATCGTGTCTTCGATACCCCTCTTGCTGAATCTGGTATCGGCGGCTTGGCTTTCGGTTTAGCATTAGAAGGTTTCCGTCCAGTTCCAGAAATCCAATTCTTTGGTTTCGTATTTGAAACCTTTGACGAAATCGTTGGTCAAATGGCGCGTACTCGTTACCGTATGGGTGGTACACGTAATTTACCAATCACTATTCGCTCACCATTTGGTGGCGGTGTGCACACACCAGAATTGCACTCAGATAACTTGGAAGGATTGATCGCTCAATCACCTGGTATCCGTGTCGTTATTCCATCAAACCCATATGACGCAAAAGGATTATTGATTGCTTCTATCCGCAGCAATGACCCAGTTGTTTTCTTAGAGCACATGAAACTTTACCGTTCATTCCGTGAAGAAGTGCCAGAAGAAGCATACGAAGTTCCTTTAGACAAAGCAGCAGTCACTCGTGAAGGTTCTGATGTTTCAATCATCACTTATGGTGCGATGGTTCGTGAAGCAATCAAAGCTGCTGACAACTTAGCAAAAGAAAACATCAACGCTGAAATCATCGACTTGCGTACAGTTGCTCCTCTTGATGTTGAAACAATCATCAAATCAGTTGAAAAAACTGGTCGTGTAGTTGTCGTTCAAGAAGCACAAAAACAAGCAGGTGTTGGCGCTCAAGTCGTTTCTGAAATTTCTGAACGTGCGGTTCTATCACTAGAAGCTCCAATCGGACGCGTGTCTGCACCAGATACGATCTTCCCATTCGGTCAAGCTGAAAACATTTGGTTGCCAAATGCAAAAGACATCGAAGACAAAGTGAAAGAAATCGTGAACTTTTAATAGTTGAAGAAGGGAAGAATAGAAAATGGCATTTCAATTTAAATTACCGGATATCGGTGAAGGAATTGCAGAAGGCGAAATCGTAAAATGGTTCGTCAAAGCAGGGGATACCATCAATGAAGATGATACCTTACTAGAAGTTCAAAATGATAAATCAGTGGAAGAAATTCCATCTCCAGTAACAGGAACAGTGAAAAACATCGTTGTCCCTGAAGGTACAGTCGCAAACGTTGGGGATGTCCTTGTTGAGATCGATGCACCAGGACATGAAGACAACGAAGGCGATGCAGGTGTAGCAGCAGAGTCTCAAACACCAGCAAAACCAGCGGCAGAACCTACAACGGAAACGGCTGAAGCATCAGCTGGTTCTTCTGAAGGCGCAGGCGTTTTCCAATTCAAATTACCAGATATCGGTGAAGGGATTGCAGAAGGCGAAATCGTAAAATGGTTCGTTAAAGCAGGAGATACCATCAATGAAGATGATACGTTGCTTGAAGTTCAAAACGACAAATCAGTGGAAGAAATCCCATCTCCAGTAACAGGAACAGTGAAAAACATCGTTGTTGCTGAAGGAACAGTTGCAAATGTTGGGGATGTTTTGGTTGAAATCGACGCACCTGGTCACAACAGTGCGCCTGCTTCATCAAGCGCACCTGCAGAAGCACCAAAAGAAAAAGTGGAAACTTCTGGTTCAGCAAGTGTTGTTGAAGCAGCAGATCCTAACAAACGTGTCTTGGCTATGCCTTCTGTCCGTCAATTTGCTCGCGAAAAAGATGTTGATATTTCTCAAGTATCAGCAACAGGTAAAGGCGGCCGTGTAACAAAAGAAGATATCGAAAACTTCCTATCAGGTGGCGGACAAGCTGCAAAAGCTGAAACTCAAGCTCCTGCGAAAGAAGAAACAAAAGCTGCAGCAACTGAAAGCAAACCAGCAGCTCCAGCAAAAGCCTTCAAATCAAACTTAGGTGATTTAGAAGAACGTGTTGCCTTAACACCTACCCGTAAAGCAATCGCTAAAGCGATGGTAAACAGCAAACAAACAGCACCTCATGTAACCTTGCATGATGAAGTTGAAGTAACAAACCTATGGGATAACCGTAAGAAATTCAAAGAAGTTGCTGCTGCAAACGGCACAAAACTTACTTTCTTACCATATGTTGTAAAAGCATTGACTGCAACAGTGAAAAAATTCCCTATCTTGAATGCGTCAATCGATGATGCAAAACAAGAGATCGTATACAAAAACTATTACAACATCGGTATCGCAACAGATACTGACCATGGGTTGTATGTACCAAACGTAAAAGATGCAGATCGTAAAGGCATGTTTGCTATCGCTGATGAAATCAACGAAAAAGCAAAACTTGCTCATGACGGCAAATTGGCTGCAGATGATATGCGTAATGGTACCATCACAATCAGTAACATCGGTTCAGTTGGTGGCGGCTGGTTCACACCAGTAATCAACTATCCTGAAGTAGCTATTTTGGGTGTAGGTACAATCGCGCAACAACCAATCGTAAACGCTGAAGGCGAAATCGTTGTCGGACGTGTGATGAAACTTTCATTAAGCTTCGACCACCGTATCGTTGATGGCGCAACAGCGCAACAAGCAATGAATAATATCAAACGTCTATTAGCTGATCCAGAGCTATTAATGATGGAAGGATGATTAACAAATGGTAGTTGGAGATTTTGCTGTTGAATTAGATACAGTTGTAATCGGTGCGGGACCTGGCGGCTATGTAGCTGCCATCCGCGCTGCTGAAATGGGACAAAAAGTAGCAATCATTGAAAGAGAATACATCGGCGGCGTTTGTTTGAACGTTGGTTGTATCCCTTCAAAAGCCTTGATCGCTGCAGGTCATCATTATCAAGAATCTTTGGATTCAACAATGTTTGGTGTAACAAGTGAAAATGTTTCCCTTGATTTTACCAAAACTCAAGAATGGAAAGACAACAAAGTCGTTAAAACATTAACTTCAGGTGTTGGTTTCCTATTGAAAAAACACAAAGTAGAAACGATTGAAGGAGAAGCTTTCTTCGTTGATGATCACACATTGCGTGTCATCCACCCAGATTCAGCACAAACATACTCTTTCAACAATGCAATCATCGCAACAGGTTCTCGTCCAATTGAAATCCCTGGTTTCAAATTCGGCGGACGTGTTCTTGATTCAACTGGCGGATTAGCATTAAAAGAAGTTCCTAAAAAATTCGTTGTTATCGGTGGTGGTGTCATCGGTTCTGAACTAGGTGCAGCTTATGCAAACTTAGGTGCAGAAGTAACGATCCTTGAAGGCTCTCCTCAAATCTTGCCAACCTATGAAAAAGACATGGTCAAATTGGTTGAAGAAGACTTTGCGAAAAAAGGTGTAACAGTCGTTACCAACGCAATGGCGAAAGAAGCAATTGACAATGGCGATAGCGTAACTGTGAAATATGCCGTAGATGGTAAAGAAGAATCAGTTACTGCTGATTACGTAATGGTTACTGTTGGTCGTCGTCCAAATACTGATGACATGGGCTTAGAACAAGCAGGTGTTGAAGTAGGCGAACGCGGATTGATCACGGTTGACAAACAAGGCCGTACCAACGTATCAAACATCTACGCAATTGGTGATATCGTACCTGGTGCTGCATTAGCACATAAAGCTAGCTACGAAGCAAAAATCGCTGCTGAAGCAATCTCTGGTAAAAAAGTTGCAGTTGATTACAAAGCAATGCCAGCAGTTGCCTTTACTGACCCAGAATTGGCTTCTGTCGGTATGACGATCAAAGATGCCAAAGATGCTGGAATTGAAGCAAAAGCATTCAAATTCCCATTCTCAGGTAACGGTCGTGCGTTATCTCTAGGAAAAACTGAAGGATTTATCCGCTTAGTAACAACGGTTGAAGACAATGTGATCATCGGTGCGCAAATTGCTGGTCTAGGAGCAAGCGATATGGTTTCAGAACTTGCTCTTGCTATTGAATCTGGCATGAACGCAGAAGATATCGCGTTAACGATCCATCCACATCCATCTCTAGGTGAGATCACAATGGATGCTGCTGAGTTAGCTCTAGGATTACCAATCCACATTTAAGCTTTGTGCAACTCGTTCATCATTTGGTGAACGAGTTTTTTTATCACCAGAAATAAAGCGATCTTATGCTATTGACAGAATCTTCTGGAAATGATACGATGCTCTTAATATTTCAACCGTTGATGAGGAAAGTAAATTGATTTGGCAAGCCTAGAGAGTCTTCGTAAGGTGCAAGAAGAACTTGTAGGATCAATCGAAAATGGCCTCTAAGGTGATCTTCTGAACTTGTACGAAAGATAAGGAGATCCGGGTGCGCCCTCTATCGCGTCAAAGTATAACGACGTTTATTTGTCGCGTACTTGCTGAGAAGCATGCTGAAAAGTCTGCTTGAATAAAGGTGGTAACACGTAAACACGTCCTTTGATATTTCGATATCAGAGGGCTTTTTTATTTGCATTATTAAGGAGGAATAGTATGACAGAAAGATTTGAGACGATTCAATTACACGGAGGACAAATACCAGATCCTACCACAGGAAGTCGCGCCGTACCCATTTATCAAACCACATCCTATGTGTTTGATGATGCTGACCAAGCGGCAGCGAGATTTAGTCTTGGTGAGAGCGGCAATATCTACACCCGTATTACCAATCCGACGACCGCGGTTCTAGAAGAACGATTAGCCCTATTAGAAGGTGGTGTCGGTGCGTTAGCTACGGCTTCTGGCTCAGCAGCGATCACCTATGCAATTTTAAATCTCGCGCAAGCAGGAGATCATATCGTTTCTGCTGCTTCAATTTATGGCGGTACCTATAATTTGTTTGCCCATACATTGCCAGATTTTGGCATCACCACAAGCTTTGTCGATAGTGAAGATCTGGCAGCACTAAAAGCAGCCATCCAAGAAAATACCAAAGCAGTTTTTCTAGAGTCTTTAGGTAATCCAGATATTGATATTGCCGACTTTAAAAAGATTGCAACGATCGCTCATGAAGCCGGGATTCCCCTGATCATTGACAACACCTTTGCGACTCCCTATCTGTTTCGAGGGTTTGAGCATGGGGCGGACATCATCGTTTATTCCACGACAAAATACCTCGGTGGTCACGGGGCTGCTTTAGGAGGGGCTATTATTGATAGTGGCAACTTTGATTGGACAAACGGCAAATTTCCCAAGCTGGTCGATCCCGATCATAGTTACCATGGAATCTCATGGGTAGAAGCCGCTGGTAACGCTGCCTATATCACTCGGGCCCGAACGATTCTTTTACGGGATACAGGTGCTGCGATTTCTCCCTTTAATTCATGGGTATTGCTTTTAGGCATCGAAACGCTTTCGTTGCGGATGGAACGTCATGTAGAAAATGCGCAACAAGTTGCTGAATTTTTAGCCAAGCACTCGGAAGTTTCTTGGGTTCATTTCCCAACCCTGCCGGACAGTCCTTATTTTAAGCGGGCGCAGGAGTATTTCCCCAAAGGGACCAGTTCGGTCTTTTCCTTCGGATTAAAGGGTGGGGCAGAAGCAAGCAAAACCTTTTGTGGCGCAACCAAGCTCTTCTCTTTGCTGGCAAATGTCGGGGATGCAAAGTCCTTGATCATCCATCCAGCTTCGACGACCCATTCACAGCTTAGCGTAGAAGAACTTGCAGCAGCCAAAATTCGTCCAGAGACGATTCGCTTATCCATTGGATTGGAAAACATCGATGATCTATTGGAAGATCTCACACAAGCTTTTCAACAGCTCTAAATAGTTGGATAAGTAGGAAAAGCGCAGGATACTATGCTGCGCTTTTTTGTTGTGGGTTAGTGTTTCAAATAAAACTGCGGTTTCTGTTGATAGAAGGATAGTAAATCCATCGGTTCTATGCTATATTTAGTTGCTAAGGAATATGGATAAGGTGGGGGATGTATGCGTAATCATGCAAGTGACAAGAGGATTCGGTTTTACTACACAAGTTTGCAATTTCTTTATTGGATGATGTTTTGCTCAATCTATGGCTTTGCGACACTCTTTTTGATTTATTTCAAGGTCGATCCGGCAAAAATTGGCGGTATTTTAGCCCTAGTCAATATTGCGTCTACGATTTTGCAGCCCTTCATCAGTCAAGTCATTATCAAAAAAAGCAAAGTACCGCTGATCGTTGTATTGAAGACGATGACAATCGGCGTGGTCACGGTGCTCTTAGCAGGTGTGATTTTCCCTGCATTATCGATACTGACTTATGTTTTAGGAGGGATTTTGCTCGTTTCCATGCAGTCCTTTCTCAACGCCTTGGCATTTGAATACACGAATAGCGGCAACAAAATCAATTTTGGCTTTTCGCGTGCGGGTGGATCACTAGGATTTGCGGGGACCTCCTTTTTACTGGGGCAGCTCTTGGAGGAGTTTTCGGCAGCCCTTTTGCCAATGATTGCTATCGGGCAGGCCGTTTTGTTTCTCATTATTTTGCTTTTGCTGCCAGCGATCAAGAAGCCAGAAATGCCCGTGATGCTTACAGAACAAAGGCATTCAGGTGCCTTTTTGAAAAAATATCCTTTTTTACTCTTTCTCTTTGTCGGGTTTAGCTTTCTCTTCAGCTTCCACACGATGATCAACAGTTTTTTGGCACAAATTTTTGCCGATATTGGCGGTGGCAGTAAGGAAGTTGGCATCGCCCTGATGATTGCGGCGTTATGTGAATTGCCAGGCATGATTTTCTTTGAACAGTTAGTGAGGATACGGTCTAGTCGTTTTTGGCTGTTGCTGTCCAGTGTTGCCTTTGCCATTCGTGGGGTGCTGATGCTGTTGATCAGCTCCATCATCCTGATGGAAATGAGCCATTTGATGCAAGGGATTAGTTTTGCTTTGTTTATTCCAGCTTCGGCTTATTTGTTCAACCATAGTTTGGCAGATGAAGATCGGGTTTTTGGACAAACGATTATTATCATTGCTACCACGATCGGTGGCGTGATCGGCAATCTTTTGGGCGGGATGCTGATCCAAAGCTTCGGTGTCTGGGAAATGCTTTTGATTGGGACTGGGTTTGCCGTTTTGGGTGCTGCATTGACCTTTATCGGTGTGAAAAAAATCCCTAAAAGCGACAAGAAATTAGCGATCGTAAGCGAATGATCGATAGGTAGAAGTGTCTATGGTAAATAAATGTGGCTGAATAGGTTTAATGGTATCGTAATTAAATATAGAAGCAATTATCTGTTTAAGACTTCCATTCTCTTTCAATTAATTGTTAAAGTATAATATATAAATAGTTGGATAGATGTTTCATATTGAAAGTTAAAATAAAGATTATTTGTTACCGAGTAGATAAATTACGTGAGGTCAAAAAAAACTCTACCATTGAATCAGTTATTTGGAAAAGGCGATAAAGAAAATGTTTGAAGAAGATTTTTCTATCGCAAAGATAGCTTATGTCCTTGAGAACATTTTCGAACATGAAGAATGGGCAATTTTAGAGTGGCGTGACCTTTTAGGTTTAAAAAGTTGCGTTTTTTACAAGTAGTATATGATAAAACTTTATTTCAAAGAGACTGCTGAGACTTGCTATCTTTCTTAAAACAGCATAACGTGCCTATTGAATCAAATATGCATTAAAGGAAGTATACTGGCTCTCCGTATGATTAAAATAAATACAAATAGGAGTTAACAAAGAGAAGCGCTCATTGTTTCAAAAACCAATGATATACATGTTTGCAAAATAACTCGCTGTCTATAAAGTAGCTATTATGGATCCCATTAATTTCTACTAGCTTTTTGGGACATGTTAAGGATTGATAATAATCATCAAAGTATTGTGTAGAGAAATATCTGTCATGTAATACCTTAAAAACAAGTGTAGGTACAGTCACACTTGTTTTTATGACACTATCGGTTGCAACAAAACATTCTGTCAATGCTAACAATAGTCTTGAATCAGTTTTCCAAATATCAGGATATTTCTCTGTTAATTTTTCATAATATGCGTTGTCCTCTTCATGTCTATAGCCTTGATATTTTGGTGGTGGCAACGTAATCTTTACATTTGGCAAGTACCGTAAGAGAAAAGAAAGTACTTTTGCGATAAGATAGGGAGTTCCTCTCATACCTCTAGCTGTATCTTGATAAAGAGCACAGGAAAATTGAGCAAAGCTCTTTATTTTACTACTAGTTGTTACATAGTATTGAGCAAAAATTCCACCAATACCCGTATTACCGTACAAATGAATATTTGACGAGAAATGGGTTTCAATATAAGTTATAACAGAATCTAAGTCTTTAACTATGGACTCTCGAGAGAACTCTTTTTTACTACCTCCACTTTTTCCTGTTCCAGAAAAGTCAAAAGCAAAGACATTAACAGGATAATTTTCAAATGGTCTGTATGCTTTTTGTATTTCTAAAGTAGTCACGATTGGTGTATGGGTAACAATAATATTCATAGCCGTTTTACTTGTAACGTATGCATTACAAAACAAAGGGGTTTCACCATTTGGTATTTCTATATATTTCCAACTCATTATCCATCTCCTTTACTTTCTTTGTCTTTTTATTACATACTAACTATAAACAAATTTTATCACAAAAGCAGCAATGGAATATGTTCAACAATATGGTTTTCGCCATTGTTTAACGTAGTCTTGATAATCTTTATCACTTCTTGGGTATCTAGGAGTTACCTAAATTTTTTTACCCTATTAAGAAGCAGGTCCTTTAAAAAATTACCGTAAAATAAACACTTTATTAAAACTTAGGCTTAAAAAAAAGAGTTGCGGCCGTATTTGCTTCGGTCGCAACTCTTTTGAATCTGATCAACGGGTACTATTTCTTTTCTAATACAGCGATAAATTCCCGCATATAGTCTGGTAGATCTGGGGGACGGCGGCTGGAAACGATATGTCCATCCGTAACAACAGGTGTATCGACCCATGTGGCTCCAGCATTTGTCATATCATCTTTGATGCCTGGTGTACTGGTGACCGTCTTGCCTTGCAGGATATTCGCAGAAATCAAGACCCAGCCTGCATGACAGATTTGACCAATGATTTTTTGGTCTTTGTCCATCGTTTGCACGAAAGAGATGACCTCTGGGAAACGTCGTAATTTATCAGGCGCCCAACCACCTGGAACTAAGATGGCATCGTAGTCATCGGCATGAATATCAGAAAAAGCAAAGGCTGATTCTGCGGGTACGCCGTATTTGCCAATATACGTTTTATGCGCTTCTTCACCGACTAAATCGACTTGTGCGCCTTCTTCCCGTAACCGATGGACCGGATACCACAGTTCTAAATCTTCGAAATCATTGTCGACTAAGGCAATGATTTTTTTGTTTTCTAAACGCAAGAGAATTCCTCCTTTTTCTTGTTATTCTTACTGTAACATCATGCAAAGAGAAACACCAAAAGTATGCTTCTTAAAAAATGCCAAGGAGCTATTTTGAGAATGGTCATTCAGAGCAATGGTAATGATGTAAGCGTTGTAATCACAAGGAAAGTAAGAGATAATGAGAGAAAGCCAAAGGAGGCGAAGATGTGGAAGCATTCGAAAAAGCTCGAAAATTTATTTACAAAAACGCGCGCCCTGTAGACCTTGCTCGTTGGCAGTACCATTTTGAAAATGGATCTCGCGAGGCTGTCTTACAGGCGTTACAAGTCTACCAAAATGAAGATGGGGGGTATGGGCATGGTTTGGAACCTGATCATTGGAATCCCAACAGTACACCAATTGCAGTGTGGGAGGCATGTCGAATTTTAAGAGAGCTTGAATGCCTTCATTCGACAAATCCACAAGTCCAAGGGATTCTAAGGTATTTAGCTAGTGGAAAAGAATTTTCTGAAGGGAAATGGTTCAACCAAGTGCCGTCAACGGTATCCTATCCGCATGCGATTTGGTGGGAGAGTCCTGTGGGCGTGCCAGCAGACAACCCAACGGTCAGTCTAGCTGGTACGATCTTAAGAACAGGCGAAACGACCCTCTACCAAAAAGCACAAGCAATCGCCGAAACAGCAGTTGCAAGTTTTCTTAATGAGCCAACCAGTGAAATGCACACATTAGTCGTCTATCTAGAATTATTACAAGACTGTGAAGAAATCCAGTATCAGCCTGTTTTAGCAAATGATCGCTTTCGCGAGATCTTATTCCAGCAAATTCGCCATACAGTCTCAAACGAGCCAGAAGAGTGGTTCACATCTTATGTCAGCAAACCTTCAAATTTTTTCTTTACAAGAGAGCAGCTGCTTGGGATCTTTAGTGAAGAATTATGTAAAAAAGAAGCTCAAAAAATTTTAGAACACCAACAAGCAGACGGATCATTTGTCATTCCATGGCAATGGGGAACGGATTACCCAGAGTTTTTCATTAGTAAACAGTGGTGGAAATCAATTGCTATCATAAAAAATTTTTTGTTTTTGCGGGCTTTTCTAGACGAACCTTTTTGAAATCGGCCATCTTTTAATCAGCGATCTCGTTGAAAGAACAAAGGAATTTCCTTCTTATTTGAGATTCATGGAGTTCAGCTTCTAAAAATCCCAATAGTTTGTAAACAAGAGGTACATTCATTGCCAGGATGTACCTTTTTTTGCAGTGGAGGCTCTGACCTATTTTCAATTTTGTGGTACACTGAATAAGATGAATAGGAGTGGTAATATGCGGGATTATCAATATCCTCTGGACTTAGATTGGTCGACAGATGAAATGGTCGTCGTCATGAAGATGTGGGAACGGTTAGAACAAGCCTATGAAAAAGGCCTTCCTAGTAGTACGTTTCTTGAGGCGTATCAAGCCTTTAAAAAAGTCGTTCCCAGCATTGGCGAGGAACGCCGTTTAGGTAGAGAATTTGAAGAACTATCAGGCTATTCGTTATACCATGCCGTGCAGGCAGCGAAAAAGACTGAGGGAAAACTAAAAATGAAAGGATAGATCAACGAATGCATGAAATCGTTAATGAAGTTCGCCAGTGGATGATCGCTGCAGGTGAAACGATCAAAGACAATTTAAATAAAGAAGACTTAGTGGTCGAGACAAAATTAGGACGGAAAGACTTAGTGACAGAATTGGATAAAGCCACGCAAGATTTTCTGATTGGTAAGATCCAATCCTATGATCCGGATGCCAAAATTTTAGGTGAAGAAAACGGACTGGACACACTTGCCGACATGAGTGGGCGGGTCTTCATCATTGATCCGATCGATGGAACGATGAATTTCGTGTTAGAAAAAGAAAACTTTTGTATCATGATCGCGATTTACGAAGAGGGCAAAGGGCGCTTTGGCTTTGTCTATAATGTCATGAAAGATGAATTCTTATGGGGTGGTCCAGAGATTGGTGTCTATAACAATGGCAAGAAGATCGAACCGCCGAAAGATATTGCCTTATCCGAAGGTCTCGTTGGCTTGAATTCACCCATGTTGATCCATAACCGCCACCACGAAACCGAGGTCAGTGACAAAGCATTAGGCATTCGTATGACTGGCTGTGCTGGGGTAGAGCTGATCGCCCTCGCTAAAGGACAAAGAGCAGGCTATCTTTCTCATCTTGCGCCATGGGATTATGCGCCAGGGGGCGTTTTGTTAGAAACCCTTGGATTAAAAATGGCAAACATCAAAGGTGAGCCATTATCCCTGAATGGACGGGAATTGTTTGTCGGCGGTACACCGAAAGCTTTTGAAGAATTATTGGCGATCGTCAATCAATAAGAAAAAACCAGATATTTTTTTAATATCTGGTTTTTTCTGTAAAAATGAAAACTTTGCACTATATTTCAGAAAGAAATTCTGGTATAATGGCTTGTCGAGTGCAATGTCACCAAAAAAGGAGTTTATAAATTGAATATTAGAAATGATATCCGCAACGTCGCTATTATTGCCCACGTTGACCACGGAAAAACTACATTAGTTGATGAATTATTGAAACAATCTCAAACGTTAGATAGCCATACCCAATTACAAGAACGGGCGATGGATTCAAATGCGATCGAAAAAGAACGTGGTATCACGATCTTAGCGAAAAATACAGCGGTTGAATACAACGGTACAAAAATCAATATCATGGATACCCCAGGACACGCGGACTTCGGTGGTGAAGTAGAGCGGATCATGAAAATGGTCGATGGTGTTGTTTTAGTTGTTGATGCTTATGAAGGAACGATGCCTCAAACACGTTTCGTATTGAAAAAAGCGTTAGAACAACACTTAGTGCCAATCGTTGTTGTTAACAAAATCGATAAACCATCTGCTCGTCCTGAGCATGTTGTCGATGAAGTCTTAGAACTATTTATCGAATTAGGTGCCGACGATGACCAATTGGACTTCCCAGTGATCTACGCTTCAGCGATCAACGGAACTTCAAGTGAATCAGATGATCCTGCTGATCAACAAAAAACGATGGCACCATTGTTTGATACGATCATCGAACATATTCCAGCGCCAATCGACAACAGCGATGAACCATTGCAATTCCAAGTATCATTGCTTGATTACAATGACTACGTTGGACGTATCGGTATTGGCCGTGTCTTCCGCGGATCAATCAAAGTCGGCGACCAAGTTGCATTGATGAAATTAAACGGAGAAGTTAAAAAGTTCCGTGTGACGAAACTTTTCGGTTTCTTCGGATTGAAACGTTTAGAAATCCAAGAAGCCAAAGCCGGTGATTTGATTGCTGTTTCTGGGATGGAAGATATCTTCGTTGGTGAAACTGTTACACCAATCGATCATCAAGATTCATTACCTGTTTTACACATTGATGAACCAACATTGCAAATGACCTTTATCGTGAACAATTCACCATTTGCGGGTCGCGAAGGAAAATTCGTAACCGCTCGTAAAATTGAAGAACGCTTAATGGCGCAATTGCAAACAGACGTTTCATTGCGTGTGGATCCAATCGGACCTGACTCATGGATCGTTTCTGGACGTGGCGAACTTCATTTGTCAATTTTGATCGAAAATATGCGTCGTGAAGGCTTTGAATTGCAAGTTTCTCGTCCAGAAGTTATCGAACGCGAAATCGATGGCGTGAAATGTGAACCATTTGAACGAGTGCAAATCGATACCCCAGAAGAATACATGGGATCAGTAATCGAATCATTGGGAATGCGTAAAGCAGAAATGCAAGATATGATCAATACAGGGAATGGACAAGTTCGAATCATTTTCTTGGCACCAGCTCGTGGCTTGGTTGGTTACACGACTGAATTCCTCTCAATGACTCGCGGTTACGGCATCATGCACCATACCTTCGATCAATATTTGCCAATGATCCAAGGACAAATTGGCGGTCGTCATCAAGGCGCACTTGTATCGATCGACACAGGAAAAGCAACGACCTACTCAATCATGAGTATTGAAGAACGTGGAACGGTCTTCGTTGAACCAGGTACCGAAGTGTACGAAGGAATGATCATTGGTGAAAACTCTCGTGACAAAGACTTAACGGTCAATATCACGAAAGCAAAGCAAATGACCAACGTCCGTTCAGCAAACAAAGACCAAACCTCAGTTATCAAGAAACCTCGCATTCTTTCATTGGAAGAATCGTTGGAATTCTTGAACAAGGATGAATACTGTGAAGTGACGCCTGAAAGCATTCGTTTGAGAAAACAAATCTTGAACAAGAGCGAACGGGAAAAAGCACAGAAAAAGAAAAACAACTGATAACTAAAACAGTGATCGAAAGTTTTAAACACTTCTGATCTGTTCGATTTTCCGAAGGATGGAAAAGGGATTGCTCCTGTGTTGCAGCGGCTCTTCGCCGCAGGACCCAGAAAAAGCAATCAGCCGATTTCCCTCCTTCGGTTCTTTTTTGCTCGAAGTCAAGTTGAACCGTTAGAATAAGCACCGCTTGCAATTTCGACCATTCCTTTTTAAAATGAAGAAAGCAAGCACAAAGGAGAAATCTATGAAAAATTATCCTGTAAAAAAGAATCAGGAACTTGAAGTCGATATTTTGGATCTTTCCCATGAAGGAAATGGGATCGCCAAAGTCGATGGTTACCTATTGTTTATTGAAAACACCCTGCCAAATGAACGTGCCTTAGTCAAAGTATTGAAAGTCGGCAACAAATTTGGTTTTGCCAAAGTGATGAAACTGTTGCAAGCAAGTCCTGATCGGCAAGAATTACCGAATGAAGCATTGTTGCGCACCGGGATCGCTCCATTGAGTCATTTGAGCTATGACAAACAATTAGCCTTCAAACAGCAGCAAGTAGAGAATGTTTTGGCTAAAATCGCCAAATTGCCTGAAATCACAGTCAATGCGCCAATTGGGATGGAAAAACCATTCGGTTACCGTAACAAGGCGCAAATCCCTGTGCAAAAGATTCATGGAAAATTAACGACTGGATTTTACCGTAAAAACAGCCATACTCTGGTACCGATCGAAGACTTTTATATTCAAGATCCAAACATCGATCAAGCAATCATCAAAGTCAGAGATATTTTGCAGCGTTTCAATGTCAAAGCCTACAATGAAGAAGCCCATGAAGGGTTCTTACGCCATATTGTCGTGCGTCGTGGGCATCACTCAGGTGAAATGATGGTCGTATTAGTGACACGTAAACCGAAATTCTTCAAAGGAGAAGAAATCGCGGAAGTGATCCACGAAGAGATTCCAGAAGTTGTTTCTGTCATTCAAAACATCAATGAAGAAAAAACCAATGTGATCATGGGCGAGTTCGAGCGTGTCTTGTATGGCAAGTCATCGATCGATGATCAATTATTAGGCAAAACCTTCCAAATCTCAGCGAAATCTTTCTACCAAGTCAACACAGCGCAAACGGAAGTCTTGTATCAAACCGCCTTCGAGATGGCACAACTGTCTGAAAATGATATCGTTGTGGATGCCTATGCAGGAATCGGAACGATCGGGATCAGTTTGGCTGATCGCGTGAAAGAAGTGTTAGGGATGGAAGTCATTCCTGAAGCAGTGAACGATGCCAAAGCCAATGCCAAAAGAAATGGTGTCGAAAACGTGCATTACTTTATCGGTAAAGCCGAAAAAATCATGCCGCAATGGCTACGTGAAGGCATTCAACCAACGGTCGTCTTCGTTGATCCACCTCGCAAAGGTTTAGATGCCAGCTTTATTGAAACGACCGCTGCAGTTAAACCAGAGCGCATCGTTTACATTTCCTGCAATCCAGCAACCTTGGCTCGTGACCTCGCGTTGTTTGAAGAAGAAGGGTATGTGACAAAAGAAGTCCAACCTGTTGATTTGTTCCCACAAACGACCCATGTGGAGTGTGTCGTGTTGTTAGAACGTCGTTAAGAAATAACAAGTTTTTTCAGCAATTTTGACCGTGAGTTCTTTTTATGGTAATTGTCATAAAGTCTTACGATAACAAAGTTACTAGAGAAGGCGAATCAATTGAGAAATAAGCAACTATAACCCATTTGTCTCTCTAATTACGTCGATTGTGACGTTTAGAATGGATGAAAGATAAAACCAAAAACTGGAACTGAAAGACACTCTTTCTGTTCCAGTTTTTTTGTTCTTTCTCACTATTGATGAGCAGGGAAAAAATCAATGCAAAAAGCAGTGAAGCTTCAAAGATGCAGACAGCCAAATCCTTTAACAAAATGGTTTGTCGGCAATTTATAGTTAATGTGTATAAAAATATGGCATGTGGTGATTAGAAAGTATTATAATAAACGTAGTAAACAGAAAATTTTGTTAGGAGGGATTGCACATGGCAACGATTCGTGCATTTTCACACAAAGAGATTACACCGCAGAATACGCATTTGTCTAGTTTTAAAGTGTTGATAGAGTCAGCTTTTTATGGGAACAATGTCACTTGGATTGATGATCTAGCCACTGCCTATCACTTAGCAAAAGAATCTTCTGGCGCTATTCTTACGGATATGCCGGTCACCCACACCGAAGAGCTAGGTTTACCAGAGGATGCAAAAGTCATCGTGTTCAATGACGGAAAAGTAGTCGGACGGACAGCAGCAGCTCGACGCATCATCGAACATCCCGGCATTGATCGAAAATTGTATGAAGGGATTTTAAGAGATGCTTTATTTCAAGGGACACGTAAAAAATTTTATGGCAGTGAAGTTGTTGTAGGATTAGACGAAGCATTTATGGTCAAAGCACACCTGTTGTTACCAGAGCACTATGAAACCAATTTTTACTCTTATTTGTTGAATTTTCAATTGATGACGAAATCATGGGAGGAAAGGTATCAACGTTCCAAAGAATATCCAGAGACGGACATTTTTTTGTACGCTGATCCAGATTGGTCTCATCCTGATTTTCCTTATGGGCTGTCTCTCTTTGATCCTGAACACAATGTTGCGGCAGTCTTAGGCTTAAACTATTTTGGTGAATTGAAAAAAGCGACATTAACTTTGGCTTGGGCTACCGCGCATCGCAATGGCTTTGTGGCGTGTCATGGGGGAATGAAGCAATATCAGTTACCGAATCGAACATTTACGATGGCTGCTTTTGGTCTTTCAGGATCAGGAAAATCGACTATCACATTGGCGGAACATGATGGCAAATATGAGATCAAGGTTCTGCATGACGATGCATTTGTGATTAATCAAACAAATGGTGCAACCACTGCTCTGGAGCCTTCTTATTTTGATAAAACGCAAGACTATCCACTAACCAACCCAAATGTCCGCTACTTTATCACCTGTCAAAATGTTGGGGTTACTTTGGACGAGGAAGGAAAAAAGGTCCTCGTGACCCAAGATATTCGTAACGGGAATGGCCGAACCGTCAAATCACGGTATGTCACACCCAATCGGGTGGATCATTTAGATTCGCCGATCGATGCAGTATTTTGGATCATGAAAGATGACACGCTGCCTCCTGTAGTAAAAATTGACGATCCGATTTTAGCCGCTGTTTTTGGTTTGACCTTAGCTACGAAGCGTACGACAGCTGAACATGTTGTCGAGACCACGGATATAGATAAACTGGTCATCGAACCTTATGCCAATCCATTTAGAGTTTATCCTTTAGGAGAAGATTTTGCTCATTTCATGCACTTATTCAAAGAAAACCAAACGGCTTGTTATATTCTAAATACAGGCTTTTTCAAAGACAAGAAGGTCACACCTGAGGTCACGCTGACATCGATTGAAAAAATCGTAGAAGATGAGGCTGAATTTAAAAATTTTGGCGGGATCACAGAGATGAGTTTCCTGCCAGTAACAGGCTTTGATGTTGATTTTCAAGATGCTTCTTATGTTGCTCATTTAAGAGAGCGGATGCAAGGACGGCTGGACTTTATTTTGGCTCAGGAGACAGAAAATGATGGCTATAATAAGTTGCCTAAAGAAGTAGCAACGGCAATGGAAAAGGTGATTTCTAAATTAAGTGCGCTTCCTAGTTAATTCAATTGAATCAAACTTTCGCAAGCGGCTTTTCTTCCTGAAACACTTATTTGGTTAGCCAGAAAGGAGCGATTATGAGCATTCAGTTTCACCATATCCAGATCACAGTCAATGATGTAAAAAAAGCAGAAGGCTTTTATGACCAATTATTTGCACTATTAGGTTTCGACCTTCAGAAGAAATATTCTGGGTATTTAGAACATGCCGAGATGGAAGTAGTAGAATATATAGGCGATTCATTTGATTTCGGCATTTGTTCCCCACGAAAAGAATGGAAGAACGAGAAAATCGATTCAAGAAAACCGGGCTCTATTCAGCACATGGCGTTTAAGGCGGAAAGCCGTGAAATAGTAGATGCGATCTTTCCCCAAATAAAAGCCTTAGGGGTAAAGATCCTTCACGATCGACCAATGGAGTACAAAGAGCGCATCGCCCCTAATTACTATGCCTTATTCTTTGAAAGCCCAGAAGGCATTCGTTTTGAATTATTTCATTATGCCTGATTCCTTTCACTAAAAGAGTGGGGAATGAACGTGTTGCATGAGCGTGTTCTTATTCAGGTGATCTTTCATTATAGGTTCGGATGACCTTGCGATTTCAGAGAGAAACTTTTTTCGAACCGGTTATCAGGAAAACTAGAACACTCTTTTTTTAAAGTACGTCCGTTTGGAAAAAACTATTTGATTTCTAAAATTCATTTGGACAATTCGAAGATGAAAGTCTAACTCATGTGTTGAAAAACGTCGATTTTATCATTCTAGAAGCTGTTGCACTGTGGGTCAATAAGGATTGTTGTTGCGTTGATCGCAGGACACTTAAGAGATGGAGGAAGATCAATATGGATCAGAGGGTTCAGCAAGACATCGAAGCAATCATTTCCCATCAATATGATCATGGCGCCGATTTATGGTCGACGCCAGACCATAAATTACTAAAAGGAGCACCCTTTACGACCTTAGAAAGTCCTCTTTATTTACTTGAACTTGGCATGTCACGTGAGGAGAACTTATTAAAAGAGACAGCTGCATTGATCTTTCAAGGATGGAGAGAAGACGGCAGATTTAATATTTCTCCGTCAGGGGGGATCTATCCATGTCACACAGCACAGGCTTTGCGAACGCTGTGTGCTCTTGGTTACACAAGGGACCAGCGGCTGCAACAGACCTTTCACTATTTTCTTGCTACTCAGGAAGCAGATGGCGGCTGGAAGTGTAATAAGTATAGTTTTGGTCGCGGACCGGAGACCCACTTTTCTACTCCAATGACGACGTTAACGGTCCTTGATGCCTTTCGATATACTCATGATCGTGAGAAGATGGAAACGCTTCATCAAGCAATCGAATTTTTGCTTGCTCATTGGGAGATCCGGCAGCCAATCAGTCCTTGTCATTATGGGATGGGCACATTATTTATGCAGACAGAATATCCCTTTAGAGGGTACAATCTTTTTTATTATCTGTATGTCTTGTCTTTTTATCCTGCTGCCAGAAAAGACGCACGGTTTTTGGAGGCTTTGCAGCAGTTTGAATCAAAAGTTCAAAATGGCAATGTCATCGTAGAACGGGTCGTACCAAAACTGGGGAAACTGAATTTTTGTAAAAAAGGACAAATCAGTCCCTTTGCTACACAGCGTTACCAAGAAATCCTTGCTCAATTGGCAGAGGATTGAGGGAAAAAACAGCCCTTTGAAAGTTTTCCCCCATCTAGACGATTCTTTTTCTTTTCTGGTACACTGTCTGTAAAGAAGCAGTTGATTAAACAACAGAGAGGAGAAAGACATGCAAAAAATATATCTTGTTGAAGATGATGCAACGATCGTCTCTGTTTTAGCAGAATATTTGCAGCAATGGGGGTACGAATGTGTTTCGGCGAAGAATTTTGCTAGTATCTTGCAAGAGGTTCATGAGATCAAACCGGATCTCGTTCTTTTAGATATTTCGCTGCCTTATTACAACGGGTATCATTGGTGCCAAGAAATTCGCACGACGTCAGAAGTGCCGATCATTTTCCTTTCGTCGATGGATCAACAGATGAATCAGATCATGGCGATGAACATGGGGGCGGATGATTATTTAACAAAACCCTTTGATTTAGCCTTCGTTTTGGCAAAAATCCAAGCGTTGCTGCGGCGCAGCTATCAGTATAGCCACCAACAAGCGCTGACCTTCGAGATAGGGCAAGTAACCTTTTATCCCACAGAAAATGTATTAAAAAAACAGGGGAAACAGTTACCACTGTCTCCAAATGAAGCTCGGATTCTTTCCTTGCTTTTGCAACATCGAGGGAAGATCGTAGCCAAAGAGACCATCATTGAAATGCTCTGGAATAGTGAAGAATTCATCGATAACAATACATTAGCAGTCAATATGACTCGCTTGCGAAAAAAATTGAGCCAGATCGAACTATCCGATTTGATCCAAACGGTAAAGAATAAAGGCTATTTGATCGAAAAGGAACACGCCTATGACTAACGTGAAAGAATATTTCGTGCTTTATGGAAAGTTTTATCTCGTTTACCTGCTATTTAGTGCGGGCTTATTTGGGCTATTCTTTCTCCATAGCCTTTCATTGGAGCCCTTCATTGACTATGTGGTCTTTTCAGGGGTGATCTTAGGGGGACTTTCCCTTTTTCATTATTTTCGTTACGCACAAAAAAGAAAGCAGCTGCAGCATTTATTAAGAAAAGAACGTATGACGGAAGCGGCGTTGGCTTTCTTGCCTGCCACTCGAAATCGTTTAGAAGACGAATACCAAGCCCTTCTAAGGCAGCTGGCAAAAGAAAAAACGCTGTCCGATTACAAAGCAACCATGAAAAATGAAGAAATTTATGAAGATTTCGGTTTGTGGCTTCATCAAATCAAAACGCCTCTAGCGGCGCTAGATCTTTTGGTGCAAAGCGATTCGTTGTCACCGACGGAGGTCAAAGCGGAATTATTTAAGGTGAATGATTACTTGCAAATGATGTTGAATTATTTGCGACAAAATTTAGCGAATGAAGATTTTGTCTTTGAGTCGATTGCTTTAGCGCCCCTTGTTCGTCAAACGATCAAAAAGTATGCCTTGTTTTTCTCGAAAAAGAATCTGCAACTGGACATGGCGGTGGATTTAACGGTGACATCCGATCGAAAGTGGCTCCTTTTTATTTTTGAACAGGTTCTTTTCAACAGCTTGAAGTATACCGAAACCGGTGGCATCACTGTTTTCACTAAAGACAATGCCTTGGTGATTCAAGATAGCGGCATTGGTATTCGTAAGGAAGACTTGCCAAGGGTTTTTGAGAAAGGATATACGGGACAAAATGGTCGCTTTCAGCAACGAGCGAGCGGGCTCGGCTTATATATGAGTCAACAAGCGGCTGAAAAAATCGGCTGCCGTTTAGCGATTGATTCTGAAGTAGGACAGGGAACCATCGTCACGCTTCATTTTCCCACCACAAATAACCGATAGCCGCAAACTTTCAACACTGTAAGTTTGCGGTTTTTATTGTAAGTCGCTTTTTTCTGCCAGTCAGCTTATTCTAAAAAGGAAGGAGGGAACAAGATGACACTTTTAAACATTCAACAAGTAAAAAAAATCTATCAAAGCCAGTTGAACGGACAACCCGTTGAAGCGTTGAAAAATATTACCTTTATGGTAGAAGAAGGGGAATATGTCGCTATCATGGGGGAATCAGGTTCGGGAAAGAGTACGCTGCTGAACTTGATGGCAACGTTAGACCAACCGACAGTGGGTGAAATGCAGCTGAATGGCATCGATTTGACCACGATCAAAGAAAAAGACGCAGCGAGTTTTCGACGGGATCACTTAGGCTTTGTTTTTCAAGACTTTAATTTGTTGGACACCTTTTCGGTAAAGGACAATATTTTATTGCCATTAGTTTTATCGAAAGTTTCCGTCAAACAAATGGAAAAGCAGCTTCAGCCCATCGTACAAACTTTAGGGATCGCCGATTTATTGCAGCACTATCCGTATGAATTGTCTGGCGGACAAAAGCAACGGGTCGCCGTCGCACGAGCGATCATCACAAAACCAGAACTGCTTTTAGCAGATGAGCCAACCGGAGCGCTGGATTCGAAAACCTCTGATCAACTGCTGACATTATTTCAACAGATCAATCAAAATGGACAGACGATCGTGATGGTCACTCACAGTTCGATCGCAGCCAGTCGCGCACAACGCGTCTTGTTTATCAAAGACGGGTATGTGTTTCACCAGCTGTATCGAGGGGATCGCAGCAATACCGCTTTTCTAGAAGCAATCGCCGAAACAATGACTGCTGTCTTTGCAAAGGAGGAGTAACGATGTTCTTTCAAAAAATCGCCTTCTCCAATTTGCGTAAAAATGCCAAAGCTTACACACCCTTTTTATTATCCATGAGCTTCTTGGTGGCTGTTTTGATGATGACGCAAATCATCGTAAACAATCCGGGAATGAGAGAACTTCCAAGTAGTCAAAGCGCCATCTTCATGTTTCGTTTAGGAAATATCATCCTCATGATTTTTGCGGCGATCTTTTCCTTTTACACCAATAACTTTTTGATCAAGCAGCGAAAAAGAGAATTTGGTCTCTACAATGTTTTGGGACTAGGAAAACGCGAGATAGCCTTCGTGATTTTTTGGGAACTCTTCTACAGTTTTCTCATTAGCCTTGCCGCCGGATTGATCAGTGGCTTATTGTTTGCACGATTAGGATTTTTGATTTTGAAGAAAATAATAGCTGTAGGCGAGTTCTTTGTTTTTAAACTGTCATTTGAGAGTATTGGCTTGGTGATCCTGTATTTTATATTCATCTTTGGGTGTTTATTTTTATTTGACCTGTTGCAAGTACGCAAAACCAACCCACTTCAACTGCTACAGGGAAGCAAACGTAATGAAAAAGAGCCTCGTGCGAAAGGCATTTTAGCACTTTTGGGTGTCCTTTGTTTAGTGGCAGGATATACGATTTCTGTGACAATCAAGTCTCCCATAAGTGCCTTAGGACTCTTCTTTGTCGCAGTTATCCTCGTGATTTTAGCCACCTATCTGTTGTTTATTGCTGGCAGTATCAAAGCATTGCAGTTTTTAAGAAAACGAACGACCTATTATTATCAAACGAACCATTTTATCAATGTCTCTACCATGTTGTATCGGATGAAACAAAATGCGGCTGGTTTAGCGAGTATCTGTATCTTATCAACGATGGTGTTAGTGACAGTTGCTACGACCGCCAGTCTTTATTTTGGACAAAAGAATGTGATCGAAACCCGTTATCCGTACGATGTTCAAATTGAATCAGCAGCTGATTCCCAGCAAATCAACACAGCGATTGATGGACTTGAAGAGAAGCTAACGATCAAAGAGCGCCAACAAGTCACTACAACAAGACCGTTGCTTTTTACCTTTGAGGAACCAAATTTTGTTCCCTCAACCACTTTTGAAGAAAATAGCGGTAGCTTAGATAAAGCCGTGTATCTTATTTTTCTTACCAGTTCTGAATACCATGAAATCACCGGGAAAACAGGACCCGCTAAAGATGAACTATTCGTTTTTCCGGCAACCTGGACGCAACAAGCATTACCAGAAAAGGCCACAATCGATGATCGTCAATTTCGCTTGCGGGAATTGAAAGAACTGCCAACATTCACGAAAACAGAAAACCCCGTTCAGCATCTTGTTCTTGTGGCGGATGATCAGTGGCTTGCCGAAAAGCTAAGCTCTTGGTATCAAAACGAAGATTTCCAGCTTTACCAGCAACCAGTAACAACAACAGTCTTCAATTTTCAAACAGCAGAAGCAAGCGATCGTGAAATCATCGCAAAAGAGATTCGCAGCGAACTTCTGGCAGCAGATGCTCATGCGAGCGTTCAGTCAAAAGATCTTTTTGAAGATGAGACAAAAACCTTTACCGGTGGTTTTTTCTTCTTAGGCTTGATTTTTGGTGTGATCTTTATTTTAGCTGCCGCGTTGATCATTTATTATAAACAAGTCTCCGAAGGAATGGAGGACAAAGAACGTTTCGAGATCTTGCAAAAAGTTGGGTTAAGCCATAAGGAAGTCAAACAAGTGATCCAGCAGCAAGTCTTGATGATCTTCTCGTTTCCTTTGGCTGCTGCGATCATCCATTTAGCGTTTGCTTTTCCGATGATTCAGAAGTTGTTGCTTCTTTTTGGTCTAACAGATCGCAACTTATTGATTACGGTATCGATTATTTCTGTCCTATTGTTTACAATGATTTATCTGCTGGTGTATTTCATCACCGCAAGGGTCTACTATCGATTGGTGGAGCGCAAACAGTAGAAGATGGACAAACGCTATTTTGTCAGATGATAGCTGGATGGATTAGCCGTCACCGACAGGAGCTACAAAAATAAAATGTAAGAACACCCCATTCGTGAAGCGACGCTCAAAAGTTAGAATTTTTGGTCTAACATTTTGGAATTGCTACATGATTGAGGTGTTTTTTTGATAACACGCCCGTTAGCCCACTTTTTTAGAGTTGAAAAAAAGCCTTAGGTGACCTATAGTGAAAAGGAGTAAAGCGCAGGTGTAGAGTGCCGTGCGGATGATAGTCATTTCCAAATAAAAGGGATCATGTGATCCAAAAAGGAGAAAGCCTTATGAAAGAGCAGCCGATAACCATTGGATTCCCCTTAAGAGGTGAGTGGCTTGCGCCGACTACACCAGCCGAAAAGATTCCTAGCCATGGTACCGATCGAATGGGGTTGCGTTATGCCTTTGATTTTTTACAAGTTAATTTTGAGGGGAAAACCAAGGCTTTTCATGATCGAAGCTTTCTGCGCTATTTCTTCTTAGGGGTTCCGCTGGAGAGCTGTTATTGTTGGGGCGAAAAAATCTATGCACCTTGTGATGGCGAAGTAATTGTTGCAAGAGATGGCTATCGGGAACGGAAAATCGTTCACTGGATCAGAGACTTTTCGATCGCTGTAAAAAATGGTTTGTTTTATAATGAACACAAAGATGATTATCAACAAATAGCTGGCAACTACATTGTGATAAAAGCTTCTGAGGGCGTTTATATGGCATTTGTCCATCTGCAGAATGGATCTGTCACTGTTTCCGTAGGACAAAACATCATCAAAGGGATGGTGATCGGAAACGTCGGCCATTCAGGAAATTCGACTTCGCCTCATCTGCATTTTCAAGTGATGGGCACCAGTGATATCGCTCATGCGAAAGGTCTTCCTTGCCGCTTTGAAGAATACGAGGTTTACCGAGAAGGACGATGGATAAAGGTTTGGAATCAGATGCCAGATAGTACAGAACGGATAAGATTTTTGCAGGAGCATTAGGGACAAGCTGTGAAACATTCATAGGGGGCATCGCCGAAATGATTAGAAGAAAGAACATGTAAACGTTTCTGAGCTTCTTTAAAAAATGTGCAACAATCTTAGGTATTCAGAAAATGTATCTCTGGGGGAAACAAATGAAGCAATTACCCAATATTCTTACCACTTCTCGACTAATTCTAGCACCATTTTTACTATTCCTTCAGCCAATGTCTGGCTGGTTTTGGCTGCTTTATTCTTATTGTTTTTTAAGTGACCTCGTCGATGGGCTACTTGCAAGAAGGATGAAGCTCACCAGTGAGGTCGGTGCCTTACTAGACAGTTTCGCAGATGTCAGCTTTTTTCTCGCCGTTTTTCTTTCTTTACTACCACGGCTTCTGGAAACCCAAGCAATCATGGTTTGGATCTTGATGATCGCTATCATCCGTTTCGTCAGTGATCTGATTGGCTATGTAAAATATCGGTCTTTTAGCAGTCTGCATACATGGCTCAACAAAGCAGTCGGATTTCTTTTATGTATTTTCCCGTTGTTGCTCATCATGTTCCATGAAAAAATTGTTGTCTTGATTTTGGGGATCATCGCCACTATTTCTGCATTAGAAGAATTGCTGATAACGATCCTCTCAAAAAATCTGGATAGAAATCAAAAATCGATATTCGAAAGCTTTAAGTAAGGTACCTCTATCATTGAGGGCCTTTTTTTGCTTATTCAAAGCTAACAGTCTTTTAAAAGATTCGTTAAAAACAATTTTAAAAATAACGTTGAAAACAATTTTTAATGGCCTTATGCTTATCTTTAAAGGGAGGCTTACAAATGAATAGACAAGAACTGCATGCATGTATCAGTAAAAACCAGCCCAATATTTGCCAAATCTCTGCCTACCAAAAAGGAAAGGAAGTTTACTCGGATGAATGGCATGAGTATAAGCCAGAGGACACTTGCCACCTTATGTCCGCTACGAAAAGTATCGTTTCTCTACTAGTCGGGATAGCGATAGATCAAGGCTTCATCAGGAGTGTCAACGACAAAGTCCTCGATTATTTTCCAGACTATCAAGTAAAACGGGGCGAAAAAACGATTTACGACATTACCATCAAACACCTATTAAAGATGCGAGCACCGTATAAATGCAAAGGTGATCCATGGACAAAGGTTTGCTCGAGTGACGACTGGACCAGCGCCTCCCTTGATTTATTGGGAGGAAGAAAAGGAGTGACAAATGAATTCAATTATCAAACCGTTTGTCTGCAGATCCTCACTGGTTTGTTAGCGAAAGCTTCTGGAATGACGACTGTTGATTATGCGAACCATTATTTATTTCGACCTCTTGGCGTAGCCGAAATGACCAGCTATTATGCGGAAACGGCAGAAGAGCATAAGCACTTTACGATGGACAAGGCACCAAAAAAACCAGTTTGGTTTTGCGATCCTTTAAATATTGGCACTGCAGGTTACGGGCTTTGTCTTTCAGCAAAAGATTTAGCCAAAATCGGTGAGCTATGCTTGAACAAAGGCATCCATCAAGGACAACAAGTGATTTCTTCACAATGGCTCACTGAAATGGTCAATCCGCTAGAGACAAACATAGAGAAATTTCAAAACATGAGTTATGGATATTTGTGGTGGATCTTGGATACTGAGAAAAGCTCCTATGCCGCCATCGGCAATAGTGGAAATGTCCTTTATATCGATCCCGAATCAGAGATTGTTATCGCCATTACGGCTTATTTTAAGCCAACTGTCTTTGATCGAATCGACTTTATCGAGACAGAGCTTAAACCATTTCTTTTTCAATAACGAGCAATAAGTAAAAGCAGTCCGCTGTCATAAGCCGACTGCTTTTTTGTAGGTAACAGCTTTATGAATCCTTTCTTGATCGCGACAAGCAGAGACCTATTGAGAAAAGTTGGCTACTCGTTTTATGAATTTATAATCTAGCAATTTGGTACCACATATAGATGGCTATATGAATAATAAACGGAAGATAAATAAGAAATGAATAAAATGACCAAACAATCACTGGCGTAAACTTGGTATACTATGATTGAGAAGTAAATCGCAGGCGAAAGGAGCGGTAGGAGTGTTTTCAGAAATCAGTATCTATCAAGTGAAACCAAGTAAAGTCGATACCTTTGAAGCAATCATGCAAGAAGCAACAGAGGCAATGAAGGTCATGGAGGGGGCTATGTTCTTTCGATTAATGAAACGAACCCATTACATTAAAGAAATGAGCACCATCAAGGAAGGGCGCCTGCCCGATCCATTGACAAGAGTCATAAAATGTGTGAAATATGCCCACTATTGGGAGTTTGATACCGAAGAAAACTATGGCAAAGCTCAAAAAAGGTTGTATGAAAGTTATTGGAAAGCAATGGAGAAATGTTTGATCGTTCCCCACGACAAGCTATTGGGGGAAGTTGTTGGGTGATCGATTCAGTATCGAAGGCTCTCCAATTGAACGGACTTTTTGTTGCAACTGTCTAGAGATTACAAGTGGAAATACAACAGGACGTTAATAAGTCATTTGAAGGTTGAATCGACAACTATTCGTTTTTTAAGCGCTCTATTTCTTAAGGGAATCAGAAAGGAGGGGAACACGATGGCACAGGTTGCTTTTCATAACTCATACAAATTAAAAAAGGGTGTTTCAACAGCGGAATTTGTTCGTGTTGTTGAACAATTAAACCGAGAATACATTTCCAAACAAAGAGGATACCTTTCTTTTGAATTATTCGTAGATGGAGAAACTTGGGCAGACATCACCAAGTTCGAAACGAAAGAAGATGCGGAAACATTTGCCCGATGCGGCACGCCAAATGCCTTTGCACAAGTGTTTTATTCGTTCATCAATTTAAACAGTTGCCGCTCTCATCTATATACGATTGAAAAAACGTTCAAATAACTTAGCCACCATGGAAAGAACAGCGCAAAAAACAATTCATATGAAAAGAGGAACTTCTTATGACAAAAACAGCAGAATGGTATCAAGGGAAAGCCGGTCGGGCAGAACATTTGGTCTATTTAAATAAGGAAGCCCAAGAGCTTGAGAAACTGATTCAAGGTGACAAAACAATGATCATTCGGGGGGCAGCCGGCAGAAAATCACCATTAGGAGGAAGAGCCAAAATCAACGATCTTGTTTATTTTGTGGAGACCGGCGGCGATTTGACCATCACTCATCGGGGCATCCTTGCCAACGTGACTGAATCTGAAAAGATGACGAAAGAAGAATCCATAGATTTTGTAAAACGCTATGAAAAAGAGTTGAATTTATCGAAAAAACAAGTCGATCGTTGGGCAGGGAAAAAGTATCTAGCGGTCTATGAAATCGCTGAATTAGAAGAAATAACACCATTTCAGTACAATCGAGAAAAAAATATGGATGATTGGGTCATCACTGATGATATCAATAAGATTAAATTAGCATGCAGTGGCTTGCTGGAGCGTTAGGTAATAAAGATACGATTTAACGACGTTTGAAAAAGAGCGCATTACTCTTTTGGATACGCTACCATCAAAATGAAAAAGGATTCTACAAAGAAAGATACAAGTGGTCAACGAACGAAAGAACTTGGATTTTTACATATTTGAATATCAGCGTTTTTATTCTTTCAGAACCTTATATTAAGAGTGCTCAAAGAAGCCTATGTAACAGCTGATTTGACAAATTTATGTAAACAGGACTGGGTTGCTTATTTTGTACTGTAGTTTTATCAACATTTAGTGGGAAGGATTTTTTGAAAACTATGAACTTTTCAAAAGGAGGTTTGTAAATGAGTAAAGAAATAAAATCATATGATGAGGTTAAAACCATGCTTGGATCAGCAAGTGAGGCTTGGGAAATGTTAGTCGGATATATCCGAAACTATTATATAATGGATGAGTTATGGGCTGAAGGAAATCCTAATCATAAGCACTATCACAATTTGCGTTTTAGGCGGGGTGGTAAGACATTGATTACTCTCTCAATTCGTCAAGGATATTTTATCGCTAGTATTGTTCTAGGTAAAAGGGAAAGAGAGACATTTGAAGAAGAACGGGAACTGTTAAGTAAAAAAGTAAGTTATATATATGATCAAGCCAAAACTTACCATGACGGTAAATGGCTTGGTTTTGATATCTATGATAACTCGCTTTGTGAAGATATCATTCGCTTGCTTTCTATAAAGCGTAAACCTAATCGTAAAATATTACCTGATGACAGGAACAAGTCTGGCCAACTAGATTTAGGGATGTCACACGAAGAGATTACAACCTGTCTTTTTCAATAATTAAATATGAAGACAGTAAAGGAGTTGAGTGAACGGATGGAAGGCAAAGAGCAATTGTTTCGAGACAGAAACGTGAAACCAACAGAGCAGCTGATTGCTGAATCACTGGGAGAGGAATATGCCATTTATCAACGTTTTATCGAAACCCTTGAAAACGAGGGCATCTCTCTTATGGATTGGCGCTATTACCAAGATGGAAAAGCGTGGTTGTCCAAAGGCGAATACAAATGGACAACGACTCGTGGAACGAATAAAGTGAAACCGATTTTTTGGCTCTCGATGTGGGAGGGTTTCTTCAAAGTCTCCTTTCACTTTAGCGAGAAAGTACGAACACAGTTATTGTCTTTACCAATCAGTGAAGAGACAAAAGAAAGCATTCATAAGGCGCCAACTAATGGCACGAAAATGAAGTTTTTCTCTGTGATTTTTGATGTTGCTAGTGATAGTCCTTTGAATGATATTTATGTTTTAGTCAATTTCAGAAAATCATTTATCTAAAGGGATTCGGAGATAACGAAGAAAGTAAGGTAAGGTTTTACTGATCGTTGCTGTAGAGGTTACTCTTTATAGAATGAGGGATTACCGTTTTAAGTAATGTTATTAAGTATACTGATGGGGATTTGGAAATAACTTTGTCTGAAGAAGGTGAAATCGTTTTTTGCAATACAGCGAAGGAGCTAGATCAGGTTCAAGTGGCGCAACTCTTTCATCGTTTTTATACAGTAGATACTACTAGGAAATCAACTGGCTTGGGTTTGGCCATATCACGATCACTTATTGAAGAGATGAATGGAACCATTATGGCTAATTATGAAAATAGTCGCTTGAGCATTCGGTTGCTACTTCCAGATAGATGATTTAATGAACAAGCATAAAGGATATCCATACGTATATTTGAAAGACGTTTCTTTTAAAAGGAGACGTCTTTTTTAGGTTAAAAGCTGGAACAGACATTTCCGTTTTTACTAGTTGATGAGATTTGCATAGAGAAGAAAAAATGCTGATAAGATAGCTTGTTCATAACGTTAGGTCATGAGCTATACTGAACACAAGAAGAGCGTAATGCAAATGAGAGGAGCAAAATCAAAGATGGATGAAAAAAGCAATGGGATTCCTCATGGCTATATGACAGTAGGTCAATTGGCGAAAAAAATGGACGTAACGGTGCGAACACTTCAATATTATGACAAGCGAGGAATCTTGCCCCCTTCCTCAGTGAGTGAAGGGGGCCGACGACTTTATACAGACAAAGACTTCGTGAAGTTGCACCAAATTCAATCGTTAAAATATTTAGGATTCTCTCTGGAACAAATCAAACAAGTATTGCCAACGATGAGTAATCCAGAAGAGGTGTCCAGTATTCTTGTCAAGCAAATAAAGCAGTTGAGAGATAAAATCAGTTCTTTAACAGATAGTTTAGAAGCATTGGAAGCATTTGCTCAGGAAGTAACAACGATGGAAAAAGTAGACTGGGCTGCCTATGCAGACATTATCATGTTGTTGCAATCAAACAGTGAGTTGTATTGGACGAGAAAACATTTTTCTGAAAAAGTAACGACACAAGTTGCGAACTTATATGAAGCAGAGATTGGCGAATTGGTTCAAGAACAAAACCTTCTACTGGAAGAAGCGGAACAATTGCATCTTGCCGGTGTTGCTCCTGACAGCACGCAAGGACAACGATTTGCTCAACGTTTTTGGCAAGTAGTGATGCAGATCGTTGGTGATAATACGCATTTACTCAATGAGTTTGCGGATATCGCTACTAAATACGGCGACAAAAAGTGGAAAGCGAAACAGTCGTTTATCGAGAAGGCTCTAGATTTCTACTTAAGAAACAATCAGGAACAAGTAGAAAGAGGTGAAATATGATGAAAAATAATCGACTTCCAGCTGTTGTGGTGAAAGACTTAAAAAAGACCTTTCAGAGGCAGCAAGTGTTAAAAGGGGTCTCATTTACCGTTGAAAGCGGGAGTATTTTTGCGCTGCTAGGCTCAAATGGTGCCGGAAAAACGACCATTGTGAACATCCTTTCGACGCTTAAAACCATGGATAGTGGTTGTGTAATGATCAACCAATATGATGTCGTAAAACAACCCAATGAAGTGAGGCGACATATTACGTTGACGGGACAATACACTACAGTGGATGAGTTATTGTCGGGTCGCGAAAATTTGTATTTGATTGGAGAATTGCGAAACTTACCCCATAAAAAAACAGAAGCTACCGCTTTGTTGGAGCTGTTTTCATTGCAAGACGCCGCGGATCGGTTAGTTGCCACTTATTCTGGTGGAATGCGACGTAGATTGGATATTGCTATGAGTTTGATGGGCCAAGCATCGGTTGTTTTCTTAGATGAACCGACAACTGGATTAGATCCCCAAAACCGGCTTGAGATGTGGAGAATCATTCGAGAAATGGCTGCTCAAGGAACCACAGTTTTTCTGACGACCCAATATTTGCATGAAGCGGAGATTTTGGCAGATCAAATAGCGATATTGCATGATGGCGTAATTCTTGCAAAGGGAACACCGGCAACGCTGAAACAGGTTTTACCACAGGGAATCATAAACCTTCAAGTAAGGAATGAAGCAGATGAAAAAAAGGTTATGGAGTTATTGAAGAATTATCCACTTCGGAAATGTAGTTATGAACATGGAATAGAAGTTCAGACGGATGGAACTCTGCAACAACTCGAAGAGGTTTTACATCAGCTCAATAAAGAGAGTATTATTTTGGAAGCTTTTACACCCAAGCAACCAACAATAGAAGACGCTTTTTTCGCCTTAATTGGAGAAAAACAGGAGGAATCGGTATGAGTGTGAAAAATTCTAATCAGTCACTGTATAGAGCTACGAAAACATTAGCTATACGAAACCTAAAACTTTCCTTTCGAACGCCTGGAACTTTTGCTCTAGCACTTGTCATGCCAGCTTCAATGTTGGTTGTCTTTGTCTATGCGTTTGGCGGAGCGATGAATGTAGGAGAGGGGAACTTTATTGATTATATCGTTCCTGGAATTATTTTAGTAACGATTGGTCAATTCGCGCCATCTGTTTCAGTTCGTTTAAGTAACGATATGACAAATGGGATCATTGATCGATTTCGAACGTTGCCGATTTCAAATGCGTCAATTCTTCTTGCTCACGTCACATCTTCGATTTTACAAAACGTATTCACGGTAACGATAACAATGGGTACGGCTATTTTGTTAGGATTTAGACCAACAGCAAATTTTAAGGATTGGATGATTATCATCTTGTTAATGATTTTGTATATTAAGATGATCATGTGGCTAGCTACTTTAAATGGTATTTTGGCGAAAACACCTGAGAGTTCTTCTGACTTAATGTTGCTGATTAGTGCGTTACCTTTTTTAAGTTCTGCTTTTGTCCCGACCGATACGATGCCTCCTCTTCTAAGGATATTTGCTGAAAACCAACCGATGACTCCTATTCTAGATAGCCTTCGATCACTGCTACTGAGCGAGGACTTGCCAACAAGAACAATACAAATGGCATTTTTTTGGGGGATTGGGCTGACAATCTTGTTTGGCTGCTCATCGATAATTATGTATAAAATAAAGATGAAACGAGACTGATAGTTAATATGTTATGTAGACAAGTAGTTCCTTTATTATTAATGAAAGTGAAATTTATTCGAAAGGAGCAGTTGTTTCGGACTGTCTTATATTTTGCAAGAAATGCAAAGCATATACTGTTCATTTCTTTATAATAGTATTCAGAAGGAGATGATTGGATGGATTGGTTAAAAGGAATGAATGAAGTGATTGAATATATTGAGAAAAATCTAACAGAACCTATCGATTTGCAAACCTTAGCAACTATTTTAGGATGTTCTGTCTATGAATTTTCTCGTATCTTTTCATTCATGACTGAAATATCTATTTCAGAATACATTCGACGCAGAAGATTGTCGCAAGCAGTTTTTGATATTCAAAAGAGTGATACGAAGATGATTGACATTGCATTGAAATACTGTTACGAATCACCAGCTGCGTTTTCGAGAGCGTTTAAAGAACTCCACGGTACAACCCCGACATCTGTACGAACCTCGAATGTATCGGTAAAGACTTATCCACCCATTCATTTCTTACTTAGTATAAAAGGAGTGAGCGACATGGCGTTTAGAATTGAAGAGAAAGAAAAATTTGAGATTATAGGCTTATCAGGTGTGATTTCTGATGAAGTTACAGCAGGTGTGCATACTGTATGGTATGAGTTTTATGAAAGCTATTATGAGCAGATGGTTCAAAACTTTCAAGCGCCCTATTGGCAAGTCGCAGCGTATGATTTCCATCCTATTAAAAATGATCTAAGCATCATAATTGGAGCAGAATATAAGAATGAGTTTTCCTTGAAAGAAACCCTATCGATAAAAACCATACCTGCTTCATCATGGGCGGTATTCGAAATTGATGGCTGTATTGATGGAACTAGGGACAAAGCCTATACAAGAATCTTAACGGAATGGTTTCCAACCAGCCACTATCGGCGAAATGAAGATCTGCCCAATCTTGAAGTTTTTCCTGGAGATACGCAAGAAAGAATCTCAAACTGGGAAATCTGGATGCCAATTTTACCGAAAGAAATCGTCTGAGAAATATTTTACACACAAATGGATGTTTGAAGTCGAAGGAACTTGCAAATGAGAGATTCTCTCCCAAAGTCCTCTTTTTGACAAGAATATTTACTATACAAAGTGAAATAATAAGTAGGTGGTTGGCTCTCTAAAATATTGCCATTAAATAAAAACTGTTTCTTTCTATGAAAAAAGAAACAGTTTTTATTTTTCATATCTCTTCAAATGCTTCCTTCATCCGCTCCAAGAAAAGTCCAGAAGCCTTTGAAAAAACTTGGGTGTTTTTCCAGATGACATCAAGGTTTGATTCCAATGTAGGACTCAATTTTCTAAAACATAAAGGACTGTCAGGGGCGAAGTTGACTAATTTATCCAGGGTCAAGCCGTAGCCGACACCTTCTTCTACCAGCTTGGATGCATTGTAAACAAGGTTATATGTGGCGACGACCGTCAATTTTTTCAGGTCTTTTTTCAACCATTTAGAAAGTTCACTGCTGACCAAACTTTGTCGCGAAGTAATTAGGGGAACGTCCCAGAGATCTTTTGGGGTAATGACTTCTTTGACAGCTAGCGGACTGTCTTTTCGCATCAACACGCCCCAGGTATCTTTGGCAGGCAAGCGTAAGGAATGGTACTTTTTGACGTCTGCTGGACTGATTACGACGCCAAAATCCAACAATCCTTTATCCAATCGTTCTTTGACTTCGTCAGCATTGCCACTAAAAAAATGAAATTTGACGTTAGGGTATTCAGCTTGGATTTCTTTGATGATTGCTCCTAGCAACTGAATCACATAAGTTTCTCCAGCTCCGATCGATACATTGCCGGCGATCGTATCTCGAGGCGACAAAAATTCTGAGCGGGTCTTTTCTAATAATTCTACGATTTCTTCCGCCCGTTTACGAAACAACAGTCCGTCTTCTGTTAGTGTGATTTTGCGATTGCCTCGGGTGAACAACGTCACGCCTAATTCTTTTTCTAAGTCCATTAACTGTCGTGACAGGGATGGTTGAGAGAGATGTAGATGTTTTGCGGCAGCTGAAATCGTTTCTTTTTCTGCAACTGCTAGAAAGGTGGTCAGATTTTTTAATTCCATAGGTCTAAACTCCTTTTTCTATTCTTTATATGAATAGTTAGGTATTTGATATTAGTATTTTACATAGAAAGATGCTGCAAGTACAATAGGTTTATCCAAAAATAGCTCAATCAAGAAAAAGTGATAATCCACACCTTGATCAGTTGAGGAAAATTGGAGGATCGCCCTAAGGTACAGGATAGTTGCCCGAGAAAGAAGGCGAATGAAATGAAAAAATGGCAAAAGAAGGCCCTTGTGTCTTTAGTTTTGCTGGTACCGCTGGTTTTAGGTGCTTGTAGCAGCAATAATGAGGAGACGAATGAAGAGCCGCAAGCCAGTTCAGGAGGAGAAACGATGACAGAAAATGTATCATTTACAGATGAATGGGATAAAGTCTTCCCGGAAAGTGATACGGTGAATCACCGAAAAGTAACTTTCCAGAATCGCTACGGCATCACTTTAGTTGCTGATCTTTATGAACCAATTGATGCACAAGGACCACTTCCAGCAATCGCCGTTAGCGGACCTTTTGGAGCTGTCAAAGAGCAGACATCTGGTTTATATGCTCAAACGATGGCAGAGCGTGGTTTTGTTACGATCGCTTTTGATCCGTCCTATACAGGTGAAAGCAGTGGCGAACCACGCTATGTGGCTTCCCCAGACATAAATACAGAAGATTTTCAAGCAGCAGTCGATTTTCTATCGGTCCAAGAAAATGTAGATGAAGAAAGAATTGGTTTGATTGGAATTTGTGGTTGGGGCGGGATGGCATTGAATACCGCAGCCATCGATACCCGTGTGAAAGCGACGGTTTCGGCCACCATGTATGATATGTCGAGAGTCAATGCTCAAGGGTATTTTGATGAAATGGGAGCTGAAGGACGCCATGAATTGCGCCAGCAGCTGAACGCCCAGCGGACAGTCGATTTTGCCAATGGCAGCTACGAACGAGCAGGTGGGGTACCAGATACACTGCCAGAAGATGCGCCTGTCTTTATGCAGGATTACTTTGATTATTACAAAACAGAACGAGGCTATCATGAACGTTCGTTAAATTCCAATGACGGTTGGAACGTGACATCATCGCTGTCGTTCATAAATATGCCGCTCTTGTCGTATATCGATGAGATCCAAAGCGCCGTTTTATTGCTTCATGGAGAAGAAGCCCACTCACTTTACTTCAGTCAAGACGCCTTTGAGCAATTACAAGGCGATAACAAAGAGCTGACGGTCATTCCTAATGCTTCGCATGTTGATCTATATGACCAAACAGATGTGATTCCTTTTGACCAAATGACCGAATTCTTCCAAGAACATTTGAACTAAATAGTCACAACGGTCTTCACGACTGTTCGCTCATCTTTCTTCTGCTGAGCAGTCGTGTTTTTTTGAAACTACGCATTCAGTTGCTCGTTTCTACATCGAATCATCAGCAGAAAGGAGCGAAGCCATGCTGATAAAACTCATCCCTGCTGTCTTGCTGTTCCTACTAAGTGCCTGTGGGACAAGTGGAACAGAGGAGAGGCATGCGCTGTCTGCCAGCGAAACTTCCTCTGAGGCAAGTCAGGATCATGATCAACCGACGATAGAATCAGCAACAGCTATCGTCATTACGGTTGGACAACAGGATTTTATAGCGAAGTTTTATGAAAATGAGGCGTCTGAACACCTAATGAATCAAATGCCCTTCACGTTGACAATGAGTGACTTGAACAACAACGAGAAATATTATCGTTTTTCTGAGAATTTGCCAGAAATGACTACAGAACGGCCGGAGATCATTCACGAAGGAGAAATCATGAGCTGGAATAGTCATACGTTGGTGCTGTTTTATCAGACTTTCACCAATTCTTATGGTGGCTATAATCGTATCGCTGTCATTGAAGATCCGGTGGGGCTAAACGAAGCACTGGGAGCGGAAGACGTAGAGGTTATTTTTTCGTTAAGAAATCCTCGTGAATAACGAATGAATAGGAGTAAAACACATGACGATCGATCAATTAAACAAACTCATGGCAAGTGGCGAACCCTTACTTGGCGGTTCGCAAGCTTCCAAACAAATGGTGACTTTGAGTGCTGAGGCGAGAAAACTCACGATGAAAATCAATACAGTCTACCATGAGTCTGATGAGTTACAAGAACTTTTTGCCCAATTGACAGGAAAACCAGTTGAGCCGACATTTTCGCTGTTTCCACCCTTTTATACAGATTATGGCAAGAATATCAGCATTGGCAAAGATGTCTTTATCAATGCTGGGTGTCATTTTCAAGACCAAGGAGGGATCACGATCGGTGATGGTACCCTAATTGGGCATAACGTTGTTCTAGCTACCTTGAATCATGGACTTCACCCTGAAGATCGTAGCACGCTTTATCCAGCACCCATTACGATTGGGAAGAATGTCTGGATTGGTTCAAATACAACGATCGTTGCCGGTGTGACCATCGGTGACCATGCGGTTATTGCTGCTGGGGCAGTGGTGACCAAAGATGTCGCTGAGCGCACGATCGTGGCTGGTGTACCTGCAAAATATGTCAAAGAGGTCACTGAGTAAGCATAATAGCAATGAGTAAGAAAAAAACTGCTGTTCGCCTTGTCGCTTTTGAAGCGATGAAGACTAACAGCAGTTTTCTTATTCTTGAGGTGGCTCGCTCGTATTGGAACCGGCGAAGTTTTCGATCAACGATTTCACATCAAGACCGAGGGTTTCTTTCAACGTTTCTTGTGTGGTCGATAAGAGATTGGTGGCGTAATTAGTGACACGATTGGCACCGCCGCCTTCACCTGATCCTGTATCAACGACTGAAATTTTATCGATATTGCCCAATGGTGCGGCAGCTTCTTTGACTAATTGCGGCATGATCTCAACGATCATGCTAAGGATCGCTGCTTCATCATATTTCTTGAAGGCTTCGGCGATTTTTTCTTTCGTTTCGGCTTCTGCCGTTCCTTTCGCCAAAGTGGTCTCGGCTTCTGCCAAACCAATCAAACGAATTTTATCGGCTTCGGCTTTTGCCAGGGACTCTGTTCGGAATTGCTCGGCTTCAGTGGTTGCTAACGCAGACGCTTTTTTCGCTAATGCTTCTTGCTCAAGCGCATAACGATCCGCATCAGCTTTTTTCTTGATCTCAGAATCAAATTGCTTCTCACGACGTAAGATTTCTTTTTCTTCCAATTCGATTTGTTTTTGTCGTTCAACGACTTCGACTTCAATCTCTTGTTCTCGGACTTTTTGTTTCATGATGGCACTTTGTAGATGATAGGCTTGATCGGCATCGGCTTTGGCGATGTCTTGTTCTTTCTTATAAAGCGCCAGTTTCAATTCTTTTTCCTTCAACGCTTCAGCGATTTCCGTCATGCGTTTTGATTCCGCTGTTTGCGATTCTTGTTCCGATTGGGCTTTTTTGATGCGGGTTTCTTTCAGTGCTTCAGCTTCCGCAATTTCAGCATCCCGTTTGACTTGGGCGATTCTAGGTTTTCCAAGAGAATCCAAATAGCCGTTTTTATCGCGGACTTCTTTGATCGTAAAGGAGACAATGATCAAGCCCATTTTTGCTAAATCGACAGAGGCAACTTCTTGCACACTTTGACTGAACTTGTCACGATTTTGATAGATTTCTTCTACAGTCATGGAACCAAGGATCGAACGCAGATGACCTTCTAGGACTTCTCGCGCTTCATTCTCCAATTCTTCCCGGGTTTTTCCGAGAAACTGTTCTGCTGCTGTTGCGATTTCTTCCACGGATGAGCCAATCTTAATAATGGAAGTTCCGTCACACATCACGGGAACCCCTTGTTCTGTGTAGACTTCCGGTGTGGAGACGTCTAACTTACTGGAGAGCAAACTGATTCGATTCGATCGTTGAAACACTGGCAAAACAAAGGCTCCGCCACCACGCACGATTTTGATTTTGTTGTTGCTTTCATCGGCGTGTACATTTTTGCTACCAAGATAGCTTCCGCTGATGATCAACGCTTCATCGGGCTTGGCTGTTTGATATTTCGTGACAAAGACGATCAAAAGCATTAGCAAAATAAATGCCACGATCGCAATCGGAAAGACAATTGGTGATAATATAATATCCATAGATACACCTCTTTTGTGATTTTGTTTAGTGATTCAAAAATTTTTCTGTGTAAGGAACGACGTAGCAAATGCGTTCTTTGACTTCAATAATCAAAACCTTCGATCCTGCTGCTAATGGCTCATCGATCGGCTGGAAAGCCGTAGCTGGTCGATTACTTGAACCAGTGACACTTGTAAGTTGAATTTCGCCCATTCCTTCACAAGGGATTGGCGTCAGCACCGTTGCGATGCGACCCTCAAAGTCCTTCTCGGAACTCGAAAGTGTTGCTTCGGCATTCCGCATGGGGATCAGTACGTAAAAATTCAAGAGGAAAACGAGCCCTGTCGAAAGACAGCCACTAATGACGAAAAGCAGGAGCGAATAGCCAGGCAGAAAAGTTTCTCCTAAGTAACCGAAGAGACTTGTAAAGGCAAACCATGGGATGATCAACATTGGATCTACTGGACCATCGAAATCGAAGATATCGCCAAACAGAAGCAGCAAAAAAGCTAAAATGGCACAGCCAATCAAAACATACAAATAAATTTGCTCAGGTGCATAAGTGTGCAGCACATATCCACCTCCTTTCATATAGTGTGATTGTGAGTACGACGAAAGCTAGGAGAAAGTTGGAAGATGATCGAGGGAAGCAAAAGAATAGAATAGGTATTCTATTATAATTATACCAATAAATAAGAAAAATAATTCATATAATTAGATAATTTGATTAAATAATATAATAATGGTGGGTTTGTTATGATAGGAGAAGCCTCAAATACACATGATTTTTTCAACAACCATTGACAAACAATGAAAATCAAAGTAGATTAAATCAGGGTAGTAAAAAGGTCAAAAGCAACTGCTGATTGTAGACACATCAAGAGGCAGATTTTGTTCTCTAACCCAATCGAAATAAAGTAGTTGTTCGCAAACATAAAAGAAGTCAGGGACACTTCTTTTCAACCGACAGATCGTATTGCTAAGAAATAGAGGTGGAATCGATGGATCAAAAAGAAAAAATGTTAGAACTAATCAAGAAAAAACAAGGCGGCGGCCGTTCAAAAAAGATGGAATCCCCAAAAAACGATCGGAAAAACATGCGTAAAGGCCCGAAAATTTATAATAAGTAGGGCGATAGTTTATTAATACGAAATGATCGATTAAAAAAGAGAGAAGGACAGGGTTGCTGTCTTTCTCTCTTTTTTTTATTCTTCAGAATCCACGTACAACTCACTCAAAGCTGGCAAATCATGGACTTGGTATTTTGCTTTAAACGCTGCGATTTCTTCAGCACTGAAGCGCTTAGGATCCAGTTTCAGTTCTTCGACGGGAAGAGGTCGTTCGTTGGCGATCTTGACATCGATCACGACGGGTCCGTGGCTTTCTTTTGCTTGTGTGAAGACGGACGCTAATTCTTCTTCCTTCGTTACCGTAAAGCCTTTCGCACCTAAGGCTTCCCCAACTTTACCAAAATCAGCACCGGCTAGTTGCACACCGAACTTGGTTTGCTCGGTATCTTCTTGTTCCGCTTCAATGAAGCCAAATGAGTCATTGGAAAAGACCACATTGATGATCGGCAAATTGTATTTTACTTGAGTAATGATGTCTTGCATTTGCATCGCGAAACCGCCATCCCCACTAAAGGTGAATACTTGACGATCCGGATAGCTCAATTGAGCGGCGATCCCACCAGGTACGCCATTGCCCATCGTCGCAAACCAGCCAGACGTTGTGAAACGCTGTTCACCTGTCATTTCTAAATGACGGATACTGTGAATGGTCACATTACCGACATCTGTGACAAACAGGGCATCAGGAGCTGCGATACGGTTGATTTCTCGATAGACAGGTTCGGGACGCAAGGGCTCTTGCGAGTCATGGTCAAAACTATGACGCCATGCATGCCAATTCCGAGCGTTTTCTTGATTGGCTTTTATCCAAGCATCTGCAGGACGAGGGGCAGCCATCTCTGTCCATTTTCTAAGAGCGGTCGCACCATCTCCTAAAACAGAGACATCTGTCTGATGACGACGACCAAATTTCGAGGCGTCGATATCAACTTGAACAAAGTTGGCATCAGGATTGAAAAAGCGGCGGCCGAAAGGGAAGTCACTGCCGACAAACACGATGAGATCGGCTTCTGCTAAAGCTTCATTGGCTGGTTTTGTCGCAACCCGTCCGGCAAATCCAAGAAAGTTTTCATAAAGATCAGGCACGATGCCTTTGGCTAAGACAGAAGCCGCTACAGGCATTGAGAAATGCTTAGAAAAAGCATCGATGGCATCAAAATGGCCAAAGAGACCTTGTCCGATATAAAGGACAGGTTTTTTTGCTTGTTCAAAATAAGAAAGGGCAGCCTGTAAATCGTCTTCATCCGGCTGGAGAACACCCGTCTTATGATTTTTGGCGGTTGCAATCTCCTGTTCGTCGATTTCTGCAAACCCGTAATCGACCGGGATCGTTACCACAGCAACGCCTTTAAATTTGTAGGCGGCTTTAATGGCTTCGTCCACCACGTGGGGCAAACTTTCAGGGGACATGACCGTGCGATTGTAGATACTGACATCTGCGAACATCGGATTTTCATTCATTTCTTGAAAATCATTGTAGTTCATCGAGCTCGAAGCTACTTGTCCTAACAAGGCAACGACGGGCACGTTATCCATTTGAGCATCATATAAGCCATTGATCAAGTGGGTGGCACCGGGACCAGCAGAACCAAAAACCGCACCGACTTTTCCCGTTAGCTTGGCATCAGCCGCCGCTGCCAGCGCACCCGCTTCTTCATGACGTACTTGAACATATTTGACCGATTGCCGTTCATGGTACAACGCATCCATCGTTGAGTTGAAAGATCCACCGGGGATTCCATAGATATGGTCGATGCCCCACGCTTCAAAAACCTTGATCATTGCTGTACCAGCATTGATTTTTGTCATTTTCTTCACTCGCTTTCTCTGTTGTCATTCGTTCTCTTTAAGTATAAACGTTTCTCAAAAAGACAACAAAGAATGCGCCTTCTGTCACAAGGCGCATAGAAAAACTTATTTTAGGAAATGAACGACTCAGTTGCGAAGCTCTTGCACGAATCGGCTGGCGATCTCTTTTGGTCGGGTGATGGCACCACCAACCACGATACCCGTCACACCCATTTCGTGGATTTTCTTTGCTTGTTCCGGGGTGTGGATCTTGCCTTCGGCTATCACCGGAACCTTCGCCGCAACCAATTGCTGGATCAACTGATAATCCGGTTCGTCATTGGTAGGACTATTCGCCGTGTAGCCGGACAAAGTTGTACCAACAAAATCGACACCTGCTTCAAAGGCATTGATGCCTTCCTCATAGGTGGCGATATCTGCCATGAGTAGTTGATGGGGGTAAAGAGCTTTGATTTGCTTGATAAAGGCATTGATCGTCAAGCCATCATGACGTTTGCGCAAGGTACAGTCCAAAGCGATCACCGCAATATGTAAAGCGGCTAATTCGTGTACCTCTTTGATGGTTGCTGTGATAAATGGTTCTTCCGGTGGATAGTCTTTTTTGATGATTCCGATGATTGGCAGATCAACAGCTGCTTGGATCTCGCGAATATCGCGAACGGAATTGGCACGAATGCCAACAGCACCGGCTTCTTGAGCCGCTTTTGCCAATAGGGGCATGACACCGCCGTTTTCAGTATATAAGGGTTCTCCAGGTAAGGCTTGACAAGAAACAATTACTCCGTCCTTGATTTGTTGGATAAAAGCTTCTTTTTCCATATATATGACACTTCCCATTCTTGTAAAGGTTCGTTTCTCCCTTCGACTATATCATGAGGCTTTTTCCTTGTAAATGAAAGGACACCTTCTTTAAAAGGAAAGCGAACACCAAAAAGAAGCAAGCACCGTCATCAAGGGTGCTTGCTTCACTGCGAAGTGAGGATAGGGAACTCATTCTTTCGCTTGTTTTGATGTGCATTGCTTGAACTTTTCAAAATCGATCGTTTGATTAGCAGGCAACACTTCATATTGCAATCGTTCTGTTTCTTCATCGTGAATGATATGGAGGATTTTTCCGTCTTCGTCTACTGGTCCCAGACTGATGATCGTAAACCGTTCATTGATGACTTCTAAATTCTGTAAAACCCCAGAAAACACTTTGCGAATATGATGGGCGGTCTTGATTTTTTTGTCGGCTTTTTCTACAGCCTTGGCTAACGTAAAGCCTTCATCTAAAAACGTTTTGATCATTTCCACTTTGACGACCGTGGGCAGTCGGTATTTTCGTGGGGCATTTTCTTCTTGTGGGACCGATTGAATAAATCCTTTTTGTTCCCAATAACGCAATTGGCGAGGGGAGATAGCACACATTTGACTAAGTTCGCTGATGCCGACCAACAAGTTTTCATTATCAACGAGTTTTCGAAAAAGATGAGACATACGGACTCCATTCTTGTAAAGGTATTTGTTAACATTGTAACTTGTTTTACTTTTATGTCAAGTAGGTTGACAAATGTTAGGGAAAGATTTAAAGTAAAGAAGGTTTTATGAAAAATATACTGAAAAGAGTGTGAAATATGTCAACGAGTCGTCCTTTAGATATCTACGGCAAACCTTACAACCGTTCCTTATTGGTTATGGTTTTGCTGATCGGTACGTTTTGTACTGTTTTGAACCAAACATTGTTAACAACGGCTTTTCCAACCTTGATGGATGCCTTTGACATCTCAGCATCTGATGTTCAATGGCTAACCACCGGTTTCTTGCTGGTCAATGGGATCATGATCCCGATCACCGCATGGCTGATCAATAAGTTCAGCTCAAGAAATCTTTACTTAACCGCAATGAGCATCTTCCTGGCTGGAACGATCGCTTGCTTTGCTGCACCGAACTTTTCTACATTATTGATTGGCCGCTTAGTGCAAGCTGCTGGTGTAGGGATCTCCATGCCGCTTTTGCAAAATATCATGTTGTCGATCTTCCCACCAGAAAAACGCGGTTCAGCCATGGGTATGTCCGGAATCGTTATCGGGTTGGCACCAGCCTTAGGCCCAACGTTATCTGGTTGGATCATTGATCATTATGACTGGCGTTATTTGTTCGGAATGGTCATTCCGATCGTCGTTTTAGTCTTAGTCTTAGCGCTCTTTCTAATGAAGAGTGTGATTGAATTGTCGCATCCGAAAATCGATCTGTTCTCAGCGATTTTATCAACGCTTGGTTTTGGTACATTGCTCTATGGCTTTTCAAGCGTTGGTGACAAAGGGTGGGGCAGTATTGAAGTAATCGGTTTTCTTGCAGCCGGTGTCTTTTTCATTGCTTTCTTTGCATGGCGTCAATTGCACATTGAGCATCCGTTCTTAGAGTTGCGCGTGTTCAAATCAACGACCTTTACCTTGGCATCGATCCTTTCTGGGGTCACGAATATGGCGATGATCGGTGCTGAAATGGTTCTCCCATTGTATATCCAAAACATTCGTGGTGAATCAGCGTTCCATTCAGGATTGATGTTATTACCAGGTGCGCTGATCATGGGGATCATGATGCCGATCACTGGTGCGATCTTTGATAAGTATGGTGCAAAACGTTTAGCCATCACCGGGATGTTTATCTTGACCGCCGCAACCTTACCATTTGCTTTCCTAACAAAAGATACACCGATTTTGCATATCATTATTCTTTATGGGATTCGGATGTTCGGGATCTCAATGGTGATGATGCCAGTAACGACTTCAGGAATGAATGCCTTGCCTGGAAACTTGATCAGTCACGGTACCGCAGTAAACAATACTTTCCGTCAAGTAGCCAGCTCGATTGGTACAGCTATCTTGATCAGTGTCTTGACAAACGTGACTAAAGGCAATTTGCCAAGTGATTCTTTGTTGGATAAAACGCCTTTGGCCTACAAAGACCAAGCAATCGAAGCGACTTTATCCGGCTACCATGCCGCCTTTTATGTGGCAGCGGTCTTTAGTTTCTTAGGTTTCTTGATCGCCTTCTCCTTAAAGAAAAAAGAACCACGATTGACGGTTCTTGAAGGAGGTGCGGACAAATGATCTTGCTTTTGATCGTTCTTAGCGTGTTAGGATTTGCGGTATTGAATGTCTTTGCCAAAAACAAGCGGCAAACAGGTTTATCATTGGTCTTAGGTCTCGTCTTCGTAGCTAGTGTCGTCGCATTGATGGCCAATTTGACTTACCATTTTGGAATGGAAAAAGAAACGACTGCTAAAACAACCCCACTGGTTTCTAGTGCCGATAACGAGAATTTTGATTTGCTATTGTATCAGCCATTAGGAGATGGTACGGAAAAAATCTACCTGTATAAAACGGATGCTGATCAAGAGGAACCAAAACAAACCGGTACTGATAAAGTGACCAATGTCGTGGAAACAGGGGCTGATTCAGCTCAATTAGAAACAAAAACGACCCGCTGGGTTTATAAAAGTGACCTATCACGCTTCTTGTTCGGAATCGCTGATAACGATGGCCAATATGTCAGCCGTACCAATACGTTCTCATTGCCAGATTCATGGGAAGTCTTGAGTGTGGATCAAGCAAAAAAACTGGCTTCTTTAGCGAAAGAACAATCGGGCACCATGAAAGCACAAGGACAAGCGTATGTCCAAGAAAAAATGCAAGCTGCATTAATGGCTGATCCAACTATGGATGAGGCAGCCCAAAAAGCAAAAATCGCTGAATTGACAGAAGCTTATCAAAAAGAAGCGATGGCAAAATTGCTGGAAGAAGCAAAAAAGTAAAAACGAGTAGATAGTCATGGGATGGAAGAATCAAATCGGATTCTTCTGTCCCTTTTTTATATGGAACGTGATACTTTTGAAAAACGGCTGCCACCAAAAAAAATCCCACTCACTTCTAGTGTGTGGGATTTTCTTTAGTCAAATGAGCACGCGGCAATCCGGTCGAAAGCTTCTTTTAACAAGTCCAACGATTGGGTGGCAGCTAAGCGAACATAGCCATCGCCGGTCGTTTCTCCAAAGGCTTTCCCAGGAATCATCAGCACACTGGTTTCCTTTAATAATTTCTCGACAAAGCTGACAGAGTCCAACCCCGTTTGTTCAATGTTGATGAAGGCATACATGCTTCCTTTGACTGGAGATAAGGAAAGGAAGGGGATCTCAGCAACCCGTTGTTCAATGTAAGTCAGTCGTTCCTTAAAGACAGCAACCACTTGCGGTACGAGGGTATCATAGTGATTCAATGCGTAGATACCTGCCCGTTGTGAAGGGGTTGGTGCCGAATAGGCGATCGCCTCATTGATCAGTTTTGCCGTAAGATTGATCGATTCAGGTGCAATCATGTAGCCGATCCGCCAGCCAGTCATGGCAAAGGCTTTTGAGAAACTGCTGAATGTGATGGTGTTCTCAGGTGCGAAGGCTGCCATCGGTACAAAGGTATCATCAAAGCAAAAGGCTTCATAGACTTCATCTGAGAGGATCAGCAAGTCATGTTCAATGGCAACTGCTGCGATTTTTTCAAAAGTTTCTGGAGAAAAAACAGCACCAGTAGGATTGTTTGGTGAATTGATAATGATCGCCCGAGTTTTCTCAGTGATGGCGGATTTTAAGACTTCGACATCGATTTGAAAGCCATCTTTTTCAAAGGTCGGGATAAAGACTGGCACACCACCGACTAGTTCGACTTGTTGTTTGTAAGGTGAAAAGTACGGTTCATGAATAATCACTTCATCACCAGGATCAATGATGGCAGCCAAAGCTAAGTACATACCATGCAATGCACCGACTGTTCCTCGTACTTGGCTAGGAGAAAAAGTAAGTTGGTATTGCTTTTGATAAAAATCAACGACAGTTTGGATAAAATCAGCACTGCCGTCTGAAGCGGTGTATTTTGTATGACCCGCTTTGACGTCAGCAAAAGCTGCTTCAATGATTGTCGCATCTGTAATCAAATCAGGATCACCAATCGACAAATCAATCAAATTTGGGGTTTTCTTCGCAAGAGTGGCGATCTCCATTAAAAGATTTTCTTCTGGTTGTAAAAAACGTTCTGCAATCAACGGACGGTTCATTTTGTCATCTCCAATTTCTATAAAACTTTGCTTAAAAAATCCTGTGTCCGCGCATTTTGCGGATGCTCAAAGATCTGTTCTGGTGTTCCTTGTTCTTGAATGATACCGTCAGCCATAAAGATGACACGATCGGCAACTTCTTTGGCGAAGCCCATTTCGTGGGTAACGACCACCATCGTCATGCCTTTTTCTGCTAAAGCTTGCATAACCGTCAACACTTCTCCGACCATTTCTGGGTCCAAAGCCGATGTTGGTTCGTCAAAGAGCATTACATCAGGATCCATTGCCAACGCTCTAGCAATAGCGACCCGTTGCTGCTGCCCGCCAGAAAGGCTAGAGGGGTAACTATCTGCTTTTTCAGCTAAGCCAACTTGTTCCAGCAATCCTTTCGCTGTCTCTTCGGCAGCGGCTTGCTCTTGCTGTTTGACTTTGATCGGGCTGATAGTCAGATTTTCTAAGACCGTTTTATGAGGGAATAAATTGAAGCTTTGAAAAACCATTCCCATTTTTTGACGAATCTGATCGATTTTCACCCCTTTTGCCAATAAATCATTGCCTTCGAAGGTGATTTTCCCACCAGTCGGCTGTTCAAGAAGGTTCAAGCAGCGTAAGAAAGTACTTTTCCCACTTCCTGAGGGTCCGATGATCACAACGACTTCACCAGGTGTCACTTCAAGATCGATTTCTTTTAAGACGGTATTCTCGCCAAATGTTTTCACTAATTTTTCAACTTTAATCACTAGTTTTCATTCTCCTTTCAGCAACACCCAATAGACGTGAGAGGGCGAAGGTCAATACAAAGTAGATCAATGATACGATAACGTATGGTAAAAATGGTTTGAAGCTGGCCCCTTGAACGACGCCTGTTTGGAAAATCAGTTCAGACACGCCGATCACCGATACGACCGAAGACTCTTTGATGACCGTGACAAATTCATTTCCTAGAGCAGGCAAGATGTTTTTGATGGCTTGCGGGAAAATGATGAAGCGCATCGCTTGGATCTGATTCATTCCTAGTGAACGAGCGGCTTCCAGCTGTCCTTTATTGACGGCATTGATCCCGGCACGAATGATTTCTGCCACATAGGCGGCACTGTTTAGTGCTAAGGCAATACAGCCGGCAGCTAATTTCGAAAGCTCTAAGCCTAACACGCCTGTTCCAAAGTATACAATAAATATTTGTACTAACAAAGGTGTTCCCCGAACATATTCAATATAGACAGCGGCAATGACTTTCAATGCTTTTGACTTAGAAAGCTTCATAAAGGCTAACAAGCTGCCACCGATAGAGCCGAATAATACCCCAACCAAGGCTAGGAAGATCGTATAGCCAGTTCCAGTGATGTAAAAAGGCAGATATTTTTCCCAAAAGCTTTGCTCTTCATCGATCGTGCCTTCTTCGGTAAACATCAATCGATAGGCATCTTCTTTGTATTGGCTTAAAAGATCATTACTAATGATAGTTTCAATGGAGGAATTGAGTTTTTCCAGTAAAACTGGCGCTTCTTTCGAGATGGCGATCGCGGTCTCCTTCACGCCGTTTTCAAACGTGACATTTTCGGCTAATGCCAAGGTATCATTCGCCGTCACATAAGCTTCGGCGACGGGGCCTTCCATCACGATCGCATCGATCTTGCGTGATTTTAGATTGGTGATCAAATCAGGCACCCTTTGCAAAGAGGTGACGGTGGAGCCAGTCAATTCTGTATTTGCCAGCTCTTCTTGAGTGGTTTGACGTTGTGCACCGACAGCCACACCATCAAAATCAGCTGTCGATTGGAAACGATCCGCGTCTTCTGCTCGAACTAAAACGGTCTGTTGGACTTCCATATAAGTGTCAGTGAAATTGACTTCTTTGCGGCGCTCATCCGTAGCAGCCATTCCAGAGATGACGACATCGATTTTGCCCGTTTTTAACGCTCCTAACAACGCATCAAACCCAAGTTCCTCAATTTTCAGGTCGACCCCTAAGTCATCTGCAATTTTTTGGGCAATGGAAATATCGATCCCGACGATTTCATTTTTTCCGTCAACATTGGCACGGAATTCATAAGGTGCATAATCGGCAGATAAACCCACGACCAATACACCATTTTCTTTGACTTTTTCATAGATTGGATCGGTTTCTTCTGCATGTGCTTGTCCGACAAAGAAAAACGGCAGCAACGCTGTGATGATCCCTAATAAAACAGTTCCCTTACTAAACCTTTTCATGTAAACGCCCCTTTAACTTTTTCTACGCATCTATTAAAAATGCAAATAATAACTAATAAATGTATAAAAATACATATAAGTGATAGAAACTATCATAGCATAACATCAGTTGAAGTCAATAAGTCAGAGAAAAAAAGTCAAAAATTGTTGTAGAGGGTAAAACCATTTATTCAAATTATTTGCAATCCAAGCAAGAAGAAAGTGGTGAAGGAGCAGCAGCCATTTTCTAAATACGTCTATTTGAAAGGATGCTTAGAAAATAACGGATAATGAAGAAAGGAAACAGCTTCGCTTAAACGAGAACCAGGATCTGCAATGACAAAATGAGAAGTGGGTTGAAACAAAGCGACAAAAACGAAACATAAGACATTTTCTAGATTTCTTGCGATAATAAAAGAGAAGAGGAGGCGATAGAATGAAGGTCGTATTGATTCGACATGGCGAAAGTGAAGCAAATTTCGAAAATTATTGGACAGGGTGGCTGGATGTTTCTCTGACCGAAAAAGGCCGACAACAAGCTTTGGCTGCGGGGGAACAAATCAAAGAATTAGGGATTTCCTTTGATTTTGCCTTTGCATCTGTGCTGCAGCGAACGATCATCACCTGCGATGCCGTTCTGGAAGCCAGCGATCAACTTTGGGTTCCTGTGAAAAAAACATGGCGCCTAAATGAACGTCATTATGGCCAATTAGTAGGGGTCAATAAAGATGAGATGGTCGCACAATATGGAAAAGAACAGGTGCAAAAATGGCGTCGAGGATATGATGAACCGCCTTTATATGTGGAGGAAAATGATTTCGATCGACGCTACGATTCTTTGGATCCTCGCTTGATTCCTAAGGGAGAAAATCTGGGAATGGTCGTGGCGCGAGTAGTTCCATTTTGGCAAGATCAGGTGGTTCCGTTACTTAAAGATCATAAGAATATTCTCATTAGAGGTCATGGGAACAGCTTGCGGGCGTTAGTCAAATACTTGGAGGACGTGCCAAAAGATGCCATGGATACGATCGATATTCCTAACGCACAGCCGATCATTTATGAGTTTGATAGCCAAGCAAACTTGATTGAACGGGCGTAATAACGAACATTTAAAGAATAAACCACATTTTCGTTTGATGTTACATCGAAAATGTGGTTTTGTTGTGCTATAATAAGAAAAATTTAATGAAAGGCGGGAGAATATGAAAGCCGTATTAACCGTTATTGGAAAAGACAAGGTTGGGATCATCGCTGGTGTCAGCCAGAAATTAGCAGAATTAGAGATCAATATTTTAGATGTATCCCAAACGATCATGGAAGATTACTTCACGATGATGATGCTTTTAAACATGGATGCCAATCAGGATTTTGATGGTGTTCGTGAGGAGCTTCACCAAATAGGTCAGGCATTAGGTGTGAAAATCAGCATTCAAAATCAAGAGATTTTTGATACCATGCATAAATTATAGGAGGCACTATGGAGACAAATCAAATACTTGAAACCATTCGCATGGTGGAAGAAGAAAATTTAGATATTCGTACGATCACGATGGGGATCTCATTATTGGATTGTATTGACGCCGATATTGATCGTACCTGTGAGAAAGTTTTTCGAAAAATTACAACAAAAGCCAAAGACCTTGTCAAAGTCGGCGAAGAGATCGAAAGTGAATATGGTATTCCGATCATTAACAAGCGGATTTCGGTTACCCCTGTAGCGATCGTAGTGGCCGCTTGCCAGCCGGCACCTGAAGACTGTATCAAAGTTGCGCAGACCTTGGATCGAGCGGCGCAAGAAGTTGGGGTCAATTTCATCGGCGGCTATAGTGCGCTAGTAGAAAAAGGCTATCAAGGCGGCGACCTTGCATTGATCGAATCGATTCCAGAAGCCTTGGCACAAACCAATTTTGTCTGTTCGTCGGTCAATATTGGATCAACGAAAGCCGGAATCAACATGGATGCAGTGCGTTTGATGGGAGAAACAGTCAAGAAGACTGCTGAAGCATCAGATATGGGCTGTGCAAAGCTGGTTGTTTTTGCCAATGCAGTGGAAGACAACCCCTTTATGGCGGGGGCTTTTCATGGGGTCGGTGAATCTGATGTGGAAATCAACGTCGGTGTCAGCGGACCTGGTGTCGTCAAACGTGCCTTGGAAAAAGTCAAAGGCGAGTCCTTTGATGTCGTGGCGGAAACCGTTAAAAAAACAGCTTTCAAGATCACGCGGATGGGGCAATTAGTCGGGCGCGTGGCTTCAGAGCGCTTGGGCGTTCCATTTGGGATCGTCGATCTTTCGCTGGCACCGACTCCTGCAGTCGGCGATAGCGTGGCATTGATTTTAGAAGAAATGGGCTTAGAATCTGTCGGTACCCACGGAACGACAGCTGCTTTGGCATTGTTAAATGATGCAGTCAAAAAAGGCGGCGTAATGGCCTGTAACCATGTTGGTGGTCTGTCGGGTGCTTTTATCCCCGTTTCTGAAGATGCAGGGATGATCAAAGCAGTAGAAGCTGGTTTATTGAATTTAGAAAAACTTGAAGCCATGACGGCGATCTGCTCTGTCGGTTTAGATATGATTGCGATTCCGGGAGATACTTCGGCTGAGACGATCGCCGCAATGATCGCGGATGAAGCAGCGATCGGTGTCATCAACCACAAGACGACAGCTGTCCGAATCATTCCAGCGAAAGACAAAGAAATCGGCGATCGCATCGAGTTTGGTGGTTTATTAGGGACGGCGCCAGTGATGAAAACCAATCCTGCGCAGTCTACCGATTTCATTTTGCGTGGCGGCCGTATTCCCGCACCGATCCATTCATTTAAAAACTAGCTCGTGTTCATTTTGTAAGAAAATATGATGAAGTGACCTTTAAAAGACTAATCAGAATGCTGTCTTTTAAAGGTTTTTTGGTCCTGTTACTATTTTTTTCATTCCTAAGACGGATGTTTTTTTGTTTGGAATCGAATACAATGAAAGATAACACGATAAAAAGGGGTGGTAAAATGAAGAAAATCTTCCAACTTGGGATGTTGGTTTTTATTGGTTTGATGGGATTTTTTGTCCTTCAACCATCAATTGCCTTTGGACAGACATTTGTTCGTGATGATGCCGGGGTCCTTTCACAAGAGACGATCGAACAGATCGATGCTTTGAATAAAGAGGGGTTCCAATCATTGACCGGAGCGCCAGAATATGCTGTGATCACAATCCCTTCCTTAGATGGGCAATCGATTGAAGAGCGTAATTTGGAACTGTTCAATGAGTATGGTTTAGGAAATCCAGAGGATAATAATGGACTATTGTTTCTCTTTGCTATTGATGATCGTGAATTTCGTCTGGGTTATGGCGATGGACTATCCTATGTCTTCAGTGAGCTATCGGAAGATGATTTAGTGGATGAAGATGCCAAAGACGCATTACGAGATGAAGATTATGATACAGCGATATTGGCAGCTTCTAATGAAGTCTATCAGCGCATGAAAGAAGCGGATGAAACGATTGGTTTAGGGACGATCTATCAAGATGGCAAGCAAATGTTAGCAGAAAAACAGGCACAAGAAGCAGAAGCCAACAAGCAGATGTGGTTCACTATTGGAAAAATCATTAGTGGTGTTGTAGCGGCAGCAGCTGCAGGCCTTGTCGGGTTCATTAGTTTTCGTCATCTTAAAACCAAACAGCGTTTTGCGGAGCACCTGCCGTTGCCGAAACATCTGTTAGAAGATAGTCACTTCCAACAGAAAGATTTCTTGAAATGGGCTAGCAATAGAAAGAACTATCAGCGTTACCATCAGTATCAGACAGCCAAAGATTGTCAACAAGCATTTACGCAGTATGTGACGAGTACTTACGTGCCAGCGAAATTGAGTTCGGTCACTGGATTGTCGACAGCAGATAAACGAGTCATCCAACATGCCTTGACGAATCCGGCAATTGGGGCCTATTTTTCAAATCTGCTGATGAAGAAAAAAACCACGGTCAAACATTTCGGTCAGGTGATCCTTACACAACATGACACCTTAAAAACCTATGAAGCCCAATTAGGCAGGGAAGTGTCTGAACGGATGGCAGACTATGATTTATCTGATGCGGTGTTACCTGAGAATTTGCCTTTAGCAGATGCGTATCGAGCAGAAATAGCTAAGCAAGCTAAAGAAGAGATCAGAAGACGCAATGAGCAGGGGCGTTATTTAGCTCAACTTGTGACGGAAAAAGCGACCTATCCTGAGATGGTACAAGCCATTCCGAAAGAAGTTTCTAATGTTCTAGCGGAAGTGAAAACAGATGCCTTGTTCCAAGTTGACTTGAAACAGGTTTATCAAAATCACCCAGATTTAGCAAACAAATTATCCTCATTTGATGCTTCTGATCGAGCAGCCGTTTTAAATAATGCTCGCCAAGAGTATGACCCGCATGGGATGAATATGGCGTTGTTCTTTGTGATGATGAATAATCATGTGACCCATCAAGAACAAGTCATTGCCGATACGCAAAGTTCTTCGAATGATTTTGGCGGTTTTAGCGGAGGAAGTAGCAGCGGTGGCGGTGTTTCTGGTAGCTGGTAATTTTTCGTAGTGAGGAACGTTCATTGTTCTGCAATACATTCGCTTGCATGTAGGTTTGTGCAAGCGGAAGGATTGCATGGTCAATGGCGTTTTTTCTCGTGGAGGAAATCCCTTGATAAAAAAGACAAACCTAACAAAATGTGGTAAACTTTTTAGAGTTACAGAAAATGAATGGAAGTTTCATTCATCTGAAAAAGGGAGAAAACGAGGGATATCATGTACCAATCTTACATATGGGATTTTGACGGAACACTTTATGACAGCTACCCAATCATGTTGAAAGCTTTTCTGAAGACATTGAAAGAGTATGGCTTCGATCCAGATCCAGCGGAGATTTATTATATTTTGAAAGATTCATCTTCCAAAAAAGTTGCTGAAAAATACAACTTAGATTTCCAAGAGTTCACTAAAGCATTCAAAGCAAATGAAGCATTAGATGATCGACTGCCTCTTTCTTTCGATGGGACAAAAGAGACATTAGAGGCTGTGGTTGCTGCTGGTGGCAAGAACTACATTTTGACCCACCGTGATGTTATCTCAACGAAAGAACTGTTAGAAAAAGAACAGATGGCAGACCTGATCGTTGAGATTGTAGGACCGGAAAACAACTTTCCCCGTAAACCTGATCCGACTTCATTAATTTATCTTGTCGAGAAATATCAGCTGGACAAAGATCAAACTGTCATGATCGGCGATCGTACGATGGATGTTTTTGCAGGACAAGGAGCAGGTGTTAAGACAATTTTTTATGATATAGAAGGTATCTTAAAAGATGTATCTGCCGACCATACCGTCCAATCAATGGCTGAAATACAGGAAATCATTAAGTCTTGAGAAATCAAGGCTTTTTTTGTTCAAAAAGTAAGTCACCCATTACTTATGATGGACTGTATAAAAGTGGTTTTCATGGGTTTTCTAGTCTCGGCACAACAAACCAAAAACAAGTCACGCCATTTTTCGACTCAGCGCCATAATTGAAGGCATGAGAAGTCAAAATGGTTTTCACGATCGCTAAGCCGATGCCTGTTCCTTCTTTATGGCCTGCTTGATGTTGGACGCGTTGGTATCTTTCCCAAATAAGTTCGAGTTGTTCTGGAGGGATATCTTTTCCAGGATTGATGACAGCAACTTTTGTTCCTGCAGCTGTATTCGTCAATTTGATCAAGAGTCGTTCATTTTTTGGTGTGTGGTTGATGCCATTGTTTATTAAATTACGCAAAACTTGTTCCATTTTGATGCGATCAAAAAGAGCATTTCCATTCGTACGATCTGCTTCAAAATCGACAGTGATGTCATATTGATTGGCGATCCCTCTTGCGTAAGCAACGACGGAGGAAACCACCTCGTATGTATTCCAAACTTCACTTTTTAGTTGTGTATAGCCTGCTTGCATAATAGAGAAATCCATGATGTCATCGACCATGGCACTCATACGGTGGGCTTCGCTGATAATTAGGTCCATATGTTCTTTTCGAAGTCGTTCATCGCTTCCAGATACATCACGGACCATCTCCCCATAACCAGTGATTAACGCAAGGGGGGAGCGTAGTTCATGAGAAACGTTGGCAATCACTTCTTTTCGCAACACGTCTACTCGCTGAAGTTCTGTGCTTAAATCCGCAACTGATTCAGAAAGTGTTCCTAATTCATCTCCACGGTTGAGTTTTGGCACTGAATAAAGTTCACCCTTCGTTAGGCGAACGATAGCTTCTTTGATCGTTTTGATTGGACGAATAAAATGTTGTGCCAAAAAAAAGGAGATTGTTGACGCAAAAATAGTTAATATGATGGTGAATAGAAAGAGCTGTTGACGATTCAACCTCTGAAGCGCTTCGATTTGAGTGATGGTATTTGAAAGCAAAAGGGCAGCTGGACGTTGGAAAAGAGTCATAGGGACGCCAATAAGAATGGCAGAAGATTTTTCAAAGTCTTCTACGGTACTAAGACTCTCCCCATTGAGGACAGTTGGCGCATGTGATAATAACCAGTTGTATTCGTTTTTCAACCCGTCTATGTTCAGTTTCTGTCCATTATTATATGCAGAAAGGATTTCACCGGAATCATCAATTAAGAAGAGAGTTCCAACAATTGTTTTACTGAGGAAAAGTAATGGCTCATCTGGTAAACCAGTAGGATCTACTGCCATATCTTCAAGAGAAGTAGCTGTTTCTTGAACGGTTTCCAGAAGTGATTCTTTCGTTGTGTTGATATAATTTGGTTCAAAGAGTAAAATTTGAACGGTCCATAAAAAAGCGATACCAATGATGACCAGCAACATATTGGCGGACCAAAGTCGAATAAGTAATTTGCTTTTGAAATAATTGAATCCTAACCGACTAGTCTTCATAATCAAATTTATACCCTACCCCCCAAACCGTCTGGATTAATTCTCGATAATCGCCTAGACGCTCTCTTAACGATTTGATGTGTGTGTCCACTGTCCTGGTATCACCAAAATAATCAAAGCCCCAGACACCTTCCAAAATAGATTCTCGGCTCAATGCGATATGATTGTTTTTCGTTAGATAGACCAGCAGGTCAAATTCTTTCGGTGTTAGCGGCAAAGGTTCCCCTTTGATCGTCACGGTATGTGAAAAAACATTGACCTCGAGATCACCAAAAACGATCTTTTCGAACTGAAACTGAATGCTCCGTTTCAACACAGCTTTGATGCGAGCCATTAACTCTTTAGGACTAAATGGCTTAGCGATGTAATCATCGGCACCAAGATTGAAGCCAAAGAGTTTATCGTACTCTTCTTTTCGAGCGGTAATCATGATGACGGGCGTGTTACAGCTCCCTCTGATTTCCGAAAGCGTCTGAAAGCCATCTTTTCCCGGCATCATGACATCTAAGAGGATCAAATCAAATGAACGATTGGCTAGTTTTTCCAGTGTTTCATTTCCATCTGATGCTTCAAAACAAAGGTAGCCTTCGATCTCCGCATAGGTTTTCACTAAGGCACGCATATGGGTGTCATCATCAACAATCAATAATTTTTGCAATTTTGGTCACATCCTAATAAATAAATTATATTTTTTAAATTATATCACAGCGTACTGGTTAGTTTGACAGGGAAATGCCCTTTTGAAAAATAATTGTTCTTTCCCTCACAGGATTATCACAAATACCCAATACTATAGAGATATATTCGATCGAAAGGGGCGCTTTTACGATGCATGACTCAAGCATGCTAAATAAGAATAAAGCGAAAAAAAATCGTAAGCTAGTCGGTCATTGGTTGTACATCATCAGTTTTGTACTTTTTATGGGGTTCTCTGCACGTCTGATTTACATTGTTCAAATTGGCGTCATTGCAGGCGTCTCTTTGTCTGAAAGAATAGAACATTTGTATTATCGTTCCAGACCGATTGAAACAAAGCGAGGCTCAATCTTTGATCGACAAGGGTCTGTGATTGCACAAGACGTTCTTTCTTATACTGTTCGAGCAATTCTTTCTGAAGATTACATTGATAATGGACGACCTATGTATCTAGGTAGAGAGAATTTTGAGGAAACAGCAACGATTCTTTCAGAGTATTTACCTATTTCAAACGATCAAGTTTTGACTATTTTGACAAACGGTGTGAATCAAACGGAACCACCTGCATATCAAGTGGAATTTGGCAGTGTGGGGAGTGGTCTAAGTGTGACTATTAGAAATCAAATTCAATCGGCACTTGATGCAGCTGGAATCAATGGCATTTATTTCGATGCTCGTACAAGTCGCAGCTATCCGAATGGCATCTTTTCTTCACATTTGATAGGCACGACCTCAGATGATGAAGAGATTCGTGTCGGTGTATCTGGGTTAGAATATGTAATGAACGATTTCCTGAGCAATCAAAACGGGCGAGAGTCCTTTCAAGTCAATGCTTCAGGGAATCCTGTTCCTGCAACCAATCAAACGGTTGAAGAAGGCATTGACGGACAAGATGTTTGGACGACATTAGATGCGCATTTGCAGTTATTCACTGAAGCTCTGATGGATGAAGTTTTGGAAGAAACGCGGCCAGAAAATTTAACTGCCTTATTAATGGATGCCAAAACGGGTGAAATTTTAACGATGGCTCAAAGACCGACTTTTCATCCAGAGACCCAAGAGGGGATTGATGATGCGCATTTTATATGGCGCAACCTTTTCACAGAAGAGATGTATGAACCTGGTTCGACTTTGAAGCTGGTAACCGTTGCGACAGCAATTGATGAAGGAGTGTTTGATCCCACGGAACGTTATAATCCAGTGAGTATGCAGATTGAAGATCGACTCATCAGTGACCACGACTCAGGGTCAAATGGTGAGCTGACGATGCGGCAAGCGTTAGCTTGGTCTAGCAACACAGGGATGGTTCGTCTTCAGCAGCGGATCGGCGGTGAAATATGGGCGCAGTATTTAGCTGATTTTGGACTAGGGAAAGTTACTGGAAGTGAGCTTTTCGGTGAGGTACCAGGTATCTTACCTTCAAGAAATCGGGTTGATCAAGCTATGAGTTCATATGGTCATGCGATTGGTGTTAATCAGATGCAGATGATGCAGTTATTTAGTGCATTTGCCAATGGTGGCGAGATGATTCGTCCCCAATTGATTCGGCAAGTGGGGGAAGAGACCCAAGTTTTTCCAGAAGTCGTTTCCCAGCCTATTTCACAAACAGCGGCTGATGCTGTATTGGAATACATGACCGATGTAGTGACGGATGAACGTTATGGCACCGCTTATGATGTATACCAACTAACGAACCATGAGATTTCTGTCAAAACTGGGACAGCTCAGATTGCCAATGAGAATGGTCAAGGCTACCTGACAGGAGAGTTTGATTATATTTATTCGGCGGTCTCGATCTATCCAACGGATGATCCACAGTTTATTCTTTACCTCACCATCAAACGTCCAGAAAAGTACGATCGTCATACATTGGCTAAAATCGCCAATCCTTTGATGGAGCGTTCGATGGCACTGCAAAGTTTTCGTGATTAAAAAAAGTTTCTTAACAGGAGCTTAAAAAGACATAGACCATCTAAGAACTTTCATGCTGCAACTGGTCAACTTCCCACAGGAATGATAGTCTTTAGAAAAGACAAAAAGGCTTCTTCAGCGATCTAAACTAAGGATGAGTGAAGTGGATCACCAATCGCGTTACAGCTAGCAGATAAAAAAATCATTGACGGAGGAGTCGTATGAAAAAACTAAAATTCTTATTCAAAAGCATTTTTCTCATTGGGCTTCTTTATTTTGCAAGCCAGATGATCACATGGCATGACGGTCGTTTGGCCTTTCGGGATGCCCGCCTCAACGAGATCACTCAAACTATCTCTTCTCGATTTTCACTTTCACAAGATGCTTCAGACAGACAAGCGGAAGAAACGCCTGCTCAGACACATTTATACAATGAATCACGACAAGTGATTGAAGAAACCTTTGGAGAAGCAATCAATGAATCAGCGAATCGGTATGGATTAACGTGGACATCCTACCACGATGATTTTCGTAACTTCATGATGGTGATGTATGATGAGAATGATATCGCGCAAGGAATCTATACGAACCAAGATACCCTGCATATCGATGACACGCTAGGAATCGGGTCTTCAAAAGCCAGCGTTCGTAATCAGATGGGCACGCGTCAAGAAAGTTTTCAACGAGGATCACGACGGTATCGAATCCAGCCAGATGCGAACTATGATCTCTTCTTACATGATGATCAATTGATTACTTTTTTCTATGATGTTCATGCCGAAGACACAGTGACCGCGATCCAAATCATCAATCAAGAGCTAGAGGTCTTGCATGCAGATGATTTTAGGCAAAATCAGACAGCGGTATTAAGCGGTCTGCGTACGCAGCTGTTTGAACTTACGAATGCGACTCGAGTAAAATTTGGATTGGAGCCATTAGAATTTAGTGCTGCAACAAGTGAGACTGCCCGTAAGCATAGCCAAGATATGGCTGAAAATCGGTATTTTGATCATATTGCTTTGGATGGGTCAAGCCCCTTTGATCGGATGCAAGAAGACGGGATCAGCTTCACCGCCGCAGGAGAAAACTTAGCATTTGGCCAAGCCAGCAGCATTTACGCTCACCAAGGCTTAATGAATTCAGAAGGACATCGGGCAACGATCTTAACTGAAGGGTATGACTACCTGGGGATCGGTATTGCGATCGATACCAGCGAACAGCCTTATTATACAACGTTGTATCATCGAGGCTCGGCGTCGTGAATTCCTGAATTGCGTGAAACAGAAACTCTTAACTAGTGAAAAAGTCGACACGTGGAAAGTGTTGACTTTTTTTCTGTCCTTGATTACTTTTTGCGTATTTCATCTATGAGGTGGTGAAAATGGATCGATGGAAAATGCTTAAAGATTACTGGCGGATTGCACTTGTAGGTGCGGTGCTGGTGGTTTTGTTGATTATCTGGTTTGTGCCGTTTTCGCAGAACAAAGAAACAAACTGGCATTCAATGGCAGATGCAGCAGGTCAATCGTCTGAAATGGGGGAAGGTGGAACCCTTCAAGAAGATGGTCTTCACGATGAAGAGTATGAGATCGTTATAGATGTCAAAGGAGAAGTGCACCAACCGGGCATTTATCGTTTAAAATCAGGTGCACGGATGTATGAATTGATCGAACAAGCAGGTGGTCTGACAGAAGAGGCGTTAGAAACAGCCATAAACTTAGCACAGGTGTTGCAAGATCAACAGATGGTGATCGTCCCTCATAAAGAGGATCAAGCGTTTATGGAGATGAATGCTTCAGGAGTAGGTGGCAGCCAGACAGCAGTGACACAAATCAATCTGAATCAAGCCAATGCGCAGCAACTGCAAGAACTGCCAGGCGTGGGTGCCAAAAAAGCAGAGGCAATCATCGCTTACCGCGAAGAATATGGCTTTTTTAAACAGATTGATGACCTAAAAAAGATCACAGGCATCGGAGAGAAGACCTTTGAGTCCTTGAAAGAGATGATTACAGTGACGGACTGAACCAAATAAAAGTAAGAAATACTAAGAAATGACGGTTGAAAATTCAAGAAATTCGATTAGAATAGAACTAATCAATCGCAAAGGAGCAAATGAATGAGCAATACGAGAATCCCTTGGGACCAGTATTTTATGGCGCAAGCTGTTTTACTGTCTTTACGCAGTACGTGTTCCCGACTTGAAGTCGGCGCTACATTAGTCAAAGATCGCCGAATCATCGCTGGAGGCTACAATGGGTCAGTCAGTGGCGATGTACACTGCATCGACGATGGCTGTTATGTTGTCGATGATCATTGTATTCGGACGATTCATGCTGAAATGAATGCATTACTGCAATGTGCAAAATTAGGGGTATCGACAGAGAATGCTGAAATCTATGTAACACATTTTCCTTGTCTTCCTTGTACGAAAGCCATTTTGCAAGCAGGTGTTAAAAAGATCCATTATTTGAATGATTATCGTAACAACCAGTATGCACTAGAATTGATTCAACAAGTAGGTGCTTCCGTCCACCAAGTTGAACTCGATCCGGTGTACTTCGAAAAACTATCCTTTGGTGTGCTAAATGATGCACAACCAACAAAAGAGAACTGATTCATTTCTATTTCTTAGTATTATTTTCGCTTGTTCGGTGACTGCATACTATGTGCAGTCTATCCTACTTGGATTCATTGCACTTTATTATTTCGGGATGCTTGTCTTAAAACGACAGGCATTTTTGTGCATGGTTTGTTTTGTCGGACTGTTGCTGTTAAGTGTCCGCGTCTCTCTATTTCGGACTGGGGACATACAAGAAGGTGAGTATCGAGGGGTAGTCAATGTGCTGCCAGACACGATCAAAATCAATGGTGATCTGCTTACGTTTGAAGCAAAATCCTCCGCAGGTAAAGTGATTGGTCGTTACACGATTTCTTCAGAGACTGAAAAACAGCAATGGCAGGATCGATCCGATTGGGGAAGAAAGCTGCTGGTGAAAGGATTTTTTTCTCTTCCTGAAAAACCACGAAACCGCCACGGGTTTGACTATTCTGCCTATCTAGCCAGTCGATCAATTATTGGCACAGTCCATATCGAACAAATGGTAGGAATGGAAGCAGCAGACTCAGGCTTTTCGCTTGCAAAAGTTCGAGCGGATGTTATTTCTTCTGTTCAACGAATCTTTCCTGAACGATCCGCTACCTATATCAATGCATTGCTCTTTGGTTTTAAAGATCACGCGTTTCAAGAGGTGCGACAAATTTACAGTGCAAGTGGCTTGTTGCATTTTTTTACGATTTCAGGAATGCATGTCGTCTTATTTTTCAAATGGTTTCGCGAGATCTTATGCCGATTGGGTTTCACGCAAAAAGAAATGTTGTTGCCTTTGGTGGTCTTTTTCTTAGGGGCGATCGGTCTGTGTGGGGGTGGCATTAGTGTATGGCGCGCCGTCTTGGCATTGGCTGTTAATCAAGTGAACGCCCTTTTTCCTCAACGCCTATCGGGGAGTGATCGCTATGGGATTGTCTTAACGGCTCTTTTATTCGTTGATCCCAAAGTATTGCTTCAAACATCGGGGCAACTAAGCCTTTTGATGACGTTTTTGCTACTGATGCAACGACCAGTTGGATGGTCATGGTTTTGGTGTTGCCAATTCTTACCTGTACTTGCAGCACCCATCATTGTCGCAGTTTTTTATGAATTTCCGCTCTTTGGCGGCTTATTGACGTTTTTCTTTCTGCCGTTTTTTCAAGTAATTTTGCTACCAGCATGTCTTTTATTGTTTATGGTCAGTAAACTTTTCCCACCCATCAGGGGGCTGATTGTCCTTTTCGAAGGACTTTTGCTGCTTTTGGAAATAATTATAGGCGCTGTTGGGGGCATTTCCCTGACAATTGGTGCTATACCTGTGGGATTGGCTGGCATCTGTTGTCTGCTTGGCCTGTTTTTTTATCAAAAGACACGGTGGTTGTTGGTGATCTGTTTCTCACTCGTTATACCAACGGTCTACCAAAAAAACAGCGTTGTACCGACGATTAGCTATGTCGATGTTGGGCAAGGAGACAGCATTGTTTTACAGGCAGAAAAAAATCGCGAAGTTTATGTGATCGATACTGGAGGGTCTCTGTCTTTTCCGAAAGAAACCTGGCAAGAGCGTAAACGACAAGCTGCCGCGGAATCTACATTGATTCCTTTTTTGAAGGGGGAGGGAGTCAGGAAGATTACTGGTTTGTTTTTAACTCATGGGGACACGGATCATATGGGGGACGCACTAGCATTGATGAAGGCGATCCCCGTTGAAACGTTATATCTTGTACCAGGAAGTGAACAAGATCACCGGATTGCCAAGCTATTAAACGAACTGCCTAAGCAGACAAGCGTTGTTTGGACGACGGTTGGCCAGGTGGTAGGTGATTTCCTTCAGTTGCAAGTATTGGCACCAGAATCAGGTGCAGGACAAAACGAAGATTCGATGGTGATTAAAACCAAGGTAGGGGATAAAACATTTTTGTTTACTGGTGATCTCGAACAAGCAGGGGAAAAAAAGTTGATTCATGATTATCCGAATTTAAAAGTTGATGTATTGAAACTAGGGCATCATGGCAGTCGAACCTCGACGGCACCTGAGTTTGTTGCGGCAATCGACCCCCAATTCGGGATCGTTTCAAGTGGACGGAACAATCGGTACGGGCATCCTCATGAAGAGGTGCTGGAAACGTTGGCAAATCAGACCGTTTTGCGAACGGATCACCAGGGCATGATCCAATTTATTTGGTCTGAAAAACAACAATCATTTTTGATAAAAACGCTGCTAGACTATCCGATTGACTAATGGTAGGATAAGAATGAAAGCGGGGGGAACGATGGAATTACAAAAAGCGTTGCAAGCAATTCGGACCAAGGAGTTGCAATCGATTTATCTAGTCATCGGCAGTGAAATGTTTTTACAAGAGCAAGTTCGCACGGCCTTTTTGGAGCGTTTTTCCGTTGGGAAAGATGATCTGAATTTTGCTTCCTTTGACATGGAGAAAGATCCCCTTGATATGGTGATCCAAGAAGCCCAATCGTTGCCTTTTTTTGGCGATCAGCGCTTACTTTTCGTCGAGCGGCCATTTTTCTTAACGGCTGAAAAAAAGAGCAATGCACCTGAGCATGACCTAGATGATTTTTTGAATTATATCAAAGACCCATTGGAATCATCGGTAATGGTGATTTTTGCAGATGTCGATAAATTAGATGAACGGAAAAAAATTACTAAGCAGCTGAAGAAAGCCGCAGTTGTGATTGATGTCGCACCTATGAAAGAAGCCGACGTGCGTCAGTATCTTCAACAGTCGTTGGCCAATGACGGCATCGAGATGAGCCGAGAGGCGTTTGATTTGTTTTTACGGTTAACGGATCTGCAACTTTCAAAAGCGATGCAGGAGTTACAGAAACTGCGATTGTATGCAGGAAACGGCAATAAAATCACGAAAGAGATCGTCTTGCAGTTGATCCCTAAGACGTTGGAACACAATGTCTTTGAATTAACCAGCGATGTCTTAAAGGGGAACGTATCGGATGCGTTGCGCTTGTATGACGATCTATTATTGCAAGGGGAAGAGACGATCAAGATCAATGCTATCTTGATCAGCCAAGTCCGTCTGCTGTTACAGGCGGCGATTTTGATGAAAATTGGCTACCAGCAAGCCAATATCGCAGAAACGTTGGGGATTCATCCGTACCGAGTGAAGTTAGCGATGCAGCAAGCTCGTGGGTTTGGAGAAAAGCAATTAGCAGCACTATATAGTGAATTGATCGAAAATGATTACTTAGTAAAAAGTGGTCAGATGGACAAAGAGTATTTGTTCCAGCTATTTGTTTTAAAACATGGCAAACAGTAAGTCAAAAAGAAAGGCGCAGCAATCATCGATTGCTGCGCCTTTCTTAATTTGCTTATTTTGCAATTTTTTTACTTAAACGAGATTTGTCGCGACTAGCTTTGTTCTTGTGGATTAATCCTTTAGTCTCAGCCATATCGATTGCTTTAACAGCATCTTTATATAACGCATCTACGTTATCAGCACCAGCTTCAACAGCTTGATCAAATTTTTTGATTGCTGTACGCATTGTGCTTACTTGAGATGAATTCTTAGCATTAGCCGCTTCGCTTGTGCGAACACGTTTGATTGCAGATTCAATGTTTGGCATGTATTTCACCTCCGAAAAAAAAGTTCAATTACGTTTAGAAAACGTATAAATCAACACTAGTCATTATACCTAATGCCAAGAGTGATTGCAATAAAAGTTGTAAAGAAATTTTACTTAACACAAAAAAATGATTTTTCGGCCACGCTATTTTTTACTTTATGGAATTTAAAAATACTTCTTTACACATTTTTTACAGAATAGTTATAAAAAGTTTACACAGAAAGAGCTTTCTATGCTATGATTACTTCGGAATTTTTAAATGGGGGAATCTATGTGAATATCGCTTTGTTTCTAACGATTGTCTTGTCATTAGGGGTGATTTTCGTCAACGGCTGGACGGATGCTCCTAATGCTATTGCAACCGCGGTCTCAACAAGAGTCTTGCGTCCAAATATCGCCATTGGCATGGCCGTCGTCATGAATTTCTTAGGTGTACTGGTGATGACGTATTTTAATGCGCAAGTAGCAGAAACGATCAGCAACATTGTGACATTTGACTCAGGTGGAAGCTTTCGAGTCTCGCAGATTGCTTTAGCCGCTGCTTTATTCTCGATTGTCGTCTGGACGGTCGCTGCTTGGTACTTTGGGATCCCAACCAGTGAATCTCACGCATTGATCGCGGGATTGACAGGAGCTGCCATGGCCCTGGGTGGTTTACATGCAGTCAACGGTGAAGAATGGCTGAAAGTCTTGATCGGACTCGTAGTGTCTACGTTAATGGGGTTTATTGGTGGATTTTTGATCACAAAACTGATCGTTTGGCTCTTTCGTGATACGCAACGGCGAAAAGCCAACAAAATTTTTACGGTTGGGCAAGCCATTGCGGCTGGTGCCAATGCCTTCTTGCATGGTGCCCAAGATGGACAAAAATTCATGGGTGTGTTCATGTTAGGCCTTTTTTACAACAATCTTGCTGAAAAGACTGGTAATGGCTTTGCGATCCCACTGTGGGTGATGGTTCTTTGCTCATTGACCATGGGGATCGGTACATCGGTCGGTGGGATGAAGATCATCAAATCAGTGGGAATGGATATGGTAAAGCTGGAAAAATACCAAGGCTTTTCTGCAGATGTTACTGCAGCAATCTGTTTGTTCTTGTCTTCTGTATTTGGTATCCCAGTTTCAACAACGCACACGAAAACGACCGCTATCATGGGCGTTGGAGCGTCTCGGCGTTTTTCTAGCGTTGATTGGCGCATTGTAAAAGAAATGATCTATGCTTGGATTTTAACCTTTCCTGGCTGTGGATTGATTGCGTTTCTAATGGTCAAATTTTTATTGCTAATTTTGTAAGGAGAGAAAGAAATGGCACGAAAAAAAGGATTCGATTATTTTGCAGCAATGGAGCAGTTGGCCACAAATGGTCATCTAGCTGCGAAACGTTTTTCGCTGTTGATCAATGATTACTCTGAAACAGCGTTAAGTGAAGCAGCAGCCGAGATTCATGGATTAGAAAAAGAAGGGGATAAAGTGATCGCTGAGCTAACGAATGAGTTGTACGACTCATTTATCACACCGATCGATCGCGAAGACATCTTGGTCATCTCTGAGCGCTTAGATGATATTTTGGATGGCATTATGGGACTGACTTATTTATTTGAGAATTTGGTCATTACGAAGATCCGCCCCGAGACGAACTTATTTGCTGAAATGATCGTTCAAGCGACACAAGGCGTTGAAACGGCCTTAAAAGAATTTCCTAAGTTCAAAAATTCAAAAACGTTGCGTCAAATGATCAATGATGTGAATACGATTGAATCAGAAGCAGATCTTTTGTATTCAAAAATGAAGAAAGCGTTGTTTACAGACGAAACGGATGTGCTGGAAATCATTAAATGGAAAGATATTTATGATCGTTTTGAATCCATCATCAACGACACCGAAAGTGCGGTTGATATTATTGACGGTATGGTAATCAAAAACACGTGATGGAATAAGAATTCTACTTAACGAAAAAAGAGCAACTATTGCAGCATTGAAATGCCCAATAGTTGCTCTTTTTGCTTATAATTGGATCAGCCAATAGCCAATCAAAATAATTCCTAAAACGATACGGTACCATCCGAAAACGGTAAAGTCATTCCGTTTGATGTAATTCATCAAGAAGCGGATCGCAATGATCGAAACGATGAATGATACGATGGTTCCTGTCAGTAAGATGACGGTTCCTTGAAAGTCAAAGGCATTGCCATCTTTCAAAAATTTGAAAATTTTTAATGCGCTGGCACCAAACATGGTTGGAATACCTAAGAAAAATGAAAATTCAGCAGCCACATAGCGAGAAGCGCCAATCATGATAGCACCTAAAATGGTGGCACCAGAACGAGATGTTCCTGGGATCAATGCCAATACTTGGAACATGCCGACGATCAAAGCCGCTTTGTAGGTGAATTTGTTCAAATCGGTGCATTTTGGTGCTTTATTTTTGTTTCGTTTTTCAACTACAATAAAGCCGATCCCATAAACGATCAAAACGATCGAAACCGAAAAGAAATTGTAGAAATGCGCATCTAACCAATCATCTAACGGCAATCCGATAATAACTGATGGTAAGACCGCAACAATAACTTTAAACCATAACGTCCACGTATCTTTTTTCTCTATCTCATTTTTTTGCGGCGAAAAAGGGTTTAGTTTATGGAAATATAAGTAGACGACTGCTAAAATCGCGCCCAATTGAATGACAACATTGAACATCGTCATAAATTCGGGGGTAACATTCAAACCGATAAATTCGTCGGCAAGAATCAAGTGACCGGTGCTGCTAATTGGCAGCCATTCCGTGATCCCTTCGATGATCCCAAATAAAATCGCTTTTATAAAATTTGTAAAAAACATTGGTCCAGTCCTTTCTATGACAAAATACAACTCTTAGTATACCGTTTCCTGATTCGAATACCAATCTTTTTCCTAAAAAAAGAGGGCAGTTTTTAAATCAAAAACTGCTCCTTTATTAAAGAAATTGATTTGTTGTTCAACGTTCTTCTTTAGGATAAAAGCTCTTGAGAGAGCGCCAAGCCTTTTTTGATGTATTCTGTGTTACCAACTTCGGCGATCGTAAAGCTGCCATCTTCGTAGATCAGTCGAGTGACCGAACCATTTTCAATATCCATACGAACATTGTTCTCATCATTGATCAAATGCAAAAGAAAAGCGATCGTTAAGCCATGAGATACAACTAACGCATTCCCGCCGCCTTTTTTCTCAACGCGATAGGCGATATCTTCAAAACCGGTTTTCACACGTTCGGTCAAAACGTCGAAGGTTTCTGCCCAGTTGGCTGTATCGGCGTGGTAAATCGCATTGGCGATCGCCTCAAACGAGACATGATTGGCAATCATCTCATCGTAATCAGGAAAATCAAGGATTCTTGGTAGAACGCCCCACATCTCTGCATCGTAGGCCCCTTCAAGGGAGCCAAAGCACCATTCACGAATCCGTTTGTCGATATGGTAAGGGATTTCCGGTCCGCGGACATGTTCACCTAAGATCAAACGCATAGTCTCAATCGCTCGGCCGCTGTCACTGGATACTGCTTCCACAAAATCTACATCCCGTAATCCAAGTCCTAAATAGTGGATGCCTTGTTCACCGGTTCGAGTTAATGGTGTGTCACACCAGCCTTGCACCCGCTGCAATGTGTTGAACATTGTTTTCCCGTGACGCACGACATACAATTCCGTTTTTGCCATAACTAGTTATTCCTCCTTTGATTCGTCATATGTTTATGCGTTAAAAAACGGATTGGTCCGTTTCTCAATCTCGATCGTTGTTGGTTCCCCGTGGCCAGGATAGACCGCCATTTGATTCGGTAAAACAAAGAGTTGCGTTTGGATGCTGGTCAGCAATTGTTCCAAATTTCCGGTTGGCAGGTCTGTCCGCCCAATGCTGCCTTTGAATAAGGCGTCTCCGGAAACGACAAACTTGTCAAAAATAAAACTGACGCTGCCGATAGAATGACCCGGCGTTGCAACCACCTTAAAGGACATACCAGCTATCTCATACTCTTTCAGTTCAAGCTCAATTTCTGCTGGACGTGCGGTGATGGGACCTAATTCAGGATGGCGTCCAGAAAGATTTTTCATAGGATCACTCAGCCACTCTTGCTCGAGCGGACTCACGTAAACGGGGATCTGATAATAATCCCGCAAATGGTCAACTGCGCCAATATGGTCATAATGAGTGTGGGTCAATAAAATCGCTGCTGGTTTTGCGCCGGTTTTTTCGATCTCAGCGATCAATCTCGCTGCTTCTGCTCCAGGATCAACAATCAACAAAAAATCTTCTTTCCAAATAAGGTAACAATTTTCTTGAACGGGCCCTGTCACTAAACCAATGATTTTCATGCTAAAACCTCCTAGGATCACAAATGCTTGTGTCTGACTATAAGTATAGCTTAAAGTATTAGAGGAAACAAAGAAAGGTTTTTAGGAGTGAAAAATTAATGATAAAAACGATAAACGTAGAAGACAATCGTCAGGCAGTCTGTCAATGGCTCAATCATTCATCTAAAAAAACAGAGGCAGTGAGTGCCTTTTCCGATCAAGAACAGCTCTCTTTGGCTTTTTTTGACAATCAGGATCAACTCGGTGGATTGATTGGGAAACGTACAGGCAATACGATCCATATTCAATTATTGGCAGTCAATCCAGACCATCAAAATCAAGGAATAGGGAAACAATTGATTCAAGCCCTCTTTGATTATGGGAAAAAAGCAGGATGTCGTTCTGTGACAGTCACCACCCAAGACTATCAAGCGCCGCATTTCTATCAAGCAGCAGGCTTCGAAACATTTGGTGTACTTTCTGATACACCAGTGCTTGGTACAGATAAACTTTATTTTGTGAAGATGCTGTGACTGATCCTTCTGAGGCAAGTGGTCAGATAAAAAATAGTTTGATGAGAGAAAAGCTTAGAATTATTGTGGGAATTCGAATATTTTTCTAAGAAACCGCACTAGCAAAAAACTGCTGTTATACTAATTAAAATAAGAAAGCGTGTGATTCGTTTGAAACTGGTTTAGTTTTTGACGGAACTATGAACATTCTTCGTGACCAACTACGAGGAAAATGTGTCATCTCTATCTTGCGTTAGTTTTGATTGGTATACATCAACTTTTTTGTAAGAAGGTGTTTTTATGAAAAAATCGCTGCAATTTTTGTTGACTCTATGCTTCGCCGCATTCGTTTTAGCGAGCTGTGGCCAGGAGGAGTTAGCCATCGACGATTCAAAAGAAGTTTCTGAAACCGTTACTTCCGCCTCGAAAGCGGTTGAAAATGGCGGCCTTGATTTAATGCTGATCCAAGATGAGAGTGTCATCTTTCCGCAAAGCCAAGGGGTTTATGATTTTCATGAGAATGAATTGACGATCGTTAAGCAGTATTTGCCGATGGCGGATTTAGAGGATAGTTCTGCCAGCGCCAGCGATGTTACCCTGTATGAAGGCCAAATCGAAAGTGATTTTCAGCGACATTTTTCCCATTCAGAGGTTCAGCTGTCGAATGATCCCTATCAAATCTATGAGATCACCTACCAAGATGCATCCTACACGGTTGAAGGGAAGCATTTGACGATCAAAGCAGATGGACGGACCTTTGAGTTCACCTTAGATTTAGACAATCAACAAGCTTATGACCAAAATGGTGTCAGTTATGATATTCAGGTGGATCAATAATTTTCCTCAAAAAATATTCCTGCTTTACTTGCTTAGGTGAGTAGAGTAGGTTTTTTTATAAACTTTCGACAAACCCATTTTCTGGAAGTGGAAATGGTGTTGATTATTTGATGAGTAGGCATTTTGCCACAAGTGGTTTTTTTAGGGATAAAACCTGTTTGGAGAAAATACCATTCGCAGAGGACGAAAAGCTGTTTCTGTTCGCTTTTCCAAAAGCAAACTATCCGCTATAATGGCAAACAAGAAGGTGAACACGTGTATAAAGGAAAAGTTGCGGTTAGAAAAATCGTAGAATTTATTTTGCGCCGAGGCGATATTGATAGCCGCAAAGTCAGTAATCATACCGCGCAAGAAGGCGCCCGGATCCATCGCCAACTACAAAAAGAGGCAGGGGATGGGTATCAAAAAGAAGTCTTCTTCAAACGAGAAAGCCAAATTGAGAAAGATGCCATCACTGTCGAAGGACGTGCCGATGGTCTCTTTTTTGATGCTTCCGTTGATTCTTGGGTGATTGATGAGATCAAAACTTCAGAACCAGCTTTCGAAGATATTCCTGATGATCAAATCGATTTGTTTTTTGCCCAGGGAATGGTTTATGCTTATTTGTTTTTACTACAAGAAAATGAACAAGCAGCGCTTAGTGAGAGTGAAGATCAGGAGAAAAAAGAAGCCGTTTCTGCTGATCAAGAAGAAGCGAAGAAGCCAATCGATCGGATTGCCGTACAATTGACTTATTATCAAACGACTGAAAAGCAGATTACTCGTACGAGAAGAACGTTTCAGTTTTCAGAACTGGCAGTTTTTTATAAAGACCTACTTCAGGAGTATCATAAGTGGCTAGTCTTTAAAGAGAATTGGCGTCGTGTCCGAAATACATCTTTGCAGCTGCTGTCTTTTCCTTTTGAAACCTTTCGTAAAGGGCAGCGAGAACTAGCAGCGGCGGCGTATAAAACACTAAAAAATGGCAAGCGACTTTTTGCGGAAGCGCCCACTGGAACTGGAAAAACCATGTCAACATTGTTTCCCGCATTAAAAGTTCTCGGGGAAGAAGGGGCTGATCGGGTCTTCTATCTGACGGCGAAGACGATCACCAGACAAGTGGCTGAAGATGCATTGAGCAAGTTAGCAGACAATGGTAGTGAAACTAAGAGTGTCACGATCACTGCCAAAGACAAAATTTGCTTTTTGGATGAACGAAATTGTACGCCTGAGCATTGTCCTTATGCACAAGGCTATTACAATCGAATCAACGAAGCTTTGTGGGATCTGTTGCATCACGAAAACCAAATAACCCGAGAAGTGATCGAGACTTATGGAATGAAACATACGGTTTGTCCCTTCGAGCTTTCACTGGATGTCAGTGTCTTTTGCGATGTCATTATAGGTGATTATAATTATTTGTTTGATCCAACCGTTTATTTACGGAGATTTTTTGAAGAGCCAGAAGAAGAGTATCTCTTTTTAGTAGATGAAGCCCATAACTTAGTTAACCGTTCAAAAGAAATGTATTCCGCAACAATCTCGCGACAGCCATTTAAGGAATTAAAGAAGAAGCTGCCGAAAGATCAACAGAAATTAAAACGAGCACTAAACAAAGTTGATAAAGAATTTGTGACTATAGCCCAATTAGCAAAAGAGGAAGGATGGGAGTACCATCATCAAGCGGCTCCTCATGATACAATGGTCAACCAGCTTTACAAATTAGCTGAATTGATGAAGGAATGGTTGCCGGCAAATCCTGAGCATGAATTGCAAGAAGAAGTGTTGCAAGTGTATTTTGAAGCTAACCATTATTTGAAGATCAGTGAATTTTATGATGATCACTACGAAACGACGGTGGAGATCGACCGCTATGATATCAAACTAAGGCAATTTTGCATCGAACCAGCGCCGTTTCTCGAATCTGTGTTAGATAAGGGCAAGGCCAGTCTTTTGTTTTCTGCAAGTTTTACCCCCTTGTCTTATTATCAGGAGGTCCTAGGTGGTGGTGATGAAGCATTGCGCTATCGCTTGCCAAGTCCTTTTGATCCGAAAAATCAAGGAATTTTTATTGCGGACTATATCCAAACGACGTATCGCCAACGTGAAGCCAGCATTCCTGCAATCGTTGATGCGATCCAGCAAATGACCGCGGCGAAAGTGGGAAACTATATGGTCTTTTTCCCCTCTTATCGTTACTTGGATGATGTGGCGGCAGCATTTTCTCAACAGGCGCCAGAGGTGGAGGTCTTGATTCAGGGGACAGCTATGAATGAAGCTGAACGTGAAGCATTTCTTGCAAAGTTTCAATCCGTGAATCAGCAAGAATCATCCGTGCTAGAAACAATTCAAGATAAACAAGAGAGTCAACCAAAAACATTGGTGGCATTTTGTGTCCTTGGAGGAATTTTTTCTGAAGGGATCGACCTAAAAGGCGATCGCTTGATCGGTGCCGCAGTAGTAGGTGTCGGACTGCCGCAAATCAATCACGAACAAGAATTGATTCGGGAATATTACGATGAAAAAAAGGCAGCTGGCTTTGCGTATGCCTATCAGCTGCCCGGGATGAATAAAGTCCTGCAAGCAGCCGGTCGAGTGATCCGGGATGTCAGCGATCGCGGCGTGGTGTTATTGCTGGATCAGCGCTTTCGGACACCGCGTTACCAAGAACTTTTCCCACTGCATTGGCAGCATGCCTTGCAGATTCGTCGACCGCAAGAGTTATCAAAAGCATTGACTCATTTTTGGCAAGAAAAAAACTAGAAGCAGAGCTTTCAGGAGCGGTTGCGCAAAATCAGTAGATAAAGCTGATTTCGCCTAACCCTCACGTTAGACTCTGTTCTAGTTTTTTTGATTAGCGATAATTTGTAAACTGTAAGTCGATCGTCAAAGGCAGTTTACGCAACAATTGGATCACCTCTTGCAGATCGTCACGACTTTTGCCTGTTACCCGAATTTGATTGTCTTGAATTTGGGTTTTAACTTTTAGCTTGGCGTTTTTGATCGCTGTCGTTATTTTTTTGGCGTTTTCTTTATCGATCCCATTGATCAATTCTGCTGTTTGACGAGCTTTTGCCCCCAAGGCATGCTCCGTTTCGCCAAATTGTATATTTTTCGTTGGTACATTCCGTTTGATCAGCTTCGCAAAGAGCACATCTTTGATTTGCTCCAGCTTAAATTCGTCATCCCCAACAATCGTCAATTTGCCCTCAGTCATCTTGATTTCTACCGTGGAGCCTTTAAAATCAAATCGGTTTTTCAATTCTTTTTCCGCCTGTTGAATGGCGTTTTTCACTTCTTCTGTGTTGATCTCAGATACGACATCAAAACTTGCTTCTTTTGCCAAAATCAATCACTCCTCTCATCTCTTACTTATGATTTTAACATGGAGGCGAACGATGCGGGAATGAAAAGTAAATTTTTGCAAATAATTGTTTCATTTTTTCACACAAACTGCTATTCTTTGGAAGGAGATTTTTAGTGAAGGAGCTAGATCATTGTGAGTAAGTTATTAACGAAGCACGAACAATCAGAACGATTGAAAAAAATAGGGGTTATTTTGCTGTCAGGTATCACCGCAGCCATTGCTTTAAATTTCTTTTTGATTCCCGCAAACGTTCTTTCTGCTGGGATGAACGGGGTCGCCCAATTGATCGTGGCACTTGCCTTGGAACATTTTGGCGTTCACCTTAGTACAGGGCTGTTTATTTTCCTCTTAAACTTGCCTATTTTTGTTCTCGGGTTCATCAAACTCGGGAAATCATCGACACTATTGAGCTTTATCAATGTCGTTGTCGTTTCTGTCTTAACGATGATCCTTCCGCAAGGAGCGATCACTGACAATATTTTGGTTAACGCTTTGCTCGGTGGCGTACTGTTAGGCGTCGGCGTTGCGTTTTCACTGAAAATGGGTTTTACCACCGGCGGAATGGATATCCTTTCGTTGATATTATCAAAAACGACTGGAAAAACGGTCGGTAAATATATGTTTATTTTAAACGGCATCATTGTAATGGTCTCAGGTTTCGTCTTTTCTTGGGAAAGTGCCTTGTACACGATCATTTCGATTTTCGCGATGAGCTACGTGGTGGACATGCTGCACACAAGTCATCAAAAGGTAACGGCGATGATTATTACGACCAATGCGGAAGCTGTTGGGAAAAATATTTCTAAGCATGTGTTTCGCGGCATGACTTTGTTCCCCTCAGTCGGAGGGTATTCAGGCGTACCTGGCAATATGATCATGATGGTCGTGACGCGCTACGAGATCTACGATTTAGAACAAGCCGTTTTAGAAGCTGACGGCAATGCGTTTATTAATTTTGTGCCGACCCAATCGATTACAGGCCGTTTTGCGACAGATGATGAACAACGGACCTTTAAAACGACAGGAGTCTTCCCAGAACTGAAAATACACAAGAAAAGCCGTCCATAATCAAGGATCGTCCATTTACAAATCTTGCAAAAGAAGGTATTATTTGAAACAAGAATTAAAGGAGGTCTTCAACCGTGGCATATACTGAAGTAGAAGCAGAAGCAATCAAAGAGCGTGTCTTGGCTGCCTTGGAAACCGTGATTGACCCTGAGTTGGGGATTGATATAGTGAATCTAGGCTTAGTTTATGAAGTCGAATTTGATGCAGAAACAGGCAATACCGTAATCAAAATGACCTTAACAACAATGGGCTGTCCCTTAGCCGACGTATTGACTGAATCGATACACGAAGCATTAAGCGATATTCCAGAAGTCAAAAATCCAGAGGTAAAATTAGTTTGGTATCCCGCTTGGACGACTGATAAAATGAGTCGTTATGCACGGATTGCTTTGGGGATTCGTTAAGGATTCGTGTTGATTTAACAGCGTTTCTCACTCATTTAGTATGTAGTCTAAGCCGATTTTTCGGACTTCGGATACCAGATAAAATGAGGGTATTTTCGATACGGATACCATATCCAATGAGGAAATAAATTCTGAACTCTTTTATTAACTTTTAGAAAAAGTTGGTAAAGGAGTTTTTTGTTTTGCAAAATTTCAGGTTAGAGGAACTACTAGAAGAAATGTTATTCAATGAAAAAGCCAGAGGAATTTCACAAAAAACGATTAAGAAGCATCAAAAATTTTTGAATCTGTTTTTTGAATTTTTGAAAAAAGAGCAGATATACTTTATTGAAGACGTGACACCAAAAAGCATTCGGCAATTCATGTTGATGAAATTAGAAGAGGGATGTGCTGAAACATATGTGAATAGCCATCTAAGAAGCATCAGAGCGTATTTTAAGTATTGTGTAGATGAAGATTATATCCGATACGATAGAAACCCCTGTATGCGTGTTAAGTGGGTAAAAGAGCGTAAGGTAATTATTCAGACATTTAATGATATAGAAATCAAAGAAATGTTGAAAGTAGCGAAGAAGTTAACTTTCTTTAAACCTCAGAAAATGGATAAGCAACACACTGGCTATCAAACAAAATTCACGAATCAAAGAGATTATTTGCTCTTACTAATTCTTGTAGACACAGGACTTAGGATTAATGAGGTAATGAACTTAAAAGATGTTCACATCACTAATAAAGAGTTATTCGTTGAAAATGGGAAAGGGAAAAAAGATAGGATTGTTCATTGCTCACCGTTGATTTACAAAGAATATATAAAATTTAAGCGAGTAGCAAATTCCTTTTTTGAATATAATGAAATAGAGAATATAGACAATTATGTATTTTTAACAAGAGAAGGTAAACAATACAACTATATTTTAGCTGAACGAGCAATCATAAAAATTGGGAATCAATGCAAGATTAGAAAATCTATTAGGGTAAGTCCACACAGTTTTCGACATTATTTTGCTCAAAAATTGGTTCGGAATGGTACTGATATCTATAGAATTCAGAAACTTCTAGGACATGCTTCAATAAAAACAACGGAAGTTTATTTAAGAAGTTTAAATATTGAGGATGAAATCAGTAAAGCTGTGGACTATTCACCATTGCAGACGATTTAAATAAATCGAACGTTCAATTGTTATTGTATTTTTAAAAAGGTATAATTAAGTATTAATTTAAATGAGGAAGGTGACTATAATGGCAAAAAGTCAATTAATCAAAGATATTGCTACGAATAGTATTAGTATTGAAGAATCATTACAAAGATTACTTTTGATAACTAGTGAGCTTGACAATCAACTTATTTCTAAATGGATATTGTCAGAAATAAATGGTTATCACCGACAAGCTACTTTGCCAGATTATAGAAGAAATATTGCTTATAAATTGATTTATTCAGGAATTAATGGTAATTTTCAAATGAAGAATCAGCCACTACCATTACTCCATTTTTCTGAAAGATTTAGAGATGGTATTAATGAAACTAATATATATATTAGTATAAAATCTATTGAAAGAATTATTCTGAAAAATGAAACTGTTTGCGAAGACTTAACATATCTAGCACCTGATATACTTAAAAATACAAATATTATGTGTTATGAAATTTTTAAAGAATATAGTAATTTATCTTTGGAACAATTATTAAGTAATATAAAAAGCAAACTTATTTTATTTTTGATTAACCTTGAACATCAATTTGGAAACTTAGATACATTGGATATTGAAAAAGAAATCATAACTACTGAAAAAGTTAAGACTCTTTCGAATACTTTTGAACAACTTATGTATGATGGAAAGGTAGACCAAAATGAATAATGATATAAAATTACTTCTTATTGGAGCTTTAGTCTCTCTAATATCAACAATGATTGGTTTCCTTGGGCAAACGCTTATTCAATATTTAATTTCTAATAAAGGAACAGTAAAAATCTATATAAAAAAAGTCTATAGCAAGGTAAACAATCAACCATATGGATTTATCAAAGATGGTAGGGATGTGATTTTTTCAGTTCCAATTTGGATTGAATTTCATAATACTAAAGAAAAAAGAGAAATTATTAGAAACGTTAATCTTCAAATCTATAATAAAGGTAAATACATTAGTAATATGGTTCAAGCTTCGCATATAAAAGAAACCGCCTATGCTAATAACGGAGCCTACTCCTTTATTTTAGAGCCGTTATCTATTTCAAAATTCGATTTGCAATTTCTAATTAAAAAATCAGAAATTGAAGACGATTTTAGTGAAGTTAGAATATCATATCATGATTCTAAAGATATGTATCATGAAAGAAAAATTTTAGCTATAGATAATCCGTGGGAAAGTAAAATGTACTCTATTGACAAAGATTGGGTTTTAATAAATTGATAATAATCGTATGCCACTTAGAAAAATATAAGTGTTTTTTTTTTTGTTCTACAAATTTGCTACAGGCTAATTCTGTAGATATAATAAAATCATGGATACTTTTTCAATTTCTATCCATCGTAAACCTTAATCTATCAATAGTTGAGACTGTGATTTAGTAAAGATGGATAGATTTATATTATGAGAGATAGAAAGTATCCATAAATCATTCATTATGGAGGGAGGAATATGCCACAAGGAAATATTAATGTCAAACCAATTAAATCTAGGGAAGTATTAATAAATTTCTCAAACGAACTGTTGAGAAACAAACATGGACAAAGAGATTATACAATATTTATGTTTGGGGTTTTTACTGGACTAAGAATTTCAGATATATTGAATCTAAAAGTGGAAGATGTAAAAGGGAAATTAAAAGCGAATATTATTGAGAAAAAGACAGGAAAGAAAAGAACACTTAATCTGATGCAATTAACGAATCAAATAATTAAATACCTAGACGAAGAACATGATGGGGAAAGTGATTGGTTATTTCCATCACCTAGGGATAATGCGAAACATTTAGCTACACACCAGTTCTATAAGATTATGCAGAAAACGGCTAATTTCCTTGATTTAGACTATATAGGAACTCATACATTGAGAAAAACCTTTGGTTATACCTATTATCAGAAAACAAAGGATTTAACGGCATTGATGAAAATTTTAAACCATAGTAGCCAGAGTGTAACTCTAAGATACATAGGAATTGAAGAAGAAGAGCTTCAATCGAGCTTGGATGAGTTTAATCCGTTTCAATAAAAAATATAAAAGCACAATCAACTAAGATTGTGCTTTTTGCTTGGTGCTTTTTTTAGTAATTGTATTAAATTTTCGTTTGTTTAGAATACTGATTCGATATAGCTTTATTGCATCTGCTAACTCCTCAGACGCATTTGAAGAATAAATCGCATGTTTTGAGTGGGAATAATTGCTTAGATAATAGAAAAAATCAATTGGAGTAGTAATTTTTTTAGATTCATACTTATATTGATTATTTTTGAAGAAATAAAGTAGTCTTTGCTCTGACGAAATATATATTAGAATATCATCTCTAATAAATTCAGTATTTTTGTCTACTCTGTTGGAATAAGACAAATCTTTCAGTTTTGATTCAATAAGAGATAATGGTTCTTTGTTTGGTATTACTAGAATTTCAGGAACATCTAAACTTGTTGTAAAGTAGTTATCTGTATACAACTGCTCAATATTTGAAATTTTAACAGGAAAAGAAGTAAAGCTATTGTTTCTAAATTGAGCAAAAAAATCTTTCTGACTGCTAGATGCTAACTTGTTATGATAGTCTCTAGTTTGTTTTCTTAACTTATCAGAAGATTCGTATAGATGGTTACCTAAAGTGAAAAGCGAGAGATACAGTTGTTTTTGTTTTTTTTCATTTGTTAATACTTGAATGCGACTCGTATAAAAACCTAACTCAATAAGCAATGAAGCTAGCTCTGCTTGTTTATTTAATGCTTGGATATTTTTAAAATCATACTTATTCGTATAACAAAAGTACTTATTTGATTTCTTTTTGTAAATGAGTTCGTTCTGTTCTAAAGTTTTTAAACGTGACTCAAGGCTTGTTCTATTGCACTGTAGTAGTCTTGTTAAAGTAGACTGATAAATACCATTACTTGCGTGGATAATCTGAAATAACTCCTCTGTATCAATTGCTCTTATATTGACTGTTTGTTTACTCATAATCACTCCCTCCGATATTTTTTTCGTTTACTAGTTAATTTTTTTCTACTCTCAAAACTATCCATTTTTAGTTAGGTGAAGAGTAAAATTTTTCATCAATTTTATGTTGGATTTTAGCTTTCAAAATGAATTGTAAAAGTAAATTTTTTTTAAGGACAGTATGAGTTTTGAAATTTTCGTGGAGGTTTCCATTCATTTTTTTTAAAAGCAACCTCTATTTTAAAAGTTTTCAAAAAGTTCTCATATGCTAAAAAAGTTGATTTACCAATGTTTAAAACCATATTTTGATGATTTTATAGAAAAAATGGATACTTGTGAGAAAATTAGATGTGTAGGGAAAATGTAGGGTTCTTGCAGGCTTTATGAAGCCTATGTATTCTACGAAATGTATGGTTAAGGTAGGGTCACAAAATCAATAAAAAAACAAACTAAATTCTCATAAGTATCCATCTCGTAACTATCCATTTTGATACCCGATAATTCTATTATAGCATCGTTATTTTAGTGATGGAAATTTGAACGTTGTGTATAAAATTTGTTGACAAAAGTTATAAGCGTTATCCGGTATTATGCAAGAATTACTTCAACTCATCTATTTCAGTTTAAGATAGTTGAAGCAATAGGTTTCAATCATTCTTGAAATCAAAAAATTTAACTAAATAGGTATGATAATCTAATCTATACTAGCAAAAAACTAACTAGAAAATATAGACTTCAGAATATGCTGTTTTTATAATAAAATTTGGGAAAGCATATAGAATGAACTAGAAAATAAAATAAAAGAAACAGAAAAAAAGACAAACCTCACTTTTACATAAGGTTTGTCTACAGTCTGACGACACTATTTTAATAGTATCGTTCTTTTCTTTAAGACTAACTCATTTAAAATTCATAAATAAACAAAGCACATTAAAAATTTAGAAGACTAAAAGTGTTTATTTTTCTGTTTCAAAGGCTAGTTGATTCATATATCTCTTATTTCCTTTATATAACTCTATTATAGTCCAAATTAAGGTAATAAGAACCACCGCTATTAGTACATAAGCTATATTATCTGCTAAAACAAGTTGTTCATGAGTTGGACTAGAACCAAAGAAGTCTTCTATTTGGTTAGGTAATCCTTTCATATTTAAGAATACTAAACCGAATACAGAAATCCACCCTAATATTTTAACAATCCACGAGTTTTTAAAATCTCCCCCCATTTCAACTTTACTATTTGTAAACATCAAAAGTGGTATCATCGAAAATGGAAGAGCAAATGCAAGGAATACTTGCGAATTATTCATTAGATTATTGATTGCAATATGTTCTTCAACAGTGCTTTTCCCGCTTGTCATAAGCACACATATCAAAACAGGAATAACTGACAAGAGTCTAGTAACCATTCTTCTTAGCCATATAGGAACTTTCATATGAATAAAGCCTTCCATAATGATTTGACCAGTAAGAGTTCCTGTTATTGTAGAATTTTGACCAGAAGCTAATAATGCTACTGCAAATAGTATAGATAAAATACCTGAACTCGCTACCTGAGCCAAGATTGAATTACTCATAACTTGAGGATTTGATAAGGCTTCAAAAAGACCGAAAAATGATGGGTCATCAACACTTCCTGATTTAAATACTGCTACTCCCATAATTAGTAATAGAGAATTTACGAAAAATGCTACTGTTAGTTGAATATTGGAGTCCCAAGTTGAAAAGCGTAAAGCTCTAGATATATCCTTTTTGTCGTTATGGTCAATTTTTCGACTTTGAACAACTGAAGAGTGTAGATATAAATTATGAGGCATAACGGTTGCACCAATTATACCTAACGCACCTGTTAGTGGTGTTTGACCATTAACAGGATTTGACGTTGAAAATGCTTTAGCACTTGGAACAAGCCCTTTTATAACGTCTCCCCATACAGGATTAGACAACGCTACTTGATAACCGAAAATCACAAAAATTACAACAATTAATGCGACAACAATCGCTTCTATTTTTCTAAAGCCTATTTTAGTTAACAAGAGTAATAACAAAACATCGAAAACTGTGATAAAAACCGCGATACCCAAAGGAATTTTAAATAATAAATACAAAGCAATAGCTCCACCGATAACCTCAGCTATATCAGTTGCCATAATAGCTAATTCCGTTAGTATCCATAAAACAATACCAAGAGTTTTACTTGTTCTTGCTCGAATTGCTTGTGCTAAATCCATCTGAGATACAATTCCCAATTTGGCAGACATATATTGAAGTAACATTGCTATCAAACTTGACATTAAAATAATTGACATCAACATATATTGAAAGTTTTGACCACCAGTGATAGAAGTTGACCAATTTCCAGGGTCCATGTAACCAACAGCAACTAAAGCTCCTGGTCCTGAATAAGCAAATAATGTTCTCCAAAACCCCATTCCATTAGGTACCTCAATGGTACCATTTATTTCTTGTAAAGAGGGGCCATTGGCATATTCTACAAGATGTTTTCTGTGATTTTTTTTGTTTGGTAATGCGTTTTTCAAATTATTTCCTTCTTTCGTTACAAATCATAAAAATGGTTAACCTTTAAAAAAAGTTAGGCGTGGCTAAAATATACTCCTGTTAGCTTATTGATGCAATAGTTTTTTTGATTTTCTTTTTTTCGTCTTATCCAAATTAAGTAAATATAGGAAGAATGAGAAGAAAATTGCAAAATACACAAAGATATGATGAATTTTGAAAAAGCTATTTTTAAAGTTGCTTAGATTTTTCACAAAATAAAACACCTGTATTAAGAAATACAGGTGTTAATTATCTTAATTATCATTAGACCCATCATACCAATTGCCATTAGCCAATTTAATAGCTATTGGATGTATTCCAGAAGTATTAAACGAATTAGAACCATCACTCATTTCAACATTTCCACGAATGACTTTATCAATTTTTGATGAGCTAAAAGCATCTTTCTGAATATATTTAACATTTGATACATCTAATGTTCCAGTAAATGTGGAACTGTAAAAAGCAAGATAACCAATACTAGTCAAACTATCAGGCAATTTAAGTTCACCAGTAAATTTAGACTTTTGAAAAGCCCAGCCACCAATACTAGTCAATCCATTAGGTAATTTTAATTCGCCAGTGAATGTGGACGTAAAAAAAGCACTGCCACCAATACTAGTCAATCCATTAGGTAATTTAAGTTCCCCAGAGAATGTGGAATTATAAAAAGCACTGTCACCAATACTAGTCAAACTTTCAGGAAGTTTTAGTTCACCAGTGAATGTGGAATTTGTAAAAGCATAAGTACCAATAATTTTAACACTTTTGGGTATAGCGATAGCTCCACTAAATTTTGAATCTTCAAAAGTTGTATGGCGTATATATTCCAAATGCGTAGGTAATCTTAAAGTTCCATCAAATAATGCATTGGCGAACACACTAGAACCTGACCAAATATTACTTACCGATATATTATTACCGTCACCAAGACCAATAATTTTCATACCATTAATTGTATCAGGTATTACTAGACTTCCTGTCATATCAGAAGAACCCGTTGTGTAGTTTCCATCAGTTACACTTGAACTTCGTAGTTCAAGTGTACCATCATCTAATTTGTATGCTTTAACCCATATTTCGGTTTCTCCTTTAGATTCATCTGCATCTCTAATTTTCGCATAAAGATATGTTTCATCTTCTCTGGAAGATTGGACATTAATAGGTTTCTCTTTTACGATTCCAGTTAAATTTTCCTCAGATTGTTCTAAACCATCAGTAAAGATATTTGCTAGTGTTGGTTTTAAATTGTCTTTGAAAAGTAAGTAACTTATTAATACAAAAATTCCAAATATTACGATTACAACGACTACGAAGAGTCCTTGACTTGTTCCGTTTGTCATAAAACGACCTCCTTGATATGTTATTTTATAGTCATTTATAATTATATCAAGTGACACTTTTTTTACAAATTTATAGCATGTCTACCATTTAAATAAATATCGTCAAATCAGTAATTATTACAATGTTTAAAGCTTAATAATAGAAAAGTAAAGGGACGATTGATTTACTCGACAATCGTTTGTTCAGATGTAATAATATAATTATACCTTGACGAAACTATTTGGAATTTCACCTCGATATAAATGAATATTTCAAAATGTTTCATTTCCCCTAACATATTCCAATTGTTGGGGGATTTTTATATATTACAGCAAATAAATGCACTACTATTTATGATAGAAAGGAGGAGATACTATGCAAAATAGAACTATTGGTTATATTCGTACTAGTAAAAATACACAGGATTTGGGATTGGAAGTGCAACGAAAAGCACTAGAAAAATTTGAACCAGATGAATTGTTTTCTGAACAGATTAGTGGAAGAAAGGAACATCGGACAGAGCTTGATAAAGCTTTGAAATGTTTAAAAAAAGGCGATACGTTACTTATTTATAATTTAGCTAGATTAAGTAGGTCATCTCGACAATTAGTAAATCTCATGTCAGAGTTAAATGAGAAAGAGATATATCTGAAAAGTATTCAAGAATCGATTGATACCAGAACAGCAAGTGGACGACTATTCTTCACTGTTTTGGCTGGAATAGCAGAATTTGAAGCAGAGAACATCAGCATTCGAACGAAGGAAGCATTGGCAAATTCAGGGAAACAATTAGGAAGACCACCAATTAAAAATAACGTGAAGAAAAGAATCATCAAATTATATGATAAAAAAGAACTATCACTAAATGAGATTGCTGTGAAATGTAATGTTAGTGTTAAAACAGTTTATAATGTAGCGAAAAATGAAGGTTTGTCGAGAAAATAATCCTTGATTAATCATTAGACTGAAGGTAACATATAAGAGGGAAGCAAGAATTTGACCGGTAATAAATCAACGTTTTTTACCGATGAATAGATAAAAGAATAACGAACAGGCTAAGGCTGTCTTATCAATGATTTGAAGTTGATAAAGCAGGCTTTCTTTGTCGTGGCAAAAACGTTGATTTATTACCTCTGATTATGTGAAGAAAAGGATGAATTTCATGGCTTTAAAAAATGGGATAAAAATAATCATTCAAGATGTAACTGAACCAGAAACTGAGAAAGAGGGTTGCTTAACTAAAATCGGAAGTTTTATTGTTGCAATGGTTGTAATCATTGGATTATTGACCCTTTTATTTAAATTTCTAATGAATCATCCACTCGTTTTGATTATAACTATAGTGGCTATCGTATTTTTCATCGTTCAAGCAAGTAAAAAATAAGGAAGTGTTAGAAATGAATTATTGCAGTCAGTGTGGAGAGAAGTTAGCGAAAGATTCGAATTTTTGTGAAAAATGTGGCAAGAGCGTGAAAGGCGAACAAATTGTTAGGCAGTTTGAAACTCAATTAAATATTTATCGATTGAATCAAAGGAAAGTTAGCCGCTTTATTAGTTTTATCAAAAATAATTTGATTGTTCTATTTACTTTTATAGTGATTACTATGCTTATCCTAACAATTAAACCCATTTTGGGGTGGATGTTTTTTGTTGTGTCTATTATTTTTAGTTATTGGTATGCAAATAGTAAGAACAGTTCAGAACATCTATTGAATAAAAAGATGAAAGAAAAGGTTATGATGCTTGATAAGCAGGAAATAAAAGAGTTCACAAATGGTTTGCTTCAAACAGCTACCCAAAATCTTACGGTTAGAAATGAACATATAGAACAATCATCAAATAATAGAAATGAAGTTTTGGAAGATGAAAATGAATACCGTAACGAATCAGCTAGAATGAATTATAGCTGGCTTGTTTCATTAATCGGCATAACATGCTATTATACAGGCGTTTTTTTGGCACCAATACTTCAGGGTGAGATTAATGGTTTTGGGTATGGGATAGATACTACTGTTACTTTGTATGATTATCTAACGTTTCTTTCTAAGATGGATGGTAACTATCAGTTTTTACTAATTGTTATTCTGATAATTCCGATGATTTCATATGTTATGTTGTTCATCAACCACGTAGTTAGTAAATTTCTTCAAATTTTATTACTTATAGCGAATGGATTATTTTTGTTTAAAATACTTTCTGAAATAAACACTTATTCGGTTTCTTCAGAGTATTTTGATATAAGCAGTTCAAATTCTGTCGGATTTGGAATTTTATTAGTAGGGATGGGCATTATTCTGATGACAGTAACGCCTATATGGAAAGTAATTAAGGAGTAGGATAAATGAAGTTTTGTAGTAAATGTGGCGAGAAATTAGTAGATAATCAATGCCCGAAATGTAAAGAAAAACCATCAAAAAGATTGTTTTATAGAAAATCTGTGTTAATTAGTTTAGTTGGCATTATTATTTGTTGCAGTTTCTTGTTTTATAAAAAACATGTAGAAAGTGAATTTATTGATAATTACAATAATCTATATTCTGATAGCACAAAGTCGGTTCCAAATATGGATTTAGATGAACAAAAAGTAAAGAAAATGGGGAAAAGTCTTTGGGCAGTATCAGGAGATAAGTTAGAGTATAAAAGGCAATTGGCTGATGTAAGAGAAAAAGTAAATATTCGGGATAAAGTCAATCAATTATTTGATGAACCTATTCCAGATAATTTCGATTCTACCTATTTGACCATTAATTCAGATACTCGTATAGAAACACCTGAAATTGAAGGAGATGACACCTTTTCTAAAGGATTGCGTTCAGTCGTTAATTATTATAACCGACAATTTGATATGCTTGAAAGTGTGGAAAAAACAATCAATAGTTGGAATATCGCTATGATTGATTTAACGGACATTGACACATTAGAAAACTCTATTCAAAGCATTAATGATACAAAATTAAATGATAAAGCCAACGAATTGGCTAAAGATATTGTTACGATTAAAACGGATTTTGAAGATTATTTTAATGGACATGTTGGCTGGCATTTTAATCTTTCAGATAACCAATTAGGCGATATCTATCATTTTAATTTCCCTGAGAATGAATTAAGCTGGGGGGCTTTTCAAGGAAGTGGTATGACTGGATATATGAATGCAGTAAAGTATGATATGAAAAATAAAGTTTATTATATTGTCACACCCCTTATTAGCATGGACAAGACAGTTTACGATACCACAATCACTCCTATCACCCTAATAGACAAAGATACGATTTCTATTAATAATCAAACAGCCATGTATGACCCTGAACAGGTTGAAGCATATAACGTATTCCAAAATAAGCCAAGTGCGAAAGTAGATGCGATGAAAAAAATAGCATTTGATACATCAGCGATTGAAATAGCTTCTAAAGATGATGCGACAATCTATTTCAGCAAGTTTAAAGATTCGATAGGACTTCCAGAGAAAGTTTCTTATGAATTTCTTTCTGAAGAAAAGGAAATGTATGAATTTAATATACGTATTAATTCTGAAGGCAGTGAAGAAGTTACAAATCGAGCAGGAACAGCAATTGTCTATCAAAATGGTTACATGACTTATAAGAAAGCAGATTAATTAAAAAGAAGGATAGAGATAATTTGAATCAGTTGTCAATAAAAAAATATGTGAAAAATAAGCTGAAACGAACGTTTGTGAAAGCCCACGTAACCATACCTCAGATTGTATTAAATAAGTTAGCAAATGAATTATATAGTGAATTTGAAAAATTGTCTGATGAAGAGCAGGAAAAATTACTATTTTCCAAGGATTTAGTGATTAAATTGTGGGAAAAACACATGGATAAAATGAAAACAGAGTTGTTAGAGGAGATGTGAGTAAAATCATGTCTCTTTTTTATTACAAATTATCTCCAAAATATTGTCAAAAACCACTTAAAAAATGACCTTTAAAAAACCTTATTTATCAAGGGTTTTATGATTGTTGACAGAAATACAAGATTACTGTTATATCAACGATTTTTACGTCTATTTTCGAAAAAACACCTCTCAGATTAAGCGAAACTTTTTTTATGGGGAATTACCCACTAGAATGAATCTGAGAGGTGTTTTTTAGGTTGGATTTAAGATGGAAAATATAATAAACATTGATATATCAATGTTTTTAATAGTTTTGATGAATCTAAGAAAGAAGTAATAAAATAAGAGTATTCTTTTAATAAAAATACACTAATTATTTTTTGTTGTCCGAAAATGATATCCATTCTTGACTTCAGTTGATAATTGATGATATAGTCCGGACCTAAATTGATTAATATAATAATTTACGGAGGATAATTAAATGAATTCAAAAAAATTAACAGAAGAGGAATTGACTGAGAAACAAGAAAAGGTAAAGGCTTGGCTACATATATTGGATAAAATCTATGGGGTAAAAATGACCGTTTTTTCTAAATCCATAGGTGTTCACAATCAAAACCTACATAATTTTCGAAAAGGAAAACGTGGATTTACAGAAGAAAAAACAGTATTATTAGAGAAAGTAATCGTTTTAAAATACGGTAGATTGCTAATGTTGGAGGACAGTGACTATGAAAGTATATCTAAGTAATATTCCGAATAAAGTAAAACCTAATCCAATTACCATTCGTAAAATATCTAATACTATAATGAATACGTTAGTAGATATTTCTATTCAGGATTTTGCGGAAGAACTAACTTTGAATGGAAAAACTGTTGTTCTAGCTGAATTAAAAGAACCTAAGTTGTCTAAGTATACAGAGATTATTGGTCAAGAATTAATAATGCTCGATTTTGATAATAAAGATGAAAATAATTTGTATACATTGGAAGACTTGGAATCTGATTCGTTGATGCAGGAATATGCTTGTTTTATATATAAAACGTTTAGTGATAAAAATTCTAACGTAGATAAATTTCGTGTGGTTTTTCGATTAGATGGAGTGGTTACTTCTAATAAAAAAATTGAACAAATTTATCAAGAATTATTTAAATTATATCCTCAAGCAGACAGTTCAGTTGGACAAACAAGTAGAATGTTCTTTGGGAGCAATAGTGGATATGAAGTGATTGATTGGGATAATCGTTTAGATGTTTCTGAGCTGTTGGAAAACATAAATGTTGAAAATTCTCTGGTAATAGGAGATTCAAACAATGAAATAGTGGATGATTCAATACCAAATTATGAACTATTAAAATTAGGAAAATTCGATATTATTGCAGAAAGACTAGGAAATAATTTTTCTGGTGAATTTTCTGACCCTATTGTTGCAGGGAACTTTTTTAAAACTATAGATATGGTAGAATTATTGGAACTTCCAGATACGAATCCATTTTTAGATATTTTCCATGAGGAAACAAACCCAAGTGCGAGTGTCTATCTAAATGAAGAATACGATATTTATTTATATAAATGTTTCAGTGAACAATCTCGTTTCCAAGGAGATATTATAAGAGTTATTAGGAAATTACTCAATATTAAATCCTATACAAAAGTTATTGAAGTTCTGATAACGATTACAAATAGTGAAATAAATTGGAAGAGTGAAATTGGAGAAGCAAGATATAATGCAATGGAACTACAAAAATCATTAAAACGTAATACTTTAAGGTTGAACTATCCTGATTTAAATAAATATTTGTATAATTACAGACAAGAAATAGATTTACTTTTAGACTTAATTTTTGATTATACGTATATGGATAAAGAGACTGGGGAAGTGAAATATATGAATTTCATTTCTTTAAAAACGTATGCTAAGTTAGTAAAAGAAAATTTGGGGTATAAAATATCCGAAGGGAAAATGTGGAATATTTTAAATGTAGTGACCGTCACAGAACTGATTCGTAAGGCAGAGTTAAAATCCATACCTTTAGACCTGAAGGAAAAGTTGATTTTAAATCAACAAGAGAATTCTGGGCAAATAAGAACAAGTAATGTATATTATCCAGTGGTAAATATTGAAAACTCTCAAATATTAGCTAAGGAAATGGTGAAAAACAATGTTACGATTTCAGGATTAGGTTATAACTTGGTTTATAGATTATTTGGAGAGGAAAAAGCAAACCAAGACTTTCCACAAGCATATAAACCACTGGAAGACAGAGGTTTAGTGAGCATGAGTAAAAGAGATAGAAATTTAACTAAGGCTAGTGTGGCATTAGAAAAATCAGCTGTAAAAATTCTTATGACTCAGATTGAAGAACAAGGATATATGTATGAATCAGATTTAATATCTAAACTTGCTAGAGTGAGGAAAACAAAGAAGAGCATCACTCAAAATAACTTTCAGAAAATTAGAGCTGATATTTATAATATTTATGGAATTAAAAGAGAACGATTGACGAAGGAATTATATTATGAATTGGGTATAAAAGAGAAATATTCATCTAAAGTTGTTCTTTATAAATAGTAAGCTATTAAACAGGTAGAATTATATACCTGTTTTTTCTATGTTTTGTATAGCTATTATCAGACATATCTTTATTGTAAATAGGTTATAGTGTAAATAATAGTGTGAATATGTATAGAAAGTTCCCATAAATACTGTCTTTTTTTAACTAATTCATTTTACAATAATATAATTAATATATACTAACTCTATTAGTGTAAAACGAATTGGTTTAAAAAAGTCAATAAAATCAAGGGTTTTTCATAGGTATTTTCAAAGGATTTGTTCCATTTTTACATACTACTTCTATTAGTGTAAAACAAATTAGTTAAAAAAACCCAATAAATTCTAGGGAAATCTACTTGTTTTCACACTATTATTTACGCAACAAACTATTTACATTTGATAATTGTGTGATTAAAATAGCTGTAAATCGTTGATATATCAGTATTTGCTTTTTAGTACAAGCAAGATGTAATCTTGCTTACTTAATAACACTGTCTAGGTTCAGTCAAATAGCTAAAGTTTGCTGATGAGAATTTAACATATAACAATTTGGTGATAATTAAGCAGCGTAGAATTGATTCGATATATTAGGTGTTAGATTTTGTAAAGAGATGTAAAATAAACAAAATTTTTATGAGGAGTGGGTAAATGAACGAGCGTGACTTAAATTGTCTCAAAGATTTGAAGAAAAAACTATTGGGTAGCAATTATATTGATGAAGAGAATGGTTCTATCAAAAATATACTCATGGCAAAGGAAAAACAATATTATCAAGATATTAAAGGAGTAGGAATAAGTAGTGATTACTGCAGAGGTGATAGAGGTCATGTAGAAAATTATCGAGTAGTTGATGAAGTTTTTAAGCATTTAACTGACAATAAACCCATTGAACATACTGATGTATTGCATTCTTTTTGGCATACGTATAAAACGATAATGCAATTAGAAAGACCAGATTTATTTAGACCATTAGGCAGTTTGAAAAAAGAAGATGAAATACCTTTAGAAAAATTAGATAAAAAGAATTTACCTAAAATTGGTAAAGGCTTTCCACCGTATGATACTGATAAGTATTTAGTTATTCATGAAAAATATATTGAATATTATCAGCATTATTTTCCAGAGTATTTACCCAATGAAGTTCCTAAAAAATACACATGGATAGATTTTCTACTATACAACAATGATAAATTTATTGAAGTGTATAACAAGTATCCTGAACTATTAGAATTTGCAAGATTAACCCACAGTGTAGGGAATATTATTGTTGTTCCTAAAGGATTTAATAGAGGACGAGGAGCGAATGACTATGGAGATTTTGCATTAAAAAGTTTAAAAATCTTTTTGGAATCATTTAACGCTTGGGAAGGTTATATAACGAAGTTTCGTTTAAAGCCTTTCTTAGAAAAATACTCTCCGATTTCACTATGGACTGGTCACTTAGACGGCAAAAAGGGTTCATTACCTGAAGAGAATATAGAAATCGAGAAATTCCTAAAGAGTGTAACGAGTTCGATTAAAAAAAGAGAAGAAATTCTATTAGAAATAGTAAGAGATAATTTATTAGAAATAGAAGAATAAGGAATGATAGATTTTTAAACAATAATAATTAAAAAAAGGTTGATTTAACAGCCTTTTTTTAATCATTTTAGCTTTTATCTAATCTAAAAAACATCTCTCAGATGAAAGTTAGTGGTTAATTCCCCACAATTATTTCTTCGTTTCATTTGAGAGGGTTTTTTTTAAAAATAGACGTAAAAATCTTTGATGTTACAGTAAGTTTGTATTTCTGTCAACAAGTAGAAAACCCTTGATTTTATTGACTTTTTTATAGGTCATTTTTTTAGTGTGAATTTTCATTTTTTTTGAGTTAGAAAATTTATTATTATGTATTGATGTCTAATGAATTGATTTATTGTATAATCAATTTATTATCATGATATTATATAATTTTTGTGTTTTCTTAATTTCGAATAAATGAAAGAGGAGCGTGGCTTTATGGATTTTCTATTTCCTTTGTTTGCTTTTGTTTTTATAGCAATAATCTTATATCAAATTATTGAGTTTTTAAGGAATGAATCGGCACCGGAAGTTTCTGTTCCTGCTACGTTAGTGGATAAGAATATGAGAAGTAGCAGTAATGTTGATGCAAATGGGATTTCTAATCAATCAATTTCTTACTATCTTTTGTTTGAACTAGAAAATGGAGATAGATTAGAATTTATGGTAGGACATGGGAAATACAAGTTATATGTTATCGGAGACTCTGGAATTCTAAGATATCAAAGAAAAAGATTCAACTCCTTAGATAGATAAAAATTAGATTTTACATCTTGCTTATTAATATTAGAAGTGAAGGTAAAATTCTATATTTATGGACGAAAGCATTGATATATCAATAACTATCAAGAAATATTTGAATCTTTAAAATCTAAAAATCTTAAAAAAGTTATAGCAATCAAAGATAGGGTATGATTCCCTACAAATTGATGAAATCATGGGAAGTTATAACGAGTTTGATAGTAAAAATAGTTAAATTCAAATAACTGAGCAATTGTATACACAAATAAAATAAGGCTTAAACAAGCCTTATTTTTATAGTCATTTTCTAACTCTGGTTTGATTAATTTTAAGAGAGGAATTTTGCAGTATTTGTAGTTTTAAAATAGTAATTATCGATAATTTATTTTTGCAAAAGAAGCACATTAAAGTTAAATTAGTTAGGAGATTAAATTCAGCTTGGGATGATAGTTAGTAGGGATGAATAGTAGTAAATTTATTGAAAATTGTTAGGGATTTCACATACGCTTCATCAGATTAGTATATTTAATCCACTACATATTTTATATCGTTGGTTTTGTTATCGAATTTACGTATAGCGTGATTTTGACCAGCTGTGTTTATCTTTGTGAGCTTTAAAAATCAATTATGATAATTATACATAAAAATCTATAATCGCTTAAAACGCATTATAAGCAGCATAGAATTCATTCTAGTTTTTATGAGAATGATATACATTGTTTGAAAGCTTTAGAGACGTTAACCGATGGTTTTACTATCAGACTTCATTTCTTCGAACTCAATCATTTGTTGTTCATAGAATGGTGCGGTCGTTATTTTAATTTTTTTATCTGTTGATATTTTTAAAGAGGAAATATAATGTGGAGTTGTTGCAACTTCAGCGGATGTTTCTGATAAAGTTATTAATAGGGATTGGGTATCTCCGAAAGTAGCATATTCCGAAACTACTGCAACCAAGCCTTCTTTATTCGTTAGCACTGACAAGTATTTAGGAACTTCAATAACCCATCCAAACTGCAACTTTTGAGTATTCAATATATCTTCCAACTTTCTATTTTTATTCTTAGTACAATAGTAACATAAAAAATGAAAAGGATAAAAAACAGGAATTGCAAAGTGGGGAATGGTTGATAAATTTAATTGTCTAAATGAATAAAGCTTTTATTTGTTTTCAATTTTCAAAAAATGAAAATAAACATGAATCTAAGGATTTTGTTTTTTTATTTTTCAGCATTTATCTTATATTAAATTATTGATTCGTTAAAGAATAGAAGTGAACCAGAAAATTTCTAATTATACTTATTAGTAGATAAATGCAAAAAAATAATAACAGCGTTGATTCCAATTTGTTTTTCTAGTCATTTATGCAACATAATGATTTGTTCGAACTGGATATAGCAAAAGATTAGCATTTATTTTATGGTTTTAAAAATATGAGTTATAAGTCATTGCAGATAATGAATTTATAAATCATCAAAGAATTAGATTATTGCTTTAGATATTAGTATTATTAACAAAACTATATACTATAAAATAACTCTATCCCCATTAGAATCTACAAAAAAAGCTGTTATAATAGAAGGTGTTTTAATAATCAGAGATTCTTTTATAAAATAGTATTTATAAATAAAAACTGAAAACTACGGAATATACAACGTAAGGGGTAGAATTATGAAAAAAAATCCATTTACAATACAAACTTTTTTTCCAACTGGAGATACCAGAAATTTTCATATCAATCATGTACCTACTAGAACCATCCAATCAATAGTGATTCCTCGTGCTGAGGTAAGTCAAGCTATAAAATCTCGAAGTGAGTTGAACTACAATGGTATATATTTCTTGTTCGAAGAAGAAGGGTATCTTCAATCTAATGGAGAAACAATGGTATATATTGGGGAAAGTGAAGATGTTGCGGAACGTTTAAAAAGTCATGTGACAAAAAAACAAAACTGGGCTGTTGCGATTATTTTCACAACTATTAGTAGTACAAATCAATTAACTAAAGCAGATATAAAGTATTTAGAAAATTACTGTTATCAAAAAGCGTTAGAAGCTAATAGATATAAATTGCAGCAGAATATCCCTAAAAAGTCTTTTGTTAGTGAATCCAGAGAAGCAGATTTGAATGATATATTTCAATCTATTTCTACATTATTATCTTTTTCAGGGTACCCAATATTTATTCCTGTCAACAATGAAAAGAATCAAGAGATATTTTATCTAAAAGCTCGTAATTCAGATGCAAAAGCTATATATACTGTAGATGGTTTGACTGTTTTAAAAAATTCTCGAATTACTCCGTTATCAGAAGGAAAAGGATTCGTAAGGCAGAAGCTTTTGAACCAGCTAACTAATAGTGGGGTAATTAGTAAAGAAGGTATTTTTCTAAAAGATTATACTTTCTCTGCTCCGTCTACTGCATCAGATATTTTAGCTAAAGGCTCATATAACGGTTGGACGAGTTGGAAAAATAAGAATAATCAAACCTTGGATGAAGTAACAAATAGGAGTACTGAGTTATAAGAAAAGTAAGACGAAAATATGAATGGTTAAATGACAAAGATTTGATAAAAAGGACTGGTGATTGGTATTGTCAGAGGTATTGGATAAAACTTTACTTGATTTTATTTATCAAGCAAATTCCTGTTTAACATTAGACGAATTGAACATCTGGTCTATCAAATTATCTGAGTTTCCAGATGAATCGTTAACCTATTTATTTAGTAACAAACGCATTGATATCGTTCAATTGAATGATGAGTTTCTTTCATATAGTTATCATGGAGAAGACATATTAACGTTTATTCAGTATATTGAAAAATACTACTCGGAAGCTATTAAACTCATCTTGAGGATTCCAGACATAGAAAAACATTGTTTTGATAAATCGTATAACATGAAACAAACATTTTTTTTTATAAAAGAAAAAGAAAAGCCTACTGTATATCATGCTCAAAATTTTCTGTATTATATTCAAAATAATGTAAGAAAATAGAAGTTGCTTAGTAAGGAAAAACTTTTGGTAATTGAATTCTAACTTGTTTTTTAGATTAGACAGATTGGAATATAAAATGTTTATGAAAGCAAAAATCAAATAGAGATATCTCTTCTGGAATGAAAAAAAACGGTATTTTTATGATAGAGAATTCGAGTTTATCCGTTGTATTTATATTTATTTTTTTTATTCACGTGATATAATATTCTATTATGTGAATAAAAAATGACTTGAGGAATATAGATGAATAACATTCTTTACACTGTTACTAGTAGCAAAGCTTGTGCTGAAGTAATGGATTGGCTTAATGAAAATAATATACCTTTTAAGGAAAGAAGAATATCTAAAGCTAGACCGTTGAAGTCTGATGAAATAATTGGCATGTTAGGTGTTACTGATAATGGGTTTGAGGATATAGTTAAAAGAAATAAAAAGATTATCAAGATAGAAGGAAAAGAAGTCCGACTGGAAGACTTATCTACTAGTGAACTTATTGTGGCAATTATAAATCAACCTACGATTTTAAGAACACCTATCTTGATGAATGATAAAAAAATGGTCGTTGGTTTTCAAATAACAGAAATGGGTATTTTTATCCCAAAAAGTGTTAGAAGGAAAGAATTAGAAAAAATCATTTTTGATAGATAAAAGAAGGCTAATTTTAGCCTTCTTTATTTTATATGTTATTATTTCTTGACTATAGAATTGTTGTGTTGTAGAATCTGGACCTATTAAAAAAATTATCGGGAGGATTTTATGTTATTTTACAGTCCGCCAGATTATTCGCTTAAAGAAATAGTGCTGATGTGGGTATCTGGAATAATTCTTTTTTCAAGTTTAATGTATGTTGCGTATACGTATATTATTAACTTAGATTCAGTTATTAGTTTAAGTTTTAATGATAAGACCTATGAGTTAGCTATAAATCATCTTCTATTGCTTGGTATTGTTGGGATTTTATTACTAGTATACATGAAGTTTCTAACTTCTCCATATGCCTATTGGATTTATGTTCCTAGCTCAATAATATTAATGATAAGTAATTTCTACGCACCACAAGGTTTAATTTTTATAATTTCATTTATATCAATTATTCTTTTATTTATATTAGATATCATTTTTCTTGAACCTTACTTGTTTTAGATAAGTAAAGTTCAAGAATTTTTTTATATTTATATATTGGATACTGAAGATACATCTTTACAGGTTTTTTATCATTGTAAAGATAATCATGAATCGCTTTCCATTTTAGATTGCTTTTTTGAGTATATGTGTTCTTCGTGATGTAGTAAAAATCTGAATGCTTGTTAGCTTTAAGTGTTTTGGGATTTAAACCAAATGACTTCATTATCTCTTTAGTGTTCTTTTTCTTATTTACAAAATCTTGCATGAATCCACCCAAAGCTATTACTTTGACATCATCAGGACGAGTATCGTGATAAATTGCAATCCCATTAGATTTTAACCAAAAAGTCTTGAATTTTGAAACAGGTATTTTTTCGTATAATATCTCTGAATATTTCTGAGGGTTAGAGAAAAACAAATGATTCATACAATTGCTTTTATCATTTAAGATTATTATTGTAAATTTATATCCAATAGTTAGAGCATTGTAAACATGCCCTAATTCATGCCAGAAGGTTTTCTGAGAATTAAAGCTTATTTTACTACTATTATTTGAAAACTGAATTATTAAATTAGAGATTAGTTCAGAGTTTTCAAAAATCAATGTTTCAGTATACCCATTTTTATTATCAATTATCGAATCAAGTAATGACAGAATATTTTGTAAGTTTTTTATCTTAGCTTTAGGTGAAGTTGATGAATAAAAAAAAGTTTTCATTTCTTCTAATTGCTGAATAGAGTAATTGTACATGTTTAAACTCCTTACAAATTTTTGAGTATAATACTTATCTAAATATGGTTTTGTATCTTTCTTAAAATAGCAATATAACTCCTTATTTTTCTTTATTGAATAGGATAAAATTTTTATTCCTGATATGAAACATATTGCTAAATGAAGATAAATTTAACTATAAAATTCGTGTATTTTTAAAATAGGAATAATTTTTTAAAAGGAGCGAACTCTTTTGATTAATAAGAATAAAATTACTTCGTATGGAGAATTGTACTCAATTTATTTTAGTAAGAATGATTGCTGTTATTGGAGAAACTGTATTTTTAAAAAAAATAAAGATGTCATAGAAATCAGAAAATATATCTGTGATTCTTTGAATCTTTGTGACAATGAATTATTAGTACAAGAAAAATGTGATTGCTTCATTTTAGAATATTCATTTAAAAATCGAAATGAATCAGGATATATAGAGAATAATTGGTTAGATGGTCTCGAATATGCTTTAGAAATTACTTTAGATGATAAAAAAGAATATAAAATATTTATTGCTGATTTTGATTATCCTAAAGATTCAATTTATAAGGAAATATCTAAAATGTATCCTGATGTTCCAATAAAAATAGATTTAGTTGATGAGGTTTGGATAAAAAAAATGATATTATTGAAATTCCGTTATCTTCTATTAAAAAATAGATACTTGGTTTTACCTATTTGAGGTTCATCAACTATGTAGGAAGCATCTGATTTATCAATTATCTTGGAATCTTCCTCTATCCCAAAGGCTGTTAAAATTCTTTTAGCTGATTTTGATTGTCTAATAAAATCCTGTTTAAAACCACCTAATGCTATCATTTTTAAGTCATCAACAGTTGCGAATCTTTTCGAAAATAAAGAATAGCTAGAGTATTCTTCATTCTTCTTGGATTTTCTTTTACAGATGTATCCTATGTTATATGAAGAATAAAATTTACGGAAAAAGACATGTTCCGTATCATGGTCAATAATATGGATTGATTCGAATTTAAAATATCTTAGAAGAGCTTCATAAAGATGTCCGTATTCATGAAAGAAGTTCTCTTGAGCTTCTTCGCTAAATTTGTCTATATTTCTATGAAAAATTTCTTCAACATCATGAATTAGACCAAGATTTTCTAAAGATAATGAACGGTATTCTAAGCTAATTGAATAATTTAATATCTTTATTAACGATTTATTATCTGTATTTTGGGATAAATGTAATTTAAAGAATTTTATCATTTGGTTATATTCTCTATCGGTAAATCTTTTCATAATTGCCTCCAGTCCTTTTTGAATAGAATATCAAAAAAGATACCAATAAATTTATCTTAATAAGGCAATAATTTGATTCGTTAGGAGAAAAAATAGATACTTATAAAATCATTCTGAATCGGAAATAACGTTATTTTCCTTGACCATGTTTTTTGTAATCATTTATACTTGTTATAGTTTAAAAATAATTTAGTGAAGGAGATTTATATGAATTTTTACGGAATAAATTTTTTAGAAAATCAATCTAGTTTGAATGACTATATAAAATATTTTCTAATATTTAGCTCGTTAATTCTTTTGATTTTAGTTTTTTCATTGTACCTTAGACATCGAATAAATACGAAATATAGGGATTTAAGTATTATTTTTTTCCTGATATTAATGTTTGCATTAGGTGTTCAATATTCAGATTATGAGATGAATCAAACCAAGCACTCGCAGTCCTCTCAAATGGTAAACTTTGTAAAGGGTCTTGCAAAGCAGGAGAGTATAGATGCGAATGAAATATATGCTAGTGCAACTCAATTTTCTGATGGGATTATAGTGAAATTTAATGAGAAATTTTATAAGGTAAGCTTGAGTAGTGACCAAAATTCTTATACTCTAACTGAAACCTATCTAATAAATGACAATATTACTTATACGGAGTAAGGAGGATAAAGATATGCAGTTATATACGCCAATTATAATAAAATTTGCTTTAGGTATACTTTGTTTGATTCTTCAGATTAATTTAATGGGAAAAGGTAATTTAGCTCCGTCATCAGCAATGGACCAAGTCCAAAACTATGTTTTAGGTGGGATAATTGGTGGGGTTATTTATAATGATTCGATAACTGTATTGCAATTTGTATTAGTGTTGATTATTTGGACATTACTTGTTTTAGTAGTGAAATTTGCTAAAGAACATAACCGCTATATTAAAGTGATTGTAGATGGTCGCCCGATTACATTAATTCAAAATGGAAAAGTGAATGTTAATGTTTGTTTGAGGAATGGAATTTCTGCTAACGAGTTAATGTTTAAACTAAGAGCAAATGGCATTTATGAAGTAGAAAATATTAAAAGAGCCGTTTTGGAACAAAATGGTCAATTGACTCTAATAGAATTTGGGGATGAGAACATCAGATATCCAATCATTGTTGATGGTCAAGCTAATTTAGATGTCTTAGAATTAATAAAAAAAGATGATGAATGGCTTCAAGAAGAAGTTGCAAAACAAGGTTTTAATCGTATTAATGACATATACTTAGGGGAGTATTTATCAGGAAAATTAAATTTGTTTGGCTATGAGAATAAGTGACAAGGACAGTTTATAAACTGTCTTTTTATTTTTTCTCCATGTATGGTAAATATTTGAATTTATACGAGAAAAAACTTTTACTTTTCATGATAATATTTTTTTATATTTAATGATTAGTATGAGGTGATAAAATGATTGATATTTTAAAGAATCAACCCAAAAATGAAATGAAATTGAAAGATTTGGCATTGCATAATTTAGGATTAGAAGAAAGAGATATTTTATCCTCCGATGTTTCTAAGAAAGAATTGTGGAATGAAATGCTAAAGATAATGATTGAAGTTAAGAGAAATAGCTTAGTTGATTCTAAATATCTAAAAGGCTATGACGGAGTGCAAACTATCATATTTCTGAAGAATAAGTAAAAAAAAATTGATTTTTGGGGAGATAATTTAAATGAAAATAACAACAAAAGAATTTAATGAAGTAATGGATTTTAGTGAATATTTAGATTATTATTTGCAAAAATTTGATAGAGGGAAAACTTTGAATGGGTTTTCGGATGAAGATTTAGAGAGTTTAAGAGATGCTGTAAAATATAATTTAAGAGGGAAAATTTTAGTTTCTTACAAAGAATCATTTTTTAATACCCATGTGTTAATACCAAAAAAATCTACTAATGATTACATGACACTTAAGAAATTATGTGATTTCTTTAAGGCAGTTCCAGAGAGTAGTTTTATTGACAAGGTCTAATTATTTAATTAGTACTAGTTTATTTAGGGAGGAGTGTAATGAAAAAGTTACAAATACCAATAACAATTATAGCACTAATATTATCTTTTATATTTTTTTACAATGGTATTTATGCTTCAGCAGAAGGAACAAACAATTCGTTATCAATTGAGGTAAGTACTATCAATTTTGATTTCAATAATTTAAACTTTGATAATCAATGTTTAACAGAATATGGAAATGTTACGATTATAAATGGAACTTCTAATGATTATCAATATAGCTTAGAGATTAATGCTGAAGGAGATGGTTTGTCAGTCAATTTTAATGACAATGAACAATCTAAAATTGGGGTATCGGATAAAGAATCAAAAGAATTCACAGCTACATTAGACCCTAAACTGTATGATTCTACTAAAGCTGATGGATATAGAATAGTAGTTACAATCAGTGAAATGGCTATTGTTGAACCAGTTAAAGATGATTCGGTAGAAGCTAATTCTGATGATATAAAAACGAATAACTCTAAAAAGAAGGAAAGTAGTTCAGATTCAACTTCTTCTTATGATGATACAAGTATATTAAAAGATAGCTCAACTCAAGTTAGTAGTAGTTCTGATTCAGTTCAGGCTTCTTCTGAAAACTCTACGAATAGTAGTGAGCAAGAAGAAAATACCACAGAACAAAGTTTACAAGATGATGTTTCAACTGATGATTATATAGAAAATGAACAAACAATTACAAGTGAATAGTAAATAAAAAACATCTGCAGAAGTATGGTAAACAAAGGAATCTGATAAGTTCAGGTTCTTTTTTTTTCAGTTCTGTTTTGTACTGATTGTGAAAAAAATGACCAAATGATGATACGCGTTTCTGAAATATTAATGTATAGTTATTTTGTAAGTGATTAACTTGCAAAATTATTTTTAGGAGGAATTTTTAAATGAAAAAGATAACATTAGCAACAACATTATTAATCGCTCTAACATCACTAGGATTGGCTACAACTGCCAATGCTGCGGAGGCGACAGATACAACGAAAGGTGCAACTCTTAATGTTAAAGAGGGTGCTTCTACAATTGAGATGGCAGACCTAAATGACCCAGATATTGATTTTAAGGAAATCGCAAAAAACGGAGAAGAACTGAATACCAACTTGACTACTTCTATTGGATATTCAGCTGAATTCATTAACAGAGAATTTGGTGAAAAAGAAATTAAATTATCTGTCTCTACAGGTGAAAAAGCTAAAGGATTAACTGCTGAGTTCGCAGAAAATGCTAAAACATCAGATAAAGTTGCTCAAGCAAATAATTCAATTTTATCAGGAGATATTGCTGTTACATTAGATGCTACTGAGTTCGATAGTGTATCATATTTGGGAGAGGAAAATCCTTATGTTATTACTCTAACTGCAAAAGAAACTACAACTAATGTCGACCCAGAATAATAGACTCAATGAAATCTATATCTAATATTCAGACACACTCTTTAAATAGAGTGTGTTTGCTATTGATAATTTCATTGTTGGCAATCACTTTCAGTACTATTCAATCATTTGCAGATGAACAAAGTATATCTACTTTAAAGACAGAACTTAAAGCCAATGATATCTCTAATACAACTGAAGATATTCAGTTCTCACCTAAAGTCGGGGAAGACTATACTTTTACTGTTACTGCAACAAACTTTGGAAGTGAACCAATCGATGTTTCTGTGTTTCCTAGTATCGCTGTATCTACTAGTGTTTCAATAGATTATGTGAAAAAAACAGATAACTTGCTAAATGAAGACTATGATTTAACAAATTATGTGAGTTTGACGGCATCTAATGAAGAGTTCGAAGATGGTATAATAAAGCTTGAAGCAAACGAAAGCAAGGATGTTCAAATTACTATCAATGTAAATAAAGAATTAAATGGGGAAGTCATAGGTGGAATCAATTTCTCTCAGGTAATTGGGTACCAAGAGAATGAAGACTCTGTAAATGTTCAACAAGTCTATCAAAAAGTTTTTGTGGTTCGCTTAAAGATGCATGAGGCAACAAGCGATAGTAAAGCTCAATCATATGGGGATTTTGAGTTTAACAACACACAAAATAAAACAAGTCTTACTTATTATAATTACAATAACAACTCGCTAGTATCCTATGCAGAGGGTGAGGCATATAAGGTCATTAATCCAGACAATAAAGTAATAGCTGAAGGTGAATTAGAAAAGGATACAGTGGTTTTAACTCCTTATACTAAAACGCAATTAAGTGTTCCTTTATTAGATGGAGCTGAATTGGTATCGGGGGATTATCAGTTTATCATTATTAATGATAAGAAAGAGAAAGTCACCACTTTTAATTACTCTGAGGATAAAGTTGAAGAGTTAGCTAAAAAATTAGATTCTTCTAGCAATAGTATCGTTTTGAAATCACAGAATAATGTTTGGTTGATTATTGCTTTAATTGGCGTGTCAGCAATGTTTATTTTTACAATAGCTAAATCATACCTAAAAAATAAAGCTTAGAAGAGTCCATCTCTTCAAAGCTTTATTTTTTTAATAAATTGTTCAGCCAATTTTTCAGCGTAATATTCTAATGGCAATGATTGTTCTTCGATAATGAAAATATCGTAATATAAACTAGTTAATTGTTTTGAACACAATGTATCATTATAAAATTTAAAATAGATATATACTTCATTTTCTTTTATTAAAGATTCTGTATCTATAAGCTCATCACCAAAGAATATTTCATATTTTATAAGCAATAATTCTGTAAAAGAAAAATCTAAGTTCTTAATTTCTCTATTAAAAAGATTTTTTTGAAAACAAAAGAATAATTTGCTGAAAAACATATAACGCTCATTAACTTCTTTATGCAATGAAACATCCTCCTTGTGCAAATAATCATAGTAATATTCAGTAATTTGAATAAACATAATTAACATTATCCTTAAAAAGTAAATAAATACAGAAAAGGGATAGGAATTAAAATCTTTGAATACCCTAATTTTGTTTAATATAGCGTATAATATTTAATTGCCGTTACAATTAATAAATTATTTATACATTTATTTTAAGGAGTTTAAACATGGACTTATGGAAGCTATTTTTAACCCCAAGACAAGAACAAAAGCTAAATCTTTTAGAAGAAATAATATCCAAAAAAGAAGTTTCTTTAGATGAATTAGCTTATAAAAATTCTCTAACTAATCGTAAATTAAAAATTATTATTGAACAAATAAACTCAGAGTACGACTCATGTACTAAGCCTTTAATTAAGTTTGAGAATAGAATGTTTAAGTTGACAGCTGACGAATCAGAAGAGGTTTATTCAACTTTTTATTTACATTTAAAACAGCAGTATATAAATCAATCATCTGTATTTAAATTATTGCTCTTTTTTTTAGAACATCGAAAAATAGGAATGATTAGGCTATCAAGACATTTTAATTACAGTCAATCTTATTGTTATAAGTTAATAAATAAGGCGAATGAGATAATCAAAGTAATAGGATTTAATTGTGAAATCAGAAAAAAAACTAATTACATAGTTTTGGAAGGTAATGAAAACCAAATTAGAGTAATTACCTACTTATTGGAAACAACTTCTATCACTTTTAATAGTAGTAAAAACTATAATTACCTAACAAATGCTAACAACTTTCTCTCGTCAATACATCAGGATAAACTTAAAAGGATATCTAAAGTTTTTGATAACTCTCTGAAACTAGGTCAGTTCGTAAAACAAGGAAGCGAAGAAGAACTGGAAGTTATGGCAAGTATTTATAAAGAAGTTCACCTTGGATTCTTTAATATGTTTTCCTACGTTGAAAAAGATGGTAATAATTTTTACTTTTTAAATGAGAAGATGTTTTTTTACTTATTTACAATATATTATCTTCCTGAATACCTAACACCGTTAATTAGAAATAATATAGGTGAAAATCTAGCAAATGTTAAAGGGAATAGAATTATTGATAAAGCCACAAAAGTTTTGAAGTGGTTAGAAGAAAAATACGAGATACCAAAAGAGTTTCATAATACATTTTTATTTCAATTGGTTTATCGGTTTTTAATTACTGACAAGCTGAGTTTAAATATATTGTTTTACGCTACCAACTCAATTACTTATACAAATGAGAATATTAAAGAAATTAGTTCAGACTTTCAAAATTTATATAAAGATGAATTATCTAAAGAATCCCTTGAAGTCTTTAGTTTTCAAGTAACGGAATTGCTTTACTCATATTTGGGCAGTTTAATGGCTAATCCATTGAAAGTTAGTATAAATTCAACTTATAGAGCGAATTATGTTATTGTCATTAGAAATTCTTTGTCTAGTATATACAAAGAGGACACTCTAAAAATATGTGAAAAAATAGAAGAGTCAGATGTAGTTATATCTGACAGCGTAATAGATATTGATGACTCACAAGATTTTTTCTTTCTAGATGATATTCACGACCTAGATGCATGGAGAAGATTTGGAGAGTTTATCCATGAAAAAATTTTACAAAGGCGTATCCATCTGAAAAGTGATTTAATCAAAATAGAGGACAGGTAGCTGTTCTCTATTTTTTTATAAGTATGCCAGCAATCGTGGCATACTGAAAAGCAATTTCATTTTCAGGCAGAGTTTTAAATATTTTTTTTAATGTGGGGATGTAATACTCATTCATCACGATTTTGCCACAGTATTCATCAAAAAATAGAATATCACGGTACTCGTGCTTACCGAAATATTTCACCGTCTCAGTTACTAATTTAGGGAAACTGGTGTTATCGAAATTTACATAGTCGTTTATGAGATTTTGGTGGACGAAGCATTCAGCTGATTTTCGTTTTAAATCATCAAAGTTTTCAAAATACTTATAAATATAAAATGGGGAAAAATCTTCTTTTTCGAGAAAGGTTCGGACACTGGCTTCATTAAAAGAATTTGATTTAATAGCGTAATTTGTATACTTTAGTATTAATTTCTTTTTGGTTAGTTTCATAAAGATATGTTCCTCCTTAATATAGTAATTATACAATTTTTTAATTAATTGTTTTATCAAGATTAATCCGTTTGTTTCCAAATAAAAATAAATTATATAGTGGCTTTCGTTATTTAATATCTTGTAATAACAATTTGCTCTGTATCATAATCTATATTTTTAGAATTACTTACTAAATTTAAAATATGTAAAGAGCAACATTATCGATTACGATATAGCTAAAACAAAATAGCAATTAAAATACTTTAAAGTGAAGATATATAGTCTCCCATATGAGCAAAATTTGGTTTTTTTACGATAAAAAATGTGTTTTTAATTGTGTATAATATCAATGCTTGAAAAAAATATATTAGGGGGATACAAATGATTAAAGAGTTTAAAACGTTTATTTTAAGAGGGGATGTATTAGACCTTGCAGTCGGTGTTGTTATTGGTGGGGCATTTACTGCTATTGTAAATGGGGTTGTCAACGGTTTAATTACACCACTAATTGCACTTGTTGTTTCAATGTTTACTAATACTACTAATTTAGACGGAGCATTATCAGTGCTGTCGTGGACACCTAAAAAAGGTGTAACCTTTGAATTCGGAGATGTTATTAGTGCAATAATTACTTTTCTAATTACTGGAGTTGTTTTATTTATTGTAGTTAAATCTGTAAACAAAATGAAAGAACTTAATAAGAAAGAAACAGAAGTTGAACCAGAAGAAGCACAGCCAACAGCTGAAGATTATTTGAAAGATATTCGAGATTTACTTCAGAATAAATAATTGTATAAGTCGAGGGAATAATGAAAAATAGAAATTTTATTGAAAGAGTTTATCTACTTGTCTTGTTTCTCTTTGTGAATTTATGGTTTGAATTCCTAATAAAAATAGGGTTTGTTTTAGGCGGTATGACTGGTAACCAATCTTATTATAGCTTTGCAGGATTCTTTGCTATAATTCAGCCATTTTTTATATTCGCTTGGATTACCTTTTTACTATATATAATGTATTTGGATAAAGAGAAAATTTTAAAATTTATTCTCAATAAATAGTATGTACCAAATAAACGAAAGTCTTTTAGTTTCGTTTATTTGGTATTTTTAATTTGAAATTTTTTATAAGAAATCTAAGTATATTGAAGAGGAAGTTCCTAAAGTAAATCATTCAGTTTCTCTGAGCTATGTGCTGTTGAGTAGATGAAAAGCATTAATTATTTTCAGTTTTATTCATAGATTTAATTCAAAAAAAATGTTCATTAATCGAAATCTAGCAAATCAATTTCAAATTGGTATCTTTGTTATAAAAAACGGACAATTAGTGATTTTTTTGAGTAGTATTCAAGGATATATTGCGTAAAGTTTTTGTGGACATGAATTGTTTGGTTTTTTGAGAAAATTTAATTGGACTACAGATACGATGCGTAAAAAAATCCTCATTGAGTATGTAGTCCAAACCATTTTAAGGGACAATTCAACCTTTTTTTAAGGTATAATGAGTCTACAAAAGTTAATAAAAAGAACAGAATATTGGCTTCCAACATGCACTGGAATCGAGGAGATACTATCGCTTTAACGCAGGGAAAAGCGATAGAAATGCTGATATAACAGCACTTGACCTTAACAACAATGGGCTGTCCCTTAGCCGACGTATTGACTGAATCGATACACGAAGCATTAAGCGATATTCCAGAAGTCAAAAATCCAGAGGTAAAATTAGTTTGGTATCCCGCATGGACGACTGATAAAATGAGTCGTTATGCACGGATTGCTTTGGGGATTCGTTAAGGATTTTCAATCATACAATGGTGTTTCATATTTGTTAACTAGTTGGAATAAGCTGTTTTCTTAGGTGGTGGACAGTTGGCAAAATGAGGATATAAACACAGAACTCTTTTATTAACTTTGAAAAAGTTGGTAGAAGAGTTTTTTTATAGAATACTTTCTTAAATAAACAGTTACTTGGTGAAAAAGTTATGCTTTTTTACTAAAAGCATTAAAGAAAATCATATATTTTTAACCTGAAAGTTCAAAGTATTTTCCATTCATATGACAACTCAAAGTGAGTTAGTATTTAACTTTGCCGAAATAGTAATACTTTCTATAAACCTTCGATCATTTTGACAAAAAGAGAGCACAGATTAAATTCTTATTCATCCACATTGATAACCTTAAGGTGCATCCCAGAAAACATGTCTAAATAAACGTTACTGAATTTAGTCAGAGGCTTTGGGATACGATGAATTTTCCTTAAGGAGTCAATGTAGAATGAAGAAGGATGATTCTAGGAATGCTTTTTCAAAGGTCATGTGATTTTATCCTATCAACTGACTCTTGGTTAACAAATATACAAATGTGTTCTATGCAACCATACATATAGGAAAACGATAGCCAAACTACAGTTTCGGTCAATCATTTAGCAAGTAACATATTTTTATTAGAGGTTCGAGATTAATTAATTGAATTAATGTATAATTATATTTAAGTTGTAAAAATGATTTGCTTGATTTCCTTGATCATAAAAAACAAAAAGGAGTGTGTTTTGTGGATTTTCTGTTTACTTTATTTGCTTTTATTTTCGTCGCAGTTATCTTATATCATATTGTCGAATTCTTAAAGGATCAATCTACGCCAGAAGTGGCAGTACTTGCCACGCTAGTAGACAAACGAATGACTAGTAGCACGAATATTGCTGCAAACGGCTTTACGAATCAATCCATTACCTATTATCTTTTATTTGAAATCGCAAGTGGCGAAAGATTAGAATTTAAAGTAGGGTATGGAAAATACAAATTATACGTCATCGGAGATACTGGAGTGTTGAGGTATCAAAGAAAAAGGTTTAATTCACTTGATAGGTAAAAAATTTGTATGTATATAGTATGTGTTTATTCGTTTTCAATTTAAAAAAAAGTTGAAAAGTCAATTAAAAAACTCCTATTCAAGTGTCTTATCATTTGAAATGATTTGAATTGTACGCTTTCGATGGAAAACGCAAGTATCATCGAGTAACACTTGAGAATTTCTCCTTACTGAGGTCGCATATTGAAACCAAGACCGAGGAAAGTTTCCTACGAGGATCGGCTCAATTTAGTTCATTCATCCGTTCGAATGGAAGAAGTGATGAGCTACCTATAGTTTTAAATACTCATAAATAGAATAGTTTGCTTCACCAAAACCTCTTGGCTCATTGTTAAGAGGCTTTTTTGTTTTTACCTGGCTTCAAAATAGTTCCAAGAAGGAAAAATCGTTCTTGGTTTTTCACAAACATTTTCTCATTCAAGTAACAAATATAGAACTTGAAATGCAAAAAGTGTTACTTGTGAGGTACATCCGACGCACCTTACAATGAACATGTAAAATAAGAAAGAATGAATGGAGTTGAACATTTGTGAAAAAAATGAAGGCTGCGTTGATGTATGGACCAGGAGATATTCGCTATGAACAAGTAGAGCGACCCTGCTGTCCAGAGGGAGGTTTTCTATTGAAGGTTAAGGCAGTTGGTCTGTGCGGCTCTGATATTCGCAATTTGCTGACCGATTCAAAAGCGGGGCGCTACCCTCATATTTATGGACACGAAATCGTTGGTGAGATCGTCGAAATTGATGAAAATGTGACGAAGTATCAAAGAGGGCAGATGGTTTATGTATACCCTATGGCTCATTGCCTACGTTGCGAAAATTGTCGTAATGGGAAGCACGAATGTTGTACGGAAGCTGAAAGTTATACCGATCTTCAAGGCGGTTTTGCAGAGTATATAGCATATAGTGCAACAAGAGTAGAACGAGGAGCGATTTTTGAAGTGCCAGAAGGACGAGAGCCTATCGCGGCAACATTAGCTGAACCCTTATCCTCCACTTATGCATGCATGGAGAATATTCAGGTTTCGTTAGGCGATTCGGTCGTCATTATTGGTGCAGGTCCAATTGGGGTCTTTTTAGCGATTCTAGCAAGGATTCGCGGAGCAAGCAAGGTAATCGTGATTGATAAAAATGCTGACAGACTAGCTCTTATGGAAGCGTTTAATGTAGATCATAGGATCGATTCTTCCAAAGAAGATCCTGTAGAAAAGGTGAAAGAGTATACGAATGGACATGGCGCACATAAAGTGATTTCAGCTAATCCATCAATAGAAGCACAGCAACAAAGTATTTTTATGGCTAGAAAATGTGGAATTGTCGTCTTTTTTGGTGGTGTAGCAAAGAATCAATTAACGCCTATAGATACGAATGCAGTTCATTATAACAATCTCTGGATTTATGGTCATTATGGTGCAAATAGTATTCAAGTCGAAAAATCTTTCCATTTATCCTTATCTGATCAGTTTCCAGCTGAAAAAATTATTTCTCATGTTTTGCCTTTAGCTGACATCAATCAGGCCATCGAATTGACGAGAGAAGGGAAGGCGTTAAAAGTCGTTTTACTACCAGAAGAAGAGTATAAAATTCATTCTTTATTGAAATCTCAAAAATAGAGTAAGGAAAGGAGGAGAGAGAAAATGAATAAAAAAATTGAGATCTATATTGCTTGTGGTAGTGGGATCGCCACGTCCACGGTTGTTCAAGAGAAAGTCAAACAAATCTTAGCTCAGAGCAACATTCAGGCTTCCATCACCAAAGGGAATATTAATCAAATTCCCTCAAAAGCAGAAACAGTGGATTTAATCTTGGTGACTACTCGATATGTCAAGCCAGTAAAAGTACCGATTCTTCCTGTTTTCAGTTTGATATCGGGAATCAACGAAGAGCAGACCGCGCAGAAAATCGTTGAAGAGTGCCATCGAATTATAAAAGGGGGATAAAAATGGAAGCTGTATTATCAGTTATTCAAAACATCATGGATATGGGGGCATCGGTTATGCTACCCGTTGTCATTTTTATTTTAAGCTGTGTCTTTAGGATGAAAATTGGCAAAGCACTTAAAACTGGGCTTTTAGTCGGCATCGGCTTTCAAGGGTTGGGGCTTGTTGTAGGACTCCTGGGTACTTCCTTGCAACCAGCCATCGATTATTATCAGGAAATGGGATCAGGATATACCACGATGGATGTTGGCTGGGCTGCTGTGGGAGCGGCTTCGTGGTCAGTACCTTTTGCAGCGATTGCTATTTTGATGATCGTGGGATTAAATGTATTGTTTATTCTTTTGAAATGGACAACGGTCATGAATGTCGACATTTGGAACTATATTCATTTTTTGATTCCTGGAGCATTAGCGTATGCCTTGTTTGATAGTTTTTGGCTAGGTTTGACTGTTACGGTTGGCTTATCAATTGTCACTTTATTCGTGGCTCAGTGGTTTGCTCCAAGATGGGAGGCGTATTACGGACTGGAAGGCACGACTTGTACGACATTTTCATTTATTACTTTCGCTTATCCTTTTGGACTATTAGTAAATAAATTGATTGATCTGATTCCTGGTCTTAACAAAATCGATATCAGTTTGGAAAAAGTCGAAAGTAAAATTGGTTTTTTTGGAGATCCAGCAGTTATCGGTTTGTTGGTCGGAACTTTTCTAGGCGTATTGACACGCCAAGAATTTACGGTAGCGATTTCTATGGGGGTTGGAGTTTCAGCAGTACTAGTACTGATACCCAAAATGGTTTCTGTTATGATGGAAGGCTTGACTGCGATCGGGGAAGCTGCCAAAGAATTTATGAAGAAACATATTGGCGAAGGGAAAAAATTATATATCGGCATGGACATTGCTCTTGGTCTTGGAGATCCGACAGCGATCACAACGACAGTGATTCTGATTCCGATAGCAATATTCTTAGCATTTATTATCCCTGGTATGCATTATTTTCCAGTTGGTGTTTTAACAGTAATCGTATATATGATTCCACTACTAGCAGTAGCATCAAATGGCAATCTTTTTCGAACGCTTGTCACTGGCTTTTTCTTCTTAGTTATCGTTCTAATTGGAACAAACACCTTTGCACCTGAAGCAACCGAAATGATGAATGCGACCGGTGTACCTGTGGAAGGGGTTGTGACAGATAGTTTCTGGGGCTACAATTTAGCAAATATTATAATCAGCTTATTTCATCGAATCGTTGGGTAATTGACCAAATGAATAAACGAATTGTTGATAAAATAAATGGCTTAGTGGGAGAGAAATAGTGTATGAAATTTAAAGCAATCGAATTGAATGAGCGCTCCAATATAGAAGTGATTAAACAATGCGGACTTGAACTGCTTAACGAAGGGCTCGTCGGGAATAGTTTTATCGAGTCTTGTATCGAACGCGAACATCATTTTCCTACTGGTCTGCCAGTTGACCCGCCAGTTGCGATTCCGCATACCTTTGATCTCTCTGTGAAAGAATCTTCTGTCTGTTACGCAAGACTAAAAAAGCCTGTGACTTTTAAACAGATGGATACGCAAGTAGATGACTTAGCAGTCGAACATGTATTTTGCATGGCACTAAAAGATGAGCATACCTATATTGAATTTCTTCAAAAATTGATTTTAAGCATCCAATCTCGAAATTTTATTGTTCAATTAAGCAAGTGTGAACCTGAAAAACTTGTTGATTTTCTAAGAGAGAATTTGTCTATTCATTAAGGAGGAGTGCTGTGAGGAAAATTACTGCTGAAATCATCTATCTCCTACTATATAACAAAATAACGAAAATTAGATTGGAGCAACTTTATAAAAACTTGAATCTCTCGCCAAAGAAATTCACGAGTGAAATCAAAGTCTTGAACTCGTTTCTAAATACTCGCGATATGCCGCAAGTGAAAATTGAAAGCGGATACTTACAGGTTCCTGATGAACTTGATTTGTCAGAAGCTTATCAGCTTGTTTTAGAATTGTCCCCTTACGACTATTCCTTGAATCCTGATGAAAGACGCACATTACTTCTGATCAATTTATTGATAACAGAAGATGTTCTTACGATGGATCATTTTGCTGATTTGTTTTACGTCAGTCGATTAACAATCATCCGCGATATCAATACGTTGAAAAAGCAAGAAGTGATCATGAGTAAATATATCGAAACGCTTAGGGGCGAAGGGGTTATCCTTAAGATGAATCAATCGGAGAAAAGAGAGTATTTGTTTACATTGTTTTTAGAAAATATAGACGCAAAAGGATACATCAATTATGTCGGGATGCAAATCCTTCGGTCATTTGACGGGTCAATGGAGTATTTAGACTTTCTGGGATTCATTTTTAACGAGTTAAAGTATGCAGAAAAGTATCAGCAGTTTGATCTTTTCGTCTATATTTTTATCGTTATCAATATGCCCCGCAAAGAACAAGGTGAATCTCCCAAATTTGTCGTTATGTCGGAAAACCTGAGCATACTCATCGATCAAATTGAAAAAAGATTTGATCGAACGATCTCTTTCGAAGACAAACAGGCAATAGCAGAATTTTGTCATTTGAAAAAGCGAAAAAATGTGAAGGATGCTGAATTGTATAATTTGGTCATCTATTTTCTGAATAAAATTGATGAAGATTTAGGGACGACTCTAAAGTACGAATTTGACTTAATTTCTGATCTATACAATCACTTACAAATTATTGAAGAAGAGAACATTATTTTGGATATTGAAAATATCGGTCTTTTGCGGCATCAGTTTATGGATATTATCGTAGCTGTAAGGGCTAATAGTGGTGTCATTGAAAACTACCTGTCCCGATCCTTCAATGAATCATTTATTACTACGATCGCTATTCATATCGCAACTGCCTTAACCCGACAAGAATATAAGATGAGCAAAATCGATATCTGGATCGTGTGTGAAAATTTATCGATAGCGAAAATGATTGCTATGAAAATAAGTCGATACAAGCAGTTCAAAATTATGAATGTGCTAACACTTGCTACTTATCGTAAGATGTGCTTCCGTCAAAAAGCCAATCGTTTAATCTTAACTGCTGATCCTTTGCCTTTTTTGGAAGAGGATGTTTTAAGGATAACACCTTTTGTGACTCAAGAAGATATCCAAAAAATAGTAAAGACGGTTGACCGTTTGTTTACGATTAATGAAGAAGAGACTGAAGAAAAATTTGATCAATTTGTCCAACAACCACAAAGAAAATTGCATGATTACTTGTTAAATTCGCATGTTATCAGAATCGACCAAAAATGTTCTTGGGAGCATTCTTTACGCTTAGCAGGGAAAGTGTTGACACAAAACGAGTGTATTGAGCAGAGCTATGTAGAAGAAGTCGTTGAAAATGTGAAACAAAATGGACCTTATATCGTAATAAGTGAAGGTGTTGCTTTAGCTCATGCGAACAATCGGGGAAATGTCCACCGTAGCACGATTAGCCTCTTGACGAATAAACAAAAAATCTCTTACGGATCTGAGGATTATTTTCAAGTGACTTTTGTTTTCTTCGTTGCTCTTGTAAGAAGTGAAGAATATTTAGAAATTGTTGAAGATATTATGTTTCTTGGGAAATATGGATTGATTGAAAAATATTTACGTTTTAGACAGGAGGAACCCGATGGATTATTTAGAAGAAAGGAAATTCATATGTAAGATTGCCAAATCTTTATTTGACAGGAAGCTAACGGATGCTGCTGGTGGCAATATTTCTATAAAAGTTTCAGAAGATCATTTCTTGATGACACCTACTTTGGCATCTGTTCAGTATCTGTGGGAATTAGAGGCAGCGCAAATTCTTTTGGTAGATAAGAAACTATCCCTCATCGAAGGTACTGGTCACTTGACCAGGGAAATCAATATGCATATGAGTTTTTATCACTCAGATCCACGGATCAAAGCAGTGATTCATGCTCATCCATTAAATTTGATGGTTTACAGTTGTATAGGGACTGACATGCCCATCGTCTGTGAAAACCTTCGTTTCGGACCGGCTACGATCCGTTGTTTGGATTATGCACCTGCAACAACTGAAAAGTTAGCACACTTGGTTGGTGACTGCTCTCAAAACATGGTGACAAATGAAGCAAAACTACCTTATGGAATGTTATTGCGAGAACATGGGGTAATTGTTGGAGCCACTAATTTGGCTTTTGCAAATGATTATCTGGAAAGACTAGAAACAAATGCTTATGTGCATTTACATTCGCAAGCACTTCTCCAGCAGGGCTATGAATATTATACTGACAAAACAAACGTTACCTATGAATCCCATGAATGAAGATTGGAGGAGAGTAGATGAGGGCTGGTTTCTTAATTGGACTGAATGAATTTGAGATTCGAGAAATGGATGTTCCACAATGCCATCAGAATGAAGTGATTGTAAAAGTAGAAGCTTCAGGAATCTGTGGGTCAGATATCCACAAAATGAGTAAAGGCTGGAAATACCAGTTACCCATGATCATGGGGCACGAGATGGCTGGGACTATTGTAAAAGTTGGTCGTTCTGTTCATCATTTAAAAAAAGACGATCGGGTCGCTGTTGTCCCGTTTATTCCTTGTCGTAACTGTGCATACTGTGCTGTCGGGAAGTATCAATTATGTACGGACTATATCATGATGGGATCGCAACGGTTTGGGGGATTTGCAGAGTACGTATCCGTGCCAGCGAGCAATATCGTGAAAATAGGGACTAAGTTGTCTTTTGAAGAAGCGGCCATGATTGAGCCTCTTGCTGTCTCAGCGCATGGTGTTTATGGAATCGAACCTAAAGTGGGCGATGTCGTTGCAGTTTTTGGGTTAGGAACGATTGGATTGCTGACGATCCAATGGTTAAAAATTGCGGGTGTGAAAACGATCATTGGCATTGATATTCAATCAGAGAAACTGGAACAAGCAATAGATTTAGGTGTCACCGATACGATTAATCCTAGTCTTCAAGATCTTGAAACTGAGATCTCCCGAATAACGGATGGTTTAGGCGTGGATATTGCAATGGAATGTGCAGGTACTAAAATAACCGAAGAACAATGTCTCTTAGTGACAAAAAAAGGCGGGAAAATTGGATTTCAAGGGATCGCTTATTCTGATGTTTTGATTAGACAACGAGCATTTGAAAAAATCTTTCGCAGTGAATTAACCATTAAGGGTTTTTGGAATAGTTATTCTGCACCTTTCCCAGGTAAAGAATGGTTTGATTCAATCACCTTTTTAGAAAGCGGACGCTTGAGTGTCAGTCATATGATTTCCCATCGCTTTCCATTAGAGGATCTTCAAAGAGCATTTGATTTAGCGGTAAATAGAAGTGAAAGCTTTAATAAAATCATGATCATGCTCTAAAAAAACATTTGAGTACAATATAAACAGATTGTTTTCAAAACCATATTTATTCAGTAAGTTTTAACAAGCTGTATGGATATGGTTTTTTTGATTTGCTACTCTGATTACAGAGGTTGCTCCTTCTAAAACCTGTCCCACTCAAAGACATCGTTGCATTTTCAGAAATGAAACGGTAAACTAGTTGAAAAGATTGGAGGAATGAATCAATGTTAGCTACGAATTTTGGGAAATTTACATATAAAAATCCGTTTATGAATGCCTCAGGAGTCCATTGTATGACGATCGAGGAATTAGATGAATTAGCATCATCAACAGCTGGATCATTTGTCACGAAGAGTGCAACACTAGAAGCGCGTGCCGGAAATCCAGAACCACGTTATACCGATTTACCGTTAGGAAGCATCAATTCGATGGGATTACCAAATCTAGGGGTGGACTACTACTTAGACTATGCCATCAAAAAACAGCAGGAAATGACCCAGCAAGCGCCCTTCTTTTTCTCTGTCGCTGGTATGAGCGTGGCTGAAAACATTGAGTTATTGAAGAAAATCCAAGAAAGTGATTTTGAAGGAATCACTGAGTTAAATCTTTCTTGTCCAAACGTGCCAGGAAAACCCCAAGTTGCCTATGATTTTCCTTTGACCGATCAAATTCTGGAAACAGTCTTTGGTTTTTTCACAAAACCTTTAGGTGTCAAATTGCCGCCATACTTTGATTTGGCTCACTTTGATGAGATGGCTAAGATATTAAACAAGTATCCGTTAACCTACATCAATTCAATCAACAGTATTGGGAATGCTTTATTCATCGATCCTGCTACTGACTCGGTAGTCATCAAACCAAAAGATGGGTTTGGTGGTCTAGGAGGCGAATATGTGAAACCGACGGCATTAGCCAATGTGCGGGCTTTCTATACACGCCTCAAGCCAGAAATCAAAATTATTGGTACTGGTGGGATTCGTAATGGTCAAGATGCGTATGAGCATTTATTGTGTGGCGCCTCTATGTTGCAGATCGGCACAGAGTTGCAAAAAGAAGGGCCGGCGATTTTTGAACGATTGACGAAAGAATTAGCAGCGATCATGAAAGAAAAAGGCTATCAATCAATCAGTGAGTTTCATGGGAAATTAAAAACGATTGATTAAGAACGATTTTGAATGCTTTACTGTTCGCTTCTTTTGAAAGAAGAAAGGAGTTTTTAATGGAGAAGTTTCGTAAAACAACGGAGGAAGATCTGGTTGAGTTGATGGTGCTTTTTGAAGAAGGCATTGCTTTCTTAAAAGCACAAGGATCTCCGCAATGGCAAGATGGGTACGGTCCTAAAGAAAATCAAATCAAAGCAGATATTGCCAACGGTGAAAGCTATGTGTTGGTGAAAGATGGAAAAATCGCAGCGTCTGCCGCGTTGGTTTCTGGTGATGATCCTGTCTACAATGCAATTACCGGCGCAGGGTGGGAAGGAAACGGTCCATATCTATCCATCCATCGCGTCGTTGTCAGTTCTCATTTTAAAGGGCAAAAGTTAAGCGCCAAATTGCTGCAAGCTCTTGAAGTGGTTGCATTAGAGCAAGGAATCGTTGATTTACGTATCGATACGTATAAAGCCAATATTGGTATGCAAAAGAATATCCAAGCAGCTGGCTATCAATACAAAGGAGAGGTAACATTCCCTTTTCCGAACGGAGAGCGATTGGCTTTTCAAAAACGTTTGACCGCAAGCTAAACATTCTATTCCATGAGTGTCACTTGGCAGAATTAATGGAATAGTTGTGTCAAAGTGAATTTTTGGTATGAAAATGCGGATAATGGTTGTCAGAATCCTTTCGGCTTGCTAAGATAAGCACGTAAAGGACGGTGCCAAATGAAGAAAAGAATCAAAAAGAAAAAAGCTTATAAAAAATATATCCATGATATTTTTGCGGGTTATGAAGAAATGCTTGAGAATCCAGCGATCAATGAGAAGAAGTTTTCTTATCTGAAAGAAGAAACAACCTTAAAACGAGACGATCAAAATCAGATCCGTTTTCGTACGATCGATATTGATTAAACTACCTATTTTGGGTAGTTTTTTTGTTTATCTCGACTTAGTTGAAAATTTTTCAGAAAAAAGCTTGCTCTTTCATTCTTAGAATGATAAAGTATTCAACGTTGGCAATTGAGCCAGCGGGTCAAAAAAGCTTTTGAAAAAACTTCAAAAAAGACTTGACCAAAAATGAAACAGATGATATTATAACGGAGTCGCAATTTTAAAACAGTTAATCAATGTTGATACATCAACAAAATTAATTGAAAAAAGTTGTTGACAAATAACAAATAATTTGTTATTCTAATGAAGTCGCTGAGACAGCCGCTGCGAAGTTGAAAAACAACGAGCGAAAAAAACTTTTAAAAAAAGAGTTGACAATCAAATGTCGCTCTGATATGATATAAAAGTTGCTAACACAGCACGGTAGACCTTTGAAAACTGAACAAAGCAAGCAAACGAACCAATGTGTAGGACGTTTCAATTTATTGAAACAAATACATGCAAGCAATAGCTAGCAAAGTTAATTTTTATGAGCTTAGTGACCATTTG
>NZ_AP025636.1:0-84394 GCF_022846515.1 Enterococcus innesii
TCCCTTGCGAATAAAGAAGCCAGCTTCTTTGAATTTTTTCGCACCGGCAACAGCGTGAGCATGAGGTAATTGCTTTTGGATCAATGCCGTATTTTTTAGTGAGTAATTGTAAAACTTACTCATAAACGCACCTAATTCTAAGACGTCTTCCGGATCATCAAAATGATTCTTGATATTTTCCATGGCATCTTTGACGAGTTGATCGGTTTCTTTTTTTAATTCATCGGCTGATTTTCTTTTTTTGACTGACCGTTTTTCTTCAGAAGGTTCAACTTTCTTTTGAGTATCTAGGTTAACGATTGTGAGTTTCCCTTGTGTCAAAGGTACTGCAGTTCCTTTATAGTAATCACTCGGATCAAATTCGATCAGTCCATGATCAATAGGCACACCCATATAAACATTATTCTGTTTTTTATAGTCATTCCATTGGCTAATAAAAGAGGAAAGATATTTTGGATTCAATCGGTCATTTACCAAAAAATCAGCATTTAATTTCTCTTCAGCTTCTTTATGATCTTGACTGAACCAAATATTTTCCTCAGTTAATTGCGCATGTAAATCAAACTCATAGGACGCTACTGTACTTTTAAAAATATTTTCCTCATCTGTATAGATTCTGAAAAAAGCCCCCTCTGCATGGTTTTCAATTCTTAAATAGTAATCTGCTTTTGAATGATCGTTTGTTAGAACATCTTTCTTATCTTTTGCAGCTAACGATTCAAGCTTTTTATAATAGTCTTGGTTACTATTGACTCCGTCCCCGACGTCTAAACGAAACGCATCGACGATTTCTCCATCTTTAATTTCCTGAAAGTAAAATTTGTAATACCCACTTTCCATTGGTCGATCTAAACGTTTGATTTCTTCGATCAAAGGTTGTGAAACGATCTCTCCTTCAAAATTACGAATGCTTTCCGACCCCTCGTTAAATTCAACTCGATAGAAATGGTTCAAGGCAGCTTCTTGATCTTTTGTAGCGTTGGGTACCTCTATAGTGTCACCCGTTAGTTCGTTTAAAATATCAGAAATGACCGACTGTTCTGATTCCGTTTTTGCGGCATACCGTTGAGAAGATTCGAATGTTCCCGACTCCGTTAATTCAATGGCCAGTTTTCTATAGCCTTTTACAAAGTAGATCATTGGATTTTTTTTCCATTGTGTCAGACGTCCACTTTCAATCATTTTTTGTGCTTGTTCATTCATATGTTTATCCGCCCTTTCTGATCGACGCTTCAATTCTTCTAACTCAACCAGTTGCTTTTCGTATTTCCGAATCGTTGCGGCCGAATACATCGAGTTTCCTTGCTTGGCTTGTTCGATTTCTGCTTTGATCATTGGAATGTTATCAACGCTCATGATTAGACCGCCTTGCTTATTTAGTCCGAGTGCTTTGCGTTCTTTTTGGTATTCCAACGTCGAGATCCGTTCCTCTTGTGCTTCTATTTCACGAAGAAGAGTTCTAGCCTTATCTTCCAGCTGCTCTTGTCTATTAAAAAAAGACCGACCATTTGCTTTGTCATTCATCGGCTGACCGTTTGTTTGTGCTTGATGGTCAAAGACTCTTGAGATTTGCGCACTGTATTCTCTCTTCAGACGTTCCAACTTTCTTTTTGCTCTTGCTAATCGACTATTGTCCGTTTCTTGTCGATCATTGGCCTGTTGTTCCATCAAATTTCCCTCCAAAAAAAGATCGGCTTTCGCCGATCTTCTTTTTTTATTCTGTTTACTATTTGAAAGTGGCTCTATCAATTTTGAAATTGATCTATCAGTTTCCTTGAAATAAGAAAGTTTAAACTTTACATATATTTTTCTTGCACAAGGATTAGCTCTTATTGCATATGATAAAATTTATTTAACAGTTTAAAAATAAAAACTATTCAAAGAAAGTTGGCGATAATAATGGGATTTTGGTATTTTTTAACGTTAGCTGTCGGCATAACTTTGTTGATCATAAGTGTTTCAAATAAAGAAGTATCTAGATCAACCAAATTCGTAATAGCCTGTTTTGTTTTAGGGATCTTGTTAGTCATAGGTAGTCTAATTTTATTTTTACCAGGCAGCTCTTCGGTTATTGAGCAACTACTTCAACTAAATTAGCTTCGCTTATTAAAAGCCGACTTCCCAAAAAGGAAATCGGCTTTCATTTGTGATGGTCGAAAAAAATTTTTCTACGGCCGGTTTTGACCTTACTTTATATCCAACTGAACGATCAACGGCTCCCCTTCTTGTGTGGCTTCCTCCAACATTAAAGAATAAACGTCGGCATCCTCTTTCGTGATACGTACCTGTTGCGCACTCATTTCGCCAGCACCCACTTCTTGAATACGCATCGTTTGGTTCTCCGGATCCACGCTATTGATAAAGTAATAATTTTCCATGACTTTCCTCTTTCTCCTAATTGAATAGGTCAGACTCTTGACTCATTTTTGCTTGTTCGATTTCACGCTGCAGCTTTTCAAAAGCTACTTTATTTTTGAACTGATCAAATTCATTGCTCGTCACCCGTTCCAGGTGTTTGACTTGATTTGTGACCGACCGACGATACTTGAGTGATTCCTTAAATGGTTTGGTTCGCTCACTTGGATTTCTCTTTGGCGGTGATCGACTTTCATTCGTTTCTTTCCCCTTGAAGTACTCCTGTTTCATTCTATTGTATATTTCTTTGTTAGGGTTTTGTTGCCCTGATACCAAAGACGGACGGAAAGGTTTGTCTTGTTGGGAAGAATCATTTTCCTTTTTCAGTTCTTGGAGGATACTGTTTCCTAATCGATAATATATGCCATCCGGCCCGTACATTCGGCCATCGTAAAATGATTTTTTCTCTTTGTTAGGATCTCCCTCACCATAAGTAGCTTTCTTGAAAATGTCTTCCTCTTTTGCCAGCTGTTTGAATTCTTCAAAATGGCCATTGTCTTTCATCAGTGAATCAATCAGCTGGTTCATTGTTTCTCGACTTTCCGCCGTTAAGTTTTTACTATTCCACTTGCTTTTATTCTCTGGCAGCTGTGCTTTTAATTCCTCAAGCAACAGAACACTTTCATTCTTTGGTGTTGCCATTTCTGTTTTGATTTCATTACGCAGACCATTTCTCAAATCATTCAATCGTTCAAATTCGCCCGACCGATCAAAAATGATATTCGCAAAAGTGGATTTCATTTTTTCTAATGTTTCATAGGAACGTTGGCCTTTTCTTTCATAGCGATTATCCTCTTTAACAAAAATCATTTCACGGGTAGGTTCGACTTCCGTCGTCGCAAAATGCACGTGAAAGTGACCTGTATTGTAGTGGATTTCGCCGACACTGATGGTCGATCCATTTAATTTTTCTTTCTCATAAAGGACGTTCATCATTTTTCGACCGGCCATGATCAACGGTTCCCTTTTTAATTCATTTGAATATGGATTGTAAATGCCTGCTTCAATCAATGCTTTTGTATCGAAAGACACCACATCTTGAAACAATACAGATTCATTTTTGTTCGCTCGATCGAATAATTCTTTGTATTGCTCAACTTCTTGTTGCGTCAAATCATCATTGTTGAAGTCAAACATCCCTGTATTCAGCGACCATATTTTTTCTTGCGTTTCTTTTTGCATGATCTCAATTTGCGCTTTTGATAAAGTCGAATAATCAGCGAGACGTTTGTTGATCTCGCCTAGCGATACTCTTTCTTCATCTGTCAATTTTGATTGAGCGAGTAACGCATTTTTTCGATCCATATAATCCAAATAGCCTTCAAATGTTTGACTCGGATCGTCATTCGTCATGGCCGTTTCAAAGTCAGAAAGGTCTTTTTCTTGATACACTTTCTTATCTTCTCGATCCATATACTGTACATACTCAGAATCAAACGAAAGGACAAAAAAGCTCATTAAGTTGATATAAGAGCCAGCAGATTGTGTCATATGACCACCTCATTCATTAAATACCATCAGCTTCAAACGCACGGTACAACAATGCATTATTCGTGTCGATGTATTGTTGTAAAATATGTTTGAAATCATCCAAACTATCTTTGAGCATATCGACTTCTCTATTTTGAGATAAAAATTTTTTCATATCATCTTCAATAATCATGTTAATTAATTGATTCCTTGATATTTTCTTTCCTGACCGTTCGGACAATTCTTTTGCTCTTCTAGTAAGATACGTTAATGTCTCATCATGTTCGAATCGAACAACAATTTCTTTCATAGTTTCCTCCTTCAGTAAGTTCTTAATCGGAGCTTAGATCCTTGATTGTAGATTATAAGTTCGGTGAAATAGCTCCAAATAAAGAAAGAGCATAAGGTAGATACCCCCACCTTCTAGTTAGAAGGTGGAAAATAGGCTGTGCCTATTGGGTTTTAAGAGATTTCAAAGTGATATCATTGCGGCTTTTTTAGTGGCACCCAGATACCACTACCGATGGCACCTAGGTGGTACTTTTTGTAAAAAGTGCCACCTAGGTGCCACCATCAACCCTCAATTATTTTGGTAAATATTGGGAAACAATATCATTAAAATCACGTTCTTTTTTGACATCTTCTTGAACAGATTTGACCTTTTTCTTTTCTTCTTTCTTTGATTCGTCCTTCCTGTTTTTAAAGCGATAGTTCTTATTTCGAACAACTTTCTTACTCATTGTGACTGCTTCTTGATAAACATCAGAAGAAAAAAGGTCTTGTATTTTGGTATGATCTTGCTCCAATTTTGCATTGGTCATAATCTCTAATAAAGACAAAGAATCCAATACTTTTTTTTCGAAATTTATTTCTTTTCTCACCCGATTAAGTAATTCAAGCAGCGCATATCGAATCATCGGACTGTCTTTAATATCCTCGTCAACGGGCAAATAGGTTTTTAATTCTTTCAAAGCATCTTCATGTTCCGTGTCTAAAAATACCGGAATTCGTTTCTTTGACATGTTATCTCACACACCTTTTTTGAGTTCGTCAATTTTCGATTCAATCAACTGAATCGTCTTTTCGATATCAGAAATTTTGGTTTGATTATCTGAAATGTTCCCTTTAAATGATTCAATCGTATTCTCCAAAGTGGTGATTGAATCTTCCGTTTTTGCTAACTGCTCTCCGACTTGGTATTCTTTTTCTTCAGTGAAAGAAGTAATTTTTTCTCGTGTACTTTTGATTTCTTCGACAAGAGATTTGTTCTCTTCCTCAATCATTTTTCTGTTTAGCTGCTGTAATCGGATATCATTTTCAAGTCCGCTGATTTTCAATTCAGCTTGACTTAAAGTTGAAAGATCACTTTTAACGATCGTCGATTTTTCTTGGGATCCATACAGACTAAGCGCTGATTCATCGGAATCTTTTGATCGTTTATACGTAACATCAAACCGCAAAGCGCCGAATTCATCGTCGATATTTTGTGCTAAAAGAACAAAATAATTTCCAGAAACGGGGATTACTTCTACTTTTAACGGTGTATTGATATCTTCTTTTGTGACGACAGTTGCCTTTGTAACTGGCTCTCCATCAGATACAAGATCGACTTCTGAATCGACATAAATATCCATTCGATAACTTTTACTAACTGGCGAATATTGTTTTTTTAGTACTGTGACCTCTCCTGCATCAAAAGGAATCGGCTTTTCAACTGACGATTCCGAATACGCATTTGCTGGTTTTGATAACACAGCTTGACCGATGATCGATAGAAATAAAAAACCAAAAGCCATTAAAATTTTGGTGTATGTTTGTGTCTTCGTTCGAAAATGTTTTTGTTTTATTTTCGATTTCATTTCCTTTACTGAAGAAATAAAGTGAGAGATTTTTCCGAAAATAACCATCATTCATTCCCCTTTTTTGATTTGGTATTTGTTGCGATTAGCTCATAATGATCGATTTGATTAGAATCACTGACGTGAGCTGAAGCAACATAAACAAGAACTTGCTTTGAATCCAATCCTTCATATATAAGATCAAAAACGACGAAATAGGTTTGATCATCGTTCGTATAAACATGTAGATCTTCTACGCTCATTTTGGCATCTTCATTGTCCATATCCCCAATCGATTGCGTCATTTCTTGGTTATATTCGTCAGTAATCAATTTCTTTTCGTTCAACAGCGAGACACGATCTTTAAGAAATGGTTCATCTTTTGTATTGAAATAGGTCGTCACAAAGTCTTGCACAACGGCACTTTTTTTATCCATTGATTGATTTGTTTGTTCACTCTCAACAGTTTCTGATGCCTGATTTTCAGTAGGATTAACAGTGCTGCTATTGTCCAGATCCGAATGGTTTTCTTCAATAGATTTTTCAATTTTAGGTTCTGAAGCAGCTTCTGATTGTTTGCTTGAATGCCAGATAAAGAGTCCAAAAACTCCCCAGCTAGCTAATAACCCAAGTATTAAAATACCGCTCAATCGTTGATAACTCATGATCTCAACTCCTCATTTTTATTTTCTTCTTGAAAATAGTCCATTCGATAAATACGTGGCTCATCTTCCATTTCAAATAGTATGCCGTGACGCTTATAATGACTGATCATGCCTTCTTTGTTTGCTTCTTTATAAGATAGGAAGACGGCTTCTCTTTGTAATTCTTTCCATTTTCGAATGCCTACTTTTACAATAACTAGTCCTAAAATGAATATGAAGTATGCTGGTTGAACTACAAAAGAGAAGGCCAACAAGAAGGTATTTAATCCGCCAAATAAACCGATTATCATAATATTTGTAAATGTACGATTGGTTTTGAACTCATAATTTGATAGAAATAAAACGATAAATAGATCTAAAATTAAAATGAAAATCGTATAGTTAAATACGATAATTTGGTAATAATCTTGTGAAATTTGATTACCAAAAAGAGCGTTTAGCTCACTAGCTGGCAACGTGTAAATAGATAGATAGCACCCGACTAAAATGATATAGTCGATCAAAATAAAACTATTCTTCAGCCATTTGTACTTATTAAGTTGTCGATAAAAGTCTGTTTTTTTTAGCTCTTCGAACCACTTATTTTGTATTTTGATTTGTAAATGCTCTTCTTTCAGCGCGTGTTTCCACTGTTTAAAAGCTTCTTTGATCATGTTGCTTCACTCCTTTGCTATGACTTATTTAGGCGTGCCATAGCCCATAATATACTGACTGGTCTTGCCATAATTGCGTTCTTTCGTGCTGTCTCCTGAGTTTCCTTCAAGCGTATAGACAGTGCCGTTTGAGTAGCTTTTTACGATGCCCACATGGTCACTGATGCCATCTGCGTCCCAATCAAAGAAGATCACCCACCCATCTTTTGGTTCCACACCGACTGGCTGCCATTCATTTTTTTGTTTGAAATTTTGTATACCAGTGGGACAGTAGGCGAATTTTTCCATGTTCACATTTGCTTTTGCGGCCACATAGGAAACAAAGACTGCACACCATTCAACACGGCCACCATAGCCATACCATGACCAATATTTTTGTCCTCCGACATGCAAACCTTCATCGATTTCTGCTTGAGCGACTTTCGCCATATCACTGCTTCCACCAGGAAGACCGGAACTTTTCGACGTTAGATATTGTTTAACGATCATGGCATAAAACATATTCCCATAGGCATATCGATAGGTATAACCAAGGTTTACCGCCACCGGATTCGTGTAGGTCACTTGTACGCCGTGAGCGTACTTATTCGCAAAAGCGATCGCTCGATTTAAGTCGTAATTGTTTGTCGCAAAGGACAAGAATCCAGGGCCAAAATTATAGGACTGAATGATATTTAACACGTCCATATCCTTATGTGCTTTAACCAAACCAGCGAAATACTTAACACCAACTTCAATGCTTGTATAAGGATCTGAAATCGTATTAGGGGCATTTCCTTGTGACTCACTGGACTGCATGACATCAGGATAACGTACGGCATTTCCACCCGTCTCCGCTTCAATAATGCCAAGTAAGGGATCCACCATATCAGGGATCCCGTTCTTCTCTGCTTCTTTTGCAACTTTATCCTTCCATTGCATCGTCATTTCCGAGACACTTATTCCACCACCACCTATTTCAGTAGACGTTGTTTGTGAAGCGCCACCGATAAAGATCACAAGAAGCAATCCGGCTACCACAATAGCTAGAGTAGTAAAAACAGCGGTTGAACTACCTAAAAAAGCAAGTAAGAGTTGGATTTTCTCCTTCTTACTTGCTTTTCCAGCCAATAATTTAATTATTTTCGATTTCATTTTATTAATGACCTCCTGCAAATCGTTTCAACTGTTCTTGATCAGGATCCGTCTTGATCTTGTAGTTGTTATTTCCTCCTAAATTGACGATTACTTCTCCTTGTTCGAGTAATGCCAGGTCTTCATACTGTCCATCAGTCAACAGATTTCCCATTGCTTTTTTCATTGTTTCACTGACTGAAGCATCCAGCTGTAGAAAGAATTTCGCATTACATAATTCAAAGACTTGTTTGATTTTTGAAATGTAATCATCAGAAGACGTTTCAGGCAACAGCTCTTGTGGCGATTGTGTCGCAAAGAAAGCACCGGCCGAAAACTTCCGCATTTCTTTTAAGAATTTGACGACTTGTTTAACGACAAACACCGTATCAGGACTTAGGATTTCTTGACATTCATCTAAGAAAAAGGCAAAGAATCGAACTTCATCAGGAGTAATATCGCCATTCTCCAAAGCAATTTTTTGTTTCCGGCCATTTTTAAGTGCCTGGTTCCAAACGATATTCATAGCGGTGTAAAGCATACATTTATAGACTTCATCGTCAAAGTGACCGATCGTTTCAATATCAAAGAAAAGGACATCTTCTTCATCAATATTTCGAAACGTGCTACGTCCATTGAAGATCGATCCATATTGTTCGCACATTGACGTGATCACCGTTTGAAAGTTTTCCATTTCCACCATTTTGACGTCCGTCACACGATCCTTATAGCCGCTTTCCACAAATTGATCAACGAAATGCTTGAATTCACCAACTGTAGGATATCTTGAAGGATCCAATCCAATGATATGGATATCTTTTTGATTCTGTGTATAGTTTTCAGGTAATAGACCGTAAGAGATATAAAAATCATCCATGATCTTACCGAAATCGAGAATATCTACTGAACGCATAGCGGGATTTAAGAAGCGCACTTTGTTAAAAAAAGTTGCTCTATGCTGCAAGTAACTGTTCAGTTCATCGATCACTTTTCCGCTAGCATCTGTGATTGTGGCAAGTGGTTCCATCGGATTTAACATGCCTTCTTTTCCAGATAGATCATATATTTTCCCGTTTTGCGACTGGATCAATTTATACCAATCTCGATTTTTCTCAAACCCTCGAATGATCGTCCGCTTGCCATATAACATTTCTTCCAAAAGCTTCAGTAACGTCGATTTCCCCATACCAGGTTTCCCAAGGGTCATGGAACTAAACGATTTCCTAAGTGCAGTGATCGCATACGGATTGTAGATAAATGACCCACCTGTGTCTGTTTTCCCAATATAGCCACCACCCGTATCATTTAAAAATTGGTGATTAAAGGGATAACCGCCACCGATCGCAGAACTTGGCACGGTTATGCCTTCCTTACTGCCTGGCTCATTTTGTTGTTCAGAATAACTTTGAAAGAAAGCCAGCCATTCTTGGGCTTGTTTGCCAATATACGAAACAGATTTGTAGCCCATGGCTTTGAGCGAACGTCTAAGATCACCCACTTCTTTTTCAAGCTCTTCTTGTGTATCTGCAGTCACATAGATACGTATATCAACCATTTTACTGACTTCGTCGCCTTGATTGATTTCATTTGCGTAACGTTCCAGAGAACGAAACTCATTGACTGCTTCATTTCGTTGGGTACGGGTTCGGTTTTCTTCTGCTTGTGAGTCTAACTCACGCATAGCTTTGTCAATATCGCTTAAAATGACTTCTTTGTCGATCGGCGCTAGATCGAATTTTGTGATTGAATTTTGATTGTTCATGATCGTGGTTAGCCAAAATGGCGCTGGCCGTTTGGCTAATTGATAGATGTGAAGGCAAGCATAGGTACCGTCCCCTGCGACCATTCGGTCTTCAGAAAACGTAATGCCGCCTTGAGGTTGGATTTTTTCGATGAAACTGAGGTCAAAGCCTTCTTTAACAAGTGTTTGAATTTCTTTTTCATTTAACATAATTTTTATCCTCCAGACTAAATCGGGGTATTCAGGTTATTTAATTTAATTAAGATCTGCTCAATTTGTTTCGGCGGAATATCCTTGATTCCTAGATTGGATCCGCCTGCTCGTTTTAGAATCGTTTTGGAAAGATTCAGCTCCTTCTCTGTTTTTCCATAAACGATAAAGTAGAATTCTAAATTTGATAGTTCTTGTTCGACCCATACCAAACGGCTGATCTGTTCTCGAATGATTCTTGCTCGAACGGGGTTTCTTTCTTCCCTTGCCAGTTGCAGCTGTCGGTTCCAATAGACCAGATTGTCATCGATATTTGTAGGAAACATCATCGATAAAATACTCATTTCTTCTTCATAGATCCGCAACATATTTTCAAAATGTCGCATAGCCTGATATTGCTCGCTGGCACTGAGACCGTTGATATTTCTTGTCGTGACTTTCAAAAAAGAGAGATACCGGCCATTTTTTTTGACCACGTTTCCTCTGATCATTTTTTTAATTGGTACCAATTCTTGAATAGAAGGGTTCTCCCCTTTAGTGCGCTTTCGTCCTATTGATCGGAAACTTTGAACTTGTTTTGCGGCCATGCCTTACCCTCTCCTTTTTTTATAGCTTTGTACTTCATAAACATTTCGATCCATTACGATCAAACAATAGATCGTATACAAATTTCTTCTGTTGCCGTTTGACGCAGGCTTTGCACATAAAAACAAGCCTAGAAAAAAGAAAACAATGCCTAATAGGATCGACGTCACAAGAGAAAAATGCAGATAACCTTGTAGATACAAAAGGAACATCGAGGGGCCAAAGACGATCAGAAGATCCAAGATATACAAAGATTTATACTTTAGTTCTTGTTTAATACTTCGTTGAATCACGATATTGTGGTATTTATCCATGTTTTTCCTCCTCTATTGGTACCAATCTGCTTCGTCATAACTGGTTGGAATATGTTCTACCGCCTGACGGTACTCATTTAAAGCCATTTCTTCTGCTGGCTGACCTTCAGATAAATGCTTTCGCCGACGATTGGTCACTTCTTTGGTTTCTAACAAGTTGTAGCTTTGTACGATATCTTCAGACACGTAACACCGTTCTCCTGACTGATTTTCATACGGTCGGACTTGGACTCTGGCCACAAAGGAAACATGAGATCCTCGACACGTCATTTCAACAAAGGACTTTGCGATCGTGCCATACAGCACACATAAAAAGGAATCTGATTGATAGTCAGATTCCTTTTTTGTCTTGAAGTTTCGTTTTGATATTAACAAGACACGTGTATAACACGTGCCACGTTCCGTTTTCTTTAAGATGGGACTTTCAGCCAGTCGGCCTTCAATACAATGGACATTTAACACAAGATCTCCTCCTAAATATAATCATCGACATTTACTTTATTCATGGATTGATAGATATCATAGTAATCATTTTCTGGTGTCACACTCGACTCTTTCAAATATTTGGTGGCCAATTCTTTTGGTGTAGAAAGCTCCTTCGTTTTTGATTCAACCGTTGGAATATGATATGTTGGTGCCGTTGATTTTTCTGCAGGTTTCTGGCTAGTCACCGATCGATGGTTCGTTGGTTGTACTGATTGTTTGATCGAACCTGATTTTGGCTCACTCCGTCTAGCAGGTGTTACCGTTGATCGATCAATTCCTCTACTTGGTGATTGCTTCACCATTTGAGTGCCAGCACTGGTAGACGATGGATTGCTTCGTTGTACGCTCGCAGCTGTAGAAGGACTCACACTTGTAGTCCTTTCAAATGCCACAGAAGCTCCTTCAGGCGCTTGTTCAGTCGATTGAATAGATTGACTTGGCGTTGCTGCAGAAGTGCCGTAAGACGTTTCTGGTGCGGATCGTTTCACTTCCTGATCGTTAGCTCTCTGAGTGTTAGTCGGATTTCCTTCAGATGCACTCGGATTGTTTGACTGTTGCATATTGTTGTTCTGATTGACTTTGTCAGTCGCTGCTTGGATGGCGGCTTTTCTACTTGGCGTCTGAAGCGGCGGAATGGTCGTTCGTTGGACTTTTTGTGAAGCGGTCGTTTTCCCCGTTGCCAAACCATTCGCACGATTGCCGTTGATAGGATCGATCGGTGATTCGGTTCGATTGCCACTTTCACCCATATGTTTCAACGCTTCAGCTGAAACATTGCCAATGCTTTTTCCATCTAGTTCTTTTCCTTGAGAAACAGTGCTGGAAGAAGCAGAAGCGTTCATTGGTTGATACGTTGTTTCTGGTGAAAGATTGGTTCCTGAAGGCAGCTCTCCATTAGCAGAAACCTGATCCTTGTCTTGAACCGATGGATTTATCTGATCATTTGGAACCGCTGATCGATTCGATCCTTGCGTTTGTGTCACCGGCTCTTGTTGGTCTTGCATGCCAAACGACTGTCGCATGTTCGCTGCAAATTCTTTTATACTTTTTGTGGAAGTTCCATTGTTTCCTGGAATAGTAGACCGATTCTGAATCGATTTATCATTGTTATTTTCGTGTACACCATTATTGACTCTCATACGGCTGACTGCATTTCCGGCGTGCTCTTTAATACTACTACCAGCATTCACTCCACCTTTTACAGCGCTTGTCGCAGCTTTCGCAGCAACTGCTGTACCAACCATAGCTTGCCATCCTGAGCGAAGCCCGATATCCAACCCCAGAAATTTCCCAAAGAAATTTGGGCCGTCGATCGTAATTCGGACACCAACAATACAAAGTACTAAATATGGAAGAAAATCGACATCAAGATTACCTATAAATGAAAAGTATAACTTAAAGATACTCAAGCTAAACCCTGTCAACATAATCGCTAATAAGCTGTTCCCAATATCCAAAAGAATTTTTTTTGTTCGTTGTCCGGTTTCAATATCAGAAACAGAAAGAACTGGAAACATCAACTTTGCAAATATTAGCTCAATCAAAGACGTTGCAATTATAAATGCAGAGCAGATAAAAGCAAACGACACTGTCAGTAATGACAAAGTGATTGTGCCCGTCCTGTATGAAAAACGAAATTTACCTTCTTTAAAAAAATCGAACATTCCATTTTCTATTTTTTCTGATATGACTTTTCCATCTTCGTCAGTCTTTAGCCTATATTCTAGGTAAGAAGTATCATCTTGATTTTTAGCTTTATCCTTCATTTTTCTGATTTTTTCAGGAGTTAAAACTTCTGATAAATCAGTAGCTTTAAAAGCTTGTTCTGACAAATTGTTTTTTTGAGTTCCCGCATCACTATTCAGTCGAGAAAAACCGTTTTTCGAAGAATACTGCAAGTCTGACAAATTTTCTTTTACAATACTGTAGGAAAGTGTACTTTTCTCAGTCGTATCTAAATTTTTTGTTTCTCCATAAACTTTTTGAGAAAGCTCCACACTTGATGTAATCAATCCTGGAAGCTGAACACCTAAACAAACAAAAAAGACAGCCCTGAAAAGGCCTGCCTTTAGATCCACTCGTTCGTTTAAAATATATTTGTAAGCAATAACAATAATCATAATAATCAAAATAGTGAATGAGACTAATCGCATGCTGGTATATATTTTACCGATTGTCCCATTATCAAGAAATCCAAAGACCTTGAACACTTGATCCAAGATATCTTCCACCCCAGAGGCCAGTTTGTATAGTCCTTTTACCCAGTTTGCACTTATCCATTTAAATAAATAGCTAAATAAAGTTGCATCTTGGATCCATTCACTAAATTTCTGTAGAAATTCCGTTGCTTTTTCCGTTTTACTCACCTTCCAATCATAAAAAAAGAAGCCTTGTTCAGGCTCCTCGTAGTGACTATCTATTCTTTATATTCTGCAACATAATAGTGAGGGTCTGTAGAATAGATTTCTCTAGTTTCTTTCAAAGAAGAATCCATTTTAGAATAATTTTTTGAAATAGGTACAAAGGCATATCCTTCATTCTCTTCATCATAGAATACATTAAAGTCCTTTGTATCTGATATAAAATTGTCCAAAACTTCAAATATTCCATAATTCTCATTATTTGCTATTTTGTAATGATATAAACCTTTTTCTTGCTCTTCAACCTCATAATTCATTGTTTCAGAAATTCCCTTATCAATATTGGAAACAGTAAGAGAACCATCCTTCATTTTATCTATTTTAAATTCTGGTTCATCTGAAGGCGAATTAGATAAATAGAAAGATTTTCCCTCTTCAAAAATATCTGACAGCTTTTTTTCTGGTGAATTTGAGCATCCACTTAGAAAAAAAACACCAATAAATCCCAACAATAAACCGAAACCACTCATTTTTAAACGTTTCACATTAACCCCTCTTTTTCTATCGATTTGTATTTAGTATAGCACGTCTACTCTGTATCTAATCGGACTAAGTTAGAAATATCTTTATAGTATGAGTCGTTTAAATAAAAATTAGCCAGCTGTAAAAACGCACACCGCTCTTCTTCTTTAAAAAGTGGTTTAAGATCTTCAGTAACCGCTTGTTTCAAAAAGTCGATTAAATCAATTTTTTGTGATTCTTCCGGATCCTCGTCAATCGAAAGTTTGATTATTTCTCGATAGTTTTCCAAATCTTTTGTATCAAAACGGTTGAGGACTGATGCAAAGGCTTCTTCATCGATCTGTAACAGTTCCTCTTCTGACTGAAGGCCTTCTTCCAGAGACAAGAGCAGCGATCGGTTGATTGATTCTGAAATCAAATCATCGACGTCGATTGCGTTTACTGCTAAATCAAAGGTTTTATGTTCAGAGGGAATGTTAAAGTCTTCAATCGGTCGGTTTGGGTCAAAGTACTCACCCAAATATTCAAACCGGAAAGGCATAGAAGTCTCTTTCGTAGAAAAAATAGAATACGACCGGATTTTTTGGCGCTTTTTGTTTTCCCTGTGCAACCTCAGTACAACCATTTCCCCCATCATAAGCGTAGATAATTTATACGGGGTGATTATTCGTTGAGAGCCGACGTTGGTTTGTTTACTCGTATCAAGAGAAAGTGGATCCTGTTCACCAGTCGAATGTTTTTCCACCGTTTTCTCACCGACTCGTTTCGATATTTCTTCGTGCGTATCTTTATCTTGGCTCATGATATACAAGTGGTTTTGGCAATTTTCTTTGATGATCTTCGCCGTATAGTCCCCGTATACAGAGCCTAATTGCGCATAGCTTTGTAAAAATAGATCAAACAGAATGTTTCGCCCTAAACAAACGGTCACAATGTTATCCATACTTTCAATGGCTGGCATGTTCCCAAATTCATCCAGAATAAAATGGACTCTTCGGAAACACTTCCCACCTCTCGTATTTCCAGCATTTTGTGCCAGTGTTGTATACAGCTGTTTGACAAACATGGAAGAAATGACGTTTTTGGACGGATCATAATCCGGCGTGATCATGAATACAGCGATCGGCTTTTCTGTGTAGAAAAGTTCACATTGCTTCAGCTCGTCTAAATCTCCGCTGATTCGATTTAATTCGCCATCTTTTTCCAGTAAAGTGATCGAATAGGTCACTTTTTTATCTTGGAAAACCACTTCTAATTGATCGCCAGTGTTTAAATTCAAATTAAAGTTCAAATCCACCACACCAGCCATATTCGGACGGATTGTTTCTACTCCTAATACTTGTCCATTGCGCAAGAAGCGAACTTTCAAAATTTGATCATACATCGATCGATCAAATTGGAAGAACAACGACTTAGGAAAACCCACCGACTTCAGCCGAAAACTATTTTTTGACGTCATCTTCGCAATCGCTTCAAACCCTTGGAAAATCGTTAACTTATCCAAGACGGCACTTTGAATTGGCCCTTTATTCTTCGAATCCATAGAAGAAAATGAAGAGTATTGTGCTTTGGCGATATGTCCTTGCGGTAAACGCTCAAAGTAGAGATCGAGTTGTGTGTACTCTTTTTTCGTGACCCGATCAATGACTTTTCGATTTGTCATTTCAATGATCCACTGTGCCACATTGTACATTGTGATCTTTCCTAAATCGTGTTTTTCTAAATAATAGTCGATTAGGGCTAAGATCACGCCGTTCAACAGTTTCTGCGCACCGCTATAGACCCATTTATTCTGACCAGCGTTTGGATCATTGAACAATGCATACGTGAATTGATCCACCAACATCTGCGCAGAAGAAGAATCCCCTCTTACATAAGCATCAATGATCAGCTGCAGCGGATTATAACTCATAGATTGATCGGGTGTTTCTAAATTAAGTACTTGTACCTCATAGCCCCTTTCTTCTAATGTTTCTTTTGATCCTTTATAAAGTTCTCCTTTCGGGTCATTGAAAATAAGAGAACACTGTTCCTTCGCTCGACTCAAGATATCAGTCAGTGGAAAAACGATCGACTCACCCTTACCTGATCGACTCGTCCCTAGTATAAGTGAATTGACTGTATTGCGATCGATATAAAACTTGTTCATATAGTGCGTGATAGGAATACCGCCGATCCCTTCAAACCGTTCTTTTCGATCAGGTACTGCCGGATATTGCTCTTTGATCTCTTGGATCGTCGCCAAACGGGCGTCTCCTTCTTGGCCATAACTCAATGAATCAAATTTTCGAGTCAGCTTTTTAAAGACGAACCAGGCAAAAAAGAAAGCCAAAGGCAGCGTGATAAGCAGCTGCTTGTTCGTTCCTACATGTATAAACAAGGAACGGGCAAAATAAGGGAACGTCTGAAACAGCTTTCCAGCCGTTGAAAAGTCTTGGTTAATCGAAAGTGTAAAAGCTTTGCCAAGAATCGGCAGAAATGAAACGATAAAATTGATCAGATAGTTGCTCATAAAATAAACTAAAAAGAAGGCACTGAAAAAGCCAAGAAACGCTATCGGCGCATGACGCTTCTGTTCTTCGGCTAGTCCTTCTCCTTTTATCGAATAACCCCTTCCGATAAAAAGGGCGATTTTTTTCAGGCCGACAACAGAAAATAATCGGTAGAAAAAGGAGCGTTTCTTACTCCGTACTCGCATAGATGCTCACCTTATTCCAATACCGATTTTGCTTCTTTTGGCTTGTCCTGTAACAAGTAAGCAGAAGCGATCTGTTGTTTTTGACCTATGGTTAAATCATTTTTCAACGCATCTGACAGCTCTTGGTAGATTGACGTAATGGCCTTTTGATCTTTTTGTAGAATGGCCAGATCCAATAAACCATAATCAGATTCGCCTAGCTTTGTTAACTGCTTTAAGGTGTCTGTGTCCTCTTTTTCAAAGACGACTTGAACCACATGGTCAATATTTTCAGGATATTCTTTAGCCGCTTCAATATACTTGCCAGCACTGATTTGATCATCATAAGAAGGAACCGCTGGTTCCGTTGATTCGAAACTCGCATAAGAATTTTCTGTTTGAACAGCTGCAGATACAGTTGTTTGATTTGAATCTTGTTGGGCTTTTGCATGAACATAGCCGCCAAATCCTGCTACGGCAAGTAAAACCGCACCACTCAAAGTGATTTTTTTCCATAAAGACGGTTTCCCTGCTGCTTGTTGTACGGCACCTGGTTGTGTTGGCGCTGCCTGTAAGGGCGTGCCTTGTTGTTGCTGTTGGATAAATGCCATCAGCTGTTGTTGCGTGGCTAAGTTTTCAGCCCCTCTTCGGGTCTGATCATCAATCAGTTTTGCAAGGAATTGAGAGATTTCCATTTCTTTTTGTTGATTTTGTTGCTTCGTCGATTCAACATTCTGCACGGCTTTGTCTTTTAGGGACAATTCTTTTTCTTTTATAGCCAATTCACGATCACGCTGCGCAAGTACTGCTTTTTCCCGTAACTCTTGTTCATGGATCCGACGTTGCTCTTCAAAGATAGGCTGTGATTCAATCAGTTTTGATTTCATGGACTGTAAGTACTGCAGTTCTTGATCCGTGACTTGTTGCACTGATTCGACCAGGATCGTGCTTAACTCTTCGAGTTGACTGTTCTTACGCTCAATCAATCGGCTGTACTGTGACTTATGAGCTTTTTCTTCATAAGAAGCAGTGATTTTTTCTTCTTCTTGTTCGATTGCTTCTTGTCTCATTTGATCGAGTTGTGCCGATTTTTCCTGTTTGTCTGCCTGCAGTTTGACATCGATTTGATAAAGCTCGTCTTGATGGCGCTTATTCAATCGTTCCAATTCTTCTTGTTGGCGCTTTTGGATCCTCGCTTTATCAAGCGCTAATTGATTCTCTAAAGAAGTGAACGCTGCTTGGATCTTATCAGTAAATTCTTCACTTAGAATTGCTTTTTTAGCAGCTAATTCCGCAAGGCATTCTTCAGAACCGTCGTCTGCAGTAATTTCTTGATAAGCGATCGTCAACTTTTTGATCAATTTGTTCTCTACGTCATTTTTTAATTTATATAGGCTTGAGATCAACTGTTTGTAGAACGTTGGATTGTATTGCGCCCGGATAAATTCTTTCTTTCGCTCACTAATAAAATCATTTTTATCGGCTAAACCAAAATACATGACCAATTCTTGCGTCTGACGATCCAGCTTTGCTTCTAGTTTAGTGATCAGCGATTCGATAGGACTAAAAATCGGTTGTGTCGTTAGATCCAAGTAGGGATCCAAAGGAGGGATCACGATGCCAGGAGTCGGCTCTTTCGCTGTAGAAACACGAGTCAATTCCTCTGAACTCTGAGAAATTGTGATTTCTTGCTTGCTCTCTTCTGGATCTTCAAATGAAAGCTCGCCCTCTTCTACCGTTTCATAATCAGGAATATAATCACCTTCAGATAAATCTATTACTTCTTCCTCTTCTTCGACAGGAGCATTTAATTGGTCTTCGGTAATAACAGGAGCTGCTTCTTGTTGCTTTTTCGGTAATACACGAGAAAGCAGATTTTCCGCAACCTCCGTCAATTTCACTTCTGGCAAGGACAAGCCGCCAAGAAACGAGGGCTTTGTTTCGTTGACTTCTTGTTCAACAGGTTTAAATGGCTGATCGAACTCGATTAAAAGATCATTTTCCAATTCTTCAAACTGTTCTTTTTGGCTTCCCTTTAAGTTTCTAAGCTCCTGAATAATATCCTCGTCGATCAGTAGGTCTAAAGGCACATCTTTTGATAAGGGTAGAGTGAACTCCCAATAGTCTTTTGTTCCTTCTATACGATGGATCTCTAAAGTCATCTTATTATCCAGTGGCCCAACGTTTGCTTGAACCTGGTAAAAAAGTTCTCTCGCTTCAGGAAGAGAATACTTCTTTTTCAGGGTCAATCGCTTCGTAGCTTTGATTTCTTTTGGTAATTTTGTAAAACGCAAAATATAATTTCCCATGGTTCTCTCCTTTATAAAAAAGATGGAAAGTTTTATTTCTTCCCATCTTTTAAACGTTTGATATTAGAATTTTTTACCAATCCCTTGGAAGTACGTTGCTAATGAAACAGCTGACATGATCACGATCATCCCAACTGCTACACGAAACCAGATGCTTTTTGCGACGTCTGCTTTTCGATCGGAACTCATGAACATGATGCCAGCTACGATCGTCGTAATAACAGCCACGGGAAACGATAGTCTTTGTAAAGCTGAATAAATCGTTGTTCCTGCCTTGTCTAATTCACTGACCCAATCATTCGTTGGTAGCGTTAGTAGTGCTAGTTGTAGTTTCATTAACATGTTTATTTCCTCCATTTTTCACTTGATTTTTATCTGATACAAGAGTATTGATTTTTGAAAGCACGTAAGACTCGCATTGCTTTTCAATCGTTGATTCTTCCCATTCCTTGTCTTTTCCTTCAAGAATGGCCATTTTTTTATCTCGTAAATGATCATTCGTCCATTCCTTAAAGGTAATACCTTCTTGAGAAAGTAATTCTTTTGCAGCTTCTACAAATGGTGAAGCCGCAGATTTTTTCCCTGCCATATGCTTCTTCCTTCCTAGCTAATTGACTATCTAAAAAAAGAAAAACCCCTCGATTTTTTCGAGTAGGTTCGCTTTTGTCTTGGTTCCATTTCCGGCAATGCTTTTCGTTCTTCGTTGAATTGCCGATTAATTTCTTGGTAAAGCTTTTCTCCTTCCAAGCGGTTTGACTCAAGAGTGGATATCTCCTCTTGCAACATATCTAACAGTTGTACCGTGTTCCGTGTAGGATCAACGACCACGTCTTCTAAGATTATTTCTTGTTCGCCATTGTCAATCACTACTGACAATTTCGTAGGCTCCGTGATTGAACGCTGTAGCTGTTCCATGATCTGTTGTGCTTGAAAGATACCGTGAACCATCTTTGTGTTCAATGCACGGTATTTTCGTGTCAATTTTTTGTTGACGTGCGAAAAATGTACCCGATATTGCCCGGACACACGATCACCCCTTTCACATTCTTATACTTTGCTGCGTCCACCACTGTTCCCATGCAGCTTTTATAACGTCTTGGTAGTCAATGACTACTTTAAGAAGAAGCGCACCCACGACCAAACTGAAAATGAGCCGTAACAATTTGGAAAATACTTTTCCCATATCTTCACCTCACTTGAGAAGGCGCTTGTCCTTCAATTCCTATCTTCACAGAGATATTGTCTGGTAGAAATAAAACTGGATAGGTCGCTTTGATCGTATAAGCCACCGTATCTCCAAACGCAGCCTTTTTCCCTAGTGAAGGACTTTCGACCGTATACCAGCCGTGAAATTGTTTATTTGAGTAATCTTTGAGCTCTGAAACTGCTTCAGCTGTCAGACCACCTTTTCGCTCAATCTGATAATTGACTTGTTGCCGATAAGTAGTGATCGTTTGAAGCTGATAGCCGAAAACGACGACGCTCAAAAAGGCGAGTACAGTCAAACAGTAAAACAACACGCTGAAAACTTCTCCCTGACTATCTTCTACATCCATAATTTATGCTCCTTTCTTTAGAGATAAACATAGACTTTTCCAAGTTGGAAAGGAATGATCGCAATAGAAGCACCAAGAACAAAGACCAAAATCGCTCCTACTAGCTTCATGTATAGACCGGAAAACCGACTAATCTTAAAGTGGATAATTTGTTCAATACCAGCCATCATTTCTTCGCTGGTGATCCTAGAAAGCTGATCGATCACTTGCAAATTCGCTGATCCTTGTGCCAAACGTGCCAAAGTAACCATAAATAACCGGCTGCTGTCTGTTCCAGACATTTGTTTGGCGAACATCTTAAACGGATCGAAACTGCTTGGATTTCGACTCATATCTAACATGAGCCGTTGTAAGATCTTCTTATCGATTTCATGTGGCATCCTTGGAACGATTCGCTCAAAAACAGAGCGAAGATTGATCCCCCCTCTTGTTTGTTTTAATACAGGGACAAGTAGCCGTGAAAATTTCGAAAATTGAATTTGGCGTTCAAATCGAAATTGCTGATACACGATTTTTACTGATTTGATCGTGTTAAGGTAGACCAACACACTGACCACGAAACCGATTGGAATCAGATACAAACTTAATAACAACCCAAGAGCAATAAAAAAAGAAAAGCAGATACCAAAGTTTCGAGCATTCTTTTTTGACCACTTTTCAATATTTTCTTTGGTATTATTCATTTCTAAGAGATCTTCATAAACAAGATCCGGAAGCAAGCGAGAAAAGAATGGTCGATTCTCACTATGTTCTGTAGTTTTGTTTCGAATAACGAGATTCATTTTTTGGTTCGCACCCCCAATTCCGTGACAGAATCATCAAAATACTGTTTGAAAAAGCTATTTAAGATCATACTAAGCGAAGTAAGACAAATGGCTGAACTGACATAGCCGATTGGATGGTGGGCATAGCCGTCCATGTATTGCGCAAAATCACCGTTCATGAAGAAAGAAACCCCATGAAATAGCAAAATAATAGCCCCCATTAAAATAAGGAGTGTCTGCACACCGCTTAACATTTCATTCTTCTTCTTTAGAAACAAATCGACTTTTTCTAACATTTTACTATGGTGTTCTGTTAGATATTGCAACGAATCCGTATTGTTTTTCCCTTCTTGAATAATCGTGTCAAGCTGTTCCAAATACTGACCAAAAATCGCATCATCATGGTACTTTTCAGATAGGTTATTCAATAAATAAGAGACCCTTTCCGGATCAGAACCTACACCAAGAGCGGCATACAAGCTTCGAAGATCTTCAGAAAGTTCTCCTTCTGTTTCATCGATCACATAGGCCAAAGACTGAAGAACAGTTAAATCATTGTCCATCGTCACTTGTGTGAGATTCAAAAGAAATTTGTTTCTGGCCTCCAATGACTGCATCTGATACCTCCGATTCACGACCTTTGGCAAAATAAACCGATAGCCGTAAATGGCACCAATCACTGTACACCCGACAACGACCCACCAAATATACGTCAGAATCAATGAAAAAACGCCTAAGAATACAGCTGGGAGTCCGACAAGTTGAATGATCTCTTTTTGCTTTAATCGCTGCCCGTAAGCACTGTTTAAAGCATGTAATTCTTCAAGATTCACACGGTTCTTAGCTTCCGTCTGAAGTTGATTGATTCGCAAACTCAGCCACCGCCTTTTGAAGAATCTGTTCAAGCTCTTCCGATTTATTAATCTTTTCATTGGTCATTTCAGGAAAATCAAAGGATAAGAAGCGTTCTGCTAGCTTTTCCTTGTACTGATCAGACAACTGACCCGTAGTAACGTAGAACTGACCATTGTTTAATACTTGTTTAAACAAAGTAGTGGCCGTATCTTTTACTGAATACTCTACGATTTCTGACAAATATCGAATTTTTTTGAAAATAAGATTTTCCGAATCGATCTCGATATAAGCAGTTTTGATCTGAAATCCAAAGTCGAAGAAAGTAAGGATATCTTCAGTGACCGCTTCTTCATTAATTTTATACCCCATACTAGACATGGTGACTAACCTTCGAGGATGCGCTCGACAATTCGTTGAGTGAATCGACGTCAATCCTGAATGGTTTGTCCGTGCAGCTTGGATCATTTCATAAGCTTCAGAACCACGTGTCTCTGAGGGAACGATCCATTTAGGGTAATTCCGTAAAGCAGCTTGAACCAGATCTGAAATCGTCACGATATTTCCTGTAACGAGAGAAAAAATATCATGATCTGGCAAAAGTTCCTTGATTCTTGTTTCAGGAACATCCTCAATCATAAAGATACGGTCTTTTTTTGGCACAAATGATAACATCATTTTGATCAATTCCGTTTTCCCAGAACCAGTCTCCCCACCGATCACGCTCATTGATCCAGCCTTCATGATTATTTTTAGAAACTCCAAAACAAAAGATGGCGCAAAATCGACAAACGTTTCTTCGGTCAACGCTAGACCTGGTCGACTTACCCGTAAGGACATCGTTGTTCCAGTTGGACTGATCACTTGATGCATAGCATTTAATCGTAAATTTCCTGATACACTATCCAAGATAGGATCATTTCGAGTAAATGGCTTTCCTACAGCATCCGCGAACTTCTTTACGATTCGAAATACCGTTTTTTCAGGATCGGTCAACTGTAATTGTTCTGCCGTATAAATTCGTAGTTGATCCGCACTTTCGACGGTTAGAAACGTACTGTTCCATCCGATATCCGTGATTGACTCGTCATGCAAAAGTAAACGATCGATAAATTCAAAACCGACGATTTCATTGACGACATAGGCCGCTTTTTTTTGTCCTTCATCATCTTTTCCAAATCGCTGCTCTTCTTGAACTAATTTAGTGAGCTTTTCACGAGAAGCTTTAGACGTGAAGGCACGCATTACTTCATCCGGATAGTGCTCAACTAAATCGTCTCGAATCACTTCGACTCGACTATCTTCAACTAATTTTTCCAAATAATCGTCTCGCTCTTCTTCAGTAACTGACGGTATATGTCGGAATTGATTGGTCGTCACGATATTCCTTACATTTCTTAACACGTCTTTTTCATCTTTAAAAATGGCCTTTTTTTCTCTAATTACAACCATTGATTTACCCTCCTTCCGGCGTACTTAAAATGCATGTGGCTTCGTCAATGGATCCATCGGACTCTACATAGGCACGAATGCCTTTGATTCCTTTGTTATCTGCTTCTTTTAAGTAGTTGAACGTCACTTTTACTGTTTTCTTTGCGTAGAATGGCTGCTTCTTGATCGTCTGTTCGAACTCTTTTTCAAAGCTGACTTGATCCAAATAAAAAGCGCCAGGCTGAATGCGTGCAGAATCATCTTTGTTACTGATTGCAGCTGTTCTTAAAGCTTCAGTAATGTTAAATGCTTCGGTATCTTTCTTGGCATTTCCGATAAAAAACCACGCAATTAGAATCATAAAAAGTGCCCCCACGATCATAACCGTGATCTGTCGCCAATAATGTGTCATTCCTCCCTCTCCTAACCAAGAAAAAGGAGAAGGCAAAGATTGTCTTCTCCAATTATCTTTTAACCATTATTTTGTTGGCAATGTTGAAACGTAAGAAGTGATTTTAGCTAGCATTTGTGTTGTGAAATCAGGGAAAAACTTGAAAACAACACCGCCGACGATTGCAACTAAACCTACTGCAATAGCAACGTTCATCAATGTGTGAGAATGATTTTGAACTGTATCCATGAATGTCACCTCCCTTCAGTAGAAATATAAACCGGATATTAAAGCCGATCGTTATTTGAAAAACAGTTGTTTGATTTCATCAAAAAATTTGGTGCAGACTGCCAAGATCCCAGTAACGAATACCATAACTGCCTGAACAAATTGATTTTGTTGAATCGCTGAGGTCAGCGAACCGGAAACATTGCTGCTTCCAGAACCAAAGTTTAAAAACGAAGAACTGATCTGATTCAAGTAATTGAACGGGATCCCGATCAACTGCTTAAAGAGAAAGAAAAAGACCAGGATCCCTAAACTGCTAAAAACTACTTTTCGCAATAGGTGCCTGGACTGTTTTAATTCCGATCGTACATCAAAAACGGCTGAACCATACATATTGCCCAACTCCTTACTTTCCTCTTAACCACGTGATCTCTGCTTTTGACCATCCTTTTGGCACAGTCGTATCAGGATAAACCGGCGTGAGTAACAATTCATCTTCTTTCTTTGTTTTACTATCAATCGTCGCATACATGTTTGCGTAGACCGAAAGCGTTTGGTTCATCGATACTTGAATAAAGTTACGGCCAATCACATTCGATTGCAGCGTCAGATTGTAGTCCCCTTTTTCTGCCCAAATCGGCAAATAAAACTTTCTTCCCCCATCAAGTAATTTGTTTGGTATTTTTTTTGTTGGATTTTTTACTTGTTCTTGCGTATACAATGCACCCGTCTTCTCCTCTACGCTTATTTGAGGAAACTCAAATTTTGTAGAAGTAATTGCGGCAGTCGTTTGTTTCGCTACTTGATTGACCGTACGATCTAACGGGATTTGAATGTTCCCTTTTGATTCGACATACTGAAGATCTAAATAGGTATCGACTAGCTTCGTTGGAGAAGAAAGCGTAAACGAAAGTAATGGCGTATCTTGGATCTCACTGCTGTAGATCGGTTCTAATGTGATTGGTAGTCCATAGCCCGTTTTTGACGAACGCTGTTCTTCAAAATCAAATTGAAAGGTCTCTTTCTTTTCTACATACGCTTTGGTTTTTCTCGTTGCTTCTGTTTGACTCACTGCGCCATAGGAAAGCTTACCGCTTTTCAGATCCGCATTGGTGAGGACTTTTTCTGAAGCTGTATAGCCGAATGTTGAAAAATCAATCGTATCTGTTTCAGCCTTTACTTTGTCAGGATTTTTCAGTACCTGAAGGGAAAGAGAATACGGGACCTTCTCACCCTTAGTAAAGCCTGCAGTAGGCAAATCAACAACTAGGCTTGAAGCATAAGAACTAAGTGAAATATCTTTTGTTAAGACAGTTTTCTTCTGCTTTTGATCAGTTACAGTCAATCGATAAAGAACGTTTTTCAATTCTTCTTCGTAACTCGCTGACTTTGAAAAAGTGATCGTCGCCTTCAAGTTGTCCGTCAATGACGCTTTGCCAGTCAATATTGAAACTTTCTCAGCATTGATCTCTAAAGACGGTAGATAATACGGGATCTCAAGTACAAGATCTTTGCCAGCAACGACCCCGCTTCTAGTCACTTTTGAGCGGTACCGATTGCCTTTCACGTCGAATAGATCATCCAGCGGCTTATACTCGTACGACTCCCCATCGTATTTGGTCTCAACGACTTGTTTAAGCAGCGCTTTTTCTGTTTCTGTCACATGATTCACTGTCAGCTTGAATGCTGGTAAAGTAGTTGTAACAGCGTTTGAAGAAGCCGTTTTCGTTCCTGTTTTCACACTACCTTGCTTACTGAAGGACAGTGTTGCTTTGTTTTTAGCGGTCAGAACTTCTTGCTTTAGCATCATTTTCGTACGTAGATCATATGATTTTCCATAAAATCCAGAAGTTGTAAGTGCGGTGCTTTTCGCAGTAGCAATCACTTTCCCGTTCGTCAGATCTTTGGTAATTGTAAATTGATCTGTCACATCACTACCTTGCACCAAAACTTGTACCGTAGAAATAGCAACCGTTTCAGCTGGAAACTGGTCTTCTATCACAAAATCAGCTAAGTAACGAGACCCTAGTTTTTCTACCGTACTTGTCGTTAAATCATATTGTAGAAAATCATCGGAAGCAGCTGACCAAGTATTGCTGGTTTTGCCTGTCTCATTCTTGTCTGATACCGTCTTTGAAGCACTTAATTTGTACTGATTGGTGATTGTTAATTTCACCGGCTTTGCTTCAGTCACATCTGCAGTAATGGTAAACGAGTAGTTTTTACTATCTGTTTCAAAACCAACCGCTGCCGTTTTTTCCTTAAAGTAATAGGATCCCAGCGAAAGATCCTTTACTTTCAGTTGGCCATTTGTGTCGGTTTTTAGGTTATCTTGTAAAATGGATCCGTCCGATTTGTATAGTGTAAATACCACACCATCTAACGACTTTTGATCGACGTCTGCGATTTTGGTAAGCTCTACAGCACCTGCGAGTCGCTCGTTTGTCCAGGTCTTCGAAACATTCGTATTTTCCCCTACCGTGATTGAAAACTCCGTTCCGTTTAACTTGTAGCCTGAAGGAGCGGTTATTTCTTTCACTTTGACTACTGACCCAGCCTTTAATCGTTCTCCTAGCTTTGCCTTCCCATCCGTTCCTGATTTTACGTCTGTTGTCTTTCCATCATACGTAAAGCGGAAAGTAGCATTTGCTAGCGGCTTTTTCGTATCTGCATCTACTTTCAAGACATCCACAGTCCCTTTTCGCTTCACATTCACGGTTACGGAAGTTGAAACATAAAAAGAACCAGTGACCAGTTTTTGATACGAACCGTTCGCCCAGACAGTAGTGGGATATTTTTCGTTTGTTTTCGACCCTTTCACCATATTTACAGTGATTTTTGTTGCAGTGGATCCATTTGTATCGACGGTTAATTTATTGCCACTAATTGTCGCTTTTGCCCCACCGCTGACGGATTCTACATAGAGGTTATGATCACCCCAACTTTTTTTCACAGTAAAGGTTGCTTTTTCTCCTTCATAGACCGTCTTAGACGTTGCGTCCCATTGCGGACGTGTGCGGATCTGAACAGCTCGTGTAGTCATTTTGCTTTTCCAGTCAGTCACACCAGCTTTGTGATTTGGGGTAATGGTGATACTTTTTGGTTTTTCATTTGAATTTTCCCAAACAAGAATTTGTGCGGCCATCCAACGTTGCTTCCCAGCGTCGTTATTTGCCCAACCGCCTAATTCACGGTAAGCACTAATAATGGACGTGATCGTTTCTTTTTGAGAAGTACTCAAATAGCTGCTACCGGCATCCGTGTACGTCTTAGCTGCCGTAACCCCTGCTTGTAAACAAAACGCATCTTTCCCATCAATCGTCCGCCGGATCCCACGGTCTTCTGTGTAAGAATAGCCGTTGCTGCGAACGATATACATCAGCCAAGGATAACCTGAAGGCGGATTGATCGTTGTTTCAGAGACTGTTTTTGAAACAGAAGCCAGCAAAGCAACTTTACTTTCTTTTAGCATAGAAGGAACATCATTCAAGTTATTCGTTTGGTTCAGGATCTCTTCAGCATAAAAGAAACGTGTCTGCATCAAGATCTGTTCGGATTCTTTTAAATCTTTGGCTTTTGACAATTCTTCAGCGACTTGATCTTCTTCAATAAATGGAAGATCTTCACTATTGACTGCCGACTGCAGCGATTCAACATCATTTAGATCGATTTCATCAAAGTCTTTGATTTCTTGATCTGCCTGATCCGCTTTTTCCTGACGCTTTTCATCGATCCCTACTTCAACAGCTGTAAAATCTCCTTCAGTTTTTTCAGCGATCTGCGGCGTATCTGAAGAAATCAGCTGTTCTTTGTCTGATTTGTCTGCTACCACATACAGTAAGCCATCAGCACCTTGAACAACGGTTGATGCCTGTTCTTTGTTTAAGGTCTCTTCCGATACTGCAGCCACTTCCTGATCCGTTTTAGCGGTATCTGTTTGTTCTTGTGCCAAAACATAAGGAAAGTTGGCCATAGCAAGAAGAGAAATGATCATCATTGAAAACGAAACGACGAGTTTGTGCTTCTTTTTCATTGGTACCTGTTCACATCCTCTCCTTCAAAATGGATTTTCGAAAAGGACGGTGGCGCTCGATTACGCATTCTTTGTTCCTTGGCCATATAAGATCATAGGCGGTCTCCTTCGTTTAAATAACTTTTTGAGTTCTTTATATTTAGCGTATGCAGCTCTTGTTTTGATATGTGTTTTTCTTGATCAACGATAAATAAAAAGTCACCATTCGTGAAAATATCTTTTCCAGCGGCTTTTTGTTTTGTTTTATCTTTATCGATCAGAACGTCTACGTGATCCGTATTACCGTGTAATACTTGTTTCCCAGCGACCACTTGCACAACGGTCTTATAATTACTTTTCGTGATCAGTGAAACTTCGTCAATTTCAAAAATACTTTGGCGATCGACCAAGCCATTATTAATAATTTCTGCCAGCTTATTCACGCTCAAGCGAATATACTGTAATGCTTCACCGTTTCCTGTAAAACTTAGGGAAACCTCCTTTCCTACGGTTAAATACAAGGTTTTCTTTTCAGCATCCATCTGTTTCTGCCCTCCCTTCACTCATTTTTTATCTATCCTTTATGGACTGCGACAGACGTTTTTCATACGCTTCCTCCTTCTTGAGTATTAAAAAAAGCTTGAGATTCCATTCCCAAGCTTACTCTTCTTATTCTATTAAACAGCTAAACCAAATTAGTTGATTTACTGTCTTGTTTACTTATAATAAATAAGGACATAATAGTTTGTTTGGTCTTTCTAGCGGAAACTAGGAGGACTTTTTTAATTCTTTCAAACAAGGTCAAAACCGATTCCAATCATCTAATGCACGTTGATCTGGCGATAATTCGGCTAATTTTTCATTGTAACTATCAACAAGAATTTTGTGTTTCAAAGCCTTCAAACTATCGATTTTGCTTGATAGTTCTGCCCTTATTATTAGCCTATCCTCGTTCAGATCCATCAACTGTGCGTTGATTCGATGAGTCATTATCTCAATTTCCTGTAGAGTGTGTTTCTTGAAAGAATGATCATAGTAACAATTTTTTAGTAAGGACTCTTGATTTTCTTTTGATAGGTATTGGTCAATATCTTCCAAATTGGACATTTTCCCATATAGATATAGCCCACATAAACATATAGTAAAGGCTACTATCATATAGACAATACTACTCATATTGACCTCCTTTAATTGATTTAACAATATTGATGGATTGTGGAATAACCTCCAGCTAGAATTCAGCCCAATCACTTCCACCAAAAGCATTTTCCGATACTCGACTTTCAATTGTAAAAATCCATCTATCAATTTTGTCTATCTGTCTTTTAACACTGATTTTATCAAGCAGATGAAAAGGATTAACTAACCCTAAATCATTCCAATGATTAGTATGTTTCATCAATTCTTCTACAATCTTTAATCCGTCTTTTTCAGCTAGTTTTAAATTTCTATATTTCTTACTAGGTTTAAAAACTGAAATACTCTTTTCGTTCATATCAATCTTTACTACCCAAAAAACGTTTTTGTCATTTTCAAAATATACAACGTTAGAATCACAGTTGGATCCAAAAAAAGAGACATTGAAATCTTTTTCTATCTCTTTTATCCAGTTAGATTTTTCCATAATTCACCCCCAGTCTAGACCTATATATATACTTTTATAGTTTTCTAAAATTTCATCAAAAAATAGATTGATTTTTTTGAATGGATATTCTAAATCGCTCATTTCTGATATTCTATTTCCATCATTATCAGTAGAAATATTTATCTCAAAAGATTTGCACATTTCGATCTTAAAGCTTTCCTTTGCTTGTTTAATTGATTCTATCGAACAAATTCCGTCATAATCTTCAACATTTAAATCAATACCCGCCACTTTAATAGGAGGCAATATATTGAGCATTTCAGTTAATATATCAATATTTGGGTCAGAGTAGAACGCATGAAAATTAGCGATACATTCAGAATCTTTCTCAAATCTATTTTTTTTCACTCAAGTTATAAGCTTGCATATCAAATCCCATTTCTATTTCTCCTTTCCTTTTCTAATTGGTAGTCTCTTCCATTAGCCAACTTCAATATTGCCCTTCATGACCAGCCGTCCATCACTTTTTTAAGGTCAACGGTTAGAAAAAGGAGTTGAAGTAGCATTGATCGCAGCGAACGTGAAAGTGAATATGAAGATAAATACCGCAACCTTCAGCAATCCCATACTAACTTTAAACATCATCTTCAAGAAAAACTTTCCAACTGCCAATAACTTATTTGTCTTCGTCATAACTTCCACTCCCTTTTTTAAAATTTATTATTAACCAATTAAACATCTTTTGTTTACCAGATTCGAAAATAGAACAAAATAAAAGTCGCAGATTTTTACAACCGGAGAAATCTAACTCCTATGAAGGCCGGATATTCGCTCGCACACTTGCGGTCTTGGCAAATCCTTCAATGTTTTTGGCTCACCAGTTCATTGTATTCCTGGTTACTCTAAACCCCTTAGTAGCCATGCTGTTTAGTTTAGAGGGGCGTTCTAATACCCAATTCATTTATTCAATTAGTTCTCGATACTCGTTCGTTATCAACTCATATCAAGAGATTTTGCTAGAAACTAGCAAACAAAAGATGTTTAATTACTTTTTGTTCCAATTCTTTTATGCTCTTTTGCGCTCCTGGTACCAATAATTTTGAATCATTTCTTCGTATTCCTTTTCTTCTATCGCAGTTATCAAGGCATACACTTCTAACGCTCGTTCCGCTCGATGATTCCGGACTTTGAAATATTTGTTTTCCCGTGTCGTTATCAGACGACCATTTGAATTTAACCGTTGAGCAATGACTCTTTCCTTTTGATCAAAAAGAAGTTTGATTTGTGGAAAGATCGTTTCCGTTTTGGCAGCCCCGAAAAATATTTTTTTTGGTTTCCCTTTTTCAAAAAGAGTCGTATAGCGATAGGCGTTTTCCCCTTCAATCATCCAATGCTGCGTGTTAAATAGTTGTACCGTTGTTTTGATTCTTGCTAGATCTTTAACGTATACTGCTAACCCTTTTGTCATTGTCATTCCTCATTTCCTAGATCATACTTACATAAAAGCAAACAAAAAGGAGGTAAATTCACGAGAACATGAATTTACCTCCTAAGAATCGCAGTCTCTTCAACGAAAATAACAGATGGCGTCAAAAATGATGATTTGGCCTATCATTCACCTAGATCAACTGTAGAAGAAACTAAAGATCAAACATACATTTTTCAATAATACATTGAATCAGAAGTTTCTTTCTACAATCATTATCTGTTATAATTACATCGTTGTAGAGAAGCTACGACGCAAAGGAGCTCAATCCGTTCAGGTGGTATCAGCACTTGATTGGAAACCGAGGTTTATCAATGACTCCTGCATGAGTTGGCGCTCTTGCAGTGACGAGATTTACTTCGGGGGCTCCTTTTTGTTTGGCTTCGTACAAGTATGTCAAACAAAAATATTGTTTTATTTTTATGTGTAAAACATAGCATATCAAAAATTATTTTGCAATTACTTTTCTAAACTAATTATATCATTTATTTACCATTTCGCCAATGATTACTTTTATAAAACCTTTAAAATCAATGGCAGAGGTGATTTAAATGCAACTATCTGAAGATCAATATGATCAAATTATTCAAAATATTGCTAAGAAACTCAAACAAGCTAGAAAAGAGCGAAAGTTAACTGTTTTAGAGCTATCTTCAAGATCTGGTGTGGCAGATAACCATATTAGTTTTATAGAGAACGGGAAAAGAACCAAAGTCAGCTTAAAAGTTTATTTGAAAATTTGTGCCGGCTTAAATATTTCACCTAAAGAATTGTTAGAAGACATTGATCAATTCCCACCATTTGACGATTAAAAAAATATTCTAGCGTGTACCAATTTGTACATCTCGTGTTTGAACACTAGTCGAACCAGTTAATAAAAATAGGATTAAGTCTAAACTCATGCTGTTTTCCTCCGATACTTTAATTGTGTAAATTTACAAGTCAAATACTACCACTTGATAAAATATTTACAACAAGAAAGTTGATAATTGCTAAATTGGCAATTTCTTATGGAGGTTTAATGAGCTGTGGATGAGAAGTCTATCATTTTAGTGGAAATAATTGAAGATTTAAGAAAAAGTCGTGGAATATCCCAAAAAGAATTAGTAAATACTATTCTTAGTGAAAGCTCGTATGCAAGAATAAAAAAAGGCGAAAGAGAATTTCCGCTATATATGCTTATTCCTTTAGCAAAAAAATTGAATGCTAGGATTGAAGATATCTTGGATCTCTATTATCGAAGTGAAAATCATGAATACAAAAATCTTTTCAAGCGATACAATATCGTCACTGATACACATGATATAGCTGAAGCAATTATCCTATACGAAGACCTGATAAAAAATCAAAAAAACAGTCTAATGCTAAGCAGAATGCGATTGTTGCTAGAAAAGTATTTTGCAAAAGATACAAGACAAATACCTAAAATAGATATTCTTGAAGTCCAGGCATTGATGAATCAAATCTTAGTCACAAATCATCTGACTTCTTACGATCTTCAATTCTTCGCAGATTTTATGACTCTGCTATCAATGGATCAGCTTCAGATTGTCAGTCAAAAATTGATAGACGTCGACTTCAATGTTATGGACTCATTTAATCATTTCTACAAAAAGTATTATCCAATCTGCTTAGGAAACCTATCCGATTGCTTAATGGATTTAGGTTATTTTGAAGAAGCCAAGCAGCCTTTAAATAAATTAATAGCTACAGCAGACCATGTTGACTCCATTGAACTGAAAATTTGGGCCCAATACTTAGAGAATGTTCTAGCCATCTACACCGAAAATCAAAACAATGAAAAACAAAATAAGCTAAACAAATTGAATCAAATTGTTACTAATTGGCGCAACTTATTACCCTCAAGTCGTTTGGTAGAAGGGCTACATGGCGGTTTCCAACGTCTATCTGACAGAAACGGTGATCGTCCAAACAATATTCATATTCCACCTGTATACATTTTAAAACCATAAGAAAAATCCTAGTATTCTTTGCTGGGCTTTTTTTATATATTTAAAACTGAAGTTTCCTATTTTCCCAAATCATCAATACAAAAAAGAAGAGATAATATTCATCTCTTCTCGAAAAACTATCTTGCTTTAGTTGTAGCAACTACTTTGTTATTTACAATTCTTCTACAACTTCCTGCATCAACTTTTGCTAAAGCCTTCTTCTCCAAATCCTTTGATGAATATTTCTTATTTACAATCGATCTACCAACATTATTATTGAAAAGATCCATCTGCTTTTCATTAGCTGGTTGATTTTTATTTTCCTCGTGAGCATCTGCCCATCTTTTCGCATTTGTTTTACCGTTAGAAGGATTGAAACTTGATCCATATCCAGCTAACATCGTTGCCATCTCAGCATTCCAATAAGTATGTCTAAAAGCATCTCCGTTTCCATTATGCAACCCGTTTTTATATAGTGCATTTGTCCTTTTTGTAGCCAAACTAGAAGCAGTATACACTTGTGCTGCTTGCGCAGGATATGATTTGACAAGTTTTTTCTCCGCACTATTCAAATTCTCGTAGGCAGATGGCAGGTATCTTGCTGTTACCCTATAGCTTTTTGACTCATATATCTCATTGTATAGCTTAATCATATATAAGTTTTGATCATCTTCAGATAGATCTTTAAATTCTTCATCTGAGCTCGAAATTTCATAAGCTTTAACAAAATCATCAATTGTTAAACTATCTATTACTTCATCGCTTAGACTCTCATTTGAAATTTGTTCTGCTCCTGATTCATCTGTTGCAATATCATCTGCATAAGCATGGATACTACTTGATACTGAAATACCAAAGAATAAAACTAACGTTAAAAATATTTTTTTCATTTTAGTTCTCCTTATTTTTGGAAAATCAATTGTTTTTCTGTTTTGTTTATACCATCATCATAGTTGCAATCTAATACTATTTTACCCGTTGATTCGTCATAACTAGCTACTTTTACCAATAAAGAAAAGTTTTTAGTATTGCTATCAACATAACCAGTAACTGTTTGCTCTTCTCCATAAATGGTAACTGAAATAGAACTCTCACCACTTATACTAGCTTCCTCTATTGATTTATTCGTAGACTTTATCGAATTACTTTCATAAAGAACTTCTGAATCATTCAGATAATTTCTTGCTATTGTAATAGGAACTTCTATTGCACCTTTATTATTTTCAATAAAAATGCCTGTTTTATCATTATTTTTCAGGAAAAATAGTGTACCAAGTACTACCAAAACTGTGCAAGATAAAACAATCGTCAATACTTTCCTTTTTGATTTTTTCATATCTTTCAGTAAATTCGAGAAATGAATCTACTGTTCCCCCTTTCTAACTCAAGTATATTTTAGTAACAGGATATTGTAAATATTTATTTTATCGATATTTTAAACATATACAAGATATAATCTTATTTAAATTATACACTATTGCTGTTTTAAATAACCCTTACAAAAATGTAATAACATCACCTTTCACAAATAAATACAGATACTTGAACATTCCCAAAATAGTAAACTGACAAAAACATTTATTAAGTTACATATCCTATATCACTTAACGAACACGTAAAATTACTAAAATACAACGAATAATGATAGATATAACTAATTAATTTGTTCTTTTTCTTTTTTGGGATTGATACTCTTTAAGAACTTCTCCTCCAATATCAATAAATGACGATAAACATCATCCATCGACAAGCCTGAAGAAAGACTAAGACAATATAAAAAATCACAAGGTAATGTTTTTACTGCACGGTTTCTTGTTACCCAACTTGCTACAGTACTCTGCTTATATCCATGTAATTCACAAAATTGCTCTACTGTCATCCCTAGCCTCGAAATAATAAAAACATTGATCGGGTAGGGATATACAAAGGTATTGATACTCATAGTCAGAAAGACCTCCCAGCATATTATTACGTTTGCGATAATAGTACTACTATTTCTTAAGACCAGCAAGCAAGGAGAGCAGAAAAAAGAAAGAACGTATCATAGATATAATGTAAAAGGCAATTTGCACCTTTTAATTTCAACCTGTATCGATCATGAACAAATCTGTTTGCACACCGATCCTATTGGGTTCTAGCAATCGTTTCAGTGCTGTCTGGATAAACGTGTATTCTCTTCCAAAAGCTTCTGAGATCGCAGAGAAATAAGCCTTCTGGCTTTCTTTTTTTAGCCGGATAACGGAGCGCATCAATCCATGTATCGAAGCTAGCATAATACCTCCATTACGACCAGCACGGACACGAAAATGAATTTTGTTCTCTGCTCTCAACTGTTTCAGTACTTTGTCCAGGGAACGTTTTGGGATTTTTAAACTTTCAGTTAAATCTTTTTTTGTAGAAATAATATATGGTTTTTCTTCATAGGATTGCTCATTCAAATAAGACAGTAGATCTTCTGCCCATTCATGAGTGTGTGAATATTTACGTACTGCTCGCTCTTTCTTAAACTTCCACCAACCACGTTTTTTGTTGAATAGCTGCTCTTCAGAAAGATTGGCATCGACCCACTCTTGGCATAATAGGACAACTTTTTCTCTATGCGCTGCTTGATATTTGCCGGAATAAGCGGAACGAATGATTCTGGTCAATTCTCGATCAGATAAAGGGTTAGCCAAACGATCATTGAATTCTAACATGGTCAATTCACATGCTTCTACTTCGTATCCTGACGAAAAGTATGCCAAAGACAAGGTGAATATGACATTATTTCGACCATATACGCCCTTTTCACCTTGTATTTTTTGACTATTTAGCAATAGCTGGAACCAGGGTTCATCCACTTGACGAAATTCTTGAGTAGATGGCAATACAAAAACGTTCTTGATCTCCGCTTTTTTGTCCGCATCTTCTCTCATTGACCAGTCGATCCATTCTTCGAAACTATAACGATACTGTGGTTCAAAGAATAAAACATTCTCTTCAGAAGGCATTCGTGTGATCCCAAAATGATTCGCATTCACATCGACTGGAAAACGGTATTCGTTTGCTAACTTGTTGCGTAGGTTATTTGAAATCATTTTAGCTACATTGATCACTTTGAAATTTGATTTCTTCGTCACGTATGCAGGCTTGTCTAATACATAGAAAGCTTGAAAACCATGCGGTGTACGTAGAATCATTGTCGGCATAAAGCCAATCTCGTGACTGGCCAAGATAATTTCTCCGTAGTCAAAGTTAGGATCCAATGTGTCAAAATCAACAAAAAATGTATTGATTTGACGTAAATTATCCTCAGAATGCCCCTTTGTAAACATTCTGCCTTCATCCGCGTAGGTTCCGTAGCGAAAAACGTTTGGAGTCCAATGACTAAACCCATTGTTATTCTCAATAATTCCCTCTTCAGACGTGATAACTAGGCCAATCCCTTCAACCATATGCTCTTTCGAACGATACGCAAAAATAGCCCCTTTCCCCGACTGATCACTAAAAGAGACCGGTTTAAGGCGGCTATTTTTATATTTGAATGTACGAATACCGTTTTGTAAGATCGTTGAATAAACTGTATCTAGCTCTATTGTCATTCCTACTAATCCTTCCTAAACAAAAAGAGAACATTAACAATCGTTCGATTTGTGTTCTCTCAATGGCTCAGAAAGTCAAAAAATTTCGTTAGATTACATGACAAAATAAGCATATATATATTGAGTTGCCCGTAAAAAAATGGTAAAATAAACCTACAAGTTCGGATTACCAGTCCGAATAGATTTATTTAAATCACATAAGTGGTTAACCAGCCACTTACATAATCCTGAGACGAGCGAGAACACATAGTGTCTTATGTGATTCAGAAGAATAGGTGAGGTCCAATTCACTTATTTTTCCGTCTCTCTTTTTTTGTTTTAATTTTCATACTAAGAATATCCGAAAACGCCACTTAATTCAAGCACTATTTTCCCCAAGATCAATTACATACTACCTTAAATATAGTTTCCCTATCGTTATTTACTACTATAATTAAAGATTAACTACTACATTTATTAAATCAATTCTTTTAATATGTACTACTAAAATTGTTAATTATCTACTACTCTTTTGGATTGAATTTCGTATTATATACTACCTTATAATTCTATTATCTACTACCTTATAATTAAAAAATTTTAAGGTAGTAGATAATATGCTTTTATTCAAGTAGTAGATATTACTATCTAACTAAACACATTAGCTCCGTAAAAAAAAAAAACGCAATTATTATGTACTACCTTAAATGATTTAGTGCTCTCTTTATTTTCTATTCTTTAAAAATTATTTACTACCTTAACTATTGGTTATCTACTACTCTTATTTTAAATACCTACTACCTTATCAGATAGTTATATACTACCTTTTTTCTCCGTAAATACCAATATGTACTACCCAAATTAAAAGTTATCTACTACCCTATTAAACTTTTAATTACTACCCAACTAATTGTAATCTCAATTGAAACAATTCGCTTTTTTTATGTACTACCTTAAAGAAGTAAACCTTACTCGATCCTAAGCTTGCTGAAATAATCTAGCGGCCTAACTAACATATGTTCTAAATTAAGTTCGCCTCTGCAAGTGACATGTGATCCAACTAATGTCTTATTAATGGTAGTAACTAAATGAGTAGTCTTTTTATCCTATTATATACTACCATTCATTTTAGTAGTATATAAATATTGTTTTTAAAGTAGTAATTATTTTATACTATCAAAAACGTTACTATATTAGCTTTTTTTCAGGTAGTATATAATTAAAATTCAATAGTAATATTTATGGTAGTATGTTACTATTATTGAAAAGGTAGTAGCCAATAAAAGGAGTGAGTTAACTTGTCAAAGAAATTTGTGATAGGAAATTTCAAAGGTGGAGTAGGGAAGAGTACGTGTGCACAAATGTTAGGTTTCGAAGCAGCTGTTGCAAAAAATAAAAAAACTCTAATCGTTGATCTGGATATGCAAGGGAATACCTCTGACGTAATGAGCTTAACCCATATGAACTTTTCTTTAGAAGAGGGTGGGGGAGACGGCAAACCTCTTGATTACGAAAATACAATAACTGATGTATTGATTGGAAGAGAACCGATTGATTTAAATCTTGAAACCGATGGGGAAGTTGACTGGAATAAGGTAGTAGATAATGATACTCGTGTAGATCCGAAAGATGCTATATATAAGGTAGTAGATAATTTATATATCTTACCTGCAGATATGAGCTTTGAACTTTATGATGATTGGATCAAAGACCAATTCTCAGATTCTGCTGATAAACTTGTCTATATGCAAAAGCGTTTAGGACCTCTGCTTGAAGAATTTGACATTGTGTACCTAGACGTTCCACCATCCATTTCGATTTATAGCAAATCTGCAATGTATCTAGCAGATTATGCGATCGTTGTTCTTCAAACACAGGTTAAATCCATGCGAAATGCCATGCAATACTTAGAATATATGGATTTCTTTGTTGAAGGATTTGACACTTCATTGAAGGTTGCTGGTGTGATTCCATTTATGTTAGAAAGTGGGGACGCAGTCGATCAAGAAATGTATGCCCAAGCACAACAAATTTATGGTGATCATTTGCTCAAAAATGTTGTACTAAAAAATGCACGTCTAAAGCGATATGATGGATCTGGAATAACAATGGAGTTAACTAAGGCTGGGAAATTAAAGCAATGGGATAGACGTTGCCATCATCTATTTATCAATATCTATGAAGAGCTGCTTGAACATGAAGATTGGTATGAGTAGGAGGTTCTTTAAATGGCTGACATAAAAGATTTAGGTATTTTTAGAAGCAACAAAGGGTTAGATAAAATTAGGGCAGGGAATTCAGCTAGGAAAAATAGCAAGAAACCTCAAACCACGTCTCCATCTAATGATATAGATACCACAAATACACAGAAAGATACCGTTAATATTAAAGAAGTGATCCACGAATCTCCGACACCTTCTTTTGAAGATATCGGACAGAAGGTCATTAAAACTAAGAAAAAATCCAGTTCATCCAAGAAAGTAAAAGGGGTAGGGGCTCCTATAAGAAAATTTGATCGATCATTTTCAGCACAAATGCCTTTGAAACTTTCGCCTATTCTAAACGCTACTTCTAGAGTAATGGTTGAAAAATATGAAACAAATCTTACTAGAGACGAGCTGCTACGAAAAGCTCTCGATGAATACATCAAGCAGCATTTGACCCAAGAAGATAAACAAGACCTTTTCAATAATGTTATGAGGGAAATTGAAATGTTCAGAGAGAAGAAACCCACTATCCCTGAAACAAATGTAGACGGAATTGTGATTCGTACAGTAAATGAAATAGAAGAAGAAACACAGATGATTTTGCGAAATAATTGGGGAATGAACTATAAACTTTAAAAGGCTACTACCATAATTCCATTTATGGTAGTAGCTTTTTAATAAAATTCAATACGCATTAAGGTAGTATATAATAATATATATTATAGAAAAATTTTCACCTCCAGTTTATATATTACGAAACGATTTAAAATATGGTTGGAAAGGCTTTTGTTATATCATTATTATATACTACCTCTACTTAAAAACTATTTACTAAATAAAGGTAGTACATAACAAACTTTATCTAAATACAACTAATGTTTGAGAAAGCATATTTTCTATAAAAATTGTTGACTTTTTATTCATGTAGTTAAACTAGATCTAGATCAAAAGAGAGAAATTGTCCCTGGAGTTGAAGGATTCAAAAAGGGCAGTTAATGATCAATGCACATTCTGAAACGGTGGAAGAGAAGAAGACCTTCTCTAAGACTTTCAAAGAAACTCGCTGTATTTTTCCAATGACAGCTTTCTACGAGTGGGACTCAGATAAGCAAAAATAATTTTTACTGATCATTGATTCACTCAAGTTGGTACTTTTTTGCTCTATCTGTTCCATAATATACAAAGTAACTCTTTAAAATAATTTATAATGATAACTTTAATTTCATCAAGGTTAAGCAAGTATTTATTTTTTGAAAGTATATCCCAATCAATTTTTAAAAGATTCTCATATTTTTTAAGGTAGTTGTATTATAAGGTTTATTTGAAATTTTTATATTATTCTTGGATAAAATAATTATAACTCTTTCTAGAATATCCTTTTTTTTTGCTTGTAAAAAAAAAAAAAAGGAAAAAATTCTGCTTGCATTCATTATACTAAATTTCGTAACACAAGGGCGTGCACTGCGCGATACGTTTAATTTTTTTAAGATAGGAGGGATAAAGTGAAACGGTTTTTAACAACTTTACTTGTTTTTCTACTAACATCAGGTCCGTGTTTTTCATATGCAATGGTAGTGGCACAAGCCGAAAGTGTTACAAAAACAAGTGAAGAACAAGGTGCGTCTTCTTCTGACCCTGTCGTTTCATCAATCGACAGTCTGGAGGAGACGAAGGAAACGGAAGTGCAAGCATCTAGCGAACCTACTTCGACAGATTCGTCTACAGTATCCACTGGCACATCTTCAACTGAAACAGAAGCTTCATCGGAAGCTGCAGAAGAAGTACAGGTGACCTTTCTGACAGACACGGAGCATGTATTTGCTACCGGAGAAACTCGCATCCAGATCAGCAAAAATAAAGGGGAAGCATTAAAAGAAAGTGATCTACCGGCTTTTGAAGATGATAGGAATTTTGAAGGATGGGCGTTAGACGGTACGGTCTATTCAAGTCAAGCGCTGACCGAATTGATCCTCACGGAGAATCAAACTGTGACTGCTGTGTTTAAAACTGCTGTCAAAGCAAGGGCGGCAGATGTCTCGTTGGCAGAACAATCGATCAAAGAAATCATTGCTGAAGCCGATAAAACGAAAGTGATCGCTGTACCAAGTCCAGCTGGAGATGATTCAGCATATGCGGAATACACCAATAGTGCTGAAGGGATTCGTCAAGCGTTGTTTGATATGTATCAAAACGGCAATGGTCAAGAATTTACTTTGTATGTTGGCTCTGGCTCAGCTTTACTGAATTTGCCAACGAATCTGACTTCAAAAACGATTCCAGATACAGTGGATAATACCAACATGACTTTTTATGCACTACAAGGAAAAGTCAGCCGCTTGATCATCACAGGCCATAGTGATGATCCCATCACAGATGCAACAACGTTGACTTCTGGAAGTCGCACGGTTGCACTTGGCACGGAAATCTACTTCGGTTCTGATGTAGTGATTCGAAACCTCAACTATACGGGTACGAGAATGTACATGAATGGGCATAGTCTTTCATTAAACGGTGGTTCCACCGGAGGCGGACTTGCTATTTATGGGGGAAGCAACAATGGCGACCTTTCTGGAAATCCGACGATCATTGTAAATGCGACAGGTTCAGGAACTTGGAACATCTATGGTGGGAATCAAAGCGGTGGTACATTGACTGGGAATACAGCGATTGTCGTAAATAATACGGTGGGCGGCATCAGTACGATTGCTGGAGGTGCCAATATCGGTACGATTGATGGGAATACCAACGTTACCATCAATCGGCTAAATGGTACACTGGCCGATTATTATGGGGGCGGTGTCGGAACCACTACTTCAAATACAGCCAATGTTACCGGTAATGTCGCAACAGTCTTTCAAACAACGAACACCAATTTCCGTTTAGGAACCTATTATGGCGGTGTTCAATACGGGAACATTGGTGGAACAGTCCACAATACTCTCACAGGAGTGGGTGGTTGGACCGGCACAGAATTGAATTATTATGGTGGTTCCAGAGAAGGAAATATTGGACAGACACGAGAGCAGACAGCGATTACGAACCAAGTAGACACTAGCGCCTATTCTACAGGAGCAGCCTATTTTATTGGTGCCAATCGAACCAATGGAACGATTACTGGGAGTATTGAAAATACGATTAAAGCAGGTGACTACAATCAGGGGTCATTCAATCGTGTCGATGGTGGAGCAGGAATGGACGTGAGTGTTACCAGTCTGCAAACTGGATCCGATAGTGTGTATGACGCGATGACACCGGCTGATCGCCGATCTTATGCTGAAACCACTGCTCGCTTTAAAGTATACGGCGATATTACGACGAAAATCCTAGAAGGCTGTGTCAGTTATGGAGGAGACAACTTATCCTATACGCGGGCAGCTGGGTATGGTGGATTTATTGACGGTAACACAACTGTCGAGGTCGGCGTACTAAATGATTCTCGCACGGTCGGCGGACCTGGATTCGTCTACAATTATGGGGGACGATCTTATAAAGATGGTATTGCCTATTCAAATAGCTTGAATTCACGAGCAAATGGTGTCGGAACGTTTGATATCGTAGGCGGAGGCGGTACCAATGGTGTGCAAGCAACCAACCTTTATATTTATGGGGATACAAAAACAGTCTTAAACAATGTAGTCGCTCGTTGGACCTATGGTGGTGGTTTTTCAGGAATCATCGAGGGAAACACGGCAAACATCTTGAATGGCGGGATCGTTGATACGTTGGAAGGTGCAGGTTATACCGGTAAACGTATATTCGGTAATTCACATGCTGAAGTAAATTACGGTCAAGTCGACTGGTTTCTTAGTGGCGGCGGTTGGGGTGATGCCAAAATTACAGGGGACGTTTCAGTCACTGTTCATGATGGTATCATCAATGCCTCAATGGGTGCCTCGTATGGGTATTTTTCAGGACACACGATCAATGGAAATTCTGATAATCGAATTTACGGCGGAGATTTTTCTGGAACACCTCAGACAGGTCCAAGTGCTTTTTCTGGGGGAATCACGAATGCAGGTTCGCTGCTAGGGGATGCACAATTAACAATCGACCTAAGGGATTATGAAGGGGAATTTAAGCTTCCTTCAGGAACGAATATCTCAGGCGGTAATCCGTTCAACAGTACCAACATCGTGGGAACGGACAGTTCCAATACGATTACATTGAACATTTATACAAAACCGGGATCAGATGCATTGAACGGGGCAACGATCTATGGCGATGGTGGATCAACGGCCGCCAACACAAGAAGCGGTAAAATCAATATTAATATACAAGCAGAAGGATCAAGTATCGGTAACTTGTATACAACAAATTATTCAAACATTTCTTCAAATCGAATTTTAAGAGATGTCGAGATGCGGGTTCAAGGAGCCAAGAGTATCAATGGGATTTCAGGCGGAAATGCGTCAGATGACTTTACGAACACGATCGTAGCCAACAGCAGCAATCAAGTGAAGATGAACTTTGGTGAAAATGTCGATGGGACAGCTTCTTATCAAACTGATCCGATCGCTGTGACGGGTCTGGGGATCGTCAACTTTACCGAATTGAACGTGACAAACGGCATCAAGCTAATGGCCAATGGGGGAGACATCAAAAATGGCCGTTCAGCTACTGCTGCCAATCACGCAACGACCTATCATCAGTTCGGCGATATCCATCTTTCTAAAAATGCCGGTATCGGTATTTCTTCCGCAACGAATTTGATTTCAGGCGCGAAGTTAACGGTGGAAGACGAAGGGACGATCGAATCGCCGCCGGGAACGGGGCGAATCAATCTCTCAGATTTCGCAACACCAGATACGGATAAAGATCACTTAACGTGGCTGAAAACGACGACCAATGATGCAGGCTCTCGAGTCAATAGTCAAGGAACGTGGTTTGGTGCGGTTAGTGCTTACCAAGTGTTGACCATAAATCCAACTGCTGCTAATGCGGCAGCGATCACCCCAATAAATTTCAGTGGGATCGAAAAAGCGACTGGGAAAACCTTCATTGGGGACAACGATGTCACCAATGCAGCCAACGGGTACGGTATTGCGATACCAGGTTCGATCATTAACTACGAAGTTGAAACACCGGGAGTCGCGAACGGGATCGGGGCTATTAGTCACAATGTAACGGCAGTCAAAGAGAACAATACACCGCTGACCTTGCAAGCCTGGGGGACGGAGCAAGCAGGGACACAAGTGCAAAAAGGGCGTTTGTTGATTCCTTATACGGTAACGGAATTGCCAACATTGACGTTTACACCAGAAACCCAAACGTCCGGTTCATGGTTATATGCCGGTCAAATCAAATCCAGCAAGCTAGATAGCACGGATCAGCAGTTGACGGAACAACCAGATTCAGAACCAGTTGATTGGACGAGTCCTGATGGGGAGTATAGTTACGATATCAGTGTCCGCTACTCAAATAAGGCGGAAGTTCAAGCCCGCAATGTGATCCTTACAGAACAAGAGGCACAATCGCTGACCAAAGAACAAGCCGTGACATATCTCGAAGCCAGCGGGCGTCCTTTCTTTAAGGACACGCTGACAGAAGAGGTCTTAGCTGCAATTCAAGAACCGTTAGAAACAGCGGTCTATCGCAAACAAGCGATCACTTTCTCGGTAGGTGAAAACGATCAGAATCAGGCAGAAACCACCGTTAATTTGGTGGTGGTCAAAAATGAGAGTGTCATTTCTGACGACCGGCAATTTGCCGTCTATGCAAAAGATGTCCGTTTGACCTTACCGGAAGCAACGGCGCTGACCGATGAAGCAGCTCTGGCAGACTATACCCAAGCAACCACGATTTTTGCAGATAATCGCGAAAATGTACCACCGACTGTCGATCCGCAAGCTTTTACCGCGATCCAACAAGCAACGGAAGATGAGTTGTTGAAAAATGTGTCAACGGCTTACCATTATGAAGCAGGCAGTCAACGGGCAGAAAAAGTCGTCAACGTCGCAGTTGCCGGCGAGCTTGTTTTAAGCAGTGTGCCGACAGCCTTTGATTTTGGGCAGCAAAAAGTTGCCACAGAAACACAAGATTATTGGCCAACGATCACAGGAGAACTAGCGGTGAAAGATACGAGAGGATCCGAACGAAGTCCATGGCGCTTGACGGTCAAAGAGCAACAGCCATTAACGGATGGAACAGATCAATTAACCGATGTCTTCCGCTTTGTGAAAAACGGTCAAGAACAGATGATAACTAGTGGGGAAATGATCATCGAGGAAGCGGAATTGACAGAAAATGGCACTTACGTCGTGAATCAGCACTGGGGCGAAAGTGAAAATGAAGGCATCAAACTTACCGTTCCAGTCGAACAGCAAAAAGTTGGGGACTATCAAGGAACCTTGAGCTGGCAGCTGGTTTCGGCACCTGGCAACCCATAAAGGCAGGAATACAAATGAAAAAAATCATGATCGGTGTTATTACTGGCTATCTATTATTGTTCCCTCAACTCGTTTCAGCAGCCGAAGCAGGTGCCTATGACAGCAATGGTGTCACTTCCTTTTTCGGCGTCTATGAAGAACCCGTTGAGGAGCCAGAAGAGCCCATAAAAGAACAGCCAGGGAATAAACAAGTTAATCAAAAAGGCAACAATATTTTACCAGCAACAGGGTCAGATCACTTTAATCGCTATCAAAGCAGTGGTCTTGTCGTTTTGTTGGCAGTAGGAATCATTTTAATCAAAAGGAGAACAAAAAATGAAAAAACTTTTCTTGACGGCAGGCATTCTATTGATGAGCACTGCACTGTTACCAACAACCGTTAATGCCGCTGAATACACCTCAAATGGGGCAATTACCTTTGAAGCGGACCCGAATCCAACCAATCCAGTCGACCCGACCGATCCAGAAAAACCAGTGGATCCCGTCGATCCAACCGATCCCGATGGACCAAACCCTGGAACAGCTGGACCATTATCGATTGATTTTGCTTCAAGTTTTCAATTTGGCAACCAACTGATCACTTCTGAAACAAAAGATTATTACGCACAGCTGCAAGAGTTCACAGCTGGAGCTGCTGGACCAAACTATGTGCAAGTAACTGATAAACGAGGAACACAAGAAGGTTGGTCATTGAGCGTTGTGCAAAATGGACAATTCAAAACGGCTGATGACGAAGAACTGGTAGGCGCTTCATTATCGATCGCCTCTGGCGCTACAACTTCGGTCACCGATATGCAATACGCACCAACGGTTACGGCAAGTCATACCTTTGTACCAGATAGTGAAGTCACATTGGTCAACGCACCTGTTGGAAAAGGAATGGGGACTTGGATCTACAAGTTTGGGAACGATGCAACGGAAGGATCAACGGCAGTAAAATTAAACGTGCCAGGTAGTTCTGTAAAATTGGCCAAAGAGTATCGGACGACATTGACTTGGAATTTAAAAAATGTCCCAGATAATATCGGTAGTAATTAAGAAACGATCTTTAAAATAAAAGGAGTGTTATATATTAATGAAAAAAACAGCGTGGGTCTTTGTAAGTCTTGCCGTATTGGCAGCAGCGAGTGCAGCAACCGAGGTTTCAGCAGCTGAAGCTGCTTCTTACACATCAAATGGGGCGGTTGATTTTATTCCGAATACTGATCCGACGAACCCAGTCAATCCAGAAAATCCAGATCCAGAAAATCCGGTCAATCCTGTGGATCCAACCGATCCCGATGGACCAAACTCAGGAACAAATGGCCCGTTATCAATCGATTATGCCTCTAGCTTAGATTTTGGTGTCAATAAAATCTCCAATAAAAACGAAGTCTATTATGCACGAGCACAAGGATACTTGAATGACGATAACACAGTTTCTACATTAAAAACTGCCAATTATGTTCAAGTAACGGATAATCGCGGTAGCAATGCTGGTTGGCGGTTGTCTGTAAAACAAAATGGGCAGTTCAAAAATGAGTCAACGTTGAATCAAGAATTGACAGGTTCTGTCATCACCTTAACAAATCCTGAGGTTAATTCTAACGCAATTGGCGTTACTAAACCAGTGCCAGAAGCGACAATCACGTTGGATGCAGCAGGTGCTGAATCAGTGGTGATGACTGCAGCAAAGCAAACAGGTGCTGGAACATGGGTCAACGCTTGGGGAAGTGTTGAAACGGTCACTGAAATAGATAAAGATGGCCAAGAAGTACAAGCAGATGTTACCAAAGCGGTCGCACTTTCTGTACCTGGCAGCACACCAAAAGATGCCGTTAGCTACACGACTACACTAACTTGGGTATTATCAGATACACCAGGAACGGAAGGATAAGGAGTATAGATATGAAAAAGACACTAGCATTTCTCTCAGTATTAGGCTTAAGCCTAGCAGCACCAGTGCTGGCACAAGCAGCAGACAGTGCAGAATACAACTCAAATGGACAAATCACCTTTGAACCAAATACGGATCCAACCAATCCAATCAGCCCAACGGATCCAGATCCAGAAAATCCAATCAAACCAGTTGATCCAACAGACCCAGATGGACCAAATCCGGGAACCAACGGACCGCTATCGATTGATTTTGCTTCAAGCCTTTACTTTGGCACACAAAAAATCACCTCGAAAACAGAGATCTATCATGCGGAAACCCAAAAATACGTGGATTCAGCAAATGAAAATCAAGAAGGCCCCAACTTCGTCCAAGTAACAGACAATCGGGGAACAGAGAGCGGTTGGACATTGAATGTTCGCCAAAATGGCCAGTTCAAAACAGCGGAAGACCAAGAATTGACTGCTGCGCAAATTCGTTTGACAAAGGGAACTGTGGTAACACCGTCATTGTCACCAAAACCATCAAATGTGAGCACAACGATCACATTGAATCCAAACGGTGCCCAATCCTTAGTGATGAGTGCCCAAGATGGTGAAGGAGCAGGAACCTATCTAATGAGTTGGGGCGATAGTTTAGCCGCAGCCATGGATAGTATTGAGTTGGAAGTTCCAGGCTCAACGACGAAATATGCCAGCCAATACAACACCACGTTTACTTGGTTACTAACAGACACACCAACCAACCCATAAGTACCAGCTTTCTCCTTGAACCCTTTCGAGGTTCAAGGAGAATACATAGAAAGAAGGGACATCCATCATGAAAAAAATCAACCAGCTTTTGGCGCTCCTATTCGCGAGTATTTTCTTTTTCGTACCAACTATAGGAACCGCTTCTGAATTTAATTTTGCCGTCAATCCAGTGATTCCAGAGAACCAAATCGATAAAGAAAAGACTTATTTTGACTTGAAAATGGCACCGGGGACGGTCCAAACTGTGGAAGTCCAATTGCGTAATGATACCGATCAAGAGGTAGTCATCGCACCAGTGATCGCTTCAGCTACCACAAACCTAAATGGAGTCGTGGAATATGGCGAAAACGACATCGAAGCAGATGAAACATTGCCTTATGATATGGCTGACTTGATTGAAGTGGAGAAAGAAATCACGATCCCGAAACAATCCCAGATCACCTTGCCTTTAAAGATCACTATGCCTTCGGAATCCTTTGAAGGAGTCATCGCAGGTGGCTTGACCTTAAAAGAAACGACAGAGGAAAATGCTACGGCTGACAGTGAAAAAGACCAAGGCTTAGCCATCAAGAACGAGTATGCCTATGTCGTTGCGATTTTATTGCGTCAAAATACAGCAGAAGTTGCGCCGGATCTGAAACTACTAGATGTTGGACCGGGACAAGTCAATTCTCGTAACACCATCAATGTCACCCTCCAAAATCCTGAAGCAGCGTACTTGAATTCATTACGCCTGATCAATGAAGTGAAGAAAAAAGGCGATAGCGATGTTTTGTATTCTTCGGATACTTCCCGGATGCAAATGGCACCTAATTCCAACTTCTCGTACCCAATCTCATTAGAAGGGCAACGTTTAGAAGCCGGGACCTACGTGTTGACTTCCGTTGCCTATGGTGGGAAAAGTGAAGAAGGACAATACAAAGTTGAAAATGAAGAAGGCGAAGAAGAAAGCTATCTTTATAAGTGGACCTTTGAGAAAGAATTCACAGTGACTGGCGATGTCGCACGTGATCTGAACCAGAAAGATGTGACGATCGAAACAGATTACACGTGGCTTTACTTCTTGATCGGCGGTCTGTTGTTATTGCTCGCCTTCTTGCTGCTTTTATGGTACCGACGAAAGAAAAAAAATGAAACGGATGAAGCGTGAGCACCTTGAGAAATACTTGATCGATGGCTTGATCATCGCAGGTATCCTCTTGTTGGCACTTCCTTTTTTAAAAGAAAGCATCGTCAGTTGGCAATTACGCACAAGCGAATTGACGATAGCGACCCAGCTGCCGACAACGATTCCAGAAGAAGAAACCATTCAGATACCGACTCTGGGGGACGTCTTAGCGCCACAGCCAGCAACGATCACCGGGTACGGCTTTGTCACGATCGAGGCAATCGATTTCCAGCAACCACTGCTGGTGGGTTTGACCAATCAGCAGCTGCTGAAAGGCGGTGTCGTGATGTTTCCTCAGCGTTTGTTAAAAAATAGCAATTTTGTCGTTTTAGGGCATCATCTCGGTAGACAAAGTTTGTTATTTGGTCAATTGCTAGAAGCACAGGTGGGGATGGAAGTGTCAGTGAGCTATCTCGAGGAAAGTCAACAGTATATCATCATCGATAAAAAAATCGTGGAGGAAACAGACTTGTCGGTTTTAGCGGATGACCAAGGGCCAAGGCTGACCTTGATCACTTGTCCAACACCAACGCGAACGGACGAACGCTTAGTGCTGACAGCGATTCCTGTTGAACAGACAACTGCCCAGCAGTCGCAAAAATCGTCGAGCAGTACGCCACAATCATCGGATAGGCTGATTGAAAAACAAGAAAAGCAATGGAAACAACAATCTAAAAAAAATCGGTTTCTTTTACTTGTTATTTTATTTATAATTAGTGGATGCCTGCTTGGCGTTCACAAACTGTTGAAACGTTCAGCGCCGTAGAAAGAGCATCAAAAAGAAGCTCTATTGATAAGGATGGTGAAGAAATGAAACGCAGATTTGGCTTTGTCATTGGTGCCTGTATGTTTATTGGATTGATCGATCTTGTTACAGAACAAGTCGTTTTTGCCACCATCTATAATCCGCTGGACCCTTCAGAAGAAATCGTTCCGACAGATCCTCCGGAAGAAGTACCAGAAAAAGTGAATGAACCACCTGCTGAAAAAAAAGAACCAGAAGAGCAACCAGCTCCTGAACTGGAAACGGTTCCAAAAAAAGAACAGGAACAATCCATATCTCCAGAAAGTAATTTTTTGGACAAACAGAAACACTTTGGACAACGAGTCATGCTAGAAGATGTTTTTGCGTCGGATCGTTTGGCTGTCGATTTAGCACTGCCGGGAAATAATACGGATGGTGACGGGGATGACAAACCTTCGTATCTTGCCAGCTTATGCTATTTATTTTCAGGAAACGTTCTTTATGGACAAAAAAATAACGGAGGCTTGAAAACGCATGTTTGTGACATTTTTGAATAAGGCGGACAAACGAAAATTGATGATGCTACAATATTTGGAAAACGCAGTCGCTCTTTCGGAAACGAAGGAAACCCTGATGGAGCAATTGACCATGTCGGAATTTCTGATCAACAAAACCACTAAGGAATTAAATCTTGATTTTTATGAACTAGGGTTGAATGAAGAGTTTGAGATCATGACTGATGGAATTACTATATATCTAAATGAATCTGGATCAGTAACTTCCGATATGTTACTGACATATTATCTGGAAAAGTCGATAAAAATCTCAATGTTAAAAGAATGTTTTTTTGAGCAATTATCTTCCCTATATGACTTCGCGGTTGATCATTTTTATAGCCGAAATCCAACTTATAAAGAATTCAAACAATTTAAAAAAATTTTAGAAAGATACGGTATTGAAGTAACAAAAAAATTTCAATTACTTGGGGATGAAAGGAAATTGAGAGAGTTTTTTTTTATTTTCTTTATGAAGTACTCTCCTCGGAAAGATAGATTATTCCCAGAAGAAATAAAAGAAAGGATATCTAGCTTTTCCCGCTTCCATAATCATTATTGGTTCAATCCTAATCAGGCAAAAAATATGGAGATAAGGAAAAGTCACTACTTAGGGATAGTTATAACCAGATTGCTAAATGGTCATAGCATAAAAAATGCTAAGGGAAAACATGTAGCTTCTTCGAAACATAATACTATCATAAAAGAAATTGAGTCATGGTTGCATACATTAACAAGAAAAATACCTGCCGACTCTATTGAAAACGAAGCAAAAGAGATTCTCCACTTCCTTATAGTTGAAGGCTGGTTAGTAGATAATGAAAAGTATATGGATCAAGATCAACCATATATCAAGAAATTAAATGACAAGCTTTATCAAGCAATCCAAACTGAATTCAATATCTCAAATGAGGTAAAAAAAATTCTTTATGAAGAAACAACAAGTATTCATTATCAACTACTATCATTTTCATTTAGTTCTAAATATGAATATTACAATATAGATGTTTCATTTTTTTTAGAAGCTTATCCCGAATTCACAAAGTTTTGTCGTGAATTTCTCGAAGAAAACCGTTATTGTCCAATCTTGTGGGATAATAAAGAGTTTTTATTTTTTCGTTATTTATTTCTTATGATAGCAAAAGTTCCATTAAAAGAAATTCTATCACCTATTTACATTTGCATCGACTTTTCTTTTGGCAATTTCTATAACAGAATGGTAAGAAAAAATATAAATAAATTAATTGATTTAAATATTTGTTTTCAAGAATATCCCGATGAGAATACACAGCTTATATTAACGAATATGTCTTTTTATGATTCTACTAAAATAGACTACATCTTATGGTTGACTCCTCCAAGACCAAGTGATTGGGTAAACTTTACGAACAAAGTTAACAGCATTCGATTAAAGAAATTCGTTGAAGAAAATAATAACTGATAGGCTACAAATCATAGTTTATTTTTTGAGATATTGATATATCTCCTTATGAGATTTTGTCCGACTAAGGATAAAAATTGATAGGTAAATAAAAAAATTTCCTATTTGTTACTTTAATAAAAATAACAAAATAAAAATGTACACAAATATTAAATAATTTCAGATATGTATTAAGCTATTAAAAATAATTAATCCAATACAGTCGCAGATATATCCACTAAAATGTTGAAGGCATATGAAATGAATCTAGTTTTAAAGTGAAAAGACCATACGAGCTTATATAGTGACGGAACAAATTGAATTATGGAGAGGGCTAAGAATTTATTTGGGAGATTTGCGCCAGTATAGACTCTAGAATATGGAAAGATCGAATTTAGCATTATGGAATTTTATTTGATATCAGACAAAATCAATCATATATAATTTAACTTAAAAAAACAATTTATCACTAGCTATATTAAGGAGGAACTGAAATGAAGAAGGAAATAACAAAAAAAGAGTACTTAGATAAGTTTAGAATAGCAATTGACACAGTTGGAGGAGAAAGAAAATTATTAAACCAATATTTAGAAAAGCAATTTCTGAAGATGGAAAAACTAACAGCAGTCATCTCTAAGAGTAACTTTTGGCAAGTATTTCCTGAAATACTTGGTGTAGATGCTAAATTGACATTAATGAGTGAATTGATTCAATTTGCTGACTTATCGAATGAGGAAGTTATTAGAATTGTTGAGGATGATTATATAAGCTATTTTAGAGAGCTGTGTGGATATGACAGAAATTCGAACACCAATCCTTCAATGGTTTTTAATATATTATAAGTTTACTGATCTTTATAACAAATATACATTAACCTTATATTTATTCTTGTGTTTGAAATATGATAAGTGAACGTAAAATAATTGGTAAGCTTTAAAATACTATTGTAAAGGAGGACTAGAAATGCTTGATTTAACAAAATCAGAATATCAAGTACTACTCACTTTTTATGAGATTAATCAAAATATCACTAAAAATAACTTGCTTAAACAAACAACCAAGATTAACCCAAATACTGCTGCATCTACAATTAATAGTTTGTTACGAAAAAATTTTTTAGAAGTCGCAGAAATAAAAAGTACCCGTACATCACTAGCTAGAGCCTACAAAACAAAAATCCCGTTTGCAGTATTTATGATAGAGATGTTTGGATATGAACAAATCCAATTTATCATAAAAAGAACTGTTGATATGATCGATGACCCTGATCAGCTTAATTTTTTTCTTCTAAAAATTTATGAAGTAAGGAAAGAAAATAGTCGCTAAGCTAGGTTTGGTAGAACTCATACTAAAATTTTTCTCCTAGCAATTTCATCAATTAGCTGCAAGATTTTTTTTAAGTACTCCTCACTATATTTCTTAATAATTTAATAGTAATATTATATTTAGACTATTTGACAAATTTCCCGTTTTTTGTCCTTAGATAGTTTAAACCTATAAAATCAAAAATGATATATGTTAAAACGTTTAACTTTTTTAATAAAACCGTAGGAGGCAAATATGAATTTTTACGGAATAAATTTTTTAGAAAATCAATCTAGATTGAATGACTACATAAAATATTTTCTGATATTTAGCTCATTAATTCTTTTGATTTTAGTTTTTTCCTTGTACCTTAGACATCGAATAAATACGAAATATAGGGATTTAAGTATTATTTTTTTTCTGATATTAATGTTTGCGTTGGGTGTTCAATATTCAGATTATGAGATCAATCAAACCAAGCACTCGCAATCCTCTCAAATGGTAAACTTTGTAAAGGGGCTTGCAAAACAGGAGAATATAGATGCGAATGAAATATATGCTAGTGCAACTCAATTTTCTGATGGAATTATAGTGGAATTTAATGATAAATTTTATAAGGTTAGCTTGAGTAGTGACCAAAATTCTTATACTCTAACTGAAACCTATCTAATAAATGACAATATTACTTATACGGAGTAAGGAGGATGAGATATGCAGTTATATACACCAATTATAATAAAATTTGCTTTAGGTATACTTTGTTTGATTCTTCAGATTAACTTAATGGGAAAAGGTAATTTAGCTCCGTCATCAGCAATGGACCAAGTTCAAAACTATGTTTTAGGTGGGATAATTGGTGGGGTTATTTATAATGATTCAATAACTGTATTGCAATTCGTATTAGTTTTGATTATTTGGACATTACTTGTTTTAGTAGTGAAATTTGCTAAAGAACATAACCGCTATATTAAAGTGATTGTAGATGGTCGTCCGATTACATTAATTCAAAATGGAAAAGTGAATGTTAATGTTTGTTTGAGGAATGGAATTTCTGCTAATGAATTAATGTTTAAACTAAGAGCGAACGGCATTTATGAAGTAGAAAATATTAAAAGAGCCGTTTTGGAACAAAATGGTCAACTGACTTTAATAGAATTTGGTGATGAAAACATTAGATACCCAATAATCGTTGATGGTCAAGCTAATTTAGATGTTTTAGAATTAATAAAAAAAGATGATGAATGGCTTCAAAAAGAAGTTGTAAAACAAGGTTTTAATCGTATTAATGACATATACTTAGGTGAGTATTTATCAGGTAAACTAAATTTGATTGGATATGAAAAATAATTAATTTTTCCAATTTCTAACATATGGATCAGTCATTTAAATCATAGCAAAATACTTCAAAATAAACCATACAATGCCTTTTGATAGTTTCAGTGAGATATAAAAAATTGTAGATAGTTCTCGAAAATAACGGTATACCGTTTTATTCAATGAAGGAGAACGAGCTATGTCCATTGCAAAAGGAAATAAACATTTGCCTGTAACGCTTAATAAAAGAGGAAGCAGGGACTGAAGCACTTGAACACCAAGCACAAAAAAAGTGACTCGAAATTAATGTGAATCGCTTTAGATATGTTACTTGAGCAAGAAAAAGCGGGATTTAAGATTCCGGTGCTTAGAAAGTGACCGCACTTTATTTTCTGTTTTATTGAAGTGCCATCACCTTTTTACTCATTACATTTATCAGTGAACCCGATATCCAATACGTGGTAAACTAAATTTAGACAAAAGGTGAGATCCAATGGATGAAAATTCCAAAAAGAAAACCGTAAAATTATTGGCTCTTGCAAATGATGCCAATGACGAGGAATCGATATCAGCCTTAGCAAAAGCACAAGAATTGATGCTTCAGCAATAATATCGATGAATCAGACGTTTTTCAATACCAGTAAGAACAAAAATCAGAAGAAGTGATCAAGTGTTGATTTATGATGGCCAGCCACAAAAGTGGCTTTATCGATTAGCAAGAATTATTGTCAAAAATTTTCGTGTCCGGTAATACTATGTGTCCGGAAAACCGATTGAGTTTCACTTTCTTGGAATCTTGTCCGACGTACAAATTGCTCAAATCACGTTTGAGTATGATGTGGCAGTGTCAGATACTGTGCAAGGAAGTTTCTTCAGTTGCCTGAGATCAGACGAAAGTACCAGCGAAAATGGCAGATAAAACAAGACTATTTAGAAGGATACATGAAAGGTTTGTCGCAAACATTTAGAAAACAAGTACTGACAAACAGCTATGAATTGGCTTTGCAAGTGCCGTAAGTGAGTCAGACTGAAGTCGAAAGATTGGACTGGTATCTGTGAAAGATACCTCTCACATCGTGAGGGATCGAGAAGCATTTTACTCTGGTTATGCAGAAGGTGTGTCCGTTTCTCAGTGACAAGGATCAATTAGGGGCTTAATAGCGTATTGAAGGGGCCTTAGAAGAATGGCTGCAGAAAGACAATGTTATGGTGGTCAATGGAAAAGACCAATAACTCCCTACAATCGGCACTTATAATGGCCGCTTAGCTGGATCGAATGTGATTGCGATGAGTTAGCAAAAAACGATAACTCTGGACAGCTTCTGACAATTCACGATTTGAAAGGGTTCTATGACGTTTCAAAAAATTCAATAGTTTCAACCAACGAATAGTGGTCGTAGAATTAATAAACGTCATCTGAAAATTTTTCATTCGTAACACTCCCATACGGTCTGTTTGATGGATCATCGCTCACGTCTGATTATGGAATATGGATACTGGCAAGGCAAGGGAAAGGTTTTTAGATTCAAATTCTCGAAATGGGCGCAGAGTATAAGGGGAATTTCACCAATTCAACTTTGCTTTCCTTAGCTTTCATTGTATATTTAGATGAAAGCGTATCTAGGAGGTAGCACGAATGGAAAATAAAGGAACCTCAGTCAGAAGTCTTTTGTTGCGCTATTTAAATAATCAGAAAAAACAAGACAATAATTACTTTATTGCACAGGCGATTCTAAGAAGTTTTTCGAAAATCCCTAAGATGACCATCTATGAACTCGCAGAAGAATGCTTTGTGTCGACTGCAGCGATTTCGCGATTCATTCGGATTTTGGCTTTTTCGTCTTATACGGAATTCAAACAAGCGGTTGAAAAAGAGATCGATATCGTCAGCGATTATTCCAAAAAAGTGATCCAGCCCGTGGAACAAAGGGAGGAATTTCTGGACGAATTCACCTCAAATCTTTTAATCAATTTGAGGTACGCCAAAGAACAGCTCTCGGTTTCAGAAATTGAAACAGTGGTCTCTGCGATCTATGAAACAGAAAACGTTGCTGTGTTTGGCTTAGAATTTGCTGCTTTTATGGGACAGCATTTGCAAAGCAAATTAGCAAGCATGGATAAAATTATTCGGATTGGTTTTACAGTGGAAGAGCAATTAAAAATTGTGGAAGAAAGCTCGCCAGATAGCTTGGTTTTGATTTTTTCGATGGAGGGCGGTTTCTTTTACTTTAGTGAAAAAGTGATTGCAGCCTTGAAGAAAAAGGGAATCAAAATTATCGTCTTTACGTTTAAGCATTCTCCAATCATTGAGCGAAGTGCAGACCAAATTATCCTCTGTGGAGAGATCAACGAAAATACCGAAGGGCGGATTGCTATCTTATATATGATGGAGTTAGTGATTTATATGTATATGAAAAAGTTCTATTTGCCTCAATAGTTTCATATTTTGAAACAAGACCTTTGGATTTGAAACCAGAGGTCTTGTTTTGTTGTCGTTAGAATTAATCCCGGATGGTATCGTTTTCTTATAAGGGAAAGGTGGAAGGAACAATGGTCAAAAAAGATTTTTATTGGGGGGCATCAACCTCAGCATTTCAAGTAGAAGGAGGCTTTGGTGAAGGTGGAAAAGGGATTGCAACAACAGATGTGCGTCACGTACCGGAGGGAATTGCAGATTCGAAGATAGCGTCCGATCACTATCATCATCTAAGCGAAGACATTGAATTAATGGCAGACTTAGGGATCGATCTCTATCGTTTTTCGTTCAATTGGACACGTGTCATGGGTGAGGGTGATCAACCGAATCAAGAAGGCATCGATTTTTATAATCGTTTGATTGATGGGTGTCTTGAAAAAGGAATCACACCTTTTCCTACCCTATATCATTTTGAGATGCCGCAAGCATTGGTAACCAAATTTGACGGATGGAAATCAAGAAAATGTATTGATTACTTTGTTGACTATGCAAAAGTTTGCTTTCAGCATTTTGGTGATCGAGTCAAGCTTTGGGGAACGATCAACGAGCAATTGATCGTCACAGCAGCTTCTGATTTAAATGGCAATCACGAAACGGATGCAGATGAAAAAATGAAGCAGATGTATCAAATGAGTTACAATATGTCGCTAGCTGAGAAAAAGACAATTCAAGTTTTTCGAAAAATCGTAAGAGATGGTCAAATTGGTCCCGTGTGCTCTATGCAAGTTGTTTATCCTGAAACACCTTCGCCAAGGAACATCCTAGCAGCTAAGAACGCCGAAGACTTTTTACAAAATTGTTTTCTCGACATGTCAGTATTCGGTGAGTACCCGAAAAGCTACTGCAATTATTTGAATGAAAAAGGTTGGTATCCAGAAACGGAACCAGCTGATCGAGAAATTTTGAAGAAGAATAAACCAGATCTTATAGGGATAAACTATTACTGTAGTACCTGTATTCGTGCCGTTGAACCGGGAGAAGATACAAGCAAGCTACCACCATTTTATCGAAATGAGCGATTTACCTTAGGGAACAATCCTTATTTAACGAAGACGAAATGGATGGAATTTGGTATTGACCCTGAAGGATTATATATAGGTATGCGGTCGATTTATGAAAAATACCATTTACCAATGATGGTAACTGAAAACGGTTTAGCGTATTCTGATAGTATTGAAGACGGGCAAATTCACGATGTCTATCGTATTGATTACTTGGAACAGCATATTAAGCAATGTGAGCGTTTTATGGAGGAAGGATATCCTTTATTGGGTTATAGTCCTTGGTCACTACTTGATTTGGTTAGTTCACACCAAGGGTTTAAAAAGCGATATGGTTTGATTTTTGTTGATCGCACAGATGAAGATCCAAAAGAATGTCGACGAATTCCCAAAGACAGTTACTATTGGTACCAAAATAAAATAAAAAACACTAAAAAGGGGTAAGAAAAATGAATGCATTTATCCACTTTATGGAAAAAAGATTTATTCCCGTTGCGAATAAAATTTCTTCGAATCGCTATTTAAAAAGTGTGAGTACAGGTTCGATGTCATTACTAGGCGTTATTATGTTAGGTGCCATCTTTACAGTTATTTCTAGTTTAAGCTGGGAACCGTATCAAAACTTTCTATCAGTAACCAACATTGGGACAGTGATGAATTATATTCCAGCTTACACAATTGATTTATTAGGTTTGTATATGGCATTTAGTATTGCCTACTGTGGAGCAGGAATATTCGGGATCAAAGAACAAGCCTTGGGGACTGGGTTCATCTCATTGGTATGTTTCCTGTTATTAACGCCACTCACTGAAAATCCTGAAGCAAGAGCTTCATTTTTAAGTACCAATTATTTAGGCGCGCGCGGGGTCTTCGTGGCAATTTTCGTTTCACTGATCACGATTCAACTGATGAAATTGTTTGTGGAAAAAAATATTACGATCAAAATGCCCGATGGGGTGCCAGAAATGGTGACCAAGTCGTTTACTTCTTTAATTCCAGCAGTTGTGATTGCGTCACTTTTTGGAATTGTTAAATTTGGTTTTAGCGTAACTAGTTATAATTCAGCGACAGATTTTGTTTATACATTGCTTCAAGAACCATTGCAGCGATTGACGGGTTCCTTAACTGCCTTTTTGATTCTTATTTTGATCTCGAATCTCTTATGGTTTTTCGGGATTCATGGTTCAATGACCGTATTGCCGATTCTCATGCCGATTTTCTTGGGTTATCTTGCAGACAATAGTGCTGCTGTGGCGGCGGGAGAAGCAGTTCCTCATGCCATTAATTTTGGGTTATACGATTTGGCATGTTTAGGGGGGAGCGGTGCAACGATTGGTTTAGTGACTGACATGTTTTTATTTTCCAAGAGTAAGCGCTACAAATCATTTTCAAAAATCGTATTTCCAAGCGGTCTTTTTGGTGTAAATGAACCAGTTGTCTTTGGAATGCCGGTGATGTTGAATGTGATGCTTTTGATTCCGTTCTTATTGACGCCATTAGTGATCACTTCTCTTGGGTACGCGTTGATTTCCATGGGAATAATTACCGCACCGATTGGTATCCTGGGGGCGAGCTCGTTGCCTCCGCTGATCCACGGCATCGTTCAAGGGAGTCTCTCCTTTGGTATCTATCAACTGTTTGCAGTTGCTATTTCTATGGCTATCTATTACCCTTTCTTTAAAACCTTGGATAATCAAGCAGTTCAAGAAGAACGCTTGGCACAAGAACAAGCTGCATAAGAAACTTGCGCAGGATTTACATGTAACCATAATAACAACAAACGAGCGCAAGAGTGAATTGATTCTTGCGCTCGTCGTCTGTGAAACCATCGATTGGAGGACAACTCAATGAGAGAGACAAGAGAAACGCTTTTTAAATGTACAGAGACAAAGAAAAAACAAATTCAGAAGATTGTAGAAAATATGTCAGTTACGGAAAAAATTGGTCAGCTTTTTTTCGTGATTGGACAATCTGGTTCTGTAGAGGAATTGACGGCATTTATTAAGAAATACCAACCGGGGGGAATGATGTATCGCCCCGACAATGCTGAAAAGCTGAAGAATCAGCTAAGAACAGTCCAATATGCTAGCACGATACCGTTGTTTCTTTCCGCAAATTTAGAGTCAGGTGGAAACGGTATTCTTACAGAAGGGACATGGGTCGGTAATCCTATGCAGATTGCCGCTACAGATTGCACCGAAAATGCCTATTACTTAGGAAAAATTTCTGGGATGGAAGCGGCTCGAATTGGCATTAATATGGCTTTTTCACCGATTGTAGATATTGATTATAACTTTAAGAACCCAATCACGAATACTCGCACATTTGGAAGTGATCAAAAACGAATTATTCGCATGGCTCAAGCGCAGATAGACGGTTTTTCTGAGAGTAACATCATTCCAGTGATCAAGCATTTTCCTGGAGACGGTGTTGATGAAAGGGATCAACATTTACTGAGTTCGATCAATTCACTCTCCGCGAATGAGTGGATGGAATCGTATGGGACTATTTATCGCCAGTTTATTGAAAAAAACGTCAGCTGTATCATGGTGGGACACATTTATCAGCCTGCGTGGGAGCGAAAACTTTCACCAACTATCAGAGAAACCGAATTGATGCCTGCTTCTTGCTCGAAACTTCTAGTTGAAGGGTTACTAAGAGATACACTGGGCTTCAATGGTTTGGCTATCACTGATGCAACACCAATGGTCGGTTACACGACGATCATGCCTCATAGAGAGCGACTCGTTGCTTCAATCAATGCAGGAATCGATATGTTGCTTTTTAATAAAAATATTGATGAAGATTATGAAGTGATCACATCTGCTGTAAAAGAGGGAAGCATTCGTATGGAACGTTTGGATGAAGCAGTCGCACGAATTTTAGCAGTCAAAATGTACCATGGTTTATTGACTGAAGTAAGGGAAGAGACAGTCAATAGTACTCCTAAAAGTGTCATCGATCGTACTGAATATCAGTGGGTAACGAAGAAAATTGCTGATGAGTCGATTACATTGGTCAAAGACAGAGAAAAACACTTACCACTCACACCACAACGATACCCTCGAATCCGTCTCGTTATTTTGGGTGATTCTGACGACGGTGGATTTAAAGAGGGAGGACGAGTGGGTCCGCTTTTTAAAGCTGGATTAGAAGCTGCTGGATTTGAAGTCAACCTTTTCGATAATCAACAATTGGATTTCCAAGAGGTTTTCGAGGCAGGGGTTGAGGATCTTAGAAATAAATTTGATTTGGCATTGTATGTTGCTAATGTTGAGACCGCCAGCAATCAGACAACAGTTCGTTTGGATTGGAATCATTTGATGGCCGCAAATGCTCCCTGGTATGAAAAGGATCTCCCTACCATTTTTGTTTCTACTGCCAATCCCTATCACTTATTTGACATCCCTTATGTTTCAACTTTTATCAATGCGTATACAGGAAATCCAGAAACAGTGGAGGCTGTAATCCAGAAATTGCTGGGGAAAGAACCGTTTAAAGGTAAGAGCCCGATCGATCCATTTTGTGGGGACTTTTTAGCTAGAGCAAAATAACTTTTATAAGAAGGAGGAGAAAAAATGAGACAAAATCGATTACTGAATGATGGCTGGCAATTTCACTTAGGTGAGATAGAAGAGCCAATGAAAACAGTCAGAAAAGCCGCAGCTATCGGTGGCTTGGCAGCTCCGCTTGAAAATGAAGCGGGGGATACTGTTTTGATAGGTGCTGGTGGAGAACATTTTCTACGGCTGATTGCTCAAGGTGATCGTGAAAAAGGCTTGAGAATGTTGGCGAACACTGCTTTGGAAAGTGAACTTGACGAAGATTGGGTATCTGTTGATCTCCCTCATGATTGGAAAAATGAACTTCCGTATGTTAATGATCCCGATTTACTGATGAGTGGATCAAAGCCAGATGGCATTGCCTATTACCGTAAGACTTTTGCGTTAACTCCAGATGAAGTGAACGAAAAGCAAGTGACTCTCCACTTTATGGGCGTCATGCGTATGGCATCTGTCTGGTTTAATGGTGTATTTCTAGGTGATCATTACAGTGGATACTCTGATTTTTCTTTTGATGTCTCTGAACTGATGCGCATCGGCTCAGAGGGAGTGAATGTGGTGTTGATCAAAGTGGATACGACGAAAGGCGCGGAAGGCTGGTGGTATGAGGGAGCAGGTATATATAAGGATGTATACTTAGAAATAAAGCCAAAGCTTCAGATCGTGGCAGAAGCATCGTTTATCGAAACAACTGAAATAAACCAGCAGGAAGCGCTCCTTAAAATCACCGTTGGTCTTGCTAACCATCATTTTGAGAAAAAACAAAAGATAACGATCAAAAGTCAGGTGGCTGATCAACAAAATATCCATGAATGTAACGTAGATCCTTTGGCGACAACAGAATGGAGTTATTGTCAAAAAATCTGCGCGCCTCAGCTATGGTCTCTCGAGAATCCACATCTATACCAAGCTGCTTTTCAACTATTTGATGGCGAGAACCAAATCGATGACTATCAGCTTTGTTTTGGTATTAGGACAGTCGCATATACTACGAAAGGTTTTCTGCTTAATGGGGAACGTAAAGAATTAAGAGGGGTCTGTGAGCATCAAGATTTTGGTGGTCTAGGTGTCGCATTACCAAAAGATATTTTACGTTATAAGCTGTTGAAAATGAAAGAAATGGGGGTAAACGCCTATCGCAGTGCACATCACTTTGCTTCCAAAGATCTCCTTGAATTATGTGATGAGCTAGGTATCATCGTTATGAACGAGAACCGCATCTTGGAATCTAGTGAGTGGCGGACAAATGATCTGGCGAAAATGGTGAAGCAAACACGTAATCATCCTTCTCTTTGTTTTTGGTCCCTTTGTAATGAAGAGGTGATTGGTCATACGCCGCTTGCTTACCGAATGGCACAAAAATTAGCAGCTGTGATCCGAACCCATACTTCGCAAAGTCTCATTGTTTCAGCGGAGTTACTTAATCCTGCTGGTCAGGTGGATGCTTCTTATATGCGTATTTTTGATGTGAACGGGGTCAATTATCCTGAGTCTGCAGTAAATGGGACAGGTTTAGTTGCTGTAAAGGAAAAATATCCGCTATTTTCATATCTTAGTACGGAAAGTGCTTCTTACTTTTCGACAAGAGGGGTCTATCAAGATAACAGCGAAAAATGCCATACTTCAAACTTTGGTTCTCTTTATTCTATGGTCTTACCCGGGAAACGAAAGCCTGAAGAGCCAGGAACCGGTGGAACGGCTAAACCGACAGAAGTACTGCGTTACTTAGAAGAACATGCCTATATGGGAGGGGTCTTCTTGTGGACATTTATGGATTACTACGGTGAGCCAGCACCGTTTCACTGGCCTGGGATCAGTTCTCAATTTGGGATTACAGATACGGTTGGATTTGAAAAGGATTCTTTTTATTATTATCAATCAAGGTGGACTGAAACACCAATGGTTCATGTGTTTCCTCACTGGAACAAAGAAGGGTTAACAATTGACCAAGGGGTTACGGAGGTGCGGATCTTTTCTAATTGTCATACTGTTGAGTTGTTTCTGAACGGGAAGAGTGTTGGAAAGAAAAAAAATGATAAAGATGGCCTATTTTGGCGTATTCCTTATGAACCAGGTTGCTTAAAAGCCATTGGTATCAAAGAGGATCAAAAAATTGAAGCAACTCGAAAAACAAGCGGTCCGACTGATTCTGTCACAGTTAAAGAACGATTCTCTGGAGCGGACTACTCTCTATTTGAGATCCAAGGAATCGATTCAGAAGGGATCGAGGTGCCAACTGCAGACGAACTTGTAGCGGTTTTGGTAAAAAATGGAACAATCATCGGGCTTGCTAACGGCGATCCCGCAGATCTAGACGGGTATAATTGCCAAGAGAAAAAACTTTTTTCAGGAAAATTAATGGCAATCATAAAAAAAGAACCAGGAAAAGTACCACTTATCCAAGCAGCACTAAAAAAGTTGAGTGAACAAGAAACAATTGAAATCGGATGTTAGTAATAAGAAATATTCGTGGTTTAGTAAGAAGTATTCTGGATTTAGTTCTTTTAAAATTGTTTATAAAAGTATCTAAATAATTTACTTAATAATTGATTTATCTTAACCGTATCTTATAAAGGTACGTTTTCGATTTTTTATATCTATTGTTCGAAAATTTAATGACTTTAATTGGGTAATAAAAACTTGTCTCTTTTTTTATAATCATTCATGCAAAGAATGTCGAGTAGTTATGCTGCGTATAGTCGAAGTGATTAGACCAAAGAAATATTTAAACTATTCTGGAACTGCAGGTATGTTGTACAAAATTAAACTTCGGAAAATAAAATATGTATGATGGAACTGTTTAAAAGAGTGTTCAGAAAATAATTACTGAACACTCTTTTTAGTTAACATTATTGAACTGTACTACACTATTTTTTGTCCATAAACTCGAAAAAAATCATTGTTCATTTGAAAATCAATTTTATTTATATTAGGATCAAAAAATATATATATCTGTTCACAATTACAGAACTATTTAAAAATAATCAGCTTAAAATTTCAGTATGATATATTTTCTAGAAAAGATAGGAGGTATAAATGATCGTTAGAGAAAAGAACTACATATTTTTCTATTTATAAAAGTAGTACATTTAGTTAACATAAATAAATTAGTAGAGTTAATTAGCTTTATTTGAAACTATCTGACACTGTTATCTTTGTATAATATATCTTATGTAAACTAAAATGATAAGCAGACTAATGCTCCGAAACTAACTGAATCACTACTTTACTTCTGTTTTTAAGTAAGCTTTCTCTAGATAAAGTTACAATCACTGAATTACCTATTTCTCTAATTTTTCTATTTTTTATACTCATAGTTAATCAACTCCTACAAGACAGTATATGCCGTATATCTTTTTTTATTCAAGTTGCTTGACTTTTTCTTCTCTTTTTGGCTAATGGAATCCCAATAAGTTAATGTTCTGATATTTTCTGTTCGTTGAATATAATTTCTCATATTCTAATGTTTATTAAGTAAGAATAATGTTAAAATAAAAAAGCGAAGAGTACTCGGCGCAGTCCAGAAAAACTTCCCCAAGTTTTCTGTGCCGGTACTCTTCTTAGATTAATGCATGTTGCTTATTTAGCCTACGTTATAAATTCTTTTTTTGCAAGCAATTAAGGTGTTAATCCAATACTTAGGAATTCCTTACGTTTTTTCTATTTTTACATTGAGCTTCTTTTAAGTGCTATACTGAACAAGTACTATGAAAGTGGGTGTTCAATTATGAATACTAATTTTTATCCAGTTGAAGTTTTTAGTTCGGACTATCGTTTATATTCATCAAAAGCAAAAACAAGTTTGTTTGATTTTCAATCGAGACCGCCTTTGATTACGTCATTTGCTGTGCTGAATTTGAAAGAGTTGCGCAATATTCAACTCAAATTATTTATTTACGATATTGATATCGAAAAGTTTTCTACTTTAGAGGAAGCTAAATCTAGATGTAACTCTCTGATGTATAAATAAAAAACTAGCTGATTGTAGCTAGTTTTTTATTCGTTTTTAAGAAAATAAAACTAAACCCAATATTCATTTTCCATCCGCTTGATAAAAAAATGTTTGAAGCTACTCTTATGACAGTATATTAAGACTTTTTTAGAATTATCGAATGATACAGAAATATCTTCCGTCTGCTATTGGTGAATCAGATAAAATGTACTTCTGGATGGTTCCTTTGAAGAGTTTCTCCCCTTTACAGCAACTTTTTAAAGAAGTATACATTTTTTTCGAACCATCCAGATAATAAACATTGATTCCCTTAATCTGATTATAATCAATCGGAGAACGTCGTGTACAAGAAAGCTGGTCTCCTAAAAATTTCACCTGATTTACTATTATTGGATCATTAAGCCAATTCTTGTTAAGCGTCAATTTTACAATTAACTGATGAATAGCTTCTTTTTGCATTTTATTCCTCCAATCAAAACAATCGGCTATCTATTTACATTTAAATAGCAAGTTATCAAATTCACTCAGATTATTTTCCATTGATTTCAGTTACCCATTAAATTTTTATAATTTACAACGGTTCTTTCCGTAGTATCCGTTACTTTTGAATTTGATAGGGTTACAACGGCAGAATTACCTAGTAATTTTATGATTGTTCCAACTACTTGCTTCTTTCTATATATAAACACGACTTGCTGATCTTTATGAAAAGCTTGGCCTTCTGCTGAAAGTTGTTGTGGTTTCCATTGTGAAAAGCTCATTCCTACACCTCCTTTGAAGTATGAAAAAACCCGCCTCACACATTTTGAGGCGGGTTAAAATTGATATACTTTATATATTAACAGATTATATGCCGTGTTGACCTTCTTCTGTGCCAAAAATTACTGATTGATCTTCATCTAAAGATTTAAATCCATCCAATTGAATCGTTGAAAAATGAGCAACGGCGTCTTGTCCATCTACTCCTGTAATGAACCCAAAACCTTTATCAGAATTGAACCATTTTACTGTACCTTCATTCGTATTGTTTCCTTCTTTTAAACCTCTAAGTATGCGTTTTTTTGCAACAAATATTTGATTAGCAAAAGGAGAGTATAAATTTAAGTATAGCACTTCTTAATATGTTTCAAAATGGATCACTAAAAGTAGTATACCATATTATTATGCCATAATGTATTTTATGGTAAATATATTGTTTTTCTGAGATAAAACTTAATGAATGATCTTTTTTCCAAAAAGTTAGCTGTCATTATAGCCTTTTTATTTTTAATTTTTTTTATAAGAGAAAACAAGGCTCACTAAACTAACTAGTTATGAGCCCTTTCAACCTTATATTTAGCGTTTATCTAAACGAGTTCTCCTGCCATTTTTTTGCCAAGTGCTCTAGAGATATCATCAAGTTTATCGAAGGAAAAATTAGCGCCTCTCTCAATTTTAGCGATTGTAGACTGAGTTGTAAGCGCTTTTTGTGCAAGCACTGCTTGAGTTAATCCTGTTTCCTCGCGTGCATGATAAAGAGCGACTGCTTTTCCGAGTAAGTCATATGCCTTTGCAACATCCATATCTTTCTTCTTTTCTTCGATTAATTCTCTAATCAGCATTAGTGAACTACTCCTCGTCATTTATATTCTAGATCATTTACGAATAATTTATACCAAAAATACAGTGTTCATACATAAATGATAGTATTTCCACTTCAACAATAGCTCTACTACTATTATAATATGTTGATAAAAGTTCATTAAATTTGATGAAAGCAGTCTCAGGTATGGATAATACCCCGGAGCCATTTCTAAACATAATCTTATTTGCACTTAACAATGCAGTTCTCTTATTACCATCCCAAAATATTTGATTTTTTGATATAAATAAAAACAAGCGCAAAGCTTTTTCTGTTTCTGATATATCTTGATTCATTATCTCATCATATTGATCCCTTATCTCAGTTTCAGTTAACATTGGTGGTACATATCTACCTTGAATAGTCGATACTTCTACTCCACCGGTTCGGATTTCACCAGGGAATAGAGCATCCTCTGCTGCAACGATCCGATTAATACGCTTACTTGTCTCTAACAAGGGTTCCTGTACGTCGTTTAAAAGCATTTCAAAGCCTCTTTTTAAGTTAACGACGGTCAGGACATCATCTACAGCCACGTTATTGGCCCTATTATACTTAATAATTTCTTCTGTTTGTAATAGTGTTGTATTCAATCCTTCAAATTTTCCCGCATTATACACCAGTTCCACAATGTTTTTCTTCAATAAATACACAGACTCTTTGCGAGATAAGTGGTATTTATCAGGAAGTTTCGGACGCTTTTCTTCGTTCATTTTCTCACCTCTTGAATTTTTCCTTCTATTATATAGGGCATTATTCTGTCATAGATCCAAACTCTTTACTGCGGTATCCTTATCTTCCTGGGTGATCCCAATATAGAGTAAGGTCTCCCGTTGCGAAGAATGGTTGAGCAGCGACTGAATGATCTCTGTTTTGGTCCCTTGCTTGTACAAAAAATAGCCGAAGGTCTTGCGCATCGAATGGGGACCAATTTCTTTCAACCCAACCGCCGTTCCTGCTTCATGAATGATCCGCCAAAGGCTTTGTCGGGTCAAAGGCGTATTTGCTCCTTTTCGACTTGGAAACAAATAATTGCTGAAGTCTTGTGCTTGCAGCTGCTCAGGAAATTCTGATTGAACATAATCAAGAATCACTTTTCGTAATTTGTTCGAAATGAACACCGAATTGTGTTTAGCTGTTTTTTGTTCCTTCATGGCCAGACGTTCTTTGACAATCACCCGCCCACGGGAAATTTCTAACACATCACTTAATTTCAACTGTCTTAAATCGGAGATTCGATACGCAGTATTGATCCCGATCGAAAAAAGCACCAAATTTCGTTGCCCATATTTTCCGGAAGCCAAAATGGCTTTCATGTCATCGATCTTTTTTTTATCGCGAATCGGTTCCACGCTCTTCATTTTTATCCCCCTCTCAAATGTTACTTAATATGATTATAACAGATAGTAAGTCACATTTAAACAAGCTATAGAAAAAAGGCACTAAAAGAAAAGTGATTTTCTCTTAGAGCCTCTAAGGATGGAGCGGTTTTAACGAATGTGACAGAACCTGCTTGTGTCTCTTTCGAAAATAGTTTTATTCAAATACTATATCATAGTAAAATCAGATGTTGGAATCAAAAATGTGAGGAAGAAAATAAGTCTAATTAATAAAATTAACTTATTTTTTTATATACCATTTTTCTGATATTTTAGCACTATTACCATCTGTGTTAGGTATTGCTTCTGCAAACGAAGTCAGCATAGGGATTTTGATCGCAGAGCCAAAAACGAGAGCATGGCCTGTCTGTAGATAGGTTAAGCGATCAATTGTATTTCTATCGATGTAAGGTACCATTCGAGAGATATAATTTAAATCATCCGGATTTTGAATTCTATGAACAATAAAATTACTACATTGAGAAACTACTGTTTTTGATAAATCACTAGGTCTTTGTGTAGAAACACACATTAGAAAGCCATATTTTCTGCCTTCTTTTGAAATTCTTTGAAATATATCAAAATCATATGTCCCATGTGAAACAGCATTATCTTTTATATACCTATGTGCTTCTTCAATAAATAAGTTTATAGGTTTATCTGCTTTTTGTTGATGTCCTTTTTGATAATCTAAAATTATTTTGGATAACACTCTTATAAGTACTTCGGACATCGAATCATCCATAGCGCTTATGTCTATATTTGTGATATTACTTTTATCTAAAAGTTCTTCAAAAAAGGATTCTTTATTTTTAAATTTAGTTATATTAAAAATTTTACTAAACGACGACTCTACTAAACTTTGCATCCTAGAAACCAAGGGGGCGGTGTACTCTTGTACTCGTTGACTATTTAAGCTTCCTTCATATAAAATTGCAAATTTCATAGCTGTTAGAAAATCATTAGGAGAAAAATGCACAAGTTGGTCATGTTTAATCTCTTCCATTAAAGAAAAATTTATATATTGTTTAAGAAAGGAAGTGACCATTGCAATATCTTCCATTTTCCCAAAGCTCACATTAATACTATCTTTCAAAGTTGTGTTACCGTTAATTTTTGTTTCTAATTTAATATTTTCAGTTGGAAAATTGGATAATAAGGAGCTTACTTTATCTGCTTTAGATGGTGATGATTCTGAGCTATTTAATATACCTGTGATAGTAGAAGCTAATATATGGTTCTTAGCTTTTTCAGAACTATCATCATCAGTATAAAAGATTCTAACTATTTCCATTGTTTTTCTCAAAACAGGAATTTGCGTTTTTTCTGATGCATTTAGTAAGATAGCCCAATCATCTACTGATAACAGCCATATTGGAACTTCAAAATTATCAGTATCTAAAAGGGGTTTTATAAATTGACACTTAATATCATTATTTTTTTTAGCTATTTCAGAAAAAGATTTTTCGTACTCTCCGTTTGAATCAATTATTATCAATCTAGATCCGAGTGCTGAATAATTTGTCTTTAAAAATATATCTTGAATGATTCTTGCTATGGAGTTAGACTTGCCTGATCCAGTATTTCCAAATATTGCTGAGTGGTAGCCAAAAAATTTATCTAAATCTACTTTCACATCATATTCTGAGAATAACACTGACTTTCCTAAAGAAAATTTTGAGACTCTTGTATTACTATCCGAAACGGTAATTTCAGAATTGGATACATCTAACATCACATTTAATTCTTCATTTGTAACAATATGGACTTCAGAATACAATAATGGCATCTTAGATACCCCAAAAAAGAACTCACTATTGGTAATTTCGCCGATCAATCTTAATGAAATAATTCTGCTTGCATTGGGCTTAGCTAATGGAGCATTGGAGGCATGTTGAGAACTTTCAGCAGATAATACTTCCGCTATGAGTGTTCGACCTAATTCATAAATTGACACATATGTTCCAATCTCTCCAACAAACCTAGTTCCATCAAATGTATTTATATAATTATCTATATTGTTGAATACTTCTGCTAAAACAATGGAGTTTTTTATAAGAATTAGTCTTCCAATAGAACGATTACCCATTGTTTTTCCCTCCGCTTTCGCTCAAATCTGAGAAAACTTTACTTATTTGATCAGAAATTTTTTGTTTTTCTTCTTCCTCGCTTGGAATAGCTGGCATCAACTTTTCAACAAAATTATTAAAATAATGAATTTTATCATTAGAATTAATAATTGTAATTCTACTGTCATCCATATTTCTAATTTTTCCTATATTGGTCTCTATTTCTTCACTATCATCATTTATATAATCAGTTTCTCCCAAAATGATTAGTCTAAATGAAGGAATTGATAAATTATTTAGTATTATTCGGTTTATATGATCATCTCCAAAGCTATACCCTAATGTAATTAATACACTATTTTTTTGAGTTAAATTATCTTGAAATGATCGCATTAAGTCTGTGTAAGGTACCATTAAAGTGCTTCTATCTTTTAAAGGGGTTGGGTATATCATCACATTTTCGAGAGAACTTTTGTCTATTTCATTCATAGACACTTCATATATATTATCTTCACTTTTCTTCCATGAAATCGATCCATGAATTTTGTACAAATTATAAAAATGATCTACTCTATTCCATATATCCTTATTTAAATTCATGTTGTCTACATACATATATTTATATATATTCGGATTAAATGTTCTCCTATATGAACCAGTAAACCCGTTGTTATAAATAAAATTCAATTCATCCAATGCGCGTTCATTATACATATCATAATTTGTAGTTACGATATTAATCGGACTTTTTCTACTTGATGAAATTGTTTTTAAATAAAACTTTTTATATATTTCAGATAATTCACTACAATTCATGCCCTGAGTAATTTTATCTGTGATGAATTCTTTAACAATATTAATCTTATTATCGATTTCATCATCAATTTCCTTAATATGATTTACTTGCCTGAGCGCATTCATAAAGTCCATTAGTTCTTCAAGATTTTGGTTAACTTTATCTTCTATACTGACGCCCAATATCTTGAAGTCTTGGTGTTGCTCTATAAAATCTTCAAAAAGACCTGACATTGTTGATATGGCTTCTTCTTTATCACTGATTCGAAAACTAGAACAACCGGCGCCCATCAATATAGAAAGATTTTCCATTTGCATGGCTTGTGCAATAGTTTTTTGTACTTCACTTAGAGGTTTTTCTGCTTTATTTGCTCCTTGATAGTAATTGATTTTTTCTTCAAACTGACTCAAATTTGAACCCTCCACCAAATATAATTTCTTATCACAATTATATCATTTTTATACGAAGTTTTTAATCATTGACTAAATTTATATAGCTATTTATTTAATAACTTGTGATTAAACAAACAACCTATTTGGATTTTAATAATTAACAATATGTAATGTACTTAATGAACCTAATTAAGTGAGCTGCTGATAGAGCCATCAAAATGATTTGAAAAATAAAGGTCAAAAACTTTTAAGTTTCTGAACCACTAAACTATTTTCAAGATCGTATACTAATCGACTGTAGCAAGCATTCAGATTAAATTTTTTGGCTAAAGATAAAAATATATTGAAAACGCTTTATATTAAGTGATATAATATATTCATACTTTTTAAGGAGGAATTTACAATGAAAAAACTGTTAACGTTTGCTTTGGCTACTCTTGGGTTCATTTTATTTTCTACAGCTACTACGGCATCTGCTTCTACTACTAACATCACAGAAGATCCAGTTATATCAGAAAACTCCGAGACTTTTATCGATGAGAATTTAGTTGGAACTAAAATTGATGTTCCAATGACAAGAACTGGCGGTTATCTTTATAAGAATATTAGCTACACAAAGAGTAATGCTAAGAAAACATATTTAGGACTTGTCACTAAAGGTGCATCCGTTAGTTTTGGTGTAACGTTGGCTAAAGGCTATGTTCAAGTAGGTGTAGCATATTCAGAAGATCGTACTTACAAAGAATATAAAAATACCGCTGATATTAAAGCTACTTGGGGAGTATATGATAAATATTCTGGCAATTACATGTATTCTACAACTACTAGCCAAAAAAATGTAACTTGGTACTCCTACACAAGAGCTAAGTAATAAAAAAGCAGCTAATTCGCGAAAAACATTCTGCGATTAGCTGCTCTCTTTTTACATTAATGAAAGTACAATAATAAATAAATTATACGAAAAATGTAAAATAATTGAGGGGATTATATTTTTGGTTTTTAGATACAAACATGTGGTTGCTACTCCTAGGAAAAGGGCCTGTACCATTGCTAACAAATTTCCACCATAGGCAAATCTATGACCATAGAAAAAAAGTAAAATAGAAATTACTGCAAAAATTGTTTTTTGCAGTTTAGAATGAGCCATGCTTAAAATTAGGTAGCGGTAAAATAATTCCTCACGTAATGGGGCAATAACTAAAACAGATAACAATAAACCTAAACTATAGTTCTGTGGGGCTACCTCGAATCTTCCAAAAACCAAAATCATATACAAGAGATTAACGATTATTAGTATTAGAAAAAACTTAACCGATTCTTTTACCATCTTACCATTTACTTTTTTTACTGACTGATTCAATTCTCTCATACAAAATATATATACTGCTGCAATCATAATACAGTTTAAACCTAATTGATTGTTTTCTAATAACTTATGAATGAAGTTACTTCTTATAACTCCATGGCTTATTGTTAAACTGATAACCGCCCAGCTAATCAATAAAATTACTTTTTTTAGAGATAAAATAGTGCTATTGTTTTCCATAGTAACTTCACCTCGATATTGTTTTCTTGCATATACTATATCTTTCTATATCAAATAGCATCAGGCTCTTCACATACACTACCATTATTTTCCACCTGATATTTGATATTTTTTATCAGCTATTCAACTGAAAAGCGAAAACAGGAATCAAAAATACTGGAGTCTCACGTCGATTGCATTCTTTGCCAGCTGATAACCAGCTTCATCAACACCAGAAAAGATTTCTAACGGAGATATATTGTACCTCTTACCATCTTCAAATTCATAGAGATCTTGATTAGTAAACAAGTTATAGGCTAAAGCAACCAGTCGTTGCTCCCCGCCAGACAACGTGCCATCAAACCATAGGTCACTATTGATTTCTTTTTGGACAAAATTAACCATCGAGCGACGTTGGTTAAATAATCTTTCATCACCGGAAAAGATAAAAACCAAGCTACGCCAATAAGGATCTCGAAGATCTGTAAAGCTCAATTCATCCATCATAAAATTAAATCTGGCAATGTGTTCTTTGTTTAGAAATAATTCCTCCATTATTGTTCCTCCTCTAATCAGTTTTGACCGTTCCTTCAGTGATTATTCGAACGTCACTTTTGCAATTTCAAAATCAAAATACTTTCCGGATACCCAGTCTTCATGACCGCTATCTGTAAAAGTTTTGCGGATCACATCCTCTTCATCATTTAGCGCAAGTATGGCATCAAGGATTGTCTTTGCTTCGTTCTCCTTAAAAATACCTAACTCTTCTTTTCTTTGCGTAAATTGCAAGTTTTCAACCGTCGCAGCGTTACTCAAAAAGCCCATCAATTCCTTAGAAAAATGGTTTAAAACGATCACTGTCCAAACTTTTTCTTTTCTATCTTCAATAGAAACTAGTTTACCACCTACATCATTTTTCATTCGGTTTGACCAGGATAAAGTTATCTCTTCCATCGACCTTCTGGTACTCCCGTTGACACGCTTTACATAAATATTGACCATTAGGATAAAGAAAGTCACCTTTTCTTCCATAAACTCGTTTTGCTAACTCACCACAATCACATTTGATCCAGCTAGGCGGCCAGTATAAGCGTCGATTGTAGGGCGTTATTGGTACTTTCCATTGCCCACCGTAACATTGTCTTTCTTCAGCCATCTTTATAAGTCCCCTTTCAACATACGATTAAGCACCTAATCGATCCTTATCCTTAAAACGGACACCTTCTGCATAACCGGAGTAAAATGCTTCCCGATCCCTCACGGTGTGAGAGGTATCTTTCCCAGGTACCAGTCCAATTTTTTCGACTTCAGCCTGAACCACTTCAGGTACTTGCAAAGCCAATTCATAGCCGTTTGTCAGCACTTGTTTTCGAAATGTTTGCGACAAACCTTTCAAGTATCCTTCCAAATAGTCTTGTTTTAACTGCCATTTCCGTTTGTATTTTCGTCTGATCTCTGGCAACTGAAGAAACTGCCTTGCACAGTAGCTGGCACTACCACGAGCATACTCAAACGTGATTTGAGCAATTTGTACATCGGACATGATCCCAACAAAGTGAAGTTCAATCGGTTTTCCGGACTGATAATAATACCGGACACGAAAATTTTTAGCAATGATCCTCGCCAATCGGTAAAGCCATTTTTGTGGCCGGCCTTCATAAATCACCGTATTGATCACTGCTTCTGACTTTTGTTCTTGCTTATAATGAAAAACGTCTGATTCATCGATATTATGCTGAAGCATCAACTCTTGTGCTTTTGCTAAAGCTGACATCGATTCCTCGTCATTGGCATCATTTGCAAGTGCTAATAATTTTACGATCTTCTTTTTGGCTTTTTCATCCATTGGATCTCACCTTTTGTCTGATTTTAGTTTACCACGTATTGGATAACGGTTTCACTGATAAGTGATAGCACTTCAATGAAATAGAAAATAAAGTGCGGTCACTTTCTGAGCGCAGGAATCTCAAATCCCGCTTTTTCTTGCTCAAGCAACATATCTAAAGCGATACACATTAATTTCGATTCACTTTTCTTGTACTTGGTGTTCAAGTGCTTCAGTCCCTGCTTCCTCTTTTCATTAAGCGTTACAGGAAGACGTGTATTTCCTTTTGCAATGGCCATAACTCGCTCTCCTTCATTGAAACGATCATAGATTGAATCAAAGACGCAGCGAGCGTGAAAACACACTCGCCGTAGCTTTGAACTGACTCTTTTCTACTGATTGTTTTTCATGACTTCCTTTGCTTCTTCTGTAAGAGGAAAGACTTTTGCAACAGCCATGCCACAAGGAATTGCCCCTACAGCTTCCTCACAAATGACACCAGCTTCTATCAGCACCTCTTCAATGCCCGTATTTTCAGACCATCCTTTGATTGCTACGAAATCTTGTTTGATTCCGACACTCGTGTTCACCGTAGCCGTAGCAAGCAGCTCTTCTTCAGACTGACCTCTTCTTTTCTTAACCAGTTGAATCGCTACATTGTTATTATCTTCATAGTGATCAAATGTCACAGTACATTTTTTCTTATTTAAAACGGCGTTCATATTTTTTCCTCCTAAAGATAAGGAGTTACAAGGCAAAACCCTGATTATTCAGTGATTTCTTCTTTTAATTGATCCGCAAGTTTTGTAAGCTTTGCAGCGTTATCGAATCGCATTCTTTCTATAGAAGATTTCTTGTGCATCAAATCAGAGACAGTCATTGCTTTGACTCCGGATCTGTTCTTGATTTCAGTGATCGAGTGACCGCTTTTAAATAGCAGCCATTCAATTTTTTCTTTATCTGCATACATATTTTTTCCTCCTGAAAGGAGTGTGACAATTAAAGCTTGCCACTACTCGCAATTATGGTATATTTTGAGTAGTAGCATCCCGTCAAAGGATTTGTTACTGTGCATTTATTCTGTTCCCAGCAGAATAAATGCTTTTTTTGTTCCGTCTATTTTTAATTAAATCCCTCCTTAACCTAAACAAAATAACGGTATACCGTATATATATTATATCACGGCACACCGTTCTTTTCAAGAACTATCTATAATTATTTACCTTTCACTAAAGCGATCAAAAGCCGTCGTATCATTTATTTTGAAGTGTTTTGCTATGAAATAAATGACTGATACAGTAACCGAATTTCCAGCTTGTTTGTACAGCTGACTGTCCGAAGTTTTTTGATCGTATCTGCAGTTATAGTGATCAAGCCCGTTACTGATTATTTCTTCAGCGATCTGTCTACTACCGAATTTCGCTGACAAAAAGGCCCAATCAGGAAACGACTGCAGTCGCCAACATTCAAGTGGTGTTAGTTTCCGGATCTGAAAATCATCGGTTACTACGGCTTGCTGATCACCTGTAACGACGGTATTTGCTTGCTGATTTCCCACACGTCCCCGACGTTTTGTAGATTTAGGATAAGCGAAATTAATACTATCGCCTGGTAGTGCTGCAGTATAGCCTTTTTTCGTGGCTTCTTTCACCAGTATTTTGGGTTCTCGGCCGCCACCACTCATGGTGGTAAGTGTAGGGCATAACCCTTCTACGGAATGGATCGCTGCAGCTGATCGATAGGAACCATCGATCGACCCTGCCACGATAATTCCGTGACGATCTTGTGTGGTTAAAGTAAACATAGGCGCTTCATTTTCCTTCATTCTACGGCCGTTTTGACGAATAGTAGCTTTATCTGGCGTTAGGATCGGGATCGCAATTTTATTTCCTTCTCCTTTGTTTGTGGTGATCGTAGGACTAAGTCCTGAAGCGTCATACACTTGGCCATTCATTCCGCCACCGCTTGGATTGACGTTGCCAACAACGATTTGTTTCGGTGTTTTGTAGTCCGTTGCGGTCAAAGTCCCCATCAGACCATCCGTGTAGTACGTTCTTTCTCGTGTAAAACGACTTAAATCATTCGCTGCATGTGTCGTTCCAGCTAAACGGATCCTTCCTGATTTTTGATCAGCTGATCCTTCTTCTCTTGTGAGAGGAAAAATCTTTTTGGTACCTGCTCCTCTAAGATGTCCGATAATAAATACACGCTCTCTGTTTTGGGCGACAAACTCTTTGCTGTTAAACAGTTGCCATTCCACGTCATACCCCAATTCATCCAGGGTTCGGAGGATCGTCTCAAACGTAGCCCCTCGTTCATGGTTGAGGAGTCCTTTGACGTTTTCAAGGTATAAAAGCTTAGGTCGCAAGATAGATGCGAAGCGTGCAATCTCAAAAAAGAGAGTTCCTCTAGTATCTGAAAAACCTTTTCTTTTTCCTGCAAGGCTGAAAGCTTGGCACGGAAATCCTCCCGTGATAATGTCCACACGTCCGATTCCTCGAATAAATTCATTTGAAAGTTTTGTGATATCATGCATTTCTACCTCCTGTTTTGTGCCAAAAATTGATTGATAACTTTTTCTGGCATGGCCATCGATCTCACAATACCCAACACATCGAAAGCCAGCTTGTTCCATTCCTAAACGAAATCCTCCGATTCCTGAAAAAAGATCTAAAAAGGTGCCTTTATTTTCTGTTGTACCATTTTCCATTGTTCACTCAGTTTCTTCATGCGCATGAAAGGTATTTCAAGTACCTGATGGATTAAGAATACCGAGAAAATGGATGGTTAAATTGCGGAACAATGGTGGTACTTAGACCTTTTTTAAGAAAGAAAAGCGATCTTTTTTGCCCTCCACGTTCCAGCCGCCTCCACCACTTAGGAGGGCAAAAAAAATAGACGTGCAAGGCACGTCTGTAGAGCAAAAGGTTGATATTTCACTGAAATCTTGCTATAATTACTATGTAAAGAGGAGTTGCGCTAACAACTCCCCTACAGCACCGTTTAAGACGGTGGCAGTACTATTATTTAAACGAAAATAACCGTGACCTGCTAAAGTAGACGGTTATTTTTTTTTGTCATTTTTCACTGCTGTTAGGATGCCAAAGATGATCGTTGCGATTAAAGAACCGAAACTAATCATTAGCCCTAATGCTTCAGCTACAGACAAAAGGCTTCTCCTTTCTAAAGAGTGAACACTTACTTTCATAAGCATCACCACCTTCCAAAAGATAGCCACCGTCACAAACTTTACTGTACTCATATTATACCATAACCCACGCTAAAAACCTAGATTTATCAAGGCTTTTAGCGTTTTTTTATGTCTAAATCCGAGTGAAATGCTTGTTTCTTCAGTCGCTCCAGCCACCACCACCGCTCCTTCAGAAACCGTGTTGCTGACACAACCCGAAGTGATCGATAGAAAAAAATACCAGGTTCAGGCAGAGATCTCTTGTTCTTTTAATACCAGGATAGACAAAGCGTTCGCAAACTGCAGTAAGCCGGATTGAGAATCATCGACGATCACATTTTTCTGATAATGGATCCGATCGCTCACGTGATTGATTGATAATCCGTAAACAAAACGCATCAAAAAGATCTTTCGTCTCCGATCGGTGATTTCTGGTTTATATGGATGGCTAATGGCCGTCAGACCCAAAGAAAACAAGTGGTGAAAATAAAGAAACTCTTGTTTGAACTGCTGGTTTTCTTGAACAAAGCTGGAGTGTTTGATTTCTGGTATATCTTGGTCTAAGAGCGAATACGTTGAATGGATCGGCGGCATCCTCGTCAATCCCATCCTTTCTCTTGAAACAAGATAACTAGAGAGCATCGATCCGATCTCTCCTTTGGTTTTATCCCAATCGATCACCTCTTTTTCAGGTAGTTCAAATTGGTGAACATCAAATAATCGCACATTATTCCTCTTTTCATGATAGGTGATACACACAGCTGTCGTTTGCACCTAAATAATTTCTTTTTTAATTCAAAAAAGACCTGGAAAAAGATTCCAAGTCTTTGTTTCTCAAAATGGCAAATCATCATCTGGTAAATCGATTGCCGAGCTGCTTTGTGCAAATGGATCTGTTTCTTGTTTAGGTAGCGGTGGCGGTGTTGGTTTGCTTTTTTCAGCTGTTTCGTTGGATTCATTCGCACGCTGCTCAGACACATCTTTTGATTCCATTAATTGAAACGTCTCTGCCACGACTTCTGTGACGTACACTCGCTGTCCTTGTGGGTTATCGTAAGATCTTGTCTGAATACGTCCAGTCACGCCGAGAAGCGTCCCTTTCTTGGCGTAATTGGCAAGGGTTTCGGCTGGTTTACGCCAAATGACACAATTTATGAAGTCAGCTTCTCTTTGACCGCTTTGATTGGTAAAATTTCGATTCACGGCCAAAGTGAACGTGGCCACTGCAGCACCGTTCGGTGTAAATTTTAATTCTGGATCTCTCGTTAATCTTCCTACTAATACGACGTTATTGATCATGCTTTATTCCCTGCTTTCTTTGCTTTTTTTGGCGCATTGACAAATGATACAAAAGTGATCTGTCCCGTATCGCTCAACTTGATTTTTGCATTATAGGTCGTCTTGTCTGCCTTTTTGATTCCTGAAACCACGGTTTCTTTCCCGACTAACAAATCCTTCAGATTGGTTTTCGTCAATTTTTTCTTCCGGAACTGATCAGATAACGTAAACGTACAGTTGGGATAATTCGAACAACCGTAGAAAGACTTTTTCAACACCACATTTCCGCCACATTTCGGACATTTACCGATCGTCTGCTTATCTGCTTCTTTTTTGACTTCCGCTTGGTAGGTGTGGAAATTCAACTTCTGAACATCATCTGGCACGTGTTCGATCAAATGCACAATAAACTTCTTGATATTGGCAATAAAAGCCTTTTGACTCCCTTCTTTTTTACCGATTTTCTTTAAGTATGTTTCCCATTTTGCCGTCATTTCAGCACTGGTCAATAAGTGCTGGCTTTCGACTGCCTGGCACAATAATTTTCCTTTTTCGGTAACGATCAATTTATTTTTTTCTACTTTGATATATTCTTTTTGCTTCAGTGTTTCAATAATGCTCGCACGTGTCGCTTCTGTACCGATTCCTTCGACTTCCTGAAGGATCTTGATCGCTTGTTCATCATCTACGGTCTTATTAGCCGTTTTCATTGCTGTAAGTAACGTGCCTTCAGTAAATGGTTTCGGTGGCTGCGTCTCTTTCTCCACACTTTTTACATCCGCTTGAATCGCTTCACCGATCGTCACAGTTGGTAATGTTTGGCTCTCTTCGTTCTCCTTGTTGGTATCGGCTTTGAATAAGATCTTCCATCCCTCGACTTTTGGCACTTTTCCCGTCGCTTTAAAACAGAGAGTTGACACTATGGTTTCTATTACGGTTTCTTCATAAGTATAATCTGGTAAAAACATGGCGATCGTTGTTTTCATGACGAGCAGATAGATTTTCTTTTGTAGATCATCTAATTTATTAAAGGCTGACTCACTTGCGACTTGCTTCGTTGGAATAATGGCGTAATGCTCTTGCACCTTACTTCCATCGACATATCGCTTTCTTGGCTGATCTTGTGCCATGGGTTCATCTATGGATAAAAAAAGGGCATAACTGTCGTAATTCGCTTTTAAGTACTGAAATTCACTGTCTGTAATAAATGGTGTATCTGTTCTTGGATAGCTCAACAATTTTGCTTCATAAAGTCCTTACATGGCTTTCAACGTCTGACTGGCTGTTGCTTTGTATAGCTGGTTGATTTTTGACTGCAGGCTGCTCAATGAGAATAAATTGGGACTATTCGTTTTCTTCATTTTTGTTTGAAGATCTTTGATCGTTCCTGGTTGTGTGCCGATTGCAGCGCCCTTAGAAGAAACAAAGGAAAGTAGTTCCTCTTTAGTAGAAAAACGTTGTGACGGGCTTAATAGGGCTTTGAACGAGCCATTCGTTGCCTTGATCAATGATTCGATTTCATAAAATGGTTCTTTCTTAAAATGCTCGATCATTTGTTGGCGTTGATAGATCATGTAAAGCGTTGGTGTTTGTACCCGTCCAAGAGAGAACGTTCCATTTGCCCCTTTTGAACGAAGATTCAACGTGTAAAGCATACTCCCGTTCATGCCAATGAGCCAGTCGGCAATTTGCCGTGTCTGTGCTTCTTGATAAAAAGGATAATAATCCATTCCTGGTTTTAAGTTTTGAAACCCACTACGAATCACATCTTTTTCAAGACTGTTGATCCATAAACGCTTGTATGTTTTTTTAGTAGAAAAAGCACCTGATTCATGAATGATCGACCAGGCGATATTTTCCCCCTCTCGATCGCTATCTGTTGCAATAATGATCGTATCAGATTTCTTTAGCAGTCCGGAAACGATCTTAAATTGTTTTTTCTTGTCAGCTGCGACCTGAAAATCATATTGTTGCGGAAAGATAGGCAATGCATCCAATGCCCAATTCTTCCATTTTTCATCATAATGTCCTGGTTCTGCTAATTCGACCAAATGGCCGAATCCAAAGGTGATAAAGGTCTCATCTGGAAAAATTGGATCTTGGATCTCAAAAAAGCCATCCTTCTTCACGCTATGCTTTAACGCACCAGCATAGGAAGCTGCTTGACTTGGTTTTTCTGCTAAAATTACGGTAGTCAATACGTAAACACCTCTTTTTTTGTGATTGATAATCAGTATAACGAAAAATAGTTTAGATTTCTTATAAACCAGGAATCAGGGCGATAAAATTATAAGCACTATGAACGATCATCGATCCATAAGCATTTTTTGTTTTGAGTGAAACCCATGAATAGACCAGGCTGTTTAAAAAATAGGGCAGTAGAAAAACCTGCCCATGTAAAGCGGAAAAAATGAAACTAGAGAAAAGAACTGCAGCTGGTAAATTCGTACGTCGAATCAAAAAAGGCAATAGTTTGACCCGTATCAAGTATTCTTCAATGATCGGTGCCAATACAATAGAGAACGTTGCGGAAGAAATGGATATTCCTTGTCTTGATTCAGAAAGTCTAGGAAGATACGTTGAAAAAAATTGTTCGCCGATCCACATACTAAGAAAGGATAGCACAACGGCCATCCCTATTCCCTGAATGATTGTAAAAATCATTCGTTTCATCCGTTCACCTTCTTTATAAGCTCAATGCTGGTTCAGATTCGAGAGACTTTTTTCTTTGATTTTCGCCCTCGTTTACTTGATAGACCAGCTCATTGTTCCAATCCCATTTTTGCGTTTCTTGTCCGACCGGAGCTTGCGGAAACTCTGCTTGAAATTCAAGCGGCGCTTTTTCTTTTTGATTGAAAGTAAATTGTTGGAACTTATCGAAAAAGGCTTTTCCGGCTTCATCGTTATCGACACACAAGGCAATTTCTTCAATTCCTGAAGGACTGACTTGTTGTGCTTCTTCCAAATAGTGATACACCGTTTCTGGTTTCAATCCTTCCATAGAAACAAACCAGGTATCTTTTAGATCGCTTTTATTCAAGGACATATAGCTCATAAGATCGACGCCAGCTTCAAAAAACTTCAACTTTTTCGGCTCGCCATTGCGTACATTAAATCCTATTTTACTGTCGGATCCTGTCTGAATTTTCTTCCACGTTGAATCCGGAATCGTACCTTTTTCGCTGCAGCCAGCGATCTTTCCATGATCATTCCATAATAACAAGACATTGTTGCGCTTGTCTTGTTGCAAAAGACCCTTATTATGAAGAACAGAAACGATTTCTTCATCAATGCAGCGATCATCGATCAAGTATTTCTTCGCACGAACAAAGTCCCGTTCGTTTTCTTTGTTGTAGGTAAATTCCCGTTGTTCAGACGGTGCTACATCGGAAATCTCATATTCGCTATCTGTAATATGGTGTACAGCGGATTTAAAATCCTCGATACCAACAACTTTTTGAACGAAATCGATTGGCCCGCCACCAAAGTTCCCATTATTTTCAATGAACAAGTTCTTATCAGCCGTGATTACCAAGGAATGATTGTCAGCTAGCCGATACTGTTTTTTCGAGTCCTGGATCAAATCGATGCCATTTTTCAAAGCGATATCTAGGATCGATACCGTCTTCGCAAAAGCAATCTGTTCCGAGAACGTTCTGTAAGTCTTTTGTGATTCGGTCAGCTTTTGTTTTTCTACCGTGGGCGCTTTTTCTTGTTCTTGTTGTTCCAATTCTTGATGGATCATCAGTTGCGTATCGATCTGTTCAATCATTTGGCGAGAGAACACTTTCACCTCTTCCATTTGAGCCAATTTATCCTCAACGGTATGACCATTCTTTGTCCAAGCCGCAATATAAGGAATCGATTCTTCTTTTGTATCAATACCGTAATGGTGGGCAACGATATACGCAGCCAGCTCCGCTTGAAATTCTTTGACTGAGCTAGAATAAGTCGAATTACTCGCTTTTGAGTGAAGTTTTGCATGTGCCAATTCGTGGATCATAGTTGGCACTTGTTCTGCTTGTGTAAACCGAGGATTCATGAAAAGCATTTCTGAGCCATCGATGCCCTGACCATATGCCCCTTTTGCGGTTCCTAACACCGGCGTAACAGTCGTAAGATCATCAATGATCGTCAGGCCTTCTGATAAGGCATAGGTTTCTAATGATTGGTATAACAGTTTCGTGTTTGTGGCCTTCGTCAAATCAAAGTTATAAGGACGATTTGGGAAAATTTTCGGCAGATCATCAGCTGTGGCCGTCGTCTGACTAATGTCAAAGACCGGCACGTTTTTGAATGCCCTTCTTTCTTCTGTTTTCAATTCTCCTTTGAGAATTTTCTCTTTTTGTTGCTTAGTGGCTTTTGATAATGACTGTGAACGTCCCTGTTCGTTGATAAAACATTTATACGTTGTTGGCGCCAAAA